>NZ_FNXY01000004.1 GCF_900108855.1 Dyadobacter koreensis
CGAAGTCTTCATACGGAAGTAGGATCTTTTTACGATCCGCCTGCTGGATCAAAAAAGACTCGTACTCCTGTTCGCTCATGTTAAGATACTTGATAACCGTGCGCCGGTTCAGTACCAGGTAACTGCTGATGTGCCGGACGGACAGACCTTCACGGTGCATTCGGTGGATTTCGAAATAAGTCATAAATTTGGCTAAATACACATTCATAAATGCCAGGGTTGGTAAGCCGGCAATTTAGGTGTAGAAAGCTTTGGGGGCATGCCCCCAAAGCTTTCTATCTGGTGCATTCTTGTTACCAATTATGGTGCACTCTTATTTACCAATCGTGGTGCATTGTTATTTACCGATCACACATGCTGTTCATCATCAATTATAATGCAATCTATCATACCGGAAATGTTATTTTTAATGATACATTAAAATGAATTTCACTTTCCTTAATTAAAAACTCGGAATGGTTTCCGTAAGTCAGTTTGAGCTGCTGCCTGATATTATGGAGGCCGATACCATTTGAAAGTTCTTTTAACCCTTTTCCCTTTTTGTTGCTGATCTCAAATGATAATTCGTTCACAGACGTATTGATCTTAATCCGCATGCTATGGACCGGATCATGTAAATCTCCATGTTTGAAAGCATTTTCAACGAGTGTAATAAGTACCAGGGGAACAATGCTGATAGACTGGTCATCAATCTGCTCGTCGTACCGGATGTTTAATCTGTGATTGTGACGACGTTGATTAATCTCGATCACATTTTTCATGTGTTCCAATTCGTCCATAATATTGACGGTTCCATCAATGCTGACATTTTTCCCAAGCGCATATCTCATGATATTGGCTAGTATCAGTATGGAATCTGCGGTCTCTCTATCCAGTTTGATAACCTTTGCGTATATGAAACTTAGGGAGTTGAATAAAAAATGCGGGTTAATCTGGTGCTTCAATGCGCTGAGTTCTGCTTCGGTCTTTTCCTTTTCCAGCAAGATTCGCTCTCTGCCTTTGTGAACCCAGTCAACCAGCAGTGCCGCAGAAAAGCTGGTAACCATAACATACACATAAGAGATTAAAAGTAGCCATCCAATACTATCTTCGGGTAAAATTGGTGGAGAAGAAAAAGAACTATTACGCTCCCGTTGTCGTATCTCAATTGCATATGAAATGTAATCAAATGCAAACTTGACGGTGAAGAACAGCAATCCAATAATAACAACCTTTCGGATACTCTGTTCTTTACGCATTGCAGGAAGTATTACCACGAAAATGAGCATGTAATGTGTGATTACCGACTCGATAACGAAGGTCAGAATATTCAACAGTATACCGGTTTGACCGGCGAAGTTTCGTGCGGTTTGTGCTGGATTAACCACATAAGAGAGAAAAAAAAACGAGCCGTAAAGACACAAGGACAATAATGCTAACAATATCAGCCGCTTATAATTTACTCTAAGAAACTCCCATGCTGATTTTAACATTTCATTAAATTAAGAAAATTCGAATAAGTCAGATTCCTGAAACCTATTAACGGGTTAAGCGGCAATCGAATTACGTTTTCCATTATCCAATCCCGAGATTCGTAGACAATTGCATAGATCTTGCATAACCAGGTTCTCGATCTGTGCAATTATTTGTGCGATAGGATTCTACGAAATCTTCTATTCGTATTTAATAAATGTGGCAACAATCTTTTTTTCCTTAATATCCATTGTCGAAGATGAATTAGTAGCAACGACTTTCTGTTTTTTTGTTTTGGAAACCACGGCTGTTCCATTTTGCTGCGTGGAAATTACATCTTCGGTAAGGCTCATAATCACTCCATCTGCGCCGTTGGCCTTACCCAACTCTATAACCTTTTGCTGCATAGCGCCCATTGAGCTGAAACCTTTTGCAAGATTAGTCGTGCCCATAGTGATGTAATTTTTTTTAACATCTGATTTATCAAGATAGACATCTACATTTTGAGTGGGTGAATAAGTTTTCCCGAAATAGGATGGCTTCGAGCATGCCGCTAATAATGTGATGACCAGAAAGACGAGTAAGTGAATTAATGCTTTCATTTCAATTGTTCTTATTGTTTTAAGATATAACTGGTTTATTTCAGACGGAGAAGGAGCCTGTTGATTACATCAGGGTAATTGGTAAAAACACGATGTTTTTAGACTCACTTTCTGATTGAAAATTTCTTTTTCCTAAACCATAAAACAAAAGTAGTGGGGCAGGCAAACTTGAAAAAATCTATTATTTAAACAGGCGTTTTGTAAATGCCAATGCAAATAGATATACTATTTCAAAAGTGCGGCATGTCGTTAGAAAACTCGTGGCCGGAAAATAAAAGGCTATAACCGGCCACTAACAGAGAATTATATCTCCGTACAAGTTTGAACTTTGAAGATGGTAATATGTTCTGGTAAATGTTTATGGAATTTCGATGACATATGCTCTTAATTCAGCCATCTTGCCATCCTGAAAACGCCAGACATCGCAATAGGAATAGTTGATTTTTTTTCCACTTTCGTCCTTCATGCTGATCTTTCCCATTGCAGAGACTAAATCACCTTCGGCAATTAAATGTTCAACATCAAACTCCGGTGGTTCCAAATAGGCTTCTTTCATATAAGCTCTAACCGCATCCTTTCCGTGCAGCGTCTGGTCGCCCACAAATTCGTACCGAATGTTTTCAGCGCAAAAAAATAGAAATCCTTCATTATCTCCTGCGGCCACCGCGGCGTTCGCTTTCAATAATGTTGCCTTGTTATCTGAATTCATGTTGAGATATACATTGTTTAATAAATATTTACCGCGAGCCTAAATCGCCAGGGTTTTCATAAATTCTAGTATATCAGCTCCGATCTCCGCGGCGTTAGTTTCGAGGGCAAAGTGACCTGTATTGTAAAACTTCAAGATCGCTTCCGGCAGATCCTTTTTATATGCTTCAGCTCCGGCGGGTAAAAAATACGGATCTTTGTTTCCCCAGACCAACAATAATTTTGGCTGGTATGTTCGGAAGTATTTGTGAAATTCCGGGTAAAGTGCAACATTGGTTCTGTAATCTTTCACCAAATCCAGCTGTATCTCAATATTGCCCGGCCTGTCCAGAAAATGCTGGTCAAGCGTATAGGTCTCGGGCGCGATTAATGATGGGTCGGGAACACCTTCATGGTATTGAAACCAGGTTGCCTTATAAGAAACAAAATCCCTGAGCGACTCACGGTTTGCTTGCGACGGATCTTTCCAATATCGCTGTATCGGGCTCCATTCCTTGCTCAGACCTTCTTCATAAGCATTGCCATTTTGGGAGATGATGCCAGTAATCTTTTCGGGATTTGCCATGGCTAGGCGCAGACCTACCGGCGCGCCGTAGTCAAAAACATAAATGGCAAAACGTTTCATGCCAAGTTGATCAATGAATGCTTGCATCGTGTTGGCAAGATTGTCAAAAGTATAGCTGAATTCCTGAGTTTCCGGCGCGTCAGAATAGCCGAATCCAGGCAAGTCCGGGGCAATAACATGATATTGTTTGCTCAGGGTCGGAATCAGGTTTCTGAACATATGAGAGGACGTGGGGTAACCGTGCAGCAAAAGTAAGGTAGGTGCATCGGGCGCTCCCGCTTCCCTGTAAAATATGTTTAAATCATTGACTATTAACTTTTTGTAATGAACTGATGTACTTTCCATATTAATCTTTGTTTTTGATATGTCAAAATTAACCCTGATATTTGATCATAACAAACGATTAATAGTGATAGAATAAATCACTTTTTATGATTAGCGAATGAATACTAACGATCTGAAAATTTTTGAAGCCGTTGCAGTGACTGGAAGTTTTACCAAAGCGGCCGCAGCGATGTTTACGGTACAATCCAACGTCACTGCCAGGATTAAAAGCCTGGAAGAAGAATTTGGTGCGGAACTGTTTTCCCGTACATCCCGCAAGGTCGAGCTTACTTCCAGCGGCAAAATTTTAATGCATTATTGTAAACAGATCGGTAGTCTGGTCGCTGATGCTAAAAGCAGCATCCAAAGTAACACCAAAATAAGTGGTAGTCTCAAAATCGGGTGTATAGAAACGACTATGGCTTTAAAAGTCCCTGAGATTCTGAACCATTTTGAAGAGAAGTTTCCGGATGTCGAATTGGAGTTTAAATCCCAGATGAGAAATGCACTAATTGATGATGTATTGAATTTCAATCTGGATGCAGCATTTGTATCGGGACCAATTAATGTGAGCGGCCTGGAACATATCAAAGTCAAGGAGGAACAACTTGTCATTTTAACTGCTTCGCAGGGGCCGGAAATTGGAGAATTACTTGCAAAAAAACATGTAAAGATCGTGGTGTTTGGAGAGGGCTGCATATTCAGAACAAGACTGGAATCCTGGTTAAGCTCCAAAGGCATAGTGCATTATAAAAATACTGTACTTAATTCAATTGAAGGTATTATCAACTTTGTCGAAGCTGGTTTAGGTATCAGCATCTTGCCCGAAGAGGTAGTTTCAAGATATTATGCAGGCAGGAAACTGACCAAATATGCTTTAAACAAACAACTGGGAACGATGAATACCGTCATGATTTATAGAAGTGATAAAATCCAATCCGGCGCATTAAGGGCATTTATTGACTTGTATTTTCACGCAGGTAAAGGATCAGATATTGGCGATAGATTTTTTAGTTAAAGGATTCCCGGAACGCAAGGGGCGACATTTCGGTTTTGTTTTTAAACAATTTATTGAACGATTGCGGACGCTCGAAGCCTAAATTATAGGCGATTTCAGAAACCGATAGATTACTGGCGGTCAAGTATTCCTTCGCTTTTTCAATCATTTTTTCGTGGATGTGTTGCTGCGCACCTTGTCCGGTGAGAGAACGCAGCGCATCACTTAAATAATTTGATGACAGGTTGAGTTGGCTCGCCAGATATTCTACTGTAAGAACGCCGTTTTCTACACCCAGTTCATTTTTGAAATAACTTTCAATCATACTTTCAGTTTTTGTCAGCAAATCATGATTAACCACCTTGCGCGTTATAAACTGTCTTTCGTAGAACCGCGCGCTATATTGAAGCAATAAATCTATTTGTGCCAAAATAACGTTTTGTGTATGATTGTCGATATGCTGATATTCTTCTTCAATCTTTTTAAAAATGGCAATCACGTTTTCTTCCTCTCTCTCTGAAAGATGGAGGGCTTCGTTAACCGAATAGGAGAAGAAGCTGTAATGCTTAATATTTATCGCTAGTGGATTTTTTCCTAAGAAATCAGGATGAAACATCAGTACATAACCGTTTCCTGACTTATTATTATAGGAATTGGCTTCATCCACTTCTACCGATTGAACTTGTTTTGGTGCAGTGAAGGTCATTGTGCCCCGATCGAAATCATAATAGTTCTGGCCGTATTTTATTTTCGACTGAATGTTATTTTTCAGCGAGATGCTGTAAAAGTTTGTAGTAAATTTTTTCCAGACATCAGAAGCGACGGCATGCAGTTCCGAGACATGGACCACGCTGATCAGAGGGTGCATTGGTGGTGCAACAGAGAGCAGTCGGTGAAATTCGGATAGTGAGTTGATGACTTGCATATTTTTATGTTTGGGAAATATTGTGCTGCCCAGGTCAAAGCGTTTGTTTCCAGTACAAAAAACCGAAGATTATCGGAGCAATCATTTCGATCAGCAACCAGTATAATTGTTTGATAAAAAATCCATCTGACACCAGCCCGGTTAATCTTGCCATGATAATACCAAGTGTCAGTGATACCAAAAGCCCTGCGGCTAATGATCCCCACGAAGTCCAGGTATTGTTAAATATCATAAATCCGCCCAAGCCGATCAACATGCCCCATTTTACTCTTTTTTCTATCATCTGGTAAGCGTCTACGGATGTTGAAAATTTACTGAAAAGATCGGGTTTGATGGCCAGAATTAGCCCGGCGCTCAACAAAATTACGCCTGATATTTTAAGGAGTAAATTCATAGTCAATTTAAAAGATAAAACTAATGTCTTTTATCAGGTTCATTTTTTTGCCACTCGTTCTGTTAAAGATTTTCCTGGAAAAAAGGAATAATTTGTTGCAAAGCCTCATTGGTAGCCTTGGGCTGGTCATATAAATCGTAGTGTCCGGCACCCTTTACAGTATAAATTTTTTTGTTATCGGAAGCAGCTTTATTATATAAATCGAAACCGTCCCGGTATGAACCAAAAGCACCCACTTTATCACCAACAATTACCAAAAGCGGTTGTGTAAGGAAATATTCGGCCAGATGAAAAGCATCAAACATGATCAGATTTGCCATACTGGTAAACAGCAGTTTATTGCAGGAGTTTGGGTGTTGCCCACGCGGCGTCCTGTAATAATCGATAGCTTCCATTAGATCCAGTTCTTCCATACCCGCACGTTTGGCTTCCTGCACAGAATTCGGTATCCAGTTATTGATGAGTTTTTCAGCGCCATTAGCTTCGGCGGTGCGTTGCTGCGCAACAGCTTTGAGAGTTTCCACAGGTTTGGCTTCTCTGAATGCCCGGCTTGCATTGGTTGCTGCCACGGTCGCGATTGCCTTAATCCTTTTTTCCGAGATGGAAGCATTGGCTGCGTAGCCACCACCTGCACAAATACCCAGCGCTCCTATGCGCTCATTGTCAACAAATTCCAGCGTGGTAAGAAAATCTATGGCACACCGGATGTCTTCAACCCTGGTGGCCGGGTCTTCTAAAAATCTTGGCTCCCCGCCACTTTCTCCTTGAAAAGAGGCGTCGAAAGTTAGAGTAATAAACGCGCTTGTCGCGAGTTGGCTAGCATACAAACCAGCGGTTTGCTCCTTCACGCTGCTTCCCGGATGCACACAGACAATAGCCGGATATTTGTTTGTTTTATCAAAATTTTCCGGAAGATATAAGTTTCCGGCTACATCCCAGTTTCTGTTTTTGAAAGTTATTTTTTGCATGATTCTCTGGTTAATATTGACAATGCAAAAGTCCTAAATTATAAAAACAGGGTTGTTTCCGGATTACGGTTAGTTGTGTCCAAATTGATGGTACCATGATATGCAGCAGAATCTGGCGATCAGTTAATTGTTCAGATCAATGCCAGTTTGGTAGATAAAAACGTCTTTTTAATTTCGCTTGTGCAACGTTTAGGTGCTCTTGAAATCAGTTTCATAATGATCGACAGCCAGGCGGTTGAATCCTTGTTTCTCTCTTTGGTATCGACAAAACGCCTGTTCAGATAATATATTTCTTTCGCGATTGCTTGCCGGGTTACTTTTGCTTCGCGGTTTGGGGCAGTATAAAACATTGAAGTTTTGACTATCCGTTATTCAAGTCGCATAACCGATCAACTAATTGTCATCATCTTTGCAAAACAAAAAATATCATGATAAAAACAGTTATCAATCCCTGGACCTGGCAGGAAGAACTCGCTTATGTACAGGCAGTAGAAGTCACAGGCACAAAAGGAACATTGTACTGCTCAGGTCAGGCAGCGGTGCATGCCGACGGGACACCCAGCAATGCTGATATGCGCACGCAGCTCTGTTTGGCGATACAGAATCTGGAAGCGGTTATTGGTGAAGCGGGTTATAAATGCCGTGATATTGTTAAGCTCACTGTCTACACGACTTCGTCTGATGAGTTTATCAAAAATTGTTTTGATATCTTTCGTGAATTTGTGGCAAAACACGAAATGAGACAGGCAGTTACGCTGATGCAGGTTGTTGCCCTGAACCAGACATTAAACATAGAGCTGGATGCAATTGCAGTTAGATAGGGCCACTGATCATAGCTTGAAGACGAACGCGCTGAAAATGGAAAAGCCTGGATTGTGGCGGAAATGATGCTACATCCTGTTACCCCGATAACCATTGGGGTTTAGAGTGATTTTATTAATTTGATTTATGGATAGAGAAGATCATACCGTGTATTCATTTCTGATGATAGGCCAGTCTAATATGGCGGGCCGTGGATATGTCAAAGATGTTAAACCTATTTATGACGAGCATATTAAAATGCTGGTGAACGGGAGATGGCAAACAATGAGTGAGCCGATAAATTTTGACAGACCGACTTCAGGAATTGGGCTTGCTGCATCCTTTGCAGGCGCCTGGCGTATCAAAAATGAAAATTCACAGATAGGTCTGATTCCTTGTGCAGAGGGTGGATCCAGTCTGGATGACTGGGAAGTGGGAGGGCCACTTTTTAAAAATGCTGTATTTCAGACGAAACTTGCGCAACACATTAGTTCGCTTAGTGGAATTTTATGGCACCAGGGAGAAAATGATAGCTTTGGGGGACGGTCCGGTTGCTATTTTGATAAATTGAAGAATCTTGTAGCTGCATTTCGCCGTGAACTGCAAGCCCCGGATATACCCTTCATTGCCGGAGGTTTGGGTGATTTTTTAAGCAGCGGCAGGTACGGGAAGTATTTTACCGAATATAATTCCGTTAACAATGCGCTTCATCAATATGCGGAAACAACAGAAAACAGCTATTTTGTCGCTGCATCTGACCTGACAGCCAACGCTGACGGGCTCCACTTTGATGCCATTTCGCAGCGGAAGTTTGGTATTCGATACTTCGAGGCTTTTTTTAGTCAGAAAAATGTGCTTGGACCACTCAATAACGAAAATGAGCTTATTAACAGAATTCAGGACAAACCTTTAACCAGGACGGAGAAGGCAGCCTTACTTGAAATCAGTTTTGCGCTAGGTGAACTATCGCTGGCTGACTTGGAAGAGCAGTTGTCAAAATTGAACGCACTGTCGTCGTAGTGCAAAAGCGAAAATAGAAAAGCTTTGACGGCTTTCTTTTGAAGTCAGTACGAGCCAATTAAAATTCATGACACTTTTTATTGATACTTATGCATCAGCAAATTTACTGGCTGATCAAAAAGTTGCAAAATACTTAATGAAATTGAAATGCAAAAAGAGCTGAAATTCAGGATCGGTGATGGTGTGTCTGTAATCACCGGGCCACTTAAAGGGATTTACGGAACAGTTATTTTCTTTGATGAAGAAACATCAAAGTACCTGATCCGATTTACCGGATCGCAGCAGATCTATTTTTCCGAAGGTGAGATCATCTTCTGGAAATGATCAACGGTTGGAAGAGCCATCAAAAAAAGCGGTCGGTCCCGCTCAGGCGTACCGCTGATGCGGTGCCCAGGGAAGAACTATTCATTACCACGAAGCTTTGGGTGCAGGACACCGGTTATGAAAAGACCAAGATAGCTTTTGAAAGGTCACTCAAAGAATTGCAGCCGGAGTATCTTGACCTTTATCTGATCCATCAGGCAATGAGAGATTATTATGGTTCTTGGCGTGTTATGGAGGAGCTGTGTAAAGAAGGTAGGGTCCGCGGTATCGGCGTCAGTAATTTTTTTCCGGACAGGGTTGTTGATCTGATCGCACACAACGAGATAATTCCTGCGGTCAATCAGATAGAAATTAATCCCTTCTACCAGAGAGCTGATGAGCATGAATTATTAAAAAAACACAACATTCTTACACAATCCCGGGCATCTTTTGCAGAAGGGAAAATGATTTCTTTAATAATGAGTTACTTACCGCCATTGCGCGGAAATATAATAAATCCGTAGCACAGGTTACTTTGCGCCGGCTTGTTCAGCAGGAGATTCCTGTCATTCCAAAGTCAGTGCGTGAAGAACGGATGGTCGAAAATTTCAGCATCTGGATTTTGAGCTGAGCCCGGAAGATATGAATGATATAGCCACTCAGGACACCGGAAAAACCGTTTTCTTCGATCATCGCGATCCGGAAACTGTTGATTGGCTGACAAAGCTAATTTTCTACTAATCTGAATGAAATTAGCATAAGGCGTGTTAACAACAAATATATCGTTTACACATGAAAGAGTTGATCGACTATATTTTGCGGTTCGGCAATTTAAACAAACAGCAAACCGACCTGATTGCAAGCAAAGCGAAGAAGTTTGAACTTAAAAAGGACGAATACTTCTCCGAAGCCGGAAAAATCCCAAAGCAGGTCGGATTTGTTCTGGATGGCGTATTTCGTTTTTGTTATTTCAACAACAAAGGCGAAGAAATCACTAATTACTTCATTGATGGTATCAGTTTCGTTATTGACTATCAAAAATTTCATAGTCAGGTAATTGCCTCCGAATACATCCAGGCTGTTACCGACTGCGACATGCTTATATTTTCAAAAAAAGATTGGGACGAACTCTCGAACACAATCGTTGGTTGGGATAAAATCGAAGCCAAAATCTATCAAAAATGCATGACTGAGGCGATAGATAGAAGAAGTCCGCTGGTTTCCGAAGATGCCACCACGCGTTACTTATCGTTCATTGAAAAATTTCCAAATCTTGTCAATCGTATTCCACTTTCTTATGTTGCTTCTTACCTGGGAATTACCCAGCAATCACTGAGCAGAATAAGAAAAAACATCCGTTGAATTTGCTTTTTACCATTTGTTAAATGATCGCTTTTTTTGGATAACGAAATTTGCATCATTAAATAAAATGGAAAAGAATGATGAGCAAAAAAGTAGTATTAATAACAGGAACAAATAGCGGATTTGGATGGCTTACAGTCCATAGCGTTGCGGCGTTGGGGCATAAAGTGTACGCTACCATGAGGGATACTGATGGAAAAAATGCTGAACAGGCAAAGGCCTTGGCGCAGCTGGAAAACGTGAATGTTCTGGATGTGTCACTGACAGACGAGGCAAGTATCACGAGTGCTGTCGATACCATTATCGCTGCGGAAGGCACTATTGATGTGCTGGTCAATAATGCAGGCGTGACGATGTTCGGCGTGGCCGAAAGCGCTACGCCGGCAGATGTGCAGCGAATATTTGATGTCAATGTGATAGCCCCATGGAGATTGATGAAAATGGCCTTGCCATTTATGCGTAAGCAATCTGAGGGTTTGATCATTAATGTTTCAAGTGGGTTTGGAAGATTCTCCGCTCCATTTTCAGCAGTTTATGGCGCTTCAAAGTTTGCTTTGGAAGGATTAAGCGAAGGTTCGCATTATGAATTGCGTCCGTTGGGTGTGGATGTAGCCATTGTTCAACCTGGAACTTTTCCTACCGAGATGTCCCAAAAAGTTCAATTTGGCTCAGACACATCGGTTGTTGACGATTATGCTTCAATCGCTGATTTTCAAAATAAAATGTTTGGTGCTATTGGTCAGATCTTGGAAACTGTAAAACCAAATCCGCAGGAGGTGGCAGATGCAGTTGTTCACCTGATCAATTTACCAAAAGGACAAAGGCCATTAAGAACAGTTGTCGATCCCAGTACAGGAGAAATTGTTAAGATGGCCAACGACGCTGTTAAAATCGAATACACAAAAGTTTTAACCGCATTTGGTATGGAAGGTCTTTTGGAATAAATTTTGGTTGAGATTTTTTTGAAATAATAAAAAGCGGCAGTGGCTGTCACCAGATCAAAGCCACTGCCTTTTTTTCTCAATATTTTCAATTTCTGTACTTTTTCAACGCCAGGTCCGAAATAGTCAGATCTTTGGAACAGATACTGACTGAATTTAGGGCTACCGGAAACGGCATAACAGTAAATATCTAAACTGAATAATCGGCACATCTTTTAAGAGAAGCTCCATAACTTTAATACTGGATGATAATAACAAAAATCAGCAGACTTTGTCATGCTGACTGACAGGTGCTTTACGAAGAATGATTTTTGAAAAACATTTCTAAAAACAAATTGGAAATATTTTTTGTAGGTATTTAGGTAATTTCCTAAATTTGCAATTATGATATTACTAGAAGTTTTAAAGTCATTGTCAAATCAAACACGGTTAAACATCCTTGAATGGTTGAAAGAGCCTTTTGCACACTTTCCTGAGGATGAGTTAGCGGATTATTCTCCAGAATTCGGCGTATGTGTTTCTGATATCGCAAAAAAAGCAGGGATGTCAGTTCCGACTGTTTCCGTTTACTTAAAGACAATGATGTCCGCCAATATTTTGATCGCAACTAGAAAGGATCAGTGGACATATTACAAGAGGAATGAAGAAGCAATTCAAGAATTAGCACAGTACATAAAGGTTAGCCTGTAATTATTTTTTTATCATACAATTTAGATTTTTACCTAATTAACTAAAAGCAAAAAAATGAAAGCAGCAATTTTAAATGAGTTCGGCCCTGTCGAAAATTTCGAAATCGTAGACGTGCCGATGCCAAAACCAGGCTTTGGGGAAGTTTTGGTTAAGGTCTTTGCAACATCTGTGAACCCTCTGGATTTTCAAGTCCGTCGTGGCGATTATAAAAATGAATTGACCTTACCTGTCATCACGGGCCATGATGTCTCCGGTGAAATTGTAGAAGTGGGTCATGGCGTAGAAAATTTCAAGGTTGGTGATCAGGTTTATTATACCCCCGAGATTTTTAATGGGCAGGGAAGTTATGCGCAGTATCATTGCGCGAATGAATCTATTATTGGGTTAAAACCAAAAAATATCAGTCATCTCGAAGCTGCAACGCTTCCACTGGCAGCCGGTACGGCTTGGGAAATGTTGGTTACGAGGGCACAGCTAAAAGTTAATCAGACTATCCTGGTTCACGGTGGTGCCGGGGGCGTAGGGATACTGACTATTCAGATTGCAAAAGCAATGGGAGCGATCGTTTTCACCACAGCCAGGAAAGTTCATCACCAAGTTCTTCGTGAATTAGGAGCTGATCACGTGATCGACTACGAAAATGAAAATTACATTGATGCGATTCAGCAAATAACAGGTAGTAAGGGGGTCGACGTGGTTATTGACACGATTGGAGGTAATACACTTTCTGATAGCGGGCAGATCCTTAGTCAGATGGGGCAGGTAGTTACTGTGGTCGATATTGAAAAACCTCAAAACCTTATTCATGCCTGGGGGAAAAATGCAACTTATCATTTTGTGTTTACCAGGCAAAATCGAAATAAATTGGAGGAAATAACGAAACTGGTAGAAACTAAAAAGTTAAAGCCAGTTCTGAACAAAGTGTTTTTGTTATCAGAAATAAGTAAAGCTCATAGTCTGCTGGAAAACAAGATTGGCGATAAAAATTTCTATGGGAAAATTGGGATACAAATACACGATACAAATAGTGATCCAATAAAAAATTAAACGAATTGACCAGATATTTTATAAGGGCGAATGAAACCTTAAAATGGCGTGACAGAAATTTTCGAAGTTTACCGGATTATTATCGCGATGCCGCAGACGGGTGAAACTCTCTCGCCTCGGCCATGCACTCTTTCAAATCCAGGCTTCAAGCGAGACAGCGTTTTATGTGATACGGTCGACGATGGAAGTTATTCAGAAAAGCAATAATAATTTATCCGGACAGGACAAGGGAATAGTGCAAGACTTTCATCCGGAATCTGACTGAAATGCAATAGAGGAGCGATTGGTTGAAATACATCAAACATTTAAATGGCAATTATTCAGAATCAAACTGTTCAAATTAACAGATTGTCAGATAGAAAATCGCAACGGACAACACGATATCCCGTTAGCCAATAACTTCAGGACTGAATTTTCGTTTTTTTGATTTGTATTCGGTAGGAAGCATATGAAATTTCGCTTTGAACGATTTGGAAAAGTAATTGGGAGCGGTGAATCCTGTCATGTAGGAAATCTGCGAAATACTAAGATCGCTTTTTTCCAACAGCAATGCTGCTTTTTCAAGCTTTATTGATCTGATAAATTCTATTGGTGTCTGTCCGCTCATGGCCAGTACTTTGCTGTATAGTGTTCCACGGCTCATGCCAACGTGTTTGCTCAGATTTTCCACGCTAAGTTGAGAGGTCTGAAGGTTATCTTCGATATAAAACAAAATATCTTTTAGCAGTTTTTCCTGATTGGATTCAATTTGAGGCTCCTGGCCGTAGACCTTGATATGCCGGGAGTAGACTCCTTTCAAGAGCCGGTTCAAAAGAATCAGGTTGTTTATCTTTGCATTTAAAATATCAAAATTAAAAGGTTTTGTGAGGTAGTCATTTGCTCCCGAGCTAAGGCCTTCGAGTTGCTGCTGTTCGCCGTGCGAGGCCGTTAACAATATGATCGGAATATGTTTTGTTCTATCATCTGCCTTAATTTTCTGACTTAGTTCGATACCATTCATTTCCGGCATTGCGATATCACTGACGATCAATTCAGGATGGTGGCTCAGTGTTCGCTGCCAGCCTTCCTTTCCGTTACTAGCCTCAATTACATTATAAAAAGGGGTCAGACTTTCTTTGAGGTAATGTCTGAACTCGTCGTTGTCTTCAATGATCAGAACATTGGATGGATCTTCGATATCGGGTTTCTGCTGGCTGGTAACGGTGTTTTCCTTGCTTGCAATTATTTCGGGTTGTTCCTGATTACCTTGTTTGCCGGCCTGCTCTGCCAGGTTTACAGCGCCTATGGGAAGTTGAACAGTAAAGGTGCTGCCCAAACCGGGCTGGCTGTGTACGGTGACTTTTCCCTGGTGCAACTGTACAAATTCACGAACAATAGATAAGCCGATTCCACTTCCTTGATTCAATACCGATAAGTCGGTCTCAGCCTGGAAAAATCTTTCAAAAATCAGTTTTTGTTTATCATCCTCAATACCGATTCCAGTATCCGTCACGGCAATTACCAAAAATTGCTTTTTCTCGGAATCCAGTTCCTGCGAAATTTTTAGCAGTACTTCGCCATCTTTCGGTGTAAACTTAAAAGCATTCGAAAGCAGGTTAAAAAGGATTCTTTCCAGTTTGTTTGGATCGAAGTTCATATACAGCTCCCCGGTGCTGCATTCAATTTTAAATCGAATTTCTCTTCGGATGGAAAGATCGCTGAATTGTTCACAGGTGTCTTTGATGAACAAAATAATATCCTGAAACGAGCTGTCGAGGCTAAATTCCTGCTGGTGCATATTTTTTATATCCAGAAGCTGGTCTACCAGATTAAGCAGCCTTTTTGCATTACGTTTGATCGCATTGACCGAGGGATATAATTCAGTTGTTTTAGTCTTACCCAGAAGATTTTCCGCAGGTGCTAAAATAAGCGATATTGGTGTTCTGAATTCATGGCTGAGGTTGGTGAGGAACTTTATTTTCAGCCTGTCGAGTTCCTGCGCTTGTTGAATTTCAGCGCGCTGCTGTTGTTCCTTGAACTGCTTCTTTAGATTTTGAATGCCACGACGCCTCATAAGCATCACGGCTGCCAGCGGTATAAGAAAATATAAGATATAGGCGTAGATAGTCAGGTAAAAAGGTGGTTTTACGACGACCTCGACTGACGCAATTTGACCGTTCCAGTTCACCCCGTCGCGACTTGCTTGCACTTCAAATACATAGCTGCCCGGACTCAAATTTGTATAACTGGCAATATTATTAACACTTGCTTCTGTCCACTCCGAATGCATGCCAACAAGTCGATACCGGTAGTGAACCTGTTTGGGGTTGGTGTAATCAAGGGCAGCAAAACCGAGTGAAAAATTTTGCTTATAATCCAGGTTTATTTTCTTGGCAACGGAAATGTCTGCATCTATGAAGCTGGAATCCAGAGGTGTAATGGTTCGATTACCGATCCTCAAATCTTTCAAAATAATTGGAGGGATACGCTTGCTGTCAGGAATCGCGCGTGTATCGATGTAATTAAATCCAGCAATTCCCCCAAAGAAAAGGATATCGTCATGGGTTCGGATTCCGGAACCAAGTACGAATGTCCGGTCCTGAACACCGTTGTATGACGTGTAATTGATGAACTTTTTCTTTTTTACATCAAAATAACTGACGCCCTGATTAGTACTGACCCAAATCCGGCCCTGAGCATCTTCCAGGATTTTATTGATGATGTTGCTGGCAAGTCCTTCTTTTTGTCCGTACGACAGAAAAGTTTTAGATACCGGATCATACAGAGCAAGTCCTTCGCCGAAGGTTCCAACCCAGATATTACCTTTTTTGTCTTCGAAGATCGATGAAACAATGTTACCCGGCAAATTGCTCGATTGCCTGTCAAGAAGTACCGATTTCCGTTTTACAGGATCAAATACGGCAATTCCGGTTCCGTGCGAACCTATCCATAATTTCCCTTGTCGGTCCATCAAAATATCTCTGATATATCCGTTGAGTGGAATCATTCTTTGAGAAATCGGTACTCCCGGATTGAAATATCTTTCAAAGCGGTTCTTCTCGGGATCAAACTGGTTTACTCCTCCACCGTTGGTTCCGATCCATAACTTTCCGGATTGATCCTTCTCCAAACAAAAAATTTCGTTATTGCTCAGAGTGAACGATTCTTTCCCGCGTGTATGCTGAATATAAGCACCTGTTTTTGGATTGAATTGAAATAGACCGTCTTGAAACGTTCCGATCCAGAGATCATGGTCTGAGAGCATTTTAAGGGTAAGAATGGCAAGACCCGACGCCGCATTCCGATTTTTAGGGTTGATTGGAAACTTCTTGAAAAGATTGGTACTGCGGTCATATGAATTTAGTCCGCCTCCGTCAGTCCCAACAAACAATTCTCCGGATTCAGATTCTGCAAACGAAGTGACAAATGGAGCACTTAAACCATATGGATCATTCATGTCCGAGCGTTTCAGCCCAAAAATTGCGAGGTTTTTATCGTATTTATTTACTCCGCCCTTGTAGGTACCCAGCCAGCATATCCCTTCGTTATCAATCAGGATGCTCCGTACAGATTTGTTACTTAAACTAAATTGTGTCCTCGTATCCGGCGCATACCTTGCTATATTTCCGTTTTGCATATCCAGAATATTGAGTCCTGCATCGGTACATATCCACAGACGTCGATCGGATTCCATAGCGAGCGCAAAAACCATGTTGGTGCTCAAAGAATTTTTATTACCGGATTCGAACCTAAAATTTTTTAGGATCTTTCCTTCTCCGTCAAGTTTGAACACCCCGCTGTAAGTGCCTATCCATAGATTTCCCTGTGCGTCCTCAGTAATAGACTTTACTGTAGGTGCACCACCATCCTGCGGCAGAGATTCTAAGTAATTAATGTACTCATTGTCTCTACGGGACGGATCGATTCGGTATAAGCCATTCTTTGAACCTATCCATACCCTTTGTTTTCTGTCGACGGCGATGCTGAGTATGAGCCCTTTTGAAATCTCATCAGGAATCCTCGGTATAGATAAAAAGGAACTGATCTGGTGGGTTTTGCCATCTACGTTAATCAATCCATTCGTTGTTCCCACCCAGAGTTTTCCCGACGCATCGCTTCCGATACTGGTAATGCTATGAGGTGAAGGTATACTTAAAAAAGAATCTTTTCTTCTGTTGTAAAGGTGCAGGCCACCTTCCATAGTTCCCACCCACATCTGGCCGCTGCGGTCCTGATGCAGACTGGTGATATCACTTGTTTTCAAAGATGTAGAATCTTTTTTATTGTGACGATAGACCAGCACGTCAGATCCGTCAAACCTGTTCAGGCCATCGTCTGTTGCGAACCACATAAATCCGTAACGGTCTTTTAATATAGCAGAGACCGTATTGGACGACAGACCATCCATCGCTGTCAGCGATGTGAACTTTGGTTCGGGGACCTGAGCCTGTACTGTAAATGCCCAAAAGCAAATGATAGTAAGTGTCCAGGCAAAACGAAACGAGATCAAGTTCTTGGCGTACATGAGACTGATGGGTTAACAAAGTTACCCGGGTTAATTGACCAAAATAAAAGGTAGTCGAAAAGTTGAAGGATACCGAGTGCAGCATCATATGAGGCAATGCAGGTTTCATCACAAAAGCATCTCAAAAAAGGAGAAATTAATACTTAAATACAAGTTCTTCGCAAAATCCGGCATTTTTTTTAGATGATTTGAACATTTGTGCCTTTAAAATGATCAAATATGCTCACATCAGGATTACTGGTTGTATTAATTTTGTCAACATTAAATTAAATAATATCTGGAAAAAATTATGAATAGAGTTGTGCTCGCTTTCCGTGTCAGTTAGCAGTATTAAGGTTATCTGATCATTGAAGCGGTAATACAATTCCAGCAATAGTTATGAGAAAATCTACTATTGTCAAATTGACACCAAAAAATTCTTTAATGGCTTTGCTCATTTTATTTGATCTCAGATGTATAACAAAAGATTTTTTAAACATCATTTAAACAATTCATATGACATAATAATACTATACAAAATCACGGTGAATTTCCGGTAAAATCCATCCCGAATGCTTCGATTTCGGATTTATAATGCTGTCCCTTTTTTACACATAACAATCAATGATTTATGCATGACTGTCTATTAAACCGTAGCACGTTAGCAAGGGCCGCCGGTGTCTGTGCCCTTCCGCTGTTGTTGCTGGGCGCGTCTTCTTCGCGTATTACGGCCAGCCCTTTTTCCATGGCTGACCTAACGATCAAACATAAGCGATTATCGCTTGCAGAAACCGAAATTTCCGGCAGGGTAACGGGAAAAGACGGAGAAGCGCTTCCGGGTGTCAATGTACTGGTGAAGTCAACAGTTCGTGGGACCAGCGCAGACCAGAACGGAAACTATAAACTTACAGTACAGGATAGTGACGCTGTTCTGGTGTTCTCGCTGGTAGGATATGCGTCACAAGAAGTAGCAATTGGATCTCAAAAAATTATTAATGTAACTCTTGCAGTTGACAACAAGACGCTGGAAGAAGTGGTTGTCGTTGGTTATGGAAGCCAGCGTAAAAGAGACGTGACCGGTTCGGTTGTTTCTGTAAGCGAAAGCACGTTAAAAGAAGTACCGGCACCCAACTTGATCAGTCAGCTGAAAGGCCGCGCGGCAGGTGTATCCATCATCAGTAACGGAAGCACTCCGGGTTCCCAGGGCCAGATCAGGATCAGAGGAAACAGGACACTTACGACAAGTTCAGGATCAAGTGACGGCTTGGATGGGCCGCTGGTGGTGGTTGATGGTATACCTTTTGGTGGTCTTAACGATATAAACCCGGACGATATCGTCAGTTTGGAAGTATTAAAAGATGCGTCCGCAACCGCCATTTATGGCTCACGCGGTTCGGGTGGGGTAATTCTTGTTACAACGAAAAGAGGAAAAATAGGAAAGCCGGTATTTAGCTACGACGGTTATCACGGAGAAACCCGGGTCATGGGCAAATTTAATGTTATGAATGGCGCGGAATATGCTCAGTTTAAAGCCGATGCAGCAAAATACAACCGGACCAGCCCAGGCACATCGGGTTATCTGCTTACGCAAAAGGAGCAAGAAGCGCTCGCAAATGGCGTATCGACGGACTGGCAGGACCTGATCTACAAACCTGGATTCATGTCTAATCATCAATTAGGTATGCAGGGTGGAGTTGAAAATACACAGTACTCTTTGGGACTAGGTTATTTTAATGAGACCGGTATAATTCCCGGTCAGGATTTTCAAAGGTTTAACATCCGTGCCACGATTGACCAGAAAATCGGGAAAAATATAAAGATTGGGCTCAATACGCTTAATACCCTGACCTACCAGAACACTCCTGGTGGAGGTGGTGTGCCGGGTGGGCTGGTGCGTCTGACGCCACTGGCATCACCTTACAATGCAGATGGAACCGTCAATACATTTCCCTCAGAAGGTTCTATTGATGCAGCCGGAATCAGTCCACTGACCATTATTACTAAAAAAGAATCAGCCATGGGCCGGACACGGTCTCTTCGGACTTTTAACAGCCTTTATGCAGAGGTTAATATTTTGCCAGGTTTGAAATACAGGTTCAATGCAGGTCTGAATTTCAGTCAGTCTAATTATAACGGTTATAATGGCCCGCTGACCTATTTTAATACGGCTACAACCCAAGCCGGCTCTACTGCCGAAATCAGCAATAACGAGTATTGGGACGTGAACCTTCAGCATTTGCTTTATTTCGATAAGACATTTGGCAAGCACAAACTTGGCTTTACAGCGCTGTATGAATACACGAAAAACCACGCTCTGGGCAGTCGCTTTACTGTAACCGGGGTACCGGCAGACTACATCAAAACCTCTAATTTTTCCCTTGCCTCAGGGCAACCTGTGGCTAGTTCAGATTATGGCAATTCATTTTCGGAGACGGGCCTTCTGTCCTATATGGGCAGGCTGAATTACGGCTTTGCCGATAAGTATCTGCTTACGCTGACGCTTCGCAGGGACGGATCTTCCACGCTGTCCCCAGGTAATCAATATTTCAATTATCCCGCTGTTGGCGCAGGCTGGAATGTAGTCGAGGAAGATTTTATGAAATCTATCACCTTCGTTTCTAATTTGAAACTGCGTGGAGGATGGGGTATTTCCGGTAACCGGAATGTGGGAGCCTATTCAACGCTGGGTGCTTTAACTGCCGGATATTATAATTTTGGAACTGGCACTGCAGGACAACAATTGGCTTATACTGTTACAAGTCTTCCTGCGAATAATCTGAGCTGGCAATCGACTTCCCAGCTTGACATTGGTATCGATTTTGGTTTTTTTAACAACCGTATTAGCGGCTCGGTGGACTGGTATCACCAAAAAACCAAGAATATTCTATTGTCAGTCCCGCTTCCTCCAAGTAATGGTGCCGGTTCCACGCTGAAAAACCTCGGTAAGACAGAGGGTAAAGGTTTGGAAGTGACCACCACCTTTGAGATAGTTAGAAAACCCAAAGGATTTAATTGGAGTGTTGATGCGACTTACTTCTTCAACCGCGAGAAAATTACACAGCTGACTACGCCGGAAGAAAAATCAAATCTTGGTGCAGGATGGTTTGTAGGAGAGCCGCTTTCTGTAATTTATGACTACAAAAAGTTAGGGATCTGGCAAACCAGTGATGCAGAAAATGGAACGTTGGCCACGCAAACTTCACCTGTTCAATTTGCCGGACAGATCCGTGTAGAAGACCTGAATGGTGACGGGAAGATAGATGCCAACGACCGGCAGATACTCGGTAACTTTCAGCCGAAATGGGAGGGTGGGTTAACCAGTCGTTTTAGTTTTGGAAATTTCGACGCCTCCGTTGTAACGTATGCACGTATGGGCATGAAGGTTCTCGTTCCCTATTTAACAGGCAACTCAACCGGATCAGGCGGATTTGCATTTTTCAATCAGAGCCGAGTCAACCAGGTAAAGGTAGACTACTGGACGGATACCAATCCAACCAATGCATTTCCGGCCCCCGACGCTAGTGGTGCAGTAGCCAATTTCGGATCAACATTGGGTTATTATGACGGATCCTTTATCAAATGCAGGAGTATCAACCTGGGATATACATTCAGTAACGACCTGATTAAAAAAATCGGTGGTACATCAGCCAGGATTTACGTCAATCTTACAAATCCATTCATAATCTATTCGCCTTTGGTAAAAGATGATCTGGCGATTGATCCGGAGGGAAATAGCTACGCAAGCGGCCAGTCGACACTTAACCCGCAAGGAGCAAGTGAACGGGGAGCGCCTGAACGGCAGATCTCAGTAAACCTGAACAGCCCGCCCGTAAGGCAATTTACAGTCGGTGTCAATCTCAAATTTTAATTCTGAACATTACTATGAAATCGATAAAAATATTAGCGACGCTGGGCATCCTGGCATTATCGGGTACAGGTTGTGAAAAGATATTGGAAGAACATCCCGAGTCGCAGATCGTTCCTTCCTATTTTAACAGCCCATCCGGTGTGCTTGGCGGTATAGCCGGAGTTTATAACGATATACGCAGCCAATGGGGAACCGAAGGCTTTACGGTGGAAATGCAGGCCGGAACCGATGAGTTTATACAGGGAGTTAACGCCGGTTCGGGAACTGCTTATACTTACAATGGACTGAACAGCAGTAATTTCGGATCAGCCTGGGGTGTTGCATTTCAGGATATCAATACGCTGAATGGTGTGCTCCAATATGGCCAGACCATCGAACTTCCGGATGCAACACGCAAACAATATCTGGCACAGGCAAAATTTCTTAGGGCCTTCTGGTATTTCTACCTGGTTCAAACATGGGGCGATGTTCCGCTTCACACAGAGTTTATTACTGTGCCGTCTCAGGCTGCATCACGGCAACCAGTTGCGGCGGTTTATGAGCTGATCATCAAAGATCTGACAGAAGCAGCAGCTGATCTGCCAAGCCAGCCAACCGCTCCGTTTCTGGGTAAGGCAGCTACAAAGCCTGTCGCTCAGCTTCTTTTGGCCAAAGCTTATCTGACGAGGGGATGGCTGAATAATACAGCCGCTGATTTCACGCAGGCGGCGACGATTTGCGACGAAATTATCGCCGGTAAATCGGCGAGCGGCCTTGATTTATGGCAGGATTATGGAGATGCTTTCGTTCCAGCCAATGATTATGGAAAGGAAACGATGTTTGTGAGCGACCACGTCCTGGATCCAAAGTATGGTTATTATGCAGTCGGCGGACAAGCGGGAGGAGGTGCCGCACAAAATTTGAGTCCTTGGTTTACCAATTGGAATTACCCAAACAACAGCGGGATCAATTCGATTAAAAATGCTGCCGGCGCTTTTGTGAACAGCGGGACTTCGGGTATGATCCGTGATTCTTATTATGGCCGTCCATACGTTCGTATGCGCCCTAATTCAGACAAATTATCTACTGGTCCTCATTCTGGCAAAAATTATTTTCTGGATCAGGCTTTTACCAATCGTGATATTGACTCGCGTTTTACAAACTCGTTTTACACCGTGTATATTTCAAATACCGCCGTCACAAATCCGGCCGGTGCTACCAACAACACACGTGGCATAAGTTACACAACAGTACCCGGTGCGGACACTGCTGTCTGGTTACCGGACTATGAAGTGCCGGGTGCGCCTCAATTTGTTGGCAGTCGTCCCTTCAAGGGCATCGTGGTGCCTCCAAGCCTTTGGAATAATGGAATTTTTCCTGCTTTGAAAAAACATATGGACCCTAGCAGGGGAGCAAATTTTAACGACCCTTCTACACGTCCGTGCGTTTTGTACCGCTTCTCAGACGTTTATATGACTGGCGCAGAAGCCAACTTTAAAGCAGGAAATTCTACCAAAGCAGCTGCGCTGATCAATGTCGTACGGCAGCGTGCTGCGTATCGAAAAACCAATACTTCGGCCCAAAATACAGCTGCGGCAGCTGCAATGACTATTGACGCATCTGACGTAAGCCTGGATTTTATCCTTGATGAGCGCAGTCGTGAGTTTTTTGGCGAATGGCAGCGCTGGCATGATCTTGTCCGTACGCGGTCGCTTGTCCGCAGGGTGCAGGAATGGAATAAAGAGGCTGCTCCGTATGTAAAAGATTTTAATATGCTGCGCCCGATTCCTCAGTCCCAGATTGACCGCGTGGTCGAAGGACCAAAGTTTCCCCAAAACACGGGATATTAAGTTTTTTTAAAAATCCGGAACTAATGGTCCTGAGCGCGGAAGGCAGATACCTATTCCTTCGCGCTCAGGATTAATTTGTACCTGGAATTGTTCTTAATGAACGAGTCAGATAGTAGACATGCGCCGACTTTCGGTTTTATAATAAACTAATAATGATGAATAAATCTAATTTTTGCTTGCTGGCTACATTTGGGTTATTGATAGTCAGTTCAGACCTGGTTTTGGGCCAGAAGGAGGCGACCAAGTTTCAGCCCTTGGTAAAAGATTTATATACAGCGGATCCTTCTGCGCATGTCTTTAACGGAAAAATTTATATATATCCGTCGCATGATGTTGAGGCAGATGTGCCGCAGGACGATGAAGGTGGACATTTTCAGATGCGCGATTATCATGTCTATTCAATGGACAGGATCGGTGGGAAAGTTACTGATCACGGTGTAGCACTTGATGTGAAAAACGTACCCTGGGCAGAAAAACAAATGTGGGCACCGGATGCGGCCTACAAAAAAGGGACGTACTTTTTATATTTTCCAGCCAAAGACAAAGAAGGCGTATTTCGAATTGGCGCGGCTACAAGCAAATCTCCAACCGGACCTTTTAAGGCTGAGGCAAAACCTATCGAAGGAAGTTACAGCATAGATCCTGCCGCTTTTACAGATACTGACGGTAAAACTTACATGTATCTGGGAGGCATATGGGGCGGTCAGCTTCAACGCTGGCATACCGGAACCTATAATAAAACACTCATGACTGATTTGGGTAAAGGTCATGAAAATGAGCCTGCGCTAAGTGCCAAAGTGGCGGTGATGAAAGACGATATGTTATCATTTGCAGAACCTTTGCGCGATGTTCAGATTCTGGATGAAAACGGAAAACCCCTTCTTGCGTCAGATACAAACAGGCGCTTTTTCGAAGGAGCATGGATGCATAAATTCAATGACAAATATTATTTTTCGTATTCAACGGGTGATACGCATCTTCTTTGTTACGCGGAAGGCTCCTCGCCCTATGGACCTTTCACATACAAGGGTGTGATTATGAATCCTGTTGAAGGTTGGACGACACACCATTCTATCGTTGATGTAAAAGGGAAATGGTATCTTTTTTATCACGATGCAGCGCTTTCAGGAAAAACACATCTTCGAAATGTAAAGGTCAGAGAGCTTCTCAGAGACAGTCAGGGAAATATTATAACACTCAATCCTTAAAAAATCATCCCGATCTAAGATTCATTTCTATATGATAACAAGAATTTTGAATTTAGTTTTATTGAAGAGCTTACTTATTTATCATTGCTATTAACCTCGTTAATGAAGATAAAACAAATTTTATATTCGGCAATTTTAGCTTGCTTCATCTCGTCGGGTCAACGTATTTGGGCGCAAACGACCACGCTGGTCAACCCGATTTTAACCGGTTTTTATCCGGACCCGAGTGTCGTTAAGGTAGGGGAGGATTATTATCTTGTCAATTCTACTTTTTCCTATTTTCCGGGAATCCCGGTTTTTCACAGTAAAGATCTTAAAAACTGGAAACAGATTAGTAATGTGATAAGCCGTGCATCGCAGATGGATTTCATGGGTGAAAAATTAACCCGTGGTCTGTTTGCACCTGCTATCAGCTATCATAACGGAACCTATTATGTCACTTGCACAGACATAGATCATGACGGGAATTTTATTGTAACAGCAAAAAATCCTGCCGGACCATGGAGTGATCCGGTGCGGGTTCCGCAGGTTCACGGTATTGATCCGTCACTTTATTTTGATGATGACAGCAAGGCGTATATCATATACAACAGCGATGCCCCGGACCGAAAACCTTTGTATTCCGGACATAGAACTATCCGGATTTACGAAATTGATCCGGTTACGTTGAAGGTTATCGGGGAGGAAAAACAACTGGTCAACGGGGGCGTGGATCTGAGTAAAAAGCCTGTCTGGATCGAAGCACCGCACATTATGAAAAGAAATGGCTGGTATTACTTGTATGCAGCCGAAGGCGGAACTTCGGTCAATCACACGGAAGTTGTTTTTCGAAGCAAATCTGTCTGGGGACCTTATGTGGCTTATGAAAATAACCCGATTCTTACACAAAAGGGGCTGCCTGACGACCGCAAAGATCCCGTTACGTCGGCAGGCCATGCTCAGTTCGTAGACGGGCCTGACGGAAAAACGTATGCTATTTTTTTAGCAGTAAGACCCTATGAAGGTGACTACTACAATACAGGGCGCGAAACTTTTATTGCCCCGGTCGAGTGGAAGAACGACTGGCCGGTCATCAACCCGGATCATAAAGAAATCAAGTATACTTATCAGGTGAACTTCGGGGAAGTAGAACAAAAGAACGTTTTTCCTCAGTCGGGTAATTTTGAATACACCCTCACATTTGAAAAATCTCTGGATCCGGCTTTGCTTTTTATGCGTACAATCGACAGCAGTTCGTTTTCGCTCTCAAAAAAAGATGGTCTGACGATGAAGCTGAAACCGGAGACTATTTTGGAACTCGGAAATCCGTCCTTTATCGGCAAGCGGCAGCAGCATTTATACTGCACGGCCGATGTCGAACTTGACTTTAAGCCTAAATCAGAAAATGAAAAAGCAGGCCTTACCATTTTGCAGGATGAAAGACATTTTTATTTCGTGACAAAATCTCTTGATCAGGGAAAACCGGCAGTTCAGCTTTATAAAGCAGGTTCAGATGGCAGAAAAATGGATTTGATCACGCAAAAAACATTAACCGATGGGAATAATCCAATAAAACTACGGATCGTGGCGGAAGGCGAATTTTATAGCTTTTATTATTCCACAGGATCATCTTGGGAGCTACTAAAAGACAAATTGGATGCAAAATATCTAAGCACCAAAACAGCAGGCGGTTTTATCGGATGTTTGTTTGGAATGTATGCAACTTCTTCTGGTGAGCAGACCAGTAATTCGGCTTCTTTTAAATATCTGAAATACAGCGGCAATGATCCGATGTTCAAGACGTCGATTAAATAGTTTATATCTAATTATATTCTCTCCATAAAACCCGTATTAATGATTATGTTAAGAATTATATCATTTGCAATAAGCCTGCTCCTGATAGCCCAGGGAAGTAAAGCTCAGAAAATCCTGAAAGAAATGCCCAAAGGTTATGACGCGATACAGCCAGGAGTTGCATCAGGAAAAATTGATACGATCAGCTACAAGTCCAAGACTGTCGGCAGCACCCGAAGGGCCTTGGTCTACACACCCCCTGGTTTCTCGAAGAAGAAAAAATATCCTGTGCTCTATCTTTTGCACGGCATTGGCGGGGACGAGAAGGAGTGGCTTAAAGGCGGTAATCCGCAGCTGATCCTGGACAATCTTTATGCTGAAGAGAAAATTGAACCTATGATTGTAGTCATGCCCAACGGAAGGGCTATGAAAGATGACCGTGCTACGGGAAACATCATGGCGCAGGATAAAGTAGCTGCATTCGCTACATTTGAACAGGATTTACTTAAAGATCTGATCCCTTTCGTAGAGAGTAAATATCCTGTTTTGAAAAATAGAGAAAATCGTGCTATTGCGGGATTGTCCATGGGAGGCGGGCAGGCGCTGAACTTTGGACTGGGTAATTTGGATCAGTTTGCCTGGGTAGGCGGTTTTTCTTCTGCCCCAAATACCAAAATACCATCAGAGCTTATGCCCAATCCGCAAGATGCAAAGGAAAAGCTGAAATTACTGTTTATTTCCTGCGGCGATAATGACAGACTGATCACATTCAGCAAAAGGACCCATGATTATATGTTCGAGCACTCGGTGCCGCATGTCTATTACATTGAACCCGGCGTGCATGACTTTAAAGTATGGAAAAATGGCTTGTACATGTTTTCACAGTTTTTATTTAAACCTGTTGATAATGCTTCATTGTCCGGATATACCATTTTGGGAACGAGGCCCGAGACCAATATTCGTTCAGCACAATACCCACAGATACTGCCTGACAACCGTGTTGTTTTTCGGGTGAAAGCACCGGGCGCTCAAAGAGTGCAAATTGATCTTGGCAAAAAGTATGAAATGGCGAAGGATACGGGAGGCTACTGGGCTGTGACGACAGATTCGATTGGCAAGGGTTTTCATTAT
The DNA here is from genome assembly GCF_900108855.1 of Dyadobacter koreensis. Classification (GTDB taxonomy): domain Bacteria; phylum Bacteroidota; class Bacteroidia; order Cytophagales; family Spirosomataceae; genus Dyadobacter; species Dyadobacter koreensis. Next base: position 27,392 of record NZ_FNXY01000004.1, read on the forward strand.
TATTCACTTCTCATCGATGGCGTTGCTTTGGCTGATCCTTCAAGTGAAACATTTTATGGAATGGGACGCATGGCAAGTGGCATAGAGATTCCCTACCGCAACGGTGGTTATTATGCACAAAAAGATGTTCCGCACGGGGAAATAAGCATAAGGAAATATTTCTCCCGACCCATGGGTTCATGGCGGGAAATGTATGTTTACACGCCGCCGGGTTATGAAAAATCAACTGAAAAATATCCTGTTTTATATCTGCTCCATGGAGGTGGTGAAGACCAGCGGGGCTGGGCAACACAAGGTAAAACAGATTTGATATTGGATAATCTCATTTCGGAAGGGAAAGCGAAACCGATGGTGATTGTCATGATGGATGGGAATGTCAGTTCCGGTGGCTTGGCAGGTTTTAACGAAAACGTGCTTAAATCTTTTGAAAATGAATTGAAACAAGCTGCTATTCCGTTTGTGGAAAGCAATTTCCGAGTGGAAACCGATGCCAAAAACAGGGCCCTTGCAGGATTGTCTATGGGTGGTCTGCAAACGTTATATGCAGGGATAAAAAACACGGAAATGTTTTCATCGCTCGGAGTATTCAGTTCCGGATGGTTTTCCAATAATACCGCTCTGACAGAACCGCAATATGCGTTTATGAAAACCAACGCTGAAAAGATCAATAGCAATCTTAAAAACTTTTGGATCTCAATGGGCGGTCAGGAAGATATCGCTTTCAATAATTGCAAAATCATGTGCGCTAAATTCGATGAGCTAGGCGTAAAATATGCTTATAGCGAATATCCGGGAGGACATAGCTGGCCGGTTTGGAGACATGATTTATTTGCGTTTTCGCAATTGCTTTTCAAGTAGCTTTTGTTGTCAGCTTTTACCGAAAGGATTTGGCAAGCGCATTAATGAAAATTCAAGCGCTTTTATTTCATGACCCTTATCCGCCGAAAGTTGATCGCTGACAGCTTTTTATTTTCTTTTAACAAAACGACGCATGACAACATCTTCAATATTTAAATTTGGGATTTCTTGGTTGGCTTTCCCCGCTATGTTATTGCCTGCCGACGACTTGTTTGCTCAGAAAACTTTGAAAGACGCCTACAATGATTTTTTTCCCATAGGCGTTGCCGTTGCTCCGCGAAATCTAACAGGGCCGGATGCTGAGCTTATCAAAGAACAGTTTAACAGTCTGACACCTGAAAATGCTATGAAAATGGGACCGATACATCCCGAACCGAACCGGTATGCCTGGCAGGATCCGGATGCCATAGTAGCCTTTGCTCAAAAAAATGGGATGAAGGTCAGAGGGCACACGCTATGCTGGCATAATCAGACACCAAAGTGGTTTTTTACCGACTCAACCAATAAACAAGTCAGCAGGGAAGTGCTTCTTGCGCGCCTCAAACAGCATATCAATGACGTGGTGGGCCGGTATAAAGGACGAATTTACGCCTGGGATGTTGTCAATGAAGCCGTTCCGGACACTGGTACAAGTATTTACCGGCGTTCAAAATTTTACGAAATCATTGGTGAGGATTATATAGAAAAGGCGTTTGAATATGCCCACGCTGCGGATCCTGCGGCAAAATTATTTTACAACGACTACAATACCGAAAGCAGTTCAAAAAGAGATAAGATCTACCAGCTTCTAAAAAAACTGAAAGACAAGAATGTGCCAGTTGATGGCGTAGGTTTGCAAGGTCACTGGTCGATTTCGGAACCTGCCAAACAGGAACTTGAAAAATCGATCGAACAGTTTTCAAGTCTGGGACTGATGATACAAATCACCGAACTGGACGTTTCCGTGCACCAGAAAGAGCATGAGAGGCGAGAGAAAAGAGCAACTGACTCGGGGGAATTAACCGCTGAAATGCTCGAAAAACAAGCAGCGCAGTATAAAATGCTCTTTGAAGTGTTCCGGAAATACAAATCCGTTATCACCGGAGTCACCTTTTGGAATGTGTCGGATAAATCCAGCTGGCTGGACAATTTTCCAGTTCCTGGCCGCAAAGATTATCCGTTATTGTTTGATCAGAACTATAAACCCAAAAAGGCGTTTGACGGAGTAGTCAACTTTTAACGGCAGATGTCGTAAGTTTTATCCGGAGTTATTACGACCTGAAGTTTTGTTTGAAATATGCGATTTTTTTCAGGCAGTCAGGTTTGAAAACATATTTATTTTTTAACACAAAGGCGGTTCGGTCATGTTAATATCGAGTACGCTGATTACCAGGCTTGCTGATGAGGGTTTTTAAGGCCGTATTATTTTTGTTATTTCTGTCTGAGAATCTTTTTGCAGATATCCGTTTACCACAGCTGATTGGAGACAATATGGTATTGCAGCGGGATCAGCCGGTCACTATTTGGGGCTGGGCGGAGGCAAAAGAGAACGTCACAGCGACGTTAAAAAACAAGCAATACAAGACAGTTTGCAACAGCGATGGAATTTGGAAAATTTATCTTCCGGCACAACCGGCCGGTAGTGGTTACGAACTGGCTTTAAAGGGTAAAAATAAGATCCAGATAAAGAATATCGCATTCGGTGATGTGTGGCTTTGTAGTGGGCAAAGTAATATGGTCATCAATATGGAGCGGGTGAAAGAGCGTTTTTTTGATGATATAACCTCGGCCAATTACAGTGATATCCGTAACTTTTTTATCCCGACGATGACAGATCTGAACGGTCCTCGTCAAGATTTGCCTGCCAGCGAATGGAAGACGGTGAATCCAAAGGATGTGCTGACCATGGGTGCTGTAACTTACTTTTTTGCAAGAGACCTATATGACCGGTTCAAGGTTCCTATCGGCATCATCAACAGTTCGGTAGGAGGCACACCGATCGAGGCTTGGATCAGCGAGGGTGGATATAAGAAATTTGATCAGGTGCTTAAAACGATTTCCCAAAACAAAAACAGTGTTTATATTGATTCTTTGAGCAGGATTTCTTCCGCTAGTATTAAAAATCCGTCAGAGCAAACGGATGTTGGAAAAGCCGAACATTGGGAAAGTATTGAGTACAAACCAAAAGGGTGGAGAAATATTAATATTCCTGGTTATTGGGAAGATCAGGGACTTAAAGATCTTGATGGGGTTGTATGGTATCGCAGGGAATTTGAAGTTCCTGCTGACTGGACAGGTAAGTCGGCCAGGCTCTTTATGGGTCGTATCGTCGATGCAGATGAAATGTACGTGAACGGTCAAAAAATTGGTCAGGTCACTTACCAGTATCCTCCCCGTCGTTATGAAATCCCTCAGGGCCTTTTAAAAGCTGGTAAGAACTCCTTTGTGATCAGGGTTACAAACCAAACGGGAAAAGGTGGCTTTGTGCCAGACAAGCCCTATTTTATGACAGTAGGTAATGAGCAAATTGACTTGAAGGGTACCTGGTCTTATAAGGTTGGACAGGTTTATCAACGGATAAGTCGTTCCGGTTTTAGCCGTCTTCCGTTCGCAGCGCAGAATCAGCCAGCCGCTTTGTACAACGCTATGGTCGCGCCTTTGCTAAATATGAAGTTCAAAGGATTTATATGGTATCAGGGCGAGTCAAATGTTGGGAATCCAGGCGCTTATGCTACCCTTTTGCCAGCTTTGATTAATGACTGGAGAAGACTCTGGGCCGATGAAAATCTGCCTTTTCTGGTCGTGCAGCTTCCTAATTTTCAGGATATAGATTACTCGCCTGTTGAAAGTAATATGGCGCTTTTGCGGGAAGCGCAGAATAAAGCACTTTTGCTTGACAATACTGCTGTGACTGTGACGCTGGATCTTGGCGAATGGAACGATATACATCCATTGAATAAAAAAGATATTGGAAAAAGACTTGCGCTGGCCGCCAGAAACCTTGCCTACAAAGAAAATAAGGTGATATACAGCGGTCCGAAATTAACATCACACAATATCAGAGACGGGAAAATTATCCTGACTTTTGACAATGTGGCAGACGGAATTCGCTCGAAAGACGGTGAAGATTTGCGCTGGTTTGCTGTTGCAGATTATGATAAAAAATTTGTCTGGGCAACGGCTAAAATTGTAGGAAAAGATCAGATCGAGCTTTCTAGCAAAGTGGTCAAAGTGCCGAAATACGTTCGTTACGCGTGGCAGGACAATCCTGAGGAAATCAACTTCTACAACTCTGAAAACCTGCCAGCATCACCGTTCCGGACCGACGGAGAAGTTCTGGATGAATCCAAGCCGTGGAAAGGAAAGAAGTGCGCGGTTGTTTTGACATATGATGACGCGCTGAATGTACATTTAGACCATGTACTTCCGGCTCTGGATTCATTGAGTTTGAAGGGCACTTTTTATTTGACAGCATCGTCGGACGCGGCTCGTAACCGCATAAAAGACTGGCGGGCCGCGGCAGAAAACGGGCATGAACTGGGCAATCACACACTTTATCATCCCTGTGATGCGAGTGTTCCGGGCATGAGCTGGGTAAAACCCGAATACGATTTGAGTAAATACAGCACGAGCCGAATCCAGGATGAGATCAGAATGTGCAATGCCTTTTTAAAATCAATCGACGGACTTGAAGGAAAACGCACATTTGCCTTTACCTGCGGTCATAAAAAAGTGATGGAAGGTGAATTCATTCCAATGATGTCGGCTGATTTCTTGGCTGCGCGAGCGGTAAGACACGAGATGCATTCTTTTGACGAGCAAAAACTTCTGGATATCGATTGTTATTCAATGGTAGAACAGACTGGTCGGCAGATGATCGAACTTGTTAAACAAGCGGAGCAGAGCGGGAAGCTGCTTGTATTCTTGTTTCATGGCGTCGGCGGCGAGCATGCATTGAATGTTACCAGTCAAGCACACAGCGAACTGCTGCACTATCTGAAAAATCAGCAAAACGATATCTACATCGATACCATGCTCAATGTGGCAGAGCATATCCGAAATGTTAAAAAATAATTCAATTTCTAAATTATATTACTGATGATCAGGTGTATAGTTGCTTTAACTCGACATCTCAAATTAATACAGCCTTTATGATGAGCCGACGTTTCTCAGTACTATTTATTGCATTTATTCTGACCATTTCGGTATTCCTGAGCGCTGATGCATCAGCCTCTGATGGTGACGATGGATACCGTCTCTGGCTCAGATACGAACCGGTTACAGATCCTGTTGTGAAGGGAGAATATTTAAAATTCTCAGCTTTCATCCGGCAATCTGGAAAAGGTGAAATCATGCAGAGCGCAAGTCAGGAATTGCAAAAAGGTTTTAAAAGCCTTGTAAACCGAAATATATCACGCACCAATTCATCCGGAAACATGTCCGGAGGAATTGTTTTTAAATTATTACCTCGCACAACCAGCGTTGACGATGAAGGTTACCGTATTCAATTGGCGGGAGGCAATGTTGAGATTAGCTCAAAGTCGGAGAGTGGTATTCTCTACGGTACTTTTGCGCTTTTAAAACACATGCAAATGCAGCGCCCTCTTAAAAATCTTAACATAACCGGCAGTCCGAAAGTGCGCTACCGGATGCTGAATCACTGGGATAATCCGGATGGGAGCATAGAGCGGGGTTATGCGGGTTCTTCACTTTGGAAATGGTATGAGCTGCCCGAGCGCGTTGATCCGCGTTATATGGATTACGCGCGTGCAAACGCTTCTCTGGGAATAAACGGTACAGTCTTAAACAATGTGAATGCCAGCGCACGGTTTATGTCGCAGGAGTATATCGTCAAGGTCGCGGCGATCGCAGATGTCATGCGAAGATATGGGATCAAAACGTATTTGTCTGTCTATTTTGCTGCGCCTAAAACGCTCGGTGGCTTGCCTACATCTGATCCACTGGATCCTTCCGTACGTGCCTGGTGGAAAGAAAAGGTAGCTCAGATTTACAAAGAAATTCCGGATTTTGGTGGTTTTTTGGTCAAAGCTAATTCGGAAGGAGAGCCTGGACCTCAGGACTACGGCCGCACACATGCAGATGGCGCTAACATGCTGGCCGAAGCATTCAGCCCTTACGATGGTATCGTGATCTGGCGGGCGTTTGTTTATAAGGCTGATCCGAATGCAGATCGTTTTAAGGCGGCTTACGAAGAATTTGTTCCGCTGGATGGTAAATTTGATCCGAAGGTAATTGTACAAGTTAAAAACGGTCCTATCGATTTTCAGCCGCGCGAACCGTTTTCTCCACTGTTTGGTAACATGCCAAAAACACCCCTGGGTATTGAATTTCAGCTTACACAGGAATACCTTGGTTTTGCCACGCATGCTGTATACGAAGCGGCGATTTTTAAAGAATGTTTGCAGTCGGACACGTATGTCAATGGCGGGGGATCAACGGTTGCAAAAGTAGTTGACGGAAGTTTGCATGGTTATGCACGGACGTTGATGGCCGGTGTGGCAAATACCGGAAATGTCAGAAATTGGACAGGACATCCACTTGCTCAGGCCAACTGGTACGCCTTCGGCAGACTCAGCTGGGATCATCAGCTTAGCGCAGAACAAATCGCGCAGGAGTGGACAGAGCTGACATTAACACGTAACCGAAAAGCACGTGAAAATATCGTAGATTTGATGCTGCGATCACGTGAAATTTACGTCGATTACAACACGCCTCTTGGTCTTTCGCGACCCTGGATGGGCGTTCACTTTGCTCCCGAACCGTGGCAGAACAAGGGTTCAAGGCCCGACTGGACGGCGGTTTATTATCATAGAGCAGATTCGGTTGGTCTTGGATTTGACCGGACTGCCGCGGGTAGTAACGCGCTGTCTCAATACAGGCCGGAGGTGCAAAAACAATGGAACGATCCTGATAAGACACCGCTGTCATATCTGTTATGGTTTCACCACATTGGCTGGGGCAAAAAGCTTTCCACTGGCAACACGCTCTGGGACGAACTTTGCGGCCGTCTGTACAGTGGTGCGGATTCGGTGATGTGGATGCAGAAGAAATGGGATCTGGCGAAAGGCAATCTGGATGCTCAGGTATATACTGATGTCGCAGAACGTCTTAAAGTTCAACGGAGAGAGGCAATCTGGTGGAGAAATGCCTGGGTTTTGTATCTTCAGACTTTTGCAAAACAACCTATACCAAAAGATTTTCAGCCTCCTAAGCAGACTTTGGATGAGGTAAAAAAGTCGGTTAATATATATCTGATGAGGTAGTTACAAGTATCAACACAGTTTTTAGTTTGTCTTTTAATACACTAAAAAGAAGCAGTTAACGGAGAAATCGCATTGTGTGGAGTTGGTTGCAACGAAGCCAAATTGACGTTATACGGTTTTCAATATTAGTAAATTTAGCTGAGAACTTGTTTAGGATAAATTAATGAATTAGCTAGCTTCGTGGAAGGATGTTCAGATAATATTCTTGAAAAGACAGTGGATGTGATTCTGAAAAGCAGATTATTTTCAGACTTTGCGGAGTAATTAACATAATAATTCGAAGATTTTTTACAATAACAGATCAGTGAAATGAAAATTAGAAGTTACGAGCTGTTCCAGGTACCTCCCAGATGGCTATTTTTAAAAATAGAAACAGATGAAGGCATAGTGGGCTGGGGTGAACCGGTCATCGAGGGCAAGGCTGCGACGGTGAAAGCGGCTGTGGTCGAATTGATGGAAGCTTTGATTGGAAAAGATCCAATGGACATTGAAGGGCATTGGAATACCATGTACCGTGGCGGGTTCTATCGTGGAGGCCCGATACTGATGAGCGCTATAGCCGGGATTGATCAGGCATTATGGGATATCAAAGGAAAGTTCTATGATGCACCTGTTTATCAGCTTCTTGGAGGGAAATGCAGAGATAGCATCAAGGTGTACTCATGGATTGGAGGAGACCGGCCCGCAGATGTGGCTAATACTGCAAAGCTCTCTTTTGAAAGTGGTTTTAAAGCTATTAAAATGAATGCCACCGACGAAATGCAGTATATCGATTCTTATGAAAAAATAGATATGGTACTGGCCCGTGTCGCGTCTATTCGTGAGGCCGTGGGTTATGGCCTTGATATCGGTGTGGATTTTCACGGACGATTACATAAGCCGATGGCAAAAGTACTCGCAAAGGAATTGGAACAGTTTCGGCCAATGTTTATTGAAGAGCCGGTTTTGCCGGAAAATAATGAAGCACTTAGGGAAATTGCCAATCATACCTGTATTCCAATTGCCACTGGAGAAAGAATGTTCAGTCGTTGGCAGTTCAAAAATTTGTTGACCGATGGCTACGCAGATATTATACAACCAGACCTATCCCACGCAGGGGGAATAACAGAATGCAAAAAAATATTGTCGATGGCAGAAGCATTTGACGTCGCCGCAGCTCCGCATTGTCCACTCGGACCGATTGCACTGGCCGCTTGTCTGCAGGTAGACGCAACTTGTCATAACGCATTTATTCAGGAACAGAGTCTGGGGATACATTATAATCAGGGAAGTGATCTGATGGATTATCTGGTTGATAAATCTGTTTTCAGTTATGAAGGTGGTTTTGTCAATATTCCATCCGGCCCCGGACTTGGTATCCAGGTTGACGAGGTGCAGGTTCGAAAGATGGCTGAGGTCGGACATAATTGGAAAAATCCGCTCTGGAAACATGCAGATGGAAGTGCCGCTGAATGGTAGTAAGTATAAAAAGCCATTTCAGCATATACAATTTTGCAGCACCAAACTAAAAATGGGTCTTTCAACCATGTTGAAAGACCCATTTTTTTATATCAAATTTTATCTTAATCTTTTGTCGCCATAGCATCCATCAGCAAATAACGGCCTCTGTGCTTGTCAGTTTCTAAACGGCTTTCCACATCCAGATACATATACTGTGAGTCTCCCCCGGCTTTAACCGGCAACCATTCCGGCAAACCTTTTCCGTTTGGATTTGTGGTTTTGATAAAGTTGACAAAATATGCCTGCATCGTTTCAGATACTTTATGATCCTCGGGAGTCCAGGCATATACCTTATTAAGTGCCAGATTTCCCATCGCATATTCAATTTCAGCCGAGTGGACCGCGCCCTTAGGAAGTGGCGCTTTGGCGGCAGCAGGTTCTGTACTTTTCGAAACACCGCCGGCGAGGTTCGCTGATACGTTCCCCATTTCTGCATTCATAGCGGGCCTTGCACGCCCATAGAGATAGCGGTATACCGGTTTTCCTCCGCCGGTTTTGCTTTGGATATCAATCCATTTCCACGTACCAAATCCGATAAAGCGGTCACCGGCAAGATCGGTCGCTACCTGTTCAACATCGGCATCAGTCGAAGCAGCATATTCTTTCAAAACTTTATCAGCTTGTTCTCCATACAATTTTTGTACTGCTTTCGTATAATTTTCGAGTGTTGGTGCTTCTTTGCCCAAGATCATTCTGTAGTTCATTTCTTCCGAATTCCATCCGGCGAGTAAAGGTACCTGGGACTGCTTTCCAGCCTGAAATGTTTTCAACGGATTCTCTGGAAAAAAATAACCGTCCACCGATGAAAGAAATCTTGAAACGCCCGCGCTGGCAGTCGCTTTTAAAAGCTCCTCAGCCGATATTGAACGCATTTCTGCCAACGTTTTTTTGCCAACCTGCTCATTGAATTTAGCACCTGCTTGCTCCGCCTGCGCTAATGGAACAGGAGGAAGCGTCCCTAACACGGATCCGCTTTCACCAATTGCAGCGGAAAAAAGATTTTTAGAAAGCGGTGAAGCCATCAAAGCACTTACAGAAAGTGATCCGGCAGATTCGCCCGCAATGGTAACACGGTTAGGATCCCCGCCGAATGCGGCGATATTTTTCTTAACCCAGGCCAGCGCTGCCGCCTGATCCAGATAGCCATAGTTCCCCGAAGCATGATGCGGAGATTCTTTGGTAAGTTCCTCAGAAGCATAAAACCCGAAAACACCCAAGCGATAGTTCACCGTCAGGCTCACGATCCCTTTTGTCGCCATACTTTCTCCATCATAACGTCCCTCGGAACCATCTCCGGCAACAAATCCTCCGCCATAGAAGTAAACCAGAACAGGAAGTTTTTCGCTTGCAGATTTGGCCGGCGTCCATACGTTCAGATAAAGACAATCCTCACTCATTCCGTCCGAACGGAAACCCATATCTCCAAAAACCGGATTTTGCATAGCACGTGGACCAAACTTGTCCGTTTTACGAACACCTTGCCAGTTTTTAACAGGTTGCGGCTCACGCCAGCGGAATTCTCCAATAGGAGGGGCAGCAAACGGAATCCCCTTGAACGCCCTGATGCCGGTGGATTCGATCACCCCTTCAACCATTCCGTTTTCTGTCTTAGCCTGCGGAGCCGAGGTCCCTTTTTTAGATTGAGCCGTCGCGACCTGCATCATTTGCAAGGCAACCAGCATGGTAATAATAATTGTTTTCATTTTAGTTTAGCATAAATAATTACTAATCAGGAAAGGCAATCTGGCAAATAAAAATTATATTGTCTCATTATGGAACAATAATAAAAAATTATTCTGACAATCTTTCTTTTTTCTAACTTGCACCTAAAATTTTAATATAATGAGCGGAAATGAATCCCGATTCGAGCAAAATTCAGAAGGGGCCGGTTACTTACCAGGCCTTGCCATGGACTTTGTAATTTTTGGATTTGATCAGGATCAGCTCAAGATACTACTTCTCGAGTATCGAAATACGAACCTTTTTGCCCTGCCCGGAGGATTTGTGAAAGAAAACGAAAATCTGAACGATGCAGCCCGCAGAGTACTTGGTGAGCGGACTGGACTTGCTGATATCTATCTTGATCAATTTTATACATTTGGAGATTTGTCGCGGTACGATCAGGAGCCTCTCCGCACGATCATGCAAGCAAAAGGGATGGATCCGAAGGATGATCACTGGCTTCTTCGGCGGTTTGTTTCTGTGGGTTATTATGCACTGATTGATTTCCGACGGGCAGCCCCCACGCCTGATCCGCTTTCGGATAACTGCGTTTGGTATACGCTGGAAAATCTGCCGGCCTTGATGCTTGACCATAATGACATTGTCAAAAAAGCTCTGGAGACATTACGGGCTAACCTCGACAGAAAGCTGGGCGGAAATGAAAGCTGGGCGGCACCTTTGCTGGCCAAAGCATTCACAATGGGCGAACTTCAAAAATTGTATGAAACGATCCTGGGACAAAAACTGCGCCGGTCAGGTTTCCAGCGCAAGATGCTTGGACTTGATATTTTAGAAAGACTGGAAAAACAGTACAGCGGCGGCGCTCACAAGGCACCATATCTGTATCAGTTTATCATAGATAAATGATTGGTCCATAACATTTTTTTTTCGCAGGTTACGTTCGTTATAGAACGGCTGTTTTCAGGTTTACATCAATTTATCTCATTTTTTTGTGGTGATTATTGTTGGTATTCAGCAGGTTGGAATTGAAAAAGCGAATCGCCGAACGATAAACTTCCCCCAAGGTACACGTGAAAACCCATATAAGTGCCGGCCACTCCAGTCCCAAGTTTCAGATTTTCGCCATTTTTTAAAAAGGCGATTGGCGCTATCGTCCTGACATTGTCTCGTGATAAATAGCTGAATTTCCCCGATAGTGTATCACCTCTGACATTGCCGGTAATGGTACCATCATCTTCTGTTTTATCATCATATCTGATTCGATAGTCTCCGTAGAATGTTCCTTTCGAAGTCACCAATTTTAAAAAGGCGGTATCCCTTTTATCCAGAGATGTGGCTTTGTAGTATGTTGTTTTATATTCAGGTCCGCAACTTATAAACAAGACAAAGAAGAGGAGACAGATCATTTTCATCACGCCGGCTTTTTCAAATAAAATTAATTTAAAGCGAATATTGGGAATTTGATCTTAATAACAATGCAACCATCGGGCAAAAGTAGCGATCAATTGATAGTACGGATAAAATCTAATCTTCGAATTTGCGTTACAAAAATCCTTTTTCGTCGAAAAATAAGAACGCAATCTTCTTTCCGGAGATAATTCAGGACCACCCACGTATGAATTATTGGCCTGCGGTAAAATTATCCAGCTTCAATTACACTGCATTTTTCAAAGGATGCTGTCTGGTCTTTAAATCAGAAAATTTAACGGTTGTGCTTGATACAATAGTGACACTTCGATGGTCATAATTTCAATCTGGCAGGAAAGTTATGAGGTGTTTTCATTCTTGCAAATTACCATTTTTGCGGGTGCTGGTCAACTAGGTTATAAAATTCGAAATGGTGCCTGAATTTCGGAAATTTAAAATTACTTTACTTGTAAATAACTTTTAATCAAATAGTTGATGTTGAGATGTTATTTTCGACAAAAACAAATTAAAATTAATGCAAACGTTTGCAATTTTTTGTATTAATTTTAAAACTGATTTCTGAACTGTTCAATTGCCTGATACAGCAGCCGGATTTTCAGCAATCACACGATCATATATTAAATTCTTTTAGTACTTAGAAATTTAGGTCAGCTCATGCAGAATAAAGCAGGAAAAATTAAAGTAGCAATTCTAGGTGTTGGTAATTGTGCAAGTTCATTAGTGCAGGGAGTGGAATATTATACCACATTTTCGAACAAGACATCTGGCCTTATGGCAGATGACATTGGAGGCTACAAGGCAGAGCATATAGAATTCGTATGCGGCTTCGATATTGACGAACGAAAAATAGGGCTTCCAATTAGTCAGGCTATTTTTGCCCGGCCGAATTGTACGGTTGTTTTATATCCTGATGTATCTTCAAACGCTCCCGTATATCGCTCTCCGGTAATCGATGGCGTTTCTCCGTTAATGGCAGCCTATCCACCCGATAACCGGTTTGAGATTCAATCCGATCTTGTCGCTACTGACTTGTTGGTAGATCCGGCCGCTTACGACCAGGATTTGGTTGGTATGCTCAGAAAAGAGATTATCCAACATTTAAAAATGCATCAGGTTGAGGTATTAATCAATTATTTGCCGGTGGGTTCTCAGCTCGCGACAGAGTTTTACGCTGAAATTTGCCTTGAACTGGGGATTTCTTTGGTAAACTGCATTCCAGTATTTATAGCCTCAGATCCAGCCTGGGAAGAGAAATTTATTGAGGCGGGTATACCTATTATTGGTGACGATATGAGAAGTCAGTTTGGCGCAAGTATCGTTTCGCAGATGCTTCAGGAGCTTGCATTCGAGCGCGGACATCATGTGAAGGCTCATATCCAGAGAAATGTTGGTGGTAATACTGATTTCCTTAATATGGAAGACAAAAACCGACTGAAATCTAAAAAGATCTCGAAGGAAAATGTGATCAGGGCACAAAACGATATCCGTGGAATTGAAACGAGTGGTAGTTTCCTTCATGCCGGGCCCTCTGAATATATTGCATATTACGGCGATAACAAGGTAGCAAATTTTCGTCTGGAACTCGAAGGTTTTATGGGGGCACCAGTAACACTGGATGCTCAGCTCTCTGTACAGGATTCACCTAATTCGGCGGGTGTGGTAATCGATGCAATTCGATACGTATATGTAGCCCGGGAACTTGGACTGGTTGGTGCATTAAGAGGCCCGTCAGCATCGACTCAAAAGACACCGCCGCAACAGATGATGTTCAGCGATGCTATTTTTGAATGCCATGCATTAGCGAAACGCGAGCTGACTGAATCAACAAGAAAACAATTAAAAATGCAGCAAACTTTGGTAGTGTAATATAAATTTACAGTGTTAGAATCAAGAATATAAAGCCCCTAACTAGGAGTGAAGGGCTTTATATTCTAACATAATTTCATATGGGTCAAGATAGCTGTTGCGGAGTTGAGAATCGCATGACATTTTCCTGCCGGTTGGAAAACGTTTATACACCGCCGGTAACATCTGGTCTGTAAAAATTCTGTAAATCTTATTTGTCATCGAAGGTGACTAGGGGAATTTACTTTGTCTTGATTTTCAATTAGTTAACGGTAATGAATTGCTGATTGTTTTTCGTGAAATTTGCTGAACCAAAACGGCTATTTGCCGAGTAATTGCTTTAAATTGGACGCAGGATCAGCTTTGCAATTTAGTTAACGCTAAAAATCCAGCCACATGAAATCAGCTATCATTACAGGAACAAGCAAAGGGATCGGGCTGGCTACGGCCTTAGCCTTTGCCCGCTCTGGTTACAACGTGTTTGCAACAATGCGTAACCCGGACGCTTCCACAGCATTTAAAGAAACTATCTTATCGGAATCATTACCAATTACCATTCTCAAAATGGATGTCAATTCAGACAAATCCGTTGATGATTGTATTGCTGCTATTTTTGAACATACAAAAGAGATTGATGTACTGATCAATAATGCAGGAATCGAGCGGCACGGCTCGATTGAAGAAATGGATCTCACTGATTTTCGTGAGGTAATGGAGACAAATTATTTCGGAGTCCTACGTTGTACCAAAGCCATTATTCCGCAAATGCGAAGACGTAAGAACGGCTGCATAATTAATATCTCATCAGTTGCCGGGCAAATTGCCAACACTCCGCTCGGTATTTACGCGCCAACTAAGTATGCGCTGGAAGCTGTAAGCGAAGCGCTGGCCCAGGAACTGAAGCCGTATAACATCAGGGTTGCAATTGTCCAGCCTGGAATAATTGATACGGATATGTCGCAGGGAGTTAGGCCGATGGCAACTTCAATCTATCCGCAGGTAAATCGCTTTGGCGGACTATTTCAAGCGTCTTTAAAAAATCCGGTACCATGTTCTCTTGTAGCCGATAAAATTCTGGAAATTGCCGAAGGATCATCATGGAAATTACGACACCCTGTCGGACCGGACGCAATTCCGTTTTTAGGATGGCGGGGTTCAATGACTGATGAACAGTGGGTCGACTGGAATGCAGCGGAGGACGAGGAATGGTTTAACGCTGTTCAAAATACTTTTGGGATGAATGTCAGGCAGTAAATCTTCTTTTGTGTAAGATTTTTCTTTTCGAAACAGCTCTGTAACAGAGGATACTTTACACTTCGAGCCTGCATCAAAGAAAACCGATAGATGTAAAACTATTGACATTTTCTTTTGATCAATCTATGCCCCGAAGTACATGTTTGGGGTTATTTAGTGAGCAGTTGTTCAAGTTTTTCACTTACGGTTTTGCCTTTTATATCCATAGCAAGTATAATTCCGTCAGGACTAATGAAAAAATTCTTGGAATAAACTCAACGTTGTACCAAAACGATACTTCGATTGACCATCCTCTCAGATCCGAAAGGTGTGTCCATTTCAAGCCATCCACAATTATGGCCTTTAACCAGACTATCTGGATTTTTCCGGGTCAAAGGAAATTCCTACGATCGTGAAATTACGATCTTTTATTTTTCAAATATCTTAACAAGGTTCGGATGGTCTATAAGGCATGGTCCGCACCAGCTCGCCCAAATATCCAAAGAGAACAAATTTTCCTTTAAAATCATGCAGTGATACGACGGTGCCAGCAGTACCGGTCTTGGTAAAATTTGGGGCATGCACACCAACACTGGTTTTCGATCGGGGAGGGTTTATAATATGGCTCTTTCTGGCACTGTTATGGTTCCTTTAAATACAAATTCAACATTTTTTACGACTGCTGAATCCCTGACGCCGGCAAGATTATCAGGATCCGGATACCAAAGGAAAGCCTTTTCCTGCTTTCTTATAGTGTTAATTTTGTCGATGATGTTGAAAGATTCATTTTGGCCGTCTGCCGGCGTTGACTGCAAAGTCGGTACCGGAAAATTTGTCAGCAAAATCAGCCACCTAAAAAATGATGCATCATAGCCAGAAATTTGGTGTTAAAATGTATAGAAAGAAATATCATGAAATAATTTTAATTTGTATAATTAAATTACAACTATTTTAATTTTTATGTGTCTAGAAATTGCATTATAAAATTTAAACTTTCAACGTGGAAATAGATGAAAAGGGCTTTTTATACAGTGTTTATACTTATGTGTGCTTTACTACACGGTTGTAAAAACGAGAAGATTTCGGGGACAGATGAGGCAGGATGTTTGAAGGTTAAATCTGTGGCGGAATATTGTATTTCCGAAAAGCCGCTTTACTTGATTCAATTTTTACAACCCACAACGCTCGCTACCCAACAGAAATCCGACGTTAATGATTCAACAATTTATCTGGCTGCTATACTGGAGCTGCCTGAATCGTTTCAACGCAGGGACAGTATATTTTACATGAAATCTCACTATGACCCAGTGTCAGAAAGAAAATATCGTCCGAGTATTTGCCAGGCCGTTTTTGGTCCTGTTAAAATCCTTGTCTGCGATGAAGCATCATCGCAGCCCTGCCAGTAATTCGCCAAAAACTGGTGATTGCAGGATATTATGAGCAAACTGAGTAAAAGCTTTGTTTGCTTGGTAATACGATTTCTCATATGCAATGGAAGCTTTTCCATACAGCTTCCGGACGTTTTTTTCTTAATTTAATTTTTGGAGAAATTAATGCCGACATTTGGCATACATTTTTTTACATCCTGAAATAACAAGTAATCGAACAAACTTAATTTCAATTTTATGCAGCACATGTCCGAAAACAATGCCTTCATCGCGTTAACTTTACAGGGTAAACGTCCAACTTTAATCTTATCGGAAATGATTTCTTTGACTTCTACGTCGAGACCTCACTTTTGTTATTAAAAAGATTCTAATCTCATTCTTAACTGATTCTCATAACCTGACTCCATTTTTGTGCCGGATAGTAAGTTTACGACTTAAATCGTCCAGTTTATATAAAAATTAGTGTTCGAATTTTCAGGTTTAACCCATCATTTTAATGAAGAAAAAACACAAAGCTGATGCGCCGACCCCGTGGCAACGGCTTCTTGGCATGCTCTACGTGGAGCGGACCACCATTAACTATATTTTTGTTTATGCAATTTTAATTGGCCTGATCGGCCTTACGTTACCTTTGGGCACAACAGCAGTTTTTAACTTTCTGTCCAATGGCGCACTTTACAGTTCAACGTATATTTTAATAGGGATTGTTTTGCTTGGCGTTGCCGTGGGAGGAATGATGCTGATCGGGCAGCTCACGCTTGTTGAGATGATCGAGCAGAAAATATTTGCCAAGGCAACGGTTGAGTTTGCTTATCGTTTTCCGAGAATTAAAAGGCAGGAATTCGAAGGTGAGAAGCCGGCGGAACTTGTAAACCGTTTTTTTGATGTGATCACGATTCAGAAAGGACTGACTAAATTGCTTGTGGATGTCGTTGCAGCAGCTGTTCAGATTTTTTTCGCAGCAATCCTGTTGTCATTTTATCACCCGATTTTTATGACTTTTGGAATCCTGACGGTTTTTGTCATTCTGATGATGCTGTTCTTTTTTTACAAAATTGGCGTTAAGACAAGTATCAAGGAATCGGAATACAAGTATGAAGTAGTAGCTTACCTGGAAGATGTTGCGTCTAACCTTGATGAGTACAGAAACATTCCCGGAAAACTTGCGGAGGTGATTTTTAAAACAGATAAGATCACTGCAAACTACCTGAAAGCCCGAAACGACCATTTTAAAATTCTTAGAAAGTTTTTTGCGAGTTCTGTAGCTCTGAGGACTGTTTTGATGGGAGGTCTTTTACTTCTGGGCTCTTATTACGTAGTTGAACGTCAAATGACGCTAGGTCAATTTGTTGCAGCTGAGGTTATTATTGTACAAATCAGCTATGCTGTGGAAAAATTTATGACAAGTCTTAATACAATTTTTGATATGGTAACGGGTAGTGAAAAATTAGCTGCAGTGACAGATCTTGAATTAGAAGAAAGTGAGGTGAACCATGGTTAGTGAAACTAAAAATTATTTCGAAGAAGGAAAGTGGGAAGAGCTTGGAACTCTTTCCAGCCGTGAAATTCTGGTGACCCGCGGCCAAAAGCTATTAGGGAGGATCATGTTGATTTTGCTTTTAGTCTTTCTTTTGGGCCTGTTTCTTCCCTGGCGGCAGACCATTCCCGGACGAGGCGTGGTGACTGCTTTAAGACCGGAAGACCGTCCTCAGACAGTACAAAACCAAATTGGTGGCAGGATTGAACACTGGGCTGTCCGGGAAGGACAAAAAGTGAGTGCTGGCGATACGATCCTGATTATTTCAGAAACTAGTCAATCCTATTTCGACCCTCAACTGCCTGTCCGGTTACAGGAACAGCTTGCAGCAAAGGAAGGCAGCGAGGACGCGGCCACGCAGAGGATGCAGGCAACTGCGGCTCAGATACGCGCTATGTCAAAGGCTCTGCAGCTCCAGCTGACTTCTGCCCGAAACAAAGTTAAACAGGCAGAAAATTATGTCGATATTGATAGTGCCGATCTGGTTGCAGTCCGGAATTTCTACGAGATAAGTAAATCCCGGTTGGCCCGTTACGAAGCAGGTTACCTGAACGGGTTATTTTCGCTGACGGATATTGAGTCACGAAGACTGAAGCTTCAAGAGGATAACGCCAAAGTCGTCAGTCAGCAGAACAAACTGAATAATTCGAAACAGTCATTGATAAATGCCAGGATAGAGCTTGACAATATCGAAGCGCAATATGAGCAGTCTGTGGCCAAGGCGCAGTCTGATTTGAGCTCTGCTTTCTCAAGCAAAGTGGGGGCCCAGGGAGAAATATCGAAACTTCGAAACGAGATATCCAATACCGAAATCCGTCGCGGATTATATGTGGTCCGAGCGCCGCAAAGCGGGTACGTTGTAAAAACGTTGAAAGCCGGGATTGGTGAAAATATCAAGGAAGGAGAGTCTATCGCAACACTGCAACCGGAAAAACCTCTTGTGGCAGCAGAAATTTATGTGGATGCCATGGACGTTCCGTTGATTCTGAATAATAGTGAAGTCAGGCTTCAGTTTGAAGGATGGCCCTCTGTTCAATTTTCCGGCTGGCCTTCTGTTGCGGTCGGAACTTTCTCCGGCCGTGTTTCTGTCATTGATCTTGTAAGCAGTGCGGGAGGCAAATACCGCTTACTCGTAAGGCCGACAATCCCTGTTCCAGCAAATGATGAGCCGTGGCCTATTCAGCTCAGACAGGGCTCTGGTGTTTACGGTCGGGTAATTTTGCGCACTGTTCCGATTTGGTACGAAATATGGCGTCAGCTAAATGGTTTTCCGCCAAGCCTGGAGGCAGAACCTAAGGCAGGGGGAGCAGCGAAATGAATCTAGTAGTGATATTAAAATTGCTTAATATAATGAAGCATTTGCATAACAAAACAGTTGCTATGTACTTGTTTATTATGCTCTTAGCGACCTTTACCCAGAGCTTCGCGCAGCAGAATACAATGAGCGACACAAGCAAGGTGTTTGAATTAAAAGACCTGGAAGAAATTGTCTTTTATAATCATCCCATCGTGAAACAGGCAGCATTGCTTAGTGAAGAGGCAAGGGCTCGGGTCATGCAGGCCTGGGGTGGATTTGATCCGGCTGTCAAAAGTCATTTTGGTAGAAAGGATTTCGGTAACACGGAGTATTATAACAATTGGTCCAATGAACTCAAAGTGCCGCTGTGGCTTGGCGGAGCAGACCTGAAAATTGGTTATGACCGATTTGTAGGAAAATATACAAATCCGGAAACTCAAACAAGTACGTCCGGATTGTCTGGAATTGGCCTGGCCATACCCATTGGTCAGGGATTTTTTATTGACGCGAGAAGAAATACCCTGCGACAGTCAAAGGTCATGGTAAATTATGCCGAAGCTGAGCAAATCAAGCAAATTAACAAAGTTTGGTTTGATGCGGTAAAGGATTACTGGAACTGGTTTTATGCGCACCGTCAGTATGCTCTGATCCGGGAAGGTGCTGATCTGGCTTTCAAAAGATTTGAAGCAGTGAAAAATCAGACACTGCTCGGAGATAAGCCACCGATTGATTCTGTGGAAGCAGTAATAACCTATCAGGAGCGTAGTTTGCAGCTTGAAAAAATTAAAGTAGAGCTTATCAATACCCGTCTGATTCTTTCAAATCATTTGTGGAGCAACCGGGGCGAACCTATGGAGCTCCCCGAATATTCTATCCCACAGAATCCGGTTGAAAGGACCGGCGGCTCCGACAGAACTCAGATTGACACATTACTTGCGAATGCGGCAAGCCAGCATCCGGAAATATTGATGCTTAAAAGTAAGGCTTTGCAGCTTGAACTGGAACGTAACTACCGGCGGGAGATGCTAAAACCTAAGTTAAGCGTGAGTGCTTCATTACTAACAAGCCGTAATGCATTTGGCCCTCCGGTTGCTGATACGTACCAACTGCAATGGAGCAATTATAAAATGGGTGTCGACTTTGCATTTCCTTTGTTCTTGCGTGAACAGCGTGGAAAACTTCGGGAGGTGAAGGTAAAACAGCAGTCGCTGAACTTTGATATACAGCAAACGGGGCGTGAGATCAATACAAGTATTATGAACTCA
The DNA here is from genome assembly GCF_900108855.1 of Dyadobacter koreensis. GTDB lineage: Bacteria > Bacteroidota > Bacteroidia > Cytophagales > Spirosomataceae > Dyadobacter > Dyadobacter koreensis. Next base: position 47,689 of record NZ_FNXY01000004.1, read on the forward strand.
TACAACAAGCTTTTAGCCTATGAGTCGCAGCTGATTATACAGGCCCGAAGCGTTGAAAATCAGCTAATTCTGGTTAACGGAGAACTGGCAAAATTTGATCTGGGCGAAAGCACGCTTTTTTTGATCAACAGCCGGGAAACCAAACTGATCGATATGAGAATCAAAATGGCTGAACTTGTGACAGACTATCAAAAAGCGGTCGCAGAGCTTTATTACGTAGCAGGAACTTCCCAAAATAATACTCAAATGGTGAGGGAGTAGTTCGGAATACGGTCACAAACCATGCAATCCAAGTAATAAAACTCAAAATTTTAAAAAAAAAGGAGGCGCCAGCGATATTCTGGTGCCTCCTTATTTTTTAACATGTTTAAAACCTTTTATACGAGCTGGGCGCCTTCTTTTTTACCTTCCTCTAATACTCGTTTATTTAACTTATTGTTAAACGATTGCAAATATGCGAAAATAACGACTCCGGTAACTACTCCTAATCCAATTATCTTTTTCATAAGTTCTGTGTTTTCGTTGTGAATGATCCTGTTTAATACTTTGGATACTGTTACAAAAATAGTACCAGTAGGGCACCGCATGTAAGAATAATCAGTATCGGATCAAAAATTCGACAAGTATTTCCCCTTATGCACGTTGCGGTTGGTCTTCACAGGGCTTTTACGTGGATTTTCTACAAAACCAGCTTTGGAGCACACGCATTTAATTCAGATGGCAACGTCGGTCAGCCGTTTATACGATCCGTTCTCACCAGATGTTCATTACATCCCACGAAAACGATGCCCGAATGCCAACCCTCATGTCACCTCAAAAACATAGCAGAGATATGATATGATGCAATGGGTGTTATAATGGTATATTTATATTTAATCGATAATTTTTCACTTCGTTTAACGCTCAGATAATATTTTAATTCAATTTTAATTTGGATTTAATACCGTACTAACGAACGACAGCGGTATTTGTAATCAAGTTTACGAAGGACCCAAAATTCACTCCTTGTCTTGATAACGTGTTGCATCCAATGAAAAAGTTATTTAAAATTCTTTTACCAGTATGTATACTGCTTTTTGGCGGATACATTCGCCTCGCCGGGCACGCTTTGGGGGGCTCTTTCGAAGACTCTGCCCATAAAGATTTGGTGCCAGTTAATTTGTTTCCTTTCACCTGTGACTGCCAGGAGCTGGTTGTGAAGTCTGTTTTATCGGATGTAGAAAGACAAAATGGGCTGAACCATGCGGCAAAAGTTGAAGAAAAGGAAGATGAATTGCAATCTTTCAAAAAGCAACTTGATTTTAATAATAATCTGAGTGTAGCCTTTTTTAATAAGACCACCAGATATTTCTTCCACAATACGCAGCAATTATTATTTTCCTATAATAATATATCCTATATACCAGTTTACAGTGCTCTGTTTCTCAAACTGGGCGTACTCAGAATTTGATATCATACGGCAGGTAATAGCTGTCTTCATGTTTTCCTATTTCCATTTCGAAACTCTTGTAATGTATTTGGGCGAACAACTCACCAGATGTGTCAAAAACACATCCACTCAATTTAGAATAATCAAAAAATCATATTGTATAACTATCAGATCGTCATGAAGAGAATTCTCATGGTCATTAGCTTGTGTGCGTTGTTGCTACATACAGGCTGTGAATCAAAAAAAGAAGAAAAAGAAGAAGAAGTGGATTATCTTGTTACCAGTCCTTTGCAGAAAGATACGCTGGTTACTAAAGAGTATGTCGCTCAAATCCATGCTATCAGCCACATCGAGCTAAGGGCGCTGGAAAAAGGATATCTTCAGAATATATATGTTGATGAAGGACAGCTTGTAAAAAAGGGACAGCTGATGTTCAAGATCATGCCGATGATTTATGAAGCTGAAACCCAAAAGGCTCAGGCTGAGGCAAACTTTGCAGAGATAGAATATAAAAACACAAAGTCGCTTGCCGACAGCAACGTGGTATCGAAAAATGAACTTGCATTGGGTAAGGCTAAATTTGATAAGGCAAAAGCTGAATTGGGTTTAGCGAAAGCGCACCTAGGTTTTACCGAAATCAGGGCTCCGTTCAACGGTATTATGGATCATTTTCAGGGACGACTTGGAAGTCTTGTGAACGAAGGGGATTTGCTTACAACGATTTCTGATAACAGCAAAATGTGGGTTTATTATAACGTACCGGAGGCTGAATACCTTGACTACAAAACTCAGATTATAAAAGAAGGTGCGCTTAAAGTTGAGCTTCTTATGGCTAATAATAAATTGTTCGACTATCCCGGCCTGGTTGAAACGATCGAAGCTGACTTCAACAATGAAACGGGTAACATCGCATTCAGAGCTACCTTCCCAAATCCGAAGGGATTACTGAGACATGGTGAAACCGGCAATATTTTAGTGAAGCTGCCAATCAAAAATGCGATTATCATTCCTCAGAAAGCCACTTTTGAAGTTTTGGAAAAGAAATATGTCTATGTTTTGGATAAAGATAATGTGATTAAGTCGCGTGAAATAACGATCGAAGCGGAATTGCCACACATTTTTGTCGTAAAGTCTGGTCTTAAAACGACTGACAAAATTCTTCTTGAAGGCTTACGTCAGGTAAAAGAGAATGAGAAAATTCATTCCAAATTCGTAAAGCCTGATTCTGTTATTTCTCATTTAAATCTTTATGCCGAATAATCAGGTATTTAAAAAGAAAAAGACATGTTCAATCAATTCATAAGAAGACCTGTTTTCGCTATTGTGATTTCGATCATGATCGTGTTCATAGGCATCCTGGCGATTGAGAAATTACCGATTTCTCAGTTCCCGGACATTGCCCCAACCACGGTTAACATTTTTATTGCTTATCCTGGTGCGAGTGCTGATGTTTTAGTTAAATCCACGCTGATTACCCTTGAACAAGCGATTAACGGTGTTCAGGATATGCGTTATATTGCTACGGATGCAACCAGTGCCGGTGAAGCGACGCTGCGTATCATCTTCGAGCCCGGGACCGACCCGAATGACGCTGTTATTCGGGTAAAGACCAGGGTTGACCAGGTTATGCCGCTTTTGCCTGAACTGGTTCAAAGAGAAGGGGTTGTTATCACACCCGTTCAGCCTAGTATGTTGATGTACGTTAACCTTTATTCTAAGGAGAAAAGCATCGACGAGAAATTCCTGTTCAACTACGCCACCGTCAAAATGATCCCTGAAATTCAGCGGACAAAAGGTATCGCAAGAGCGCAGATCTTAGGTAGCAGAAGGTACGCAATGCGTCTTTGGTTAAACCCGGAACGTATGCGTGCGTATAATGTTTCAACTGAAGAGGTGATGAAGGCGGTGGGTGAGCAAAGCATTGTTGGTCGTCCCGGCCGTATCGGGCAAAGTTCCGGTATCGCAGCACAGTCTCTGGAATACGTACTTACTTACAAAGGCCGGTATGACAAACCTGAGGAGTACGAGGGAATTATTATTCGTGCCAACGCGCAAGGGGAAAGTATACATTTAAGAGATATCGCCAAAGTTGAGTTGGGCAGCGAGTTCTTCGATATTTATTCCAACCTTGATGGTCACCCTTCTGCCGCGATCGTTTTGAGACAAAATTATGGCAGCAACGCGAGCGATGTAATTGAGGAGGTAAAAAAGAAGCTTGACGTAATGAAAGAATCCTTCCCGCCGGGGGTGGATTACAAGATCAGCTATGACGTTTCGCAGTTCCTGGATGCGTCTATTGAGCAGGTTATCGATACATTGCGTGATGCATTTATCCTGGTAGCTCTCGTTGTATTTGTGTTTCTTGGCGACTGGCGTTCAACTTTAATCCCGATCCTTGCGGTTCCGGTGTCCTTGATTGGAGCGTTCTTCGTAATTCAGGGTTTTGGGCTTTCCATCAACCTGATCACACTCTTCGCCCTTGTACTGGCAATTGGTATTGTGGTCGATGATGCGATTGTCGTCGTCGAGGCCGTCCATGCCAAGTTCGAAGAAGAGCCCGGCATATCACCCTTTAATGCGGTGAAAAAAGTACTGTCTGAAATTAGCGGGGCGATCATTGCAATTACAGCTGTAATGGTATCCGTTTTTCTTCCGATTTCATTTATGTCGGGCCCGGTGGGTACGTTCTACCGTCAGTTTTCTATCACGATGGCTAGTTCAATTGTAATTTCTGCCTTAATCGCCTTGACGCTAACGCCTGTACTTTGTGCGATGTTGCTTCAAAATCATCACGGGCATGAAAGAAAGAAAAATGTACTTACAAAAGCACTTGATAGTTTCAACCGCGTATTTGATAAACTGACGGGTAGATATGTGGCTTTGCTTAAAAAAATCGTAAGCAGAAGAGTCGTTACATGGGGCGTATTGCTAGCCTTCTGTGCAGGAATTGTATACGTAAACAAGATTCTTCCGGCGGGCTTTATTCCAAATGAGGATCAGAGTACAATTTATGCGATCATTCAAACACCTCCCGGCTCAACACTGGAAAAGACTAATGAAGTGTCAAGACGTCTTCAGAAGATTTGCGAAGAGGTGGGTGGAATTGAATCAGTATCTTCTCTTGCAGGGTATGAGATCATGACGGAAGGTCGGGGTTCCAATGCGGGTACTTGTCTTATCAACCTGAAACCTTGGCATGACCGGGATAAGAATGTGAAAGAGATCATGGAAGAACTGGAAGCGAAAACAAGAGGACTTGGCGCGGTCGTGGAATTCTTCGAGCCACCAGCGATTCCTGGTTTCGGTACTTCCGGCGGTTTCTCGATGCGTCTGCTTGATAAAAACTCGGACACTGATTACAGCGAATTTGATAAAATAAACAAAAAGTTTATGGAGGATCTGGCCAAACGTCCGGAGCTGACAGGGTTGTTTACTTTCTTCGCTGCAAATTATCCGCAGTATGAGTTAAAGATCGATAATCAGCTTGCGATGCAAAAAGGTGTATCAATCGGAAAAGCGATGGATAACCTGAACATCATGATAGGCAGTACGTACGAACAAGGTTTCACCAGGTTCAATCAGTTCTTCAAAGTTTACGTACAGTCAGATCCGAGTTTTAGAAGACTTCCATCTGATATTTTGAAACTTTTTGTTAAAAATGACGCAGGAGAAATGGTGCCTTACTCGTCATTCATGACACTTAAAAAAGGTCAGGGGCCTAATGAGATTACCCGTTTCAATTTGTATAATTCTGCGGCAATTCAAGGTCTTCCGGCAAAAGGATATACTACTGCCGATGCGATCCAGGCAATTCGGGAAGTGTCTGCGAAAACTCTGCCAAAAGGATATGACATCGCATTTGAGGGGCTTTCTTATGATGAGTCGATTCGTGGTAATGAATCTCTTGTCGTGTTCGTAATCGTGCTGGCCTTCGTATACTTTGTGCTGGCAGCGCAGTATGAAAGTTTCATCATTCCATTTGCGGTAGTGTTATCATTGCCTGTGGGTGTATTTGGTTCGTTCCTGTTACTAAAAATGATGGGATTGGAAAACAACATCTACGCACAAATTGGTCTGATCATGCTCGTCGGGTTATTGGGTAAAAACGCTGTACTGATTGTCGAGTTTGCTGTACAGAAACGGTCGCAGGGGGAAACAATCCTGAACGCAGCCATTGAAGGAGCGAAAGTGCGTTTCCGCCCGATCCTGATGACATCTTTCGCCTTTGTTGCAGGTTTGATTCCGCTGATCAGTGCTACCGGTGCAGGAGCAATCGGAAACCGGACCATCGGAGCTTCTGCAATGGGTGGTATGTTATTCGGAACAATTTTCGGCGTAATCATCATTCCTGGACTGTATTTTATATTTGGCAGTCTGGCCGATGGTAGAAAAATGATCAAGGACGAAGAAGACGGCTCGTTGTCTGAACAATTTGTCCATGCAATCGACGCTTTCCCTCAAACTAATGAACCTCATAATGATGCGCAATAAGAAAATAATAAACTGGGTCGGAATAACATTGATAGCGCTGACCTATACCGCATGCAGCGTTCCATCGTTGGTTCAGAAAACTGAGAATAAGGTTGTCCCTGTGAGCTATAAAGGCTCACAGGACTCCACCAATAGTGGAAAAGTAAGCTGGAAAGTATTTTTTACGGATACTGCCCTGAATGCCTTGATTGATACAGCTTTGGTAAACAATCAGGAATTAAATATTACGATGCAGGAAATCGAGATTTCCAAAAATGAAGTGATGGCTAGAAAGGGGGAGTATCGGCCATTCGTGAGTCTGGGTGGTGCTGCCGGTGTTGAGAAAGCATCCCGGTATACACTTCCTGGTGCTACGGAAGAAATCACAGAGATCAAGCCCGGAAAGAAAACTCCGGATCCATTATCAGATTTCCGCTTTGGAGCTTCTGCGACTTGGGAAATCGATATATGGCATAAGTTGAGGAATGCAAAGAAGGCAGCGGTATCGAGGTATCTGGCATCGGTTGAAGGTAAGAATTTCATGATGACCAATATCGTTTCCGAGATTGCCAACAATTATTATGAATTGTTAGCTCTTGATAGCCAGCTTGAAATCCTTCAGAGAAATATTGAGATTCAGAGCAACGCTTTAAGAATCGTGAAGATGGAGAAGGAGGCAACAAAAGTTACGGAGCTTGCAGTTCGCAGGTTTCAGGCACAGGTGCTTAACACTCAGAATCTGCAATATGATATCAAACAACGGATTGTTGAAGCAGAAAACAGAATTAATTTCCTGGTAGGACGTTATCCGCAGCCAGTTGCAAGAACACATCAGAACTTTGAAACGCTGTTACCGGCAATAGTCCAGTCAGGCATTCCGTCGCAGTTGTTAGAAAACCGCCCTGACGTTAGGCAGGCGGAAAACGAGCTTGCAGCAGCGAAACTTGATGTGCAGGTTGCAAAGGCAAACTTTTATCCACGGTTGGGCCTTACGGCTATGCTGGGTATACAATCTTTTAGTCCGATTTATCTGGCGAAAGCTCCTAAATCAATTATCTCCTCGATTGCGGGAGATCTTGCCGGACCTCTGGTTAATAAAAATGCGATAAAGGCGACCTATTACAGCGCGAATGCTAAACAGATACAAGCTGTTTATGATTATCAGCGGACAGTATTAAATGCTTATATCGAGGTTACGAATCAGTTGTCAAGAATCGATAATCTGGAAAAAAGTTATGATTTGAAAAAGAGCGAAGTGGAAGCGCTTACTGAATCAATCAACATTTCGAACCGCCTTTTTGCATCAGCAAGAGCGGATTACATGGAAGTATTGCTGACCCAGCGTGACGCGCTCGAATCAAGATTTGATCTTGTTGAAACAAAAATGAATCAGATGAATGCAATGGTTGATATCTACCGCGCGCTTGGCGGTGGTTGGAAATAAAATTTGCTGATTCTGGCTGAACTACTTTGGCTAGTGAAATGAGTGACTGCAGGTGCTTTCGGGATTTGCGGTCACTCATTTTTTTGTCAAAAATTGAAAGTACAGCGCAGTCCGTTTTAGGTCAATAGAAAGCATTCCTGCCTGTTCCTGCCTGTTAATGATACAATGTCTTTCACCTGATAATCAATTCTGCTCTTGTTTACTGGGTTTGCCTATCAGTTTTTGGCGCTGACCTTTTTAAAACTGGGTTAATTTTATAATGTTTTGAATTTCCGGCAGCGTATTCATGTTACAAAAAAATACACCAGATGAAATTTAAGCCAGCCATGTCATGACCCGATATTGCTACATTTTTATATTACAATTAATTTTTGTCTTTGCTGTCCAGGCAAGCGAATCCAGGCTCTTTCCTGATCCGACAAAAGCTTCTGCGGACAGCTTACTGATTGCTCTTCGCGGCAGCAAAGCGGATACCAATAAGGTAATGTTATTGCTTAAACTTGCAAATTACTACGTTTATAAACCCGGGGAACATAAGGCCGATATGGATAGCTCGGGAACCTGCCTGGCCACAGCATTATCTTTAAGTAACTCGCTTCATTTCAAAAAAGGTCAGATTATAAGCCTTCTTTTATGGGGTGTGGTATTTTCCGAAAGTCAGGGAATTGGCAGAGCTCAGAGAATTACCAGAAAAGCAGTTGCTTTGAGCGAGGCCAGCACAGAAACACTTATCACTGCAAAAGCTTGGTTCTATCTTGCCGAAGTTTATCCGAATAGTAACGAGGCGACTCTTAACTATAAAATTTCCTGTTACCAAAGGGCAATGACGCTTTTTAACCAGGCCGGAGACAAGGAAGCCGGAACTGATATGCTGGGAAGAATTGCCAATATTCACTATGTTCAAGGTCATTATCCCCAGGCGCTTCGTGAATTCCTTGGCGTTTTGGCACAATTCAAAGCGCTGAATGCGCCATTGTTTTATACCTACAATTTGCTGGCGGTAGTCAGTACGGGGATGGGAAATTATCATGAATCCATAAAATACGGTCATGCGGCAATTGAGGATGCGAAGGTTCGGAATGATACTACTGATCTTGGTTACTTCTATCTTGTTTTAGCAAGGGCATATTACGACTTGAATCAATGGGATGCCGGTCGGCAATATCTGGAAATGGCACTGCACCATTTCGAAAACCTTCACGAAACAATGATGGTTCTAAGCACCGGCAATGGTATCTGTAAAGGAATGATCAAGGTAGGAAAGGCGAAAGATGCATTAACATTTTATTCTAAACTGGTTAAAAAAAATCCACCTGGCAATAGTTTATTATCAAAAGTTGCCGTGATGCAGTCGTATGGAGATTGTTACCTGGCACTTAAAAAATTTGACCTGGCAGAAAAAAATTATCTCGGTATGATTGCGCTGGAAGAACAATTGAAAAGGGATAATGTTGAGCTTGCAGGCAGTTACAAGCAAATTGGGAATTATTATCTTATCGTAAGGGATTACGCTAAGGCAAAGTATTATCTTCAGAAAGCGCTAAAATTTAATGGCCGTTATGTTAACGTCCGATTGGCTTCACAACTGCATTCACTGCTGTTTAAAGTTGATTCTGCCCAGGGTAATTATCTAAACGCTATTGCGCATCATCAGCAGTTCAAACTTCTTAGTGATTCCATTTTCAATATCGCCAAAGCCAGTAAAATTGCATCCTTGAATATTCAGTATGACATCAAGGAAAAAGAGAAAAATATCGCATTGCTCAACCGGCAAAGTATAATTCAGAAGGCAACTATCCGGGAAAAAGAAATCCAGCGCAACGCGACAATTGGCGGCGCTATTATGCTTTTTCTATTTTCCATTTTGATTTATAATCAATACCGCATCAAGAAACGAAGCAACGAACAGCTTACGGTTCAGCAATCGGAAATTTCTCACAAAAACAGCGCACTTTTGAAACTCATCGAAGAAAAGGAGTGGCTGCTGAAAGAAGTTCATCACCGTGTAAAAAATAATCTTCAAACGGTAATCAGCTTATTGGAGTTACAGACCGCATATCCGGAGCAAAATTCGCTGACAGTTATTCGGAACAGCCAGCGGCGGGTTTTCGCAATGTCTCTTGTTCATCAAAAGCTTTATCAGTCGGACGACGTTCGGATTGTAAAAATGAATCTTTATCTGAAAGAGCTGGTAGACTATCTGAAGGAGAGTCTTGGTGCAGGCAAAACTATTCGTTTTCGGCTAAATCTGGATCCGGTTGAACTTGAAGTAGCCACAGCGGTGCCGCTCGCCCTAATTCTGAATGAAGCTATTACTAATGCCTTGAAATATGCTTTTCCCACTTCGGATGAGGGAGAAATATCGATTTCGATGGGAATTACGGTTGCGGAACAGATATACCTGACGATCGCTGATAACGGGGTTGGGTTACCTGCCCATTTTAATATGCAAAATCATAACTCCCTCGGAATGAAGTTAATTGCAGGATTAAGTAACGATATAGATGCCGACTTGAAAATTGAGAATGATAATGGAACGAAGATAAGCCTGATATTCAGGCCGGAAGAAGATGACGATCAACCTCGGGAAACGCTCGAAGAGCAAATTCAAAAGAGCTAAGATTCGTTTGGTTCACGCGTGAAAGTCTGGCAAACAAATGAATATAAAAAACCAGCGACATCCGGTTTCCTTTGTAAAACTCCGGACGCCGCTGATTTTTTGATTAGCAGATTTTAATAAAAAGCTTTTCTGAGCCGAAGGCTTTCACCCAAACTGGCCAACCCTGTATGTCCCGGGCGTTGTTGGAAAAGCCAGATTGAAACGGTTCCATGTATTGATCGTTGTAATAGCAAGTGTAAGATCAATCAATTCTTCCTCGCCAAACTCGGCCATAGCTTCTTTGTAAACATCATCGCCGACCTCACATCTCGTCACCGCTTCTGCCCAGGCGAAAGCAGCTCTTTCGCGGGTTGTGTAATAAGGCGTCTCTTCCCAGGCACTGATACTGTAAATCCGCTGGATCGTCTCGCCCAATTCGAGAAGTTCTTTCGCGTGCATATCCAGACAATAGGCACAGTTATTAATTTGCGATACCCGAAAATTGACAAGTTCTAGAAGTTGTTTCTCGATGGGCGACTTTTTTAGATACGCACCAATCCCAAATATTGTTTTTAATGCACTTTGTCCTTTTGCCTGAACATTAATTCTTGATTCCATTTTATGAAAGTTTAGATATTAAAAACAATTGACAATCCGTTTTTCAATTCTGGACATTCTGTTAAAAAAATCTTTTTATTTTCCGAAGGATTCAATTTAAGCTAAATGTTATCCTTCGGGATTTCCGGAAAATTTAAGCCGGTAGCTGCCTGAGCGTATCGCCATAACCGTTTCCCCTGAGTTTCATTAACTGCATGCGCACTGAGCTCAGCAATTCCGGGATAACCGATAAGTTCAAATTCGCCATCCGGACCGTAATAGTCGCCGCTTTTTACTGTCGGAGAAGTGGCTGCAAACAATGCCGGTAGGGCGCCTTGCCAGGCTGGCATTAATGCTTTTACTTTGAAATGGTCCAGTGCGGCCTGAAAATCCTCCTGCGACATGTGTCTGGACAAATTGGTCTGGGTTATACCGGGGTGGGCAGCGACAGAGATAATATCTTCTCCCGATTTAGTCGCAAGGCGGTTTAATTCGACCATAAATTGAAGATCTGCAAGTTTACTGATTGCATATTCCCGATTGGCATCATAAGATTTTTCTGATCTGAGATTATCGAAATCAATTTCCTTGACCATTTTATGCGCACCGCTGCTTACTGTGACGACCCTTGGGTATACTGTCTTCTTTAACAGCGGAAAAAGGTGGCCGGTTAGCGCAAAATGACCTAAAAAATTAACGCCGAATTGCAGTTCATAACCATCATTTGTCTTGCTTTCAGGTGGTGTCATCACTCCGGCATTATTAATAAGAAGATCCAGACGACTATGTTTTTCCATAATCATCTCGGCGAATTTCCTGACCTGACCCAAATTTGCCAGGTCTAATATGCCGGATTCTACCGCCCCTTTTCCCGGAAGTGCCAGAATATTTTCAGTTGCCTGGTTTGTCTTTTTCTCATCGCGGGAAGCAAGGATCACATGCGCGCCGGCCTCGTACAGAGCTTTGGCAATTTCATATCCTAAACCTGTATTTGCTCCGGTTATCAATGCTGTCTTTCCCGATTGATCAGGAATGTTTTCTTTTGTCCACATAACACAAACGTTTCTTTTTTGAAAAGACAAAGTTCAGAAGGTCGTCAGTTATGCGGATACAGATATGAAACCAAAAACTACATATTTCAATCCTATGAGTTATTGTCTGAATTCTGAAGGGGTAAATCCGGTATTTTTTTTGAAAAATGCGGAAAAATGATTCGGCTCATCGAAATGCAAACACCACGCAATTTCACTTACTGTCCAGGTTGTACTTTTCAGCAAAATCTTCGCTTCCTGTAATATGCGATTACTTATCTGCGCGGATGTTGTTTCTCCTCGTACTTCTTTTAATGCTTTGTTAAGATAGTTTACATGGATATTCAGGGAGTCAGCAAAACTACCGGGAGATTTAAGTTTTATTCGCTCGTGGATATGCCTGATCGGAAATTGACTTTCCAACAGGTCGTAAAACAGCAGGGCCACGCGCTCCATCGCCTTCGCATGAGAGACCTGGGTACCAACGGCAGGCTGGAGTTTCTGAGCTTCGTGAATAATTTCCATCAAAATACAACGAATCAGATCATACTTGTGCTGATAATCTCCATGCAATTCTGACGATATCCGGACAAAGGCAGCACTGAAAAAATCTTCCTGCTCTTGATTCATGGGGATTATTGCCTGAGCTGAAGAGGAAAAGACATGATAATCTCCTATGCTCCCAAATTTGTTTAGAAAATCATCCATAAAAATGCAGACAAATCCAATTTGTTCTGCACTTATCCTTTCCCAGTGATACGGAATAACAGGATTAGTGAAGACCAACGCGGTTCCATCGATTTCAATACATTGATCGGCATAGTGAATTTTACTAAGCCCTTTCACAATACTGGCTTTGTAATAAGTCTGACGCCTGTAAGTCAGAGAATCCGACGACGATTTTTCCAGATCTTCAACCCGGATCAAGTCAAAATGTCCGGCGTTGCTGCCGTGCTGAGTAGTATCACGCTCTGCGTTTTTATAAAGCTCCTGCGGCTGCAAAAAAGTGATCATTGTAAAAATATAATGGATTTAAATGTTGCCTTAAGATTTTGAGAAGGCGAAATGCATGACTGTTTGCCGAATAAAAACCATCTGGTATTTTACTTCTACGGGTACAAAGCCATTTATATATTCAATAACACAACTGCCATATCAAAAGTATCCGACAAAGCTGAATCTTTCAATTGATGTTTGGCGTCGGTACCTGGACTTTTGTCCTCTATTATGCAATCATTTATTTATCATTTTATTTAATTAACTAATAATGAAGTGTTTACTTTTAATGTGATCGGTTTTTCAGGAATTGACAGTAGACATTTTGCGAGAACTTGGTTTGGGAAATCTTGTCTATCAAATGCAAAAAAGAAGATTTTATTTAGATGGTTTTGATCGGGATTTTTAAGAATGAGTACCAAAAGATGACAGCAGGTTATCAAATTACAGAGACATGAGTTATAACAGACCGACCACAATAAGTTGTGACAACAATCCCGATGCCAATCGTTCGGTTGCGGGCGCTTATTGATAACCGGCGGAAAATGGGAATTGAAAAATTTCCGTCAGTTAAGTCTCGAATGATTATAAACGGTTGACAATTTTTTGAGAATTATTGGCTTTTTCTGGACTGGACAAAGCCGTTAATTTTTTTTTAAACAATACTTATTTTCTGAATAATCAAAATTATTTAGTGAAGAGTGTCCAGAATCAAAAAACTGATTGTCATCTGTTTTTAACAAATAGACTTTAAAAAATGGAATCAAGAATCAATGTTCAGGCAAAAGGGCAAAGTGCATTAAAATCGGTATTTGGGATTGGTGCGTATCTAAAAAAGTCGCCCATCGAGAAACAACTTCTGGAACTTGTCAATTTTCGTGTTTCGCAAATTAACAACTGTGCTTATTGTCTGGATATGCACGCGAAAGAACTTATCGGAATGGGAGAAACTATACAGCGGATATACAGTATCAGTGCCTGGGAAGAAACGCCTTATTACACAACCCGCGAACGAGCCGCTTTCGCCTGGGCAGAAGCGGTGACGAAATGTGAGGTCGGCGATGATGTTTATAAAGAAGCTATTGCCGAGTTTGGTGAGGAAGAATTGATTGATCTAACGCTTTCCATTACGACAATCAATACATGGAACCGTTTCAATCTGGCTTTTCCAACTACGCCCGGAACATACAGGGTTGGCCAGTTTGGATGATAATCTAATATCCGTTAATCTTATAACTGTAACACATATAAAGATTGAGTCAAATGAACGAATTTCTATTGGTTTTTCGCAGAGATTACCAAACAAGAGAAGATCAGCCTTCTCCGGATCAGATGCAGGAACATTTCAAAAACTGGAAAAATTGGTTTGGAAGTATTGCTGCGCAGGATAAACTTGCACGGCCGTTGCAGCGGTGGGATGGAGAAGGAAAGGTTGTCAACCATGATAAAACGATCCTGAACGGGCCATATGCTGAAATCAAAGAGTCAATTGGAGGGCTGATCGTTATAAAAGCTGCAAACTATGAAGAGGCAGCGGAGATAGCGAAAAGTTGTCCAATATTGGAATTAGGTGGAAATGTGGAAATTCGGATGGCGCTTTAACTATTAACCGCGGTGAACGCAAAATGTCTCTGTAAATTTGCAGAGGCATTTTTAAGGAGCTATGGAAGAGAAAGAACTATTGCCGCATTTGTTTCGTACCGAATATCAGAAAATGGTTTCGGTGCTCTGTTATACGTTTGGAATTGAGCATATCGAGGTTGCTCAGGATATTGTGAGCGACACCTTTTTGTCGGCGACAGAGGTTTGGAGTATTAAAGGAATTCCGGAAAATCCGCCTGCCTGGTTGTACACTGTGGCTAAAAATAAAACCAAAAATTATCTGAAGAGAGATTCTCTTTTTGAGAAAAAAATTTCCGAAGAAATTCGATATACCACGCTTGCGAGCGAACAAATAGAGATTGATATGTCGCAAAAGAATATCGCAGACAGCCAACTGGCGATGATTTTTACGGTTTGCGATCCGAGCATATCAAACGAGTCGCAGATAGCACTGGCTCTGAATTTGTTATGTGGATTCGGAATTCAGGAAATTGCCGACGCATTTCTGACGAATAAGGAAGTTGTTTACAAACGGATAAACAGGGCAAAAGAAAAGCTTAAAGAGGCAAAAATTAAGATTGAGCAACCGTCAAAGCTGGCAATTAATATGCGGTTGGAAACCGTACTGACAACACTTTACCTGCTGTTTTCTGAAGGTTATTACTCAATTTCCCAAAATACTGTGCTTCGTAAGGATCTTTGCGCAGAAGCAATGCGACTGAATTATCTTCTTGTTGAAAACGAAGATACGAATCAACCTCAGGTTAACGCGCTGCTGGCTCTGATGTGTTTTCATGCTTCGAGATTTGAAGCGCGTACGGACGATAACGGCGAACTTGTATTGTACGAAGATCAGGATGAATCGCGCTGGGACCGCAAGCTTATGGAAAGGGGCGAGTATTTTTTAAATGAAGCTGCATCTGGCGATAAATTAACTAAATTTCATCTGGAAGCCGGGATAGCTTACTGGCATACGCATAAGGAAGATACACCCGAAAAATGGGAAAATATTCTAGACCTTTATAACCATCTTCTGATTCTTGAATACTCTCCGATTGCGGCACTCAACAGAACTTTTGCGTTGGCTAAAACAAACGGAAAAGAGCAGGCAATTCTGGAAGCTGAAAAATTGAACCTGACAACTAACCTTTTTTACCATTCGTTACTTGGGAATCTGTATTCGGATCTGGATGATAAAAAGGCATTGGCGCATTTTGAAATGGCAATTGTTCTTGCTCATTCCTCATCCGACAAATCCTTGATACTTAAAAATATCAAACGCTTAAAAAAAGAAGGCTAGGGTATTGTTTGTGAATAGTTGTTATCGATAATTGACGTGTGAGACTTCGAATAACAGAAATCTCACACGTCAATTTTTACGATAATAAATCCATTGCTGCCTTCCCTTTCCCATCAGGTGTGGTATAAAAAGGACGCTTTTCAACTTCATATTGTGTATCTTCCGGAATGCCGAGAGCGTGATAAATCGTTTGGTGCACCTGATCAATTTTGATCGGATTCTCGATGGTCTTACAAGGCCTTTCATCGGCTGTTTTGCCATATACGAATCCTTTTTTTATGCCTCCCCCGAACATCAGCATGGAGCCTGCATCCGTAAAATGGCGGTGCATACCATAGAATTTCATTTCCGAAAGAATATCTGGCTGACTTACCTGTTCCAGCACTTTCGCGTCGGGTTTTCCTTCAACCATCATATCGCGACTGAATTCACTGGCCAGCACTACCATTGTTCTGTCCAGCAAACCTTGCTTATCAAGGTCTTTTATTAGTTGAGCAATCGGACCGTCGATCTGTTTTTTCATATCTGCCAGTCTTGTGTTTCCATTTTCATGCGTATCCCAGCCCTTGAATGGCTCGTACTCAGTGGTTACACTTATAAACCGTGCGCCTTGTTCAGTAAGACGGCGGGCGAGCAAACAACCCAGGCCAAATTTACCTGTGTTATAAACATTGTAACTTTCTTTGGGTTCTGTACTCAAATCAAACGCTTTCGATTCCGGGGAGTTCAATAGGGCATAGGCCTGCTCCATCGATCGCTTCAGCGATTCTCTTTGATAATCACTGCCAAATTCGCCTACCGGGCTATTATTGATCAGTTCATTATAAAGCTGATTTCTTCTTTCAAAACGCTTGGCATCCATACCCACAGGCGGACGTACACTTTCCAGGCCCTGGCTTGGATCCGGAATGAAAAAGGGCCCGAATTCATTTCCGAGAAAACCAGCGGTATGAAACGCTTTCAGCTCCTCGGCCTCTCCGACAGTGAACCGCTGACCAATATCTATAAATGCAGGAATTACAGGGTTTTTGGGTCCCAATTCCTTTGCGATCCATGAGCCAATATGAGGTGCTGCGACCGTCTGTGGCGGTTCGTAACAAGTATGCCAGTGATATTGATGTCGCGAATGTAAAATGTGCCCCATATCAGCAGCCACGTATGAGCGTATCAGTGTTCCCTTATCCATTACACTGCCAATCGACTGCAAGCCATCGGAAAAGTGGATTCCGTCCAGTTTGGTCGGCATGGATTTAAAAGTGCTCAGCACGCGGTTCCCCTCCATACCTTTTTCAAAAGGAGTAAAGCGTTTAGGGTCAAATGTTTCCGTATGGGCCATACCGCCTGCCATCCACAATAAAATGACAGTATCCGCCGAAGACTCAGATCCGGCGATTTTCTTGCAGCCAGACAACAATCCCGAAACAGGCGCCCCAGCGGCGAGAGCAGCCAGCGTGGCCGCGCTTGCTCTTTGTAAGAATTCTCTTCTATTCCAGTTATTTTTCATCACAAACCAAATTAGCAGGTTGCATTAATAACGTAATTGATCAATAAATCAGTTGAAATTCAGGTATTAAAGCCATAGCCCAGACCAAGTCCTGAATCCCTTCTTCACTCGGTTTTGGTCCTAGTATTTTCCGGGCAACATTTAGTTCCTTGGGCTGTGGATTTCTTCCTAGCGCTCGTCGGTATAGCTGCGTTACCAACGTGTCAGAAGTTGGATATTTCTTTTTCCATTCCCTCGCACCCCGTTTTAAAGTTTCGGTAAATTTATTTCCGTTTGTAAGTTCAAGTGCCTGCAACAGGTTTGCCTGAGAGGTTCTGCTGGTGCTCACCGTCTCCCGGTTAGGTCTGCCAAGTGAAGTGAGGAACGGGTCATTTTTTACAAATCCTGCTCTTGCAAACGGGAGTTTTGTATCAATCGTTTTTGGAAGGAGATTAAAGACAATCGCTGAATCGGCATACATAGGATTAAATGCCGTGCTTATTGCGTCTGTAAATTGTTCTGCTGTTAGCCGGCGCCTTACCATACCTGTAAATTTATAGTCGTTCGCCATAATATCACCTGCTTCTTTTACCGATGTCGAAGGAAGCTGATAAGTTTTGGAGGTTACAATTGTATAAATGAGCTTCTTCATATCATAACCGTTCGCTACAAAATCTGATGCGAGCCAATCGAGTAAATCTTCGCTCCATGGCATATTATCCATCATATCAACAGGTTCTACGATACCACGACCAAGCAGCTGTGCCCATATCCTGTTCACTGCTGTTCTGTAAAGTCTGCCGTCTTTGGGCTGAACCAGCAAATCAGCCAGTTGTCGCAGGCGTTTTTCAGTACTGGCATCAATGCTTATTTCTCCAAGTTCCGGAAACAATATTCTGGTATCCGCGATCTTGCCGGTAGGTTTATCACATCGGTTGATTTCGAGCAGGGTATCTGCAAAAATATTGGCAAAAGCATAGGAATCTGCAAGCTTCCAGTCAGAAATAAAACTGTCGTGGCAGGATGCACATTTTAGATTTAAGCCAAGCAAAACCTGCGATACATTTTGAGCTGCCTGCATTTCGGTACGCTGGCTCGAATTGATCGTTCCTCTCCATTTAATACCCCTTATAAAGCCTTCTGACTCTTTTGTCGGACTGATCAGTTCTTTGACAAACCAATTATACGGTTTATTAGTTTGAAGAGACGTATACAGCCATTTCGTGATATCAAAACGGCCTTTTGTGATATAACCTGTTCCGGAATAGTCATTACGTAGGGCGTCATTCCAAAACGACATCCAGTGCTGAGCGTAGTCATCGTTTCTGGTCAATAACTCTTTTGCCAGTCGTTCACGTTTATCCGGCCTGCTGTCAGCAATGAAAGCATCTATTTTTTCTGGTGGTGGCAACAGCCCGATAATGTCAAGATATACCCGGCGTATATAAACCCGGTCGTTAACGACTGGCTTCCAGCCAATTTTGTTTTTTTGGAAATATACATTTACAAACCGGTCAACGGGAAGAATGATGTCGCCGTTTGCAGCCGGAAGTTCAGGTGTTCTTGGTTCCAGTTGCGCAACACGATAAATACTTTTCTGTTTTCCATCAGGCCAGAGCGCGCCTTTTTCAACCCAGAATTTTAAAACTTTGATCTCCCTTTCAGTAAGTCTTTTCCCTTTTGTCGGCATTGCTTCCTTATGACCTTTTGGCAAGGAAATTCTCCGGATCAACTCGCTTTTGTCCGGATGATCCGGTATGACGACAACTCCATTTTCTCCGCCTTTCATGATCGCTTCCTTGCTGTCAAGTCGGAGATCGCCCTTTGTTTTTGTTTCGCTGTGGCAGCTATAACAATTGTGCGCCAAAATTGTACGTACCTCAACGTTCAGATCCTGAACCTGCTGGGGATTTAAGGCTCCGGTATTGGTCAGCACGAAGTCAGGCTCATCTGAACCTTTTGCTGCAACAGTTCCATCCGCTGCCGGATTCGGTAAAACGCTGGACAGATAATCGTCGCCATGTGTGAGCATAGCACCATAATGACCTGCCAGTGAAACTCCAAAAACTGTAACTATCAATAAAGCCCGGTATAAACCTCGCTTGTCCAGCAGCAATGAGATCGTTGCGAAAACAGCCAGCGACATTGTGGCGATACCCGACCATCTGTGTATCTCTAAATTTGCTCCCGATGCCTCTTCCTGACTTGCCAGCATCCACCCAAAAATTACAGCGAAGATTGCGCTTGCTGCCCCGATCCAGGTAAGAATGTTTGTTGCATCCCGTAAACCGGTAGATTTTCGTTTCCAGTCGATCAGTTCAAGCAGGAGCGCGACACAAAGTAAGCCGATCGGAAAATGGACGAGTAATGGGTGGAGCCGCCCCAGAAATTGCCAGAGCCAGAAAGTTTCAGTCGATTGCAGTAGCACGAGATCAAAGGTTGGTGAATATGTACTTATTAAACCGGTTTTAGGAAATCTATCTACAATTATAACATAAACAAATCAAACATCTATCCTGTGCTGTCTTGGTTAAATTCTATTTAATCTTTTTTTGTTGAATAATTAGTCAAATTTTTTTTTAGTGGTCGTAAGGTTATTTGAACGTGGAAACACAATTATTTTGTCCTTTTTGATTCCGGTCTTCTTTCTTAATAAAAAAACAGGTACAGGTTGTTACACCGGCACCTGCATTCATTAGCTTATTTGGTTATCTGTTTTCTAACCAACCAAGAAAACTGCTGACTTTCTCCTTGCCGATCAGTAGTTTTTCAGGCGTCGGGACAGTCAGCTTTATGAATAGCTTCCGGGAAAAATAATGTTCAACTTCCTTTACAGCTTCGAAATTGATGAGGTATTGTCTGTTTAGCCTGTAAAACTGAGTTGCAGAAACCATATTCTGCACTTCTTCCAGCGGCTGCGGAATGGTATATTCGTGATGATCAAAAGTCATGATAGACGTCATTTCATTGTGAATATAAAAGAATGCAATAGTATCGGTTTTGATCGTGATGTATTTATTCTGCTTGAAGACCAGAAAGCTCTTTTTCCCATCAGGCTCTCCAAGTTTTCTAAGCAATGTTTCCAGATCAGGAGTAAGTTGCTTTTCGGGAGAAAAATAAGACCGTAGGTTGCTTAGTTTTTCGAGTGCCGCTTCGATGTGCTCTCTTTTGAAGGGTTTAAGCAGATAATCTATACCATTTGTTTTAAAAGCTTCGATGGCGTAGTTATCATATGCAGTGCAAAATATTACAGGCGGAATGATTTTTACTTGTTCGAAAATCTGAAAGCATAAGCCGTCAGAAAGCTGGATATCCATAAAAATCAGATCCGGCTGTTGATTCGCGGTCAGATAGGAAACGGCTCGTTCCACGCTTTGGATAGTGGAAACTATCCGCGCATCCGGTCTTATCGAAGTGATGATTTGCGCCAGCGATTTAGCCGTTTTTATCTCATCTTCAATGATTAATACGTTCATGGATTATGGGAAGTTTTACTCTGAAAGAATTCTTTTCAGTTTCAATTTCTATTTTTTTATCTAAAAGGTGCAGGTATCGCTGGTTGATGTTATCGAGTCCCATTTGTGTAGACTTTTCCGGGTTTTTCTTCAATTGCAACTGGTTTTCAACAACAATTTTATCTCCCTGCGAATACAGAATTATGTTCAATGGATAATCGAGCGAAACAATGTTGTGCTTGATGCAGTTCTCCACCAACAGTTGCAGGGTAAATGGTGGAATCCAGGATTTATAATAGCTCTCATCAATCCTGTATTCTATACTAATCCCTTCTTCGAACCGCGCAGTCAGTAAAAACATATACGAATCCAGAATTTCCAGTTCCTCTGATAAAGGGATCAGGTCCAGCTTTCTGTTTTCCAACGTAAAACGATAAAAATCTGACAGCTTCAGGATGAAATCTACACTGTTTTTGTCTTCCAGCTCGACCATCGATTTCAAGGTATTCAGGCTGTTGAATAAAAAGTGAGGATTTACCTGCTGTCTTAAAAGTTCATATTGCGCACCCAGGTTATCTGCTTTTGTCCGTTCAAGTTCTATCAAAACCTGCTGATTTCGATGTGTTTGATAAAGCAAATGTAAAAGCATGTAAAACGTTAAATTGATAAGTATTCCCCGCACTTCGAACATAAGCAATATTGGTCCATAATCACGAAAAGGCATGAGAAGCTCTTCGACTCTAACCATTAGAAACATGACAATGATTCCTATTGTGAGACTTCTCAATAACAGAGGATAAGAAAACCCGGCGTCCGAATTTTGTTTGGAAAATTTGGGCAGCGAATAAATATTAAAATACCAGACAAATAATGTAAACAGAGATGTGATCAATGCGTCTGCTATGGCTTCAGATTTGCTGAAATGTTTTTCCGCAATTTTAGGAACGGTTGTCAGGATACCGAGCGATAATGAGCTTAGCCAGATGACTACCGTCGAAACCTTAAATATTTTTTTACTCATAAAACCGGTATCGTTAACTCAGGGGAAGACAGATGGTTTTTGACCAAAGATAAAATTTATCCTGTCTTGTTTATCTAACGCAAGTGATTCGGACGATGCATGATCGTTGTTAGTCCTCGTGTAACGTACCGCGATCTGCTTGTCCTTCGATGGTAAAACCTCAACAGTTTCCAGAGAATTTTGGACACCGTTAATATCGCCTCCAAACCAGTAAGGATTTGGATGAAGTTTCCATGTTACAAATTGATAAATTTCCCCTGCAGTGTGGTTTTTTATTTGGCGTTGAGAAGCAGCCAGAGCCAGATCATTTCCATATAAAGTTGATGCCGTTCCCATCCTCTTGTTGATCAGGGATGTTATCACATGCAGATCTTTCGAGTCGAAAATGTTTTCAGGCGCTAATGTAGGTTTTGACGGGCCATCGCATGATACCAGGGCGATGCAGGCAATTATTGTTACAAACAGAAGTTTCATGATCAGGATGTTTAACGTATTTTAAATGATTTCCTTCAGGCTGGTCTTTGCAGCTGCAAGAATTTCTCCATTGTTTTTATTTTGAAGAAATGCAATTATTTCCCAGTTACCAGGCTGAGTTTTTTCGGGAAGTTTAAGTTCTACCTCTCCTGAACCTGAGTCATTTGCGGATTGACTTTGCAAGGATCTTACAATCTGGACATGAACAAGTTCTCTGCCTTCATTTTCGCCTTTTTTCACAGATGTTTTTGCGATTTTTTGAACCAGGGCAAGTTGCAAAACAGCGTTTTTCTTTACAGAAGAAGCCTGATACCGAACCGAGATTCCCTTATTATTTCGTGTTGTTTCAATCGTGAGCCTGCCTGCAAGGGGCGACGATAGACTTTGCGAGATTGCATTGCGTAAACTTGATTCCTCAGAACCCACAAACTCCCGTTTTCCATTAACCACAATCTGGGGTGTGTAAACAGATTCTGTACGTAGCCAGGCTGAATATTGATATTGTCTACGTGTGAATTCACTCTTGCTGAAAACGTCTTTCCAACCCTGAAAATCCCAATAATCCACGTGGAAAGCCAATATGTATACAGGTTTGGCTGAATTTTCCTGTTGCACTTTTGCCACTAATTCGTCAGCAGGTGGGCAACTTGAGCATCCCTCAGATGTAAAAAGTTCTAAGACGGCGAAACCTGGTTCTGCAAGTTTAGTGTTGTTAGTTTCAATAGGTTTATTATTTTCCGTTGGTCCAACAATGGAAGTGAAAGCACTGGCGGCAATAAACAATCCTGCTGCCAAGGTGATTATTTGCGTGTTCATAACTAATTAATGTTTTAAGTTTTTACTGGGTATATCAAATACAAATCCGTTATCGGGAACGAGACGATGGCAGTTGATACAGGATGTGGCAAAAGAAATCGTTTTCCCATAAGGTTCCAGACTTAGGCCTGAAAACCGCGCAAATCCCCAGCCTTCGGTATCCTTAAACCGTTTGTCATCCCGAATCATCATCTGCACATTATTGAAATTTCCAGGTTTGATATTTCCATCGTTGTCTTCCTTTTGGCTGTTCCAGACAACTTTAACGAGAATGGCACCATTGGGCCAGGGCTTGATTTTATCTTCCTTGATGGCATTAATTGCGATTTCATTTCCATAAATAAGCCTCATAGTTCCGTTGTCAAAACGATTGGTTGAGCTTATTATCTTCCAGTTTTTGTAATCGTCAAAATAGCTAATTCCATTAATCGATTTAGGTGTTTTACCGACTCCGGTGTCCTGGCTGTTTTTATAGGTTTTATCTGCTAACTTAATTCGAGAGGTATCACCAAGGCTGTGGTTTTGGTTTGAGAGTTTAATTACGTAATTCTTTAAAACATCAAGATCAGCTTTTGAAACTTTGGATTCAGGATGAACGGAAGTGTAAGTAGCGAGCGGCATTTTGCCTGCATCAATCATATTGATCATATACCACAATTTTGTTTCCTGATCTGATTTTGAAAGCGTGTCCCATTCCGAGAAATTGAATCTTTTCCGGGCTTCGTTTACGTCAGCTGCAACGACATACGAAAACGGAGCAATTTTATCATACCATCGCAGATCAGTTTCATTGGAATGACAATCATAACAACTTCGTTCAAAAATGCTCAGAACCTCTGCCGGAGCGTGAAATTTACCTTTGGCTTGCGGATTCGAAATCGTAGGGCCGGTAATCTGCAGTGCTACAAGGCTGGCGAAGACTACGCTGCTTAGTATAACCACTGTTTTTCTGTAAGTTGTTGGTTTCGAGAAGTTCATGTCCGTTTTTTTTATTTCTCAAAAGTAGATTGAACAACCATTTCATAGTATTGGAAATGAGCCGAAGCCGGCAAATTAGTGGCCGGGATAGACAGTGCCTTTCCTGAGTTATCAATTCCGGGATTACGGTTTTAATTTTGATCAATAATCTTATGGATACGGAAGGATCACATGTGCGTGCGGTAAAAAGTTCTCTAAAATAACTGGCATTTAATTCTGTCCGGTTCAGGTTACAATATGTCTGCTTCAACATTATTCTCCTCTGTTTCTATTTCGTTTACCCGTCAATTTGTATCACTAATCAGCTGAGCGTCTTGGGAAACTCCGTCTGAATGATGCTCGGAAAATTATTGATCGATTTTGATTGATAATTTTAAACGGAATTTAAATAAACTATAAATAACTGGAAATGAAAACTTTATTGTTGCTTGCTGCCGGACTCTTCATCAGCCTTTCAGGTCAAGGTGAAACTTTGAAACCAGTAAAATGGAGTTTCACTGTCACAAAAACATCTGAGATTGAGGCCAGTATTTTAATCAAAGCTTCTATCAATGATGGATGGCACGTTTATGCTCAGGCGATACCGGAAGGTGGGCCGTTAAAGGCTACATTCAGCTTTATTCCTGCCAGATCATACCAATTGCTCGGTTCTGTTGCTGAGCCAAAACCTATAATCAGGTTTGAGGAATTTTTCAATATGAATGTCAGCTATTTTGAAGAAGAAGTGGTTTTCAAACAAAAAATTAAATTGACCGGAAAAGGAACAATTGTCAAGGGAGCCGTAAAATTTATGGCTTGCAGTGCGAAACAATGTTTGCCGCCAGAAACAGTCGAATTCTCGGTTCCTGTGAAGTAAAATCTAGACTGAGAATAAATTAAATTCAAATAAAATGGAAACAAACAAAATCGTAAAAATTGAAAAAGTTTTGTATACCGGAAAAACACATACGACCGGCGGTAGAGAGGGGGCTTCAAAGAGTTCAGATGGAAAACTTGCAATCAATCTTTCGTCGCCTGGAACTTCTGGTGCCGGAACAAATCCTGAACAGCTACTGGCTGCCGGATGGTCGGCATGTTTTATTGGCGCAATGAAAATTGCAGCTGGTAATATGAAAGTATCGCTGCCGGTTGATACAGCTGTTGACGCGGAAGTGGATCTGGGGATAGCTGGTGAGGCCTATTTTCTTCAGGCACGTTTGAATATCAGTTTGCCGGGTATAGACAGGGAAGTGGCCCAGGCGCTGGCAGATACGGCCCATCAGAATTGCCCATACTCAAAAGCGACACGGGGAAATATTGATGTCCAGATTAAACTTTTGTAAAAAACATCTCATTTGGCTTGCCGGCTTGCTGGCAAGCCTTATTTTTGAATAAGAGTAAACGATTGAATCAGTTTCGGATATTTTTGTTTATTAGGAAAGTATGGAGACGCTGATAGTTTGCTGCTTTGCAACTTATATAAATGACTATCTTAACAACGAAAAAATGAAAATCACTTACTACGGACATTCCTGTTTTTCGGTAGTTGCCGGAGGCAAAACCATTTTGTTTGACCCTTATATTACCGGGAACGAATTAGCAAAAGATGTCGATATTAACAGCATCGCGGCAGATTACATTTTTGTGTCGCATGGACATTTCGACCATATGCTTGATGCAGTCGCAATCGCAAATAATACCGGGGCGACTGTCATCGGAAATTGGGAGATTTACTCCTATTTTGGGAAGGAAGGCGTCAAGAATTTATTCCCTTTAAATCCAGGTGGAAAAGCGACTTTCGATTTTGGAGATGCAAAATGTTTCATTTCTCAACATTCAAGCAGCTTCCCTGACGGTGGTTATGCAGGTGTGGCCAGTGGTTTTGCTTTGAAAACAACAGACGGGAATTTTTATTACAGCGGAGATACCGGACTTACGCTGGATATGACTTTGATCCCAAAATGGACAGCTCTGGATTTTGCTGTTTTTCCAATTGGAGATGTTTTAACGATGGGTGTAGAAGACGCAATTGAGGCCGCAGGTTTTGTCAAAACAACAAAAATACTAGGTGTACATTACGATACATTTGGATTTATTAAACTTAACAAAGAAGAGGCGATTGCAGAATTTGCAAAGTCCGGATTGACACTGTTACTGCCGAAAATCGGAGAAACGATTGATATTTGAACTGACGATTTAAATAATCATGCAGTAAATTTTACAGTAGGAGAGGAGCAACGGAAAATCTCCGTTGCTCCTTTTTTTAATCTTACGATACGTTTTTTTAAGGGTTAAGTCAAAATTGTTTTCTTCATTAACCGGAGTAAAGTTAAACTTCGGATGTACAAAATTATCAGTATGGCTATTAAGTCACTGTTGAGCTGGGCAGACATGACAACCGAAAACGGGAACGTCATTACCAACAAAACCAGTGTTGCCACGAGGTAAGGTTTGAGCAAAAAGTAATACTGCTTATTGCGTGTCAGAACAGGAACGAGGATATGTAATGGGCATGCCCAAAGTAGATTTAGATTGTTGGAAGCAGCTTCGTGGTCAGTTGCAAACCAAAGAAAAAGCAATAAAATACCTACGCTTCCGACAACTGGATAAAGTATGAGATCAAACCATTTTGATCGTTGGTTTCTTTTGAGATCAAATTTAGAAATAACAACCGTTATCATTAAAAATATACCAAAAACAACCCAGGGCTGAAACAGGCTTTCAGTTGGCTGTGCCTTACTGGCGTTGAAAATGACTGTTTTGTCCAATACCAGCGGTATCCCCGAAATGGAAGCGTTGTCAAATCCTGATTCAAGATAATCAGGCAGGAACATGTATTCGAAAAGGGAAAGTTTCTTGTCCATCGGTAATCCCAGACAAAGATCAATAGCTAGCTTTCCCCACCGTTGCTGACGTAAACGATCGCCGGTGAGCATTCGGATAGTATAGCCCGGCGTTGCGTAATGCTCATTAAATTTGAGTTGCTTTCCAAACAATCCAACCAACACATCCCGCACTTTAGTTGCGCAATTGTTGTAAAAATAATCGTAGCGATAGGTTGCGTTTTCAGGTTTTGCATTTTCTTCCAGATAATTAAAAATGCTCTGTTTCTGTGTTGCTGTTAAATTTAACAACTGCTCATGAACGTAACGATTTTTATGAATGTAGAAGGCAACGAAGCTTTCAAAACGAGATACGCCGAGTTTGTAAAAAAGCTCACCTCGTATAAAATTTATGTAAAATCCGGCATCAAACTTGAAGACACCATAGTTATAAACAAGATCCAATCCTGTAGCTGGATCTTTGACCCTCAATGCGCTATGGCCAAATGCAGAATATAGTTCATCCTGATCCGGTCCGCAGGTAATTATCGAAATTTCAGCATTAGGAGACAATTTGTTTTGTCCGAGAGCAGGCGCCTTTAAAGCGATGAAAAATAGTAAAATCCACAGTTTCATGGGCAGGTTGTGATTGGCTAATCAGTATCAGATAAGACTAATAAGATTTTTTTGCAGAAATCTCCTGCCCATCCTGGTGTACAGTCAGTTTTTCAACGATTCCATCTTCGTTTTTTAGAAATTCCACAGAGGCTTCGACGTTACGAGAGAAAAATTTGGTTTCTGATTCGGGGATGATTGGTACCCACTTTTGGCCGGTAAGGCAGATAGAGAGCTGATCCCCGTCCAGTTTAACATGAAACTTGCTGCCAGGCGGCATGAAATTGGGGTTATTTACAATACTGAATGAGCCTACGTTTTCCTTCAACGTTTCCTTTGAAACTCGGACAGGCATTTTTACAGGATTCGTTCTGCGGGAAGGATTAAAAAAGTAAAGTCCCAGGTCATCCTGTGAAAGGCCTGAATTGTTGAAAATAATTATTGCTTTTTTAGTTTTTTTACTGAAACCTACAAAACTTCGATATCCGGCAGTTGCTCCGGAGTGAGTAATGATCTCGTCACCGTTTTCTGAAATTATGTGCCAGCCTAAGCCTATTTTCATTGTGCCCCAAATAGGCTGTACAGGTTGCTGGGTGAGCTCCATGCTTTTGTTTAGCGGATTACGTGTAGGTCCCATTTGCGCTTTAACAAACTTCAACATGTCTTCGCCGTTGGAATGAATGGCTCCGGCTCCGGCGAAGACGTCAAATTCCCAGTGAGGCATCCGTGTCGTGCCGGCGTGAGGACTGGTTAGCCAGGGACTTTTTTTGAGGATGGTAGTGGTTGCGCTCATTTTCAACGGATTGCAGATGATAGTTTGAAGCATATCCTCGTACCGGTTACCGGAAACTGTTGCAATGGTTTGGGCTAAAAGAGCCATTCCTAAATTTGAGTACTCATATTTGCCCTTCTCGCGAGTAAGCTTGTGTGACTGAAGAAAGCTGTATAGATCGTTGGCACTATAATCGGCATAAGGGTTCGTTGAATCTTTCGGACAAAAATTATCTGGCATCCTGGGTAGTCCGGATGTATGAGTCGCCAAATCTTTGAAAGTGATTTTTTGATTGTAAAATTCAGGTATTTTGACTGAGTCCGGAAAATAATCCTGAATGGGATCGTTTAATTTCAATTCGCCTTTATTGATCAAGTCGGCAAGTAGCAGTGTTGTAAAGGTTTTACTGATTGATCCGATCTCAAAAACTGATTTTTTAGTGATTGCACTTCTCCTAGTCGTATCGCTGTATCCATATACAAAATATTCTTCCCGGCCGTTTACCAAAAAAACGACGATCGTACCAACGGAAAATTTATTGTCGATCCGGTTTCTGACCTGATGTTTGATCACATTTTTTAATGTCTCATCAGAAGGATTGTCTTGCAGACAGGCGTTTGTCAGGCAAACGACAAGACCGATTAACAACAAATTTTTCATGGATAATAATGGAGGAGATTTATCGTCAATATAACAAGAATTATCCTCGTGAAAATGCGATTGGTACTTAATTAAGAATCTTTAAGACTATTGCATTTATTTCTTATGTTAAAGTTATCGATGGTACAAGGTGGGTAAATAACCTACGCAATGTTAAAAAATTTAAAGCATCCGCGTGAGCATAGTGATTATCCGCATCTTGAAAATGGCCGTTAAAGGGCTAATTTAGCAGATTTTAAGCCTGTTATACAGGTATTTATAATCGGTATAATTCCAAATTTTTAAACGGTGCCCAAAAACATTTAGATATGGATTGATTCTTTTCAGGGTGTATGTAAGTTTGATATGATTTAATTTAAATCGAAATGAGCATGCAAAAAACTTTTCGCAAAACTGTTGCTTTGACCGAAGCTCAGATAAAGCGCCTTCAGCAACTCAGCGAGCTGGATGGAAAAGATCCGTTGATACACGTAAGAACAGCAATAGATCAATATCTTAAAAAACAGAATTTTGATTTGTTGTTACCAAATCAGGAAAGCATTTCGGCCAAATTTACTGGTCGGGTGGAGGATGAGAATATTGCGCGGGCAATATGGGCGTCTGGTGTTGTAGACCGATACGAGTTTTCAGCACTGATACTTCACGAACCCACGAAATTGGGAATTGATAAAGGGCGGATTTCGAAATTATCTATCTGGGACCCGATCATTAAGGAAAATACAAAAAACTTCATCGACTCGTGTATTGTCAACTACGATCGTGGTTGGGATATACGGCCTAGCAAGATCGCTCAGCCTTATTTTGATGCAGTGAAATCGCTGTTGAACAGTTCCTTTTCCTTGTAATTTTTGGCAAAAAATATAGGACTGTGGCCCTGTCCACAGTCATTCAATACTTAGGCTCGATTTATTTTGAAAAGATAAAGGGATGCTTTCGGTTGAGATAACCGTGAACCGAAATATTGATAAGTATAATTGCCGTTGCGGAAAGAGCTGTATAAGCCACTGCATCAACATTGTTCCAATTAGCGACGGCGACTGCGGCCAGGCCCCAGGCGCCAACTGATGCGGCCTCCCGAAGATTTCTCTTCCAGATTAAGACCAGGTGAATCAAAGCAGCGGCGGAAATCATCATGATTGTCCATGTAATTGCCGATATACCGAACCCGTCCCATTTTATTTTAGTAAGATAGGCAGCTGTGTTTGCAATGATGGCGACTGTAATCCATCCAAAATACATGGCGAACGGCCACCACTCCAAAGCGACTTTCTTAAATGTAATAAGATCAAGTTCCATTCTTGTGCGAATGACTATTGAGGTAAGTGAGCTTAGCAAAATTGCCATAATGAAAACGGATAATCCGGTATAGTCGTAAAGCCACGCGATGATCCAAAGGCAGTTAGCAACACAGGAAATTACAAACATCCAACCAATCTTCGTAACCACAGAAGGAGCCGGGCCAGAACCGAACAGACCCCTGCTTTGATAGATAACGAAGGCCAACAAACCAATGTAGATAAGGCCCCAAATTGAGAAAGCGTATCCTGCGGGAGTGAAATAATTTTGATACTGCGCTGATACCGTAGCCATCGTACTATTGTTGAATATACCTGTGTTCGAAAGGTAATTCATTATAATAGTAATTATAAGTGCTATGATATTGGATACTTGAAGTGTTTTGGTCATTGGGTAAGAATTGTGTAAATTTTTTTTCTAACTTTTCAAGATACGAAATATCATGATGGTATTGGCAAAAAAACTGAAAACGTTGAACCTTCGTCGACCTGACTTTCTACTATAATCGTCCCCCCATGATTTGCCGCAACTTTTTCGCATATTGCCAGTCCAATTCCTGTTCCGGAATATTCGCTTCTTCCATGTAATCGTTGGAATAATTGGAATATTCGGTCGGCATAACTCTGATCAAATCCGATTCCATTATCGCTTATATTAATTTTAAAAAATGCTTTGACGGATCTTGGAGGAACAAAAGAAGATGGAAGGTCGATACTGGAAATGATATCTGCCGTAATCCTGATTTTTGGGACGATATCTTTTTTTCTGAACTTCAATGCATTACTTAACAGGTTTTGAAACAGCTGTCCCAATTGTGAACGGTCACCGGTTACCTTAGGCAACTCATCCATTTCAATTACCGCACCGGTTTCCTGAATTAACAATTCCAGATCTGTAAAGACAGACTTCATAACGACATTTAGGTTGACCAGCTCTAGTCGATCGCTTTTACTTGAGATACGCGAGAACATGAGCAAATCCTCAATAAGGTTTGACATTCTTTTCGCAGCCGTTTGCATACGTTGCAGGTAGTTGACGCCGTCGCCCAATTCAGATGAATAACGGCTTGTGATTATATTTCCGAAGGACTGGATTTTTCTTAAAGGCTCCTGCAAGTCATGGGACGCAACATAAGCAAATTGCTGTAAGTTTTCATTTGATTGAATCAGCAGGTTATTCGACTCTGAAAGCTCCTCATTAATAGCTGCGTATTCTTCATTAATCGAAGCAAGTTCTTCGTTCATCGCCGCGAGCTCCTCTGTGCGTTCCTGAACCTGTAATTCGAGAGCAAGCTTTACCTGACGTTGAACGGTAACATCCTGCACAGTACCCGTAATCTTTGATGCCTTACCGTTTTCGTTTCGATAAACTTTTCCCTGAGCATGAACAATGCGCTCAAATCCACCTGCCTGGAGTGTATACTCGACATCAAAAACGCCATCGGAATCTGGTCTAATGGACTTCTTAAAATCTTCTTGAATTTTTAACAATTCTAGCGGTGAAACGGACTTGTTTAGTTTTTCGAATGTAATTTCTTCATGATCACCAATGCCAAACCACTGTCGTAAGCGTGGTGAAAAATCAAAAGTTTGGGAAATAAAATCGATCTGCCAGGTACCCAGGTCAGCCAGCTCAATGGCACCACGGAGTGCGCTTTCAGCCTCTTCAATTTTTCTTCTGGAAAGAACCTGTTGGGTTATATCAGTCGCTACAACAAGTACGCCGGAAATATTTCCTTCCATATCGCGCTGAGGCTGGTAAGAAAGATCAACGTAAATTTTTTGCATTTCCCCATTCTGAATAATGTCCACTGACTGTTCAGGAGAGATAAACGGATTTCCTGTTGTAATCACTTCCTTTAAGAGATGATCAAAGCCTTGTCCGTCAAGTTCAGGTATTGCCTCGAGTAATGACTTTCCTACGAGCTGTTCCGGGAGCCTTCCGACGAGCTGACCGTAAAACGGATTAGCCATTTTGAAAACCAGGTTATCCTTGCTGATCATTGCAATCGCTACCGGCGACTGTTCAAATAGTTCGAGAAGCTGTAACTGGCTTTGTTCGATTTCCATTTGTGCAAGAACTCTGTCAGTTACGTCGATAGCAATGTCGAGAATTGCATAAACTTTTCCTTCGTTATCAAAAATAGGGGTATAGGTGATATTGTAAAAATTATGCGTCATGACACCATTGCGAACAATGTCAACCTGAGTGCCGAAACTTTGATACATTTTTCCACTGGTAAATACGTCATCCAGGATTTGTAAAAACGCCTGACTTTCCAATTCCGGCATAACTTCACGCAAAGGTTTTCCAGCTATATCAGGTCCTTTGCCCACGATGTCTATAAAAGATTGGTTTGGCATTTCGACGATCAGCTCTCTTCCAACGAAAAGTCCCATGGCGGCAGGGGCCGCGGAAATTACCGATCTTAACCGGGCTTCGCTTTCAGCAAGCGCTTTCTGAGCTAAAACCTCCGCTGTAACATCCAGAGACATGTCGATGATCGCGTAAACCTGACCCTCTTTATTAAATAATGGTTTATAGGTAAAATTAAAATAATATGTCCTCATCTCGCCATCAACTATAATGTCAACGGGAGCATTTGTCGAGCTGAAAGTTTCCCCTGTGGTTAAGAGATTGTCGAGAATTTGAAGGAACGGTTGTCCAACCAATTCAGGAAATGCTTCCCGAAGTGGCTTACCGATCACGGAAGCATCTTTTGCCCAATATTCGATCATCGGCTCATTCGCAAGCTCTACCACCATATCTTTTCCGGTAAAGACACTGATACCAACAGGAACTTCTTCGATGAGCGAACGGAATTTTTCTTCACTTGTTTCCAGTTGTTTCTGGGTTTTCAGGCGCTCTGTCACATCGGTAGCAACGGCAATAATCCCAGTTACGACCCCCGCTTCATTTAGAACAGGTGCATATATAAAATCGAAATAGGCATCTGCTGCTGTTTCGTTTTCGCTCTTTGAAAGTTGGACGGCATTTATAATATAGGACTCCCCAGTATCAAGAATTTCCTGTAATCGCTGCTTTGAATACTGAAAACTATTCTCGGATATTACGTCATAAAAGCTGTTTCCGACTATTGACGCATCTTGCTCCCAAATTTTAAACATTCTGGAATTTGCAAACTCAATAGTCATGTGCGGCCCACTCAGAAACGCGATGGCAAGCGGAGCCTGCTCACTAATCGCTTTGAATTTTTCGGCTTGCTGTAGCGCCTTATTTCTCTCATCCGTTTTGGATGGAATGTCCGGCGCATCATTTTCTACGCATTCGTCCTGAAATGAAATAAATGTCCCCGCAAATGATACAGCCTTTCCATTGGCGTTTGTTGTAGATTTCCCCCTGCATATAACAGATTGTACATCTCCATTGTAAGGTAAAAGGCGTAATAAGATTGAGAAATTTTGTCTGGTCGTCGCACTCTGACGCAGCGCACTTTCAAATTTTAGAATATCTTCCGAATGAAAAAGATTCAGGAGCGTATCATAACTTATTTGATAGTCGCCGGGAAATCTGAGAAGTGCCTTGCTTATTTTGGA
The DNA here is from genome assembly GCF_900108855.1 of Dyadobacter koreensis. Classification (GTDB taxonomy): domain Bacteria; phylum Bacteroidota; class Bacteroidia; order Cytophagales; family Spirosomataceae; genus Dyadobacter; species Dyadobacter koreensis. The sequence goes on from NZ_FNXY01000004.1 coordinate 81,085, forward strand.
AAGGTACGCGGTTCTATTATCTAAATCGATATTCCAAAAACCTACTCCCGACGCTTCAAGGATTAGGTTAAGTTGTTGTTGTTCACTTATTAAATTTGAACCAAAGGGCTGGGATCCGCCTTCCATAGCTAAAATTTAGGTTAATATATTTTGAGGATTTCAAATTTTCTTTTCCAAACTGCTACAAATAAGCAATGCAGGCTGAAATGAGAATTTCGTGCCAGCTGAATATTCAGAAAAATCCCGGATTTCTATGCAGAAATTGTGTACGAAGAACCCAGAATTGTGTTTTTATCACACACCCTTTTCGGTAATTTGCTTTTCCCTGATAGCACAACATGTCACAAAAGCATGCGTGATGATAAGAATTAAGGCATTTGTGGAGTATATCGTTAGCATATCGTCTTTCTAACTTTATATAGCGAAACTAATTAGTAGATGAGATGCTTCTGGATAGAAAAACTTTTTTGAAAGACCTGTCATTGCTGGCTGGGGTAGGCTTGATTTCGGGCGGTGTAAGCGCTGATACAATTTTCAGATTCAGGGCGAATTTTCAGCTTGGGTTTGTAACGTACCTCTGGGGAAAAGATTGGGATGTGAAAACGATAATCAAAAACTGCACAGCGACGAATATCCACGGGGTGGAGCTGAGAGTGGAACACGCCCATAAGGTTATGGCTGAACTGACTGCAAGGGAAAGAGCCGAGGTAAAGAAAAGATTTGGCGACAGTCCGGTGAAAATTATCGGACTCGGGACGAATCAGCAATATGATTATCCGGATGCTGGAAAATTGAAGTCTTCCATGGAAAGAACAAAAGAATTTATCAGGCTGAGTGCCGATGTGGGTGGTTCAGGTGTTAAAGTTAAACCCAATGCGCTGCATAAAGAAGTTGCAGTTGAAAAAACGCTTGAACAAATCGGGCAGTCGCTGCATGAACTTGCAGAATACGCGGCCGGTTTGGGCCAGCAGTTACGTCTGGAAGTGCATGGAGAGGAAACGCAGGAGTTGCCCAATATAAAGAAGATCATGGAGTATGCGAATCATCCGAATGCCAGGATCTGCTGGAATTGTAACCCTCAGGATTTGAACGGGCAGGGATTTCAATCGAATTTCGACCTTGTAAAACAATATTTTGGAGATACAATACATGTCCGCGAACTAGACAGGACGGATTATCCCTACAAAGAGCTTTTGTCGAATCTAGGTAAAATGGATTACAAGGGCTGGGTTCTACTCGAGTGCCATACGAATCCTGAGGATAAAGTCAAGTCGATGATGGAGCAGCGCAAAGTTTTTGACAGGATGATAGCCGAGGTTTAGCCCAATTGTTCTGTTTCTCTGATTTTATCCATAAGTAATTCTATTCGGAGTGCAACAGAAGTATCGCCCTCTATTCTTAATATGGGGATTTGCAGTTGATTAATCCAACGATTATGAAGGGCGAGACTTCTGCTTTTAAAATTCGGGTCGTCGTACCCGGCAGCCCAGTTTAGAAATTCTTCGCATTTTGTTTTGTAATGCTGATCAGTTATCAAAAGATCACCATAACGCTCTTGCTCACGAGTCCGAAGCCGATTTAATCTTATCTCCGAAGGAATCCATAGGAAAACAGCCAGATCGAAAATTTTCATAAATCGGTCATCCCAGCCAAAAACCGGACCGGACACCAAAACATTATCCTGTTTACCTAAGTCTTCAAGAAATGCTGAATTTCGACGGTCCGGGTGCTGTTTTTCAGTGAAAGGATGCGCGGTTTTCAACCAATAATATTCATCGGAATCCAGGTGACGATAACCAATAACAGGAGCTAATTCGCTCGCTAACATAGTTGTTCCCGAGCCCGAAGCTCCAAAAATGATAATTTTCATTCAGCAAAAATAGCAGGGAGTTTTATTTTACGCCCAGTCTGTTCAGTAAGTGTTCTTTTTTGGAACGCGCAACGCTCAAACTATCACCATTGGACATTATAATAAACAGCCCGTCACCTTTTTTGAGCTGACGGACATGAGATAAATTCACAATGCTGGAATGGTGAATTCTTTCAAAAATCCGTGGCGGCAGCATGATTTCGGTTTCACCCAACGCTTTCGAAATCAATATCTTTCTGTCGTTTGTGAGGTATACGTTTGTATAGGCACCTTCCGCTTTACAATAACAAATTTCCGATGGACTAACAAAAATATATCCATGGCGGTCGGGGAGAGCTATACGCTGATCTTCCTCGTCAAGATCATTGTTGGAAATTAAATTCCCAATTCTGGGATTCTCGACTACATGGTTACTCAACTGTTTTTCCACACGTTCAACTGCCTCCGCCAGCTCGGAGCCGTCGATCGGTTTCATCAGATAATCAATGGCACTGGCGCGCATGGCCCTCAGCACAAACTGATCATATGCGGTGGTGAAAATGAGTTGAAAATCCCGGGGAGCAGTTAGTTTGTCAAGCATTTCAAAGCCGTTCATCACGGGCATCTCTACATCCAGAAATACAAGCTCCGGTTTAAATTTTTTAATTGCAGAAATTCCTTCTTCTCCTGACTGGCAGGTAGTTAAGACTTTAAGCTGCGGGCAAAACAGTTCAATGTCGTTGAGGAGGGCTTTAATACAATGGGTTTCGTCATCGATAATAATTGTGGAGATCATAAAGTTGGGTTAAATGTCAGTATTACAGAGGTTCCCGAGGGGTTTTGACTGTCATCGGTTTTGTCAATAATGTTGATACTAAAATTATTCCTGTTCAAGGCGTTATGCATATTTAACCGGGTTTCAACGAGTAAGGTACCTTTGGAGATATGATGCGGTTTTCTTAGTTCGCGATCCTTGTTGGCTTTATGTCTGCCAATTCCATCATCATCAATAGAGCAAATGACATCGTCCTGCTGCTTAGTGACGCTAACTATTATTTTGCCCTTGCCAGGGCGCGGTAAAATTCCATGAATGATAGCGTTTTCAATAAAAGGCTGTAAAATCAGGGGAGGTACCATAATCCTGTGCAAATCGACGCCGGGATCGATTAAAAAGCCATAGGTTATCCGGTCGGCAAACCGAAGTGTTTCGAGCTGAAGATAAAGCTGGCAAGTGGTGATTTCGTCATGCAAGGTGATTTCCCGCTGGCTATTGTAGAGCTGGTTTCGAATAAGTTTTGCAAAGGTGGTCAGGTAGGTCACCGCATTTTTTTTATCATCCTCCTGAATCAGCGCCTTGATAGAATTCAGGCAATTAAATATAAAATGAGGATTCATCTGAGATCTCATAGCCTGCGCTTCGAGTTCCATCGATTCCCTCTCAAACGCGATCTTTTCCAAATCCTTTGTTCTGATATTTCGAATACGTCTTTTTATCAGATAATAAACCAGGCCACCTGCCAGTAACAGACAGAGCGTAATAAACCATAAGGTCTTCCAAAATGGAGGTGTTATAATTATTCTTAGGGATTTTACATAACCGCTCCATACCCCGGCGGTATTGGATGCGTTAATTTTCAAGGTATAAGACCCTGGCGGGATTGTGGTGTAGGTGGCAACATTATCAGTCCCCGCCGTGACCCATCCTTCATCCAGGCCCTTCAGCATGTATCGGTATTGCAGTTTTTCAGGGATGTTGAACTGGAGTGCAGAAAATTCGAAAGCAAGAAAGTTCTTATCGTAAGGAAGCACGATCGCTTCAACATCGTTGATTGCGCCGGTCAATGGTGAGTCCGGGTCATTTAACGAACTATTTCGGTTGTTGATTTTAACATTTGTCAGTGCGATATGGGGTTCATAAGTATCGTCCACCAAGCTTTCAGGATTAAAAACAGTATATCCTTCCGTGCCGCCAAATGCCATTTGGTTGTCAGGCAAGCTGAAATAGTGAAATCTGTTGAATTCATCGACCGGAATTTCACCCTTGGTTACGTAGCTTCTTATTTTCCCTGTTTGGGGATTAATTGAAAACACACCCTTATTGCTGCTGCACCATAACAATCCATTTTTGTCTGGCAGTATCGAGTAAACTGTATTGTTCGGAAGGCCTGTTTTTTTTGTATAATAGCTGCAAACGTTATTTTTTTTATTAAATCGAATAAGCCCGTCAGAATAAGTCCCAAGCCACAAGACATCCCGGTCCAAAGGATCCTGGCAAACGGCCATCAATTGTCTTATCGGTAAGTTATTAAAATAGTGAATTACGCTTTTGTTGTTTTGATCATACCTTATTAACCCAAGTGAGCTGCTTATCCAGAAAATATGTTCATCATCAATTACAAATCCGTTTACTTCGTTGAGTTTGTTCTTATCATAGCGATGCCGAATGGCTTCAAAGGTATGCGCAGTGTAGGTTCTGGTATCAAAAAAAACTGGTCTTAAAGCATTGTCGATACCCCATAGTTTCCCTGATTTACTAACAGCCAGTGCATTAATACCAACATGAGGATGTTGACTTTCTGTGCCGTATCGCCATTTCGGGCGCTGTAATTTTCCATTCTGAAAGTAAATCAGATTAGGTTTTTCAACCGAATCTGCACCAGCTTTCGTCATCCAGATTTTTCCGTCATTTCCCGTTGTCCATCTGAAAAAATAGGTGCTTATGCCATGCAGGAACGTGTGCTTGATTTCTTCTGCTGAGATTTTAAGTTTTTCAAGAATCTGCTCGTGAAAAGAGGCTGTATAAGATAGCTTGGGAATCTGTGTTAAATAAAGATCATATTGCCTTACCCCATATCCGTTGGTACCAGCCCAGAGCACGTCCGATTTGTCCAGAAGCATGGAAATATTTTTTGTATCCGGCGTGGTTTCAGCCGTAAACCGGGAAAGCCTGTTGGCAGAGTCCAAGCGAAAAATCATATTGGCGTAACCCAGAAAAATGTTTTCTGACTTATCCATGACCAGCGGTGGAACAATGTAGTGCTGTTGTTTGGGAAGGTCAATAACGGTAAAATCATTTTTCAGTGAATCGTAAAGGATCAGTTGCTCTTCATCCGGAATTATTAATTGACCATTTTTGCGTACCAAAGGAGAATTGTCTTTCCAGCTGCGTTTAGGATTAAAAAGACCAGATTTGTTGAAAGTAAGATTTACAGTTTTTAAAATTTTTCCGTCCGGGCGCATGTAAACCAGCGCGTGGCTGGTAATCAGGATAATATTTTGGTTTGCCCAGGTGATTCCGGTAATGAAGGTCGGCGATAATCCCTTCAATAGTTGGTCAGACCGGAAGGCTGTAACCTTTTTTTGAAGAAAATTGACCGTATAGACAACGCCGTCGCGGCCTAAGATCCAATACACACTATCCGAAATTTGTATGATAGACCTACCGGATTTACTCTTGTCGCGGAGCAGTTGAAAATTTTTGTCTGCCGTTAATCTGGTAATCTTTTCTGTATCCGTGTCGACGACATCCCAATCTCCCTGTTCATAACAAACCCAAAGTCTGCCTGAGCGATCCAGAAACAAATTTGTGATAATATTGGAAGAAAGCGTGTAGGAGCTATTTTCGCCTTCTCTGAATACTTTAAATTTCTTTCCGTCATACCTGGACAGTCCGTCACGAGTGGCGAGCCAAACAAAATCTTTTCTATCCTGGATAATCCCGCTCACATAAGATTGTGGTAATCCATCAGAAACATTCAGGCTTTTAAAGGTATCACCCAATTCCTGGCCTGACAAAATCAGTGGGCAGAAAATCAGCAAAATGACCGGAGAGAATAATTTTATAAGGGCCTTCATCGAGGTAAAAATAAACGATTAACCTATCAAACCGAAGTTCAGGTTGTGTTTTTTCAATTTTATGTAATTAATGGAACTTCATTTAATAAAAATATCTTTTCATGCACTGCGAACAGCTTTGAAGTGTGCGATTGATTTAGTTTGGCCGCTGAAAGAGTTGAAGGTAAGATGGGGATATTTTATTCTGGAAAACTGATCACAAATTCACCTGGCTACTGCTAGAAATATACAAATACTTAACATTTTTAGCATTTGTGATTTCCAACTGTGAACTCAAACCTTCAAATCAGCACCTGGGCCTTACCAACCATATAATTGAAAAAGAAAAGAAATTCACGCTGTATATATTTGTATACATTGAACGCAACCCGAAAAAACTTGAAAAGTCATAATTTTTAACCTAACAGTACTTTTTACATTTGGTAAAGTAACTTTCCCTCTACGTCATGCCCGGCAGTTTTAACAGACACTGCCGGGTCTTGTTTATTTGCTTAAAGACGAAATAGAGAATTTGCACATACTGTTTCGACGGCTTCTGTGGCAAATCAGCTTTACCTGGTGTTAAACGCGATATTCAAAACGAAATCAACAATCGGAACGTATGAAAACAAACCAGGAAATAGCTGAGGAAATTAACAGATTGATGAGTTTATACATAAATGAGGTTGAATCCTCCAATTTGAAACCGTTAACTGCAAATATGTACATTACCCACACGCAAAATTTTATCCGCTGGATCGAAGGCGATTTTAATCCGGGTGAACGTGCGAGTAAAAAAAACAGCAAGGCGGACTAAAACAGCGCTGTCGGCGCATGTTTATTTTCAGAATTCAAGAGTCTGGTCAGAAAATTCTCTTCTGCGTTCATAAAAAAGGCGGTCATAATTGACCGCCAAATAATCTGCAACAAGAGGTTGGCGCTTTGAGCGATCACATTCTTGTGGTCAAGGACCAATCTATGCAGGAAAAGCCTGCTATTTGCATTGCGTTCATTCTTTTAATTCATGGAAAACAGCAAGTCGAAAGATACTTGTGGCAGAGTTGCCTCTACGATCCACTTTTAGTGGCTCCAATAAAAGAATGAAAGAGATTACCATGACAAAGTTAAGGCAAAGATCCGAAAGATGGTTGTCGGAGCACTAACTTTTACATTTCCTGTTTAGAAAAAATACTCTTATCGTTCGGGTATGCTCAGTTCATAAAAAACTATCATTAGTATTTTAACAACGAAGACTAGGACTTATTTTATTATCATTTTAAAATTCTGTTTGGGAGAATTAACTTTACTGCTGACCGGATAATCTTTTGATTTACATCTGTTTAGTTCAGAAGTCTGAATTTGATTGCTAAAATTAAACACCCGTTCATTTAAATAACTAACCATTTCTTGATCGCGTTAAGTTTTATAATTTACCTGACGTATTGAGTAGTAATAATACGTTTTTGGCGAATTCTTCCTTTTCTACGAATCATTTTTTTACCCCTTTTGAGGAATCAATCGATTCCTACGCCATTCCTGCCCGATTCACTTTTCCCTTCGATTACGAACCTCACCCATTATGTATACTGGCAACTCAAAAATTACAATCTTATCTTGAAACGCAACAAGATTTGAATCATAATTTCGGCCTTTCAAAAGTAGATGGAGCCATTATCGGTAAGATGTTTGGCGTCCTGGTAGTGGAAACGCAAGACGGGGAGATTGGCTATTTATCTGCGTTTTCAGGTAAGCTTGCTGGCGAAAATCATCATACCGGGTTTGTGCCGCCAATTTTTGATGGCACCGAAGATGGTGGTTTCGTGAATATCGGCATGCTTGAGCTTTCCCGGATCTCCCGTGAAATAAAGGAACTGGAAATAAATTCGCAGGAAGATGTCAACGAGGTAATCGAGGTTTTAAAAAGTTACCGGAAGGCTTTTTCAATATCCTTGCAAAACGAAATTTTTGATCAGTACCATTTTCTTAACAAAAATGGTGAAGAAATGAGTTTGAGGAAGATATTTGAAAAGGCCGCGTATAAAAATCCGCCGGCAGGAGCGGGAGAGTGTGCCGCTCCGAAACTGTTGCAATATGCTTTTGGGAATAACATGAAACCTTTGGCGATGGCAGAATTTTGGTGGGGACTTTCACCAAAGTCGACGCAATGGAAACATCGAAGTTTTTATCCGGCTTGCCGTGAAAAATGTGAGCCGATTTTAGCTCACATGCTTGAAGGAATGGACCTGGATGAAAAGTTACAGTGATCTTTCGATTAAATTCATAATGATTTTTCGATGGTGTGATAGTAGAAGACAGCTTGCTAATCGATCCAGCTTTTGCAGGATGAAAGAAATTCGGCTTGCTGGTCTATAAATAAAGTGTGAGCGCAATTTTCGAGATATTTGATGTGACCCTTACCAGCTATTCGTTCAAGGTCCCAGATCTGTTTTTGAGAATAAAGTCCATCCTGTTTTCCATAAAGACCGAAGATTTTTATACCAGCTTTTTTCAAATCCTTTATAATTGGCTGAATGTCGATGTTTTTCAATTTTTCATTTTTCCAAAATGTAGGAACTGCGTTTTCATTTTTGATATAATTTTGGATTAGCGGGTTGGTGTCATAGGTTGCATATATCTGACGAGCTAAAGCATTGGGGCTGGCAAGCTTGAAGAAGCCATTTTCTGAGGCGTGTTTGAAGCAAGCAGTCCTGTATTCTAATGAATTTTTGTCCATATTTTCAATTTCAGCAATTTGTTTGACACGAATACTGTCATTTTGCTTCTTATAAATCGCAAGAACATTTGCAAGTATATTATCATAAGATTGCTGCTGATTAATCAGTGCGCTGACGAGTGTGACAGATTTTACTTTCTCAGGAAATTTTTGTGCAAACTGAGCAGTAACCAGGCCGCCGAAGCTGAAAGCAATCAGATTTGCCTTTTTGAGATCGTAAATTTTGTATATATCCGCCAAATCCTGAATCGCCTCTTGGAAATTCATTTTTGCATTTTTATCAACTGAACGACCATCTCCGCGCCGATCGTAAATGATAACGTAAAAACCTTGATCGGCGAGCTTTTGTGCTGTTGTTGCTTCAAAATATACAGAACTGTTCCCTGGCCCACCATGCAGAAAGATTACAGGTTTATCATGTTTATTCCCGAAGGCTTTTGAATATATTTTTCCGGCGTAACAAAGATTATTTAATAACAAAAGGATGTATGCTATTATTAGTTTTTTTCTCATGCAATTATATCGTTTCGACTATCGTCAAAGATAGACCAGAACCTTCGACGTCACAACAGGTTATAAAAAATCAATATAATCTGAGCAAATGGCGAAACGGCGTAAACCCGGTCAGGTACACAGTAGGGGCGTCAACAGGAGGCAAAGCCCCACGCAACGCTGTGTTTTTGTGCAACGCTATTCCCGGGCCAAATGCGATCGTGTTTTTGTCATATGTGTAACTCCCGTGATTTTCTTTCAGCAGCCAGGAATCTACTGAATTTTCTAGTTTTGTTAGACCGGCAAACTTGCCGCCCTGGCGAAATATTAACTCCCAGGCCACGGGCACACGTTCTGTACCGGTTGTAACGATTTCAATTTCCATTCCGCCCTCGATTTCCTTTATGAATATTTTTGTTTCAAGAATTTGGATTTCACTCTGTCGGCGATCGCTTTTCGGCATTTTTTCCCAATCTCCGTCCTGCGAGATTTTTTCTTTTGAAATAGGTTGAAAATAGGATCCTTGCAGCCGCTGAACTAACACCCAGCCATGATCTGTTTTTTTTAGGGCATCTGTTTGAAATTGTCCTTTCCCGAAGAAAGAGGAGGCAAAACGCATACCCTGAAGCACCGCATCACCTTTCATAAAAGTGAACCAGACAGGATTTTTTGCGATTAGTGTACTATCCCAATTTTCCCGTCTGACACGAACGATCCCTGAGTTCGGGAAAGCTTTTACATAGGTAACTGGCAGTTTGTCTGATATGGGCGGCGGACGCCAGAGTGATACATCGGTCAGGAAATAATCGAGAAATCCTGAGATTTTATTGCCAGCTGTTTTTTCAATTAAGTTACACATGCCCGCATAAATGCCATTCTGATCATGAATTGCCATATATCGATAGGGATAATAGTAATTTTCCATGGTTCCCACGATCGCTTTATCTTGCCTGCCGGATGCATCTGTAACGATTTCCCCGTTTGGATGCACATAATACAAAGTCATATCGAGATTCCTGCGTACAAAATCGAGAAGGGCAGGCTTATTAAATCCATTAGCTATCGTGATAAGCAGCCGATCCGATAAGGATGAATAGATAAAAGTGCTCTTTTCATTAAATTGGCCATCATCGTCCATATCGATGTGCTCACTTAACCAATTCTCGGCCCTTGCCTTATACTTCGGATCTGGCCAAAGTTTATAGAGTCTGGCCAGAGCAGCACAAACGACCCAGCGATGGTTTGGCGTATGAATTCCTCCGGTAGACAATGCTTCACCGGCCCTGATCAAAAACGACTTCAAATTGTCAAGCATTTTTTCTTTCGCCGGCGTGTCAGATTTCTCAATTAATGTATACGCCATCGTCAGTCTTTTCACAAGAAAACCAGTGTCGGGAGTTGAATGAAAATTTGTAGATAATAGATCTATTGTGCCATCTGAATGTTGCGTTTTAACCAGATAATTTGCCGCAGAATTCATGTCGTTAAGTAATTCTCCTGAGCGGTAAAACTGAGAGCGTGGAGAAGAAAGCGAACATGCGCCCCACTGGATCAAGGCCGCTGTACTATGTGGATTAAGGATGTCGAAGTTATCTTTTAAGCCGCCGAAATCTTTACTTTCCGAATCCTTTACCTGAAAGCTTCGGAGATTTTCGACGCCTATGTCATTTAATTTAACTAAATTAATTAGCCAATCCGGCATCACTTCCACAGCCTTCAAAGTAATATTTGAAAAGTCTGTTAAGGGTGCTACGCATAATGCAGCAGCCGTTTTTTTGACAAATTCCCGTCGTTCCATCGCAAATAGTTTAAGGTAAATATCAAAGAAAAAATATTCCTTTCTATACTTTTCTTTACGGGCGCGTAACGTAACAGATTGTAAAGAGATTTACCTTAAAGTATAGATATTAATTAATGGCCCGACGAGGTGACGTCAGGCCATTTGATCAAGGTTACGATATCTCCGGACTGTGCCGGCTGCTCAAAATATCTTCGTTTAAGGTAAACGAGTTCTTATCAGTTTTATTTAGCTCTATCAATTTTACCAGCATAAGCGAAGGCAGACTTCTAGCAAATATTTCAAAAATTAGAGAAACTCTTTTTTTGGTATTCCAGCTTTTTATCGTCGAATTGTTTGGAGTTAGTCTAAATAGTAATTTGATTTGCAAAATATGGGCGGAACAACTGAAACAGCAATTGGAAAAGGAACGATTATGAAAACTGGGAGAGTGTTTTCGAAGGCAGTTGAGCTGACATGGGAAGGCTCTCAAAGCTGGAAGTATCCTGATTTTGCATTATTGGAAAAAGATCAGATAATCGAAAACCGGCTGGAATTTGATAATGAATTTATGGCGGGCTCCGGACGTGAAATTCTTCTTGAAGGCGTTTACATTTGGTACGGCAATTTTAAAGTGAGTTCCAAAAAACCATTAATGATCAATACCTCCGCCTCGCATATTCAGATGAATTTCTGTCTGCAGAATATAACCACATACTATTCTGAATCTTTCTCCAAACCCTTTGTTCGATTTAAACCTTATCAGCATAACCTTGTACTATTGCCGCAAAGGAAAATGGTAGTTCAGTGGGAGCCCCGCATGGAAAGCGAGGTGTTTTCGATTAATATTGCTCCTGAATTTTTCTTTGGTAATCTTCCGGAAACACATCGGCTTTATAAACATTTCAAAGAAGGAATTGAGGAAGTTTTACCCGCGTTTTTGAGCCTGAGAAATCTGCCGGTCACTCCTAAAATGATCTCTGCCTTATTTGAAATATTAAATTGTGAATATTCCGGTTATCATAAAAATCTTTTCGTGAAAGCAAAAGTAATTGAATTGCTTGCAATGCAGTTTGAGCAATATGAAGAATTGCCTTTGCCAGACATTACATCATCACTCAAAGAGGAAGACATTGCCAGGATGCACCTTGCGAAAGAAATTCTGGTAGAAAATCTGGAATCGCCTCCATCGATAAAGGATCTTGCGCATCGGGTCGGCACCAATGAATACAATTTGAAGAAATATTTCAAAGAGGTTTTCGGAACTACTGTTTTTGGATATCTGCACGATTTCAGAATGGAACGGTCTAAACTGGAGCTCTCCATCGACGGCAGTAAGATATCAGATGTCGCGCAGCGGATGGGCTATAAACATGCCACGCATTTTACTGCGGCGTTCAAAAAATATTATGGATTTTTACCGAATAAAATGCGTTGGGGGTTACTGCAATTACTGAATTTTTCAGGTTACGCGTTTGAACTGATGAATGTAATCTGATATAAAATCGCATTAATTTCGGGCTTTTTGCTGCAAGCGCTGTTAAAAAATCAGCGTACTGTGCTGCTTTCTGAAATCTGAGAAATTCATTCCGCAGTTATTTTTAAAAAACCTGCTGAAATGTGAAGTGTCTTCAAAACCAAGCCCAAATGCCACTTCTTTCATATTCATTTCTGAGCTCATTGCGCGTCTCTTAGCCTCTAAGATCAATCTTTGCTGTATATGATGTCTGACAGGAAACCCCGTTTCTTTTTTGACAACTTCATTTAAATAATTAGGCGTTACAAAAAGTTCGGAAGCATAATCCGACACCATCATTTTGCTTGTAAACCGCTCGTTTAACAATTGCATAAACTTACGCAGCAAACCATTACGGCCCTTTAATAACGCTTTGTCCGGCATGAAATCCATTTTCCTTGAAAGGTAAATCATCACTACGTTCAAAAGGCTCTTTAAAACTTCGGATTTGAATTTAAGTCCCTTGGAATACTCGTTTAACATCATCGAGACAACAATGTCTAATTCTGAATTCACGTCAGGATCAATGCGGACAGAGGGAAAAATTGTGCTTCCTGCATATCGGGATGTATGAAATGGGAAGGCCATTTCCTTTTCGCCAGAACATAAAAATTCCTCAGAAAATGCGATGCTGAATCCTTCTATCTCTCCTTTCGGGCAGAATTGATAGAGCTGACCTGGGGTGACGAGATATGCAATATCGTTCTCGATTTCCTGATTTTTGGTGTCAACACGGAAACTCCCCGAACCTTTTTTAATCCAGATAATTTCATATGATTTTTGGATAACCGGGACAGCTGTCTGCACTTTATCTGGTCTTAAAACAGAGGATTGTATTTGTCTTATCTCGAAAGGAATTTTTGCCTCCCGGATCGCGAGTGGCTCTTTTTTTATCAGTAGCGAGGTACCGTGGCCGATGTATTGTGTAGATGGCTGCATAGCTTTGTTGTTAAGGGGTGGTCAGTAGATTTGTAACCGGATCAGCTCCGATTTGGTATTTAAATTTAGCAACTCGGGAAGCAGTTTCTTACGGGTTTTCGGTCAATGGGTCTTTTTAATAGTTGAAAATGGAGAATGGATAGATTTCTGACCACTATAATTTCAAGGGTATGATAATTGCCATGGCATTGTCAGAAATTATAACCAGATTATGAAAGAGAGAAAAGAGTTACATTCATCAACAGGATTTGAAAATAAAACGGGCGAGTCGATATCAAGAAAAGGGTTTTTGTCGATGACGGGAAAATATGTCGCCGCCGGTGCTATCGGTAGTGCTGTTATTTCGGGGAGTACCAACTCGGCTCAGGCGCAGAAAAAAGTCCCTGTCAAAACATCTCGACAGCCGTCAGAGCCCGATAAGCAGATTGTTCTGGATAAGTGGAAATCAGAATTTGATCAGGCATCTGCTCCCGTCCCGATGCCTCTGCCGCCTGAAAAGAGGGTGGGGTATGCGGTAGTCGGTCTGGGACATTTGGCTTTGGAGGAAATCATTCCTGCACTGCATATGTGTAAAAAGTCAAAGCTTGTGGCACTGGTAAGTGGCGATCCCGAGAAAATGAAAATAGTAGCCGGGCAATATGCAATAAAGGCCGAGAGCTGTTATACCTACCAAACTTACGATCAGATAAAAAATAATCCGGAAGTAGAGGTAATCTATATTGTGCTGCCGAATAGTATGCATAAAGAATTTACCATAAGAGGAGCGAAGGCCGGAAAACATATTTTATGTGAAAAGCCAATGGCTAATTCGAAGGAAGATTGTCAGGAAATGATTGATGCCTGCGCGGCTGCAAAAGTCAAATTGATGGTTGCTTACCGCATTCAATATCAGCCGCACAACCGCAAATTACGTGAGCTGTTACAGGCAAAGGAATTTGGAAATGTCAAATTTCTCGAAGCTTCAAATTGTCAGAGCAGTGCAAATCCGGACCACTGGCGACACAAGAAGAAACTGGCTGGCGGAGGGGCATTGCCCGACATCGGACTATATTGCCTGAACACGACACGTTTCGTTTTGGGAGAAGAGCCGAACGAAGTTTTTGCTTACCAGTATAGCACACCCGGGAATCCGTTATTTACAGAAGTTGAGGAAATGGTGTCATGGCAGATGAAGTTTCCAAGCGGTGTGATCGCAAGCTGCTCGACGCATTACAACGTTCATGAGAGTCGTCATTACCGGGTGTTATGCGAGAAAGGATGGCTGAATCTGGATAAGGCATATGCTTACAAAGGCCAGAGTCTGAGCAGAGCGAAACCAGACGGCAAGCTTGAACTTCACGAAAATATTGGTATTGCCGAGGTTAATCAGTTTATGACCGAGATGGATTATTTTTCTGATTGTGTAATGAACGACAAGAAACCTTTCACACCGGGAGAGGAGGGTTTACAGGACCAGATTCTTATGGAAGCCATTTACCAGTCTGCCAAAGAAGGCAAGCCAGTCAGGATTGTAAATACAATTAAGGCTGATTACAGGGGGCCTGAGCCAGAGTTAACCTGATATATCATTCAGATGGAAAACAAAAATCCGGCCAGATATGGCCGGATTTTTATCTTGGTCTACTGACAAAGAGAGGTAATCAAGGAGCTAATAACAAACCAATCATCGTTGTTAAATAAATCTGCGCGCCTTCGCGGTGAGTGGCCGAAGGTGGCTGAATACGCAACAGTGTGGCCATTGAACCATTATCTTGCAGTTTTTTTTCAGCGATGTTTGCATTCAGGAAAGGGACAAAATCGTCGCCCTCGGAGTGGAACAGCATAACCGGAGCTTTCGGTTTCCAGTCGTAAACGTCGTTTGCCTTCAAGGCTGCGATGAATTTTAGATTAGTTGAATTTTTAATACCGGAAATAAAATCCGCAGTATACAATTTGGATGGATTCAGATCAATTTCAGCAGCAAGAGGATTTCCTGCGGCCGTTGCAGCTGCTACTTTTGCTGCATTCAGCGGCGTAATAAGATCCGTCAACGGAGCATTTATTCCATACATTTGATTGTATGTTAAAAGTACCCAAAGATAATAACTGGCCGCTGCCGCAGGCATATCCGTAGTCTGGCTTACAACCCATTTTGCGGTACTGACCATATCATAAGGACCCGCCGCCGGATAACTTTTCAGGACCGTAAACTCGGAAGAAGCATTTGTCTCAATTTCCTGATGCAGAGCCATCGTCGCATATCCGCCTTCTGAGTAACCTGCGAGCTGAATCTTTTTCTTCAATTTTAAATTATTTAGTGAAGCAAATTCCATGGCTGCCCGCAGCATATCCAAACTCGCCCAGGCAAGAGACGCTTTGTGCTGGTAAGGATGCTGAATTGTTGCACTTTCGCCGAAACCCAGATAATCCGGCATCACAATGTAAAATCCTTTTGCCAGAGAGGCAGCAGCTGTTGCTACAACAAAAGCTTCCGCATTTCCAACAGGTTTGTAATTTGAAGGTGCCTCATCCTGTGTGGTTATCGTCCCGTGTTGAAAGCTCAGAACCGAAAGACTATCTTTGAAATTTTCAGGAAAAAGCACGACTCCGGACGCCTGAATCTGTTTCCCGTCCAGCGTTTTCGTATTATAAAATAACTTGTAAACCTTCACACCGCTTGTTACGAAGGGCGCGAGTGCGGTGGCTCTCAGCTTCACTTGGGCAGCGGATACATTGGCAATGTTGTCAGATTTAATCAGATACTTTACTTCCGGATCAGGAGGTAGATCGTGATCTTTAAAACAACCTGTGACCAAAACGGTCAGAAACATAAAAAGCGTTAAGGAAAGCTTAAAGTTTAGGTGTAGAGACTTCATATTGCGGAGTTTATTTGAGGATTATTTGTTTCTCGAAAAGCAAGCAGGGATTTTTTATTTGGATGGTGTTTCCGTATTTACATGTATAGTATAGCAAGATTATTACACGTTCAAAGCTGCCGGTCTACATTCTTGCACAGCTTATGGACTTGATTTGCAGCGCGATAAAAATACCACATTTTCACAAGCATTCTGATACAAAGTGACGACTCGTTCTGAAGAACCTATTTAATGGTAAAAAGCTAGACAGCGCCTTACCATTAAGCATGTTAAAGGCAAGCCGCTCCGGTGTTTTGAATAGCTGATTTTTCTACTTTTGATCCTGCGGGATGCTTAAAATCGGCGTGTTACTAAATAATTAAAAGCTATTAGCCGTTACCTTTCCTATTACGGTCCATATTGAACCAAAATATAGTCGACCGAAGATGCGAGCTTTGGTACCTGGGCTGCCTTGGTTTTAGTTTATATGAGAGGATTAATTGGCAAGTTTGCCTATGACCGCCGGGAATATAGGGTAATTGCAAAATCAAACTGATATCTACAAAAATACCTGCCCGAAATAAAAATTGGGCAGGTATTTTTTCTATTAATTCAAACTTAAAGTCTGGGGGGCGAACTCTTCAAAGTGAATATAATCTTTACTGATTCCTTTGGAAACCAGATTATTATAATGTTTTGAAATGAAAGGTGCCGGACCGCAGATATAATAATCTGTATGTTCGGTCATCAGTTCATTTCCCAAAACATCCAGCTCCACCCAGCCAGTATAGAATTCATTAGCAATTGAGTTTTGAACTTCCGTGCTGTAAAAAATATGTTTTTTGATCGCTTTTTCGTCGTCTGCCCAGTATTCAATCATTTCTTTAAAGGCGTGAACGTCTTTGTTGCGTGCGCCGTGAATCCAGGTTTTAGGTTTTTTGCTGCCGGTCTTGATCAGTTGTTCAAGCATGCTGATTAGTGGAGTTTGTCCCACGCCACCACTGATGAAAACAACAGGGTTGTCGTTCTCATTTTTAAGAACAAATGTTCCGGTAGGAGCCGATACGTCGATCAGGTCTCCCGGATTGATAAAATTATGCAGGCGGTTACTGATCATGCCGTCAGGATTAGGATTTCCGGAAACCTCTTTTTTAACAGAAATACGATAATACAAACCGTTTGGTGCGTTGGAAATACTGTATTGCCGAGGTTGCAGCAAATTCAATTCAGGAAGAAACAGACGTACGCTTATAAACTGACCTGGTATAAAATCGGCAACTGCGCCGCCATCAGTCGGATATAAATGGAAAGAGGTGATCTCTGCCGATTCCTGGATTTTTTCTCTAACGACAAACGGACGCCAGCCTGTCCAACCACCTTTTTTCTCAACTTGTTGACGGTATAATTTGGTTTCATGTCCAGACATGATTTGTGCAAGCTGCGTATATGCAACTTCCCACGCGTCGATAATTTCCGGGGTCGCGGTTTCTCCTAAAACTTCGGAAATAGAAGCCAGTAAATGTTCTCCCACGATCGCATAATGTTCCGGACGGATATCAAGACTTACATGTTTTTGTCCGATTCCATTGACAACAGGCATTAATACACCTGGATTTTCGATATGCTCTGCATAAGCCAGCACAGCCATTGCCAACGCGGTCTGCTGTCTTCCGTTTTGCTGGTTGCCCATATTAAAGACATTTTTCAATTCAGGGTTATGTACAAACATACGTTTGTAAAAATGAGTTGTAAGTAAAACCCCGTTTTCTCTAAGAACAGGTACAGTGGCTTTCACCAAATCTTTTTGTGCTTGCGTGATCATGATTAAATTTATTATTAAGTAATTGATTATTTAGGTTTTAGCTTCCTGTTAGACTTGTATCAGGAAGCAAAGACTGTCCTCGTTTGCCTCTGGCCTATGGATGATATGAAGAGGAATTTCCAGATCATCATATTTATTTAGCGCAATCGATTTCCCGGTTTCTTTATATGTTACTGAGCCTTCAGTCACTATCAGACGGTTAGGAACCGTCTTTTTATGCTCTTTCCAAACCATTCCTTTTTTCATTCCGATTATCAATGTTTTGAAGTATTCGCTCGATTGGATCATTTTAATAACCGGCTGCGCGGCTGTTTCCAAATGGATCAATACTTTCGGGATTATCGTCTTTTGAGGTAAATAAGTAAATTAAGATCTTTTTATCCTTTATTTTCAAAAATAGACACAATACAGGCATTGATAACATTCAGTTTCCATTCCGAAACGATTGACGAACTTTTTTATACAACAAAGGTAAATGTAAAATTTAAGAATAAAAGAGTATTTTATCTTTTATTGTCCGACATATCATATATCTTTGTTTTATAAAAGATAAAAAGGTATTAATATATTTAAATGGCATGAAGAATTTTGAAAGCAGGAGCGGACTCGGATAAATCTGGCTTCTCAAAATGTACAAGTATTTTGATAGATTGTACATTGAACAATGTCACTTGTACGGGTAGCTTTGAGCTGTTAACACGTAATATCCGGAGCTGTGTACAGGCAGTCAGGTTTCGCTCTCCAATGTAATTATCCGGTCCTGAAATTGGGCCGCATAGCAAGAATAAATTTCCGAAGATGTAAAAATCTCAAAACCAAAGTCATGAACACTCATCATTGCAAGGCGAAAGTCGCTTTAATTATTCTTATTTTCTCGCTCAGTATCAGTCCTGTGTCGGCACAAGACACATCCACTCAAAAGTTCATTCTGCTCATTTCAACATTTCTGGTATTCGCGATTTCTATTTCCGTTTTGATCGTAGCAAAATTGACAAAAGATATCGTTGAACAGTTTCAAAAATCGAAACAGCAGAATTTTGAAAGAGATTACGACAAATACTTTAAAAATCTGAACAGTGACCAGATAGAGATTTTTTTGAAGAATAAAGAACTCGGAAGAAAAACTGAAACGGTTGAAAGGACGCTGGCGATTGCAGGTTTATGTTTCATTTTATCAACTACGATTTCATTCGGCCAGCAACCGGTGATTTCAGAGGGATCCTTACTCAGCCAGACAGGAATTATTATCACGATTGTGCTGATCTCAATTCCGGTTGTCTGTGGGATATTTTTATTGATGTTCAAGATTATGAAGGCATTGCGGGCGTTTCGTAATACGCAAACCCTTTCTGAAGCGGAGTATCTTACGGCGTATCTAAAATCACTTGAAAATGAGTCATTGGAAGTATCATTGAAGATACGCAAACAGCAGCTCGACTATCAATTGTCCAACAACGAATTGATGGGAGCAAACCCGGCTTCGGATGAAAAAGGATTGATCGGCAATATACATGATGCCAGTTTGCCGTTCGTCGCACGCAAGAAAAATGCATTAGTCCGGCCCAAAATTGATGCAGATTTAACCAGACTCGTCCTTTGGTATGTACGCTGCGCAACATTCTGGCTGGTTTTTGGCACGTCGGTCGGCGAATTCGTGGGAATAAAGTTCGTCGCACCGGATATTGACCATGTCAGCTGGCTCAGTTTTGGACGTTTGCGGCCTGTCCATACTAATGCTGTTTTTTGGGGCTGGGCTTCACTGGCTATGCTGGGACTGGGACATTATGTAGTTCCACGGGTTAGTAATACCAAACTTTTCAGCATCAATCTTGGTTGGTATTCGTTGATCCTGATCAATACCGCCGTATTTGCCGGTACTATTTGTTTGATGGCGGGCATCAACAACGGTGGTGGCGAATACCGGGAATACATCTGGCCTGTTATGCTGCTTTTTGGTGTCGGACTTGCACTGACTTTGATTAATTTTTTAAAAACCTTAGCCAGAAGAACAACAAAGGAAATTTATATTTCTAACTGGTATATCATTTCGGCTATTATTTTCGCGATCGTGATCAGTATAGTCGCCTACGTTCCCATTTGGCAAAATGGACTAGGGGAAACCATCGTGCAGGGGTACTACATGCACCAGGGGGTCGGGATGTGGTTTATGCTTTTTACTCTTGGAATCGTTTATTATTTCCTTCCGCAGCAGCTCAACAAACCCATTTATTCGTACAGTTTAGGTATTCTGGCCTTCTGGACACAGATTTTATTTTACACGCTCATTGGTACCCACCATTTCGTTTTCAGCTCGATTCCCTGGTGGCTTCAAACTATTGCGATTGTTGGGAGTGTCGGCATGGTTATCCCTGTAATCGCCGGTACAACAAACTTTACGATGACTTTCAGGGGCAGCTGGTACAAAATTCCTGACAGTTATACGCTTCCGTTTTTTCTGACAGGTATTGTTTTTTATTTCACGGGATCTTTGCAGGGAACGGCGGAGGCTTTCAGAACAACCAATCTACTATGGCACTTTACTGATTTCACCGTCGCTCATTCACATATAACCATGTATGGTATAATCTGTTTTCTTGTCTGGGCAGGAATTTATGCGGTTGTGCCACGCCTGACAGGTATCGAACCTCCCCAGGTGACGGTCGGCGCTCACTTCTGGCTGGCACTTATCGGACTGATGTTTTATACAATTCCTTTGATGTACGGAAGTACGTTGCGGGGATTGATGTGGATGGAGGGAAAACCTTTTATTGACAGCGTTGTTTTTATGGCACCATTCTGGTTATGGCGAGCAATCGGAGGTAGCCTCATGTGGCTGTCGCACTTATTTTTTGCCTATAATTTTTACAAAATGCTGGTTGGCAGCGGTATTGTCGATGTTCGGGAAGCTGCGTTTGCAAAACTCGCTCGGGAAAATACTCTTAATTAAAAACCAACCTTAGACGCCCCGCCATGGAATTTTTTGATAGCCATACGAAGTTATTCAGCGCTGCTTTTCTCCTGTTTTTAGTGCTGACCCTGTTTGTGGCCATTATGCCGGCCATTAATAATGATAGAAATAATGCGGCGTTGCCGGGAGAAGAAATGCTAAGCGAAGAGGCAGTGAAGGGCAAGGCTTTATTCATTGCGAACGGTTGTGTTGCATGCCATACGCAGCAAGTTAGAAATGTAGAAATGGATAAAATGTGGGGGAAACGGCCAAGTCTTGCTGCTGATTACGCTTCAAATCGTCGCATTGATTTATGGCGGAATACGGCAACGCTAATGGGTACCGAGCGTACCGGTCCGGATCTTACGACCGTCGGAAGTCGGCAGCCCAGCAAAGAATGGAATCTGGTTCATTTATTTAATCCGAGAATTGTGGTCAAAGAGTCAATCATGCCAGCATATCCATGGCTTTTTGAATTTAAGAACGAGGCTGCAAATGAAGACATTGTCGTTTCAATTCCTGAAAAATATTCAGCCGGGCAGGGTGTTTTGGTAGCGAAACGAGAAGCTTTACAGCTAGTCGCTTACCTTCAATCACTGAAACAAACAGACGTGCCACAAGGCCAAGCCATTGCATTTTTATACAAAAAACAACAAAATATCACTGATGAATCTGTAACCGTTTCCTCCGTTGCTGATGGTGACGCATTGTATGCAACCCATTGCCAGGCCTGCCATCAGGCTAATGGGGAAGGTTTAAAAGGTGCTTTTCCAGCCTTAAAAGGAAGGCCGATAGTGGCGGACGATAACCCGGAACTGATGTTGAATATTATCATGAATGGCTACGATGCCCGGCCGGAATTCGGTGTTATGCCAGCAGTCGGAAAAAACAGTGACCTTAAACCTGAGGAAGTTGCTGCGATCATGAATCACGAACGTGGGAGCTGGGGCAACAATGCAAGAAAGGTTACACCAGAGGAAGTTCAGAAGTTGCTGGACAGGATAAAAAATTTACCAAATCAATAACTGAAATCATTTGAAGATGAAGAAATATATTATGCTTTTTTTGATGTTATCCATGCAGATTGCAGCCGTTTGCTGTCCTGTCTGCGATCAGCGTCAGCCCAGGTTATTAAAAGGAATTACTCATGGCGCCGGGCCTGAGAGCAATTGGGATTATCTGATTATTTCAGCCGTTTCTGTCATCGTCCTGCTGACGTTTTTTTATTCGGTCAAATGGTTGCTGCAACCAGGCGAACAAGGTGACGATCATATCAAGAGATTTATTTAAGTCAGGAATAAAATGGAAGATAAGAGCATAGTTGTCATTTTTCTGGACGACGATCAGAAGCCTGTCGGTGAGTTTGTTTCTCCTGTAAATTTTGAACTGGATACACGAAAACTTGTCGATGGAAAACATCTGCTGAGAGTTATCAGCAAAGATCCGACCGGGAAGGAAGGTATCAGACTGATTCCCTTCGAGGTGAAAAACGGACCGGCCATTGCGATTGAAGGGATCAGGGAAAACGCCGTTGTTGATGGTGTTGTGCCGCTTATGATCAACGCTTATGGAAAAGGGGATCAGAAAAAATTTCTGATTACCGGAAGTGAAACGCCGCAAAGCATCCCCGCCTTTTTGTGGATACTCGTCATCGGTTTTCTGGGTTGGTCACTTTATTATCTAATCACGTACGCTTCGCTGACTGAACAATAATGATGGAAACGAAAAGAGAAATTGTGTCGCTGGAAGAAATAAAATTATTGGTTGATACCTTTTATGAAAAGGTCAGGAGTGACGAAAAGCTTGCACCGGTTTTTGCCGAGCGCATAAAAGGTAATTGGGAGCCGCATCTTGAAAAAATGTATAAATTCTGGCAGACAATTTTGCTGGGCGAGTATACCTATACCGGAAGCCCATTCCAGCTTCATGCGCTATTGCCTGTTGACCATTCGCATTTTATAAGCTGGATGTCCTTATTTACAGAAACTATCGATGAACTTTTCCACGGAGCTAAATCGGAAGAAGCAAAATGGAGGGCAGGCAAAATTGCGGAAACGTTTGAGTATAAAATTGCTCATTATCAAAAGAATATGATTTTATAGCAGACCTGTTTTTTTGCCCTTTCCTATTTTATAATGGTGATAAAGTTTTTTGTAAAGGTCAGTATGGCACCTGGTATCAACGCTCTTCTACCTATGCGGTTTTCGAAAATTTTGTATTTGCTTTACTGCTGGCAATAATCTCCCGTCACAAATAAGGCTTCGACGGCGTTCACGCGGAAAAACCACAGGCCAGGATATTTGCCTGGCCTCTGGTTTTACGCTAACGAATGAAAACGGAACCTTCAGGAATGCTCTCCGCGTGAGAAAATGCGAGTTCGTATTTTCTCTTGTACTCTGATAAGTTTTTCGTTTTCTTTTGCGCTATGGAACTTTGGTATAGCCCCAAATACGACCATCCGTTTCCGGGATTCCAGACAAGATCTTCCTGGTAAACTTTTTCTGCTAATGATGGTTTTCTTAGTTTCAGATAAAAAGCGCCTAAAAACTGACGTGCTGGGATGGGCCAGTCATTTGGTTCTGTGTAAATCAAGCCGTCTTCAATTTTTACAGCTTCGTTCAGACTGGCAATTGCTGCAACAGCATTTTTCTCTTTAAAATAGATTGATCCTTCCAGTATTTTTCCTGCGATCAATGCAATGGGTAGAGGCGCATTGAATGGAATCCGGCGTTTTTCCAGAATCGGGTCTTTTGTTTTTTTCTGCAATTGGCTAAGATGTTTTTTTGCCAGGTCTATCTTGCCAGTGTTGACGTAGGCCATACCCTTTGAAAAGTCGTTCAATAAAGTCGCATAGGTCCAATGTTGATCCGGAACGGTATTATCTTTCAAAATTTCATCCCATTTTCCCAGCCTTACAAGTGTGAGTGAAGGCAACATATACAAATACTGATCATAGGTAGTTTCAGGCGTTGGTGCAACACTTTTTCGACAGCGCGTCGCGTCTCGCATCGCTGTTTCATACATCCCGCCACTCAACGCACAATAGGTTTGTACTGCAAAATAATGAGGGCTGTGTTTGACCAGACCCAGATTTTTTGCGAGAGAATCATAGCGCAGTAGATTTTCATCCGCAGCATCATTCACTGCTACACCTTTGGCAAAAAGCCCGTTACGCTGATATTCATGGCTCGACATATGGACCATGTGTGCGACACCGGGAAAAAGTTCTTTCAGTTTATCAGCATTTGGAAGTGCCTGCTCGGGGTGGCGGGAGGCTTCCGTTAAGTGTATGTGATAATGCAGAGCAGCGGGATGATCAGGATTCTTTTCCAATATTGTCTCACACAAACGCACAACTTCATCCGTCCAGGGCTTTGGAGAGCCGTCGTTATTCCAGAAATCCCAGGCGTGTATCAGCATAATTGCATCTACGTAAAGTGCTTTGATATCCAGATCGTCAGGATAAGCCAAAATCAATTCGCGCATCGAGGCAGCGTAAGCAAGATTAAGGTCCTTTCGCTTTGAGTCCGTAAGGTCATTTGAATAACGGTAGTTCATAATCTCAATCATCGCTTTTTCCTTACCGGTTGTAAGCGCAATCTTCTCATTCATATTGTTCAAAACACTCTGGATTTCTGCTGGCATTTTATAGGTGTGAGCCGAATTATAATATGGTCCCATGGCTAGCGCCTGACCCCAATAGGTCATCGCCGAACCAGGTGCAAGCCTTGAAGACTCTTTGAAAGAAGCCAGCGCTTCCTTCATATGGTAACTGTAATATAAATTAAGGCCCTGATCGAAATAAAACTGGGCGCTATCATTTGAAGTTGAAATTTTGTAGGAATAATTTCCCCATCCGGGCATTACCCCTATAAACTTGCCATTTTTTGCAGCACGGATCAGCGTTCCTCCGGGAGCGGCGCAAACGGTAATAGGACTTTGACTTTCGTCTGCGGGCGGATTAGCTTCCTTGGGAAATAGTCCAAGTATAAAACTGCCCAGGAGAAAAAATGGCGAAAGAAGTAGCAGGATAAGGTTTTTCATCAAACGGATCGGTTTTGAGTATACTTGCAATTTATAATATTAACCTCAAATTCAACGACAACTTACTTACCTTTATCAAATGCCATCCGTATGGCAAGTCCGGCTAATACCCCTGACATAACTCGTTTTTGAATTTTGATGTAAACCGGACGTCGCTGAAAGAATGCAGCAAGACGGGACGCTGAAAGGATAATTAAGATGTTCAACGATGTGCTGATCGTAAGTTGTACTATTCCAAGCTCTATGTTCTGAAAGATTATATTGCCATATGTCGGATTTGTAAACTGCGGAAAAAATGACATGTAAAATATGGCTACTTTCGGATTTAAAACATTCGTGAGAAATCCCATTCTGATCAGTTTAGATCTTGAATCCGAGGGAAGGTCGCTGGTTTCAAAAAGCGAATTTGAATTTGGTCTAACACCTTGCCAAGCCAGGTAAAGTAGGTAAAATACGCCAAGCCACTTAATGGCTTCGTACGCCATCGGGATTGCGATGAACACGGCTGTCAGTCCGAAAGAAACGAGCAGAATATGCGCCAGGAAGCCTGCCAGGATACCAATAAGTGAAATTAGGCCTGCTCTTTTGCCCTGTGTCAAAGATCTTGAAATAAGATAAATCATATTTGGGCCAGGGCTTAACACAAGTCCGAGAGCGGCAATAGAAAACAGGATTAAATTGTTAATGGGAACCATGAGAAGTGTAAATGGGGAAAAATGAAAGAGTAATCTTTCAAATGTACCCGTTACTACGCTGTCTGAAAACTCCAATTTTAATAAATTCGATAGTCCAATTTTAAAATTGCGCGGATAGTTTTAATTCAGGTTTAAACCCACAGCGGCACCGAGATAGGGTTTTCCCTGGTAATACCAGTACTCCTTGTTATCATCCAAAAGATGATCAATACCCCCAATCAGGCCGAACGTGAATTTACCTACGCCAAAAAGCACCGCTATCCCTTTGGTCCAAACCATACCGTCATATTCTATTGAAATATTATTGTTGGTATTGTAAGGGTTCATCGCAGTTGTACCGAAACCGGTGATAATACCAGCTGAAAATCCATAATGAATAATTTTTTGACTGACATGGCCGATCGGATTTTTAGTGTAACTGACGCCATATGTGTCATTTCTATAACCAAGATAAACGGCTCCATTCAGATTATTGCTCAGCTGCCTCGGAAATGAGCTGGTTGAAGGTCTGAATTTTAGCGGAATTGTCACAAAATCGATGTCGAAACTGTTTTGCCAGTACTTATTTTCTCCGATTGTTTTCAGCGAGTTCTTCGATGGAGTTTTGCTTTTTGGCATAACCGAGGTATCAACAGAAAGTTTTTTTACTCCTTTGTTTATTGCATACACAATGATCGAATCGTGATCGTTTTCAATGTAAACGTGCTGTTTTTCTCCCTGAAGTTTCGACTTATATACGCCGTCTTCAAATTTGTACTTCGGGCTGTTATTTAAACTTTTGCAGCCGTGAAGGGATAAAAAGAGTAAACAAAGAATAAGTTGAACACAATAGTTTAATATTTGATTTGGTAAATTTTGACGAATTATTTTGATCGGAAAAGGTTCAGTCTCCGGTATAAGTTTGGTCATTTAAAGACGTTGGTTGAGGTGAAAAGTCCAGGTTTTTTCTTTTTTAAGAACAGTATAAAAATTGTGCTACGAATTGCTTGACATCGTTGATTTTGGACAGCCGTATATTCTGTACAGAACTTCTTACTTTGTGAATATATGTTGCAAACCCGATTTCTGTGGCTTGAAACAGATTGTGGCACAGCCAGGTTCTCAGGGTTTGTAAATGGAAAAGAATGCTGCGAACTGCGAAAAGTTTTCGAAATATCTTATTGACTTCTTATCAATCCTAATAGTCAGCGTCTTAGCAAATTTACTTTCAATACTTTTTTTATGTATAGTTAATATAATATATAAAGTTTTTATAAAAAGTATAATTATTTATAAATGTCAGATATTTTTAAAAAGATAGATACTTTTAGTGGGTTTTGCGATGTTTATCAATTTGTGTATTTGACCAGTGAAGAAGATTATCTCAATAATAGACTACTACCTCAAAGAATCAATAACCGTCGCATCTATCCAGAAAATATTCCCGTCACGACTAAAAAATAGATACTTCCCATCTTTTGAAACAAACGGACAAAACTCATAACGTTCTGAATTTATTCTTTTGCCCATATTTTTAGATGACTGCCAGTTACCATTTTTGTCTTTGAAACTTATGAATAAATCTCCTTTCCCCATACCGTCCGGCCTTTCTGCGCAGACGATCAGGTAGCTTTCATCGGGTGCAACAAACACGTCTGCTTCATAATATTCAGTGTTTATGGCTGCACTAACTTTTTGAGAAGGAGTGAAGTTATTGTCGACTAATTTGGAATAACGAATGTCAAAATTGTTGTCGTCTGCTTGCCCGGTGTCGCCGTTGTTAGAAAAATACATGGTTCCCTCATCAGTAAAAGACATATAGTATTCGTTCTTTATGGTGTTGATTTCTTTTCCAGCATTTTTGGGCTCTGACCAACCGTCTTTTGTCCTTTCGATATACCAGATGTCGAAGTCTTTTACATCTCCCTGTCCGTCAATAGGACGGTCAGATATAAAAAATAATTTTTTCTGGTCTGGTGATAAAAACGGATCGTTGTATTCATATTTTTCGCTAGCTAAAATGATAACCGGTGAGCGCCAATGACCATTTTTGAGTTCATGCATTAAAATCTGTGGCTTTTTATTTACGATAGCCGAATAGTAAAATTCTCCGCCTTTTCGCGAGAATACAGAGCCGTATTCATATCTGTCTTTTAAGGATATTATTCCAGGAGCAAACACTTCGGCAACTAACCCAGGTGGTTTTTGTCCGAAGTAAAGAGTGGTATCTGATAAATCAGCCTGACTTTTTACTTTGCAAAAAGGAAAAAGGGATAATAAAAAAATTGAGAGGAATCTGGTCATAAGTACTGATTGTTTAGTTTAGTATTGGAATGAGATTGAGAAATGATCTGAGAAAGAGTTTGCCACGCAATAAGGCCGCATTGTAACCTCGAAAACCAGGTAAAATGAACAATATCATGTTCAGTTACTAACCGGACGTGCGTTCTAGAATGTAGCTATTCTCAAAATTACAAAGGTTAGGTTAAAATCTTTCGGGTATAGTTTTTTACAAAAGACATAAAAACCAGCCATTTGCGGAAATGGTAGATCGAAAAACCAAAACAGGACCGACGACAGCAGAAGAATGTACTTGCGGGGTTACTTTTGCGTAGCCTGGTGCAAGATGTTTTTGTGTTAGAGAGAAAGTAATTTCCGACGCCACTTAAACATAGGGCAAATTCGGATTATAGCTTTTCAGGATTTAAATCAATGTAGTCTTTGGAAAGTTTCGTGAACTTAAAATCAATAAACAGAGCTATGGGAACAATGAGCATGCCTTCCAATTTATCCGCCGTTTTGTTTACCGACAAAAACGGCATAACCAGAGAAGGTGTATACAAAAAAGGTCTGAACGCTTTTGTTGAGGCACTAGGGGATGAAGGGCCGGAAGATCCGGGAAATCTATACCCGGAAGATGATATTACAACATGGGAATATCTTGATCAAAGGAGAAGTCCGGATGCAGACTTTATGGTTATTTTGTAAAAAGGTCAGGAAGTTTTTTTACCAAAAAAGCGGGTTTTAACGCCCGCTTTTTGGTAAACATAATAAGATCAAGATACTGATTAGAAATCTTCATTCAAATTTCCATGTTGTAAATATTTCTTAAAAGAGGTTTCTTCCATAGCTAATAAAAAGGAAATCAAATTGCGGTTACAACTCTGATCAGCAAAGTAAGTAATTCTGGATTTAGTTTTACTCATTAAAGTTGTAATAAATAAAATATTAGTTACAAAAATTCCTGACTACCGGACATGATGGTTTTTATTATCATTTTATAGCGGAGTGGTATGATCCGGATTGATGAATTGATGATCTGTATAATTTTTTTCGGGCCGAATTTCAAAGTGCGATGGAATTCCATAAGCTAGGGGACGGGACGGGATCGGTAAAGTAGGGATATGCCGATTTTTGAACCGGATCTTCTGGATTTATAAGAATGGCTGACCAATTTTTAATAAGTAGTTAACCACGATCAATTGTAACAAAAATATAGTTAAACAGAATCGCATTTTACATGGCAAAGGCAATAGGAATAATAGAAACAAAAAATGCGGCACCTGCGGGAGGGCACTATGTTCAGGCGACAACTTACAATGGGTTGATTTACATTTCTGGGCAGCTTCCTGTCAAAACCGACCGGAGCCACACTTTTTCTGAGAGCTTCGAGGTTCAGGCAAGACAAGCTTTGAATAATCTGATAGAAATTCTGAAAGCAGCTGGAAGTGAGCCAGCGCAGCTTTTAAAAGTTACGGTGTATCTGGTTGACGTCGAAAACTGGCCTACGTTTAACCAGATCTATGCGGAAGTTTTAGGAGCCGCAAAACCCGCCCGATCTATCGTTCCGGTCCCTGAACTACACTACGGGTATTCGATTGAAATTGATGCAATAGCAGTGATTCCGGAAATTTGATGTAACGTTAAGTACATTTATAAACAATACACAGCCGTTTTCATCCTCTGTTACTTCTAGAACGCTACTTCCCTGAGAATTTTGACTAGGTCGATTCCCTTTTCTAGAACGGGTTTGAAAAGATCTCCTTCCTTTTCGATTCTTTTTATGGCGTTGAAAATTGTGAAGTCTTTAAGTTGTAACCCTTTTTTTACTTCGTCCCAGTGAAGCGGCATGGAAACCGTGGCGCCTGGTTTCGGTCTTACCGAGTAAGGCGCAGCCAGAGTTGCCTTTGGGCGGTTTTGTAAGTAATCGATATATAGCTTGCCCTTTCTGTTTTTGGTCATCCGTTCAATGCTTGTGAAATCGGATAATCTTTCCTGCGCTTGCGAAGCAATCCATTTGGCAAATAACTGACATTGATCATAACTGTATTTTGCTTCAAGAGGAACATAGATATGAATACCTGTCGATCCCGACGTTTTACAATAACCAGGAATATCCGATTCGTCAAGAATTTCTTTTATCGTTTTAGCAGTCAGGATTACCTGTTCAAAAGTATTGGAAGTATCCGGATCGAGGTCCAAAATACACCAGTCGGGGTTTTCGTCTGATTCGGTTTTGCTGTTCCATGGATTCATTTCGATACAGCCAAGATTTGCCATATAAAGCAGACTGGCTTCGTCGGTAGCGACCATATAATTCTTATTCTCCTCCTTTTCAGTGCTGTATGGAAAGGTCTCGGTCCAGTCTGGCGACTTACCGGTTACGTCTTTTTGATAGAAACTTTTTCCTTCTATTCCGTTCGGAAACCGGTTGAGAGACATGGGCCGATTTTTTAGATAGGGCATTATATATGGGGCAACCTGGTAGTAGTAATTAATCAGATCACGTTTTGTAACATCGTCTTTCGGCCAGAATACCTTTCCAAGATTTGTAAACTTTAACTCATTTCCATTGATTTTCCGGACCTGAGTCTCTTCCTTTGGGTTCAGGAGGGTTTTGCGCGACGATTTGCCAGGCTTTTTTATAATCTCTTCATTTTTAGTCTCAGGTTGCTTTTTTCCTATAACTGCTGAGACTTTCTTCTTGGCTTCGAGCGTGACATCCTTTGCATTTTTATCTTCGCGTAAGCCTTCAAAAGAAGGGTGCCTGAAAACGCCGTCGCTGGTGACTTCCGTAAAACTTACTTCACAAACAATCGACGGTTCCAGCCATGTAGCTTTTGCTTTTGGAGGATTTGGGCGAAATCTGGAAGGTTTATTATAATCCGGAAGTTCAGTAAACGGACTTTCTTTTATTATCAGAGGCTTGAAAAGATCTAGCATTTCCCGCTGCTGCTGATCTTTAAAACCCGTGCCAACTTTTCCAACATATACGAAGTTGTCATCGTCGTAAACACCAAGCAACAGCGAGCTGAATAATTTGGAAGAACCCTCATTTAGAGTGTATCCGGCGATTACTACTTCCTGGCGTTTGTTTATTTTAATTTTCAGCCAGTCCTTTGACCTGCTTCCCGGATAATAGAGGCTATCTGAACGCTTGGCAATAATTCCTTCCAGCCCCAATTCTTTGGCAGCGTCAAAAAATTCGGATCCGTTGGCCTTTACGCTATACCCACTTTTGATAATGCCATCTTTTGGCATTATACTTTGAAGCACAGTTTTTCTTTCAGTTAGTGGAAATTCAGTCAGATCTTTTCCCTCCAGCCAGAGTATGTCAAAAACATAATATTGCAACTCTCCATCCGCTTCGCTTCGCCAGTTTTGTAGGGAACCGAAATCGGATATACCTTTATCATTGACCACCACAATTTCTCCGTCGACTATCGCATTCACTTTCCATTCTGAAACCGCTTTGTAGACAGGATAAAATTTGTCGTTAAATGATTTACTGTTTCGTGATTTTAATTCAGCCTTGCCCTTGTCCATAAAAGCGACTGCCCGGTACCCGTCCCATTTAATCTCATATTCCCAGCCCGGATCGTCGAAGGTCTTATCCACCAAGGTTGCCAGCATTGGTTGAATATCGGTATTGAACCGATGTTTTGAAGCTGTTTTCAAAATTGCAGCGGCCGTTCTTTTATCTTTTTCAGGACCTTCTTCTTCTTCGAGCTGCCTCTTTATCTGTTTTTTTGCCTCGTTTTTATTTACCGTCTTTTTATCTTTTATGGTGCTTCCCGGTGCTATGATTTTTTGGTCATAAACCTTTTCGGGAGCTGCTTTTACTGCATCCAGCGTCTGGTCCGATACGACAGATTTGTCTTTTTTTGTAATATCGTTTTTCGAAATGAACTCGTCCTTGTGTTTTATTAATAACCAGGCGTTATCTTCCATGCCCTTCGTTTTGACCAACGCAAATTCTCCTTGAAGTTTCTCACCATTCAGCTTGAATTTCAATGATCCGGACTTTAATTGTTTCAATAACAATTTTTCCTGCGCCTTCTTTCCTTTTGCTTTTTCAAGAGGTTCGTACGTGCCTTGGTCCCAAACGATCATGGTCCCGGCTCCATAGTTTCCCTTCGGGATAACTCCTTCAAAGTTTTTATAATCATACGGATGGTCTTCCACCATCATCGCAAGCCTTTTGACAGACGGATCGGTAGAAGGGCCTTTCGGAACTGCCCAGCTTTTCAAAACCCCATCCATTTCAAGTCTGAAATCATAATGGAGCCTGGACGCATGGTGTTTTTGGATTACAAAAATTAATCTGTTGCCCTCAGGTTTTCCTGATTCTGGTTCCGGAGTTTCTTTGAAAGATCGTTTCTTTTTATATTCTACAAGACCCATAACCAAGCGATTTGATGTTGGAACTAAATTAAAAAAAATCTTCTACCAGATTATTAACAACCGGTTGTCGTTATTTCGGACATATTAAAACCAGAACAGACCTGTCCTGGACCTGTACGCTGGCACCGGGATCAAATCTTTCTTCGTCCTGCCCGACAAAGCCATTACTGGTATCAACGACTTTAAACCAGCCTTTGTCACAATTATCTTTGGGCAGGAGATATTCCAGGGGCTGATCATGAGCGTTGAAAATGATGTAAAAACTATCGTCCTTAATTCTTTTTCCATTGTAGTCGACGCATCTTATGCCCTGACCGTTAAGGTACACACCCAAAGATTTTGCGTAATCATGTGCCCAGTTTTCTTCTGACATTTCATCGCCCTCCGGTAAAAACCACATCAGATCATCACGGCCTGAGCCTTGAATAGGAATACCCTGAAACCAGCGCCGGCGCCTGAAAGTCGCGTGATTTTTGCATATGCTGATGATTCCTTTTGTGAACTCTCTGAACTTGTGATCAGCATTTTCCCAGTCTAGCCAAGAAATTTCATTGTCCTGGCAATAGGCATTGTTATTGCCTCCCTGCGTCCGTCCAAATTCATCGCCCGCTACAAGCATCGGGACCCCCTGGGACAAAAATAAAGTCGTTATAAAGTTTCGTTTCTGCTTATTTCGCAGTGCGATGATATCCTGATTATCTGTGATTCCTTCTTCGCCGCAGTTCCAGGAGTTATTTTCATTTTCTCCGTCGGCGTTATTCTCACCATTTGCTTCATTATGTTTGTTATTATACGAAACAAGATCGTGGAGCGTGAAGCCGTCGTGAGCTGTTATAAAATTGATACTGGCAGTTGGGCGGCGGTAGCCACCTTTGTATAAGTCTGGGCTCCCCGTAAAACGCAAGGCAAATTCAGCCAGCTTACTCTCCGCACCGCGCCAGTAATCACGGATACAATCTCTGTATTTGTCATTCCATTCAGCCCAGCCGGGAGGAAATTTGCCCACCAGATAACCTTCTTCCCCAATATCCCAAGGTTCAGCAATCAGTTTTACCTGAGAAATGATCGGATCCTGGTGAATGATCGTAAAAAATGAGCTCAGGACATCGGTATCGTGATGCGTCCTGGCCAGCGTAGAGGCAAGGTCAAACCTGAAACCATCGATATGCATTTCGGTGATCCAATACCTGAGACTGTCCATGATCAGGCCAAGTACAAAAGGCAATCTGACATTTAAGGTATTTCCGGTTCCGGTATAATCCTGGTAATAACGTGCGTCTTCGTTTGTTAACCTGTAATAGGATGCGTTGTCGATTCCCTTAAAAGAGAGTGTAGGGCCGAGATGATTTCCTTCGGCAGTATGGTTGTAAACGACGTCCAGAAAAACTTCAATTTCAGCTTTATGAAGTTCCTTGACCATATTTTTAAATTCCAGGATTTGCTCGCCCATATAACCAGAGCTGCTGTAACGGGAATCCGGCGCGAAGAAATTGAGCGTGTTGTAACCCCAGTAATTGGTAAGCCCTTTTTCGAGTAAATGCCGGTCGGCAATAAAATGGTGAACGGGCATCAGTTCAATCGCTGTGATGCCCAGCTCCTTTAAATAATTGATGGTAGCCGGATGAGCGATCGCAGCGTACGTTCCTCTGATTTCTTCAGGTATGTCGGGATTTCTTTGCGTAAAACCTTTCACATGAGCCTCATATATGATGGTATCATGATATGGAATTTTGGGTTGCTTATCACCTTCCCAATCAAAATGCTGATCGATGGCTATCGATTTGGGCATGTAGGGTGCGCTGTTCGTATCATTGAAAGTAAGGTCACTTTCTTTATCTGCGACATTGTATCCGAAAACTGCATCATCCCAGTTCAAATCACCTGCGATCGCCTTTGCATAGGGGTCCACCAGAAGTTTGGATGGATTAAAGCGATGTCCGTTCTCAGGTTCGTAGGGACCATAAACCCGGTATCCATAAAGCTGCCCTGCCTTCAGGCCCGGCACGCATACGTGCCACACGTGATGCGTAACTTCTTCGATTTTAATTTTTATATATTCGTCAACATCGTCGAGATTTTTAAACAGGCAGAGCTCAACCCGCGTTGCATTCTCTGCAAACAGGGCGAAATTTATGCCACTTTCATCGATTGTTGCCCCGAGAGGAAAAGGGCTTCCCGGAAATACCTTGATATCTAGATCTTCTGCTGCTCGTACAAGTTCATTCTCTAAATGTTCATTCATGATCAGAGATGGTTAGCCGGTTAAGTTTGAATTATTCATAAGAAACCTGTGCCCGACGTAAATAGTGATAAAAGTGATATTAAGATACTGGAAATGAGGAAAGTTCGCCCATGACAAGTTTTGCCGCCAGATCGACAGTTTGAATCATAATTTCTTCTGCATTTCCATTAAATACTTGATGCGAGGAAATGTGGCGGTCCTGAAAACATATGTGAATAAACATGGTTCCCACAGGTTTTTCCGGTGTTTCGCTGCCTCCCGCAGTCGTTAGTCCGGTAACAGCTACATAAATATCTGCCGTCATTATTTTCTTTAATCCGATCGCAAGTGCTTTGGTAACCGGAGCGGATTCCGGTGTGTATTTGTCAACCAGATCTTTCGATACGCCCAGCAGATCTTCCTTGACACAGGCGTCGTAACAGGTTATTCCGCCGATGAGCACCTTGCCCGAATCGGGTACAAGAGAAAATTCGGAACACAGCCGTCCAGCAGTAGCACTTTCGGCAAATGCTATTGTCAGGTTTTGCTCAGCCATAACCCGGCTGCATGTGATAACAAATTGTGAGGGCATAATTTCTCATAGTAAGTGACATGGCATAATGTGCCAAAAAAGTTTGCCATTGGGTAATCCGCATTAAAAATATTCCCAGTTTTTAGTGGTATGGATTTTGTTTGGGCAAGCGTTGATTTTTGTTCAATTGTAAGCATGCAGTGGCTGAAGCATATTCTGTCCGACATATTTACAAATTGAGTAGAAGAAATTGTAAAATAACCCAGGCTTTATGCAGATCCGTTTTATCGGATTTTTAAAATGAAAAAAGAAGACATTCATCTTTGGGATATCCAGAGAATACTTTTCGGAGAAGCGCCAGTAGAATTTCTAATTGAGATATTCTTCAGAACAATCGTTATTTACCTGATCCTGTTTATTACAGTCCGTTTAATGGGAAAGCGCATGAGCGGCCAGCTGACCATATCAGAAATGTCTGTAATGTTAACGCTGGGAGCAATTGTTTCTCCCGCGATGCAGGTTCCAAATGTAGGCCTGGCTCAGGGTACATTGATTTTATCGCTGGCTTTTATGTTTCAGAGAGGATTCAATTTGCTGGAATTTAAGAATTATAAACTGGAGAAACTGAATCATGGAGAGATTGGAATGCTGGTCAAAGACGGGGTTATGCAGATCGAAGAACTGAATAAAAATAAGCTTTCACGGCAACAGCTGTTTGCAGTTTTACGGGCAGAGGGAATTTTCAATCTGGGTGAAATCGAACGTGTTTACCTTGAACCTTTCGGCATGTTTAGCATTTACAAACGAAAAAAAACAATGGCTGGACTTACAATCTTTCCTCCGGACGATAAAGAAATCAGAAGTTTTGTTAACAAAGACAAAAATCAACTTAGCGTCTGTACAAGTTGTGGCAACTTATCTGATCACTTTCACCCCCAATCCGGACCGTGTTCTGTTTGCTTTTCCTCGGAATGGTTAGAAGCAACGGTTGCTGTTCAAATTTAATATGAAGAAG
Source organism: Dyadobacter koreensis (assembly GCF_900108855.1). Lineage (GTDB taxonomy): Bacteria > Bacteroidota > Bacteroidia > Cytophagales > Spirosomataceae > Dyadobacter > Dyadobacter koreensis. Next base: position 116,999 of record NZ_FNXY01000004.1, read on the forward strand.
GAAGATATACACCTGTTCGACTGGCATCGCATTTTTTTCGGCGAAGTCCCTGCCGGCTTTTTTATTGAAGTAACAATCAGGACGGCCATTATTTATGTTGTTCTTATGGTTTCAATGCGGTTAATGGGCAAACGCATGGCTTCTCAGCTGGGAAGAAACGAACTGATCGCCATGACATCGCTGGCTGCGGCTATTGGTGTTCCTATTCAGTCACCCGACAGGGGAATTCTTGCCGCCGTTGTGATTGCGGGTATTGTGGTTTTTATTCAACAGATAATCGCGAAAAAAGCAGCAGAGAACCAAAATTTTGAAGGGTTGACGCAGGATAATATCGGTACCCTTGTCGCTGATGGTAGACTTGATCTTAAGACGATGCTTAATACAAGGCTAACAAGAGAGCGTGTTTTTGGACAATTAAGAAATAAAGGGATCCATCATTTAGGAGAAGTAAAACGCCTTTACCTCGAAGCAAATGGGACATTTACATTAATAAAAAGCGATAATCCCGTCCCCGGACTCTGCATTTTGCCGGATTGGGATGCAGATTTCATCGAAAGTGTTTGCTCTCAGACTGATGAGATGGCATGCAATCACTGTGGCAAACTTAGAACTGAATTCTCTTCCAGATGCAGCAATTGTAGTATAGATAACTGGGTTCAGGCAGTTCGGTAGCTACTCAAGCGACTGCGTTTTGTATTATAAACTGCGATGCTGGCATTTTTGCAATCAACTGATTTTTCAGATTGAAATTGATATCATTAAGTTTTTCAAGATGCTCCGACAAGATTTCGCTCGCGTCATGCGTAAGATTTATGTTGGTAAGCAAACTTTTATAGAGACGAATCGTTTTGTTTTCCTGTTCAAGGATCATATCAGTGATCGAAGACTCATCCTCGGAAGAGAAAATGATGGTATGCAAACCTTGTTTCATTTTGCAGTTTTGTATGTCGCCATCGTCCAAAGTAGATTTCACCTGATCATAGATCCAGAGAATTTCCTTTTTAAACAGTATCGAGATCATATATCCCTGGCTGCATGATCTTCTGAGAGAGCCTAAATTTTCCAATGTCATGGCTTGTTTGTATAAACTTTCCCTATACTGGTGAAGACTCCAAAGTCTGACGATATCTGAAACGAACTGATGTAGATTTTCCATTGCGGCGGATACTATATGTGATTATTTTGCTATTAGTTTTATAAAAAGCATGCCGGAACCAAACAACAAAACCCGCTCAGGCATGAAATCTAAAATTGTACAAAACTTTTAATCAGGTCTGATCAGGATTTCTTCGTCGCCGCTTGGTGCAAGATGCCTGCCGGATAAATGCCTTCTCTTTCGTTTTCTGTATTTGCTCTGAACTTACCCATGTATTTTGTCTGTGGATTAAAATAATTTGGACAGTGGCTAAGGTTCAGCAGGATAAGAAATCTGTAGCCTTTCTTTTCATGCAGATATGCAAACATCTGTTTATTTGAATTAACCGAAGAATAACCTGCCACCCGGAGTGCCGGCTCCTGCCTCATAATCTTGAACACTCTTTGATGAAATGATAGTTTGGAATACGGATCATTTTTTCATTTCAACATCTACCCAAAGAAAATTATCCTGCAATTTCAGCCATGGGCACTGATCAGAAATACCTGTGTAAACGGAGTCGTCTCAATGCATAGGCGTACGCGCATGATCGTGCCTAAGATTTAATTATGGTGTATTAAGTCATTGTTTGTCAATAGTTTGATTGGTTGGTATTGGTTCTTCTTGCAATCTAATCTGATCATGTTAAAATAGCGCTAAAGCATCCCGGAGCAAAAGGTGTAGCTTGGCAGCAAGCTTTGCCTATGATATTCCCATGCGTCTTGAAATCCGGGGTATGTCACGATCTCAAAGTGCTAAGTTGGGTCGCACGTCTTCTGGTATGCACCTTTATATTGCTCCGCCGCTCGTGAGATTTTCAGCCACTGCCATGGTACGGTCAGAAGCTGAAAATTAAATGGAAGATGGACGCTCTTTCTTCATGCCCATAGTATGTAACCAGTGTATCAATTGGTAGATAAATTTCCCCAATCATCAGCTTCTTCTCATATCTTTCCTTAACCTATCGCATCATTCTTGCAAAGTCGTGAACATCCGGATGATCAGTAGAATAAAGCGGAGCATAATGATCAAAAAAAGGTCGTCTTCAATAAATTGTGAATCTGCAAAAACAGGATTATTCCGTAACTGGTAGTTTTTGATCATATTTCACATCAATTCTATCGGGAAACCCCTCAGCGTACTTGTCTGTTTAAAATCGCAATTCGTTCAGCATGGCCTTTTGAACTTCGGGATTTGTAAGTTCAGATCGGGTTATTCTTTAAGAAAAGCGTGAAACAATATTGGCTTGTTTGCTTGTTCCGTTCCCAGACATGACCTCCGAGCCTTAGCTATTGGGAATCTTGTATCGTATCAAAGAGTAGATGGATTCCGCGGAATTCAGAAATATGGTACCCAAAATCTGCCATCAGGTATATAAACACCGGCGATAATCAGACTTAGTCCGTGCGGAGCCCATTGTATGTAGTCAAGTTTTGATACAATACGCGGCAGATCTCCGATGCCGTCGTTACAACACAGGAGCACTAGCATTGGAAAATCTTTAAGTTTCTGGCGGATAAAAAAAGAGCAGGCGATCCAAACGATTTTTCGTTGAAAAGCAAAGTATTCCTTGCTTCCCTAACATGGCACAGTTTTTAACGAAGATAGGCCTTATGATGTATAAAGAGTAGCAATCCAAGGCTGCTCATCTACCAGATCTGGGTATTGGTAAACGGCTGGGAAGAGATTTATTCTCACTGAAAAGGATCTGATTATTTCTACGTTGGTAAAAGCTCCGGAATTGGGTGGGGGGATTTTGACGCACAATAGCTGGATGATTTTCATCATGCTTTATACGTCTTGAAATAATGGTCTGCTTTCTAATATCAGTTCGAACGAGAAAAAGAGTGTGCTGGTTTAAGCGGACAATAAAATGGGATGAACGAAAATTATTGATTCCAATAAAGATGAGAGAATTTCACCGCCATTTTTTAACGGAACTGATCCAAAAAAAATCCCGGCTTTAACAGTCATAGTCTTTGGATCGATAGGGCATTACTACCTAAAAAGAGTTTTCCAATAAAGTGTATAAAAGAATCATCAACTCTGAAAAACTATATTAATGAAAAACTTCGTCTATAAAGCTTCGCTATTTTTTCTATTGATTCCTTATCTGGCCTTTTCACAGGATAAAGTTGCGGAAGTAAAAGTTAAAGAAAATTTCTGGTACAAAAACAGTGTGATCTATAATCTCGAAGTAGGCGTTTTCAAGGATAGTGACGGAGATGGACGGGGTGATTTTGATGGATTAATTGAAAAACTTGACTACATAAAAGCATTAGGAGTTGACGCCATATGGCTCGCACCATTTCAGCCGTCGCCAGGCCAGGACGACGGGTATGATGTTGCAGATTTTTATGGCGTAGACGAAAAGTTGGGTACGAGCGGGGATTTTGCTGAATTTGTGCATCAGGCTGAAAAACGTGGAATTCGGGTTATTATCGACCTGGTGATCAATCATACTTCCGACCAGCATCCCTGGTTCAAAAATTCACGAGAAAACAAAACCTCCAGGTACCGCGACTGGTATATCTGGTCAAAAGATCGCCCAAAAGACGCAGACAAGGGAATGGTATTTCCAGGAGTGCAAAAGGAGGTCTGGACGTTGGATAAAAAAACGAATGAATATTATTATCATAGGTTTTACGATTTTCAGCCAGATTTAAACTTCGCTAATCCCGAAGTTATGCAGGAAAGTCAGCGTATTATCGGCTATTGGCTCAACCAGGGGATTTCGGGATTTCGGCTGGATGCGGTCCCATTTATTATTGAAGTTCCTAAAACCGGCAGTGAGAAACCAAAACTGGATTTTAATTTTTTACGGGACATGCGGCAGTTTGCACAATCCCGAAAAGCAGATGTTGCAATTTTGGGAGAGGCGAATGTCATGCCGGAAGAAAACCAGAATTATTTTGGACAGAATGGAGATGGTATTCACATGATGTTTAATTTCTATGCAAACCAGTATTTATTTTATGCACTGGCTACGGGAGATCTGAAACCGTTTTTAAAAGCAATTCAGGATACAAAAAAAATTCCGGCGGCTTCGCAATGGGCTCATTTTCTGCGAAACCACGATGAAATTGATCTCGGCCGGCTGACAGATAAGCAGCGTAATGAAGTATATGCAAAATTTGGCCCCGACACTTCCATGCAACTATACAAGCGCGGAATCCGCAGACGTCTGGCACCCATGTTAGGCAACAACCGAAAACATATCGAACTTGCATACAGTCTTCTGTTTTCCCTTCCAGGAGCGCCTGTCCTACGGTACGGAGAAGAATTAGGAATGGGGGATGATTTAACTTTAAAGGAAAGGTTGTCCGTACGTACCCCGATGCAGTGGAATGATGAAAAAAATGCTGGTTTCACTACCGCAGAAAAAGCTTTTCGCCCGGTGATTTCAAAGGGGGCATACGGTTTTGAAAACTTGAATGCAGCTAAACAATTTAGGGATCCGAACTCACTTCTACGGTGGACAACCGATATTATTCAATTAAGAAAATCCTGCCCGGAAATCGGTTTAGGTGAGTACACATTGCTGGAATCCGGATCACCTGATATCCTGGCAATTCGTTATGATTATCTTGGGAAATCCATTATTGTGCTACATAATTTCAATGAAAAACAACGCCAAGCTGCAATCAGCTCAGGAACATCAAAAATACTTTATGATCTGCGCGCTCAAAATCTTGATATAAAATCGGAAAATGGGAAATTTTCTGTTTCTCTGGATGGTTATGGCTACAAATGGTACCGTGTTGACCATATTATGCCGTAATTTAACGTTCGATTAAAGTTAAAGGGCTTCCTCAATGGCACAATCCATTTGATAGAGGTCATAACCTGTGTCCCAATAGTCCTTAACTGTTTCGCGTAACACCAGTCCGAACTTTTCATAAAATTTAAAAGCGAGTTGCGAGGTTCTTACAGCTAATGTCTGGACGGTCGCAACTTCTTTTATCTGCCGGATTCTGAATCTTGTCAGCTCAGAGCCAACGCCTTTTCCCTGACTGTCAGGATGAATAATATCCCAAGATAAGCTACCTGTTTTTCTGTCTGCAGACAGATTAAAACCAGCCGCGCCAATTATTTTATCATCATCCTCGGCAACATAATAATGGTCGGCGTGATAGTCAAAATAATAGATCAGATCCTTCTCCTCACTCGGAGAAAAGTATTGCGGCGTATTCAATCTCAATAAATCGATAACATGTTCCCGGTCGGACTTCTGGAATTTTCTTATTTTCATAGATACCTGTATAGATTTAAAAAATGCTAATTACTTAAATTATGATCGTGGAAAAGTTTATCCTTTAAAATAGTTTTTCAACTCCTTTCCTTACAGAGCCTGCGCATCTTCGATACTTTTACAGATCCGTTTCTTAAAAAATGATTGATATCATTTCCATCTGATCCTGAAACGCTGATTTTTTGGCTGATAAAAAATGGAAATTGTTAAATACAGTCATATCATCCTCAAAACGGTTTTGTTCTTAAAGATAAGACGTTACAATGCAACGCAGTTTATACTTGTACTTATATCTAATTTGATCAGTACAATAAAAAACGGCGAGGTAGTAGAACATTTTGAAGTGAAAGTCTTAAAGCTCGAATATTACGAAATGAATCCTCATTCCTCTGAGAGAAGTTCTAAATTGTTTGAAACGGATAACTTCACCCCATGAAAATGCAGATTTTACAACTGTATTGTATATTATTGTAAAACGTATTTATTTTTTACCCCGACGATCTTGCATTTAAAAACTTCTTTTGGTTGTCTTATGCACGATTTTGATTTCATATTTACCTAGGTCCATGTCAAAAAATATAGCTCCGCCAGATAAATCGCGACCCGATGCGAATCCGATACCTGTTGTTGCTATCGGGGCGTCTGCCGGCGGACTTGAGGCGGTTTCCCAGATATTCGAAAATCTTTCGCCGAACACAGGTATGGCTTATGTTTATATACAGCATTTGTCTCCAACTTATGAAAGCCGATTATCTGAGATACTGAGCAGGGTGACGCAGATGCCTGTTTTTGAAGCAGAGCATCTGATGGAATTGAAAGCCAACAGTGTATATATTATTCCTCCGGACAAAGATATGGAGGTTGAGGGCAACAGGCTGGAACTAATTAACAGGCAGCCCAGGCCAATTATGCATATGCCAATAGATAAGTTTTTAATTTCTTTGGCGAAAAGAGAAAAAGAAGGGGCGATAGGAATTATCCTTTCTGGCATGGCGCATGATGGAACGCTGGGACTTAAAGCGATTAAAGTTGCCGGAGGAATAACCATTGCCCAGAACGAAACAGCGAAACATTTGAGTATGCCGCGTTCAGCCATCCAGGAAGGTGTCGTTGATATGGTGCTTTCGCCGATGGACATCGCGAAGGAACTTGAACGTCTGGGTAGTAAATCCGCTGTATTGAATCTAGCTGCTGTGAATGCGGACGAGGAGGATGCCGGGAAGGTAGATGAAGATTTAAAACAGATACTTCTTTTTTTGAAAAGGGCAGTAGGCGTAGATTTCGATCATTATAAAATGTCGACAATTCGCAGACGGATCTCGCGTCGGATGCTGCTTTATAAACTGGATACGCTCAGGGATTATGTGGTATATCTGCAGCAATATCCCTCCGAAGCGGAAAATCTGTATAATGATTTGTTGATCAATGTAACTAACTTTTTCAGGGATTCTGAGGTAATGGAATACCTGAAAAAGAAATTGTTTCCTCAGATTATCAAGACTAAATCTCCGGAAGATACGATCCGTATATGGATACCCGCATGCTCAACCGGGCAGGAAGCTTATTCTCTGGCGATGATCCTGGTTGAATTATTGGGCGAGAATTCCTCAACGACCATACAGATTTTCGCAAGCGATTTGAGCGAATTCGCCATTGCAAAGGCAAGGCAGGGACTGTACACGAAAAGCGAAGTTTCGGACGTGACACCTGTCCGGCTTCAAAGATTTTTCCTGAAAAGGGATGATAAATACGCGATAAAGAAATCAATTCGTGATCTCTGTGTTTTTGCACCGCATAATGTTCTCCGCGATCCGCCCTTTTCCAGGCTAGACATGATCAGCTGCCGTAATCTTCTGATCTATCTGGATACCGTCTTCCAGCAGAAAATTATGGCTACCTTTCATTACGCTCTAAATCCCGAAGGTTTACTTTTGCTCGGGAATTCGGAAGCTGTGGGAAGTTCGGTTTCTCTATTTTCCCAATTGGATAAAAAACAGAAAGTTTTCATGCGGAAAAGCCGGGAAACCGGCAAGGCAACGTTTGATATGAACATTCGCTGGAATGTGGAAACACGTCTGGGGAATGTTAAAAGCTCACCGGTTCAGCGACAAAGCAATCAACTGCCTGCGCCAGCGAGAGATCTGGATAAAGAAGTTGATTCTTTATTATTAAAAAAATATGTACCGGCCTGTATTGTTGTAGATCAGGACCTGGAAATCCTTCAATTTCGGGGATCTACCGGATTGTTTCTGGAACATGCGCCAGGAAAGGCAAGTTTTAATTTGCTCAAAATGGCCCGTCCCTCCCTTGTTTTCGAACTTCGGAATGCAATTCATAAAAGCCGGAAATCCGGCGAAACTGCCAAGAAAAGCGGCTTGGAAATGAAGGTGAATGACAGGCTTCATTATGTCAAAATTGAGGTCGTTCCGTTGAGAAGTTTTGAGGATCAGTTTTTGTTTCTCGTACTTTTCGAAGAAATAGCACACAGCATCTCAGCTGATGAGAACACGCCTAATTTCAGAGACGATCGAATTAAACAACTGGAAATGGAGCTGTCGTCACTTCGTAAAGACATGCATTCAATCATAGAGGAGCAGGAAACAAGTAATGAAGAGTTACAATCCGCTAATGAAGAAATTGTCAGCAGCAATGAGGAGTTGCAGAGTATTAACGAAGAATTAGAAACAAGTAAAGAAGAGATTGAGTCTACCAATGAAGAACTTTTGACAATCAATCAAGAGCTCCAGATAAGGAATGATCAATTAACTGAGGCCTATGGCTACTCAGAAGCCATATTCAGCACAATTGGAGAGGCAACTTTATTGCTTGATAGACAGTTGCAAGTAAAAAGTGCAAATAAGGCGTTTTACAAAATTTTCCATGTGCAGCAGGAGGATATCGAGGGTAAAATGTTTTACGAACTGCATAAAGGGCAATGGGATATAGCTCAGCTGCGCCAGTTGCTGGAAGAGGTAATTACCAACAATGTTCATATAAAAGCATATGAAGTTTGTTTGAATTTTGCCGGAATCGGCGAAAAGACGATGCTTCTTCATGCGCGGAAAGTTGTTCAGCATGAGCGCAAGGAGGTAATCCTTTTGGTCATCGAGGATGTTACCGAGCAAAGGCGTGTGCAGCATATGCTGGAAGAAAGACAGGCATGGTTCCATGATATGATCGACCATGCGCCCGCGTTGATCTGGGTTACCGGACCGGAAGGCAGAATCAATTTTTTGAATAAAGCATTTCTGGAATTTTCCGGACTTGAAAATCAGGACAACCCAGACCTGAGTTTTGCGGATTTAATTCATCCCGAAGACCGCTCGCATTACGACCGTACGTTCGCACGAAATTTTGAAGGTCAGAATATATTTAGTATTGAATATCGCTTACAGCGTAGAGACGGTGAGTACCGGTGGGTTCTGGAAACGGCAAAGCCTATGTTTTCTCCTGAAAAGAAATTTACGGGATACATTGGAAATGGTACGGATATTCATCTTCAAAAAACACTTTCCCAGCAGCTGAATTCTCATGTCAAAGAACGGACACAGCAGCTTAAAGAAACGAACGAAGAGCTGGAAATTTCTAACAGGGAGTTAAGAAAAACAGCAGACCGCCTTCAGAGTGTATTAAATGGCGTTCCTGCTGCAATTACTTTGATGGAAGCCTTAAAGCCAGATGGGGCAGAAACTGTTTCCGATTTTATCACCTCTGTTTATAACGAAAAAGCGCTGGAATTCAACGGACAAAGTTCTGATGATATCATTGGGAGGTCATGGATGGAATCTCATCCGGATCTGAAAGACACCGAGCTGTTCGATCTTTATCTTCATGTTTTAGAAACAGGCGAACCGGTTTACAAAGAGATTTCTGATCTGACGTCAGGCGGTGATAAGCATTATGCATTTTTTATAACCCGACAAATTGACGAGAATGGTGTTGTAGTTACAATTCTGGATATTTCTGAACGGAAAACTGCCGAAGTAAAATTGATCAGAATGATGGAGAATCTCCAGGCGGTATTAGATTGTTCACCAGGTTCGATCAGCTATCTCAAACCGATTTATGATCAGGCGGGTGATGTAAAAGATTTCCGGCTGGAAGTTTATAACCAGAATTTCGCGAAGGAATACAACAAGCCTTTAAGCGCACTTGCAGACAAAAGAGCGACTGAGTTGTTTTCAGAAGAAGATGTTAAAAAAATGAAGCGGGTGCTCAGCACTGGCGAACGGTCATATGAAGAAATTTATCAGGAGCAAGATGATAAATGGATAGGGATCTCTGTGGTCAGACACAAGAGTGGTGTCGTTATTGCGGGTCTAAATATCACATCTCTCAAAGAAGCGGAACGCCAGCAGAGTAAGTGGGTTCAACAACTTGAAGAATCTAATGAGATGATCCAGTCTCTTGAACAGATGCGGCAATATATCAGCCACCGAGGGGAATTCCTAAGGGCAACTTCTCATGATTTACGTGGTACTTTCGGGATAATCATGGGGGCAACCGCACTATTGAACCTTATGGATACCGAGGAGGATCGCAACAAATCTCTTGACATGCTGCAACGTAATCTGCGCCAGGTAACTTCTATGTTAAACCAGCTCCTGGATTATTCGCGACTGGAAGCGGGTAAAGAAAAGATTGAAGTGACATCTTTCGATCTATCTGAACTGCTGTCCGGGCTGTGCGAAAGTATGATTCAGATTTCGAGAGACAAAGGTCTGGAACTTAATGTCAGCGAGCATACTGCTTTGATAGTTCGGAATGATGCTGTCAAAATTAGAAGGATTGCACAAAACCTTATTCTAAATGCCTTAAAATATACTGATGATGGGTCTGTCTCTGTCAGATGGGGTTCAGTCAACACTGTCATGAATGAGATTAAATCAGACAAATGGTTTATCGAAATCGAAGATACGGGAAATGGACTCTCTCAAAACCTTGTCACAAAATTAACGCATCAGAATTGGGATAAAGATCAATTGACACCTTTTCAGAATGTGGGCTCGTCGACAGGGGAAGGTATCGGTTTGTTTATCGTGAAAAGATTATGTGAATTGCTGGCCGGTGAACTGACCATTGAAAGTAAAACTGGCGAAGGGACGTTGTTTCGGATTGTCTTTCCGCTGGAATATCAAGAGTCATCTAATAATAAAATTTAAAAGATAAACATTAATTTATGAATACTCGGGAGTTGATTATTGTAGACGACAATGCAGATCACCGTTATTTGATGCGTCAGATCATGAAAAATTACTTACCTCAATATAATGTAAATATATTGGATGGAGGGGAGCAGCTGTTCAAGGTTCTCGAGGAAAAAGTACGGTTGGATGCTAATGGAGATTTATCTGCCGCAATCATATTGGATTTTCATATGCCATTTTACGATGGCCTATCGATCTTAAAGATTTTAAAGAAGAATCCTGATCGCAATAAGGTGATTGCTAATATCCCGGTAATCATGATGTCGAACGGTGGAACAGAAAAGCAGGTTGCTGATTGTTATGAGGCTGGAGCGAGCGCTTTCATTAAAAAACCGATAGACTTTATCACGTTAAAGGACTTAATGGTTGTGACTTGTGACTTCTGGATTGGGGCCAATAGAATTCCAAAATCAGCACTGGCCGATTAAGGTGCATGGTAAATAGGACATAAATTTTGAGTTGGTTATTGAAAATTTTGCGCTTTAAATAGCTGAATTTTAAAGTTTATCCATAAGAAAGCATCGGGTGTTTCCCGCGGGACAGGATATTTAATTTTTCGGAAAGGTACTCGTTTTCAGCTTATTGTGTGATTCTTAGAAATTCTGATTTAAATGCTTGTCCCAAAAGTCAGTTATTCCATACTGCATCGGGATGAATAAGTCTGCGTAACTTACTTAATTGCCAGGAGCGAGGCTGCCGGAGACTTGTGGTTGGCCGCTATGAACCATGAGGGTTCATGCGCTCCAAAAATAAAGCGCGGCCTCTGACTTTTATTCCAAAAACGATATGTTCCAAATAAAATGCAGCTCCGGGCGGGTTTTCATGTTTTAAAATAAATTCAAAAGTTCTATAAGTGATCATTTTTGTACATCGCTTTGTGGGATAATTACATTGCCGATCCTCATCATCGGAAGTAGTTTTGTCTGACTAAATTATCAGTCGGTCTGTCACATAATAAGCAAAGAAATGGCAAATATCATTCTTACAGGGACAAGCAGCGGTTTTGGTTTACTGACTGCCAAAATTTTAGCAAAAAAAGGTCATAACGTTTTTGCAACGATGCGAAACGTGCAGACGAAAAATTCCGCAGCTGCGCAATCATTAAAAGATTGGGCAATCACAGAAGGCGTGAAAATTCAAATTATTGAAGCGGACGTCACTGATGACCATTCCGTAAAAGCTGCTTTGGAAAATATTACGTCGCAAACGTCTGATATTATTGATGTTCTGATCAATAATGCCGGAACGGGTTATATTGGTCTGAATGAAACACTTAGCGCGAAACAAGTTGATCAGATATTTCAAATCAATGTCATTGCCGCAGATCGGATGATCAAGGCAGTTTTGCCTTTTATGCACCGAAATAAAAGTGGCTTAATCATAAACATTTCAAGTGTTACTTCCAGGCAAAACATTCCCGTTATGGGCGTTTATTCTGCCAGCAAGGCTGCTATCGATGCATTGTCCGTGAGCTATTATTATGAGTTGAAATCTTCGGGTATTGACATTGCCATTATTCAGCCTGGGGCCTACCAGTCGACAGATATTGTCAGCAAGCAAATGATCCCGGATAATCCTGATGCGATAAAACAGTATGGAGAGGACATGATCAATTACACAAATGCAGTTTTCCAATATTTTGAACCCACTTCTTCTAGTCCGGATCCGGGCGAGGTGGCTCATTTAATCGCTGACATTATTGAAACTCCGAGTGAAAAAAGAGCCCTGACAAATGTAATTGGCGCTGGGCCACTTGGTGAAGTGATCACCAGTATTAACGACAGTATTCAAAATTTGGTTGAAACAATCCTTAATGCCCGAGGCGTTAAGGCGTAAATGTTCGCTGTTTATAACTGTTTTAAGGTGATGTGAGGACGTTATCAAATGTTTTGTATCTGGATCTTCACTGATGAATCAGGAAATTGGTGTGAAATCTACAAATCCGGGTCGCTGAATTTACTTCTGCTTAAAAAGATATGATCGGTATGTACCCAAAAAATAAAAGTTTGGTGCCTACCGATCATTATAACAATTCTCCCTTGCTGACTCAGAGTAAGAAAATGAGTTTTCGATAAATATCTTAAAGGATTTTGAAATTTTAAGGCTCAGATTCAAGATTACTCATATTCTGAGATCTGATAACTGAGATGACCCATAAAATCAAAATGCCTACTAACAGATAAAATACTTCTTCTTCTCTTTCAATGCGGAGTGTAGATGTGTTCATAATCGTTACTATTTAAGATTGACAATGCTTTAAACAGAAATCATTACAATACTTATTGACCAATACGCTTGCAGAAAATGACTTTAAAATTGATTTTTAATATTTAACGTACACCTTCAATTTACTTTGTTTCAGTTTTTTAACCAAATAGTAATTACCAAACGGTTGAAAAATCGGCACTCATATTCTGGCCCGTACTTTTGAAAAAATATACAGAATTAAAACCGCAATCAGTACAATAAAAACCCCTTCTTCACGGTCTGCACGTAACATGGATGGATGCATAAAAATTTTTGTTGCTATGTAAATGATATAGTCTTGGACGATGAGAATAGTGGAAAGTCACTATTACGAAAGAGCTCCTGATGATTAGGGAATCAGCACGATCTAAAATGCGTCATTTTGCCTGACTTTTATTAACCCTTACCATTGTCCGAATTAAAGTCGCCAGCTAAGTTCGCCATTTAGCCAGATATGCTCATGAGCTTCGTCGTTTTCTTCTGTTGATATTTGATCTGTGATAGCGAAGCTTTTTGATCGTGAAGAATCCGGAATTAAAGATTGGCTTTCTACCGGAATATTAAAGTCATACATAGACATAATTAGTCCAACAGGGAGAGATGTTTCAAAGTTATAGTTCATGGCTTATGATATAATATAGACTGATCTTCAATTAGTTGAAATCTGCTTAAAGCAGATAACCGGACAAAACTAAAGCAAAATGCAATCGCGTTCGTTACCGTTTACATAAAATGGTACCGTTTAAAAATCTCAGTTATCAAAAGGCAGGTGCCGGTTGTAGTTCCTTCAACGAATCCATCGAAATCTCCACTTTTAAGCTTTTCTCTGCGGGGGGATTTTTGTGGAAAATGTTTGTATAAGACTCCTGTTTTAATATCGAATTTTTTTAAAGAAATTTGGGAAGACAATAGTTAATATGCGAACTACCGGTTTACTGAAATCTTCTCTATTAGTTATTTTGCTTAGTGTAAACTTTGGGCAGGCTCGCGCGCAAAGACATGAGGGCAGGATCATGGTCAATCCAAACATCATTTTTGGCATTTTGAACCGGCAAACTCAACAGGCAATTTTAGGAAGAGGTCAAAGAAATAGTGAAAGAGAAGAAACAGTGCGACCCAATATCATTTTTATCCTTACGGATGATCATCGTTGGGACGCCTTAGGTATCATGGGCAATAAAATCATTAAGACACCAAATCTTGATGCGCTTGCCAGAAAAGGAACGCTATTTAAAAAAGCGTATGTAACTACATCGATTTGCTGTGTCAGCAGAGCCAGTATTTTGACAGGGCAATATGCTTCGCGGCATAAAATCAATAATTTTTCTACTTGCTTTGATAAGAAAGCTTTGGGTAAGACTTATCCTGCGTTACTCAAAAATGCCGGATACAAGCTCGGATTTATTGGCAAATTCGGTATCGATGAAAAACGACAGCCGGATTCACTTTTTGACTATTGGGCGAGTGCCAAAGAAGAGCAGCCAGTTTACGAAATGGTTGATAAAAGTGGAAAAATCATCCACCACACGGATAGCGTAGGCAAAGATATTAAACAGTTTTTAAGCGAGTTCGCAGATCAGGGGCCTTTTTGTTTGTCAGTTAGTTTCAAAGCCCCACACGAACTGGATGGCCGTCCACCCACATTTCCTGTACAGGAACGTTATAAAGGATACTACCAAAATGTAGTGATGCCGGAACCCGTTACTGCTGATCCCAGGTATTGGAATAGTTTTCCTGAATGGTTCAAATCTGACAAAAACATTGCCCGTGAACGGTGGAAGCCACTTTTGTCTACCCCGGAGCTTAGACAGGAAACTACCAGGAATTATTATCGTTTGATCAGTGGAGTTGATGAGGTCGTCGGAGACATGATGGTACAATTGAAACAGCTTAAACTTGAAAAAAATACCGTCATTATCTTTATGGGTGACAACGGATTTTCTTTGGGTGAGCATGGTTTAGAGGGAAAATGGTTTGGTTATGAGGAATCTATCCGGGTGCCGTTGATTATTTCCGGAGGTCCATTGCCGCGTAAGATGAAACGGGAGAAAACTAATCGAATTGCTTTAAATATCGACATCGCACCCACAATATTATCACTTGCAGGTATCCCGATTCCGGGTACAATCCAGGGAAAAGACCTCATTGGCGTTATGACAAATAAGGTTGGGACCCGAAAGGATTTTTTCTACGAACATACTTATTTGGGAAGTCCCTGGATACCAAAAGTCGAAGGAGTTGTTTCCGAAAACATGAAGTATATGAAATTTATTGAACACAATTACGAAGAATTCTACAATACTAAAAAAGACCCCCGGGAAACTGCGAATTTAATTAAAGTAAAAAAGAACAAGATGGACGTGGATAAGATGCGGAATCGGTATGCTGCATTACGAAAAGCTGCCAGGTGAACTTCCTGAATCAATTTAAACGCTATTTCAATCAGCCGGATGATCTCTTTCATCCGGCTGATTTGATATTTGTCATAGCTGCTTTGATTTTTGTTACCTCCATCGAGGTTGCTCACACGACCTTTGCATTGTTCATTAGATGAGCGAAAGGCTTATGCCGAAATTCTCATTTATTCTTTTGTAACATGTTTGGTATTTTTAAATACGTGAAATAGATTATGACTTTAATCAAAACAAAATTTGGCTTTCACTCCACTGCCGATGAGGTGGCCGGGGATATAGACCTGACAGGGAAACGAGTGATAATAACGGGTGCTTCTTCGGGCATTGGTATCGAAACTGCCAGAAGTCTGGCGCGATCAGGTGCAGATGTTACACTTGCAGTCAGAAATGCGGAAGCAGGAAAAATAGCCGCTCAGGATGTTATTTCGACAACTGGGAACGAAAATATTCATGTCGCACAACTGGATCTGGAAGATCTTGGTTCCATTAATGCATTCGTTTCAAGCTGGGATGGTAAGCTGGACATTTTAATAAACAACGCCGGAGTTATGGCCGGACCTGATTTTCAAAAAACGGACGCCGGGATTGAATTGCAATTTGCAACCAACCATCTTGGCCCTTTCGCGTTGACTATCGGCCTTTACCCGGCACTAAGAAGTGCGCATTCCGCAAGGGTGATCAACGTAAGTTCAAGTGCAAATTTATTCTCTCCGATCGTTTTCGACGACATAAATTACAATTTCCGACCTTATGATCCTTACACATCTTACGGCCAATCAAAAACTGCCGGAATATTGTTTTCAGTAGGAATCACGGAGCAATGGAGGAAAGATGGGATTACTTCCAATGCCTTGAACCCCGGCGCTATTTTGACCAATCTCCAAAGGAACGTTGGCGGCAAACTGGCCTCCGCGCCGGAACTTCACAAGAATGCCCAACAAGGCGCATCAACAACGGTATTGCTGGCAACTTCTCCGTTGCTGGATGGTATTGGTGGAAAATATTTTGAGAATTGTAATGAAGCGGCAACCCTTAAAGAACGTCCAAAAAACTATGAAGGCGTAGCGGCATATGCCCTTGACAAAGAAAATGCTGAACGGTTATGGCAGGTTTCACTCGGCTTGATTTCTAATCACCGATGAAGACCGTTATCGGCTGATTACGTTCAAGATTCTAATGATTTAAACAACTTTTATACGAAATTAATATGTAGGTGAACGGCTTATTTCTAAGTAGTGTTATCCCGGAAATAATCCGGGATAAGATTTTTGGCCCGGTATCGCTGCCGGGCCGAAATACTACGTAAAAACGAAATGGAAGAAATTGATAATTTGGTTGCGCTTTCAAAGTATATTGGGCTTCCCATCCCACCAGATGAAGATTTTGTCGTAAAACGCATCGAAGATTACTACAACAATTTCGACGAAAAACCTGTTGAGCCATTCCGTCATAAATTATATTCTGTCAGTCTTTACGAGCAGCTCAATATTGACGTAAAAGTAGGTTTCTGGAAGATGAATCCCAAAGCTCCGTTCCTGATGTTTAAATCTCCTTATCAGATTATGGCGTGGACGGTCCATCCGGGAGATTTGAAAGGGGTATCTATTATTTTTTCGGAAAAGTTTCTTTACAAATACAAGCAACTGGCCAATATTATTCAGGAATTTCCCTTTTTGCAGCTCGATAAGTCGATCCCTTTTGAGATAGATAAATCGGAAAGGGTATGGCTGGAAATGACGTATCAGAAAATTTTAGAAGAATATGATGCCGATAATCCGGATCGATTTGAGCTGATCGCTTCCTATCTTCAGACATTGCTTTTACAAGTGAAACGTCTGTACAACCGTCAGGTACTTTCCGAATATCCGCTCGCAGAAGCTACCCGACAAAATGATCTTGAATTGATTCGTAAATACAAAACTTTGATTGCGAAAAGCCTGGCAGACGTAAACGCAGATGAAAGCCGCTCGGTTGGATTTTATGCCGAGCAGTTGGCTGTGCATCCTAATCATTTGAATGCACTCGCGAAACGAGTGACCGGAAGTAATGCTTTGCATATTATTCATGAGCAAATAATTAACACAGCCAAAACTTTGCTATTGCAGAGTCATCTGACTGTCAAGGAGCTTTCGTATCAATTGGCTTTTAAGGAACCGACGCATTTTGCTTCATTTTTTAAAAAATATACGGGAATGACTCCAATGCAATTTCGCGAAGGATAGCGAGTACGCACTTCATGAATATATTGAGGGTGCCAATAATTTTAATAAATGGTTGAATACGAATATTCTAAATTCGATTAGATATGTTCGGCAAGAATCGGATAAAAAGTGGCCGCTCAAAAGTCAAAAGTGATACTGATCTCCCGCGTCAAATTTGGCATCTGACATCGTGCGGGGCGATTGTTATGAGCGTTTAATTAAGTTCAAGGACACTGGAGAAAATATTCCAAATTCAATATGCCTTTGTTGAAATTACAGCCATATCTTTAGTAAATTCCTTCAAAGATTCACTGACAATTCATCAGAATATAAACACAAGTTTTCTTTATGAGTTGTCAGGTTTTTGAATTGGACTTAGCGATTGATTCGATCAGACCCCGCATATATCCGATTGCAAACAGAGCGCCGATGTTGCTATAACCTGCGTGTTCGTTGCTATCCCCGGACATTGTTGGAACATGATCTGGCCGCATAGGGCCGCGAAATCCAGTATCATAATATGATTTCATTGCCTTGTACATATCCGTTTTTCCGTCATCATGAAATGTTTCCTCGAAATGGTTTTTATCACCGCGTACGTCACGGAAATGGACAAAATGAATTTTTTTACGTTTCCCAAAATAATTAATTATAGAGGGGATATCTTCACCCATAGTGGCAAAAGTTCCCTGGCACAATGTAATGCCATTGCTTTGGCTGGGTATAATTTCAATTAATCTCTTAAACGCGTCGGCAGATGTCATTATACGTGAAATTCCCCGGATTTCGTCAACCGGCGGATCGTCTGGGTGAAGCGCAAGTTTCATGCCGACTTTTTCAGCCTCAGGTATAACGGCTCGAAGGAAATACTCCAGATTTTTCCACATGTCTTCCTTTGAGAACCGCCCGTATTCAGTAATGGATTGATCCTGTATTTTGTCCATATCAAAAGCGCTGACCAGCGCACCTCCACGACTTTGCCTGTCGAGCTGCGTACGAGCCCAGCTGATAACCGGCATCCAGTTATAACATATTGTATCAATCCCTGCAATTGAAAGATTTTTCATCAATGTGATGAAGTGATCGATTTCTTCATCTCTTCCTGCCAGTGCCAGTTTCGTTTTTTCAGATAAAGTTGGCGGCCCCTCAAGTACACGCAGTGTCAAACCTTCTTTTTTCCATGCGGCCAGTACAGCGAGAACAGCTTCTTTCTCCCAGGGTTTAATGTTTTTAAGCCCCACAGCTCCCGGGTTTATCCCACCGACAGCGCCGAGAACCCGCATTTGTTTTGAAAGCTCTATGCGCTGTTTGTTCATGCCAAAAAAATGCGCAAGGCAAAATTTCAACCCTCCGTCTTGAATGTAATCGGGTCTACTTTTCAAATTTACCGTTACAGGCAATTGATCTACTAATGAAAGCGATGCGAGAGATGCCGTATTTCTGATAAAAGCGCGACGCGAGTTTCGCATAGTTAATTGTTCTGGTGAGTACTTATTAAGGACAAAACAAAATCTTTCTATCTGTTTTAGTTGATCTTTTTTGAAGCGATTTGTAGAGTTTTTAATTTTCTCAGCACCTTGATCAACTTAAAATTTGACGAATATCATAGAACAGTGGCATGCAGATCAGTTTTAAAGGAGCGATTACCGTGGGAAATATTTCCTGATTTAAAAGATCAATAAAAAAGCCCGCCCCGAAAAGGGCGGACAGGCAAGCAATTAACGGTCTGAGGTAGTCTAATTATGGAACCAGTTTATATAACGCACCTTTATTGCTGTCCAGCAGAACGGTAAGGACATAAAGCTCCCCGGAAAGATCTTCTCCAAAACTGTATACATGCCAATAGCCTGCATCTTTTCCGATCGACAATTTTTCCCGTGTCCACTTATCATTTGCGCCGGGAGTCAGTGACCAGATTGGTCCCATCATATCTCCGAAAATGTATTTTCCTGCCAATGACGGAATTGCTTTTCCCCGATATACAAATCCTCCGGTTATGCTTAAACCTTCCGGATGCGGGTATTCTGCAATTGTCGCAATCGGGTTAACGGGTTTTGGATCATCCGATCTGAAATCATGCAGCCCTTCGATCGGTCTCCATCCGTAATTTCCTCCCTTCGTTATTACGTCAACTTCCTCATATTTGTTTTGTCCAACGTCGCCGGCGAAAAGCTGCTTCGTATTGCGGTCAAAACTAAACCGCCATGGATTACGCAACCCATAAGCATAAATTTCTCCTTTTGCGTCCTGCGTTTTTACGAAAGGATTGTCAGCAGGAATAGAGTATGGCGTATTATTTACATCGATGCGTAATATTTTTCCTAAAAGATTTGACAGATTCTGGGCGTTTCCATATTGGCCATGTTTGTCATCCGCACCGCCACCGTCGCCTGCGGAAATGTACAAAAAGCCGTCAGTTCCAAATTTCAAATCGCCTCCGTTGTGGTTAGATTCCGGCTGATCAAAAACCAGAACTTTGCGCATGGAGCTTTTGTTCGCAGTCAGCGGATTGCCCTTATCAACAATATATTCACGAACCTCACTCCGATGATTTACACCTTTTTCATCCGGCACTGCCGCCACGCTCATATAAACGTAAAACTTCCCGTTCGTTGCATAATCAGGATGAAAGGCAAGCCCTAAAAGACCGCGCTCATCGTATCCGTCTTTTTTCAGTACTTCTTTGGTAATATCCAGAAACGGAGTTGCTGCTAACTTGCCGTTTTGAATAATGCGGATTTTTCCTTCCTGTTCACACACAAAAAGCAGCTCCGGAGATTTCGTCGTGACAGCAAAGGCGGTCGGATGGGAGAGCTGATCGGTTACGAGCTGCAATTTTACTTTGCTGGTTGAGGTGGCTATTTGTCCAAAGGCGGCGGATGAGAACAGTGCCGTGTAAAATATCGGAACTATTAATTTTTTAAACATGCGTTGAATTTAAGATAAATGAATGTCAGGATAAGATACCTGATTACAAATTAACGTAATCGTTTACGGAAAATGATACAAAATGTAAAAGTTAATAATCAAATATTATAACTGGTTGATTATTAGTAATTAAATTGTATTTTAATCATTTACTTGAAGATGCCCCCGCGCATAGTAGATTCCCGAAAAACAGGCTTCGGCTCAATAACCTGCCGCACCGAATTTGCCTTATCCGATATGCCGTTTTTTACCATATCAAATAGTAATTTGAAAGCTTCCTGCCCCATTAAAACGGTTTGCTGATCCATTGTTGATAGGGAAGGGGTGGTATGTTCGCTGAACATGTCGTTACAAAAACCGAAAACACCGAACTGCTGCGGCACTTGAATCTTACTCGACTTCAACTCTTTCAAGGCTCCAAGTGCAGTGAAATCCTCTGCAGCAAAAATTGCATCTGGCGGATTTTGAAGTTGTAAAAGATGCCGCGTTCCTTCCATACCCGAATCAATTGAAATATTTCCGGTATAGATAATTTCAGCGTCTGTCTGAATATGGTTAGCCCTCAGAGCCGCAAGGTATCCTTGATAGCGGTCGTTGAACGTTTTGATGTAAGTAGGACCGGAAATATGTGCAATTCGCTTGTAGCCCTGGTCAATCAAATGCTGCGTTGCAAGAAATGCTCCGTTATAACCATCAATAACAACCGAAGGAATATCTATTTCATCCGGTACGCGGTCAAAAAACACAAGTGGAATATTCCTGCGCTTGACTTCCAGAAAGTGTTCATAATTCAAAGTGTTTCTGGAAAGCGAGACGATGATACCGTCAACCCTGGCTCCGATAAAAGTCTGAATTCCTTTGACTTCGAGCTCATAAAGTTCGTCGCACTCGTGGATCAGGACAGAGTAACCATTTTTGCTGGCCAGATTGGTTATGCCATGAATAACCGATCCGAAAAATGCGTTTTCGGCTGTCGGGATCAAAACGCCGATGACGTTGGTTTTACCTGAACGAAGTGAGGAGGCTATTCTGTTCGAGTTATAATTAAGCTTCTGTGCAGCCTCCTGAACAATTTTTTTCGTTTTTTGACTTATTTCGGGATGGTCACTTAAGGCACGCGACACCGTTGCCGCGGTCATTTTAAGTTCCCTTGCGATATCATTCAGTGTGACGCTTTTTTTCAATTTGACTCTTTTTTGTAAATGTAAGAAAGATTTGAAGTCAGGCAAAAATTTGAATTTTTGAGCGTAAGTCAATGAATCGAATAGGAAAGGCTTTCAGGAACTGATTTCTTTTAGTATAATTGATTGTACTAAACACATAACAAATGAAATTATTCCTTCTGCTTACGATACTTCTCATACCTGGTTTTAAGAGCTTCGCCCAGGAAAAGGTTCCGGTGGTCCGGACGAAAATGAATAGTTTGATCATGTATATTGATAAGGAGCGCGGTAATTTTAATAATATAAACGATATTCCCAATCCCTTCACTTATGATCTGGGACTGGAAAACGAAAACTCAACCCTTGGCATAGTTTCGGAAAAAGATTCCATTTCCATGCCATTGCGTTATGGGGAAAAATCCACTTTCATGATCATCCGGGAACAGAAGGGCGATACATTAATGGCAACTTTTACGTCGCACAGGCAGATTAAGGCTGCCTTATTCAATGACGGGTATAAAAAACGTTTTAACGGAAAAGTGATAACGGAGATTCCGGAGGTTTATGAATTGATAAATATCGTTTTCGCATTGACCGACTATGGAAAAACCGAGGCAATATATAAGGGGACTGATTACTACAAATCAGTTAACATGCACTTTCAGCCGTTCTCTGACGATTCAGTAGTCAAAACAATCGATTCTGTATTGAAAGTATCCTCCGATATGTACGCTCCGTTAAAAATGGATAGTTATGCATATCAATTCGATAATGGCAGGATTGTAAAACATGCTGTTTTCGACAGGGCGAGCTGGGGCGAAGTAAACGAATTAACGCCTTATATCCCCGCGCTGGAACGTTTCGCTAAAAAGTCTGGATTCAGAAGTTTCTATAAGGAAAATGTCAATTATTATGCAGGTTTGATAGCGGATTTTGAAAAAAATGTGGACGTCGGAATGATGAAAAGCTGGCTGGAAAAACAGTTCCCAAAAACGAAATACTCTGCGATCCGTGTGATTTTTTCTCCTCTGGTTGGCTGGAACCAGTCGGCAAACAATTTTGAGGATAATGGCTTTAAAGAAGCGCATGCGCACATTAACTTCCCGTTTGTCCTGAAAAATAACAGCGTAACAAAAGAGGATCCGGATTTTAGGAAAGGACAGCGGATGATGATTGCTTTTACCGAAATTAACCACAGTTATCTCAATCCGGAAGCCGAAATTTATGTTAAGGAGATTTCAAAATCATTTGGTGATTTAACGCGCTGGATCACACCCGGCAAACCGTCCGGCGGTTATAATAACGTTCTTTCGTGTTTTGAAGAATATATGAATTACGGTCTTGTGACTCTCTTGTATTCAGATGTTTTTGACCAGGCTACATTTTCTGAATTGAAGGCAGGTATGGAAAATAATATGGTCAATGGGCGGGGATTTCTAAGGTTTAAGGAGTTTAACGAAGAATTGCTGAGGCTTTATCAATCAAAAAAGACAGGTGAGACTGTTGCTGATTTGTACCCGGCAGTTATAAAGTGGGCGGGGCAGTAATTGCTGAGATAAAATTTACGTGTATCTTGGTGAAAAATTACCTCCCTTAATCAGTGTTTTATATTTAATGTACGCTCACGTTGAACCTCATCTCTAAATTAGTCAAAAAACTTTACCTGTTATTTTCATTCACTACAATAGTTTGCTTTGAAGTTTTGGCCGCTTCGGTCGGCGTGTCACCTGCTCCATCCTGGGTTGTGCCGGTTATTCCAGCGGGAAAGTCGCCTTCTGTCAAGGATTTTGCAGACGGTTATTATTTCTCTTTTTCGGATATGCAGGTTAATCTGGAAAAGAAGACAACGTATTACAGATCCATTAAAAATATTGTCACGGAAAGCGGTATTCAAAACGGGTCCGAAATCTCGGTCATTTTTGATCCTTCTTATGAAAAAGTAAATTTTCATACCATCACGATCTGGCGGGAGGGAAAGTCAGTTAACCAGCTGAAAATTTCGGATTTCAAAGTAATGCCCCAGGAGACTGACAGGCAACGTTTCATTTATAATGGAAATTATTCAGCGTCGCTGGTCCTGAAAGATATCCGTAAAGGAGACCGGATAGAATTTTCTTACTCGGTATCCGGATGGAATTCAGTGTTCCAGAATAAGTACTCCGGAATATTTAGTTTCAGCACGTATGATTACATATCACATGTCCATTACGCTATTATTTCAGAAAATGGCAGATTTCTGAATTTTAAAGATTTCAACAAACCGCCCGTAAAAACGCTCAAAAAATCAGCAAAGAGCTCCATCTATGAGTGGGATATAAAAAATCTGAAAAATATACCCTTCGAAGAACATACCCCCTCCTGGTTTTACAATTATCCCTATGTTCAGGTAACCGAGTTTCGGAGCTGGAAAGAGGTCGTGGATTGGGGGCTGCAACTCTACCAGATACCGGAAATATCGGGCGAATTAAAAGCAAAAGTAGATCTTTGAAAAAAAACATCCGGGGAGAGTGATTACGAATTTATTGAAAAAGCAGTTCGCTTTGTTCAGGATGAAATTCGATATCTGGGTGTGGAAACAGGCGAGAATTCCCATCGTCCGCATAAACCTGAAGATGTTTTCAAACAGCGTTATGGTGATTGTAAGGATAAGGTCTCGCTTCTATGTGCACTGTTGCGCGCCAATAAAATCGAATGTGATCCTGTGCTGGTGGATACTTATTATCGGTCTCATGTGCTGGACTACCTTCCAACTCCCTCAGATTTTAATCATGTGGTCGCTCGTTTTGCAGTGGGAGACAAGCAAAAAACGTTTCATTTCGTGGATGCAACTTCTGTGCTTCAAGGAGGCGCGGCGACTCAGATTTCTTTTCCTGATTATGGTGCCGGACTTCCCCTGAGACCCGGCCAAAAAGATCTTATCCCCATTGCAGGTGCAATTAGCGGAAGCGTTTCAGTGACGGAGGATATCCGGATTCCAGACAAATTTGACTCGTCAGGTGTCGGATCGTTATTTGTGAAAACAGTTTACTTTGACCAGGAAGCGAACAATATCCGGTCCATTCTTCAAGGAGGAAGTTTTTCTGAAACTGAAAAAATTATCTGAATTATTATCGTGACACGTATAAACATGCCGAATTTGAAATATTGGATTCTTTAGAGTTTTATGATCAGAGGCAGGCCAACAACATTTCGCTGGTCGAGCGGTATAGTATGAAAAATGGCTGGCAGTATGACAGCACCAGGCATAAATATACTTTTTTAATTCTGGGAAAAATCCTTTACGACCAACTTATCAATTTGCCAAATCGTCCTCGAAAAAATCCGGTATCTCTGCGTTATCCTTACCGTTTGGATTACAGGATCCGACTGGCTCTGCCCACGTCACAAAGTGTTATTCAGGATCAATGGGAAATAAAACGGGAAGCTTATGAAATTAAGTTTTCTTCAAAATTCATTTCTGCTGAAAATATCTGGGAGCTTCATTACGATTATGCGGTGTTAAAAGATCATATTCTCCCGGAACAGGTTTCGCAGTTCAGGAAAGATATGGACAAACTCTATGACTACCTGGAATACGAATTAAATGATTCTGACGGACCGGCTGCAAATGGAGAAAACCTGAATATCGGAATGGTTTTGTTCGGAATTTTAGTTTTTGGGGGCAGCTTATGGGTTTGCTTGAAGTTATATAAATATTCTCCTGGAACTGTCCCGGCAGATATTTCGGGATTAAAAATAGACGGCTGGTTAATCTTATTGGCGATTGGATTGCTTATGCGGTTGCTCCTGATTTTATCTACAACTTTGACAGGGTCTTTTGGAGTCTATTTTACGAATTCAGGATGGGATTCTGTTTTGGGGCAATCCGGTCTGAAGTTATTTACATTTCATTTTATGTTTCTGGTGGAATTGGCGGTCATCCTTTTCGGAGCTTGTTTCACAGGCCTACTTCTGGTTTTATTTTTTAAAAAACGAGACTCATTTCCAGTACTTTATTCTGTTTTTATGGCAGGAACACTCGCGTATCTGATTGTCGATGCTGCTGTGATAAATCTGTTTTTTAATCTGAGTGTGAGCGGCGAATCCGTTAGTCAGATCATCAGACAAATCATCGCAGTGGCAATATGGATTCCGTATCTAAATATGTCGGAGCGGGTTAGGGAAACTTTTGTAAATAAATACGGAAAAAGAACACTGGTCGATGTAGATTCTGATTTAGCCTGATTATTAGGTTCTTCAATACAAAAAATGGCCATCGAACGATGGCCATTTTTTGTATTGAAATATGTGATTATCAGGCGGGAACTTTGCTTTTTAATTCCCTTTCCCAGAAGCGATGCTGCGCCACCGCATTTATGAATTCTTTCTCTTTATTGCCGCCTTCGCCATCGCGGAAGATCAAAATAATTCCTTCCGCAGTTTGCTGGTCCATTTCCAGTGGTGTTACTGCGAAATCTTTTCCCAGATATGAGGCTTTTAATACGTCGATACCTTCGCCTTCTGCACCGATCGCCTTGCAATGTCTGTATGCTTCATTAATAAAATGAATCGCATCGGGTTCATTGATCAGAGCCTTTGCACTTTCCGGCCCGCTTGGTACATAAACCGCATCGAATACAACCGAAGTCGCAGTCAAAAATGCCATATCCACTTTGATCTTCGCTCCCTTTGTCCCTTTAATATAGCCTAGTTTTGGCGAAATAATCTTTGCAACAGCACCTTCTGCCAGCAACGCTTTTGTCATTTCATTAAGTGCTGCCTCTTCAACGCCGTCTGCTGCAAGAATAGCAATCTGTCTTGACTTGATCGTGTTTTTAACCGTATTGGCCATGCTTAGAGCGGTGGATTTTTCAAGTTTCTGATCCACTTTCGTAGGCTGATAGTCTTCCGGATTTGCGTCAGCAGGTACCGAATGATTCATTGGCTTTTCTGGTTCAGCCGGTACTTCAATTCCAAGATTATCTGCAACTTTTGCTGCCAGCGTACTATCTACCTGCGTTAGTATACCAACCATACGCACCCGGATTTCTTCCCGGTCAACTTTACCCAATTCAAAGGATAGCGCGTCGACAATGTGATTTTTTTCCGCTTCAGACTGACTATTAAAAAACAAGGTTGCCTGACTAAAATGATCTGTAAAACTCTTGCTTCTTGCTCTGACTTTTCTAGCATCTATGCGCTCGGCATAAGTAGAAAAGCCTCCTTCCGCAACGGTAGCCTGTTTTGGGAAATTTCCGCCAATACTGTTAGGCTCATAACTGGTTTGGTTTGTATTAATCAGCTGGCGCATATGTCCATCACGCTGATTATTGTGAACCGTTGGAATTGATCTGTTGATCGGAATCTCATGGAAGTTAGGGCTTCCTAGCCTCGATAACTGTGTATCGGTGTATGAAAATAATCTTCCCTGAAGCAAAGGATCGTTGGTGAAATCAATTCCGGGAACAAGATGGCCTGGGTGAAACGCCACCTGTTCTGTTTCAGCAAAAAAGTTTGCAGGATTCTGATGCAGTGTCAGTTTTCCAACACGCTGGACAGGCACAAGCTCCTCAGGTATTATCTTAGTCGGGTCTAACAGATCGAACGGGAAGTTGTGTTCATCTTTTTCCTCAACAACCTGTATCCCTAGTTCCCACTCTGGATAGGCTCCCGATTCGATAGCTTCCCACAGATCCCGGCGGTGAAAATCAGGATCCTTACCTGAAATTTTAGTTGCTTCGTCCCAGGCAACTGAGTGCACGCCCAGGATAGGTTTCCAATGAAATTTCACAAAGACAGCTTCTCCGCTTTCGTTTATGAGACGGAATGTATGAACGCCGAATCCTTCCATCATTCTTAAACTGCGGGGCAGCGCGCGGTCACTCATCGCCCACATGATCATGTGGGTACTTTCCGGCATCAGTGAAATGAAATCCCAGAAGGTATCATGTGCGGAAGCAGCTTGCGGAATCTCGTTGTGCGGTTCCGGCTTGACTGCATGGATAAGATCAGGAAATTTAATTGCATCCTGAATAAAAAACACCGGCATGTTATTTCCCACAAGATCATAATTCCCTTCCTGGGTATAAAATTTCACTGAGAATCCTCGAACATCGCGTGCCAGGTCACTTGATCCGCGAGATCCTGCAACAGTTGAAAATCTAACGAAAACCGGGGTTTTGATAGAAGGATCGTTCAGGAATTTTGCCTTTGTGTACTTTGAGAGCGATTCGTAAACCTGAAAATATCCGTGAGCTCCCGTACCTCTCGCGTGTACAATACGTTCTGGAATACGCTCATGGTCGAAATGAGTTATTTTTTCTCTTAAAATAAAATCTTCGAGTAGGGTCGCGCCACGTTCTCCAGCCTTCAAAGAATTCTGGTTATCATTGACTTTCAGTCCCTGATTTGTCGTCAAAAATTCGTTTGTGCCGTTTTCCTTGAAAGCATCCAAATCTTCCAGTTTTTGATTTGAACCTTTCGGTTCGTCATTTTGAGCCATTTTAAAAAGTTTTAGAATGTTATGGTGAAGTATAACCGATCATTTGCTTGCCGTGTGTCTAACAAGAATTATACCAACGCAGACAGTTCAAGCACATCGTTACAAAGCAGACTTTGTTTAACCACCAATTCTTTCTCTGGCATATTTTTTTAACAGCGGCGGTCAAATCAACTCATCAACAACATGGAATTTAGCATAGATACCAAAGGACAGACGCAAAAGAAGCAACCCGGAATTGAGGGAATCATGAATCCGGAACCGGTTGTTATTCGTGAAAATTATCGGGGAAGCGGAAAGCTCGACGGCAAAGTTGCATTGATCACTGGCGGGGATAGTGGTATTGGGAGGTCAGTTGCCGTTCATTTTGCACGGGAAGGTGCCGATGTTGCCATTGTTTATTTGTGCGAAGATCAGGATGCAGCTGAAACCCGGCGAATGGTTGAGGCTGAGGGCAAGCGATGTTTGTTGATCCCGGGAGATGTCAGGCAGCAGGAATTTTGCCAGGAAGCCGTAGGTACAGTCATACGCGAATTTGGAAAACTTAATATTCTGGTCAACAATGCAGCAGAACAACATCCGAAAGAAAATATTGAAGAAATTTCTTCTGCTCAGCTAACAAATACATTTAGTACCAATATTTTTTCGTTTTTCTATTTTACGCAGGCCGCGCTTTCGCATTTGCAGGAAGGTGACTCTATCATCAATTCCACATCTATCACGGCATATCATGGAAGTCCTGGATTGCTGGATTATTCGTCCACAAAGGGAGCTATCACTTCGTTCACCCGTTCGCTATCTGTCAATCTTGTCGATAAGGGAATCCGGGTCAACGCCGTAGCGCCCGGCCCGATCTGGACGCCGCTGATTCCGGCGACTTTTGACGAAGAGCACGTTGCTGAATTTGGAAAAGATACGCCGTTTAAAAGACCCGGTCAACCCTGTGAAGTGGCTCCGTGTTATGTATTTCTGGCAAGCGAGGATTCGTCGTATATCAGCGGACAGGTATTACATCCGAATGGTGGGCAGGTTGTGAATGGATAGTTTAAAAAACTGCCTTAAAAAAAAAGCGGTGATCAGGATTTCCTGATCACCGCTTTTAGTATCATTTCTAATTATAATCCAAAACCTAACGCAAGTCCTTTAACAGATCCTGGATAAGTAAACTTCATAGAAACTGCACCTGTAGCAAGATCCACAGAATAGAAATTGGTAACCCCTCCAACTGTGAATATTCCATAACCAACTCCTGAGGCATTTCCGATATCGAATCCGATATTAGAATCAACGTCAAGGTTAAGGTTTTTAGGTTGAGCCAGAGACCCGTCATTTGGCGGTGCCTGGGTATACAACAGATTCGACTGGCTATCTATATCAAATAACGTGGTAGCCGAAGCGCCTGGATAACTGTTCGTATAAGCTCCCGCTGTCACAAATGGCGATAGGGCGGAGCCAGTAATATTCAATTGACCGTCAACGACTGTAACGCCATTCATTTCCCCCGGTGCAACGTTGATACGTAAATTTTGTCCTGTTTCACTTACTACACGAAGTCTGTCGGCAACTGGATTAAAGTCTACACCGAAGATCGTTCCGTTAAGCATCACCGGGGTTCCATTTGCTAATTTCAAAGTTGCAGCTTCTGATGCCATTCCTGAACCTAGGTCGATGCTATATATTTTGCTGTTCATTCCCAAGGCATATAAGCGTCCGTTTACTGGTCTGATATCAATACCAGCTAATAAAACGCCCGTTGGAATTCCCATAATAGCCTTGCTGCCATAACTTGCGCCCGTAGTTGGGTTGAAAATGCGCAAGCCATTTACACCGTCCAAAGCATAAGCAACTGGTAACGAAGGAATCGCAATTCCTATCACGTTTACACCAGCCGGGAAATCTCCAAGTTTTTGAAGTTTACCTGTTGTAAGATTCACATGATCCAATTCCCATTTACCCTGATATTTTACAGAGGCAATTGGATAAACATCAGATGCGTTTACGTCTGGGGAAATATCAAAACCACCAACGTCTTCTATGTCAATATCAAAGCGACTGCCGACAGCAACAAGCCCTCCGTCGTTTGGAGGTGTCTGAAGGTATAGCTGATCCGTTGTCGGGTCAATATCATACAGCGCAGTACCAACGCCCGGAGCAGCAGTTACGCCTGCGCGGCTGTTCGTGTAAGCAACTGCGCCAATTTGTGGATTTGAATATCCTTTTAAAACTAAATCGGTAGCAACGATCACGCCCGTTTCCGGATGAACGCGTAGATTTTGTGTGCTGCTAGTCGTTACGCGAATTTTATCAACCGTAGGGTTGAAGTCAAATCCGATGTTAGCGCCTGATAATGCAGTTGCCAGTGGAGCGTCGCCAATGCGGGTAGCTCTTCCTTCGGTTGCGCCAGCTATAAGGCTTATTTGATAAAGATTACCTTGTTTACTGATAGCGTAAAGCTGTCCGGTTGCCGGGCGGAAATCGATTCCTGCCAACATATCCCCGGCTACAAGACCCGTTACCGTAAGTGATTTTAGAGGTGTAGTAGTGTTTTTAACATTGATTTGGTGAATTTTATTGTCATCTGACAATGCCCAGAACATTCTGTCGGGAAGTGATTGCTCCGTTGGAGACATGCGGTGATCTTCGCACGATACCAGAACCATCGATGAGGTGAGCGCGGTTGCGAATAACGCTTGTTTGGCCAGACTGCTAAAAAATTTCATAAGCATCTTAAGTGAAGTGAGATAATGTTTACAAATCACATACGATCAGGGATGCTCTTCAGATTAAAAATTTAGCATTAAATTTTAATTTACTTTTAATTGTATTTTAATTCAGGCCATAATGGTGCCTGGAATCTAAAATATTATTCACTTAATACGCTCACAATCAAGGATATATTTTTGCTAGCTTCACTCGTTGGCTTTTGTCACCATATTTTGTCTTACGGGCTAATCTGCGATATATGACAACCGGATATTGCGATATTCAGGCTTTTGTAACTGAATTTTTAACATTCTGAATGTTTCCAGTGGCCCTTGTGAGGCGACCAGGTTTACGAGCCAGGCAGGAATAGATCCAGCCGGATCGACCGCCAGCGAGTACTCAATTTTGACCTGTCTTTTCGGCATCGGGGTGATGATCCATTTGCCTGTCGACTGAACAATTCTGACGATTCCTGGTTTTTCCGCTACAAATCCCGGAACGCAGGGAGCGTCGATTGTAACTACTTTGGTAGATGGATTTTGAGAAACCATTATGTGTGCTACGAAATCCCTGTTTTGTGCCGGCCATGGAAGTACAACTTCGGAATAATAATACAGATCAGACGGGGAGACTTTTTTTACGACGACACAAGACTTCGTATTATAGACCCATTCTTTTTCCCTGTCGATATCCAGCAAAACATTAACTAACTCAGAGGCTGTGGCATTTAAAAAAGTCTCGATTTTGAGTGCCTTGACTTTTGATGTTAAAATGGATTTTGTGAACACTTTAACGCCCTCTTTTTCGGTATGTAACTTCCATGTTTCCTGAGAATAAGCGCACAGGCAGGAACCAAGTAAGAGAATTAGGAAGGCTGATTTTTTCAACATTGTAAATAAAACTTAACCGGCAGCGCATTATTACGTCACCTTTCACTTGGTTCCTAACAGCATTTTGCAAAAAATAATTACCAGTGAAAAATTGATAATGGTTCAAGCCGGATTTTCCCGTTTTCATTTACAGTATTAAAATGATTTGTCATTCATGTTTAAAATTTCACCGGCATAGGAGAAAAAGGACTGATTTTTTGAAGTTGACGTACTTAAATCTGTATGATAAATTAAAAAAATAAAGAACCCGGGAAGTCCTGAGTCCTTTACAAAATATCGTAACCTTTAATTGATATAGATTATACATCAACTACTTACAATATTAATAAATAAACAGTTTAGCTGAAAGTTTGCACAAGGCAAAATTTGCGATCCGGCTGATGTTCTTGGTATTATAGAAATTTTTTTAGATTTCTTCTTATGCATGCGCTTCTGAATGTTGGCTTTAAATCCTGAGTATGAGCTTTGTTTTAATAAGCTGAGCTTTACTTTATTAGAATAATTAGAAAGAATTTAAACTTTTAAAGAAGTTATCAAACGGGGGTACCCGGTTTTTTGATTTTTTTGTCTTATGGGTAATCGTGCAAATTTTATATTGACTTTTTGTATAAGTTCAAAATAAATAATTGCCTATGTATTGTTATATGAAATCCAATACGGGGCGATATGCAACGAGTTTAGGTAATGGCAGTCCGAATAATTATTAACCCATAATGATAACGATCATGAATAAACTCCTACCCAAGAAAGCCGTCGCGCTCTGGATTATTCTGCTAACAGGCAGCATAGGTTATCCGGCCAGATCTGGCGAAAAAATCATTATTAATGAGTTTTCTCATTCCGATGCTGTGATTAAGGTAAAGGGAAAAGTTACCTCGGAGGAAGATGGATCAGGTGTTCCCGGTGTGAACGTAATCATCAAAGGGACCATGAATGGAACCTCAACGGACGCCGAGGGAAACTACACGATTGACGTTCCGGGAGAAAGCGATGTGCTGGTTTTCTCCTTTCTGGGCTTTTTATCTAAGGAAGTACCAGTAGGAAGCTCTTCAACAATTAATGTCTCGCTTGCTACGGATTCAAAACAGTTGAGCGAAGTGGTTGTTACGGCCCTGGGTTTTCGTGAAAACAAAGACAGAATGGGTTCTACATCTTCTACGATCAAGGCAGATGATATTCGCCGTTCTGGTGAAACAGGTGTTATAAATGGTCTGGCGGGTAAAGCGGCCGGCGTACAGATTTCCCGCTCCTCAGGCGATCCCGGCGCAGGTTCAAATATTCAGATACGTGGACAAAATACGATCACGGGCTCTAACCAGCCTTTGGTGATTATTGATGGTATTCCGATGAGCAACAGCACAACTGGTGACGCGAGAGGCGGCGTAGCGCAGCAGTCTCGCTTAAACGATATCAATCCCGAAGACATCGCCAGCATGCAAGTACTCAAAGGAGCTTCTGCTGCCGGTCTCTGGGGATCGCGCGCTGCTAACGGTGTAATTGTTATAACTACGAAAAGAGGTGCGGATGATAAAAAAATGAATATCAGCTATACATCTACTGCGTCATTTGATAAAGTAAATGTATTGCATCCGTTGCAGTCTGCTTTCGGTCAAGGAACGGCTGGGGCCTACAACCCGACCACTCAGTATTCCTGGGGAGATAAAATATCGACAAGATCAGGAGGCGCCGACGAGGTTAATATGAACGGAGCCAGATTTGAGTCATATAACGGCCCCACTTTCTATCCGATCATAAAAAAGAATTCGCAGGAAGTGTATAACCAGGCGAGAGAAGATGCTGTTTTCCGTACCGGAACCTATTTTGACAATAACCTGGCCATCAGTGGTGGGAATGATAAAGGGAACTTCTATTTAAGTCTTGGTAATTTATCTCAAAAAGGTATTTTTGCGGGACAAAGCGATTACAAAAGAAGCTCCGTTCGTTTCAACAGCACGCGCCAATTTAATGATATTGTCCGTGTCTCCACAAATGCGACCTATGTAAAAACGACTTCCAACAGAATCCAGAAAGGAGATAATACCAGCGGTTTATATTTAGGTATGCTTCGCTCCGCACCGGATTTTGACAGCCGTTACTGGAAAGGTTCGTATTATTCTTCTCCAACGGCTTCTCCGGTTTTGAACCGCCAGCGTTCCTACCGCAATTATCTTGGTGCATCGTCCAATCCAAGTTATAACGATCCTTTGTGGACGATCAATGAACTTACCAACTTATCCGAAGTCGACAGGTTTATCATGAGCACCGAAGCGGTAATCAGTCCGACGAACTGGTTCAATATTACTGCAAGAGGAGGACTCGATACGTATACCGACAGACGTGTGACAAACGATCCGGTTAATTCCGTTGTCAACTCTGGTGCCGGCCGTTATGAGCAGCAGATGATCAAAGAGACCGAATTGAACATGGATATCATCGGCCGCGCTACACATAACATTACCAAAGATATTACCGGGACATTGATTGTTGGTTTTAATGTGAACGACCGAAAATACAACAGCCTGGGCGGGATCATGAATAATTTTATTCTGGAAGACGCCCCTTCAAACTTCACAAACTCTACGTTTGCTAATAATAATCCTTATAACAGCGAAACGCATCGACGTATGGCGCGTTTATATTCCACCGTTAACCTTGGGTTTTATGATCAGGTCTATCTGAATGTTTCCGCAGCTGGTGAGGCAGGGTCTACCTTTGGAAGTCAATCGAAGTCGACTTTTTATTATCCTTCTTCTGATATAGCATGGCAGTTTACACAACTTCCTGCACTGGCGAATAATGAAATATTATCTTTCGGTAAAGTTCGCGCTTCTTACGGTATCGTAGGTATTCAGCCTGAGGCATACAAGAATACCACATCTTACGTCAATGCTGCATTCGGTAGCTGGGCGACAGATTTGAGCGGCGCTGGTTACGGTGGAGCTTATGTTCAAAGTTACACACAAGGCGATCCTGAATTGAAACCTGAACGTAAAACGGAATGGGAACTGGGAACGGATCTGCGTTTCTTTAAAAACAAGCTTTCTGCTGGTTTCACCTATTACCAAAATGAGATCAAAGATCTTCTTTTACAGGTTTCTGCTGCTGGTTCAACTGGTTTTACCCAGAAATATACGAACGCCGGGAAAATGGAAAACAAAGGTCTGGAACTTGATTTAAGCTATAATTTACTTCAAAAGACAGACTGGAACGTTAATGTTTTCGCGAATTGGAGCAAGAATAATAATAAAGTTACTGACCTTGGAGGTACAGAAATAATTACGTTTACCGGCGGAGCACTGAGCACGGTAGCGAGTGTCGGACATGCGCTGTCATCATTTTACGGTGGAGTTTACCGACGCAAAGAAGACGGCTCAATGGATTTGACAGCGAATGGTTTCCCTCAATTAGGAACGACATTGGGTATTATTGGGAATCCAAATCCGAAATGGAGAGGTGGATTCGGTACCAATGTTTCCTACAAAAATTTCTCTATGAATGTTTTATTTGAAACATCTCAGGGTTCCGATTTTTATGAAGGTACAAAAGCTGTATTGGTAAATTTTGGTACTTACGCAGACGTAGGGCATGAGGTTACCCTGGCCCAGGATACCTACAATTATGCAGGCAAAATGACGCCTGCGGGAACAACCGTGAGAGGAAATATCGCAAATTACGGTGGCGGTCCTGTGCTGCTTGATCAGTCGTTCTATACTTCAATCGGTGGTCACTCCGGACAACTTGCAGAGCAGTTTGTAAGAGATGGAAGCTGGACTCGTATTCGTGAAATATCACTGGGCTACAGCTTGAAATCCCAGGCCTTCCGCAAGAAGACGAAACTACAATCGATTGATTTTACTGTGACGGGACGAAATCCGGTTTTGTGGACAAAAATCGTCGGAGTCGATCCTGAGACGAACGTATCAGGAGTTGGAAATGCCCGTGGCGTGGATTACTTCAACAATCCAAACACGAAATCACTTGTTTTCAGCTTAAAAGTCAATTATTAATTTCCAAAATTGATAACTCATGAAAAGGATATATAAATCTGTTTTTGCCCTGATGATCGGCCTCGGTTTCACTTCATGCGAGTCCATCGTTGACGATTTGAATAAAGATCCCAATAATGCTACGGATGCACCGGCAAGATATGTGTTTACAGGAACACAGATTGCTAACATGGCTGCTCAGGAAGGGCTTGCAAGCCGACTGGGAATTGTTTGGTCGGGTTATGGAAAGGGGACTTTCCAGCAATTAGGTACCTGGTATTTATATCAGATCACAGCGAACAACTTTGACGACGACTGGAATCTATTCTTCTCAGGTGTCAACAAAAATGCGCTGATTGCTATTGAAAAAGCGGAGACGTTAGGAAACCGGAAGATGGCCGGAATAACCAAAATTATTCAGGTAAATGGCATGGCGACGGCGACTGAACTTTGGGGTGATATTCCGTTCACTGAATCAGGAAATACGGAGCTTTATCCCAATCCGAAATTTGAAACACAGGCAGAGTTATATCCAAAACTGATTGCGCGTCTGGATGAAGCGATTGCCGATCTGGAATCAGGAATTGGAACGGTTAGTGCGGAAGATATTCATCTGTCAGGCGATGCGACGAAATGGAAACAAATTGCATATAGCTTAAAAGCGCGCTTACTGGTGGATACAAAACAATATGAAGCAGCTCTTACGGCCGCCACGTCTGGCGTAAGTGCCTATGCAAATTCTTTATATTCTTTACACGGAACAACAGCCAGCGTTAACGAGAATGCTAATTATAGTTTTCTAACAAATATTCGGGCAGGCAGTATCACAGGTGAAGATTCATATCTGACATTTTTGTTAAATCCTGCCAACGCAAAATACCGGGGAAATGCAAAAACAAACGAAACTGCCAGATTTAAGTTTTATTATCTCGAAGCGGGTGTGAATGCGCCGGGAGTTATTGAGCCCAATACATTAACAACAACAGCAGCGCGTGGCTTCTTTGCAAGAGATGCTAGTTTTCCATTAATCACCTATCAGGAAAATATCTTGACGCTTGCAGAATCTGCTTTGCGCTCGGGAAAAGGTTTCGACGTTGCGCTGGGTCATTTAAATGCTTACCGGGCATTCCTGAATTCGGGTGGATATCTGCACGCGACTTATAAAGTTGCTGGAACTTACAAGTACGAACCTTATGTTGCGGCAGACTTCGCCGCTGGCGGAATGGAGAACAAGGATAACATCACAGCAGACAACGCGCTGCTGCGTGAAATTCTGGAAGAAAGATATGTGACTTTCTACGGAACACATCTGGGCTGGAACGACGAACGTCGTACACGTACAGAATCCGTAGGAATTAAGCTTACTCCTAATAACGGAGCTCAGCTTCCGGGAAGGTTCATTTATTCTCAAAATGAGTTGAACTCAAATTCCAACAGCCCGAAACCAGCGCCAGGTTTGTTTGATCTTGTTCCCATTTACAAATAGATACCATGAAAAGACGAATCATTCTGCTGGGGTTGCTTTGTTATTTGTCCGGGCACGTAATGGGTCAGAAAAAATCGGAGAAGGAGCAAATTGCTTCTTCTCTCGATAAATTAACACCCGATTATGCTGCGGATGCAAAAAAAATCTGGGAGTATGCAGAGCCCGGTTATCAGGAAGAAAAAAGCTCCGCATTACTTCAGCAACGGTTGAAATCTGCAGGATTTGAAGTGACCGCAGGCGTTGCAGGAATTCCTACGGCATTCGTTGCAACCTATGGAACTGATGGGCCCAATATCGGGATCCTTGCCGAATTTGACGCGCTACCCGGATTGTCACAGACTGACGAGCCGGTCCAAAAAGAAATAAAAGAAGGTGCAGCAGGCCATGGTTGTGGCCACAATCTTTTCGGGGTCGGTTCTGTTGCTGCCGGAATCGCAGTAAAGGACTGGCTGAAAAGCAGTGGTACAAAGGGGACGATCACGGTTTTTGGAACACCTGCGGAAGAAGGCGGCTCAGGAAAGGTGTTCATGGTGAGGGAAGGTTTGTTCAAAAATATTGACGCCGTTTTACATTGGCATCCAGGCGACAGAAATCTGGCAAACGCCACCTCTTCACTGGCCAATATGTCTGCAAAATTCCGTTTTCGTGGCATTTCTGCTCATGCTGCCGCTGCTCCTGACCGGGGCCGTTCGGCATTAGATGGTGTTGAGGCGATGAATGATATGGTCAATATGATGCGCGAACATATCCCTTCGGAAACACGTATCCATTACGTGATTACCAAAGGCGGGGAAGCTCCAAATGTTGTTCCTGATTTTGCCGAAGTATACTATTACGTCCGGCATCCTGAAATGCAGGTCGTAAAGGATATTTTTGCCCGTGTTGTAAAAGCGGCGCAGGGATCTGCTTTGGGTACGGAGACCAAAATGGAGTATGAAGTCATCGGCGGAGTCTATAATTTGCTTCCCAATGAAACGCTGGCGAAGATTATGTATGAAAATCTGAACACGACCGGCGGGGTTAAGTATACCGACGAGGAGAAGGCTTTTGCAGAGAAGATTCAGACCTCTTTTATTGGTAAGGCTCCTTCACTGGATGTAGCCAATGTCATTCAGCCATATAAACTTGAAAAGATCCGCGAGGGCGGAGCAGGTTCTACTGATGTGGGAGACGTAAGCTGGGCAGTTCCTACGGCTGGTGTTCGCATAGCAACTTTTGTGCCCGGAACGCCTGGTCACAGTTGGCAGGCAGTTGCTTGTGGCGGGACTTCAATAGGGACGAAAGGCATGATGGTTGCCGCAAAGTCCATGGCACTTTCGGCTTATGATATTTTTAAAGATCCTACGGTATTGAAATCTGCCAAGGCTGAGCTGGATGAAAGAAGAGGATCGGAATTCAGGTATGAAGCGCTGCTGGGCGAAAGGAAACCGGCGCTTGATTACAGAAAGTAAAGAAGACAACTTGCTAATGCAGATTTCATGAATTCGAAAATAATTTTACTTACGATTATTTCCGCAGTGAATTTTTTACCCGAAGTTTCGTTCGGGCAAAAACTGACGAAGCAGGAAACTGCTATTTTGAAGAATGTAGAAATGAATCATGCAGAAGCGGTGAAGTTTCTCGAAACTACGGTAAACATAAACAGCGGTACCAATAACACGGGCGGTGTAAAAAAAGTCGGAGCGATTTACCGAAAAATGCTTGATGATATGGGGTTCACCACAACCTGGGTTGATATGCCTGCCTCTATGAAAAGAGGTGGGCATCTGGTTGCTGAAATCAAAGGAGACAAAGGCAAAAAATTGCTTCTTAATTCTCACATGGACACGGTTTTTGATCTGAATAGTCCATTTCAGAAATGGTCGGTGAGAGATTCAATTGCTTCAGGACCTGGTGCCAATGATACCAAGGGAGGTATTATGATTATGCTGTATGCGTTGAAAGCCTTGCACGAGACGGGTCAGCTGAAAGACAGGCAGATCGTCATTGTGATTCATGGCGACGAAGAAAGTGCTGGTTCACCGATTGAAATCAGTCGGAAAGACCTTGTAGATGCGGCAAAACGAAGTGATTATGCACTTTGTTTTGAATCGGGAAAAGAGTTTAATTCGGCTTCGATTGCCAGACGTGGTGGCAGCGGCTGGACTTTAAAAGTTACAGCCAGACAGTCGCATTCCGGTCAGATTTTTTCTGAAAAAGCGGGCCCCGGGGCGATTTACGAAACTGCCCGGATTTTGAGCCGCTTTAAAGAAGAATTACAAGAAAAATACCTGACATTCAGTCCAGGTATTATGGTTGCCGGGGCAGAGGCTGATCTTGATTCTACGGGACTGCGGGGGACTGCATTCGGTAAGTCAAACATCGTAGCGACAACCAGTATTGTCAAGGGCGATCTTCGGTATATTTCCATCGGACAAATGGAAAAAGCACGAGCCAAAATGCAGGCTATCGTGAATGAAGGATTCATGCATACCGAGGCTGAAATTACATTCACAGGTGGCTCTGGTGCTATGCCTCCGACGCCGGGAAATGAAAAATTATTAAACATTTTAAGTCAGGTGAGCCAGGATCTTGGTCAGGGAAAAGTGACCGCTTTTGATCCTGCCCTGCGTGGCGGCGGCGATATGACGCAGATCGCTCAATATATTGATGTGATCGACGGCCTGGGAACGGTAGGAGGGAATGCCCATGCGCCGGATGAATATATTAATCTGAACTATGTGGAGGGAATTATTAAGCGGATGGCGATATTCATACACCGCCTTTCGACTAATTAACCCTCTTTTTTATTATCCTTAATTATTTAGATATGAATTATAAATTTTATACCGCCTGTGTTGTTGGGTTGATGGGATCATTCCAATCTGCAACTTTTGCGCAGAAATTATCCAAAGAAGAAATTCTTGTTAGCAGGAATGTGGAGAAAAACCACAAGGAATCCATTCAGTTTCTGGAGCAGACTGTCAACATCAACAGCGGTTCGCAAAATCCTGCCGGAGTAAAAAAAGTCGGCGCATTATATAAAAAATTGCTTGAAGATATAGGGTTCACAACGACCTGGATTGATATGCCCGAATCGATGAATCGCGGGGGTCATTTGATTGCAGAGATTAAAGGTACAAAAGGGAAAAAGCTCATGCTGATCGGGCATATGGATACGGTTTTCGAAGCCGATAGTCCTTTCCAGAAATGGGAACAAAAAGATTCTATTGCTGTCGGGCCTGGAACTTGTGATATGAAAGGTGGAAATATGGTGATGATTTATGCATTGAGAGCGATGAAGGAAGCAAATCTGTTGAAAGACAGACAAATTGTTGTAGTTATTCATGGTGATGAGGAAAGCGCCGGATCACCGATCGAGATAAGCCGGAAGGATATTATTGACATTGCCAAAAGAAGCGATATCGCTCTGGGTTTTGAAAATGGAACTGGTTTTAATTATGCAACGGTGGCGCGTCGCGGTGCCAGTGGCTGGTCGTTGAAAGTTTCAGGAAAGCAAGCTCATTCATCCGGGATTTTTTCGCAGGGCGCCGGTGCGGGGGCAGTCTACGAAACGGCCAGAATTTTAAATTCTTTCTATGAACAATTGCAGGAACCAAATCTGACATTCAATCCCGGACTGATCATGGGTGGAACGGCAACGGATATGACGGCGACTTCCATAGAGGGAACCGCGTCGGGAAAGACCAATCTGATTGCTAATACAACGGTGGTTAATGGAGACCTGCGTTTTCTTACCAATGAACAACTGCAAAATGCCCGTGCGAAAATGAAAACAATTG
This sequence comes from Dyadobacter koreensis, assembly GCF_900108855.1. Lineage (GTDB taxonomy): Bacteria > Bacteroidota > Bacteroidia > Cytophagales > Spirosomataceae > Dyadobacter > Dyadobacter koreensis. The sequence goes on from NZ_FNXY01000004.1 coordinate 157,871, forward strand.
TTGAAAAGAATTTACCTCTGACGAAAGCTGAAATCACTTTTAAAGATGGCTATCCTTCAATGCCGCCAACGGAGGGGAATATGTCTGTTTTGAATGTTTTGAACAAAGTGAGCCTGGATTTGGGGCAGGGCGAAGTGAAAGCTTTTGATCCGGGAAAACGCGGCGCGGGGGATATTTCTTTTGTGGCTGAATATGTGGACGGTCTTGATGGTCTCGGTGTGCAGGGTGGAAATGCGCATGCGCCGGGTGAATATGTAAATCTGAATTCGATTGAAGCCATCGTGAAGCGGACAGCAATCCTGATGATGCGCCTGACTGATAAATAAATAGTAAAAGCAATAAATTTTAAAGGCATTCAAATGAAAAAAATATCAATTCTCGCGTTTTTGGCTCTGTCATTTGGCGCTCAGGCTCAGTTTTCTCCGAAGGAAATTAAGGCGCTGAAAAAGGAAGGAAAAGCAATAACCATCACAAAAGATATCTACGGAGTGCCGCACGTATATGCTAAAACGGATGGACAAGCCGTCTTTGGTATGAGTTATGTGCAATGCGAAGAATTTTTTGATAAACTGGAAGGATCTCTTATAAGCAGGCTCGGCAGGCAGTCAGAAGTTGACGGCGAATCGGCAGTTTATAAGGATCTCTGGTCGCGCATTTACACGGACTCAACCAGAGCAAAGGCGCTTTATAAAGAATCTCCAAAGTGGCTTCAAAAGCTTTGCGACGGTTTTGCAGGCGGTGTTAACTTATATTTGATTACACACCCTCAGGTTAAACCAAAACTTATCAAACGCGTCGAACCGTGGATGTGCCTGATGAACAATATCCCGGCGCTTGGCGGAAGCAATCTTGATGAGGCTGATTTTGTGGCGCTTTATTCAAAAAAGGCGCCAAGGTTTACGTCTTATGCTCCAATGGATGAGGCCAGAGAATTTCAGGAACCTGCCGGATCGAACGGCTGGGCGATTGCTCCATCGAGAACGAAAAATAAAAACGCAATGCTTTTGATAAATCCGCATTCCGAATTTTACGGCAGGATCGAAATTCAGGTTGTGAGTGAGGAAGGTTTGAACTCTTATGGAGCGCCATTTATCGGACAATTTAGTTTGTTTCAGGGTTTCAATGAATATCTTGGCTGGATGCACCCGGTCTCGTTGTCGGACGGGAAAGATCTTTACGCAGAAACAGTTGAACAAAAAGACGGTAAATATTTCTATAAGTATAACGGTGAATCACGGGCTGTGGACAGCACCGAAATTACAGTTCCTTACAAACAGGGAGATAAATTGTTAACCAAAAAGTTTACGGTATACCGTACGCATCACGGGCCGGTTGTTTCAATTCTGAATAAAAAATGGGTTACGCTTAAAACGGTCGACGGAAGTATTGACTTGCTTGCCATGCACTGGGAAAAAATGAAGGCGAAAAATTTCGATCAATTCAAGGCTTCTATGGATAAACGCGTGATGACAGGAAGCAACGTAGTTTATGCTGATCGTGATGGAAATATTGCTTACTGGCATGGCAACTTTGTGCCCAAAAAAGATCCCGCGCTAAACTGGAAACGTCCGGTTGACGGGAGTACGGATGCAACTGAGTGGAAGGGTATTTATTCTCTTGATGAGATTCCTAATTACAAAAATCCGGCAAACGGCTGGCTTCAAAACTGTAATTCTACGGTCTTATATGCCACCGGCCCTTTTGATTCTCTGATGAGCCAAAAACCCTCTTACATGTTTCCGGATGGGCAAACGCCCCGTGCAATGAACGCTGTCCGTGTTCTTGAAAAAATTAAAGATGCGACGATTGACGACATTGTTGCAGCCGCGCATGATACATATCTCCCCAACGCAGCGCGTTTCATTCCAAACCTTGTTTGCGCATATGAAGGTATGGAAACACGTTCGCCTGAACTCGCTGGCCCGATTGAGGCGCTCAAATCATGGAACTTTCATACAGATACGAGTTCAATAGCAACCACGCTTGCTGTGATGTGGATTGAAAAAGTAATCGAACTGGACGTAGCCAAACTAGAGAAACCTTATACGAATGAAGAAAGATATTCTGTTACCAATGGCGCTGCTGTTTCTACGGAAAATCTTACGGCGCGACAGTTGGTTGACGCCTTTAAAACTGTCGTAATTGACCTGACTAAAGATTTTGGTACCTGGAAAGTATCGTGGGGATCCATCAACCGTTATCAGCGAAATGGAGAAAATGAATTGGCAAGCGACAGTAAAAAGAGCTGGGCAGTTCCTGCTACGCCGGGATATTTAGGATCATTAAATGCCTACGTCAGTAGGAAAGGACCTAAAACGAAAAATCGTTATGGCGCGACCGGAAACACGTTTGTCGCAGTAGTAGAGTTCGGCAAAGAGCTTAAAGCCAAAACAATTCTAACCGGAGGTTCTAGCTCTGACCCTAAGTCGCCTCATTTTACTGACCAGGTTGACGGATACATAAATAACAAATACAAGGATATTTACTTCTACAAAAAAGATGTCCTTGCAAATGCCGAGAAGACCTATCATCCCGGAGAATAATTTTAGTGTCCGCCTGTCGAAAGCAGGCGGATTTTCTGGGTGAAAACCTATCGGTCTATTACCCTTAACAGTTAAAAATAATTCATTTTAGAAAACGCGGTTTCTTATGAATAGAAGAAAATTTGTTCAATTATCCGGCATGGGAGCTGCTTTGTTTTCATCGGGATTGGTTCAGGGGAAAATCATTTCGGCCGAAGATTTACTGGCGCCGGGTATGGATGTAGCGGTGAAAAAAAAGCTTGCGGATGTGGCCTTGAATGCCGCAAAGAGTAAGGGCGCAACGTATGCAGATGTACGGATCGGGCGGTATTTACGTCAGTATTTTTTCACAAAGGAAATGCGGGTCGAAAATATTGTTAATTCCGAGTCTTATGGTTTAGGCATTCGCGTAATATCGAATGGTACCTGGGGTTTTTGCGCAACAAACGATCTCTCGGTCGATAGTATCGCCAAATGCGCAGCAACGGCAGTTGCCATTGCAAAAGCTAATTCCGAAATGCAGGAGGAGCCGGTTATTCTTGCGCCGCAAAAAGGAGTCGGGATTCAAAGTTGGAAAACGCCTATCACGAAAAATGCCTTTACAATTCCGGTTAAAGAAAAGATTGATCTGCTTATGAAGGTAAATGGCGAGGCGATCAAAAATGGCGCCACATTCGTCAACTCTAATCTGTTTTTTATTAATGAACAAAAATATTTTGCATCGACCGACGGCTCTTACATTGATCAGGATGTGCACCGTATGTGGCCAACATTTACTGTTACGGCGGTCGATAAAAAAGCCGGGAAATTCAAAACCCGTGACGCACTAAGTGCGCCGATCGGTATGGGTTATGAGTATCTTGACGGACTGTCTTCGGAGAAAAAATCGATTTTAGGAAAGCCGACGGTTTACAGGTTTTCTTATGATATGGTGGAAGACGCTATTCTGGCAGCACAACAGGCTCAGGAAAAATTGTCTGCCAAATCAGTCGTTGCCGGAAAGTATGATATGATCCTGGATCCTTCAAATCTCGGACTGACGATTCATGAGTCTGTCGGACATCCGTTGGAACTTGACCGGGTTCTTGGCTACGAAGCTAACCTGGCCGGAACAAGCTTTGCGACAATGGAAAAATGGGAATCTAAAAATTTTCAGTACGGCAGCAAGATTGTCAATTTTATCGCGGATAAAACACAGCCCAACAGTATGGCGGCAGTCGGTTATGACGACGAAGGTGTTCCCTGCAAAAACTGGAACTTGATTAAAGACGGTATTCTTGTAAATTATCAGGCTACGCGTGATCAGGTGCATATTCTGGGTGAAAAAGAATCTCAGGGCTGCAGCTTCGCTGACAGCTGGGATTCAATCCAGTTTCAGCGTATGCCAAATGTTTCGCTTCAATCCGGGACTGAAAAATACAGTGTTGCAGATATGATCAAAGATACAGAAAAAGGTATTTATATATTGGGAAGAGGCTCTTCATCGATCGATCAGCAGCGTTACAACTTTCAGTTCAGCGGGCAGTTATTTTACGAGGTAAAAAACGGAGAAATCGTCGGAATGCTGGACAATGCCGCATATCAGTCCAACTCTCAGGAATTCTGGAACTCGTGCACCAAGATTTGCGATAAGGACGATTATCGTCTGTTCGGAACTTTGTTTGATGGAAAAGGACAGCCCGGACAGTCGAGTGCTGTTTCCCATGGCTGCTCAACTTCACGATTCAATGGTGTGAACGTGATTAATACAGGCCGTAAGATTTGATTTATCGGAAAAGACACAGTTTTTGAAAAGTGCTTTTTGAACATATTAAATGGATAATCCCATATGGAGATTTTAACCAAAGAAGAAGCAAAAAAAATAATTGATAAGGTTTTGGGCTATTCCAAAGCTGACGAAATGAGTGTTGAGCTGACGGGAAAACGTACTGGAAATATTCGGTTTGCGGGTAATTCTGTATCGACAAGTGGAGAAACTTATAATCTTTCATTGTCAATTACCTCTGTTTATGGTAAAAAACTTGGAACCTCGACGGTGAACGAGTTTGATGACGCTTCTCTCGAAAAAGCCGTGAGAAGATCGGAAGAAGTCGCAAAACTCGCACCGGAAAATGAAGAATATCTTCCGATGCCCGGTCCGCAAAAATATCTGGAAAGTAAAGGATTTCTAGATACTACTGCTAAACTTGACCCCGTCCAAAGAGCCAAATTTGCGAAAGACAGCATTTTGCCCTGCCGCGAGAATAAGCTGACCGGAGCTGGTTTTATGGAAGATTCCGCTGGTTTTGAGGCACTTGGAAACAGTAAAGGTCTATTTGCATATAACAAAAGTACATCTGTAGATTTTTCTATAACAGTTCGGACAGCGGATGGGATGGGCTCCGGTTATGGATCTGGTGATTTTAACGACAGTTCCTTACTTGACACAAAGATTTCGACCAACATTGCCATTCAAAAAGCCATTTCATCACGCGGCGCCAAAGCTTTTGAACCGGGGAAATACACCGTTATTCTGGAACCCACCGCTGCCGGGGAGCTGATCTCATTCATGATCCGGGCAATGGACGCGCGGACTGCCGATGAAGGTAGAAGTTTCCTGAGCAAAAAGGGCGGCGGAACCAGAATAGGAGAGAAGCTGCTTGATGAGCGCGTCACGATTTACTCCGATCCTTCTGATAAAGACATTCCCGCCAAACCGTTTTCAGTAGAAGGGTTGCCTCTGGAAAAGGTGGTTTGGTTTGACAAAGGCGTGGTGAAAAATATGTCCTATTCCCGGTATTGGGCGCAAAGCAAAGGTGTTGCGCCGATCCTCCAGCCAGATGGATTTATTATGGAAGGCGGCTCAGAATCGGTTGCTGATCTTATTAAAGAAACGGAGAAAGGAATTTTGGTAACACGTTTCTGGTATACCCGCTGGCTTGATCCTCAGACTTTACTTTACACAGGATTAACGAGAGATGGTACTTTCTATATTGAAAACGGTCAGATAAAACATCCCGTAAAAAACTTCCGGTTTAATGAAAGCCCCGTGATTATGCTGAACAATCTCGAAGCGATCGGGAAGCCGGTACGAAGCCGCGGAAATATGGTACCGCCTTTGAAAATCAGGGATTTTACTTTTTCAAGTTTGTCCGATGCAGTTTGATTTTTTTGTCAAATATCTTTGTTAAAACATTCCTAATCAGCTTAAATCGTAACATTAACATGATGAATATAAAGAAAAAAGCGCTTATTTTTCTTTGTTCCCTGATCAGTCAAACCAGTTTTTCGCAGGAGAAATCGAAAGCTTCACTGGAAGATCAGGTAAGTAGGATGGCCAGACAAATCGAGGCAATGCAGCATGATTTTGATCAGGTGACAAAAGGGATAGACGACCTGAGCTGGTATAACAAATTGTCGGATGTAGCTTTTGTAGATAAAGTAATTATTACCGGCCCGCCACCGGCGGTGATCAAAAATCCCACGGGTCAGGGCGCGAAAAATCCTGTTCGTTTTTCTGCCTATGTTTTTATTCCATCCAATATTGACGTTAACAAGAAATATCCGTTGCTGGTACTTCCGCATGGTGGTGTTCATAGCAATTTCACCAGCACCTATGCGCATATTATCCGCGAACTTATTGCTCAGGAATACGTTGTCGTTGCGGCAGATTATCGTGGTAGTACGGGTTATGGTGCCGGTTTTTACAGACAGATAGATTATGGCGGACTGGAAGTTGAGGATGTAAACAGCAGCCGGGATTATATGATAAAAAATTACGATTTTCTTGATAAAAACCGCGTGGGGATTTTAGGATGGAGCCACGGCGGCATGATCACTTTGCTGAATATTTTTGAACATCCGTCCGACTATGCCGTGGCTTATGCGGGCGTGCCTGTAAGTGATTTAGTAGCAAGAATGGGTTATAAATCTCAGAGTTACCGCGACGCTTATTCTGCCGACTATCACCTTGGAAAATCAGCAGACGAAAATGTTGCGGAGTATCGTAAAAGATCTCCCGCCTGGAACACTGAAAAATTAAAAACGCCGCTTCTTGTGCATACCAATACCAACGACGAGGACGTGAATGTGCTTGAAGTTGAACACTTGATCAAGTCCTTGAAAGCGGATGGGAAAAAATTTGAATATGAAGTTTATAAGGATATTCCGGGTGGGCATACCTTTGACCGTATTGACAACTACGGTGCTAAAGAAATCCGTTTCAAGGTTTACAATTTTCTTGCAGGTTATCTGAAACCAAATAAGAAATTCAAGGATGTGAAAGAACTTATTCAGTCGAGTTATTTTCCTAAAAAAGGTTGAGCGTTTGGCTATTTTTTATACAGTATTTGTCGATATGAAGTATTTGAGAAAAACGATTTACGCGTTTGCAATTTCCTTGCTGACCGTCAGTGCGCCGGTTCTTACCTATGCACAGCCAGCGAGATTTGGCCAGGAAGTTTCCGAGAACAAATATATTCTTAATTATCTTCAGCGTGTGGCTGACGAAAGTGGAGCTCCCGGAGTTTCAGCAACTGTTTCCGTAAATGGGAGAATAGTTTTTTCGGGCGGTGTGGGCTTCTCCGATCTGGATAACAGGGTGCCGCAAACTGGAAAGACTGTTCATAATATTGGTTCTGTTTCAAAGGCTGTCGCGGTGATTGCAATCATGCAGCTCGAGGAGAGAGGCTTGCTCAGTTTAGATGACGAGATTCAAAAATATCTTCCGTATTTCCCGAAAAAACAAAAGCCGGTTACAATCAAACATATCCTTACGCATACTTCCGGAATTAGGCATTATGCGGCGAAGGATAACGATAATTTCGGTCTGAAACGGATGCGCCACTACGACGATTTTGAGGAAGCAACCCGAATTTTTCGTGACGATTCGCTTCTTTTCGATCCCGGGACCCACTTTTCATATTCTTCCTATGCCAGTAATCTGATGCATGGGATCGTTGAAAAAGTGACCGGTCTGAATTTTGAAGAGTATATGAAGCGGAATATCTGGCAGCCTGCCGGCATGCTGGCGACCTGGTTCGATGTACCTTCGAGAGTTATTCCAAATCGTGGAAAGGGCTACGTTCGTGATAAAAACGGAATTATCATAAATCCGGATTATGAAGATACAAGTTACAAATATGCCGGAGGAGGAATTATAGCCAGTTCGGAAGATATGGTGAAACTTGCGCTGGCACTAAACGACGGGCTTCTCTTGAAACCGGAAACGATTGCAAAAATGTATACTCCTTATTTTGAGAAAAACGAAAAGTCAGTACGCCCGGTTAAATCTGCCACAGTTATTCCGCAATGGCAAGGTCTGATTTGGTTTGTCGGAAAAGACGGAGCTGGAAGAAACTGGTATGGCCATAGCGGTACAGTGAAAGGTACGCGTTGTTTTATTATGAATTATCCGAAGGAAAATCTGATCATAGCCATACAGGCCAATATCGGGTCTATTAAAATTGATGAATATGCACAATTACTGGCTCAGATGTACCTGAGCGAAGACAAGTCGGCAAAAAAGAAATAATTATGTTTTAGGTTTATTAAGTTTTAAAGAAGCCGGCAATTTAAAGCCGGCTTCTTTTTTGTAACCGTATAAAATAACTCAGGAACACCTTATGTGAAATAACGATCACGAAGTTGAAAGTTTTTAATATTCTTTGCAATTACTGTATTCCATTTGTAAATTGTTTTGTAAAAATACTTAGTGGCAATATTATAGTTTGCTATAATAGATATATTGATTATAATATTTTTCAGATTGATAGTTTTTGTTATCCAGTTCCAATAACCCAGATCTTCTTAATGTCTTATCTGAACGAGTCAAAAATTTTGCAGCAAATTTCGGAAGGAGATGAAAAAGCATTTTCCGAACTATATTTCAAATTCAAACCTGACCTCTATCGTCTTGTAAACAGCATCCTGAAATCTCAGGATCTTACAAATGATACCTGTCAGGAGGTATTTATCAAAATATGGGAAGACAGGCACAGGCTCTGTGAAATTCATTCTTTCAAAAGCTATTTACTTGCAACCGGCAAAAATCATAGTCTGAATATTCTGCGAAAGATATCGTTCGATGAACGGCGCATGTCAGTATTTGTAAGTAACTATAATGAGTCTTGTAACGGAATTGAAGAAAGGATGCAGACGGATGAGTATTACAAATTTTTGCAATCCGTTTTATCTACACTGACACCTCAAACCAGGCGTGTTTTCCAGCTCTGCCGTCAGCAGGGAATGTCCTATGACGAGGCAGGGGAGGCGATGGGGGTTTCTAAAAGCCTGATCAAAAAACATATGATAAGGTCCATGAAAATTTTGCGCTCGGCGGTAGAACGAGATCTTGGCATCGCGCTCAGCATACTCATGTCATCGCTGACGGATGTTTAAAGAATCTGGTTTGGAAGTCTCAGTAAAATATGTCTTTCTTTTATGAACGTTTACTGGTGCAGGTAATAATAAAAACAGCCTTCATCTTTTTTGAACCCAAACTTTTCGTAAAGTGCCTGTGCCTTCACATTTTCAGTCCCTGTTTTTAAATTGACCCATTGCGCATCTGTTTCAGCTCCGAAGGCTTTCACGGTTTCAAGCAGACGTGTAGCCACACCGAACTTACGATACTTGTCAGTAATATACATATCATTCAATGTCCAGGTTGATTTGAGTTTAAGTGAAGAATACATAGGGTACAGCAAAGTGAAACCCATAATATCTGTGGAATCTTCATCAATCGCTGCGAAAACAACAGCCTGATTATTTCCGATTCTCTCTTTCAAAAAATTCGTCGATGCTTCCAGGTTGGATTCTTGTTCAAAATGGACGCGGTATTCGTCAAATACAAGGGATAGTTTCGATATGTGTTCTAAACTGCAATGTTCAATAAGCATATAAAAGACGCGTTTTTTGTTCCTTTCAATATAATAAACAAAGGTAGCACCGACGGGCGTTTAGTTGTATAAAAGATGCTAATTTTGATGGTTTCAACGTAAAAAAAACCTGCCGAAAACTCGACAGGTTTTAACTAATCTCAACCGGGATTTATGAATATCAATATTTTGGCTTTAAACTTCAAAATCTGACTAAGATGTATTTAAAGACAAAATGAAATATTTTATAATAAGGTAACGCGATGAAACTGAAATGAATATCCGGCAAGTAATGATTTAACCGAATTTTAATTTGCAGATTTCTTTTTCTGGTTCTAAATCTTTTTTTGGTTAGCACACAAGCTCAGGACGCATTAAATATCGTTGGCCAGAAATCCATATAATTTTGATGCAGGGGTAAACTAATCAAGGGGAGGAATCGCTCAGTAAATGCTTTATTTGATTGTATTATTTAGGTTGTAAGTGGCTGTAATATAATAATCAACGAATTTTTGTATACTCAGGAACTTTCTAAAAACATATCTTTGTTTCGCTAGGGATCAGTAACTTTTTGTGCGTAATTTTCTATAATAATTAGTCGAAACAGATTATAACTGAAATTACAAAGTTTTCGCGTTGAAGCTCGCTCAACTGAACTGATCTTCAATATGATTTTGTACCTTTTAGCAATAACAGAGCGTAAGAGAAGAATTTCCATAAGTGCTATATGATAAACCGTTATCTTGGATTTGTTGCATGTTCCCTGACATTGCTCAACAGTTATTGCTTCGCGCAGGACTTACAACCGGGCTTACCGGGAATGGGGCCGTCAAAATGGATCACGATCGAACACACGCAGGCGCCGGGTGCGAGATATCGTTCAGCAAATTCTGAAACACAGCGGTATACTCAGGAGGACATTTATGTGCGAGCGTGGGTCCCCGTTCTTCACAAGCCAAAGTATGCGGTTATTTTAGGCCCGCATTACAGAACGGAGCAGCTGGAAATCAATTCCAGCGGAGAAAATCCGATGCATCAGATGTCTAACTGGAAGCTTCGCTCGATGGGTGTTGACATGAAATCTTTTTTTACGCTTAATCCAAGTTCTTTCCTTATTCTGGCTTCCCGGCTTAACAAAAGTGGGAGCCTGGCCAATATACCACTCCGGGATGTTCCTTTGAATTATAGCTTTACAGCAGTCTATTTAAAGAAAAAATCAATCGACAAGGAAATAGGTTTTGGTTTGATGGCAAGCAAAAATCAAAATTTTAATGTTTTGCCGGTATTTGTTTTCAATTATAATTTTTCTCCGAAAGCCGGGATTGAGATCAGCCTGCCCCGAAGAATTTCTTATCGTTACAACCTTTCGTCAAAGGACATTTTATCGTTCCGAAGTGAGGCTGTCAGCAGAAGTTATTATATCGCCGAAAACAATAACGAAACAGGTCAGTTCCGAAAAATTGATATGGATACCGGCGTGATGTACAACCGCCAGATCAATAAACTTATTGGTGTTGAATTGTTTGCAGGATATCGTACCAATATCAGTAATACCCTTCCCGCAGGTGTAGTTCCAATTAAAACGTCCGGTTTTACGGCCTCAGTGGAGCTATATATCCGTCCTCCGTTTGGACTTTCAAAAAAATCCAAGTAAGAAACATTTTGACCAGCTATGTTTGCCCATTGCGAATAATGGCAGTGATTAAAGGCCTGTCTACCTGAAAATTTATTATTTAAAGATGACACAAAGAAAAAAGCCTCGGTATAACCAAGGCTCTTTTGTTCATTATTTAACCCAGCACTCTACATTATTAGGTAACTGATGTAAAAGTAGAACGAATTATTTGCATAAACAATAACTTTGTAGAATATATTATTTCATTTTTAGTAATTGTTATATAAAATACTGTGTAAATGTAGAAATTATTCTATTTACTCTGTCGCAAAGCTTCATAAAGAAAGAATCCCGGCAACTGTCGGGATTCTTTACTAAATATTTCTCACCTCAAGATGAGCGAACTCACCTCGATTATTACGTATATAGCAAATATCGTGCTAGCTTTACGGTTTAAATCAATACGTAAAATAGTAAGTATTTGATAATCAATATTTACACTGGAAAACATCTTTAAATAATTACATTACACTACATTATTATATTATTATATTTTTTGGGATTAATCCCTGAAAGGCATTTGTGTGGAAATTGGAACCGGATTAATCAATAAGTACCGGACCATTATGCGTTGAATGCCAGAGGTGAAGATTGGTGAATATTTTCAAGGTATGGTACTGAAACAATAATTCCAGGGCCGCCTACAAACAAAAAAATCCCGGCATATGCCAAGATCATTTGTGCACTACAACACACACTATAGGCCACTTGCGTGGCGCTGTACAAAATTATAGATTTCTTTCTATAAATGAAATATATAATTTCGACAATTTTGAGATAAAAGATAAATTATCACTTAAATCTCTCTTCCTGGAACAAAAATTGCGGTAAATTGAAGAAAGTGGACATAAATACTCAGTCTCATGTCCTATATTTAAACAAATGCATCTGAAAGTAACATGCATTGAAACATATGAAGAATTTAAAAAATAAAGAAAAATCAGGAAGATTAATCATTGTTGCCTATCGACTACCTTTCAAGATTATCAGCGAAAATGACCAGGTCCAGCTCTTTCAAAATTCTGGTGGATTAGTGTCAGCAGTACTTTCTCTCGTGCATGAGCAAGAAGGTTCTCCGTTCAACTCGGAAGAAAAAATCCAGTGGGTTGGTTTCAGTGAAAATACACCTGAGGAACTTGAAGGTCAGTCTCTTGCTAACGACAGCTTCCAGGCTCACCCGGTTTTCATACCGACAGAGGTGAATGAAAATTATTATGAGGGTTTTTGCAACAACCTAATTTGGCCATTATGTCACTACTTTCCTTCGCTAGCCAAGTTTGATGATGCTTATTTTGAAAGCTATCAGATTGCCAATAAATTGTTTTTCGATAAAGTTGCCGAGATCATTCAACCTGACGATGTGGTCTGGGTTCAGGATTATCAGCTGATGCTTTTACCGGATATGATCCGGCAGCAATTTCCCCAAAACAAAATAGGGTTCTTTTTCCACATCCCTTTCCCGTCATTCGAATTGTTCAGAATGTTGCCGGTAAAATGGCGTAAGGCAATAATTGATGGAATTTTGGGTGCTGACGTGGTTGGGTTTCATACCAATGACTATGTGGAATATTTCCTAAAAGCGGCGCGAATGGTATCGGGCTACGGCAATAAGCTTCATTATATAAACATGAGTAACCGGATCGTGAAAGTAGATTCTTTTCCGATCAGTATAGATTATAAGAAATTCAACTCTGCCTTTGATGAGCCGGCGGTCAAGAAAGAGCGGGAGCAGGTAAGAGCGTCGTTGAAAGAAAAAATAATTTTTTCAGTAGACCGGCTTGATTATTCCAAAGGTATACTGCACCGCTTGCATGGTTTTCAAAGATTTCTGGAGGTGTATCCGGATTGGCATGAGAAAGTTTCATTCGTCATGGTCGTCGTTCCTTCAAGAGACAGTATCGAACAGTATCAGCAAATGAAGTCTGATATTGATCAGACCGTTGGAAGAATTAACGCCAACTTCGGCAATATAAACTGGCAGCCGATCATTTATCAATATCGGTCGATGCCCTACGATGAACTTCTTGGAATGTATACCGCCAGCGATGTCGCACTGATTACGCCGGTAAGGGATGGAATGAATCTCGTTTGCAAAGAGTATGTAGCGAGTCGCAAAGATAAAAAAGGTGTATTGATTCTTAGTGAAATGGCTGGTGCAGCTGCCGAACTGGGAGAGGCTCTGATCATTAATCCGCTTGATGATCAGGATATTGCGGATGCAATAAAACGAGCTTTTGAAATGCCGGAAGAAGAACAGACCAAACGCATGAATGCCATGCAGACCAGGATCAGAGAATATGATGTCTTTGCCTGGACAAATGACTTTTTTACCCAAATGATTATGCTTGAACAAGAACATGAAAGACTGCGTCAGGTTTTTCTCACAAATAAAGGAATTGACGATATTCGGAAAGCCTATGCCGCATCGTCCAATAGAATTTTATTCTTCGACTACGATGGAACGTTAGCACCTATTGTGCCGGATCCTGCCAAGGCAATCGTCTCTGTTGATACAAAAAAACTGATTATGGACCTGGCAAAACGCGATACGGTCATCATCATCAGCGGCCGCGACAGGTATTTTCTTCATGAACTTTTTAAAGACCTTCCCGTTCATATCATTGCCGAGCATGGCGCTTTGATCAAGACAAAGGACAGCGACGAGTGGACTTTAAATGACAGCTATGAGGAAAACTGGAAGGAAAGTATCAGGCCAATTCTGGATATTTATGCAAAACGTTGCCCGGGTGCGTTTGTTGAAGAAAAAGAAACATCGCTTGCCTGGCATTACCGTACTGCAGAAGATCAGGAATATGCTGTACGCAGGGCTCAGGAGTTGATTTGGCAATTGAAAAGTTTTGTTCAGCCGGAACTCAATCTTCAGATTATCGACGGCAACAAAGTGGTTGAAGTCAAAAAAACAGCATTTAATAAAGGAACGGCCGCCAGGACATTTGTTGAAAATGGAGATTATGATTTCGTTCTGGCCATGGGAGACGATACTACGGACGAAGATATGTTCGAGGCATTACCGTCAACTTCATATACAATTAAAATTGGCGATGACCTTTCTGCTGCAAGAAATCATATCCGTAACCAGCAGGAAGTTTTCCACTTCCTAAAATTTATGATCTCTTCACCGGAAGAATAACATATCCTCAAACAAAAAAACAGCAAGCCGATTTCGACTTGCTGTTTTTTTATTGCTAAAAGGCTAAGCCGCCAACATTTCGTCTGAGCCTTTCATGTTTTCCATTTTTATAAAATCACATTTGAAACCTGCCGAACGAAGCTCCGACTGAATTTTTCTGAAATCTTCAAGTTCTGATCTTAGACTTAGTAGAAATTCTTTAAAATCGTATGCCCAATGTTTGACATTCAGCTTTTTAAGACAGTCGTGCAACTTCTGGAAAGATAAAACGTCAGGTAATTTGGTACGAAAAGATATTTGATATATTGGCTTCATTGCTGATAGATTAATAATTGCTGAAAGTGATTTGCTAAATTTTTAATTCGGTCGCACTTGTAAAATCCGTCACACGCTACATAGCAAAGATCGATATAATTTATAATTATTCCAAATAAGAATTGCTATTCTTTATTTGTTCAAATATAGCATTGTAAATATAAAATATTAAAGATAATTTGTGATGAAATTGTTAAATATTAATGAAAATCTAATCAAACAACTAAGGAAATAGTTATTCTTGCTTATCAATTTGTAACTGTGATGGAACAGGATAGATGTGAAAGTATTTCGAGTGAAGCTATTTGTCGCCGGAGATTATGTAACCGCGACCTTTGACCGTCTTTATTAATTTAGAAGCAGCGTCGTTATCAATTTTATTTCGCAGATACGAGATATAAACATCCACAACATTTGTGAATGTGTCCAGATTTGTATTCCAAACTGCGCTTAGAATTTGCGAACGGGTAACAGTTTTGTTTTTGTTTTCAAGAAGGAACACAAGAAGTTTAAATTCTTTTGCCGATAACTGGATTTGTTTGTTGCCACGTTTTACTGCGTGAGTATCAAGATTGACTGACAGATCGTCGCATTGAAGTGTCTGATCTTTGGAGTAGTGCAGTTCATATCTTCTTCGGAGGGCTTTAATCCGGGAAATAAGCTCAGGGAAATGGATTGGTTTTACGAGGTAGTCGTCTGCCCCGATGTCCAGTGCTTTGATTTTGTCTTCTGCCTCTCCAAGCGCACTGAGCATCAGGACCGGCGTATCAATTTTTTTATAACGAATTAATTGCGCGAGTTGAAGCCCGTCGATATCCGGAAGCATAACGTCCAGAATGAATAGATCCCATGAATCAGCACTGATCATATCGCGGGCCTCATATCCATCACTGGCCAGATATACAGAATATCCGGCTTCCTCCAGACCTTTCTGAAGGAAGCTGCTGATACGGGAATCATCTTCAACAAGTAATATTTTCATGCAGAATTTTCGGTGAACTCAGGCCCAGGATCTGTCTAAAAAATCAACCCAGTTCTTCCACATAATTTGTTCGATATCCTGTTCCGAATAACCTCTGCGGCTAAGAATACCTGTGATGGATTGAAGGTCAGCAATAGAATCCATATCTCCAGGAGCTTGTTCTTTGCCGAACGCGCCATCAAGATCGGAGCCGATACCGACGTATGAAGCACTGCCAGCCAGCTGGCATATGTGGTCAATATGTTCTGCGATATGCTCAATCACCAGACCGGTATTTTGTGGTGTTGATTTGCCGCGAACCCAACCCGGAATCATCATCCAGGCATCGAAGGCCATGCCGATTACAGCTTTTCTGCCGATTAATTCCAAAATCATTTCGTCTGAATACTGCCGGTTATGCGGAGTGACCTTACGGGTAAGATTATGGCTTGCCCAAACTGGGCCCTGATATATTTTCATCGCGTCCCAAAATGCGCTGTCGCACAAATGAGTAGCATCAAGGATCATATTGTACCGATCCATTTCTGCCAGCAAATCTTTTCCTTTTTGTGATAATGGTTGGTCTGAATCTGTTCCGTATGCGTAAACACCCGGGCCGTAATGAGCGGGGCCGATTGCGCGGAGACCATAATTGTAAGCAATTTCCAGATTCTTTAAACTAATAAAAGAGTCAGCTCCTTCAAGGCTCAGGATATAACCAATCGGTAAATTCTCTGTTGATTCGGCATTTCTCCAAAGTGTTAAGTGTTGATGCAGGGCAGTCAAATTCGTGATTTGTACCATTTCTCCTGCTTCTTCCATTGCTTTATACCAGGCGATCTGCGCTTGCGTCTGCGCCCAGGCCTGTGCCTGAGAATGCCAGCCTGGAATTTTACTATCTGGTTTTACAAAACGTGCAATCTGTGTGGCCACACACATTCCTATATTTCCCTTCCGCATTTCAGGAAAACTCACAACGCCCAGACCGCGATCCGGTTTATCGGTCAGATTTTTTTCGCGGTCACGAATTGCATTAAGATCCTGGGTAAGGTCACGGTTCCATTCCACAGCATTCATGGAAAGGTCCAGATGGGCATCAAAAAGAAACATGCTACTTTTAATGATTGAATGAGTGAATTTTGAATGAGTCATGCTGGCTCATTCAAGGTTTAGGATTTTTACATTTAAATAGTAATCCGGCGATTTCTTGCAACAATTTTCCATTCGTCGATCACTTCGCCAGTTTCAATTACTGAGGCATAATCATGCAAGGCGACCGAAGGACAAATGTGATAAGGCAGGGCATAGTAGACGTCGCCGATTTGAATCGACTCCCAGGTGTCTTCCCCGATTTGCAGAACGCCATGTTCTTCACTTTGACCAGTCACTGTATATCCGTTAAGGTTTAACAGGCGGAAGCGTTTGTCAATCGGGTTTTCAGCCGATACTGCTTTGTGTCCCAGATCAATGGTTACGACACCTGCCGAAGGTTTTGAAACGACACGTGTTAAAATTAGTGCCGCATGTAAAAAAGGCTGCTCATCAAACTGATCTCCGTAACCCCAATCCCAAAGTACGTTTGTACCGGGACTTAGTAGCACATCAGGGCGAAGCGCGTGGACTGTAAAGGTTGGGGAGCCTCCTGCGATGACAACTGGTTCGGCTCCGATATCTTCTCGGATCAAGTCCAGCAGGGGAAATACCTTTTCAAAATCTGCATCACTATGCGCTTTTCTTTCTGAAAATTCAGGATTTCTGATATGACCGTCGTAAACATGAACTCCGGATACCGAAACATTTGAAAGTCCGGAAAGGAAGCGATAAAGGGAAAGCAGCAGACCATTGGTAGGGTGCCCCGAGCGGTTCATTCCATTGTTGACATCTATAAATATAGTCGATACAAAGTTTTCTGCTGCTGAAATTTCTTCCAGCGCCTGTGCAGATTGCTCGTTATCGATTAATGATGAAAATGTCGTTTCTGGATATTTTTTTCTAAGCGCAAACAAACGCTGGATATTAATTCCGGTCAATTGATAGGCGATCAAAACCCATTTTGCACCTGCTTCTGCCAGCATTTCTGCTTCTGCGATCGTGGCGCATTTAAATTTTGATACACCAGCGTTCAGTTGAATTTTTACTATCTCACCGGTCTTGTGCGTCTTTACATGTGGAACCAGACGGTCTGCATCACCGGCCATATGCACCATACTACGAATATTATTTTCGATTCTATCTTTATAAAAAAGAAGAGAAGGGGAAATTACTTCTTCTGGCTTGTTGAGCAGATACCACATTGTCTTTGGGGTTATGATTGGTAAAAATTGAAAAATTGCTGATCCGAATAGTTTTGATTAACAATCAGTTACTAATTCAAATCAGCAATCAGGAAAGATCTTAGTTTTCTTCCAGTTCGAACATTGCTTCAATTTCAACAGGAATATTATCTGGTAAGGTTCCCATACCGACGGCGCTTCTTACGCCAATACCATTTTCTTCCCCCCAAACCTTTGCAAATAATTCGCTGCATCCATTGATCACGTAGGGATGGCGTTCGAAATCACTTGTTGCATTGACCATGCCTAAAATCTTAATCACACGCTTGATGCGGTTGAGACTTCCCAGATTGGACTTTAAAGTAGATAAGATCGTCAGACCAACCTGGCGAGCTGCCAGTTTGCCTTCTTCAACGTCAAGATCAGCTCCGATGCGGCCAATGATCAGACTGCCATCATCCTGAACGGTCCCATGTCCTGAAACATAAACCCAACGATTGTCGACGATAAGATATGGTTTATAAACGCCAAGCGGTTTTGGAGCTGGCGGCAAATTAAGTCCTAGTGCTTCGAAATTGGATTCAGGAGTCATCTAATAATTTGATATTAATGATTTAAAGTATCGTTTTTGGAAAGATGCAAATGCAGGCCTGCTTTACTCTTATACGAACAAATTTAATACTAAAACCCCCAACAAACCCATTATTGAGACAATTGTTTCCATAACTGACCAGGTCAGAAGCGTATCTTTGATGCTCAGATTGAAGTATTCTTTGAACAACCAGAACCCCCCGTCGTTTAGGTGCGAGAACATCAAACTTCCTGATCCGATGGATAATACAATCAGTTCGGGCGGCACAGGAGAATGGATTAACAGGGGTGAGAGAATTCCGACAGTAGTTAATCCGGCAACGGTAGCTGAACCCACACAAACGCGGATAACAGCTGCAATTCCCCAGCTTAAAATAATTGGCGAAATATCAATTCCTACGAGACTTTCAGCGATGTAAGTACTCACGCCGCTGGCTGTCATTATTTCCTTAAAAACTCCGGCACCTGCGATGATCAGCAGGATTACTGAAACCCCTTTGAAAGCTTCTTCCATAGATTTTCCAACGGCTTTCATATTCAGTCCACGTTGTATCCCGAGCGCATATGCTGCAAAAAGCACTGAGATAAGCATCCCGAAATAGGGCTCTGCAAGTAGTGCTATTAATTGATTATCAGGATAAAGGCCCTTCACACCAGACATGCTCGTCAGAAGAAAAACCGGCAGCAAAGCTGTGACGACGCTAATTCCAAGACCCGGCAATTCGGCTGTCGGGCGTGGCTTGACGTTGAATAAATCTTCGTCAGGTTTTGGCGTGAATCTTTTTAGAGTACTCCCGAATATTGGGCCGGCGATGGCGATGGCAGGAATTGAAACAATCAGTCCGTAAAATAAAGTTTTCCCCAGATCCGCGCTCAACTGACTGGCGATAGCGGCCGGCGATGGATGCGGGGGTAAATAACCGTGTGCTACCGAAAGCGCCGAAAGCATCGGTATTCCAATGTATAGTAAAGGAAGACGAGCTGTGGCGCTTATCATGAATATCAAAGGAATAACGATGACGAAACCAGCGTTGTAAAAAAGCGGAATTCCGATAACGAAACCTGCAAGGGCCATTCCCCACTGAATATATTTTTGTCCGAAAACACCGATCAGTGCATCCGTTATTCGCTGCGCGGCTCCACTGTCGGCTACGAGTTTTCCGAGCATGGCTCCAAACCCAACGATAAGGACCAGATCACCCAGTGTACCACCAACTCCTTTTTGTATTGCTTTACTGACTGTCTCAACATCGAGTCCGCTGGCAAGTCCCAGGCCAATTGAAACAAGAAGAAAAGAAATGAACGTATCAATTTTGAGCCAGGCAATCAGTAAAATCAGGCACAGAATGGAAAGGAAAGTTAGTACTAATGGCATAGAAAGGAATTTAGGTAATGAGGTTTATCGATTATAAGGAGGCGGATAAGCAAATTTAACGATAGAACCGGATTTGTTTCAAAATTTATTCTTCTCACCTCCCGAAAATGATTTAAAATAGCCCTTTAATAAGTACCAAAATGATTAAATGAGAATGGTAATTCAGGTGCCCGTGTAATTCTAAATTCCGCAGTATCACGGTGATAGAAAGTCTTGCTGTAATAAGGCTCCAAGAAGTTTGTTAGAATGCCTAAAAATAGCGAAATTTGACTTTTTGGTAGTTACGGCATTGTAATAATCCAGTGAGTATTTGTATAAAATCAATCTCTCATTTTAAATTTTTGATTCTTTTCTAATTCTTTATGGCAGAATCTTCAGGTGAAAACATTATCCCCATTAATATTGAGGATGAAATGCGAGGAGCATACATCGATTACTCGATGTCAGTTATTATTTCCCGCGCTTTACCCGACGTTCGCGATGGTTTGAAACCGGTGCACAGACGCGTGTTGTATGGTATGTCTGATTTGGGTGTTAACTATAATAAATCCCATAAAAAATCAGCTCGTATAGTAGGGGAGGTTTTAGGTAAGTATCACCCGCACGGTGATGCTTCGGTATATAACACAATGGTTCGTATGGCTCAGCCATGGTCTTTGCGTTATATGCTGGTGGACGGACAAGGAAACTTTGGATCGGTTGATGGTGATTCACCAGCAGCGATGCGTTATACAGAAGCGAGACTTAAACGTCTGGCCGATGAGTTGTTAAATGATCTGGGTAAGGACACAGTTGACTTTCAGCCTAACTTTGATGATTCGCTCGAGGAACCGACAGTTCTTCCTGCTAAATTCCCAAACTTACTTGTAAACGGTTCCTCAGGTATTGCCGTTGGTATGGCCACCAATATGGCGCCGCACAACTTGTCCGAAGTTGTGGATGGCGTAATGGCGTATATCGATAATAATGATATTACGATTCCAGAATTGATGCAACACGTTAAAGCGCCGGATTTTCCGACAGGTGGTATCATCTACGGTTATCAGGGTGTTCGTGCGGCAATGGAAACTGGCCGCGGACGAATTATTGTTCGCGCGAAAGCATCTTTTGATGTTACAAAAACAGGACGTGAACAAATAATTGTGACCGAAATTCCTTACATGACTAATAAAGCGGCCATGATTGAAGGAATTGCAGGTTTGATCAATAATAAAAAACTGGATGGTATTTCGGATATCCGTGATGAGTCAGATAGAGACGGGATGCGTATCGTTTTTGATCTGAAAAAAGATGCGATTCCAAATATCGTTCTTAATCACTTATATAAATATACTCCGCTTCAATCTTCATTCAGTGTAAACAACGTGGCGCTCGTTAAAGGCCGTCCGGTGATGTTGAACCTGAAAGATCTGATCAAGCATTTTATCGATCACCGTATCATCGTTATCACACGACGTACGGAATACGAATTACGCGAAGCAGAAAAAAGAGCGCATATTTTACAAGGTTTGATTATCGCTCTTGATAACCTTGATGCAGTAATTGCGTTGATCCGCAGTGCACGTGATCCTGAGATTGCGAAAAATGGTTTGATGGAGAACTTTGCGCTGAGCGAGATTCAGGCAAAAGCGATTCTTGAACTTCGTCTGCAAAGGTTGACAGGTCTTGAAAGAGACAAAATTGTTAAGGAATATGATGAGATCATGCTTGTGATCGCTGACTTAAAAGATATTCTTGCAAACGAATACCGCAAGTATGATATAATTAAGACTGAGCTTGGAGATATCAAAGACCGTTACGGTGACGAGCGTCGTACGCAGATTGAATTTGCCGCAGAAGAATTCAGCGACGAGGATATGATTCCTGATGAAGAAATGCTTATTACCATTTCTCATGAAGGTTATATTAAACGTACCCCGTTGGCTGAGTATCGCACGCAGACAAGGGGTGGGGTAGGTTCGCGCGGAGTGAAAACCAAGGACACCGACTTTACTGAGCATTTGTTCTCAGCGACGATGCTTAATTATCTGCTCATCTTTACCGAATATGGTAAGTTGTTCTGGATGAAAGTATATGAAGTGCCGGAAGGAAGCAAAACTTCGAAGGGACGGCCGATCCAGAATTTAATCAGTCTCGAAAACGGTGATTCGATCCGTTCCGTAATAAACGTTCGCACTTTGACAAATGAGGATTATATCAACAATAATTACCTCATTATGTGTACCGAGCAAGGAACGATCAAGAAAACTTTGCTGGAAGCATACTCTCGTCCACGTACGAACGGTATCATTGCGATCTCGATTAATGAAGGTGACCGTCTGTTAGATGTTGCTTTGACAAATGGAGACAACGATATAGTCATAGCTTCAAGTGCAGGACGCGCGGTTCGCTTCAACGAGAAAGGAGTGAGGCCAATGGGAAGAACGGCTGCCGGTGTTCGCGGTATAAATCTTAACGATCCGGCAAACAAAGTGATCGGTATGGTTTGTATTAACCGTGAAGATGCTCAACTGCTGGTAGTTTCTGAAAATGGATTTGGTAAACGTTCATTAATTGATAGTTACCGTGTGACAAATC
This sequence comes from Dyadobacter koreensis, assembly GCF_900108855.1. Taxonomy (GTDB): domain Bacteria; phylum Bacteroidota; class Bacteroidia; order Cytophagales; family Spirosomataceae; genus Dyadobacter; species Dyadobacter koreensis. The sequence continues at coordinate 180,165 of NZ_FNXY01000004.1, forward strand.
GTGGAGGAAAAGGGGTTTCTACGATGAATGCGACGGATAAAGTCGGAAAACTTGTTGCCATTCGTGAAGTGACGGAGCAGGATGATTTAATGATCATCACCAGAAACGGCATCGCTATTCGTATGAGCGTTCTGGATATTCGCCAGGCCGGTCGTAACACACAAGGTGTTAAACTGATCCGCTTGAACAATTCTGATGAAATTACTTCGGTAACCCGAATCCTGAAAGATCCGGATGAAAAAGCAGAAGAATTTGACGAAGACGGAAACGTGATCATCAACGAAGCAACTGACTCGCTGATCATTAAAGGCGATGACGCAGAAGTCATAGAAGATGAAATTGCTGATGCAATCGAAAGTGAGGATGATGAAGACGAAGATGTTGAAAACGACGATTCTGACGCGCCAGAGGCATGATTTTTGTAATAATCAGCGTAATTATTAATATTTGTATTTAGTAATGTTCATTCACAACCAATCGAGATCTATGAAAAAAATGTTTTTTGTTTCTGCACTTGGCCTTATTAGCTTTTCTGCTTTTTCGCAGGATGCTGTTAACAAGGCTATGGTAGATCAACTCCGTAAGGATAAAGAAAAAAGCGATAAAGGGGTATCGGATCCCAAAGCGAGTGCAAAAGCAAGTTTTTGGATGGATCGGGCAACCACATATTCTTCCATAGCGTCACAAAGTTCTGAATTGGATTCAAGTGCTGCCAAGACTGCTTTTGAATCATATAAAAAAGCTGCTGAACTTGATCCTAAGAAAGCAAAAGATGCTCAGAAGTTTTTAACCGGCGAAGATCCTTCTTTGTTTAACGCTTTTGTAAGACAGGGAGCAGAAAAATATCAAAACAAAAATCTTGCAGGTGCTTTGGAAATGTTCCAGATGGCGCAGCAGGTTAACGCGAAAGATACATTGGCAAGTTTGTATGGCGGTATTGCTGCTCAGCAGATTGACAAAAAAGAAGAAGCGAAAACACAGTTCGAAAAATATGCTGAAAACGGCGGAAAAGATCCTAGCGTATTCTACGGACTCGCTCAGCTATACCGTGCAGAAAACAATTTTGATAAAGCTGTAGCAACTTTGAATAAAGGTCTGGAGCGTTCTCCAAATAACAAAGACCTTAAATCTGAGGTTGTTAATATTTTATTAGCTTCTGGTAAAGAAGATCAGGCGATTGCTGAATTAACTAACCTTACGAAATCTGATCCTACAAACGTTCAGAATATCGTAAACCTTGGTATTCTTTATGATAACATGAACACCAAATTGGGTACAAAGATTAAAGAAATTCAGGGTAAAATCGGTGGTGGAGCTAGCAAGACAGCTGATTTGACTAAAAAGCTTGAAGCAGAAAAAGGAAAGATTGAAATTTACGACGGAGAAATCAAACGTATCAGCGGCTTGATCAAAAAAGCGCCGAAACCTGATTTGAAACGTCAGTTGGCTGATGTAACTGCTAAGAAAAAAGAATCAACTGATGCAATCGTTGCAATTCAGGGTGAGATCAAAGCAGCGGAAGAAGCTTCCAAAGGAAACGACAATGCGGCTCTTGAAAAAGAACTTGCTGATTTGAAAGCAAAAAAGACAACTGCTAACAACGAAGCGATTACCGCATATAAGAAAGTTTTGGAAATCGATGCAGCAAACTACGATGCGTTGTATAATCTTGGCGTTTTTTACTTCAACGAAGCTGTTGAGCTGAAACGTGAAGTGGACAACATGAGCATGACTGACTACCAGGCAAAAGGCAAAGAAGTTGAAGGCCGTGTTTGCGGACGTTTCAAAAAAGCGAAACCATATTTCGAAAAAGCAATCCAGGTAAAAGACGAAGCTGAAGCAAAGGAAAACCTTGCAACAGTTAATAACGTTCTTGAACAATTTGCTGGAAAACAGGTTGCTTGTACAGAAGAATAAAAAGTAATACCAATAAGGAAAAGAAGATACTATTTAAATAGTATCTTCTTTTTTGTCAGATAATCTATTTAACATAATATAAATTATACAACAATTATCTGTCTAAAATTATGCGGACATTGGCTTCGACATTTGTCTGAACCGATCAGTAGTTCAGCATACATTATTCATCAAAACCTAAGCGCTATTGAAAACGGTAATATAATGTGTAATATGTTGGAAATGAAATATTTGAAAGTGATTTCAGAGGTGATATTTTTTGAGGTTTGAAATCAAATATTGAACGAAAAGTTTCTCAACGCGTGAATTTGGAGGGTTAAGCTGCTTTTTAAGAAGAAATGATTGTAATTTAGCGGAAAGTTATCAAGTGCTTCGAATGAATATCCTGGTTATTGAAGATGAAGAAAGACTTGCAGTTCTGGTTAAACAAGGATTGGAAGAAAATGGCTACGCAACTACCCTTGCCTTCGATGGTTTAACTGGTAAGTACCTTGCTTTGCAAAATGATTATGATCTGATTATCATGGACATAATTCTTCCAAATATTAATGGTATTGATTTGTGCAAAGAAGTTCGCGCTGTTAAACCTGATATACCCATTCTTATGTTAACTGCACTTGGAACGACGAATGACAAAGTTGAAGCGTTTGACGCAGGTGCCGATGACTATCTCGTTAAGCCATTTGACTTTCGGGAACTCCATGTTAGACTACGCGCATTGACGAAACGTAGCGCTGTTAATTCCAAACGTCAGGATTATATTTTGAAATATGCAGACCTTGAACTGAATGATCAGACAAAAATTGTAAAACGTTCGGGCATTGAGATTGTTCTGACTCCTAAGGAATTCAAGTTGTTGGAATACATGATGCAGAATAGTGAGCGCGTATTGTCAAGAACGGAAATTGCCGATAAGGTTTGGGATACTCATTTTGATACGGGAACCAATTTTATCGATGTCTATATAAATTATCTCAGAAAAAAAGTTGACAAGAATTTTGAACAAAAATTGATCCACACCAAAGCCGGTATGGGCTTCATACTTAGACACGGAGAACTTAATTGAACCATGATTATTGCTGCTGCACAAACCATTCCGGCAAAACAAAACATTTCTCAAAATCTGGCCGATCATTATAGGTTAGTAAATCTTGCAGCGGATCATGGAGCTCAACTGGTTGTGTTCCCGGAGATGTCTTTGACTGGGTACGAGCGCGAGCTGGCCGCTGATCTTGCCTTTTTGGAGAACGATAAAAGATTAGATCAACTTCGAAAATTGGCGAATGAAAGGAACATCGTTATTTTGGCGGGAGCTCCTATCCTTCTCAAATCAGGTTTGCATATTGGAATGTTCATTCTTGAACCAAACAAGACAGAAACAATATATACCAAACAGTATCTTCATGATGGAGAAGAAATAGCGTTCGTTCCGGGAGAAGTAAATGATCTGGTTGTCGAGGTGGGGACCGAAATAGTTTCAACTGCAATCTGTGCCGACATAACAAATCCGGCTCATCCTGCGAGAGCTGCTTTGGCTCACAGCACACTTTACATTGCCAGTATTTTTTACACGCCAAATGGAATTGCTCAGGGATTAACTGATCTGGCGAAATATGCTAAAACATTCTCTATGAATGTGTTAATGTCTAATTTTGGAGGGGATTCGTATGGTTTTGCGTCGGGTGGAAAAAGTTCTTTCTGGCAAAGAAATGGTGATTTAATCTGCAGTTTGGATGGCACTGGCGAGGGATTGCTGATTGTAGAGCGGGAGGATTCTCAATGGAAATCCAAAGTATTACACACGAATTAGAAGATGAAAATAAGGAATAAATTAAGTATACTATTTACCATTTTAACTGCAACTATTCTTTTAGTTTTTGCAGGTTTGGTATACTATTCTGCCTATCAGAGCCGTGAAGATGAGTTCTTCAAGCGACTTCACCAGGAGACGGTTACGAAGGCTAATTTGTTTTTTGAGGCAAAGGTAGACGCCAGAACCTTACAGACGATTTATAAAAATAACAGCGAAACAATTAATGAAGTACAGGTCGCGATTTATGATACATCATTCAACTTACTGTATCACGATGCGGTTGACATTGACGAGGTAAAAGAAACAAAGCAGATGATCTCCCTTATAAATACGAAGAAATTTATTCGTTTTTATCAGGGAGACTGGCAGGTAGTTGGTCTTTTATTTCCTTACGAAGGCAGGCAGTATGTGCTTACTGCTTCGGCTTATGATCAATACGGATATAGTAAATTGCGACATCTGAGCCAGACCATCTGGAGTGTTTTTATCTGTTCAATCGTTTTAATTTATGCCGCCGGAAGATTTTTCTCGAAGCGGGCGTTGCTGCCGATGACAGAAATTGTGAACAAGGTGAAAAGTATCACGGCATCTAATCTTGATCTGCGATTGAAACAAGCCGAGGGCAAAGATGAAGTTTCCGAACTGGCCGACACCTTTAACCGGATGCTGGACCGTTTGGAAAACTCTTTTGACGCGCAAAAGCAGTTCGTTTCAAACATTTCTCATGAGGTAAGAACGCCTTTGGCTGTGCTGATTACTGAGTTGGAGCTATCGACGTATAAGGATCGGAGTGTAGAAGAATATAAAAAAGTCATCCGTAATACATTGATTGACGCTCGCCGTTTATCTAAACTTTCTGACAGTCTGCTGGATTTTGCAAAGGCAAGTTACGACCCGCAGGAAATAGGATTTAAGGAGGTTAGGATAGATGAGGTCTTACTTGATGCCAGGCAAAAAGTACAAAAGGAAAACCCTAACTATCTGATTGACATACACTACGAAAATGAGTTTGACATGGATAATGAAATTTCCGTAGTGGGGAATGAGTACTTATTAAATGTGGCATTTGCAAATTTGCTGGAGAACGGAGGGAAGTTCTCGGAAGAACCGAGGATGTTTGTTAGAATTAATTTTAAAAATGATAAAATTAATTTACTATTTTCTGATAACGGAATTGGTATATCAAAAAATGATTTAAAATTAATTTTTACTCCATTTTTTCGCGGAGATAATAAAAAATTTGCTGATGGCAATGGCGTTGGCCTCTCCCTCACGCAAAAGATTATCTCTCTTCACCAAGGCACTATTGATGTAAAATCAGATATTGGAAAAGGCACCACTTTTACCATTACTCTCCCCCACCTTTGATCTAAGTATAACGCTGATCAGCTTTCTCTCACTACTCTCCTACGCTGCTGGCGCCCTTTTCGGGTCTCTAATTTTTTTCTAATTTTTTTCTATGAGTTCTCTAACGATACTTCTTATATACTAAGTGCACCTTTGCTATCATCTTAGATTAATAAGAAGGCAATGCATTTTAAAATAATAATAATCACCGCCATCGTTACGACGTTTTGCATTTTTGGAAAGGCTTCCGCCCAGACAAAGTATAGTTTGCAGCAGGCGCTGCAAGCGGCAAAAACAAATAACCCGATTTTAAAAAGGGAACAGTTTAATGTAAATGTTGCTGAAACAGATATAGTTACGGCCTCTTTACGCCCTAATCCTGTTCTGAATAATCAGTCATTGCAGCTGATTAAAGCAACCAAATTCCCGGAGAATTCGAACTGGTCCAATCACTTGAACCGCCAGGTCTGGTGGCAGGTTACGAAGCCTTTTCAGATGCCTGAGTTGCGGAAAAACAAGATTGACTACGCAAATCAAAATGTAATTCTCAATCAAAAAGCTTACACAGAAACTGAACGGAATTTATTTCAGGATGTCGCAAGTAAATGGCTGGATGTCTGGTTTGCACGTAAACAGCTTGATATATTGAACATCGCCAAAAGTAACATTGATACCTTGGTGAATATCAATAAACTCCGTTTGAAAAATCAGGTGATCACGACTACGGATCTGGCAAGGACCGAGCTTCTGGCAAATCAGTACAGTGTTCAGATGAAATCGGCCGATCAAAACTATAAGAATGAAATCACTAATTTGAAATATTTGATCGGTGTTCAGGATGATGTTGCTGTCGATACGACTGATAATTTTCAGTTTGCATTTCCCGCAAATGCAGATGATTTGCTCCAACAAGCTTTACAATCAAGAAGTGATATCCAAACATTGAAGTCTACAATTGACGTGGCGAATGCTAATATCAAACTTCAAAAATCACTTGCGCTTCCTGTTCCCGAGCTTGGTGCCATTCTTAACCCGCAAAATGGCGTGCCTTATATGGGCGTTTACGGAACCATTGCGATTCCTGTTTTCTCAAGAAATCAGGGCGAAATTAAGAAATCACATGTCTTGAAACAGCAGGCTGAGCAGGATTTAGTTGCAACGCAATCATTGATTCAAAGTGAAATTTCAACGGCTTACAGCAGTTATGTCACGCAAAAACAGAACCTTCAAAATTTCAACGGCCTACTTGCTCAGTCACAAACGATTTTGAATAATGTCAAATATTCATATCTGCGTGGTGGGACTACGATTATTGATTTTTTAGAAGCTCAGAGAAGCTGGCTTGATACCCAACAACAGTACTACGAAACCTTGCAACTATACCGCCAGAGCTACATCAAACTCCTGTATGCGTCCGGAATCATTAATCAAATCGCCCAATAAGATCATGAAGAATTTAATTAAGTATGGCTGGCTTTTAGGAGTACTGCTTATCTCGTGTGAGAAAAAAGAAGAGAAAACGACCAAGGTTGAAAATAATGAACCAAAAATTTCAGAAAACGGTGCGAAAATTGATTTTCCGGAAGCAGGAAGTGCCAGGTTTTTTGAAACAGAAACTATTGGCAGCAGCGCTCTGACTGCCGATATATCCGCTCCCGCAACAGTTTCAGCGACAGTCGTAAAGTCAAATGAGGGCGCATCACAAAATATTGTTTTATTTCAAAATCCTGATCTGGCCGGTAGTTATACCCAGTTGATTCAACATCTGATTACAATTAATCAGATTCAGAATGTCAACATCAAACAACGGAAAATAGAACTTAGCCGGGTGCAGGATTTACAGCAGCACGGAGCCGCAACAGGTAAGGATCTTATGGACGCGCAGACAGCAATGTCAATGGAGCAAACCAATCTTTCGAATGAACGCGCAGCATTAATAGAACATGAAACCAAGCTTAAAGAAGGTGGATTTCAGGCAGAAATGCTTCGGAAGGCAAAGGCCGGAACGGCTTATATCACCTGTGACATTCCTGAAAACGATATCAGTAAAATAAAAAACGGCAGCCAGTGCACCGTACAGTTTACAGCCTTCCCCAACGAAAAGTTTATCGGGAAAATTGATGATGTCGCTGATATGGTAGACCCAACGACAAGAATGGTAAAACTTCGGGTCAGCATCAATAATACAGATGGAAAATTGAAAGCCGGAATGTTCGGGACTGTTGGCTTCGGTGTCAGCGAAGGACAAAACATAAGCGTTGACAAGGATGCCTTGATCACGATACAAGGTAAGAATTATGTATTTGTGAAAAATGGAGCGAAGGTTTTTCAACGTAAAGATGTGAACATCGGCAACCAGGTTGGAGATAGGATAATCGTTTTTTCAGGTCTGAATAACGGAGATTCTGTTGCAATTAAAGGCGTAATGCAGTTGAAAGGACTCTCGTTCGGCTATTAGTACCCTACCCCCGAAATTATGTTACAAGCACAAATATTTATCGGAAAAGATCAGTTTTTCCGCGAACAGCCGCTCTACGAATACATCATGCAACTGCTCATGAAACAAAAAATCAGAGGTGCGACTGTATTCATTGGAAGGCTGGGATATGATGAAAGCAAACATCTGAACCGGCCTTATGACTTATTCAGTTTCGATGAAACACCGATCCTTATTACGTTCATTGATGAAGAAGAACATGTCAAGTCAGCTTTAACGGTCCTGCGTAAGGAAGTCAAAAGCGGATTTATTATTACACATCAAGTAGACAAGTGGAATTAGATGATTAAGAACTTGCTTTTTTTTAGTTTGCGAAACAGATGGGTGGTTATTTCCATCAGTTTTGTATTGATGGGCATCGGATACTGGTGTTTTACCCAGCTCAAAATAGAAGCCTATCCGGATATTGCTGATACTAACGTCATCGTGATTGCCCAATATCCAGGCCGTGCAGCGGAGGAAGTTGAGCAACAAGTTACTGTACCCATTGAACGGGCACTGCAAAATACGCCAAACGTTTTGGACCGCAGAAGCCGTACGATTTTTGGACTTTCGGTAGTCCAGCTTACTTTCAAAGATGGAACGGACGATTATTTTGCAAGACAACAGGTTTTGGAAAGAGTGGCGGCTGCCGAATTGCCTGCGGGTGTCGCGCCGGAATTGGCCCCCCTATCCACTGCTGTCGGTGAAATCCTTCGTTATGTTGTTGAGGCACCACCAACTTTCAGCCCAACCCAATTACGTGATTTACAGGATTGGGTAATAAAACCCGCTCTTTTGCAAGTGCCTGGTATCGCTGATGTTACAACCTTTGGAGGTCCTTTGAAACAATTCCATATTCTCACCTCTCCTCAAAAGTTGGTGAAATATGGGTTGTCATTGCAGAATGTCATGGATGCTGTCAATGCCAATAACCAGAATACAGGGGGCAATATAATTTCCCGTGGCGGACAAGGTTTTGCAGTTCGTGGATTAGGAGCAATCAAAACAGAAACTGATATTCAGAATATTGTCTTGAAGTCCCAAAACGGCGTTCCTGTATTTCTTCGTGACGTTGCCACCGTTGAAATCACGCCGCCGCCTCCAAGCGGAGTAATGGGCTATACCATTACAAAAGATAGTGTCGATGTCTGCGGTGGTGTTGAAGGAATTATCTTGCTTCGTCGGTATGAAAACCCAAGCGAAGTACTGAAAGTTTTGAAACAACGCATGGCTGATTTACAAGGCAGCGAATTGCCGGAAGGAGTCAGATTACGCCCGCTCTACGATAGAAGTTTCCTTATTGATCATTCTCTTGAAACGGTTGCACATACGCTTTTTGAAGGAATTTCAATTGTAATCATTCTCTTGATTTTCTTTCTGGGAAGTGTGAGAAGTGCACTTGTGGTCGCACTTACCATACCATTTTCTTTATTGTTTGCTTTCATTTTAATGCGGCTGACAGGTATTCCGGCGAACCTTCTTTCTCTTGGAGCGATTGATTTCGGTATCATAGTCGATGGCGCCTGCGTGATGGCGGAACATCTGATACGGAAATACCGAACGGCAACAGTTGAGGAGAAACAGCAAGGCATTGTCAAGATCACACTGCTTGCTGCTCAGGAAGTTGGACGTGAGATTTTTTTCTCAGTTACCATCATCATTTTAGCTTACATGCCAATTTTGCTGATGACCCGCGTTGAAGGAAAATTATTCTCACCCATGGCTTTGACGCTTGCTTTTGCTGTAATTGGCTCCATGTTATCGGCGTTAACTTTTATACCGGTGTTAATTTCTTTCGCTTACAGGAAACAAATAGCCAATCCAGACAAGCCAATGAAGGAACACAAGAATTTTATTCTTGATGGCCTTACCAGATTGTACGCAAAAACAGTCACTAGATTTTTGATACATTACAAATCGACAGTTGTCGCCGGTTTTGCAGTAGTAATGGTTCTGGTTTTATGCGGAGCCAAACTAGGCTCAGAATTTTTGCCAACACTTGATGAGGGATCTATCTTTTTAAGGGGGAATTTTCCGGCCGGTATTACTATTCAGGAAAATGCGAGTTATGCGCCAAAGATCAGAAGTATCATTGCAAAATATCCCCAGATATCATTTGTAATTACACAGTCTGGCAGGAACGATGATGGGACGGATCCATTTCCTGCAAACAGAAATGAAATTCTGATTGGGTTGAAGGATTACGATCTATGGGCAAAGACGATCACTAAGAAAGAGCTGGTTGATAAGATCAAAAAAGATTTGCAGGCGCAATTGCCATCTGTGGCATTTTCATCCGGACAGCCGATTATTGACCAGGTTATGGAAATTGTCACGGGAAGCGCCGCCGACCTGGCTATATCCATTGTTGGCGATGACCTCACAATGATGCGCCAAAAAGCGGATAGCATCGCTGCGATCGTGAAACAGACATCTGGTGCAGAAAACGTAAATATCGAACAGGAAGGTCCGCAAGATCAGCTGGCAATTAATATTAATCGTCAAAATGCTGCACGGTTCGGGATCAACGTGGCCGATATTCAGAATATGATTGAGGCGGCAATTGGAGGGAAAACCATTTCAACGCTGTATGACGGAACGAAACGCTACGATATTGTTGTCCGTTTCCTCCCCGAATACCGAAACTCAATCGATGCGATAAAGAACCTGCAAATTCCTTCGTTAACGGGAGCTCTTATACCGATGAACCAATTGGCGGATATTCACTTTATAGAAGGTCAGACTAATATTTACCGTTACGGCAGCAAACGAATGGTTACGGTCAGAACAAATATCCGTGGCCGGGATCAGGGTGGATTTGTGGCTGAACTGCAGAAGAAACTGGATGCAAAGGTGCACGTGCCGAAAGGTTATAGTATAATTTACGGAGGTCAGTATGAAAATCTTGAACGTGCCGGAAAACAGTTGGCATTCACCATTCCACTGACCATTGTGATGGTATTTCTGTTCCTTTTCATGCTTTTCAAAAATTTATCACATACTATGGTAACTATGAGCTGTATACTTTTCGCACTCGGCGGGGGTATTGTTGCCTTGCTCATGCGTGGATACTACTTTAATGTTTCTGCCGGCGTTGGATTTGTGAGTATTTTTGGAATTTCTGTGATGGCCGGCGTTCTCCTGGTTTCAGCTTTAAACCGTGCCATTTTAAACACAGCAAATGACCTAAGAACTAACGTTTTGTCTGCGGCAACTGAGCAGCTGAGAGCATTGTTATCAATTCTTGTAGTAGCGATTATTGGTTTGGTGCCGGCCGCAATTTCATCGGGAATTGGATCAGATGTGCAACGGCCGTTATCGACCGTAATTATCGGAGGATTGACAAGTACTTTAATTTTTGCTCCAATATTATTGCCGCCACTATATCTATGGGCAGAAAAACGCAGAAAAATAAAACCTGTAACGGAGGAAGATAATCTGGATTAATGGATGTAAGTTGAAAAGAAGAGCCCCGTCTGTCGCGATTGCGCCATGACGGGGTTCAATATTTTATTGCCTGACTGTTATGCTATGTCGCAAATAGTTACACCTTGTCTTAAGGAAGCAATGTCATCTTTACGGCTCGGAATAAATTCCTGTGCAACGAAGCCTTTATAGCCCGTTTCAACAATTGCTTTCATAATCGCAGGATAATATAACTCCTGTGTTTCATCAATTTCATTCCGGCCGGGCACGCCGCCGGTATGGTAGTGTCCGATATACTTGTGATATTTTCTGATCGTCGCGATTACGTCACCTTCCATGATTTGCATATGGTAAATGTCGTAAAGTAATTTAAATTTTTCGGAACCGATCATTTCACAAAGTCCGGCACCCCACTCCGTCCGGTCACACATGTAATCCTTGTGATTAACTTTGCTGTTTAACAATTCCATGATCATCGTCACATTGTGTTTTTCGGCAGACGGCATAAGTCTTCTTAATCCTTCAGCGCAATTACGCATACCATCCACATCCGACATTCCGCGACGATTTCCTGAAAAACATATGACTGTTGTGTAACCGGCAGCTTGAAGTTTTGGAAAAATTTCTTCGTAGCTTTTTACTAATGCGTCATGATTTGCGGGATCGTTGAACCCTTTTTCAATACCCATTCCAGCGCCATTGGGTAAGGCACAAGTCAGACCATATTTTTTCAAGATCGGCCACTCCTCCGGTCCGAGCAGCTCAATTGATTTCAATCCAATTTTTTGACACTCCTGTGCAAACGTTTCAAGAGGGATTTTGGAATAACACCACTTACAAACGGAATGGTTTATTTTCCCCTTGAGTTCTGCTCCAAGTGCATTATCGGAAGCTGCAAAAACCTGGCTTACCGTAAGTGGCAACGTGGAAAGGCCTGCCCCTGCAACCAGTTTTTTCAGTGCTGAACGTCTGTTCGTAGTTGATTTCATAGATAATGTAAGGTAGTCGGTTATGCAATATCACAAATAGTCACACCTTGTTTAAGCGATGCGATATCATCTTTTCGGCTCGGCACAAATTCCTGTCCTACAAAACCTTTATAACCTGTCTCTGCAATAGCTTTCATAATAGCCGGATAATACAGCTCCTGTGTTTCGTCGATCTCATTCCTTCCCGGAACGCCCCCTGTATGGTAGTGGGCGATGTACTTGTGATATTTTTTTATAGTCGCAATAACATCTCCCTCCATGATCTGCATGTGGTAGATATCATAAAGCAATTTGAATTTTTCAGAACCCACCATCTCACATAATCCTGCTCCCCATGCTGTATGATCACACATATAGTCTTTGTGGTTCACCTTGCTGTTAAGCAATTCCATCACCAGCGTCACGTTGTGTTTTTCTGCAAGAGGCATCAGTTTACGTAACCCGATGGCGCAATTCATCATTCCATCCACGTCGCTCATTCCGCGTCTGTTTCCTGAAAAACAGATTATTTTATCATAACCGGCAGCCTGCACTCTCGGTATGATATCAGTAAACCCTTTGATCAGTTCCTCATGATTTTTTGGATCATTAAAACCTTTATCCAGACTCCGCGTCAGTCCTTCACCCCAGGGAAGTGCACAGGTAAGTCCGTGTTGCTTCAAAACAGGCCATTCTTCCGGACCGCAAAGCTCAATGGAAGTCAATCCGATTTTTTTAGCTTCCACAGCAAGCGTCTCCAATGGGATTTTGCTGTAACACCACCGACAAACCGAATGGTTGATTTTTCCATTCAATTTTGTCCCTAATGCTTTTTCGGAAGCGGCCATGACATTGGTTATGGACAATGGCAGGCTCAAAGCTCCTGCCCCGGCCACGATATTTTTAAGTGCGGTACGTCTGTTGGAGGTACGTTTCATTTAAATGGTATAATTGTGATTAATTATTCTCAAAATCAAGGCCTTGCGCTTCCTTTGGTTGCGGTTGGAAAATCTTTCGGTACTGGCTGCGTAACTTTCCCGGAAGCCACCCACTCAGTGCCGCGCTGCAATGTGGTAATGAAACCTACACATTTCTGCGAATAGTTTTCATGACCAAGTGTTGTGTGAAAAATTCTGCCCTTTCCATATTGTAAAGTCATCAGCATTGGTTCAATTCTTCCGGAACCTCGTTGTTCAACCGGACTGTAAGCCGTTGCCAAGACGGTGACGTTTTCTGCCGGTCCTCTCAATCGGTCATATAGTTCGTCTTTCTGGTGTAACCATTCAGCCGGTAAGCCTTTCATGATCGGATGGCTTGCGTCTCTTGTTGTGACGACAAATTCATGTTGGTGACCATGACTGCCACCAATACCTTTTGTCGTATCTTTTACCATTTTTCCTTTCGACTGGTCAAAATACAGATACGGACCAGATTTTTCATTTCTGCCTTCCCAGCCACCGATGCCGATCATTTTATTATATGCAAGCCATTTAGGAAAAGAATTATCAGCAGCATGTACAACGACAAGTCCGCCACCGTTTTTTACAAATTTTTCAAAAGCGATGTTAGTAGCTTCCGGCCATGAGTCGCCGTTATAATTTGACAGGACAACATCGTATTTAGTAAAGTCCGGTTTGAAACTTTCCATATTTTCACCTTTTTTAGGAGTTGTAGCGACATCGGCTATGAACATGCCGGTCTCTTCGAGAAATTTCTTCATCATCGAAGTTCCATCAGCCATATTTCTATGGTTGTTTTGTCCGTCGATAATCAGCACTTTATAAACCTTCCTTGGCACTACACCTGCCTGACCGGCAATCGATACTAAACACAGAGCAAGTGTGTAAGTTAAAAGAGAAAACAGATATTTTGTGATCTTCATGAAATAAAAAAAATAAGCCTGAATTGCATAAAACTCGGGCGGTGTACAATTCTACTATACAATCCCAAATTTTAATGCAATTCCGGCTATATGATTATTACTTTTTGTTTAAATAATACATTTGAAATGTATTATTATTTTCCACCTTTTTGTGTGGTTCCTTCTTTGTAAATTGGACTATTCTTGCTGCCGCCTGATTCCAGATATGCAATCAGATCTCTTAGTTCTTTTGGATTCAAACCATTTATCAATCCTGGCAGCATAATTGACACAGGTGAAATTTTCGTTGAAGCAACCTCCTTTTTGGCCACCTTACGAATTGTCTTCTGATCAAACGGATTTTGTGCAATGTAATAGAAATTCGCATCCTGATTCATTTCTCTTCCAAGCACAGATTCACCGCTTTTCAGCGTGTAAATTGTCGATGCATACTGATCAGAAATCGCTTTGTCCGGAGTAATGATAGCTTCAAGAACATCGCGGGTAGTAAACCTGTTTCCCAGCTGAGTCAGATCGGGTCCGATGTCGCTTCCCTCGCCCTGCATCGTGTGACATCTGCTGCAAAGTACTGCGGAGAATATTTTTTTTCCGGTTTCGAAATCAGCCCCGGCCAAACTATCCTGAACAAGGCTTACAGCATTATCAACTTTCCAGCTACGTCCGGGACCCTTGGGCGTGTAGTCGATTGCCAGATCGTTACCGTTTAACGTAAGTTTTTCAGCCCCGGATAACTTATTGTAATATGCCAGTTTATCTTTTGGAACATTTGCCAGCGCAAACTGTCTCGCTTTTTCAATAAACCCAATATAACTTCTTCCTCCCTGATAACTGAATGCTTTGTCATACCATTTGAAATAAGTGTCCCGCAGCTGCGGAGTCCATCCCGTTTTTGCAGTACTCAAAACGAATGCATAAAAGGTCTGCTGTTTTGGCGGCATTTTTTCAAGCATCCCTGCAATGTCAAGACCATATTGAGGATTACGAAGAATCAGATCCGAAGAAGCCGTGGCAGTTTCATTATCCTTGTCGTCGAAAAACTCGTTTTTTGTAAGTAATGTCAAGGTTCTTTCAACTGCTCCGGGAGCTTCAAGGAAAACAAGCAGCTTACTGTAAAGACGGTTGCTCAACGCAGAAGTTGACGGATAATGTGGGCTGAGATAGTTGGTCACCTGAGTTTTTATTGGCCCTTCAAGTACACCATAACGGAAAAACGTAACTTCAAACGTACGGAGCAAATCCCGCTGTCTGGATTCCGAAAGTTTTTTTAAGTCTATCGAAGTAAGTGCTTTCAGCAAAGGCTCTTTGATACTCTTGTCGCCCTGACGTGCCAATGCCAGAAGTGCATAAATTTTCGTATCAGGATTTTTTTCATTAAGCGCTTTGTCTTTCCATTCAGCAACGGGCTGATGCTCTACAGCCAAACGTGCTGCGTAGCTTACAGACCTGTCAGCATGGGCAAGATTAGGCCATGCTGCATTTACAGCCTTCGGGTTTACGCCAAGGTGGTATTGTTCCAAATCCGTCCGAAGTTTATGTTCTGGTGTTAAGGTTACCGAGGCTACATTGGATCCCGCTTTAAGACTTTTGTAGTCTTTGTAGTACACACGGTAAAGATCTGATTCAAGACGGCGGCCGCCTGTAAGGAAATAGAGCGCTCCGTCAGGTCCGATCACCCCGTCGGTCAAAGGTAGCGGTGAGCCGGAAAGAAACTCTTCATGATCCGCCGTGTAGGTAGCACCGGATGGTTTCAGGTGAAGTCCGTGCATAATACCAAAACTCCAGTCGAAAGCTAAAAGAGTATTTTTATATTTTTCTGGAAAAAGAGCATCCTTAAGATAGATAAGATTTGTTGGAGATCCCTGGCCGATATTCATTACCGGAGCAACGTTATCAGGAAATGAAGGTGCCCACTTCGCGTCCCCAGTTCTCCATCCAAACTCACTCGCGCTGGTGGCGTGGCATACGCGTGTAGGTCTGTACCATGGTGTTCCAAAATCCCACTCCATGTCAGAGTCGTATGTGAACATGTCGCCTGCTTCATTAAATGCGATGTCGAACGGATTCCTGAAACCGGCACTGACCAGCTCCCAGTTTTTTCCTTCCGGATCTGTATGCGCTATCCATCCGCCTGGTGCCATCCGGTCATTCGCGTGACCTCTGGGATCCTTGATAAAAGGAAAAAGATTATCATTTGTCCAGTTTTTTGGAAGGCGGTAAGAGTCCATCTCAGGCAGATCCGTATGATTTCCCGCTACAACATAAAGAGATTTTTTATCCGGCGAAAGCTGGACGCTGTGCGGCCCATGCTCTCCTTCTCCTTTCATTGCTTTCAGCAGCGTGATTTTGTCATACTGATCATTGTTGTTTGTATCCTGCAACCGGTAAAGTCCGCTCGCTTTTTGGAATTTAGCGTTTTCACGATTGTTTATCACCACATACAAACTATTGAACGCATACAACAATCCATGTGCAAAGCCCATTGCTATCTTTGAAGTATCACCTTCTATTTTGAGAGCTTCGATTTTCGGCTTTTCGGTAGAGCCGATCGGAGGCAAAGCAACGCGGAACAAGCTGCCGTATTGATCGGATGCAATGAGTCTGCCTTTATCGTCAAAGGCCATCGAGACCCAGGAGCCGTTCTGTTCTTCCGAAGGGCTAAACAAATGTTCCGCAACAAAGCCATCAGCCAGTTTTAATTTGTCGACTTTGGATCCCGGCGGTCTGGATTTAGCAGATCGATTACTTACCAGAACTCCGCAAAAAACAGCCACGGCGATGAGTACCGCAAGCGTCATTGGAAGTCTGGACCATTGTTTTTTTGTGTACATTTTACAGCTCAGAGTTTAAGTAATTGTAAATTTTAAAATATGATGAATAAGAATTGGCTCAGAATTAGGACTTAAATAAAGCAAATTAAAACTTAGAAAAATCTGATTTTGCAATTATAAAAGGAATCTCTGATCTCACCATCCTGTTCTGTCGGGTAATGTTAAAATTTAAGCAAATTCTAACTGCTTATTGACAGTACGGTATTTTTTATTTGAATGATAAGGTGTATAAATTTATATAGTTTTATAAATATAAAAAGTATAAAAAGTTAAAATAGTATAGAGTTTTTTATAGATATAACTAATATAAAAAGTGTAGTAAGAAAGTACTTACTACACTTTTTATATTAGTTAATATTTAAGATAATTTTTCGCGTCTAATGATCTAGAAATGAGGCGTAAGTGCAGCTTCGTCGGCTGGTAAACCATAATAGTCATCAAGAATCGTGAACGCATTACTCGGAGCCGCAGAACCTTTCGGAAAATAGTAAGCTGCCGGATTTGCCTTAATACGTGCTCCATAAGGTTCAATGATCTCCTTCACCCGACCTGTACGGGTCAAATCGAACCATCGTTTATTTTCAAACGCAAGTTCAACCCGCCTTTCTTTAAAAATGGCTTCTCGCATTGTTGCCTGAGACGAGGCTGTTGTTGCCGACAAACCAGCACGCGCCCGAACCTGATTCAGATAAGTCGCGGCTTCGGCTGGTTTATTTTGCTCATTGAGAGATTCTGCCAGAAAAAGCAAAACTTCTGCATAACGATAGACAGGCCAGTTTTGCCCGGTATTACCATGCTGCGTATGTATCCTGGCATATTTTTTAATGTAAGGATACGTTTTATTTTCCGCCAGACTTCCACTTAATGTCACGTAACCGATGTTCACATCTTTCCGTTTATCCCCTGTTTCGAAAGCAGCAATGATATCCGGAGTCGGAATGTTGTTACTTTCCTGAGACGTAGGCTGCGTGTTGGTGGTCCCTGTAATCGGTTTTAATTCTTCAATGGTAATGGGTGAAGGAATAAAGCTGTAAATCACACCTCCGTTATACCCGTCTGAACCTTCTCTGTATTGAACCTCGAAAACGGACTCTGCGTTATTTTTGTTCGTCGCCGTGAATGAAAACGCATTATCATAATCCGGCATCAAACTATATCCGTCGTTTTTCACTACATCCTCCATTAAGGCCTGAACCTGCGCCCATTTCTTTTGCGTTAAATAAAGGTTTGCCAGTAACGTTTTTGCCGCACCTGAAGTAGCGCGTCCCGGTTCTTGTTTTGCTTTATTTAAAAGCAGCTTACTTGCTTCCAGCGCGTCTTTTTCTATCTGAGCATATAGTTGCTCTGTTGTTGATAAAGGCAAGGCTGCATCCTCTCTGCCCTTTACGGGTTCTAAATGCAGGGGCACTTTTCCGAAAAGTCGTACCAGATCAAAATACGCAAGAGCTCTTAAAAACAAAGCCTGCCCTTTCAGGTTATTCTTTGAATCTGCGGAAAATTCGACTGCGTCGATTGAAGAAAGTACTTGATTGGCACGAGCAATGATCTGGTAATTCAAACGGTACTGATTCAAGACGTTACCGTTGGCTGTTACTCCATTCGCCGTTGGCACGGCAAAGTTGGCAACGTTTTCAGTAGCATCAACGGCGCCGTATAACGTATTACGTGCATAGTAAGAGTTGTCTGAATGCATCTCTTCCAAGACCCAGGCAGGACCATTATAGATGCTGCGAAGAGGCACGTAAGCTCCGTTCACAGCTTGTTGGAAATCGGACTCAGTTACAAAGAAGGTTGCCGAACTAAGTTGGGTTTCCGGAACCACAGTAAGGAAATTTTCCTGGCAGCCGGTAAGGCTCATTGCCAGAAGCCAGGCCGTTATATATTTTGCTTTCATGTCTTATTTTACTTTAAGATAGAATTTGAATGCTAATGCAGGTTAAAAGTTTAGGTTTACCCCCAATGTCCAGGTACGCGGTACCGGATAGTTGGAAAAGTCTACTCCCTGACTTAGGTTCCCGCCATCGCCATCACCAGCCCCGTTGCCGCTCGTTTCCGGATTAGGTCCGCCCCAGTATTTAGTGAAAATGTAGACGTTCTGAACAGAACCATAAATTCTGGCAGATTTGAATACTTTACCAACTTTTCCGATTTCATAGCCAAGGGTTACATTTTTGACAGAGAAGAAGGATGCATCTGCCAGGAAGTGTGAACTGTTCCAGTCACGTTCAATACCGGTATAGGTACCTCCGTTGTTTGTTGCTCCAAACATACCTTTGCCAGGCGTAATAACTGTTTCGGCATAGCTCTGGTTTGTTGCAGGATCAATAGGGCCATTTTTAACACGGAAACGATCTTTAACGCCAGCCACCATATTGAATACTCCATCAAGATTGGCAGTACTGTAAAGATGTCTCACCCAAAGCTGATTGCCATAAGAGCCTGAACCAGATATCGATAAATCCCAGTTTTTGTAACTGAATTCGTTAGTCAGACCGTAAGTGAATTTCGGGAATGGGTTACCAATAATGGTCCGGTCGTCCTGATCACCACCATAAGTGATTTTACCGTCTCCGTTTACGTCTTTATATTTGATTGTTCCAATTGCAGACTGCCCCGGAGCGACTGGCGAAGTCGCCAATTCTTCTTTGCTCATGTAGAAACCTTCTTTCACCAAACCATAAAACTGACCGAATGGCTGACCAACTTGTGTAATGTGGAAGGAGCCATATACCCGGTCAATGCCCGGTGCCAGTTCCATAACCTTATTGCGGTTAAAAGAAATATTTGCGTTGGTTTTCCACTTCAACTGTCCATCCAGATTACGCGTTGTAAGTGAGACTTCATGTCCCCATAATTTGATTTCTCCAATGTTATCGAAGAAACTTCCGAAGCCGGCTTCCTGCGGAATTTGTACGGCATACAGAAGGTTTGTAGTACGCTTGTTATAATAATCGTAAACAAACTGGATGCGGTCATTGAACAATCCAAGATCAAGTCCAATGTCAAACTGTTTGGTCGTTTCCCAGCTTAGATTTCTGTTTGCAAGTGAAGTCACAGCTGCGCCGGTTGCTACGTTAGAGCCAAACACCGCGTTAGTCGTATTGTTAACCAAGGCGTACTGCGTGTAATTACCAATGTTGTTATTACCGATGAGTCCGTAACTTGCACGGATTTTAGCAAAGGAAATTTGCCGTACAGGTTCAAGAAATGACTCGTCCGAAAGAACCCATCCTGCTGAAACAGCCGGGAAAGTACCCCAGAGATTATCAGAGCCAAAACGTGACGAACCATCAGCTCTGATGGAAGCGGTAAACAGGTATTTCCCTTTAAAGTTATACGACAGACGGGAAAGGTAAGAAGTAAGCGACCACTCATTTATGGCATTAAATGTCCCGCCACGGTCGATGTTAAGTGCGCCCTGGATGGTTGGCAGGCGGTCATCCGCATAAGTATTTGCCTGGATTCTTTCATATTCCTGGCGATAACGTTGTTGGGTAAAACCTGCTAACAATTCAAAATTATGTTCTCCAAAGCTCCTTGTATAGGTCGCAAGGTTTTCGTTCAGCCAGCCGCTGTTTATCAAACTCTGACGCGTTGTAGCTGCGGTCGTAGGAATCGGAACGTTAATCTGGCTGGTTGCCGTGGATGGATTGAAGTAGAAAAATTTATTGTTTTCGTACTCAATATTAAGTGTAGTTTTGAGCGTAAGTCCTTTGACCGGATTAACTACTAAATATGTGTTACCCAATAATTTCGTATTTCTGTTTTCATTGGTAAGTTCATTGGCAGCACGTACCCAGTTTGGATAGTCAAAGATGTTACCGGTGCTTCCAGGGAAGTTATTAAACTTCGTCAATTCACCATTGGCGTCGCGAATTGGCATTACGGGCCAGGTATGCAGCGCATTGAAAAGAATTCCGGTTCCTCTGTCTCCATCGGTTCTCGGTGTATTATCATAGACATATTGCGGAGCGATATTGAAACCAAGTTTTACATATTTGTTAACATCATACTCCGTATTCATCCGAAGGGAATAACGCTTATAATTGTTATTGATAACAACACCGTCCTGATTTAGAATACCGGCAACCAACGAAGTTTTAAGGTTCTCCTTGTTTGAGCTAAGAGTAAGGTTATAACTTTGGATCGGAGCAGTTCTTAACAGCGCATCGTACCAATCGTTATTCTTGCCGGCGTAATCAGATGGATTTCTGAATTCCGCTGGAACCGTTTGATTCATATCCTCATAATACTCTTTTTTAAATTGGGCGAATTCTTCTGCGTTAAGCATCTTTACACGTCCGCGTTGAGGAACCTTTTGGAAGCCGTAGTAGGCGTTAAGGCTTACACTCGTTTCGCCTGGTTTTCCTTTTTTAGTCGTGATCAAAACAACGCCATTTGCAGCGCGGGACCCGTAGAGAGAAGTTGAGGCTGCATCTTTAAGGATGGTAATCTCGTCGATTTCATCCGGGTTTAAAGCACCGATATTTCCGGTGATAGGAAATCCGTCAATCACATACAACGGATCGCTACCCGCCGAAACAGATACCTGTCCACGGATACGGACGGACATGCCCTGGCCAGGTTTACCAGTTGCCTGATTTATCTGCACACCTGCAAGACGTCCCTGTAATTTTTGAGTAACCTGAGTAACAGGTAAATCTTTAATATCAGCGGATCCCACTGTCTGTACAGATCCTGTTACCTCCTTTTTTAACTGGCTGCCGTAACCAACGACTACAACTTCCGAAAGAGATTTTGAATCAACTTCAAGTTTAACATCCACAGCAGTACGGGTACCCACTGCAACTTCCTGAGAAATATATCCCAAAAAGGAAAAGATAAGCGTCCCACCTCCGTCAGGCGTACTGATTGTATAATCGCCCGTCTCATTGGACACGGTACCTGTTGAAGTACCTTTCAAAACGACGCTTACACCAGGAAGGCCCTGGCCCGTTTCGTCTGTTATTTTTCCTTTTACAGTTTTGTCGAGTGTCGAACTGATCGTTTTTCCATTTTCATTTTGTAACAAAATTCTTCCGGATACAACCCGGTACGAGATATTAAGCGGCTTAAAAAGAGCATCGAGTGTACCCGATAAATGTTGATTGGTTGCAGATACCGAAACAGGTCTGTTTGCCTGAATAGATTCCTTGCTATAAACAAACTTGACCTTCGCTAACTCTTCAATTTTATTTAAAGCGTTTTTAAGGTCGACATTTTCTATTTGAATGGTAATATTTTTGTTGAGCAGCTCCTGTGCACTGATATCATGCGCAAATGATACCGTCGCAAAGACAATGGCCAGGAGTAATTGCGCCAGAGATATCTTCATAATACTGTACAGCGATGCGTACAATTGTAATTGTCGCGGTTGATTCATAAATTTGAATGGTTTTATTAGATGGAAAAAATAAAACATAGGGCTCCCACCGACATCTGGAGACAGATGAGCTATCGAGGCTGGTGAGGCGTTTTTAAGGTCCGGAAGTGGTGGCTCACTTCCGGACATTTTTAAAATTGGGTAGTTAACTTAGTTCATAGTGATTGGTTTAGAAAGATGAAAAAAGGTTTTGGGTTTAAAGATTGTCGTTACAGCCTGGGCCTGTCAGTATTACGCTGGTTCCCTGGATGTTATACTGACTGTTAACGGATTGGCATATCAGGTCAAATTTCTCCTGAAAGGTCATTAATGTCAGGTCGCCAGTGAAGGAGCAATTTTTTAATTTCTCGTTCATGACTAATATCTCGACATTATAGCCTTGACCTAATTCCTGCAAGACCTTCACCAACGGAGTATCTTCGTATATAAATTTTAGGCTGGCCACTTCCGCGGTTTCAAGTACAGCCGGTTCAGCTACAAGTGTTTTCTTTAATTTTCTATCGTTTTCGAAAAATACAACACGTTGATTTGGAGTGAGAAATAATTCTCCTTTAGGGGAATCTTTATCCATTTTTGAAATCTCACCTGGCCCGACCATCACAGATACCTTTCCGGTTTTGACACCTATTTCTACGGATTTTGACTTATCGTTTGAGCTAATCCAAAAGCTGGTTCCAAGAACTTTGGTAATCGTCCCGTTACAAAAAACGTAAAAGGGGCGATCCGGATTTTTGCTTACCTGAAAATATCCCGAACCTTTCAATGTAACTACCCTGCGTAGTTTTTCGAAATGCTTCCCATAGGTAATGCTGCTTCCAGACTGCAGGTGAACTTTTGTGCCATCTTCAAGAATAATCACTTCGCATGCGTTCCTGACGATGGGCTTCGTAATTTTATTGACAGTTTTATTCTCAAATCCTAAGTTTTCAAATTGTATCCAGTTATTTCTCAAAAGGAAAATTGTCAAAATCAGCGAGGCGGCTATGCTTCCGTAAACCGCCACCGTGTTTAACCTTATTTTAAACGTTTTAGCCTTTTTATTTTTATCAATTTTATCGTCAATTCCGGATAGTAAAATTTCTTCCAGTTGTGCTTTTTGTTCATCAGATAGTTCATATCCATAATCAGTTTCAATCTGGTCGAACCAAATCTTAATCTTCCATTTTTCTTCTTCTGTGCATTCGCCTTGTAAATAACGCCGGAGCAATTTTTCGAATTCTGACTTAGTCATAGAAGGAGAAATTTGAACTACACCAACAAGTCGTTTTAAAATCTTAAATCCCTAATCATATTATAAATAATCTTTAAATATTTACATTTTAATATTCTTTTTTGATTAAAGTTCTCTGAATATTTATAATAGGAAGAAAAAGCAGGCAATCGCGACAAATTCTCTGAGGTATGTTCTCAGCATCTTCAGCGACTTTGTGATATGGTACTCCACTCCTTTTTCTGACAATTGAAGGTGAGTAGCAATCCTGGTTACCGGCCAGTTCTCTATGCGACTTAGACGGAAAACTTCCTGAGATTTTTCTGGTAGGGTTTTGAGGCCAGCTTCCATAGAAGCGGCTAAATCATTTGCTGCAACAGTATCATCGGTTTGAGATGCCTCCTGCTCTACAAAATCTCTGTAATGATGAATGTAATTATTCTTTACTATCTCCTTTCGGACGTAGTCAATAACCGAATATCGAACGGCTCTGACAAGATAATTTTCAAGGGAGGTTATCTGAAGTGCCTCGCGCCTTTCCCAAAGTTGAACAAAGATCTCCTGTATAAGCTCCTCGGACGCAGCTTTATCGTTTAAGCGACGATTCGCGATAAGGTATAATTTATACCAATATTTCTTGTAAAGAATTGTAAAAGAACTTCTGTCTCCTTGAATAAAATTTTCAATGAGTTGCATTTCAGACACAGCCAGGACAGACGAGCTCATAAGATACTATTTTTGTGAATACCTGCACATTTTCATGCACTTTGTGGTCATTGTATTCTCTTATCGTTTAGGATAAATAGTTATACTAAATCGATAATTTATACAATAGTAGCATTCGCCAAAACCGCAACTATCCTGCTGTGTCTGGTAATATTAAAATTTTTACTTTGTCTTGTTATACTATCTTTTCTCCTTAATCTCTGGTACTTCTGTTTCATCATGTTTAATTTTCTTCTCTCAAACCCAGAATTGACCGGTTAGAAGACTTGAAAATCTATCGCTAGATAAATCAAAACACATATCAGAATCACGTTAAGCGAATAGGATTAAGATGAAGTATACACTACATTTTTCCCATAACGAAAGTATTGATAGTAGAATAAATTTATTACTATTAAATATATTTATTCTTTTAATACATATGTTACAATTAATATATTTAAATAGTATTTTTTTTATAATATGATAAAAAGTATAATATTATAATTAGTATCTTACATTTATTAATTATAATACAATTAATTAGTTCATAACATATAATTATTACGTTACAATTAAATTGGTTGGTAAATATAATTTGTAATAATGCAATTATTTGATAGTCTGAACTTTAACTTTCATTGCGGATTAGTTATCCTGACGTATTCCTCACGATTGTGATATAATTCCAGTCATTAATATTTCCTCGAAGTGCCCATCCAGCGACTTATCGCTTAACGCTGCGTTTAATGATTTATCGTCGTCCGAGAACTTATAACACTATTTTTGAATACGTTTCAAAGACTGAAGAAAAAGCAACACTGCCGAAGTAAATTGTTCGGGACGCTGAGCGTGAATATTGTGGGTTGTGTCAGAGAATATTATATGGGTTATCAGGCATGGATGTTTATTTTTTAGAGCGGCATTTTCTGATTCGAAAGGAAACAAATCTTCTTTATCAGTAGGATCTAAGATCAACATTGGTACGTGTAGATTACGATATATTATTTTTGGCTCCATCACAGCCATCGACTCTGCGAAAAGCGGACTGCGTGTGGGACGAAATATATTATCCATCGATTCTTCATAGGTGCTCATGTTAAACAATTTCCAAAGGCCCGGTGCTACTACCCAAGCTCCCTTTTCGTTTTGCCTTATCCAGGTCAGAAGCTCAAATTGATCATCATTCTGATTTGTGTCGTAAAATGCCTCGTAGGCTTCAAGTTCCGTCGCATAAGAAGTATCGGCAAATACCTGAGAAGAGAAACTTTTGACTCTTTCGATTAGCTCTGTAGAATCCATTTTGTGATAGTAAGTATTCGTGGCCACTGAGCCGCCGTCTTCCAGTATAAGACCTGAGACCTTTTCGGGATAAGCATCATAAAACGCACTTGCGATAAAACCACCTCGTGACCATCCGCCGATGACTGCTTTTTTAATTTTAAGGTGTCTCATCAAATCATTCACATCGTCAGCTACGTGATATAATGATAGGTCCAGCTTCGGAACGGGTGTCTGACCGTGGCCGTAATAATCCGGTGCAATGATAAAGTAACCTTCTTGAACAAGTCGATCGGCCAACGGGAGCATTTCATAACCGGTGCTCAGACTTCCATGAAGCCAGATCAAAGGAGTGTCTTTGGGATTGCCCCAGGTAAGATAATGCATTTTGATATTTCGCGTCTCGAAGAAATGTCCATGTGTTTTCTCAAACGAAAGGAACTTTGCTTTTGCGGCCCTGAAATTTTTTTCCGAGTCCGACTTTGCCGTCCCGGTCATAAACTGGGCAAGTGCCGGAAAGGATGCAAGGAGAAAAAAGATGGCAAGTTTCATTTACCAGCAAATCATAAGGTCGTTAATTAATAACTTGAATTTTCATTTCAAAGGTAGCCAAAAGAGCAATTACACAGGCAGTTGATTATAAGATGCACGTGAAAGTTGCACAAAACAAAAATGGACTTTCGGCAATATTTGCCAAAAGTCCATTTTTGTTTTTACTAAATCTTATTTGTTCAATTAATAACCAGGGTTCTGAGTCAATTTAGGATTGATCAGAATCTGCGGCGCAGGAATTGGCAAAACATATTCATTTGCAGTAAACACATAATCCGTTGAATTGAACGGAACATTTCCACGGTCAACCGTTGGTTTTGCTCTTTCCGCGGCGCCGTGAGCATTCATAAATGTCGCCCATTCAGCGGCGGTCTTTGTGCGTTTCAGATCAATCCATCTCTGATTTTCGAAAGCCAGCTCCAGACGTCTTTCTTTAAGTACAGCCGTTTGAAAACTGGTTTTATCAAGCCCGCTTAACTCAGCAAGACCTGCACGTTTCCTGATTTGGTTAAGATACCCCAAAGCTTCCGCAGTCGGTCCGCTTTGTTCGTTGATCGCTTCCGCAAGCATCAGTAATACATCTGCATATCGGATAATCGGCCAGTTGGTGTTTGTACGGTTTACGATCGTATGCGGGTAATTGTATTTGCTCACAAAAGGAACCGAATAGACTTTCCCTTCCAAAGTGAAGTTTGGTTTTAACGAAAGATCTTTTCTCAAATCTCCCGTTTCGTAAGAGGCCATGATATCATTTGTAGGAACGTTTCTACCTCCATTCGATCCATTGGCATAACCTGTAACGGCACCTTTCGATACTCTTGGAGCGAAAACATATTGGAAATTACTCCATTCTCCAAGGTCATTGTCTCCCTGATACTGGATTTCGAAAATGGACTCAGCCCCATTCTTTTTTGCAGGTGATGGATCAAAATTGTCTGCGTAATTGGCTGTAAGCGCATAACCTAACGATGTTACTTGTTTTAACGTTGTTATTGTTTCAGCATATTTCTTATTAATCAGCTGACTTTTCCCTAACAGACTAAGCGCTGCTCCTTTCGTCGCTCTGCCCTTGTCGGCCGCAGCCGCGTATGTTGCCGGTAATAACAAGATAGCTTCATTCAAATCTTTTTCGATCTGTGTCCAGACTTCTGCCTGAGGAGATCTCACCAGGTCGAATGCCGGATCCGGGGTTGCCAGAGTCGAAGTCACAATCACAACATCTCCAAAGTACTGGACTAAGTTGAAATACATGTATGCGCGTAAAAACTTCAATTGACCCTCTATTTCCTTCCGCGAAGCGTCGGGAAGTTCGGCGGTCACCATCTTTTCAAGCGTGAGGTTATTGTTGTATAGAGCAGCATAATAGCCATTCCACAAGTTAGCGATCTCTCCATTTCCTGAATTCACAGTAGAAAATTCAAAGGCTTCCCAACCACCTGCACCGCCCCGGTCAGAAGGGTTCAGGTCAACTGTTGTATTATCTGTCTGAAATTCTCCGAAAAGATAAGCTGTATTATTTAATGCCTGTACCTGGCTGTAAACCCCGTTAAGAGCTTGTTTTACCTGTGCTTCATTTTTATAGAAAACGTCCACTCCTACCTTTGTAGGGTCAGTCTGATCCAGAAAATCTTCACTGCATGAGGACTGAAAAAGACCCAGTAATATGATACCAATGATGGCTGTATTTTTCATTTTCATCAATTTTAGAAGTTTACTTTTAGACCGGCGGAAAATGTTCTGGGAACAGGATATGACTCATCGTCGTTGTTCAGTTCCGTGCCACCTCTGACACCAGCGTCCGGGTTGTTTCCGGGATATTTTGTCACAAGCCGTAAATTTGCAGCGTTTACAAAAATGCGCGCATCAGACAAAATGCCTTTAACTTTCGGGAGTGTGTAACCAATCGTCACGTTTTTGATCCACATGTGCGTACCGTCATATACATAACGCTCACTACTTTCACGCGACCATTTGAAGTAATCAGTACCACCCTGTGAATTTTTATTATTCGGATCAGGACCGGGATTTTCAGGAGACCTCCATCTGTCTTTGGCTTTTTCAAGTACGTTGAAAACTCCGTCCATATTCATTGTAGATGCTTCAATATTCCGGTAAACATCAAACTTATAAGCGCCCATAAGCAGCACGCTTACATCGAATCTTTTGTAGTCTGCGCCAACATTCCAGGCCCAATTGAATTTGGGATTTGGATTCCCGATTTCAGTCATATCCTTTGTGTCATAGGATACGATTCCGTCTGGCCCACCGTCAGGCGCTCCGTGTAAGTCAGCAAATTTCATCGCTCCCGGAACCGCGCCTTCTTGTTGTGGTGCAGCGGCGATTTCTTCTTTTGTATTGAAAATACCTAATTTACGATATCCGAAAATCATTCCGATCGGACGTCCTACTTGCTGGATATTGTATCCGCCGTATTGGCTTCCCTGCAAAATAAAGTCATTCTGCCCGCGAATCGCCAGCACCTTATTACGGTTGAACGTAATATTTCCGTTTGTTCTAAGATTGACTTGTCCTACTTTAAGGCGATAGTTTACAGCAATTTCAATCCCTTTATTCTGGACCTTACCAAGATTTTTAAGCGTTGATGTAAAGCCCGAAACAGCCGGAATATTATACCCCAGCAGCATGTCGTCCGTGATCTTTTTATAATATTCTACGGTGAAAACCAGTTTATTGTTGAAAGTTGCGAGATCAAAGCCAATGTCCAGCTGGTCTGATTTTTCCCAGGTGAGTTCAGAGTTGGCGAAGCGTGTAACTGTTTTTCCGGAAGCCAGGGTGTTGTTGAACACATAATTATTAAGTCCTAAGAAGGCCAGACTTGCATAATTTCCGTCGTCACCAACATTTTGACCAACACCAAAGTTGTTAAGCGCGCTTACGTTATAACTGTTGTTTCCTGTTTTACCCCAGCTAGCCCTTAATTTCAAATCAGTGAGCCAGGCTGCTTTGGGGATAAACGCTTCCTCTGAAATTCTCCAACCCACAGAAGCTGCCGGGAATGTGCCATATTTGTGCCCCTCGCTAAACCTCGAACTACCTTCGCGGCGCATCGTTGCAGACAATAAATATTTATCCTTGAAAGCATAATTCAAACGTGCAAAATAGGCGATCATCCTCCATTTTCTTTCGATTGAATTTGATGAGCGGATTGTTGCATTTCCTAAAAACGGCGAAAGGTCATCAGGAAATGTATTACCTGAACCATACAAGCCCTTGGTCGTTTCCTGCTGCGCGCTATACCCAAGCATTGCGTCAAGATGGTGGTTCTCACCAAAGTTTGTGACGTAACTAAGGAGCTGATCAGCAGCGTAGTTTCTTAATTCTTCTGAGTCATCACGTTCAGTTGCAAGTCTCGGCGGTGCGCCAGCGCTTCCCGTTGCGATCGCCAGACCAATCGTTGAAGGAACAAATTCCTTGTAAGTGTTATAGTTGATTTTAGCGTTGACTGAAGATCTGAATTTTAGCCCTTTTGCGATGTTAAGTTCAACGTGGCCGTTAGCAAGAACATCAGCTATATTACGGTTCCGTTTGATATTTTTCAGCATATAAAGCGGATTCGGAAATCCAAAAATATCACCGACTCCATTATAATATGGGATAAGCTCGCCCTTCTCATCATAAGCGGGATAACGGGGATCGCTGATTAGAGTCAGACCTACCAAGTTACTTCTGCCGTCTGTGTTTGCCAGGCTGGATTTCGAATAGCTGCCGGCAAGATTCACTCCCATACTTATGAACTTATTGACGTCGCCGCTCAAATTTGTGCGCACCGAAGCACGGTCATAACCCGTGTATTGAAGAGAACCATCTTCTTTGTAATAGCCTGCGGAAACTACTGATTTAATGGCACCTTTGCCGGAAGATAAAGTCACATTGATGTCTTTGTACGGCGCGTTATTATTTAGAATGAGATCGAACCAATTAGTGGAATATTTAGTGTTTTCAGGATTCCGGAAATCTATCGGGATGTCCTCGGTTCCGGGCTGTCTTCCATTGGCAAGGACGTAACGACCAATAAAAACTTCTTTTTTGAACTGTGCGAAATCCTGGCCGTTCAGAACGTGTGTTTTTCTGCTGTTTGGAATGTTCTGAATCCCATAGTCAATTGAGACATTCAGGTTGGTTTTGCCTTCCTTCGCTGACTTTGTAGTTATCAAAACAACACCATTTGAACCTCTTGCTCCATAAATTGCAGTAGAGGCAGCATCTTTCAAAATCGTTATTGTTTCAATATCGTTCGGGTTCAGGTTTTGTCCTACTGATATGCCCACCGGAAAACCATCAATTACATAAAGCGGATCACTACCTGCTCCTAATGAGCTTATACCCCGAACTTTAACTTCAAATTGCTGTCCGGGCGTGCCGCTTTTTTGCTTGATGATAACGCCGGGGGCCTGCCCCTGCAACATTTTTGTTACATTGGATTTTGGTACTTCTCCAATATCTTCCATACTGATTACCGACACCGCTGAGGTGATATCGCGTTTGCGTTGCGTACCATAACCTACTACAACCACTTCTTCAAGTGCTTTCGAGTCAACAATTAATTGTACATCGTAAGAAGTCTGGTTACCAACGGCGACTTCCTTAGAGATATATCCGACGAAGGAGAAAACAAGTACGGGATTTCCACCTTCCGGAACACTCAGCGAAAATGCGCCATCGCTGTTAGAAACTGTACCGGTGCTACTTCCCTTGACGACAACGCTGACACCAGGAAGTGGTTGTCCGCCATCGTCTGTCACTTTTCCTTTTATATCACGGTCGATAGTGATATGCGGTAAGTTGTCAAAAGACGTCGCCTGACTGGTAGTTAGCGTACCAAGAGAAATAACGACGCTTAGTAATGTCTGGCTTAGTGCTGATCTGAGTGGCTTGCTCAACCTGGCACTAGACATGTTTGGTCGAATTGTATTCATAAATGAAAAGTTTTGAGAGATGGAAGAATAAAACTGTACGCTTTGACTAAAAGGCGGTATCGTGAGTTGTGGCTCACACACGATAAGTTTTTTTCATTTTTTTTTATTTCATAGAAGGTGGTTAAGGTGAACAAATGATTTAGTATAAATGCGAGTTTAGGGCGAAGAGAATTTGAGTTTTTTGTAAGTGACGGGTGCTGATGCCAAGGAATTTAGTATTTCATATTAAGTGGAAACGAGAGCTGATCAGTAACTTGATCGCTGATTCAGTTTCATGTAGTGCGGACTTATTCGCCATCTGTCCAGGTTGTAACCGTATTTCCTCATTTTTTTACTTTGATTTTGATATATGTAATGATTGTAAAATTTTGATCTACAAGTCTTTTTGACACTGAAGTCCTGGGAGAAACCGATATTACCCGCTTTTACATAAGCCCATTGTCTCAATTAAGACAGATCCGGGAGGTCTGGGTAATTGAAATATTGCCGAAGAAGAATTTTTTTTTGTGTAGATTTCAATCATTGACTGCTGATTTGTACATGGCTTAAACCGGAGATTCTGTAACAGTTAGACGGAGTAACACACACTACGCAGGACAACAATCTCATGCTCATGATATATTTATAATACTGTTTAATAATTATATAGTACAACAAATGAAGGTTATTATACTATCATAAAACATATTTTTTTTGATAAAAAATATGCATTTTTTGATAAAGGAAGAATCCACAGGTTGTTGGCTGCTTGAACTTCGTTAGTATACGCAATATTTGATGGAAGCATTCTGCATAAAAAAAGAAAAATGAGCGCTCGTTGATGAGATCTCATTCGTCTTCTTTTGGAATTTTAGGTAGCAGGCAGGAAAGAATAACTGAATTTTCAAGCAGTCAATTATGAACTTACTTGAACTCCTGGAATGTGCCGTCGGAGTAAAAAATTAAAATACGTTCTACCTTTTTTTCTTCCACGGCAGGAGTAATTTTTTCAGATCTGAGATTTTCGTGTGCTGTAGTTTGATTCGGCAAATTATTTCTGCGAGATTCTGAGAGGCTGGCGATACCACTCTTTTGTCCATTAAACATGGTATAATTATCTGCCTTGAACGGTTTTATTTCACTGATGGATTCCGGTAAATCTTCATCTTCTAAAATCCAGTTTATTCCCAGATCAGGAAAGCGTTTAATGATTTTTTGAACGATATCTAAACTAGGCTTATTTCTGCCAGCAATGATGTGGGAAATACTTGAGCGTTGGATACCGATCTCGTCGGCGAAGTGAGACGGCGAGATATTTTTGTCGACCAATATCTGTTTAATTTTCTCATTCAAATCCATAAAATACAATGTTAAACCGGTGCCACAAATGTGAATCGAGATTACAAAGGTAAATAAATTTACTATTGTAAACAATACAAAAGTAAATTATAGAATTTAGAAATGTAAACATCGATAACAATTGTCAATTTTGCGAGAGTTTACATTTGTAACATATCCATTTAGAGGGAATAGGTCGATTTAATTTCGTATTTAATAGTTTAAACACAAAAAAAGTGCGGTTTCTGATATGAAACCGCACTTTAAGAAGTTAAACAGAGTTTGCTACAACTTTTTTTTGATATTGGTGTAAGATATTAAACTGTTACATTATTCTCGCGTAGTGCTTCGTTAAGCGATGTCTTTAAATCTGTGCTCGCTTTCCTTTTTCCAATGATTAATGCACACGGTACATGGTACGTTCCCGCAGCAAATTCCTTCGGCAGCGTACCAGGAATAACAACTGAATCTGCTGGTACGAATCCTTTATATTCGACAGGCTCAGGCCCGGTAACATCAATGATTTTTGAGCTTCCGGTAATGGTCACACCTGCTCCGAGAACCGCTCTTTTTCCTATATGTGCACCTTCTACGACGATACAGCGGGAACCAATGAAAGCACCGTCTTCAACGATTACCGGGGCCGCCTGTACAGGCTCTAAAACTCCTCCAATTCCTACTCCGCCACTTAGGTGGACATTCTTACCAATCTGTGCGCAACTCCCAACTGTTGCCCAGGTATCAACCATCGTTCCTTCGTCGATGTATGCTCCGATATTAACATAGGAAGGCATCAAAACAACACCTTTAGAAATGTATGCACCATATCGTGCAACAGCTGGCGGTACTACCCGAACGCCAAGCTTGTCATAACCGGTTTTGAGTTTCATTTTATCGTGATACTCAAAAATCCCAACTTCACTAACTTCCATTTGTTGAATTGGGAAGTATAGGATGATCGCTTTTTTTAATGCCTCATTTACTAACCAGCTTCCATCCTCTTGTGGTTCGGCCACTCTAAGTCTGCCTTTGTCAACTTCTTCAATAATGTTCTTAATGATTTGAATGTTCTCCGGATCTTTCAATAATTCACGATTTGACCAGAGTTCTTCAATTTGAGTGTTAAGGCTCATGTTAAAGTTTTTAATTAATGTAATGTATTTAACTTATTGTTTTACAGTGTTTTAAGATCTAATTAAAGTAATAAAATATGGCTTTAAAAATTATTTCATTAAAGACCTGCCCTATTATTTAACTAGCTTATTTCTGCCAGACAATACGTACAAATATAATTTATTTAATCGATACTTAGTGGTTCGTTTTCATCGTAAAATCCAAATACAGCAGAAGTGCTGTATAAACGATGAACTAAATGAGAACAAACATATGGTGATGAGATATACTATCATAATTAGTAAAAACAGAAAAACTAACTTGGGTAGTTTAGTAAATTACTAAAAATACTATTATTTTACTGCATTAATGCTAATTTATTTATCTAACTTTATAATGTCGATTAGATGATCATTTATTCTCGAAAATCCTTTAAAACGGCGCCCATTTTGCTTAATATTGCCCTGTAATAACATAATCCTTATAAGCACATGTCAAAAGTTAAAGTTGCAATCAATGGTTTTGGACGTATTGGCCGTCTTGTATATCGCCAAATCTATAATATGGAAGGCATTGATATCGTAGCCATCAATGATCTAACAAGTCCTAAGGTATTAGCTCACTTACTTAAATACGATACAGCACAAGGAAGATTTAACGCAGAAGTTACTTCTACAGAGAATTCAATCGTTGTAAACGGTGAAAACGTAGTTATATATGCTCAAAAAGACCCTACCCTAATTCCTTGGGGGTCTCATGACGTTGACGTAGTGTTGGAATGTACTGGATTCTTCACTAGCAAAGAGTCTGCAGAAGGACACATCAAAGCCGGCGCGAAAAAAGTTGTTATCTCAGCTCCTGCTACTGGTGATCTTAAAACAATCGTATTTAATGTTAATCACGACATTCTGGACGGTTCTGAAACAATAATCAGCGCAGCGTCTTGTACTACCAACTGTCTTGCTCCAATGGCTCAGGTATTGGAAGAGAAATTTGGCATCGTAAATGGATTGATGACTACAATTCATGCCTATACAAATGATCAGAACACACAAGATTCTCCACACCCAAAAGGTGATTTGAGAAGAGCTCGTGCTGCTGCTCAGAACATTGTACCAAACAGCACTGGTGCGGCAAAAGCAATCGGCCTGGTACTACCTGCATTGAAAGGTAAACTGGACGGTTCTGCCCAACGTGTACCAACACTTACCGGTTCTTTAACCGAGTTGACAGTAATTCTTGGAAAAGAAACAAGTGTTGAAGAAATCAATGCTGCAATGAAGGCTGCCGCTAACGAAAGCTACGGATATACTGAAGATGAAATCGTGAGCAGCGACATCATCGGTATAAGCTATGGTTCATTGTTTGATGCTACTCAGACAAAAGTTCAGAAAATTGGAGATACTCAATTGGTAAGAACTGTAAGCTGGTATGATAATGAAATGTCTTACGTTTCACAGCTTGTTCGTACAGTTAACTACTTTGCTACTCTTTTGAGTAAGTAATTAGGAATACTAAATACTAAAAAATCCCCGGTCAGGTAAATCCTGATCGGGGATTTTTTATGAAATCACTATTGACTTGATAAACTTTATTGTATATCCTTTCGAAACAAATATTTTTTCATAGTGAGTCCTGACACCATGATGTTCGGATAGTAAAGGTGAGCAATAGAGATCATCAGTGTGTTCCAGAATTTTGTATTGAGCCGAATTTCCTATTGTTTCAAGACTGTATTCATACAAAAAAGTGCTATCTGTTTTCAGACAAAACAACCCATCCTTTTTAAGGTATTTGGAGTAACTACTTAAAAACTCAGGATTAGTCAATCGTTTTGGCTCGTCCCTGTCCCTTACCTGAGGATCCGGATGTATCAGCCAAATTTCATCTAATTCATTTTCGTCAAAAAACTCAGCTGAGTATTGTATTCCGGCCCGAAGAAAGGCGACATTATTTAAACCTGACTCAGTCGCCGCCAGACTACCACGGGCGATTCGGTCACCTTTAATATCCATTCCAATAAAATTCTTCTCAGGAAATACTTTTCCCAGACCTACCGTGTATTCGCCTTTCCCACAAGCGAGTTCCAGAACGATCGGGTTATTATTTCGAAAATAAAGTTCATTCCATTTCCCCTTCACCGTATCATACAGCGGTTTACCCTTTTCAATTACATTGGGAGCTTCTGCGCTAAACTTGTAATGGTCTAATTTTCTTCTTGACATTGTAAAAATAATTCTGAACACTATAACTGATCCAGATCGGCCACCACGAAGGTACTTCCTCCTACATAAATGGTGTCACCTGGATTTGATTCGTAAATCGCCCGTTTTAAAGCTTTATTGACGTCCGGATAAACATTTCCCTTTAAACCAATTTCTGACGCTTTCTGCTGCAATTCTGTGGCATTTAACGCCCTGAGATTACCCGGTTGGCAGAAATAATATTCTCCTTCTGCCGGAAACAGATCCAGTACAGCGGAAATATCTTTATCCGCAACAAAACCGATAACAAATCTCTGTTGAGTGCTAGGCAGACTGTTAAACTGTTGCATTGTATAAGTTACACCAGCATAATTGTGAGCAGTATCACAAAAAACCAAAGGTCTTTCATTGAGTTTTTGCCAACGCCCGTTCAAACCGGTATTCGAGACTACTTTCGATAATCCGCTGTAAAGGGCTACACGGGATATACGCAAATTTAACGCTCTTAGTTGGGCAAGCGCAGTCAGCACACCACAAATATTTTTCAATTGATAAATACCCGCCAGATCCAGAATTAAATGATCGTAAGCAACCTCACCGGTCATTCGTGCCACGACATCTACAACCAGATTTCCTTCTGAGTGCCGCGCATTTGTTATTTCATAGACGTCAGAACCATAAGAAATTTCCGCGTGCCTTTCCGAGGCTGTGGAATCGAAAACATCCGTAACGTCAGGCTCCTGCCTTTCGCTTATGACTACCGGCACATCGTCTTTAATAATTCCAGCCTTTTCAAAAGCAATTTTGTCGAGCGTATCACCTAAAAACTGAACGTGATCATAACTCACATTTGTGATGACAGAGAGAAGCGGCGTAATAATATTTGTCGAATCCAGTCTTCCTCCCATACCCACCTCAATAACCGCGATGTCAACTTCGCACTTTTCAAAATATGAAAAAGCCATTGCAACTGTAACTTCAAAGAAGGAAGGGCTCAGGCTTTCGATGTAATCTTTGTTAACACTGGTAAATTCGCAGATAAAATCTTCATCCACACTGACTCCGTTAACCCTTATACGTTCTGTAAAAGATTTTAAATGCGGAGAGGTGTACAGCCCCACTTTATATCCAGCTTCCTGTAAAACAGAGGCCAACATATGAGAAGTGCTGCCTTTTCCGTTGGTACCGCCCACGTGAATCTTCCGGTATTTTTCCTGAGGATTCCCAAGGTGCGCACAGAGTTGGAGGATAGTATGAAGGCCCGGCTTGAAAGCACGGGCCCCGATATTCTGAAAGACTGGTAAACGACTGTACAGATAGTCGATTGTTTCCTGATAATTCATTATTTGTTACTGCGAACTGATTTTAAAAGTGATTGTCCCCGTTGATTCTTCCGGAACATTCGACGATTGTGATATGAAAGTAAGTTCACGAACAGCACTACGATATTGATTAACAACAGCGTAATCCGTAACTGTCGTGCTCTGCGTAATTATATTTTTTACCCTTCCGTTTTTGTCAACTGTAATTTTAAATGTGATTGTGCCAGTAGCGTCAGACTTGTCATTGACAACCGGCCTTCTTGACCACTTCCAACCCGATAAACTCAGGCCTACGGCCGTTCCGCCGCCGCCACCTTCACCTTTGTATGTCTTTGCAAATAAACTGCCCGTTTTCGCGCCCTTATCGCCCAGCCCTTCCGCATCATCTCCATTGTTATTCCCGCCGACACCGCTTTTTGTTCCATTCGTACCATTGCTTCCAGATTTGCTGCCAGAGGATTTACTGAATAATGCATCTTTATTCACAGCTTTTTCAGGAGCTGGTTTTGAAACGGGTGCAGATGAAGAAACACTTCCTGTCGACTTTTTAACTTCTGTTTTTTCAGGAGCCTCAACAGGGCTTTCAACCTTTGAGGTGATCGCAGGCTTTTCAGCAACGGTTTTCGTTGGCTTTACAGATTCAATTTTGGGAGGCGTCGGTGGCGTAGGTTTTGGTGTTGCCACAGACTTTCTTTCTTTTGTTTCCTCCGCTTCCGCACGCATGTTTTCCCTAACCTTGGAATTGCTTGGTTTGTTATAAGTCTGGATATCTCCCTTACCAACTTTGCTCGTTCCGTAATTTACTTCTACAAAAAGCTCCATTGGCTCCACTTTCGGAACGTTGCTGTTGAGATGTATAAAGAAAAAGACACCTAACATAGCAATCGTAATGCCAAAAGAGATGGCCCAGGATATCGCTATTCGCTGACGGTCTTCTGCTTGTAATTCAAACATTGATTTTTATTCGTTTGTGATTTTCTGTTGAACGTAAAAATATGTGATTTTCGTATAATAACAAAAGAAGGAGCCTTTTCGGGGCTCCTTCTTTTGTTATTCATTTCTTATTTCATCTCTTTTTATAAACCCATCCTTCTCCCCCGATTACTTTTTTCAGCTTGGCATTAGCACGGTATGCCTCGCTTTCATTTGCAAAACCTTCCACAGCAACCTTATATTTTTTACTGTATCTGTCAGCATCGATAACCAGGGCTTCTGTGTAACCTTTTCTTTTTAGATCCTCCAACAGGACATTTGCCTGCTTACTACCTTTGAAAGTCCCGGCAATCAGATAAAACTGTTTCGAAGCTTTCGCATCAACAGGGACTGGCTTCACCGCCGTCTCTACTTTAACAGCAACAGTTGGTTCAACTTCTTTTACCAAAGCCGGTTCTTCTTTAACAGGCTCTTCCAGCGTCACTGGTACAACAGATTCTTTTTTGGTAGTATAAACAACTTTACGTTCCGCAACCGGCATAGCTTTCGCTGCGGTCTTCTCCGGAACAGTATAGCTCATTTTTTCGAATAAGCTCGTAAAAGGATTCAAGGTACTTTTATTTTCCCCATTTCCTGAAACAAAGAACAAACTGAAATAACACATTATTCCTGCAATCATTGCCGCAGACGCCCATCCTATCCAGTTTACTTTAAACGTTTTAACGTCTGTTTCTTCCAGCACTTCAACGTGATCTTCATGCAGATCTACAACAGGCATCGCAATAACAGAAGCTTTTTTCTCTACCGTTTTCGCAGGAGTGCTTCTGAAACCATACCATTCATTTTTGAAGTACTTGTCAGTCTTAGGCTCAAAAACAAGTTTGCCCTCGCCGTTTGTACTGAATTCACCCACTCCATCAATAATTGCATGCTCACTCATTTTTAGAGAACTACGCAGTTTTTCTGTATAATTCCTAACATGAGCTACCGCATCCGTGTGAGGGACCTGCTCGTGTCGGGAGATATAATTAGCAAGTAACCCATCATCCAGTTTCAGGAACTCATTAAATGCCAACCTCTTATTTGGAGGAGAAAAGACACCTGTCTCAGCATTGAATGACGCCTGAGCCTGGTGTGACAGAAGCGCCCCAAAGCCTGGAATGATTACGAATTCGTAGTCACTTACCAATTTTCTAATAACAGTTTCAACAGCTATCATGAAGTGTTTTTTGTGATGAACGAAGCGAAGTTAAAAAGAAAAAGATAATCCTCCAACAAAGTTCAACCCCTGCTGTGGGTAATATTGATAACGCTGATACTCTTTACCCAGGAGGTTGTTGATCGCAACAAAAGCAGAGAAGTTCCTGGTTAACAGATAGTCAATCTTCAAATTCAGGTCTGCAATTGCAGGTAATTTTTTAACTTCTCCCGTTTGAAAATCTTTTGCTTTTATTCCCTTTAACAGATAAAAATCCGCAGTCACGAACAATTTCTTACTAATTGTCAGCGCGTTAAACCAATTTAACGTAAGATCAGGGCGGTGCCATGCTTCCTCAACAGAACCCATTGAATAGTCATAGAAGTTTGCCTTTAATGAACTTTTAAATACATCATTAAGCGTATAACCTGCTTGTCCTGATATATTTAAAACTTTCGTTTTCAACGGATCGTAAATAATCGAGAATCTCGAAACATCGACCAGCGAGTTGTTAAAGTTGTAGAAATTACGGTACTGAGTATAAGAAACTTTACCCTCATAATTAAATCCACCTGCAACTTCACCTTTAACGCCCGCAAAGATGTCGGATGTCTTTTCAGTATTCACAATCAACACATTAGACCCTAGCCATTGATTTTCCCCCAACATACTCTTTAACGTGTTACGAACGATATCACCATTCCATCCTGCGAATACGTGAACACCACTTATCGGGTTCACGTCAATGTTCAATACCGGATAGGCTTTGGTTTTGTTAATATTTAACTGATTATCGGTCTGGTTAACCGCGTTCACACCGGCAGTGATAGAGAAAATATCCGAAGTATACTTAAACGTAGGTTTAACACGATATAAATTCCGGTTATATGTCAACGCATCAACACGCTGCGATATAAAAGCTGCTGCTTCCAGCTGAGCAAAGAAAGATTCCGAAATGGGAACCGAAGCTTTCAGCGTTGTTCCCCAATCCAGTTCAGAGGCATCGTAGCGGTCTGATAATGTATTTAAACTCGTTTTGACCGAGTAATCAACCGCAACAGATGGATCCGTATTTTCAAACCCAAGGTTAAAACCAAATTGATTGACGGTTTGCCTGATACTATCTCTGTTCACGACGAACCCCTCTGGCTGTGGCCGGTATCCATAGAAATAATAATTCTTACGGTCATACTCCAATGAACCATCCACTTTATAGGTGCTCATAATATATTTTCCTCCGACCTGGATATTTGTTGCGGCATTGCCTGAATTTTTTCCATCCACCGGACCATTTCCTGCTGACAAATGTTTTACCTGTCCTGTAAAAACCAGATCATCTCCGCGACGTCCGCTTACAAATCCTTCGCCAAGAAACCGGCCATAGTTACCGGCTCCCAGTTTAATGTAATTGTTTAATACATCAGGCTGGTCCTGGCGCGCTTTCTCGTCAGAAGAAGCAGCTACGGTCGGCGTTAATTTGGGAGAAGCTATGTTAATATTTGGGTCGATAATCTGGTAATTGACCTTTTTTTCGTTCGTCGTACCCGGCACAGGCTGCACCTTATCAAAAAGTCTGTTTGCAGGTGCAAATTCGATACTCTTTTCCTTTACGATTTCATAAGTCTGACTCTCTATCTCTCCTCGCTGGGCAAAGGCCATGTTGGAAGAAAAACCTAGTGTCAATAAAAATATGGATGTTCGAATTGTTCTTGAATGCGTCATAAGAAATATTTTTTGCTGTTTGCTTCGACAGGAGATTATCATTTTTGTTTTTCAAACTGAGCCAGTTTCGCTTTTGCAAGTGTTACTGCTTCCTGATCATCTGAATTTTCGATAATGGAAGTGAGCGTAGCTTTCGCCTGTCCAACTTCTTTCAGGCCCATATACACATCGGCGAGCAGAATGAAGGAACGAACGCGCCAGTAGTCAAACCCTTCAAAGGTTTTGCTCATATCCAGAATCGCCGTTTCGGCCTCTTTGTATTTCTTATTTTTAAACAAAATCATAGCGACCATGTAATTCGCTTCCGCCCCGTATTCGTCTTTCGAAGTGCTCGCAAGTTTTTTAAATTCTTCCGATGCTTTTGTCAGATCACCTTTTTCATATGGCACTTTACCCAAATAAAGCTGCGCCTTGCCTAAACCTCCCGGAACAACATTTCCGGCATTTACAACTTCTTTTGCATAATAAAGCGTCGAGTCGTAGCTTTTCAAATTATAATAAGTATCCATCAAACCAATCCAGGCTTGCGTCTGCTCTTTTTTATTTTCAGAATTACGTAAAAGAACCCGGAAATTAGTGACAGCATTGTTGAAGTTGCCACGCCCGATTTCAAGTTCTGCAGAACGCTGGGCAGCGGCAGCTACATAAGTTGAACGATTTTCCTGGACAACTTTTCCATAATACTGCAAAGCTTCTGCAACGTTACCCGTCTTATCAAAAGAAGCTGCCACGAAATATCTTGCGTCATACTGATGCTTGCTTGAAGGATAGCTTTTCAGGAATTCAAGTAATGCCTGTTTCGCATTTTCGTATTTCTCGGCGTAATAAAGATTCCGGACGTTATCGAACTCCACTTCTTCCAGCTTGTCGTTTCCTGGGTTGTTTTTTCTCACAACACCTAGCACCTGAGTAAATTCTTCAGGACGGCCAACCGCCGTGTAACTTTCCTGGATACCTTCCAAGGCACTGCTCGCCGATGGAGAATCAGAATACTCAGAAAGGATTTTGCGGAAATCCACGATTGCCTGTTCGTAAACCTGCAAGTTATAGTAAGACTGTGCACGGCGTAACAGTGCTGCAGGAATCAGATAACTTTTGGGTTTCTCGTTAATCATGCGTGTAAATCCTTTTACTGCGGCGGAATAACTACCATTTTTGAAATCTATATCCGCCATCTGGAAGTAAGCATCATCCAGATAACGTGATCCCGGATATTGACTGATCAGCTGTTCAAACTGGCGGCGGGCGTCTTGCTCCTTATTAATGTACACATAAGCACGTGCCTTCTGGAATAAGGCATAATCCTTATCAATTTTTCCTTTGGCCGACACTTTGTCATAGACACTTATCGCTTCGTTATAATTTTTCGCAGCCAGGTAACAATCTGCGAGACGAACATGTGCGTCCTCAATGATGCTCGCTTCGATACCTTCCGTGTTGCTCACGAAATCTTTGAAGTAACCTAATGCCTGGCTATATTTCTTTTGATTATAATAAACGTAACCCAAGGCATACAAACTTTTTCGCGCATAAATACCTGCCTTAGGATTTTTTGATAACTGCGTGTAGATAGCGACCGCGTCGTCCATTTTTTTCAAGCCCGAGTTGGATTCTGCTTTGTAAAAAGTCGCAGCAATGAAAATATTTTCGTCAACCGGGAACTTGATAGACTTATTAAACAAAGCGAGTGCCTGTTCAAAGCGCTCCTGATTAAATTCCACGACACCCTGATTAAATGTTAATCGCTGGTAAGTCGTATTAATCTTAGAGTTTCGTTTTGGTAAACCTTCGATGTATGTAATCGCGCCTAAATTATTACTCGCACCGGAGTATCCTTCTGCAACCAATTCCGAAGCTTCTTCCTGATGTTTACTATTAGGATATTTAGCAACGAATGCATTCAGCTCTTTGACTGCGTCATTATTGTTGCCGAGATCCAATTGTACTTTTGCATGATTGTAGGCCGCTTCTTCTTTAACAACAGGATTAAAGTCCAACCGTGCTGCATTGTCAAGTGCTGTTAAAGCATAACTTAAATTATTTGTCTTTAAGTAACTGATTCCTAGCAGATATGAAGCGTACTGCGATACAGAATCTTTCCCCGGTGCAACTCCCTTAAGTGTGGAAATTGTTCCCTCAAAGTTGTTTGTACGAAATAAAGAGTGGCCATAATGTAGAGCAACCGACGGAGGTACCGCACCGGACTTCATTTTGTTATACCGCTCATAGGCCTTTACAGCCGCAGCATAGTCTCCTTTTTCATAGTGAACTTCTGCTACATATAATGCAACTTCGGCAATTTTCGTTCCACCTCTCTTCTGTGTAAGAATTTTCTCACCGTAAGCAAGCAGTTTGTCATACTGTTTCAACTGATACAGAGACGATATGATCCAGTTTGGCGCTTCTTCTTTATAGTAAGGATGATTCTCTACCTGCAGGAAATCCTGGTATGCTGCTTCGAAGTTATTCTTCTGATAATTAATTACTCCCGCATAAAATGCTGCATCTCCCGAATTTGCGAAAGACGGATCCTGTTTCACCTGATTGAATAGCGGTAAAGCGGCGTCCAGTTGCTTCGTGTTGTAATAGGCCATAGCGAGCTGGTAAGTACTTTCCATCTTCTTGGAGCCATTTCCAGGAAGCTTTACGGCCTTTTCCAAGTAAGTTATCGCTTTGTCGTATTGCCCTGCTTCATAATAGTAACGCCCAAGATCTCCATAAATCTGCTGTGCCTTCGGGTGTTCCGCATGATTACGAACAAAACGGTCCACCTGTACTTCTGCCTCCGGATAATTGAGATACAAACCTGTGACTGCTACATAATATTCTGCTGTAACCTTATTGTAATCACTTGTACTAAGAAGTTTGTCATTAGCATTTAAATATTCTCCAAATTCCTGTCTGGCGGCGACAAAGTTGGATTTTTCGTAATATTCAAGACCATTGCGAAAATGCGCTTCGGGCTCCGTGTAACTCAATGTACTCTGAGCGTTAACCGAAAACGATCCCACGCATAAGCCTAAACCGAGCGCATAAGTGCTATGTTTTAAAAGCATAGGGGTTAGTTTTGTGGATTTCTGAGGTGACTTAATCTGTTTAATCATAAATAATGTAAAGACAATACTTCGTGGCTGTTACCTGCTGATATATTTGGTAGTTAACGTTTATGGTTATAAAACCGTATAACTGGTGTTTAAATGATGATATACTTTCGATGTAATGTCTAGAAAATGACATCATTACGTTTTAAAGTCTTATCAAAATCTTCATGCATAGCTTCAAATCTCGCTGATACTTTTATGAGAAAAGGTTCATCTATACATTTTTCGATTTCTTCCAGGTTTGTAATCTCGTATTCATCGATTTTGTAAGTTTGCTCGAACATACCTGCTTCAATCTTTATAATGTACTTATTATTCCATTGGTAAATGCTAATCTTGAATTGTTGATGGGGAATATCTTTTATATATCTCATAGGTAAAAAAAATTTCTGCAAAAGTAATCAATTGAAAATTGGGATGAATTCATTACTAAAACTTAGTTTACTAATTTATATAGTGCTAATATTTTTATCCTGCAATAGTCAGGATAAAAAGGATGCTGCTGATTTTTTTCTAAAAGCGAATGTAGCATTAAAACAAAATAATTATACCGAGGCAATCCGACTTTATGACGAAGCGATTGATAAAAATCCTGAATTTCCTGATGCATTTTTAAACAAAGGTATTGCCTTAATGAAAACAGGTAAAATAAGCGATGCTCGTGAGGTTTTAACAGAAGCGATCAGGCTTGACCCAGCACTTGTACAGGCAAATCTCGTAAGAGCC
The DNA here is from genome assembly GCF_900108855.1 of Dyadobacter koreensis. GTDB lineage: Bacteria > Bacteroidota > Bacteroidia > Cytophagales > Spirosomataceae > Dyadobacter > Dyadobacter koreensis. Next base: position 224,529 of record NZ_FNXY01000004.1, read on the forward strand.
GAATCAGCCCTTCGTTTGGGTGACTTCAACGCCGCGGCAGAAGACCTTAATAAAATAAGCAAAGAGTATGCTGATTCCTCTAAGTATTTTCTGGCTCATGGAAATCTTATGGAAGCTACCAGCAGAACTTCGGAGGCTTTGGCTGATTTTGATAAAGCTATCCTTCTCGATACAAAAAATGTTGAAGCTTATGTGAACCGGGGAGCGGTTTACTACAAGCTCCACTCCTTTCCTCTGGCAAAAAAAGATTTTGAGTCTGCCATAAAACTAAACCCGGCACAGCCGGAAGCACTGAACAATCTGGGATTGATCGCCACAAATAATAAAGCCTGGAACGAGGCAATTTTTTACTTCGACCGAATCTTAAATTCCAACCCTGCCGATCCGCTGGCGCTAAATAATAAAGGATATGTCCTTATTCAGACAAACGCACTGCAGGAGGCGAAAAAGCTCATAGAACGCGCCCTTGATGCCCAACCTGACAACGGTTATGCCTTGCGCAATCTCGGGTTATATTTTCAAAAAAACAATGAGCCGGATAAGGCCTTGAACGAGATGAATAAAGCCATAGAGCTTGCCGAACCTGTCGAATTGCTCTATGGCTATACCGGGCGCCTTTATCTGATTAAAAATAACAAGGCTAAGGCCTGCGAAACATGGAAAAAAGGCGTTGTACTGAAAGATTCAATAGCAATCGAAGAGTTGGCAAAAAATTGCAGGTAATTTACCGATTTTGCCATTGACCTGCTATGTCCTTTTTAAAGTCTTTCCAGGCCTTGGCATTCTCAACCGGATCGGTGAATATCTCTAAAATACCAATCGTACTGTTCGTCATAAATCCTTTCATAACTATTTTTAATGAGTTAAAATCACTGGCTTCGAAATATGTAATTTTCGAATCTGCGGCCGTCCTTTTAGCTGTGAAGGAATGTCGTGTTTCAAAATAATTTTCCAGCTCAGGAAGAGCAGCCGGCCCGTCAATCATTCTAAAAATATTACCACCGGCATTGTTCAATACGATAATCCGCAAATTGGCCGGGAGCGGCTCTATAAGCAAACCGTTTCGATCGTAAAGGAAAGCAACATCACCTACGAGAAGATAAACCGGTTTGGAGGTAATAAGGGCCGCACCAATAGCCGTACTCACACAACCATCAATACCACTTGTACCGCGATTTGCAAAAATTTCAAGGTGTTTTGAAGAATCCCCCAAGGCGTTCACATAACGGATCGGCATGCTGTTTGCTATGTGGAGCTGCGCTCCATCCGGAAGTTCATTAAGCAGGAAATTAACAGCCGTTAAATCATTTAACATCGATAGATTATTCAGTTCTTCGATGACTATCGCTTTCGCTTTTCTGTTTGCATCTATCCAATCTTGATTAAAGGCTGCAATATTATCAGAATCATCGCCCTGTACAAAGTGCTGATAATCAATTTTTTCAAAAACTTGTTCAAAGAAATACTCTGCGGACACCGGAATTTGGCGTGTTAATGAAAAAAAGGTATCAACCAAAAAGCCATCCTCACTAATGTGCCAATGCTCGATCGCAGCATTTTTTTGCAAAAATTGCTTTAAAGACTTTGAGATGAAGGACAATCCATAGGTAATCAGTAATTCCGGCCTTAACTTATCACTGTTAGAATTCGGTAAAAACACATCATGATAAGTTATAAAGTTGTCAGATCCGGCTTGATTCGAAATTGTATCACCCAAAACGGCCACACCAAGTTCGTCAGAGATTCTGACAAGCGAAACATTAAGTTTTTCACTCCGTTTATGCTGTCCACCTGCTATTAAAATCTTGTCGAAACCATCCCACTCATTCAGGAGCTCGTTCCAGGTTTCTGTTGATAGTATTGCATTTGATTCTATCTTTTTTACAATTCTTATGTTCTGAGAAATTGTAAAATTTTCTTCTGGTGACGGATAAAAAGGCTCCCGAATCGGGACGTTGATATGCACGGGCCCGCAAGGTTTGGACAGCGTGAAAATAACCGCTTCATTGACCGTTCTGTTGATCATCCAGAGAGAGTCCTTATGCGTGTAATCTGAGGGAATAGTGAAAGACTTCTTGACATGTTTCCCATAGATTTCCGACTGATAAATTGTTTGCCCATCCAGTTGATGAATCCATTCCGGTGGTCGGTCTGCGGTTAATATCAGTAAAGGAATTTGCTGAAAAAACGCTTCGGTAATCGCTGGTGCGTAATTATAGGCCGCACTGCCGGAAGTGCAAATAAGAACTACCGGAACTTGAAGTTGCTGAGCCATTCCAAGGGCAACAAATCCAGCTGACCTCTCATCCATAGCCACAAGCGTTTTAAAGCCGTCATGGCGTGAAAAAGCGAGTGTTAATGCCGCACTTCGCGATCCGGGAGAAATTACTACGTGCCGTATGCCATGGGCAAAGCATATTTCGGCTAAATCAATTAAGGGCTGTAATAATGCCATATTGTTTGTATACAAAAATAGCCTCAAAAGAGGCCATTTTAATTTTGATAGAACCAGGACTTTCCGTAATGATTATCCTTTTCAATATATTATTGAAAACTTAACCTAGGTATGTTTTCAAAGCTTTGCTTCTTGATACATGACGTAACCTGCGAATAGCCTTTTCTTTGATCTGACGCACGCGTTCACGTGTAAGGTTAAACTTCTCACCTATCTCTTCCAAAGTCATCGCATGCTCGCCGTTAAGGCCGAAATAAAGAGCGATTACATCTGCCTCTCTCTGCGTCAATGTGCAAAGTGCACGCTGCACCTCCTTACGCAATGATTCGTTTACCAAACCAGAATCCGGCTTGTCTTCCAAATCGTTTTCAAGTACATCAAGAAGACTGTTTTCTTCTCCCTGAACGAAAGGCGCATCCATGGATACGTGACGTCCTGAGATTTTCATGGTGTCCACAACTTCCGAAGAAGAAATTTCCAACACTTCTGCAAGTTCTTCCGGAGATGGCTCACGCTCAAAACGTTGTTCCAGCTCAGAAAAAGTCTTTGATATTTTATTTAAAGAACCAACGCGGTTTAATGGAAGACGTACAATACGTGACTGCTCAGCAAGCGCCTGCAGAATTGACTGGCGAATCCACCATACTGCATAGGATATAAATTTAAACCCACGTGTTTCATCGAAACGTTGCGCAGCTTTAATAAGACCCAGATTTCCTTCGTTGATCAAGTCACCCAAAGAAAGTCCCTGATTTTGATACTGTTTCGCAACCGAAACAACAAAACGCAAGTTCGCCTTTGTCAGCCTTTCCAACGCAAGTTGGTCACCGTCCCGTATTTTTTGAGCTAACGTCACTTCCTCATCCGGCGTTAACAAATCTACCTTCCCGATTTCCTGCAAGTATTTATCTAACGACTGACTTTCACGGTTGGTGATCTGCTTACTGATCTTTAGCTGTCTCATCTAAATTCAAATATTAATATGTATAAATAACGACATTTACAAATGCCCTTGTTGATGAAAACACAATTTTATGCGTTTTTGTTCTCTGGTTTTGGAAGCAACACTTTGCGAGACAGGCGATACTTACCTGTTTTCTTGTCAACCTCAACCAATTTCACCTGCACTTCTTCTCCAACCTCGAGAACACCATCCATATTTTCGATACGCTCCCATTTAATTTCCGAAATGTGAAGCAATCCGTCTTTTCCAGGTAAAAACTCAACGAACGCGCCAAACGGCATGATAGATTTCACTTTTCCTGAATATATCTCACCAATTTCCGGTACAAGAATGATTCCTTTGATACGAGAAACAGCTTTATCCATGGAAGTCTTATCTGCCGAGAATATACTTACATAACCTGCACCATCTTTTTCTTCAATAGAAACCGTAGCACCAGATTCTTTCTGAATATCCTGAACAACCTTACCACCAGGCCCGATTACTGCTCCAATCATCTCACGGTCAATTTTTATTATGACGGCACGAGGCGTGTGAGGTTTCAGATCAGGACGATGTTCTTTAATCGTTTTATTCATTTCACCCAAAATATGCAGACGGCCAGCCTTTGCTTGCAAAAGCGCTTCTGACAATACTTCGAAAGAAAGTCCATTTACCTTAATATCCATCTGGCAAGCCGTGATACCTTTTTCAGTACCTGTTACCTTGAAATCCATATCACCCAGGTGATCTTCGTCTCCAAGAATATCAGAAAGTACTGCGTACTGGCCTGTTTTTTCATCTGAGATCAACCCCATTGCAATTCCTGACACAGGAGCTTTGATTTTTAAACCAGAGTCCATAAGTGCCAACGAACCAGCGCAAACAGTTGCCATAGATGACGAACCATTAGATTCCAAAATATCAGAAACGATACGGATCGTGTATGGATTGTCTTCTGGTGCAGGAAGAACTTTTTTCAATGCACGCAAAGCAAGGTTACCATGCCCAACTTCACGACGTCCTGGCCCACGGTTAGGTTTCACTTCACCCGTTGAGAAACCCGGGAAGTTATAATGAAGCAAGAATTTACTGTAACCATATTTCAATGGCGTATCAATAATCTGTTCATCATTTTTTGTACCCAACGTTACTGTTGTAAGTGACTGAGTTTCACCACGTGTAAACAAAGCAGAACCGTGTGCATTCGGCAGAAAATCAATTTCAGAAGCGATAGGACGAACTTCATCCAATGCACGTCCGTCGAGACGTTTTCTTTCATCAAGAACAAGACGGCGGGAAGCATCATATTCAAGGTCGTGGAAGTAACGTTTCACAAGCGAAAGATTAACTTCCTCATCTTCACCGATTGTTTCCAAAAATTCAGCAAGAACAGCCTTTGCGCCTTCCTTACGTACATTTTTATTTTTAGAGCCTAACTGAGCAACTGCATATACCTTATCGTAGCAGAAAGAACGAACGCGAGCTTCAAGCTCTTCATCCTGAACATCTCCTACGTATTCACGTTTTACAATATTTCCGACAGCAGCTTCGAATTCTTTAACTGCAAGACACTGTTGTTTAATAACTTCGTGAGCAAATTTCAAAGCCTCGATAACTTCTTCTTCCGAAACTTCGTCCATCTCACCTTCTACCATCGTAATATCCTGGTAAGTAGCACCTACCAACAGATCCAAAGTAGCATTTTCTAAAACCGAAGCACCCGGATTGATAACCAGCTGTCCGTCAATTTTAGCAACGCGTACTTCCGAAACAGGTCCTCCGAAAGGAATATCAGATGCAGCGATTGCGGCCGAAGCAGCAAGAGCAGCCAATGCGTCCGGCAAAGCTTCTGCATCCGCCGAGATCAACATGATATTGACCTGAATTTCGGCATGGTAATCATCCGGAAAAAGAGGACGAAGAACGCGGTCAACCAAGCGGCTTACTAAAACTTCATGGTCCGAAAGTTTTCCTTCACGACGCATAAAGCTTCCCGGAATTCTACCTGCGGACGCAAATTTTTCCTGGTAATCAACAGAAAGAGGCAAGAAATCAATTCCCTCTCTAATATCTTTATTGGCAACAACAGTAGCTAATAGCATGGTATTACCCATACGTACCACGACCGATCCATCTGCCTGTTTTGCTAACTTTCCTGTTTCAATTGTAATTTCTCTACCATCAGGCAATGGTATCGTTTTGGTCACTATGTTAAATAGCATAGAATATGTAATGTTTGGTAGCTGTGAAAACGTCACCAGAACGTTTCCTGTAAAATTCTGTCAAATTCCGCAAAAAATCAGGGAACTTACGATGCTGCAAGTTCCCTGATCTAATAAATTACTTACGGATGTTCAATTCCGCGATGATCGCACGGTAACGAGTAATGTCGTTTTTGTAAAGATAATCCAATAATCTTCTACGCTTTCCTACCATTTTAAGTAGTCCAAGACGAGTATCGTTATCTTTTTTGTGCGTCTTTAAGTGCTCGTTCAAATAGTTGATACGGTACGTAAATAAAGCAATTTGTGATTCGGCCGATCCAGTGTCTCCGCCTTCTTTTTTAAAACCTTTGGTTTCGAAGATCTCTCTCTTCTTTTCCGTAGTTAAATACATGATTGTAACAACAGATTAAATATGTGAATGGATTTACAGCACTTTGCTGTAAACAAGGTCGCAAAAGTACAAATTCTTTTAATATAAAGAAAATATAATTTTACTATGAATTGATAAGCCTTGATTTCCCAAATCTACTTACGAAGAATGATTTAATTCTTTTAATACGCATTTGGTACACATCCTTATCAAAAAGCCGTGAGTCACTTCGTGCACGATCAATGAAGTAGGCTCCTGCTATAAACAATACCGTATTGGCAAGCCACGCTCCGACAGGAACACTCAGTAAACCTTCCTTAACCCATTTATCACCTTGGTTAATGAGCACGTAAAGCAGGATAAAAAACAAAACAGAGACCAGAACCGGCACTCCAAATCCTCCTTTTTTGATAATAGCTCCAAGTGGCGCACCGATCAGAAACATTACAAGACAGGATATTGCATTGGTATATTTATGGTGTTTTTCTAATTCATACTTGCTTGCGTCCTTCAACTTGGCCAGCAGATAATCTGCGTTAGACTTGACGTAACTCTGCATACTTGACGCAGAACTTTTTGCATTGGTCAGGATTTCTGTCTTCAAGCTATCCTTGACAGGTTTAGCTAATAGCGAATCAATCCATTTTCCTGACTTCAAGGTTTTATCGGTACCTTGTTTGTAATTGTATGAAAAATACTGCTGACTATTCGGGAGAAGATTCTTCTTAGTTTCATCATACGAAGTTTTAATGGAGTCTGCGGTATGGTTCAAATCATCAATATTCTTCATGAACTCGTGGTACTTGAATTGCCCTTCATCCGTGCGTTTCATACCGAAAGAAGACAAGCTTTCCACAAGTTTATAATGGTCAAAAACATTTCTTGTGAATTTGGAACTGGGTGGCGGCGCTCCGGCGCTTCCCGTAGCTATAGGCGAAATATAAGCTCTACCATTTCCTTCTGTTTCCTCATTATACATCGTGCCGTTATACAATTCGATAACTAAATTTGAGTTCTCGTTAATTGTATACATTTTGCCTGAATCGGCTAAAATTATCTGTGTGTTACCGCGCTCATATGACCGGTTATCATGTTTGTAGATGACCATTCCTTTCATGGACTGCGCATCGGCCATTTTCTTATCAACCTTGATACTGTAACCTGGAAGATCATTGTAAAAAATCCCTTCCTTAATCTTTAAAGTAGCCTTGGTTGTCTTAATATCGTAGAGAAGACTATACCCTTTTAAATTCGCCCACGGAGAAACCCTGTCGTTGAAATAGAAGGAAAATATACTGATCCCGACGGCTACAATAAATAAAGGAGCCATCGCTCTGACAACTGAAATACCAGCGCTTTTGATCGCAGTGAGCTCAAAGAACTCTCCCAGGTTGCCAAAAGCCATCAAAGACGACAAAAGCATAGCTAACGGAAGTGCTGTTGGAACAGTAATCAGACTGAAGAAAAAGAATAACCGTCCGTAATCCCAAAGCCCAAGATCTTTCGACACAAAATCGTCAATATAAAAAATCATGATTTTCATTAAAAATATGAAAACCACCACTGACATTGTAACTATAAATGGCCCCCAAAAGGACATAAGTATAAGCTTATCCAGCTTTTTCATCAACTCCCTACAATTTCTTTAAGATTATCCATAAACCCATTCCACAGCGATATTAGTTCAGCTTCATCCTTATTTGCCGAATAATCTGTCACCCTCAAAAAGGTCGTTTGCGTAAGTTCACTAACTTCCAGCTTCATTTCCAGATGGTTATTATCCAGGTCATCATCGCTGGTATTTTCAAATTCAAATTTAACTGCTTTATTTATTCTCAACCCTGTCTGTCTGGCAATATGACTATCTCCATCCCATTGAAAATCGAACCTTTGATTTGGCAATACAATTACCTTTTCTGCAAACCACTGCTCAAGGCCCGAAGGCGTAGAAATATATGGAAATAAAACTTTTGGGGAGGAGCGTAATTCAAATTCAGTCGTAAACTTAAATTTTTCCATCGGGACTGGGTTTATTGGTTCTTCCATTCTGATAAGGTTAACCTGCTGATCTTAAAAGTTGTAATATAATATAAAACGTTAATAAAAACAGATAACGTACATTTTTGTTTTTTTACAATTTAGTTTTTTTCAATCAATTTACCAAAAACAGTTGCATTGTAAAAATCTTTGACATACTTTTGCACCACAATAACGGTACGGCGGGGTAGCTCAGATGGTTAGAGCGTAGGATTCATAACCCTAAGGTCGGCAGTTCGATTCTGCTCCCCGCTACGAAAAAAGGCATCCTTCCGGATGCTTTTTTTGATTTACGAAAGTCTAGAAATTAAAATCTTCGATTAGATCTGCGTCGGATTTTTATGTTTTAAACAGCCCCCAATCGTCGAGCTTCCGGCAGATATTTCAATTTACATCAGAATTCTTAGTGATATGTTGCCTTCACTGACGGACCAGAGTGTACAGCAGCAAACTCCGGAAAACTGATCAAAAAATCACGGGAATATCTTTCTGTAAACAAATTACTTTTCGCCGGGACGGCATATCAGCTGGGTTATGAATATCATTAATCGTTCAACAGGCATTCTGAGGCGAGAATGAACATTTCCCCTCTGGAATTCCGGCAACGGTTTGATTAAACGCCATGATTGCCAGCAAATAACTAAAATCCATCCGTCGGGTCTTCACGGATGGATTTTAGTTTCTGACAATTTCCACGGCATCATCAGAATTAAATTTCCTATCTTTAAGTTAATAGTATGATCAGCTCAAAGTACTCCCGTCATTACACCATGATATGAAATTATTACTAAAATATCTTAGCCGATATAAAGGCCTTATTTTCCTCGCATTAATACTAGCCGCAATCAACCAGATTTTTTCACTGCTTAACCCGTACATTCTGGGAAATGTTTTGATAGATCCGTTTGCGAACAAAGCCAAATACTTCCGTGACAACGATTTAGGAAACGAATTCTTCAAAGGCATTACGATTGGCTTGCTGATGATTATAGGTGCAGCGATGGTTTCACGTATTGCCAAAGCATTCCAGGACTATGTCGTCAATGTGGTTATTCAAAAATTTGGAGCCGATCTTTACACTGATGGACTGAGACATGCCTTACGTTTACCCTATCAGGATTTTGAAGATCAGCGCAGTGGCGAGACACTCTCCGTTTTACAGAAAGTCCGCGCTGATTGTGAGAAATTCATTACCAATTTTGTCAATGTGCTCTTCGCAACTTTGGTCGGAATTGTTTTTGTAACAATCGTGGCTTTTAAACTAAGCCCAATGCTGCCGGTTATATATCTGATCGGTTCAATCGTGCTCGCTTTACTGACAAGTATTTTGAGCCGTAAGATTAAAGAAGTCCAAAAAAATATCGTCAAAGAAACAACGGCGCTTGCAGGTTCGACAACCGAATCTTTAAGAAATATTGAACTGGTCAAAAGCTTAGGGTTAACGCAACAGGAGATTCGCCGGCTTAATTTAACAACATTCAGGATACTGAAACTGGAATTAAAAAAGGTAAAAAGTATCCGCTCGATCAGTTTTATACAGGGAACCTTCGTGAATTTTTTGCAGCAATGCATTATGTTCTCACTACTGTTTTTTGTATTTCACGACCAGATAACGGTCGGACAGATGATGATGATGCAGTTTTATTCATTTTTCATTTTTACTCCTTTACAAGAGCTTGGAAACGTAATTTTGTCATACCGGGAAGCGGAAGCATCATTAATAAATCTGGAAAAACTTCTTAGCCGGCCTATTGAAAGAAAACCGGCTCATCCGGAAAGAATTGACGCAGTGGAGACGCTGCGCTTCGAGAAAGTACATTTCCAGCATCAAAGCGCAAAACGACCTGCGCTGGATGAAATTTCTTTTAATGTAAAACGTGGTGAAACCATTGCTTTTGTGGGCCCGTCGGGATCCGGAAAAACTACGCTGGTTAAATTGCTGGTCGGATTATATCATCCCAACACCGGAAGTATATACTATAACGATCACAGTGACAGCAGTATCGATTTTGATGAGCTTAGGCACCAGATCGGTTTTGTGACGCAGGATACGCAACTTTTTTCGGGCACCATTAAAGAAAATCTATTGTTCGTGAACCCTGCGGCGACGGACGAAATGATTACCGAAGTATTAAAAAAAGCGGCCTGTTATAATCTGCTCCTACGTGCCGAAAACGGAATTGATACAGTAATTGGAGAAGGCGGGCTGAAATTATCGGGAGGCGAACGCCAGCGGTTATCCATCGCGCGGGCACTTCTCCGCAATCCCCACTTAATGATATTTGATGAGGCAACTTCTGCACTGGATTCTTTAACGGAAGAAGAAATCAGCAATACAATCCGCAACATTACGAGCCAGCGGCAGCACATTACCGTAATGATTGCCCATAGACTTTCTACGATCATGTATGCCGACCGGATATATGTTCTGGAAAAGGGAAACATTATCGAAACCGGAAGCCACAGCGCCCTGCTTGAAGAAAAAGGCCTGTATTATGCCATGTGGAGGCAACAGATCGGCGAACGAAAAGACGTTCACGCATTGGAATCCTAAGAAGTAAAAATCCATTTTGAGACCTGAATTTTGCTGATAACAACTCAGCAAGATTCAGGTTTTTTCAGTTGCAGGGAAGAAATAATTTTACTGTTACAAACAGTAATTCAAAAGCAATGAATACAATCTCCGAAATTATCGAATCTGCTGACTGGGAAAAAATCTCTGAAAATATGAATGGCAGCGGTTATGCTATTTTGCCAAAAATCATCACCCCCGAACAATGCGATCAACTCGTTGCACAGTATGAAAGTCCTGATCTTTACCGAAAAAGAATCGTGATGGAGCGATACCGCTTCGGTCTGGGAGAATATAAATATTTTCAATATCCACTGCCCGAGCTGATCCAACAGATAAGAAAGTGTGTTTACCCCAAGCTTGTTCCGATAGCAAACAGTTGGATGAAGGCGCTGAACATCAATAGAATTTTCCCAAAAACGCTTGAAGAACTTCACAAGTTATGTAGGGAGCATGATCAGACTGAGCCTACTGTATTAATCCTGATGTATGGAAAAGGAGGATACAATACGTTACATCAGGATCTGTACGGAGAAATCTTCTTTCCAATGCAGCTTGTGATCTTTCTGAATGACCCGGAAAAAGATTATCAGGGAGGTGAATTCGTTCTGATCCAGCAAACACCGCGTGCACAGTCCAAAGCAATTATTTTAAGACCAAAAAAGGGCGATATATTATTGTTTACGACCAATTTCAGACCTGCAAAGGGGACAAAGGGATATTATCGCACGAATATGAAACACGGAGTAAGCGAAGTTCTTGCTGGACGGAGATGCACACTGGGTATCATTTTTCATGACGCTCAAAGTTAAATCACCGCAGAAGCATTGAGGGTTTCAATGCCTCCTGACAAAGTTAATGGACAATTTTAAAGACCAGCTCTTTCAGAAGTTCTCCTTCCGGCGTACTCACGCCATCCAAGCCCTTTAAGCGGCTGTCCGCTTCGCGCAAATAATGGATCACGTGCGCAACCTTGGGAAGCGGATAGTTCCTGGCTGCAAGAGAATAGTCTTTAACAAAAAAAGGATTGACCCCTAACGCCGACGCCAGGCCCTTTTCTGATTTATCCTGACTGGCATGAACAAGCAATACCTTTGAGAAAAACCCAAACAGAATGATCAGGATCGGAGCAAGCGGGTTGTCTTTTGAATTAGCAGAGAAATGCGTTGCGATCTTATTAGCTTTGATCACATCACGCATCAACAGCGCTTTCTGAAATTCAAAGACATTATACTCCTTGCTGATGCCAACGAAACGTTCAACAACCTCTGCGTCGATTCCCTGATCAACCCGCAGGTTGACCATGATTTTTCTTATCTCATTGGTCAATCTTTTCAAGTCGTTGCCAATATTGTCAACCATCATCTGTATCGCTTTCGGACTTATCTTTACACCTTCCGACTGACAATAAGACGCTACCCAATCCGGCAGTTTATTGTCATACATCTTTTTTGATTGTACAACATGACCATGGGTATTGAAAGCTTTGATAAATGTCTTGCGTTCGTCGGCATTTGCGTGAAAACAAAAAACCAGTACTGTGCTGTGCAACGGATTTGAGACATAATCCTCCAGACGTGCCTGCTGTTCTTTTTGATCAATACCACCTAATTTATTTGCATCTTTCACGATAACAAGCTGTCGCTCTGCCATAAACGGATAACGGCGCGCGTAACTCAGCACGCCCGCCACGTCTGTGTCTTTTCCGTAAAGGACAAACTGATTAAATCCTTTTTCCGATTCTGACACTACACGTTCTTCGAGGGCATCGGCAATAATATCGATATAAAAAGGTTCATCGCCGTGCAGAAAATATACCGGTTTAAACTTTTTACTTTTAATTTCTTTAAGAGCAGCGTCAGGCGTTTGAGCCATGTTTTAATCTAAATTTTAATATGCACAAAATAAAACAGATCCAGCTACTGCCGGTTTTCTGTAATAAAACGAGCCGCTTCTTTTTGCAGCAGTGGAAAAAACAGATTGAATTTTTCATGGTAAAAATCTTCATTTTTCTCCAAATCTTCCTCAGCCAGATTTAACACGTCCAAAAACTCGGCTCTTCTTGATAACCGGCCAAAAGTCAGTTTAATTCCTTCCAGCGTCCTATAGGTATTTAGCCAATCCTGTTTGATCATCGTCCGGACCATGGATTTCATGTGGACTGGGATAAGCGGATCATTTCTTCGAATCACTTCATAAATTCTGGCACTGTAACCGTCCAGCGTTTCGCTGCAAAATTGGTTAAAATATTTGGCTAAAAAATAGTCGAAGTAAATATCGATGGCGATTCCTGCCGTTTTACCCAGCACATCCGCGGCCTTATGCTTTGCGTCCCTGACAATTGGATGTTCGTCTGTGTACATGTCAATATGACGATGCAATTTCACACCCAGCAAAAACTCTTCACTCCACCCTATAATTTTATCTCCGGTCAATCGTCCTTTTATGAAATCCCCGACATAATTTCCTATTATAACCTCCTCATCGTCCCCGGAAAGCAATAAATGTGCTAAAAAATTCATAAAAAAAGACATTTTGGCAAAATTCCCGTACGTTTGTTTTTCCAAATTCACCGTGGAACAATTATTTTACAACAACCAATATTTTAACCAAACAAGCAAATGAAAGTCGAAAAGAATAATGTAGTAGCACTCATATATAGCCTGAGAATACCTGATAATGACGGTGAAATGGATATCGTAGAAGTAGTAACGGAAGAAGATCCGATGTATTTTATTCAAGGCATCAGCGGACTTCCGGAAGGATTCGAAGATAAGATCGAGGGCCTTGCTGCGGGAGACACTTTCGACTTCGTCGTTGCACCGGAAGAAGGTTACGGAGAATTTGATCCTGAGGCAATTGTTGAATTACCGAAGGCAGTTTTCCAAATGGAAGGCGTTGATCAGGAAGAGCTTTTAGAAATTGGAAATATTGTTCCGATGACAAACGAAGACGGCGAGCGCATGCACGGACAAGTTGTTGAAGTAAAGGATGACGTTGTTGTCATGAACTTCAATCACCCTTTGGCAGGAAAAGAAATGCATTTTGAAGGTTCGATTCTTTCAATTCGTCCTGCAACTGATGAAGAAATAAGTCACGGACACGTACATGGTGAGGGCGGCCATCATCATTGATATTTTTTAGTCAATAATTGAGAGTTGAAACGATTGCATTCAGGTCGAATCAACTCTCAACTATTATCCTTCACTATTTTCGATATACTGCTCAACCTCAACACCAAAAGTTCTTAAAAACTCAACACCTTCTTCCCTGCCGATTCCTTTGTAAGCTGCGTACGAATGCAGAAAAATTACTTTACTTATTTTCATCGTGTAAATTACACGGGCACATGCAATACAGGGAGCCAATGTCACAAAAAGTGTAGCTCCTTCAATATTTGAACCATTTTTGACAGCAAACAATATTGCATTTTGTTCTGCATGCAATGCGAGGGAACAACTTCCTTTTGCATCACGAGGACAGCCCACCTCCGGAAATTCCTCGTCACAGTTATGCGTTCCTGCCGGAGGCCCGTTATAGCCAATAGAGATGATCCGGGTATCTTTTGTCAATACCGCGCCGACCTGCGCCTTGATGCAATGGGAGCGTTTTGCAAGATTTATTGCAAGCTCCATAAAAATATCATCAAATTCCGGACGGTTTTTCGTTGTTAGTGAACTCATTCGATTCTTTAAAACTTAAATTACCTGCAAACTTAGATAAAGCATGAATTGGATTCAATATAGATTAACAAATAAGCACAGGACAACGGCCCTGTTTTGCTTATTTATTTTTCTGAACCTGGTTTCTTTTGCTCAAATTACTCCTGAGATCATTAGTCTCACGCGTGAACCAGCGTCTGTAATCCGCACCAACAAATTTTTCATCCAGGATGTGGAAGATAAACGAAAAGTTAAAGGTGCTGCTTTCGGGAAAATCATTTTTCTTGGAAAAGAAAAACCGGCATCACTTGCTGCCCCAGTTGAAAAGGAACTTACCTCCTACTGGTCTTATGCAGCACCAAAAAAAAATGCTGATCTTCTGCCACTTTATATTTCGGTTAAAGATTTTCAAATTAATGAGAGGCGCCTGGGTCCAAACCGCGTTGCCGGAGATATCAAATTGGATGTAACATTCCGGTGGTATCGAAATATGGTGCCTGTTGAATTGACCAATTATCAGACTTCTGCCACTTACACACGTCCGGAAAAAGAGTATGATCACCAAAAACTCATCAGGCAAATGCTGGATCAGGCCCTGATTCATTTTCAAAAATGGATGGCTGCCAATACCGGTAAAAACCCTGCGCTGGCCAGAAACCTGAAAATCGTTTTTAAAGAAGTAACCGGACAAGATAAGGCTGATACGGTTTTTTACAGTGTTAAGCGCCCGTTGGTATGGGCTGATTTTCAGGGACAAAAGAGCAGACCGGGAAGCCGGTATGCGGCCGCCGTGTTTACGAGCTTCGCCTATGAAGGCCATTCCTATCCAAAAGACGATGATCTGATTCTTCAAATTGATCTGAAAATTTTCATGGTAAAATCCATGTCATGGGGATTGCCGGAAGCTAAGAATGCCGGAACGCTCCGACACGAACAACTTCATTTTGATATCACAAGGATGGTTGTTGAGCGCTTCAAAAAAAAGCTGGAATCAGGCGATCTTACCATCGAAGATTATGATAGCGAAATCCAATACCAATTCATCGAATCTTTCCGGGAAATGAATCGGGAGCAGGAGGCTTACGACGGCGCAACCGGTCATGGGCTTAATGCCTCGGCACAGGCGGAATGGGACCGAAAAATCACCAGGGAAATCGCTGAAATTTATTCAAGGCAGTAACAGGGCACCGTCTGTTTGCAAATCGTAAAGCTGGGCGCCACTGGCTTTCAGCATAGCGCCCCATTGTTTGGTTGCGCGCTTCGTTACTTCACCACTGGTCAGAAATATGGTTCCCGGACTGGCTTTGAATTTTAACGATCCAGGGTATTTAGGTGACGTGATAAAAAAATAATTTATTGCGGCGGTAGTTTCAACAAAGCCGCCCTGATACAATGTTTTTCCTTTCCAGGTAAATAATTTATTATGCCCAATGCTTTTGATTCCAACATTTCCGGGAATTGATTTATTTGTTTCCTGCATAAATATTGTTTCCAAAACGCCTTCCCTGATCCCGTAGTTTTTGACATGAAATTCATAGGCATTCGTATCTTTTAAAAACGCTTCGTCAGAATAAATAAACAGCTTGTCCCCTTCTTTAAAGCTGATAACCGAATGTTTTGGAATGGAATGAATCATCCCCATTTTGCCAGTATACTTTTCAAAACTTTGCAAAGTCGAGTAAAAAACAAATAAAACAAGAACACCGGCAACATATTTCAGCCATTGAAATTCACGGGATTCGTAGCAATACCACACAAAAAACATAAGAAGATATAGCAATGTAATTTCTGCATTATCGAAATACAGGTTCTCAATCAGATGACCGGGAAGGAATCTGGGAATAGCTACCGAAATATTAGTTAAAAACGCCAGAAAATAAACAACCCAGCCCAGGGCAGATTTTAACCACATGATCGGCCCCAAACAAACAAAAAGCAGTATTAATGCGGCTGGCAATAATGCATTCGTGAAGGTAATAACGAAAGGGTTGATCAACCAAAAATAAAAAGGAAACTGGTGAAAGTAGTACAAGCTTAAAGGGAATGTTGCGATCTGGGCGGCGAAGGACAGTGCGCTTATCTGCCAAATGTATTTCCAGATCCATTTACCCGGCATCCACAGGGATTCAACAGGTTTATAAAACAGAAAAATTCCGGCCATCGCCAAATATGAAAGCTGAAACCCTACATCAAACAAAGCCTGCGGGTCAAATAACAAAATGATCAGGGCAGATAAGGCGAGGATATTCATTGTATTGTGTTTCCGCACAAAAACCTCCGCAACTACAAAGACAATGCACATCAACGTTGCCCTTTGAACTGATGGCGGCAAACCGGTTACCAATGCGTAAAAGCCCAGAAAAAGCATTATTGCCGTCAAATAAAGATATTTGCCACCTTTCAACCGCTTGATCCAGCCCAGTAAAAAACTCAGTACCAAAAAGATAATTGCGACATGCATACCAGAAACCGAAAGAATATGAACTGTCCCCGACATGGTATAATCGTCGACCTGTTCCGTCCTCAGATCATCCCTTCTTCCCAGAAGCATTGCTTTTACCAATCCATATGCCCTATCATCCTTCAAATTTTCCCTAAACTGCCGGTCTGACCACACCGAAACGTTTTGGCTCCAGGCGTGAACACTTCCAGTTTCAGCCGATTTTAGAATTTGGTAAGAATTTTCCTGAAGATAGTCAGTCCACGCAATCCCCTTATTCCATAAATAGCGCCGGTAGTCAAACTCTTCCGGATTCATTGGAGATTTTGGTCTTTCCAGATTGCCGTTGACAATTATCCGATCACCTGCGGATGGAATCACAGCTGCGTCCTGAGGTATGCTCAGATAGGCTTTAACATCCGCTCCGATCCATCTTCCCCGAACACGAATTCTTTTGATCTCAGCTTCCACACGGATTGACTTCGCCCTTTTCTCAGGAATATTACGCACTACGGCCTCATAACTATCATAAGGAGCAGCGTTAATTAATTCAACACAGGAGCGCAAATTTTCGACACGAATAGTTAACGACAAGACGCCGGACAGAAATAAAAATAAGCTTAACACAATTCCTGACGCGGTATACCGACCGGCTTTATAAAACAAAAGACAAACGGCCGCGATCATCAGGATCACAGCCGTTTGCGTGGTAGTGTTGAAATAATGACTAACGGACGGATATTGAAAAATCCAGTCGCCGAAAATAATGCCGGTTGAGAAAGTCAGAACTAATCCAACAAAAGGTACTCGTGAGAGCATACTTTTTTGTTATTTAATTACAAACCTCCTTGTGACGGTTTCTTTATCGGTGGTCACTTTGAAAAAGTATAATCCAGTATTAAATTTATTTATATCGAGCGTCACACGCCTGCTCCAGACATCGTTATACTCCTGAGTTTCCAGGCGATTTCCTCTTTGATCATAAATGGATAATGAGAAATTCTGAAAATCTGCAAATCGAATATTGGCATTGACCTCTTCGCTGGCAGGATTAGGAAAAACTTCAACGACTAAATTTTCGGAAGGGTCCAGTCTGCCCTCTTTTGCGGATTCAACCAGTTTTTTTCGTCGCGGACTCAATTCCAAAACCGCCCGGATACGTCCAAGCTGGTCTCCTGTGAAGATATTCATGCAGGAATCTGGCGAATAGTCCATATAATTTTCAATCATATTCCTCGTCCTGAATCCAGAACAGTTTGAATATTTATCTGTACATACGCTGGTCTGATTGGAGCCTTCTGCCGGGGGAGTATCATCACAAAAATCGTTACCGCATACGGCATCACCCCAGATATGAATCAGGCCTAGCCAATGTCCGATTTCGTGCGTTGTGGTCCTGCCAAGATTATAAATTTGACTGGAATTTGCTGCTGCATTCCTACCGAAATACCGAAAATCGATAATTGCTCCGTCGGTCCGCTCGTAGTTTTCATTCCTGGTATTTAAACCATCAATTCCCTCAACAGATGGAAATTGGGCAATACCAAGATAGGTGCCGGTGAGCCTGCATACCCAGATGTTCAAATATTTGTCCGATGGCCAGTATACAAGGCTCGAAAGGAGTTGATCATCCGTGATGGGATTGAAACCATCTTTTGTTAAATACTGCGTTCTGGTAATGCCAGTTGTACTTTTACCATTTTCATCAAACTCTGCAAGAAAAAATTCAATGCCAGTATCCACACCTACCGGGTCAGAATTAAAACCCCGGGTATTGGCTTTTCTTCGATAATCTTCGTTGAGCACAGCGATCTGGCTTCTGATTTGCTCGTTGGTGATATTCGGATTGTCGAGTCCTCCAATCAGGCCATCTCTACGGTTATGCACCACATGAACAACGACAGGAATTCTTATGACCTCATTCAAGGCACCTATCCGGAGCTGAGAACGATTATTTTTCAGAAATTCCTGAATAGCATTCTCCGTATTTATCCGGTCGCGTTGCAAACCAGGACTGTGTTTCTCTTTATAAAGTTCTCTTTCATGCGTTACGCAACGTATCAGGAGCGAATCCGCTATTTGCGCAAAAGCGCTCCCGGGAATAAAAATTCCCAGAAGCGCCACGATTATAAAAACTTTCCGGTTACTGTTCTGATTTTTCATAAGCAGCCAGAATATCCCTGACCAAACGGTGGCGTACAACGTCCGAACCATCCAACTCCACAAAACTAATACCCTTGATGCCTTTTAAAACGGCAAGCGAGTCTATCAAACCTGATTTCAGGTTTTTCGGAAGATCTATCTGAGATTTATCACCTGTGATGATCGCCTTTGAGCTCGGCCCCATACGGGTAAGAAACATTTTCATTTGCATCGGCGTCGTGTTTTGCGCCTCATCCAGCAAAATAAACGCATTATTAAGCGTTCTACCACGCATATAGGCAAGCGGAGCTATTTCAATGACACGTGTTTCCAGATAAAGTTTCAACTTTTCCGGCGCGATCATATCATCCAGCGCGTCATATATCGGCCGTAAATAAGGATCTATTTTTTCTTTCAGATCACCTGGCAAGAACCCAAGGTTTTCTCCTGCCTCAACAGCCGGACGTGTGATAATAATCTTACGTACCTCTTTGTTTTTCAGTGCCCTGACAGCGATGGCCACGGCCGTGTATGTTTTCCCAGTCCCCGCAGGCCCAACCGCATACACCAGATCAAATTTTGCTGCCGCCTCAACCAATAGCTTCTGATTCGCTGTTTTTGCTTTTACAACCAAGCCTTTGTTTCCATAGATGATCACATCCGCATCATCCTCAGCATTCTGGACAGCTGGCTTGGAAATTCCGTTTAAATAAACTTTAACATTTTCGTTCGTAACTTTTCCGTACTTCTGATAATGCGCGACCAAGGATTCAAGAATATCGGTGATTCGCATAATTTCAGGCGCAGTGCCCTGAATCCGGATCTCATTCCCGCGAGAAATAATTTTGCTTTTTGGAAAAGCCGCGGATACTTCTTTAATATTCGAATTATGAATGCCCAAAAAATCGACCATTGAGACGTCTTCGAGCGTGATAATTTTTTCTAGCAAATGAATGATCGTTTAGTGTTTAAGGAATTGCTCTAAAATTTAGTAATAATAACCAAGATTTAATCTATTACGATGCACAAATTAAAAATTCCGTACCAAAGTTAACATCGTAAAATAAATATATTTTGATCAACTCTTTCATACTCAGCATGACAGACAACTTTCCGGTAATTAAAAAAAATACTTGTCGTCAGTTTCTTTTCTCACAGCCCTGTTATGATTAATTTTGTCATACATGGAAAATGACAAATCGACAAATCAATTCAGCAAGACAGGTACTAAATCAGGTATTTCTAACAGGAAACCAGCTGCTTCCCGTGCGCAAAGTTTTGAGCAGAATTACGGCAAACTTCCTCCCCAGGCTATCGATCTGGAAGAGGCAGTACTTGGTGCTTTAATGATCGAGAAAGACGCACTTACGGCCGTTGTAGATATATTAAGACCACAAAGTTTTTATAAAGACGTTCACCAGAGAATCTATTCGGCTATCCTTACGCTTTTTGCAGATTCTGAACCAATTGATATGCTGACCGTGATTTCAAAGTTACGGAGCACTGGTGAAATTGAACTCGTAGGCGGGTCGTCTTATATCGTAGGCCTTACCTCGAAAGTCAACTCGGCGGCGAACATTGAGTACCACGCCAGGATTATCACCCAGGCATCTATCCGACGCGAACTGATCACGATTTCCTCTGAAATTCAGCGGGAAGCATTTGAAGACACAACGGATGTTTTTAAACTTCTTGACAAAACCGAGCAAGCTCTGTTTGAAATTTCAGAGTCAAATATTAAGAAGAATTATTCTGATATGGGTTCTCTGATGCGCCAGGCATTGGAAGAACTTGACCAGAAAAAAAATAACAAGGACGGATTAACAGGTGTTCCATCCGGTTTCAGCGCACTTGACCGCGTTACATCAGGCTGGCAGAAGACGGAACTGGTAATCCTTGCGGCTCGTCCGGGTATGGGAAAAACGGCCTTTGTCGTTTCCTCGCTTCGAAACGCTGCGGTGGATTTCAATATGGCCGTGGCGATCTTCTCCCTGGAAATGTCCTCAGTTCAGCTGGTAAATCGTCTGATTTCCGCCGAAGCGGAAATCGATAGTGAGAAAATTCGTAAGGGAAGTCTGGCTCCGCATGAGTGGGAACAGCTTCACCATCGTATTCACCGACTTACAAACGCTCCCATTTATATTGACGACACTCCTGCCCTTTCTATATTGGAATTACGGGCAAAATGTCGCCGTTTGAAGGCACAGCACGATATCCAGATGGTCGTAATCGACTACTTGCAGCTGATGACAGGCGATACGGGTGGAAAGGGTGCTGGTAACCGTGAACAGGAAATTGCAATGATTTCACGTTCGTTGAAAAACCTAGCAAAGGAACTCGATGTGCCGGTAATTGCACTTTCCCAGTTAAGTCGTGCTGTTGAAACCCGTGGCGGTGAAAAAAGACCTCAGCTTTCCGATTTAAGGGAATCGGGATCGATCGAGCAGGATGCCGACATGGTAATATTCCTGTATCGACCTGAATACTACGGAATTACCGAAGACGAGACAGGTAATTCTGTTGCGGGTGTCGGTGAGGTAATTCTTGCAAAAAACAGGGCTGGTTCTTTGGAAACAATTCAATTGAGATTTATTGGTAAGTATACCAAGTTCGCGGATCTGGATTCGCAATTTGCTCCGGCTCCGTTTGTAACAGACCGTCCCATCAATAATCCTAATCCAATTTCTTCGTTTGAAAGCCAAAGCAGAACTTCAAACGCGGCACCAAATTCTGGTGGAGGAACGTTGAGAAGTCGTGCTAATGATCTAAGTAATTTTGATTACAAAGGCCCCGACAGCGAGCCTCCTTTTTAATCCCAAAATAGAATAAACAATAAATATAAAAGTCGCCTGAATCCTGATTCCGGCGACTTTTATATTTATTAATTAAATCCAATCAATTTGAATAAAAAACCGAATTTTTTTAAGGGAACTATTAAAATAATACTATTCCCAAAACAGAAATTTACCGATCTTTTCTAATTAGAAGAGCCACGTTTTCTACGTGATGCGTATTGGGGAACATATCAACCGGCTGCACTTTTGTAACTTCATAATCTTCTGACATCAGCGCCAAATCCCGTGCTTGTGTCGCCGTATTGCAGCTTACGTAAACAACTCGATCCGGAGCAGCTGACAAAATCGTTTCCACAACCGGTTGGTCCATACCTGCACGAGGCGGATCTGTGATGATCACGTCAGGTCTTCCGTGTTTTGCAAGAAAGCCTTCATTCATTATTCTGCGCATATCCCCGGCAAAAAATTCTGTGTTTGTGATACCGTTCAATGCAGAATTAATTCTGGCATCCTGAACCGCGGCTTCCACATACTCGACACCTACAACTTTCTTTGCTCGACGTGCCACGAAATTTGCAATCGTTCCGGTTCCGGTATATAAGTCATAAACAGATTCATTACCCGTCAGCCCGGCATAATCCCTTGTAACTTTGAAAAGATTATAAGCTTGTTCCGAGTTGGTTTGATAGAATGACTTAGGACCAACCAAGAACGTCAGGTCTTCCATCGTTTCTCTGATCGTCGCTTCACCTGCAAAATTGATCACTTCCTGATCCTGGTAAGAATCATTTCCTTTCAGATTCACGATGTAATTAAGCGAAGTAATTTCAGGATGATTATCTTTCATAAAATTCATCACCTTTTCAATAGCCTCATCATTCTGTTCACCAAACTGGACGATTACCATGATATCACCCGTATTTGCCGTGCGAACAACCAGATTTCTCAGCGTCCCTACATTGTACTTTACATCGTAGTAGGGAATCTGCTGCTCCTCGCCAAACCTGTGCAGTGAGTTTCGCAAGGCATTCGACGGATCCGGCTGTAAATGGCAGGTATCCACTGTAAAGATTTTATCAAAACGTTTTGGAACGTGAAAACCCAATGCGTTCCTTGAAAATTTCTCTCCTGTATCGAGCTGCTCTTTTGTTACCCAGCGATAATTCGAGAAAGTAAATTCCAGTTTGTTCCGGTAATATTCAGTTTTAGGGCCAGCCAAAATTGGGTTGATCTCGACATTTTTGATCTTTCCAATTCTTTGAAAATGATCAACGACTTGTTGTCTCTTAAATCGTAATTGGTGTTCATAATCGATGTGCTGCCATTTGCATCCTCCACAAACCGTATAGTGCTGGCAATACGGCTGCGTGCGTAACGAAGAATAAGAATGTACTTTCGTGACAACCGCCTCTTTCAATTTCTTTTTGGTTCGCACAACTTCGAGATCCACAATATCTCCCGGCGCAACATTTCCTTCTATAAAAACTACTCCGTCTTCCGATTTATAAATACACTTACCTTCTGCCGCGAAATCAGTAATTTCAACGTATTCATACCTGGTACCCTTTGACATTTTCTTTTATTTTATTTCTAAATCTAATACTATCGCATAACTTTTATCGCAACGCCCGTCATGAAAAACCGATTGATTTTATCCTTCGTACTTATGCTGTGCATAATCGAAGCGAGGGCCACACATATTGTGGGTGGGCAATTATTTATAAGCGAGAACAAAAATAGTTATTATAACTATAACATTGGGCTTACCATGTATTTCGATGCCCTTAACGGCAATCCCGGCGCGGAGGACAATCAGGTCGCTGTGTATGTCTTTCGAAAGCGCGATAACGCTGCCATGGGTTTTGTTCGGCTCCCAAAAATAGAACGAAAATCGGTCTCTTACACAAATCCACTTTGCGGAATCGCCTCAACAGAAACAATTCAGATAACTTACGCAACCGATATAAGGCTCGAAAATGTAGATTTTAGTGATTCCGGTGGATATTATATGGTCTGGGACAGATGTTGCAGAAACGGAACGATTACCAATATCAAATCCCCAGGAGACGCCGGAAGTTTATTTTATCTCGAATTTCCCCCAATCGTCAAGAACGGCGTAACCTTTCATAATTCTTCTCCAAAATTTTCCGTCATTCAAGGAGATTACGCCTGCGTCAACTCACCTTTCTTTTTTAATTTTGGAGGAACAGACGCAGATGGCGATAGTTTATCCTATCGGCTGATAACCCCTATGCAAGGCTTTTCAACGAAAGATCAGCCAAGCGTTCAGGCGATTGGTTCATCGAATTACCCAACGCTGAACTGGATCGACGGAGTAACCAACGAAAATATCATCCCAGGCCCGAAACCTTTGACTATCGACGTTAGAACGGGCATGCTTTCAGTTACCCCCGGAAATCTTGGTTTGTATGTTTTCGCCGTTCAGGTCGATGAATACAGAAATGGTGTAAAAATCGGAACACTCACGCGCGACTTTCAGCTACGGGTTGTTGACTGTCCCAAAATGGATGAGCCGAAATTGCTTTTTAAAGAAAAAGGTAAAAGTAATTTTTACAATGGTAACGAAATTGTCACCATAAAAAAAGAAGACCCAAATTGCTTTGAAGTGATGGTGACCGATCCGACTGTCAACGACTTTTTGAAGGTTACCGGACGTGCCATTGATCACAGCCAGAACTATTTTTCGATACTTCCGGCACAGTATCGCACGACCGTCGCGAACGACACCATGCGTTTTGAAGTGTGCCTTGACGAATGTTTTGCTACCTACGACAACCGCCCCATCCGCATCGAATTGATCGCCGAGGATGAAAGTTGTCCGGTCCCGCTTACAGATACACTTGTTATCTACATCCGCCGTGAAGGCCCAGAAAATAATCAGCCGGTTGTGACCACATCTCTACCAGGCGATTTTGTACATGCAACGGCCGGTGTTCCGGTGTCGTTCACAGTCTTTGGAAAAGATCCCGACGCGGATAGCCTCACATTAGCTGGCGCCGGGCAGAATTTTTCACTCGCCTCCATGGCTATGATCTTTAATACGATTGGAGGTAAGGCATCTGTTCAGCAGACATTCAGCTGGCTTCCTCCCTGCAACGCACATAAGGGCGATACGCTGAAAGTCGATTTCACTGCAAATGACTTGCGCTGTGCGGGAAATCCGTTGCCCGGCTCAAAGACCATATATTTCATCATCGACGAATCCCCCAACTCCGCTCCATCCGTTTCGACATCGCTAAATATGCCGACAGTATCATACGCTCTCCCGTCTTCCGACGGAATCACTTTTGACGTCACCGCCATAGATTCTGATACGAACACAATTATACTAACAGCACAGGGCCGAGGTTTTAATCTCACTGATGCCGGTATGTCTTTTGGAAATAAATCCGGGGTGCAACAAATTTCTTCTCAATTCTCCTGGTCTCCTGATTGCAGGATAATGAATGGCGACTCCAATAAAACTTTTACGGTCGATTTTATTACACAGGACAAGAGTTGTATGGCAGCGACCGACACCACTTCCGTCACGATACAATTAAGTGACTATACCGCAAAAATGACCATTGATTTGCCCAATGTGATTACACCGAACGGTGATGGGAAAAATGACTGTTTAATTTTTAACGAAATTCCCGAGGGCTCCTGTAATGACCAGTTCACGGATATCACCATTTTTAACCGCTGGGGAAAACAGGTATACTATTCAAAAAACAAAGATCAGAACTGGTGCCCAAACACTATCTCCGCTGGATATTATTTCTACGTTGTTCAATATACCCAGAAATCTTTCAAAGGCGGGTTAACTGTCTTAAAATGATTTCCAATGCTTAACCTCAAAAAAGCTCTTCAATAAATAGTTATATTCTGAACAATTGTAAATCTTAACTGCCAATATGAAAACGTGTCGCCGAACTTAGCAAAGTATCTGCATTTAAAAACTATAAACTCATTATAACGAGATAACCAGGCTCGAATAATACAATTAAACTATATCATGATTGAGGTCTAAATTAATTTGTGTCGATTTTGTTAAACCTATATCCATATATCTATCAAGAGCTACTATTCACACTTAAACTTCTAAAAATCAATAATTTAGCTATATTAACTTTTAATACTATTAAATTGTATTAAACATTTATATTAATTAATACTTTTAGTACTAATAATTTTTATTTATTTTTTAAATATATTAAAACTTATAATACTAATAGTACATATTGATAATATTCCAAGTATATTTAGAACAAGATAGATGCTGTCATACAGATTTTCAGATAATGAAAAACAGAATGCCAGGCTATTTGATTAATCCAAAAATGTCCTCACAACATATTTAGGAATACAGAATCTAATTAAAGGCATTTTTGGAGAATTTTGTATTCAAGGACAACTCAATAGCAACATAGAGAGAAAGGAAACTAAGGCGTCAAGCGTTAAAACTTCCAGTCGGCATGAAGTTTTACAACCTGATTTCAAGCATAAAATTAAATAAATTACCAAATCATAATTCTTTTAATCTATGATATCTTCTCGCCAATTATCTTTTGTTACAGCGCGCCTTGCGGTCGGTATGAGCATGTTTGGACACGGGTTAGTCAGACTCCCGAAGCTTTCTGGCTTCAGCAATTGGATGGCAGGACAATTTCAAAAATCCATGTTGCCGGATTTCATCATAACGCCATTTAGTTATATGTTGCCGGTTGCTGAATTCATCGTTGGCACATTATTGCTTCTCGGGTTATTTACCAGACAAGCACTAACCGCCGGTGCATTGGTCATGATCTCGCTTATCTTTGGCTCCACGATGATTGAATCGTGGGACGCCTTACCCTCACAACTTATTCACACCGCTTTTTTTTCGATTCTGCTCTCATTCGAAAAACAGTACAATGCAATCGCTGTTGACAAGATTCTGGAAAGAAACAGGTTACAGATTAATAAATAGTTTAAAAAGTATATTACACAACGGATTTATAATAAGTATAAAAAGCATTAATATAATTATAAAAACTTTAAATATAGTTAGTACAATACTTTTTGTATTTCATATAATTTTTATCCATATGTAACTCACTAAATATACTGTTAATAGAAATTACAATACCCTTATAATAAGTCATTTAGATTTGTGCGGAAGACTATTTTTATAGTCAAATAATTCTATTATCTTTGTACTGTAATAAATAAAGTTACAGTATGAACAACGGACGATTTGCCATTTCGGTGCATATATTAACGCTACTTGAAGCTGTCAAGGACGACTGGTGCTCTTCTGAATATCTTGCAGGGAGTATTAACATTAATCCGGTACTGGTCAGGAAAGAGCTTATTAATCTCCGTAAGCACGGTCTTATTATTAGCAAGGAGGGTAAGTCTGGCGGCAGCAAACTGGCAAAACTTGCCACGTCCATTTTCATGTCTGACGTCTATGACGCAGTCAGGCCAGAGCACTTTCTGGGTAAAGGAATAAATAAACCCAACCCTAATTGCCCCGTTGGCCAACAGATCAATCAGCACCTCGACGAACTTTATAAAGAATCGGAACGAGCATTAGTTGTTAGTTTAGGTAAATCGACGCTGGCAGAATTTTGCAAAAATTTTGACTAATTTTTGATTAAAACTGTAACATTTTTTATTTCAGTAATAAAACATATTCAAACAAAAACATCTATATATATGAATGTAGCACTGATCGGAGCAACAGGATTTGTTGGCTCTCACCTATTGACAGAACTGATAAATCGCGGTCATAAAGTAACTGCCATTGTACGCGATCCGGCGAAAATCACCACAACAGACTCATCCTTGGTTGCAGTAAAAGGCGATGTGTTTGATACTGAAAAGTTGGCTGCTCAGTTTAAGGGTCATGATGCAGTGATCAGCGCATATAATCCGGGGTGGACAAATCCTGAAATTTACACTGAGTTTTTGCAGGGATCTAAGTCGATTCAGGCAGCGTCCAAGTCCGCTGGCGTCAAACGGTATATCACAGTGGGTGGTGCAGGAAGTCTGGAAATTGCCCCTGGTCTGCAACTGATCGATACCCCTAACTTTCCTGAATCCTTCAAGCCAGGAGCCAGTGCCGCACGCGACTATCTGAATATTCTCCGAACCGAAACTGATTTGGATTGGACATTTGTAAGTCCCGCGATCGAAATGCACCAGGGAACTGCGGGAGTTCGTAAAGGGACATACCGTACATCGCTCGAAAATCCTGTTTTTGACGAACATAAACGCAGTGTTATTTCTGTAGAAGATTTGGCGGTTGCAATTGTCGATGAACTCGAACAAGGTAATTTTATAAAAAAACGTTTTACAGCTGCCTATTAAACTATTTTGATTATCATTCTCAGACATTCGTTTAATTTTAGAAGAAGTTTTGTAAAAATAAAAAGTGTGTAACTCGTCAAAACGGTGTCATTGCTACGGTTTAAATCGATAAGATACGCCATTCCAACACCGGAATATTATTAACCGTTATTACAGCCGCCTGGTTTAACAAGTCAAAAAAATCAGGCGGCAGTTATCAACCATTTCGCCGTACTAGCCTCTTTGACAACAAGTTATATCAAGATCGGCTTACTACATAAAAAGTTGGGTTAGAAAAAACTTTCAGATTGATTAATTTTGGTTTTTTTACAGGCTTACAAATACCTAAACTTTCTTACAGTGAACCGAGTAGACCGACTATTGGGAATCCTGACGATACTGCAGTCGAAAAAGTTCGTCACCGCAGAGCAGCTCGCTTCCCGTTTTGAAATTAGTGTTCGCACTGTATACCGTGACATACGGGCGCTGGATGAAATTGGTATTCCTATCAGTTTTGAAAACAACAAGGGATACTGTATTGTACAGGGATACTTTTTACCGCCGGTTACTTTTACTACCGAAGAGGCTAATGCTTTGGCACTTATGAGTGCGATTGCTTACCGTTTTACAGATAATTCTATTCAAAAACACTACGAAACGGCACTTCAAAAAGTGGCATCCGTACTAAAAACATCACAAAAAAACTCTCTTAACGATTTTTCCGAGCAGATCAAAACTTTCAAGCCTGATACTTTACAAAACGATTTCGCCTATTTGTCAGAACTGCAAAATGCGATTTCCAACAAAAAAATCGTCCGGTTAGATTATCAAAATTATATCAATGAGTTAAGTATCCGGGAAGTCGAACCCATTGGATTGCTGTTCTATGCTATGAACTGGCATGTGATCGCCTGGTGTTGGAAGCGCCAGGAGTACCGGGATTTTCGCGCGTCCAGAATTATTACCCTGCATTCAACCAATATACATTTCAGGAAATCCGACCATATCAGCCTGAATGATTATCTCGCTCAGATGTCAATGATTTAACACGATTACAACCGTATATGGCATGATTTTTCTTTGTATTTTGTAGAAGAATATAAACTAAAAACAAGAAATCATGAACCGAGAACTCATAGCCACAACCTCCATTTCTATTTTTGCCAGCCCTTCCGAAGTTTGGAAAGCGCTGATCGATCCGGAAATTATCAAACAATATATGTATGGAACAGAAACAGAAACAACGTGGAAACTTCACGATCCAATTATTTTCCGCGGTGAATGGGAAGGAGTTCCTTATGTAGACAAGGGCGTGATTCTGGATATTATTCCTGAGAGAGTTCTTAGTTATTCTTATTGGAGTTCGATTTCCGGAACTGATGATTTTGAAGATAACTATGCTCATATAACCTTCCACATTTCTCCTTATGACGACGAAACAACCGTGACCGTTACACAAGACAATATTGAGGATGAAGAGAAAGTAATTAAGACTGAAGAGAGCTGGATGGCAACACTGACTCAGTTGAAAAAAATTCTGGAATTAAAAACTCATTAACAATCAAAGGGACTTACGGAGTTAGCTGCTTCGTAAGTCCTTTTTCTGTAATCTCAGCCTGGTATCAAAAATTGGCTACTCAAAAACGAGATCTCTTATCCTTTTTTCATAGAATTTGCCTAGCCTCCGATGCTGATAAATTGACTTTTCTGAAAGCAAGTGAAGGATACCTGCCAGTGGGTCAATACCGCTAAATACGAAACATCCGTTGCAAAATTTTACAGACAAACCATTACTCTGACAGGAAAAACAAGAAATGAGCGATCCGGGTGATCTTAAAACAGCCTAAAAACCTCTTCGACCCTTCTTCTAATATCCAGAAAAAAGAAATGTTTATTTAATATTGACTTAACATATAATTCACATTAAATACAGTTCTTTGTGACTTTTATATCTGACGCCAAGCTAAAATAAACAACTTTTAATATGATCTACACTTATTTGTATTACAGAAAGTATAATACTTTGTTAACTTAATATAGTTTAATTTAATTCTATACTTTTTATATTACTGATACTTATATTTTTTCAGTATGTTGATTTTCAATTACTTGTAAAAAATATAAGACCATAATGACACCACCCATATAAGATAATTTGTTGCTGATGAAAAGATGGATAATTTCAATCCTGTTTTTGTTTATATTTTTAAAACCAGATCATAGTATTGCCCAACGCTTTTTGATGGACCTTGTGGACACCACAAACCAAATGGGAAAAGGAATGTTATCAATCTACGAGCGTTACAACCGGGTCAGAATCAGTGGATACATTCAACCGCAATTTCAATACATCGGAGAAAAAGGAGCTGAAAGTTTTGCCGGTGGCAATTTTTCAGAATTCTCTAACAACCGTTTCATGCTTCGCCGTGGCAGGTTACGTGTTGATTACGCTCACCTGAATGAAAAAGGGGAACCTACCTCCTATTTCGTCTTTCAATTTGACGGCACAGAAAGAGGCGTTGTAATCCGGGATTTTTGGGGTAGATTCTACGAGAATAAATTCAAGCTTTTTGCGCTGACAACGGGTATGTTTGCGAGACCTTTTGGATACGAAGTGAACCTTTCTTCTGCCAATCGTGAGACTCCGGAACGTGGGAGAATGTCTCAGATTTTAATGAAAACGGAGCGTGATATCGGCGTTATGCTGACGCTAAGCAAGCGCCATCAAAATGGTAAAAGTTCTGATTTCAAATTTGATATCGGTATTTTTAACGGACAGGGAATGTCGGGGCCGGTGGATTATGACAGTCACAAAGATGTAATCGCGAAATTTAGTATGAAGCCAATACGGATTAGTAACTATTCACGCGCTTTATTTTCTGCTGCCGTTTCAGGATATGCCGGTGGGATAACAAGCCAGTCGGAAGTAATTTACAAAGTAACCAAGATCAAGGATCAGAATGTGATGGTGAAAGATTCGGCGCGAACAAATTTTGGAAAAGCGGCTCCGCGAAACTATGCAGGTGCAGATGCACAATTGATCATTCCCAACAAACGCGGACAGACCGAATTTCGCGCAGAATATATAAAAGGAAAGCAGACGGCCACAGCACTGAGTAGTGAAACACCGGGAACGTATCCCACAATCAATGGTTCGAAGGCTCCACTTTATGTCAGAAGTTTTGATGGCGCATACTTTTATTTTCTTCAAAATCTGAACAGCGAGGATCACCAATTTGTGGTAAAATATGACTGGTATGACCCTAATAAAAAAGTAGCCGGGCAGGAAGTAAGTCCTGCCAACGGTTTCAGCAAGGCCGATCTGCGATACAATACCTTGGGATTTGGTTACGTTTATCGCGCAAATGAATCCCTAAAATTTACTTTTTATTATGAAAATGTAAAAAACGAAAAATCACAAATTCCAGGATTTATTGAGGATGCTCAGGACGATGTTTTTACTTGCCGAGTTCAATATAATTTTTAACACCTGTCTAAACTTAAATGGCTGCAAAATAAATTTGCAGCCATTTTTTATAATCAATTATAAAGATCCAAATCTTTCCGTCAAGATTTTTTTCCGGTACTCGAAAATCCCCCTCACTTCGTTGTTTATAAAAACAGCATCAACGATGTTTCCTAAAAATCCAAGAGGGACTTTGTAGTTTAAAATATCACGCATCAATACGCCGCCGTCCACCTCGATGAAATGATGCTGATGATGCCAAAATGCGTACGGCCCAAAACGCTGCTCATCAATAAAATATTTTCTGTCGACAACATGCGTTATTTCCGTACACCATTTTAAAGGGATGCCTAATACTGGCTTCACAATATATCGAATAATTTGGCCTGGATACATTTTTTCACCGTGGTATTTAGAGGTGACAACAAAGCCCATATGCGACGGAGTAATTTCCTTCAGATTAGCCGGATTCGAAAAAAACAACCATGCTTCGTCCAGTGAAATCGGCAGGTGCTGCGTAAATTGTAATTCTTGCATGAATGGACAAAAATTTAAATTTTGATTTTTTGTAAATTGTTCAACAATTATGCCGCCGGATCGCTCTGAAAGGCTGGCTCTACAATCCCTTCATACTAAGCGCTATTCTTTTTCTGCCAAGATCAACTTCGCTAACCTTCACCGTCACGATTTGCTGGAGCTTGACAATTTCGTTGGGATCTTTTACATAGCGGTCAGCCATTTGAGAAAGGTGTACCAGCCCGTCCTGTTTTACGCCAACATCTACGAAAGCGCCGAATGCAGTAATATTCGTAACAATCCCCTGGAGGACCATGCCAACGCGTAAGTCCTCAGGTTTGCGTACAGCACTATCAAATTCAAATTTTTTCACTGGCGTCCTTGGATCGCGCGATGGTTTTTCAAGTTCCTGTAAAATATCCTTCAGCGTGGGAAGTCCAACAGTTTCAGTTACATAGAGCAACGGATTAAGTTGCTTTCTTAATTCCGGCTTTTGGACAAGGTCTTTTACCGTAGCGCCTAAGTCCTTTGCCATTCTTTCAATAATTGGATAACTTTCAGGATGTACCGCGCTGTTATCCAGTGGATTAGATCCATTTTCAATACGAAGAAATCCGGCAGCCTGCTCAAAAGCCTTAGCACCGAGGCGAGGCACTTTTAACAATTGTTGCCGCGATTTAAAATTGCCGTTTTTCGCGCGAAAATCCACGATATTCTGCGCCAGAGCGGGTCCCAGGCCCGAAACGTAACGCAATAAGTGCTTACTGGCCGTGTTGAGATTTACGCCTACGGAATTTACGCAACTTTCTACGGCTACATCCAAAGCATTCTTCAATGCATTTTGATCAACATCGTGTTGATATTGCCCCACACCAATAGATTTTGGATCAATTTTAACAAGTTCAGCCAGCGGATCCATCAGACGGCGGCCGATTGATACCGAGCCACGAACGGTGACATCTTTATCTGGAAATTCTTCTCGGGCAACGTCTGAAGCCGAATAGATCGACGCACCTTGTTCGCTGACCATAAAAAGACCGATCTCGTTTTCCTTGCCAGCCGATGACAAAAGTTTTTTCACAAAGTCTTCGGTTTCGCGTCCGGCTGTTCCGTTGCCGACAGCGATGGCTTCAATTTTATATTTCTGAATCAGATCTGATAAGGTCGTGTTGGCGTCATTAGATTTATCGAACGGATAAATCACTTTGTCTGCCAGGAGATTTCCCTGACTGTCGAGCACAACAACTTTGCAACCTGTACGGTAACCCGGATCGATTGCCAGAACATTTTTTTGTCCCAGCGGCGAAGCCAATAGTAATTGCCTTAAATTCTCTGTAAAAATCTGAATAGCATATTGATCCGCCCTTTCTTTGGACAGATTTGAAAATTCCGTCTCGATTCCTGGCTTTAGCAATCTTTTGTAGCTATCCGTAATGGCCAGTTCAAGTTGATCTTTACTTCCGGGAGTGCCTTTCAAAAAAATCCGGTCAAGGTTTTCTATTGCCTGATCTTCGTCCGGTGAAAGGTCTACGCTTAGAAAACCTTCCTCTTCACCCCGTCGTAACGCCAACAGCCTGTGAGAGGGTATTTTAGAAAGTGGTTCGGAGAAATCAAAGTAATCCCTATACTTCACTCCTTCTTCTTCTTTTTTCTTTTTGACCTTTGAAGTAATTACTGCCCCTCTTTGAAAAACCGAGCGAACCCTTCCTCGTGCATCCTGATTTTCGCTGATCCATTCGGCGATAATATCCCGGGCACCTTGTAATGCGTCTTCCACTTTCTCGACCTGACTATTTAAATAAGTCAGCGCCTGACGCTCAGGATCAGGTGTTTTACCTGAAAAAATCAGTTGCGCCAATGGTTCCAAGCCTTTTTCCACGGCCATTGATGCGCGGGTTTTTCTCTTTTGTTTGTAGGGTAAATAAATATCTTCAAGCTCAACAAGAGAATAAACGCCACTGATTTGTTTGCGAAGTTCAGGTGTTAATTTCCCCTGATCCTCAATGCTTTTCAAAATCGCCTCTCTCCGTTTCTCGACTTCCTGCTGTCTTGTATACGCATCTTTTATAGCACCAATCTGTACCTCATCAAGTCCACCCGTAGCTTCTTTCCGGTAACGAGAGATGAAAGGAAGCGTTGCACCTTCATCAAATAATTGTATTGTATTACGTACTTGTTTTTCTGAAATACTAGTCTGTTGGGCAATCAGGGGGTAATTCATAATTCGTTTTAACTGGTGATAATCCGGATCGTAAATGTAGTCAGTGATTTCAAAACAAACCCACAATTTTGAATTAAACAAAGAGATTTTAATTAATATAATGCACAAATTGCAGAATAGAAAACCTTAACCACAATTTATGAAATTCATTTATAGAAGCGTGATCGTTGCTTCACTTTGTGCAACGACCATTTTCACAGCCTCAAATGCGCAAAAAGTTTTAATGGAAACTGATAAAGGCAATATACAGATTGAACTGGATCCTGAAAACGCGCCGATCACATGTGAAAATTTCATGAGGTATGTGGACCAGAAAAAATATGACGGAGCAATTTTTTACCGTGTTGTACGACTCGATAATCAACCAGATAACAAAGTAAAAATTGAAGTAATTCAGGGAGGAGTTAAGGATGATACTACGAAAAACCTGCCTCCGATTTTTCACGAAACAACAAAAATTACAGGCTTAAAACATTTAAAAGGGACACTATCAATGGCCAGAACCGCGCCCGGAACTGCCGATTCAGAATTCTTTATATGTGTTACGGATCAGCAGGAACTTGATTTCGGGGGCAAAAGAAATGCTGATGGACAAGGATTTGCAGCTTTCGGAAAAGTAATTTCCGGGATGGAAACTGTTAACAAAATTCAATCCGGACAGACTGGATCGTCTGAAGCCGCACAAACCTTGAAAGAGCCTGTTAAAATTATCCGTATGGAAAGAATAAAGTAAACGATATCTATTTTTCATATAAATATCGTTTAAAAAGATTTATTGCAAGTTAAAAATCAGGAAGGTTCGCCATCTTTCGCAGGTACGTCATCCTCATTTTCCGTCTGGGGTCTAATATTTGTTCCCGGCACTACTTCTGGTGCATCCGTCCCTGGGATATCCGGAGTTGGATTCATGGGTGGCATAATCGTAGGATTTTGAGTATTCGGATAACTATCCGGCATCTGTTTATCCGGTATGTCGTTCATGATTGAACCGAACAAATCATTGTATTGAAATTCTAACATAATGTTTTTTAGTTTGTTGATGTTACAGGCTGTATATAAAAAACTATGCCGAATTTCGTCCCAGTAATCAGTCATCAACCCAAAAAGATAAAGTTTCAATTCAATGGAGCCCGGCATACACGCATTGAAAAAAGTGGAAGAAAAATTGAGAACTCTTGCCCCAATTTCAGACAACGAACTCGACGTTTTTTGTAAAAATCTGGTATTTAAGAGTTTTGAGAAAGGTGAATTTTTATGTCTGGAGGGGCAGGTGGAAAACTACATATTTTTTATCCTCCGAGGTGCTACGCGTAACTATTTCTCAAAAGATGGCAAAGAGTTTACAGTGGGATTTCATTTTGAGAACGAGTTTGTTTCGGCATATTATTCCCTTATTACCAGAGAACCATCTCCGTTTTCGATCGAGGTAATCGATCCTGTGCAAGCATTTGTTGTACCTCAAAAATTTCTTATCAGTTTTTATGATCAATATAAATCAGGAGAGCGAATAGGACGTTTGATTGCAGAAAAACAATATATCCAGCGAATAAGACGGGAGATGGATTTACTTTCGCTCACTGCCGAACAGCGTTATACTAACCTGTTAAAACAAAATCCGACATTGGTACAGTCAATTTCTGTAAAGCATTTATCTTCTTTTCTGGGAATTCAACCTGAAAGTTTAAGTCGTATAAGAAAGCAATACAGTCGAAACTAACATATGTTATTGTCTCTTAAATCTGATTTGGTCAAGTTTGTATAAACTAAAGAACCGTGTCATGATTGTTTTAATTGTACTATTTGCTGCTTTTACCACAAGTCTTGCCATCCAGAGAATAATTTCCGGTGATTGGCAAATGATAGAAAGTGGAAATATCGCAATGTTTGTTATGCTGCTATTCACTGCATTTGGACATTTCAAATTTTCGAAAGGAATGGAGAAAATGCTGCCGAAGTTTTCGCCGATGAAAAAAGAAATCATTTTCATAACTGGAATCTTCGAAATTCTGTGTGGTATTGCACTGCTGTTTCCTGATCGAAGATATACAAGCGGTATCCTTTTGATTCTGTTTTTTATCCTTATATTACCAGCAAATATTAAAGCCGCCATTGATCGTCTTGATTATCAAAAAGGTACATATGATGGAAATAGTACAAATTATTTATGGTTCCGTGTACCCATGCAGATCTTCCTGATTCTTTGGGTATGGTATTTTTCTGTAAGAGGTTATTAATGATTAAATCAAACTTCATGAATCTTCTCCGAATTGCCTTTTTTACAACATTTTCCATTCTCGTTTTCCAAAAAGGATTTGGTCAGGCAAGTAGCCATACCATAAGTATTAGTAATATTAAGGCTAAAAGGGGGAATTTGATGATTGGCTGGTATAACAGCGAGGCCAGTTACAATGAGAGAAATAATCCCATTTTCAAAAAGCTCGTTACCGTGAATCAGCAAAAAGAAGTAACCGTTGTGTTTGAGAAAATACCGGCAGGCAAATATGCGATTTCCATGTTTCTCGACGAAAACGGCAACAAAGAAATGGATACAAACTTTTTGGGAATCCCGAAAGAACAATATGGTTTTTCAAATAATGTCCTCCCGGCAACCCGGGCTGCAAATTTTGACGAAGCTTCCTTTGAAGTCAAAGATAATCCTTCCACAATTTCAATCCGTTTGAAATAGGTATTTAGCACAGTTATCTTAACTAGTCATGAAAATTATCTGATCGTGACCATGAAGAAAGAATGCAGCATAAAATAGTTGGACCTTTTGACACAGAAATTAAAATGCTCAATCTACAACAAGTAGATTGAGATGGAAACTAATTAGATCATAGGTTATATGCAGGTCAGGCGAGTCAGAGAACTGAGCAGGTTATAAGTATTGGTTTACGATCGATAAGTATTTATTTCCATAAAATAAATTACGCAACCATTGAATAAGCCAATTTTGAAATGACACTATACGGGTACTAACTTTCCCCAATAACATTATCAACGTTTTCATTTAGCGAAGAAACGTACCTAAACCTCCTGCAACTATGTTCTTCTTCTGGCTATTTTTCAGCATCGACGCGATTTTCGCATTGATAGTCTTTTACTTCCTGGGAGAAGGTCTCGTAGACCAAACAGTTTCAAGCAATAATTTAGGATCCTGGTTACTACTTGCGATGACACCTGTTATAGTTCTGGCAACGGGCCTCAGTCTTAAACACAAAAATAAGCTGTTGTGGGCAAAACTGGTTGTCTCACTTTTAGCTATTCCGGGTATAATTCTGAGCCTTTTTGCCTTATATCTGGGCAATCAAAACTGGCATTAATTTTTAAAACATTTCAGGGACAGACAGTTATCCAGTAATATTTACAATAAAGTCCCCAAGAAATTTGAGTTCTCCATTGACTTCCAAGCTCTTTGCATTGATATTTTGCCCAACGTCAATAATGTGTCCGGCATTCACAACTATTTTTTCACTAACGGTCGGCACTCTACCATTTGACCAGATTTCCGGATTAGCCCAGGCGCCCGAAGCGATTGTTTGTATGGTATCAGAAAATAACGAGGTAGTCTTGAAGTTTCTAAACAGAAGCTGATCCGTTTTCGATGGAACTGTTCCAAACCAATCATTAAGAATGTCCGAATAAACCCGGCGAAAATCAATTTGCATTTTGATATCTCTATTGGTTTCCCAGGATTGTGGATTAACAGGTAACAAGCCATTAACAAGATCCGGATTGGTGCCAATCACCTGTCTCTTTACACCTGTTCCAAAAACGAACATCGGTGCTCCGACACCATGGTCAGTACCCTTGGAGGCATTAGAAGTTGCTCTTCGTCCAAAATCTGAGAAAGTCATCCCAATAACCTTATCCTCCGTACCCTGCAACTTTAAATCATTCTGAAACGCAGCAATTCCATCAGAAAGTTTTTTTAATAATTGTGCATGCAAGCCTTCGGTATTATTTGTTCCTACCTGACCGGCGTGCGTATCAAAACCTCCGAGTTCCACATAATATATTTTAGATTTTAACCCGCCATGTATAAGTCTGGCAACGATTTTTAACTGCTCAGCCAACTCATTTGCGGCGGACGCTGCCGGATATGTTGCCAGATTTCTTCCGGCATTAGCCGCATTACGTATTTCTGATGCGTATCCAACCGCCAGGAGCTGCTGCTCTCTAACGTATGAAATAAGTTCGCCGGCATCGCAGCACGGCAGATCTGATTGGTTTGGTGTCTGAGTACCTATGAGCTGATAAAAACTGTCTGGATTACTTAACGTAATCCCCATAGACTGATTATCTCCAAGCAAAGTTGTAGTTCCCACATATCCAATCTGGACAGCCAGAGGATCTTCCATTTCTGCGTTTGGATAATTTTGAGGATAACCGGCGAAACGGTCATTCAAATATCTCCCGGCCCACCCGGCGGAAGAAAATTGATTTGCGTCCACACCGGTCATCCAGATATCCGAAGATCTTACATGTGATTGATTCGGACTTGGATAAGAAACTGAATGAACGATGGCAAGTTTCCCCTCATTGTATAACGCCTGCATTCCTGTCATTGATGGATGAAAACCAGTACCAGCATTCCCTGAAAGCCCAAGAACTCTATTTTCCGGAATAGCTATATTGCTACGCAAACCCATGTACTGCGAATAGTATTCTAGCGGAATTACTGTATTCAAACCATCATTTCCTCCACTCAAATAGATAATCACCAGAATTCTGTCTGAATTCAGGGCTTTCGTTTTCATTAAGGATTGAACTAATGCCGAATTTTTAGCTAATGACTTAACACCAAACCCATCAACCATGATCGGTAAAAGCATTGACGACGCTGCGGTAAGAAACTGTCTTCTTTTCATCAGATTAACATTAAAAAACTTGATATTCAGCCATTCTCAACATATACTTCATAAGCGATTGACAACGCCACAAAACTGGATTTTGCGCATCTCCATTATTCGGCGAAGTTCTGAAAGCGTTCAATTCAAATTTCCAAGAGGCCCTTGGAATATTGCGCATCATTATCGTATCGATAAGAAAGTTTTTTTGGCTTTGTGATAGCTCAATTGCAAATAAATTTCTGGAAAGTTCCTCAAATACAATCTCACAAGAAACGGCTTCGGTGCCGGCCACGTCACTAAAATTTGGCTGTATTTGTTTAATCCATTTTAAAAAATCCAGTCCAAGCATGTATCCTGGTTTTATCTCAAGCCAAGGATAAACCATCGCATCAGAATGTTGCCCACGAAGACCAAGCGTTGTTCCATTAATCCAGTTTTTCGAAAACCCTGTTTGATAATAGGGTACTGAGCCAAAAACCAATGGTTGATCTAAAAATCTCAATTGCATTTTTGACATAGCCCATTCCTGGAACTCCATCATCTTTCTGAACGCTGTATATTCTGTGGTGATATCTGGAACCGGCAAGTTGAAATGTCTTAACATACCGATCATAAATTCTGCCGGAGATTTTACGATTGCTCCAAAATTCTTTGATTCAAAGAAGATATCGCTTGTCAGCAATCGCTTAAGCACAGGTACTATCTGATAATTATTTCCAGAGCTCGCAAAAAAATTGGCCAGCGGAATAACCACATTATCTTCGATCTCTTGTGTTACATTAGGGTTTATATACCAGCGGTATAATTTCCTGCAAATAAACCTCGGTGTTTGAGGATGATTAAGAAGCATCGTGGTTAAATCTGTAAGTTCGGCATCGCCTGCTGTCGAGCCACTTCTTCCTGCTATGGTTACGTTATTATATTTGGCCGAGAAAGATTTATTTTCCGTGTCGTGTCGTGCAGGCGTAAAAACCGATCCGAATGTAGTAGATCCCTCCACCCACAGGTTGTTGACTTGCCAGCCAGTCAACACGCGTGCAGCAGCCTTTACATCATCTTCTGTATAGTTTGCATTTCCTGCGAAATCCTTCTGCCCAACCGTAAAAAGTTCTTGCAATTCCCGGCCATAATTTTCATTCGGGCTTTCTTTGCTGTTTTCATTTCCATTTTGAAAAACCAGCATTCCAGGATCCTTGGTGATACCAATGACAAGTGTTCGAAAATTACTCATAGCGTTGTCTCTGACAAACCGCAAGTAACGGTCTGTGAAGCGATAATCACCAGTAGAAGAATGCGTTACAACAAAGTGATTTTGCCAAAAAGCGCTCAGCTTTTCCAGAACGGACGGATGACCATTCTGTTCGGTCATTAATCCAATCCACCAATATCTAATAAAGAGAAAATAATCGTATGTCCGATCTCCATAAAAGGGCTTCGTTAAAAACTCTTGTCCAGCATCCGCCCTCGTTTCATCCATTTCTACGGGAGGTGGCGGCGAAGCGCGGTATGTGGCATTACTAATGAGCAGATCAACTGCCTCTGTTGCAGTCTTACCTGTAAAGTCCACTATTTCCTGATTTGTAGGACCGAATGTTGCACGCCGAAGCAAATGAGCCGCGGTACTTGCCGTTAACGGAGTGGTATATGTATTCAAATAGGCCATAATATTCCAGGCTTGTTACTTTGTTACTAAGATCTTTTGGGTGCTGTATGTACCGTTTTCCAATATAACCTGGACGAGATAAAGTCCTGATGTTAAACCTTTAACATCTATGCCACCAGCGGGAATTGAGGATGCGGAGAATACACTGTTACCCAGGGAATTTCTGAGTGTTATACCTTTAACAGCGGATTTATCTGAGAGCTTCAAAAATAGCTTATCAGAAACAGGATTGGGATAAAATATAGCAGCAATGCCTTCCAGGTTAACACTTTCGATTCTACTGTAAGCGAAAGTTCCATCCCGGTCTACCATTTTTAAACGGTACAAATTTTCTCCGGTAACCGGAGTTACATCAAAATAACTGTATTCGATACTGGTAGAACTTTGGCCCGCAGCGTCAATACGCCCCTTTTCAATCCAGGTTTTACCGTCAACACTATGTTGAATTTCAAATCGTTGGCTGTTTTCTTCCGATGTTGTCCGCCAATCAAGCCGTACTTTTGAAGCATCATCAAGCGAAACCTTAAAGCTGATTAGCGTTACGGGTAATGGTGTGGACGTTCCCGCAGCGAGGGTGTAAATACTGTACGTATTTGGTACGATACTAGCACTCGACGTTATAGAACCAGATGTTAGTGTGCTGCTTCCTCCCAGTAAAGATGATTGATCAACGACCGAGTTTATTTTTTCCCAGCGTCCGTTCCCTGAATTCCAGCCTACGATCGTCAAAACATCAAGAACGCTTCCTGTAAGCAAACCTACGTTACTGGCTGCATTCCAGGTAAGCGTAATTCGCGTGGGGTTGGTGCCATCTATGTCCCAAAACTCTCTCGGGCTCACCGAGGCGACCGAATTTTCTTTAAGGGAGATATTAAAAGGTCCACCCGATGGTACGGCAGCTCCATTCGGATTTTCAAGAAAATAAGCACCCGTCGTCCCATCAGCTGCTGCCGCAAACGGACGATAAATGTTGTTATCACCAACCGGAAAAATAAAATTGGTAGAGCCAAATTTCTTAACGTAACCGTCTATATGTTTGGCGTCACTTATCCCGCTGACGACCGACGAAGTTGAAAAACTGACCACTCCGATCGGAGCCGTTCTCTTTGTAACCACAATTCCACTTTGTGCTAATGCGGCTTGTGTAGTAAACAATAAGGCACATCCTGCCAAAACCTTAATCTGCTTGTAAATCCTTTCCATTACGTTGAGATGCACGCTTTTGTTATTAATGGGTTAGCTGCGCCTGGAATAGTTAGAAATACTTCTACAAAAAGTATACCAAAACTACGATTAAGCAATTTTAATCCTTAAATAATATTCTACAAATTTTAAAAAAATATTTACACAAATATATGTAATAATATTTCTACAAGTCAATACAATTAATTACAAACATTGTGCAAAGACACAACAAAGAGCCAAACGGTGTAAAAGCTTTACACAGACCTTTGCTCAACATCGACTTGTTGATTTTTTAGAACGGACAGATTGGATGGGATTACAATACCATGCGAAACTAGGAAGAAAATCGGAGCAAAAAATTTTTATTATTTAAAAATTTTTAAAATTCGCACGGATTGCAATATGATTTTACAAAATTAGATTATTCTTAGCAGGAAAGTAAAAGAAAACAATTTTCAGAGGTACTGGAATACAAGTTCTACATATCGTGTTGTATTAAAAACATACAAGTAGTCATGAAAAATTTAAAAATTGGAATTCTGGATCAGTCTGTCGTAAGAAATCAGGACGATGTACGAGGCGCTATTTTGGAAACTGTTGAGACTGCGAAACTTGCGGAAGAACTTGGATATAGTCGCTTTTGGGTTTCTGAACATCATAATTCCACGTTTATTGCAGGTTCAGCTCCCGAAATGCTGATGGTTAAGCTTGCTGATTCTACAAAACATATTAGAATCGGATCCGGCGGTATCATGCTCCCCAACCATAGTGCTTTAAAAGTGGCCGAGAACTTCAGGATGCTTGAAACGCTTTTCCCTGGAAGAATTGACCTGGGTATGGGAAGAGCGCCTGGAACAGACCGAATTACTTCGTCCCTTCTAAATCCCTCGAATGATTTTAGTGAACCCGCCTATATCAGGCAGCTCGAACACCTGCAACACTTTTTTCAGGATACGGCAGGAACAGAACGTGGTTTTATCTATGCCACTCCGCAATCTGCAACAATTCCAATGCAATGGATACTAAGTTCGAGTGGCGGGAGCAGTAAAATTGCTGCCAGATTTGGACTCGGACTCGCGGTTGCTAAATTTATAAACGGATTTGCAAACCCAGAAGTCGTTGACACTTACAGGAAACACTTCCGGCCATCACATCAATATGAGCAGCCTCATGCGATGCTTTCGATATTTCTGATTTGCGGTGAGACTGAGCAAGAGGCAAGGTTAATGAGGAAAATGATGGATTATATTTTGATTGAATTCGAAAAAGGAAAGTTCGGACCTTTCCCAAATAGTAATGTGGTGAAAAATTACAATTTCACATCAGGAGAGCTTGAACGTGTAAAGTACAATAGCGGAAGGATCATTTCAGGTACGAAGGATGACGTGAAAGAGCAGCTTACGAAACTTGCCAATGATTTTGATGTTGATGAAATTATCATTTCGACGATGACAGATAGCTTTGAAAGCAGAAAACGTTCATTTGAATTAGTAGCCGAAGTATTTAATTTGAATAAATTTGCCAATTGAAATAATCAATTTGCCATGAACCGCTTCGACCGAATAACCGCCATACTCATCCAACTTCAATCCAGAAAAATTGTTAAAGCCCAGGATCTCGCCGAAAGATTTGAGATCAGTTTGCGGACAGTCTATCGCGATATGAATACACTTGCAGAAGCCGGCGTACCCATAATTGGTGAAGCGGGTGTTGGCTATTCGATCATGGAAGGTTATCGTCTCCCTCCCGTCATGTTTACGAAGGAGGAAGCCAGAACTTTCATCACAGCGGAAAAACTGATGGAAAAATTTACAGATTCATCTACCAGGTCTCACCATCAGTCAGCGATGTTTAAGATAAAATCCGTACTTAAAAGTGCGGAAAAAAACCTGTTGGAAGATATGGAGCAACATATCGAAGTAAGGCACCAACGTGAAGCATTTAATCCTACCCTCAACAATACTCTTGAAATTCTTTTAAAAGGAATTTCTGAAAAAAAAGTGATACGACTACAGTATTCAGCATTTAATACGGATGACATAACCAGTCGGGAAATCGAACCAATAGGAATTTACCATGAGCATAATTACTGGTATGTTGTTGCATTCTGTTTATTAAGAGACAATTATAGAAACTTCAGATGTGATCGAATGTCGAAAATTGAGCTGACAGATTCGATTTTCAGCAGACAACATGCTTCGCTGAAAGATCATCTTGCTAGTATACCGAAACTTGAAAACCTTCAGCTGATCATTCTTAGAGTAAAAAAACAAATCCTCCGGTATATCCAGGAACAAAAACACTACTACGGATTTGTTTCCGAAAAGAAAGTTGGTGACGATTACGAAATCACTTTTCTAAGTGCCTCTCTTGATGGATTCGCCAGATGGTTTGTGATGTTTGCCGAATTCGCCGTCATTGTACAGCCTTCCGGTCTTTCAGACCATATAAAAAAAAGACTGACGTTTCTTATCAATAATCTCAAAGATTGCTGAGACACTGCTGACATACTGTTGTCATGGCGCTTCGCTTACTTTGTCATGCATTAAAACAGAAACGATCATGTCAAGGGAATCAGCACAACTATCACTGGAAAGTAGCCTCACTTATTTGACATCAAACTTTGCCTCATACAATTATCGGGCTAATAAAACAATTGTGGAATGGCTAAAAAACAGGCCTGCCGAACTTATCGGGAAAGAAATATCGTCAAACTTCACTTCGTTGAAACAATCACTTACATCTATACAGGAACAAAGACCGAACGATATTCAATCATAAGAGGCAGGTTCCCATGTTACAGGC
This sequence comes from Dyadobacter koreensis, assembly GCF_900108855.1. Taxonomy (GTDB): domain Bacteria; phylum Bacteroidota; class Bacteroidia; order Cytophagales; family Spirosomataceae; genus Dyadobacter; species Dyadobacter koreensis. The sequence goes on from NZ_FNXY01000004.1 coordinate 269,218, forward strand.
AATCACCGTGATACGGCTAATCCTGCGCGTTCCCAAACCAAAACACCAATAGGGATATTTTGAACTAAAATCTCCCGAATTACTTTTCTATCTGAAAGTAAATGTAACAATCAGATGGAAAAACGTACCAATAGATACCGTTTTCAGCTAGAATATCTGTCAAGTTCAAAGGAGGAAACTGCGCTTCCGGAAGCATTGGACCTGGAATTCGAAAATCATGATAACATCTTTCAGATTGTTGAAATTTTGAAAGAAAAAAATCCTTTTGGAGACGAGAAACAAGCTGTGGAATTTGCAATAGGCTTAAAAATGTTCAGTGAAATCATGATTAAAAATAAAAGTAACCCCCTGTTTGAAGAAATGCTTCCTGCTTTCAGGATTTTTATGAGAAAGCTGAAATCGTTGTAGTTTTTAAATAAAACTGGTTTGTTCTATCTTCAAGGCGGCCAATTTTATTCCTACCTATGCACAAAGTCTCTTCAAAATTTCTTTTCACAATTTTTACGTTATTCGCGGTGCCGTCGTGCCGTAACGCGAATGTTGTTAATCATTTGAAGCTCAATATTTCCAGCCAGTATTGTTCCCCTACCGCTCCCCACACATACAATCCAGATTTCCTTCCACTTACAAACACAGACTCTATTTTGGTCAACAGCCATGGGCTGGCTAAGACGATGTCGGACCATGATATTTTGATGGCTAATGCAACAGGAACGCTTGGCTTGGCCAACCAGATTCTGGAAGCCAAGAAAGATTCATCTGTAACGGGACGGCTAAAACTGTTGGAAATCAGCAGCCGTATTCAGAATCATCTGCTATTACTAACCACCGAAATTTCCGGAATATCTGCAGAACTGGACTGTGAAGGTGAGCGTGCAGATCTTTTTGCTAATTATCTGGATAATATGAATGATAAGAGAACTGCAAGGCTGACGGGAGCTTCCATCGTTATTGGGGCACTGGCGACAGTAGCGGCAGTGGCGGTCAGTAAAAATTCTGCGCAAAACGTTATAAGTATAAGCGGCGGGCTTGTTTCAGCCGGACTTGGAATTCTCACCATTAAACCGGCGGGTAAAAAAATCAAATATATCCACGACCGCAATGTTTTGGAAGATATATGGTTTGAACCAGAAAAGTCATCAGTCTATTCGCCTTTCCTTTGGTATATTTTAAGGGATAAGCATTTCAGTAACAGCCAAAAGGAACCACTTGTTCAAACCACAAAAGCAAGATGGAAAAAATTCGAGCTAGACAATGATACGGATGACAAAACTGTGCAGCTTTTATTTAAAAAGGGCGGAGTATACGATGCAGACAAATTGCATACGCGCGCTACCATGCTGAATCAACTACAATCCACGATCCGATCGGTCGATCAGGACATGCAGAGCCTGATTTCGTCATTGAACCGGATTCAATACGAAAGGTAAAACATTACCAAATATGAAAGCTCTACAAATAATGGCTATTTCCGGAAGCTTGCGAAACAATTCTTCCAACACCAATATCTTAAAAGCCATAGCCGGGCTCGCACCGGAAAATGTGGTCATCCATCTTTATGAAGGACTTGATAAACTTCCTCATTTCAATCCGGACGTCGATGAAAAAAACGGCTATGTAGCTGATTTTCGCAATAAAATCGACTCAGCGGATGGAGTAATTATCTCCACGCCCGAGTATGCATTTGGTATTCCCGGAGTTTTGAAGAATGCTTTGGACTGGATTGTTTCAACTGGCGAATTAAATGAAAAACCCGCGGCTGCTATAAGCGCGTCGCCATTAAACACAGGTGGTGAAAATGCGCTGACCTCTCTCCTTTTAACGCTCACTGCACTCGGTACCATAAGAAATAAATTTTCTTCATTAGCCATCCCGAATATTAAAAGTAAACTAGACGCATCTGGTACCATTATCGATAATCAGCTGGCAGAATCTTTAAACAAACTCCTTGAAAATCTTCTTGATCTGATTGAAGTAAAACAGTCATAATAAAAGTGCCTGGTGTGATAACTTTGAGTTACCGCCAGGCACATTTTAAATTATAAAAATATTACAAATTTTCCAGGAAAGGGATACTTGGTGCAAAAAAGTATTCGCCACCTTTCATGGTAACAAATTGCTCTACAGTCAAAGGTGTCCTTGTGTCAGCGCCGTAGTCCGAAGGGAAATTGTAGTTTCTCGGTGGAGGATTCGTTACGTGCGGATGCCCAATAATAATGTCCACGCCTGTATCATCGGGTTTCGGAATTGGTGGGAAAGATGCATTATTCGACCATGCATTTTGAATAAATTCAAACTGATTTTCAATACTCCGCTGGTAACTCATAAAAAGCAGACCGACACCGCCAGTCGGCATTTGAGCATGAATTGGATCGAGGGCTGTATTGACATTTCGGTGCCCAAACGGAATCCCCCGACGTGCCATAATGTGACTTTTATGATCGTCACCGTTAAAAAAATCATGTCGCGGATTCGTCTTTCTTACATGTGCAAAATGAGGACATTTTCCACCGCTCGGGTCCGAAGAGTAATCAAAATTATTGTAACCTCCACTATTTATCATTCCTTCCTCATCGGTCAAAACCACCGGCGAACCATCCTCAAATCTTCCCACGATGTAAGCTCCGCCTAAATCGCCCAATCCGAGATTTTTCTCAGCCTCTTTAAATTCCTTTACGTTTTGTTCCAATTTTCTGAACACGAAAAAACTTCCAAAAGAATTATTTCCGGCCTCATAAGGATCTTCAATCAATACCAGATCCGTATCGGCTGTCGGGTCAAAATGTGCTGTCCCCAAGTCTGTTATACCATGATCCGCAACGTAATCGTCTACTTCATCTTTAAGAAATAGTGGCTGACTTATCCCGTCTACATAACCAAAATGTTCCAAACCATCGCCATTCGCATTTCTGATGGCACTCCCATATTCGACCGTATTTATTTCTGCAAAAAATTCCAGCTTAACCAGAAGTTCTTTCGCTAGCTTACCCATTTTTAAAGCGTCATCATCAGCAATGAGCAGCATGGCATGAATATCGCCGGCAAGCCCCTCCTCCCATTGCTGCGGATCCGGGTCCTGATTTATATCCAGTCTGTTTTTCATTCCCGCATTAAATGCAGCATCTTCGAACCGGTCTTCTACGTCGCCGAAACCAAGATATTTGTATCCACCGGGAGTCAGATAAAATGAGCAAAATACATTTCCGGGAGTCTTATGCTTTTTAAAAAGATCACGCTCCTTCAGCTGTTGTCTAAAACTGGTTAGGTTTTCTGCCGCAAGAGTTTTGATCCAGTCTCTCGCATCCTGCTCATAACCTACTCTAAAATGCATAAAAACATGCGTGGTGTGATCTCTGCCATGACCTTTTAAAATATTACCCTGTAACTTTTTTAAAAAATCGTTCTGCGCAAAATCTCTTTGATCGATCAATCTCATTGGGATTAAAGTTTATGGTGATAATTATGAAGAATGCCCGGCCAACAGGATTTCCGCCCGAAAACTTTAATCCTGCCAGCTTGATTCTTTAGTCGTGATGAAGAACCTCCGGGCAAACAAAATTTTCACACATAAGCAATTAATTACCAATTATTTAAGTAACTATCAAACACAAAAAAAGGTGACTAAAATCTCAGTCACCCTCTTCGTTCTATAAAAAATACTACTCAGTTATACCTTCCAAGGCGAACATAAAGGCATATTGTAAGGCAATCTCTTTCAGATATTCAAAACGACCTGACGCGCCACCGTGTCCGGCTTCCATATTCGTTTTTAAAAGAAGAACATTCTGATCAGTCTTGTGTGTGCGAAGCCTGGCGACCCATTTCGCCGGCTCGAAATACTGAACCTGGCTATCGTGCAAGCCAGTCGTAACGAGCATATTGGGATAATCCTTTCTCTCAACATTATCATACGGCGAATACGATTTCATATATTCGTAAGAATCCTGGTTTTTAGGATTTCCCCACTCGTCAAACTCATTCGTCGTCAATGGAATATTTTCGTCTAGCATTGTTGTTACAACATCTACAAAAGGAACATCTGCTAAAACTCCGCGCCATAAGTCGGGACGTAAATTTGTGATAGCTCCCATAAGCAGCCCTCCCGCACTTCCGCCTTCTGCAAACAGATGCTGAGGTGTCGTATATTTTTCAGCAATCAAAAATTCAGCACAGCTGATAAAATCAGTGAAGGTATTTTTCTTCTTGAACAATTTCCCGTCTTCATACCACTGACGGCCCATTTCCTGTCCACCGCGAACATGGGCGATTGCAAAAATAAATCCACGATCCAGCAGGCTGAGGCGGTTTGTACTAAAACCTGCATCCATACTGTTTCCATACGATCCGTAAGCATACAACAACAAAGGAGCATTTCCGTCCAAGGAAATTCCCTTTTTATAAACCAGCGAAATCGGGATCTTTAAATCGTCGTGAGAAGTTGCATACAACCTTTCAGTCAAATACAGCTCCGGATTGTATCCACCGACAACCTCCTGTCTTTTCAACAACGCTTTCTCTTTCGAAATCATATGATAGTCATACGTAGAACCCGGCGTAGTCAGCGAGGTATAATAGTAGCGCAGCGTCTCACTGGTATATTCCGGATTTGAGCCAATGTAGGCGGCATATGCAGGCTCACCAAAATCTACATAATATTCTGTGTTTGCTTCAATACTACGTATGCGCAATTGCAGCAATCCATTTTTCCTTTCAGTTACAACAAGATACTTTTCAAACACTTCGATACCTTCGATTAAAACATCGGCACTCGCAGGTATCACTTCCTTCCAGTTTTCAGCCCCGGTTTTTTCAAGCGGCGTTTCCATCAGTTTGAAGTTAAGTGCATCCTGATTTGTAACGATTAAAAACTTATCATTCTGGTGATCGACGTCATAAATAACATCTTTTATCCGGGGTTGGAAAACTTCAAAATTGCCCTCAGGAAAATCGGCATTCAAAATAAAATATTCAGATGAAACTGTCGCCGAAGAAGCAATCATGATATACTTCCCTGATTTGGTTTTTCCTACTCCGATATAGTTGCTGTTATCTTGCTCCTTATATACAACGGTATCATTTTCAGACGATTGCCCAAGCGTATGCCGCTTAATCTCTTCACTTAGCAGTGTTTTAGGATTTGTCGCAGTATAGAAAAGCGTACGGTTGTCATTTCCCCAAACAGAGCCTCCGCTCGTTGGAAAGATCGAATCAGGAAATATTTCCCCCGTTTCTAAATTTTTAATGTAGATCGTGTATTGTCTTCTGGAAACAGTATCTACACCATATGCAAGCAATTTATTATCGGGGCTGATATTGAAACCCGTTGCAGAATAATATGGATAATCTTTTGCGAGCGCATCGACATCTAAAAGAATCTCTTCGTCGGAATCCAGGCTTCCTTTCTTTCTGCAATATTTATAATACTGCTGTCCCTCCTCGCTTCTGGTATAATAAAAATATCCATTTTTGAACACTGGAACCGACTCGTCTTTTTCCTTAATTCGACCCTTCATTTCAGCAAACAAATCAACTTGAAACTGGCTTGTGCCTTCCATCATCTTTTGGGTATAGGCGTTTTCCTCATTGAGATATTCAACGACTTTTTCACGATCAGGACCCTCGCTAAAAAAATCTGCCATCCAGTAATATTCGTCGATACGCACGTCACCATGCATTCCGGTATCGTAAGGTTTTTGCACTGCCACAGGAGACTTCGCGACAGGCCAGTTGTATGTTTTACTCACTGAAATAAAGTTTATATCAAAAATAGATAACGACGAAAATGATTAAAAAAATTCGGGTTTTTTAATTTTTACTGCCCCGCCTGACAAGAAAACTGCCGGCTCCTGGAAGGAACCGGCAGTTTTTTAAAATTATTTGTTGGTTTCCAACATTAATCTTTGATATTGAACAGGACCTTTGCTTCCTCGTAAGTCAGGCCTTCATAATTCATACGAATGGCTTGTCCACCCGGAACTACAATATAGCGGAACTGATAAGCCGTAGAAGGTTCTACCGTTGCAGCAATCGGTGTCGACCAGATTCTTAAAGTATTAATTTGGAGCGTGTAATCAATATATTCCTCTGTAAACTGAGATTTCAACGTCACCGGAAGCTGGCGGACATAGTTGTCAGACGTGTTCACTTTTGCGTAAACCAGAACAAGTCCTTTATCCAAAACATCCTGTGTAATTCTTGGGGCCGCAATGTCGATATACGAACGTAAAAGGCTGTTGTATGTCGTTTTACTCCAAGTACCGGCTGCTGCCCAGCTAGAATAAAATACATTTGCACTTCCTGCCGGCCCAGTCGGCCCTGCGGGTCCGGTTGCTCCTGGCGTCCCCTCTCCCGCAGGCCCCGCGGGACCTTCCGGACCTTTACAACCCTGCATAAATACTAAACCGATTAACAAGATGGCTAGGGTAAATTGTTTTTTCATTGCGTTCATTTCTCTTTTTACTGACGTTTTTCCATTGAAAAATAAGGCGAAGATGCTGATTTGAACGGTCATAAGCAAAAAATGACTTTGAATTAGGCAGAAGTTAGCCAGAAAATAAGCCGGGTTACATTATCTTTGGTTTTCGTTTACAAAAAAATCTTATGGAGAAACCCACCCAAAAGCTATTTTTACTCGACGCCATGGCGTTGATTTACCGTGCTCATTTTGCTTTTATCAAAGCCCCCAGGATTACCTCGAAAGGGCTGAATACCAGTGCTGTATTTGGCTTCACAAACACACTTCTGGAAGTTTTACAAAAGGAAAAACCGACGCACATTGGTGTAGCTTTTGATACTTCCGCTCCCACATTCCGACATATTGAGTATCCGGCCTACAAGGCCCAGCGTGAAGCGCAGCCCGAGGACATCACTGTTGCGATTCCCTATGTAAAAAAATTGCTTGAAGCCATGTGTATTCCCATCCTGATCATGGACGGTTTTGAGGCTGATGATATTATAGGAACGATCGCTAAGGAAGCTTCAAAAGCAGGGTTCGAGGTTTTCATGATGACACCGGATAAGGATTTTGGTCAGCTTGTTGAGGAGCACGTACATATATACAAACCCGCATTCATGGGTAAGGGTGCAGAGAAATTAGGGATTAATGAGGTACTAGACCGCTGGCAGATCAAACGTATTGATCAGGTAATTGATATGCTTGGTTTGATGGGAGATGCTGTCGATAATATTCCGGGGATTCCGGGTGTTGGGGAAAAAACAGCACAAAAGCTTATCGCTGAATACGATACAATTGAAAACCTTATCCTTCACGCTGATGAAATCAAAGGAAAACTTGGTGAAAAAGTTCGGGAATTTTCCTCCCAGGCGATTCTGAGCAAGCAGCTGGCCACAATCGATATAAAAGTTCCGGTACCGTTTGACGCCGAAGATCTGACAATTTGCGGGGCAAACCGGGACAAGGTCAATGCTCTTTTTGATGAGCTTGAATTTAAAACACTTCGTCAAAGAATTTTAGGAAGTGATGCGCCTGCCACAACCCCAACGGCTCCGCAGCTTAAAGTTGTCGATAAAAAAGGCCAATACGACTTATTTGGCAACCCAGCTGCTGCCGAAATTGCCGTTCCTACCCAACAAGACCGGGATATTTCCAATTTCGAAGCGTCTGGTGAAGATGGGGAAGAATTAGAAATAACCAGCACTCCAAGGAAAACAATAGACAATACTTTTCACCGATATCACACCATTGATACGCCGGAGACCATGACTAGTCTTGCTCAATACCTGAGCTTGCAAACGGCTTTTTGTTTCGATACTGAAACCACCGCGCTGGAAACTATTGATGCGGATCTTGTCGGGCTTTCGTTTTCATACGTTCCAGGTGAAGCATTTTACGTCCCCATTCCTGCCGACAAAGGGCAGGCACAGGAAATTGTAGAATATTTCAGAGAAGTATTTGAAAATGAAGCCATTGAAAAGATAGCTCAGAATATCAAGTATGATATTCTTGTTCTTAAAAATTACGATATCGAAGTAAAAGGAAAACTTCATGATACAATGCTGGCCCATTATCTGCTCGAACCGGATAAGCGTCATGGTATGGACATTCTGGCCGAAACCTATCTGAATTATGAACCCGTTTCGATTACTTCACTCATTGGTAAAAAAGGAATAAAACAGGGCAACATGCGCGATGTTTCTATTCCGGAGGCAACGCAGTATGCAGGGGAAGACGCAGATATCACATTGCAGCTTCACAAAATTTTCGCAAAAGAACTGCCAAAATACAATGCGCAAAAACTGTTTGAAAAAGTAGAAATGCCTCTGGTTCAGGTACTCGCTTCGATGGAAAACACAGGCGTAAGACTTGACTCCAACGCTCTGGCCGAAATGTCGCTGGTTTTGGAAAATGATTTGCGGAAAACAGAATCGGAGATTTTCGAGATTGCGGGACAATCTTTCAACATCGGCTCTCCGAAGCAGTTAGGCGAGGTACTTTTCGATAAAATGAAATTGATCGATAAGCCTAAAAAAACGAAAACAGGCCAGTACGCGACGGGAGAAGAGATATTGTCTGAATTAGAAGGTCAATTCGAAATTGCCCGCAAAATTCTTGATTATCGTGAATTACAAAAGTTAAAATCAACTTATGTCGATGCCCTGCCTACACTGGTTAGTCCTCGGACGGGGCGTATACATACCTCTTATAACCAAGCAGTTGCAGCGACAGGCCGTTTGAGTTCAACGAATCCGAACCTTCAAAATATTCCGATCCGTACGCCGCGCGGAAGAGAGATCAGAAAAGCATTTATCCCTGATAATGAGGATTTTCAGATTTTGTCTGCAGATTACTCTCAAATAGAATTGCGCATCATGGCGGCCTTCAGCGAAGATGCAAGTATGATTGAAGCTTTTAACCAGGGGCGCGACATTCACGCTACGACCGCGAGTAAAGTTTTCAAAGTTGAACTTCCCGACGTTACTTCGGATATGCGTAGAAAAGCAAAAATGGTCAATTTTGGTATCATTTATGGTATTTCCGCGTTTGGACTAGGACAACGTTTGTCCATCCCGCGTGGTGAAGCAAGCGAAATTATTAAGGCATATTTTGAAGAATTCCCTGCTGTAAAACGTTACATGGACAAAGTGGTTTTTGACGCCCGCGACCAGCATTACGTCGAAACGATCCTAGGACGCAGAAGATACCTGCCCGATATTAATTCAAGAAATCAGACCAATCGGGGTTTTGCAGAACGAAACGCAATTAATGCTCCCATTCAGGGCTCAGCCGCAGATATGATCAAGGTCGCGATGATTAACATCCACGATTTTATCAAACAGGAAAAACTGCGCTCGCGAATGATCCTGCAAGTGCATGATGAACTGGTATTTGATGTGCATCGTGACGAAATAAGTCTGATCAAAGAAAAAGTAGACGAACTTATGCGTACTGCGATTCCATTGCAGGTTAAAATGGAAACGGGAATTGGTATCGGTGCAAACTGGCTTGAAGCGCATTAACAGGAAAAAAGAATACAAACCAATGAAATGTCCGGCCAGTTTGCCGGACATTTTTTGTAACAATAAGAAGGGTTCAGGAAAAGAGCCAGCTGTTTCTTACCAGATCAAATTTTCCGCATATTTGTAGGCGCTACCGGTATTCAGCAACAAGATGGTATCATCCGGGCTGATCCATTTATTCGCAATTGCCTTTCTCATCGCAGGCAACAGCGCACCTCCCTCTGGTGCTACGAACAAACCTTCTTTTCTGGCGAGTATTTTGACACCATCAAGCAATTCCTCTTCCGAAACGGAAACGGCGAAACCCTTTGATTCCGAAAGGACTTCCAGAATTTGTTTTTCCGCGAAGGGAGACGGAACGGCAAGTCCGTTCGCCATAGAGGGTTTGGCGCGGTAAGCAGAGGCATTCTCATGCTTACCTTCGAATGACCAAACCATAGGCTGGCAGTTCTCAGTCTGAACTGCAATAAGCTTTGGGAATTTGCCGGTAATCCATCCGGCCGATTTCATTTCATGAAATGCTTTCCACAAACCAATTAGGCCAGTACCTCCCCCGGTTGGGTAGAAAATAACATCGGGTAAGGTCCAGTTCATCTGCTCAGCGATCTCAAAACCCATCGTTTTCTTTCCTTCCAGGCGATACGGTTCCTTCATCGTGGAAACATCAAAATATCCTTTTTCTGCCTTGATTTGGGCAACCAGTTTGCCGCAATCATTAATAAGACCGTCTACCAAAATTAGCTCAGCACCAAAATACCGGCACTCCTGCTTGAATATTTCTGGCGTATGGCGCGGCATGACGACAGTCACTTCAATATTTGCCTTTGCACAGTAGGCTGCGAGAGCTCCACCTGCATTTCCGGCTGTTGGAACAATACATTTTGTTATTCCTAATTCCTTCATTTTAGACACTGCAACAGCCTGTCCGCGTGCCTTAAAAGAGCCGGTTGGGTTTAGGGATTCGTCTTTTAATAATAATTTACTGGTACCGGTAAATTTTGCAAGATTGTCAAGAGACAACAGAGGCGTCATTCCCTCTCCTAGCGTGATGACATTTGCAGGATCAAGGACGGGCAGAAATTCAAAATAACGCCACAAAGAAGCTGGGCGCTCTTTTAAAAGATTTTTATCAACGAAGTCGGAAAAATCATATTTTGCATAGAGCGGAGCTTTCCATCCTTCTTTTTCGTTATCGCAAAATGTCTGTATCTGTTTATGATCAAATTTTTCTTTACTGACTGCGCATTCAAGATGTGCTATATGGGAGTTTAAACTGACCGTGGTTTTCATGACTTCTGGCGTTACTTTTCTCCAAAAGTATGCTTTGAATCATATCAAAACCAATGCTTTTTTACTATACGCTATAACATTTCATTATGACCCTGTAAAGCGAAACGTACAAAAGCCTGGGCAAAAGGATCGCTTTCCGAACCATGGCGCTGGATGAAGAAAAATTGTCTCCGAATATTTAAATTATCAATAAAAACCTGTTTTAACGTCCCTGCGCTCAATTCCTTCTGAACAGACCGCAAAGGCAGAAAACCCAGGCAATTATCTACCAGAAGAAAGTTCTTCAAAGCTTCTGTCCCACCGAGGGAAATATTATTCCGAAGATCTGAAAGTTTCATATGTACCTCTTCCAGTGCAGCTTTAACAGAATCCAGCGTACCGGAACCCCGCTCGCGTAAGGCCACAGGATAGTGTTTCAATTCTTCCAGCGAGATTGAATCCCGGTAACAAAGTTCGCTTTTTGGGGAACAAACAGCGACAACTTCGTCCGAAAGAAAGTATCGGTAACTGACTGCCGTTGTCTTGGTCTGACCTTCTATAATCCCGAGATCTATTTCATTGTTTCCCAGCGCTTTCAAAACATTTTCTGAATTGCGGTTAAGCAAGGTAATTCTGACATTCGGGTGCCGTTGGCGGAAAGCTGACAAAATTTCAGGAATAATATAAAGTGCAACTGTTGTGCTGGCTCCCAGGCGGAGCTCTCCCTTGGCATTGTACTCGTCCAGCTGGGTACTTAAAGCATAATCCAGCCTTATCTGAACTTCCTTTGCCTGTCGCAAATGATCGAGCAGCAAATTTCCCGGAACTGTCAGCTTAACACTATTGCCTACCCGTTCAAATAAACTGGTACGATACAGTTCCTCCAATGCCTTGATATGTCTGCTTATAGCAGGTTGACTAAGATTTAAAACCTGACTCGCCCGCGTAAAACTGAGGTGATTAGCCACTTCAAAAAAAACTTCGTGCCGGAAAGATATCATAGGTGATGCAGATGAAACGTTCAAATATATTTCTTTTGGTTTATTATTCCTGAAACCCTGATGTTTTCCAACCAATTAAGATGGCAGACTGTCCTGTTTTTATTATGAATAAAAAACTGATGTTATGAAAACGATTTTTCTTTTCCTGTCTCTGACTGTGTTGACCGCAGGGTGCGAATCTGAAAAAGATATATCTCCATCTGAAATCTGGTCGGCGGGCTGCGCGACTTTTGCCCCGTACGAAAAAGAATATCGTCTCTCCGGGATGTGTTGTAAGTATTTGGTCGTTCCCAAAATTAAAATCAAAAAAGATAATACATTTTCTGCCGCTGCAAAACTCTACACCTACAACGGTTCCGGCTTTGAGGACTTTTCCGTAACGCTGAATGGAAGGTTATCAGAAGATAGAAAATCTTTGGACCTGAATTACAGAATCAATGGAACGACTGAATCATTTGCTTTAAAAGCAGGCGGCGCGACGGCCTCATGTTATTGCGGATGCGACTAATTTATGATACTTTTGAACAATCTGTTGTTCTTCTAAATTATTAAAAATTTGAAATCTGCCGCGCTAACAATCTGTCTGCTTTTGATTTTATTAACCGCCTGTTCGCGCGAACAGCCTAAGCAATTAACAATCGGATTTTCACAATGCACGGGTGCCGACAACTGGCGAAAAACAATGCAGGATAATATGCATCGGGAATTGTCTTTTCATCCTGAAATTGATTTTTTGATAATGGATGCCAAAGGACAAAGTTCAGAGCAAATTAAACAGATAGACGAGCTGATTGCAAAAAAGGTTGATTTACTGATTGTTTCCCCAAATGAGGCTAAACGAATAACTCCAATAGTTGAAAAGGCTTATCAAACTGGAATTCCGGTAATCATACTGGACAGACGAACAATGTCCGACGGTTATACCGCTTACGTTGGTGCAGAAAATATTGAGGTTGGGCATACCGCAGGGCTTTATGCTAATACTGTCCTAAAAGGTAAAGGAAATATAGTTGAAATAAGCGAATTGCCTGGTTCATCAGCAGATATAGACAGACATAAAGGTTTTATTGAAATCATATCTGGTTTCCCAGGTCTCCATTTAATTGCCAAACTTGACGGCGACTGGGACAAATTCTCTTTTGAAAACCAATTGACAACACTTCTGAAGGGAGACAAAAAAGTTGATTTTATCTATTGTCAAAATGATCGGCGTGCGCTCAGCGCGTTTGAAATCTGTAAAAAATTAGGTTTAGAAAAACGAATAAAGATACTCGGCGTTGACGGCCTGAATGGAAAAAATGAGGGTATAGACCTCGTTTCGAGAGGTATTCTGAACGCTACGATTATTTATCCCACCGGCGGCGAGGAATCTATCCGCACTGCCATTAATATCCTGTATAAACAACCATTTAAGCGGGAAAACCGCTTGCAAAGCACATTGATTGATTCGTCGAATGTCAGGATTATGAAGTTACAAAATGAAAAAGTGATCGCTCAGCAGCAAGACATTGAAAGACGTCAGGCTAAAATCGAAGAGCAGAGAAGTATCTCCGAAAACCAAACCACAATCATTTACGCGATTTCACTGACACTTGCTCTCGCCTTGATTTTTGGAGCACTGTCTTTTTATTCGTTGCGTGAAAACAGAAAAATTAATAAGAAACTGGAAAAGCAGAACCATGAAATTTCCGATCAGAAAGACCAGATTTCGCAACTGGCAGAGAACGCTAAAATCGAAAATGAAGCGAAACTGAAATTTTTCACAAACATATCGCATGAGTTCAGGACCCCTCTGACACTCATCCTGGCCCCTGTTGAAGATTTACTGGATAACGGTAAAATTAAAGACAACCTGATTAAACAGGAAATGGGGATGATCCGAAAGAATACAATCCGTCTGCTTCGCCTGGTTAACCAGCTCATGGATTTCAGAAAGATCGAAGGTCATAAAATGGAAATTCGCGCCAGTGAACAAGACCTGGTGGCATTTTTAACCGATATCATGGCTGCATTTGAGAAAATGGCAGCCCGGAGAAAAATCGACTTTCGACTGATCACTTCCGACCCGCAGCTCAAAGTCTGGTTTGATGTGAATATGCTGGATAAAGTAATTTTCAACTTGCTTTCCAACGCATTCAAGTTTACCAAAGATAAGGGACGTATATACATTTACGTAAAATCAACGGGGCAAGAAAAAGTTGAAATTAGAATTGAAGACAATGGCATCGGGATGACAAAGTCAGAAGTTCAGCATGCCTTTGAAATATTCTATCAAGGTGAGGGAAGTTATAAAACGCTCGGAACGGGGCTTGGTCTGGCACTTTCAAAAGAGCTGATCAATATACATCATGGTACTATTTCAGTAGAAAGCGATCCTGGAAAGCAAACAAAATTTTTGATAGAGCTTCCATTAGGAAAAGATCACTTGAAAGAAAATGAAGTATATACTGATCCTGTTGATGATATTTTGCTGTTGAGAAACAAAGAAATTCCTGATGAAATGTATCCTGAAACTTTCGACACAGCACCTGTTAAACATCATGAAAAAACAGTTTTATTGATCGAAGATAATGTAGATCTCAGTCGCCTGGTGGAGCAAAAACTTGCAGAAAATTATTTCGTTATAAAGGCTGCTGATGGTGATAACGGGCTGAAACTTGCCTTCGAGCAGATACCGGATCTTATTCTCTGTGACATTATGTTACCGGGAAAAGAGGGTCTGGAAATTGCATCGACACTCAAATCCGACTTCCGCACATCGCATATTCCTATTATTATGCTGACGGCGAAGAACACAACCGAGCAACAAATAGAAGGAATTAAAGCGGGTGTGGATGCCTATATTACCAAGCCTTTTAATTTGAAATATGTAGATGAAACCATTAGGACACTTCTAAAAAACCGTGCTATTTTAAGAGAGCACTATACAAGTGAGCTTCCTGTTGAGACAAACACCGGCGCAAACCCGAATAAACTTGACAAAAAGTTTGTAACAGAATTCACCGCTTACATCGAGCAGCACTACGGAAACTCGACGCTAAATGTGGAGGACATCGCAAAGGATATGGGTATGTCACGTGTCCAGCTCTACCGAAAAGTAAAGGCGCTTTTAGGATTTAGTGTTAACGAATATATCCAGCAGGTCAGATTGAATAAAGCGAAATTTCTCTTGCGCCGTAATGATCTTACAGTCGCCGATATCGCTTACAGCGTAGGCTTTTCCTCTCCCACTTATTTTTCAACTGCATTCAAAGCGAAGTATAATCAGACCCCGATGGAGTACAAGAACGCGTAAATCCTTCCGGTTTTGTTTCATATCTTAACCGCATAGTCTGAATTTCGAAAACGTTACATCGCTCTATGTATCATTTTTAAAACAGGCTGTTACAAAATTGAAATTCCTGCCTGACAATTTTTCCTTGAATTTATTATAAATCGTTGATTTTGACGAAAATGAGAAATTAAACTACATTGTATCAAAGTTTAATTTTTTTGAGATAATATTTAGTTATTCACAGTGAATGTTTCGAGTACTTTTGAAAAAATAATCAGAATTACCAGATGAAAAACAGTAAGGTATTGGTTTGGTCTATCGTTGTGGCGCTTGGAGGCTTTCTTTTTGGCTTTGATACTGCGGTCATATCAGGCGCGGAAAAAGCAATTCAGATATTATGGAAATTAACAGCCGTTGAGCACGGGTTCACTGTTTCTATTGCCTTAATCGGAACAGTTATCGGTGCTATGCTGGGCGGTATTCCGGCAGACAGGCTAGGGAGAAAACAAACGCTTTTCTGGATCGCCATTCTTTATCTGATCTCTTCGCTGGGCTCAGCACTTGTCAATGACTGGTATCTTTTCCTGATCTTTCGTTTTATGGGGGGTCTTGGCGTTGGCGCATCTTCCGTTGCCGCTCCGATGTATATTTCGGAAATTTCTCCTGCAAAATCAAGAGGAAAAATGGTGGGATTGTTTCAATTCAATGTAGTTTTCGGGATACTAATTGCGTATTTTTCCAATTACTTTATGCAGGATCTTGGCGAAAATGCATGGCGCTGGATGCTCGGTATCCAGGCTGTCCCTTCGCTGGTATTCCTTCTTGCCATACTTTATGTTCCCGAAAGCCCGCGCTGGCTTGTCATGAAGAAGGGGAAATATGACGAAGCACGTGAAATACTGGAGTTGATCGATCCTGAAACAAGCGAAGAAACACTTTCTGATATTTTAACGAGTACCGAAGACGCCCAGGGACACCCCAAAGCCAGGCTGTTTTCTGCAAAATACAAATCTCCGGTTGGCCTGGCCGTTATGTTCGCAATATTCAACCAGGTATCCGGAATTAACGCCATTATTTATTACAGTCCCCGTATTTTTGAAATGACCGGACTGGGTACCAAATCGGCATTTTTGTCGTCTGCCGGGATTGGTTTCGTCAATTTTGCTTTTACTCTTCTGGCCATCAATTTCATAGACCGTTTTGGAAGACGAACACTAATGTTGATTGGTTCAGTCGGGCTGATAATAACGCTCAGCTTAGTGGCCCGGGCATTTTTCATTCAGGATTTTACCGGTGTTCCTATTTTTCTGTTTGTTTATATCGCCTTTTTCGCGTTTTCACAAGGCGCAGTTATCTGGGTTTTTATTTCGGAGATTTTCCCAAATGAGGTACGTGCAAACGGACAAGCACTCGGAAGTTTTACGCATTGGTTTATGGCCGCCGTTGTTGCTTTCTCATTTCCGATTATTGCGGAATTCCTCGGAGGTGGGATTACATTTTCATTCTTTGCGGTGATGATGGTTCTGCAACTGATTTTCGTATGGCGTGTAATGCCGGAGACAAAAGGAACATCTCTGGAAAGACTTGAAAAAACAATGGTTATACATTAAAACTGAACCCCATTATGACACCGTCAATTGTAATTTTTGGAGAAATGTTGTGGGATATGCTGCCTTCCGGCAAACAGCCCGGTGGAGCTCCTATGAATGTAGCGATACATTTAAAAAACTTCGGTCTGAACCCAACCTTTATCAGTCGCGTTGGCACGGATGATCTGGGGGTCGAACTTACAGATTATTTAAGCAGCCAGGGCTTATCAACCGATTTTATTCAAATTGGAGAAACCCATCTTACAGGAATTGTAAAGGTAAATCTTACTGATAAGACAGAAGTAGCCTATAAAATAGTCCAGCCCGTTGCGTGGGACTACATTCAGCCTGACCCGCGTATGGATGAAATTGTCGCAAATTCAGACGTATTTTTATATGGAAGTCTCGCAGTCAGAAACCAGCAAACCAAAGATACTCTTTATCAATTACTGGAAGAAGCACCTCTGAAAGTTTTTGATGTTAATCTGCGTCCCCCTCATTATGACCGGCCTACCATCGAATACTTGCTTTCAAAAGCTGATATTGTGAAAGTAAATGAACACGAACTCGCCATCGTTGCGGGCTGGTTCGGAATTTTGCCAGATCAGAAAACACAAATGAAATATCTGGCTGACCGGTTCAATCTTCGGATGATCTGCCTGACACTTGGCGCAAACGGTGCTATGGTTCTTGATGCCGGCGGATTTACAACACAGGAAGGATATCCTGTTGAAGTCCAGGACACAATAGGTAGCGGAGATTCCTTTCTTGCCATGTTCCTGAAACACATGCTGGCCGGATCACCCGTTTCGACTGCGCTGAAAAACGCTTGCGCCGTGGGTGCTTTGGTAGCAACTTATCAGGGAGCGACGCCCGCAATTTCCGAAAGTGAACTCGAACATTTTTTGAATAATTAACCTATGACTAAATAAAAGACAGCCGGAAAGCTCACAAAGCTTTTCAGGCTGTCTGCTTAAACTTGTTACAGTTAGATACCTTCACTGATATTTCCGGAAAAATGCTTGTTTCCCTGAGTTTTATAAGCTTGGGGAAACTTTGTTAGTAGCCTTCATAACGGTTTAAATAAATTATTTCCAAAATATTTTATTCGACACTTAAAACTTAGGCTTCAATTCTGTATTTTCGGGGACAAATACTCAACGTCCTCCTCATGAAAAGTTTCTGCGTGTTAATAATCACGGTATTACTGTGCACGAGCTCCTGCAAATCAGACACAGATTTCTCACTTCCTAAATTCTGGTACAACGGATGCGCAAACTTTGTGGAAGACGATTATGGATATAAACATGAGGGCAGATGCTGCGAATGGATTTCATTTCCGAAATTCGATCTGCAAAGAAATCAGTCATTTTCCATCGAAGGAAAGTATAACCGATACACGGAATCTTCCGGAAAAAATATCACTGACAGAGCCATCATAATTTCAGGCTCTTTGTCGGCAGACGGAAAAAATCTTCTGTTAGATTATGAAATTGATGGCGAACCTTTACATTACGAGATGACGACAGGCGAATCGCTGATCATGTGTAGCTGTCAGTGTTACTTTAAATAATGTCTTATTTGAATTGTCATTGTAGTGCCCGCTTAACGCTTTCTGATTTATCCGATTTTAAAGTAATCATGGAAAAATCCTGACCTGAAAAAAATTAATAATAAATCATAACACAATAGTAGAAAAAAACCCGTACTTCGCTTTTTAAATGTGAACATTACACTTAATATTTAAAATGCGTTCGATCATTCAAAAACTCAGTCTCTTTTTACTGGCTTTTCCGCTTGCGGTGAATGCCCAGACTGGAAAAGGAAATTATTCCCCGGTACCTTTAAAAGACCTTACTTCCTTCAAAAACAGCAGTTCGAATTGGGCTGTCAAGGGAAACGTTTCTATTCATCCAACAAAAAACGAAGCTGCCAAAACGCAAAATGGCGAGGGTGTGCTTATAGGTACAGCAGGTGCTGCCTTACAGACGAAAGTAAAAGCACAGGATCTTCGTATGTATGCAGAATTTATGCTTTCTCCGGGAGCAGAAGGAAGCATCATCCTTCCCGGTGGCAAACGCATTCGTCTGGCTGATAATAGACAAAAGGAACCAAGCGCTTCGACATCCGGTTTCATTGGTCAGTTTCCAACACAAAATGCAGCGAAAGCGCCCGGACTTTGGCAGAGCGTTGAACTGGCTTATGATGCCTCGGTAGCTACGGTTAAAAATTCTGCCCGTTTAAATTCTTTGAAACTGAATGACGTTATCATTTTGGAAAGTGTTTATTTGCCACTTTCCAAGTCTATCACAGAGGCTCAGTCACTTGGTCTGGAAGTTACGAAAGGAACAATCGCTTTTCGTAATATCGGATATCAGCTGTTGAACGATCGTAAACCTCTGACGCTCGCCAATCTGACCTACAAGCTCTATTCAGATAAATGGGATGCGAAGGAATATTCGAAACTTGAAAAAGAAGATAAAACGGCAGCCCTTACGCAGGAAGTTACGAATGGCATGCGCGAATTCCATTTGGTATACGAAGGAGAGATGAATGCAGAGGAAGATGGTGATTACGTTTTCACGACTATTTATTCCGGTCCGATTTTCACACTGGATATCGATGGAAAAACAGTTGTAACAAGTGGAGAAAGCACTTCTCAGGAATCTCATTCAGGTTCCGTGAATCTGACAAAAGGAACGCACCGTTTCAAAATACATTATTCACGTTTCCCATGGCGTCAGCCTGCATTGGGGCTTCGTGTTCAGAAACCGGGAATTCGCCAGTATGATCTTCATATTCTTTCGTCCTTGCCTGAGCCTGAGCCAAAACCTTATATCGGTGTAACGCCTGAATTGCGTCCTGAAATGGTTCGCTCTTTCATTCTTTTGCCGGGCGAAAAATACAAACGCACGCATTGTCTTTCCGTCGGAAGCCCGACAGGATGGAGCTACACAATGGATTTGAACCGCGGAGCATTGCTTCAGGCTTGGAGAGGACAGTTCGCCAACGTCACAGAAATGTGGTACGAACGCGGTGAGCCCCAGTTGCTTGAACCAGCCGGTTTAAAAGTTCCGGTTTCCGGGAAAAGCAGTATCGCAGTGTTGGAAAATGAAAAGTCTGTATGGCCGGACTCAGCCAACGTAAAGTATCAGGGATACTCACTTGATCCGCAAGGTTTCCCGTCCATTCGTTACGCTGTCGCATCCGCAACCGTGAGTGACCACATTACTTCCTCAACAGACGCAATCAACCGTACTATCGAGGTAAAAGGAAATCCGTCAGGATCACTTTACTCCTTGCTTGCTTCCGGCAAAAATATTCAGCTGGTAGAAAAAGGATTGTATCAGGTAGATAACCGGTATTATATTCAGATTGATAAAAAGGCAAAAGTTGTACTTAGAACTTCCGGAGATAATCAGGAATTGCTCCTGCCTGTTTCCGGTTCAGCGAGTTATTCAATGTTCTGGTAAACTTTGATCTTTTTTATAAAAATTTATATTATAAGTAAATGAAAAATATAGTAATAACCAGTTTGCTTTCTCTTGGCTGTCTGGCTGCCCAGGCGCAAAACAAGGCAAAAACAGAAGATGATTATTATCGTATCATCACCATGCCGATTCCCAAAACGATCCAGATGGAAGTGGGCGGAATGGCGGTTTTACCCGATGGCCGACTTGCGACTTCAACCCGCCGTGGAGAGGTCTGGATGATAGGCAATCCTTATATGAAAGGTGACGGCCAACCAACTTTCCACCGTTTTGCATCAGGTCTTCACGAACCGCTTGGGTTATTTTACCGAGGAAAAGACATTTTGCTTTCACAACGCGGAGAGGTTACGCGCCTGGTTGATACCGATAATGATGGTGTGGCAGACGTATATGATTCATTCGCACAGTGGCCCTTATCCGGAAACTATCATCAGTACTCTTACGGGCCTATACCCATGCCGAATGGCGAAATGCTTGTAACGCTTAACCTTGACTGGGTTGGACGCGGGGCAAGTCAATCGAAATGGAGAGGCTGGATGTTAAAATTGGGTGAAGACGGATCGTTAACACCCTATGCAACGGGCCTTCGCTCGCCTGCCGGATTTGGCTCATATAAAGGAGACATTTTTTATACTGAAAATCAGGGAGACTGGGTCGGTTCCGGTCGTATGACACATTTGGAAAAAGGTGACTTTGCAGGAAACGTTGCAGGACTTCGCTGGAGCAGCGAGCCTGGTTCTCCCGTAAAATTAAAACCGGAAGATATACCTGATACTGGTGAACCGCTTTATGATGTGGCCAAAAAAGTACCGGGAATAAAGCCGCCGGCAGTGTGGTTTCCTCATACTTTGATGGGTATTTCTACTTCAGACTTTAAAGAAGATACAACAGCCGGAGCTTTTGGCCCTTTCCAGGGGCAGCTTTTCGTCGGCGACCAGGGTCATAGTAAGATTATGCGTGTGGATATGGAAAAAGTAAATGGTGTCTATCAGGGCGCGTGTTTTCCATTCCGTGAAGGTTTTGAGTCGGGTATTATCCGTATGGTATGGGGCCTTGACGGCTCTATGTTTGTTGGACAAACCAGCCGTGGATGGTCTGCAACGGGAAAAGAGGATTTCGGGATTCAGCGATTAGTCTGGACGGGGCAAACGCCTTTCGAAATGAAAACCATCCACTCAATGCCAGACGGATTTGAAGTAACATTTACCTCACCGGTTGACAAGGCCACAGCTTCGAAATCTGATTCTTATAAGGTTAACAGTTTCACATACAAGTACCACCACATTTACGGGAGCCCGATCATCAACGCGAATGAGCTGGTAATAAAAGGAATTTCAGTATCAGAAGATGGATTGCGCGCACGTATCGTTCTTGATCCTGCTACGTTGAGAAAAGGTTATATACACGAAGTAAAGGCGGAAGGCGTTCAGTCAAAAGAGGGTTTATCCCTTTTGCATAACTATGGATATTACACCCTGAATGAAATTGCAGGCGGCTCGGCTTTGACCGCATCTCAATACACAGCCAGCACGAAGCCAGCGATGGATCACAGCACCCATGCAGCAGTTGCATCAGATTCAAAGGCAACTGAGACAAACTCGGCAAAACGCGTAACTGAAATGCCGGCGTCATGGACAAGCGGACCGGATCAGGTGATCAACATCGGAACAGTTCCGGGTTTAAAATTTGACATTTCAGAAATCCAGGTAAAAGCAGGAAGCCGTATCCGAATTAACCTGAACAACAACGATGACATGCTTCATAACCTTGTGATAACGAAACCTGGAACTGCAAACGCAGTCGGAGAAGCAGGTTTAAATCTGGGATTGAAGGGAACAGAAATGAACTACGTACCAAAATCAGACGCAGTCCTATTCCATACCAACATTGTTGAGCCTGAAAAATCTGAATCAATTTATTTTATTGCTCCAAAAACACCTGGTACCTACCAGTACCTGTGTACATTTCCAGGACATTATACCTTAATGCAGGGAAAATTAAAAGTTGTAAGGTAATATCAGAACAGCCCGTAAATAGATTACGGGCTGTTTTAATATGCTTGCTATCTTCCAGACTCATTTCAAATAATAATTTTAAATAGTAAAAAAATAAAGGAGATAAAGAAGCACCCACTCTTTAATATGATAATTTACTGATTTATTTAAACAATATATATCTTTTAAAATTGAATAATGCAGTAGACATATCCTCCAATTCATCTGATATCAACGTCGGTTTATGGCTTAAATTTAAGTCTGGTGACGCCGCGGCTTTCGGAGAGTTATCGCAAATGCACTATCGTGCTTTGTATAACTATGCTACAAAATTCTCCTCGGACCCGGAATTTATTCGTGACTGCATCCAGGAATTATACCTCGAATTATGGGAACGACGGACATTTTTATCGGAAACTGCCTTCGTCAAATCTTATCTTCTTAAAGCCTTACGTCATAAGCTTATCAAAGAAAGCGTACGTCTGAAGCGCTTTAAAGAACCGAAGGAGTTGTTCTTCGATGCTGATGAGAGCGACCTTTCGGTCGAGTCACTCATTATTCAAAATGAGCACCTGAAACACCAGATCAAACGATTAAACACAATCGTTTCCCACCTTTCCAAACGCCAGCAGGAGATCATTTATCTACGTTTTTACCAAAATCTTGAAAACGAGGATATCTCCCAGATTATGAACCTTGGCCGCCAGAGTGTTGCCAACCTTCTCTATCGTACCATCAAGGAAATCAAAGAAATATGGATGCCTGCTGAATTTTTTTGGGGCCTTCTTCTGATCGTACTTTGCTGATTACCAACACCAATTCTATTTTATAGTATTATTTCAAAAAATATTTTCATTTTTTTGGTTATCCCAGACCAAAACTGTGACATACTATACAAGACCATGAAAAATGGTGAAATGTAAATTTTCTATTGTATTATTTACACAACAAAATCCTAAACCTGAAAAATATTTATTGTAAAATTTTATGATTGACTACCGTAAGTACACCGTTGAGGAGTTTGCCAGGGACGAGAAGTTTCGTCAGTGGGTTCTTGAACCTTCTGATGAAACGGTTTTGTTCTGGGATAACTGGTTGCATCAGAACCAGGACAAACTTAGCGTGATCAGTCAGGCAACCGAATTGTTGTTAACCGTTCATCAACGTTACAAAGATGATTTATCAGACGCGTATGTATCGCAGGAAATAAACACACTGGTTGAAATGGCAGAAGCCAGCAAGAATATAAAACGAATTTCTGTATTTCGCAACCCGATCTGGCGGGCGGCGGCAGTCTTGCTACTGGCTTCCGGTTTTAGCTTGTACTATTACTCAAATCGTATTACCGAAAAAACTGTCGCGGTTGTGGATTCAAAATTGATCACCAAGACAAACAGCTCCGGCAAAGAGATGACAGTGCTTTTAAGTGACGGAAGTGTGGCGACATTGCTGAAAGGAGGAAGTATAACCTTTCCGAAAAAGTTTGAAGGAGATACTCGTCAGGTCTATCTGAAAGGTGAAGCATTTTTTGACGTCACGAAAAATCCAACAAAACCTTTTTTGGTTTTCGCGAATGAAACAGTAACGAAAGTACTGGGTACCAGCTTTTTGGTTAAGGCTATGGACGGAGAGAATACGGTTATGGTCGTTGTTAAAACCGGCAAAGTTTCCGTTTATCCGGAGAAGGATTACGAAACGTTATCAAGCAAGGATGACCGCGAGGTAGCCGGCGTTATTCTTAGCCCAAACCAGCAGGTTGTGTTTAACAGAAAAGATAACCGACTCGAAAAAGGTATCGTTGAAAATCCTGATATGTTGACACTTTCAACGACGAGCCAGGAATTAATCTTTGACGATCAGCCGGTTACCGAAGTGCTTCGGACGTTAGGAGAAATGTACGGAATCGAGATTGTTTTTGATAAAGAAACGCTGAGTGGCTGTCCGGTCAGTACCATTTTTAAGGAAGAAAACCTGAAACAACGGATGAATGCAATTTGCCAGGCTATCGGTGCCACCTATGAAGTTGTGGATGGCCAGATTATCATCAATAGTAAAGGATGTTTGCGCTGAATTCAACCAGACTTTTATAATCAAAACCCAGTACCAGGATCAATCAACCTCCAAAAATGCCTATGAATTAAATTTCGACTATCCTATTTTATTCAAGAGTCAGTGATGATTGCGCCACCACTGACTCCCTGCTTCCCCGAGGCTTTTCAGCATCATCTTTAAAAGATGTAAGGGGATTTTTTGTCCTATTTTTTTCACGAATACTGAACAAAACAATCAAAACTATGAAAAAAAACCGACACTTGCTTCGGCTTATGTATAGTCTCATGAAAATATCAATCTACCAATTATTGCTGGCATATATCTTTTCAACCATCGCTTCCGCAACAGTTGTCGATGCTCAGGAAATATTGAACCAGAAAGTAACGATTGAAGTAAATAACCAGGATATGAAAAGTGTCCTGACCAAGTTGAACAAGCTGACTCAGATCCGTTTTACCTACAGCTCTGCCGTCATCAATACGCAAAGAAAAGTTACAATCAAGGCTATTGAAAAACCTCTTTCTGACGTTCTGGATGAACTTTTACGACCGATGAACCTGGGTTACAAGTTGGAAGGCAAGCAGGTAATACTTGTAAAAGGTGTCAACATGCCAAGCAGTTTGAGTACCGAATCAGCAGGAACTTCGACCATCGAAAGAACGATTACTGGTAAGGTTTCAGATGAAAAAGGTGAACCTTTGCCGGGTGTCAGCGTAGTTTTGAAAGGTTCGAAAACAGGAACTGCCACAAATACTGAAGGTACGTATCAGCTAAGCGTTCCCGACGACAATGCAATCCTGATTTTTTCTTATGTTGGCTACATACCGGAAGAAATCCCTGTTGGCAACCGCTCGACAGTAGATATTGCCCTGAAACCGGACGTAAGAAATCTGGAGGTGGTTGTGGTTACCGCATTGGGTATCAAACGCGATGCTAAAAAATTAGGATATTCGACAGCCACGGTAAACACAGAAGAAATTACCAACAACCGCACAACAAACCTTGGAAACAGTTTACAAGGAAAAGTGGCCGGGCTTAACGTATCACCTCCGGCTAGCGGTCCTGGTGGATCTACAAAAATCCGTATCCGCGGTCAGTCTTCATTTGGTGGGAACAACTCCCCTCTTATCATTGTAAACGGAGTTCCTATCAATAATACAAGTGTATCGGCAGGGGGCTCTTCCGGAAACTCAACTGGTAACCCAACGGGAGGATCTTCGGATGCAGGTGATGGTCTGCAAAGTATTAATCAGGACGACATCGAATCGATGACCGTCTTGAAAGGCGCAGCCGCTGCGGCCCTATACGGTTTTCGTGCAAAAGATGGTGCGATTATAATTACCACAAAAACAGGTAGTAAAAGCGCAGGAATTGGTGTTGAGATCAATTCAAATTTCCAGGGGCAGCAGGCACTTGACTACACAGATTTTCAATACGAATATGGCCAGGGGGAATTTGGAAAAAGACAAACAACGGTTGCCGAGGCACAAAGCTCTGGTGTATTTGCATTTGGAGAGAAAATGGACGGAGCCATGGCACCACAGTTTGACGGATCCATGCAACCCTACTCTCCAAACAAAAACCGCATCCGGGATTTTTACCGCACCGGAACAAGTTTTACAAATTCGGTTGCGCTTTCAGGAGGAAATGAAAAAGGAAATTTCCGTTTGTCGTTTGCCAATACAGATGCCAATGCCATCATACCAAATTCTGACTATCATAAGAAGATTTTCAACCTCGGTTTGAATTATAAATTTACCGATAAGCTGTCCGTTCAGTTAAACGCAAACTATTCAAACGAATACAACAAGAATCCTCCCCAGATCGGGATTCAGGATATGAACGCCAATACAACTATCTACACGTTAGCTACAAGTATTAACGCAAACTGGCTGAAAAACCGAAAGGATGTGAACGGAAATGAAATGCCGTTGTCTCGTTTTACTAACAGAAATAATCCGTACTGGGTTGCATACGACCGTTTTGAAAATGTAAGACGTGACCGTATTTTTGGAAACACTTCCGTGCGTTACGAATTCACAAAATGGCTTTACATTCAGGGACGTATCGGGCAGGATTATTACACCCGTCCTTATAACTACAACCGTCCAACGGGAACACGTTCGATCGGCGCAGTAACAACTGGCTTCAATGGTTACTACTATCAGGATATCTCTACTTTCCGGGAGCGGAACATGGACATCCTGATCGGAGCAAACAAAACTTTCGGTGATTTTGGAATCGATGTGACGCTTGGTGGGAATCAGTTGCTTCAGGTAAGCGACAATGTCTCAACTGCTGTTACTAACTTCTATGTTCGTGACTTGTATACCATAGGAAACGGTCAGGTAAAAAGCCCGAATTACAGTTACAGCAAAAAGAAAGTAAACTCGATTTATGGTTCTGCTGAATTATCCTTCAAAAACTTCTTGTATTTGAACGTAACTGGGAGAAACGACTGGTTTTCAACACTTAATCCGGAATCTAACAGTTACCTATACCCTTCTGTCAGCGGTAGTTTTGTATTCAGTCAGGCGTTCGCACAACTGCCAACCTGGTTAAACTACGGCAAGCTTCGTGCTGCTTATGCGGAAGTTGGAGGTGATACAGATCCTTACTCAAACAATCTTTACTACGCAATCAACGCGAACCCGTTTAACGGCGTAGCGCTTGGAAATATTTCCAGCAATATCAGTCCTAATGCCAATCTTCGTCCATTGAAAGTGAAGGAGATCGAGATGGGTCTTGAATTCAGAACATTTGATAGCAGACTTAACCTGGATATGTCGGTTTACCGCAAAAACACAGTTGACGAAATTCTCAACGTAAGTGTTTCAAATACATCAGGATTTTCCGGCACGAAGGTCAACATTGGTAAACTACAAAATAAAGGGATTGAATTTCTTTTAACTGTCGTTCCGGTAAGGGCTGATAACATCTCATGGGAAACCAGTTTTAACGCAAGTTATAACATCAGTAAAGTAATTGAACTAGCTCAGGAACAACCGCGTTTCGATGTGGGCCAGGGTGAATTTTTTGGTATCGTTTCTCACGAAGTTGGTAAGCCCCTGGCTTCTCTTCGCGGTTTTGACTACAAACGGGATGATCAGGGAAGAATTATTACCGCTGGCGGTTTGCCACAGCAAGGTAACCTGACAACCTTCGGAAGCGCAATTCCAAAATGGGTTGGTGCATGGATGAACACCATCAACGTTAAGGGTTTCCGTATATCTACACAGGTTGATTTCAAGGCCGGCTACAAAATCATGTCAAACTCAAATCTTAACTTTTTACGTGAGGGCCTATCCAAACCATCGCTTGTTGGACGTGAAGGCGGAGTTTTGTTAGACGCCGTAAATGCTGACGGAAGTCCTAACGACAAAAGAGTTGAAGCACAGCAGTTTTATACCGCTTACCGCAGTACCAACATCGCGACACCATTTATCTATAACGGAAACTTCATCCGTTGGAGAACCCTTTCCGTTGGTTATGATTTGTCCCGTTTTGTGAACAAATCCTTTATCAAAGGCCTGAACATTTCTGCGATGGTTAACAATGTATGGCTGATCAAGAAACACATCGACAACCTGGATCCGGAGGCTCAGGTTTCTTCTTCTGATAATCTGCAAGGAATCGAGACGCATACGCTTCCAACCACAAGAAGTTATGGAATCAACCTGAATATCAAGCTATAACTTTTTAATAAAGATAGATATGAAAAAAATACATATATACCTGACAGTTATAGGCCTTTTCCTGGGAGCGACTTCCTGCGATAACGGCTTCGAGGATGTGAACAAAAATCCGGTTTTGGCAACTACAAGCGATCCGGCCTACCTATTTTCTAATGCACAATTCAGTTCAGCGCTGGCGACTTTTCACTACCAGAGCGAAATTGTACAACAGATCAATACACCTTATACGGGAGTACTGGAAGGCGGAAACCACAATATCGTTTTTGACCCGAACTCAAATGCGAATTTTAACGCCTTGTACCTTGGAACGGGAACGGGAAATGGGCCGGTAAACTTGCTTGGAACGGTTTTGAGATTAACGAAGGACAACCCTTTAAGAGCAAATATTTACCAGATGGCGCGTATCTGGAGGGCTTATGTCTTTATGGTTTTGGTGGATACCTACGGCGATGTTCCTTATTTCGACGCAGGTAAAGGTTATTCAGACGGAATAAACCTTCCAAAATACGATGATCAGAAAATGATTTATGACGATATTTTGAAAGAGCTCGATGAAGCAACCAGGGCTTTGGATGCAACTAAAAGTATAGAGAGCGGTGACCTGTTTTATAAAGGGAATATCGCGCAGTGGAAAAAACTGGGCAACTCACTTTTATTGAGAGCTGCCATGCGTTTTACTAAAATTGACGAGGCAAAAGCGAAAACCTACGTACTCAAAGCCGTTGACGCTGCGAACGGTGGTGTAATGACCGCTAACACCGACAATGCGCTGATTGCTTTTAACAGTACATTTAACAGCCCGAATGCTAATTTTTTCCAAGGAACTGAGCGCGGAAACGTTTATTTGGGAAAACCTTTTGTAGATTATCTTAAAACGACGAATGATCCTCGCAGCCGGGTTATTGTGGTAAAATACGAATTTCCAGCCAATCCGATCGCAACTGCCGGAAAAGAGGACACCGATCCTGCAAACCAGCAAGGTGCGCCTTATGGATACAACGAATCCAGTATTCTTACCGAACCGAACTATCCGGGCAAAAGCGGAGCTGCTTTTAAATATTCACAAATTAACCGCCGCACGTTAGGAAAAATTGATGCACCTGAATTTTTCGTGACCTTCTCCCAGACTCAACTTCTTCTTGCAGAAGCGACGCAAAGAGGATATATCACCGGGGATGTGAAGGCCCTTTACGAGTCGGGTGTAAAAGCGCATATGAACCAGATGGCTCAGTATGATGCTTTGGCTACTATTCCGGCAGCAAGCCAGGATGCGTATCTTGCGGCAAATCCATTTTCAGCTGCTACTGCGCTGAACCAGATCAATACACAATACTGGATTTCATCTTTTCTGAATGGTTCGGAAGCCTGGGCTAATTTCCGCAGAAGCGGTTTCCCGACTTTAACCAAAAATCCTTATCCCGGAGCCGATCCTTCGGTAAAAGATTTTATCCGCCGCCTGGTTTATCCTGTTTTGGAAAAATCAGTGAACACGGCAAATTACAACGCCGCTGTTGCCCGTCAAGGCCCTGACGAGTTGGGGACACATATTTTCTGGGATAAATAATTTCCGACCCAAAGCTACACTGCAAGCGATCCGATCAATCGCTTGCAGTATTCTGATCAATCTGTTTTTTCTAAACCACTTTACTTATGTTCAAAAAAACAAAATTGCTTCCCGCGTTTTTGCTTCTCTCCTTTTTGTCCAATGCCCAACCGATTGCCCCAACTTCTGACCAGATAAAAGCTATGACCTCTGCCTGGAAAGGCGAGCGTTCGGCAGATGGCAGGCCGAAGGTCTCAGACGCAATTCTTTCAAGGTTAAAAAATATTTCGATCGAAGAAGCCTGGGGAGTCTTACGCAACAAGGGATACCAAAATCAATTCGAAGGAGACTGGATTTTAATTCATCCTGACAGCGCCATGACAGGCCGGGTGGTGACTGCGCAGTACATGCCGCTACGTCCCGATTTACAGGATCTGATTAAAGAAACCGGCAAAAAAGAGGGAAGAAATACGGCGGGTGGTACTAATTCCTGGCCAATAGACGTATTAACGAACGGTGACGTGTACGTAGCCGACGGTTACGGAAAAATCGCAGACGGTACTTTAATCGGCGATAATCTCGGAAATTCAATTTATGCTAAATCTAAAAGGGGGACAATCTTTTATGGTTCAGTCCGTGATGTAGAAGGACTTAGCGAAATAAAAGGTTACAATGCCTGGATGAAGGGGTCTGATCCCTCTTACATTCAGCAGATGATGCTGACCAGTATAAACCATCCCATCCGCATCGGAAGGGCCATCGTTTTGCCTGGGGACGTTGTTTTGGCGAAAAAGTACGGAACAATTTTCATCCCGGCCCACCTGGTAGAAGATCTTGTTTTAACATCAGAAGTTACTGCACTGCGCGACGAGTTCGGCCATCAGCGACTAAGAGAAGGGAAATACACTCCGGGAGAAATCGATACGAAATGGACTGACGCTATTTCAAAAGATTTCCTCAAATGGATCAATGCATATCCCGGGCGCCTGCCAATGACAAAAAAAGAGCTGGATGATTATCTGAAAGAACGCAATTATTAATTAGCTGTCAGCTTTTAGCGCTTTGCTGCTGGCCATTTACAATAAATCCTAAATATCTTATATCATGAAGAGTATCTTAAACCAAATTATTGCCTCAAACAAAGAAGTTGAAAGAGCTGAAAAGCTGGCTGTACAAGCAGAAATTAATAATCCGGCTACAAAGGACAGCCGCCGTAATTTTTTAAGAAAATCAGCCGTGGGTGGAATTGCACTGGGTAGTTTCCTATCCATGTCGATTGAAGATACCGTGGCTCAGGCCACATCTAAAGTTAACCGCGCTTCGAAACCTTCGGAGTTGAAAATAACGGATATCAGATATTGCGTACTCCAGAATGTGGGTCGCACGCCTATTATCCGTATTGACACAAATCAGGGAATTTATGGTTTGGGCGAAGTTCGCGATGGAGCTGACGAACGTTATGCACTGATGCTGAAAAGCAGACTTTTAGGTGAAAATCCATGCAATGTAGAAATGCTTTTCAAGACCATCAAACAATTTGGTATGCATGGCCGCCAGGCAGGTGGTGTCTGTGGAATTGAAATGGCACTCTGGGACCTTTGTGGAAAGGCTTATAACGTTCCTTGCTGGCAGTTGCTTGGTGGTCGTTATCGTGATAAGGTTAGATTATACGCGGACACCCCGGAATCAGACAACCTGGATGAATTTAAGGAGAAGATAAAATTCCGTACAGACACACAGGGGTATACCTGGCTGAAAATGGATATTTCAATCGGTATGCTGAAAAATAAACCGGGTGGAGTTGTCAATAATAAAGTTTGGGGCGGAGGATTTTCTCAATGGTCTGGTGATTTCCATTCTTATGCCAATACGAAACATCCCTTTACAGCCATTCAGATTACGCCTCAGGGATTAGATCAAATGGCAAAAGTTGTGGAAGACGTCCGTGGAATTGTTGGTTATGAGATACCGATTTCTTCTGATCACTATGGCCACTTTGATTTGAATAATGCAATTCGTCTGGGAAAAGCGCTTGACAAATACAGACTGGCTTGGCTGGAAGATATGGTGCCCTGGGAATATACGGATCAGTGGAAACAGATCTCTGAAGCTTTGGAGACCCCAACGTTGACCGGAGAAGATATTTACCTCAAAGAAGGTTTCAAAGCATTGATTGAAGGCCGTGCTGTTGACATTATTCATCCCGACCTGGCTTCTTCGGGAGGACTGTTAGAAACAAAACGTATCGGAGATTATGCTGAGGATCATGGTATTGCAATGGCTATGCACTTTGCCGGTTCGCCCGTTAGTTTTATGGCTAACGTACATTGCGCCGCCGCGACGCAAAATTTCCTTGCTTTGGAACACCACTCGGTAGATGTGCCGTGGTGGGAAAGTATCGTCAAAACAACTGACGGCAGAAAGTTGATCGATAAAGGATATGCAAATGTGCCTTTGGAGGCGCCAGGTCTGGGCATTGAACTGGTTGACGAGGAATTAAAAAAACACCTTTCTCCAAAAGACAAAAGTTATTTCGCACCAACGGATCAGTGGAACGACAAGCGTTCTCATGATCGCCTTTGGAGCTGATCAACGAAAAGCAAAACGCCGTTTGATTCTGGTCAAACGGCGTTTTTGTATAAGGGAAAATCGAATTAAAAAATGTCGCTAAAAGCTGATAGCTAATTATGGTATTGAAGCAACTCGATTCTATTTTCAAAAGGATCTCTGAATGAAAACCGGGTCCTGCCGATAATCGGTGTAAGATTTTTGACCGAGATACCATGGCTTTCTAATAATTGACGACACTCTTCAAGATTTGTCACTTCAAAGGCCGGATGACGTTCCGAAGCGTTACTGCCCTGATCTGTCATTAAATGAAGCTGGATATTTCCCATCTGATACCAGATCGCCCCCCGCAAATGCGGCCTTTCAGGATCGATAATTTCTTCCAAACCAAGAACCTCTTCATAAAATCCCCGCGCTTCTTTTTCTTTCCCTTCGGGAAAGCACAGCATCACGTGGTCAATGCGCTTAAAATCAATCTTCATATCGGGTAAATTAAAATTCAAATTGGGCTTGTATTGCCAAATTTCTGCAAATTTCATGATATCCTGAACAGTTTCTGTTTTTAAAAGGAAGAATTAGTGCTTATTTTACATGAGTGACGCTAGCTTTTCGATAAATATGATATCAGCCATTACAAAAAGTAGATTAAATAGTACAATTAACCCACAGACACTTCTCTTTTTCTTTCATAACTTTTTTATCAATGTCGGAACAACACTGGTTTATGTGTCCGCCAATATCTTATTGCTGGAAAATCATCCGGAATATTCTTTACCTATTGCTTACATAGTTGCTGCATTTGCCGTCATGACGGCCGGGCAGATTTATGAACATTATGAACATCATCTTGCGCTCGAAAAATTGAGCCTCGGAACTATGTTATCATCACTCTTTCTGGTACTCGTCGTGATGATTTTGCTTTGGGCAGGTCATGGGGTAGCAACAGCCATTGCTATTATGGTCGGATACCGGATAATTTATCTTTTGATCAATCTCGAATTCTGGGGATTGTCCGCTATCGTTTTTGATGTAAGACAAAGTAAAAGGATGTTCAGCGTCATCGGATCAGGCGATATGCCGGCCAAGGCACTGGGTGCGGTACTTGCCGTTTTGATCCACTCTCCTTCGGTTTTGATGATTTTGCTCACAGTCTCGCTGTTATGCTTTGCGCTGGCATTTTATTCCCAAAAACTGACTTTCAAATATACGGCTATCCCGAATCCGCATCATGCAAGGCCCCGGCAATCCGGATTTTCGGATTCAAAATTTGTTCAGAAATATTTCGGTGGGAACAGGCTTCTTACGGCGCTTTGCCTGGGAACAGTAGCTATCGCCGCGGCGGCAACCTGGATTGAGTACCACTTTTTTGTCAATGTAAAATACAAGTTTCACAGTCAGCACGACACAATTATCTTCGTTGGTTCACTTCTTACTGCCACTTATATCATCTCAACGTTTGTGAAGATGTTGTTTTCTGGAAAAATCGTTGAGCGGTTTGGAGTTAAAATCACACTCTATCTCTTGCCGCTTACGACAGTACTGATCTCACTTGGACTTATCATTTCCTCTTATTTCAGGACTGACGAACCTTCGCTGCTAATTTATTATTGCGTTGCGTATCTGCTTTTTGAATTAATCAGAAGAACACTTTTCGATCCGGTTTTTCTCGTTTTTTTTCAACCACTTTCTACAAAAAATCGTTTGAAGGGCCATACGCTGGCGAAAGGCCTGTATGAGCCGCTGGGTATGCTGATCGCCGGGATTTTGCTTTGGATTGTCTATACCATGGAGTGGTCTAATATCAGCCTGACTTTCGATCTTTCTTTGCTATTTTCACTCGCCGCACTTATAATTTTTAGAAAAGCTTACAAAGAGTATGTACTTGAACTGAAAAGTGCGATCAGCAAAAGATTTCTAAAAAGTGGTGAAATGGCCTCTCCGGGTGAAGCGCTGCCCATTATCAAAGAAAATCTTAAAAGTGATAAGAAAGAGGAAGTAATCAATGCGATAGCCTGGCTTGTAAAAAATAAGCCTGCTACTTTTTATAAAAATGTTGATGTTTTGCTAAAAAACCAGTCCGAGCTTGTTCGTCTCAAAACGCTCGAGGCACTCGTCGAAACTGGGAATTATAAACCTTCTGAATCATTTTACCAGTACATCGAAAATGAACCGGACACGCCGTGTCAGACCCTTGCTGTACAGATTGCTTCCGCATCAGAAAGTATGACAAATGAAAAACTTGTCCACTATCTGGCGCATTCGGATCTGGATATCGTTCGGGGTGCTGTTCTTGGTGCGAGACAAGCAGGAAAGTCTTCAACAGCAGTCCGACAGACGATCCGGGACTTGTTTGCTTCCGGAGATACTGATTCTCAGCTTGCTGCACTGGATTGTGTTGAGGCAATGGATGTGGATACATTTAAGTCACAAATCATTAATTCACTAAAAAGCAGTAACGAAAAAGTTCAGCAGCGTGCCATTGAAGTAATCGGCACGGGAAACAGTAAGGACCTGATCCAGAAACTGCCTGATTTTCTATCAGGAAAACTGTCTAAGACCACGAGTCTCTCACTGATAAAATCAGGTCAGGCCGGCTCGGAAATTTTGCAAAACTGGCTGACTGAATCAACTTCTGAAAAGGACATTTATTCATTTTTAAAGTCGGCGGAGAAACAGTCCAATAATGAAATAATTTCTGTCCTTTTTGAATTTATCACCAAAGTATATCTGTCAAAAGGTGAGAATCATGGCCCGTCTTTGAGACTTCATAACGCCGGGCTACGAGCGCTGACGCATTATGAATTGAATACTGATCAGAAAAGTAGCGCCAGAAATTTTGTTGATATCGAGCTCCTTCATGCTTATCAGATTTTGAATGCAACAGACACGGAAGATAAAAATTCAACCTGGAATTCTTCTTTAAATTACGAGCTTCTCCAAGTTAATCAGCGTCTGTTTTATCTGTTCATGGTGTTATATGATAA
Organism: Dyadobacter koreensis; assembly: GCF_900108855.1. Classification (GTDB taxonomy): domain Bacteria; phylum Bacteroidota; class Bacteroidia; order Cytophagales; family Spirosomataceae; genus Dyadobacter; species Dyadobacter koreensis. The sequence continues at coordinate 304,155 of NZ_FNXY01000004.1, forward strand.
AGACACGGTTCAGAATGCCTGGAAGGGAATTAAACATGCTTCGCAGGAAAAAAGAGCAAACTCTTTGGAAATGATTGAAAGTCTTCTTCCAAGGGAATTATACCCTTGTTTGCGGGCGCTGTTTGAAGAAATTCCGTTGCAAAGAAAGTTGGAAGCCCTGCGCCAGTACTTGAATATTCAGCAGAACCCGCAGCCCTTTCTAACATATGTATTAACACAGAAAGAGCAATACTTTACGGCCTGGACCATCGCCCTTACAATCGAACGCTGGACTCCGGACTCTGAAATCAAAAATCTGGATATTTTTGCAAACCATCCGGTAATATTACTGAGAGATGCGGTAAATACAGCCTGTTTGAAATTCCCAGCGTTGAAATATAGTAGTCAAGACGAAAAAAATATGAAAAATACCACTGAATCTTCTCAGCAAATCTCTGAAATGGAACGTGTTATCGTACTGAAAAACACGAAATTATTTTCGCAAACACCTGAAAATGTACTGAGTTCTATCGCTCCGATTATGAAAGAAGTGCTTTACCAGGAAGGGCAGGAAGTTTTTGCAAAAGGTGATACAGGTGATAGTATGTTCATCATTTATTCAGGAGAGATCGGAATTTATGATGGGCCTAAACAGCTTGCATTGTTTGACAAAGGAGAAATATTCGGAGAGCTCGCGCTACTGGATACCGAGCCGAGATCAGCATCAACGGTGGCAGAAACTGACGTTCTTTTGTTTCGTGTGGATCAGGAGGATTTCTTTGAACTGATGGAAGAACGTGATGAAATCTTACGAAACGTCCTTCGCATTTTATGCCAGCGAATCCGGGTTCAAAATGAAAAAATGAGAGCTATGGCTTAGATCAACTTTCTCAGTTCAATGAGGCGTTTCTGCTTTTGAACTTCTCTTTTGTTGATTGCTGACTTCGTATGATACCGATGTGATTCCAGGAATTTAACCTGGATGACGTTCCAGGTCGTTTCATTTTCAACGAGTTTTCTGGCTTTCAATTCCTCGAATAAACTTGCAGCAATCGGTTCAAAATCATCGCGACCAAGATAATCCAGATCTGCATCACAAAGAATTTGTTCAAGTATGGTTGTAGGAGTTTGCGGTATCTTCGTCGCCATAATCATACCGCATATTTTTTTAATTTCCCCCTGACTATAACCAAATAATGAAAGATGGACATTTGCAATCCGGCAACCTTCCTCTTCATGATTCTTGTAAGTATTTACAAATCCGCTGTCATGAAATAGTGCTGCGGTCTTTAACAATTTGAGGTCACTCCTGTCCTCAACCCCCTCTTCATCTGCCAGGATCATCGCGGCATTCAAGACATCCAGTGTGTGGTGAAGACCGTGATAATATAATGTCTCGGAAAGTTGTGTGTCCAGTAAGTCAACGATGAATTTTTCAGCCTTTTCGATGTCCATTTTTCAAAAATTTAAAGACAAAATACTATTCCAAAACTTCATAAATCTGCATGGCTTGCTGCTTATTTTTCAGATTCACCTCTCCAATCACCCGGCATTGAAACGCCTCTTTAATTTTTTCGTATGCCGATTCTGGTACTACGATTTGTCCGGGACCAGCGACAGACTGTAATCTTTGCGCGACATTTACCGCGTCTCCTATCACCGTGTAATCCAAGCGGCGCAAAGTTGCCGACCCGATATTTCCGCTTACCATTTCCCCGGAATTAATACCGATCGCGACATTGGGAAAATATTCAGTCTGGTTATGGAGCTGTTCTTTGAAACCATTAATCTGATTTCTTACGGCCAGCGACGCTTCTATCGCACGATCCAGATGATAGTCACCCTTAAAAACTGCCATAACCGCATCTCCCATAAACTTGTCGACAAGGCCGCCATGTGCCAGGATTTCCTTCACCATGACATCAAAATATTTGTTGATCATCTTTACCACATGGTCCGCAGGTTCACGTTCCGAAATTGACGTAAAGCCGCACATATCCATAAAGACAACCGAAGCCTCGATATTTTCGCTGGAAGTCAACGAACTCTCAAAAGCGCCGCGTGTCATGAATTGCAGCACCGACGAATCTACATACATCCGTAGAATATCGTTTTCCCGAACTGCTTTCAGCGTTTCTTTCAATTGTTCGACATATTTCAACGTCTTTTCCATCGTTACTTCAAGATCCTGAAAATCAATCGGTTTACATAGAAAGTCAAACGCTCCCCTATTCATCGCAGTCCGAATATTTTCCATATCACCGTATGCCGAAACAATCACCGATTTAAGGAGCGGACTCAACTCACTCAGCTTCATCAACAACGTCAAGCCGTCCATTTCCGGCATGTTGATATCGCTCAAAACCATGTCCACGTCAGGATGCTCCGCCAGCATTCTCAAAGCAACTTCTCCATTCTCAGCAAAAATGAAATCATACTGCTGCTCCCGGATCTGCCTGCGAAACTTTTGTTTTATAAGTAACTGCAAATCAGGTTCATCGTCAACCACAAGGATTTTAGCCTTCATATCGTTCTTGTAATTTTTGTTTCAGTTCTACGAAATTTACCGGTTTCGTCAAAAAATCATCTGCACCAAATTTCATAGCCTGTTCATAATTATCTGTATCACCATATGCCGTGATCATCATCACAATTGGCGGAGCCATCGGATGGTCTTTCCGGATTGTCTTCAAAAGTTCTATTCCACTCATTCCCGGCATATTAATATCCGAAAGGATCATCACAATTTCCGAAGCATGGCCTTCAAGATAGTCTAAAGCATCCTCTCCTGAAAAAGCAAAAGAAAACTCAAATTCGCCGTTACGGATTTCTCTTCTGAAACGCTGTTCAAAAAGTGCCTTCACATCCGGCTCATCGTCAACAACTAATATTTTCATATAACAAAGTATCGTATGACTAAGTATTTAAGGAGACAGGCAGCGTAATTTTAAATTCGGTCCCTTCGCCAGGTGTCGAAGTTACATCCAGAATTCCTTCGTGCGCCTTGGTGATTATATCGTAACTCATCGAAAGTCCGAGACCCGTTCCCTGCCCGGTAGGTTTTGTTGTGAAAAACGGTTGGAAAATTTTCGCTTTTACATGTTCAGGCATACCCGTTCCGTTATCCGTGACGCGGATATATAACTTGCCGCCAAATAATTTTGTGATGATCTTCACTTCCGGCTTGTAGTTCGCAAAAGCAGGATTATCTTTATTCAATCGCTTCTTTTCTGCGACCGCATAAAATGCATTGGTAAACAGATTTAAAAAAACTCTTCCCAAATCCTGCGGCATTACCGCTACTTTTCCTATTGTCGGATCAAAGTCTGTGGTAAGCGTTGCATTGAATTCTTTATCCTTTGCACGCAAACCGTGATAAGCCAAACGCATGTATTCATCCGCCAAAGCATTCACATCCGTCGGCTCTTTCGTCCCGGATGAAGCACGCGAATGCTGCAGCATACCTTTAACGATCGAATCAGCGCGTTTTCCGTGATGTGTAATTTTCTGTTGGTTCTGGCTTAAATCGCTGATTATACCTGCGATATACTCCTTATCAGCATCTGGAATTTCCGTTTTATTAATCTCCTCCTCCAGCTCCTGACACAGCTCTACCGAGACCTCTGAGAAGTTGTTCACAAAATTTAAAGGATTCTGAATTTCATGAGCGATCCCTGCTGTCAACTCTCCGAGCGAAGCCATTTTTTCACTTTGAATAAGTTGATTTTGAGTTGCCTTTAATTCATCCAGCGCCCGTTGGAGCTCGATAGTCTGGATCGTCAATTCCTGCGTACGTTCCGCGACCAGATATTCGAGTGAAGTTTTTTTAGCTTCATTCTCCTCGTCCTTGCGTTTTTGTTCCTCTCTTTCTTTTTCCAGAACCTTCTGCTGCTTCCGAAAGTTAAACCAAAGAGCAAGCATCCATAAAAAAGAAAAACCCTTGGCCAGTTCGAAATAATTCCGATAACTTTTGTACTGCGTTGCTGCTACAAGCTCAAAACAATCTCCAAGAAAACTTACTATAACGTACGGATATAAAGATTGTACGGTGCTCCGTATGGATTCAAAATCCTTTTCTTTGTGAATGACATAAAGAATATAAGCTACTAACGGGTAGGATAGCCACTGTACAAGCTGAGATTTATTAAAAATCCAAAATGCCACAATCAAGCCGATGGCGATAGATCGGGCAAGCAGCAGCTTTTTGTCCCACTCTTTATAAACCAGCGCAGTGTTGAGTCGTTGACGGATAAACTGTATTAGAAAAAAAACTACTAAAAATAAATCCATATCTGGAAGGTAATTGAAATAATGGCTAATTGCGTGTTATCAGAACGGCTTTGAACGGTCGTTTTTACAAAAATCTGATTCAATTGTGAATCTATAAAGAATGTACGGATTTTTTAATAGAATCCCCGAAATGGTTGTTAAAACAAGCCTTTTTAAAGCATGTTCGACCATAATCATAGACTTTGCCGAAAGTTAATTTCACGGGATAAAATAAAACGGCTATCTTTTCGGTCTGATTTAAATCTTTAATTTTTTCTTAAAAACTAATGACTTATTTAGCTGACCCGGATCGCTACGAGCAGATGACTTACCGTCGGTGTGGCAAAAGCGGACTGAAACTTCCTGCCATTTCATTAGGGTTATGGCATAATTTCGGTGGTGTTGATGTTTACGAAAACTACCGATCCATATTGACAACCGCCTTTGATCATGGCGTTACACACTTTGATCTCGCCAATAATTACGGTCCGCCGCCGGGATCTGCGGAAGAAAATTTCGGCCTGATCATGAAAAAGGACCTTGCGGCTTACCGGGACGAATTGATCATTTCTTCCAAAGCAGGGTATCTGATGTGGCCCGGTCCATATGGAGAATGGGGTTCAAAAAAATATCTGGTTGCGAGTCTGGATCAGAGTCTGAAACGTATGGGACTCGATTATGTCGATATATTTTATCACCATCGCCCGGACCCTGATACGCCACTGGAAGAAACGATGGGAGCACTGGATTTGATTGTTCGTCAGGGAAAAGCGCTTTATGTTGGATTATCAAATTACCAGGCCGGCGAAGCAGATCGAGCAATTGCCATTTTAAAAGACCTTGGGACGCCATGTCTGATTCATCAGCCGAAGTATTCCATGTTCGAACGTTGGGTAGAAGGCGGATTACTCGATGTATTGGAACGCGAGGGTGTTGGGTGCATTCCATTTTCTCCTCTGGCACAGGGACTTTTGACCGACAAATATTTAAAAGGTATTCCTGCCGATTCGCGAGCCGCCAAACCGGAAGGTTTTTTGCAGGAAAATCAGGTAACTCCGGAGTTGATTGAAAAAATCAGAAAACTGAACGATATCGCTCTGGAAAGAGGGCAAACACTGGCACAGATGTCGCTTGCCTGGTTATTAAAGGATCCGAGAATAACCTCCGTACTTATTGGGGCCAGCCGGGTGTCCCAGCTACTTGACTCATTGGCTTGCCTTAATAACAAGGACTTCACAAATGATGAACTTGAAAGAATATTAACAATCCTGTAAATTTTCATACAGCCGGCATTTTAAAAAATGACGGCTTATTTTTTTTCTGATAACTTATCATTGGCACATGAAAACTTTAATTTTTTCAATCTTACTTTTTACTACTCTACCCTCTTTTTCTCAAATTGTTGTTTCCGGTGTCGATATCAATTCAATCGATAGCATAAAAGTATGTACAGTAAAAATAGAAAATATCGACCAGATCTTTGGAGATAAAGATATTTCGGTTGACTACGGGCAAGTTGAACGAAAGGCAACTAAAAGATTTACAGAAAAACTAACCGGAAAAAGATTGAATTTTAACTCTGTAACCCATGTCATAAATTATATGGAAAATAATGGCTGGCTTCATTATAACTCACAAATTCTTGCCACAAAAACAGAAACGATCCACTATTTTCATTTTAGGAAAAAATAAAATTGACAAAAACTTGCAAACATACCAACAAGTATGTAGGTTTGCATCATGGACACCCGAGGCGAAATCTTACAGAAAAATTTTGAGGCGATGCGCTTGCATGGTTTTCAGGGATTGCGCACGGACAAGGTAATTGCGCAAATGGGTATTACCAAAGGTGCATTTTACCATTATTTTAAAGATAAGCTAAACGTTGGTTACGCCATTGTTGATGAGCTGATTGCACCGGGCTATAAGCAGGCATGGATAAATCTTGTTCGCGATGACATGCATATTATCGACGCAATCGCTGAAACGCTGAACATGATTGCAGGATATTCAACTCAGGAAACGATTCATTTAGGATGTCCGTTAAACAATCTCATTCAGGAAATGTCTCCGCTGGATGAGGGTTTTAATAAACGTCTTTCGGCAATTCTTGACGATGAGCGGAAATTAATCAAAGCAGCTCTAAAAGCCGGGTTAGAAAATAAAACGATTAAGTCAGAGGTTGATCCGGACGCGCTCGCTTATTTTATATTAGCCTCTCTGGAAGGAAGTTATACGATCGGAAAATCGTTTAACAGCTATACAAAGTTTAAAAGCTGTATTGCTCAGTTAATTCAAATTTTAAATTCTTACAAACAATAATTTTTTTACCAAAACACATACCAACCAGTATGTATGTAAACTTAAAAACTATGAAATATGTAATCACAGGTGCCAGCGGGCACACAGGAAAAATAGTGGCGGAAAGGTTATTAGGCGCCGGACATGAGGTAATTACTATCGCCCGGAAAACTAAAAACATCCAGCACTTGGTTGAAAAAGGAGCAATAGCAGCAATTGGCGATCTGTCAGACGAAACTTTTCTGACAAAAACATTCCATGGTGCGGATGCGGTTTATGCACTTATTCCTCCTATCTGGGTCATCGATGAGTCATGGAGAGCATTTCAACGTAGAATTGGTACCAATATCACAAATGCCTTAGAAAACGCAGCCATAAAAAATGTCGTGATCCTGAGCTCGATGGGTTCGCAGCTCGCCCCTTTCGGGGCTGGTCCGGTTAGTGGTCTTGGCGAGTGGGAACAACAGCTCCAAAATGTCAGGAATTTGAACGTTCTTGCTCTACGCCCAGGTTATTTTATTGAAAATCTTTACGCATATATTCCTCAGATCAAGGGGCTCGGGTCATTTGGAGATGCATTACTGAAAGATCTGAAAATTCCATTAACGCATACGCGTGATATTGCCGAAGTAGCAGCCAAGCGTCTGTTGGAATTAAATTTCGAAGGATTTTCAAGAGAATTTATTGGTGGCGCACAAGATTATACCATGGAAGAAGTAGCGTCAATACTCGGAGAAGCGATCGGCCTGCCAGAACTTCAGTACGTCCAGTATCCGGCAGAGGATGCTAAAAAAGGTATGATTGGAGCAGGTGTTCCTCCACAGATTGCGGAGGGCTATATCCAGCTTTTCGATGGTCTGAATTCCGGATCATATCTGGCTGACTTTGTACGGACTGCTGATAATACAACCAAAACCACTTTGCAGGATTTTGCCGTGGAATTTGCTTTTGCTTATCAAAACAGTTAGAAAAGCGTAATCAGTCAAAAAAAGTACGCAAAACTGACAATGGTCATTATTTAATAAAGATAACTTTTTGACTTTTGTTACATGTCAAATACCTATCGTATTTGAGGTGAGAAAATATTTATGAAAAATCCCTGGCAATTTGCCGGGGATTTTTGTTTGCAGCCTTCTAAAAATTCAATCTTCCCTGCTGATTATATTGACGATAAAAAATAATAAATATAATTCCATATTTTTCTATTGATTATCAGAGAATTACAAATTTAATTGAAAAATAAAAGTAAATTCTGACGGAAGCTTTGTAACCTTTTCAAAGGTTCGCAGTTTCCACTTTAAGATCACAAAAAATAAGATAATTGATTGAGCGCACTAACGGATAATTCGCTGATGCTCCGTGTAAAGTCCGGAGACCTTGACAAGATGGGATTGCTCTTCGAGCGGTACCATCGTCCGTTGTTTTCATTCCTTTATCACATGACAGGAACTGCCGAAACCAGCGAAGATATTGTTCAAAATGTATTTTACCGGATGCTGAAATACCGTCATACTTTCACGGGTGAGGGCGAATTCAGAACATGGATGTATCACCTGGCAAGAAATGTTTTAAACGATTCAATCAAACAGAATAAGTCGAAAAATCATGAGGATGTGCACGTTATGGCCGATCGGATTGCAGGCGGAAACCCGGCAGACGAGGAATTTGAAAAAAGGCAGGATGCCGAATCTCTGCATAGAGCTATGGCGCAACTAAGCGAAGATCATCGGGAAATATTGGTATTAAGCAGGTTTCAGGAATTAAAATACGAGGAAATTGCAGGTATCCTTAACATCACCGAAGGGACGGTGAAGGTCAGGGTACACCGGGCTTTGGGAGAATTGAAAAAGGTATTTTTAAGTAATGAAAATCAAAGGAAAGCACATGACTTGTGACCATACAAAAGCAAAGTTCACGGATTGGTTAAATAAACCGTCGACGGACCCCGAAAAGATCAGAATCGAAAAACATCTTGCAGGATGTCCTGACTGTCAGCAGGAATTTAACGAGCACAAGCTGCTTTGGGATATGATGGGAGAAGCTAAGGTGAAGGCTCCGAGCGAATCCATGCGTGCCAATTTCAACAGCATGCTTGGTGAATATAAAGGTAGCATTAAACAAAAAGACAGGTACTCGTTCGAAAATCTGGTTCAGGCAGTCCGGCAATTTATCATACCACAGTGGACCGTTCAATTGACTTTCAGCCTCTTACTTGTTGGTCTGGGCTGGCTTATCGGTTTCAGAATGAACCGTAACGAAAAAGCATCCACGGCGTATACAGAGCAGATTGACACACTTGCAAATCAGATTCAGGAAATGCGTCAGGTGATGATGCTGACTTTAATAGAGAATCCGTCAGCTACCGAACGGCTGCGTGCCGTTAGTTATACAAATGAAATCACTCATGCGGATGAAAAAGTTATCGAAGCGCTTTTTTCCACGCTCAATAATGACCCGAATGTGAACGTGCGGCTGGTAACCCTGGAAGCCATCACCCAGTTTGCCAATGATCCTCTGGTGAGAGAACAACTGGTTCATTCACTGACTAAACAAGACTCTCCCATGGTACAGGTTGCGCTTGCCGACGTCATGGTGAAATTGCAGGAAAAACGTTCCATCAAAGCTTTTAAACAGATGCTTCGCCAGGAGGACCTCAATGAACTGGTGAAGAATAAAATCGAACAGACGATCAAAGATCTTACTTAACCAAAAATCAATTTATCAGCCATGAAAAAAATAATGATCCCGTTTCTGGTGGGACTGGTACTTTCTTGTACCCAAGCACCAGCACAAAAGACCGTTTTCAAAGAACATATCAGCAAGGATTTTCCCATCTCAAATGCGTCAGGACACAATGTTTTAGCTATTTACAATATCAATGGATTTATCACAGTGAAGGGCTACGACGGCGACAAGGTCCTCGTGGAAGTGGACAAGACACTTTCTGCCGGAAATGAAGAATTGCTTGAAGCAGCCAAGCAGGAATTTAAAGTAAATCTGGAACAAAAAGATGATAGCGTACTTGCTTACATCACTGAACCTTTCGATAGCAGACCCAATCGCAACAATAAAAACTGGGGCAACCGGGACAAAAACAGATACGATTTTCGGCTAGAATTTACAGTTACAGTCCCTTATTCAATGAACCTGCTGGTTTCTACGGTGAATGGTGGTGATGTCACGGTTGAAGATGTGACCGGCTCTTTGAAAGTTTCGAACGTAAACGGCGCTATTAAACTAGCCAATGCGAAAGGTACTTCCGATATAAAAACCATCAATGGAAATGTCGAGGCCAATTATCTGATTGTTCCACCGGGTGAATCGCAATTTAAAACGCTCAACGGTGATGTGATTGTAACTTATCCTCGGACCCTCTCAGCAGATTGCCAGTTCAAAAGTTTCAACGGAGAATTTTTTACGGATTTTCCTGATGTAGCAACTTTACCCGTAACGGTAGTTAAAAACCAGGAGAACAGCCCGGGAAAAACAATTTACAAACTCAATACCGAGACCTCAATACGAATTGGCAATGGAGGTAAAACATTCAGATTTGAGACGTTCAACGGAAATATTTATTTAAAAAAACAATCCTGATCATATGAAAACCCACAAATTAATGGCGATAATTTTATTTGTCACCACAAGCATGAATACCATCAACGTCGTCGCTCAGAACGATTTAAAAGAGCAAATTTCAGTCGCGCTGACTGACTCGTCAAAACCTGGGTCGCTGGAAGTAAAAATAATACGTGGCTCAATTCATATTGTAGGATATGCCGGAAAAGAAGTTATTGTCGATGCTGTCTCCAAAGAGGGACGTGAGAAAAATGAGGTTTCAAAGGACGAAGCTGCGAAAGGATTAAAGCGGATTTCCTCAGGCCGAAATGGGCTTGATCTAACAATCGAGGAAGAAAAAAATAACGTGAGTATCAAAGTTGCAATCCCCAAAAACCCGGTCAATCTAACGATCAAAGTTCCAATGAATTTTGATCTGCGCGTTGGAACGGTCAACGAAGGCGATGTAAAAATTGAAAATGTCAGTGGTGAAATGGAAATCTCAAATGTTAACGGAGCAATTCAGCTTACTAATGTTTCTGGGTCCGTAGTGGCAAATACTGTGAATGGAAATCTGAAAGGAAATTTTAAAGCAATTAACCAGACAGCACCTATGGCGTTTTCGACACTCAACGGCGCAGTCGATATAACCTTTCCCGCGTCTTCAAAATTCGATGTAAAACTAAAATCCGATCGTGGCGAAATATATAGTGATTTTGATATAGACGTTGATAAAACCGTCCCGAAAACAGTCCGGACGTCAAATGAAGGTATGCAAAAAGTAAGTATTTCCGACTGGGTTCAGGGCAAAGTCAATGGTGGTGGAAAAGAGGTGATGATGAAAAATATGAATGGCAATATTTATGTAAGGAAAGCTAAATAACTGAAAAAGAACATACAACTTGATTCCTGTTAAAGAAAAATGAATCACTTTAACAGGAATTTATTTTTATCCGGAATGCGCCTGCAGAAGTTGCCTATAACCATTCAGTACACTTGACTTTGAAATAAAACCTGCGAACTCGCCTGACACCTTAACAACCGGCAAATGCCATAGACCTGTTTCATCGAACTTGCTGGCAACCGTCACAACTGAATCATTTTCCATAATAACTGCTTTTGGCTGCTGCATCAGGCTACCGGCGGTCAATGAACTGTCAAGATCACGGCTGAAAAGAATTGGCCTTAAATCATCCAGCGTTATTATTCCTACCAGTGTTAAATTATCGTTTAAAACAGCTACTAGGTTCCTTTTGCCGTTTTTCAAAACTTCACGAAGTTCTTCAAAGGAAGATTTATCATTGATAACCTGCGCATCTTTATCTAATAGGTCAAGGGTATGCAAAAGTGACAATAAATTTCGATCGTGCTGTCTCGTAAAGATTTTTCCCTGACTTGCCATTTTTGCCAGGTCCGGAGAGATGGGCGAAAACCATTTGGCCATTAAAAAAGAAATTACGGAAACCATCATTAGTGGAATAAAAAGATCATATCCTGAGCTCGATTCTGCGATAAGAAAAATAGCGGTTAACGGGGCATACAAAACCCCACTCATCACTCCGGCCATACCAACGAGAATCAGGTTAGTGACCGGAACTCCTTCAATACCCGCCTGGCTACACAGTAGTGCAAAAACATAACCCAAAGATCCACCGGCGAATAGTGAAGGAGCGAAATTCCCTCCATTCCCTCCTGCCTGAATTGTGATCGAAGAAGCAAATGCTTTCAGCAAACAGACAACAGCTACAAAAACGATAATTACCCATTCGCGGTATCCGATAAAACTGAAAAAACTGTTTTCAATTACCTCTTTTATCTCTCCATTTGTAAAAGATTTTATCGTCTCATAACCTTCGCCAAACAAGGGCGGATATAACACACACAAAAAGGACAGTATAGCTCCTCCAACCATCGCCTTTCGAACCTTTGTAAGTTTCAGCGAGTGAAAAAAGTCCTCGATGTAGCTGGTTATGACAAGAAAATATCGTGCGTAAAAACCGCATAATAAACCTAATATCAAATAAAACGGAAGGTTGTGGTAATCGAAAGCGCCGCGGGTGTGAAACTGGAAGAGAACTTCTTCTTTTAATAAAATTCTTGAAATCAAACTTCCGCATACAGCTGCAACTACGAGAGGTATAAAATCTGAAAATACGACGCCCGTCAGCAAAATTTCAAAAGCAAACATCATCCCCGCAATCGGAGCGTTAAACGCTGAGGCGATACCAGCCGTGGCTCCGGCGGCCAATAGCAACGTACGTTCACGGTAATCGAGTTTATACGTTTGTGCGAAATTCGACCCGATCGCTGCTCCTGTTACCGCAATCGGACTTTCCAGTCCGGCAGAGCCTCCCAAACCTACTGTGATAGCACTCTGAACAATTTGGGAATACATTTTAACGGGAGAAACATTACTGGCATTTTGTGCGATCTCAGCCAGTATGACTGGAATTCCTTTTTTATCGAGGCCTTTGAAAAACAATTTCACGACGATTGCTGTAATCACAATACCCAAAAAAGGAAAAATAAGATAGAACCAGACCTGTTCCTCAAAATGAACTTTGTAGGTAATGATGTAGTGTATGTAATGGACGAGTGACTTTAAAACTACACCGGCAAACCCAGCCGTACATCCGACCATAATACCTGAAAGTATCAAAAACTGGCTTCGGCTCAATATGCTTTTAAGCCAAAACATCACCAGTTCGTAACTCTTCACCTTATCGATACTGAATCGTGTAAAGTCGCGTTTGAACTTTAAGAAGCTGTAATATTTTTTTATGTGTTTACTCTTCACCCCAAATCTTTTATCTTCAAATTAACATCTTTTTTAGGGAATACCTCCCCTTTTCAATCTGAATTCTTCAAAAAATCGTACTAATAGTGTTGGGGACAGCTTTTGTAAAGAAAAAAGTGCAAAAATCTCCATCGTACGCAGTTTAGCACAACCTTTCTAACATTTGAACGTATGATTACAGCCCTAAAAATCATTTTTTCGATAATTCTGATGTGGATATGTTACGTTGTAGTCACGACCAGTCTTACAAGCAATCTATTTGAAGAGTGGGATTTTCTCGGATCAATCCCCTGGATGCGGGCTACATTATGGGACTTTTATGCCAACGCGTTCATCATTTATCTGTGGATTTTCTATAAAGAGCCTGATATGCTCCCTAAAATTGTCTGGTTCTTTATGATGTTTTTCCTGGGCAGCATTGCCAGTTGTGCCTATATTTTAATTGAATTATTCCGTTTAGAGCCGGAAGAAGGCGTTTTCGATCTTATTACTAAACGACATGAGTGATTCCGTTCTGCTGCCTGTTATTATATCGCTTATTACTTGCTGTGTCATCATGAGCTTCGTCTGGCTTTGGGCTAAAAAAGTCAAAAACGCCGGAATAGTAGATATTTTCTGGTCTTTTAATTTTCCTGTGATTGCGGTGATCGTATATTTTTTTTCTGATGGATTTCAGACGAGAAAAATTATACTCTCTGCGATGGTACTAATTTGGGGTGTAAGACTTGGCACACATCTGGGCAAACGTGTACTAAGCCATTTGCATGAGGAAGAAGGCCGTTATGCGCAGCTTCGAAAAGATTGGGCTCCCATCGCAGATAAAAAGTTTTTCTGGTTTTTTCAGGCTCAGGCATTTTCCAATGTCTTGCTTGCAGCTCCGTTTTTCATTGTCACCCAGAACAAAGTTCAGGAATTATCAATATTTGAGTATATCGGTTTTTCGATCTGGATATTTGCAATAATTGGCGAGGCGACTGCCGACTGGCAGCTTGATCTGTTCAAAGAAGATCCCGACAATAAAGGAAAGGTCTGCGAAACTGGTTTGTGGTATTATTCCCGTCATCCCAATTACTTTTTTGAATGGCTGATCTGGGTTTCTTATTTTGTTTTCTCACTTGGCTCACCGTATGGTTTGATTTCAGTGACTAGCCCTGCGATCATTTTATACCTGCTGTTCAACGTGACCGGAATCCCAGCCACAGAACAACAATCTTTACGATCGAAAGGCGCACTGTATTCTGCTTATCAAAAGTCCACCAGTGCGTTTTTCCCGTGGTTCAAGAAGAAAAATCAGATACCCCAGAAAATTTAGCTACTGACAAATCTATTTAAAAATTCATAGCGTATATCGCTTAAACAACATTTTAACCCGCCTTATAAAACTATGTGGTATGACAAGCTGCTGGAACAAAACCAGATTCCTGATTTTCTAATCCGGATGGGTATTCGGAAATATTTGAAACAACGTTTGAAGGAGGAAGATAAGGGAAGCCAGGAAGCACAGCGCCAGCATCTTTTGAATTTTGTTGACATGCTGAAATCATCGCCAATAGCTGTGAATACCGCAGAAGCTAACGAGCAGCACTACGAGGTTCCCACCGAGTTTTATAAATATTGTCTGGGCAAAAATCTTAAATACTCGTGCGGTTTTTGGGAACCCGGTGTTACTGATATCGACACGTCTGAAAGAGATATGCTGGAAATAACCTGTCATAGGGCTGAACTGGAAAACGGACAGAACGTTCTCGAACTTGGCTGCGGCTGGGGTTCTTTATCCTTACACATGGCCGCCAAATATCCGAGTAGCTTATTTACGGCTGTTTCAAATTCTAAAACTCAAAAACAGCACATTGACCAGCAGGCTGCATTACTTAATATTACTAACCTGAAAGTGATCACTGCCGATATCAATGTTTTTGAAACTGATGAAAAATTTGACCGGGTAGTTTCAGTTGAGATGTTTGAACACATGCGTAATTACCAGCTGCTGATGAAAAAAGTGGCATCCTTCCTTGACGATAACGGAAAATTGTTTGTACATATATTTACGCATAAAGAATACGCATATCTTTTTGAGGTAAAGGATGAAACCGATTGGATGAGCAAATACTTTTTCACGGGGGGCGTTATGCCAAGCAATGACCTTCTGCTTTATTTTAACGAAGATTTGCACGTGGAGAACCAGTGGCTTATAAATGGCACACACTATGCAAAAACTTCCGAAGCCTGGCTTTCAAATATGGATAAACACCAGGCGAAAATCATGCCTCTGTTTGAACAAACCTATGGAAAAGAGCAGGCTTTGAAATGGTGGGTATACTGGCGGATCTTTTACATGTCCTGCGCCGAATTATGGAATTTTGAGGATGGAAATGAGTGGATGGTAAGCCATTATCTTTTCTTTAAAGTGCCTGCGATATGATCAATATCGTCTCAACTGTTATACTTTTTTTAGTCTCTCTGCTGGCTGTTCTGCCTGCTCCGGCTTTTTATCTCTGGCTGTTGGCAATTGCGGTTGACGAATATCCTTGGATCTTTGTACTGCTGACGCTTGCTATCATAGTAGTTAATCTAAAATCCAAAACATTTCCTTTAGCAACAGCTGCAATTTCGCTGATTTCGGTGCTGCTTTTTTTATCAACCAACGTGCGCGCCTATTTCATTGGTCGTGACCTGGAATCAGAGCTGACGGCAGCCTTCGGGGCTTTTGATCCGGATATTGATAGCCCTTATGCACCAACTAGGCAGCTAGCCGGGAATATCCGAGTTCCGTATAACCCTATGGGTTATAAAAAAAACGGGGCAAAAACATTGATTCTAAACTTTTACCCCGCTCAGAAAAAAGGAGACAGACCGTGCGTAGTGGTGATTCACGGAGGTTCGTGGAAAAGCGGAGATAATCAGCAGCTTCCGGAACTGAATGAATATCTGGCGCTGAAAGGATACCATGTGGCGGCGATAAATTACCGTTTGGCTCCTGATTTTCAAAGTCCCGCGCCCGTTGAGGACGTTGCGGATGCATTGTTTTTTTTGAAAAATAAAGCAACTGAACTAAATATAGATACAACAAATTTTATCATTCTTGGCCGTTCTGCCGGCGCCCAGATTGCATTACTATCAGCATACACATTGCATGATCCCGCTATAAAGGGTGTCATTGATTTTTACGGACCAGCGGATATGGTTTGGGGGTACTCGTTGCCGTCGAATCCCCTGATTATGGATTCACGGAAAGTGATGGAAGATTATCTGGGAGGTACCTATCAGGCACATCCTGAAAATTATAAAAGAAGCTCCCCTCTTTTGTTTGTCTCCGATCATTCGCCTCCAACTTTATTGATCCATGGGAAAAACGATGTCCTGGTTGCATATGAACATAGCCAGAGATTAAATATTAAACTTGAAGAACATAAAATTAAGCACTATCTGCTCACAATTCCGTGGGCCACACACGCATTTGATTATAATTTAAACGGTCCTGGCGGGCAGCTCTCGACCTACGCCGTGATGTACTTTCTCAAATCAGTAACACAACATTCATGAAAAAAACAGCAATAATCGGCACCGGAATTGCAGGAATGGGATGTGGCCATTTTCTGCATAAAACAGATGACATAACGCTTTTCGAGCAAAATGACTATATCGGCGGGCATACAAACACCGTGACCGTAGATGAAGATGGAAAGTCTGTTTTTGTTGATACCGGTTTCATGGTTTTTAATTACGAAACCTATCCAAACCTGACTAAACTTTTTAACGAAATAAATGCGCCGGTCAAAACAACGGATATGTCGTTCAGCGTCCAGCATAAGCCTTCTGGTCTGGAATACAGCGGTTCCAGCCTTAATCATTTATTTGCACAACGGAAAAACATTTTCAGTCTGAAATACTTGAAAATGCTCGCAGAGATTTCCAGGTTCAACACGGAAAGTATACGAATTCTCGACGATCCGCATTATCAGAATTATTCGGTCGGCGATTACATCCGGGAGCTCAGATTCAGTGATGATATGTTATGGAAATATCTGGTTCCGATGAGCTCCGCCGTCTGGTCGACACCAATGAAAGAAATGTTGGATTTCCCGGCGGTGACGTTAATTCGTTTTTTCAAAAACCACGGTTTCCTTGGATTAAACACACAACACCAGTGGTATACGCTCGACAAAGGCAGCCAGTCATACCGTGAAATACTGATTCGGCCTTTTAAGGAAAAAATTCATACGAATCGCCGCGCAGTTAAAATAAGACGTGAAAATGGGAAAGTAAACGTGCTGGCATCTGACGGAACCAGTGAGGTTTTCGACCGGGTTATTATCGCCAGTCATGCCGACCAGGCCCTGGCAATGCTTGAAAATCCGACAAATCTCGAAACGAGTGTTCTTGCGAAATTCAAGTACCAATATAATAAAGCCGTTCTTCACACAGATGAATTTGTCATGCCAGATGCCCGACTTGCGTGGAGCAGCTGGAATTACCGCATTGCTCCTAACAACCGTTATGAGAACGTCCCAAGCACCGTTTACTGGATGAATTTGCTGCAGAATGTATCGAAAAAGCGAAATTATTTTGTTTCAATTAATCCGCAGGACGACCTGAACGAAAAGAAGATTATTAAAGAAATAGATTACCATCATCCGTTATTCGACGTTCCCGCAATTCATGCACAAAGCAGTTTGAAATTTCTGAACGAAACGGGCCCTGTTTATTTCTGTGGCAGTTATTTCAAATATGGCTTCCACGAAGACGCCTTCAAAAGCGCCGTCGATCTGTGTAAAAACCTGAAAGAGTCAAAAAGTTTAATTGAACCAATCTATTAAAATCATTTCGTCGTATATGGGTCATGAACCTTGAAACAATACATTCCTGCTTGTATAAAGCGCGTGTGACACATCACAGGCTTCATCCAAAAAAACATAAATTTCACTACAATATTTTTATGTTTTATCTGGATCTTGATGAGCTTGATTTTATTGCCCAAAAGTTAAGGTGGCTAAGCCGAAATCGCTTTAATCTTTTCAATTTCCGCGATGCTGATCATCTTGAATTACCAAGAGAAAAGCCCGATAAGTCAAAAAAGATAAGAGAACATATCACAACGTACCTGGCGGAACACGGAGTGAATATTGGCCACGGACGTATTATGTTGCTTACCAATTTATGTACGCTTGGATATCAGTTCAATCCGGTTTCATTTTACGTCTGTTATGATGAGCATGAAAATCCAGTCTGTTCCATTGCTGAGGTTTGTAACACGTTCAAGGAAATGAAAGCTTATTTTCTTGGAAATGAAACACTTATAGCTGATAAATTTCATTTAAATACGTTCAAGAATTTCTATGTTTCGCCCTTTATCGATCTGGATTGTTATTTCGATTTTAATATAAAAATACCTGACAAACAGTTGAATATTGCAGTAAATGACTACAATGAAAACGGCGAGCTGTTTTTTTTAAGTAACCTTAAAGGAAGACGCGAAGCACTGACGGATAAAAATATGATCCGCTATTTTTTCAGTATCCCGATGATTACCATGCAGATAACATGGCTGATTCACTGGCAGGCTTTCAAGATTTGGACAAAAAAAATAGCATTTCGAAAAAAAGCAGATAACCCGGAACTACAAACTGATGTTTTCCGGTCGTACAGTTCCTAATTGCCAAGACACCCATTTTTACGATGCTAAAAACCCGCTCAGAACTCAACCAAACATCACAGGCGGCTGAAAAACCAGGTTTATATCAGCAACTGGTATTCAGGCAGCTTAGGCAAATGCATTTTGGCAGGCTGAAATTAACATTGCCTGACGGACAGACATATTCTTTTGGTGATGGAATAAACCCTGTTTATGCTTCCGTCAGCATTACTCATAAAGATTTTTTTAAAAAACTGATATTGTTCGGAGATATCGGATTCGGAGAGGCTTATGTGGAAGGTCTTTGGGAAACGGATAACATTACGCTCGTAATTTCGTGGGTACTTTTAAATATTGAAAATGCGCCAAATGTTTCGGGAAGCAAATCTCAAACATTTGCATTGAACATTTTGCGCGTCTGGAACAGAGTGACGCATCATTTACGATCCAATACGCTGGCCGGTTCGAGGAAAAACATATCGGAGCATTACGATTTGAACAACGAATTTTTCGCCACATTTCTTGATAAAACGATGACGTATTCGAGTGGTTACTTCAAGCGTGAAGATATGAAACTCGAAGAAGCACAGTTTGAAAAATATGATCGTCTTTGCCAAAAATTAAATTTGCGGCCTTCGGATCATGTACTGGAAATCGGGAGCGGCTGGGGTGGAAATGCTATTTTTATGGCAAAAAATTATGGATGCAAAGTGACTTCTCTTACACTTTCAGTTGAACAACAAAAATTAGCAGAAGAACGTATAGCGCAGGCCGGGTTGACGGAACGGATACAAATTTTGCTTATGGATTATCGTCATATTGGAGGTTCATTTGATAAAATAGTCTCGATAGAAATGCTGGAAGCAGTTGGCCATCAATACCTTGATTCCTATTTCCAGAAATGTAATTCTTTGTTAAAAAAAGACGGGATACTTGCAATACAGGTAATCACATGTCCGGATTCACGTTATACGAGTTTGAGGAAAAACGTCGACTGGATACAGAAATATATTTTCCCGGGCTCTTTATTACCTTCGGTTTCGGCTATTAACCAGTCCGTTAACCGGACTGGCGACATGAGCCTTATGGATTTGAAAGAATTTGGTTTGCACTATGCATACACTTTAAAAGCTTGGCTCGACAAATTCAATGATAGTCTGCCTGAAATTAAAAGTCTAGGCTATGACGATCAGTTTATTCGGAAATGGACTTACTATTTGTGCTATTGTGAAGCTGCATTTGCCATGCGGAACATCAGCGTTATGCAGCTCGTTTACAGCCGACCAAATAACACCAATTTTTTATAAAAAAACGCCCGCTGATCTTTATAGCGGGCGTTGGAGTCAAAAGACTGTAAACAAAAAATCAACCATTTCCGCGTGCAAGCTGAACCAGAAGTCTGATATCTACGCCACGATCATTTGAACCATAGCGGGAACCATATCCGCTGCCGGTACCAATGCCCACTCCCATTCCTCCGCCCATGCCAATTCCACCTCCCAGACCGATTCCGATCCTTGGAGAAAAGCCAGACTGCGAGGATGCTCCGTCTATTTTAATGCTGATCCCAAGATTTGAGGATTCTTTTGGGTTCATGGCAATAAGACTGAAAGGGATAGCAATCTGTTCGGTAAGTTCACCATTTTTATCCATGCTGATATGCGATTTTATGCTTCCGTCAGCCTCCACAAGATTGATAAAACGCTGTCCTTGTTTATCTTTCCAAACGGCCTCCTTATTATACGAATCCATCAACAGGTTCAGTCCAAGGCTGTTCGGCAAATCGGTATCAAGTCTTTTTAAAGCTTTTCTGTCTTCTTTCATTACAACGGGAAACAGCAGTGAATAAGCCTCCTTCTTCTGGCCTTCGGGGCTGAACGAGACTTTCAAACCGCTACTCAAAATTTTCTGAATTGTAGACGGGTCACGCGTCGTCATGGTCAGATATAAATAATGCTCGTCGTTAATTATGCCATATGCCAGTCTTGACTCCTGATCTTTCTGGTCTGGTTTAATTTCATCGACATACGAAAAAGGTGCATTCCACTTTGATTCATAAGGAATAGTCTTTGATGAACTACACCCCGCAAGTACCGCCAGGGCAAGGAGGAACAAGCCATTTTTTTTACTTCTCATCTTGCTATTTATAAACACTGAATTTCAATTATAATTAAACGAAATCACTTTCAAATCATTACGAATAATTACGAAAATTCGTTGCATCTAATACTATTCTAATGAAAATTCATCGTCCCGCCTCTCAATTGCACATTCGCGATTTACGTAAATCACTATACGGAAATCGACAATAATTTTCCGATCTTCTCGTGTAATTTTACCGGCTCAAATGGCTTGGACAACGTGTCGTTCATGCCTGATTCTATTGCCTGCCGGAGATCTTCTTCCAGCACAGTAGCCGAAAGTGATAAAATCGGAGTAGAAACTTTCAGTTCTTTGCGTAGAAAACTGGCAGCCTGAAACCCATCCATTTCCGGCATACGGGTATCCATAATGATTAAATCAAATTCTTCATTTTGCACAGCATCAACAGCCTCTTTCCCATTGACAACCAGCGTGGTATCAATCAGCCAGGTCGTTAAATACTTATTAATAAGCAATGAGTTTATATGATTATCTTCGGCAACCAAAACCTTTTTACCAAAGTAAGGAGTTAGACTTTTGAAGGAAACAATCGACTTTTTCTCCTGTTTTTGATTTGCATCCTTCAACATCACCGTGAAATAAAATTCACTCCCTTTCTGAAACTGACTGGCAACTTTCAGTTCGCTATCCATAAGTAAAACCAGTTTTTGCGAAATTGTCAGCCCCAATCCGGTTCCGCCATAATTATGCGATGTTTCCAAAGTTGCCTGGCCATAGGCCGAGAAAATTGCAGAAATCCTATCCTCAGAAATTCCTATACCCGAATCTTCAACAGAGAATCTTACTTCATGTAAGTCTCCCGAAACGCCCATATGCTGAATTTTCAATTTCACATAACCGGCATGGGTGAATTTTAATGCATTACCTACCAGATTCATGAGAATCTGATTGAGCCGCATCCCGTCAATCAGCATGCTGTCAGGTATTTCTTTGTCTACAGAAAGAGACAGCTGAAGTCTTTTTTCATCTGCTTTAAATCGCATAAGATCAACTATTCCTTTTCCTACAACGCTCAAATTCGTTGGTGTCGGAAGTATCGAGAACTTTCCTTCATCGATCTTTGAAATATCCAGGATATCGTTAAGAATATTAAGTAAAGAGCCTGATGAATGTAAAAGCATTTCGAGCAATTCGCGTTGCTGGCTATCGAGATCAGTTGCTTCCAAAAGATTTCCTATTCCGATGATCCCGTTTAACGGAGTTCTGATTTCGTGGCTCATATTTGCCAGAAAAGCTTCTTTGACTTTCCTTGACTTATCGGCGAGACTTCTGGCTTCAACCAACGCAAGCTCGTGAGCTTTGCGTTTTTCTATATCGTGGAGATTAATAAAGAGCAGCCTGTTTTTATACATAATCCGAAGCTCCAGCCAAACCGGCTGCCGGAATTTTCCGAAAAATTGATCTTCAACCACAATGGTATCTCCGCTCAGATAGGTCTGGTTGATCAAAACACTTTGCAAACCAGAACGCATTGGCTCGACCAGCAAATCGAGCATCGAAATATTGATCAGTTTTTCAGGATCAAGATTGAGAATTGTTTTTACGGAGGGATTTATGGATAAAATACGTCCTGAGTCTGCCTGAACCGTACAAATGATATCCGGAGAATTGGTTACAATGGTAGCATAATTTTCCAGCAATCTGTTTTTCTCTCTGATTTCCCTCTGACTTCTCGCAAGACGTATCAGAGAATCTACCTTCGCATTTGTGATGTAGGGGTCCAGAGGTTTGTATAAATAATCGATCGCACCTGTTTTTAATCCACGAACCGCAAATGTCGTTTCCTTGGAAATAGCCGTCACGAACACGATTAATATCTCTCTCGTTTTAGGATTCGAAGCCAGCGTTTCTGCGAATTCAAAACCATCCATGCCGGGCATTTGAACATCAACCAGCGCAACAGCTATTTCGTTCTCCCAGACAATCCGAAGCGCTTCGTTCGGTGAAGTGGTAGCAAAAATCGTTATATCATCACGATTCAAAATCGCCTTCAGAGAAA
Source organism: Dyadobacter koreensis (assembly GCF_900108855.1). Lineage (GTDB taxonomy): Bacteria > Bacteroidota > Bacteroidia > Cytophagales > Spirosomataceae > Dyadobacter > Dyadobacter koreensis. The sequence goes on from NZ_FNXY01000004.1 coordinate 326,850, forward strand.
TCAAATTTTCCTCTCTGTCGTCCAGCAACAGAATTTTAGTATTTTCCATATCTACGTTGAGTAACTGTAAAGTATACTTCTGATTTCTTCAAAAACATTTTCGGTCAAAATATGATGTTTGCCATGCGTTCTGATCGCTGCTGCCGGCATCCTTTCAACTTCTGCAATCGTTGGATTTTGCACATAGGTTTTAAAACCCCGCTCGGCAATTATTTTCATTCCTAAGGCTCCATCTTCGCTTGCACCTGAAAAAATCATCGCTGCTTTTATATAAATCCCGGATTGCGCAGCGGAAATAAATGTGGCATCAAGAGAAGGACGCGAAAAAAAATCCTTCTCAGTTCCGTCCAGATAAAACCTCTCGTCCGGCCCGACCAGCAAGTGATAATCCGGAACTGCAAAATATATACAGTTTTTCATAATCGGATCAAGGTGTTGCGGCTCTTCCATTCGAACCTGAGTCTTAGAGCGAAATAGTTTCGGTAACTCAAATAAACTGGATTTTCCACGATGCAGCACAAATAAGATCGCGCAGGACAACGGCCGGTCCAACAACTTCAAAATCTCTTCGAAAATGACAAAACTCCCCGACGAACCTCCGATCAAAACTAATTCCAAAGGCAGGTCCTTGTTTTCCATCATCTTATTTTTTGATAGATGTTCAAATGTGAATCGATGATCCTGAAATTTTCCTCAAAACCCGAGTAACGTAATGTTTCCCTTTTCCCAAGACATAGAAAACCGAACATTGCCAGGCTTTCGTATAAAAGTCTGAAAACTTCTTGCCTTTGTTCCAGATTAAAGTAAATCATCACATTTCGGCAGCTAACCATTTGAAACTCATTAAAAACACCGTCGCCGGTTAGGTCATGCAATGAGAAAACAATATTTTTTCTCAAATCAGGAACCATAACAGCCTGACTGTACGCTACATGATAGTAATCCGACAAAGAATTTTTACATCCTGAAAGCATATAGTTTTCCGAAAATGTCCGCATGTGCCCCAAACCAAAAACCCCTTCACGGGCAGAAGCCAGCACACGCTCACTTAGATCCGTCGCATAGATCAACGCTCTGTTATACATACCCGTCTCTTTCAACAGGATTGCAAGCGAATAAGCTTCTTCACCCGATGCGCAGCCTGCCACCCAAATCCTGACCGCAGGATAGGATTCCAGATAGCTGAAAACTTCCGAGCGGAGTTTGATAAAAAAATCGGGATCCCTGAACATCTCCGAATAGTTTACTGTTAACTCCTGGATAAAATCGTAAACTGCCTTCCCTCCCTGCTCGATATGCGTCATCAAGTCGGACAGGCTCATCGTATGCCTGTTGAGAAATCTAGACGCGCGGCGGAGCAAAGACGGACGCGCATACCCGGAAAAATCAAACCCCGAAATTTCCCTCACTTTCACAATCAAAGCTTCCAGCTCTTCATATTCCAACATTGTCATATTCATACGGAATGCAGCCAAACTTTGATCAATGACAATAATTTATCAACATCCACGGGTTTGGAAATATAGTCGTTAGCACCCGCAGCCAGACATAATTCACGATCTCCCTGCATAGCCTTCGCAGTAACGGCGATGATTGGAAGGTTGTTCCATTTTGCCTGCTTCCGAATAAATTTTGTGGCTTCAATACCGTCCATTTCGGGCATCATTACGTCCATCAGAACTAAATCCACATCTTTTTCTTCCCCAAGCTTTTCCAATGCTTCACGCCCGTTTGTTGCAATCGTAATTGTAAAGCCGGCCTCTTCCAAAACGGCACTCAGCGCGAAAATATTCCGCATATCGTCATCAGCCAGCAATACTTTCTTTCCAACAAAAACACGTTCGGAATGAACCACAGGATTGCTGAATGAATAATTATTCTGAATTGAAGGAGCCGTTTTTGGCTGAATTTTTTTCAGGAACAGATTAACCTCATCCAGTAAACGATCGTTCGATTTCCGCGTTTTCATCACCACAGGATGGGAATATTTCATAACGCGGGTTAGGTCTTCCTGAGAAAGATCTTCGGCAGTGTTTACTACAACTGGTAAGGAAGCCCATTTCGGAACTGCTTTAATCTGATCAAGTAAATCCAGCCCGTTGACATCGGACAAGCGGATATCAAGAATGATACCATCTACTATTTCCCGTGAAAGCAGTGACAACGCCTCTTCACCGGAATAAGCGTACAATACAAAAAGATTATTGGCTTCCAGAAAATCACCAAAATGTTTACTTTGGAAAGCGTCGTCTTCGATCAGAAGAATCCTTTTCTTTTCGGGAGTTGATCCTTCCAGTTTTAGCAAGTCAAAAATAACTTCCGCCGATCTTTTGTCGACTGGCTTTTGCATAAAACCAATCGCACCTTCCTCCATCACTTTTGCTATACTTTCATCTCCGGCTGAAACCGTGTGAACAGGAATCATCCGTGTAAGCGGATCTGATTTTAGTTCTTTTAAAACTTCGTCTCCCGAAAGGTCAGGAAGATGCATATCCAGTATGATGGCCGTAGGTTTGAACGTTGCCACAAAACGTAACGCCTTGTATCCGGTATCAGCAATTAAAACTTCAAAACCACTTTCACGTGCTTTATTTGCCATGTCTTCAGCAAAAATCGGATCGTCTTCGATTAATAACAAACGATTTTCACGCTCGTTCACCGCATCTGCAGACGGCTTGACAATCTCCGTTTTTACTTCCTTTACAGGTTCAGAAATTACCGGTTCTTGTCTATTCTTTTCAGGATTGACTTCCAGGGGAATAGTCAGCATGAAAGTTGAACCTTTTCCAACTTCGCTCTTTAATGAAATAGCCCCCCCGAAAAGATTTGCAAGTTCCCGGCTGATCGATAACCCTAATCCTGTGCCGCCATATTTTCTGCTCGTGGAACCATCTGCCTGCTGGAAAGCCTCAAAAATCGCATTCTGCTTATTGGCAGGAATTCCGATACCTGTGTCCGAAACCTCAAAATTCAGTTTCCCGTCAGTTTGAGAAATAATCAATGAAACCTTTCCGGGAGCAGATGTGAATTTAATCGCGTTTGAAAGAAGGTTCCTCAGGATCTGGACTAGCCTCACCTGATCGATAAACAGTTTTTCCGGACAGTTTTCACCTTTCAAAAGCGCCAGGTGCAATCCTTTATTCTCAGCAATTTTCTGGAAAGTATTTTTGATTTCGGCAAGAAGAAAATCTGTATTGACTTCTTCCGAATGCAATTCTATTTTACCGGATTCTACTTTTGCAAGATCAAGAATATCGTTAATCAGCGTCAGAAGATCATTCCCGGAATTGTTTATGACCGAAGCAAATTTCTGTTCTTCATCGTTTAAACGCGCTCCTTTATTTTCAGATAATATTCTTGAAAGAATCAGGATACTGTTAAGCGGCGTACGAAGTTCATGGCTCATATTGGCCAGGAATTCACTTTTAAATCTTCCCGTAGTTTCGAGTTCATCTGCCTTGCGCTGAATCTGATCACGCGCTTCTTCGATCGTATTTTTCTGTTCTTCCAAAAGAAATGCCTTTTCTTCCAGTTCGGTATTGATCTGCCTTAGCTCTTCCTGCTGTACCCGAAGTTCTTCCTCTGAAACCTGTAAGAGTGACGTTTGCCGCGTCAATTCTTCGTTCGTGACCCTTAATTCTTCCTGCTGGCTTTCCAACTCTTCTGCCTGAAGCTGGGTTTTATCGAGCAATTCTTTCGTCAATTGCCGCTCTCTTGCCGCCGTTAACGAAATAGCAACGCCATCAGAAATCCTGTCAAGCAATTTTGATACATTATCATCCGGTTTTTCAAGATAACCGAGTTCAAGCACCGCGACTACCTTGCCTCCCTGCATCAACGTTTTTATCAGTACCGTGCCCGGAGCACTTTCCCCGAGACCGGACTTGATCTTTAAATATCCGGGAGGTACTTCGAGTTGCTTAAAAACTGATTTTTCCTGAATAACCTGGCCGAGAACCCCGCTTTGTTTGTTAATCGAGTCGGGCAAATCATTTTTGCGATCAACAGCATAAGTGGCTGCCAGATCCCAGACATCACCAATTCGACTGATTACATATAGCACTCCCGTGGTGGCCTGCGTGACCTCAGCGACACGTGTAAGAAAATTTCTCGCCAGTTCATCCTCCTTTGGTTCTCCGCGAATCACAACACTGACTTCGACAGCGGCCGACAATATCCAGTTTTTACGCTGATCTTCAATTGCCAGAACTGCGAGTTCCTGGTTGGCTTTCAATGTTTCCTTTTCCGAGTTTAGCTGCGCGAGATAAGTTCTACGAATGACATAAAACAAGACAAAAATGACCAGCATAAAAATAGCCGTTCCCGCCAGAATAACTTGTTTGGCCCTGGCTGAGCTAACGGCCGCCTGATTTTCGCGAATTTCAAGCAATCCATTCTCTACGTTTTCAATCTTATCAAAATATAATTTTAACTGTGCCGACAATTTTTGACCGCCGAGAACCATCGTACGAAGTGAATCGGCAGAATAATTTTCATTTTTCAGCATTTCAAGCTGTCTGGCCATCAAATCCAACCGACTTCTTAAAACAGGAGATAAAGTGTCAAGGCGTGCCGCCTGAATAGGATTATCTGTAACAAGTTTTTGAAGAAAAAGGAATTGCTCCCAAGTCTTTTCGCTTGCCAGCTGATGTGTGCGCTCAAAATTTCTGTTTTTTAAAAGAGCAAAACCTCTGAGATTTGTTTCAGCAGTCAATAACTGATTTCGCACATCCGACGATGATTTGATTACCTCACGGGTATGATCCACCCAACCAGTATTTTCCTGCTGTAAAATAATTGCATTAAATGAAGTGTAGCCTACGATAATTACAAGAAAAATTGAAATAATAATGCCTGTAAAGACCTGCTGCTGAAAAGAAAGACGCATACACTGAATGAAGTAACGAAGAGTTATAAAATTTTGATCTTTGGAAAATCACGTGAATATCATTAAAAAAAAGTCATTGAGCTAGTGTTTGTCTCATTTTCGCTACACAATTCATCAAGATTCTTCTACATTAAGGCATACATCTCGTTAACATTTATTTCCTGATGTTTAATATTAAAAATGTTTAATTTTCATATTTGATACTTTAATTGAAAAAATCGGATTGTTAAAGAAATATTAACAACTCTATGTGATTTCTCCTACATTTGAGAAACACTAAAAACTTCCTTTAATAAGATGAATTTAACCGCGTCCGCAGTCTTCCATATCACCGATGGATACGAAGAATCTTTCAGTAAAATTGAAAATGGACAAAAATTGACTACCGGCAAGTTTTTTATTTTCTACGAAGGTGAGCTATCCGGCGAAAGCGTAGTTATGGAACTAAAAAATTATCTAAACGATAAGAAAGCAACGGTGTATGGACTGGAAAGATTTACAGGAGAGGTTGCCGGAAAAAACGGAAGTTTCGTGCTTGAACATTCTGGCAGTTTTGAAAATGGTGTAATTACTTCTACAAGAAAAGTAGTAGCCGGGAGCGGCACTAACGAGCTCGCAGGTATTCGTGGTGAGGCTGTATTCAAGTCAGGCGAGTCAAAAGAATTTCACCTGACTTTGAATTACTCCTTCATAGAATAAATATTTAAATTTCTTTTGACATCCAAAGTTCACAAGAGTGATGTCCGCTGTTTCCTAATGGCTTGTCCAGTAGCTCAAATCCCAGTCTTTCGTAAGCCTTAACGGCTTTATCGAGTTCAGACATGGTTTCCAGGTATATTCTTTTGTAGCCTCTGCCTTTTGCTTCCTGCAAACACTTTTCAATCAGTGTTCTACCCAGACCTATCCCTCTGGCTTCTGGTAATAAATACATTTTCACCAGTTCCAGCGTATCATCAGGCAGACCTTCTGTAGGAAAAATGCCTGCACCGCCTAAAAGTTTTTCACCCTTTTTTGCAACGAAATAGCAGCTGTCTTTGACGGTAAAAAGATCGCTCAAATGATCTGTACTCTCGTCGTAATATACTGTTCCCGGTTTGTCTGCTTTAAATTCCTTTAAAGTATCCCGGATAAGTGATGCCAGCTCAAAATTATCGTCCTGGCATATTTCTCTTATTTCAATATTCATTTTTAGATAATATTTTACAGGATCCACTCTATGCCATCATTTTCCAAGGTCAGTAATACAGCCGCCGCTCGTTTTCCTTCACCTGAATAAACTTTAACGAGCCTTTTCAAGTGCTGCCGGGACTGATCATTCCCTGTACCTGCCACAAAACTCATGAATACATAACTTTCGTCCGGCAATTGCACAATGCGGTCCACGTGAAGCATTTTTCCACCAGGCAGCAGCAGCTCCTTATTTACCTGAACCTTTACCTTTCCAGTATACAGATCTTTCAACGACTCATTTTTAAATAAGTCCGTCAGTTGAAAATAGAGTTTTTTCGCCTCTTCGCGTGTCACCAAACCGTCACGCACAAGTCGTCCGGCAGCATCCCCCAGGTCTTCGGCGCCATTCATGGTAACCAGCAGATGGCGCATTTTTTGAAGATGATCTTTTTTGCGTTCAAAGGTTTCCACATCAAAAATCCTTTCCGCCATTCTCCGAAGCCGCAGGGAATCAGTACGGTCATTACTTATTATGTCATCGATGATAAAACTTTGTGCGTTATTTTTTGAATGTGCGTGAAAACGGTTTTCGTTTCCCTGAGATAGAATATATTTACTTTCGACGTCATTATAGGCTGGATTAAAATTTTCCTGTGTGATATAGTCATGCATCCAGCTATTTACCTGCGAAGATTGATTCCAGTTTTTTTCGCGTTTTGCCAGGACATACAGACGCTGTACAGGCCGGGTGAAGGCCACGTAAAGAAGATTAAGATTTTCAACTAAAGTCCTGGTTTTCTCGTCTGCGTACTGCTTGGAAACTAGCGTATTTTCCAGATCCTTTACCACTGAGACAAGCGAGCTTTTAAGTTTTTTGTTGGTAGAGATCTCTCCTGAATTTTCTAAAAGGCTTAATTCATCATATGAAATATCTTCCAGATCAATCCAAATCCTGTCCAGTTTCGCATTTGGAGTTACTTTCCAATTTGCATAAGGAACAATTACAACCGGATATTCAAGTCCTTTGGATTTATGTATGGTCGTGATTCTAAGCGCGTCAGTATCGGATGGTATGGTAATCGAAAGTTTATTTTTCGCCGTTTCCCAATGTTGCAGAAAATCGCCCAGGTGATTGCTTCGTCTGGTACCAAATTCAAGAACAACGTCGAGAAATCTGAATAAATATTCGTTTTCAGTCTTGTTTCCGAATAGACCGAAAGTTTGCATTAGTAACTCACTAAGTTCGAAAACAGTCAGCTGCCTCATCCGAAACGCTGTTAATTCAATTCCGTATTTGGCAAAATAGGCGAGAAAACTATCCAGGCCTTTGAAAATGCAAAGTTCCCGCAACGCTTCGTGTTCTTCTGCCGTCGGATTTTCTTTTCTGATAATCCGATGAAACAGATATGCTGCCTCATATCTTTTTAAACGCTGGTCTGTATGCAGAACCTCCATGAAAGAGATCACAAAATGAACAGACCGGGAATAACCCAGAGATAAAGCATCATCAGAAATAAGCGGGTAACCGATCTCTTTCAGTGCATTGGCGAGCGAAGTTGCCTCTTTCTTTTTCCTGCATAGAATCGCAATATCTCTCCATTGGTAACCGGAATCACGCAGTTCAGTAATCAGTTCTAAACTTCTTTTGACAATCGCATCATTTTTGGTTTCGGTTTCAGAGAACTCGTCGTTGAATTCCTGCATATCCAAAAATTCCAATTGTACATGCCCGCCATCATTCACTCCCTCCGGAATTTCTTGTTTGAAATTTTCATCATAAACTGATTTGATCAGAGGAAAATCCTGACCTACTGTTTCTGAAATAAATCCAAAAAACTGATTATTAAAGTTTGTGATTTCACGGTAACTTCTGCGGTTTGTCTTAAGATGATCAATTTCCAGTTGACTATCTACACTCCACAATCGTTCTTCATTATAAACATTGTCTCCTAAAATAGGTACGAGTTGCATTACCTGATTTTGGGCCAGGTGCAGGATCAAATCCATATCTCCCCCCCTGAATCGGTAGATCGATTGCTTTGCGTCACCTACGATCAGATTGAAATATCCGTCGGCCAGAGCATTTTCAATTAATGGAAGTAAATTTGCAAACTGCAATTTAGAAGTATCCTGAAACTCATCTACGAGAATATGGTTATACTTTTCTCCGAGCCTCTCAAAGATAAACGGAATAGGCTCTTTCGCGACAATTTCAAGAATGCGTCTGTTAAAATCTGAAATGTGCACCTGGTTGTTTTGCCGTAAGAGCGCATCAAATTCTTTTCTGATTTCCCCAAGTAAGGATAAATTATAGAGGTGCCTTTCGAGTTGCTGGTATAATGTGATTTTTTGTGATTCACCAGTTCTTATATTTTCAATCTCGTAGTACAGCCGCTCCAATTCTGTTCGAATGGATTCAATTTTATCCTTGATCGGAGCGGCGGTCTTGGCACCATACCAGTTTTGATCAGCGATGGTTTTTCCACTAACGTAAGAATTTGGCGGTATCCATGTATTTTTTCCTGCACCCCTGTCCTTAAAATAACCATATATTCCACGGGCTCCCTGATAGAAATCCTTATCGATCAAAAATTCATTCGTGATAAGTTCAAAACCACTTAAAGCCAGACGTTTTACAGTTTCTTCCTTTCCTTTTACAAATGCACGCATCTGATTACGGATTGCAACCCAATCGCCCATTTGCAAGTCCGCAACCCGTTGCATCTGCAAATAACTTTGCTCGCTTAGCAAAGTCCCCGCCGTTTCCCGGATCTGGGCCGGTAAGGATGACCAGCTCTTTCCTTCCTCAGCTTTTTCCCGGTAATACTTTTCAACGATATCAGACAGAACCTCTTCGCCTTCCTGCCCTATTCTGGCAAGTAACCGATCCACTGCTTCATCCAGCAAAGTGCCGTCGAGTTGAGTTTCAAACACAAACGGTATTCCAAGCTCGTCGGTAAAACTGCTGATCAGACGCTGTGTAAATTTATCAATTGTCATCACCGAAAAATCGGAATAACGATGAAGGATTTGCCTGAAAACGAGTTGTGCCCTGCCTGAAATTAATTCCTTGGCGCCTGCATATAACTCTGGATCTGCTAAGGTGACCGGATACAGGTCAGTTACTACATCACGAAGCATTGGATGTTCGGCTGCATCTGCAGACATTGCATCCGAAAAGATCCTGAGCATGAGCAATATACGCTCTTTCATTTCATTGGCCGCTGCATTTGTAAATGTAACAGCCAGAATTTGCCTGAAATAGGTATCGGAATTCGAATGTAGAGCAAGTTTTAAATATTCCTTCGTAAGCGTGTAGGTCTTACCAGAACCAGCCGATGAGCTATATACTTTAAACACGATGAAATGGACTTATTTGAAAAGTAAATGTAGTGTTTTGAAATGCTTTGAGCAATGTACAAAAAAAGCAGGCTATTGCCTGCTCGTTATGTTTTTCTGTAAGCTGCTTTAATTCAACTACAAATTGAAGCGTATACCTGCCGATAAATTCGGGCTCAAATAAAATGGTCTTGGCAATAATTCTATGTAAGTCCCCCCTTCCAGGAATACCGAAATCCGGTTATCAGGAATAAAATATTCTAAACCACCAATGGCTGAGCCACCCAAAGAAATCGTTTTTTCACGGTCGCCGGGAGCAGCAATAAGCCTTTTGTTGTCCGGATAATAATTTCTGCTGTTTACCTGTCCGCCCAGTCCGTAATAGACACGGACAGCTTCTGAGTTAAAAAGAGGCGTTGTCCATAAATAATGGACCTGAATGGCCAACCCTGTTGTTTTGTATCTTCCGCTTCTATAATCGCGGTCGTTGGAAAATACACCGCCGTAAGTACCTATACTTACATCAATCGCATGGATGTTATTGAAATATTTCCGGATATTGACGCCGGTAGGTTCTCCTAATTTAAAGCCGACAGCCCAGTTGTCGTCTTGTGCCTGCGCAAATCCAAAGCAAAGAGTTAAAGTTAAAACAAGTGCTAATTTCTTCATAATTAAATAGTTGGTGCGGGATAAAGTTGGTAAATAGTGTGGATTAACTGTGTTTTATGCAATTACGATATTTTGTTGATATTTTTTCAAAGATTCCACTAAAACCTCGTTTTCCTCTTGCGTTCCTACTGTGATACGCAGGCAGCCCTCACAAAGATGTACACGTGATCTGTCACGGACAATGATTGCTTCATCGATCAAAAAGGCCATCACAGATTTTGCGTCATCAAAGTGAACAAGGAGAAAATTCGCATCGGATGGAAATACTTTATTCACCAACGATAAATTTTCCAGCATCGTACGTAAGGAAGCTCTTTCTTTCAGAATTTCTTTAACCATTTCATTTTTCTTATCCTCCGCCTCCAGACCTTCAAGCAAAGCTTTCTGCGCTGGCAAACTGATATTGTAAGGTGATTTGATTTTATTCAAAATCTTGATCAGCTCAGCTGATGCAAAACACATTCCGCCACGAAGGCCAGCAAGTCCCCATGCTTTGGAGAATGTTTGTAAAACGACAAGGTTTGGAAATTGATCCAAGCGCCCGATCCATGAGGGAGCATCTGTAAAATCTACATATGCCTCATCCACTACCACCAGGCCATTGAAATTATTTAAAAGCGTTTCGATCGCGTCGTCCTGCATCACATTCCCGGTAGGATTGTTGGGCGTACAAACCCAGATAATTTTGGTATCCGGTGTAATTGCTTTCAAAACAGCTTCCACATCGATATGGTAGTCAGCAGTAAGGGAAACTTTGTCAATCTGCACGTTATGTATCGAAGCACTTACTTCATACATTCCATAAGTTGGCGGCAGAATGATCACATGATCTTTTTCTGGTGTACAAGTCGCACGGATCAGCAGATCGATAGGTTCATCGCTACCGTTTCCAAGAAAAATCCGTTCTGTATTTATATTTTTGATCGGACCTAATTTCGCCTTGATTTCCGCCTGATAAGGATCTGGATAGCGGTTATAATGTTCTGCTGTTACCGATCCGTAAGGATTTTCATTGGCATCCAGAAATACACCGGCACGGCCCGTATACTCATCTCTTGCAGAGGAATAAGGGGCCAGCGTTAAAATGTGGGGACGAATGACCGATTTCAGGTCGAAAGAATTATTCATTATTACTACTATTTGAGAGCATCATACCGGCAGGTTCGGCTTCATCTCCATTATTAATTAAAACAATCTTTTGTCAAACTGAAACGGTTCCAAATGAATAACTTTCATCAAACTTGCCTCAGGATGTGTAGGATTAATCAGGTAATTTCTTTCAGCAGGCACAATCGCAGAAGGTACGCTCATCAGCAGGGATTCGTTACTTTGAAGCCATAAATCCCCGACTTCTTTACTCCATTGCTGGTCCTCATACCAATCAGGAACCGGATAGGAAAGATTTTTAACGGAAACCGAATCCGGTACAAACAGCACTACCACAACATAACCTTTCGGAGGAATGGGTTGCTGCCAGTGAACAATTATTTCCAGCATAGCCAATGACCTCCTCGAAGATGTGTAAAGCATCGCATTCTGTGGAGTGTTCCAGCGTCCGCCATGATAATACGCTCCGATTCCACTTAAATCATTCTGATATTCCGCTCTGGTTATCCTGAATAATTCCATTTAAGCAAAAATCCCGTGTTCAATACGCCCCAGTTCTGTTTTCACCAATTCGATCCCTGCGTGTGTACGAAGGAATTGAATCGGTTTTTCATTACCAAGAACTAAAATCTCTCGATTCAGCCAATCCAGAAAATATTCTCTACCTAAAACGCGGGAACCTACTGAAAAAAGATCTGCCAAAGCAATAAGATGATCAGAAACCACATTGCTCAACAGATCCGTATCGTTATAGCGCTGCAAATTCCTCGGAGTTACGGGAAGAAGTAAAATAATATCCTTCATTTCCAGACCAACAGAATCAGCAAGATGCTGAATTGCAGCCTTGGGAATACCATTCTCCGCAAGATATGCAAGATCGAAATCGTTTTTTACTGAATGTTTGAGGACGGTATAGCCACCTAAACGCTCATTAACCATAAATGCTGTCATCTTTTCAAGTATTTAAAAGACCAGAAATTAGTCCTTCAAATATACGACATTTTTCCGGGTATTATAAATTCTGATTTTTTAAATTATAACAGCGACTTCAGGCGGATACTTACAGCCCTTTTATGCGCGTCCAGAGATTCAGCCTCGGCCATAGCTTCAACAGTCGGGCCGATATTTCTAATTCCAATTTCAGTGATATGCTGTACTGTTATTTTCTTAACAAAACTATCGACAGAAACTCCGCTGAATGCTCGTGCATAACCGTTGGTCGGAAGCGTATGATTCGTCCCCGATGCATAGTCCCCGCAAGATTCAGGCGTATAATTTCCCAGGAAAATTGATCCTGCATTAAAAATTTTCTCTGCAACAAGTTCTGCATCCTCAACACTCAGAATCAAATGTTCGGCAGCGTAGTCGTTCAAAATGTCAATTGCTTCATAAGCCGAATTAACCAGAATTGCTTTGCTGTTTGTTATCGACTGGAACGCAAGATCACGGCGAGGCAGTTGTTCCAGCTGCAACGTGAGTTCGTCATTCACCTCAGCAAGAAATTTCTCACTCGTCGAAACCAAAAGAACCTGACTATCAGCACCATGCTCAGCCTGTGATAACAAATCAGCCGCCACAAAAGAAGCAACCGCAGTATCATCCGCATAAACCGCAACCTCCGAAGGTCCTGCCGGCATATCAATCGCAATTCCTTCTTTGCTGATCAACATTTTTGCCGTGGTAACATATTGATTTCCAGGACCAAAAATTTTATACACTTTTGGCACACTTTCTGTTCCGTAAGCCATAGCAGCAATTGCCTGTGCGCCGCCAATCCTGAAAGCAGAAGTGACACCAACCAGTTTTGCAGCAAATAAAATCGCAGGATGATTTGAAGGAGTACATAAAACAACTTCCTTGCAACCAGCCAGTTGAGCAGGAATACCGAGCATTAGAACGGTACTGAATAATGGTGCCGTTCCACCCGGAATATAAATTCCGACCTTTTCAATTCCAACACTGCGACGCCAGCAGGTAACGCCCGGCATCGTCTCAATTTTTTCTACCGATTGAAGCTGTGCCTTATGAAAGGTGTGAATATTCTGATAAGCCTGACGGATTGCTGCCTTCAACGTTTCATCCAGCTGGTCTTCGGCCGTATCAAATTCTTCCTGCGAAAAAGCGAATTCATTTAAATCGATGCCATCAAATTTTTTCGCCAACTCTCGCAATCCTTCGTCGCCTTTGGTTTTTACCAAATCCAGAATTGGCAAAACCTTCGCCTCAATCGCAGAAGAATCCTGAACAGGCCTGGTAAGCAATTCGGGCCATTCGCTTCTTTCAGGATAAGAAATTATATTCATAATTAATAATATTCATCATGCAGCCGAAAGCCGATTGCTGACAGCCAAAAGCCATTTAAAGAATCATTTTTTCAATTGGAATAACTAAAATTCCCTCCGCACCAGCTAATCTGATTTTTTCGATATTTTCCCAAAAATCATTTTCGTTGATCACCGAATGAATGGAACACCATCCCTCTGTTGCCAAAGGCATTACTGTCGGCGCCTTCATACCCGGAAGATATTTCGTGATTTCGTCCACAGCATTAGTCGGGCAATTCAACAGAATATATTTATTGTTCTTCGCAACCTGCACCGATTTGATACGGAACAAAAGCTGATCCAGTAATTGCTGTTGCTCAGCTGTCAAATGTTTACTCGCGATCATCACCGCTTCCGATTTGAAGATCGTTTCCACTTCTTTCAAACCATTGCTCAGCAATGTGCTTCCCGAGCTTACAATATCACATACGGCATCTGCCAAACCAATACTAGGTGCAATTTCTACCGAACCGCTGATTTCGTGAATCTGAGCCGTGACATTATTTTCAGAAAGATATTTACCTAAAAGTTTTGGGTAAGATGTTGCGATACTTTTCCCTTCCAGATCCTGAACGCCCGAATAATCATGCTCTCTCAAAACACCGATTGAGAGACGGCACTTCGAAAAACCCAGTTTATGAACTGTGTTAACGTCTCTGTCAGATTCTTCCGAAACATTTTCGCCAACAATTCCCAGATGTGCCACACCGTCTTCCACGTAACCCGGAATATCGTCATCGCGCAGGAAAAGAATTTCAGCGGGAAAATTAGTTGCAGAAGTTTTAAGCTTTCCTGCTCCGTTATCAAAGCGAATACCACATTCCTTGATCAGTTTCAAAGAATCTTCACTTAACCTTCCTGACTTCTGTATTGCAATTCGTAATATGTTGTTCATGATTTTTAAAAAAATGGGCTGGGGCGTTCGGCGATCAGCTTAAAATCTATTGTTTATTTACTTTTAAATAACGGCAGCAATTAATTCTTCAATTGACCCTTTCTGTTGCTCTCCGGTTTTCATGTTCTTTAGAGTCAACTGGCCGGTATTCATTTCATCCGATCCGATCAGGATTACGAACGGAATATTTTTACGGTCCGCATAATCCAGCTGTTTTTTCAATTTTACGGAATCGGGATACATTTCAGCGTTCAAACCTGCTTCACGGAGCTTAGGCAAAACGGACAAGCCATACCTGAATGCTTCCTGATCAAAGTTAGATATCATCACCTTGGTACTGATCGTCTGATTTTCCGGGAAAAGATTTAACTCTTCCATTACATCATAGATCCGGTCCACACCAAAAGATATTCCCACGCCTGAAATGCCGGGCACACCGAATGTTCCCGTCAGATTATCATACCTTCCGCCTCCGCAAATACTTCCAATCTGAACGTTATTTGCCTTGACCTCAAAGATTGCACCAGTGTAATAGGACAATCCTCTGGCCAAAGTCACGTCAAACTGAATCCGTGGATTTTTCAAACCAAGCGATTCAACCATAGTCCAGACCTCCTGCAGTTCATCGATACCTTTCAGACCGATTTCAGAAGAAGCCAGCCAGGTTCTCAGCTCACCAAATGGATTTAATCCACCCGTTAAGGAAAAAACCGGATCGAGCAAGGTTATGCTTTCTTCGGAGAAATTACGTTCCCGAAGTTCGTCAACTACTTTATCCTTCCCGATTTTATCGAGTTTATCAATCGCAACACAAAGCGTTCCCTCCTGTCCATGAGCGCCGATCATATCAGCGATCCCCGTAAGAATTTTTCTGTTATTGATTTTAACGGTAAAATCTTCAATTCCTAACTGCGGCAAAATATCATGTAGCAGCATTACGATCTCAGCCTCGCACAAAAGTGAATCGGTTCCGACCACATCTGCGTCACACTGATAAAATTCGCGGTAACGACCTTTTTGCGGGCGATCTGCACGCCAAACCGGCTGAATCTGATATCTCTTAAAGGGCATTACCAACGTTCCGCGGTTCATCACAACGTAACGCGCAAAGGGAACAGTCAAATCATAGCGCAGGCCTTTTTCAGAGATTTTGTTTGTCAAAGGTTTGGATCCTGCCTGCCAGTCGGCATCAGTGAGTTTTCCGCTAAAATCTCCGGAATTCAAAAGTTTGAAAAGAAGCTGGTCGCCTTCGTCTCCATATTTACCCATCAAAACTGATAGGTTTTCAAAAGCCGGAGTTTCCAATGGCTGAAAACCATAACGTTGAAAAGAGCGACGAATGGTATCAAATATAAAAGTGCGTTTCACCATCTGTTCAGGACCAAAGTCACGGGTGCCGCGGGCAAGGCTTGGTTTACTCATTTAATTCTTAATTCTTTCAAATAGTCAATGGCTGTTGCATCGGTTTAGTTCCTTGTTTTTCAATTTTCACCTGATGAACAGGATTTGTAAATTGAAATCAGGATATAATAATCCGGATACAATCAGCATTTAAAAACGTAAAGTTAGAGAGGTTATGCAATTTTTATGACTATTTACTACTTTATTTACGCAATTTTCATTAATTTTGCGGCTCTTTCACAAAACAATAATTTTAAAATGGGAGTTACGGAATTAAAACGTAAGAGTCGTAGAAATAAAGCTGTGGCAAATAATCGTACAGCAACAATCAAAAACCTTTTGCGTAAGCCAGAAGTAAGAAATGTCGACGTTGAGGCTATCAAAGCACAGTTTGAAGCTAACAAGCAATAATCAAACGCCTCTCCGATACTATGTTATCAACAAGTCCCTGTCAATCTGTTTTGGTAGGGCTTTTTGTTTTTTTGTCGGATTTGCCTTTTCGTGCCGGTACTTTACGAATCGCTTTTGCATTCACCTTGCGTAAAAGCTGACGCATACTACGTCTTGTTTCACGGCGAACATCAAGTAGTATACGAAACCGCAATGCCTCGCCGAAAAAAATAAGTCCGGTGTTAATCAAAGCAAGGCTGTACAATCCAAGCAAAACCCAAACCTGCGTTGGTTCACCGACACGGCGCTGATGCACCGCTTCGTTAAGTATCACAAGGCCGCAGCTGAATAAAACAAGTCCCACCGGAGCCAGGATCAGCCATTTGGTGCGTGTTGACATTCTTTTAATAAGTTGTTTTCCCGGTGGCTTAGGATTAGTTGCTGGAATCATTTTAAGAGATTATTACCTAGTAAGAACATAAAATTATTAATTTTTAATCAATTGGTTTAATGAAAGCCATCATAAGTTTAGTTTTACGTTATATTCCTCGTCCATACCTGCAGTTAGTTGGCCACTGGGTTGCCCGTTTTCTGAGTGTTTTTTACATAGGAAACAAGGTAGAATGCCCTGTCTGCAACAGTCATTACAGGAAGTTTTTACCTTATGGCCGGAACACGTCAAGCCGGGATAATGCCCTGTGTCCGCACTGTTTATCGCTGGAAAGGCACCGTTTGATGGGGCTTTATCTGAAACGTAAAACCAACTTTTTCACGGCTGATCTTAAAGTTTTGCATGTCGCTCCGGAATATTGTTTCATCGACCGTTTCGAGCATATGAAAAATCTTGATTATGTAACGGCTGATATTGAATCGCCACTGGCGAAAGTGAAAATGGACATCCATGACATACCTTTCCCTGACAATACTTTCGACGTAGCGTTTTGCAATCACGTAATGGAACACGTAGATGACTACATCCGGGCAATGAGCGAACTTCACCGTGTTTTGAAACCGGGGGGCTGGGCACTGATCCAATCGCCGCAGGACATGAAATATGAAGTTACGTATGAAGATCCGACTATAACAGATCCCAGAGAGCGCGAAATTCACTTCCTGCAAAATGACCACCTGCGTCTTTTTGGAAGAAATTATGGCCGCGAGCTGGAAAAAGGCGGTTTTACCGTGAAGGAAGATCGTTTTGTAATGGATGAATTAACGCCGGCAGAAGTTAAAAAATACGCATTACCAAGTCAGGAGATCGTTTATTTTTGCCAGAAAACAGCATAAAAATGAAAAGGGACAGGATCAGAAATCCTGTCCCTTTTTAGTATCATGAGGGATATTCAATGGCCGCTCCCGTCTCCCGATGCGATTTCTTCTCCCAGATCCTCGTCCAGCCTTCCTGGATAAAACCGACTCCATAACCGAAAAGCTGAACAAAAGCTGCAATGACACTTAAACCGGCTACTTCCGGACTTTTCGTGGTTTTAACCGCATCGATAAACAGAAGGACTACATAAATGGCTAACCCGGCAAGCCCAAGAAAGAAAATCGGTTTAAAAATAAAAAACCAGAAAGGTATACTGCAAACACCCACAGTAAACAGCAACGGAAAAGTGTGCACCAGTTTCAGCTCATCAGGATAAAAACGGGCTATATTTATTCTCGCGCGGCCGAAGAATTTCAGCTGTCGAAAAAATTGAGCAAACTGAGTTCTGCGTTTGTGGTAGATAAAAGCTTCGGGAATAAGTGTTGATTTAAAACCAAGACGTAGCGCAGCGATACTGAATAAAATATCCTCACCCATCCTGCTCGTCAGAAATCCACCTGTCCGTTCCCAAACAGCACGCGACAGTCCCATATTAAAACTCCTTGGATGGAAAGTGCCGCCCATATTATTTTTTCTACCGCGGATCCCCCCCGTTGTAAAAAACGAAGTCATCGAATAGCTGATTGCTTTTTGTATGGGGGAAAAAGACGGATGGTCGGTGTCAGGTCCGCCGTAGAGGTCGACATATTCCTGATTCAGTTTTGTGTCAACAATGGATAAATAATCAGGTTCGATCAGCGCGTCTGAGTCAAGTAGAATAAAATAATCTCCCGAAGCTTTCTCAAAACCGGTATTTCTTGCAAAACCTTGCCCCCCGTTTTCCTTGTAATAATAATGTATGTCCAGAAGGTTTTTAAAAGCTTCAACAACAGTGTCCGCTTTTATTTTCGAGCCGTCTTCAACTATAATTACCTCAAAATTTTTGTACGACTGCGTACTAAGACAAGCCAATAATTCCTGTAATTCGTCAGGACGGTTGTAGACAGGAATTATGACAGAATATTTACGCATCGCCTATCCGATTACTTCTTTAAGAGAATCTTCGTTTGCCTGAATAATTCTTTCAATATGACTGTCTTCCAGCGCAGTAGACAGGAACATACTTTCAAACTGAGACGGCCCCATATAAATTCCACGGTCAAGCATCGCATGAAAATACTTTCCAAATAACGGAAGATTTGAAGATTTTGCAGATGGAAAATCAGTTACTTGCTGATCCGTAAAAAAAAGCGTGTACATTGATCCGATACTATTGATTGTATAGTCCAAACCGAGCTTTTTCATGGAGTTCTTGAAGCCGTTTACAAGCTTATGCCCCGACAGTTCCAATTGAGAATAAACTTCCGGATGTTCGTTAAGATAACTCAGCATCGTCAATCCGGCAGCCATAGCAATTGGATTTCCTGATAATGTACCAGCCTGATAAACAGGACCTAACGGAGAAACCCAGTTCATAATCTCGGCTTTTCCGCCATAGGCA
This sequence comes from Dyadobacter koreensis, assembly GCF_900108855.1. Lineage (GTDB taxonomy): Bacteria > Bacteroidota > Bacteroidia > Cytophagales > Spirosomataceae > Dyadobacter > Dyadobacter koreensis. The sequence continues at coordinate 345,843 of NZ_FNXY01000004.1, forward strand.
CCAACCGGCATTCCTCCACCAATTATTTTACCCAACGTAGTCAAATCCGGTTTGATACCGAACCTCTCCTGCGCACCGCCTTTTGAAAGACGAAATCCTGTCATTACTTCGTCAAAGATGAAAACGATTCCTTCTTCGTCGCAAATCCTACGAAGTCCTTCCAGAAAACCTTCAGCCGGAAGCACGCAGCCCATATTTCCCACAACGGGTTCAAGAATTAAGGCAGCAATTTGTCCTTTGTTAGCATCGACAAGTTTCTGAACTGCATCAAGGTCATTGTATGGAGCTGTCAGCGTATCGTTAGCCACGCCTTTGGTTACACCGGGACTGTCAGGAGTTCCAAACGTTACAGCACCACTACCCGCGGCTATTAAAAAGCTATCGCCGTGTCCGTGATAACATCCTTCGAATTTGATAATTTTGTCACGGCCTGTGAAACCACGCGCCACGCGAATAGCCGACATGGTAGCTTCTGTTCCCGAGTTTACCATACGAACTTTTTCGATCGAAGGAACCATGGAAGTAATTAATTCAGCGATTTCTACCTCTCTCCTGGTAGGAGCGCCAAACGAAAAAGAGTGCTGGATGGCATCCGAAACTGCTTTTTGGATCAATTCATGGCCATGACCAAGAATCATTGGCCCCCAGGAATTAATTAATTCGATATATTCATTATCATCCTCGTCATACACATAAGGTCCTTTCGCAGATTTGATAAAAACCGGAGAACCTCCTACCGCACGAAATGCACGAACCGGTGAATTAACACCACCGGGAATAAAATTTTGCGCCTTTTCAAATAAGGCCTGACTCGTTGAAATATTCATAATTTAATTATCTAACCGGTACCCATTTTGTACCACTATATTTTAATAACGGTGATATCTGATTTTCACGTGATTTTGTAAAGTCAAAACCGGAAAGAAGATAATCGTCGTCATACTTTCTCATTTCCAAACCTCGTTTCAAACCGTCTTTATATTTCGCCAGCATGCGCCCGAAAAACAATAACTGATCGTAGCCCTGGTAAGAGTAAGATGATGGAAATGTATTGGTCTCTGCCCAATAAGATTTTTGGAATTCACGGACTTTTTCTTTCTCGCGATCCACATAGTCAGTCTCAATCAAAAACAAACGCGACCCGTATTTTCCTAAACGGGATTGCTGCATATTGAAACTAGCAGAATTGGCAAGCACGGGAACAGTTGTCATCGCTCTTGCATTTAAAATTTCCAGGACATTCACTCCTGAACTTCCATCAGAAGCAAATAATGCTACGTGGGATGGTTTGGATGTCGCAAATTGAGACATTTTGTTTTCAAGCCATTCTCTGTCTGAAATAATTTTCAGCATTTCAATGATACGTCCTCCGCGTGTCTTAATTTCATTCGCATATGAGAACGCCATAACAGAATCTTTCGCATTATTTCCGTAATAAATCGCAACAGCAGGCCCCGGTGCAACGGTTTTCATCCATTCGGCAGCTTTCTGGGTCTGGAACTGGATTGAAGGATGCGCCAGATACATATTTTCTCCGCGGTTTAACAAACTGGCATCGGTTGATAAAGGATTCAGCATAAACATATCAGCACTGGAAACATATCCGGCAGCAACATCAAAAGTATTTGGATATAAGGGACCAATCACAAGATCGGACTGTTGAAATTCAGGATTTCCAACAATTCCATTGATAGATTTTGCTTCATTGGTGACATCGTAGGCTACCAAATTAATTTTGATTCCTTCCGTTTCCAATTGTTTCTGCGCCTGAACAAGACCTAAATAATAATCATAGGCAAACTGGTTGGTCCGTCTTTTAGAAGTATTAAATTCGTCGAGCCGGAAAGGCAGCATCACAGAAACATTTAAATATCCCTTATCCCACTGTCCAGCGGTTTTTGGAATGCTTTTCTGAGGTCCATCAGCTATCGTGGAGTTCTTCTCTTTACTGCTGACCTTAAATTGTGAAACCAGCTGCTCCGCTTGCAACGCGTCAGTTTTCGTCGAAGTAGGCGAACGATCAATAAATTGAATCAACTCGATGGCGATATCACGGTCTTCCGGAAACTGTTTTTGAATTTCTTTAAGTTTGGCCAAATCCTTAACTTCTCCAAAATAATGTTGTTTCAGCCCCTGAACATCCTTATTGTAAGAAGAATCTTTAATCCGTTGTAAAAAGCCAAGGCCTTCCTTATATTGTTCTGTCGCCAAATGGTTCGCTCCTAACAAATAATATACATCATTTATCTTGTTCCAGGCAGGATAACGACTGATCAGTTGCAAAAGCATCTGTTTGCTTTCTCTGTACCGTTTCAGATTATAGGCTGCTAATCCATAATAATAATGAGCATATGGAGAATATGGTGTTTGAATGCTGGTGCTTGTTAGCGGTGCCAGTTTTTCAATAGCGATATTATATGCCCCTTTTTTAATATCAGAGACAGCTGCTTTATATTTTGTTTCATTTTGTGCCGGGGTTTGAGCAAAAGAGATATTGTTCAGGCCCGCATAAATGAATAACATCAAAAGAACAAAAATTCTCATTGGCTTTTCAGTCAGGTTAAATTTGGTGGGACAAATTACGAAAACCGTTTAAAGGGAAAAAGAAACGGGCAATGTTTCCATTCCGAAACATTGCCCCTCCTCTTTTGGTAAAATACCTTTATTACTTGCGTTTCGTACGTTTTTCTAATTCAGCTTGTTTCTTTTTAGCTTCATCAGCAGCCTGTAACGACTTTTCAAGATACTTCTGGAACTTCGTTTGTTTTTTCTCTCCAGATGCATTTTTCTTACGATTTTCTTCCAGAATATTTCTGATCTTATCTTCGTTCACAAACTTTTTAATCAACAACTGCTGGCCAATTGTAACCACGTTAGAAACAAAATAGTAGAACGTTAAACCTGCCGGGAACGAGTTCAAAACAAACATGAACATTAACGGCATGATATAACTCAACATTTTCATGTTGACAGGACCTGGCTGGTTCGGCGTGATCTGGTTGTTATAATAAGCGTATCCGATACTTGAAATGGTCATCATGATCGTGAACAAGCTCACGTGATCTCCATAAAAGGGAAGTGCAAAGGGAAGTTTGATAAACGAGTCATAAGTTGACAAATCACTGGCCCAAAGGAAAGATTGCTGTCTAAGCTCAATCAGGTTGGGGAACAAGAAAAAGAGCGAGAAAAGAATTGGCATCGTGGCTAGTACAGGTATACAGCCACTTAGCGGACTTACGCCTACTTCCTGATACAATTTCATCTGATCCTGCTGCTGTTTAGCCATATCGTCCGGATTACGGGCTTTAAGTTCTTCCAGTTCAGGAGCAAGCAATTTCATCTTCGCCATGCTGATGTAAGATTTGTAAGTAAGCGGCGTAAGCAACGTTTTTACAAACAATACAAGGCAAATAATCAAAAGACCATAGTTCGAAATAAACCCTTCCAAAAAGTTAAATAAAGGAACAAGGAAGAATTTATTGATCGGCTTCAGGAATGCATATCCGAGATATACGTTTTGCTCAAAGTTTTCAGCCTGAACTTTTTGAACGATATGATAGTCGTTAGGACCGATATAGAACTGGAAATTTGCTTCATTTTTTTGAACAGCCGACATTGGAATTGAAGCCGCGACATTGGCAGTTTTCACAATTGTCGTGTCATTCACGTTCACATCTGTCTTAACGTCAACATTTGTGAAAGGGTGTTTCTCGGAAATTAACCCTGCAAGAAAATATTTATGCTTAATGGTAAACCACTTAACAGGATCCTCAGCCTTTGCTTCTTCGTTAGACGTAGGGCTTTGCGTTAAACTGTGCAGTCCGTCTGTATAATAATTGACTGTAATCGCCTTACGGTTTTCAGTCATATCATTTTCAAGTTTCAAAAGATCATTTTTCCAGTCTAGCTGAATCGTCTTATCTCCTGCAACAAGGCTGTTCGATTTGATACCATAATCAATTACATAACCAGCACCGTGTACAACATAAGTCTGTTCAACAAACTGATTTTTACCTAAATCTGTACGGTAAGTGATAATCGCCGAATCTTTTTCGGCAAGTGTCTGGCTTGTTGAAGAGGTTGTGAAAAATTGATCAGCCAAATTCACATTCCCAGCTTGCGTCGGGAAGTTAATTTGAAATTTATTGTGATTTTCAACAATCAGATAAAGGGGCTTTTTGTCATAAGTTTTGTATTTTTTCAACATAACTTCTTTCAAAACACCACCCTTATTCGTAAAAACAATACGGGAATCAGTTGTTTCAATAACCAAATCCTGAGGAGCAATTTTCACAACGGCCGTATCACCTGATGCGAGTGCCTGAGCGGTGTCTGCTTTTATGGCTGCTTGTGCTGTGGCAGCCTTGGCAGAGTCCGAATTCACTTGGGCTATCGGAGCGGGTTCCACTGGTTTTGGAACCAGAAACTGATAGCCGACCAGCATTAGCATTATAAGTACTAAGCCGATTACAAAATTTTTATCCATTCTTAACTAAAAATTATTGAGATATTGCCCTCGTCGGGAGGGCAAAGGTAATAAGTTTTTCCTGATTGGCTTTCCTGATTGAAGGAATAGATCAAATCAGGACACAACAGAACGTTTTTCCAACGAATAAGTCAACGCAGCTTTTACGAAATTCACAAAAAGCGGATGGGGATTCATTACAGTACTTTTCAGTTCAGGGTGAAATTGTACGCCAACATAAAACGGGTGTCCGGGAAGTTCAACCATTTCAACAAGATTGTTGTCAGGATTAATACCCGTTGCCATCAGTCCCTTTTCTTCAAACGCTTTTAAATATTTATTATTGAATTCGTAGCGGTGGCGGTGGCGTTCCTTGATATTCAGTTTTCCGTAGATACGGTTGGCAAGAGAATCTTTTTTCAGACGGCAGGGATATGCTCCCAAACGCATCGTTCCACCCATATTTGCCACATCTTTTTGATCTTCCATCAGGTTAATTACAGGATGTTCGGTAGATGCATCCATTTCAACCGAGTGCGCACCTTCCAAGCCAACGACGTTACGGGCATACTCAATAACAGCCATTTGCATACCTAAACAAATACCAAAGAAAGGAATTCCGTTTTCACGAACATACTGGATTGCCTCGATTTTCCCGTCAATTCCACGTTCCCCAAAACCAGGAGCCACCAGAACTCCGTCCAGTCCTGAAAGTTTTTCTATAACGTTTTCAGGCGTAAGACTCTCTGAGTGAATCCATTCGATTGTTACTTTACATTCATTGGCAGAGCCCGCATGGATAAAAGATTCTACAATAGATTTGTAAGCATCGTGCAATTCAACATATTTACCTACCAAACCGATTTTAATAGCATCGATCGGATTTTTCAGTCGTGAAAGGAAAGTTTTCCAAGCATCAAGATCAACATCCTTATCATTATATATGTCAAGCATATACAACGCGCGCTGATCAAGTCTTTCCTTTAACATCAACAACGGCACAGCATAAATCGTATCTGCGTCCATCGCCTCAATAACCGAATTTACCTGAACGTTACAGAACAACGCAATTTTTTTACGAAGATCCGTTGGCAAAGGATGTTCGGTACGACAGACCAGGATATCCGGCTGAATACCTGATTCCTGCAACATTCTTACCGAGTGCTGCGTTGGTTTCGTTTTCAGCTCCCCAGCAGAATTCAAGTACGGAATAAGCGTCAAATGAATAATTAAAGTGTCGTTGTGTTCCAGTTCGAATTTAATCTGACGAACCGCTTCAAGGAAAGGAAGTGATTCGATATCTCCGACACAACCGCCAATTTCTGTAATAACGATGTCATAATCACCGGTTTGACCCAGCAACATCATATTTCTTTTTAATTCGTCAGTAATGTGAGGAACAACCTGAACTGTTTTACCAAGGAAATCACCGCGTCTTTCCGCAGTAATAACGTTGTGATAAATCCGTCCTGTCGTAACATTATTTGCCTGAGAAGTGCTTACGTTTAAAAAACGCTCGTAGTGACCTAAATCCAGATCCGTTTCTGCACCATCATCCGTTACGTAGCATTCTCCATGCTCGTAAGGATTCATAGTTCCCGGATCAATATTTATATATGGATCAAATTTTTGGATTGTAACTGAAAGCCCTCTGGCTTGCAGTAATTTAGCGAGAGATGAAGCTATAATCCCTTTACCTAATGATGATGTAACACCGCCCGTAACGAAAATGTACTTAGCGGTCTTTCGTGCTTTGGAAGCCATAAGACTTTGCTTTTTTTCTATGATTACGGGATACAAAAGTACAGCAAAAAAGGCAGATTTTTATGTCTTGGGCTTGAAATATTTCTATGAAGCTTCGTAAGAGATTGTGAGTCTATGTAATTAACCTCCAAAAAAATATTATTTGAACAATTCCGGGAATACGTTTACGCTTATAAATAACCTCAAAAATACAATTTTTCGTATCTCCGTTACTATTTCCGCCTCTGGTCAGGTTTGATAAATTTGTTTATTTTAGCAAAAACTAAACCTCATCCTAACCACCGGCTGATTAATGAAAAAATATATTTTGCTACTGTGGACATGCTGTTCACTTCCAGTTTTAAAAGCTCAAAGCACAAAACCGGAACCTTCCTCCCCTATACGCGTAATTGTTTTTGGCGCACATCCGGATGACTGCGATCTTGGTGCTGGTGGAGTTGCCACGATCTATTCATCGATGGGTCATAAAGTAAAATTCGTTTCGCTGACCAACGGGGACAAGGGCCATCAAAGCATGAATGAAGGAGAATTATATTATCGCCGCCTCAAAGAGGCGAAAGAAGCGGCGAAACGTTTTGGAATTGAATATGAAGTTTTGAAAAATAATGACGGCGAACTGATGCCGACGCTGGAAAACCGCCTCGAGGTGATCCGCCAGATTAGAAAATGGAATGCAGATATTGTAATCGCTCCGAGAACAAACGATTATCATCCCGACCATCGTAATACTGGTGTAATCGTACAGGATGCGGCTTATCTCGTGATAGTTCCCAACATTGCCAGCAATGTGACGCCATTAAGAAAAAATCCTGTTTTCCTTTATTTTCGTGATCGTTTCCAAAAACCTAACCCATTCCGGCCTGATATCGCCATAGATCTTACCGCTGCGATGCCACAGAAAGTTTATGGACTGGATGCTCACGTCTCGCAGTTTTACGAGTGGCTTCCATGGACCAACCAGGATCTGGAGAATGTGCCGAAAGATGTAAATGAGCGAAAAAAATGGCTTTTGGCAGCGATGGAGAAAAGATCTGCTGTTACTCCGGAAATAAAAGTTTCGCTCGAAAAATGGTATGGAAAGGAAAACGCCGAAAAAGTAAAACAGGCAGAAGTTTTTGAGATCTGTGAATATGGAAAACAGCCAACCGCAGAGGAAATTAAAAAATTGTTCCCCATGCTACCTTAGCAGAACGAGCCTCACAGATAAGTTGATATCTGTAAGGCTCGTCTTACTATGAAAGCCGGTCTTTAAAGCTTTCGTAGCCATAGGAACGAATCAATCTAAAAGACCCGTTTTTTTGCCAAATACCAATGGAAGGAAGATTAACACCGTTAAATGTTGTCGTTTTAACCATCGTGTAGTGAATCATATCTTCAAAAATGATCCGATCTCCGATTTGAAGCGGCTTGTCAAATGAATAGTCTCCGATGAAATCCCCTGCTAGGCAGGTCATCCCTCCCATCCGATATGTTGGCTTTCCGGGCTGTGCTTCATGATAAGCGCCCCGGATCACCGGCTTGTACGGCATTTCCAAAGTATCAGGCATATGTGCTGCAAAAGAAGTATCCAAAATTGCCACATCAATTCCCTGGCTATCCATGACATCCAGGACAGTCGTTACCAGCTCGCCAGTCCTCCACGCTATCGCGGAACCAGGTTCAAGTATCACATCAATGTTATATTTCTCGCGAATTTTCTGAACAAGACCAATCAGCTTATCGATATCGTAACCTTCCCTTGTCATTAAATGTCCGCCACCCATATTGAGCCATTTTGCCTGATGTAATAAATCAGCAAAACGCGATTCCAGAGCTTCCAGTGTTCTTTCCAAAGTTGAGGAATCGTTCTCACAAAGGGAATGAAAGTGAATCCCATCAATGCCATCTGGTAAGGTATCAGGGAGTTTGTCGCGCGTCACACCGAGACGAGAGCCTGGTACGCACGGGTTGTACATATCTGTTTCTACTTCTGAATACTGCGGATTTACACGGATACCACATGACAACGCATGTTCAGGATTAGCCGCTTTAAATTCCTCGACTCGACCTTTGAAACGCTCCCACTGGCTGAATGAATTAAAAGTGATGTGGCTGCTGCGCTCCATGATTTCAGTAAATTCCTGATCCAAATAGGCTGGCATATAAGTATGTGCCGGATATCCCATAAAATCGTTTATCAGTTTCACCTCGTTCAGAGAACTCGCCGTTGCGCCGCTCAGATATTCTTTTACAATCGGAAATGCGCTGTACATTGAGAAACCTTTCAATGCGAGAATAATCTTGCAGCCAGCCGATTTCTGAACATGGTCTATTAAGGTCAGATTTTTGCGAAGCAACTCTTCCTCTAAAACAAAACAGGGAGACGGGATATTTGTGTAATCAATTGGCATTTTTATAGACAAAATGAGCGATGAATCAATGAGGCAAAACCAATGTTTATTTACATTTGCACACAAAAGTAAAAGATTGAATTGCGAAAAACGCATTTTACTGTTTTCATTTCAAATTAATAATATTGAATTATGTCCTTCCTCGTACTTGATATTGAAATGACCGGCCCTGAGCCTGGGTGGAACGAGATCATACAGATCGGAGCCGAATTCTTTGATGATCAGTGGCGTTCCCTGGGAACATACCTTCAAAATGTATACCCCGAAAACGAAGAGGCGTTCACGGCAAAATCGGAGGAAGTACATGGTTTATCTATTGATGATCTGGAAGATGCACCGATGATCTATGAGGTGATTCCTGAATTCGAAAAATGGATTAAGAAACTTAATGCCGGTAAACCAAATTTATCCAACGTCATTATCTGTGGTCAAAGCGTTATTTATGATATCAATTTTCTTCGTTTTGCCTACCGTAAGGAAAAAATGAACTGGCCTTTTTCCAACAAACAGATCGATCTTCATACCGTTTCGTATCTGTTCTTTATGATGTTAGAAAAAAACGGCCGATCTGTCCCGCGTTCGCTCAGTCTGGGTTCAGTGGCAAGTTTCTTTGGTTTTGAACGAGAAGAAGAGACACATAACGCTTTGGAAGATGCACAATTGACAGCCCGCTGTTTCAAAGAATTTTTCAAACTGATCGACAAAGTCAAACTTATATGATTGATTATAATCCGAAGGAATGGTTTAAGTATATCTTTTACTTCCAAAAAGCGGATACAGTCCGTAAACTGACGCCGCTGATCCTGGCCATCGGGGTTTATACAACTGTGGTGGCGTATCTGATCGTAGTCGTCTGGCGGATCGGAGAAAACACGGATTTGAAAAATATCTCATTGATGCATTCTCTGCTGGGTTTCGTCATCTCAATGTTACTTGTTTTCAGAACAAACACAGCATACGACCGGTGGTGGGAAGGCCGTAAACAATGGGGCGCATTAATGAATTGCAGCCGCAACCTGGCCCTAAAAGTGAGCGGATTAATTGGCCCGGAGCGTCAGGAAGAGCGGGAATTTTTCCAAATTATGATTCCAAATTATGCCTTCGCTTTTAAAAATCATTTACGAGGGCGTTTTATAGCAAACGAGTTTACCGAAACTTCTACTTTCAAACAGTCTGATCTTCGCCTCGACGACCATATTCCAAATCAAATCGCTGCCGCACTTTTTCGCAAATCAATTTCTTTGCAGAAAACAGGACTGATACTTCCGGAACATCTTATTCTTTTAAATCACGAACTTGAAGCTTTTACAAATATCTGCGGTGCCTGCGAACGAATTAAGAATACTCCAATTCCCTTGTCATATAGTTCTTTCATTAAAAAGTTCATCTTCATCTACTGCATTACCCTGCCGATTGGTTACGTCTTCAGCCTGCATTTCCTTGTTATCCCTTTTGTGATGTTTGTATTTTACATTCTCGCCAGCCTTGAAGTAATCGCTGAAGAAATTGAAGATCCATTCGGCAACGACGCGAATGACCTGCCGATAGAAAGAATATGCGCAGGCATACAAAGTTCTGCACAGGCATTGTTACGGTAGCAAAAACAGAAGATTTTAGCACAATTCAGCTTCAATTATTAGAAACTTATTAAATTTTTAATAAAAACAAACTTTTTTTCAAGCTCATTTTTTAACGTGATTTTAGCAAATTTTTAAATTTTAAAGCCTTATAACCCTAAACTGAAACCTGTTTTTTGGACTTTTGCAATTTTCCATTATTAATATCATTATTCTGCGATCGATTCTATCTAAACGCACAAAATCTGCGAAATCAGGCCAATTAGGCACTTTTCATAAAAGTTTGTTTATTGCATACGATCCTAATGGGTCATGATTACCAATCACTAGATAAACATCAATAAATATGAATAAGTCAGCCTTCATCATAGCCGTTATATTTGCAGCAGGTATTTCAATCGCTGCGAATGCGCAGTCGAATCGGATAGATCCCGGCGTTTCGACTCACAACTACAAACATCCTAACAAAGCAGCCAAAGCAAGAGCTCAGCGTACGGATGAGATTGTAGTTTCGAATATAAATACAATAGAAACATACAGCAAGCAACAAAACACCCGTTACGTAAGTACAACTCCAAAGTATGCACCGCGTGCTACACCTTTGGTTTTTGAGAGAACGTATCAAAAAGAAGGAGTGGATATTAATCCGCTTATTTCTCCGAGGAACTACAAAACTCCTGCAAACGCAGAAAGAAACCAGAGATCGGAAGTTGCACGGGTAAAATCGAAATCTGACTCTGTTGCATACGTAACAATAGACTAATCAGGTAAAATGTTAAGGTAAAAACCGGGGCCGCGAGGTTCCGGTTTTTTTTGTTGTCCAGCAGTTTTTGTTCCCATAACGGCGTTATTTTTTGTTTGAATTTTCAAATTCTTGTTATAGTACAATAAGTACCTTTTTATATTATTGAAATAATACAAATAAATGAAATTTAATTTGAACCAATGGCGTTTATATATCAACAACAGGAGGATATCAAAACATAACCCTGATTAGATTAACACCATAATAGAAATTTTCATCATCTGCGAAATATTATATTTTTTTACATTATTTAACAGTTAAAATACGGCGCAGAGCAACTTTAATACACATGTCATACACAGTTTTAGCACCCCCTCAATCGAAAAAATATCTGCGACTTGCCGTTGCTGCTTTTTTCTTTGTTCAAGGATTAAGTTTTGCCGCATGGGCTAGCCGTATCCCGGATATTAAAAATATGCTTCACCTGACTGAAGGCGGTTTAGGGACCGTCTTGTTAGCACTTCCACTGGGGCTAATGGCAAGTTTGCCGATATCTGGATGGATGGTTACCAAATATGGGAGTAAAAAAATGGTGCTTTTTGGAGCCATACTTTACGCAGTCACGTTAACCTTTATTGGATTCGCCACAAGAACGGAACATTTGGTTATAGTACTTTTTGCTTTCGGCCTTTGGGGAAACCTTTGTAACATCGCAGTAAATACGCAGGCTGTTGCCGTAGAGCAGGTGTATGGCAAATCGATTATGGCTTCGTTTCACGGACTGTGGAGCCTTGCAGGTTTTGTAAGTGCCATGATCGGAACGTTTTTCATCTCTGTCAATATTCCTCCGCACATTCATTTCATGGTCATCGCGGTTGCCGCATTCGCCATTATCTTCACCGCCTATAAACATACGATGCCGGATAGTGAACGAAATGCAGGTGAAGAGCAACCGATGTTCGTAAAACCTGATCGGGATCTTCTAATGCTTGGTCTGATCGGTTTTTGTGCCATGGTATGTGAAGGTGCGATGTTTGACTGGTCAGGCGTATATTTTATGGAAGTAGTAAAAGTCCCTGCTTCGATGAAAACGATGGGTTATGTTGCCTTTATGGGTACAATGACAGGCGGACGTTTTGCCGGAGACTGGCTGGCGAATAAGATCGGCAGAAAGAAGATGCTTCAGGTGAGCGGCTTATTTATGGCAACAGGTATGGCATTAGCGGTATTTTTCCCTTATATGGCCTCAGCGACGTTTGGATTATTACTCGTTGGATTTGGCGTTTCATCTGTTGTTCCATTGGTATATAGTGCCGCAGGAAAATCAACAACCATGTCGGCCGGCATGGCTTTGGCCGCCGTTTCTTCAATCAGTTTCATCGGATTTCTGATCGGGCCTCCTTTGATTGGTATTGTTGCTCAAATGGCTGATCTTCGTTTCTCATTCGCAGTAGTTGGAGTGCTGGCTTTTTGTACCACACTTCTTTCCTCCAAAGCAAAATTGATTCAATAATTCACGTTTATACGCGATTTAGTATAGACACTGGTATATTTTTAGTAGCCGGAATGATAACATGTTCATTCCGGCTATTTAATTTTTCGCTATATGAAAACCATAATAATCTCATTAATTCTTTGTGTTTCCTTATCACTAAACCTTAAAGCGCAAAATGATTCGTTGCGCAATCTGGACATTAACCTTGAAAATTATCAATACCCTTTTCCTGTTAAATTTATCCCTTTAACGATTCAAGGGGAAAAGCTGAAAATGGCCTATATGGATGTTCAGCCGCAGAAACCGAATGGAAAAAGTATTGTCCTCTTACATGGCAAAAACTTCAATGGCGCTTATTGGGAAAAAACGGCGAAAGCGCTAACCCAATCCGGTTTTCGTGTTATTATTCCTGACCAGATCGGTTTCGGAAAATCTTCAAAGCCAGCACATCTGCAATATACCTTTCATCAGCTGGCCACCAACACAAAGCAGATTCTGGATACTTTGGAAATCCGGAAAGCGATCATCCTGGGCCACTCAATGGGTGGTATGGTTGCTTCACGTCTTACACTGATGTATCCGGAAGTCGTTGAAAAACTGATTCTGGAAAATCCGATCGGGCTGGAAGATTACAAATTAACAGTACCTTATCAGTCGGTCGATAAATGGTATCAAAGCGAATTGAAAAGCAACTTTGAGTCCATAAAAAAATATCAGCTGAATAGCTATTACGATGGTAAATGGAAAGATGAATATACCCGTTGGGTGAATCTTTCCGCAGGATGGACTCTTAATAAAGATTACCCGAAAGTTGCCTGGAACAACGCCTTGACATACGATATGATTATGACACAACCTGTTGTCTATGAATTCCAGCATATAAAGGTGCCTACGCTTTTAATTATCGGCCAGCGTGATCGTAGTGCCGTCGGTAAGAACTATGCTTCACCAGAACATCAGAAATTAATGGGAAATTATCCTGAACTAGGAAAGAAAACTCATAATTCAATAAAAACCAGTCAGTTAATAGAACTTGACAATATTGGACACCTGCCACATATTGAGGATTTTGACAGATTTATTAAACCACTGACGAATTTCTTAAATCAATAGTTTAGACGGACTGGCACTTGGGAAAGTCATAGTCCGTCATTTTATTCCCAACTCACCGATATTACTAAACTACAAGAATACGCTAAATAAGATTTTTTGTTTTCCGCGTCACATTGCGCTATTTTTAGCCATGATAATTCCTGAATGACGCATAAGAATCAATTTACCATTGTACGTAAAAACGTCATTCAGGGAAATTTTATATTTTTATAATAGGTATTAAAGAACTATTCCTATGTAAAGTATAAAATACATAACGCAATAAGAAATCGCTAACACCCCTCATGGTTAATCACCTTTATTTTAAGCTGTTCCTTTATCTGTTCGTTGTGGTTCTTAGTGCTGGTCTTTATTTCTTTTGCACATATACAGCAAAGAATCGATTGGGGGCCTTCGGTGCAGATATATACCTTCCAATTCTACTGACATTCACGTTCCTGCTGAGGCTGCCCTACATTTTGAATATAGAAGTAAACGTTGACACCAGTACCTGGATCAGTTCGCTCATTTCAATTGAGCATTATCCTGACCGACTCTGGACCTTTTTTAATTATACAGACTCGCGTCCCTTAACTGTATTCCCATTAATTTTAATATCCGGTTTAGGAGTTGAGGTAAATTATTACACTTCTGAGTGTCTGGGAATTATTTTTTGGCTCTCCACAGTATTTTTTCTTTTTAAGACCCTCAACCTTTACCTGTTTAAATCTTTCAGTTTAGTTATCTCCTGGGGGCTATGTCTGTTTATCGGCACAATGTTTCTCTCCGATTATACCTCTTATAATTCTGAACAACTCGGAATACTTCTCTTGACTGCCTCTACCTATGGATACCTGCGTTACCTCAATCACAAAACAAAACAAGACTTTTCAATCACTTTTTCCGGTTTAATTCTCGGTAGTCTGCCTTACGTTAAATTTCAAAATGTTCCTATGGGGCTTTTGATTGCGGTTATGCTGATTATCGAAATTATACAAAGAAGAGAATGGAAACGTTTTTGGCAGCTTATCGGGGGAGGACTTCTACCGACGCTAAGCATCAATATCTACTATTTGTCAGAAAATAAACTAATGGTGTTCTGGAATAATTACTTCTGGAATTACTTTTACTATTCATACACAACGCAGTTTTCTAACGTGCCAATCAGCGAGAGATTCAATCCGGTCCGGATCATTAATTTTATTTATTATTCCGCAAATTCAAGGATATACATGTTCTCCGTTACGTTTGTTATTTTCACAGCGCTAATATCTTGTAGGAATACGATCCGGACCTGGGATAATATGCAGAAAAAAACGATTATTTTTTCAGTGCTCTTCACCCTTATCAGCCTTTATTCAATTCTGCAGTCAGGAAATTCTTTTCAGCATTACAGACTATATCTTTTGGTCCCGATCACGCTTTTGCTTGGACTGCTGATCGCTTTCGCGGCACAACAATACCGAAAAAATCTGGCCCTCGCATTCCTTGTCTGCTGTACGGTTATGGCAGGTTTCAATCTTTACACCCGTCCTGAAAAGACTGACACTTCCTTCGAAAATTTAGACTTTGCGGTGCTCAGGCTCATAGAAAAAGAGAGCAAAGCCAATGAACCCATTGTAGTCTGGGGCTGGCGCGATCAGCTATATGTCAGGTCTAAAAGAGCGATGGGATTTCGGGACGCGCACACCTTTCATTTTTCGTTGAAATCTAAACTAATCCCATTCTGGACAAAAGATTTTCTTCAGGACATGGAAACGAACAAGCCGGTTTTATTTATCGACACTACTAAACCCGCAGACTATTCGATATTCAGCAGGATGTTGCTACCTTACGAAAGAGTGCCTGTGATTAATACCTATATAAAAAAACACTACACACTTCTCGCAACGATTGAGGGACTAAGAATTTTTAAAAGAACACGATAAAATCCGGAAATGATGACATAACATCAATCTTCCCGGATTTGTGAAAATATTTACCGCCTAAGCCAGGAACTGTCTCAGGTAATTTCTGCTGGTTAAAATCGCGCTTTGAACGTCGGTGATACTGGATTCATAAGCTTTATCTTCCACTTCGATAACCACTGGCCCCCGATAACGAACATCGGTAAGTGCACCGAAAAACCCGCGCCAGTTGACATCACCCAGTCCGGGTAATTTCGGCGAATGATATTCAAGCGGATTTGCCATGATACCAACTTTATCGAGCTTATCCTTGTACAACTTTACATCCTTCAAATGGATATGGTGAAGTCTGTCTTTGTAATTATAGATCGGTTTTACCTCATCCATCATTTGCCAGATCATATGCGAGGGATCATAGTTTAAACCAAAGATCGGGCTTGGAATAATTTCAAACATTCTGTCCCAGACCGCAGGGCTTATCGCGAGATTTTTTCCGCCCGGCCACTCGTCATCAGTGAAAAACATAGGGCAATTTTCAATACCCACTTTTACATCGTTTTCTTCTGCTACTTTGACAATCGCAGGCCAGACATCTGCAAAAGTTTTGAGGTTTTCTTTGATACTCTTGGACGGATCCCGGCCTATAAAGGTTGTTACGACCGGAATATTCAATTTAGCCGCACCACGGATCACCATTTTAATATGTTCCAGATAAAATTCAGATTTAACAGGATCCGGATCCAGAGGATTAGGATAATAGCCCAAAGCAGAAATACTGATCTGTGCTTCCTTTAAAACGAATTGAATTTCAGAGACACGTTGGTCTGTCAGGTTGTTTACGTCAATATGTGTAACGCCGGCGTACCTTCGGCTATCTGCATTACCGGCAGGCCAGCACATCATCTCAACACATGAAAATCCGTTGTTTCCGGCAAATTTTACAACATGCTCAAAGCCAAAATCAGCCAGGATGGCACTGTTAAAACCTAATTTAAGCATAATGAAAGGGATTAGTAAATAAAGTCATTCTTCTCGAAAAGTCCGGTCTGGTAAAACTTTCTGTGGTGAAATTAACGATATCATTTGAAATCTATGCGAATTACCGACACATTAAGCCCAATTACCGCAAAGGTTTTTTAGTCAACTTCCCGTTTCGTACATTTCAGAAAACAGACCCATATGAAGATCAGGATATTTCAGTTTTTTAGTCATTGTTTTTTCATTTTCGCTTTTCTCGCACTTCCGTACATTTTCGCCCCAACGGGATTTCCCACGGTTGTTGTGTTGGAAAAAAATGCGCATGAAAGAACAAATTTGCTTTCCTATCTGCTGATGCTTTCGTTTTTTTATGTGAATTATTATGTTTTGATACCGAAATTTTATTTTGCTAAAAAGCATATCACTTATATAGGAATTGTCATCGTTTTTTTTGCTGGTATTCTTCTTCTCATGCATCAGCTAGACCGAAAACCAAGGATGCCCGCACCTTTTCCTGATCGCCCACCAAAATCAGAGCGATTTGAGAAACCTCCCGGCGCATTTGAAAACAGTCAGACGATGTTTCTATTTCTGGTAGGACTTGTTGTTTCATTTGCTGTAAAGATCAACGATCGGTTGAAAAGATCTGAACAGGAAAAGCTTCATACAGAATTATCTTATCTGAAGGCTCAGATAAATCCTCATTTCCTTTTTAATACATTGAACAGTATCTATTCACTCGCTATTGAAAAATCGGATCGGACCGCGGATGCGGTGGTCATGCTTTCTTCCCTTATGCGTTACGTAATCCGTGACGCCAGCGAAAACATGGTGCCGCTGAACAAAGAAATCGAGTATATCCAGAATTATGTTTCACTACAAAAATTTCGTCTCGATGATACAGTTGTCATTAATTTTCAAACAGAAGGGGCCGTTGTTAACCAAAAGATAGCGCCATTGATATTGATTTCCTTTATAGAAAACGCTTTCAAATATGGCGTAAATCCGGAACATCCATCTTTAATCGAAATCTCGTTAACCTCTAAAAATGATTCGCTTAATTTATACGTTTCAAACAATAAAGTTAGATTTGGTAGCCAGGAGGCAGATTCTTCTGGCGGCATTGGTTTAAGAAATACCAAGGCCCGGTTGCAGTTGTTATATCCCGCAAGGCACCAATTGAGCATTCAGTATAGCAATGAAAAATTTATCGTTGATCTTAAACTTAATCTCGCATGATCAGAACTATCGCCCTGGATGACGAACCGCCAGCATTGCGGATACTCGTGAATTTCAGCGCTAAGATCGACTTCATTGATTTGCAAAAAACATTCAGCCGGACCGGCGACGCAAGGGAATATCTAAAAAACAATCCTGTCGATCTGATCTTCCTGGATATAAATATGCCCTCTATGTCCGGGCTTGACTTCTATCAGTCTATTCCGCACGAAGCGATGGTAATTTTTGCCACAGCATATGCGGAACATGCTGTCGAAGGATTTAATTTAAATGCCACTGATTATTTACTCAAACCGTTCACATTCGAGCGTTTTCAGCAAGCGGCAAATAAAGCGAAAGAGTACCACCATTTCAAAAATCCGCCTGAAAGTTTGAAATATTTGTTGGTCCGAGCTGATTACAGTCTACATAAAATCGCTTATGCCGATATCTTGTTTATCGAAGGACTGGACGATTACTTAAAAATCCATATTCAAAACGCCAAGCCACTGGTCGTCCGGATGACGATGAAATCCATGCTCCAAAAACTGCCAGAGCAGGAATTTATCCGTGTGCACCGTTCGTTTATTATCCCGTTTGAAAGAATCGAAAACGTCAGAAATAAAATCATCAGTCTGGCTGGCGAAGAAATCCCGATCGGTTCGAGTTATGAAGAATCATTTGCCAGACGGTTCAAGGAATAATTTGAACACCGAAAACCCAGGAAGATGGCTCTCCCGGATCAAACTTTTGGTCCGGATTTTTTTTGCGCTTGAATAATTCATCAAGGAATTATGACCTCCATCAATTCAGGCAGCCATTTGTAACTATACTGCACCAATAAATCACTTGAATTTTAGTAATATTGATACAAGAAAGCAGTAAATCCGCTAAAATACGGCATTATTACTACTCTCGTTACGACTATCAACCAACCTAGATCAACTGAAAAATGGCAGATTCTGAACCTGGTATCGGCAAGAAGATACTGAGCTTTTTTATTAACGAAAGTACAGAACCTACACAAGTTAAACCGGTTTCCGAAACTCCTGCGGAGCAAGCAAAATCAGTTCCTGCGGCTACTGTACCGAACGTTGCCGGAACAGCGAACGTTGACCGGAAATTTGTTGAACATTTTGTGGATTTGCTGGAAAAAGCAAACTTACCCGGTCCGGATTATTTCGAATTTAAACAGGCTCTGCAGAGTATGGACAGCCTTGAGCTTGGAGAGGAAAAGAAATTCCAGGCTGCTTGGGCCAGCTTTAAGGCAATGGGCGGAATCAAGGATAATTCCATTTTAACAACCTCGGCAAATCAGTATCTCTCTATCCTGGGAAAGGACCGGGAATCATTCCTGAAAGATGTAGACCGGGCAATAAAGGAGCGCGTCGGCTCTTTAACGGATGAAGTAAAAAAACTGGAAGAGAACAATACTGCATACGCGCAGGAAATCGCTAATCTCCAAAAGAAAATCGACGATAATAAAAATCGCCTGGGCCAGATTTCCGGTGAAGTGGCAGAACAAAGTTCAAAACTTAACGCGAACCGTCAAAGCTTTGAAATTACATACCAGAGTTTTGTGGAACAGATAAATTCAGACCTTACTAAAATTAATCAATACCTAAAATAAACCTTCGACTATGGCATCACCAGACTTCACACAAATCGGCGGCTCGCAGGATGATCATTCCAAGCGATCCTATTGGAGCAAGCCGGAAGGGATTACCTCACTGCTTTTTCTCGGCGGACTTGGCGCTTTTGGTTTATACTACTGGAACAAACTGGCTGCTTTTTTGATCGATGTGACGCAGAACACATTGTATCTGGGCTTTCTGCTCGCGGTACTTGCTGTACTGGTTTTTCTATTCACAAGCAAGGATGTTCGTACAGCGGTATTTTTCCTGTTCAAAACGCTAATGCGCAAAATAACAGGTTTGATCATCAAACTTGATCCTATCGCGATTATGAAGATTTATATCGACGATCTAAAAGAAAAACGCGAAAAAATGCAGGGACAAATTAACATTCTTGCGGGTCAGCTAGTAAAACTGAACAAAAAAATCACGGAGAATAACGAAGAGATCAAGCAAAAATTTGCAGAAGCGAACAAGGCAAGCCAAATGACGGACCGCCCGGGAATGAAGGAAACGGCTTCATTGGCGACGATCGAAGGCGCTGGTTTACAGGAAATGAATGAGAAGCTGTTCCCGCTGCAACGCAATATGAAAACGATTCTCGAATTCATGGAAAAAGTGAACAAGAGCGCAGATTATATTATTAAGGAAACGGAGATCAAGGTTAAACTAAAAGAGGCGGAATATCGGATTGTCAAAGAAAGTTCGAACGCGCTGCGTACTGCGGTAAGTATTTTTAAAGGCAATCCTGACAAAAAGTTTTATTTCGATGAGTCGATGGAATATATCCAGGACGATATGAGCCTGAAACTCGGAGAAATGAAACGCGCGATGGATCTTTCACTTGACTTTATTAATGGAGTCGATGTTCAGAATGGTATATTGTCGGATAAAGGTCAGGCGATGCTGGAAGCTTATAACAAAGGAGATTTCAAATTGATACAGCTCGATACCCCAAATCCGCCTTCCCGCTCAATTGATCCTCCGAAAAGTTCGAGCTACAAAGGCCTACTGGATTAACCGATTTATTACAACTACATTTTTCAATTTACTTTAAACAAACAATGAAAAGACTAACCGTTGCCGGAAGATTATTAATTACAGCCCTGGTTATAGGAGCCATTTTTGTTGGCTATAAATATTTTGGCGGCCAGCAGGCCCTTGAAAAAGTGGCCCAGGAACAAAAATCAACTGTTGACTCGGTATCGTCGAATTCAGAATCTTCCGAGACCTCCGATGCCACTTCAAACGAGAATCCTGCAGCCGCTCCATCAAAACAAGCTTTTGACTACACAACCCCTGAGCCAGTCAATGGAAAATTGAAAGGCGTTGTAGAACTTGGAGCAAGTGGATTTAACTCTTTTATCATCAAAGTTGACAGTGAAAAACGCTGGAAACTTGAAAAATCAGAATTCGGCAACAGCCTTGTAACCGAAAATATGGCTACGGACGAAGATATCCGTATCGGCCTTAAAAAGTACATCGGAACAATGCTCGATTTCGGAGTTGGTAAAAAAGATATCCATTTCGTAGTAAGTTCAGGTGCTGCAAAAGCGGATGTAACGAAGAAAATTACAGCTGCCTTGAAATCACTTGGATATGTTGTAAACCAGGTAACCGCGGAACAGGAAGGACAGCTTGCATTGAAATCTGTTTTACCGGCCGATTATGCAACAAAATCATTTGTAGTTGACATTGGATCTGGTAATACAAAAATTTCCTGGATCGCAGGAAGTGGGATAAAAGCTATTGAAACTTATGGTGCTAAATATTTCCAGGAAGGTACAGACGATAAAAAAGTATATGACGAAGTAAGTGCGAAAGCAAAACAGGTCCCATCGGAACTGCGCAAAACAGCATTTATTATTGGAGGCGTGCCGTTTGAAATGGCTAAGGAAGTCCGTAAAGACAAAGAACGCTTCACAGTTTTAAGTGCGCCCTCTGATTATTCGAAATTATCAAACGCAAAATCAAAAGCGGGCATCAATATTTATAAAGCCGTGGCTGATGCTACGGGCTGCCAGCAATTTGTTTTCGACTGGGATGCTAACTTTACAATTGGTTTCTTGCTAACTTTATAAAAAATTAAAGATTCTGTGAAGGGAGGAATGGAGAAAGGGTTACCCCCTGCCCCATTTTTCCCTTTTTATATAATAAGAAATGACGCTTAGAGATTTATTTAATCAGGTTTCTTCCAATTATTGGCCACTTGCCAGCTATTTTATTCTTCTGCCGCTTATCGCCTGGATCGTTGGCCAGACTGCGACGGGCAGCCGGGATGTTAAATTTTGGGGAATCATCTATGCAATCATCGTTTATGCTGTCTGCATTCCCGGAATTTTCGCTGTCACGCTCAATATTTATTTATTTTTGTTCGAAAGACAAAGTATCTGGCAGGCCAATATTATCATGCAATTTTTACCCGTTATTTCCATGGTATTAACGTTGATGCTCATTAAGCAGAAAATTCCTTTCTCATTAATTCCCGGATTTGGAAAACTCTCAGGGTTTTTGACGTTGATTACAGCTATGATCGGGATGATGTGGTTTGTAGACAGAATTCATTTGGTCGCTTTTACTTACGTACCATTTGCCTATATTGTAATTGGATTTGTCGGCACGCTATTGCTCATTAGATTCGCGTGGAGCAAACTGTTTTGAGAAATTCCTTTTACATACAAATCTCGGTAAGTGACGAGCAGAAACAATTTGCCCGCCAATTGGTTGAACATTCACTTCGCCATTACAAAATTCCGAATATTTGGGATCATCACGACGACCGGTTTTCCAGAACAAGAATGCTGCGTTACACCGGAACATTAGGTGAAATCATCTTTGCGGATCTTTACCATTTCCACCGCCCTGCCAAATCATTCGGCGCAAGTGATGGTCGGGATTTCGGACAAGATTTCCTGATCATATCAGAGGAGCAAAATTTCTCTGTTGATATCAAATCTATGAAAAGACGTTCGGGAGATTTGTCGTCCAATTTTGTCCTGAATATTCCCGCTCATCAGCTTCATAAGCCTGGATCGAAAACTTCACATTACTTCTGCATATCGTTCCATCAATCCGAATCTCGCGGCACAATCGCGTCACTGATAGGTTTTATTGATAAGGATGCATTAACCACGGGAGAAATTGGCACTTTTTACAAAGCAGGCTCCACCCGTGTTCGTCATGACCATACTTCATTTACGTTCCATGAGAATACATATGAAATATTGTTTGGAGATATCGACTCACCTGTGGTAACTGATTATATCCGCGGTCTGAAAGGATTTCGAATCTGTTATTTGAAAAACTAGAAATATACGTACATTTAAAAAGTATAGCTTAAAACATACATGTAAATGGAAAAAGTTAAAGAGACATAAGTTAAACTAACTTTAACAGTTAAAAAATCGGTAATTCAGGAATCGAAAATCCACGCCTCATGACCTGA
This sequence comes from Dyadobacter koreensis, assembly GCF_900108855.1. Classification (GTDB taxonomy): domain Bacteria; phylum Bacteroidota; class Bacteroidia; order Cytophagales; family Spirosomataceae; genus Dyadobacter; species Dyadobacter koreensis. The sequence continues at coordinate 368,553 of NZ_FNXY01000004.1, forward strand.
AACTTCACTTCCAGCCTTATAAAGGATTGTCTGGTTAAGCTATTCAAAAAAATAATCTATCTAAATCTGAAATAGAAGACTTTCAAAAATCACTTCCACATAAATTAATGGGGTTTGCAAAAGTTTGTCTATTGAGCAAAATGACTGATAAGGAAATTAAAGATGCAGGAATAAAAGACAAATTTGGATTATGGTTCTATCTCTGGATACAAATGTGCTGGTAGACCATGCTTTGATAAGAGCGTATGATAAACAAGGTTTGAAACAGATAGATAAGATCAAGCCAATCACAGTGCTAAATTTTTGTCACCAAAATTCTCGAAAAGAAAAAAGGAATTGATTATTAGAAATTAATGGCTTCACAGACACGCACATACGATAAAAAAAAGTTGCTTGGACAGGTCTATACACCGATCCATATCGTAGAAAAAATTCTTAAAGATTCCGGTTTTTATGAGCTCGATTTCAGATCTCAGACTATTCTTGATCCTGCGTGTGGCGACGGGCGTTTTCTTATCTCTATCGCGCAATATATAATCGAAAATTCCGAAAGGGAAGATTTAAAACAAAATCTTGAAAACATACACGGCTGGGATATTGACGCAGACGCGATCGCTGCATGCCGACATAATCTTGATGCGTTGGTCAAGCCATATGCGCTGAGTATTGACTGGAAACTTAAAAACCTGGATGCACTGCGACAAATAGATCAAAAGGAGAAATTTGATCTAATCGTTGGAAATCCTCCGTATATACGAATCCAAAATCTCGACAGTTTACAGAGACAATTTGTTCAAAAAAAATATTCCTTTTGCCGGGCTGGCTCTACGGACGCCTATATGGCATTTATTCAACTTGCGTGTAACTTGTTAAGAGAAAATGGAACATGCGGGTTTATTACACCCAATTCGTTTTTAAGCTCCGAGACCGCGAGACCACTACGTGAGCATTTTGTAAAAAATCAAAACTTAAAACAGATCACGAATTACCGTTCTGTCAGGATTTTTGGAAATACCGGTACCTATGCGGCGATTACCATTTTCGGAAGGCAGCAACGCGAAACTTTTCGTTATGAATTAAGTGATTATGATTTTCAATACGGAATTAGAAATATTGAGTTTAGTGAACTCGACGGGGATTCACAATGGCATTTAACAACCGAAGAAGGTGTGACTCTATCAGGAACTACATTAGGAGATCTTTGTCAGATATCGGTTGGCATCACCACACTGGCCGATCAATTGTTTCTGTTCAAAATACTTGAAGAAAAAGACGATTTATTGACAGCTGTAAGTAAAAATGGAATTGTTAGCAAGTTTGAAAAATCTATCTTAAAACCAGCAGTAAAAGGGTCAAAGCTGAAAAAGTCATCAGATCCGGTTTCGGAATATATTCTTTTCCCTTACAAAAAAAACGAATTGGGAAAGCATAAAATTATTTCAGAAGATGAATTAAAAATGGATTTCCCTCATGCCTATAAATATTTAAAAAAGATAAAGAGTCAACTTTTGAAACGGGATAATGGTAAGGTGAATCCAGTAGCCTGGTACGCTTTTGGCCGTGCGCAGGGACTTGATTCATCATTTGGAAAAAAAATTATCTTTTCTCCGATGAACCGCTTTCCAAATTTCATTTTGTACGACAATCCCGATTGTACGGTTTACTCTGGCTATTTTATTAAATATGATGGACAGTACGACCACCTGTTATCACAATTGAATTCGCAGCGAATGGCAGATTTTATCGCCATCGCCGGCCGTGATTTTCAAGGTGGCTATAAAGGGTATAACAAAAAAATAGTTGAAAAATTTATCATTACTGACATTCCCTAATGATCGTTGTAACTGAATCTATCGAAAGACTTCGTCGCCTTTGCAAAATTATTCCGCCACTTCTTGAAAAAATAAGCAATTCAGAATTCTTGGTGAAGCCATCTCCCGGGAAATGGAGCAAAAAGGAAATACTTGGGCATTTGGTAGACAGTGCAGCCAATAACCATCACCGTTTTATACGGATACAACATGAACACGGCACTTTAATATCTTACGATCAAAACCAGTGGAATTCACTTAGCCATTATATTGATTTGGATCGCTCCCACCTTATCGCTTTCTGGACACTTTACAACAAACATCTTATTCACATTCTTAAATTTATCCCGGAAGAAAACCTTCGCTTAACTGGCGTGGGGGGAGACGGGAAACCACAGCCATTGCATTTCTATATCACAGACTATGTCGATCATCTGGAACATCACCTCCATCAGATCGTCTCTTACTAATAAAGTCTAAGAACATCTCACAGATAGTTAATCCATGACAAAATAAACTTCAACAAATCACTAAAATTAACGAACGTTCATTTATATTTGCAATAATATGAGAACGAGAGATGTTAACAAGGAAATCCTGATAAGAGAAAAGGCAATTGAAATGATTGTAAATCAGGGATTTGATGGGCTTAGTATGCATAAACTTGCTAAGTCTGCATCTGTTTCTGTTGCAACGATCTATATTTATTTTAAGGACCGGGAGGACTTGATCCAGCAGCTTTACACAGAAGAGTTTGAAAAAATGACAGTAGCAACGCTTGTAAATTTTGATCCCGAAAGTCATTTTGATGAAGGACTGAAAGTTCAATGGATGAATCGATTGAAATATTGTCTGGACAATCCATTGAGTATGACTTTCATGGAACAAATGAAACATTCGCCGCTGATTGACCGCTCCGTGATCGACCGAAGGTTTATTGATGCAATGACCCGGTTTGTACATACGGCAATAGCCAGAAATGAACTTATTCAATTACCGATTGAAATTTATTGGTCCATTGCTTTTGCGCCGCTGTATCAATTGGTCAAATTTCATATTTCCGGAACAAGTATGCCCGGACGACCGCCTTTCATTCTGGATGAAGCACAGATTGATCAGACGCTCTCACTTGTTTTAAAAGCATTGAAGCCTTGAAAATTATTTGTCCTGATTAAAGTATTTCTGTCTACTCAAACGTCGTCTCGATAAATGTCATCACCTAAATTCATTCGTCATGCAAACGCAATTTCAGGAAAATAAACATGTGCTGGTTTTCAAGACAAATCTGCACCATAGAGACATGAAGAAAATAGAGCCAGTCCTGAATGCAGAGACTAAGATTATCAGATGGAACGTGGACCTTACAGACATTGACAATGTTCTTCGCATCGAATCGAACGTACCACACACGGATCACGTCATCCAGATACTGAACAGCGAAGGCTTCATTTGCGAAGAGTTGATCGACTAAAACCATTAATATATGACAGAAAGTCAACCAGACACATTTACAGGTTACCAAAAGTTCATCGTTACTATTCTTGCAATAGTACAATTTACAGTAATACTTGACTTCATGGTTCTCTCTCCGTTGGGAGCCATTTTACTAAAGGAACTTTCCATCACTACAGCACAATTTGCCCTGGTTGTATCGGCTTATGCTTTCAGCGCCGGAGCAGCCGGTTTACTAGCGGCAGGCTTCGCCGACAAGTTTGACAGGAAGAAACTTTTACTGTTTTTTTATGGTGGATTTATTTTTGGAACTCTCCTTTGTGGATTGGCTCCGAACTACCATTTTCTACTGATTGCCAGAATCGTTACAGGAATTTTTGGCGGCGTGATGAGCTCGATCAGCTACGCGATCATTACAGATCTCTTTGCCATTCAGGTTCGCGGGCGCGTTATGGGATTCGTACAGATGGCATTCGCGAGCAGCCAGGTGATTGGTATTCCACTGGGTCTATTTCTGGCAAACATGTTCAACTGGCACGCTCCCTTTCAAATGATCGTAGCATTAAGTATCCTCGTCGCTCTTTCCATTCTGATCTACATGAAACCTATTGATGCGCATTTGAAGTTACAGACCAAAGCCAATGCTTTTCAGCATTTAACGGCCATATTTTCCAATATAAATTACCTCAAAGCCTTCGCAGCGACCACACTTCTGGCCACGGGTGGCTTTATGCTAATGCCATTCGGGAGTGCATTTGGCGTCCATAATTTGGGAATCAGTATCACGCAGCTTCCCTACCTGTATATGGTCACAGGCGTGTGTATGCTTTTCGCCAGCCCTATGATCGGGAAACTGAGCGACAATATCGGCAAATATAAAATGTTCCTTATAGGATCGGTTATTACATCAATAATCACCTTAATTTACTGCAATCTCGGCGTCACGCCGCTATGGATAATCATCGTTCTCAATGTCCTTTTGTTTGTCGGAATCACTGCCAGGATGATTTCCGCGAGTGCGTTAATGACTGCTGTGCCAGTACAGCAGGACCGTGGTGCTTTCATGGGTGTCAACGCTTCGATTCAACAAATCGCAGGCGGCATTGCTTCCATCATCGCCGGTATGATCGTGAAAGAAACGCCATCCGGGTATCTGGATAACTACGGTATACTTGGAAATGTCGTTGTTATCGCGGTCTTCTTTACCGTATTTTTAATGTATAATCTTCATCGATACACATCTGGCATACAGACCCGTAATCACGCCTAGTTGGATAAGAAGCTGCAAAATCTCGTATAAACATAAATATATCTTGGTATTCCAACGATCGTATTAATTGAAAAAGCCTTTCCTCGAAAGGCTTTTTTAACATACTCATGCTTTTCAGATATACCATAAAAATATATAAATATCTGTTAAGAGGCTATTTAACGAATTTTAAATATAGAACATATTATACTTTTTATTAATACTATACTTATCAATAAAATTAAAACTTTAAAATCTTTTTAGTTTATATTATTAGTTCTATCAATATTTTACCTTTATTTACAAACCAAACGAATTGTAAATTCTTAACTTTTAATACATATAATACTTTTAAATGAAGATCATCAGTATTGTTAACAACAAAGGTGGTGTTGGAAAGACTACTTCCGCACAGAGTATCGCAGCGGGTCTTGCTAAGTTTGCTAATGCACGAGTGCTGGTAATAGACCTGGACGCTCAGGCCAGTTTGACAAAAAGTTTTGGAATTGTTCACAGCGGTTTGAAAAAAGACAGCGGTTCTTTCATCACGGGAGAATATGAATTTGAAGAAATCGTAAAGCATGTGGGAGATGTGGATATTTTACCTGGTTCAGCAGAAATGAGCCACAAGGAAGACACGATCAAGTCAGCTCCGATTTTCCCTTTTAATCTGAAAATTGCACTTGAAAAAATAAAGGACCGTTATGATTTTGTGATCATCGATTGCCCGCCTGCCCTGAACGGAAATACGAGAATGGCACTAGTTTCCTGCCACCAGTATTATGTGCCATTGCAAGCTGAATTTTTAAGTTATGAAGGTCTTCGCAACTTCCTGGTTTACTCCGCGGAAATCAAAAAGATAAGTCCGACAACAAACCTTGGCGGCGTATTCGCAACACGGTATAATCCAAAAATAAGAAAGAAAATAAGTCACGAACTTATCAGCGCTACTAAGGAGCAACTTGGTGACGTATTTATGAATAGCTATATTCGTGATAATATTGCTTTGTCTGAAGCGCAGGCGGGCGGAACTAATATCTTCGATTATGCCCCAAGCAGTAACGGAGCCGAAGATTATTATAAGCTAACGAAGGAAATTCTGGAACGTATAAACAATTAAAATATGGCAAAGGACAAGAAATTTGATTTCGCACCTCTTCCCATTGTCTCTGACATCAACGACGATTTTGAAGCAAATTCATCAACAAGTGAAAATAATTCTGCTCCCACAAAAGTTACATTTGATTGTGACTACGCTCTTCTTGAAAAAATGAAGGACTACGGATATTGGGAAGGACTCACTCAGAAGGATATTATTCTTGAAGCACTGACACGCTATTTTGACTCAGCGGAGATTCGTCCCCGCCCGGAAAAAATCAGGAATAAAACCAAAGTTGGCCGCAAGCCGAAGTCTTTGGTTAGCTGATAAAAGGATAATTGTTGCTGGGTTTTATTCCAGCAACAATTTCCCGGAAGTCTGATTCTTGCCGTTCGACAGACGGTATACATAGTTACCCGCACTTAATTTTTTTAGGTTGATTTCCGTTGCCTGCAGGAAAGTTTTCTGAAGCATCTTTCTTCCGCTCAAATCATAAAGTGTGAACTCCGATAATCCTGCAAGCCCGACTTTGATGTACACCAGCTCTTTTGCCGGATTTGGAAAGACCTGTACTGCATTTCTGAGATCAGCATCAACGGCTGGAAGTGGGTCAATAATAACTCTTGTCTGCGATCTTGCTGAACATCCCTTTTTGGTTTTTACCTCAACCTCATATAAACCGGCGTCAGAAAGTCTTGCATTGGTAAATGTGGGATTTTGCAGATTTGATGTAAAATCATTTGGGCCTGTCCAATTGTAGCTGTCATTCTCGGAGGCCTTCAAACGAACCGTCGCACCTTCGAAATACGGACCGTCATTGGAAGATGTGACATCCGGATTTGGATTCACATTTACTTTCATGAATGCTTCATATGAAACCGCGGACGCATCCCGACACGTAGCACTGTAAGAAGTTGAGCCGGCTGGACGTACGGAAATAATCTCCGTCCTTTCACCTGTTGACCACACAATGGAACCCGGGCAGCCAAGTGCAGTAAGAATCGAAGCCTCTCCGGCACAAATAGAATCTTTCGACGCCAAAATCCGAAACCGTAAAGGAGCGTCCTTCCGCTCGATTTTCCAGCTAATTATTTTTGAGCGTTTAAATTGGCGCTCGTCTTGCTTACTGATAGCAGTTGAGTCAAAAATGGTAGCAGTCAGCGTTGTGATACGGCTTCTTAGGACATGATACGGAACCGTCAACTTCTCGGTTCTCGTTCTTAGTACGCGCCCATCCAGGCTCCACTCAACGGAGAGTGAATTGGGATTCGGCTTTAATAATTCCAGAATAAAAGATTGCCCCTGCTGGTTGACGACAACGGGCTCATTATTGGCTGGAGTAAATTTCTCGACAGGATCAACCAAATCCAGAATTCGCTCCACGGTTGCCTCGCGACATACGTTACAAAACTCTTTATTCAAAACCTCCATCAGGCAATTCATGGAAGTTGGCTTGAACCAGTGAGAGGCTTCGCCCTCGCCGTGCCGGAAAACCCCGACATTATTTGCGTGAAGCCAATTTTTCCATTTGATTGACCCAGGGTCGCTGTTTCCTGTCATATTTGGTGCCTCCCAGCCATAACCTGAGCCGGCCCAGTATTCGTCATTCAGGCGTGTCAAGGTATGGCCAATCTCATGCACACCGATTTTGTTGGCCTGACTATCCAGCGTATGAACAGCAAAAGAACCTCCTGACCCTCCGTACCAGGGAGAATTTGCCAGAATGACGATTAAATCATATGAGGGAAAGTTCTTCGCCAGCAGATCAGACAAAGCAGAATAACCAGAAATGGTAACAAGACGGTGAATACTCTGACCAAAAGATGACGCAAAATAGGTATCCTTTTTCTCGACCGGTTGGTTGGGATAAGCATCAATGGCAGAACCCGGGTTTGTAATACCGCTGTCTTTTGAGGGCGTTCCAATCGAAAAAATATTAAAATAATTTCGATACCGATCGTAGGGAGAATAACTCAGAAAAAAGTCAGCAAACTTTTTCGCTTCTGATGCAAATTTCGGCATTTCTTCCTGTGTGAAACCATCCCCCAGAATTACAATATTCACACGATTGTCGATCGGGCCGGCCTTGTAGATGGTATCTACAGGAAATTTCTGAGCGCTTGAACACAAAACAGCCAGACAAGCGAGTATGGTAAAAAATAGTCTCATTTCTTTACCAGAAGACTGTATATTTTCAACTCTCCTTCTGGAGTTACGCTATATAGGTCAATTTTCTCCCGTGCAGGATCGTCCTGAACACGTATGGAAAGGATGCCTTTCCGAGCTACCTGAGCGTCTTGGCTCAAAGTTCCATCCTTACTGAAAACCTCAACCGAACGGAATAAGGGATGTTCGTAGAAAATCTCAACTGGCTGTCTTTTATCAGTAAAAAAATGAACCGCTTTGATTTGATTTTGCTGAATTCTTGCGGAACCAAGATCTTTCATCCTGCCGTTACCAGCAATTGAATTTACCAATTTTGCCTTAACAGCTGCATTTTTACCTTCCTGAGTGAGCAAAAAATCCAGAAATAAGATATGATCCGCCGCCTGTCTGTCATAGTTTGGAAGCTCACTCGCGCTTACAAACGACTTTGCCTGTTTGCAATTAATCAGTTGCAAACTAAGAATGAAGAGAAATAGTACAGAACGTTTCAGCATGTGTATTACTTTTTGGGAGGTCTAAAAATATAGACACTAAAATACACAAAAGCGTTGCTACGTACAGCATTATTTTACCAAAATCTAATTAACGGTTACAGAACTCTTACAATCTTTTTCATTTCCTCAAAAACAAAATCAACGTCTTCCCTCGTAGTCAGGTAATTAACAAAAGCTGCACGAAGGCAGAACTCACCATTTAAAACTGTCGGCGTCATAAATACTTTTCCTGTTTTATTCAACGTGTCCGAAAAAACTGGGGTTTTCTCTGCTTCTTTCAGTTTAAAACAAACAACATTTAATCTGACAGGGGCCGTCAATTCAAAAGACTCATCTGCTTCCAGGTAGTCACCGAATGCCTTCGCACAGTTCACGCTATTTGCAACGATCGATCTAAAACCCTCTTTCCCATACGCAACCAGACTGAACCAGGCTGTTAACGCCCTGAACCGCCGTGAATTCTCCGGTAGAAAATTCATATAAGAAAAATTTTCCAGCGGATCACCCAGATATGGGGCGTTGGAATTTTGAAAAGTCTGTACCTGTAATTTCGAATGTTCTTTTCTCGTAAAGAAAACTGCACTATCATAAGGCACGTTCATCCATTTATGGCAGTCGATGGTGATACTATCTGCATATTCCCAACCCTTCACCAGGTATTGATAGTCTGCTGAACACGCAGCAAAACCGCCAAAGGCGGCGTCCACGTGCATCCAGAAATTATACTTTTCTTTAAGTTTCGCGATAGCAGCTAAATCATCAAAATCAACGGTATTGACCGTTCCTGCACTGCAACTAATGATTACCGGTTTCCCCTGCAATTGGAATAATTTCCTTTCCAGAACAGTCAAATCCATGGCTTCACGATTGGGAAGCGTACCGATTTTGATAATCTTACTGCTGCCAAAACCAAGCATGGATAACGACTTTATCACGGACGAGTGTGGCGTCGCTGCCAAAACCACGATTTCGTCACTCATTCCATCGCGAGCGATATCTTTTCCAATTTGTAACCCGGCCCATTGCCGTCCAACCGCCAGACCGGTGAAGTTTGACATCGTGGCGCCAGAGACAAATCCACCGTTGAATACATCAGGGAGCTCAAATAATTCAGCGATCAGTCGAATGGTTTGCTTCTCCAAAATTGCAGAAATATCCCCGCTTCCATGAGTAGTCTGCGTGTTTTGATCAAAAACAGATGTTAGCCAGTCCCCGGCCAAAGCAGCCGGCGTTACCCCTCCTACAACATATCCCCAGTAGCGGGGGCCGGCACTTGAAACGATTATCTTACGGAAATTCTCGTTAAAATAATCCAGTGTCCTCGACGTACCTAAACCGGTGTCCCCGAGCGGCTCTAGATTTACGTCTTGATCCGTATGCGAAGTTCGTGCATCATGAAGCGAAGCCAGATAATCGGCACTATATTTTTTTATTTCATCTAAAATCAGCGAAATATCTTCCTGATCAGTTTTTAGTACTTTGTTCATTCTAATAATATAAAACTCTCAAAAAATCATTACCTGGCACAGCGTGACTGCTGGCTATTTATATTTAACTCAAAATCTTTTAAACCTTGCTCTGATTACTATCGGCAATTCTCCGGTGATAATTAATTTGTCCTGTATGCCAGGCCAGATGCTGATACAGATGGGTCAAGATGAATGCATAACTCTGGTGACTATGTATCTCAACAACTTCTTGCGGATATTCTTCGGTCAGCAGATCTTCATTCATTTTAAGAATCGCCCCGGGGATTATTTCCAGCAAAAAATCAACCTCTTCAATCAATTGTTCTTTTGTGAAGATCCGTAAATTAAATTCTGCATCCCGATCTCTGACATATGCGAACCTGCCGATATGTAATCCGATATAACTCCGGAGATTTCCGATAAGATGCTGGCAGATATTTCCGCCGGAATTGATCGTACCGGGAATTTTCACCCAGAGCGATTCTTCTGTATGGTAAGCCGAAATTTCCTTTTTCAAACGGTGTAGGTCACGTCGATACAGGAAGACAAATTCATGTAGTTTCATATGGTGATGGTTTATACTTTACGCTGTTGCAGGCCGTAGCCGGACTTTACGAGAAACACACCGGTCATGGTCACAGAAAATGCGATAATTGTATACCAGGTCAACTTCTCATTTAAAATAATGAATCCCAGTAAAATCGCGACAAGCGGGTTAACGTAGGCATATACAGAAACGAGACCTGCCGGAAGTTTAGACATCGCATATAAATAGGCCCCAAATGCCAAAATTGACCCGAAACAGATCAGATAGAGTAAAGCGAGCAGGGAAGTATTGTTCATCGCAGGTATGTGATTCCAGTCCTCGTTGAAAATACTTAAAGCAAACAATCCAATACCACCGGTTAACATTTGAACTCCGGCATTAAAAAAAGCACTGGAATTTGATTTGTAAGCCTGGGTATATAACCCGCCGAAACACCAGGAAATACAGGAAAAAAGTGCGACAAGAATTCCTTTCAGTCCGTCTTTGTCATGCACAAATTCCAGGTTATCGCTAAAAGTCAGCACAACCCCGGAAAATCCAAGCAGCATACCTGCCATAATCTGCCAGTTCACTTTTTCATTTTTCCTCAGCATAAGGTTGAGAATGATGGTAAAGATCGGAATAAGTGAACAGATCAGCGCAGCCAGACTGCTTGGAATATATCTGACGGCCCAGCCGACAATACCTGTTCCAAAAGTAATCAAACACAATCCGGGAATAATCTGTAGGCGCGCGTCTCGCCAATCCCAGTTTTTTTCATTCCCGCTGATAAATAGGAAAGCCAGTAAAAGGGTTCCGGCGATCGTATTTCGGATCCCCATAAACATGAATGCCGGAAAACCTGCCACTCCAATTCGGGCGACGAGATAAGTCGTTCCCCAGAAAAAACAAACAAGAATTAATGCTGCATAAGCTCTAAAATTCGGATTCATGACAGAAAGATCAATAGGTATGATTAATGGTTCTGCAAAAATTCATCATTTAATTCTAAAAAAACAGATTCACTTTTTTAAATTAGCAGCATAACAGATATTTCAATCTGTTGTATAAAATGAAAAACCGATATGCAGGAAACACTTAGTAAAGACGACTTCCTTTACATGGCTGTGGCGGAGCGTTTTGAAAATCAGATAGAAAAGAATATACTGAAAACAGGTGATAAGTTGATTTCGCTCCGTGCGCTGAGCAAAGAACAGGGAATCAGTATCAGCACAGCATACAAGGCCTACATCGAGCTGGAAAATAAGGGATTTATTGAAGCGCGTCCAAAATCAGGTTATTTTGTTCGATTTAGTCCTTCGCAATATCTCAAAACCCCAGATTCACCAAAACCTTCTTCTGGGTTGGTCAAGGTTGATGTCGAAGAAATGCTGAGGATTGTATACAAGACACTGAGTCAGGAAGGGGTTGTCAAGCTGGCCACTGCAACGCCCTCGCGGGAGCTGATACCTGAGGCAAAACTAAACAAAGCGATGATGGAGGCTATTCGCCGGAGTCCGAACAGCTGTACCGCTTATGAAGACGTGCAGGGAAATCTGACACTCCGGAAACAGATCGCAAAATATGCGTTTAATTGGAATGGAAATATTACATCGGATGACGTCGTGACTTCACAGGGATGCATGGAAGCACTTGGCTTCTGCCTTAAGGCCGTAACGCAACCGGGCGATACCGTTGCCATGGAAAGCCCGACATACTTCGGAATTTTTAACGTAATGACAAGTCTCGGCTTAAAGGTCCTTGAAATTCCAACAGACGCAGAAACGGGCGTCGATATTGAATATCTTGAAAATGCTCTGCACACAAATCCAGTCAAAGCGTGTCTTTTTGTGCCTAATTTCGGAAATCCGTCGGGAGGTTTAATGCCTGATCACCGAAAGAAACAGCTCGTTGAACTTTTAGCAAAGCATCAGATTCCATTAATCGAGGATGATATTTATGGCGAAATGTATTTTGGAAAAACCCGCCCGAAAACCTGCAAAAGTTATGATAAAGAAGGATTAGTGATGCTTTGCTCATCTATTTCCAAAACACTGGCACCAGGCTATCGCGTGGGTTGGTGCATTCCGGGTAAGTTTATGGACAAAATAATCAGCATAAAACTCAACAGCACGGTATCTTCCGCCACGCCAACGCAGGCAGCGGTCGGACTGTTTTTCGAAACCGGGCGTTACGACCTGCATATGCGAAAAATGCGAAAAGCGTTGCATACACAATGCCTGCGTTACATTCAGGCAATATCAGATTATTTCCCAAAAGACACCAAGGTAAGTCGTCCGCAGGGAGGTTATGTTTTGTGGATTGAAATGAATAAAAATGTTAATGCCTTTGAATTATTTGAAAAAGCTTTACAGGAAAAAGTAAGTATCGCTCCGGGACAGATTTTCAGCACGGACGCCAGATTTACCAATTATATCAGGATCAGTTTTGGCGCGCCTTACAGTGAATTCATTGATAAAAGTCTGAAAAAACTCGGCAAAATCGTAGAATCTCTGCGTTGAAGCAGCGTCTTTTTAAAAACTGCTTGAATTATTTTGAGGTTTGTATTTGGCACTCGTTCTGATAAATGCCTCTGAATTAATTTTTTACGTGAAAAACCTTTGTTATATAAAATTGCAACAACAGTGCAACTACCTGATTTACAGCACATGTAACCCTGTTGCACGCTATATCTGTCTATCTTTGTTCTGAGTTCGATCGAAATGTTGTTTTAGTATTAAACCAACTGGACACCCGCTAATTCAGTTTTAATTCAGTTTCATGAAAGAGGAAATCAGCATAAAACATATACATACGGAAGAACACTGCTGCGGTCCAGAAAACGGACCAAAGCATAGTCATGAGAAGCATCATCACGACCACGACCACGATCACGACGACCACGATCATGACCATGATCATGGAGGAGATGAAAATAACAGTTTATTGATGAGCAGATGGACATTGTGGCTTAGCCTGTTTATTCTTGCTGCTTTTCTGATCACCACGTTTTTATTGAGAATTGAAGTAAACCGATATGCCGAAATTGCTTTGATGCTTTCTGCGTATTTGCTGGCCGGATACAAAACAGTGATCCGGGCTTTCCAAAAGGTAGGACGTGGGGACTTATTTAATGAATTTTCTTTAATGACGATCGCTACCTTCGGAGCCTTTTACATCGGAGAATTCAGTGAGGGGGTGGCAGTAATGATTTTTTATGAAATTGGAGAATTGATTCAGGATCTTGCAGTTAGCCGGTCCAGACGTTCCATTAAAGCATTGCTTGATATCCGTCCTGACACTGTTACAGTTTTAAGAAATGATCAAAATGTCATTATTTCTCCATATGAAGTACAGCCGGGCGAAAAAATCCTGGTCAAAGCAGGTGAAAAAGTAGCACTTGACGGTGTGCTCATCTCAGACTCCGGAATATTCAACACGGCGGCTTTGACAGGAGAGTCGAAACCGAACCTAAAAAGGAAAAATGAAAGTATTTTGGCCGGAATGATCAATACCGAAAAATCCGTCGAGATTGAAGTTAGCGCTTTGTTTAAAGATTCCAAGTTATCGCGTATACTGGAAATGGTTCAGGATGCAACTGCAAGAAAAGCACCTACCCAATTACTAGTCAGCAGATTAGCAAAAATTTACACGCCAATCGTTTTCGGTCTGGCGCTACTAATTATCCTGATTCCGTATTTTTTTGTCCAAGACTATGACTTCCAGCAGTGGCTTTACCGCGGGATGGTTTTTTTGGTCATTGCATGTCCTTGTGCGTTAACAATATCTATCCCGCTGGGTTATTTTGGTGGAATCGGATTAGCATCCAGAAATGGTATCCTTGTTAAAGGTTCAAACTTTTTGGACGTCGTGACAAACATTGATACGCTTGTTTCCGACAAAACCGGGACTTTGACTAAAGGCGTCTTCAACGTTCAGCATGTTGAAACAAAGATCGAGCGTGAACAATTTCTGAATTATTCTGCGTCACTTGAACAATATTCGACACATCCGGTGGCAAAAGCCGTAGTCCAATATGCTGGCACTCCCGGTTTAGCAAAAGCAGAAGACGTTGAAGAGTTCTCCGGGCTCGGGTTAAAAGGCCGGATCGTAAATAATATTGTGCTTTGCGGAAACACAAAATTAATGCAGAAATTCTCAGTGAATTATCCTGCTGAACTGGACAAAATTGTAGAAACAATCGTCGTTGTTGCTGTTGACAATTCCTATGCGGGGTATCTGACAATTTCCGATGAAATTAAGGAGGATTCTGCCCAGACCATACGCGAGCTAAAAGCACTTGGAATTGAAACAATTATGCTTTCCGGAGATAAAAAAGCAGTTACTTCTTCAATTGCGAAGGAATTAGCCATAGATAAAAGTTATGGAGATCTGCTGCCGGAAGATAAGGTCAGGATTGTTCAGGAGCTAAAAGACAATGGTAAAAGGATTGCCTTTGTTGGCGACGGTGTGAATGACGCACCAGTAATTGCTTTGGCAGATGTAGGAATCGCTATGGGTGGTTTGGGATCAGATGCTGCAATTGAAACTGCTGATATCGTTATTCAGAATGACCAGCCTTCGAAAATTGTTTCGGCGATCAAAGTTGGAAAAATCACCAAATCGATCGTCTACCAAAATATCGCGCTTGCCATGGGTATTAAAATTCTCGTGATGGCGCTTGGTGCCGGTGGAATAGCAACACTCTGGGAAGCTGTATTTGCAGATGTGGGCGTTGCTTTGCTTGCAATTCTGAACGCTTTCAGAATTCAGGGCAAAAGACTATAAGTAACAAATACTCTCGAATTATTTGAAAAGAGAAGTGTGGTTTTTAGAACCATACTTCTCTTTTTAGTTTAAATTATCTTGTCCGGATATCTCATCTTACCTTCCCGTTTGCTCAATTTTTCACTAGATTAGTAAGGAGATTTTTAATATTGCCAAATAATAGGACTTTGCATTTCCACGGTTGGCATACTAATTGCAACTGCAATATTTAATAATCACTCGACGTAATAGTCTAACATCAGCACCAATTATCAGCGGTATGCAGGAAAGAAATAAAAGGTCATATATTTCATCAGTAATCAGGCAAGTTTTCATCGTCATAATTTGCTTGGTCGCGATAGAAAGTTATGGCCAGCAACATAGAAATTATACTGTGATGTGGCGAGGAAAAGAAGTGGGATCATTGAAGGCGACATCCCAAACTCAGCCAAATGGTCAGCTGTATTCTACCGACAGTGAAATGAAAATTCAGATGCTTCTGTCGTTTCATATCCAATCCAACATCACCAATGTCTTTTCAAATTCCCAGCTGAAGGACGCTCAGGTTCATCGCTTTGTAAATAAAAAGAAAAAATTGACGAGTACAACACACTTCAATGAAAACCACTATGAATTAAAAAAAGATAAAGACCAGGTTGTCAAGATGAAAAGTAATATCCCTGCAACGGTAACCTGGCTATACTTCAACGAGCCGGTTGAAAAAACTGAAATATTTTCCGAAACGTTTCTTACTTTTTTAAAATTCAAACAGATAGCAGCTTCCGTGTATAAAACCACGCTTCCGGATGGGGATGTGATGACCTACACCTATCGCTCAGGCGTATTACAACGTGTAGAAATTGAGTCTGGTTATGGTGAATTTGTCTTTAAACTGAAAATATAACGTGTTTTAAACCAAAGTGTTAGAAAAAAATACCTAAACGTTAATTTGATAAACTACAATAAGAAAAAACAAAAAAGTGATTTAAGACGTTATTAAAAAGATAATGACACCACAAAAAAATCCTTTTTTACCTGTATTAATCAGGTACGATTTTTTTGAATGAACTGTAAACCAACCGATCGTTATGAAGAAACTACTATTATGCATGGTTGCCATCATGGCATTGCTAAATTTCAGTTGTTCAAGAGATAAGGCCATGGACAGCGACGTTGAAGCGAAAAACGAAGTGCAGATCAGAATTAAAAACGCGAGTTTGTTACCCTACCAAAACATTGAGGTCAACACCAGCGGAGGCGTAAATAATTTTGGAAACCTTCCTGACAATCAAGTATCTGAGTATAAAACTTTCAACTTCGCTTATCCCTACAGCTTTGTAAAATTGCAGATAAACGGAGAACCTTATATTATCGAACCCACTGATTACGCTGGTTTGAACCGGTTGGAAAACGGAAAATATACCTATGAGATAAGCCTGGATCCGGAAGGAAACCAGATTTTCATGTCTCTTTTGAAGGATGATGTGATGAATTGAGTAAATTTCGTGAGGTAATGGGCAGCACAAATTGTGGATTCTGTTACCTTCACGAAGAAATTTATACTCAATTACTACTTCATGAAAAGATTTATTCTTCCTTTATCCCTTCTTATTTATTCTGCTGCGCACTCTCAATCAGAACTGCAAAAAGCACAGGCTTCCACGAGCAGTTATGCTCAAACATATCAGCCCCCGGTTTTTTCTGACAAGGATCGTCTTGCCCGGATTAAGGAAGCGATACCGGTCGTTGAAAAACTTTACAAGGAATATGCCGAAAAAAATAATTTCCCAGGAATGGCTTTTGGTCTGGTTGTCGACGACCAGGTCATTTATTCAGATGGATATGGTTATACGGATGTTATGAAAAAAACCAAAGCATCCGGAAAATCCCTCTTCCGGATAGCTTCCATGAGCAAAAGTGTCACAACGATGGCGATCCTTAAGCTGCGGGATGAAGGTAAACTGCGTCTGGATGACCCTGCTTACCTCTATATTCCTGAGCTGAAATCGATGCCACTGCTCACAGCTGATTCGCCAGCGATTACAATCAGAAACCTTATGACGCACACTGCAGGTTTCCCGGAAGATAATCCGTGGGGAGACCGGCAGCTGGATACAAAGGATGACGAGTTAATTCAATTGATAAAAAAGGGTTTGTCAAATTCGAATGTCCCCGGAGTTCAGTATGAGTATAGTAATCTGGCATTTGCTATGCTGGGGAAGATAATCGGAAAAGTTAGCGGCACCTCTTATCAGCAGTATATTACGGATAGTATTTTTAAACCTCTGGGAATGAACAGCACCCTTTGGGAATATACAAAGGCACCGGCCGATCTGCTTGCTCATGGGTATAGATGGGAAGATGGAAAGTGGAAAGAAGAAGAACTACTACATGACGGAACATACGGTGCAATGGGAGGAATTTTGACATCTATCGAAGATTTCGGAAAATACATGGCGTTTCACCTTTCAGCATGGCCACCGAAAAATGATAAGGAAACCGGGCCGGTAAAACGTAGCTCGGTCCGTGAAATGCAGCAGCCCTGGACATTCAATAATTTAAACACGAGATTCAAATATCCTGACGGGCGGACTTGTGCACTCGTAAGCAGTTACGGTTATGGTCTCAGAATCAGCCGGGATTGTGACAACCGGTTATTTGCCGGGCATACTGGCGGTTTACCGGGATTTGGGAGCCAATGGTGGATCATGCCCGAATACGGTATCGGAGTGATCGCTAACGGAAATCTTACCTATGCCGGAATGAATACCGTCAATTTTGCCGTAATGGACACTCTGATTTCCATAGCAGGTTTACAGCCAAGGACACTGCCGGTCTCTCCCATTTTAAAACAACGAAAAAAAGAGCTTGCACAACTTTTACCAGACTGGTCGAATGCGGAAAGGTCGAAGATCTTTGCAGTTAATTTTTTCCCCGACAAGTCTGTCGAAATAAGACGAAAAAACAGCCAGCAATTATTCGCCAAAATCGGGAAGATCAGTGCTGTAAAGGATCTCGTTGCGGAAAATCAGTTGCGTGGAAAATTTGTAGTTGAAGGAGAAAAGGGGGCGCTGGAAATATTTTTCACATTAACACCAGAAAATCCTGCGCTTGTTCAACAATTGGATGTAAAAGAAATCTCAAAATAAATGAAGGAAACCGACATGTTTTACCTCCAGAAAGAAGAGCCTGTTAAAGGCTGTCTTTCTGCGTTGCGCCAGATCATTCTCGGTCGAGACAGCGATATTACCGAAGCGTGGAAGTATCGGATGCCATTCTTTTGTTATAAGGGAAAGATGTTTTGCTATTTATGGATAGATAAGAAAACCAATTTCCCTTATCTGGGAATCGTGGAAGGAGGAAAAATCGATTATCCCGGACTAGTCCGGGATGATCGTTCAAGAATGAAAGTAATAAAGTTTGATCCGTCTCAGGATCTGCCGCTGCCAACGATTCTGGTTATTTTGGATGCTGCGCTGAGTCTTTACATCAGCGGAACAATTAAAACAAAAAGGTGACTATTTAACCTTGCTATCCAGCCATTTCTTACGAAAAGCATGCATTTCTTCGGTAACCGGCAAGTTTAATTTCTCGTTTGTGAGCACGATCAACTTAGGATTCTCGGCCAGATTTACGACGCTCATGTTCGTTGTACCACGGTGAACAAATTCTATCTCTAATTTATCACCAGGTTTATGAGAATCTAAAATCGCCTTAATCTCATTTTCCGACTTTACAGCCTTCCCGTCCAGTTTCGTAATCTGGTCGTCGATATCTACTCCCGCGTTATACAACGGCGTATCAACAGTTGTGTTAGCAGCGATGATCAACTCCGACTTCTCCACGTAGCGGATATTACCAATCCATGCCTGCCCTGCAAATTCTTTTGTCAACTTCATTCCCGCTTTTTCGAACAAAGGTGCGTAATCAAATGACTCATGACCATTCACGTATTTCTTAAAAAAATCCGCAGCGAAAACTTTATCGCCGGTTACGGACTCTAGGACGGATTGCAGATCTGCGATCACATAAGGCTTTTCTGTCTTTCCGAATTTCAGCCATACTGCTTTCATGTACTGATCCAGGGATAATTTCCGGCTCATCAGTTCCAGGTCAAGAGCCATCGCGATAGACGCGCCGTATGGATAATACGAAGTATACGTGTTGGGGTAATTTGTTTTATCCACAGCCACACCTGCATCCACAAAAACGGCCATACAACTTGCCTCTGCCGGGGATAGCTTTTTTGCCCCCGGCGTATTTTCCTTGGTATTGGCCAGGGCGCTAAACGTTCCGGTTATGTCGTTCAAATCTCTGAAACCAGCCCTCTTTAAAAGTAATTCTCCATAATATTGAGTGAAACCCTCGGCGAACCAAAGTTCATGGCTCATGTTACTTTTCTCATAATTAAAAGGTTCGAGGCTTTTTGGACGAATGCGCTCCACATTCCACGCATGAAAAAACTCGTGGGCAAAAACACCGAGCAAATTATTCGAACCGTTGAATTTTATCGGCAGCGCAATCATCGTACTGTTTCTATGTTCCATTCCATCACCCTTTACGTATGGATTTATACTGGCCAGGAAAGTATATTGTCCATAATCAAAAGAAGGAAACTCTCCGAAAACTGCTCCGCTCTCTTCGGTTATCTTTTTAATTTTATCCGCAAAAATTGAAGCTCCGGCATCATCAGAATCAATTTCCAGCGCTAGTCTGAAATCAAGATTTTTATTATCAGAATTTATCAAAGACCAGTTTTTTATGATCAGTTTCCCGATTTTTACGGGAGAGTCCATAAAATATTGAAGATCCGGTGCCGTAAAAACGTTAGGCTTGTCGGTAGGTTTCAACTGCGTCGCGATCGTCCATCCTTTCAAATCAGGTAGGTTAAAATTAACTTCAACCGGCGCCTTTTCCAGCTCCTTCACCCACATGAAAGCCGCAGGATTATTTAGCTGAATGCTGCTCTGATCGATACCCGCATAGGTCCCGTCCGGATGATTGGCGTACAAAGTATAACGAACCTTTACTGATCCATTGGCGGTAGGAACCTGATAGACATCACCATCCAGACGTTTTATTTCCAAGGTTTTTCCTGAGATATCCAGAGCAGCTACGTCGTATACATTTTTTCCAAATTCATGTGTTGCGTAACGTCCGGGGGAAGACCTGCTCATCCGGAACGTCAATTGTTTTTGAGTCGCACCTGTCACCGCTACCTCGATTACCGCTTCGTGATGGACGATGTTCGGGAATGAGACAGTATAACTGATTTTCTGCGCAGACGCAGAGAAGATTGTAAAAATTAGGAAAACGGAACTTAAACACCGGATCATTTCAGCCTGGTTATATGGTAAGAATAACCCGAAGATCGAAAAAAAGACGCTTGAAACAAGAGCTTGTAAAGATGGAAAACGAAGAGGCCGGCTAAAAATGTTTTTAGTTCAGTAAAATAATGGATTTGTTTAAAATCATAAGTATATCTGGACCATTTGTCGCCAGTAGCGCGGCCGGTGCGCTTCTTCATTCCATTCATAAAACTGGTGTGGAATTTTGAGATTTTTCAAGGCATTGCTCAACTCCCGATTATTTTCCAGGAAATGGTCTTCAAGACCGATCACCAGAATAATTTCCATCTTTTTTATTTGCCTGACAATCCGCTTATCTGATAACATCGCAATAAAACGCGTTGGCATATTATAATAAATGGTATCATTAAAATAGCCGTCAAATAGATCATCAAAGAAAGGAAGCGAGATCGTAAGGTCATAACGCGCACTCATACCAACCACTTTCGTAAAAAGCGTAGGATGACGGAAAGCTATATTCACCGCATGGTATCCGCCAAGACTACACCCGGCGGATACCAGCCTTTTATCTTTATTCTGTTTTCTTATAAATGGAATTACCTCTTTTAAGATATACTTTTCATACTGTCCATGCCGTAAAATGCGTTGTTCAGGTTCCGCATCGGAGTAAAAACTTTCATTATCGATGCTATCCACGCAATAAATCTGCACTTTTCCAACTTCGATTTTCTCGCGCATGGCCTCGATCACTTTCCAATTCTCAAAATCATAAAATCGTGCTCCCCTCGTTGGAAAAAAGATCACCGGCTCACCCATGTGACCAAAAACCAAAAGCTCCATATCCTTTTCAAGTGTCTTGCTGAACCACTTATGGTATGCTCTTTCCATTACGCCCGCACAATTGTTGGTTGAGTATTAATTTATCTGGCTAATATTTTTTTTATTTCTTCCTTCCAGGCCGCATACCCTTCCTTACTCAAATGAAGTCCGTCCTCTTCAAAAAACGATCTTTTGGGATAACCCTCTTCATTTAAAGTCAAAGGAAAAATATCGATGTACCGCTGAAAAGGATCACTTTCAGTCTCTTTTTTAATCAAACTATTTGCCGATTTGATCTGCTCAATGATCGGCCAGCGCTGCAAACTTGGCTTGATCGAAATAAACGTACAAGGAATGTTTCCAAACTTTTCTCTTATACTGCATATCAGCTGACGATAAAAGAGACATACCTCCTCCGGTTGTCTTCCATCGCCAAGATCATTATCTCCGGCGTAGATCAATATGGATTTTACTGCTGTGACGGGAGTAAAAATACGGTCAAAAAACCAGGCACAAGCTCCAAGTGTCGAACCGCCAAAGCCAAGATTTATTGGCTTGAACTCTTGAAAATCAGTATATAATGTTTCCCATAAAGTAAAAGTTGAGCTGCCATAGAAGACAGTTTCAGGCAAATATTCTAAATTAGACAAAACTTTTTCAACTCTTAAAACTTCCTCTTCGTACCAAATCATAGGTTGCCGGATAATTTTTACTTTCTGTATACCACTCCTACCAAAGATATAGGAATGATGTTAACTCTCGGTTAAGTTTAGGTCATTATTCCAAAATATAAATTAAACTACCGTTTAGCCTGTTCTATGCGCCTTAAAAAGTATACCGTCGAGGATTTTGACTTGCTTCGGAGCTGGGTCACCGATGCTGAACTTTTATTTCAGTTTGCCGGCACGGCCTGGACATTCCCCTTGACACAATCTCAAATTTTCGAGTATCAGAAACAGTATCCTGAACGTCAGTTCTATATGGCTTTTGATAGCGAAGAAAAAGCATTTGCTTTTGGAGAAATCATCGTCAATGATATTAACACGCCACGGCTGGGTAGATTGTTGGTTGGCGAAAAGAACAACCGCGGCAAAGGTCTGGGTGGAAAATTTGTCGATTTACTAATTCAGGAATGCAAACAAAGGTTAAATCCCGACATCATTTATTTGTATGTTTTTGAGGATAATCACCCAGCGATTTCCTGTTACGAAAAATCCGGTTTTGTTTTAGATAAAGAAAATAAAATCATTTTCCCGCACGAGAATACCGAACATGTTGCTCTTATTATGAGATATAATGTTAACTCCTGAGTATCGAAAATCATAATATTACGATCCAAACTCCCGATATCCTTGAAAAAAACACTACTGCTTCTGTTTTTCATTTTATTGAAATTTATACTCCAATACGCCGTCATCGGTTCCGAATACGACTTACACCGCGACGAGTATCTCCATCTCGACCAGGGCAAACACCTTGCTTGGGGCTATCTGTCAGTTCCTCCCTTCACGTCATGGAATTCCTGGCTGATCCTGGCTTTGGGAAATTCGGAGTTTTGGGTGAAATTTTTTCCGGCTTTATACGGATCGTTGACCTTGCTGATTGTCTGGAAGGCAATCGAAATTCTGAAAGGCAATTTATTCGCGTTAATTCTCGGAGCGACAGCCATCACCTTTTCGGTACTACTCAGGATCAACATGTTATACCAGCCAAATTCTGTAGATATTCTTTGCTGGACCTTGCTTTATTATACGATCCTGAGATATGTAGATTCGGAAAACAACATCTGGCTTTATGCTTCGGCGATTGTCCTGGCTTTCGGTTTTCTGAATAAGTACAATATTTTATTCCAGGTTATCGGAATTACTCCTGCTTTATTGATTACAAAGAGGAAAATTTTCCTGAATAAACACCTATACTATGCCTCAGGCATCGCATTTCTCATGGTATTGCCAAACCTGATCTGGCAATACCAGAATGATTTCCCTGTTGTCCATCATATGAAATTACTCTCTAAAACACAACTTGTAAATGTTAAAACCAGTGACTTTTTGAAAGAGCAGATTCTCTATTTTATGGGCTCGATCTTTATTTTGATCGCGGCGTTCATTTCACTGCTCAGGTATCCGCCATTTAAAAAGTTTCAGACATTTATTTGGGCGTTTGCTTTTACAATGGCTTTATTTATTTTCCTGAAAGCGAAAGGA
Source organism: Dyadobacter koreensis (assembly GCF_900108855.1). GTDB lineage: Bacteria > Bacteroidota > Bacteroidia > Cytophagales > Spirosomataceae > Dyadobacter > Dyadobacter koreensis. The sequence continues at coordinate 391,921 of NZ_FNXY01000004.1, forward strand.
TATTACGCGATCGGGCTCTACCCTATCCTGTTTTCTTTTGGCTCTGTATATCTTGAAACGCTGCTTACCAATAATATTAAATGGCTTCGTCCGGTAGCTGTGGCAATTATTTTGCTTTGTTCAATAATTCTTTTCAGAGTTGGTTTCCCAACAAAGAGCCCGAAAGAAATCGCCGAAAATTCTGAACGGTATAAAGATCTTGGCTTGTTACGTTGGGAAGACGGAAAAGATCACACATTACCGCAGGATTTTGCAGATATGCTTGGCTGGAAAGAATTGGCAGAGAAGGTCGATGCAACTTATGAAAAACTGGATGACAAAAAGCATACGCTTATTCTTTGCGATAATTATGGCCAGGCCGGTGCAATTAATTACTACTCCAAATATCATATTCAGGCCGTGACAATGAATGCGGATTATATCAATTGGGTTCCGCTTGACGAAGAAATAAAAAACGTTATCCTGATACAGGATTCTGACGATGACGATAAGGAAAGAAAAAAAGAGCAGCCGCTTTTCGAAAAGATTTCACTGACTGGAAAAATTGAAAATCAATATGCAAGGGAGTATGGAGCAACCATTTACGAACTTGTCGGCGCCAAAGTTTCTATTAATAAAATAATAGAAGGCGATATCGAAGAAAACCGCTGGCATTGATAATAAAAACCGAATTAACATAAAATGAAAAAACATTTCCTGGTCATCAGCTGCTTTTTTCTCGCGGCGCCCTTCGTTTCCGTAGCACAGAAAACCAAAAGTCTTTTTAACGGAAAAAACTTGAACGGATGGCATACCGACGTTCCGGATATGGATAAGGATCCAAATCTTAAAACACCTTTTATTATCAGAAATGGACTTTTAGTAAGTCTGGGAACACCTGGCGGACATTTAATAACGGACGCGCAATACGAGAATTTTCGTCTGACCTTCCAATACCGTTTTGCCGGAAAACCTGGGAATTGCGGTGCATTGGTTTTTGTTTCAACGCCCAGAGCTTTGTATGATATGTTTCCAAAATCAATCGAAGTTCAGATGATGCATCGAAATGCTGGAGATTTCTGGTGCATCCAGGAAGATATAACAACGCCGGATATGGAAAAACGCCGGGGACCAAAAGAAAAATGGGGCGTTAACGGCGATAAACTTCGCCGGATTCCAAATCTCACCGATGACAGCGAAAAACCGCTTGGCGAATGGAATAGTATGACTATTGAATGTGTAAAAAACTCAATCAAGGTTTGGCTGAACGGCGATTTCGTAAACTATGGATACAACGCAACAGCCCGGAAAGGTCAGATCGCATTACAGGCCGAAGGAGCGGAAGTGGAATTTAAAAAAGTTGAATTGACGCCGATCACCGCATTAACAAAATAATGCTGAAAGAATTCATGGCAAGGAAATTATGGATACAGCTGACATTATTCGTTTACGTTTAGTTAACCAGAAAATTACCCATAGCGATTTCACACGACCCGACCATATTGTAAAATACATGGTCGCGATGCAGGCTCAGGAATATGCGATGGCTAAATGGGCGATTGGTTTACGTGTTCCGGGCACAACTGATGAATCCGTTGAAGAGGCCTTTAATGAAGGCCGGATTCTTCGAACGCATCTCATGCGGCCAACCTGGCACTTTGTTGCGCCGGAAGATATCCGCTGGATGATTGCGCTTACAGCGCCGCGGGTTAACGCGATCAATGCATTTATGTATAGAAAATGTGAAATCGATGCTCAAACTTTCAATACTTGCAATGATATTCTGATCAAAGAACTGGAAGGTGGCAAATCCCTAACCCGCAACGCATTAAAAGAAAAACTTGATAAAAAAATTGTCACCGGAGACAGTGTCCGATTGGGTTGCCTGATGATGAAGGCCGAACTTGATAATCTTATCTGCAGCGGACCGAGGGATGGGAAACAATTTACATATGCTTTAATTGATGAGCGCGTACCTGCTGCAAAGCCGCTTACACATGAAGAAGCGGTCATAAAGCTCACCAGCCAGTATTTCACCAGCCGTGGCCCTGCACAATTGCAGGATTTTGTCATGTGGTCAGGACTCACTGTAAAGGACGTGAAAGCAGGAATTGCCGCTCTTTCCAACGATTTTGTGCATGAAAAATTTAAGGACAAAATTTATATCTATTCATCTCCGGTTGAACAAAACAACAGTAAAACCAAGTCAACTTTTCTGATGCCGGATTATGATGAATATGGAATGAGTTACAAAGACCGAAGTGCTATTTTTGTTCCTACGCCTGATATTTTGAAAAATTTCAAATTGAATATTCCGTACAACAGAATGATTGTATCAGATGGCGAAATCGTGGGAAGCTGGAAACGTACGGTCACAAACAAAGGCGTAAATATTGAAACCGAGTACTTTAAAAAGCTGAAGAAAAAGGAGGAAGAAAATATAAATATTGCAATCAAAAAATTCAGTGGATTTATCGGGAAATCCATAGCGGAAAGCGACAGGTAAAAATAAAATTCAAAACACATTAACAATACTTAGCAAATGACTGTTTTTCCTGTTACGAATTCAACACTTTCACCAGATCACCTGGCTGAATTTATTCAAAAAGAATACCAGTTTAACAACGGGGTTTCCTGCAAGTTATTGAAAACCGGGATCAGCCATACCTATCTCATTACGACTGTTAAGGAAAAATATGTTTTCCGCATTTATTCGTTGGACTGGCGCACAAGAAATGAAATTTTGGAAGAACTCCGTCTTATTAATTTGCTGAAAGAAAATAAGCTCCCGGTTTCTTTCCCTATCGCGGATCAGAATGGTGATTACATCAAAGAATTAAATGCCCCGGAAGGTCTCCGTTATGCGGTTTTATTCTCTCATGCTGACGGGTCGAAACTGTTAAATTATTCCGCTGAAATTCATTATAAAGTTGGTCAGGTAATGGCGGGTATCCATCGCGTCACCGAAAACATAACACTGGAACGGGTTAATTATACAGCGGATGTTTTACTTGAGCAATCTTTCGAATGCCTAAAATCATTTATGAGTCCGCAAAATCCGGAATTGGCATACATGAGCGGTTTGAAAGAACTTTTAGAAGAAGAATTTCAAAAAATTGACATGTCGCAAATTAGAAACGGAGCTGTTCATCTGGATATCTGGTTTGATAATATGCACTTTTCCGAAGATCAGGAAGTGATAATTTTTGACTTCGATTTTTGTGGAAACGGTCCGCTAGCCCTGGACATTGGCTATTATGTGATGCAGCTTTTTAATCTTGAAAAGGACGAAGAAGAATACAACGTAAAACTGAATAGTTTTCTTAAAGGATATGAATCGGTTGCACCAATCAGCAATGAAGAAAAACGAAGCATACCTTTTTTAAGCACTGCAATTTATTTTTTCTATCTCGGCGTTCAGTGTCAGCGATTTGATAATTGGTCGAACGTTTTCATAAATGAAATCTATCTCGAACGATTTATTAAGATGATCTTAAAAAGATGGGCTGATTACAATATGATTTCGTCAAATATGCGTAAGTCTGTTTTTTAAAAAAATCGGATCGTTTAAACAAAATTCCATTATGAAAGCATTAAATATTATCGTTTGTATTTTGGTAATCTCCACCTGTGTTAACGCGCAAATTCCTGAAAAAATCAAGCGAATTTTTCCGGAAGGGACAATAATGCACGACAATCTGGCTTACGCCGGAGATACTTTGAAAGGCCATAAACTGGATATTTATCTTCCCCAAAATGTGAAAGGAAATCTCCCGCTGGTAGTCTGGATTCACGGCGGCGCATGGAAACTCAATGATAAATTTGCAGACATGGGCTACATGAGAAACACTGTCAGTTCCTTTATCGAACAGGGCTATGCCCTCGCCAGCATTGATTACCGGTATAGTACCGATGCGATTTTTCCTGCACAAATTCAGGACTGTAACCAGGCGATCAGCTGGTTATATACCAATGCCGAAAAATATCATATTGATAAACACAGAATCGCGCTGGTCGGGTTTTCAGCTGGCGGACATCTTGCATCGCTTCTGGCACTATCAAACAATAATGACGTAAAACAATTCAGTGCAAGAGGTAAAAATGTTCCGTTTAAGATTAAGGCGGTGATTGATTTTTACGGGCCATCAAATTTCCTGGCACTCATACCAAAAGTTGAAATCAATGACCCGACAGACGCAGTTACATCACTTTTAGGCGCAACGATTCTGGAACGGCCTGATCTGGCAACGATGGCGAGCCCAACAACCTATGTAGATCCGAACGATCCTCCTTTTCTGATATTTCATGGAGAGAAAGACGAGTCGGTACCATACACACAGTCTGTGTTATTGAATTCTTACCTTCGTAAAGTGAATGTAAAAAGTGAATTGACTGTTGTTCCAAATGCCCCGCACTATGGCGAGATGTTTGACGTTGAATCTTACAGAACGAAAATTTCTTCGTTTCTGAAAACGCATCTGAAATAGCGGATACAATTAAAATTTAAGATGGACACCAAAAAGTTAATAACCAATATCGCGATCCTTTTTGTGCTCGTCGCCAATATCGGCTGCGATCAGATTTCTAAAAACATTGTGCGCCAGAAAGTTGGTTACTACGAAAATATCAGCCTGATCAGTAATTATTTTACATTGACACGCGTAGAAAATGAAGGTGCTTTTTTAAGCTTAGGAAGTGCCTTGCCTGAAACGCTGAAATTCATTCTCCTTTCCGGGATTCCGATTTTGGCACTGGCTTTCGGAATTGGCTATATGTTTCTACGAAAAAATATTTCACAAATGAGTATGCTGGCTTTGAGCTTTGCGATCGGCGGTGGGATCGGAAATATTTACGACCGGGTGGTTCATGGTTCAGTTACCGATTTCCTTCATATAGACCTGGGCGTTTTTCAAACCGGAATTTTTAACATGGCAGATGTTTCCATCATGGTCGGAATGGGCTTATTTCTCGCCCAGTCTTTCTATAACAGAAATCAATTGTCCCATTAGGCACCCTGTTTCAATTATTTGATCCAGTGTAATCCATTCGAAATTTAGTTAAATCCGGCAGATATCGTTTTTTTCGCGCCAGTTCGAGCTGGTAAATAACCTGCCCGAGGTTTCTCATAAATGGATAACAAACTTCCTCATATTCGTATTTTCCATCATTGTAAATTTCATCCTCATTCGACTGTACAACTGCGGTAAGCAGAAACTCTACCTTGTTTTCGAAGTCAACAAAATAGGCATTATCAATGATAAAACCGTATGAGTCTCCATACTTGTTAAAGATCCGGATATCGGGGTCTGGTTTGCTGTTTTTATTCGATCCGTAAAACAGAAATTTAGCACTGGTTGCCCAGTGCTCTGCTGGATCATACTTCGGAAAATCACTTTCTGTCGGATACTTGCTCATGAAAGTGTAGATAAGCCTGTAATCTTCCGCATTCAATTTGAATCTGTCCTTTACCGGAAAAACTTCCGGAAAAATAAGTCTTTTCATCACTTCCTGTTGATCGGTCATACTAAACGCATTACGGTTCGCCATATTAAAAGGCTTGTAGACCAACTTGTCCGAACTGTCGAGGTAAGCCTTTCCCATAATTAGATTATCGAGTTTTATCGGATAATCCGCAGCATCATATTTCCCCGGTTGCGAATAAATTATTTTCCCCTTGTTGAAGAATTTGATTGGATTTGTATGCCTCGATGTCATTTCTGTATCTTTCACGGCATAACGATTTAAAATTCTACTGGTATTTAATCCATAATGTTTCAAACGCTGGTTTATTTCTGCCCTGCCAACAAATTCGTAAAGTCGATTGTACGCATCGTTATCGCTTACCAAAAGTACTTTTTTGATATAATGTTCGATTGAAGGCAAGCCGTTCTGCGCCGAAGAATCGGTATCTGCTTGTGTCTGTTTCTCGAAATCAGCGCCCGTTATCATGGTACTTCGCCCTGTCAGCTCAGGAATTTTCAGCTCATTGATTTTTTCCAGTGCGAAAATTAAGGTAGGAAGTTTTACGGTGCTTGCGGGGAAAAAGTAGCGATGGTCATCCAGATTGTAGCTAAAAGTCTTAAAGTGAGGAATATTATTCTTATCCCTGTCAATCTGTGTGTAAAGAACCTGTACCTGATTTTTTTGCGGATGGTTTAAGATGCCGGAAAATAATTCCGGTTTACTTTTGAAAAGATTCTCTAAGAATAATGAATCTGTTTTTTGGGCATACAGATCAAAACCAATTAAGCAAGTAACGATTGTCAGTAAATATTTCAGATTCATATTTAATCGGTAACACTTTTATGTATTTGTATATCTTACATCTTAATCCAAATATAATGGTGCTCTGCAAGTTCCGTGAAGCGGCTAATTCTTTCCTTATACTTGTATGACAGAAGTTAGCGCTTTCGAAAATTATAATTTGCATTTTTCGCGAAGCACTTACCGTTAAAAGTAATCGGCTATTCCGGATAACTCAAATTGTCAATCTTCTATCTCTGCCGAACAAGGGGCAGTGCAGATAACCAAAATATTAAAAAAAACGAACAAATGCAATTCAAAGATGCCACGTACCAAAATGTCTTATCAGGACTTACTCTTCATCTTCCAGATACGACCCCTCCTCTGTTTTTGTCGAATTTTGAATTGAATCATTTATCAGGTTTAATTCTTCCTCAGTCAGGTTTCTCCACTTTCCAACTGGCAAATTTTCGAGCGTTACATTCATGATCCGCACTCTCCTCAACCTTGCTACACTATATCCAAGATATTCACACATCCGGCGAATCTGACGGTTCAGTCCCTGTGTCAGAATAATTGTAAAGACATAAGTCCCGTCTTTCCGTACGAAACATTTCTTTGTCACTGTATCAAGAATCGGTACTCCGTTACTCATCCTTTGAACAAAATCCGCCTTGATTGGTTTGTCGACCGTCACCACATATTCCTTCTCATGGTTGTTTCCGGCACGTAATATTTTATTTACAATATCACCGTCACTTGTCAGAAAAATAAGGCCTTCAGAAGGCTTATCTAATCGGCCGATGGGAAATATACGTTCCGGATGTTTTATGTAATCGATAATATTGCCATGGATCTGTCGCTCAGTCGTACAAGTTATCCCAACCGGTTTGTTAAAAGCGATATAAATACCTGCTTTTTTTACCCTAAGCGGTTTTCCGTCAACCTTCACTTCATCGCCGTCGGTTGCTTTATCTCCCAAAACTGCCTGTTTTCCGTTTAGCGTTACACGCCCCTGCTCTACGAGCTTATCTGCCTCTCTGCGTGAACAGAATCCTGTCTCACTGATAAATTTATTTATGCGAATCAACTTATACTGCTATTGAAAATTAATAATGAATTTTTACTGGCAAGTTAAAGATTGCAAAAAAAATCGGATTGAAATCAAAGAAACAGCCACATAGACTCTTTCTATACCAATGGTTAATAATTTTCAAATAATTTTTATGCGAAACACTGTAAAATCTGACATTTCAAACAGTCGCTTCTACCTTCTGATATTTTTTCTCTGGCTGTCTCTGGGACAAAATATTGCACAGCCCATCGAGCGCGCTGTTAAAATCCTGGTCGCGCCGGATCGGGAAGACTGGACTTACAAAACTGGTGACAAGGTAAAATTTACAATATCCGTTTTTCAAAACGGTAATCCTGTAAAAAATGCTCCGGTGCGCTATGAGATCGGTCCGGAAAAAATGGAAGCAACCATCAAAGAAAGCAAAACAGCGGCGAACGGAACCATTACCGTGGACGCAGGTACTCTGAAATCTCCCGGATTTTTGAGGTGTATCGCTTTCACTAACGTCGATGGCGGCGAATATAAGGGGCTCGCAACCGCTGGTTTTGAACCTGAAAAAATTCAGCCAACAGTAACGAATCCAGCTGATTTTGATGCCTTTTGGGATGCCGCAAAAAAAGAACTGGCGAGTGTTCCAATGGATGCCAAAATGACTTTATTGCCTGAGCGCTGTACAGAAAAAGTAAATGTTTACCATGTCAATTTACAAAATTTCAGAACCAATGTCCGTCTGTACGGAATTTTGACAATCCCTAAAAAAGAAGGAAAATATCCGGCATTGCTAAAAGTACCAGGCGCCGGTGTTCGTCCGTATTACGGCGATGTGGCCATGGCTGAAAAGGATATTATCACTTTTGAGATTGGAATCCATGGTATCTCGGTGATCATGGACCCATCTGTTTATACGGATCTGGGGCAAGGAGCATTAAACGGATATCCAGCTTATAATCTGGATGACAAAGATCGCTTTTATTACAAACGTGTATATCTTGGATGTATAAGGGCAAATGATTTTTTGACGAGTTTGCCTCAATTTGACGGTTCCAATCTTGCAGTTACCGGCGGAAGCCAGGGCGGGGCACTATCAATCATTACGGCTGGAATTGACCCGCGTGTGAAGTGGCTTGGTGCATTTTATCCAGCTTTGAGTGATGTTACCGGCTACCTGAACGGCAGAGCCGGAGGATGGCCTCACTTTTTTGACAAAATCAATATGAAATTCAATAATACCAAAGAAAAACTGGCGACAGTCGGATATTATGATGTGGTTAATTTCGCCAGACGTGTTAAAGTTCCGGGCTTTTATATGTGGGGATACAACGACGAAACTTGCCCTCCGACTTCAATGTATTCTGCATACAACGTCACAACTGCACCGAAAGAATTAAAATTATATCTGGAAACAGGTCACTGGACTTATCCCGAAGAGCGCGATATGATGAATAACTGGCTGGTCAGCAAATTAAAACCGGGTAAATAGTTCGTTATTTTGGAGCAGTCCATCATTCTCTCAATCATTCATTCTATCACTCACACCTTCCATATGGACCGTAGAAAATTCATCGAACAATCTGTATTGGCCGGAGCGGCATTTTCCTCACTACCGTTGCTGACCTCCCTAAAAAGAACAACACAGTATAAAACCGCCCTGATCGGTTCCGGGTGGTGGGGAACAAATATTCTGCGCTGCGCAATTCAAGCGGGCGAATCAAAGGTCGTTGCTATGTGCGACGTGGACGAAAATCAGCTAAAAGTTACTTCCGCTGAAATATCCAAACTGACTCCTGATAAACCGAAACTTTACAAGGATTTCAGGGAAATGCTGCAAAAAGAAAAACCTGAGATTGTAATCGTGGCCACACCCGATCACTGGCATGCTTTGTGTTGTATCGCTGCGATCGAATCCGGAGCGCACGTATATGTAGAAAAACCGATTTGTCACACGATACAGGAAGGACGAGCAATGGTTAATGCAACCCGCAAACACGGCCGTATCGTTCAGGTTGGAACTCATCGGAGGGTTTCTCCGCACAACGTATCAGGAATGGAGTTTCTTAAATCCGGAAAAGCCGGAAAGGTTGGTATGGCCCGTGCTTTTGTTCATTACGGTGGTGGGCCGGGACAGAAAACGCCGGATTCAGAAATTCCGAAAGGACTGGATTGGGATATGTATTGCGGGCCGGCACAGCTTGTTCCCTATAACAAGACCATCCATCCAAAGGGATTCAGGAATTATCTAAATTTTGCAAACGGAACCCTTGGCGACTGGGGAATTCACTGGCTGGATCAGGTACTCTGGTGGTCTGAACAAAAATATCCGAAAAAAGTTTATTCAACGGGAGGACGTGCGATTCGACAGGATAATACGGACGCACCCGATCACCAGGTGGCTGTGTATGATTTTGATGGTTTTACGCTGGAATGGGAACACCGGAATTTTGCCGCAAATAATGCTGAAAAAACGCATCCGCAACAGGCGGTCGGTGTTTATTTTTATGGTACCGAGGGGACATTTCATATGGGCTGGCTAGATGGCTGGACGTTTTATCCAAGCAATCCGAATAAACCCATTATTCATCAGGATGCCCAACTGAACAAACCGGATGATCAGAACATTCAACAGCTCTGGGCAAATTTTCTATCATCAATTAAAACAAATACTCCGCCGGTCTGCGAGATTGAAGTTGGGCAGCGCTCCACCAATCTTGCTTTACTTGGTATGCTTTCCTACAAACTTGGCAGAAGTATAATCTGGGACGGAGAAAAAGAGATAATCCCGGGTGACGAAGATGCAAACAAACTATTGAAAAGAGACTACCGGGGCGAGTGGCAGTATCCAACAGTGTAGCATAACAAAAAAGCCGGTCTGGCGTTTCGAAAACGCAAGGCCGGCTTTATAATTTCTTGACGGCAATTAGTCAATCTTGATGACTTCTGCCGGAATGTTATATTGCGTGATGATTTCACGTGTGAAACGGACGTGACCACGTGGCGCCATAAGATACAATTTGGCGCCTTTCATTCCTGCCAATTCGCTCAAAAGCTTCCATTTAGAAACACTTCCCCGAAGTTGGTCTGTTTTCATGGACACTTCCAGATAATGTCTGTTGAACATATTCACACCTGTAACATCCGGCGTGAATTTCTCATTATCAGCAGCTCTTTCGTATGATTTTGGTGTTTCAAAGCCTTCCATATTGGCCTGAATTTCCTTAAAACCATGAGCTTGTGCCCATTTTACAACAATGGGAATAAATGATTCCTTTTCCATAAATAACAATGAATGATTTCCTCCCCGACCGACGGGGAAACTCAACGTAAAATATTAAACTAAAACCTGAGAAGAGTGAAAGCGTCGTAACCTAAAATAGTCGCCAAACAAGCCACATTTCTTACCAATTGGGAAAACTACTACTTTTTCGTCAGACTACAAAATAAAATTCATTACATAGAGACTAATCTTCCAGTTCGTCCAGGAAAAAACGGTAAGCCCTCAACAATTCCTGATGCGTTTTGGTATTCTTCATATTTAACGCCAAATCAATACCTTTCTGATAAATAATCTCGGCTTTTTCATTTTTTTCCAGCCCTGCAAAAAAAGCTCCGGCGTTGTAATACGTTGCCAGATAGTCAGGATGACGTTCAAGAAGTGTATCAAAATACACCTCTGCCTTGCCAAGGTCAGACTTTTGATATTCCAGCGCAAGTGCATAGATATTGAAAGGATCGTCAGGGTCCTCCTCATAAAAAGCGATCAGATTTTCCAGCAGTGAGTTTTTCATTTTAATATTGTTATGCTTGCATACTATTTAAGTTTTTCTGTATATTCGCCACTATAAATTTATTCTAAAAAAAATTATAACGAACGATCGCATGTACTGCTTTGGAGGTTTAGAATTCATTCGAGGCCTAAATTAAAGTTATATACATTCATCAACTTCTAGCCTTATCATGAAAATACTCGTATGTATTACCAATGTGCCGGATACGACGGCTAAAATAACTTTTACCGATAATGACACCAAACTTAACAAAGCTGGTGTACAATTTATAATCGGACCATATGATGATTATGCACTTGCGCGGGCTGTCGAGCTGAAAGAGCAGCTTGGAGGATCGGTAACCGTTCTCCACGTAGGCGAAGCAGAAGCTGATCCCCAAATCCGTAAAGCCCTGGCAATCGGTGCGGATGATGCGATCCGGATTAATGCAGATCCTGTCGATTCATACTTTACCGCTGCTCAGATTGCTCATATTGCTTCTGAAAATAAATATGATCTTATTTTGATGGGACGCGAATCCATTGATTTTAATAGCGGCGTTGTGCATGGATTGGTTGGAGAAATGTTGGGAATACCCTCCTATTCGCCGGTCATGAAACTGGAAATCAGCGGTACGACCGCTACACTTGCGCGTGAAATTGATGGAGGGAAAGAAACTTTAACAGCGGAGTTACCACTTGTTCTTGGGTGTCAGGAGCCTATTTCTGAATGGAAGATTCCCAATATGCGTGGCATCATGACGGCCAGAACAAAACCGCTTGTTGTCGTGGAGCCTGTTTCTGTGGAAGAAATGACGATTCCCGAACAATATTCACTGCCAGCACCAAAAGGCGCCTGCAGGATGATCCCCGCATCGGAGGCCGAAACGCTGATTAAACTTCTGAGAACAGAAGCGAAAGTTATTTAAAAAAATATTGATTGGCCGGAAAGTTAGACTACGGTCAGAATTCTAAAATTGATCAAGATGTCAGTACTCATATTTGTTGAATTAGATAATGGATCGGTTAAAAAAACTTCGCTGGAAGCTGTCGCTTATGGCGCGGAAGTAGCAAAATTAACCGGTACCACAGCGACCGTTTTAGCACTTGGAGCAGCGGAAACTTCTGCCCTGGAACAAACAGGGAATTTCGGAGCAACGAAAGTTTTGCACGTTTCCGATGAAAAATTATCCCATGAAAACAGTCTTGCTTACGCGGATGTTTTGGCTCAGGCTGTTCAACAGGAAAACAGCAAAGTGATCATCATTTCCAAATCCGGATTGGGTGACGCTGTTGCCGCGCGCGCGTCGGCCAAACTGAAAGCCGGAATTGTTTCTGGCGTTACCGAATTGCCTGTCATAGACAATGGGTTCAGTGTGAAAAGAAGCATTTACACCGGCAAAGCATTTTCGACGGTTGAAGTCAAGTCAGATATAAAAATTCTGGTTGTCAAGAAAAACGCGATTGAAGCCTTAGAAGGCACGGGAATCGCTAAAATTGAGTCTTTCACTCCCACATTGCGTGATTCTGATTTCCTGGCATCCGTTGGCCAGATTGAAAAAGCAAGCTCGGAATTATCATTAACCGAAGCTGACATCATTGTTTCAGGAGGACGTGGTATGAAAGGGCCCGATAACTGGCAGCCACTTCTGGATTTCGCTCACGCGCTCGGTGCTGCAACAGGGTGCTCCAAACCGGTGTCCGATCTTGACTGGCGGCCGCATCATGAGCATATCGGACAGACCGGAATTAAAGTTGCCCCCAATCTATACATTGCCTGTGGTATTTCAGGAGCTATCCAGCATTTAGCAGGAGTTAACGGATCTAAATATATTGTGGTAATCAATAAAGACCCCGAAGCTCCCTTTTTCAAAGCCGCAGATTATGGAATTGTCGGCGATATTTTCGACGTTTTACCTAAGCTCACGAAGGCCGTTCAAGACCTCAAATGACGAATTGTTTTCAGTTATACCCTGCCTTGCATTTTTTTATGCAGGGCGGGTTTTTTATTTTTGCGTACTAAAACAATGGCCCGTTGTGGAATGTGTAAAATAAGACGTATTTTTATTGAGATAGCACCTTGATTAACAGTACTATTTCAATAAAACCATACTTAAAATACATAAGACCGGTCTTGTTTCCAAGTTGAAAAAATCTTAGTACCCATTGCGCAAAATCACCAGAACTGTTTGCAAAAACGTTGCGTTAGTCCATTAAAGTCCAAACGTGAAAAAAATTAAGTTAGAAATATTGGGGCTTTCCCCAAGCCAGTCTCAGGCCGGTTCCTTCGCTCTTGTGTTGGGTGAAGAATTAGGAAACCGTCGCCTTCCCATTATCATTGGCGTGTTCGAAGCGCAGGCAATTGCCGTACAAATTGAGAACATCGTCCCTAACCGGCCGATGACTCACGATTTATTTAAATCGTTTGCGGAAGGAATGAATTATACCTTGAAAGAAATCGTCATTTCTGATTTGAAAGAAGGTATTTTTTATGCTAAAATTGTTTGCAAAGACAGTCTGAGAGAGGTTGAAATTGATGCGCGTCCGTCCGATGCGATCGCAATTGGGTTGCGTTTCGATATCCCGATCTATACCTATGAAGCTATTCTTTCTGAGGCAGGAATTATTTCCAGTTCCATTTCTGAAGACGAAGACGAGGATGAAGAAGATGCAATCAAGGAAACTTTGCAGTCGCGGGGAAGTCTTACAGACCAGATGAGAGATCTTTCGTACGATGAACTCCAACGCATGCTGGACGATGCACTTACAAAAGAAGATTACGAAAAAGCGGCAAAAATCCGTGATGAAATGGGCCGCAGAAATTAATTTCGGCAGTTTTCTTTCGTTAAAAATAGTTAAGATTGTTGCTCCTGAGCCAGCAGTCTTATATTAATCATTAATTTTGCCATCAATACTTCATTCGAAAGTCTGAATAAAACCGGTTTGAGAAATATCCCTTTTTATGCCTAAAAAGAAAAAAATTGGCAGTTATCCCAATGCGATGATTGTTATGAGTCTGACGGCCGCATTATTCCTGATTGGATTTTGCGGACTTCTGGTAATTCAGTCTAAAAAACTGGTCTCCATTATACGCCAGAATATAGAAGTCAGAGTATTCATCGACAAAGAAGTAACCAAGGCGGGCCAGGATTCTATTTTGACCGTGCTGAAAACAAAACCTTATGTCTCTGCGGCAATAGAGACTCCAACCCCGATTACTTTCGTTTCAAAAGAAGAGGCTGCCAAAGAATTTATCGAAGGCACAAAGGAAGACTTCACCGCCTTTTTGGGAGAAAATCCATTACGTGACAGCTACCGCGTAAAAATTGGAGAAGACTATTTCGAAGAATCTAAATTACAGCAGATCAAAAAAGATATCGAAACCATCAAAGGTGTTTACGAGGTCGTTTATCAGGAAGATCTTGCTGACAACATCAACCGTAACGTGACAAAAATATATGCAGTCCTTGCAAGTTTTGCACTTATTATGTTGATAATTATTGTCCTTCTTGTAAACAATACGATTAAGCTGGCAATTTATTCTCAGCGTTTTCTGATCAGAAGTATGCAGCTGGTTGGTGCTACTAACGGTTTTATTCAGCGCCCTTATATCCTTCGCGGCGCAATGCAGGGAACAATCGGTGGTGTCCTGGCCGGCGGTCTGCTGATAGGTTTGCAGCAGGTAGCCGTCAGAAATGTCGAAGGTCTGGCAATGTTACAGGAATACGACAAAATCGTTATTCTGGTGGCAGTGGTTCTGGCGCTGGGAATCATGATCGGCATTGCAAGCACCTACCAATCCCTTGCGCGTTATCTTCGCATGGCACTGGATGATTTATATTAATCGAGTTAAAAAGATTATTGACTATCAACAATTAATTTATGAGCAACACAAAAAACAATCTTCCATTTGGAGCATCAAACTACAAAATGATGCTGATTGGATTAGCCGTAATTCTTGGCGGATTTTTAATTATGAGTCTAGATACCGAGGAATTTGGTTTTGGTTTGCTTGGGTTAACCGTTGGGCCTGTGATCGTAATCCTGGGTTTCATCATTGAGTTTTGGGCTATTTTACGTAAACCCGTTAATTCATGACCATCTGGCAGGCAATCATTTTAGCAATTGTTGAAGGAATCACAGAATTCCTACCCGTTTCTTCCACCGGACATATGATCATCGCATCCTCATTTATGGGGATCAGCCATCTGGAATTTACCAAAATGTTTACGGTTAATATTCAATTCGGAGCCATACTTTCGGTTGTTGTATTATACTGGAAACGTTTTTTCCAGTCCACAGACTTTTATTTCAAGCTTTTTGTCGCTTTCCTTCCGGCAGCGGTCCTTGGTTTTCTTCTGAATGACCTGATTGACTCGATGCTTGAAAATGTTATCGTTGTAGCGATTTCGCTTTTAGTAGGCGGTATTATTTTGTTGTTCATCGATCGTATCAACAATGACAATACGCGTGAAAGAGAAATATCCTATTTTGACGCTTTGAAAATTGGTTTTTTTCAATGTATCGCGATGATCCCAGGCGTTTCCCGCTCCGCATCGACAATTATTGGAGGTATGTTGCAGGGCCTTTCACGCAAACAAGCCGCTGAATTTTCTTTTTTTCTGGCGGTTCCAACGATGGCTGCGGCCGGTGGCTACAAACTTTTGAAAACATATGACACCATTCAGGCTTCTGATATCAAAACGTTATTAATCGGAAACTTAGTTGCGTTTGTCGTGGCGATGCTGGCAATAAAGTTTTTCATTAATTTCCTTACAAAATATGGCTTCAAAGTGTTCGGATATTACCGCATCATTTTGGGACTCATTCTTTTGGGACTTTTGGCATCCGGTTATAAACTTGATATTGTGTAAACTTGCGGGGAAGGCCGAGCGTATTTAATTTAGATAAAAATAGTTTGAGTAACGATACTACCATACCAGACGAAGGGGAAGTTCTGTTGATTGATAAACCTCTCAAATGGACGTCATTTGATGTTGTCAATAAAATAAAAAGAGCCTGTAAATATAACAAGATTGGTCATGCCGGGACTTTGGATCCTCTTGCCACCGGTTTGCTGATCTTGTGTACAGGAAAAAAAACCAAGATTATTGACACCTACCAGGCGCAGGAAAAAGAATATACCGGTACATTTGTTTTAGGAAAGACAACACCCTCTGTCGATCTGGAAACAGAGTTTGATGCGGAATATCCTGTCTCCCACATTTCCGCTGACCTCCTGGAATCTGTAAGAAAAACCTTCCTGGGCACCATCGAGCAGACTCCTCCGATTTATTCCGCCGTGAAAGTTGACGGTGAACGTCTTTACAAAAAAGCACGCCGAGGAGAAGTAGCTGAAATTAAAAAAAGAACGGTTGAAATTTCTCTTTTCGAAATTGACGCCACGAATTTTCCATCCATCGATTTTCGTATCATTTGTTCAAAAGGTACATATATTCGTAGTATTGTAAGAGATTTCGGTACGGCAGCAGAAAGCGGAGCGTATTTGAGCGTTCTTTGCCGCACAAGAATTGGCGCCTTTGAATTGAAAGATGCGCACAATCTGACCGAATTCATTTATCAAAAACGTGTTGAATTGAAGTTACCGGTTGACGAATGAATATATACCACAGCCTGGATTCCTTTGAAAGATTGGAATGTGCCGTAGTAACCAGTGGTACTTTTGACGGCCTGCATATTGGTCATAAAAAAATTCTTGCAAGACTAAAAGAAATCAGTAATCTGTCTGGCGGTGAGTCTGTTGTGCTGACTTTCTGGCCTCATCCCCGTATGGTAGTTTCGGAAGATAGCCAGGATTTGCAGCTGCTTTCGACCATTGAAGAAAAAATCGAGCTTTTTGCAGAAATGGGTGTTCAGCATCTTGCAATTATACCTTTCACCCGGGCATTTTCAGAGCTTTCCTCGGATGATTTCATCCGCCAGATTCTCGTTGACAAAATCGGCACCAAGAAACTGGTCATAGGTTATGATCATCGTTTTGGCAGAAACCGTGAAGGAAGTTTTGATTTTTTACAAAAAAATGCTTTCAGTTATGGGTTCGATGTCGAGGAAATACCTCGTCAGGATATAGAAGATCTGGCGATAAGCTCTTCCCGAATCCGACAATCCTTGTTGTCCGGAAATGTGGACGAAGCCATGCACTTATTAGGCCGGCCCTATTCGATCACAGGAGTCGTTGTTAAAGGAAAACAACTTGGAAGAACAATTGGATTTCCGACCGCAAATATACAGCTCAACGAATCCTACAAATTAATTCCTGCAAACGGAGTATATGTCATCAATGCCATTTATGAAGGAATCGCATACAGAGGAATGCTTAATATCGGCGTTCGCCCGACCGTGGATGGTACATTTCGTACAATCGAAGCAAATTTGTTTGATTTTGACAAAGAAATTTATGGTGAAGATCTGACGGTTGAATTGCTACATTACCTGAGAGCTGAACAAAAGTTTAACGGGCTGGATTCGCTGATTGAACAAATAAAAAAAGATAAAGAAAGTACCAATGAATTTTTTGAGCATCTGAATTCGTAGGTAAAAAAATACATATGATTAAAGGCCCCGAAGTAGAATCCATAAGTACTTCGGGGTTTTTCTTTCATCTTCTCTGTTTTAAAATTCATTTTTGATCTTAACCTTTCTTTTTGGTATAATTATAATGCTGAAAAGGAAAACATCAATTTGAATCATGAAGCAAATTTTTCATAAAATTCCATTCGTCATTTCCCTTCTTGCTGCTGTACATTGCCCTGCACAACAGACCAATTCGGTGCTGCTAAAAAATGTAACTTTAATAGATGGAACGGGATCGGAAGCGAGACGAAATATTGATATTCTCGTTCAGGACGGTAAAATCGCTGCTATTCAGACCACGATTAAAGATTCAAAAGCCCGACAGATTGATTTGACAGGAAAAACAATAATTCCTTCTTTAATCAGTGCCCACACACACATTGGTACACTAAAAGGAAAAACGTCGACCGCGGAAAACTACACCCGGCAGAATGTTTTAAGGCAATTAAAAAGATATCAGGATTTCGGAGTAAATACAATTCTGACGATGGGCACTGACCGACCTCTGATATTTAATGGATTTATCGATTCAACTCAGGCAGGTTTTCTTCCGGGTGCGAGATTGTATTCGGCTGGATATGGATTTAATACACCTGAAACATCCCCGGCTTCGTGGATGAATTTGTTACTCCGTCCAACTTCTGCCGATCAGGTGCCAGGATTGATGTCGGATTTAGCGAAAATAAAACCGGCTGTCGTTAAAATGTGGGTAGATGATCATGGAGGGAAGGCTGAAAAGATAAAGCCGGAGATTTACAAAGCTATCATCACAGAAGCCCATAAAAAAGGAATTCCTGTGGCTAGTCACTTGTACAATCTCGAAGATGCGCGCTCGCTGACTGAGTCCGGATTGGATATCATGGCCCATAGTATCCGGGATAAGGAAATTGACGCTGATCTTTTAAAACAAATGAAAGAGAAAGGCGTGGCATATATTCCAACGCTATCACTGGATGAGTTTGCCTACATTTATTCCCGTAAGCCGGAATGGGTAGAGGAACCGTTTTTCAAAGCCGCGCTGGAGCCGGGAGTCTATGACATGATCGTTTCACAGAACTATCAGGATCAGGTAAAAAACTCGCCTGATTTTGAAAGAAATATGAAAGGCTTCAACATCGCGCTGAAAAACGTCAAAAAAATTCATGATGCAGGTATTCTGGTTGCACTTGGAACAGATTCCGGTGCTTTTCCGATCCGTGCACAGGGATTTAGTGAACATTTGGAACTGGAATTATTAGTCCAGGCTGGATTGACTCCGATGCAGGCGATTACGACGGCAACAAAAAATGCAGCGACTGTTTTGAAGATTGACAAACAATATGGTACACTGGAAAAAGGTAAAGCGGCCGATTTTATTATCTTGACAGCAAGTCCTGAAAAAGAAATAAAAAACACCAGAAAAATCGAATCTGTCTGGAAAGATGGAAAAGAGGTAAGCAAAGGCCCTTTAAAATAGTGACCTAGTTAAAATCCTGTATCATGGAAAATAATCCCGAAACATATTTTTTTGAAGATGACGGAGAGATTCCCAATAGCAAATATCCGTTAATTATCTATAAAGCAGCTTTTTCTGAAAGAGGTGAATCTGGTGCAAAATGGCTTGAAAGTCATTTCGAATCTAATAACTGGAAAAATTCCTGGCGGAACGGAGTTTTTCATTACCACCATTACCATAGCATAACGCATGAAGTTTTAGGTGTTTTTGAAGGAACTGCTATGCTCCATTTAGGAGGTGAGGGTGGTGAAAAAATCCAGGTTACCGCAGGTGATATACTTGTGATTCCCGCAGGCGTCGGACATAAAAACCTCGGAGCTTCGAAAGATTTTGCCATTGTTGGCGCCTATCCCGATGCCATGGACTATGATCTGATGAAAGGCAATCCGGAGGAACGCCCAAAAGCCGATAATAATATTGCAAAAGTCCAATTCCCTGATCATGATCCCCTATTGGGCAAACATAACGGGATCATGAAAATCTGGAAAGAAATCAACTGACAAAAGATAAAAGGGGTTTTGCAGTAATAAGTTCTGCAAAACCCCTGAATCAGCATGATGAAATACTAAATTGTTACATCATGCTATCATTCATTAAAAATTAATACCCCGTATTCTGCTGCATGTAACCTGGAAGGTTCGACGCACCATCGATAGCTGTCTGCGGAATTGGGAAAATACGTTTGTGAACGTCATTGTTAGTTTTCTCCGTCCAGGTTCCTTCATATTTTCCAAAACGGATCATGTCTGTGCGGCGAAGCATTTCCCAGTATAATTCAAAACCTCTTTCGCGATATAATAAATCCAGATTCATGGAAGTGAGCGCCGGAGGTGGCGTTGTTGATGTCCTGGCAGCCCGCACTGTGTTCACATCTGCAAGGGCTGTGGCATCTCCTGCACTTTTACGTAATTTCGCTTCGGCGCGCATAAGGTAAACATCTGCCAGACGTAAAATTGAAATATCCGCTTCTCCTTTATTTCTACCAGTATCTGAAACGCGGCTGAATTCATATTTTTCAACACGATATCCTGCACTGTAGCCGCTTCCTGCTGTTGTAAAGTCGATTTTCTCAGTAAAATTAACAGGCAGATCACCACGGTTACGACTTAAATTTGTAAGTCTTCCTACTTTCAGTTTCCCATCCGGGCATCTCAAAAACACGCCGTTCACACGGATCGCGCCATACTGCTGTCCACGCAGAATTCCCCGATTGATTTTGTAATTAGCATCCGCAACGCAGCTGTCCGCAGGATTGCTATACCGTGACAAATTTTCCTGATAGAAACGCGGGTCACGTTTTGGATCTTCTGCTCCGTAAGCCTGAACCCATGTCTGATAAAAATCCGATGTAATTGCAGGACCGTCTGTTCCGTTTGCTGCTGGAAAAGCAGCCAAAGGAAACTGGTCACCTGCAAGCGAAAAATAAGCAAGACGATTGTGACCATTCAAATCAGGACGTTGATCTACTGCAAAAATTAATTCAGTATTGTCGTGATTTGTATTTCCAAAAATCGAGAAATAATCTGCTGATAATTTGTATTCCCCAGAATTAATGATCTTGTCAGTATATTCGATCACCTTATCCATATCAGTACTAGCGAAAGTAAACTGCGGAGCATAAATATTCTTATAGACAGCAGAATTTAAATAAAGTCTGGCCAAAAGACCCCAAACTGCTGCCTTGGTCAAACGTCCTGAGCCAACAGCTGCTCTGTTTTGAAGCATAGGCTCTACTGCGAGAAACTCTTTCTCAATATAAGCAACGGCTTCCGCTCCCCTCACGATCGTAGAAGTCGTTCCTGCATCTTCTTTAATAAATACAATCCCGAACAGATCAAGCATCATCATGGAATAATAGGCGCGCATCCCTCTTGCCTCAGCCAGATATAAAGCGGAATTTGCATCCTTAGCTGTCGATAGCGTAGTTATCGCGGTGATCGATCTGGAAATACTTTGCACGATTTGATCCCAGGTTCCCTTAATATTAGGATCAGTACTGGTAGAATTATGCGCGTGAAGTGCCAGATAAATACCGTTATCTCCCCAGTCTGTACCTCCGCGATAAGGCAAAATAGCTTCGTCCGTAGAGATTTCCTGCAAAGCGAAATAATTGGTATGCTTATGCAATTCTGGCAGAAGCGCGTAAACCGGAGCAATGAGACCATTTGCAGTCTGCTCATCGGTCAGCGTAGAACCGAGATTTTCGTCAAGTACTTGTTCTTTCAAATCGGTACAGGCGCTGTTGAACATCAGCAAGCCAGCAACCGTTAATAGTATAGGGAATTTCTTATTCATTGTCGTAAGATTAAAAACCAATATTTAAACCAAAGATTATCGTTCTAGCTTTCGGATAGCTTAGATAATCGATACCGTAAGATGTGATACCGTTGATCGATCTGTCGTTGTTCACTTCCGGATCGTATCCGTTATATTTCGTGGCTACGAACAAATTCTGGCCTGTTACAGAGATACGGATTGACTGAACCCAGTTATTAATACCCAGTGCGGTTGTATTGACGTTATACCCTAGCGCAAGGTTATTCAAGCGCAGGAATGAACCATTTTTAAGGAAACGCGTGGATACCGGAGCTGAGTTGGTAGTAGATTCTTCCGGTCTCGAAATAGCTTCCGGTGTAACATTGAGCCCCTTCGACAATCTTAATTTGTAAAAATTGGAGTTTGCTGTATTGTCATAAAGCTTGTTTCCGGCGACTCCGTTGAAGTTAGCTGTCAAATCGAAGCCTTTAAAACCAAAGTTTCCGCTGAAATTGTACATTTTTGTCGGAAGTGCCGATCCGGCAGCGATACGGTCTTTATCAGAAATAATTCCATCTCCGTCAACGTCTCTGAACTGGTTTATTCCTTTGTCATCAAACCCGATAAATTCTTTCAGGAAAAAAGTACCAATTGGTTCTCCGCTGATATATCCGTTGATTGTTGCAGAAGTAAGACCTGATCCCTGGGCAGAACCTGACGGAATTACTGAATACGGAGAGTTTTTAACCTTGTTTTTGATAAAGGTTATATTTCCTCCCAAACCGAAACGTATCCCGTTTGCCAGATTTTTACGGTAAGCAAGATCAATTTCCGTCCCTTGGTTGACAATTTTCATATTTTCAACGTTAGTCCAGAACGTACCAGCTGGTTGAACCGGATCGGCAGGAATTACTTCCAGAAGGATTTTTCCTGATGTTTTGCTGAAATAGTCAACAGAACCTGTCAAAGCGCCTTTGAAAAGAGCGAAATCGATTCCTAAATCTGTTTGGGAAGAAGTTTCCCACTGAATATTTGGATTGGCCAATCGGGCATACGTAGTTCCAGGAGGATAAGCACTTCCGTTGATAAGCGGATAACTTGTTTTGTCGGTAATTGTCGATGTAAACAAAGCCTGAGTAATCTTCGATGGAATTTCCTGATTACCCGTCTGTCCCCAACCAGCACGAAGTTTCAAATCTGTAAATGGCGACGACTTCATGAAATTTTCCTCAGAAAGCCTCCAGCCCAGAGAGAAGGATGGAAAAACACCATATTTGTTGTTTGCACCAAATTTAGAAGAGCCGTCAACACGCACGGTCGCTGTTACAAGATATTTATCTTTGAATGCATAGTTTACTCTCGAAAAGAATGACTGAAGTTCGTTCAAAGTTGCTTCCCCTGTTGGTCTGTTATTCACCATCGTAAGGTCCTGCCCTACGCCTGGATTGTATATTGGTTCAATACCTCCAACAGAAAATTTATTAATACTGTAAGCTCTTTTCTGCAATGATATTTTTTGATATGAATGTCCAATCAGTGCAGAAAAATTGTGGCTGTTTTTTTCCAGAGAGTACGTGATGTAGTTTTCAAGAAGTCGGTTGCTGTTTCTTACATCCCTCGTCTCCAAACGGCCATCCTGAAAAGGAACTTTATTTGCAAGAGATTGTAAATCCTGTGTTGAAGTAGAATTGTCAACGCCAAAATTCAATTTATAAACCAAACCTTTAATGATCGTTACAGACGGGGAGATATTTCCAATTACTCTGTTCGTCGTGGTCTGATCTTTCTCCAATGCCAGCGTGATCAATGGATTAGTACCATCCTGATACTGGAACGGAGCTCCGGTTTCATCATATGCCGGGTAGGTTGGATTTGCAGCGAGCGCTGCTCCGATCATCCCCTGGTTAGGTCTTAGATTTTTCGTGTTCGTCGCATTCAAATTTACATCAACGCTTACACGATCATTAAGCAACTTTTGATTTACATTAATTCTTCCGGTATATCTGTTCAAACTACTGTTCTTAATAATACCATCCTGTTTTTGCATCCCAAAAGAAGCATAATAGGTAGACTTCTCAGAACCTCCGCTCAGTGCAACGTTATGGTTTTGAGTAAAGGCAGTTCTTGAAATTTCTTTCTGCCAGTCAGTATCACCTTTTCCGTCGATAAATGTTCCTCCAAGCTTTGAAGCTTCCGTACGAAATTCGTCAGCAGAAAAGACATCCATCGGTCTCGCCATCTTTGAGATACCAAAACTGCCTGAATAATTAACGGTCGCCGCTCCTGATTTTCCACGTTTTGTCGTAATCAAAATTACTCCGTTTGCTCCGCGTGCACCATAAATTGCAGTTGCTGACGCATCCTTCAATACGTCTATGGATTCGATATCCTGAGGATTGATAAAACTTAAAGGGTTCGTTGCTCCTCCGGTACTGCTGTTGTCCAATGCAAGACCATCAACTACAAACAGAGGTGTACTTCCCGTGCGAACTCCACCCGGACCGCGAACGGTTATACTTACAGTTCCTCCAGGCTCACCGGTTGCCGATGTTACGTTTACCCCAGCTACTTTTCCTTGAAAAAGTTGCTCGGGAGAGTTAATGATACCGGTATTAAATTCACCGCTTTTAAGTGATTTTACAGAACCCGTGATATCTTTCTTAGTAGTACTTCCATAACCTACGACTACCACTTCATTTAAATCAGCAGCCGATTCTTTTAAAGTAATGTTAAGAGATCCGCTGTTTGAATCGGTTAAAAGAAATTCTGCAACAGATTGTTTTTCAAAGCCGATATAGCTAAAATCGATTTTATATTTTTTTCCTGCCTCTAAACTGCTGAATGTAAACTCACCATTTTCGTTTGTTGTAGTACCTTGTTTGTTGCTTCCATCAACTCCGGAAATGACAACCGTTACTCCGGGAAGTCCTTCGTTTTTTGCTGTAACAACTTTTCCACGAAGCGGAATGTCTTTCAATGCCTTTACAGACAAATGAGATTTTTGCCGCACCTTCGCAGAGAAGCCAGTCTCCGCGTTTGCATCCAGTCCGAACATGGCCGTGACGGACAAAAAACAACAGCAGATCCCTCTTTTGCTGACTAATAGAGTTTGTCTCATAATGTGGATTATTAGTTTTTAAGATAGTAAATAAATTATTCAGGAAGGAATTGATACTCGTCGAGCAGCGAATTTTTCAAAATTACAAATTGTATTATTGATATAAAAAATATAAAATACCTCACAGCTTCATGCAAACGTTTGAAATTCTCTGCAAACGTTTGAAATAAATTAGGTATACCGAAATAATGCAATCGGAAACAATTGAAATTTTTGGAAGTTTGCAGAAACTCTCGTCGTATAGTTGTCAAAACAATGAGCAATTGATTGAGAAGGCGCAAAATTGCATCATCAATATTACCTTATGATTAACTAAATGTGATTAACTCGTTGTCAATCGGTAATAATGAAAAAGACCGGCCTTCCAAAGCCGGTCTTTTGTATAAAATAAATAATGTATAATATTTTACGAATAGCAGAGGAAGTTTAATTTTTTTGCCGCTGATAAACGTAATAGTGATTTCCCCATTCTTTATTGAAGGTTTTGATAGGACGCCGATCTTCCAGAAATTTCTCTGTCACCAAATATTCATATTTCCCATTCTCAAAATCCTTGAATGCCTGCATAGTCTGCACGCTATGGCTTGCCAGTTCGACAGAATCAAAATAGACATCGTAGTCATATACTTTCGTTTTTTCGGCCGGTGTAAATTTTAGTAAAATCCTATACTGCGCGTCATACTGCTGCTCATCTTCAAAAGCAAATGCGCTTGCAATGATCGGAAGATTTTTTCCTTCGACTTCCATTCCGGCCTTGCTTCCCAACAGATAATTTAATTTCCTGATCATCTTCTGACTGTCCAGGTTCAACGCCTGCTCTCTGAGCAGACAGGCTTCGGATTTTGGTATATAAAACTCAAATTCAGGATTCACCAACATCCGGGTTTCATTCGGCAATGTCGATATCCAGGCGCAGGCATCATGCATGTTCAGTTTTTTGCGGACTCTGCCATGATATTCTACGGACGAAAGAATATGCGAAATAGCAATAATGGCAACGAGCAAACTGGCTATCCGAAAGCCCCAAACAGGAAATTTCTCTGCCACAAATCCCAAACCCAGCCCGACAAGGAACATAGTTACAACCCCGGCTGGCAAGACATGCGTATCATAAATCAGTGACGAGCGGAGTACCAGAAACAGAAATACCGCCAGGTTACCAATCAGCAAATAGTAGACGATTTTCCTTGTACGCAGCATTGAAAACAGTCCCAGCGCGGCTAGTAACAATATTACAACATTTACAGGATTGCTTACATATAAACCGATATAATCCTTATTGAAGAAAGTCCCCATAGGTTTATCGTTGATCTTTGCGATTATGCCACCGACAAAAGATTTCATAACCACCAATGTATCCGTGATTATGAACGGGCAAAAAAGTACGAACGCTACAAAGACCATTAAAACCGCAAAAGCAGCATTTTGAAACTTGTTCCTGTTTGCTAAAAGAAAAACTGCACCAAGATAAAAAGGTACAAAAAATGCAAAAATCAATCGCTCGGCCAATACAAGTCCAAAAATTCCTGAATAAACAGCGATTTCTTTTTGGGTCAGGGAATTACTGAAAATCATCCTTGCTAGCAGTAAGATGAACAAATTTCCGGATAAGGCTTCGGGCCTGAGTACAGGCGAAGTATCTAAAACAAGTGTCGAAGTGATGAAGATAATCGGCAAAAAAAGTCTTACCGGCTCGGTTAAAAGCTCGTGATTTTGCCGGTAAATGGTTAGAGCTGTTCGATACAGAAGAAATCCAACGGCAAGGATTTGAAACGTTCTGCCAATTAATATATAAGGCTCCCTGTCAGCCAGAAATTTATAAGCCTGTAAATCAAAAATATCAAACACTGAGATCAGCCCTGTTACACTTCCAATATTCCGGACCGTAGCAAGCAGGCAGGATACGCCAAAAGTTAGATAATAAAACAACATATGCGGAGCTGCAGGCCAATCGAGTCCTCTGGGTGTGTTGCCATACCAGAGCAAAACACCGGAATCTGCAACGAAATTTTCGTCGGTTGTATAGTAACCGTGAAAAGGTGGAAAAACGACACTGCAAATCAGCAGCGATAATATAACTAAACCCAGTATTGTGTACGTAATGGTTTTTCGATATTTAACGGAAATCATGGCATGAAATTCAATAAAAAATCAAATATGAAAAAGTAATTCTAAATTTGCATCAGCGAACATCGCAAAATTAGAATTACTTTATGCTAAAATTTATTTTCAGGTTTATTATTTTTCTGATAATCGTTGCCGGAGTAGCAGAGCTTGTGCTTCGTTATAAATACGGTTTTTGCAACGCTCCGTTATACATCTCAGACCCTGACTTTGAATACATTTATGCGCCAAATCAAGAAGTGAAAAGATTTGGAAATGTTGTTAAAACTAACAATTTTTCAATGCGCAACGATCCCCTTTCTCCTGCTGATTCCATTATCGTACTTTTAATTGGAGATTCTGTGGTAAATGGCGGCAGCCTGACTGACCAGGATAGCCTGGCTTCCGGTTTTCTTGAAAAAAGACTTTCTGCGAAGTTCAATACACGCGTTCGTGTTCTGAATATTTCGGCTGGTTCCTGGGGGCCGGATAATATTGCTGCTTATTTAAAAAAATTCGGGCTGTTTAAGGCAAAACTTATTTGTCTCGTCACAAGCAGTCATGATGCCCACGATATCATGGGCCATGAATCCATTATTGGCATCGATCCTAATATGCCGGACAAGCAGTATCCGTCCGCGCTGCTGGAAGTTTGGGAGCGTTACAAATATCTTTATCCTTACTATATCGAATATTATTCGGAAAGGATTCCATTTTTTTCAACACAGAAAGAAATTGACCCTGTCGCCCAGAAGCCTAAGACGGATTCTTTGGCAGTAAAAATAGAAGCCAAAAGGGATGAAAAAATAAAGTCAGAACAACCGGAAGATACAGGAATCCGGAAGTCAGGCATTGGATTTAACCCAGGTTATGCCGAGCTGGTAAAAATGGCAAAGGATAACAAAATCCCATTTTTCATCTATTTGCATCCGGAGATATCCGAGGTTGAAGCTGGAAAATTTAATGACCAGGGAGATGAAATAATCGCATTTGCAAAAGAAAATAACGTTCGGCTTGTGAACGAATTTGACTATGGCATTACAACGAAGCTATATCGTAAAATGGACGTTGTACATTTTAATAATTCCGGACAAGTCTTTCTTGCCAATAATTTATATCCGTTATTTCTGGACTATCTTAACAAGAAACAATAATGCGTGTACTGGTTATCCACAATCAATTATGGGCGCATTATAAGTCGAAGCTCTTTTTTGAAGTTAACGAATGTTTAAAAAAAGAGTATCCCGAAAGTACGTTTAAGGTGATACATATTGCCTTACACGAGGCGAGCCGCAGTGTCATGAAAGATGATGAAAATTTTCAATACGACTATCCATACAGCGTATTATTCAATCGAAGCCTTGACTCAGTAAGTTTTAAGGAGCGATTACCTGCACTTGTAAAAGCATTTGAGGATTTCAACCCAACGGTCTTAAACGTTACAGGCTATTTCGATTATGCGCAGGTTTTACTGATGATTTATGCCCGGTTCAAGGGTGTAAAAGTTGTGCTATCGTCCGAATCGTCGACAATGGATCATAACAGATCGGCTTTGAAAGAAAGAATCAAAAGCTGGATCATAAACCGTGCTGACGCTTTTTTTTGTTTTGGAAAGTCGTCAGCCGACTATTTGTTATCGCTTGGTGTGAAGGAATCACAGATTGCTGTGAAGCACGCAGCTGTGGTTGATGAGGATGTAATTAAAACTAAATACGCAGCGGCAAAGTCACGTCTGGTCCCCGATATATCACGGAAAAGAAAATTCATCTATGTCGGCAGGCTTGCAGAAGAAAAAAATCTGGAAATATTGATCGAATCGTTTAAATCGATAAGCGAAAAGCAAACTGCCGAAAACTGGGACTTATTATTTGTGGGTGACGGGCCAGCCCGGCAAAAGCTTGAACTATTATCCGGTACCTTTCTTTCCGACAACCGTATTACATTTGTCGGAGGTTTCCCCTGGTATAAAGTACCCGATTGGCTTGCGGCCTGCGATATTCTGGTACTTCCGAGTAAATCTGAGCCATGGGGGCTTGTTGTGAACGAAGCGATGGTTTGTGGAATGCCGGTAATTGTTTCTGAAAAATGCGGATGTGCCGAAGACCTGGTGATTAACCACCAAAATGGATTTACTTTTGATCCCGACAGTCAGCAAGAGCTCGAAACAGCCATGTTGTTTTTTACTCAGAACCCGGAAAAAATAGCGTCTACAGGACAAGAATCTTTGAAATTAATACAACCATTTTCATCAAAAAACGTAGCCAGAGAAATGGTCGCTTGTTATGAGAGATTAGACAACAATTCTAAATAGTCGTCGCCTTATAAAAGTTACCACACGCCAGAGAATTATGCGAATTTTAAATATTTGTGCCTATACATGGGCAATCGGGGGACCGGCGAGAATCATTTATGACCATACCACCGAGGTATTAAAACAAGGACATCAGGTTGATATCCTGAGTCCGATGACCCCTGGTGAAAAAATGTATCCTGCACCGGAAGGTTCAAGGTTAATTCCTTGTAAACGAACCACGCCAATAAGTAATTTTTACAGGGAATTTTCGATTGAAATGTATGATTTTCTGAAAAAGAATATTCAGAACTATGACATTATACATATGCATGGTATCTGGCATTTCGGTAGTCTCGCTCCTTTTCTGATCCCGCACAACGCTGCCCTGGTAATTACAATTCATGGCTTGTTAGACAAATGGGCTGTCGCTCACAGCAAATGGAAAAAAGACATCGTAACCGCACTTTACCAAAAAAGAATACTCGGAAAAGCTGATCTTATTCAGATCAATAATACCGATGAAGAGGAAGATGTGATCCGTTATCTGGGTTACCGCCCGGCTAATATGGTCATCGTTCCTAACGGAATGAAAGTTTCAGAATACATAAATCTTCCGGAGAAAGGTATTTTCAGAAAAAAGCACGGAATTTCCTCAGAGCAGCAAATGATCCTCTTCATGGGGCGTCTGAATATAAAAAAAGGTCTGGATCTGTTGCTTCCTGCATTTAAAGAAGTCTATGAAAAGCTGCCAAATGCTGTTTTAATCCTCGCCGGACCAGACGATGGATACCAGTCAGAAACCGAAGAATTCATCCGGAAAAATAATTTGGGCGAACGGGTAAAGTTGGTTGGTATGCTTACAGATACCATTAAAAAGGAAGCTCTTTCAGACGCCGATCTCTTTGTACTTCCCTCCTATTCAGAAGGTTTTTCGATTGCCGTTTTGGAAGCAATGACTTCCAGAGTTCCTTCGCTTGTCTCTGATCGTGTGGGCTTTGGCGATTATATCAAAAAATACGACGCCGCTTATCTAACACCTTTAAACAGTAACGGAGTCGCAGCGGGACTTCTTAAAATATTGCAAGATAAAAAGTATGCAGACGAATTAAAAAATCGGGCATTTAAGATGGTGACTGATAATTTCGATATAACCGTCGTGGCAAACCAATTATTGGAAGAGTACAAGAAAATTAAAAAAATGTAATTACCTTTGGCTTAGAAAAAACATACACTAAAAACGATTTTCCACAACTCCGGACCACAATATGGTTGATTTATCCGTCATCATTTTAACGAATAATGAATCAAAACACATCGGGCGCTGCATCAAAAGCCTTTTGTTGATTACGGATAAAATTTTCATAATAGATTCTTTTTCAACCGACGATACCGTTTCAATAGCGGAAGGATTGGGCGCAGTTGTTGTACAAAATCCTTGGGTTTCTTACGCCTTCCAGTTTAACTATGGAATTCAGAATAACCCATTTCAGACACAATGGCTGATGCGCATGGACGCGGATGAATACATCACGCCTGAACTCGCAGACGAGCTTAAAGCCTCTCTTTCTTCTACGCCCGGAAATATTTCCGGATTGTATGTAAAAAGGCGTGTAGTTTTTATGGATCAATGGATCAATCATGGCGGCTACTACCCTATATGGCTGCTTCGGTTCTGGCGTCGCGGACTTGGAGTTTGCGAGGAATTGTGGATGGACGAACATATCAAATTGACCAGCGGAACGACTGCGCAGCTTCAAAATGACATTGTTGACCACAACCTGAACAATCTTACCTGGTGGACTCAGAAGCATAATAATTATGCAATACGCGAGGTCATCGATTTATTGAATATTAAATATAACTTTGGTAATAAAGAGACTGTCACACCGAATTTTTGGGGTAGTCAGGAACAGCGCACACGTTATCTGAAAATAAAATATGCAAACCTGCCTTTGTTCACACGACCGTTCATGTACTTTTTGTTTCGGTTTGTCGTAAAAGGTGGTTTTTTAGATGGGAAAAAGGGTTTAATCTGGCATTTTCTTCAAGGTTTCTGGTACCGCTTTCTGGTGGATGCCAAGATATTTGAGGTATATCAGCGGGCTGGAAGGGATAAAGAAAGTATTGTTTCACATTTTAGGACAGAATATGGAAAAGACCTCCAGAGCCCAAACCAGTCTGTCAAGTTATAATAACAGCTGGTATAAACCTGGTAGTAAATTGAAACAACTGGCCTGGTTTATCATTGGCAGGATTGTTATTAATACATATCTGCCGATACCTGTGTCATTTAAAGTGTTGGTTCTAAGAATTTTTGGCGCGAAAATCGGGAAAAATGTTACGATAAAACCGAAGGTTAATATAAAATATCCGTGGTTTTTGACTGTCGAGAACGACATATGGATTGGTGAAAATGTGTGGATTGACAACCTCACTGACGTTACTTTATGCAACAATTGCTGTCTTAGTCAAGGAGCCATGCTACTGACCGGAAATCATGACTTTACAAAAAGTTCATTCGATCTGGTCACACAGCCTATCCGGATAGAAAGCGGCGCATGGATCGGTGCAAAAGCAACGGTCTGTCCCGGCGTAACGGTTCATTCTCATGCGGTTTTAACAGTTAACTCTGTTGCAACAAAAGATCTGGAAGCTTACGGAATTTATCAGGGAAACCCCTGTACATTTATTAAAACAAGAAATATAACACATTGAAAATAAGTATCATTACAGTTGTCTTCAATGGCGTTTCGACCATAAAACATTGCATCGAATCTGTATTAAATCAGGATTACGATTCAATTGAATACATCATTGTTGATGGAAATTCCAACGATGGCACGAAGGAAGTTATCAAATCTTATGGCAACAAAATCGATATATTTCTGAGTGAACCCGACAAGGGAATTTACGACGCAATGAATAAAGGAATTGAGCTTGCCACGGGCGATATCATAGGTATTTTAAATGCGGATGACTTTTATGCAGATCAAACTGTAATTTCCAGTATCGCAGAAGCCTTTAAAAAAACTGGCGCAGATGGCTGTTACGCTGACTTGAATTACGTTGACGGTCAAGATGAATCCGTTATTAAGCGCAAATGGGTTTCAGGTAACTACGGGCCAAATTCGTTTTTAATGGGCTGGATGCCTCCGCATCCAACTTTCTTCGTTAAAAGGGAATGTTACAAAAAGTTCGGAAAATTTCGCCTTGACATGGGCAGTGCAGCAGATTACGAGCTTATGTTACGAATGATCTTGAAAAATGGAATAAAACTTGCATATGTTCCGAGGGTCACCGTAAAAATGCGGACCGGGGGTGTTAGTAACAGTACATTCAAAAACAGAATTGAAGCAAACAAAAACGACAGAAAAGCCTGGAAAATAAACGAACTGACTCCCTGGTTTTTTACACTCTGGCTAAAACCAGTTCGTAAAATTGTTCAGTTTTTGTAAATCCATTGATTGAAATTACACACTAAACCTTAAAATAATCACATTAGGCCTTTAAATAAGTATTTTGACGCAGATGGGGCTTATAAACTATTATTTCCCAAATTAATTCGTCAAATTTGACGGGAAATCAGATTCAAATACTTATTGTTTTAATCGGATCATTAGCATCTAAGAATATGGAATTACAGCTACCAACATATATAATAAGCGAGGGAGGATTTAATAATATGGTGCATCACGATGTATACCAATGTATCCTTTCTTTCCTGATTGCGTGTTTCCTATCCATAATTTCCATTCCGATCATTATCAATTTGTCAAATTTACTTCATTTGACAGCAAAGCCAGGTTTTAGAAGTTCGCACCAGACAGAAACCCCAACTTTGGGAGGGATAGCAATATTTGCTTCTACACTGATCGCCTACTTTTTATGGCCTCATTCTGAAAATATTGTCGATTCCAACCTGATCAGTTTGTCGATGACCGGTGTTATTATCTTGTTTTTCCTTGGGTTAAAAGATGATATTCTTGCGCTTGACTCTACGAAGAAACTGCTGGTGCAAATTTGCGCTTCGTTGATACTTGTCGCGATGGGCAATTTCAAAGTTGATAATTTTTATGGAATCTTTGGCATACATCAGATACCCTATTTTGTAAGTATTCCCCTTACTGTCTTTATTTTTATCGCAATTATCAATGCAATTAATCTGATCGATGGAATCGACGGGCTTGCAGGAGGCATTAGCCTGATTGCAGGGGTCGGTTTTGGAATCTGGTTTATACTGAACGGACATTTCTCCTTTGGCTGTCTTGCATTCGCTATGTCGGGTTCTTTGCTCGGATTTTTACGATTTAACTTTTCAAAAACCAGTAAAATATTCATGGGCGATACCGGATCATTGATCATAGGCTACCTCCTTTCAATTTTCGCTGTTGAATTTTTGTCTTTGAACGTTGGATATAAAAACGACAGCACTGCTTATTTCAATGCGCCTATTATTGTGATGGTCCTTTTGATCGTACCGATTTTTGATACGTTGAGAGTATTTATCGTTCGTATTGTAAAAGGAGGGTCTCCATTTGTTGCCGATAGGAATCACATGCACCATATTCTTATCGATTCTGGTCTTAATCATTTCTGGGCGTCCTTTACTCTTTGGATGGTTACTATTTTAAATACGGTATTGTTTTTTACTTTCCACGGAGATATTTCAAACACGGCTTCTCTTTATATTTATATTGGAATGTTCGTGGCTTATATGGTTTTAGCCTATTATCTTAAAAGAAGAAGCGTTGAGATCAAAGCACGCAAGAAAATCATCAAACCAACAACCTTTGAAAGTAAGGAAATCCCTGCCGGAAAAAAACTTTTCAAAGACTTGTAATTTCAAAACAATCACAATGAAAAGGCGACCTCAATGAGTGAGGCCGCCTTTCTGCATTTATTTGCCTAAATCAAATAATTACTCTACGCTAAGTTCTTTATCAATTACAGCGATTAACACGTCGATTTCTTTTTGTACTGTTTCCAGCTGCTTGTCAGTCATCGGGCTTTGGATTTCAAGAATATTCGCCTGTAACTGATCACGCTCCTTCGTAAGCTTATCCTGTTTTTCGGTCAAACGTTTTTTCGAATTTCCGTCAGCAGTTCTCAACTTTTCGGTATTTTTTTTAAGTCTTTCGTTCAGCTTGCTTTCTTTTTCTCGTAGAGAGACAAGGTATTTGTTTTGCTTCTCCGATAACTTGTCACTCGCCTGCTGCAAATCTTCCTTGACTTTTTCCATGTCACCGGAGTCAGTTTCCTGAGGGACCATTTTGTTTGCTTCGTCAGCTTTTTCCAATGCTTCCTCTTCCGCATTTGCCAGTTCCTTGCGATCCTTTTCAGTTGAGGAATTACAAGCCGTCAGCAGAAGACCTGTGGCAAGCAATGCATTTGAAAAAAATAAAATTACGTTCCTTTTCATCTCGGTTGTTTGTTTGATTCAACCGGTTTTCCGAAAATATAATACCATCTACGTTATTCGATCGAATCACTCTTTTTTGTAGAAAAGAGTATACTATTTGCGGACAATCATATACTAATTTGGATTTTAAACTGATGGCGGCGTCATTTAGAACCCGGTGCAGAAACAGATCGCTTTTGTTTAAAAGAAAGAGACCGTCCCAATTGTTTTCGGAACGGCCTCGTTAACAGTTGCTTTAAGTTAATTGCCCCAGGCTGAATTATACAATTTGCTGTGTATCTGTTTCAACTTAGCTTCCGGCATCTTGATAACTTTTCTGTCATAGGTCATCAACCCATTTATTTCCACTTCAACATCAGTAGTTTGCGTATAAACAGCCGCTGACAGTCCTTTTTTTATCAGTGGTTCAAAGCGATCAATGAAAGTTTCATATTTATTATACAGCTCGTCTTTTGTTTTAAAACTCTGATATCCCCAGTTATCTTTCTGCTGCCAGGTATGCTGATCTACCGGCAAACCCAGGCCACCAAATTCGCCAAGAACAATGATCTGTTTTTGCCCGAATAATTCAGGACGAGGCATTGCAGGCGCAGGATAATGATGAAGGTCCATGATATCGCCCACAGGGAAAAAATTCCCGCCGCTCGCGCTATTAACCAGACGGCTTGGGTCATACGCTTTTGTCCAATCGCTTATTTCTCCGGTTTTAAATTGCCCCCAGGCCTCATTGAACGGAACCCAAACAACAATACTTGGAAAGTTATGGTTTGCGTCCATAATCGCCTTCCATTCTGTTTTGTAAATAGTTTCAGATTCCGGAGTTCTGTCACGCTCGGTTTCATTTCCGGTAATGCCCGGGTTTGGCTCCCAGTGATTTCCCATGTCCCCACTTGGCATATCCTGCCACACCAGCATTCCGAGCTGATCGCAGTAACGATACCATGTTGCGGGCTCCACCTTCACGTGCTTGCGAATCATATTGAAGCCCATCTCCTTGGTTTTTTCAATATCAAATTTCAGCGCTTCATCCGTAGGAGCAGTGTACAACCCGTCTGGCCACCATCCCTGATCCAAAGGTCCGTATTGAAACACAAACTTATTATTTAAAAGCATTCGTTGAATTCCATTCTGATCGGGTTTCATCGAAATCTTCCGCATTGCAAAATAACTTTTTACTTCGTCGATGACTTTACCCTTACGAATCAGTGCGATTTTCAGATCGTAAAGATCAGGTGCATCGGGCGACCAAAGTTTAGGATTTTTTATTGTTAAAACGGCCTCTTCTTCCGGAGAAACTTCTTTCTCAGCAACAGATGAAGTTCCATCCAAAGCCGTTATTTTCACTATGTCACCAGGCATGGCATTTTTTATTGCCGACTTTATCGTTATCGACTCTTTATCGATATCAGGCGTGTGCTTCGTAGAGGCGATATAGGTTGTCGGAACTGTTTCAAGCCAAACCGTTTGCCAGATCCCTGTGACGGGAGTATACCAGATACCATTCGGGTTTTTGATCTGTTTACCACGGGGCTGTGGGCCGTCGCTACTTGGATCCCAAACACGTACTGCAAGATCCTGATTTGCACCTTTTACCAGAAACGGCGTAATGTCAACTGTAAATCCATCGTAACCGCCTTTGTGCGAACCGGCCTTTTTACCGTTCACGAAAACGTCACATTCCCAGTCAACAGCACCAAAATTCAGAAGGACACTTTGGTTTTTCAGCTTGGAAGACAGCGTGATTGTCCGCTGATACCACAGGACGCTATCTTTGCCAACCGTTTTTCCAACACCGGACAGTGCAGATTCTATGGCAAAGGGAACCAGAATTTTACCCTGAAAACTGGCAGGCTTTGAATCTGATGATGTTTTGGGAACTATCGAATAGTTCCATTGACCATTCAAATTAACCCAATTTCCCCTTATCAATTGCGGGCGGGGGTACTCCGGATGAGGAGCGGCCGGATTAACTTTTTCTGCCCAGGGAGTTGTTATTTTACCCGGAACAATTTTCCAGGCTTCCGACTGCTGGGCACTTACGAAACTACAAGACAAAGCCATATGAATTGCTATGCCGGTAAGTAATTTTTTCATTCAATAATCTCTGGTTTGTAAAAAAGAAGACTTCTAAAATTTAAAGTTTATTTTATCCGAACTCTACTGTGAGACCAAAATTATCCAGCAACAGTAAAAACTTAGATTCAACGCTGTCAGCACATTAAAATTTGCAAAATCTAAAAAGAAAAATTTAGGTTGATATCTAGTTAACAATTCTGCTATATTGCAAATACGAATTGTTTCATTTGTTTCGTTGAAGAGTTAACATATAGACTTCTCGACGAAAAACCCTGTTCTTTATGCAAACTCTTTACAAGGCATTTTTTCTTATACTTATATCAGCTTCAATTTCTTCGGCAACTCATTTGCTGGGGGGAGAGATAAGGGCGACTAATTTATCGGGGCTCACTTATAGAATTTCCGCTCAGATTTATTTCGATGCTGTAGGAGGCAGTTCCGCTTCGGATGCACAAAAATCAATCGAAATATGTTTCGGAGATGGAACTACCGCGGTCGCGAACCGGACAAGTCTGACAACTTTAAGTGGCGAATCCAAAGGTATTTCTGTCGGCGTGTATGAAGTCACACATACATATCCGTCTACGGGACTTTATCAGGTATCCTCTGCTCTCTCAAATCGCTCATTCGGCATTATCAATTATATTGATGATTCAGCTCCGATGTTTCTTTGGACGGTTGTAAACACACAATTTTCAAACAGTACTCCTATTTTACCGATTCCGGTTACAACGGCCGGAGCAAAACAAGTTCTGAAAATTGATCTTAAACCGACGATTTCTGATTCTGACAGTATTTCGGCTCATCTGCAAAAATTAAGTTCCCCTTCTCCCGGAACTTGCGGCGTGCGAATGATTGATGACAAATATATTTTCCCAAATGATGTTGTAAAAAAAGGAACATTTTCGCTTGATCAGGTTGACAAAAAATTGATATGGAATGCGCCGGAAGCACTCGGAAAGTATATTTACGCAGTAGTGATCGACGAATGGCGTGATGGAATTAAAATTTCCGAAACCTATCGCGAAGGTATTATAACCGTGATTGAGAAAGATGGCCCGACCGTGGAAATTCCTGCCTATGTTCCGGCCACTACTTCCGGTATCATCGCCGGAAACGGAGACGGAGATTATTCTGAACTTACGCTTTCCATCGATGCATATCCGGTTCCAACACAGGATTACCTTACCGTAAAAGTGGAAAGCAAATATGCAACTACCTTAAAAATCCAGTTGATTAGTCTTGAAGGAAGGATCGTTCGTGAAATCAATACAACTTCTCAAACAGTGGAATGGAAGGATCAGCTTGATCTTCGTCAGCTGACTAACGGGCTTTATATCATAAAGGTTTCGGACGAAAACGGGAAATTCGTTACGAAAAAGGTCGTACGATAGCATATTTATTAAAATAATTTCAAATTGCCGATTTACAAGTAATTGAATTTAATACGGTTCAAAGTATATTTGTGATCATCATGATTTTATCTGACCCGGCAATTTGAAAAAACTTCTCTCCATATTACTTTTCGGACTACTCATCTTCAATACGTTGGGGTTTTCGTTTTATAGTATATTTGAGAAAGACTCTACAACTTCCAATATTATCGATAACGATGATCTGATCTTAAAAATACCTCTTCATCTACCGTATGTTACAGATTGGGAAAGTACCGAACCTTCAGACGAAGAGATATTAAAAGGCAACGAATATTATAAGATCGTATCGAAGAGAATCGAAAATGATACGCTTTTTGTTCACTGCGAATTCAGCCAGACTTCCAGGGAACGCTTTTGGACACTCGTTTCAACTTTTGATGATCAAGCAAAAGCGGATCGTAACAACCACAAAGGCGACTCTGTTAACCTTCTAAAAAATTTCCTCAAAGAGTATATGACCATAGGTCGCAGACATACTTTTTACTTTTTCGAGTGGGCTGAACCTGCGACTTTTCAGTACGTCGCTATCAATCCGGTCAGTCCCGAAACAGACACCCAATCTCCCCCACCAGACGTCGTCTGAAATTCTGTTATTTTAATTTCCTTTTGTAACGCAGCTATAAGGTGACTCATCGCCCGTAAATCGTTGCTGATTATTAATCAGGTCTATATTGCGCATGCTTTGTTTCAGGACAAGGAAGGATCATTGCGCGTAAGACCTGTAACCCAACTTTATAAAAAAATGAACTATATAAGCTCTACCAATATCAAATATTATATCCTTTTAAATATCGTAAAAAACAGCTTTTTACCCATCCTTATTATTTTGTTAATTCAAACGGCGGCATTTTCACAAATTTCAATCTCCGGAAGAATTATTGGCCACAATGGCACTGGTATCGAAGGCGTTCATATTAGAATTGAAGAAAGCAAAAAGGGTACAGTTACTAACAATGAGGGCTTTTTCACCCTGGAAAATCTGTCATCAAAAGATGAAACGCTTCACATTTCCTCGATCGGTTACTATTCTCAGCAGATAAAAATCAAAGCTTTCGCCGATCAGAAAAATTACCTAACAATTACACTTAGCGAAGATGTCCGAAGCCTGGACGAAGTGGTAATTGAAGAAAAAAAGAATAGTATCCAGGTCGAACGTTTACCCGATGTTCACGACATGTATATGCCGGCTGGCAAGAAAAATGAAGTAATCCAACTTGGCGGTGTGAATGCAAATATTTCAGAAAAAACAGGAAGACAAATTTTCGCAAAAATTCCGGGTGTTTTTGTTTACGATATGGACGGAAGTGGAAACCAAATCAATATTTCCACACGGGGACTTGATCCGCACCGCTCGTGGGAATATAACATTCGCCAGAACGGAATTATCACAAACTCAGATATGTATGGCTACCCAGCCAGCCATTATAGTCCGGCAATGGAATCAATTGAGCGAATTGAGCTTGTCCGCGGATCTGCATCTCTGCAATATGGAGCGCAGTTTGGCGGCATGATCAATTATGTGACCAAACAGCCCGACACAACAAAAGCTTTCTCGTTCGAGACGATCAATACAGGCGGATCATTTGGATTGTTCAGTTCTTATAATGCAATAAGCGGCAAAATCGGCAAGCTGACCTATTCGGCATATTATCAAAAACGCCATTCGGACGGATATAGAAAAAATTCAAAATCGGATGCGCAATCCCAATTTGCAAGTTTGACTTATGAGTTTAGTAAATCTTTCAAAATCAAAGCGGAATTAGGCCGCTCATCTTATGTGTATCAAATCCCGGGACCCTTGACAGATGCTATGTTTGAACAAGATTCCCGTCAGGCGACAAGGTCCAGAAATTATTTCAATCCGGATATTTACATCCCATCGATTATTATTGATTGGAAAATCAGTCCGTCAACCAAACTACGTCTGACGAACTCCGGTGTTTACGGAAACCGGAACAGTGTGATGTTCGACGCATTTGCAAACGTACCCGACACAATTGATCCTGTGACCAACCAGTATAAGCCAAGACAAGTTGATGTAGATAATTTCAAAAGTTTTACTTCTGAACTTCGTCTGGTTCACCAGTATAAAGTTGGTGGTATGAACAGCTTCGTGTCCGGAGGAGTGCAGCTGATGAAAAATAATCTGCGCCGCAGACAACTTGGAAAGGGAACGACAGGCAGCGATTTTGATTTGACATTAACAAACCCTGTTTGGGGAAGGGATTTACATATGAAGACAACGAACATTGCATTCTTCGTCGAAAACCTTTTATACATCACACCCAAATTGACGATTTCACCGGGTTTTCGGGTGGAAGGCGGCACCACTGATATGACCGGTACAATTACTTATTACCAGCCAGAAGCTCTTCCGAACAGTATTAAACATGAATTCCCGCTTTTTGGAATTAGCTCGCAGTACAAACTGGATGCAGACAGCAAGATCTACGCAGGTTTTTCGCAAGCGTACCGACCTGTTGTGTTCAAAGATATTATTCCGGGTTCTGTTTTGGAACAGGTCGATAAAAGTCTGAAAGATGCGAAAGGCTATAATTTGGAAGCAGGAATTAATGGCAATATCAGGCAGGTATTTTCTTACGATATCAGTGTTTTCCAAATGTTGTATAAAAACAGAATGGGCACACTGGCACTAAGTGACGATCAGGGAAAAGCCTACATCCTGCGGACAAATACGGGAAACACAATGACCAAAGGTATGGAGGTTTATGCAGAATATAAGCCGTTCATTATTAACGGTCAGCAAGGCGTAAAAACCGAATTTTCCATTTTTACATCGACATCCTATTTCGATGCGCATTATCTGAAAGGACACTCGGTTGTCAATAATGAAAATACTGATGTCAAAGGAAATAAACTGGAAGGTGTACCCACCTGGATTAGTAGAAATGGTTTACAATTTACTCATAATAAACTGTTTGCAACAATACAATACAGTTATGTGAGCACTTTATTTTCAGATGCGCTAAATACGGTAGAACCTTCCGTTAATGGTGCAAGGGGAAAGGTGCCGTCATATGGAATATGGGACTTTAACGGCACAATGCGTATCGCTAAAAGTTATACTCTGAAATTTGGAATAAATAATTTTTTGGATAAAAAATATTATACGAAACGGCCGACCATGTATCCGGGAGCTGGAATCTGGACTTCCGATGGCCGCAGTTTTATAGTTTCTTTCGGAATTAAAATCTGACACGGAAATATTTCCGTGTCAAAAATTTTTATCATAGGTTAATAATAATTCAGACAAACGGCTGGTCAGTGACTGGTCGTTTTCTTTTATCTGTCAAGGTGCAAAATTATTATATGATTTTATACCCTTTTTTATCGTTGTCATGCAATTCAGAAATATTCAAAACAAAATTGCTTATAAATCTCCCTTCTTTATTTTGACCACTTTATTAAGCGCGGCAGGAATACGGATCAGCGCATAAGCATCGTCGTAGATCAGATATTTACTTTTCCATTCCGGTGAAAATTTACTTTTATAATCCCGCAGTGATTTATAATAGCTAAACTGTCTGACATTCTGGTAAGCAAACTTTATGGCCCTTTCAGTTATGTCCCTTCCCTGTTCAACTCCCGAAAGCGGTACCATCCCGATATTCATATAATGTAAACCCTGAGACTTAAAATAATTAATTAATTCAATCATCATTGCGTCCAAAGTCGTTCCGGGTGCATCCTTTGTTTTACGAATCAGGTCATATGTCCCCTCTCCTTTCTCATAATCAGGAATAACATTGGCAAACGCGATTATCTTCTCTTCAACGTTTTCCAAAGCAATAATCGTCTGATGACGCAGCTCATCCTTGTCAAATATCCCCTGTGAAAAAGCCATTTCTTTGTAACCTGTGGTTTCTATCCACTCGTCACTTACAGCTTTCAACCGCTGCAAAACTCCCTCTTTGACAGGATTATTATAAATCTTAACGAAAAACCCTTTATTTGAAATATTCTTCAGAGCATTCCGCAGTGACTTTTTATCACCCCCTTCAAGAGAAAATGTTGAAACATCTATGATTGCCTCCTGGCCAATGATAATTGAATTCTTCCCTAACTTGTGGAACGCACTCAATGATGATTCGTCACACCGATAATAAGTACATTCAAGATCATTTTCTCTACAAAACTGATCGAATTCCCTTATAAGTACAAGCATATCCTCCTCGTTTCTGGTCACAGGCTTTTCAAGTACGACAGCAAAACCAGCTCCCACACGATAAGCCAGAAAACCGTCAATTTCTTTCCCGAAATAAAGCAGCTTATCCTGATATGTTTTGAAATAATCCAGTGAAGAATTGCCATAATTAGTTACGAGATCCTTTGCTCTTTGCCATCCTTCCTCCTCGACTTCCGGTTTAAAAATAAAAGGCCGGATGGATGTGTAAATCAAAAACGCGGTACTAAACCCTC
Source organism: Dyadobacter koreensis (assembly GCF_900108855.1). Classification (GTDB taxonomy): domain Bacteria; phylum Bacteroidota; class Bacteroidia; order Cytophagales; family Spirosomataceae; genus Dyadobacter; species Dyadobacter koreensis. Next base: position 434,208 of record NZ_FNXY01000004.1, read on the forward strand.
CAAGCAAATTAAGTGAATAAAGAAAATCCTGTCCGAAAACTGTTCGCGCATGGAGATTATTTCCAATCAGAATGAAATACAAAAGTGTATTTTCAAGGGACGCGGCAAACGAAAAGTCGATACCAAAATGTGCCACATCCAGAAAATAAAAACCGACAATTCCATAAATCAATACTGCGAAAATAGCCACTAAAATGGTGCGGACACCAAAAAGCTGGAACTGTCGGTTTCCCTTCCGGAAGTACTGGCTCCTGGTATACGACAAAACCACAACGACGAAGCCAGCGACACATGATTCCTCATAATCGATTCCCTTGATCAAATGGCCGATCAGAGACAAAACTGATAAGAACAATGAAAGATAATAAGCAGTGCGGTAACCTTTCAACAGAAAAACCGACATAAAGATCAGAACAACCCCGGTGAGCAGCACGAAATAGTTTGAGACGACAATAAGACTCAGCGGAAGAAAATCTTCTAACAAATGAATCCGGGATGTAATGGCGGGTGTCAGCACGGAGACAATGTTGACGATACCTAATATCAAAATTAAAAATGCCGGCAATGTTCGAAGTACCAGATTGTTTTTCTTAAACAGAAACGTCAGCAGTCCGGCAACAAGTGGCACCCAAAACTCAAATAGTCTGTAAATCATTGTGACAGAAATAGCCGCAACACTACTCATTCCATATTGAACCAGAAGTACGCTCAGGGATAATTCGATGGCACCAATTCCCCTCAAAAACGGAGACAATATCAGAAAGATCGTGGCAACCAGATAACCTAAAAAAGCTGCTTCAAAAGAGGCAGAAACATTTAGTGCAAAAAATGCGATATACAGATGAATAACTCCGGCCAGATCAATCAATATTGAAATTAATAAACAATTAATCACGGCTTTTTTCGAGAATCGACCGTCACTGATTTGTTCCAAGACAACATCAAGATCCGGTTGATATTTTAACAAAAAAGAGAAAACTTTACCTTTTTTAACGAAAGAATTAATGGCAAGAAACAACAGGACGACGAGAACAGAAAGACCTCCAAGGGCGTAAGCTTCGTTGCTGGAAACCGTTTGTTGAAAAAGTAACCAAACGATTGCCGGAATGGCGATAACGAAGACGGATACAATGCCGCAAACCGCATAAATTGAAGATGCAAGATGTATTTCGGTTTTGGTAACACCTTTTCTTTCCGTTTGGGTTGTAAAAAAGGCAAGTGAAGAGATCCCGCCTGCGGGCAAGAAAATACTGATAAAATTTCGTTTCAGGAAAAGTTCTGTGAGCGTTATAAAGTCAATACTCTTCCCGAGCGCCAGGAAAGAAAACCGATACATAAAACCTTGCAGGAAAATATAAGCGGCTGTGACCAATAGTCCCAGAAATATGTAGAGAGGAGATGCTTTATGGATTAAAACGTAAACTTTGCGAACTTCTGCTTCTTCATGGCGTACGAACCAAATGGCCATAATGATACACACCACTGCAATAAGTCCCCGGCCAATAATTTTCTTATTTTCAGTAAAAAACTCAATGCTTGAATAGAATAAATTCGACCTTTTCTCCATAGAATTTCATGAAAATAATGGGAGCGAAAGGAGAAAGTTACTAATTATAGGTCAAATATCAGAAACAAAAAGACAACTGGGATCAGTTGTCTTTATCAAGGTCAATAGCGGAAATTTTTTCTTTGAAAAGTTGACTCCTCAACAACATTTCTTTGATCATATCCAGGTGCGTGTAGGTTATCATGTGGCCAGCATTGTAGAGAAAAATGTACTGAGCTTTTTTACTTTTAATGTGTTTCTTGGCGAAGTCAATATTTGTCGGATCAGCGATCCAATCGTTTCCTCCCTGGATTACCGTAGTTGGAACGTTTAAAGTTTGCCAAACTGGCAACAATTTTTTCAGTTCGTCAGAATGACTATACTTTTCTGCTGTCGCTGTATTGAAAGCTCCCGGAAGAAAAAGCTGTATCAGAGCATTTCTTCCCCACTTTGAGAACCAATAGAACTTTTCCTTGTCCGGATCAATTACCGGAGAAACCATGATTAATTCCTTTACTTTTTCAGGAACAAGAGAGACCATTTTTGCAGCAATAGGAGCTCCGTAGGAACGCCCCAGTACGATTACCTTTTGATCCGAATGATTTAAATCAAAAACAGGAAGCAAAGCTTTTGCCTGTGTCGCTATCGAAGTTACATACTTGCGTTTCTTCTTCAGTTTTAAAGATGATTTGCCATAACCGACGCGATCCACCGAAACGATGTGAAAATGTTTTTGAAGGTCTTGGTCGTCCATTAAATTCATATAACCCCATAAAGAACCCGGAGCGCCATGAATCAACAATAGCATAGGTAATGTATCCGCGCCGACACTGGCCACACAAAGTGACAAAGTATCGTTTTTGATAATCTGAATTTCTGGTTTGATATCCTTTGAGGCATAATGCTCTCTTACCTGTTTTTCTGAAATCAGGTAACGGGAAAAGCAAGAAGTTAGGAGAACCGACAGAATTAGAATAATAAAGCTGGATCGGAAAAATTTAACAAGAATCATAAGCTTCCGTAATGTTCCAAAGAATTTATAACTTCACGCATCAGTTAGGTATGCGATAGAAATTAGATAAAAAACATGTTTACAACAAAAAATTCAAAAGAATTAATTAAAATATAATTTTTCCGCAACATTTTTTGTTCCAATGATATCGTACAAAAACAATGCCGTCCTTTCCGAAAAAGAATCAAAAAACAAATAAGGAGTAATGACAGACCACCAGCAAGAACTATTCTTTCAACGATTAGCTGAGCAAAATGTAAATTTTCAATACAAATTACCATCAAGACAGGACGCAGGACTTTTCATTCAGCGGCTGATCAATTTCCTATTTCCGATCAGTCAGGATTGTCAGCAAAATGAACGCACGAAAGACATGCAAGGTGCTTTTCTTGAATTGCGCAAGAGACTTGATTGTATGCTCACTCCGATTATGCCTCAGTTAGAGCGTAATAAGGAGGAGCTAATGGATACCGTTTTTGCAGGAATTCCTGAAATTTATGAAATGCTTTTGAAGGACGCCAAGTCTATCACGGAGAATGACCCTGCTTCCGTAAGCATGGAAGAAGTAATCGCGTTATATCCTGGATTTTCTGCAATTGCGACCTATCGCGTGGCGCATAGTTTCGCTAAATGTGGCATTCCGCTACTTCCGAGAATGTTGACAGAATATGCCCATAGCCAGACTGGTATCGATATTCACCCGAATGCTGTGATCGGTCACTCATTTTTTATTGACCATGGAACTGGTATCGTTATCGGAGAAACGACCCATATTGGAAATAATGTAAAATTATATCAGGGGGTTACGTTGGGCGCGACACATGTTTCTAAGTCACTTGCGTCAAAGAAACGTCATCCGACTATTGAAGATAATGTAGTGGTTTATGCCAATGCAACAATTTTAGGAGGAGATACCGTGATCGGCCACGATTCCGTCATCGGTGGAAATGCCTGGCTGGTTCGCAGCGTACCCCCGCATTCAATGGTTTATCACCAGAGCAAACTGGAAGTACGACCGCAAACAACATCCGCTACATAATGCTTTTTATAAATCTCCTGACACCCTCCATATATATCGGTTCCGCCTGTGCGAATGCGTAAGATGGTTGGGTGGTCATGGTAATGGAAACAAATCCATATGTCAGACACCACCACTCATAATAAGTTTTCGTAACCGCTTCACCGGATTTAGGACGCAACACGGCAATCATTTCCCAAACCGGATTATCACGGATACTCATCGCTTGGGAATAAACGCGCTTTGAGTCACAATAAGCCCCTTCCAGGTTGAACATTACCTGATATATTTCCGGATTTTGTACCGCAAATGCCCAGATAGAGCGAGCTACCTCGGTAAGCTGCTTCTCAGGATTTCTGAAATGACTCTTGATCTTTATGAATTCCGACTGAAGAAAATCGAAGCCTTCCACTCTGATTGCTTCGAGTAATTTGTCCTTACTTTCAAAATATTCATACAAAATTGGTGGGCTATATTCAATAACCTCAGCGATTTTACGAATCGAAACGGCGGTCCACCCATCCTCGCGGGCTATTTCCTTGGCTGTCTTGACGATATCGGAACGAACCTGAGTTCTCAGTCGTTCTCTTCGCTCTACTATTCCCATATTTCGTATTCCTGTTTATTAATTGAGATACAGTTGTATACTTTCAAATATAGTCATAACCTTCTTACATCTCAAGAAGATTTAAGCCCGGCAAGAAGTCAAACATTGATAAATCAGGAGGGAATATTAAAAAAGTATAGCCTCAGTAATTCAAAAACGCCAAGTTGAATATACGTTTTCGATCTAAAATTTTTTCTAAAAATTAAAAAAAACTTATTCGACCTTCCGAACCGATCCGTTTCTTTCAAGTCGCTCGGCCAGACGATAGTTGGCTTCCTGAGCACGGACCTTCGGAGTCGCCGGATCATATGGAATTTTCAAATTATTTTGATACAGATCCAGGCGGACTGCCTTTTGATTGTCATTCACATAATTTTTCAAAACCTGCCTCATCTGACCTTTCAGCACTTCATCAAGGATCGGGAAACATACGTCAATTCTGCGGTGAAGATTACGGTAAGTCCAGTCGCATGAAGACAGATAAATCTCATCATTTCCGCGGTTTCCGAAATGAAAAATCCGTGTATTTTCCATATACCTGTCCACGTGACGGCTCACCGTAATGTTGTCACTAATTGAGGGCAGCCCTGGTATCACGCCGCAACTCTCGCTAATAATCACATGAACCGAAACGCCGGCTTTACTCGCCTGATACAGTTTATCAATTAAAGTATGGTCCTGAATTTGGTTTAACTTAATCGTGATAAACGCTTTAAGGCCAGCATTAGAATTCCTGATTTCCCGATCAATCAGTTCAACCAGTTTTTTCTGAATCGTGAACTGCGTAACCTGTAAAAAGTTAAAAGGAAGATATTTATATTTTTTCGGTTCATCCTGCGTGTATAAATAGCCAAATAGTAATTCAAGTTCATTGGTTAGTTCGCGGTGACTTGTCAGCAATGCGTGATCCACAAATTCTCTGCTCGTTAATCTGTAAAATCCGCCTGTTCCCAAGTAAGCATACCGCTCCCAGCCTTTCTGGACTCGACGTTTTATAAGTGCCATTTTCGCATGAACTTTCAGCCCTGGCACACTGAAAATAATTTTGACACCGGCATCACGCATCTTCCGCGACCATTGCATATTTTCCTGAATATCCAGTTTCGCATTCAGTTCAACATAAGTCACAACACGCTTTCCGTTTCTTGATGCACTGATCAATGAATTTAGAATAAATGAGTTAGAACTGATTTTATAAAGCGAAACATGAATCTCTTTAACATAAGGATCAATGGCTGCCTCATTAAAAAGCCGAACTATCGGGTCATACGAATGATAGGGTAAATGTAAAAGCTGATCGGCGCGCTGAATGGATTCAAAAACGGACTCTCGCTCTTCAAAATCAATATTCAGAATTGGCCTCTGGTAAGGATAATCAAGCTTTCTTGAAAAGGAAGGAAAATTCAGAAAGTCCTGCATAAAAATGTACTGTCCCCGCTCATGGAATTCGTTCATGAGCATTCCTGCCCTGTGAGACAAGTATTCTTTAATATAAAGCGGCATACCCGATTCATAAAAAAACTGCATGGGCTGTACGAAATTTCGCTTTTCCAATTGTTTTAGTATCCTTTGGGCCGTTACCATCGGATACTCATCTTCAATCGTCAGCTCTGTATCTTTTTCAGCCCGTATTGCGTACGAGTCGATGACTTCATAACCTGGAAATAAAACCGGAAGATTTTCGCGAATGATATCTTCTACAAAGGCTACCTGCTTTTTTCCTTCCAGTTCCGGTAATTCCATAAACCGGCCAAATGGCTCTGTTGGGATATTAACGATTGCATACCAGTCGTCATCGGGTTCCTCTTTTCTTACTAGCTGAATGACCAGATAAAGTTCTTTTGATTCGAAAAAAGTCACTTTGGAATTTCTTCTTCCATCCAAAAAAACCGGCTGCAGATATCTGAAAAGCTTGTCGATGAAAAACTTTTTAAGAAACGGCAAGTGTTCCGGCGCAAACGACTCTTTGTAGTACAAATGCACTCCCTGATCATTTAAGGCAGGCAGGATTCTACTGACCAGGATCTCGTTAAATTCTCTTAATTGATTATCGACAGTTTCATAAACGTGTTCTAATAATGATTCAGGATAAACATTTAATTTTGAACGAATATCCTTACTCACCTCTCCCATTGCCAGAAGGTTCGGAATACGTACCCGAAAAAACTCCTCGATCTGATACGAATACTGCCCCATAAATTTCAGTCTCTCGCGAACCGGAACACTGTCGTCGTTCGCTTCAATCAGAAGTCTGAAATTATTGGATAGCCAGCTTAAATTAGTATCAAAATAGGGGTAGGAAACGTCAATCATGCAAAAATTCGAATTTTTTCTACAATATAATAAATGATTAAATGATACAAAGAGAGAATGACAGAATGTTGGAATTTTCCATCATTCTGTCATTCAGTCTGCATTCATATAAACTTTTTATTTCCCCCATTCATCGGGTTGAACGCGCCATTCGCTCAGATTTTCAACCTGTTCGGAAGTAACATATTCGTGCTCAACGGCAGTGCTTATCAGCGCATCGTAGTTGCTCAGTACACTTAGTTTAACATCTTTCTCTTTAAAATTATCTTCCGCAACTTTGAAACCATACGTGAATATTGCCACCATTCCAGCCACCTCTATTCCTGCATTTCTAAGCGCATCAACAACCTTTAACGAGCTTCCGCCGGTAGAAATCAGGTCCTCCACGATAATCACCGACTGGCCTTTTTCCAATCGTCCTTCGATCTGATTTCCCATTCCGTGTTTTTTCGGCTCCGGGCGCACATATGCAAAAGGAAGTTCAAGCACGTCCGCCACCAAAGCTCCCTGTGCGATTCCGCCAGTTGCAACTCCTACCACGGCGTCAACATCCGGATATTCAGATTTTATCAAATCGGCAAGTGCTTTTTTAATAAATGTCCGGGTATCCGGAAAAGATAACGCCACGCGGTTATCGCAATATATAGGTGAAAACCAGCCCGAACTCCATTGAAACGGTTTTTCAGGGCTTAGTTTTATCGCTTTCGCTTCTAAAAGTAATTCGGCAACTCTGCTCGATATGGGTGTTTCCTCTGCCATATTATTCGTTGGTATCGTCTTTCTTATTATTAGTAATCAGTAATTTATCAATTCTGCTTTTATCCATATCGATCACTTCAAAATCGAAATGTTTCCATTTAAATTTCTCACCGGTCTTGGGGATATTTTCAAGTACATGCAGGACGAATCCGCCTAAGGTATTAAATCCTATGAATTCTTTCCGTTCGGACTCCTGCATATTCAAATCAAAATACTGGATAAAATCATCGAAAGGAAGTTGTGCATCAATCAGGAAGGTTCCGTCATCTCTTTTTATGATCTCTGACTCTTCCTCATCCTCTTCCGAAATATTTCCAACCAGGGCATCCATGATATCATGCATCGTCACAACGCCAAGAAGTCCGCCATATTCATCAACTATAATTCCAAAATAAACCTTTTGCTCCTTGAATTTTTCAAGTGCCTGATAGGCGCGGTTGCTTTCGGGAAGATATACAGGCTCACGTAAAATGTCAGTCAAATCAGCAAGTTTTACTTCAAGATCAGTAGCTAAAAGATCTTTTATATAAATTAATCCTACAACATCGTCGACTGTATCGCGGCAAACCGGATAGATCGAATGTCTTGATTCCAGCACTTTCGCCTTGTTTTCTTCAACTGTATCTTCAACGTCCAGCCAGACAATCTCCTGACGGTTTGTCATCAGCGAAGTGATTTTCCGGTCGCCCAGCTGAAAAACATTATGTACAATTTCCTGTTCAATCTCTTCAAAAACACCGCCCGTTGTACCTTCCTGAATCAGGCTTTTTATTTCTTCTTCCGTAACAGAATTTTCACTTTGCTTGATATTCAGCAATCTGATTATTAAATCGCTGGAAAAACTGAGCAAGGAAATGAATGGTGCTGTAGCCACCGAAATCAAATTCATCGGCCGCGCCATAAATTTTGAAATCGCTTCCGGATTGGCCATTCCGATACGTTTTGGCACTAATTCGCCGAGCACGAGAGACAGATACGTAATCGCAACCAGCACCGTCCCCACCGCCAACGTATGTGCATAAGGCATTAAAAGTGGAATACCTGCAATTATTTGTTCAAAGTCAGCGGTGATATTGTCTCCACTGTACATCCCCGTGAGCAGACCTATTAAAGTTATACCGATCTGAACAGTGGAAAGAAATCTATTAGGAGAATTTGCAAGATTTAGAGCTGCCTTTGCACTGGAATCGCCGTTACGCGCCGCCGCTTCGAGCCGGGATTTTCTTGATGATACCAGTGCGATCTCAGACATGGAGAAGATTCCATTGAGAAGCACTAAAAGTAATATGATAAGGAGTTCCAAGAAATTATTATTTATTATTGATGCAAATTTATCAATAATAATCACTGTCTAAACTAAACTCTTTACTTAATTTTGCTCATCGACATCCGTACCAACAACAAATGATTATTTTTTTCGACGACCGTCCCTTCCGAATTGTACGGACAAATCAATTAACTGCCGCTGAAACATCTGATTTTGATCTGATTGTTGATCTCAGACTAGAGAAGCTTCAGAAGAGTATGCTCACAGGCCATGTTCTTTTTCTGAATGCAAATTCGACCACGGCTATCCAGGCAATTGGCTTGCTTGAAAAAGAAATTCCAAAACAGATGCTTTCGATTACGATGGCAACCCGCGAAAAGGCGGATGTGGAAGAGAAAGTAAAAGGTTTGTACAAAGTCATCAAAGCAGCAGGAGGAGTTGTTGTGAAGGGTGATAAATGGCTTTTTATGTTCCGCCGTAAAAAGTGGGATCTGCCGAAAGGTAAACTTGATAAAGGAGAAAACTCTAAGAACGCTGCCATACGCGAGATTGAGGAAGAAACCGGAGTGAAGGCCATTGTTCGTGACAAGATCTGTACGACGTGGCACACGTATACCATGAATAACAGCCGTATACTTAAACGCACCAAGTGGTATTTGTTTGACTGCCTGGACGATTCAAAGATGAGTCCTCAGGAAGAAGAGCAGATCGAAAAGCTTGAATGGTATACGTCAGCAGAAGCAAAATCGATTCTGATTAATTCCTTCAGTTCGATCCGTTATGTGGTCGATAGTTTGAAGAAAAACCAGAATTTAAAAGAGCAGTAAACAAAATTGTGCTGTACAATCCCATTGTGCAGCACAGTTTTTAATTTTCTACCAAGATTTATTACCATGTTTAAGGGCACCAAACTATATAGCATCTTCGCAAACAAATGCCCCAAATGCCAGACGGGCAATTTTTTCAAGACAAATAATCCTTACAATTTCAAAAAATTCGACAAGCTGAATGAAAAATGCGAATATTGTAAGGAGTCATTTACCAGAGAACCTGGTTTCTACATCGGATCCATGTATGTAAGCTACGCGTTATCGGTGGCTTTGATGGTCGTATTTTTTGTAGGTTTTGTGCTGATACTTGATCTTGATATGTATTATGTCCTGACAGGTCTGGTAGCTTCTTATGTTGTTTTGATTCCTGTCATGTTTCGTCTCGCGCGCCTGATCTGGATCAATATTTTCGTGAAATATGATCCTGAAAAACGGCAGCTGGCTAACTAGGAAAAGGAATCGAAATTGTAGATAGATTCTCACTAGCTTAAATCAGGTTAAGCTAGTGAACGCATTACAGCCCTGAGTTTTTCAATTCTCTCAATTTATTTAGTTCCGAAAGAGAATATGGCAAAAAGTCGTCCACTCCCTGCCCATATCGGTGAAGATCGCGAATAATACTTGAACTGATTGGTGCCAGATTTGGCGAAGTAATTAAAAAAACTGTTTCAATTTCTTCATAAACGAAACGATTCACCTGAGCAATACCATTTTCATATTCGAAATCCGTCGTATTTCGCAGTCCTCTCAATAAGAACTTTGCTCCAATTTCTCTCGCAATTCTTGCCGTAAGATCGTTATAAGTAATAACGCGCACATTTTCTTCCTTTTCAAAAGTCTTTTCAATCAATTCTTTCATCACGTCCAAAGGAAAATAACGCTGTTTGCTGGAATTGTTTCCGATACCAACGACCACCTCGTCAAAAAGTCTCAGACCCCGTAAAATGATATCTTCATGCCCTTTCGTAAATGGATCAAAAGAGCCGGGAAACAATGCGATTCGCTTCATAAATTCTAAAAACAGGAGAGCTAAAAATTGGAATGGCAATTATACCTAAATAAACAGAAATGAAGTACAGAAGTACTTCATTCTAATCATATTTTAACTATTCAAATCTTAAAGATATTATTAAGAAGAAACCAGATATGTGTTGAAAAGACCAAAATAACGGTGCCCTGGAATATCTCCGCAATGAGTACTATATCTTAGTGTCGTCGGTCCGCTACCAATTTCAATGTTCGGGAAAAATTTATTCAGTTCCTGGAAAGATTCCGAACTGGGGCTAACTTCTCCATAACACAAAACTTTCATTTCTTCCGGGAGGTAGTTGAGTTCGTTAAGTGCAAAAAGAACGATATAAGCTAATTCCTGGGGTTGAGAATATTTAAATCTGTTGCACAAAATAAGCTGTTGACTCTCGGTGATGATCAGCGTAAAATATCCCTTTTCCAGATAAATAGATACCATCTTTAACTCTTGATGTTCAGCATGACTGACAAGTGCGCCAATAATCAATGGACTTGTCAAATGATAAAATGCTATATCGGACGACTCGAAATGTGTCGCCATCCAGTCGTACCATACTTTTGGGATGCTAAATACATTATTCGCATGCACCAGTGGAATTTCATGGTACAAGACACGTTCTTCTTTATCTACCGGATGCCCCAGCGCAAATTCCAGATAACTTGGCGCCGAATCTTTTTCAAAAATCAAGGTAGGAATTAAACTGAAAGCATGAGAATTAATAGCCACGCGAACATTTTTCCAATGGTTGGATGACCAAAGTAAATGTCCGGTAAATATTTTCTTCAATCTCTCAAAAACCTCATCCTGAGTCAGCACTACATCAAAATTGTAATCTTCAAGCCAGATACACTCCATCTTTTCATCCCGGACGATACAAAAACGTATGCGTCGCTCATCCACTTCAATGCATAACGTACAAAACGGAATAGCATCTGCATCAAATGAATTATCTCCCACTAACAGCGTAGGAATTACTTCAATTGCCTGGTTTTCAATTTGTGCCACAATCTGATTTTAAGTGATTCTTATTAAACTATTATGCTTGTTTCTAATTTTAATCCGTCATATATCCGCGAAGTGAAAGAATATCTTCCAAAGTTTCGCATTTCCGAAACAGCCCGTGTACCTGATTTTGAGGAAGTAATTTTATATCCTCCATTGACATAAAATCAACCTCCTGCAAAATTTGGTTTCCATCTGAAAATTCAGGATCGAAACCTATTGATAAATCTCCGGATATGATCTTTACCTGAAAAAAAATCTCAACTGCATGCAAAGGTGGTAGAATTAATTCATTTACAAAAAGCATTTCCCCAACTTCAACCACCAGCCTCGTCTCTTCTAAAAATTCCCGGGATAAAGCGGAGGCAGCACTTTCACCAAACTCCATACCTCCGCCAGGAGGGCTCCAGAAAATATTTTCGGAGCCGACAGAAGTGTGCCTGACCAATAAAATACGATCATCGACGACGCAAATCCCGCAAACGCGAACCCGTAATTTGTTACCGTAGAGCTTATGTAATTCCTGTTTACCTGCTTCCAACCCAGAATATTTTTGGAAAAGCAAAGATAGTGAACCTGCCAGATTTGACAAGTTTATAATTGGGAAGTCATAACAATCCCTCCCCTGGTGAATTTCACAGGGTAAATTTGCATGTCAGCGCTAAATCAGGCGTATGGTGTACCCGAGATATATCCTTCGAGAGATTTAATGTGGGCTTTTTGTTCGCGGATAATAGCGGATACGATATCGTTGATCGATATAATCCCCACCAATTCGCCTTTTCTGTTGACAGGCAAATGCCGGATATGCTTATCTGACATAATCTGCATACAATCTTCAATTTTCTGATCGGTTTCAACTGTTATCACTTTATCCGTCATGACGTCACCAATGAGTGTGTCACGAGAAGCACGGCCCATTAAGATTACTTTTCGCGCGTAATCACGCTCGGAAAATATACCGATCAGTTCTCCATCTTCCAGAACCAGGACAGCACCGATATTTTTTTCTGCCATGAGCTCCAATGCCTGGAAAACGGTTGTCTCTTTTGTGATCGAGAAAATAGCATCGATGGACTTGCTGGCGAGCACTTGATATACTTGCATAGACGTTCAGGTTATGATGAAAAGATGAACTTGAAAACTAATATAGCTATTTACTATGGAAAAGTCCAATAAATTCAAAGTATATTTTTGTTACTCAATGTCGACTTTGATATTCGCTTTTCATCGTGTAGTTTCGCAAGCATGGAAGCGAATCAAATACTGCCGTCACAGAGACTTGTTAAAAAATTTCCGTTCAGACCAACCAAGGGACAACTTCGTTTCTTTGCGCAGACGGATGATTTTTTGATCGAAGAAAGTGGTCTGGAAAGGTATCGTGATTGCTTTTTACTCAAAGGATATGCAGGAACCGGTAAAACGACAATTGTCAGTACGTTGATTCAAGTGCTCAAAAATTATGGTTTTAAATCCGTACTGCTTGCTCCCACCGGAAGAGCGGCTAAGGTGATGTCTAATTATTCCGAAAAGATTGCACTTACGATCCATAAAAAAATTTATAAACAAACCTCCGACTCCTTCTCAGGAAGCCTGACATTTCAACGGCAAAAGAATTATCACGACAACACACTTTTCATTATAGATGAAGCTTCGATGATCAGTGATGAGGCGGATTATGGAAATCACAGCCTCCTGGCTGATCTTATTGAATTTGTATTTGAAAATCCTGGTAACAAACTGATGCTAATCGGTGATATGGCTCAGCTGCCTCCGGTCGGAAAGGCGTTGAGCCCCGCACTGGACAAGGCTTATCTGGAAAAAAACTTCTACATGTCAGTTTTTGAAGAAGAATTGACGGAAGTTATGCGTCAGGATGAGCAATCAGGGATACTATACAATGCGACCGAACTTCGTGATCAGCTGAAAAACGAAAAGCCGGATATTCATATCACGACTAAAACATACCGGGACACGTTCCGGATGACCGGTGAAAAACTGGAAGAAGGTCTTCGTTATGCTTTTGATAAACATGGTCAGGAAAACACCATTATACTGACTCGTTCCAATAAATCGGCTGTTCAATATAATGAATACATCAGACGTCAAATAAATTTCTCGGAAGAAGAACTGGATGCGGGTGACCGGCTTATGGTTGTCCGTAATAATTACTCGGTACTTGATGAAGATTCACCGGCAGGATTTATCGCAAACGGCGATTTCGTTGAACTCCTTAAAATCAAAAAAACACAGGAAATTCACGGTTTCCGTTTTGCTGATGTGGTTCTGCGACTTACGGATTACGATAAACAGCCGGAATTTGATGCGAAGATTATGCTTGATACACTTCATTCGGCTTCTCCTGCCCTATCTTCGGAAGACAACCGAAAACTTTACGAAAGTGTCCTGGAAGATTATTCCGATATAAAATCAAAAAAAGAACGTTCGGAAGCGCTTAGAAAAGATCCTTACCTAAACGCTTTGCAGGTCAAGTTCGCTTATGCTCTTACTTGTCATAAAGCACAGGGCGGCCAGTGGAGCGCAGTCTTTATTGATCAGGGGTATCTTCCGGAAGAACAGATTAACAGTGAATTTATCCGGTGGTTATATACCGCAATCACGCGGGCAACGGATGAGGTTTTCTTAATGAATTTTCACTCCTACTTCTTCAAAAGCTGATCAGGAATTAATCAATCGCCGCAGCTCTTTTCAACCGGTCATTTATAGCTTTTCCAAGATCTTTATCTGGAACAAATTCAGCAAAAATCCTGTCAATAGGCTGACTGTCCAGCTCTCTCAGATAAGCAAATAAATTGTGAGCTGCTTCTTTCAAATTACCCGACGGACTTAGCAGACGTTGATATTTTTTATCAATGGATTCGATAAAATGATCAAACAGAAGATATGCAGATAATCCGTTTTCCGGTTGAGGCATATTGTTTCGTTCGCTTAAAAAGAAGGGCTTTCTTGGCGCATAGTGACTTTTCAACATACCCGGCGCTTTGGGGTTCGAAGACGAATGAGACATTATAGCTACTTCGCCGATCACATTTTCAATATCTTCAATCGCCAGACCTCCCAACCTGTAAACGGTCGGAATTTGATCAACAAAACCGATAATCGTCGATTCAATACCAATACCACACTCTCCCCCATCCAGAATGTATGGGATCTGATCTCCTAATTGCTGATTGACGTGCTGCGCAGAGGTCGGACTAATATAGCCAAATGGATTGGCACTAGGTGCTGCCAGCGGAAAATCCAATGCTGCAAGAAGTTCAAGTGTCAGTGGATGATTCGGGATTCTTACAGCTACTGTGTCTAGTCCCGAAGTTACAAGATCGGGAATGATCTCCTTTTTAGGAAGCAGCAAAGTTAACGGTCCCGGCCAGAAATTTTCAGCTAATAAATAAGCCTGCTGCTGAATTTCGCTTACGTATTTTTCCAATTTTTGTAGAGAATCCGTATGTACGATCAACGGGTCAAACGATGGCCGGTTCTTTGTTTCAAAAATGGACAAAACTGCTTTTTCATCCAAAGCATTTCCGGCCAATCCATAGACCGTTTCTGTGGGAATTGCAACTAATTGTTTCTTCCGGAGAAACTCCTTCGCCTGATTTATATCCTTACCAATGATAGCCAAAATCTAATTCTCTTATTTTAGACTACAAAGGTACGGAAAACGTTTTTAATAGATATTTGAGCGGTACTTTTTATACAAAATTCAGTATTCAGAATGTCACCTTGATATGCTTTGCCATATGTTTTGCTAAATCGTTTTTTCTCTATTGGTCTAAACGCGACGTCGGACAGAACCTGATCTCATTTAGATTCTTTTTAAATTAGTTTTAAAAGCTTTAAGATCGATTACTGTTATGCTTTACATGTTTATATTTATTGAATAAATAGTATTTTCTAAATCAATCCTTTACTATGTTCCAAATTAAAGAACAACCTGCTGTTTTTGATGTCTGCATTATTGGATCAGGAGCAGGAGGCGGGATGGCTGCTTATCAGCTTGCAAAAGCGGGTGCAAAAGTAGCCCTTCTGGAAGCTGGTGGATATTTTGATCCGGCTGATCCTAAATACATTACCCAATTAAAATGGCCTTGGGAATCTCCTCGCCGCGGTGCAAGCACCACCCGCCCTTTTGGAGACTTTGATGCTGCATGGGGAGGCTGGGAGCTTGAAGGAGAACCATATACACATAAAAATGGCACAAAATTTGACTGGTTCCGCTCACGCATGCTGGGTGGCCGTACCAATCACTGGGGAAGGATTTCTTTGCGTTTCGGGCCAAACGACTTTAAAAGACATAGCATTGATGGGTTGGGCGACGACTGGCCGATTGGTTATGACGATGTGAAACCCTATTACGATCAGGTCGACAAGCTGATAGGGGTTTTCGGAACAGTTGAAAATATTCACAACGAGCCGGACGGAATTTTCCTACCGCCACCTCCACCACGTTTGCATGAGCATTTTTTGAAGAAAGCAGGAAAAGCGGCAAATATTCCGGTTATTCCTTCGCGCCTTTCGATTCTGACGAAGCCAATTAATGATCAACGCGGCGTGTGTTTTTATTGCAGCCAATGCGGTCGTTCCTGCCAGGCATATGCCGATTTCTCGTCCTCTTCTGTATTGGTTATCCCCGCTGTAAAAACCGGAAATGTTACCCTGATCAATAATGCAATGGCGCGCGAGATTTTGACAGATCCAAATTCGGGACTGGCGACTGGCGTTTCCTATGTAGATCGTGAGAAACTTACTGAGCATACTATCAAAGCGAAAGTCGTAGTTTTGGCAGCAAGCGCGGGAGAATCTGCCCGTTTGTTACTGAACTCAAAATCAAGTCGGCATGAAGGCGGTCTTGCGAATTCAAGCGGCGTGGTTGGTAAATATCTTCACGATTCGACTGGCGCATCACGCAGTGCATTTCTTCCGCATTTGATGGACCGTAAGCGCTATAACGAAGACGGTGTCGGCGGTATGCACGTTTATACTCCTTGGTGGCTAGATAACAAAAAACTTGATTTTCCACGTGGTTATCACATCGAATACGGTGGTGGTATGGGGATGCCAAGTTACGGTTTCGGTTCAGGGATTGAAGGATTGAACGGCAAGTATCCAACTGCAAACGGCACAACCAAACAGGCAGGTGGTTATGGTGCTTCCCTCAAAGAAGATTATCGCCGCTTCTATGGCGCATACGTAGGGATGGCCGGACGTGGAGAAGCCGTACCGAACGTTAATAATTATTGCGAAATCGACCCGAATGTAGTTGACAAATATGGTATTCCTGTCTTGCGGTTCAATTACAACTGGACTGACTACGAGATCAAGCAGGCAAAACATATGCATGAGACATTTGAGGAAATGATCCATGCATTGGGTGGAGTTGCCTTGGGAACGAAGCCAGGCGCTGACACTAATTACGGTATCGCTGCACCCGGCCGTATTATCCATGAGGTGGGAACTGTTCGAATGGGTGATGACAAAAAGTCTTCTGCTCTGAACAAATTTTCACAAGCGCATGATGCCAAAAATGTATACGTGGTTGACGGCGGGTCTTTTGTATCCCAGGCAGATAAAAATCCAACCTGGACTATCCTCGCGCTGTCGTGGAGAGCTTCTGACCATATTATTGAACAGATTAAACAAAAGAATTTATAATAATCACTTCCGGTGATTAAAATTATAGAAAAATGAAACGCAGAGATTCATTAAAAGCATTAACACTTAGCTCACTGGGATTCGCGGCGATGAATCCTCAGGAGGCCTTGGCGGAAGCGCGGGAAATTGAAAGCCAGTTACCCCCTGAAACCCCTCTGAAAATTCCAGGAGGACGTCAGAAAGAAGAGGCGATTCGCGATGCAAAATTGATGAAGGAAAAATTCTTCACCGTATCAGAATTGGCGACGATCAAAGTTTTAGCTGATATTATCATACCAGCCGATTCGAAATCCGGAAGTGCATCCGATGCAGGAGTACCCGCATTCATCGAATTCATTGTAAAGGATATGCCTCAGCATCAGATTCCGATGCGTGGAGGTTTGAAATGGCTCGACAGAGAGTCGAGTAAACGTTTCCAAAAGACTTTTACGCTTTTAACCCCGGCTCAAAGAATTCAAATTGTTGACGATATCGCTTACCCCGAAAATGCGAAACCTATTTTCAGCCAGGGCGTTGCGTTTTTTAATCTGATGAGAAATCTTACAGCGTCAGGCTTTTATACGACGCGAATTGGTATTGATGACATCGGTTATGTTGGAAATACACCAAATATGTGGGCGGGTCCACCGGAAGAAGTTTTGAAGCAATACGGATTTACGAAAGACTAATCAATAAAATAAAAAATAGCGGCCGTCAACAATTTGACGGCCGCTATTTTTGTGCGTAATCTAATCTTAATATAAAGCGTTGCGCTGGGCTTTAACGGTTTCATCTTTAAGAAAATCGTCATAAGACATCAGCTTATCCAGAATTCCTTTCGGTCCTATTTCGATAATACGGTTCGCGATGGTATGTACGAACTGGTGATCATGAGAGTAAAACAACAGGCAACCTGAAAAATCAATCAGACCGTTATTTAATGCTGTAATTGATTCAAGGTCAAGGTGGTTGGTCGGGTCATCCATGATCAACGCATTTGAACCTGAAAGCATCGTGCGTGATAACATACAACGAACTTTTTCACCTCCGGAGAGAACCTTCGCTTTTTTAAGTGATTCTTCTCCCGAAAAAAGCATACGACCCAAGAAACCGCGGATAAAACTTTCATCCTTCTCCTCAGAATATTGACGAAGCCAGTCAACTAAATTCAGGTCAACATCAAAGAATGAAGTTGGGTCTTTCGTAAAATAAGATTTTGTAATCGTCACACCCCAATTGAAGGTTCCCTTATCCGCCTTTTGCTCGCCATTTAAAATATCAAAAAATGCACTGATTGCCAAAGTGTTACGACTCACAAAAGCAATTTTATCCCCTTTATTAACGCTGAAACTCATGTTGTTAAACAACTTCAAGCCATCCTCAGTGGTTTTAGACAATCCGTCAACGGTCAAAATCTGATCGCCAACCTCGCGTTCTGATTTAAATGCGATATATGGATATTTACGTGATGAAGGTTTGATATCATCAATCGTAAGCTTTTCCAACAATTTCTGACGTGATGTCGCTTGCTTGGATTTCGAAGCATTCGCACTGAAACGGCGAATAAAATCTTCAAGTTCCTTGCGCTTCTCCTCAGATTTTTTATTCTGATCCTGACGCTGCTTCATAGCAAGCTGACTTGATTCGTACCAGAAAGAATAGTTACCGGAGAACATCTGTACCTTACTGAAATCGATATCGACAATATGCGTACAAACTTCATCCAGGAAGTGTCTGTCGTGGGATACAACAATCACTGTGTTTTTGAAATCGGCAAGGAAATTTTCCAGCCATAGTACCATCTCGACGTCAAGGTTGTTGGTTGGCTCATCCAGAAGAAGAACATCCGGGTTGCCGAACAACGCTTGTGCAAGAAGAACACGAACCTTGATGTTTGTATTCAAATCACCCATTAACGTTCCATGCATGTCCTCACCTATACCCAAACCGCTTAATAATTGTGCGGCTTCGGTTTCAGCTTCCCAGCCATTCAAATCAGCGAATTCAGCTTCAAGATCTGCGGCTTTTTCTCCATCTGCATCCGTGAAATCTTCTTTTTCATAGATTGCTTCACGCTCTTTCATGATTTTATAAAGACGCTCATGCCCTAAAATCACCGTATCCATGGCTGTATATGCGTCGAACTCAAACTGATCCTGTTTAAGGAAAGTCATCCGTTCGCCGGGATTCATGCTTACCAAACCTGTTTGAGGTTCAATTTCGCCTGAAAGGATTTTCAAAAATGTCGATTTACCTGCTCCATTCGCCCCTATTATACCATAACAGTTTCCAGGTACAAACTTTATATTTACTTCGTCAAACAACACCCTTTTGCCGTACCGCAAGGATACGTTCTGAACCGTAATCATCTTAAAACTAATTTTTTATGAATGAAAGTGCAAAATTACAAAAAATAGAGGGATAATCTATGATTGAAGATAATGATATCCTCAGTTTCTATAAACTTCCCAAACAAAAGAGGCCGATTAACACCGGCCTCTTCATTGATATATTTGCTATCAGATCAAGGGATCACGCGCAATGTGTGTGCTCCTTTTCCAACACTCACTTTGGCTCCCTGTTTTTTCAAAGCCGGCGCGTCTCCTTTTGTAACCGTCCAGAATTCTACGCCTCCTGTTCCGTTACCATAATCAAGATATTCGTAAACCGAAACGGCAAGATTCGATCCATCCTTATCAAAAGCGACACTCTGAGGATAAACACCTTCGAACGGATAATCAGAAACTTTGGTCAGAGCGCCGTCTGCTGCAAGTTTGAATAAGCTCAACGACGCACCAGTCGCTGCTCCTGCTTCCGTCCATGGGCTGCCACTTTTTGCAGCGTTCACCGTAACGAGTGAAGCTCCATCCGGACTTATTGCAAATGAGCCAGTGTTCACACCGATAGCAGTTTTGCTTGCGATTTTGTGCTCCACAGCCCCATCCATTGAAAAGTCTACTACAAATAATTCCCCTTCACCGGCACCTTTACCAGCTTCACCCTTTGAATCCACGACAAAATAGTGTTTCCCATCAGGTGAAAATTTCCCGAAACCAGGTTCTGTACCAACTGCAATTGGCTTACCAACCAACTCAACGTTTTTCAATTTTCCTGCTTCACGCAAAACTTTGTACAAACCGACTTCGTGAGTTTTGCCAAGCGTAAATGCGATATAATCGCCTGAAGGATGCCAGGTAACATCGACAATTTTATTAGTTGAATCGATACCAGAAGGTAAATTCAAAAATCTTGCAGGTTTTCCATCCGGAGCAGATTCTATAAAAACAAGATCTTTACCAGCCTGACGTGTAGAAATGATCAATTCATTCTTATTGATATCAATCGCAGTCGGGTATTTACCAACCGGAAAACCAAACTTCGCTTTTGGCGATGCCAGGTTTGCGATATCTACAACAAAAAGTTTTTCGCCAGCAGGAAACTCCAAAGCCGCATCTTTATATTCCGCTACTCCGTCGTCAGGACGCAAGCGACTTTCAAGTACATAAGCCAGCCCTCCAGTTGCAGGAACTGCCATTGTTTTCCCCGATCCGAGCGCTGAGTTTGAAACCAACGCATTGCCTACCGACTTGCTTCTCTCTATCGGGAATTTAATTGATGTTAAAACATCTTTTGCTGTGTTGTCTCTTAATAGCTTCCCATCAACTACCGCAGAGGCTGACATATCAGCATCGGAAACAACCACAAGGCCTCTCGCGTTAAAATTAATAGGCGATTGAGCAACTGCAGGAACCGCTCCCAAAGCTGCCAAACCGGCAAATAATGCGACTTTTTTCATAGAAAAAGAAAGTTTTAGATAATTGATTTTTAATAAAACATAAACAGCTTATTATTAAAAGAAACCTTGCGAACCTGTTTGCAGGCATTACAAGGTTTCGTTTAACAGATCGCAATATAGACTATAAAAGATTTAATCTACAAGATTTACTTGCTGACTACCCCGTTTTTTGAATCAAACCGACGGTTTCCTCTAATTAATCAAAAAATTCTAGAAATATTTTTAGTCTTAACCACAGACTCAAACAGCAGCATAACAGAAAACCCCGACAGTAAACTATCGGGGCAAATATCTTAGTAAAAAAGCTGCTTATGCTGCTACCGCTAACGAATTAACCAATTTAGCTAATTTCGATTTTTGGTTAGATGCTTTTTTCTTATGGATAATGTTTTTCTTTGCCAAACGGTCCAACATAGAAGAAACAGTTTTGTAAACTTCTATCGCAACAGTTTTGTCAGTCGTTTCACGCAATTTTTTCACGTAAGAACGAGTTGTTTTGTGTTGGTAACGATTACGCAAACGTTTCGTTTCGTTGGCACGAATTCTTTTTAATGCTGATTTATGATTTGCCATTGTATAATGATGATATTTTTCAATTCTTAGAATCGGTCTGCAAAAATAGGCATACGATATTAGAAACGCAACTTTAGCAAGAAATATATTTCAATAAACCCTATTTTCTATTTGACTAAACGTTGGACATCAGAGGACAGGTATTCTGCAACGCGCGTTTCAAGTTCTGACACGGGTATATTGCTCAAGAGTTCGCCTTCCACAGCAAGCGAGATTTTACCAGTCTGTTCTGAAATCACAATTACCACAGCGTCAGTCGCTTCACTCATTCCCATCGCAGCGCGGTGACGAAAACCGAGAGAAGAAGGAACGTCGACACCGTCAGCAACGGGCAATACACAACGCGCAGCTTTGAGGCGCCCGTCAACGATCACGACTGCCCCATCATGAAGTTCACTGTATTGATTAAAAAGCGAAACGATCAATGGCTTCGATACTCTCGCATCCAGTAATTCACCCGTTTCGATAAATTTACCGAGATCGTCCCGTTTGTTAACGACAATCAAAGCGCCATTAAAGTTAGAGGCGATGGTCTTGCTGGCGTCAATTATTTCCTTGAGATTTTTGTTTTTGAGATCAAGTACCGTATTTCCCAGGATCTTTTTCAGGAATTCATTATTCGTATAAATCGTCGATTTCCCAATAATAAGAAGAAAGCGTCGAATCTCCTGCTGAAAAATCACGATCAGTGCAACCGCACCGACGCCCATAAAATATTGAAGAATGGCTGTCAATAAACCAAGCCCAAGACCTTTGACAACGAGGTAAAAGACATAAACGAATAAATACCCTAAAAAAACTCTGCTCGCTATGCTGCCCCGGACAAGGAAATAAATCTGATAAAGAAGAATCGATACCAAAAAAACATCCAGAATATCAGTCCAGTTAACATTCAAAAAACCAACACGCATAAGAAACTCAATATTATTTCGCGACTAATTTACTATTTTTTCATTGATACCGCTAGTAGCCATCCACAGTTTTACAGCCTCTACGGCAGGTTTTACATCATGAACACGCAAAATTGAGGCACCTTGCTGTAAGGAAATTGTATTCAAAATTGTTGTTCCGTTCAGAGCATCAGCCGCAGTTATTTTTAAGGTATTGTAAATCATACCTTTTCGCGAAATTCCGACGAGCAACGGACAACCTAATTTGTGAAATTCAGACAAATTTTTCATCAGGGAAAAATTCTGAGGAATTGTTTTAGCAAAACCGAAACCCGGATCAATAATGATATCAGGAACTCCAGCTTCGCGCAAACGAATCAGCTTTTCCTGTAATTCATGTATAATCCTTGGTACTAGCAAATCATAATCCGTCAGCTTGCTCATCGTCTGGGGCGTGCCCCGCATATGCATTAATATATAAGGTGTGCCTAGTTCTGCAACCGTTTCGAACATTTCATCATCTAAAATACCGCCTGAAACGTCATTGATAATATGCGCCCCGTTTAAAACTGACTCTCTTGCCACTTTTGAACGAAAGGTATCAACAGAAATTATAAGTTCGGGAAAATACTTATTCAAGTGCGCAATCACCGGAACCACACGTTCGGTTTCCTCTTCAATCCCAACTTCCTTTGCTCCTGGTCGTGTGGAATAACCGCCGACATCCAACATCGACGCGCCGTCTTCCAGCATTTTTCCTGCCTTATCCGTCACCTCATCCATGGATTCTGTCCGGCTGGCGGAATAGAATGAATCCGGTGTTATATTTAAAATCCCCATCACCTGGGGAACAGAAAGATCCACTAACCGTCCCTGAATTTTGATCGTTTTTTTACTAACTTGCGCCATATAATAGCAATGATATTAGAATAAAAAGCGTGTTTTTCTCAATTAATGACAGACGGCCGAGTCGTTATCTCGAATATCTCCGGCCAGAACTTCAACTTAATTTCAGAGCTGCCATCCAATATTATTACTGTACGTTTTAAGAATTAATTTAAGCCAAACACATTAAGTACGCGTGAAATCGACCGAAGCGGAATATCAGGAAATCATTCAGCATTGCCAAGATCTTTTTACAAAAAAAAATAAAGATTACGGAACTTCATGGCGCATTTTGCGCATTCCTTCGATAACGGACCAGATTTTTATCAAGGCTCAGCGAATCCGGACTATACAGGAAAAAGGTGTCCAGAAAGTGAACGATGATATTGCAGGAGAATTTATTGGGATCATCAACTACTGTGTAATGGCATTGATCCAGATTGAGCTTGGAGCTGATAAAAGTGATATCAATGCAGATGTGCTTACACAGTTTTACAACACGCAGGTGAGCGCCGTCAAGGAACTGCTTTTTGACAAAAATCATGACTACGGCGAAGCATGGAGAGATATGCGTGTGAGTTCAATGACTGATATTATCCTGATGAAGCTGTTACGAATCAAGCAAATTGAAGATAATTCAGGATTTACACTAGTCTCCGAAGGAGTAAAATCGGGCTATCAGGACATTATTAATTATTCCGTGTTTTGTCTGATCAAATCAAACGGTCTTCAAACAAACTAATCGTACAGTTGCCTAACAAAATTGTTTCAAATGAAAATTCTTGCGCACATTTCCCGGGTTATTGTAGGGCTGTTATTTATCTTTTCAGGATTAATAAAACTAAACGATCCTGTTGGTACCCAATATAAACTTGAAGAATATTTTGAGGTTTTCGCAACAGATTTTTCCGCTTTTCAGCATTTTTTCGAGGCTCTTATCCCTTTCGCATTATACTTTTCCGTCTTTCTTTGCGCAGCAGAAGTTGTCTTGGGCATAGCACTACTAGTCGGATATAAGCCAAAAACAATCTCCTGGCTTTTACTGCTAATCATCGTGTTCTTCACGTTCCTCACGTTTTACTCCGCCTATTTCAACAAAGTAACAGACTGTGGTTGTTTTGGTGCAGCAATCAAATTAACTCCGTGGACCTCTTTTGGAAAAGACATATTCTTGTTAATTCTGATATTAATTATTATTTATAAGCGGAAAATTTTCAAATCGCAGCCCACAGGTTTTATCGTTGCACTGTCAACTTTGGCATCTTTAGGGATGGCTGTGTATTCGTTGAGACATCTTCCGATATTTGACCTTCTGGCATACCGCGTCGGAGCAAATATTCCTGCGCAGATGAAGCCTTCTGAACCTTTGCAATACAAGTATATTTTCACAAAAGACGGCAAGGAACTGGAATTTGAACAATATCCGACCGACACCACGATGGTATTTAAGGATATGATCGTGATGAACGAAGACGCAAAACCGACCATTACCGATTTCAGGGTGTGGAATGACGAGGGCGATTTTACGGAAGAAACTTTTAAAGGTAAAAAGCTATTTCTTATCATCAAAAACCTGACAGATATCAATACTGCCGCTTTTCCAGATATTCAAAAACTTGTTAATGCCGTTAAAAAACAAGGAGTTGAGCCGATAGTGCTGACGTCTGCAAGTAGCGAAGAAATCACAAAATTCCTTACACAACACCAGCTTACTTTACCTTTCTATTATGTGGATGCGACGGTTCTGAAAACAATATCGCGTTCCAACCCGGGTTTGTGGTTGTTGAAAGATGGGACGGTCAAAGGAAAATGGCATTACAACGACACCCCGACAGCGGAGGAAGTTTTGGAAGATGTGGCCAAATAATATCAATAGAAGAATTTGTAATACAATTAATGAAAAACATATTTCTAATCGGGCTTCCCTCTTCCGGAAAGTCTACTTTGGGGAAAAAGCTTGCGCGTATTCTTGATTATCGTTTTGTTGATATGGATAAACTGATCGAAAAAGATCAGCATATGACCATTCATGAGATTTTCACTCAAAAGGGTGAACCATATTTCAGAGAGGTCGAAAGCCGTATTTTAAAAAACACAATTGAAAACCGGCGTGTGGTAATTGCGACTGGAGGTGGCGCTCCCTGTTTTTTTGACAATATGGATTTTATAAAAAAAAACGGAATCAGTATTTTCCTGGATGTGCATCACGTTGAACTTGCCAAACGCATTCAGAATCACGGAAAAGATGATCGTCCGTTATTATCCGGTGCTGCTTCTCTTGAAAAAGAATTAGAGCAAAAATACCAGCAACGGCTCCCCTACTACTCGCAGGCGGATTATACAATCTCCGGAGATAGTGAAGCCAGTCAACTGGCGGCTATAGTTAGGCCATTATTATAACATAATTATATATAAGTGGTCGTGAATAAGCAAATTCATGACTGTCCAAATAGTATTCCCAATAAAAGCATTCCTTTAATTTTCGCAGGTAAATGTTAAGTACATCTAACAGCTCCTTAACAATTCTGACTCTGCGATCCCATAATTCTAATTCCATCCGTAGCACTGCCACACAATCTCTCGGTCTTTTAAATTAAAGACGTTAATATTTGGCATTTAACCAACTATCTTTGCTGCTAAGATAATTAGACAGCAAGATATCTATGGATGAAAAATTAACCGACAAGCTCCGAAAGCTTAGCCAACAATATGCCTTTTCGTCTATCCAGATGCATGAAGCCGTTGCCAGAAAAGCCTCACTCTCCGGCACAGACCATAAATATCTTGGCTTTTTGATCGAGAAAGGTCAGATGACAGCCGGCGAACTGTCTGTTTTGACAGGATTAACGACAGGTGCTGTGACTGGTTTGATCGACAGATTTGAAAAAAGGAATCTGGTTAAAAGAAAGTTTGCAAATGAAGATCGACGGAAGGTATTAATTGAGCCGAATACGGAAAATATCATGGCTTTATTGGTACCGCTCTATGCCGAATTTCGGAACAAGACTGAAATTCTTTTGTCGTCGTTTTCAGAGGAAGAAAGAAAGACTCTTGAAACATATTTTCAGTCGGCAATCGAGATTATGAATGATTCAGCGAAAAACATCAACTCCAACTTATAGTATTCCATTTTTAATAGTGATTTAGATGATAAACTATGTAGTAGATTTTCAAAAAATCAGAAAAGAGGATTCAGAAACAGTTGGTGGCAAAGGTGCCAACCTGGGTGAGCTTTCAAGAATAACAGGCATAGCAATTCCGGAAGGATTCTGTATCACAACCAAAGCATATAAAGAAGTTACCGGGAAAAGCCGAAAATTTAATGTATTGCTGGATTATCTATCGAATTTAAATAGCAAGAACAAAAAAGAGATTTTTGAAACGTGTGCAAAAATCAGAAGGGTAATCGAAGAACTCACAATTCCAGCAGCCATTGAACGTGAGATCTTGTTTAATCTTGAACGCTGGGGTGATCAAACTTCATTTGCGATACGGTCCAGTGCAACGGCCGAAGATTTACCGGATGCATCTTTCGCCGGACAACAAGATACATATCTTAATATTTACGGAAAAAAAGAAATACTGAAGCACATAGGCAGATGCTGGGCGTCCTTGTATACAGACCGGGCGGTTATCTACCGTTTACAAAATGGATTTGATAACCGCAACGTCTATTTATCCGTTGTCATTCAAAAAATGATTTTTTCAGAAGTTTCTGGGATCTCATTTACAGCCGACCCGATTGCCGGAAACCGGAAAATACTTTCTATCGACGCAAGTTTTGGACTTGGCGAAGCATTAGTTTCCGGACTCGTGAGTGCAGATAATTATAAAGTTCTTGAAGGCCGGATTATTGATAAAAAAATTGCGAATAAAAAAATTGTCGTTCTTCCGGCAAAAAAAGGTGGTACCGAAGAGCGGGAGATTAAAACCAATCTACAAAATGTTCAGACGCTTACTGACGAAGAAATTATCGAACTGGAACGCCTGGGACGTAAGATTGAGAATCATTTTGGCCAACCCCAGGATATTGAATGGTGTTTGGTGAGTCATGAATTTTATTTTGTTCAAAGTCGGCCGATTTCAACGCTGTTTCCAATTCCGGAAACCGACGACGCTGAAAATCACGTATATGTCTCGGTCGGTCATCAGCAAATGATGACCGATGCAATGAAGCCGTTAGGACTTTCCTTTTTTCTTTTGACAACTCCCGCCCCCATGCGCACGGCCGGAGGTAGGTTATTTGTCGATATAAGCAATATGCTGAGTACTTCCGCTGGCAGGCAAAGACTCTTAGACACATTGGGAAAGTCAGATCCGCTGGTCAGAGATGCACTCAGGACAATTATCAAACGCGAGAATTTTATTCGGTTGTTGGCCGCTGATTCTCATATTAAAAATGATGACATAAAATCTCGACCGAAACTGCCGGAAGTATCCCGGATCAATCCTTCGATTGTTGCCAGCTTAATAAATAAATCCCAAACGTCGATCAAAGAATTAGAACAAAATATAGAAACTAAGTCGGGAACGCTGTTAACCGATTTCATTCTGGAAGATATTCAACGCTTAAAACAAATTCTGTTCGACCCGCAAAGCCATCAGGTAATTATGGCCGCAATCGAAGCATCATCATGGCTAAACGAAAAAATGTATGAATGGCTTGGCGAGAAGAACGCGGCAGATATACTTTCTCAGTCCGTGCATAACAACATTACATCAGAAATGGGACTTGCTCTTTTGGATGTTGCAGACATAATTCGTCCACATCCGGAAGTAATAGAATATCTAAGGTTCACGAAAAATGATTGTTTAACAGACACACTGATACATCTCGAAGGCGGACAGGAAAGCCTTAATGCAATAGAAGATTTTCTGGTGAAATACGGAATGAGATGCGCCGGCGAAATCGATATTACGAGATCGCGTTGGAGTGAAAAACCAACTACAATTTTTGCGACAATCCTTAGTAATATAAAAAACTTTCAAGCGGGTGCCAGTAATCAGAAATTTGAAATTGGACGCCAGGAGGCCTTAAAAAAAGAAAAAGAATTGCTGGATCGGTTGCGCTATTTACCTGATGGGGAGAACAAGGTCCGGGAGACCATCCGACAGATCGGTATTCTTCGTAATTTCATCGGCTATCGGGAATATCCAAAGTATGGATTGATATGTCGCTATTTTGTATACAAACAAGCTTTATTGAGAGAAGCAGAGCATCTGTTTAATACGAATATCATTTACGATAAAGAAGACATATACTACTTGACGTTTCATGAACTCCATGAACTTTTTCTTACAAAAAAAATCGATTATTTGACGGTTAACAAGCGAAAAATTGAATACCAAAGATTTAAGAAACTTTCTCCACCTCGCATGATCACATCAGAAGGCGAAATTATTTCAGGTGAATATGAATTGGAAAATTTACCATCGGGCGCACTTGCGGGTTTCGCTGTCTCTGCTGGTATCATAGAAGGACGTGCCCGTGTTATTTTTAATATTGAAGATGCCGACCTGGCTGATGGCGATATTTTGGTTACCACTTTTACTGATCCGAGTTGGACTCCTTTATTTGTCTCAATTAAAGGTCTTGTTACAGAAGTTGGCGGGTTAATGACTCATGGCGCAGTCATTGCGAGAGAATATGGTTTACCAGCTGTTGTAGGTGTCGAGTTTGCTACCAAATTAATCAGGGACGGTCAGAAAATCCGTGTAAATGGAACGGACGGATTTATTGAAATTCTGCAATAGCAGATATGCGGATCACTTTGTAAATCCTTAGGGAGCTAAAATTTTAAAAACCGTAAAAAAAGCAGAGACCTCAGCTCTGCTTTTTTTCATGCGCGTTTATTTTCAGAAGAATGTGCCAATCGATAATACAACGTTCACAGTATTATTATTGATTTTCGCAGAAGCATAGTCCGCTGCGTTGTTCAAAACATAAGGAGTGTAAATCGTTTTGAAAGCATTGTAGGTTCCGGAAATATCCGCAAAAAAACGACTGTTACGCACACCAGCACCCAATGAAAATAACAACTTATCCCGTTTGATATCGTCAGAATCGAACTTATATGGGTCTGATAAATAGGCCAGACCTAGTCGTCCCCTCCATATTCCGGCTCGATATTCCCCTCCTAACCTTGCATTGACTGCACCTTTGTAGGTATCTTTAATTTCATCTTTATAGTCGTCGCGGAACGCATTGTTATCAGCACTTGAAGAGTAGAATTTTGTCCGGACACGCATTCCTCCGTAACCAATATATTCAAGGGAGCCCGTTAGAAATCCTTTGTTCGAAAGAAAAACTGTCGCCCCTACCGATCCCCGCAATGGACTGGTGATCGAATATTCGAAATCATTTGGAGCTACTGGAATATAATCTTCCAACGGCCCTGCCTCATTTCCATTGTCGTCGCGGATAGATCCTCTGATATAATCCGCCTGCAAACTTTGCGTAAACGTTTCTTTTATTGCTGTAAATGATGGTGAAGTAAGTGCCCCTCCAAACTGCAGCGTTGGCGAAACCTTGTAGATTATACCAAAAGTAGCATTTATCCCATTCCCTGAAACTGACAATTCTTCATTCTGCGTTGCGCTCCTGAACACAGTAGGGTTATTAAAGGTGTCTGTAAACGAGTGCGCGTAATCATATTTGATCCTGGTAAAACCGATCGATCCTCCGACATATAACTTATCGTCGTAGTTCCCGGCATAAGCAACAGTCCATTGTGTATTCCCACCCTTTGAATCGAACACTCCCGACTGGTTGGAAGAACTATTTCGGTCGTCCCTACCATAGGGTGGACCTGCATTGGATGTTGGATAGATATACTGCATGCCATAATATGCCGCTGCCTCGGAGTAAGCCAGGGGCAGTTCAGTAGACGTACCGGGCAAATAATCCTGCTGAAGTGTAGATTGTGCAAGGTTCGCATTGTTGGCGTTGTCTACAACCTTGTCTACATATGCGCTCCTGTTATTTAAGCCCGAATAACTAAATCTATTCTGAAAAGATTGCTGACGTGAATAGGAAATACCCAATGACGATCTTTTCCATTTTCTCTGAAAACTTGGCTGACTGGTTATAACCAAAGATGCCTGAGCAATATTGAAATTAGATTTACTGTCTGAGGTCGAATTGTCAATGTAGGTTGATTTGGTTCCAAAATTAGTAACGGATGGACTAAAACTCACTTCCGATCTGGAGTAAAAGCCAAGGCCGGCCGGATTACCGCTTATCGAGCTGGCGTCTCCGCCGAGAGAAGCGTGGTTCCCACCTATACCCTGAAAGCGAGCACTACCTGTTTGATTAATTTCTGAATATCTGAATGCATCTGACGCATATTGCGCAAAAGCAGGAAGCGAAATCGTTATGCTGCAAAATAATCCAATCCATATTCCGGTTTTCGTCATGGCGCGAGTAGAGTTTTTTAATTATATACTGGTTACTAAACGAAGACCCTGCAAAAATATGACATTTTGCAGGGTCTATTTACATTGTTAATCTATAAAAATCATTCCTGATTTATCAACGTGGACCTCGTGAAGAAGAACGGCCGCCGCCACCTCCGCTGCTAGGAGCGCTGTAACTTGGAGCGCTGTAAGATCTTGCAGGCGCACTGTACGTGTTATTACTTCTCGAAGGCGCACTGTAATCATTGTTGTAACTTCTTGTAGGCGCCTGATATGTTTGCGTACTTCTTGAAGGAGCCGAATAGTTCGACTGACTTCTCGATGGTGCACTGTAAGAGTCGTTGCTGTATGTTCTGGAAGACCGGGGTGTGTAAGTATTCGAATTATTTGAATAATTACTTCCCGAGGATTGACGTGGACGAGAATAATAGGTATTGCCACCATCACTGGAATTACTTCCTCTCGAATAAGTTCTTGCATTAGAATTGCCTGTCGCATCTGTTACTCCACGGCCACTATTTGAATAAGTCCGTGCATTTGTTCTAGGCGCAGTATAGTCACCGGAAGTTCTCGAATTACTACGTCCAACGGAATTTGACGAACGAGGCGTATTAACAAAGCTGGAATTATAGCGGTCAGAAGATCTTACACTATTATCAGACACACGGTTTCCATATGTTCTGGCGTAACCTCTTCTCTCTGTATTGTTGTTTACTATAATAACAGGTGCACTATATGCCCATGGATTATATCCGTAACCATATCCGCCGTATCCGTAGCCACCATACCCAAACGCATCGTATCCATAAAGACCAGATCCGTATCCATACCCGCCGTAAAACGGATCATATCCAAATGGACTATATCCATACATCGAATAAGGAGAGTAACCAAAGCCACCCATTCCGTAACCCATGCCATATCCCATCGCAATGGATGGTCTCATTCTAAACATGCTACCGAAGCCGAAACCAAGACCCAGGCTAAAACCACTTCCTCCAAAATATGGATTAAATGCTGAATATGGACTGAACCCGTAAGCACCGGAAAGCCGGGTTGCCTGATTGAAACCATCAGTGAAACCTGCATTATATCCAACATTATCGTTCAGATTACGCTGAACGCCTCTTGCAGAAAGATACGAATCATCATAGTAATCAGCATTTCCAGCTAACTGCTCTTCATCTGAACCCTGATAATCCGGATTGTTCGAACGAGACAACTCTTCCTGTGCACGTCTGTCTCTAACACGTGAATCTCTTGAAACTACTCCCGAATTCGGATTCCCTCCGTAGAGGTCATCATATCCTCCCTGAGATGCATACTGGTTATTGGTACAAGCACCAACACCAAACAGCAGCATCACTGAAAGATATTTTAAATTATTCATGCTCCCCATGGCTCTTAGTTGTTTATAATGTTGTTTCTAATATATATAAATTTTATACCAGACGCTAATAAAACATCATTGTTATGACATTAATTCCAAAGTTAACATAAAAAACTATCTTTGCAACTTCATTAAAAAGCGAAGTGGCAAACCGTCATACTGCTTTCCATTACATAATATTTACGAAGAATGAGTAAAGCCTTACCAACACGCAGTGAAAATTACTCCGAATGGTACAATGAACTTGTAAAAAGAGCCGATCTGGCTGAAACTTCCGCTGTAAGAGGCTGTATGGTGATTAAACCTTATGGCTATTCGATCTGGGAAAAAATGCAGCGCGCATTGGATGATATGTTCAAAGAAACAGGTCATCAGAATGCGTATTTCCCCCTTTTTATCCCGAAATCATATCTGAGCAAAGAGGCTTCACACGTGGAAGGTTTTGCTAAAGAATGTGCTGTTGTCACACATTATAGATTGAAAAATGACCCTAATGGCGGTGGCGTTATCGTTGACCCCGAAGCGAAACTGGAAGAAGAACTTATCGTTCGTCCAACTTCGGAAACGGTGATATGGAGCACATATAAAAACTGGATCCAGTCATACCGCGACTTACCTTTATTGATTAATCAGTGGGCCAACGTTGTGCGCTGGGAAATGCGTACCCGGTTATTTCTGAGGACTACCGAATTCCTTTGGCAGGAAGGGCATACAGCGCATTCTACTTCTGCCGAAGCTGTGGCAGAAACCAAACAGATGCTTGAAATCTATGCGCAGTTTGCGGAAGAGTGGATGGCACTTCCCGTAGTAAAAGGTGTAAAAACGGCTAATGAGCGCTTTGCAGGCGCTGTCGATACTTATTGTATAGAGGCCCTTATGCAGGATGGAAAGGCATTACAAGCCGGAACTTCCCATTTCCTGGGGCAAAATTTCGCTAATGCTTTTGATGTGAAATTCCAGGATAAAGAAGGTAAGCTTGAATATGTCTGGGGTACTTCATGGGGTGTGAGCACACGACTGATGGGTGCATTAATTATGGCTCATTCCGATGACAGCGGCCTGGTTTTACCTCCGAAGCTTGCGCCGATCCAGGTTGTGATTGTTCCGATTTATAAAAATGAAGAACAACTTACCCAGATTTCGGAAAAAGTAAGCGAGATAACTAAACAACTGAGGAAAAAAGGAATCAGTGTCAAGTTCGATAACAATGACGCGTACAAACCTGGTTACAAATTTGCAGAGTACGAGCTTAAAGGCGTACCGGTAAGGCTAGCCATGGGTGCACGCGATCTTGAAAACAATACAGTTGAAGTTGCCCGCCGGGATACAAAAACAAAAGAGACGGTATCGCTTGATGGAATAGTGGATCAAATCAGCGCTCTTCTTGATAATATTCAGGAATCAATCTACAATAAAGCACTGGCCTTCCGTGAAGAAAACACTTACAAGGTTGACACTTTTGAAGAATTCAATAAAGTGCTCGATACTAAAGGAGGATTTATTCTCGCTCACTGGGATGGAACTTCCGAAACGGAAGAAAAAATCAAGGAAGAAACTAAAGCGACCATTCGCTGTGTTCCTTTAAATTCTGTTGAAGAGGAAGGCGTGTGTATTTATACCGGAAAACCTTCTTCAAGACGCGTTGTTTTCGCAAGAGCCTATTAATTCTGGTTACGAAAACTTCACCATTAAACTATTTTTTTACCAATATATCTAATAAAATGAAACAAGCACAAGCAGGTGATACTGTCCAGGTACACTACACAGGCACTCTTCCAGATGGCCAACTGTTTGATTCCTCGGCAGGACGTGAGCCATTGTCTTTTCAGTTGGGAAGTGGGATGGTGATTAAAGGCTTTGACGACGGTGTTACCGGAATGGCAGTTGGAGATAAAAAAACAATCCATATCCCGAACGAGGAAGCGTACGGCCCGATCAATGAGGATATGATTGTTAATTTCGATCGCAGCCAGATTCCGTCTGACATTCCTTTGGAGGTTGGTATCACTCTGAACATGCACCAGGACGGCAATGGGCAGGTAATTCCTGTTATTGTTAAAGAAGTAGGTGAAGCGCACGTTATTCTTGACGCGAACCATCCATTGGCAGGTCAGGATCTGATTTTCGAACTGGAACTTGTAGGTATCGAATAGCAATGTCATACACAAAAAGAAAGTCCTGAAAACTTAAATTTTCAGGATTTTCTTTTTGTCACCATTGTTATTTTATTCTACCCATTTAAGACTGAATAATTCGGGCTTTCCTTTTTTCAGTTTTAGTAGCACCTGCTTGTCTGCCAGATCATTTAACATACGCTCAGCTCTTTTTTCCGATATATTGATGATTCGGGAGAATACTTTTGCCGTTACCGAGTCGTATTCTTTAAGGTATTGAATTAGTGTTCTGACATGCCGCGAATCAAGCAAGGTTTTGGTATCAAAATCACTTTGGCCTTCAATAAACAGCCGCAAAGTTGGAACGCTCTTATCTTTCACACGAATGTAAATCATTCTCTGTCCCTTCTCATTGATTGCATAATGCGGACGTTCCTGGCTTTCGTCAATTTCAATCCTGAGCAATATGCGGTTATCGAGTTTTTCAGATTTAAATCTGACAGGGATCATTTTATCGATCAGTTCAGTGCAGGCTTTTTCCAGTTTTTCCAACTCTTTCAATTCAGAAGTTATCCCAAGTAATTCCCGGTTGTCGCCTACCCCGACCAGCAAAACCCCGCCGGATGTATTGGCAAAAGATGCTATAGTTTTTGCAATTTTAAACGGACTGTCGATCGTCCTTTTAAACTCTACGTTCAAACCCTCACCCTGCTTGATTAACTGAATTGTACTTTTTACCATTTATTTAAATTAATCCATATTTTTTGCCAGGCAAAGACCTCACCATTCCCTGAAATTCCAGGTTAAGTAATAATGCCGCCAATTTATTCAGATGCATACCACTTTGCCAGGAAAGTTCATCCAGCTGCATAACACCCTGACGTTTAAGCAAAGATAAAACCTGACCCTCATCCTGCGTAAAACCATCAAAGACTTGGTTAGGGTCAATCAAACCTTCCAATTGGGTAACACTTAAATTTCCCTCTTTGTTCTTTAAATTCCAACCAATGGCTTCGGCCATTTCATTGACCGAAGTAAAAATTGCGGCTTTATTTTCCCGGATGAGGTTATTGCAGCCTTCTGACTGTGGATTATTTAAATTTCCTGGAACGGCGAAAACTTCGCGGTGATAATTCTGTGCGAATTCAACTGTAATCAAACTACCGCCCTTTTTCGCGGATTCAACAACGATGGTAATGTCGCTTAAACCAGCAATGATACGGTTACGCGCTGGGAAACGCATAAAATCTGGTTTGGTATACAAAGCATTTTCTGTTACCAAACCGCCATTCTGTTCCATATCCTTCGCGGTTTTTTGATGAGTTGCCGGATAAATAACGCTCAGTCCACTAGCCATAACCCCGATCGTGGCAATATCATTTTTCAGACACGCCCGATGTGCTGTAATGTCGACACCATAAGCGAGTCCGCTTACAACGAGCGGATTAAAAGGAATTAAATCCTTGATTATTGTCTCTGTCACCGACTTACCATATTCACTGATTTGTCTGGTCCCGACGATACCGATTGTACGCTGACTATTGTAATCAAAATTTCCTTTTGAATAAAGTAGAACAGGCGCGTCGTATAGCGATTTAAGTCTGTTAGGATAAGTGCTGTCAGAAAAAAAATGAAGCGTGGCCCCGCTCCTGATACAGTTAGCCCATTCGGTTTCTGCCTGCGGCAAACCCTCTTTTTTGAGAATCATACGCGCTGCCTTATCGCCGATGCCGGGTATTTTGATCAACTTTTTATAATCAGAGCTGAATACTTTTTCTGCACTTCCGCAATAGCTGATGAGCTGCCGAATAGTAACCGCCCCTATTCCCGGCGTATTAACCAAGGCAAGTGTGCAAAGCTTTTCGCTTTCCAGTGATTCCAACATATTATTTAGTGTGTGTTTGACTTGCAAATTATAAAATATTGGTTCGGAATTTTAGTTTTTCCACACATAATAAATGAAATATACGTGGCACGGGATTTGCCATGCTAGATTCAAAATTAACAAGCCAAAATCCCTACATGGAAAACTTAAATACTGAAGACACCGACATTATAGAAAATTTTGAAGGAATGGGTGCTATATGCCACCCCGAAGGCGTTCACTACCGAGTATGGGCTCCCAACGCAGATAGCGTTTCGGTTGTAGGTTCATTTAACGACTGGAATGCAGAAGCGAATCCGATGCATCAGGAAGAAAATGGCAATTGGGGGCTTTTAGTAGAAAATTCCAAAGAGGGCGATGAGTATAAATTTGCATTGAAAACGCCAAACGGAGATTTTCAGCGTAACGATCCTTATGCTTTAAAAGTTACCAATTCTGTGGGAAATAGCGTGGTTTATAATCATGCGAGCTTTGACTGGCAGGACGCCAACTATTCTATGCCTAGCTGGAATGAGCTCGTTATATATGAACTGCATATCGGAACATTCCATGTTAAAGATGAAAACCACATTGGAACATTTTACACTGCCATTGAAAAACTAGGTTACCTGAAAGAACTTGGCATTAATGCGGTTGAATTAATGCCAAGCGCAGAGTTTCCGGGCGATCGCTCATGGGGATATAATCCTTCAAATCCATTTGCGATTGAATCAGATTACGGTGGACCAGAAGGTTTGAAAGCATTTGTCAAAGCCGCGCACGAAGCTGGTATCGCAGTTATTTTAGACGTGGTATATAATCATTTCGGCCCCTCAGACTTGGATCTATGGCGGTTTGACGGCTGGTCAGAAAATGACGGCGGAGGGATTTACTTTTACAATGACTGGAAAGCAGAAACACCATGGGGAGGTACAAGACCTGACTATGGCCGGGGTGAAGTAAGACAATATATTCATGATAACGCCATGATGTGGTTGAGAGACTACCGCATTGATGGTCTCAGAATGGATATGGTTGTTTACATCAGAAACGTAAAAGCTGACGGAAATCCGGGCAATGATTTGAAGGATGGTATCTCTTTAATGCAATGGATCAATAAGGATATAAAGGACAATTTCCCTAATCGAATAACCATTGCCGAAGATATGCACTCGCTTGACATGGTAACTAATTCTGTTGAAAACGATGGAATGGGTTATGGATCTCAATGGGATGCAGAATTTGTCCATTCGGTACGCGATGCAATAATCACAGCAAATGATCAGGACAGAAATATTCCAAGTGTCGTTGACGCGATAACTAGCCGTTACAACTCAGATTCATTCCAAAGAATTATTTACACCGAGTCTCATGACGAAGTAGCTAACGGCCAGGCCAGAGTTGCAGAAGAGATCGCCGATGGTGATGTAAACAACTGGTATTCTAAGAAGAGGGCTGCTTTGGGTGTGGCACTGGTAATGACTTCCCCGGGTATTCCGATGATCTTTCAAGGTCAGCCTTTGCTGGAGGACAAGTGGTTTTCTGACACTGATCCTCTTGATTGGGCAAGACAGGAGCAATTTGCCGGATTTACAAACCTGCACAGGGATTTGATCCATTTGCGCAGAAATTGGTTTGGCGTAACAGAAGGTTTGCAAGGACAGGATGTTCACATCATCCGTGCAGATAATGACAAAAAGGTAATTGTTATGCACCGTTACAAAGACGGCGGGCCGAAAGACAGTGTCGTGGTTGTACTGAATTTTTCAACACAGACATTCGATGACTACAAAGTTGGTTTCCCAAGAGCTGGTTCATGGAAACTTCGTTTCAATAGCGACAACGAAAGCTATGATCAGGATTTCTCGAACCTGGGTATATTCGATGTTACTACAACGGAAGGAGAGTTTGACAATTTATCAAACTATGTATCCCTGCAAATTCCGCCTTATTCTGCCCTTATCTATTCTCAGGAAGAATAAGAGTAAAAATCAAGAGTAAAAACAACTATTACAGAGAAGAGCTTCCAAATGGAAGCTCTTTTTTCAATTTATTACGCTGAACAAGCGGTTCCACCGAATCTTTTCCAGAAAATTAATTGGATCCGGATCAATAGACATCCATACAAATACTGCCTTTCCGACGATATGATTTTTCGGAACAAACCCCCAATAACGCGAATCAGCGGAGTTATGCCGGTTATCGCCCATCATAAAATAATAATCCTGCTTGAAAGTATAGTTCGTAATTTTCTGTCCGGCCTTGATAAGTTCTCCGTTTTTTATAACCACATTTTGGTTTCCTTCAAAAAACTGGATGATCTCCCCAAACAATGCGATATTTCGAGGTATTAATGAAATTGTCATTCCCTCTTTCGGAACAGTAACCGGGCCATAGTTGTCTTTATTCCAATCAAACAATTCAGAATTTGGATAGAGATATGTTTCCTTCATCCCTTTTGGAAGAACAGAGAGTTGGACGCGTTTGATAAAATCGTATGCTTTCAATTTCTCCGCAGTACCGGCTGTTGTTTTGACAATATATCCGGACTCATCATTTGCTGCAAGCGTGTCATTAAACGTTTCGGTGTAAGGTGAATATTCCCTAATACCATTTTTTCTGAACACATTAAGCTCATTGATTAAAGCAGCTGACGACACGAAATAGTCGTTCTGCATTCCCTCTGGATTTGTACTCGCAATGCCATTGACATACACCTGCCCACCTTTCACTTCTAAATTATCTCCGGCCTGGGCCACACATCTTTTGATGTAATTGGTACGCAGGTCGATTGGATGCGGTTTAAGATTTGGCAGCACGTTGCTATATTTTTGATATACGCCCTCATTTTCAGAAGGAATATTGAAGACAACTACGTCCCCTCTTTTTACATCTGAAAAACCAGGCAATCTAAATTCCGGAAGGGAAACCCAATCCAGGTATGAAGGAATCTGTGTTCCCCAGATGGTCTGATGCGTCAGAGGGACCTGCAGCGGTGTTATAGGCGTCCGTGTGCCATAATGTAGTTTGCTGACAAACAGATATTCCCCAACGAGCAGTGTGCTTTCCATCGACGACGAGGGGATAACAAAAGCCTCAAAAAATAGCCAACGGATTAATGTGGCTGCGAATACAGCAAACAGTATTGAGTCCAGCCAGTCGCGAAATGCCGATTCCTTATTTTTCAAATCTTTTTGCAAAGGCTGTATTTTCCTTTTTACAGAGGTTATCATTGTGCAATTATTTTCCGAAATATAATTACATTTTAGTATAATATACAAACAACTATATATAATTTAATTTTATAATGTATTTTATAAACGCAGTAAATGAAAAAGGGAAGAATGGATTGATCCATTCTTCCCTTTTTCATTTATTTTCTATTTATGTCAATTAATTGATCACGCGGAACAATCTGCTCCATCTTATTTTACCGAAGAAGCTTGTTGGCGCCGGATCAATCGACATCCATACAAAGACTGCTTTTCCGACGATGTGATCTTTCGGAACAAATCCCCAGTAACGTGAGTCCGCAGAATTGTGGCGGTTATCTCCCATCATGAAGTAATAATCCTGATCAAAAGTATATGAAGTGATTACTTTACCAGCGATTTTTACACTTGTCTCAGCCAGTTCAACGCCGTCCTTTCCTTCATAATTTTTGATTACCGGCCCATACAATGCGATATTTTCCGGAGTAAGCTGAACAGTCATTCCTTTTGCCGGAATTGTAATTGGTCCATAATTATCTCGGTTCCATTTGAACAGCTGAGAATTTGGATATAACATCGGCTCACTGATTTCTTTCGAAGCCTTTACCACCGTGACATCTTTAACGAAGTCATATGTTTTCAATTTCGCAGCAAGTTCAACGGTCGTATAAACCAGATATCCAGGCTGATCATTGCTTGCAATGGTATCGTTAAAGGTTTCGACATATGAATTGTATTCGGAAATCCCGTTATCCTTGAAAACCTTCGCTTCGTTTACGCTTGTAGTAGTTGCTACAAAATATTCATTCTCCATTCTCGGAGGGTTTTCCACAGCTGTTCCATTAGCAAAAACCTGGAGATCGCGAACTTCAAGTTTATCACCAGGGAGGCCCATGCACCTTTTGATGTAGTTTGTTTTCAAATCAACAGGGTGCTGCAACTCCGGCGGGTAATTAAATACGACAACATCTCCACGTTTTACATCACTGAAACCCGGTAAGCGGAATTGGGGTAACTGAACCGCGTCCGTATAAGATGGAATATTTGTTCCCCAGATAGTCTGATGAGTTAAAGGAACCTGTAACGGTGTTTTAGGCGTACGCGTTCCGTAATGCAACTTGCTTACAAATAAAAAGTCGCCGACCAAAAGACTGTTCTCCATCGAAGGAGTTGGAATTGTAAATGCTTCAAAGAACAACCACCGTATAAGTGTCGCAGCGATTACTGCAAACAAAATGGAGTCAAACCACTCTCTTACTGCCGATTTCTTTTTAGAAGATGAATTAGAGGTTATTCCCTTATTAAAAGCCATATTTTATTTATTGAGCGTTACGAGTTTAGTCTAAATTTTTAACAGATCGTCCATACCAAAAACACCTTGTCTGCCTGGAAGCCATTCCGCAGAGACAACCGCACCCAGCGCAAAACCTGCCCGGTTATGAGCTGTGTGGGAGATTTCAATCGTATCAACATCCGATTCGTAGCGGATGATATGTGTACCCGGAACTTCTCCTTCTCTCTCTGCTTTGATAGTGATAAATCCACCTTCATCTTCGGGTGCAAGTTTCCAACCCTGAACAGCGCTGTTTTCAGCTGCTACACCTTCCGCGAGGGTAATGGCCGTTCCACTCGGTGCATCAAGTTTGTGGATATGGTGAATTTCTGTCATCGAAGCCTGATACCCCTGTCCGTTCATCAGTTTTGCAAGATGGCGATTTAAACGGAAGAACAGGTTCACACCAATGCTGTAATTTGAAGCGTAGAAAAACGATCCTTGTTGATCTGCACACAATTGTTCTATCTCTGCACGATGTTCTAGCCAACCTGTCGTGCCGCATACGATCGGCCAGCCTTTCTTAAGACAATAGGTAATATTCGAATAAGCAGACTCAGGGGAACTGAATTCTATTGCAACATCAACATCCTCTTTACCAAGATTGTCCATTTCGGACCGGTTCTGAAGATCAATTTTCCCAACAATACTATGACCTCTTTCAAGGGCAATCTTCTCGATCGTTTTGCCCATCTTGCCGTAACCCAGCAATAATATTTTCATTTTAAAAACTTAAATTTCAATCAATACTTAACTAATTTATTTCTATCGCTTAAAGTTGAACACCAAACTTACGCCAGGTGTGGGTCTTGTCATGTTTGGCTGCTGTACTTTCGGCGCTACCTGAAATGAGATATCCTCCGATAAGTCAAAAGTTTTCAAATGTGCTGCTACGTTAGCTTCAATTATAGAAAGCGCGTAAAGCGCTACGGTGAAAACTATCGCCGTTTCGCGGAATCGTCTGTAACGGTTCTTTTCTCTTCTCACCTGGTCAACGGTCAGGGCAAGTGAATCTACTCTCTCACCATTTAAAATACCTCCTCGATAAAAAACCGGCAAACGGGTGTCAGACGTAACTCCATCTTTCAGCTGGCCGTATCTGTCACTACCTTCTGTGAGATCATAAAAAGTCTTGTAACCTTTTAAAAAATCTTTATATCGAACATTCCAGTATACGGCTGTCCATGTACCTCCTGCAAAAGCGGCATAAACCAAAGGGATTTTCCAATAATCCCGATTATAAATTTGACCTGATCCGGGTAAAATAGCTGCCAGTTTGGTGGCCTTTTTCGGATTAGGCACCCACTTTTTCTTTGTTTTTAACAAAGACGTATCGCCATTCACAATTGCTGCTGTATCTGAAACTACGATTTTGACAGCTTTTCCTTTCGCACTATCCGGTCTGACAGTCTGAGCACTTCCTCTACCTGAGATAAAAAGAACAATGCCTATTAAAAACCACTTTTTCAAGCCTTACCCTCGAATTTCAATGTTTCCAAAATCTTTTTCAATTCATCCTGCGAACCAAACGGGATCTTGATCTCACCCTTATGGTCATCACTGCTTTTCACAGATACCTTGGCTCCAAAAAAAGAAGACAATTGAAATTGCAACGACTTAATTTCCTGATTAATTGTAACAGGCTTTTTCGTTTCGAAAGACATACTGCTCATCATACCAAGCTTTCGCACCTCCTCCTCCACTTTCCGAACAGACCAGCCTTCTTCGATGATCTTGTTAAAAATCTTTAACTGAATCTGATCACTGTTGATTGTAATGATTGCCCGTGCATGACCCATGCTGATCCGATTATCGCGCAAAGCGGCCTGAATAACCGGCGGCAATTTCAATAGACGAATGTAATTATTAACCGTCGTGCGGTTCTTACCAACCCGAACACCAAGCTCTTCTTGTTTCAAATTACACTCGAGGATCAACCGTTGATAACTCAACGCGATCTCTATAGAGTTAAGGTTTTCTCTCTGAATGTTTTCGATAAGTGCCATTTCCAGCATTTGCTGGTCATTTGCGGTCCTCACATAAGCAGGGATTCTTGGCATGCCGAGAGATCTGGACGCTTGCAAACGCCGCTCTCCGGAGATAAGCTGATACTGGTCAGGACCTAATTGTCTAACCGTAATAGGTTGTATAATTCCCTGAACACGGATCGAATCTGCTAGTTCCTGAAGTGCTTCCTGATCGAATTTTGTTCTGGGCTGATAAGGATTTGCCTCAATCTGATCCAGCTCGATCTCATTCATCGACCCAACTGCATCCAGAGAAGAAGGTCTGGTGCTTGGACGCGGGGTATTATTAACCTTGTCCGAGTCCTGCAACAATGCTCCCAGGCCTCTTCCGAGCCCCGTCATTTTTTTATTTTTATTGCTTGTTTCCATTCTGCGCTGTAATCTCCCCTAGTACAATTGATCAATTAACTCCCTGATGTGCATCCGTAGAAAGCAATCCGTTCTTTGTCAGGATTTCTCTGGCCAGATTCAGATAACTGATAGCACCTTTGCTGTCTGCGTCCTGCGCCAAAACAGGTATACCATAACTTGGCGATTCACTTAAGCGAATATTACGGGGAATGATTGTATTAAATACCAAGGACTCAAAATGACTCGTAACTTCATTAACCACCTGATTTGACAAACGCAAACGAAGGTCATACATCGTCAGAAGGATACCTTCAATTGCAAGATTTGTGTTTAGCCGGGACTGGATGATCGTGATGGTGTTTAAGAGTTTCCCAAGCCCTTCCAATGCAAAATATTCGCATTGAACAGGCACAATCACAGAATCTGCCGCTGTTAAACTATTGATCGTTATTAAACCAAGCGAAGGAGAACAATCGATAATGATGAAATCATAATCGTCCCGTACTTCGGCGATCGCATCTTTCATGCGCTGCTCGCGGTTTTTCAGGTTGATCATTTCGATTTCCGCACCTACAAGATCAATATGCGATGGCAAAAGATTAAGGTTTGGAAAATCAGTTTCTAAAATAACCTCGCTTGTACGAACATCTTCCACCATACATTCGTAGATGCTGTTCTGCATTTCCTGAGGATTAAATCCCAGTCCTGAGGTGGAATTCGCCTGCGGATCTGCGTCAATAATAAGCGTACGGAATTCTAACGCTGCCAGGCTGGCAGCAAGATTAATTGCGGTCGTAGTCTTACCTACTCCGCCTTTTTGGTTTGCAATTGCAATTACTTTGCCCATGAATTGTGTGAGTTACCAGTGCCAAATTTCAATTATTCAGAGCAAACCACCAAAAAATGTTCCACGGACTTTCAATAATAACTCACTAAACCTTGTATATCAATACTTTATATCGCATTAATATTTGTTAATTTTTCAATTAAATAATAAATTGACCAATGTTTCACGCCCAAACCTCCGTTCCTTCTGTACAATTCTTGCACATTTCGATTTCCGAACGGGAGCGGATTAAAGAAGCACGGAAGTCCGTATATTTCTTCCCACGCCACAG
Organism: Dyadobacter koreensis; assembly: GCF_900108855.1. Taxonomy (GTDB): domain Bacteria; phylum Bacteroidota; class Bacteroidia; order Cytophagales; family Spirosomataceae; genus Dyadobacter; species Dyadobacter koreensis. Next base: position 478,213 of record NZ_FNXY01000004.1, read on the forward strand.
TTCGCGAAAAGTCGAACGCTTCATATCACCAAGCTGATATTCGGCATCCTTATCAAAACAGCACGGCACAACGGCTCCATCCCAGGTAATCACACAGGAATGCCACATTTTCCAACAGTGGTCGACAAATTTATTTTTAATCGAAAACCGTCCGGTTTCTTCCTTCTTATACCTTGAGTATTTATCGATGGTTGGAATCAGATCGGATCCGTCTTCGTAATCATATATCTGCGCGGTCTTCAGACCAACTTCGTCCACGCCCATTTCCTCCGCCAGCTTCTTCACATCTTCAATCTGATGTTCATTCGGCTTTACCACCAGAAACTGAAAAATAACGTGAGGCGTGCTGGATTTAAGCTCCTTTTTCCACTTGATAATGTTCCGGGTACCCTCAAGCACCTTTTCAAGGTTTCCGCCAATACGATATTGCTGATATGTTTCCTGTGTCGTCCCGTCAATCGAAATGATCAAACGATCCAGCCCAGACTCAACTGTTTTCCTCGCTTTTTCGTCAGTCAAATAGTGAGCGTTTGTTGATGTAGCTGTATAAATGCCCTTATCATGCGCATACCGTACTAGTTCAAAAAATTTGGGGTGCAGATAAGGTTCTCCCTGAAAATAAAATATCAGATATAAAAGCGTATCAGCCAGTTCATCGATGGTTTTTTTGTAGAGTTTTTCCTCCATCATACCCGTAGGCCGTGTGAAAGAACGAAGCCCGCTCGGGCACTCCGGACAACGCAGATTACAGGATGTTGTCGGTTCGAAAGAAATCGCAATCGGCATCCCCCAATGAACAGGCCTGCCCGTTGATTTTGAGTAAAAATAACTGCTTAATATCTGAATGGCATTCCAAGCGCGCTTGGGAGTTACCTTCGACATCAGGTTCAGACCATCTTTAAAATTTTTATTCATCCTGTTAATTTTTAGCTAGGTTTTAAAGGCCTCTGCAAACCGATACCTGGCTTATAAACAATACTTTGACCATGGCTTCTAATTCAAATCATTTCAGCATTTAACGAACAGAAATTCCGGTTGAATACTTGATTTCCGAAATTACGAAGTAGCTGCTGATGTGTAACACACTTTTTAGTGCAGAAAGTTTATGCTGATAAAATTGATTATATGCTTCGCCATCCTCAACCACTACTTTTAACATGTAATCAAAATTGCCTGAAACAACTGAACATTCCAACACTTCACTCATATTAACGATCGCCTGGTTGAAATCTTCGAAGCTTTCTCTTTTTTGTTTATCAAGGGTAATATTACAGTAAACGATCAGCGATTTGCCTAATTTTCTGCGGTTCAACAGACAGACATACTTATCAATATAGCCTTCCCGCTCCAATTTCCGGATCCGGTCATGCACGGGCGTAACTGAGAGATTTATCCGGCTCGCGATTTCTTTCATCGTGAACTGAGAATTTTCCTGAAGAAGTTCCAGAATTCTGCGATCCGTAGAATCGATTTGCATAAAAGTAATTTTTAATTGTCCAGCTTTATTTTAAGGTAAATGAAAGAATAATTTTCTTTACAAGTACATCCAAACAGTTTTTATTTCTATATTTTTTCAACACAAAAGAATGTTTTTCCCTTGTATGGTAATTTTACAGTCTGACTAGAATTCACTCTTTCCCAACTATTAATATCTATTACTATGATCATCGGCGTTCCGAAAGAAATCAAAAACAATGAAAACCGTGTGGCAGTTACGCCCGCCGGAGTAACTGAGTTTCGCAAACATGGCCATACGGTTTACGTTCAAACGGAAGCTGGAAAAGGAAGTGGTTTTTCAGACGATCAGTACGCCGAAGCTGGTGCAGTGATTCTTCCAACAATCGAGGAAGTTTACGCTATCGCTGAAATGATCGTGAAGGTAAAAGAGCCAATTGCGAGCGAATATGCATTGATCAAAGAGGATCAGCTGCTGTTTACTTATTTTCACTTTGCCTCGTCAGAGCCGCTTACACACGCGATGATCGAACGGAAAGCAGTGTGTCTTGCTTACGAAACGGTTGAAAGAACAGACAGAAGCCTTCCGTTACTTATTCCAATGAGTGAAGTAGCCGGACGCATGGCCGTTCAGGAAGGTGCAAAATATCTTGAAAAACCAATGGGAGGTTTTGGAATTTTGCTTGGCGGGGTTGCCGGGGTAAAACCTGCTAATGTATTGGTTTTAGGCGGTGGGATCGTAGGAACCCAGGCTGCGAAAATGGCCGCAGGTTTAGGTGCGAACGTTACGATTGTTGACATCAGCCTGGCGCGTCTTCGTTATCTTGAAGACATTATGCCGGCGAATGTTGATACCGTTATGTCAAACGAATACAATATTCGTGATCTGGTCAAAAGTACAAACCTAATTATTGGTGGAGTTTTGATCCCGGGGGCCAAAGCACCTTCTTTGATTACACGCGATATGTTGAAACTGATGAAGCCCGGAACCGTAATGGTCGACGTGGCAATTGATCAGGGAGGCTGTTTCGAAACTTCTCATGCTACTACACACGAAGATCCAATTTACGAAGTAGACGGTGTTGTTCACTATTGCGTGGCTAATATGCCAGGTGCAGTACCCTATACCTCGACACTCGCTTTGACAAATGCAACCCTTCCTTATGCGTTGCAATTAGCGAACAAAGGATGGAAAGCGGCATGCGCAACGAATGAGGAATTACGTAAAGGACTTAATGTTGTCAACGGCAAGATCGTTTTCAAAGGCGTTTCCGAGGCATGGAGCCTACCTTATACAGAGGTTAGTGAAGTGCTCTGATTTATATATAGCGTAAAAACAAGGGCTGTATCTGATCGATACAGCCCTTGTTTTTTATAATCCAAAGTTTTTGGATATCCCGAATCCGGCGCCGCTGCCGAAGTTCAATCCAAAACTGCTGCTATTCTTTTCTCCTTTTACTTTTCCGGTTGCAAAGCCAAGGCTTCCAAAATTGAAGTTCAAAGCAAATCCGTTTTTAAGATTTACTCCGATTGCAGGAAAAAGAGTTGACTCAAAACCCGCCATTTTTACTCCTGAGGTTTTGCCAGACAAAAAACTTGTATTCAACTGGCCATAAACAGCAAAGATATCAGACAACGGATAAGCGTAACGTACGAAAGGACCCGCTCCAAAAGAGGTTGTTTTAATCTCCGGAGACCCGGTTTTCCCCGACGTCGTTTGAAAATTCACCCCGCCTGTCCAGTGGTCGTCCCATTGATAACCTACCCCGGGAGAAAAAGAGAAACTGCTCGTTTTAATATCCGAAGCGGTTTTGCTTGAATTTATGCCCAGATTTCCGTAAACCAGAATCGAATTGCGCTGAGCATAACCAGATAACCCGGCCATGGCAAGAATAAAGCTAAACAAGAATTTTTTCATTGTAGTGTGTTTTGTATAAAAGATAAACCTTTTCACCTCGTTCGGTGGTTCGCTCCTTTATACGGTCTTAATACAAAAAAGTAACTACCTGAAAAAAATTTAAAAAAGTTATTTCCTGATAGGAGAATGCAACATTTTTAGACGAACAGAGAAGCCCGGAATTTCTATATTCTAAAAATATTACAATTATTATTTGCCAGTCATTTGCTTGTTAAAAAATTATTTGTACTTTTGTAAAAAATTAGAACGAACATCCGTTCGCTTCTCTGCTTCATACACGGTCCGGCGATTATTTTTAGCGCCACTAACCTTTAAAACGCCTGGTTAGTTTTCACCCGTTTCGTCATGCAGAGCCCCACGGATGTCTTGTGGTGGGCTTAGCGCAATCCCTTAGATTTAAAATTACTGACAGTCATCAGCGTTGTTGTACCAAACCGGTTTTATACGGTTTACCTTAACAATCAGACATGATTTCAAATTGTGCAGGTTTTCAATATTGTGTTTGATATTCGTCATGAAGGATATCGGATCTGATATTGCTGGCAACCTACTGACTTCTAATTCTTAAAAATAATTTTTAAAGAATTTAACAATAACAAGATAGATGACTACTGAAACAATTGAGACAATTGAAGATTTTGAGACCTTCGCTGATTTAGGACTCTCAGAAAACATCCTTAAAGCCTTAACTGAAATGGGGTTCACCAAACCCTCTCCAATACAAGCGCAAGGTATCCCTGCTGTTATGCAAGGATCTGACGTTATTGGTCAGGCTCAAACGGGAACCGGAAAAACTGCTGCATTTGGAATACCTGTACTTGAACGTATTGATACATCTAGCAATGCTGTTCAGGCACTTATACTTTGCCCTACAAGAGAATTAGCTGTACAAGTTTCTGAAGAAATAGGAAGACTTGCTAAATTTCAGCGTGGAATTAAAATTGAAGCTATATATGGTGGTGATTCTATTGATCGCCAGATACGTTCGTTGAAAAAAGGTGTTCATATTGTTGTAGGAACTCCTGGCCGTGTGATGGATCATATGCAACGTCGCACATTGAAGTTTGATGAAGTACGTATGATGGTACTTGATGAAGCCGATGAAATGTTGGATATGGGTTTCCGTGAAGATATTGAAAGCATTTTGGCCGACATGCCGGAAGATCGTCAAACGATTCTTTTCTCTGCGACAATGTCTAAGCCGATCATGTCGATCACAAAACGCTTCCTTAACGATCCTGTATTGATTAAAGTAGTTCGCAATGAACTCACTAACGTTAATATCGAGCAAGTTTGTTTCGAAGTAAAACCACAGGCGAAAGTGGAAGTAATGACTCGTTTGATCGATATGTATCATTTGAAATCATTGCTCGTTTTTTGTAACACAAAACGTAAAGTTGATGAGATTGTTGAAGATCTTCAGCTTCGCGGATATGCCTCAGAAGGTATTCACGGTGATTTGCGCCAGCAACAACGTAGCAATGTAATGAGCAAATTCAAGGCGGGTGTAACTACGATCCTTGTTGCAACTGACGTAGCTGCACGTGGTATCGACGTAAGCGGTCTCGACGGTGTTATCAATTATGACATTCCATTAGACGAAGAATATTACGTACACCGCATTGGCCGTACAGGTCGTGCCGGTATGTCCGGAAAAGCTTTCTCACTGGTTGCACGTGATGAAAAATTCCGTTTAAAATCAATAGAGAATTATACAAAAGTAAAAATCGAAAAAGGCGTTATTCCTTCTTACGAAGATATCGTTGGTGTGCGTAAGGCTCGTTTTGTAGAAAGTATTTCAGCTGCAATTCAGGAGGGCGACACAGATCTTTACCAGGACGTACTAGAAATGCTGCGTCACAGCGGTTTCACAACAGAGCAAATCGTTGCAGCTCTTGCCAAACAAATTATGGGTGTTCAGAAAAATGAATATTCTGACGGAAACCTTGCTTGGGAAGAAAGACGCGGAGAGCGTCGTGAAGGCGGAAATGACCGTTTTGAACGTCGTTCATCAGGTTCAACAGGCGGACGTTTTGAAAGAGGAAGCCGTGATGGCGGAAGAGACGGAGATCGTCGCGGAGGAAGCGACCGTTTCGCAAGCAGAGAACGCAGCGGAGAATCGCGTGCACCTCGTGAGCGTGATGGCGAAGCTAAACGTACGGCTGCACCAGAAGCAGGTATGACTCGTTTGTTCCTAAGTCTTGGACGTAAGGATCATATCATGCCTCGTGATATCGTTGGAGCGATTGCTGGTGAAGCAAACATTCCTGGTAAAACAATCGGTGCGATTGATATCTATGATAAATTCACTTTTGTTGATGTACCAGAACGTGATGCTCGAACAGTATTGCGCGCTATGGACGGAAATACAATTAAAGGTAAAGCAGTACAGATTGATATTGCGAAATAATCAGTTCGTTATTTCTGACACCAAATATAAGATTGAAGAAGGGAGCTTGTAAAATAGCTCCCTTTTTCGTTATTTTTCGGGATGGAAAACGAACAAAAAACAGAGGTGTGGCTGCGCGGCCCGCTACCGAACATACCTACCCTGTTACAGCCTGTTGCTCACGCGCTTTTGCAGGTTCAGGAAGAAATAAACAGGCTTGATAAAAATTTCCCAACAGAACTGCTTTGGAAAAAACCGGCTGATCTGGCCTCGGTTGGCTTTCATATGCAGCACCTCGCCGGAGTGCTAGACCGCCTGCTTACCTATGCACGTGCCGAGTCCCTAACAGAAATACAGCTGAATTATCTTAAACAAGAGGGAACGGAACCATTTCCCGGCTGCAAATTTTCTGACTTGCTGGAAAATCTCAATAAACAATTCTCAATCGCAATCCAACAGCTGGAAAACACAGATCCCTCCACTCTTCCGGAAATTCGTTGTGTCGGAAGAGCGCAAATTCCTTCAACACATCTTGGTCTTCTGGTGCACGCAGCTGAGCATACTACACGACATTTTGGTCAGCTTTTCGTGACCTTCAAATTGCTGATAGCAGGTTTTGATAAAATAAGTTGAAAACGTTCAGACTTCCGGGTAACCTGAATTTTGAGTAGTTCGAAATCCCGTTCATCTTTCTTTTATGTTTCAACTTTAAAACAATCCTATGCAGTTTTCTAAATCTACTATCCTTTGCGCGTTCTTTGCTTTGTGCAGCGTTGTCACATGGGCGCAGAAAAATCCTGAAGATAAAATTGGCTGGAAACTTGGCGCTCAATCGTATACGTTTCGTTTATTTACTTTTGACGAAGCACTTCGAAAAATTGACAGTTGCGGACTCAAATATGTAGAAGCATTTCCAGGACAGAAACTTGGCGGGGGTCTTGGAGGAAGTATGGATTTTAAAATGGATGCTGCAAAACGACAGGAAGTGAAGGCGCTTCTTAAAAAACACGGAATAACCATGACTGCCTTTGGCGTTGTAAACGCGAAGGACGAAGCAGAATGGAAAACATTGTTTGAGTTTGCGAAAGATATGGGAATAGCAAATATCAATTCGGAACCTAAGCCTGAGCAATTTGCATATATCGCCCCACTTGCCGATAAGTATAAAATTAATGTGGCACTTCACAATCATCCAAAACCTTCCCATTACTGGCATCCTGACTCTGTATTGAAATACGCAGCCAAAAGCAAATTCATCGGATCATGTTCTGACATTGGACACTGGGTTCGCTCTGGATTAGATCCTGTTGAATGTTTGAAAAAATTGAATGGTCACGTGCTGGGATCTCACTTCAAAGATGTTGTCAAGGATACACCAGACGGAAAATATCATGACGTCGTTTGGGGAAAAGGTAACAGCAAAGTTGATGATGTCATTGTAGAATTAAAACGCCAGAAATTTAAAGGCCCCATATCCGCTGAGTATGAGTATCATTGGGAGAATAGCAGTGGTGAAGTTGCAGAAAGCGTTAAATATTTCCGGAGCTCTTTTGCAAAATCAAAATAAAACTGCCGAATATTCAGTTTAAATTCTAAGAAATTAATTTTCCTTTTATATTAAACAGTACCTTTTTTATGACTTATAACCGTAGGTTATTTCTAAAATCAGCTGGTGTAGCAGCAGCCGGCTCGCTGATTTTCTCCATTTCGTCATGTGGCGGATCTAACGAAAAATCTTCAGAAGGTGCCGATTCCACCGGCCTGGCAGCAACGGGTGCAGGCACTCCCTCAATTCCCGACTTTGGATTACAATTATATAGCGTTCGCGACATCATTGGTAAGGATCCAAAGGGTGTTTTAAAACAAATTGCGGATCTGGGTTATAAAAAAGTAGAAAGTTATGCAGGCGACAAGGGATTTTTGTGGGGTTTGACACCCAAAGAATTCAAGGCTTACATGGACGAACTTGGCATGACTATCGTAAGCACACATGCTGACACAACAAAAGGACTTGAGAAAGCCGCTGCCGAAGCTGCGGAAGCAGGTATCACCTATTTGCTGCAACCCTATATCGGTCCTCAGAAGACGCTCGACGAATGGAAAAAACGCGCCGAAGAATTTAACAAACGCGGCGAAATTTGCCAAAAAGCAGGTGTAAAATTCGGATATCACAATCACGATTATTCGTTTAAAGATCAGGACGGAAAACTTCCGCAAGAAATTCTACTTGACAATACCGATAAATCTCTTGTTCATTTCGAACTGGATTTGATGTGGATCGTAGCCGCCGGCCAAGATCCTGTGGCTCATTTGAAAAAATACGCAGGCCGTTATGACCTTTGCCACATTAAAGACCTTGTAAGCAAACCAGAACCGCATTCAGTAGATTTGGGAACAGGTGAAATTGACTTTACAAGTCTGTTGAAAGTTGGAGCTGACACCGGTATCACTCAGTTTATTGTTGAACAGGAAGAATATCCGGGAGATGTTCTTACAAGTATCGGAAACGACGCGGCTTATATGAAAAAGCTTGTTTTTAAATAAATTTAATTGTCACTTTCTGACCTGATATGCAAAAGCCGCTGCAGCCAACTTCGTTGTTCAGCGGCTTCTGCTTTTTTCTCTTTCTCATCTGGTATATAATCATTCAATGTGCTCAGATCAGGCTGTCCCGCGTTGATCCAGCAGGTATACCACAGATCACTGACCATGGAAATGGAAGCTTTCATCTGACGCTCCACCTGCCCTTTTAATAAACTGTGGTATTGCAATGAAAAATCCTGCGAATAGGTTCTGGACAGAACATTGTTACGCAGTTCATAACTATATTTTTTGTCAGGCTCAAAAGCTTCACTGAGTTGCTTCTCAAATAGAAATACCGAATCACTAGCCAAATGAGCCCTGTCAACGGAGCTCCATATGGATTCCGTCAGATTCTCTATATAAACAGCCTTTCCAATCCACAGATCATATTCGGCGGCGTAAAGCTCCGGTAACCTGGACTCCCAAAATGCATGAATTCCTTCCTGATGCGTAAGCTGCCCATTATAATTTCTGGTCGTATGCAAGGGCACATTTGAATCAGCGACATAGTGACCCAGGTCGGCTGAAATCCTCAAAATCCTTTTGCTGTCTTTATCTTTAAATGCATCGGTCAGTTGGTATGCCGCCGTCTGGATATACCACGGAACGATACCGTGTTTTCTTAAACTGTCTTCTCCAAGCTTCTTTACAGCAGCCTGCCAGACTTTTGGCAATATCTTCAGTGCACTGTCACCGTACACGTCCAGGTCAATGAAATGACGCTCGGCTTCTCCGACAACTGCATACCTACGGCGGTCAGGATTTACAGCGTTTTCTGTAATATAGTCGATATGTTTTTTGTAAAAATACTGCATTTCTGGGGGAAGACTAAACACAGCTAATCTGTTGATGCGGCGGTGCGCCCAAAAGCCCCATGTACTTCCAAAACTCGTTTCAACGGTAAGAAGTAGAAGAGATACACTCAAAATGAGTACTTTCTTGAAAAAATATTTAAAAAATTTTCTTAAATGTTTGTCATTCAGGAGGCTGCTGTCCATATAAAGTTTGGTGTGAAGATCTGACACTTTATCACCACCTTATACCGATTTTTTAGAAAAAAGTAACATTTTAATTAAAAATGTAACCTGTTTTATTAAAAATAACAATTTTTAAATCCGACGCACATAAATACGAACATCACGATAAAGAAATACCAAAATTTAACAGAAAAGTAAAGGAAAATAAAATACTGGCAAACACAATTTTACCAATTATTATTTCAAAAAACACCTGAAAAACAAAATACATTATATTATTTATTAAAATAGTGCAATGTTAAATATTTGTTTTATTTTTGCTTAACAATAGAATCAAAGGTTAAGCCGACATAGAAATAATGAGAACTAAAAATAAAACTCTAGGATATTTACTGCCAGTATTTTTACTGAGCATTTTCATGCTGATCATTTACGGAGCCTATGTTCCGCATAAACCGGCAGAAACCCAGCGTGTTGTTTGTATCAAATTTAAGCCTGGCACTACGCCTGAGGAAATAGAAAAACACATGCGTGATTTCGCTACGCTTAAAAACAACGTGAATGACGTGGTAGCCTATTCTGCCGGACGCGTACAAAATAATGATGGAACAGCTAACGAATACGATGTTGTTCATTATCTGACGTTCCGTACTAATGAAGCTGCCAAACAATATGCATCAAATGCAGATCGCAATGCTTTTGTTAAAAGCAATGAGTCTCATTGGGATAAGGTACTGGAAATGAATTCCAGTATTGAGAAGTAATTATTAAATAGTAATAGGAGTGAAAATTATTAAAAAGAGTCGGGAATTCCCGACTCTTTTTTTGTCTGTACGATTACCATTCTATTGGCTTTAAACCTCGCTCTTTCAGAAAAGCATTTGCCTGACTGAAATGTTTGCATCCAAACCAGCCTCCATAGTTGGCAGCCATAGGCGAAGGATGTTTGGCTTTTAAAACGTGATGTTTATTTGCATCAATAATTTTGCCTTTATCCTGCGCATATTTTCCCCAAAGCATAAACACAAGATCTTGCTTCTCATTCGACAAACATCTAATTACGGCATCCGTAAAAATTTCCCAGCCTTTGTTCTGATGTGACCCGGCCTTTCCTGCCTCAACGGTAAGTGTTGCATTCAAAAGCAGCACTCCCTGATCCGCCCAACGTTCCAGATTTCCGGTTTTAGGGATTTCCTTACCGAGATCCTCTTTGATTTCTTTGAAGATATTAAGCAGGGATGGAGGCATTCGTACACCATCGTTCACTGAGAAACAAAGGCCGTTTGCCTGGCCAAATCCATGGTATGGATCCTGGCCGAGAATCACCACATTGCAGCGATCAAAAGGGCAATGTTCAAAGGCATTAAAAATTTGTTTTGCTGATGGAAATATTTGTTTTGTTGCATACTCCTGCTTGACGAAGTCGGTTAGCGAAACAAAATATGGTTTTTCAAATTCTGTCGACAATCTTTTTTTCCAGGACTCCTCTATTTTAACATCCATACTGTTGGTTATTGAATTTAAATCCAAATTAATTGATTTTTGATTTGGTTTTATCAGGAAATGATGACTATTTTCGTTTATATTGAAGTTCACAAAAGACATATTACCCTTCTTTGTCAACTGTAATATTTCATCAATATCCTTAATGCATATGGTTTCGAAAGTAACAGACGGCGTTAAAGTCACAGTATTAACAGAATACCAGCCGGATTATTCAAATCCGAGACAGGACCACTTTGTATTTACTTATAAGATTCTCATAGAAAATCATAGCGAGCATACTGTAAAACTGTTGCGCAGACATTGGTTGATTTATGATGCAAACGGAACGGTTCGCGAAGTGGAAGGCGAAGGAATTGTCGGTTTACAACCTGTTCTGGAGCCAGGAGATGTTCATGATTACGTTTCGGGCTGTAACTTGCGTACAGATCTGGGAAAAATGTCGGGTACCTATTTGATGGAAAGAGTTTTGGATGGGCGCCAGTTTCGTGTGATCATCCCGGCATTTTCTCTGGTTGTGCCCTATAGATTAAATTAAATATTACCTCAATTGATTACTTCTTATTTCAAGTACCTTCTGCGTTCCGGTAACGAGCATTCGATCCACTCCCCTTTTTTATTTGAGTTATATACCAACGTTATCAAAGAAAAAGGCGAACAGCATCCCGATTATTCTTCTTTGAAATTGCTTCGTAAAGAACTGCGCTCCTCGAAAGAGCAGATTGAAATTCTTGATCTTGGTGCCGGATCCAGAGTAAATAAATCGAATCTTAGAAAAGTCAGGACAATCGCAAAAAACGCCGAGAAACCTGAGAAATTCGGAAGGCTTTTTCATCGCCTGATCCGCCACTTTCAACCTGAAAGTATCCTGGAACTTGGTACATCTCTCGGTCTGACAACACTTTTTATGGCGAAAGCCAAACCTGAGTCACAAATTCTTTCATTTGAAGGTTGCCCTGAAACAGCCAAAATTGCGAAGCGCAACTTCGATAAATCTAATGTTTCCAATATTGAAGTTATTCTTGGAAACATCGATGAGACGCTTCCGGAAACATTAAAAAAACTTGATAATGGATTGGACTACGCATACTTCGACGCAAATCACAGGTATGAACCTACCGTGCGCTACTTCGAACAATGTCTTCCATATGCTAAAAACGATTCACTTTTTATATTTGATGATATTTACTGGTCAGATGAAATGACCCAGGCCTGGGAACATATCAAGGCTCATCCGCAGGTAACTTTAACGGTGGATTTGTTCTGGATTGGGTTAGTGTTTTTCCGAAAGGAGCAAGTGAAAGAGGATTTTGTGTTACGATTTTAACATTTGTTCTCCCTGCGCTTTGAAGGCGCCTGCTTCTTTCACCACTTCGTGAATGAAACGTAGTTTCTCCTTAATCGTTTTACTGATCACAAAAGGATAAAGGTCGCGCAAACCCATACTTCTGTTAAGACTATTCATTGCAAAAGTAAGAGGAAGCCACATGTCTATAATATTATCGAAATTGCTGACTGTGTAGGGATCAACAAAGGACGTGTTCATTGCGTCGGCCGCTACTTTGGGATGTACGTTCAGACCGAAAGAATCAGCCGTTTCGAGCGTGTCTACAATGTGCATGTAATGCGCCCAGGTCTCTGCCCAGTCTTCCCAAGGGTGCGCACTGGCATATTTACTAATGTACTGCTTTTTCCAGATTTTCGAAGTATTGTTAGAATAGTACTGTTGGAGAGCAACGCCATAATCGACGCGCTCATCACCAAAAAGATCTCTGAATTGATGCAATTTTGATGTTCGGCCAATCAGAATATCCCAGTAATAATGGCCGATCTCGTGGCGAAAATGCCCAAGCAAAGTTCGATATACCTCATTCATCTGATTTCGCGACATCTCGCGGTAAATATCGTCTGCCTCAGCAATGTTGATCGTAATCAGTCCGTTATCGTGGCCGGTCAGGACTCGCTGTCCATCGCTGGTGTTGCGATCAGAAAGAAAATCGAACATAATCCCGCCAAACCATCCCGTATTTTTACTTTTTACTTCAAGTCCGAACCGGAGCAGCGAATGAATAAGTCTTCGTTTTGCCGTTTCGACGCGATACCATTTATCGTAATCGTCCTTTTGTCCTAAAAAAGGAATTGTCCGATTAAGCTCGCAAGCTTTACAAAAAGGAGAATAACTTCCTACCTGAACAAGCCAGTTACAAACATTGTAGCTGTGATTTTGACAATACTTATAACTATTTTGATTCCCAGAACCACTAATAAGTTTGTAAGTTCTGTTATTTTCGGGTTTCAGGGCATACAGGCTTAATTCATGGGTTTCAAACCCCAGAGAAGAATGACAATACTGGCAATAAATATTTTCAAAGTAAACGGCCTGGCCGCAATTACTGCACTTAAATAACTTCATATGCGACTACTTATTTACAGGCAATATACAGATTCCAAGAATCAATTATCTTTATAAATTATTTACTAAGCTTTTCTACACATATCCGTCCTGATGACTACCAAAACAATTCTGGAAGATCTTCTCCAAAAAGAAATACTAACAGAAGAGCAAGCCGGCAAAATTTTTAACTACGAAACCAATAAACTGTTTTCCATTCATTGGGAACTCAGATCTGTGTTATACATCGGAATAAGCCTGTTGACGTCCGGTTTGGGAATACTCATCTACAAAAACATAGACACCATTGGCCATCAGGCCATCATCACCCTTATCGCAAGCCTTGTTGTTTTGTGCTTCTACTATGTATTAAAACACAGACAACAGTTTCTCTGGACCGAGGTCAATCATGCGACAAAATATTCGGAACATGCATTAATTCTCGGCTGCACACTCTTTCTGGTACTGGAAGGGTATCTCCAATTCCAATATAATTTTTTCGGTACTCGATACGGTATAGCAATATTCATTCCAACGGTGATTTTTTTTCTTCTCGCCTATCGGTTTGACCATCGGGGCGTATTGTCCATGGCCATAACCGGCCTTGCTTCCTGGCTCGGGCTTACTATATCCCCGTTTGCAATTTTGGAGAAAAACGACTTTACTTCTCCGGGTTTAATTGCAACAGGTGTCCTTTTAGGAATCATTCTTTGCGTCATTTCCTGGTTGTCCGAAACGAGAAATTTAAAAAAGCATTTCGCTTTCACATACATTCTGTTTGGTGGAAACCTCGCTGCAATCGCTGGTTTGGCAGGTGTATTCAGTGACGACTCAAAACTCATCTACCTTACATCAACGGCTATAATTTGCTTGCTTTTAGTCTATTATGCACGAATTTCGCAATCCTTGCTTTTTTTGCTGATGGGAGTGATTTATGGCTATATCCTTTTTAGTTACACACTCTTCGCATACCTGCCAGACTCGATCCTGGGAGCTCTTAGCATCTATTATTTTATGCTTAGCAGCGTTGGCGTCATTTTCTTTTTGCTCAACGTCAAGAAAATATTAAAGCTTAAAAAATGAAAACAGCATATAACAAATCCTGGGTTAAAAATTTGCAAATTCAGCAGACCGCTCAATTGTGGGTAACAAATAATTTGCTCACATCTTCCCAGTTTGAAAGGATAAAAGCAGCTTTCCCGGAATCATTTTACAGGCCGGGAATATTTGTAAAAATTGGACTATTTCTTTTTACGGTTTTTGGAGGGAGTTTCTTTGCAGGCTTTCTGTCATTATTCTTTATTGACAATGCCGGAAGCAAAACCTTTGCTGTTTTAAGCTTCATCAGTGCCGCATGTTATTATTTCTTCCTGGAATTTTTTATAAAGGACCGCAAATTATTTCATTCCGGAATCGACAATGCGCTTCTCTACATGGGCAATGGAGCTATTATAATAACCTTTGTTGTTCTCTTTGAAGGCATGGAAATCTGGCAGTATTGTTCGTTAGTGCTACTTGTCAACGGGATTACCACAATTCGTTATGCCGATCTTTTTACGGTATTTATTTCCATGGCGTCCATTTTTGTTGGTTTTGCCTCTATTCTCGTTAAGTTTCCAATCGGGAAGGCATTTATGCCATTCGCTACCATGATTCTTTCCGTCTTGTTATACGTCGTAAATAAAAGCGAGCGTGACTATTATTACCGCGAATGTCAGATTCTGATCAAAATATTTGTTATGGTGACGTTTTATTTTGGTGGAAATTATTACGTCGTAAGAGAGGGAAATGCTCTGCTTTCTGAGATCACGACGCCCAACGCTCCTCAAATTCCTTTTGCTATTCTTTTTTATGTCTTTACCACCGTTATACCGATACTGTATTGCTTTTTAGGTCTTAAAAATAGAGACAGGGTCTTTCTGATCGTCGGATTATTTACTGCGGCTTTTTCCTGTTTCACCTATCGCTACTATTTTGATTTCCTGGCGATAGAAATTATTTTAAGTATTGGTGGATTTCTTCTAATCCTAATCAGTGTATTGTCCATAAATTATCTGAAAATTCCTCGATTTGGAGTTACTGACGAAATTATGGAAGGACGAAAGCTGGCAAATCTTGAAGCGATCCTTATTGCAAACCAGTTTGGTCAGACTCCCGAGGAAAATAATTTCAAATTCGGCGGAGGTAATTTCGGCGGCGGCGGCGCAGGAAATGATTACTAAATGAGCATAAAGGAATTTAAAGTTTGAATATCCTGTCTGCGCACTTAACTTGCAACAAAAAAATTGATATGAAAAAACAAATCTTATTAGTCATTCTTTCGATAATTTCCTTCTCCTCCTTCGCCCAAAAAAGCAAAAAAACTTCCGGCAATCCTTTGTTCCCCGGCTGGTATGCAGATCCTGAGGGAATTATATTCAACAATCCAAAAGGCGGCAAAGAATATTGGATCTACCCCACTTTTTCGGCACCCTATAAAGATCAGGTTTTTTTTGACGCTTTTTCTTCGAAAGACCTGGTTACATGGAAGAAACATGAGCGGGTTTTAGATACATTGAATGTGAAATGGGCAAAAAAAGCGGTGTGGGCCCCATCTATCATTGAAAAAGATAAAAAATATTATATGTTCTTTGGTGCCAACGATATCCAGAGCGACAATGAATCTGGTGGAATCGGTGTGGCAGTGGCAGATAAGCCGGAAGGACCTTTCAAGGATTATCTTGGAAAACCGCTGATTGATAAATTTCATAACGGCGCGCAGCCAATAGACCAGTTCGTTTTTAAAGATAAAGATGGCCAGTACTATCTTTATTACGGAGGTTGGAAACATTGTAACGTTGCCAAACTAAAAAACGATTTTACAGGATTTGTGCCTTTTGAAGATGGCAAGATCTTCAGGGAAATCACACCTGCCAGTTATGTCGAAGGTCCATTTATGTTTATCCGCAACGGAAAATACTATTTCATGTGGTCAGAAGGTGGCTGGACAGGCCCAAATTATTCAGTTGCCTATGCGGTCGCGGACTCTCCTTTTGGACCGTTTGAGAGAATTGGAAAAATTTTACAACAGGACCCGAAAGTTGCGACCGGAGCAGGGCACCATTCTGTAATTCAGATTCCCGGAAAAGATCAGTGGTATATCGTTTACCACAGACGGCCTTTGACGGAAACGGACGGAAACCATCGTGAGACCTGTGTAGAAATAATGACGTTCGATGACAAAGGAATGATAAACCCCGTAATAATTACCAAAGAAGGTGTAAAAGCGCAGCCTTTAAAATAATTCTTTCCGGCAGAGGAATAAATTTATTCCTCTGCCGAATCTTACATTAACCTGTTTCCTAGCCTATAAATCCGACTTTGAGCCACCCAACGGATTTAAAAATCTTCATACGTTTCTCTATTATCAATTCCACGAAAGATTCTGAATTTCAGCACAATTAGTTTTCTCTAACTTGAAATTGTTTTGCATTGGCATATTGCAGCTAACTCAATTTTCGATCATCTGGAGTTGAGGTTTCTTGAGCTTAAAAAGCACTACCGCTTATCTTGGATAATATATTTTATTCGGCATATTTAACAAATATTGGATAAAATGAAGTTGATGGAATAATTTTTGCTATCACTTAAACACTAAACGTTGGGGATTCGGGGATGTGTCAGCGCAAGCAGGATCAACAGAAGTAAAACGCGACCAAATCATTTAAGACCGTAATTTAGGTTATCAACTTTTGCATTAATTTTTGATGAGCACGAAGCCAAAAGAACATGTTTTTACAAAAAATTTAGATCACGCCCTTCTATCAGTATACAACGGCTATAAGTTTTTTATCCGCTTTTTCAAAGAGGCCTTCAAAGGCCGGATGGAATTTCAGGAACTTGTCAAGCAATGTTATGCAATCGGATATAAATCCCTGTTGCTTATAGGTATGACCGGTTTCATTACCGGGATGGTATTTACAAAACAATCCAGGCCTTCTCTTGCAGAATTTGGGGCAACATCCTGGCTTCCGTCCCTGGTGTCTATCGCTATTGTGCGAGCCCTGGCAGCCCTGGTGACTGCCTTGATCAGTGCGGGAAAAGTAGGATCAAGCATTGGAGCAGAGCTTGGGTCCATGCGTGTTACTGAGCAGATCGATGCCATGGAAGTCTCGGCGATTAATCCATTTAAATTCCTTGTAGTAACACGCGTGCTGGCGTCAACCATTACCATCCCTTTGCTGATGTTCTATTGTACGCTGGTCGGCTTATTGGGAGCATTTTTAAATGTTTATCTTAACGAGGGTACCAGCGGTGTCGCATTTGTTGAAAAAGCATTTGAACAAATTACTTTTCTTGATCTTGGAACTTCGGTGGCCAAGGCGGTAGCTTATGGTTTCACAATCGGAATGGTGGGCTGTTACCAGGGATATAATGCGACTAAGGGAACAGAAGGTGTGGGAAAAGCTGCAAACACCTCGGTTGTCCTTTCTATGTTCTTGATTTTTATCGAAGAAGTTATCATCGTTCAGGTATCTAATTATTTCAGAGGTTAGAATTTTATGCAAGAAAATACAAATCAGGAAGATCCAATCATTTCAATACGGGACGTGTACAAATCGTTTGGCGATCTGCACGTTTTGAATGGAGTTGACCTGGACGTATACAGAGGAGAAAATGTTGTTGTGCTCGGACGGTCAGGAACCGGAAAATCGGTTTTGATAAAAATTATCGTTGGCTTATTGCAACAGGATAAGGGGTCAGTTAACGTTCTCGGCAATGAGGTTTCAGATTTACAGGGTAAGGAATTGAATGAGCTGAGAAGAAAAATTGGTTTTTCGTTTCAGAACAGTGCGTTGTACGATAGTATGACAGTGCGCGAAAACCTGGAATTTCCATTGGTAAGAAATGTCGCTAACCTTTCAAAAGCTGAGGTAAAAGATCAGGTTGAGTCTGTGCTGGAATCCGTTGGACTTTCTCAGACGATCAATCAGGTGCCTTCCCAGTTGTCCGGAGGGCAGCGGAAACGAATCGGGATTGCCCGCACGTTGATTTTGCAGCCTGAGATCATGCTTTACGATGAACCCACGGCCGGTCTTGATCCGATAACATGTATCGAAATCAATGAACTGATTAATGAAGTAAAAGAGAAATACCATACATCTGCGATTATTATCACCCACGATCTTACCTGCGCGCGCCAGACTGGTGACAGACTTGCGATGCTTTTAGATGGCAAATTTGCCATGACAGGAACATTTGAGGAAGTATTCGCTTCGGATGAAGAAAGAGTTAAAAGTTTTTACGATTATAATTTTATTCAATAGTAATGGAAACAAGCAACAGAAAACGCTCCGTCGTAGTAGGTCTTTTCGTAATCATCGGACTGGTAATCTTACTCGTCGGGATACTTACGATTGGAAGCATGAAAAAAGTTTTTTCTTCCAACATAACCGTAAAAACTATTTTTGATGACGTTAACGGTCTTAAAGCCGGTAACAATATCTGGTATTCAGGGGTAAAAATCGGGACCGTAAAATCGCTCCGCTTTCTTCCTAACTCACAGGTTGAGGTGATGATGAATATTGAGGAAAAATCTCAGGAATTTATCCGTAAAAATGCGCTGGCGAAAGTAAGCACGGACGGTCTGATCGGTAATAAGATCATCGTCATATACGGCGGTACCCAAAAAGTCCCTTCGATCGAAGACGGCGACCAACTTGCTGTAGCGAAAGTAGAAAGTACAGAAGAAATGCTGAGCGTTTTGTCTGAAAACAACAAAAACTTGCTTTCAATAACAGACGCCTTTAAGAAAATAAGCAAGAATATTCTGGAAGGAAGAGGAACGGTTGGAATGCTTTTAAACGATGAAACACTTTATCGCGACGTTGATGCAACTTTGGCTGGTTTGAAAAAAGCATCAGTCAACGCTCAGAACCTGACTGCTGCTCTGTCGACCTATGGCGCAAAATTGAACCAAAAGGGAGGCTTGGCTAATGATCTTGCAACGGATACAATCATTATGCGTGATGTGAGAGCAACAATGGTTCGGTTGAATGAAACTGTTGCCTCTGCGAATACGATGGTTAATAATCTGAAAACAGCAAGTGCTGATATTAATTCAAACACAAAAAGCCCGATGGGTGTTTTGTTACATGACGAGGGGACCGCATCAAATTTGAAAAATACGATTCAGAATCTTGAAACAAGCACTTCAAAACTGGACGAAAACATGCTTGCACTTCGCCAAAATTTCTTGTTCAGAAGATATTTTAAGAAAAAAGATAAGAATGATGCTAAAGCAAAAGAAGAGTTAAAAAAACAGGAAGAGAAGGAAACCGAAGTTAAGCCATAGGATTTGGTTTGGGAACTGGTTGTAGATCAGGACAATTATAATTTCATAACGTAATTTTACGTACTAGTACGAGGGATTTACTGAAGTACTTATAACTTTACATTATAATGTATTCTATAATGTTATTTCGCATAAGGAAAAAAGTTAGGATATTCGTTACAATTGTTCACAGGTTTTGAAATCATTTTAACACCCATATAATTCCAAAATAATATCTGAATGGCTCTATCACTTAACCCCGCACTTGACGTAAACTACCTCACTCAGATTTATGGTGACGACGCGTCCATTGTACAGATAATATTTGAAGCATTCCTGTCAGACTCGCTACCTCGCTGGAAAAGTTTAAAGTCACTTATCGAAGACGAAAATATTGCCGAAGCTGCCAGCGTCGTTCACGGAATTAAACCTTCCTTTACAATGGCTGGATTGACGGGTATCAGACTGAAAGTGGAAGCACTTGAACGGGATATTCATGATGAGGTAGAAACGAAAGAGATCGTTGCACATTATCTTCGGATCAACGAAGACGTAGAAAGGATCATTCCGATATTGGAAGAAGAGGCTGAGAAGCTGGGACATCTTGCTTCCTGAAAAAATAAAAAACATTACGCTGGCCTCTGGAATCTTTCGACTTTCAGAGGTCTTCGCTTTTATAAGCAGTTTTTCTTTTTGATTTTTCCCAGGCTGCACTCTGGCTTCCTTTGAAATATCGATTTATGCCAGCGATAACCGCATAATTCATCACACAGAAATAATACGGCACGAATAACGCTTTGATCTTCACTTTACGTCTTTCCAAGATCCATCCGGCTAATGCGCCTGCGTAAAAAAGAACCTGACCAGCCATAATGATATAGTAGATAAATGGCGGATCTTGAAGACATATGATGCCGTTTATAATAAAAACAAAAATCATCAGAAATGGGGTGATTGTCCACCGAAGCACGCGATGACTGATATACTGGAACCAGAGCAGCGGGAAATTGAAAGGTAAAAATAATTTCTTCAGTCTGAGAATGGACTGAATTCCTCCCGCGGCAATCCTCACTTTCCGTTTGAGTTCTTCTTTGATATTATCCGATGAAAGCTCCGACGCATATGCATCCGGCTCATAAATAATTCTATATCCCTGTTGTGCGATCAGCATGGAAATCATAAAATCATCCAAGATTGTATCCGGCTCGACCTGCTGATACAGCGAACGCCTTACACTGAACAATTCTCCGGCAGCACCTACAACCGAGTACAATTCCGAATCCCATTTTTTTAGTGTCGATTCGTATTTCCAATAAAATCCTTCGCCGGCAGTTGCATCTGAAATTTCCTCCTGTGTTACTCTCTTTTCGCCAGATACGGCTCCCACTTTGGGATCTGCATAATGCCTTGCAATTAACACTAACGCATCCTTATTTAAAAAGGTATTAGCGTCTGTAAACACAACTACTTCGGTATCAACCTCATGCATGGCACGATGAATGGCATGGATTTTCCCATTTCTCGTCGGCGAATGCATGAGCTTGATTTCAGAAAAGCCACTAATTAAATCCGGAGTTTTATCAGATGATCCATCGGTGATAAATAATAGACTAAGCTTTTCTTTTGGATAATTCAGCGTAAGTGTATTCTGAATTTTTTCCAGTATAAGCTCTTCCTCATTGTAGGCAGCGACAATCAATGTTAGCGTCGGGAGATTTTGATTTAAATCAGGAACAACCCGCTTCCCTTTCAACGCTCTCCTGATTTTTATCAGAAAATAGAGAAGAATTCCATATCCAAGAAATGTGTAAAAAACGATAAACAAACCAAGCCAGAAGAGAATTTCCATATATTAAAATTTGACAGGGTATCCGAGATTTTTACTATCGACCGAATTCGAGAAATGCCATGTGATGGCCTTAAAAAAGAAAGGGATAAATTTGGTTTCTCTGTTTTTTATATAGCTGATTAAATTTCGCGGCACCACGAGCAGTAGGAAATAAATACAGAATATTGAAAACTTGGCGAAGGATGTATTTTTCCTGATAAACAAAATCCGGTTTCGATTCATGAAGAACTCTTTTAGCGTTGATTTTTTACCAACCGAAACCGATTCCTTATGGTAAATCAGGGCTTGCATATTGACATGAATTTCATAACCAGCTTTCCGAATTCGTTCGCACCAGTCAAGCTCTTCGTAGTATAAAAAGTAATTTTCTCCCATAAGCCCGGCTTTTCCGACTGCCTCTCTGGAAAGCATCATTGCGGCTCCGTGTGCGTAACCTGTGGGACCTGTAAGCGAATCATACTGGCCATTATCTTCTTCAAACTGACCTATACAAGAATTTCTGGCCGTATAGTAATTCATCTGAGTATACCCGGCATACTGGAGTATCCCAGGTTGATCGAAGTAGTGAATCTTCGGTGAAACGACGCCAATCTCAGGATTTTCATCGAGTGTGCGTACAAGTCTCTCAATAAGGTCAGGCGTTACCTCAGTATCATTATTAATTAGAAAGTAATACTCGCCAGTTGCTTTTTTTAGACCAATATTGTTGCCTCCCGCGAAACCAGTATTTAACTCCGATCTTATGAACTTGACAGCTGGATATCTGATTTGCCACTCCGGGACGAAGTTTTCTTTGCTACCGTTATCTACGACAATAATTTCCAGATCCGGATAAGTATTTACTTCTGTGAGTGACCTGAGTAAATCTTCTGTAATTTTTTGTTGATTAAAATTAACAGTAACAATAGAAACTCTTTTCATCCGGTAGAACTGTATCGACTAATTATGTATTTGATTGAAGAATTAATTTCAATCATTTGTAGAAGTATTTCAAAATTAACAATAAAAACATAGCTTTAAACAAAATTTGACGGGTAGCAAGATTTTTCCGGGCATAATGGAGATCTTCTGCCATAAAAACTTGTGAAAGTGTAATCAATTGTTAGAAAAGTGAAAATAACTCGTTTACCAAGGATCAATAAAATTTCGGATTCAAAGTCTCCTGCTGATGGCGATGCCACTGTGGTGTTGGAGGCTAAATTGAAAGAATTGATTGAAGTAATCGAGAAAACTAACGTTGACAGCAAAAGCTCAAAACTTTACCAGCAACAAATCGCTGATGCATTCCAGCGTTCCCAATTTTCGCCAAAACAGCTCGAGCCCTACACATCGCTCGATAAGGATAATAATTTGTCCAGAGAAGAGCTCCTTGAAGGGTTAGAGAAATTGTTATCAGAAACAAAAATTGATAGTGAAATAAGTAAAAATTATTTACGAAAAAATGCCATACAAAAAGGTGTCATGTTCATTCTCGCCATTCTATTGATCGTAGTTGGGTTTGCAATGATCATCATGCCGGCACCGCCGAGTTTCGAAATTTTTACTGTTTTTTATATTAGTGCCAATGACGGAGTTACGATTATGGATCTGGTTTCGTTATTAATTATTTTCGGCGGAGTCTTACTGTTTGTTTTAAATTTCAACAAGAAATGATCTCCTTTCCAGACCCTCCCTCAAAAGTTAAGACCATTCTTATTGTAGAAGATAATCTACTTTTCAGGAAGATTATAGAGTCTTCTTTAAAAAAAGCAGGCTATACTTGTCTGCTTTCTGATTCTGCGACCGAAGCATTGGTTCTACTGGAAAAGGAAATGCCGGATTTAATATTATCCGACTATGATATGCCTGAAATAAACGGATTTGACTTTCGCCAAACTGTTTTGCTGATCCCGAAAATCCGTGACATTCCATTCGTTTTCCTGACATCCTTCACAGACGACTCAATGATGCTGGAAGGCCTGAATATGAATGCATTGGATTATATCAATAAAGAGACACCAATGCCAGTGATCATTTCAAAATTGAACAATATTATAAAGTCACTTGAAAATGAACACATCCGTTCCATTCGGGAATTAAGAATTGCTGCCGAAACGCTCAACGTAAAATCAGTCCCTGAGACAAGCCCGGAACTGCAAAGTTTTAGAATCCACTTTTGGCATAAGGGTTATCTGGGATATCCCGGAGGTGATTTTATTGACTTTATCAAGGTTGACGAACGTTATTGCTTCGCGCTTCTTGGTGACATCATGGGAAAGAAATGGAAAGCCTGGTTTTTTACTTTTGGTTTTTTGAGTTACATCCGTGCGGCAATCCGGTTTTGTGTACTCGACAATGACTTTACGCTGAAAACGATTGTTCAGAAAATTAATAAGCTGGTTTATCTGGATGAAAGCCTGCAAAATATTCTGTCAAGCCTCTCTTTACTTCTGCTGGACAATCAGACAGGTCAGATTTCATATACCGGAGCCGGCGATCTGCCCCTTATTAGTTTTGATTCGGAGCGGCAAAGCGCTACCACCGTTCTGTCGTCCGGCCTCTTGCTGGGACTTTTGGAAGATGGTTTTTACGATGAGCAGATAATTCAGATGAAATCCGGTGACCAACTTGCTATCTTCACAGATGGGATGATCGACATTCCATCAAATGGCTCAAAAAAAAGCGACTATCCTTTTTTTGTTGAAAAAATCAGGCCTTATCTCGGAAAATCTAAAAGTTTCGATCTTATCAAAACGAACGTTTTGGATCAGATCAATGATAGCAACCAAATGGACGACGCAAGCATAATTTTTATAGAAAAACAATAACCCATCATGATACTTAAAGTTAACCAAATCAACGACGTAGCTCAGGCGACAATTTTAACAGAGGAAGCAAGTCTGGCTAACGCCGATATGTTCAAAGAAGAAATGATAACGCTCATTGTCAACGGGACAAAGCTCATCATTGTAAGTTTTGAAAACGTGAACTACATAGACAGCTCTTTTCTGGGAAGTCTTGTAGTCGCTTTGAAATATGCCATGCCCAGAAAAACGGATATTTATCTCGTTGCCCTTAAACCGGATGTTAAAAATCTGCTCACGCTGATTCGCATGGATAAAGTTTTCAAAATATTTAAAAATTATGAGCAGGCCATGGAGACATTATAATTTCAGATGAGAGATCCAAATCACAAGAAGACATTTATTTTCCGCAATCAGGCAGAAGGTTTAGCTTCCATCGTGCGTAGCTGTGTAGATTATATTGAGGAACAAAATGAGTTTTTGTGTGTACCGGAAGACATTCATCCCAAAATTAAGTGGACTATTACTGAGCTACTTATCAATGGAGCAAAACATTCCGGTTCGGCCGAAAGCGAGCTAGTATTTACATTTGCTCTGGATCATTTGCTGATTGAAAAAGTAGATTCAGGAAATCCGCTTCATTTGGTGGTTAATGGGGAAACCGTGGAACTGAGCTGGCCTCTGATAGAAAATCTTAAAAATCAGCATTTCGAAGTATATCGAAATGGAATGGATTCATTACAGATTTATACAGAAAATAGTGAGATTGCACATTTCCGGGTACATGAACTTGAAGACGAAGAAATGCCGATGCTGCTGGTAAACACGAGCGAGCACTTCGGGTTGATGATTATCGCCAAAGCCTCAGATAAATTTAGTTACGCTTACAGATCCGAGACTGGCCAGAACATTTTCAGCATTGTTTTTAACTATTCCGAATAATTGTCATGGGCTGAAACACACCCATGCAACTACTTAATCGTGATGGTATTAAATATTATTTCAGCCATTTCGTCGACCCTCTTTTCCCAGGTATTTTGCTCGGCTATTGCCAGTCGCTCTAATTTTTTACCGCTATCGTCATTATTAAGAGCTTCGTTTAAAGCTGTTGAAAAAGACTCTGCATTTTCACAAAATAACACGCTTTCGCCGGTAAAATCTCTCAGGTCAAGGTTAAAATCTGTCGCAACCACTGGCTTTCCTGCTCCGAGATATTCGAAAAGTTTTAGGGGGAAAATAGTAGCGCTAACTTCATCTTTCTTAAAGGGAATCAATGCAACATCAAATCTTTTTATGACGGATGGCATCGCTTCATACGGTACCGAACCGGTAAATTTCACATTAGGTAAATTAAAAAAAACATCGGGAATGAACTCTCGGGACACCGGTCCGACAAAAACGAAAGTTTTATCCACATTCATTACTATGACTTTTTGCAAAATATCGTAATCAATTCGCCTCTCAATTGCACCAAAGTACCCGATAACGGGACCAGAAATTCCAGTCAAAGACGGAAAAACCGGCAGCTCAGGATCGAGTGCTTTCCGGCTATGAGAAAGGTCCGCCGCGTTAGGGACGAAATAGGTATTAGGGTTTTGGGTAACCTTTTCTGAGTAAAGCTGTTTGGCACTGCAAAGGACCACATCGCTTTCTTTAACTAAAATCTTTTCCGAAACAACACCATGCCTGCTATCAAAGGGCAGAATTAAGGGATCAAGGCAATGGTAGATTTTAACAATCGGTTTCAAACCGCGCACAACATTGGGGTAATGAAAATTGAATGAATTAATAAAAATGAAATCCTTGATATTATTATCCCGGATAACACTTTTGATTTTCTTTCTTATCAATGACTCATTGAGCAAAAGCAGCTTACGAAAAAGCTTTCCTTCCGGTAAAAAATTTATAGATAAAAGGACGGGTGGGATCACGATTTTGAGGTTTGGAATTCCGGTATCCTTTATGTTGGCGTTAAAGGGCGAGTAGAAACCCTTACGTACCTCATTTTGCTTATGCTTGCGGTACTTGAAATAATCCTTAATCGTAAAAGGGTTCTCAACGTAAAAAACCTTATTATTCCGCGCAAGAAGCTTTGCAGTGGTAAAGTTTGTAGATTCTATTTCCTGATCAAATCTTGGCAGACCAAAGATTATAATTGTGTATCCGTTGAGTTTCATGCTCCAAAAATATCAATAATATATAGCAATCAACTTATGATAAGCCGTAAAAAGGTTGTAATCAAAGATAAAAATTAATTTGATCGATATAACCAAATTAATACTACCGAATATTTTAACTTTGCCAATATACTTCGATAAGAACATATTTCGCTGAAACTGCAAATGGTTTATTTGAATGTTATATATTTGGTAAAACTCAACGTATCATCCTTCATGTAGTGTATGTTATTTAATTCTATCAATTTTGTTCTTTTCTATCTTGTAGTAACATTTCTTTATTTTATCCTTCCCTTTAAGAGTCGTTGGTTCTTGCTTTTGGCGGCCAGCTGTTTCTTTTATATGGCATTTGTGCCCGTCTATATATTAATATTAGGCTTCACAATCGTCATCGACTATTTCGCCGGGATATACATCGAGACTTCCGTAGGGCCAAGGCGAAAGATGCTGCTCATTTGCAGTCTTATAGCCAATATAGGTATTCTGGCTATCTTCAAATATTTCAATTTTCTCAATGAAAACGTTACGCTTGTTGCAGATAGCTTAGGCTGGCACAACCATATTCCGTTTTTAACAATGCTACTTCCCATCGGCCTTTCATTTCACACTTTTCAGGCGATGAGTTATACAATTGAGGTTTACCGCGGAAATCAAAAAGCTGAAAAACATTTTGGAATTTACAGCTTGTATGTGATGTTTTATCCACAGTTAGTCGCCGGGCCTATCGAGCGCCCCCAAAATATCCTTCATCAGTTTCACATTAAACATGAGTTTTCTTACTTCAATCTGGTTTCCGGATTGAAACAAATGGCTTATGGCCTATTCAAGAAACTTGTCGTTGCTGATCGTCTTTCTATTTATGTAAATTCAGTTTACAATAATCCAGAGTTACATAACGGTTCTTCCGTCGTTATTTCATCCATTTTCTTTGCCGTCCAGATTTATTGTGACTTTTCGGGTTATTCTGATATTGCCATTGGCTCAGCCAGAACGATGGGTTTCGAGCTGATGACAAATTTCCGAAGACCCTACTTTTCTAAGACCATTCCTGAATTCTGGAGTAAGTGGCACATTTCACTTTCAACATGGTTTCGCGACTACCTGTACATACCGCTTGGTGGAAACAGAGTTGCAGCTCACCGGAGATATTTCAATTTGTTTATCGTATTCATGATAAGCGGTTTATGGCATGGCGCAAATTACACTTTTATTCTCTGGGGCGCCTTACACGGATTCTATCAGGTTGTCGGCCTCATAACGAAACCTTACGTAAGCAAATTTGAAACAAATGCCGGAATTCAAAATAACATTATCTGGCGTCTGTCAAGAGGACTTTTGACCTTTTCTCTGGTAACGTTTGCCTGGATATTTTTCAGAGCTAATTCCATTCATGATGCCTTCACGCTTATAGGAAACTTACGGTCTTTCGGCGAGGCTCCGTTTTTAGGTAATGGGATAAATCAATTTGCTCATTGTTTACTTGCTCTGACGCTCCTTTTTTCAATTGAATATTGCATGGAGTATTATCCCGAATTCACGCTATTTAACAACAGACGTATTTGGGTGCGCTGGGGCTCCGTGGTAGCTCTGCTATTCATAATTCTTGTGTTTGGAGTATTTAATGGTGGTCAGTTCATTTATTTTCAGTTTTAGAAATGCGCAGTAACGATTTTATTAAGTTTGGAAAAAGCCTAGTCATCTTTATCATAGTAATGGTTACTGTTGATTATGTGATAGGATTTTCGCTCGAAAAATTATATTTCAGTCTGAAAAGAGGTCAGTTCGCTCAAACAACTTTTTCAATTGACAGCACCAATCAGGACGTTATTATTTTCGGCAGCTCCCGGGCACTCCATCACTACAGCTCACCGATCATGGCGGAGAAGCTCGGCACCAACCTTTACAACGCCGGCCGTGATGGTCAGTTTATACCCTACTACTGCGCGCTGCAAGATGCGATCTTAAAAAGAAAAATTCCTAAACTGATCATTCTGGACGTAAATGTCTGGGAAATTGCTCCAAATGACGAAAAGTATGAAAAGCTATCCATGCTACTTCCTTATATTCACAATCACCCTGAGTTTTTGAAGTATATTAAGGAAATAAGCGAATGGGAACATATAAAGTTGTTCAGTAAAACATATCCTTATAACTCGACCGTATTTGTTTCCTTACATGATTTTCTTTTCTCTGAATCACTGCCAAAAGATGATAATGGCTACTTTCCTTTAGACAGAACGATGAGTCTCGGCGATTTTAATAATTATAAGGCCAAGAAAATTATCTATGATGCTAAACGTGAGAAAATGAAGGTTCCTTTTGATACGAAAGCAATTGAATACTACGACTATTTTCTTAAACAAGTTGATTCGCTGCGCATTCCTACGTACGTGGTCATCTCACCGACAATCTTGAAAGAACCTTCGACAAAGGAAAAATTACTGATAGAACGAATGGCAAAAAGCCATAAGTACGTTCGTTTTTTGGACTACTCGTCCGATCCTGAATACAATAATCAGTACCAAAAGTTTGCAGACGAGTTTCACCTTAACACCCAAGGAGCAACGGAATTCTCCTACGAAATTTCAGATTATATAAATAACGACAAAACCAGTTTCAAGTGAGTTCTTGTGTGAATATACAACTCATCAGATCGTTTGAGCGAAGTAGCCGAAAGGGTTAGCCTTATCATCTATTCAGACAGAAATTAACCCTTATGAAAGTTCTTTTCGACCATCAGAAATTCACCACCCAGCGTTATGGCGGTATCAGTCGATATTTTGCAAACATCATCGATCAGATCAGGGTGGCGAAAGATTTTGACTGTGAAGTAGGCTTACTTTATTCTCAAAATCATTACCTCAAACCCAATTTCAATACCTTGGACAAATATCTGGCCCGGCCGTTAAACACAGAAAGGCTGGCTCGAAAATTATATGATATTAACGAGGCTTACTGTAAATATCTGGTTGGCCGGAACGATTTTGATATTTTTCACCCCACCTATTACGACACCTATTTTTTAAGGAATCTGAAAAAACCCCTGGTAACTACTATTCATGACATGACATATGAAAAGTTACCAGAATATTTCTGGGCGCAGGATCCGTTGACCCGGGATAAAAGACTTCATACAGAGAGAGCTGATGCCATCATCGCGATATCCGAAACAACTAAAAGTGACCTGATAAAATATCACGACGTAGATGAAAGCAAAATTTCGGTGATCTATCATGGAATAGATTTAGAAGCTCCCTTGATGGTTGATCCGGTTGCGGATTTACCGGAACATTATCTTTTATACGTTGGAGATCGCAGTGGTTATAAGAACTTCTATCTTTTTATAGATGCGTTTAAAATTCTCTCTGAAAAACACCCCGATCTTAACGTGATTTTGACAGGAGGCGGTAAATTGGGTATAGCTGACCTCGAATTATTACATCGCCTGAAATTAGAAAAAAAGGTAAAGCATGTTCAGGTGAACGACGAACAGTTAAACTATCTATACCAGAATGCGCTATTATTTGTCTATCCGTCTTTGCATGAAGGTTTTGGACTTCCAATTCTTGAGGCTTTTAAAGCTTCATGTCCGATTTTATTGAGCAAGACACCCTGTTTCAAGGAAATTGCTGTGGATGCAGTCGAATACTTTGAACCGCATTCACTGGAAGATCTCTATCAGAAAATTGAAACATTCATTGTCGACTCTTCGAAAAGAAACGGACTTATTGCAAAAGGAAAAGTAAGGCTTCAGGACTTCCCCCTCGATCATTCGATACAAAAGACATTGGGCCTATACCGGTCACTCTAACCTAGCTTAACGCTCCAGTACATCCCGCCATACAAATCTGTTTGTCATAATCCCTTTTGGATGCTCCCGTCCGATCCGAAAGCCGAACCAGTTTTTGGGAGCGATAACAAGATTTTTCTTCGGACATAAGTAAGCTGCCCACCATGCAAATGTGCTGTTGGAGATAATGGCTACATCGGCATTCTGAATGAGCTGGAAATCTATTATTTCAGAGTTACTGGAAAAAATAAAATTAGCTTCCTCAGGAAATTCTCTTTTTACAAATTCCATATCATCGCTCACAAAAAAGACCTTGTAAGATCCCAGATCCTCGATCGAGTATAGTTGCTTTTTAAAGTATTCAATCGGAAGAGAGATATCTCTTTTTCCATAAGACAGATAATCTGTTCTGCGTATATGTACAACTACGGTCTTTTGGGAGGAGAAAATTACGCCGAACTTTTTGTCAAACTCCTGTCTGTACTTAGCTTTTATTGATGGCAACACACTTTTATCCAAGTGGTTTACGTAAAAGTCAGACTGGAAATAGCCATTATAAATCGTGAGATTTTCAGGCGTATGTTCCTTAGGTGCAAAAAAATTATGTACATAGACATCACGAAAACTAAAAATTTTCGGCAATGCCCTGGCAAGAATTGAGTATCCTTTTGATCCAAGTGTCAGATTATGATACCAGCCCAATTCAAAATACTTGGTCAGATAGGCGTGATGAGGGTTTGTGAAAAAATAGGTTTTACCCCCATCTCTGGTTTTGAGATAAAGCAGAAAAAAATATTGAAACAGCTGATTGCCTAACCGGCCGTTGTACTTGACACCAACCATAAAATCTATTTCTGAGAATGATTAATCTGACCAGATAACTTGCCGAACATTGGCTTGATATATTTCTGAAAGAATTCAGGATAAAACTTAAACATATAAACAATCGTGTTCCTAAGACTGACATCAATTTCCCTTTTAAGAATTATCTGTGCGACGCAGAATCCTGCGATGTTGGAAATTAGAGTGGCATAAGCGGCTCCCATAACACCAATTCGGGAAATTAGAACAAAGTTGAGGCCCAGGTTGAGTACTGTTGTGCCGACGACAACCAGAAAGGTGGTTTTGGTTTTGCCTATGGAGTCAAGAATTGTCCCAAATTGTCTTCCATAGGGAATTAACAGACAATATAATAAAGTGACTTGCAATAAAGGGATCGAGTCGACATATTTTTCTCCGGCAATAAAATGAATAACAAAGTCAGAAAAAAAATAAAGAAATAATACACCAGGCAATACGAGGGCAAGCGTCGTACCGACAGATTTTTCATAAAGGTATTTAATCGCACCCTTTCCCTCCTCTTCCATTCTTCGTGAACTTTGAGGAAAAACAACTACTGCAATCGCATTTCCAGGAATATCGATCAGGTTGGTAATACGCACGGCAATGTTAAACGCTCCGGAAGCCGCCGGCGACAAGAGAGCGCCAAGCATCATTTGGTCGACTGTACCGGAAAGCATCGAACTTACAGATGTACCAAAAGCATATTTACCATATCCGAACAGTTTCCCGATCCATTCTGTACTTATGTTTTTGGAAAAAATCAGATTCCGGCGGACGAAAATATATGCTATAGAGGCGCTAAGCAGAGCACTGACAGCCTGCACCCAGACGAGATAGATCAGTTCAAGTTTGAATTTCAGTACATAGCTGATCAATACAAAGCTAAAAAAAGACGCCTGTCTGATAAATCCAGCGATGAATATCCCGTTAAATTTGAAATTGGCCTGTTCTATGGAATTAAACTGTGTGATGATTCCGGAAAAAACATATACCAGAATATAGACATAAAATAATCCGATAAGTTGAGGCGACGCCCAGATTCTGCTCAGGTAAGGCGCAGATATGGCAACGACAATGATACTGAATATCGTCACCATACCGCTTATAAAAAACGAGGAGGAAATGATACTGCCGTGTTCAGACTTTCCCGCCGCTGATAAATATTTCACAAGCGCATTCTGGATCAGACCACTTCTAATGGCTTCGACAATTGTGGTTACAGACATGAATAATGTCCAGATACCAAAATCCTGTTTATTCAATACCCGAACCAATATGTAAAAGCCGGCAAAGCCAAAAAACACTCCGGAGAAATTCTGGAGTATATTCAAGATGCCCGATTTCAGCCAGTAATTATCTTTCGATTTAACTTCCATGCGAAAACCAGAGGTTATATGTAGTGTTTTTCGATGTATGATTTAACCTCCTGATCGGTTTTGGCGTGTAGAATTTTAGCGTTTGAAAATTTAGGATAAAGCTTTTCAAAACATTTAAAATGATGCTCAGGGCCTTTCTTTGATAAAATCAGGTTGGTTCCCCCAAAATAACTTGCCAGCGTAGCGGTCCCTCCGTGTATGGAAATAAAGTGTGTCGCATTCGCATAAACCATTAATTGAAGATGGTTGAAGTTCCTTGCGCCAGCCTCATTTTTAGCCCACAGATCTTCCATCAGAATTACTTGCGGGTACTCCTTCGCCAGCCACTCAAATTCATCCATATCATAGATATCACTATTATCCATAGTAATATTTTGAGGGCGCGGTCTGTTGTAGATGATCGTAAATTTATCTTTCAGCCGATCCAGCATGTAGGTCAGCATTTCAATACTGTAATAACTCACCGGAGGACCATCCCACTCCATGTTGTAACGATTTGCGATAATCAAAATCGGTTTTTCGTAAACATAAACATTGTTCTGATAG
This sequence comes from Dyadobacter koreensis, assembly GCF_900108855.1. GTDB lineage: Bacteria > Bacteroidota > Bacteroidia > Cytophagales > Spirosomataceae > Dyadobacter > Dyadobacter koreensis. The sequence continues at coordinate 511,107 of NZ_FNXY01000004.1, forward strand.
GTCTCTTTTAAAGGAACCGGAAGCCATTTTGACATGTCGTAATCCTGACTGTACAGAATTCTGGGCATCTCATAATTGTAATTTCCTTCATTCGTTCTGGTTTCAAATCTCTCCTCGTGGTTCGGCGAGAAAAAATAGAGTTCCTTCGTGTATTTGGAAGAAAAAGTATTTTTTAAAGTGCCGTTTTTGTGATGCCAGTAAGCAAATGGTAAGACAAACTGGAGTTCTGGAGCGAACTCGCCATTAAAAGAAAGTTCTTTATACTTCTTCTTGAAGAAATAATCTTTTAAAATATATTTTAACTGAACAAGTCTGCAGTAATAAGTATCACGATAATAATATTTAAGCTCAGATGGAAGCTCACCGTACCGAATAAGAACATAAAAGCTCAGAATCTTATTTATCATTATCGTTTTTCATGAATTTTCAATTACAAGAACTGATTTTATTGGTTACATCAAGATCAGGTATTGTAATCAATATCTCCGTTGAGTGTACATTTATAATCATTATCCAAATGTAGAATTAATTTGGATAACCTGGAATCATATTGTCATATTTTGTATGATATAAAATGATATTTTATTTTACTTGCATATCAAATTCATTCTGTATGACACTTTGTGCAGAAATGGGGATAATGTTATTGGTCGAACATTCTAAACCTGCTCAGGAGGGTATAATTTGATTTATGAAATTCATTAATCGAAATATGATTGTTTAAAAGTCGGCAACTTATTCTGGTTTTCACTGATAATGGAGTCATTTATATAGAAGTACATCGACAATTGACGCATTTTTTTGCTGAGATTATTTTTTAATTTACCGAAAAATTTTATCTGGGATCAATATATACATAACTTTGAAATGTGATTACCTATCAACGTTATTCCAGCCTTAAGAGTACTATATGAGCACTTTCAGTCTACCGAAATGGATTAAGCCACATTTGTTTTTAAATAAGCGATTTATTGACCTTACGGAAGCCGAAATTGATACCTTGAAAGAGCGGCTTGGTGCTCTCAGAAACGATAATCCGGAAGTAACGGTAGCTATTCCTGCCTGGAACGAAGAAAATAATATATACCGCACACTCTCTTCCCTGGCAGACAGCAAAACCAAATATAAAGTTGAGTTAATCGTAATCAATAACAACTCATCTGACGCCACACAGCAGGTCCTGGATAAGTTGGGGGTTCGTTCTTATTTTCAACAAATTCAGGGAACTCCCTATGCCAGGCAAATGGGTCTGGATAAAGCAATGGGAAAGTTTTATTTATGTGCAGATGCTGACACGTTCTATCCCCCGCAATGGATTGATCTGATGGTCGATCCAATGACTAAAACGGCGGAGGTCACAGGGGTTTACGGAAGATATTCTTTTTTACCTCCCCGTGGAGAAGGCAGACTGGGGCTATGGTTTTATGAACTTTTAACAGGGATTATCATTCGTGTGCGTCAAAACCGTAGAGAACATCTCAACGTTTACGGCTTTAATATGGGTTTTGTTACAGAAATTGGGTTATCAACAGGTGGTTTTAACGTCAGTAGCTCGCGTGTTTATGCTGGCGTAATCGGTAATGATACCACAAATGATGCAGAAGACGGACGAATGGCCAGAAATCTGAAAACCAAAGGTAGACTACACCTGGTAACCGATCCTGGTGCACGAGTATTTACATCACCAAGACGCCTTCTGGACGATGGCAGTATTTGGAATGCATTTCTAAAACGAACGAAACGTCAGCTGATGATACTGCCGGAATACCTCATGGGAAAAAAAGTTGTACACTGATCCGGATCACTAATCTCATTTCACGACGTTTATGCAAAAACGCTACAACTTCCCGGAAGTCACTTTACTCATTACCCATTACGACCGAAGCTCATCGCTCGAAAGACTACTTAATTCGTTTCAGTTTTTGAACTTATCATTTGGTGACATCGTGGTGTCTGACGATGGAAGTAAACCTGAGCACCGGGCAAAACTGACCGAACTCCAAAAGAAATTTGCTTTCAATTTGATTACGACCCCGGTGAACCGGGGATTGGGAAACAATATTAACAAAGGTCAGGATGCTGTTAAAACGCCTTATACACTGTATGTCCAGGAGGATTTCGAGCCGTCAACGATATTCCCGAAACATTTTCAGGATGCCGTCGATTACCTCGAAAAAGACAGTTCCCTTGACATAGCAAGATTTTATGCATATTTCGCATATCCCAATCTCAAACCTTACGGCCAGGGTTTCGCCGAAATGACATATTCATTCTGGGATCCGAATCATTTAAAATTTTATTATTATAGCGATCACCCGCATTTAAGGCGGAGTAGTTTTTTTGAAAAATTCGGTCGTTATCCCGAAGGAATAAAAGGCGACCTCACGGAATATAAAATGGCTCTCAGTTTTATTCACAACAAGGGTAAAGGGCTGTTTTTTGAAGATTACAGCACTTTATTTTATCAGAAAAATTCTGAGGCCGAGCCTAGCAAAATGGACCGGGCTAACTGGCGGGAAGGAAAAAATCCGCTAATAAAGATTTTGAGATCAATTTATCTGCCAATCCGATGGCTAAAAAATACATCTGATCTATACTTTTTTAATAGTTGATTCAAGTTTACTTCCTGCGTTTATGAACGAGCCCTATATCTTTCCAAATATTACATTACTTGTTACACACTACAACCGCAGTTCTTCTCTTGAAAGACTATTAATTTCATTTGAAAAACTCAACTGTAAATTTTCGGAAGTTGTCGTTTCGGACGACGGAAGCCAAAGTTCGCATCTCGACTATCTGAAATCTATCCAGCATAAATACAATTTCTCTTTAATAACAACACCGGTAAACAAGGGCCTGGGAAATAATATTAACAAGGGACAGGATGCAGTTAGCAGTCCGTTCACACTTTATGTTCAGGAAGACTTCGTCCCAAAATCGACATTTCCTGATAGTTTACAAAAAGCCGTTGAAATTCTGGAACAGCGCCCGGAAATAGATATGGCCAGATTTTACGCCTATTTCAAGTATCCTTTTCTTAAACCTTTAAGAGACGGATTTTCAGAAATACTGTTCAGCCTGCTACTTCCCGGCTATCGCAAATTCTATGTATACAGCGATCATCCTCATTTAAGGAAAACTACTTTTCTTGAAAAATTCGGGCGGTATCACGAAGGTGTTAAAGGAGATGTTACGGAATACGACATGATGATGTCATTCCTAAAGAAAAAAGGTAAAGCTATTTTCTACGATGATATCAATGGTTTGTTCGATCAGGTAAATTCCAGCGAAGAACCTAGTACGATGAAGCGAAATTTTCTTCGGGAGAATAATAATTTCCTTATGGTCGCGGCACGGAACATTTACAGACATCTTAAATTCAATTTTGATTACCTGTTCTCCTGAAATACTACTTTTTGAGTATTAGCGTCAGCGAATTTCTTTTGTTCCTCCTGATCAATCAGATATGTCGCCTGAATTAATGCAATGCATAAGTAAAACAGAACATTATTAGGGAACTGAACAAGCGCCTCCTGCGGATAGTTGCCGATATTAAGCGCAAAAATAATTAGCGTCATCGCCATGCAGTACGATTTCAGCTCCGGGTTTTTAATTTTATAAAAATTTTGTATTCCTGTCTTTAAAATGACAAACATCAGACAGCAAAACAAAAACAACCCAATCCATCCCATTTCTACTGCCACACGAACATAACCACTATCAGGCGGAAATGACGCTAGGTAAGAATTAGGAGCAAATCGAACACCCCAAACGCCTGTTGCACCTAAGCCGCCACCCATTGGATGACTCAAAATATACGGCTTGATCTTCTCCTGATTTTGTTTCCGCACATTGAAAGATGCGTCTTCTGACGGGCGGAACGCAGACTGAAAACGATAAATTGTTGGACTGGACGTTGGCATGAATATCATTACAGCAATACCGAATGCAGCGAAACCAGTAAAAATCATAATTCTTTTGCTAAAATTAAGTAATGCAAATAGAATCAACGCTGCCGGAACAAGTACGTAAGCACCACGTGTCCCCGAATAAAGCATCGCCATCAGCATCATGACCGTCATTATGGCCAGAATTATCTTCTTATATTGCTTGACAGGTCCAGATATCAATGAAATACACAGCAGAGCAGTGATGACCATATTATAAGAAAATGCAACGGGGTCCGAAAATATAGAATATTTCCTCCAGACTCCGTTTATAAATAGAAGTGCCACAGTCAGCGGGTCGCTTTCCATTTGCGCCATCTCACGATCCGAGAATCCAATAAATTCCTGTTTGAAACCATACAACGCACCAATGAACGATAGTACCAGCCAAACCTTAAATATGAGACGTATTGCCGAAACCGATCTCAACTGGTAAAGAAACACGAAGTACATAATGGTAATAACTGCTACTGACCTTACCGTGTAAACCCAGGCAAGCCGGGACTCGGCCCACGGATTCGCGACTTCCAAGATGTTGTAGCCAATCCAGATCAGAATGACAGTAGATATCGGATTTTTGAATACTTTCCAGTCTGGTTTGGCTCGTTGTTTTATAAAGAACCCAAGAATCAACAGACCTTGAATACCATCCAATACTGTTCCCAGAGGAAAGTTAACGCCGAATCTCAAAATAAAGAAAAGGGCATAGGCCATCGTCATTAAGACGATCACCCCAAATACCGGATAGGCCACGATAGCATACACGACTGGCAGAGCCACCATTGCGACCAAGATTAACAATCCCGCAACTATGCCCCCCTTTATGGAAACATATCCAATCGTTATTGAAAATAAAAACAGCACAATTAAGGCAGCCGGTTTGTTCAACTGCACAATCAGCGCACCCGGTTTGAGCCTTTCGCTTAAAGTTTTACTGCTTTCGGGAATGAAATTCAAATTTTGACGGCAGGTTAAAGAAATAAAATCTTGAAAAAGAATATAAAAACTCCGATAAACACAACCATCAATGCTAATTTTTGCGTAATCCTTTCTGTTTTTGTCAAATCAGAATCAGAACCCTTTTTCAGCTTTTTAGACGGTAGAACTTTCATATCAAATTATGCCTTGTCGTTCTGGTGATAAGAATGTTTTGTAGCGACTGATATCTGATTCGCACGTTTTGCTTTAATCAGAGAAAGAACCTGATAAAACATAAACGACGGAATACTTTTCAATGAGTCAAAAATCTTTTTGTCGGTTGGGGAATTCAGCAATGCGATAAAAAAGCCTGATACGAAAACCATCAGCCCCGCAAGCCAAATTAACGCTACGGGAATAGAAATTAACAGGTTAGCAGCAAAAAATAATAAAGAGATGATGAGAAATATAAAAAGCGGGGGTCTCAACAGAACCAGCCCAAAAAGAAATTGATTCCAGCTCGCTCGCTTTATCCCGCTGAAAACCAACCCAAACCCAAGCGAAAAATACTTAAACCAAGTGTTAATCCATCTGGCCCTTTGGTTGACGAGCTGGTCGGTTCCTGTGGTTTTCTCGTCGTATACGATTGCATTTTCCGCAAAAGCGATTCGAAGATCGTGTTGCAGAATTGCGTTTTGCAACACTTTGTCAAAACCGGCACCGGTGATGTCCAGATGTCCCAGGCATTTAACATACAGTGAGGTTGTAAAAGCCATTCCAGAACCCGAAAGGGTTGCAGACGATCCCGCTCCAAACAACATTTTCCCATCATAGTAGTGATAGTAAATATCCCTGGCCGCATCGAGACAGGCATAGGTTGTATCAATATTTTTAGCAGCCCTCAATCCCTGAACTGCCTGATAACCAGCATCGAACCACTGATTTAAATGCACTAAAAATCCTGAGTCTGTCAGGTTATCACTGTCGATTATCGCAAGCCTTTCGTGCGGTCTTTTGAAATGATTAATTGCGTAAAAATGGGATCTTGTATTACTTGCAAGAGTTTGCTCCGGACGAAGCAGAATAACTTTATCGCTATCAAAATACAATCCGGAAATATCACACTTGTCGGCGACGACGTAGATCAGATAATTATCATAATTTAATTTCAAGAGAGAATTTATGACATCAGGAAGCTGTTGCGTTTGTTCATAGGCGGTTACAATAATCGCATAATCCGCCTCTCCCCGACTCGCCACTTTGTTTTTAAGATCCGATCTTCGATTCCGGATCTTGTAAAATATTGAAAGAAGAATAGGAAAGACCAAATTATATCCAATAAGTATTTGCAATAAAATCCAGAAAGACTTGATCAGTATCATAAGTCAGCCTGTTTAACTGTTTTTCCTGTCTGCTCTGAGATGTCTTTCGCTCCCGTCAAAACCCAGCCTGCCATCTTCGTATGCAGGTTTTTGAGATAAACCAGCTTGGACTTATCTTCCGTATGAATTGAACGTCCTGCTTCAAAGGCCCCAAGAACGATATCTGCAAACGAAATCCACTCTTTCGCCTTGTTCATGGAAACGAGTGAGCCTGTTTCGATAAGAATTATGTCATATTGAGATTTCAAATAATGGAACTTCTCACTAATCACATTCTGACTTGCAATTTCAGCAAGCGAAATATCAAGACCCTTGTTTCCTAAAAAGCTAATCTGGCCATTGCCTGCCGAAGGACCTGCACTATTTAATTTACCAAAAAAATCTTCCAGATAGACGTTCCCATCATTTAATCTTGTGATTTGGGGATGATTGAAATTGCCATCGATCACCAATACCGTCTTGTTCACTTTCGAAAATGCCCAGGCAAGACTTAGCGCTACCAACGTTTTACCATCACCTTCAACCAGACTTGTAATCGAAATAATTTTCGGATCGGAATGTTCAATATCCACTTCATAACGAACAGACCTGATAAGATTTCTAAATCTTCTCATCGATTTCTCGCTTGCATTTTCGTCCTGAAGCTGACTTAGATTAAGACCTTCATTAACATAGTTCAAATAGCCAAGTACCGGAATTTCCGTTTCGTTCGCCAGCTGGATCGGATACCGAATGGATTTATCAAGATAGAATAAAATAAAGAAAACAAACAGGCAGAAAGATAAGCTGATAATACCAGAAAGAATAAGTAATACCATTTTCTTTGAAGGCTGCACCGAGCCCGGCATTGCTTTTTCAATAAATTTCAACTGCGCCGGAAAACTTGATTCCAGCGTTGCATTATTAAACCTTTGCAGTGCTTCGATGTACTCTTTGCTGGCGATATCAATCCCGGTTTCGTATTCCTGAATTTTCGCCTCGTTCGGTACTAGACCATCAAATTTTGTATTAAGACGTCTTAATTCTTTAAGAATGGAAGAAATACTGTTGGTGGAAAGTTCAAGTGCGATCTCCATGTTCAGCTTCTGCGCCACTAGATTTTCTTTCACAACCAAGGGGCTGTAAATATAACTATCCGTCGCCTCATGTATTTTCAAAGTCAGCTTGTTCTGGATTGAATCCATACTGGCTTTGTATTTCGGCTCAAAGTTGCTCCTGATATAGGCATCATTTAAAGCCTTTAACTGCTGCTTGGATGTCACAATACTCTGATTTATTCCTGAAAGACTGCTTTCAAGATATCGTCTGTCTGCCGGATTAAACTTATTGTCAATATTCTTCACTGCTGCTGCGTATGCGAGTACATCTTTTTCGGCCGCCTCGCGCTTTGTTTCAAAATCAGCAATCTGTCCGTATAAACTCCGCGCCTGCTCATTTAGATTAAGCACCCGATTTTGGATCTTGTAATTTCTCAGCTCATTCATCTTTCCATTTAATGCATCTCTCTTCTGAGTCAAGAACGCTCCCAGAAAGTTGATAGCCTTCAAATTATTATCCGAAAGACGTGATGAATAAAAGCTTATAAATTCATTTCCCAGTGTGTTGATTACAAACGCTGTCAGCTCAGGCTTTTCCGCTTCGTAATCTATATTGATATAATCGCTGCTACGCAGCCGATAGATTGTAATTTTCTCCTGCAAGGAAACATGGTCATACTGCATATCTTCAAGCAGGTCGTGCAGTACTTTCTCTGATTTTTGCTGAAGAAACAGCTCTTCTCTTAATTTTAATTTTCTGGTGAAAATCGCAATTGCATTCTTCTTTTCCGTCTGGCTCATATCTTTTAAAGATGCGGAAGCTTTTCGTAAAGTTCCATCAATAGGAGCCTTAAGATCATGCAATATTAATTGGTATGAAACCTGGTCCAACACTTTTTTAAGTGTCATCATTTGGATCAGGTTATCGAACTTCCGGTTTATCTCGGATTCCTGTTCGCCTTCCCCATCCGGTAAAACCTGCTCCGTCTTATCCACAAGTCCGGTCGCAATGCTGCCATGCGACTTATATTGATCCGGAAGCTCCCTTACAAGAAAAAAACAACACACTAACGTAAGAAGCGGTACAAGAATCAGCGTTATTCTGTTTTTATATAATAAGCGAAAAAATTGTCGAAGCTCTGTCATTTTATAGTTTCAAGTTTTTGTCCCAACAATTCTTCCAAATTACTTTTAGCTATATAAACTTCCGCTTCTGTAGAAATCTTGGTCTGTAACTGGTTTGAGTAGGCCAATAATGCGTTGTTATAATTCTGCAACGTGGCCTCTCCTTTTTCAAATTTGTACCTGGTTTCTTTAAGTAAACTTTCTATATCCAGCAATCCATCCGACTTTATTCTCAACAGCATAACCGATTGAATATAAGTAAAATAACGTTTTTTTACATCTGCTTCCAGATTTAGCTCAAATTCATCTTTTTCGAGTTGCGTTACCTTAACTTCTGCCCTGGCCTGTTTTATAACCGTCGGCTTTTGAATTATAGATCCGATATTTATAAAAAATCCGAATTGATAGCCCTGAAGTAGGCCGGGATTTATCGTGGCTGCGGTCTGGTTCGGACTATACAGATAAGAAAATGAAAGGATATCAAAATAGGACAATTTGGCTTTTTTGACACCCATATTCCCCATTTCAATTCTAGAGTCATACATTTTCATTCGCGGGTAATTCACTTTCGCCGTCTCTACCAATTTTTCAAGAAACGGCAACGATATCTCCTGCGCCAAAGATTCCTGCGCGCTGGCAAAAGTGGGGAATAGAAAAAACAGTATCAAAAAAACGACGTATCGCATTAATTTAATAGTACGTATAATATTGATCAAGATTGCGTATGATTAAAGAGCTGAACAAAATCTCTTCGAGGGAGCTTTTCTGGAAAAGTAGATATGCCATCTAGACATTCTCTGACTGAAACAGCGCCGGGAATGTTTTTAAAATAATTTCCATATCCATTTTGAAGGAAAAATTCTTGGCATAAGTTATATCCAGTTCCGTTCTTTCTTCCTCAGACATATCCGATTTCCCCTTTCCTCTTTTTGTAACTTGCCAAAGCCCGGTCAGGCCAGCCGGGCCTGCGAAACGAAGAATGGCCCTATCCGTGGTTAACTTTTCTGCTTCATAAAGTGGTAGAGGCCGATTTCCAACAAGAGACATATCGCCCTTCAGGATATTGATCAGCTGTGGCAGCTCATCCAGACTTGTATTGCGTAGAAAATTTCCGATCCTTGTAATCCGGGGATCATTTTGGAATTTCATGAAAGCTGCTTTTTGGTCCTTCTGTGTCTGATAGACTTTTTCACAAATTTCTTTACCATCCAGAAATAATCTTCTATTGCAAGATCCGCCGTTCTGACATACTTCACAGAGATTTGAATTTTCTGATTTTACCTCAGCAGCAGTCGTCTTAACATTGTACATATTCAAAGCGGCCATTTTACGGATCATTTGATCAGCATCAGTCCGCATTGTCCTAAATTTGTAAAGGTCAAAAATCTTGTATCCGCTTCCAACGCGTTTTGATTTATAAAACACCGGTCCCTTAGAGTCCAGTCTGATGAGCAATGCTACCAGAATAAACACCGGAGACAATAGTATTACAGCCGTGCCCGTTGACACGATGTCGATCGTTCTTTTCCAAAAAGGAGTTTGATTTTTTTCGGATTCGATTTTTTGAGATGCTTTCCTGGCAACATACCATTTACGTTTTGTAAAATAATGCAGCCTGTTCAGAAGGTCACCCTCCGAAAAATCAGTTGCAAAAATGTCATCAGCTTTCTTCGCTTTGGCATTTTTGATGACAGCCGGATTCAGATTATCTACCAGTACAATAAATGGAATATTCCCAAATCCAGGGTTATTTCTTACGGTGTCCAAAAGTTCCCAAGCTCCGCTCTTGACATGTGCAAGAATTGCGTCTGCGGGAAAATATTCTTGAATCGCCTTTAGCAGACCTTCTTTTTCTTCGAAATATTCTATCTGAAGATACGAGCCATAATTGGCCGAGAACCAAAGATACTGTTCAAAATCTTTTGTAAGATAAGCAATTCGGTACTGTGCAGAAGGGGATACTTTGGTTTCCACAGAAGTACCATCAGACTGGCTTGTCCATTCCATTATGTTGCAGGTTTACAGTATCAGGAGTATCTTTTGCTACGTCTTAAAATGGCATTGATTTTGGCATGGACTTCTACCGGATTAAACGGCTTTACCATGAAATCATCGGCTCCCAAATTAAGACATTGAATCCGTTCACTACTTTCATCTGAGCCAGAAAGTATAATCACGGGGATATCGGCGTAAAGATTACTTGCTCGTGCAGTTTTTAGAAATTCTTTTCCATTCAAATTAGGCATTTGTAAATCAGCTATGATAAGGTCAACCTCATTCCCTTCTTCCAGCCATAACATACCTTCTGCGCCATCACTTTTGACAAACACATTAAAATCCTTCTTCAAAAAATGCTCAAGTATTTTACAAATACTTGGCTCATCATCCATTACCAGTAAGCTTTTTCGTGGGTTCATATATTGAGTAAAATCGGATATACTTTAAAATTTCTCAAATGCGTGTATAGTCCAGATTAGAATTTGTAGAAATAATTCGCCGCGTGTTTTTGTAAAAAAATTTACGCGTTGACAACGAACACATTGCTCTATTCAAAATATGGGAAAAGTGATATAAAATCAAACTTGTGTTTAACAGAAAGCAACAATATTTCGTGGTTAATTTGTAAGACTATATGTATTTTATATGTCGAATAACTTACAAAGTAAAATTACGAACAATGTCTACAATCACCAAAGGGAACCCAATAATATTTTATTCTTGTCCCAGAAATGTTAAGTCTTTTAGAAATTTCGGCATCAGTTCATCACATATAAGGCATGACGGCGCAGAAGATGGAGCCGTCATGCCAATAGTTTAGTAAATGAAACAGAAGTAAGGGAAGTAAAAAAAGCAACTTGAAGAAGTACAACTATCAGAGGATCTTCACATTGACTATTCATTTTTATGGCAAATGATTTTAACGAAGTTACACATCATCATTTAGCGCTTTTGCTATTAAATTAGTGCCTTGTTTGCTGAACTTCATTCCAAGGGCATATTGCCTTCCGGGCTCACTCATTTTCCCCCACGTTTTGCGGAGAATTTCTATCATTTTTTCTTCGCTCAGCTTTTCAATTAAATCGTCAAACTGAAATTCAAGGAATACCAGACATAGTGCATTTTCGATGGTTTGAACATCTGCATCTGCTTTTAACCTTTGCTTTTGAATAATTTCACGCACACGTTTTATAATATCTTCATCATAACCGGCTTCTGCCAACAAAGCTGCTGCCGTTTGCGCATGAAATTTTCCCAGATCACTGCGCCACTTTAAATAACCTACTCTGCCGTCAGGATAAGTTTTCCTGGGTATTTCCCATCGCCCGATATGTTGCGCCCTCGATGCGAGCAGCAAACTTTCAGACGCATCCGGTTCCAGCTTTTTAACCCAGTCATAGAGTTTCAGGGCAAAAAAATATTCGGAAGGATATTCTTCGCCTTCCCAAACAATTTTCTCTGGCGACTTTTTATTATAGGTATCAAAAAGGGTGAAGGCTTTTTCTAATTTATCCATGGTGAAATTTGAAAACATAGTCAACAATGTTGCAAATAAAGGATAAATACAGCACGAATCACATACTTAATGGCCCAGGTTCGGCAAATCAAAAAGGGCTTGCGATCACAACATACACTGTGACCGCAAACCCCGATTCAAAAATTGCCGGACCAGCTATAAATGCTGTAAGTGCGCCGGCAAGGGAATATTTTCGCTTAACTCGTCACTAACAGGAGTTAACCTTTTGTTTGACAAAGGAATAAGTCCCGACCAGATAGGCAGGCCAAGATCTTCCTCTTCATCATTCGGCATGCCCGACCGCGCTTTTAAGGAAGCTTCTTCCAAACTGAAAGCAAGAGCCGTTGTTTTTTTCACTTCGCCAGGTTTAACCGGACGCAGATATTCCCAACTATTGGGTACCACTTTATTTGTCAGCCATTCAAAAGATGCCAGTTTCTGGTCATAATCTTCCACAACCTCCGCCGTTGCAAAAATAACCACTGACCGATAGTTGACAGAGTGACTGAACGCCGACTTGGCTACGACCAGCGAGTCTACAAGCATTACGGTTATACAAACCGGAATTCCAGTCGCTATCTGTCTGATAAAGTGGCTTCCTACCGAGCCGTGTATATAAATTTTGTCCTCATACCTGACGAATGATGTCGGAATAGAAAATGGCTTGTTATCAATTGAGTAACTAATCGTGCAAAAGAGCGCTTCATCCAGGATAGGATAGATAGACTCGGCATCGAAGCGCGCTTTTTTTGCTGAACGGCTCGGAACAAGGTGGGAAAGTGGTGCTGACATAATATTTGTTTTTTTACAAATATGTTTGCTTATTGGATGAGTGTAATAATCCAATTTCAACAAAAGCGATAGTCCAGTTTATGCAGCCGCTTTCTTCTATGCTTCACATTGACAAAACTGACAAGCTTGCAGTATACTTGCAGCTGTCCAACCAATTAACTGATTTAATCAGAAAAGGTGTTATCCAGGGCGGACACCAGTTACTGAGCAGCCGGCAGCTGGCAAAAGCTCTGAATATTCATCGGAAAACGGTTGTCCGGGCATATGACGAACTTTTAGCACAGGGTTGGCTTGAAAGCAAACTTGGCAGCGGGACATTTGTCGCGACTCACTTCCCGGAAATTAAGCCGCAGCCGTTGCAAGACGATAAAAACCAAAACTTTGATTCAAAGAAAGTCGCAGGCTTTTCTTTTGAAGACAAACCTCACTTGCATCGGGCTGTTTTGAAAAACACAGCAGCTTTACATCTTGACGACGGTTTTCCTGACCCCAGATTTGCGCCTCTGGAAGAACTTTCAAGAGCATACCGAACGCAACTGATCACCGGTAACCCATATGTTAAGCTGGGATATGGGGACACTTCCGGAAGTTATTGGTTAAGACAGCAGCTGTCGGTATATTTAAATGAAACCCGAGGTTTGAAAACCAGTCCTGAAAATATTCTTGTCATTCGTGGTACAGTGATGGGCCTTTTTCTCGCTAGCACCGGATTGTTAAAATCAGGGGATAATGTCGCGATAACAGATCTGGGTTGGGCAAGTGCACGAATGAATTTCATTCAGGCAGGAGCAAATATCCTGCAGATTCCAGCCGACGAACATGGAATCGATGTTGATGCACTGGAAAATATCTGTAAAAAACAATCTCTGAGGATGTTGTATGTCACTTCCCACCACCACTATCCTACCACAGTTGCGTTGCGTGCTGATCGCCGGCTTCAGTTATTGGCACTCTCAGAAAAATACGGGTTTATCATTTTTGAAGACGACTATGATTACGATTTTCACTATTTGAGTCGGCCTCTGCTGCCTCTTGCCGGGGCCGATCAGGCAGGGATGGTGCTTTATTGCGGCTCATTTACTAAAACCATTTCGCCCGCTTTCCGCGTAGGCTATCTTGTGGGATCGGAAAATGTGATCAATCATCTTTCCCGGCTTCGTAGGATTATTGACCGTCAGGGCGACAATATGCTTGAAAACGCGATGGCTGAACTTCTTCAAAATGGTATTATTCAACGCCATTTAAGAAAATCTGTGCGTATTTACCGACAGCGAAGAGATATGTTCTGCAGCCTTTTAAAATCAAATTTGAGTAATTATCTGGATTTTAACACACCGGATGGCGGAATGGCTGTCTGGGCCAAATTTGATAAAAGTATAGATTTGAAAAGTTTATCAGAACAAGCCATGGCGAAAAATTTGTATTTTTCTGATGGAGGCGAAAATAATTTGATTCCGGACAAACTGAACGGTACGCGCCTGGGATTTGCATCCTCAACTTCGCAGGAACTTGAACAAAGCGTTGAAATCCTGAAAAATCTGTTGAAAATCAAATAGATTCCGAACAATTTACCTAGTATTTCAGCAGCAAATTCAGAAGTTTCCGGTCGAGTTTATGACCATGGAAATCTTCATACGCCACATCTGTTCTCCTGGAATCCAGGACACCGAAATCGCCGGCAAATTCCCATAAAGAAAATCCAATCCCGTTTGAAGAGAGAATATCCAGAACATCTTCAAACCAAGCAAGAAAAACAGCATGTGGCGTTTTGTTCCAACAACCGCATTCGCCGCAATGAACGCCAACACCCTTATTAACAAGGTCAATCCAGGGCTTGTAATATTTTTCCAGCATTTCTCTGCCAAGATATTGGTTGCCTACCTGTCCAGGCCATTTTGGCAAAGGCAAATTTTCCGGATCCTTATTTGCCCAGGGCGCTTTATAGTGCGAAATAATCCCCGGATGATATCCGCGGCAACTTTGGCCAATATCCAAATCCGTAATTTCAGGTATCACACTTGATCCAACGTCATTCCCATCCGCAATGACCAGATGTTTTGGATTTTCTTTTCGTATCGCCTCGAATGCCGCCAATGCTACTTTTCTATAAACAGCCCCCGGAACTGAACTTCTTTTTGATAACTGATCGTTCATGTCTTCCCGTAAACTTGGCTCATTTAAGAGATCGAAACTGATCAGGTCAGTAGAAGAATTTTTATATTTTTTTGCCCACATGTTCCAGTGAAAACAAAAAGCATCAAGGGCTTCCTGATCTCTCCAAAGAATATACGGTTCGTTAAAACCGGCATTTACGCAATATCCCGGAGCACGATGGAGATTAAGGCTGACGTGCATTTTATACTTGTGCGCAATTGAAACCAGGTTTTCAATTCTTTCTACTGCCTTTTCATCGATCTGATAAACCTCCTGCGGCGTAATATTCCTGCTCCGATCGAATTGGATATAAGCTGGATAAGCCATCGGCAACCGGATAAAATCAAAACCCCAGTCGCTCATCCATTTAATTTGATCCTCATCCGTTTTTTTACGTGCTGATGATGGATCCGGAGAGAAAAAATCCAGCAGATTGAACCCCTTCCATTTTGGAAGTTTATTTTTTACCTTAACATCGGGCATCCCGAAAGTATCCGGTATTGATAAACTCATTCCTGCCAGTATTCCGGTATTTTTGATAAATGTTCTCCTCTGCATACGAATATCCATATAGTAACATCTACAAAAAACAAGGCAAGCGTTGTTTTACTGTTTTGATAAAAAAAAACCACAGAGCATCTTCGCATACCCTGTGGTTTTCCTCTAGTTAAAAAGTCTATTTTTTAATATTTATCCCGGTTCTGCCATTGGTATTATAGATCGTTTCCCACCCCGCTTCTTTCACGTACCTGTGCTTGAATTTTTGGTGAACCGCCGGAGCCTGTTTTACCCCGTTGACAACAAGCTCATCACTATTAAGTTTATAGGAGAGATTATTTTCATCTTTTATCACACCTTCTTTTATCAGATCGTCTATTAACTCTTCCTGCAGCTTTTGAAAAGCGGCCCTGTTTACTTCTGCCTGCTTTCTCGAAACCTCAGCGAGTTTACGATGCTCCTCGGCAAGCTTTCTATGCTCTGCTGCTTGCTCCCGATTTAAATCGGCAATTTTTCTCATGCTTTCAGCGTCCTCGCGATGTTTGCCTGCCTCGATTCTGGCCGTTTCAGCCAAACCTCTCGCTTCTTCCGCATGCTGTCTGCTCACATCCGCTAGCGCTTTTAATCCGGCCGCCTGTTCACGCATTTTTCCAGCGGCTTCCTTCATTTTTTCAGCCTCAATACGCATTCCATCAGCTTGCTTCCTTAATATTTCCGCCTCGCCCCTTGCCTTCTCAGCATCTTTCCGAGCTATTTCTGCATTTTCCCGTTGTTCTTTCACCTCAGAAGAAATCTCATTCAACTCTTTCTGATATATGCCAAATTTATCCTCGGGGATCGCCTCCCCATCTACTTTTAACGATCTTAATTGTCCGTCAACTTCCTGAATTTCGTAGCGTTTATTATTTTTAGTAGTTTCAATATTACTCACACCCGAATTGATCTGAATCCGATCATACTTTCCGGGAAGCGTGTCTATATTGTTATTTATTTCTAAAACAGTAATCTCGGGCTTGCGCGCAGCAAGTTTTCCGCTTTCTTTTTTCCGGGCCAAAAATGCATCTTTGGTGCTTGTTGCAGGGAACAGTTCTGTCTGCTTTTTCGCGTTATCCATTTTCAGGGTTACGTTTGCAGACGGTGAAAAAGCTGCGATTAAAAAAGTAGCGGTAAGTAAGCTGGCTGTTACAAATAATTTTTCCATGGCGTTTAGAGATTTATTATTTTTATAGATAATGCGTTTGACCCGGTCAAGCAGATGATTTCTACGGCCGTTAAAAGCCATGACAGACGAAGCGGAATACATTTTATATTCCTGAAAATAAACCAGCGCTTCGACAAAGGATTGTTGGTTTTGTAGAACAGAAATAGCCAGATCGTCACAACAATGCTCTCTTTCGTCACGGATGAGTGATGAAATCCAAAGCACGGCCGGGTTGAAAAAGTAGATATTCTCACCAAAAGTCTGAATAAGATTTATCAGATAATCACGACGTTTTACATGGGCTAGTTCATGAAGTAAAATCGCTTCGATTTGATCATGGGTAAGGTTAGTGAAAAAGCCAAGAGGCACGAAAACAACGGGTTTCAGAATTCCTGTCACGATCGGTACATCAATCTGCCCAGACTGGAAAAATTGAATTTTTCGTTTTAGACCAAGTTTTTCTGCCAGTATTTCAAGACGATTCTTCCACACCTCTTCCGTCTCGGATTTTCCACTTGTTTTTAATCGATAAATAAAAAACAGTCCACCAGCAGCCCGAACAGATTTGTAACTGAAAACCAGCAGCCAGATAACGACGATCAGCGCAGCATTTTCAGCAATAAAATTATTAAAAAAACTGACCGGCACTTCTGCGGCTGACAGTTCATACCAGTTCCGAAAACCGGCATTGTTACCTAATTTTGAAATTTCACCTATTGATGTAGTGTTACTAAACGAATGGCTACTGCCGCGACGAAATGTGCTGAATTCTAAAAAGAAGGTAAAGGCATTGGCGAAAACAAAAATCAGCAACGCCAGCGACAGAAGATTGTAACGTAGTGCAGGACGCGATTTTTTTGTTGCCATCAATACAACGCCTGCAACGACAGCAAGTAAAAGTCCCTGCCATATCGAATGAAGCAAGGTCTTACAGACGATTTGGGTTAATTCTTGAAAAAATGTTCTGTTAAGAATCTCAATATTCATGGCTAATAAATTATGAAATGAAAAATTAATTCAGCTTTTTCAAAAACTCCTTAATTTCATCCAGGTCATCTTGTGAAGTGGTTTTGTTCCCGAAAAGCTGCATTACCAGGCTTGAGGCCGATCCCTGGTACATCGTGTCCACGAATCGTTTGAGAAGCTGATTCTTTGTCTTGCTTTCTTCCTCAGCCGGACTGTAAATATGCTTCATACTACTCTCGTCGCGTTTGACGATCCCTTTCTCAGCCATTATTTGCATCAATTTCAGCGTCGATGAATATTGAACTGCACGTTTCTCCTCGTTCAATTTATCATTGACAAACCGGACCGTCGAAGGTCCATGCTGCCAAAGCACTTGTAAGATTTCCAGTTCAGATTTTGTAGGCTCCATATCTAATGTTTTAATGACTAACGGATTAAAGGTAGGAAAAATTTCGTACGAAAAAAGATTTAGCTAGAATTTTTTATAAAAAAAACACGACCTGTCGGGTCGTGTTAATTCTGGAATGCCGAACGGATCAATAGAACCTTCCTACATGTTTATTTTCAACAACGGTCTTTTTCATCTTCCGCGGGTCGATTGGTCCTTGCTGTGCGTACACTATTTTACCTCCGGGTTCCACCAGTATAGTATACGGGAGCGCCCCTTGCCAGTTCGGATCAATCGCCTCGATTAATTTGTATTTGTCTTCAATATGAAAAATGAAGTTTTTATTTGAAGCTCTCTTTCCCTGTAAAAATTTTAGCGCCTTGTCTTTTTTATCCGGTGTATCCGCACTGATCGAAATAAATTCAAAGTCACGGTTCCTGTACATATGATGAATTTGCATAAAATCGGGAAACTCGGTCACACACGGACCACACCACGTCGCCCAAACGTTGATTAATCGTAACTTGTCAGTCTTGTTGGCGATCAATTCTTTAATCCCGGCTTCATCAATAGTTTCCAGGCTGACTGGCTCTTTAGCCCACGAGGCTTCCTCGTCCTGTACGCCATGTTCCTTGGTGGCCCATTTCATCGAACATCCAAAGGTTTTTGTCGTTGCAACTGTAACAGGTTTATTGGCAATCAGCTCCTGTATTGCGTTATAAGCGTCTCTGTTCTTCGGAGTACCTGTTGGTTTCTCGACATCGTCGATTCGTCCGGTATAACGCAACTTCCGATCCTTGTCAAAAATAAATATATGCGGAGTTGCAACCGGACCGTAAGCCAGCGCGGTTGCCTGATTATCTCCGTCATATAAATAAGGAAAATTGTAATTTTTGTCTTTTGCTCTGAGCTGCATTTCCTGATACGTGTCGCTCATATCCGTATATCCAAGCTCATCCAGGCGTATTGCCTTCGGATCATTTGACGAAATAGCAACTACCGCTACCTTCTTGTCTTTAAATTCTGAGGTCAAAGCTATGATCCTGTCCTCGTAGGCTTGTGCGGTAGGACAATGGTTACAGGTGAACACGACAGCCAGAACATTTGCATCAGAAAAACTTTTTAAGGAATAACTCTTCCCGTCCACATTTTTTAGATTGAAGTCCGGCGCGACTGAACCGATTGGCAGCGTTGCTGGTGGCATGAACGCTTGTAACCGTATTGACGTTAAGAACATTAGAGTCAAAACCGGAACTAATAACTGTATACGCATACCAATAAGATTTAGTTGTAAAAAACTTTAAGCACCTTAAATGAAAGTATTTAAAGAAATGATTATACTTATTAAATCGAATGGTTTTACGTTGTGGTTCATTTGTTAATTTCTTCCAGCTCGGATTCCAGGAATGGCTCAGATACTACATGATTATTTTCATTTGACCATGTACACCATACCTTACCATTGTATTGCCGATGAGCATGATCGGAAGTCTTTTTTCCAGACAGCATTTCGGCAACAATTTCTGTCTGGTATTCATCAATTTGCATTAGCTGCGAAGTCCCTTTCTTCCTCACCCAATCGTCTTTCATAAATTTTGGCACAAACATACTGTATTGATTTTTAAGGTTTGACATTGTAATGAACCTTGTATACAGCTCTCAAACGTTGAATATTTAATTTTCTTTTATCCTTTATTAAAATCATACCACAATTCCGATAATGTCGGAAAACACAAGACTTAGATTTCAAAATCAATCCATTGCTAACACCGTGAGAATGAATATCTCAAAATAAAACTAACATGGCACCGCGAATTAATATTACCTAATTGTAATATTAATTCTATATTTTCTTTGTTTTTAATATTCCATAGCCTACTTTTATGGCACTTATTTTACAAGTGTAGAGGAGGGTTAAAATGAGCAAAAGGGCCTTGATCATGTCAAGGCTTTTTATTTTATATCCTGATGGTACAAATAGTATCGAGACACAAAAATTTGTTTAACTTAATATTCTACAAGACTTCTACAATTCTTCAATCAAGCGTTAAAAGCAGATCTACTAACAAAAAATGTATTGTCAGCATCCTCAAATATCGCGATGCGTTGGTCTCCTTTTGATTTCAATAGGAAATACAACTAAAAAAAGCTCCAAACCGGCTGATTAGTTTGGAGCTCTTCGAATTTAGTTACTGGCGATACCTTACTCTTCGAACTTTTTAAAGACGCTTGTTGCAATATGTCCGCCAAAACCGAATGTATTACTCATCGCATAATTGACTTTTCTGTTTTGAGCTGTTCCAAGCGTTAAATTAAACTTGCCTTCAAAATCTGCATCAACCTCCGTCGTATTGATAGTCGGGGGAACAATATCGTGCATGGTTGCTTTGATACAGGCGATGGCCTCGATAGCTCCCGCCCCACCTAACAAGTGACCGGTCATGGATTTTGTCGCACTGATGTTAAGCCCTGAATTAAATCCGAAAACACGTTCGACCGATTTTAGCTCACTTGCATCGCCCATAGGCGTTGACGTGGCATGAACATTCAGGTAATCGATTTCACCGGGCTGTAAATTTGCTTCCGCAAGCGCTTCCAGAATCCCAAGATAAGCTCCTTCCCCCTCCGGATGTGTTCCCGTTAGGTGATATGCATCCGCAGCCATCCCCCCGCCGACAATCTCAGCAAGAATGGGCGCTCCCCGTTTTACAGCATGTTCGTAACTTTCCAGCACAAGAGCACCGGCTCCCTCACCCATCACGAATCCATCCCGTTTCACATCAAAAGGACGTGACGCTTTTGAAGGATCTTCATTATAAGTAGACAACGCTTTTGAAGCATTAAATCCGCCGATTGATGTTTCGTTAATCGGAGCTTCCGATCCACCGGTTATTATCATATCTGCTTTCCCCCAACGAATATAATTGAACGCGTCAATGACGGCAGTGTTGGAACTGGCGCATGCGGAAACGGTCGTAAAATTCGGACCACGAAGACCGTATTTAATGGAAATAACGCCAGAGGCAATATCCACAATCATTTTAGGAATAAAATATGGATTGAAACGAGGGGTACCATTTCCCAGAGCAAATTCCATAACCTGCTCCTGAAAAGTTTGAATACCTCCGTTGCCACTTCCCCAGATCACACCGATCCTGTTTTTATTAAGATGATCGAAATTTATGTTTGCGTTCTGCACTGCCTGATCTACCGCGATCAGCGCATATTGCGTGAAAGGGTCATATTTTCTTGCTTCATTTCGCTCGAAGAAATCCTGTGCGTTAATCCCTTTCAGCTCGCACGCAAATTTCGTTTTGAAATGTGTTGTATCAAACTTTGTAATATTCGCAGCACCGCTAACCCCGTTTATTAATGAACTCCAAAAATCATCTACATTGTTTCCGATAGGCGTCAGGGCACCAAGGCCTGTTACTACCACACGGTTTAATTCCTTGTTAATTTTCATTTTTTTGACTTCGATTTTATATTAGCTTTTTTGGTTAGTTGCACATTTTAAAAGGCGAAATTAAAATTTGTTTACACTAAAACCTCTAAAAAAAATGTCTTTACCGTTAGAAAGTACAAATTTACCGAACGATCGGTAAAATAAAAATTATTTGTTGTTTATTTATTCCTGAATGCCAAGAAGTTGGGGGATTGAGGCGATGCTTGATTTGAAAATCTGGTTATTGCCCATTGCGCGAGATAATACCAGAGAACCCTGAATGTTAATTATTGCCTGTATTGATTGCGCTTCTGCCTCACTATCGGTCAACCCGTTTTCCTTTGCTATAAAAGAAAATCCATCCTGCAGAATCTTGAAACAGTTGGCAATTGTATCCTGAAAGTAGGCAGATTCACTGCAAGCAGACAGCATTCTTAAAGAGCAGTTTCGGTTACCGTCTTCAAATAAGTCACTGATTGCATGAATGGCATCTGAGAGACGGGTTTTAAGTTCTCTGTCCTGATCACGGAGCACTTTACCAACATACTCGGCAAACCAGCTTTCCGTTTTTTTCAAAACATGTGCGGCCATATCTTTTTTTCCACCAGGAAAGCGATGATACAAACTTGCTTTCTTCAATCCCGTGGCCTGCGACAGCAACTCCATAGATGCACCGTCGTAGCCATAACGTGTAAAAACTTCGTTCAGCTTGCTGTCTACATCTTCTGGGATAACTTTGATTACGGGCATATCTTTACACTTTACCGACTGTTCGGTAAAATTACAAAAATTTCAAGCGCTTTACTTAAATTCGCCATTCAAAACACGATTTATATCGTCTTATCCTTAACAAAAACAATGGATACCGATCTCTTCAAACAGTTTACATTTAAAAAATTTGGGTATCTGCCCATCGGGAACACGGATTCTCAGGCTTTTAATCAATCCCGCTTCAAGGATTTCATCAAGGTTATTCTTGTAAAGGCCGGAAGCAGGATTACTGTTGATTTTAAGGAATATTCGTTAGAAAGAGATGCTTTATTCTTCATCAATGCCGGACAATGGTACCGGCTTGACAATATAACTTCGGGAGAAATGCTCTATTATAACCGGGATTTCTATTGCATTGAAATTCATGATAAAGAAGTCGCCTGCGACGGGATACTGTTTCATAATGTATATGAAATTCCAGTGGTATATCTTACCAGAGAACAATCTTCGAATATGCAGGCAATTTTCTCAGATATGAAAGAGGAAATTGCCAGTGACGACAGCAGCGCTGAAGAAATGCTTCGGATTTTATTGAAACAAATTATAATTAAATCTACACGGATCTGGAAACAGGAACATCAGCTGACAGACGATAATGCCAGGCAGGAACTGGAGTTTACCAGAAAATTCAGCCAGCTGGTTGAATGGCACTACACATCGAAACATGTCGTTTCGGAATATGCGGACCTTCTCAGTATTACTCCCAAAGCACTGAATAAAAGGATATCAAAATATAGCAGGACCACGCCAAACGATATCATAAAAAACAGGATTATTCTGGAAGCAAAACGCCTGCTTGTTCATACGGATCTGAGTGTCAAAGAAATCGGCTATAAGCTCGGCTACGATGATCCTGCTTATTTTATACGGTTATTTCTAAAACAAACTGAAAATACACCTCAGAATTTCCGGAAACAATACCTTTCTGGTTTAGTTGAAAACTAAAACCGGCAAATTCATAGACAGTCCGCAGCTTTTTTCGGGAAGGGGAAAAAAGTGCAATTGTTGTTACTAAACGTGCATTGAGCGGCCAGAGCGTGCCTGGTAATTTTGTCATATCAAATTAATTATTGAATTAACCGAAAGACAAAATGAAAACTCCATCGATCCTAAAAAGCTCAGCAGCCCTCTTCACTGCATTATTCGTAAGCGGAACTTTATCGGCTCAAATCATTGATCCATCAAAAGATCCTAACATTGACAGCGGAACAAAAACTTTCCTTAATATACTAAATTCTGGTGGCGGTAAACCTATTGAACAATTATCTCCAAAAGAAGCCCGCGCCGTTCTGACCGGGGCACAGGAATCTGTCAAAGTGGACGTTTCGGGTATTGAAGTATCCGAAAAAACAATTCAAAGCGAAGGGCTGAATGTAAGCCTCACCATTGTCCGGCCGGCTGGTGTCAAATCAAAACTTCCCGTATTCATATTTTTCCACGGTGGTGGATGGGTACTAGGCGATTTTCCAACGCATAAAAGACTTGTCAGAGACCTTGTCGTAAATTCAGGTGCTGTGGCAGTTTTCGTAAATTACACACCATCTCCGGAAGCCCATTATCCGGTCGCGGTCAATCAGGCTTATGCAGCTACAAAATGGGTTGCCGAACATGGTCATGAGATCAATGTCGACGGAAAACGTTTGGCCATTGCCGGTAATAGTGTGGGCGGTAATATGACAGCGGTCGTAGCTTTGATGGCGAAAGATAAAAAAGGTCCGGAGATTAAGCTGCAAGTTCTGATGTGGCCCGTTACAGATGCCAATTTTGAGACGGTTTCCTATAATCAATATGCTGACAAACGCTTTTTGACAAAAAATATGATGATCTGGTTTTGGGATAACTATACGACGAGTGCAGCAGCAAGAAATGAAATTTACGCTTCTCCACTTCGCGCTACCAAAGAACAATTGGCGGGACTTCCAAAGGCGTTAATCCAAACAGCAGAAAACGACGTGCTGCGTGATGAAGGTGAATCATATGGCAGAAAATTGGACGAAGCCGGAGTGAAGTTAAGTCTTATCCGCTACAACGGCATGATTCATGACTTTGGATTATTGAATCCGATCAGTAATTTACCAGGCGCGCAATCTGTAGTATTACATGCTGCTGCTGAAATCAAAAACGCATTGAAATAAAATTGAGACCAGTCAAAAACAGAAAGTCATTCCGAAACAATCTTCGGGATGACTTTCTGTTTTAAAACTTTTTGCTATTCGACAATCCAGCGGTTCAGATTATTGTATTTAGCTTCCAGAACAAATTTGTAAAAACCTTGCGGCAGCTTGGAAACATCAACAACTGCTTTTTGCCGCTCCACCGGCACTTCTTCCATGAGAAAGTATACATCTCTTCCACCCTTTGCAAAGTTATTTGTTGCCGTACCCCAAACCTTTACTGTACCTTCATTATTAATAGCCTTCCAGGAAACCTCGACTTTATTTTTTTTCCTTCTGGCCGCCGGATTCAAAATTGAGATTTTCCCAGTCAGAGAAACGCCGTCAATTTCAAAGGATTGATCTTTCGGTATGGTAACACCCATATGCCCGGCAATTGTCGGCATGATGTCAACAATCCCAGGATTTGTTTTGAAATTACTATTAAGATCTTTCGCATTTGTCACTATCCAGGTAGCACGTTCACGGTCTGATTGCCCTCCATGTCCCTGTCCGTTTTTAGAATCCCGGCCATGATCTGTTGTAATTATAATCAGCCAGTCCTCCTCAAATTTTTTTTCACGATATTGAACCGCCTCCCACAATCGCCCTATCTGATTATCCATCATTGTAATAGCGTCATGAAACTGTTTACTGTCACCATATTTATGACCCATATCATCCGTGAATTCCAGATAAACCCAGGACAGATCGGGGCTTTTTTCCTTAATATAAGTAGCAGCCTCATCCACTACCTTCTCATCAATTTTGTGGATATAGTTTTTCAATCCATCGTGCGGAAAATTCACCGTATCGAGCTCAAATCCATCGAAAGCATAATCCGTTTTGATATGATTTGTTTGAGGTAAATTATCGCCAACCAGTTTGGTACGGTTGTCCTGCCATGTCGAAAATATCGCTGTTTTCTTTGCCGGATATTGTTCTTTAAAAAACCTGAATATTGTCCAGTAGCTATAATTCGGCACCTTGATATCATTGTCCCAGACATTGTGTTTATTTACCCAGGTTCCTGTCAGCAAACTATTATAACCTACGGCAGAAATCGTTGGCGTTTGAGAATAGGTACCTTTTTCACCTCCAACGTGCGCACGTGTATAACCACCCACTTCCGAGATCATGTCCAGATTTGGTGTATTCAATTTTTCCAGAACATCATTGGATATTCCATCCACGATCACAAAAATCGCCCTTTTCTTATCATTCTGGGCATTCGCCGGGACAAACTGTAAATTCAAAAATAGTAAAAGGAAGGATACAGTATTTTTAAAACGCATAGGGCAACGAACTTCATTTAACGGTATTTGAAAAGTGCTTGAAATTAGCAATAATTGCAAAGATGAAAAATCCGGCTTTAAGGTACTTAGGCAAAAAAACATAGGGAAAATGGATAACCATCTTCCCTATTCGTATTTCTCAAAGTAAGTGTAAGCGAATGAATGCTGTAAGCTTATACCTCAAAAATCAATTGCTCATCCCGGTCGGAAATCGGTATTTTTCTTATAAAATTATCATATCCCTCTTCATCCTGGTGATCGCTGTAAACACCATATGTGTCCATGCTGTAACCGATCAAGCCGTCCTTGGCCTCGATGATGTATAAGATGGACGAATCGGCGGGATCTGATTCTCCCTCGAAACGATAGGTTTTGATAATTGTTAGATCTTCCGGATCGTAACTTTTCCCCTTTCCGGCATTAAATCCATCTTCCGTCCACCTGAACTCATTGTCCATTTTTTTCAGACGTAATTTTTCCAAAACATGTGATAACGTGGCCATTTCCGTCACCCTTGGCGAGGAATCAGGCTCGTTGGCTGTGGTGTTATTTTCCATAATATAGTTGACAGATATATCGAGTTGATTTATTTCTATAATTAATATGACTCAAATATTGTGCCATAAAAACCTGAAACGGCCGCTAAGAAGCCAATACTCATAAACCGAGCAAAAACGCGCCCAATTTAGAGCTGTTTTATAAAAGAGAGAATGTAAAGGAGAAACACAGTTACCAAAGCCCGGATTTAACGGAAATATTTACCGGTCAGATCTGAGAATAGCTTAACTACTCCCTGCGGAGCCCGCTAGCGGTATTTTAAGCAACGAAATTACCCAACGCGTGAGAAGGAACTATGACATGTCGGGTTATCAACATCCAAAATTGAATTCTTATGGAAGTCTATAAAGCTCGTTTGTAGAAATGTATTAAATCCTCAGCAAAGGACAGCTGATTACAAAATAAAATGGTGCATCAACCTTATTCCCCGGCATACTCTACGTTAGAGAAATTTCTGTCGTCACCGATTTTACGCGGATTAGGCTTTTTAAACGCGAAAGCAACAACCATTACAAGAGTCAACATGGAGATGATAAATATTCTGTCACCGTGCTTTTCGATGTAGTTGTAAAGATCGTT
Source organism: Dyadobacter koreensis (assembly GCF_900108855.1). Classification (GTDB taxonomy): domain Bacteria; phylum Bacteroidota; class Bacteroidia; order Cytophagales; family Spirosomataceae; genus Dyadobacter; species Dyadobacter koreensis. The sequence continues at coordinate 537,830 of NZ_FNXY01000004.1, forward strand.
GAATACAGTTTTTTTCATAACTTCTGATTTCAGCTTTATTTGATTTCGCTGCAATATAAATATTTTATTTTCTTCAACAGCAAAAAACCTCATTTTTCTACTTTCTTTATTCCATAAAACAGAATAATAGAAATTGTCGATACCCTTATAACCTCAGTATATGCTTTTATTATCATTATGTGTTGCAGGCGGTGGCATCGAATTTATAGTTATACTTGAAAGTCGAATAAATCGCGGCTGGAATGCTATTCTGCAAAAAACCAAACTTTGAAAAACATGGAGATAAGCTATGAAAAAATTCTTCACCGACCGATGGGAAGCAAAGTAAAAGTAATCGTTACAGCGAATGTGAGCCAGGATGGCTGTGACTGGGATTATCGGGCAGAAACTTACGAGCAGGACGGATGGGTAGACCCTGTGGTCAGGGCAAAAAATCAAGGCAGAGAAGAGAAATATATCGATTATGCGACGCCAGAGGAAGCTTTTGACATACAAAATGAATTCTGGCAACTTTTAAAACCTTCCATAAAAACAGATCAGTCTGTATAGGTACTGTTCGAATATTTGTGAGCGGAAATTAGTTTAATTATCTACCTTTGATCTAAATAACCTGCTCACAAACCATGAATTATTTCGATATTTTCCGCATTGCCTATGACGATCTGACGCTGATTGCGTTGAATCCTCACGCGATAGTAACGTCAGTCAAAAAAACAGATGCGGGATATGTTGGCGAAATCCTGGTTTTAGGTGAATATCCCGAACGTGATAGCGACGTGTTGTTTTTTCATGAAAATGGATTTTCTTCGGAGCAGGAGGCTTATTCAGATCTTGATAAGATTATTGAGACTATCAACGTGGCTTTCAGAAACACGAAGCAGAGTGGAGCGATTGTCAAAAATTATCTGCCTGAATAGATAAATTATCATATGAAAAATTATTGATCCTCCGGCCTTGTAACTATGGAAAAAACGTTCAGCATATTTGTACTGGATCCCGAAAAAGGAATACTCCCGCATCCAATTGATGCTCAAAATGAAGTTGGAAAATGGTTTAGCGAATTTCTTTCCGAGCGTCATGCGGAAAAAGTTATCGAGCGCCTGATGAACGAGTACGACTATAACGGTTCGAAATACATAATCCTTCCGGTTTACACCAAGGAGTAATATTCAATAAAAACGCCCTGGTATGTCAGGGCGTTTTTATTGAATATTACTTAATTTTCTGCACCAAAACCCTGATTTTATTGTCCAGATGTATTGTGTCGCCGGATAATTCTACATTATCACCTACTTTTAAGACCCTGTAATCTTTCTGCATTCGTACGACGCTGATGAGCGCGTCGAATTCATTGTTTTCTTTATCTTTCAGACTGGCGGTATATCCGTCTTTCCCAAACTCAACGGACTGAACGGTTCCCGTCGCAGAATATTCTTTGGTAGCTGCACACGAATCCATCATTATAACTCCCGACAGACTCCCCAAAAATGTCATGACTAAATGCTTACTTTTCATCTTCATTATTTTCGATTTTTATAAATACAGCGTAAATCCAACACTGTTTAGACTGGCGCACGCCGGATTAGTAATTGAATTTTAACAGTGCAAAAACAGTAGATTGACATTTTTCAAGATAAAAATTCATAAAATTTTCTAAGTCAGATGGATCAAATGTATCAAAAGCGGACGATTTGATAAAATATTCAATTTACGCTGTCCAAATTTTTCCCCGATAAAATCCGTAATGATCTGCGCGTCAGCAAACAAGTATCGGCATAGATTTTTCAGGAATACAAATATCAACAAACCATGAAAAGTTATGCGAGCGATATGGACAGGGGCTATTGGATTTGGCCTCGTAAATATTCCGATAAAAATATTCAGTGCTGTTCAAAACAGTGAGCTTGACCTCGATATGCTGGACAAGAAGGATAAGGCCAACATCAAATTTCAACGTGTCAATGCGAATACCGGTAAAGAAGTTGCCTGGGAAAACATCGTCAAAGGCTATAAAATAGACGACCAGTATGTGGTACTGGATGACAACGATTTTGAAAAAGCGAGCCCGGAACAAAGCAAAATTATTGAGATCGCAGAATTCGTGGACGAGAAAGAAATCGACAGTATTTATTACGAAACTCCCTACTACTTACAACCCGAAAAATCAGGAGTCAGAGCATATGCCCTTTTGAGGGAAGCACTCGAGAAAACAGGTATGGTTGGCCTGGGCAGCTATGTTTTAAGAAACCGGGAGAGTCTCGTGATAATCAAGCCAATCGGCGATGTCCTGGTGTTGAACAAAATACGTTTCCATGACGAAATCAGAGAGACTGAGGAACTTAATATCCCGGATGTTAAAGTGAAACCCGCGGAAGTAAAGATGGCAGTGCACCTGATCGAACAATTAACTACCGATTTCGATATCAGCAAATATAAAGATACGTATACTGAAAAGCTTTTGTCGCTGATAAAGGCAAAATCAAAAGGCAAGAAAACAACGGCATCGGCTATGAAGGTGGTTCACTCCCGTAGCCGTGATTTGATGGCACAATTGAAAGAAAGTCTTGAGAACAGTAAAAGAAAAGCATCCTGATGTCACTTACCAAGTATAAGAAAAAACGGAATTTTAAGAATACTCCCGAGCCTGAGGGACAAAACGGAAAAGAAAACCTCTTCCGTTTTGTAGTTCAGCGCCATGATGCAACGCGGCTTCATTATGACTTCCGTCTTGAACTGGACGGTGTCCTGAAAAGTTGGGCAGTACCAAAAGGTCCGTCTATGAACCCGGAAGATAAACGGCTTGCTGTGGAAGTAGAGGATCATCCTGTAAATTACATTGATTTCTTCGGTATCATTCCGGAAGGGAATTATGGCGCTGGTACTGTGGACGTTTGGGACCACGGTGTCTATTTTCCGGTGAACGAAGATCTTGAAAAAATTACGGAGAAAGAAGCGTTGAAAGCACTAAAAAAAGGAGAGTTGAAAATATTCCTTAAAGGTAAAAATCTTGAAGGCGGTTTCGTTTTGGTACGTTTAAAAAATGATGAAAAAAATTGGCTTCTGATTAAACATAAAGACGAATTTTCGGTTGAATCCAGTTTTGATATCTCAAAGATTAAATCACTCAATTCTTTTGATTCGAAAGAAACTGGCGCACCAAAGGCTAAAACCGAAACGACAAAGCCAGAGCCCGACGATAAGGGCGAAGAACATAAGGCCAAAGTTAATAAGGCTACCAAATCGAAAAATAAAGTGGAATTGACGCATCTGGAAAAAATCTACTGGCCGGATGATAAAATTACCAAAGGTGAGCTGATTGAATATTACGAATCTGTTTCCAAATACATCCTTCCTTATTTGAAAAACCGGCCGCTTTCCTTAAAACGAAACCCTAATGGAATCAAGGGACAGTCCTTTTTCCAGAAAGATGCCGGTGATAACGCTCCGGAATGGGTTACTACCGCAGAAATCCATTCGGAATCAAACGATAAAATGATTGACTACCTGGTTTGTAATGACAAAAAAAGTCTTCTTTATATCGCTAATCTTGGCTGTATCGAAATGAACCCATGGAATTCGACTGTGGATAATCTGGACAATCCGGATTATATTGTTATTGACATTGACCCGTCGGATAAAAACTCTTTCGATGATGTCATTGATGTCGCTCTCGCGACGAAAGAGGTTTTGGATCAGGCAGGAGTTAAAGGGTTTTGCAAAACCTCCGGCTCCTCAGGGCTTCACGTATATATTCCTTTTAATAAAAAACATACCTATGATGAAGCCAAGGAATTTGCACACATTATCGCGAGTATGGTCAATGAAAAATTGCCGGATATAACTACTTTGGAGCGGTCACTTTCCAAGAGAAAGAAAAATCAGATCTATGTAGATTATCTTCAAAACCGGATAGGACAAACCCTTGCATCCGCATATAGCGTTCGCCCAAAGCCTGGCGCTACCGTCTCCACACCGCTGGAATGGGGCGAAGTGAAACGCGGACTCGATTTTCATGACTTTACTATAAAGAATACCCTTGAAAGAATCGAAAAAAAGGGAGATCTTTTTAAGGGAGTGCTTGGGAAAGGTATCGATCTGGATAAAGCCATTCAAAAACTCGAAGTTTTACAGCACTCATAACGCGTGGTTATGAGTGCTTTTATTAATCCCAGCTATTAAGCAACCGTCTTAAAACCAGAATTTCCCCCAGGTGATACGACGTGTGATCCGCTATTAACAATGCTTCTCGGAAGATATTCTGACCGTCTCCATATGGAAATGGCTCGTGAAGATCGCTTTCTCCATCTTTCAACAAATCGAAAAAACGATCGCGGTCATTATGTATCTGGTCAATACAATCATCCCAATCTTTGTCTGAAACATTTTCCGGATTTTTCGACCAGTAATCGTCTGGCCATTTTGGTGATTTATGATTCTCGGACAGACAAAATTCCACGATGTCCCACTGTGTAATTCTGATATGATCGAGCAACTGCCAGATACTGTAGGGTAGATTTTCCGGAATGATGCTCCGCAGTTCCGAAGGCAGATTTGCAACTGAATCGTCCAGAGAAACATGTGCATTACCTGTCTTGATCAGTGTGATCAGCTCGTCAACAATTACCTGTCTTTGTCTATCAGCCATAAGATTAACGCTTGTTTTATACCATAAAAACTTACTACCAGCAAAATTGATGCCTGCACTTTTCAATGCGATTCTAGAATAAAAATAATGCGGTACCATACATCCTGTTTTTATTCATTATTTTAGGGAATTAAATATTTTCAATCTTTATAAAGCTAAACCCATGAATTCTAACCGCCGGCATTTTATTAAAAGCGTAACTGCCGCTTCGGCCCTGATCGCGACAGGAAGCGTTGCCAAACCTTTCAACATCATCCGTGATTTAAAAAAAATAAGTCCGAACGACAAGATCCGATTTGCAACGATCGGAATGGGTATTCAGGGAAATCAGGATACCAAAGCTGCCTTACGCGGTGCTCCTGATGCTGAATTTGTTGCCGCAGCCGACCTTTATGACGGCCGTCTGACCCATGTCAAAGAAGCTTACGGAAAGGATATCTTCACTACGCGTGACTATCGCAAGATCTTAGAGCGAAAAGATATCGATGCAGTGTTGGTCGTGACGCCCGATCACTGGCACGATCATATCACAAAAGCATCATTGCTAGCTGGAAAACATGTATATTGTGAGAAGCCAATGGTCCAACATATTGATGAGGGAAAATCGGTTATCGATGCCTGGAAAAAGTCAGGAAAGACGATGCAAATTGGTAGTCAACGTATCAGTTCTGCTTCATTTAAAGAAGCAAAAAGACTTTTCCAAGCTGGTGAAATTGGCGATATCAATTATGTAGAATCAAATAATGACCGCTTCAATTCGCTTGGCGCCTGGAATTATTCAATCCCGACGGACGCATCGCTGACAACGCTGGACTGGGATACATTTTTGGGCGACGCGCCTAAAACTCCTTTCGACGCCAAACGTTTTTTCCGTTGGAGAAACTACAAAGATTATGGCACCGGAGTGGCGGGAGACCTTTTCGTCCACCTCATCACGGGCGTTCATTTTGTTACCAATTCTTTGGGACCTGAGCGCATATTCTCGTCGGGAGAACTGAGTTACTGGAAAGATGGCAGAGACGTTCCGGATGTACTTGTTTCAATTCTTGAATATCCAAAAACAGATCTTCACTCCAATTTCCAGATGGTTTTGCGTGTCAACTTTGCAAATGCGGGTGCAATCGCGAACAATACCAGGATTATCGGGACTGAAGGACAGATTGAATTCACAGAAAACAACCTGATACTTACAAAAAAGAAACTGGCAAAAGCTCCCGGATATGGAGGGTATGATAGTTTTGGTACATTTTCTGCCAGTGAACAAAAAGAGTTTGAGAAGCAATATAATGCGCAATATGCCGCCGATACCCGAAAAGCAGATCCCGTTAAAGAGGTTCGTTTCGAAGCGCCAAAAGAAGATGATGCGCATGCAAACCACTTTCGTGATTTCTTTGAAAATGTAAAAAAAGGAACACTTGGAACCGTTGAAGATCCTGTTTTTGGATTCCGCGCAGCTGCTCCTGTTCTTGCCTGTAATGACAGTTATTTCAAGAAAAAGATCATCAATTGGGACCCGGTTGAGATGAAAATTAAAAAGTAATTAATTAACCGGGAAATGTACATCAAGATAGGCGGTTGGTACAATAATAGTAGTTTTTAGCAATGTAATTTTAGCGGGCCAAACGCCTGAGAGCCAGGCTTGCTATTAAATAACAATTTACTACACTTAAATTACTTTACAATGAAACCAGGAATTGGAATATCTGATGAAAACAGAAAAATTGTAGCCGACCAGCTTGCCATACTCTTGGCAGATGAATTTATACTTTATACGAAAACTCTGAATGCACATTGGAACCTTGTAGGGCCGGATTTTCACTCGGTTCATGTTTACTTTGAAGAATTGTACGGACAATCAGCAGAAATACTGGACAGCGTCGCAGAAAGAATTCGTCAGCTCGGACATTTTGCTCCCGCAAAACTCAAAAACTATTTGCAGATGAGTCATTTAACCGAGCAGTATGAGGGTGGAAATGACAGCCTAAGCCTGATCAGGTATTTGCTTCAAGACCACGAAAGTATTATCGAATTTATTCGTGGGAATATCAACACTTTCGCTGACCAGCATAAGGACGCCGGTACCAGTGATTACGTAACGCAGTTGATGGAGCAACATGAAAAGATCGCTTGGATGTTAAGAGCGCACGTTCAATAGCAGAATAAAAAAACACCGGAATATGTTCCGGTGTTTTTTCTTGGATACCACGAATATTTTATCAGCATACAATGACAAATACCTCGACGTTTAAATTAAAAGACGATGATTCATCGGAAATCACTATCCGCCAATCGGATATTCAGGAAATTGTGCCCGATGCTGATTTCAGATTCAGTCTTATTATCCTAAAAAACGGCGACAAACACTTTGTTTGTGGTACGGATCAGGAAATCAAAGACTCTTTTCAGAAAGTCTGATTTGGCTGAATCAGATTGTTTATGAATTTTTCCAAAACGACCACGTGATTGTATTTTTCGTCGTTGCCGGCATATAGCAACGTCACCGTCTTGTGCTTTTTTATTCTATCGACAAGATCGTGTACCGATGACATGCAATGTCGTAGTTCAAAGGTATAATCCTGTCTGAACTCTTCCCATTTTTCCGGGTCATGATTAAACCATTTTCTTAAATCTGTTGAAGGTGCAACACCTTTCAGCCATTCATCAACATTTGCCTCTTCTCTCTTTAATCCGCGAGGCCATAAACGATCCACAAGAATTCTGAAGCCGTCTGCTTCATTTTTTGGTTCATAAATTCGTTTAATCTGTACGGTACTCATATCATAGTTAGGGCTATATAGTTCTTAGACTAAATAAAAACTAGCTAAATTTAAAAATAGTTTCCATAACAATCAATCTTGCAGAACTTCTTTCCTACAATAAAGTTATCAGTGCGTTTTCTTTGTAACTATTCCAAGATAACGGATACAAATTCGGTATCTAAAATTATAAAAATTCCGGATACCTCCGACAAGAAATTCTTAAAAATTTACTGTAAATCAGCAACATACAAATCTCCTTTGAATCATTCAAAAAATCATTTCCAATCAGACTTCTGGATACCGAATGAAATATATCAAAAGAAAAATTATATTATTATTTCATTAAAATTTCGCTGTAATTGTGAATCAATGGCTTGAATGAAAGTTTATGTTTCTGCTAACTCACACTTTTTGTCAGATAAACATTATCGGAAAGTTTGGCAACTATCCCATAGTATAGCACTATACTATGGGATAGTACTATATTTCAGATAGTGATTCTGTCTACTTTTGAGAAAAAAAAGCATATGAAATATTTACTTCTAGCAGGCCGAATCCTATTTTCCGCCATCTTCCTATTATCAGCTCCTGGGCATTTCTCAGAACCAAGCATCTCCTTTGCAGTAGCGAAAGGGCTTCCCATGGCTAATGTGCTGGTGCCTTTATCCGGCATTGTAGAATTTCTAGGAGCCGTCAGCATTATCACAGGGTATAAATCCCGATATGGGGCATGGCTACTTGTACTTTTCCTGGTTCCCGTCACCTTCGTAATGCATAACTTCTGGACACTGACAGATCCAATGCAGAAGCAAATGGACATGGCAATGTTTATGAAAAATATTGCATTGATCGGCGCTTCCCTCATTATTGCATATCTGGGAACCGGCCCATTAAGCGTAGGGGAAAAAAATATTTCCACTAACAATTAGCAGCTTATAATTCAGCCAGGTTGCTTAACAGCCTTTGTAAGATCAGGTTTGATATCCGGCGATTAACATCCGCTTCGTGAGCAATATAAATCAGCCATTCCTCTTCGGTAAAATGCCCGATGACAATGCCTTTTAAAAGCGAATGAAGTTTGATGTCCTGCCTCAATACGTTGGTAATATATAATTTCTTATCTGCCTCCGTTAGTTGCGACAGTTTCGTTTTACGGTTAAAAGCATATTGCCGGACGACACGAATCAGGGTATCATTTTGAAATTTTAATATCGGGCGAAGTGTCTCGTTCTGAAATTTTTCCGATGGATTAATTGCCGGTTCTGTTTCAATAACGGGACGAAGTGAAAGTAATATTTCGGTGTTTTCGGACATTTGAGTGTGATTTAAGATGCTTGCTCTGCAAGTAACTAAACAAATTTCAAATAAAAACCGGCAGCGCGTCTTTTAACATGCTGCCGGTTTTTTTATCTGAAAATTGAAAATTAAGGCTCCGCAACTGGTTTTACCTTTTTTTCCATTTTGCCAAAAATATAACGGATACCCCCCGTCACCGTGATTGACTGATTACTGTTTTTCACGGAATATAGATCGTTTCCAATTTTGGTTGCATCAACATTTACTGAATTCGCTGAGCCTATCACAAGATCGTAAGAGCCTTCAACCATGAATTGTAAACGTCTGCCCATTGGCAAAACGATCCCAACTTTTGGCGAGATACCCGGTTTAATTGCAGATTTGTCAACAATAATATTATATCCTTCAATTTTCTGGATATTCAGACCGGCTTCAAGACCGACATATGGTTTGATTCCGCGCGTACCGAAATAATATTCTCCCATTAAATTTACCGGAATATTTGTAGCCTTGCCTCGGATCGTTTTTAAAGAAAGTTGACGGTCAATGTTCTCTGTAATGTATTTGGCTGACAAACCAATTGCGATATTAGGTTTCACAAAATATCGGTACTGAGCGCCAAAACCATATGCGCCCTTCGAATCGTCACTCTGATTCGTACTGCCGTATGTTCCAAGCAATGTGAGGGATTTTTGCGCCATGGCTGTTCCGGAAAAGAAGAAACTTAATAATAGCAAAGTAGAGAGGCCAAATAACTTTTTCATAAATTCTAAATTTTATTAACTCTATTGTTTTAACTCCTTACGCGAAGGAATAGCGTTTTGTTGATAAACAGCCGTTATTTTTGGTGTTCTAATATTCTTCTAATCAAAAAAAGGGGATATTTCAGCAGCTGAAATATCCCCTTCCACTATTAAGGTATTGACTGACAAATATTTAAAAATTACAATTTTATAATTCTGAAAACTTTCTTTTGTTCATCAGAAGTAACCTCTACTATGTAAAGACCAGTTGAGAATCGAAGATCAGATAAATCCACTGCATGTTTTTGATTTGATCCATCCGCAATCAGGGACCTTTGATATATTTCATTTCCCTTCAAATCCATCACTCTGAAATGCACCAGAGAACCTATTGCCGCCTGATATATGATCTGAAAATCACCCGTCGTGGGATTGGGATAAGTTTGCCATTCAACCAATGAATCAAAGCTCAGATACCTCGCCATTGAATACTCAAAACTTTCATCCTTGTCAATCATCTTCAACCGATAATAATACTCACCCCATTTCGACTTTTGGTTGTCCACGAAACTGTATTCTCTTAGTTCAGATGAATTGCCGAAAGCTTTGACCTCCCCCAGCCTGTTGAAACGATTTAACATAAACGCTTCATCGCCATCTGCTCTCTGAACCTCAAAACGTCCCGCATTAGTCTCGGATGTTGTCCTCCAATTTACAAGAACCTTATCCTTATTCTCATTACCCGGTATTTTATTAACATTAAAACTAACTAGCTCAACCGGAAGTGGATTTCCATTTGCACCGTTATTCATCCAAAATTCAGAAAAATCTTTTACCTTAATTTCTGCATAATAGCCTTTGTCAAAAGGAACTTTAACTGTGTTGGCCGGCTCGATAAATGACCAGATTCCGGAAGTATTATTGCTGATCTCCCCGTCTTCCTTACTTTTATCGGGGTCTGTATATTTAGATACGCCCAACTGATAGGCAGTCGCGACTTTAGTGCAATTAGGGCAGCCCGTTGCATTGATCAACTTCTCAATTTCCGAGTCCAGAAAATAGATACGTACTGTGGCATCATTAGCAAGGCTGGTCGTTGCCGGTTTGATAGTAACATTCCGGTCAAGATAATATTGATTGCCGTTGTTGCGTACTGCGCCGGAATTAACATACGCCTGAACGCCAGTGCTCCCGAGCTCCTGACCATTTGGATTTATTGACACTACCAGTTTTCCATTTTGCATAAAATCGATCCAGCCTGATGAGCTTACAGGTTGTTGCGTCACAGCGGTTAATGTAGTGCCCGCATCGTAGATACCTGCACTATTATCATAAATATGTACATCATCTATCGCAATCCCCTCACGCGTCGTGCCGGGATCTGCACTCATGACTATTCTAAGGCGAATATTCCCATTTATAACCGGCAAAGGAATCGTACCAACGTGCCACCGCGTGTAGTTTTCAACGCTCCATGCTTCGATGTCCGTCGCCACTTTGTTATACCAGTTTGTACCCTGGCCCTTAGCGCCCAAACGAGCCCAGGTACTTCCATCCAGCGAATATTCTATAAATGCCAGATCACAATCCTCCTGTCCACAAAATTCTATGTCGAGCGCCAGACTTAAACTCAACGTCGGATTGGCCATTCCTGTGATATTGAAACAGGGAGAATACAAATAAGACTTTTCTTGATTTTTATAATTACCGATCAAATTAGTTTTCCAGGCTTTCGAGCCGCTTGCTGCCTTGTTAATCTTGGGTGAACCGGGTGTTCCGTAGGCCCAGGAATTATTGGTGCCGTCGGTATGCCAGTTTCCATTATTCGTCTCAAAGTTTTCAAGATAAGGAAAGGTTGATACGAGCGCATTATTATAAAATGATAAAATTACAGCGTTGTTTTCTAAATAAGTATCAGTCGGTAAGCTCACCGCTGCTCTTATTGTATATTGCCCCTGAGCTGATAAATTCAAGCGTGACGTAAATGTATACTGGATAGTTTGTTTGCCGGCAATTGACGGAATGACTTCGATAATTTCCTGGCCATTTCCAAGTTTGTAAGAGACAGAAACGTTGTTAACGGCATTATCAGAACTGTTGCGTATTGTGACGGTGAGAGGATGTTGATTACCAAGCCCGCAGCTGTTTTCAGTAATACTGTTTAAACTCAGCAGCTGAATGTCGTCTGTTTCTATTTTTAAGGCGATATCATCAAATGAATAACCGGCACCGCTACCAGGATCGGCCGTTATTCTTGTTCCGTGCTGGCCCCACCTGATCTGGGTACTCGCCGAAAAGGATTGATTATTGTCCGACAAAATGTTTCTTAGCTCTATACTTTTCGATAGTTTATATGGCTGGTCGGACCGATTTTGCTCCAAAGCGAGATCGTAGGCAAGAATCCATGGATCGGTATAACTTCCTCTCACCCAAACTTTATTATCCGGATGCACCGCCTGACCGTGGTTTTTATAACGGAAATAAAGACGAATATCGTTCGACAGGTTGTAGTTTGACAAATTAAAAGTACCCGCCAGAAAATTGGTATTTCCCTCCGGGAGGAACCGATCTACATCAAGATTAAATGCCTTACTTCCTGAATATGCCATTCCCGAGTTCACAAAAGTACGCAGCCGGCCGGCACTCGTGCTATTTGAAAAATCGTACCGGTCAGCCCCCTCCAATCCTGACACATTCATCGTCTGGATTTGAGCTGAGGCAGATTCGACATTATCTACGAAAGGCAAGACCACCGCCGGATTTGCCAATTGTTTAAATATTCTGCCGACAGAGTTGTTTGCTGTCACCAGATCTGTCGTTTTGCTTACAGATGCGGAAATTGAATAAGTACCCAGTGCAGAAAAATTTTCCTGATCGGGAAAAGAGTAATCCAGTGTCGCACCGGCATTAATAGTCAGGTTAACCAGATAATTCTTTACAACTCCGTTATTAATAGAATAACTGACAGCGACCTCGCCGGACGATATTTGATCATCTAAATTTTTTATCCTTATAACAATCGGCGTGTTGGCAGAGAACATTGTCGGAGTAAATTGTCTACCTGACGCCGCCGGCGACACGATACTTTCCAGTTTGAGGTCATTGTTGGATATAGTCCCCTGGCATGTGCCTGAATCCGGCTTGCGCGAAAGAGCATTTGCTCTCGGTCCCGGATTACCATTTACTCGCGATCTGACGGAAACCCATTGTGTATTTTCGTTTAATAAACCACTTAAAGTAAAATTCAAATTTGTTGTGGTGCCGGCAGAAACCATTTCATCGCCTTGCAAAATCATCACCTCATAGTCCGTAGCGCCGGCGACCGCGTCCCATTCCAGTGCAATGTAACCTTCACACTGTACACCTGACAACCTGATGGAAGGAGGCCGCATGATTGTAAACGCTTCACTGACAGTTTCTGCTCCAGTCGCCGTAGCTATAATTTTGATCCTGGCCTTTTCCGTTGCTTCATCAGGGACAGTCCAGGCAATCAAAGAATTAGTACTGATCGGATTGCCTGAAATATCGTTCCAGTTAGCTCCGTTATCTTTGGAAAATTGCACCCTGAATTCCCCGGATGCATTGCCAAACACATCCCAGCTAACGTAGACTCCGTCGCCAGGTGCCAAGCGCTCCTTACCGATGGGGTAAGTCAGAGTAGTAGAAGCGGGAATAATGTCGTAAACTACAAAGTATTCCTGCCCGGCACCCTGCGTGACGGCAGTTCCGTTCACACTGATTTTATAATTTCCGGCACCTGGACTATTTATAACCACCTGTTCCATATTATTAGTATGGTCAGCTCCGCTGGTTGCCGGGACGTTTACATTTGCTGGATTAGAATCCAGCACTTTAGGAAGTATCACTATTGAAGAATTTTCAACCGTCAGGTCCAGGTCATTTACCAGTGTCTTAGCCGCCAGAATCGAAGCAGCGGGGTCATTCCAGTATAGCATAACTTTCAACTGAGCTGTATTTGCCGGGATTTCAATTTCAAAGGAATTCTTTGCTGAATTCGCGACAGTTGCAGTTCTGTAACTATTAGTTTCCAGCATTTTAACCGAACGTAACAGGTTCATCCACCCAAATCCAAATTGGTAGTCAGGACCGGCATTTCCTTTGTCAGCACTTCCGTTGCAAAGCAACGCCTTCATTAACCCGTTCCTCGGATTTTGCTGGTTATGCAGGTTACGATACTGCTGGTAAAGCAGTGCAAGTCCGCCAGAAACAGCAGGTGCCGCCATACTGGTTCCAGTAGAATTGATATAATTATTATTAATGGCATATGAAGATACCACCTGCGTTCCCTGAGCAGAAATTTCCGGCTTCACCCTTCCGTCCGTCACCGGCCCCTTGCTGGAACCTGGGGCAATTACACCTTCCATAGTGGTATTCCCAACCGTAATTACGTTCTTGGCGGCCTGATAACCTCCGACCACGTTTCCAAATCCATTCGTGAACGGTGCACAATTAGTATTTCCACTATTCCCCGCAGCGAAGACATGTTGCAGATATGGCATTTGAAAAGCCTGCTGATCAAGGATATTTGAAGTGAGATCATAATCGCCAAATGTCGAGCAATTACTTACATCGTTTCCATACGAATTGTTTGTGATCACCATTCCAAAATCCTGTACGTAGACCGGAGCATAGGCCAGAATATTTGAATACAATTGAGCGATCATTTTTACCTTCGGAGCATAGCCAGCATACTTTTCAGTCACTATCCCGGCACCACCCAAAGTTCCCATCACATGCACCCCGTGTGTGCCGGAGTCTATCGCCATACGGTTTATAACCCGATTTATCATATCAACGTGTTGCAAAGGATCGGCGTTGTCGCCAACGCCAACCACCACGCCTTCCCCATGTAAATTCCTGGCTGCGCCAATAGACGAACCCAGCATATTAGCACGTCCGTTAACAATGCTGTGGTTATTAACGGGTGTGTCCTCCTTTGGTTTAGCCTGAACATATTGTATAAAAGGTAATTCGGCGAGCTCCATCAATCGATTTTCGGGAAGCTTTATTTCCAGTACCTGATAATTCTGATAAACATCGGACGTGATTTCAAAGCCTTGATTTTTCAGCGCAACCGAGACGTCCTCCGGTGAAAAAGCTCGCAAAAAACTTATCCATACATCAATGAAACCATCTGCGCTTTTTATATGACCCGGAATTTTACCATTCGCAAGAGATGTCTGCAGCTTCTGGCTAGCACTGGGTATAACAACCGAGCGAGCTCCCGACTCCTTAAGTGAAACATCGTTTAGAGAACCAGTGATTGCGGCCGTGTAAGCATTGTTTGGTATGTAATCCAGCAATTCAATACCATTCGCCAGTAAATTCTCTCGTTGCGAAGGCGAAGGAATGGCGTCAAACTGAATGATCAAAAAAGATTTCTTCTTGAACGGAACGAGCTTTTTATTAAGCTCCCGAAGACCTTTGGGAGTTATATTATTCGTCGGAAGAAATGTGCCATTTTTCAGTATAAGTTCTTTTTGACCGGATTGCTGCGCCAGTAAGGAAGAAGAAATAAAGGTGAAAATCAGCAGACTGTTGAGTAGTAGCGATATTTTCATAGATGTGTGAAAAAAGTGTGACTTATTATAAAGCTAATTTCAATAAATAAATTCATATTCCTTTCAATGTGCCAAAGATTGTTTTGAAGATATTTTCAACAATATGGGGTATGTAGTAAACAACTGTAAACTTATCAACATACTGTTAAAGTATTGATTTATAAATACTTATAAGATTTGGCATAATCCTATTACAAATTGTTCAAAATGAATAAACGTGCAAAGGCACAGTAATACTGATTTAATTAAATAAACACAGATTATGAAAAAGCTAATAATATCGGCGGTAGCCTTATCTCTTATCTCTTTCGCCTCTGTTCAGGCTACACCCGTTTTGGAAAATAAAATGGCAATAACAGTAAATCAGGACAAAGTTTCGGTTAAACCAGACGAACTTCCTGCTGCTGTGAAGGCAACTATAAATAGCGAAGCATTTGCCGGATGGAAAGTTGTAGAGGCATTTCTGGTAACGGCAGATGATAAAACACAATACTACGACCTGTCAGTCAAAAAAGGCAACGAGAATGCGCGTGTCAAACTTGACAAAAACGGAAGAAACGTAGAATAATACCACTTAGTAATTACTTTACTCAACGTCGATAGATATGGCCGGAGCAAGCTCCGGCCTTTTTTTGTTTTAATCCAGATAAACATTTTAATCCAGATAAACATCAGTACATGTGATCAGGTAAAGCAGCTCACCTCAATATTTTGTATACCAATGCCCCTGAATGAGTAGAGATCATACTATCCGGTTTTTAATTATTAAACATTTTCTCTAAACCCGGATTAGTATTTCTGCTTTATGTTCATTTTTAAAACATCTAAAATTATTTTTTATTGTTTGTTCTTTACTCCTATTGCGGCGGTTTTCAGCCAGAGTTCCATTGCATACCTTACTGATCGCAAAACGCTTCTGGAAGGAAAAGAATTGTTTAATTCTAGCTGCGCCTCCTGCCACGCAATAGAAGAGGAAGGAATTGGCCCCAGACTTGGCGGTATAACCAACCTGCTTTCAAAAAAGCAATTAACTGAATTCATTCAAAACCCTGCAAAAGTTATTGATTCAGGTGATACCAGAGCGGTCAATCTGAGTAAAAAGTTCAAAATGGTGATGCCCCCTTTCGACTTTTTAAAGCCGGGAGAAATAAATGCTATCCTTGCATATATCGACGGGGAAACAAAACTTCATCAGGTAAAGCCACTTGTGGTTGAAGCCGAGAATCTGACTTTAGCATCAGCAACCGGCCGTGTGGGAGTTCCGGTAAAAAGTTCAGTGGTAAGTATTGAGCTTGAAGACTTTGCTCAGATCCCGGCTTCCTCGGACAAACCGCCATTTACAAGAATAGCCAACATGCGGCCACATCCTTCCGCGGACGGAACTTTATATGTCAGCGACCAGCGAGGAATAATTTACAGGATCAGCAAGGGGAAGGTAAATACTTTTCTGGATATCCGGTCAAAGATTGATCATTACATCAATACGCCAGGCTTGGGAACCGGACTTGGAAGTTTTGCTTTTCATCCGGACTTTTTAAACAATGGACTGATCTACATCACGCATACGGAGGAATTTGCCAGAAAAAAAGCCGATTATGAGTTTCCCGACTCAATTAATGTAGCGATGCAGTGGGTGGTTTCCGAGTGGAGAATCAATGACGTGAAAAATACTGGCTTTGAAGGGACAAAACGAGAGATCATCAGGATCAATGTGCCTTCCGGTGTTCATGGAACTCAGGATATCGGCTTCGTCCCCGTTACTGACAAAACGGATCCCGATTATGGAATGTTATATATCGGAACTGGTGACGGCGGGTCAACAATTGGCAAGCATCCCGAATTGACACATCATTTAAAATCGCTCCTTGGAACCATCATCCGGATCAATCCCCTTGGCAATGACGGTCCTAATAAACAATACGGAATTCCCAAAGACAATCCTTTTGTGAACCTTACCGAGCCAGGCATAAGGAAGGAAATCTACGCTTATGGTTTTAGAAATCCCCACCGGATGTCATGGGACTTAAAGCATGGGAAAATCCTTTTTAGTTCGGAAGTGGGTGAAGGCAATTTTGAAGAGGTGAATGTGGTAGTCAAAGGTGGAGATTATGGCTGGAACACACGTGAGGGCAGTTACGGAATTTCTCCCACCGATCTCAAAACAGTCTTTAAAATCCCGACTCAGGAATCAAAAAAATACATCACACCTTATCTGGAATATGATCACAACGACGGAAATGCCATAAGCGGTGGTTCGGTGTATGAGGGAAAATTGGCTGCTCTAAGAGACAAATATATTTTCGGCGATATCGTCAACGGACGTATCTTTTTTGCAAATATTAACAAACAATTAGCAGATTCCACAATCTACGAAATCGTCATCAAAGAGCATTCGAAACCAACAGATCTGCGGACGATTACCAACTCCAAACGTGTTGATTTGCGGGTTGAATATGATGGTTACGCACATGAAATGTATCTAATGACGAAAAGTGACGGAAAGATCAGACGGATTAGAGAGGCGCAGCAATAAATTACTGCTCAACTGTTTCCATCAAAAAATACTTAAAATAAAACGGAGCAGCGAAATGCGCTCCGTTTTTTGTATTTCAAATTCTGCCAAACTTATTCTGACTGTCGTAAGCCAGACCAAGCCCTACACTCGACAGCTTATTTTCATCTGCCAGAGCTGCATTAGGAAAGAGCTTTTTAAATTCGGACTGGATCAAGGGGACCTCGGTTGAACCACCTGTGAGAATTACAAGATCGATATCTTCTTTTTGAACACCTGCATCTGCAAGGCACTGCATCGCAGAATTTGATATTTTCTCAATTTTTTGAAATATCGCCTCGTCAAACTGCTCGCGGGTAACTTTGGTTGTCAACCCGTCTTCAAGGAAATCAAAAGGAGCATCATATTCTGACTGGGAAGTAAGCGCAATTTTTGTTTCCTCTGTTGCTGCTAAAAGTGTATGACCTGTTTCTTGTTCCAGCACTTGCAACAGCCTTTTGTACCGTGTTTTATCGTGGGCCTCAAAAAGAATCTGCTTCGTTTGCGAAATGATTTTTGTTGTATATAAAAAGTTAACCTTGCTCCATTCGGACAAATCAAAATAGTGATACAAAGGCACCTCCAAATTTTTGGCTCCGTAGGTAGTCCGGTAACCCAGCTCGGGCATAATTGCCGCCAGGCTCAAATCTTTGTCAAAATCATTTCCACCTACCCGAATCCCTGTATTGGCAAGAATATCTGAAGCCCGATCCGCTTTGTGAATGTATTTATTCGACAGGCGGATTACAGTGAAGTCAGAGGTACCGCCTCCTAAGTCCACGACAATCGCCAGCTTCTCACCCAACATATTAACCTCATGCGCAAACGCAGCGGCAATAGGCTCAAACTGAAAATCTATGTTTTTAAAGCCCAGCTGTTTTGCGATCTCCTTCAGTTCTGCCTCAGCTCTTACATCCGCGGCACTGTCGTTGTCTACAAAATGGACGGGCCTTCCCATCACTACATTTTCAATTTCCTGCCCGGCCTCGGCATCCGCCTTATCTTTCAAATTCTGTAAAAATGAAATAATTATTTCATTGAAGCGCATCAACTCACCGTTCACCATGGTACCCTGACGCATGACTGGTGTTCCTAAAACACGTTTTAAGCTGCGCATAAAACGACCAGGGTTTCTTTCCAAAAACATATTTACTGCTGCTCTTCCATAAAAAGGCACATTTCCTTTTCTAAGAAAAAACATCGCACTTGGCGTTGTTGTACTTGAACCTTCAACCTGAACGAGATGGACGTTACCCTGATTTGCTATTGCTATACTTGAATTGGAAGTTCCGAAGTCGATTCCGCAGGAAATACTGGTCATTATAATCTGTAAAAATTTGGGGGCGCAATTTCAGATTATTTATCCTTTTTTGCAATTTCCAATAGCACTAATATCGATCGGATCGAATTAATATTTATCAAATTGTATCATTCTTTCATTTCAGGCAGATAAATAATAAATGTTGCACCCTTGCCTTCCTCACTCACAGCCGTCAAATGTCCGTTGTGGTTTTGTACTACTTTTCGGCACAAGGCCAGACCGATACCCGAACCGGAATATTCGCTTCGCCCGTGAAGGCGCTGAAACATTTGAAATATTCTGTCGAGATGTTCCATACTAAAACCGATTCCATTATCCTCTATTTCAATTTTGATATAACCCTGATCTGATGCAAGATCAGTTGAGATTTCTGTATCTTGCTGATAAACTCTTGAACTCCTTATCTGGATTACAGGCTTCTGCTCTTCATTTCTATATTTTACCGAGTTGCTTATAATATTTTGAATAAGTTGGGAGAGTTGGCGGGCGTTTCCCCAAACCGGAATAAGTTCTTCTGTGATAACGCGCGCGCCGGACTCCTGCACGGCGATCTCCAGATCAGATAAAACCTCAGCTACCACTTTATTCATGTTAACGACCGAAAACTCCCCATCACGCGTCGAAAGTCTTGAATAAGCAAGCAGATCGTCAATCATCATTGACATTCTTTTTCCTGCATCCTGCATTCGGTTCAGCATGAATACACCAGAAGTATCCAGAATGTCCTCATATTGTGTTTGAAGGCGCGAACTGAACGATTGGATTTTCCTGAGAGGCTCCTGCATATCATGACTTGCAGCATAAGCAAATTGCTGAAGATTAGTATTTGAAACCGTTAATTCCTGGTTGGCCTTTCGCAACTCGTTGGTCCTCTTCTGGATATGCTGTTCAAGTTCGCTGGCCAACTGCCGGTATTTTTCTTCACTTTTTTCAAGCATAGACCGCGATTCGATCTGCGAGGTCACATCGATCGCCATATCAAGAATAGCGTAAATTTCACCATCCGAATCACGAAGGGGCTGATATGTAAAATCAAAGTAAAAAGTTTTCATTACGCCGTCTATTACCAGATCTGCCCGCGCTGCATCTGAATGATAGGCGATTCCTGTGGTATAAACATCGTCAAGAATTTGCATGAAAGGCTGCGCGCGCAGCTCAGGCAGCACATCCACCAGCTTTTTGCCTGCGACACTGTTACCCTTTCCCCAAATTTTCAGCATAGCATCATTCGGGTTTTCAATAACCAGATCCCTGCCAACAAAAAGTGAAATTGCAATGGGCGCTTCATCGATCAAATTTCTAAGCTTCCTTTCGCTATCTGCGATTTTGAGCTTAGCGCGCACCTGATCTGAAATTTCACTAGCTACGACAATTATTCCGTTTACCCTGTCAGATTCAAATATAGGAGTATAAACAAAATTGAAATAAACCGGCTCCTGCCTCCCATCTCTGAACAGTTCGACCCTGGCCTCAGATCCATAATACGGAACTCCGGATTGGTAGACATTCGCTAACAAAGCCGGATATTCCTGTCCTTTCAGCTCAGGTAAAGCTTCTATAAGCGGCATTCCAAGAACACTGGCATCTTTTCCCCAAACGTGGAGAATGCTGGGATTTGCTGCTTCAATTATCAAATTCTCTCCTTTCAACAGTCCGATGGCAACCGGGGCGCTGTCAATCAACAGCCTGAGGTTTGCCTCACTCTCGGCGAGTTTTTTCTCTGCCTCCACCCTGGCCGTAATGTCGAGTACGATCCCTGACAACGTCACAGCCTGACCATCCGAGTTGATCAAATTTTTACCGATTACCTTGACCCAATGCACGGAGCCGTCCTGCCAGATAAACCTTGCCTCATAACTTAGCTCACCCGTTTTTCGAGTCTCGGCATATGCAGCATCACGAACCGGAAGATCGTCTTTATGAATATGCTCAACAAAAACCTCTCTCCGCTTGGTATTTGACTCAGTGCCGGTAAGAATTTTAACGAAAGTCGGCGAATACAGAATTTCATCTGTTGCAAGATCCAGTGTAAAAGAACCCGCGCCCGAACCTTCAATCGCAACGGAAGCCCGCTGGTCGGCAATTGAAACCCTTTCTTTGATAAGTACCTGATTCGTAATATCTTTCGTAACACCGGAAAAACGATACGGCTTCCCATCCGCGCTGAAATATGCCTGTCCCGTTGTATGGACCCATCGCAAACTATTGTCAAAAGCATCAAAGGTTCTGTATTCTATATCATACTTTCCACCTGATTCTGCTGTAAGCGCACGTTCCACAGCCGCACTAATCCTATCACGATCGTCAGGATGGGCATTTTGTATTACTTCCACGGATGAAATTGACTGTACATTTTTAAATCCGTGAAGCGTCTGAGTTCCCTCGCCCCAATGGACAATCTGATTCTCTATATCAAATTCCCAGGTATACAATTGAGCAGAAGACAGAGCAAAACTAAGACGGGTCTCACTTTCCTCCAATGCTTTTTGATAAGCAATCCGTTCTGAAATATCTTGCATCGAAGCGACTATACGGACGGGTTTGTCTCCTTCCATGATCGTAAATCCTCTGTCGTGAACGTACGCAAAAGATCCATCAGCCTTTCTGAAACGATAATATTGAGACCAGTTTTTCTCCCTTTGCCCGATCAGATTATGAATATTTGTGACCACACGCGTCTGATCATCGGGATGGATATTGTCATACCAAAAATCTTGCCCGGATACAATATCTTGCTTTCTGTAACCAAAAAGAGAATCTATGACATCGCTCCACCATATCGTCTTTTTTTCCAGATCCCAATCACGAATTACATCATGTGTCGCCTTCGCTACCAGATCAAATCTTTCCTTCGCCAGGGTAAGATCATCAGCGATGCTTTTTTCATTATTCATTAGTAACCTTTTATAACTTAATATTCAAAAGAATTTTCTCAAAAAAGCCGTCGTTCAAATATTTTACAGGCGGTGATTATTAAGATAAAGTAAAAACCTCAATAAATTTCACTAAAATCCGGTCAATAAAAATGTGCCACGCAATTGCGCAGTTTCCAACCTACTTTTTGCGGCCGCTGGACTGCGTGATTGCCATTGAATTCAGTACCATAATTTCGAAGAAAATGAACATTTTCGCATTTTTTAAGGGTAGCTAGAGAGGAAATAAGTCTTCCTATTAAATCAGAATCAGTTACCAGAAAAGATATATTCCATTGCATCCTAAAATGAAAAAAACAGAAGACAACCGACGTGAATTTATTCGCAGTACTATGGGAACGGCAGCTGGAATTATAATGATGTCGTCCCTTCCCGGAGAGGCAAAAAATATCTCAAGCTATTCAGTAACGGCAAAGCCTGCAGTGTTGGAGGACGAAATCGTTGAGCCTGGACGGATCAAGTTTGCAGTAATCGGTATGAATCACAACCATATATACGGACAAGTGGAAGCTGTTATTCGAGGTGGAGGGCAACTTGTTGCGTACTATGCAAAAGAAGCTGAACTGACCGCTGCTTTCGGAAAAAAATATCCTGATGCAAAACTGGTAGCAAACGAAAAAGACATCCTGAACGACAAGTCAATTCAACTCGTTTTGAGTTCTGCCATTCCTGACGAGCGTGCCCCGATCGGTATACGGGTTATGCAAAGCGGAAAAGACTATATGGCTGACAAGCCGGGAATTACTTCGCTTGAACAGCTGGCACAAGTACGGAAAGTACAAAAAGAAACAGGCCGCATCTACTCCATTATGTATAGTGAACGTCTTGAAAACCGGGCGACTGTAAAAGCGGGAGAGCTTGTAAAAGCCGGAGCAATCGGAAAGGTTATCCAGACAATAGGACTTGGCCCTCATCGAATTTCTGCAAATTCACGTCCTGAATGGTTTTTTGATGCAAAACGTTATGGCGGCGTGATATGCGATATCGCTTCTCACCAGTTTGACCAATTCTTATTCTTTACCGGATCAACAAAAGCAGAAGTTGTAGCTTCTCAGGTTGGCAATGTGAGCCATCCTCAATATCCTAAATTCGAGGATTTTGGGGACTGCATGATCCGTGGAAATGGCGGAACCGGCTACATACGGGTAGACTGGTTTACTCCGGATGGGCTAAAAAGCTGGGGTGATGGCCGTCTGACAATCTTGGGAACTGAAGGATTTATTGAACTTCGTAAAAATGTGGATATTGCCGGACGTGACGGTGGAAACCATTTGTTTTTAGTTAACGGGAAAGAAACTCAATATATCGATTGCAGCAAAGAACCATTGCCATATGGAAGGCAACTGGTCGACGATGTTTTGAACAGAACTGAAACTGCGATGTCGCAGGAGCACTGTTTTCTTGCAACTGAACTTTCGTTGAAGGCTCAAAAACAGGCTCAGCAAGTTAAACTGACTGTTTAAAAGTACAACAAAAATCGGGCTGCGAGTCGATCACTCCGCAGCCCGATTTTCATTGTGTCCGGATTATTATTTAACAAGATCATTGATGATCTTTTCGACTGACTTCATAATTAGTTTTAAATAATTCATTTTTCCGGATGCCTGTGCAATCATTATTCCTCCCTCAATCGTAGCGATAATCGTCAAAGCAATTTGTTCCGGATTAACAGACGGATCAATTTCCTTTGCAGCAATTCCATGCCCGATAAGTTCGATAATCGTTTGCTTCCAACGCAAAATGCCTGCCAGTGCCTTCTTCTTTAATCCAGGATGTGTATCGTCGGCCTCAATGGCGGTATTTAAAATCGGACAACCTCCGTCGGGGAACGGATGCGAAAGAAAATTGACGTAAACATTCACAAATACCAATAACTTTTCACGGGTCGTATTTTGTTTGGCAAGCTCTGCTTTATAGATTTCATTTATCTTCGACAGATTATAGTCAAACGCCGCGAGCGCTACTTCGTCCTTGTTGGAAAAATTCCCGTAAATACTTCCGCGTGTCAGACCAGTTGCCTCAGTCATATCATTGATGGAAGTTCCCGCATAGCCTTTTCTATTAAAAATAGGCGCAGTCTTCTCGATGATAAACGCTTTCGTTTTCTCTGCTTTTGACATAAAACAGTATTAATATTTAACACAAATATATACCATTCGGTATACTTTATCAAGTTTGTTTTCTTCTTTTCGGACTTGTTAGCCACACTTATTCCTGTCAGAAAAAAGAGATTGACATTTTATCAGCAGACTTGTACATTTCATCGAAAAAATAAAAACCTCAAATTTATATAGCTTACTTGCAGTTCGCAGCATTTACGGCAGACCTGTATCTTTCAGAACCAAACCGCATTATACCATGTGTAAAAAGATCCTGATCGTTGAAGATGAGTATATCGTTGCCGGCGATATTCGTATCACGCTGGAGAACGCCGGATATAAAGTTTGTGGTATCGCATTTTCTGTTGACGAAGCACTCCAGATGATCGCAACGGAGAAGCCGTGCCTGATCGTTCTGGATATTTATCTGCAGGGAGATCGGACAGGAATTGATCTTGCGCTTTTGCTCAATGAGATGAACCTGCCATTTATCTATTTATCTGCAAACTCGAGTGCCCAGGTTTTGCAAGCTGCAAAAGCGACTAATCCCTATGGATTTCTTGTTAAACCGTTTCGCGAGAAGGATTTACTTGTAACGCTTGATATCGCCCAGTATCGCCATCACTATGATCAGCAGCAAAAAGCGAGATCTCTGACAATCTCAGATTTCAAAAGCACCTTCAAAACAACCGGGCTGGAAAAGCCGGACGATGAAGAAATCAAAACAGACTTCGAAGGAATTATTGGAACAAGTCGAGGTATGCAGGAAGTTTTTGAACTGGTCAGACAGGTTGCAGCCAGCACTACTTCCGTTTTGATTCTGGGAGAAAGTGGTACGGGAAAAGAAGGAATTGCATCAATAATCCATAAATTATCCCCACGCAGAAATAGACCTTTTATCAAGGTTAACTGCGCAGCCCTTCCTCCCAATCTCATAGAATCTGAATTTTTTGGTCATGAAAAAGGCTCTTTTACAGGTGCTTATGAAAAGCGGATTGGAAAATTCGAACAAGCCTCAGGCGGCACAATAATGCTGGATGAAATCGGTGAAATGCCTTTGGATTTCCAAGTAAAGTTGCTGCGGGTATTACAAGAAAAGGAAATCGAAAGAATTGGCGGAAGAGGTTCAATCAAGGTGGATGTCCGTATTGTTGCAGCGACCAGCAGAGATTTGGAAAAGGAAATAGCGAGTGGGCGTTTTCGGCTTGATCTCTATTACAGGCTTTTTGTTTTTCCTATAATGCTTCCTCCACTGCGGGAGCGCCCTGAAGACATTCCCTTGTTGGCTCATTATTTCTTTAAACATTACGCAAAACTTGCGGGTAAGCGGCTGGAGTCGATATCTAAATATGCCTTGGATCAATTAACTACATATTCCTGGCCGGGAAACGTCAGGGAATTACAACATTTGATCGAACGAAGTGTGCTGATGGCATCCGGCAACCAAATAGAAGAAATATTGCTGCCGCCTTCCAACGAAGCAAAAGTCGAAAATATAGCAAGACGTACCGATTCTCCTGTAAAAACAATGGAGGAGCTTGAGCGGGATCATATTCTTTCCGTATTGAAAAAATGTAACAACAGGATATCCGGGCCCAATGGAGCTGCAGTTCTGCTGGATCTCCCGGTATCAACCATGGTGAGCAAAATGAAAAAACTCGGGATCGTTAAAAGTAATATAAGTTAGTTAGTAAGAACATTCCCCGCCCAACCGCAAGACGAGTTGATCATGCACTTGATCTTTGGCATAAAAATTGAACGATTTTGTCAAAAACAATGGACTAAAAAGTCAAATCCGGCAATTGTCCATCTTGTAATTTTGAATATTAATCAAACGAAATAAAAGTAAATAAGCTACAAAATGGCAACAGAATCGAGAGCATCTTTAACCTATAGATTAGGTAACGATATAGAAATAAACCGCTTAGGATACGGCGCAATGCAACTTACCGGATTCGGAGTTTTTGGAGAAGTTGAAGACCGGGAGAATGCAAAAAAAGTTTTACAGGAAGCAGTTTCGGCTGGCGTGAATTTCATAGATACAGCAGATGCCTATGGCCCGCACTTCAATGAGTCGCTCATTGCTGATGCCTTGCATCCGTATAAGAAGGGACTGGTTATCGCTACGAAGGGTGGATTCACGCGCCCAGGCCCAAATCAATGGGTACCAAATGGAGATCCGAAATTCATTCAGGAAAACATTGAAGGCAGCCTGAAAAGATTAAAAGTTGATACGATCGATCTCTGGCAGCTCCACCGCTTCGACCCGAAAATACCAGTCGAAGAGACGCTTGCACCTGTGGCAGAAGCAGTTAAAGCCGGAAAGATTAAATACGTCGGTTTATCTGAGGTTGATATCAAACAAATTGAGCAAGCCGAAAAAATCCTTCCAATCGTCTCTGTCCAAAATCTATATAACCTTGGCAACAGACAGTGGGAAGAAATTGTAGATTATACTGCCAAAAAAGGGCAAGCTTTTATACCATGGTTCCCGCTGGCTTCCGGTCCTCAGAAGCTCGCAGAAAAACTTGGAAAAATTGCCGAGGACCATAAAGCAACGACTGCGCAGATTGCCCTTGCGTGGCTTTTAAGAAGGTCGCCAAACATTCTTTTAATCCCCGGTACCAAATCAGTTGACCATTTGCATGAAAATCTGAAAGCGTCTGAAATTGAGCTGACGGATGAAGAATTTGAACAATTGTCCAAATAGTGGTGTATCCATAAATAAATGGCTTCCTGGTGTCCAGGAAGCCATTTATTTTATACGAGAATACGTATCAGCAAATAAATTTAGCTATTAGTAGAAAAATTATTCGGATGAAGGCAGGCTTTCCAATATTCTATGATCAGTTCAATTTGTTTTTTAAAGGCATCAAAACCGCTTGCCTTTTTATAATATCCCTGGATCGTGGATTCATAAGCAACTTCGACTAACCCGGCATTGCCCGAAGTACTTAGAAAAACAAAAGGGATCGACTTCTTTTTAAGGTAATCATTACCATCAATATACTGCCTTAACTCCAGACCATTCATGACCGGCATATTGATATCACACAAAATCAAAAATGGCTGTTCCTTTGTTACTTCCAGATATTTAAGTGCTTCCAGGCCGTTGTCAAAGAAATGAACTGCATTCGGTATTTTCATCTCTTCCAGCACACTCTTCAAAAGGTACTGGTCATCTGCGTCGTCTTCAATTGAAATTATCGGACCTCTCAATGACATATTTCAAAATTAACTGGTTAAAACTTACTACTCAGACCGTAACTTCTTACTATTTACAACGTTTTAAGTTTTTTTCCAAAAGCACCCCTGTTCCTGTGTCAAGATCGTGCTTTGTTTGAACACGAATACTGGTATATATACAACAAAATCCTTCAAACAGCTATTTCGAAAAACATTATTAAACAACAATTTTACCAACTGATATGGCTCTGTTTTATCGAGTTGGGGAGTGGCAGATTCTAATCTATGCCAAATTGGGATACGATATTTGGCATAAAAGTTATATCAAAAGTCTTTGCCGGATAAGATAGGAATTCCGTTTCAAGTCTGGTAACTTGATTTTTAATTGTGCAAATTAAGATCAAGTTTCTACCAAGTGACGATAATTTGTGCTACTTAAACCTGGTTCCGAGTCAGGAAATGGCCGTTTTATCGGTTTAACGAAAATAACTAATCTAAATAGAGTAGCTTAAAATGGGATCAGATACTAAGGAAATTGAACAATTAGGCATCAACACCGCGAGATTGCTCTCCGTTGACGCAGTGCAAAAAGCAAATTCAGGGCATCCGGGCATGCCTATGGGAGCCGCTCCGATGGCTCACGTTTTATGGTCGCACTTCATGCACTATAATCCCA
Source organism: Dyadobacter koreensis (assembly GCF_900108855.1). Taxonomy (GTDB): domain Bacteria; phylum Bacteroidota; class Bacteroidia; order Cytophagales; family Spirosomataceae; genus Dyadobacter; species Dyadobacter koreensis. The sequence continues at coordinate 565,621 of NZ_FNXY01000004.1, forward strand.
AAAATCCGGATTGGGCTAATCGCGACAGGTTTATTTTATCTGCTGGCCATGGCTGCATGCTTCAATACAGCTACCTGCATTTGACAGGTTATGATCTTTCACTCGACGACCTTAAAAATTTCAGACAACTCGATAGTAAAACAGCTGGCCATCCCGAGTATGGACTGGCACCGGGAATTGATGTTACAACAGGGCCGTTAGGTCAGGGTTTTGCTAATGGAATCGGCTTTGCAATCGCCCAGAAACACCTTGCTGCACGTTACAACAAACCAGGCTATGAAATTTTCGATTATAATATTTACGCCATCTGCAGTGATGGTGATATGATGGAAGGCGTTACTTCGGAAGCCGCCTCGCTGGCCGGGCATTTGGAATTAGGTAACATTATTTATTTATATGATGATAACCATATTTCTATTGAAGGCGCAACTGACATCGCTTTTACCGAAGATGTAGCAAAACGTTTTGAAGCATATGGCTGGCATGTTCAGGTTGTCGATGATGGAAATGATGTTAGCGCTCTGAATATTGCCGTGAGGAATGCACAAGGTGAAAAAAATCGCCCTTCGCTCATCAAAGTTCGCACACAGATCGCATACGGGAGTCCGAATAAAGTAGATACAGCGGGTTCACATGGTTCTCCACTGGGAGCGGATGAAGTGAAATTAGTAAAAGAGTTTTTCGGTTTCGATCCGGAACAGTCCTTTGTCGTTCCCGAAGAAGTTGCAGATTACTACAAAGCGGCCGGAGAAAAGGGAACTGCGCTTGAAAAGAAATGGAATGAGCTGTTCGGTGAATATAAAGAGAAATTCCCCGAGCTTGCTGCCGAATATGAACTGGCAAGCAGCGGTGAATTGCCAAAAGGCTGGCAGGATAATCTTCCGGTTTTTGAAGCTTCCGACAAAAAAATGGCAACGCGCCAGGCGTCAGGAAAAGTTCTGAATGCGATTGCAGCCAGCCTGCCTAATTTAATTGGAGGGGCGGCAGATTTAGCTCCGTCTACCGACACGAATCTTAAAGAATTTGACTCTTTTACTCCTGAAAAAAGAGATGGAAGAAACTTCCATTTTGGTATCAGGGAACATGCCATGGGCTCTGCCTTAAACGGAATGGCGTTAACAAAAGGCGTGATTCCGTTCGGTGCGACCTTCCTGATTTTTTCAGAATATATGCGTCCGCCGATACGCCTGGCTGCGATCATGAAAATAAAACCGATTTTTGTTTACACGCACGACAGTATCGGTCTGGGCGAAGACGGAACGACGCACCAGCCCATTGAGCAATTAATTTCACTGCGTTCGATTCCAAATATTGTTGTGATCCGCCCGGCGGACGCCAATGAAACCGCACAGGCATGGCGCGTGGCACTGGAACATAAAGGCGGTCCGGTAGTAGTCGTTTTTACCCGCCAGGGATTGACAATTTTAGACCAGACAAAATATGGCAAGGCTACACAGTTAGAAAAGGGTGCGTATATACTTTCTGATTCGGAGAAGACACCGGATGTAATTCTGATTGCGACTGGCTCTGAGGTTGAATTGATTATGTCCGCCCAGGCCAGATTAAAAGAAGAAGGCATTGCCGCGCGCGTCGTGAGTATGCCATCCTGGGAGTTATTTGAAAGGCAGGATGCTGCTTATAAGGAAGAAGTTTTCCCCAAGGCGATCAGAAAACGCCTGGCAGTTGAGACAGGCTCTCCCCTTGGATGGCATAAGTACGTGACTGACGAGGGTGACATTATTGCCATGACAACGTTTGGAGAATCGGCTCCGGCTGAGGAATTGTATAAAGTTTTCGGATTTACCGTCGAAAATGTAATTAATAAGGCAAAAGCTTTGTTGGGTAAATAGGGCTAAACCGGCAATAATGCGGCTCAACTAAGGTTAGAACCACATTATTGTCGTCCTAAGTAAGTGATTTATAAAATTATAAATTTTTAATTCAAATTAAAGTTGGTTATGGCAAGTAACAAAGTAAAACAGATCCACGATTTTGGGCAAAGCATCTGGTTGGATTTCATTGACCGTAAGATCATTAACACAGGTGAATTAAAAAAATTAGTTGAAGAAGACGGCGTAAGAGGCGTCACTTCAAATCCCGCTATTTTCGAAAAGGCGATCAGCAGTAGCTCTGACTACGACGCCGATATCAGCGAGTTGTCAAAAGGAGATAAAACAAACGAAGAAATATTTTTTGGTCTGGCGGTAAGTGATATCAAACTCGCGTGTGACCTTTTACGTCCGGTTTACGACGAAGAAGTTGTAGGAGCCGACGGATATGTAAGTCTTGAAGTATCTCCATTTCTTGCGTTGGATACCGAGGGAACGATCAAACAAGCACTTGAACTTTGGAAAGCGGTAGACAAGCCGAATGTAATGATCAAAATTCCGGGAACCGAGCCTGGACTTCCTGCCATTCAAAAGGCTATTTCTGAAGGTTTGAATATCAATGTTACGCTGCTTTTTGGTCTGGATCGTTACGAGGCGGTGACAGAAGCTTATATTTCAGGTTTGGAAGAAAGAGCGGAAAAAGGCTTACCGATTGATAAAATTTCTTCGGTTGCAAGTTTCTTCCTAAGCCGTATCGACGTTTTGGTTGACCCAATGCTTGACGAAAAAGGGCTTGGAGAGCTGAAAGGCGAAGTTGCAATTGCATCTGCCAAGAAAGCCTACGAGATTTATAAAAGAGTATTTAGCACAGACCGCTGGAAGAAACTGGCGGACAAAGGTGCTGTTCCTCAGCGTTTGCTTTGGGCAAGTACTAGCAGCAAAAACCCTGCGTTTAAGGACACGAAATATGTTGAGGCGTTAATCGGGCCAGATACTGTTGATACCATTCCGTTGGAAACGCTGGAAGCATACCGTGACCACGGTGATCCTGCAAGCCGTCTGGAAGATGATCTGGACACGGCAACAGAAATTCTTGAAAAAATCAAGGCTGCCGGTATCGATATCGATGCGGTAACGAAACAATTGGAAGAGGAAGGAATTGATAAATTTAATAAGCCTTTTGAGAAATTACTGCAGGCTATTGAAGACCAAAAATCCAAAGTCAACTAATTCTTGTAATGGAAAGTACTGATCTTAAAATTCTGTTTTTTGATATCGGTGGCGTGCTCCTCAGCAATGGCTGGGGGCACGAATCCCGAAAAATTGCAGCAGAAAAATTTGGTCTGGATTACGACGAGGTGAATGTTCTGCATAATTTCATTTTTAATGTATATGAAATTGGAAGTATTACCCTTGACGAATATCTCGACACCGTTATCTTCAATCACCCCCGCGACTTCGCCAGAGAAGATTTTAAAGCGTTTATTTACGCACAGTCGGTCGAGCTGCCTGATATGCTGAAATGGCTGAAAGAATGGAAAAAAGACTGCGGGTTCCGTGTTATTTCGATTAATAATGAAGGCAAGGAATTAAATGATTATCGTGTTCGGAAATTTAAACTCCACGAATGTTTTGACGCCTTTATTTCCTCTTGTGAAGTAAAAATGCGTAAACCTGATCCCGGACTATTTAATCTTGCGATGGGTATAGCACAAGCTACACCTTCGCAATGCGTCTATTTTGACGATCGGATCATGTTTACGACCACGGCTCAAAAACTTGGAATCCGGGCTTTTCATCATACCAGTTTTGAGTCTACAAAGGAAATTCTTGAAGGTCTAAAAAGAGAAAAATTCCCACAATCATGAGTGAAGAGCAAAAATATAATTTCGGTATGATCGGGCTTGGAACAATGGGCCGGAACTTACTGCTGAATATCGGTGACCATGGCTTTGCAGGAGCCGGTTATGACAAAGATGCTACAAAAGGTGCCTTGCTTGAAGAAGAAGGTAAGGATATAAAAGTTAAAGGGTTTAGTGATATAAAGGAATTCGTTGCGAGCCTGACAACGCCGCGCGCTATTACGATGCTCGTGCCCGCCGGAAAGATTGTCGACAGCGTTATTGAAGAACTCTTGCCTTTGCTTGATAAGGGCGATATTCTTATCGATGGGGGGAATTCTCACTTCGCTGACACAAACCGACGCGTCGAATATCTTGAAGATCTTGGTTATCACTTCTTTGGGATGGGTATTTCGGGTGGAGAAGAAGGTGCTCGCCGCGGACCCAGCATTATGCCGGGAGGTGATAAGAAGGCATATTCGGTAATGAAACCAATCCTGGAAGCCATCGCCGCGAAAGTGGATGATGTTCCTTGCGTCACGTATATCGGGCAAGGTTCGGCCGGTCATTTTGTAAAAATGGTGCATAATGGAATTGAATATGGTCTGATGCAGCTGCTCTCAGAAAGCTATGAAATTCTAAAAAACGGATTAAAACTGGATGGAGATTCTATTCAGAAAATATTTGCAGGCTGGAACGAGGGAAGATTGCAATCATTTCTGGTAGATATAACGGCCGATATTTTCAAATATAGAGTGCCAGGTTCTGACCATTTGCTTTTGGATGATATCAAGGATGAAGCCAGAGCAAAAGGAACTGGAAAGTGGACTTCGCAGGCTGCTATGGATTTGCAATCTCCAATTCCTACCATAGATACGGCAGTTGCCATGCGGGATCTATCAAAATACAAAGCACTTCGTGAACAGGCTGCAACTTTATACAGTACCCAGGAAACGGAGAAACTGGATGTAGACCAGGACAAGTTCCTTGTCGACCTTGAACAAGCGTTTTACTTTAGCATGATCATAACGTATGCACAAGGAATGCAGATGCTTTCCAACGCTTCTACGGAGTATAATTATGGTCTGAATCTTTCTGAAATTGCAAAAATATGGCGCGGCGGGTGTATCATTCGATCGTCCTTTTTGAATGATATTTATAATGCTTACGAGAAAGACGAGGAACTAAAACATTTGTTGCTTTACGAGGATGTTGCAAATTTGGTGAATGAAACAATTCCAGGCATCCGGTCGGTCTTGTCCAAAGCCGTAGCAAATGGAATCGCGATTCCGGCATTTGCTTCTTCATTAAGTTATTTTGACGCCTTTCGAAGCAAAAGAATGCCATCAAATCTGATTCAGGCACAGCGCGATTTTTTTGGCGCTCATACCTATGAACTTATTGGGAAAGAAGGTGTTTTCCATACACAATGGGTTCCGAAAAATGGATCGGAAATTTAGAAATTTGTCTGTAAACCAACGACATCATGTATTCAACAATAAAATCACAGCCAACAATATTTATTATTTTCGGCGGTACCGGTGACCTTAATTCGCGTAAACTGGCGCCGGCATTATATAATCTTTTTTTGGAAGGCTGGCTGCCTGACGAATTTTCTATCATAGGAACAGGCCGCACACCGCTGTCTGACGATGATTTTAAAGTAAAAATTCTTGAAGGGATCAATTCATTTTCAAGAAGCGGGAAAGCGGCTGACGATAAATGGGCTGAATTTTCCAAGCATCTTTACTATCAGGTTTCGGACATCAACGATCACCAGACTTACAAGGAATTCGGTGCGCGAATTGAGAAACATAATTCCGAATGGGGAACAAAGGCCAATGTCATTTACTATTTGGCTGTATCTCCAAATTTCTTCCCGATAATCGCTGAAAATATATCTAAAAGTAATTTGGCCGATGATCCTGAAAAAACAAGAATCGTCATTGAAAAACCTTTCGGCCACGATCTGGATTCTGCGGTTTCGCTGAACAAACTTCTATCAGGTATTTTTGATGAAAAACAGATATATCGTATCGACCATTATCTGGGTAAACAGACGGTACAAAATATCATGGCTTTCCGTTTTGCAAATGCTATTCTGGAACCTATCTGGAACCGGAATTATATTGAGCACGTGCAAATATCTGTTACCGAGCAACTTGGCGTTGAAGAACGCGGCGATTATTACGACGGCTCCGGTGCGATGCGCGATATGATCCAGAATCACTTGTTGCAGCTTCTGTGCCTTGTCGCGATGGAATCTCCGGTAAGTTTTGACGCTGACGAAATCCGTAACCGTAAGGTGGATGTCCTTAAAGCGATGCGAAAATTCACACCGGAAGATGTTCGTTTGTCAGCCGTTCGCGGCCAGTATGGAAGTGGCTGGATGAAGGGACAGGAAGTTCCGGGGTATCGTGAGGAGCCCAAAGTCAATCCGGAATCCAATACCGAGACTTTTGCTGCAATCAAGTTTTTTGTAGATAACTGGCGCTGGCAAGGTGTTCCGTTTTACGTGCGTACCGGAAAACGTCTGCACCAGTCTGCTTCTGTGATCACGATCCAGTTCAAGGATGTACCGCATTTCGTTTTTCCCAAAGAAGCAAATGAAAGCTGGCAGCAAAATCGTCTGATCATCAGCATTCAACCAGAAATGAGCATACGTCTGCAGGTTCAGGCAAAGCGTCCCGGACTTGATATGTATCTGAACTCGGTAGATATGGTTTTTGATTATAAAGGAACCTACACTGAACAGGCACCGGAAGCTTACGAAACTTTGCTTTTGGATACCATGCTCGGAGATCAGACTTTGTTTATGCGCGGCGACCAGGTTGAAACGGCTTGGGAACTGATTATGCCAATCCTAAATGCATGGCAGGGAAGAAAAAGTTTGAATTTCCCGAATTATTCCGCTGATTCGTGGGGACCAGAAATTGCCGAGGCACTTATCGCCCGCGACGGTTTTCACTGGTTTACCTTGCCGATTAAAAGCAAGAAATAATCTATCAGTCTTCATAACAAAACAGGGGAGCAGCCCAAAAGGCGCTCCCCTGTTTTATGTTTTATAATTTGCTGACTTTAAGAGTCTCCTATGCAAGGATTGTGTGAATGAACTTTCGCTACCACCCCTCTTTTTTCTTTACGTTTCAGTCGTTCCAGATTCTTTCTCTTTCCGTATTCCAATAATTCGCGACCGTAGCCCGTCTTGAAAAAATGGGATTCCAGCAAGCAGATTGTCGCTTTACGCCAGTTTCCGTTATCTATTTTGCAACCCGTTTTTCGTTCAATTTCTTCCTGCATCAGCATATCTCTTTTGGAAAACTGCTCGGTACCAAAATGATACAAATCGGCATCGCACATAATCTGCTGCAAGAGATTTTCCGGTTTCTGCGGCATAACAGTTGCCATAATACACTTATGAATTTCAAGGATCAGGTCTTCTTTTACACCAAGGTTTCTTAGAAATCCGGCTGCCATATCTGCTCCTCTTTGCTCATGCCCGTTGGCTTCTCCTGTATAATATCCGGTATCATGAAACCAGGCAGCGGCTACAACAATGAACGTTTCCCTATCTTCAAGTCCATAATGGTCTGCCATCTTTGCAGCGTGAGTTACCACATCTTGTGTATGGGCAAAGTTATGGAATGTCAATGTTGAGTCTTCCTTAGCATCGTAAAAACGCTCCACATACTGCTGAACCACATTAAGGATTTCCGCGTATTTCATATTCTTGAAATAAAAAAATTGACACCTAACGTCATATTCGGCTCATCTAAACGACCACAACTTATACTTACAAAACCTGTACCAATGCATGGTTGCAATCGGATCACAATTTCAATTTATAAATACTGAACGGTATTTTCAAAAAAAAATTTCTCTATTTACAGATTCAAAAGCAAAATTTTGAAAAAAGTCGCTTTTGCGACATATCCAGGGCCAATCTTCTAATCAGATTTTAACTTCTTCGGCAGAAATCAAATTTTTGATACTAATCATCTGCCTTCTTGCTTATCACTTTTCCCGTTTTATCGTAGGTAACATCAAGTTCAGAACCTGTATTTTTCAGCTCTACCTTGTAAGTTACAATGCCGGCATTGTCCGTTTTCTTTGGATCATGAATTTTATATCCTTTATAGTCTTTGGTAATCGCAGCAACTACCTCTTTGGGCAATTGTTCTGATTTAATTTCTTCTTTATGTTTTACAATTTTACCTGTCTTTTCCAGCCAAACCTCATGATCATCTTTTCCTATCTCAAATTCCACTTTGTAGAGTGCGGCTTTCAGCTTCCATTCAACGTCCATTGCTTTTGGAAATTGTTGCTTAAAAGTATTTAATACAACCGAGGGAACGTCCGTTTCTTTAAGATCCTGCCCTACACTTACTGCCGCATAAAACATGCTGCAGGCGACAAAAATTAACTTTTTCATATAATACTAATTTAGTTTTAACAAAATAACCATTCAATTCCGGAAAGAAACGGGAATCATTTATTTTCTTTTTTTCGGCGGTTCAAATATCACGCGGGCTAAAAAACTGATGCCATTATCTTTTAAATTTACAGGGATCCCTGTCACTAACCCTAAGGCCAGATTCGAGGTAATCATTAATTTAACCTGAGGTCTTACCACCGTCTCAGATCTCCATCCCGAATATTCCTGATTGACTTCCACACCGATCAGATTTCCCCCGTTTGTCAGCTCATAATGCATACTTGCGTTCAGTTGATAGTACCGCTCAGACCTTTTCTCTCCTGCGTTAAACTCCCACTCAGGGCCAGTGTAAACCATGGAATGAACTCGCCTGCCCCAACGTTTTGCGGCCACGAAAAACGGACTCATACTATGCCCTTTCAGAGGCGCCGACCCATGACTTAAAGAATAAAACGAGTGTGTCCTGAACTCATGAATATTGCCGATGGCCATAGACATGTTATATTTTGGAGAGACCAGAAAAGTATACTGGGAAGCCAGCTTAATGCCTTCCATTCTGTTTCTGGGGGCTTCCTCATCCTCATCGTGGTCAAACTCCGGTTTGTAAAAAGTAAACGGAACTTCAACTTCCAGGCCTAATCGGTTTACCGGAGAAAATTCGTATTCAAAAAATCCGGTGTTGGCAACATAGCCTTTCAGCTCTTCCATGCCCCACCCCGCATTTAATTCTTTTTCTCCTTTCCGTGCTCCCAGATCACGAATCAGGTCGATGTATAAAGGTTCTGCGTGATGAATTTTTACCGGCCGTTTCGACAGAGAATCTGATTGTCCAAAAGCGGCTGAACAAATAGTAAGGGCTAGAAATATGTGGATGATGTGTTTCATACTTTTAACGTTTGATAATACAATGTTAAAAGTCAAAACAGGAAACATTTGGGAATCCGGATCCTTCCTGTTCTTTATTTGAAATAAACCGTCATCTTATGCCCGTTATCAAAGTAATACGCGACAGACAATCCATACAAATCGGAAATAGCTTTGACTATTGCCAGCCCGAGTCCGGTATTATTCTTCTCGTTTGATTTCTTATGAAAACGCTGAAATATTTTCTGCCCGTCCAGTGGAATATTGCTTCCGGAATTTCTAATAGTAAAGGAAGCCGGATTGATCGTCACATCCACCGAACCATTGTCAACATTATGAACAATTGCATTTTTCAGGAAATTCGTAACGAAAATCTCAGCAAGGTCTTTATTCATATAGGCGTACAATTGATCATTTTCCTGAAATGAAATATGTACATTTTTATAATCGGCAAAATCTGAGAACTCTTCGATCAGATTTTTGAATATTGCATTAATGTCAACCTGTTCGTTATCCTGAAATTGTTTATTTTCTATTTTCGATAATAGAAGCAGGGATTTGTTTAGCCGCTTCAGGCGTTCCAATGTCTGGATTATCTGACCGATCGCGACAAGATTACTCTCCGTCAGATCTTCTCTTTCTGAAAGTAATTCAAGTTTGTTAATACTGATAGCAAGAGGCGTTTGCAGTTCATGGGAGGCATTTTCAATAAACTGCTTCTGTCCCTGATATGTTTCCAGCGTCCGGTTCAGCAATAAAGTCACCGCCTCATTCAGCTCCTTGAATTCCTTCACCTGCGTTTCAGCCGGTTTTATCATCGGATCTTTTCCAATCTTAAACTGTTTCAACTGATCGAGCAAAAGATAAAAAGGCTTCCAGGTCTTTTTAAGCAAAAAATTATTAACGATGAGAATACTGGCAATCATGGCCACATAGAGCCAGATCAGGGAATATAAAAGATCCTCGATCAAATCATCTTCTTCAACCATCGAGGAAATTACCTTTAGTTCATAGTATTTGTTATTTAATGCAAAAGCGGAAGTAAGCATTCTGACCGGCTCATAATCTTCCTCATTCAACATATACATCAGCGTGTCCTGATGAATATCTTTTCTTAGAATCGCCACGGATTCTGGTAGTTCACGAATTTCGTAATTGCTTTCTGCAAATTCTTTTTTATTTAAAATCGTCGAATCCTCCTCTGCTTTTTTAATAATTAAAAGTTTGTAATTGTCCAGTCCGTCATCGAGACTGTCATATACTTCATCCAACATGTTGACATAAAATATTGCCGCCCATATACTGATGATCACCAACAAAGTGATCGACAAATATTTTAAAGTATGGTTAAGCAACTTCATAAAACGATGAGTTTATAACCCAATCCGTACACGGCCTGAATTTCAATGCCAGCCTGGCTTTCTTTAAGTTTCTTGCGAAGATTTTTGATCTGTGAATAAATAAATTCGTAATCATCAGCCTCATCCATATGATCTCCCCAGACATGTTCAGCAAGTGAAGTTTTATTTACAAGCCTGTTTTTATTGACCACCATATAGCTCAGAATATCAAATTCTTTCCGGTTCAACAGCAGCGGCTGATTATTGATGTGTAAGGTCCGGTCATCCAGATCAAGTTTAACATTGCCTAATTCAACCGTATTTTTTCCGCCAAACGATTTTCGGCGCAAAACTGATTTAATCCGTGCATTTAATTCTGCGATATGGAAAGGCTTGGTAAGGTAATCATCCGCTCCAAGTTCAAGGCCGGTTAACTTATCGTCGAGCGAGTCCTTTGCAGAAATAATGATCACATTGTCTGACTTATCCATATTTTTAAGCTCCTGAAGAATATCAAGGCCGCTGCCGCCCGGGAGCATAATATCGAGCAAAATGCAATCGTAATCAAACGAAATAATTTTGTCCAGCGCACTGGCATAATCGCCTGCACTTTCTACAAGAAAACTTTCCTTTTCGAGGGATTGACGAATTACTTCCATCAACTCCGTCTCGTCTTCAATAATCAGTATTTTCATAGGCCGTAAAGTTCAAAAACAAAACTGGAAAGAATCTGTAAAAAAGTATTCTTCGAAAAAATACTGAACAATACTTATTTCAATCCAGACGATAATTCAAAACAATAGCAGTTACAGTAATTAATTCATAACGATTTTATTGTCGCAAGAAAAAACATATATCTAAAAAATGGAACTAAGACAAACGTATTAGTATTTTGCTGATATTTTTTATACTTTTCACATTAATTTAATTGTGCCGGTGAGAAGAGAAACTAATTTATACAGGCTGAGCAAGTATACAGTATGATTGATACCGTTTCCAGTTTTTTTTGCTCAAAAAGTTTAAAAACTATATTCACTTGCGCTCTCTTACTCATTTCATCATGTAAAATATGGGCACAAAACGATACTGCATCCACAGGCAAAGCTGCATTTATCTTTAATCTCGATTCCCGAAACACATATATCAATCATAAACGGATAAATATATGGGGTTTAAGAGCAGGTCTCACTTTTGGAAAAAGATCCCATGGCCTGACACTGGGTTACTACTGGTTGGGATACAACGCATCGCACAATCTGATTCGTTGGAAAAAGATGCTTTCTCCAACGATTAATTTAGCTAACATCAGACAAACCGATGTTCAGTTTTTAAGTCTTGCCTACTGGTATCCGATTTTAAAAACGCCCAAATGGATACTGTCAGCACCGGTTGAAGTTGGGATTGGAAAGCAGTCTTCGCATTATAAAGATTTTTTTGAAGACCTGATCATGCGCAGAAAAGAAAGATATTTTCAGCCGTTTCAGTTGGGTCTTTATGCAGAACATCGCCTGACACCCTGGGCTGGCCTGAACATTCAGGCAGGTTATCGAAATGCAATATCAAAGGGGAATATTCAACACAAATTCGGCGGGGTTTATTATAGTTATGGCCTGACTTTGTACCCTGAAACCATTATGAAAGATATAAAAAAGTGGAAAGCCAAACGCAATTAATATCATCAATTTTCCAAAAATATACTTACTATAAAGAAAAAGAAGCAACCGAAAAGGCTGCTTCATTTTTCTTTCAAACTATACAATCACAAATCAAATCCTTAACGTCGTCCCCCACGGGCTACGCCACCACCGCCTACGGAACCTCCGCCACGGCTGTAACCACCTCCATAAGAGGGACTTCGAAAATTGCCCCCTCCGTTGTTATAACTTCTGGGAGTATTATTATAGGTTCTGGGGGCGCTATTACTTCTGTTGTAAGAACCCTGATTTGGCAAGTAGCGACCTCCTTGTGAATAGCCACGACCAGTATTATTATATGTTCTTGGAGAAGATAACCAGTTTGATCTTGATCCCATTTCAGGATTATAATGTCTTCCGGCAGCACCTATAAAACCATTTCTCGGGGAGACATAACGTCCTCTTGAAATGTAATGATTACGATAATAATTCCCGTATGTGCGGTACAAGTGAGGATAATAACGATAAGCTCCTCCAAAAAACCAGGTTGAAAAACCGAGTGTCGGGAAACCGTATCCATACAGGCCCATTCCGTAATACATACCACCTCCGAAACCAAATGCGCCTGGATACCACATTGGCGAACCATACCAGGATGGATATCCAAACCAGTAAGAATATGGGTTACTGTAATAATTGATCACTTTATCACCTGTTGGTGCTGGGTAGCTATATCCGCCGCTTTGTGCATATTGCTGCGTTGCCCGATCATATTCTTGCTGCGCTTGTGGATCCTGCGCCAATTCTTTTTTATAATTATCCAGATCCTGCTTGTTATCGGCCTCAATCTTGTCATGCGCATCGGCCAGTTTTTGACGCGTGCCATCAGGATCATTTCTAAATTCTTCCCCCAAACGAGCGGTCAAATCGTTGTGATCATTTAAAATCGAAAGGACATCAGGCATTTCCTGTAAATTTTTAAAAGCTTCCTGAGCATCCGAATTCAACGGCTTTATTAAATCCGAGAATGAAGCAACGGCCTGCTGATTAAGATTATCAACCGTTACAAGGTCATTATGATGATTACGATAAAGTTTCCATGCTGCTTCCTGCAACTCTTTCGATGGATTATTTAACAATCCGTTGATTTGTTCTTTGGACTGTTTACGTGGCAAAGTTGCCAGCGTATGCATCAGTTCAGGATAACGCGATACCTCGTAAAACCAATTCTGCTTTTTCTGAGGGTATCCCTGGATCGTAGCCTGGAAACGCTGTGTAGTATATTCGCGGATCCGGGCCACCTTATCCAATACTTCCGGATACTGTGTTGCAATCAGGATATTATTCCTTACTTCTTCTTTATAAGGAGCAACGGTTGGAACAATACTCTGCTCTACCGGTTTGGAAGGACGCTGATCCGCATAATCTGCATCATTTTGGCTATACGCTGTAAGCGAAATGGTTAAAAATGAAAATGCTGTAAAAAATGTTGTTAAAAAACGGAAATTAAAGGTTTTATCTCCCTCTAAAACGGCGCAGGGATCACCTTTTTTATGCGATTTCATGAGCTTTTGCGTTAAATTTTGAATTACTTTGTAACCTTTAACATATTAAAATTACAATTCGATTCTGTTGAAATTTTGTAGTTCTGGCAAGTATTCGAATAATTTAAAATTTATTTTAGAGCCGGTAAAACAGGCACCCGTCAGGGCACCTGCTTATTTGGGTCACTAATACTTTTTAGAAAAAAAAATTGTTATGACTGGTTTACCGGAAAACTTTTCATCAGTTTTTTCACCCCCTTATTGATTCGTTTATCAAGAGTGTTTGGGTTGGTGACGTCACCTGAAACTGCTCTCTGCCAAACGATCTCTCCGGTTTTGGCATCAACAACATCAAGTATCAAAGTACCATCTGTGCTATTGGTTGATGAGGGATATCCACCGTAACCGTAACCTCCATAAGGAATCCCCCAGCCGAATCTTCCCCAACCCATCATCGGGTATCCCATCATCGGATATCCTCCATAATAATTTTTACGGACACGTTGGGTATAAGTATGAAACTGCAATAAAAAGTCCGGATTTCCAGTCTCTCGTATCAGACCTTTCTCATTCAATGCTGCGTCAAACGCTTTCTGTATACGCTGACGTGAATAAGTGCTGTTATACATTGGGTTTTGGTTTGTCTTCATATCCGGCACAATCCAGTTATAGGTCTTGACCGGAGCATTGTCCGATACTTTCGACGGGGAATTTGCGAAAACGACGCCGCTCAATATGCTAAGCAAGCTCAACAGAATCAGATTCTTTTTCATTTTTACGATGATTAAATTTTTAGGATTTAAAAAAATAAACATAGCATTCGTGTAGGGGCGGACACCAGGCCCGCCCTGCCAACATCACAAACCAATCGCATAATATTGTGTTTCCTGACTTCCCGGATAAACTCCCTCAATCATTACCCCACCCTTTTTACCTTCCAATGCTTTCATTGCCTGCTGCACGTTCCCTACCGGTGTTTTATCTATTTTAGTAATAACGAATCCGTCCTGCATATCAGTATTCTGACGGACCTTTCCTGCATTAATTTGGCTCACCTGCACGCCCTGTTCAACATCCCATGCTCTCTTCTGCTGAGCAGTCAGATCTTGTAATTCGATTCCAAGGTTGTCAAAAGTCTGAGCTGATTTTTCAGCCACCAATGTTCCTGCGCTACTTTTTAGTGCAACGGTAACAATTTTGTCAGCACCATCACGGTTCACGTTGACCAAGACCTTATCGCCAGGCTTATGCTGAGCAATTGCTTCCTGCAACTGTGCCACACTTTCTATATCATGGCCATCAATTTTTGTAATCACATCACCCACCTTAATACCAGCCTCACGCGCTGCACTCTGATCGGCAAAATTTTCCACGCGAACACCTTCGTCCACTTTCAAGTCATATGATTTAACTTTTGCGCCGTCTACTTCACTGATACCAACGCCGAGATAACCTCGTTGTACGGAACCAAATTTCGAAATATCTTCCACAACTTTGTGTGCGATACTGGAAGGGACTGCGAATGAATAACCTGCAAACGATCCGGTCTGGCTGGCAATGGCTGTGTTAATCCCGATGAGATTGCCGTTTAAATCAACCAAAGCACCACCTGAGTTTCCCGGATTCACTGCCGCATCAGTCTGAATAAAGGACTCGACGGGAGCCTTTGAATTCTCTCCAAGAATGTTGATGCTGCGACCTTTCGCGCTTACGATCCCCGCCGTTACAGTCGAAGTCAGGTTATATGGATTACCAACCGCCAAAACCCATTGTCCAACTTTGACGTTTTCAGAATTTCCGAACGATAAAGCTGGAAGATTTTTAGCTTCAATCTGGATCAGCGCAATATCCGTATTCGGATCAGAGCCTATCACTTTCGCTTTAAAGGTGCGTTTGTCAGCCAATGTAACTTCCAAAGATTCTGCTCCCTGAATTACGTGATTATTTGTCACAATAAATCCATCCGGATTAATGATTACTCCGGATCCCGAAGCCTGTGGTTTTTCGCCTCTTCCACTACCCTGCGGTGCATCCTGACCAAAAGGACTGCGACCTCCAAAAAAGTCTTTCAACTCTTCCGGCACTTCCATCTGGCTCACATTCCTTTCAGCTTTCATCGTGGATTTAATATGGACAACAGCCGCAGTCGCTTTTTGGGAAGCAAGAGAAAAATCCGCTGGAATCATCGCCACATTTGTACCAGTACTTTTCTCTTCCAGCCTCGTTTTCATCACGGGCATATTGGTCTCTACCCAATTGGAGATCGTATCAGGTTTGCTAAAATGTTCATAGGCTGCGAAAGATGTACCGCCAACGAAAGCGAATGCCAGGGCAACAGGAGCTAATTTCTTGATATTTTGTTTTTCGAACATGACTACAAAAAGATGAAAAGTTGAAAGATGATTAACCGAAGATCAAAGTGCCCGAAAGAAGTCCAGCTGAAACCTTTTCCACCACTCTGCCTCGTATGTTAATTCAAATTTGCAACACGATCCTGTTGTAATCTTGTGGGAATTCTGAAGAGATTCTGAAGTTTTATTTTTTTGAAAAATAAATTATAAATGAAACAAAAAAAGGAAGGTTAAAAACCTCCCCCTTTCCTTTGTTATTAGCCATGAAAAATCTTTATGTCACCAACTCACGGTCAATACGTGCCATTCGTTGTCTATATCATATTTTAAGTTCTGTCCGTTAACCTCGCAAATGGTTTTTACCAAAGCTAATCCAAGACCTAACGAAGCAGATAACGTACTTTCCTTACGAAAACGTTCAAAAAGTTGTTCCGGATTCGCATTCAGTGGTTTTCCTGTATTTCGGACAGATAATATTCTTTCGCGTAAGATAATAATAATCTTTCCTTTTTCAACGTTATGCCTGATCGCGTTTGTCAATAAATTATTTACAAGTATTTCAGCCAGCGCAGGATGTATCACAGGACCAAACGGTTGTAAGTCTGTTTGAATGCTTAATTCGCGCTGGTCAATTAAATCTTCAAGATCCCTCAGTTTACTATTAATGATCGGAACCAGATTAATCGGATCAGTTCCTGCCAGAAACTGCCTGTTTTCAATTTTAGTAAGCAATAATAATGCCTGATTCAAACGCCCCAATCTGTTTGCAGCCTCACTAACGCTCGACAAGGCAACCAGCTGCGATTCCGTTAGTGACTCATCCTGAAAGAGTCCTTCAATTTTCGAAAGTATGACAGCAAGCGGCGTTTGAATCTCGTGGGACGCATTTTCGGTAAATTCTTTCAGATTTTGATACGCCGTCGTTACCCTGCTTGTCAGGTGCGTAACGGACTGGTTCAGCTGATCAAATTCAAGCGTTTTCTGCGGCTCGAATGTCAGCGTCTCGTGCTGCTGAATCTGGTAAGCGTCGAGTTTCCCCAACGTTTTATAGAAAGGTTTCCACAACCGTTTGGAAAGCCAGCTATTTAATACCAGGAGTGAAATAAGCATAACCGTGACAATGAATGTGACCGTCATCACCACTGCCTCCATCAGATGTTGTCTTTGCAGCAGCATTTTACTGATCGTTACGCGATACCACTGCCCCAAAGCCCTTTCATAAAAAACAAGCTGGCGGTATGGCTGAAATTCATTTTCCGCCAGATTCAGCATTGATGTTTCCCGGATAAAAGACCGTCCCGGATACCGGACAGGTTCCAGTTGCAGACTATCTCCAAGCTGCAGGATATAAACCGGCAACGTTTCCAGATGTTTCAATTGCCAGCGCACTTTTACCTGGCTTTGAAATAACTCCTTGTTCGCTTCACGATCAATAAGATACCGAACTGAGACGTAAAACAATCCCGCTCCCAAAAAAAGTACAACCATGGAAGTTACCAGTTGATAGCGAAGGATCTGAGCTAATAATTTCATTGTTCGCTGAACTTATATCCAACACCATAAATCGAACGCAGGTAATCCGGACAACCTTTGTCCATCAATTTTTTCCTTAAATTTTTAATGTGCGTATAAATAAAATCAAAATTGTCCATCAGGTCGGCGTCGTCTCCCCACAAATGTTCAGCAATTGATTCTTTCGTTAAAACTCTGTTTTTATTTGCGATCAGATAAATTAAAAGGTCATATTCCTTCCGGGTCAGGATAATTTCCTGCGTATCAACCGAAACAAAATGCTCCTGCGGTTCAACAATAATTTTACCAAAACGGATCTGCTGATTTCCCTGAAAGTTTCGTCTTCTTATCACAGCCTGAACTCTTGCATTAAGTTCAGACAAATGAAAAGGTTTGGTCAAATAATCGTCAGAACCGAGGTTTAAGCCTTCAATCCGGTCATCAAGCGAGTTTTTTGCAGAAATAATGATGATACCAGTTTCAGGAAACTTCCTTTTTAACTCTCTGACAGCATCCAGCCCATCACCATCGGGAAGCATAATATCGACCAGTACACAGTCGTATTTATAAATATTAATTTTCTCAATGGCAGATTCGTAATCCTGCGCCCACTCGCATATAAAATTCTCACGCTGAAAATAATTCTGGATACTGGTCGCCAGCGCTTTCTCGTCTTCTATGAGTAATAGCTTCATGCCCAAAGGTTTTGTACAAATGAACCTACCAATTTTGGTGCAATTTTGTAGTTGCCTAAAATTTTATTTTTTCCTGCTTCCAAGCCACAAAATGCCATCGACAACAAGTTTATTCTGAACATCATTATCAAAAGTGTAAGACAATGTTTTATTGGTTTTATTTTCATAGTCTATATCGTTATGTCCCATATTCAGATACAGCATTTTGTAATTTTTATTCGTCCAGACCACAGGGAAATATCCACTGTGCCATATTTCGTGTTGCTTAGGTCCGGTACCCAATGGAAAACTGGTTGAATCAATCGATACCAAAATTTTAATGTCCGGATTTTTTCGAAGATCATGTTCCCAGCGATACCATTCGTTTGGCGAAGATTTGAAAATTTCCGGCAGATTTTTCGTTGCCCCAAAGTTTTTGTCTTCGACTCGTAGAATGGCAGACGTAGGTCGCCAGGTATTACTGGCATATTGCCCGGAACCCAGGAATTTTTCGTGATACCAATCCCAGTTCTGATTAAACGCCGACGGTGTCAGCGCGAACGCTGCGAAATGGAAACCCATCCAGGCTCCGCCATTTTCCATATATTTTTGAAAAGCTGTCCGCTGTTCCTGAGTTTCAGGCCTGGTATCTAAAAAAAGAACGACTTGATATCCTGACAAATATTCAGTATTTAATTTACTCCAATCGGATGTGGAATTATAGGTGAAGTTATTATCGGCAGAAATAGTCTGAAAAAAATTATTGGCCTCACGCACAAAACTGATATGCGCCTGGTCATTCTTCCCAGTGTAAAATGCAAGTATTTTAAACTTTGTTTTTTTTTCCGGCTTCGATATGCCAGATATGGTGAACAGCAAAGTCAGCAATAATAACGTGCAGCCAACAGCTCTATTAAAATAAAATTTCATTTAAATATAGGATTTAGGAATAGAAAACAGCCGGGAATGCCCTACCAATATCTGTTTCGCAATTTAAAAGAATATTGTGAATTCAGATACCGAAGCCACATTTCAGCATCACCTTCACGCCGAGATCAGTCAGGTGTGGTTTTGGTTTGAAACAAAATTGCACCCTGACGGGCGGGTTACAACTTACAGCCAGCCTCGTTTTTTAAACCAATAATAAATTCCACCGGTAATGGCCGCCATTAAAAGCATCACGCCGGGATAGCCAAATTTCATTTTAAGCTCTGGCATGAATTCAAAATTCATACCATACACTCCGACAATGAACGTAAGAGGCATAAAAAAAACGGAAAAGATGGTCAGGACCCGGATAATTTCATTCGTTCTTTGAGACGACAATGAAAAATAAATGTTCAACAGGTGACTGGTATTTTCGAATAACGAGTCGTAGATATTGTGAAGTTTAACGTAAAGATCCCTTGTATCGCGGGTATAGGTATTGCCTTCCTCACTATCAATTTTGTCAACAATTTCGAATGTAAGAATAAGGATTCGTCGCGTTACATCGACTTTTCTTTTCAAATAATATAAACCTTCCAACAAAGATAGTTTCCGGTTTTTAAGGAACATATTAGTTTCTGAAAGTTCAATTTCGCGGTTCAGGCGCGCTGCGTGAATATCGTAGGTAGCCAAACCCGTTTTCACGATCTCATTTAAAATATGGCGCGTAGATTTGCAATTTTCAGAGTGCAGATACTCATTCTTTATCTGTTCTACTTGCGGCCATTCTTTTTTATGAATAGTGATAATCCGATCATCTTTCATAAAAATTGAAATTTTGTCAGTAAGCTCTCTCACTGTATCAGCCTGACTATCAACCTCGGATGTATGTAATCGGAAAATTATAAAAACATCACCCTCACTTCCCACAATCTCATATTTTGGTAAATGGTCAGGCTGCAGGCAGTCGTTCACTGACGATTCATGCAGATTATATTTCCGGGCGATTTGATGTAATTCATCCGGTTCCGGATCTGTAACATCCAGCCACTCAAAAGGGTGATTTGATTTTTCTGCTAATATTTGAACCATGAAAATTAAAGATTTGATACAAAAAAATCAGGTAGCCGAAATGCCTGAAACATTCGAGCTACCTGAGTATTGCTGATAAAACTTCTGTTCCAGCGCTTAAAGTCCTTTGTAATTGAGCTTGATTTTTCTCGATTCATTCCTTACCTGCTTGAAGTCTTTTTTGAAAATAGCCTTCGCGTTTTCCATGAACGATGCAGTTGTTCGCAAACCTCCCGCCGGGTAAGGCGCGTAAATAGCTACCAATCCGAGTGTTTGTTCTTCCATATATGCCACGATGACTTTATTGTTTGTAAAGAAATAGATATAGTCCTCTTCACCGAGATATTCATACCGCTCAAACAAAAATGTAGCTGCTTCGTCAAAAACTTCCTGCGTTTCAGTCAGAACAAGAAAAGAGTTTACAAGTGAGTTTTTTGAAAAAGCATAAGCCACGCCTCTTAATTTGGCGTTTTCTCCCTTATATGCAATGGAAGCAGTATCCTCAGCTTGAAGTGCTCTCTTTTCTTTTGCTTTTACAGCTGCCTGCGTGGCTTTGAAATCTACGACGGGTTCCGTACACAAGGTACTGTATGGATCAATTGTAACCCTGGATTCCGTAGTAACTTTTCCATCTGTCGAAACTGCTTTGATCGTAGTTTGTCCAATCCGGCGTCCGGTAAATTTTCCACTTTGATCCACTTTACCCACAACTGTATCGCTGGAAGTCCATTTAAAATTTGTGGCGCTTACAGTTTCCGTCCCCTTCGTTAGCGTATACTGGTGGGTTTCGTCAAAATGCAGCTTCAGGTCGGCATCACTTAAAACAGTGGCTGGTTCAGCATCTTTGTCCTTTGAACAAGAAACAGACAATACTGCCAGAAATAAAAATAAGGACAATTTTCTCATACTGAAAATGTTAGAGGTGAAGAAATGTAATTATATAAATAATTATATCAAAAAACTAACCTGTTACTAATTGATCCGAAATTTGACCTGAAAACAATGCAGAAATATCATGGTTACGCAGTCAGTAAAACCAGCAAATTGAGACTTTCCACACATATCTTTTCCAATTTCAAATAAAAAGTATTGCCGGTATTCTTAGAAAACAAAACTGCAAAACAATCCGTAGCTACTGAGGCCCAATAATTTATACCTGGCCACCCCGTTTTTGAGTATAGTCATGTGATATACTGACCGTGATCATAATTCTGACATCGTGACAAGCCGAACTTTACAACAAGTTCTATAAGCGTTTTAAATCAACAATCACCGTTATGCTTCCTAAAACCATGAAAGCTGCAGTTGTCCGCGAATTCGGAAAACCGCTGCAAATTGAAGAGATGGCCGTAAAAGTGCCAGGTAAAAATCAGATCCTGGTCAAAGTCATTGCCAGTGGCGTTTGTCATACGGATCTTCACGCTACCGAGGGCGACTGGCCGGTCAAGCCCAAGCTTCCACTAATTCCAGGGCATGAAGGAATCGGCTATGTAGTTGCACTTGGTCGGGATGTTGAAGGAGTGAAAGAGGGCGATATTGTCGGCGTGCCATGGCTGTACAGCGCCTGCGGATGTTGCGACTATTGCATAACGGGATGGGAAACCTTGTGTGACACTCAGCAAAATGGCGGTTATAGTGTGGATGGCAGTTATGCTGAATATGTTATTGCCGACGCTCGCTACGTAGCACATTTACCAGCAACTACAAATATGGTTGAAATGGCCCCGATTCTTTGTGCCGGGGTGACAGTTTATAAGGGTTTGAAAGAAACCGAAACCAAGGCCGGAGAATGGGTGGCTATCTCAGGCATTGGTGGCCTGGGTCATCTTGCCGTGCAGTATGCAAAGGCAATGGGTATGCATGTGGCTGCGATAGATATAAGTCAGGAAAAGCTTGATCTTGCCAAAAAACTTGGCGCAGATCTTACCGTCAATGCAATGGAAGCAGATCCGGGAGAATATCTGAAAAAAGAAACAGGCGGAATGCATGGCGTTCTGGTTACGGCAGTATCACCGATTGCTTTTAAACAGGGTATTTCAGCGCTGAGAAAAAAAGGAACGATTGCTTTGAATGGGCTGCCGCCAGGAAGTTTTGATCTGCCGATTTTTGAGACGGTTCTAAACCGCTACACGGTTCGTGGTTCGATTGTCGGGACACGCAAAGATCTGCAGGAATCAATCCAGTTTGCCTTGGAAGGAAAAGTAAAGGCTACGGTCCATACCACATCGCTGGAAAATATCAATTCTGTTTTTGATGAGATGAAAGCTGGAAAGATCGATGGCCGGGTTGTGATGAAAATTGCCGAGAAATAAAATGTTAAATCCCCTGCTCGCGTTAAGAGAATGAGAGCGTTGCCTGAATTTTTCAGGCGCGCTTTTTTAGTACTAATGGATTATCTCACTTACGACCGTTGCTATGCCTGACCTGATCATTGTTCGTCATGGACAATCAGAGTATAACTTAGAAAACCGTTTTACCGGAAGCACAGATATTGAACTAACGCCTGAGGGCGAACTGGAAGCAAAAAAGGCAGGTGCGCTGATTAAAAATTATCCTTTGGATGAAGCGTTCACCTCCGTCTTGAAACGAGCAATTCATACGCTCAACATTATTTTAAAAGAAATTGACAAGACGTCGCTTCCTGTGACCAAAACGCCGGCATTGAATGAACGTAGTTACGGAGATTTGCAAGGACTGGACAAAACGGAGATGATCAAAAAATTTGGCGAAGATCAGGTTCTTGCATGGAGACGAAGTTACGATATTATCCCGCCACATGGAGAAAGCCTAAAAGAAACATATGACCGTGTTGTTCCGTATTATGAAAAGGCTATTATACCTAAATTAAGGCAGGATAAAAATATTCTCATTGTCGCTCATGGCAATAGTTTGAGAGCGCTGATGATGTTTCTGGAAAACATCGGGCATGCTGAAATTTCGGACATCAACCTTGCCACGGGCTCGCCCAGGCTTTACCAGTTTTCTTCTGATATGCAGCTTAAAAATGTTGGGTATCTTGATCAACAATAGCATCATTTTTTTTGTTACAATGAAAAAATAAAGACTCTCAGCCCTGTCATGAAAAGTATTTTAGTGCCCTGTAATTTTTCTAACCATTCGGAGATGGCGTTTAATTTTGCCTTGGAGATCGCCGAGGCCCTGGAAGCTGAAATTGTTATTCTGACCGCTCTAAACGATATCAATAGCACTGAACCCGCTGAACGGGAGATCCAGGATTCTCTCATCGCTGAAAACAAGAGCAAATTTAAAACGTTACTGGAAAAACAAGCCAGGCTGCATGTTCCGGTTCGGCACATTCTTCGGCCAGGCAAGATCACACCACTCGTACTGGATATAATTGAAGAAGAAAAAATCGACGTGGTGATCATGGGAACGCATGGTTCGCGTGGATGGGACGGCTTTTTTATGGGTTCAAATATTGAGAAAATTGTCCGGACTTCCCCTGTTCCGGTGTTCGCCGTAAAGAGCAAAATCGCAGTCAGATCAGTTCATAATATTGTATTCCCTATATCACTGAGTTCGGATCAGAACACAGTTATTGAAAAGGTTAAAAATCTTCAAAAGTTATTCCGGGCAAGGCTTCATCTGGTTCGTATAAACACAGGCGCTGCAAAGAATGAGAAAGAAAATCTGGAAAAACTGACAGAGTTTGGCGAGAAACACCAACTGGCAAATTTCACCGTAAATTCAAGAAACCGGGCTGAAGTCAAAGACGGAATCATTGATTTTGCACGTGAAATCAATGCGGACATGATCGCAATGGCAACCCATGGAAACCGCGGACTTAATCATCTGTATTCGCAGAGTATCGCTGCGGATGTGGTAAACCATGCGAACTTTTTGATATGGACTTCCAGCACCGCGAAAAACCCGGAAAAAAATTTGAAAGCAGTTTAAAAAATTATATTTCTGCGAAGAATCTCGTCAAATCGTGATCCGGATCATGACCTGGAAAAGTTGAAGTTATTATTTTAGAAGGTAATTTATCTTCTAAGCTTCAACCCTACAAAGCCATGACCTATGAACCTGCCACCCAAGAAATTGCCTTCGTTTTGCCTTTATATTTTTTGAAAGCCGAAGTATCTTTTATCCGAAAATCCAGGGAAGATGAGGCATTAAATATACCTATTTCATCTTCACATCTAGCCAGGCATGTTATTTCAACCGCAAATCTCTCAAAGGGATATTGGCGCGTTTTGCTTAACTGGTCGGAAGGAAAAGCAAGATATTGCAGCGAAAAAGTCATTGAAGTATTATAATTTTTTCTTGGCTCTATCTCTTTTCATGGCATAATAATTAAATATTTTGCCAACATTTACACTTCAAATCAGTACCATATGAAAGACAGTAAAACCGGCCGCTACGCTACCGCCGCAATCGTCATTGGTGGGATAATAGGAACCTATTTTTTTAGCCGGCCAAGAAAAAAAACATTGGAAACGCCGCTAGACGAGAAGAGGCAGGAAAGAGTTGACCGAAACCTGGTTACTCCGGCAAATGCCACTTTTGGAGTTGTGTGGTCCACGATATATGCAGGCACGATCGCTTTGGCGATTCACCAGGCAATGCCGTCAGAACTGGCTAACCCAAGATACCGGAAGGCACAACCTTGGCTTCGATTAAATTATATCCTGACAGGCATATTTGGCTATTTGTTTTCCCAATCAGATAAAAAAAGCAGAATCGGTGCAGCAATTACAACCATCAGCATGCTGCCGGCGGCTATTGGGTTGCATCGTGCGCTTGAAATAGGAGAAACAGAAGTAAATGGGCCTGAAAATATTCTGAGAAAATTTGTAAGCCTTTATACGGGCTGGTTAACAGCAGCTTCCGCGGTCAGCGCCACAACGCTGGTACAGGAAGCTGGATTTGCAAGAAAACCGGAAGAGGCTAAGAAATGGGCGTTGGGTGCATTGCCATTAACAACCGGCGCGGGAGCTGCCATCGCAAACCGTCTGAATGATCCCTATTATCTTCTTACGCTGATCACTGCATTAACAGGAATCGCCGTTAAACAGCAAGATAGAAATGCTGAGATCAGTATCCTTGCGGGTACGTTGTCGACATATTTACTGGCTATTTTCCAAAAGAAAATGACAGAGGAAAAGTATTTCATTCAAAAAGAAGAAGTTAATTAAATGTTGTTTCCGCAGGCCATCAATGAACTGCGGAAACTTTTTTACATATCTGCGAACTCCCACGCACTCTGATAGGCGTTCAGATTTTCAGCGTACGTGATAAAATCGGAATAAAATGGTAAACCTGAAAGTGTAGCACTATCACCGATTACAACCAGCTTTTTCCGTGCCCTTGTCATCGCAACATTCATTCTCCGGATATCTGCCAGGAAACCAATCTCTCCGTCCGAGTTGCTTCTGACCATACTGATGTAGACAACATCGCGTTCCTGACCCTGAAAACTGTCTATCGTATTAACCGATATTTTCTCTCCGTATTTGTGAAGCGCAGGTATATGGGTCAGTTGGTCTTTAAGAATATGGATTTGTTGTTTATAAGGAGATATGATGGCAATTGACGGAAAGTTTTCGGTTCCGTTACTGCCAGCATTATCATTTGAGCGACTTTCTACTTCTGATATCAGCATACTTAAATGTTTGAAAAGAAAAGACGCCTCTTCCGGATTTGTAGAGCTTGTCCCTTCCAGTTTTTCATCAAATCCACAACCTGCTGTATCTATAAAAACAAGCGGAGCATCGTTTGCGAACAATAAGTGGTTTGCAACTGAAGTATGTGCTTTTAATTTATCCTCATAAAAAACGCTCGAAGAATAACCCATTATTGCAGCATTCATACGGTACTGCTCCTGAAGCAAAACAACTGATTCAGGATGAAGTGATATGCATTTCTCCAGCAGCGTTGTTGCCAATCCTTTTTTCGCCGCTTCGTTTGATTTAATTGTTGGGGAGAGTTGACAATGATCTCCTGCCAGGACTACCTTCTGAGCTTTCAGAATCGGAATCCAGCAGGCCGGTTCCAAAGCTTGCCCGGCTTCATCGATAACTACCGTATTGAAACTTAAATTCCTTACAGTATAATGGTTTGCTCCAACAAGCGTCGCCGTGATAACCTGGGCCTTAGAAACCAGATCATCAATAATATACTGTTCCGCTTTGCCAACATCTTTCATGATCCGGTGCGCCTCGTCAAAAAGTGCCTTTCGCTGATCACGCTCTGCTTTTCCAAAACTGCGCTTGTATTTATGCGCCATATTTTTGAACTCGTTGGCCTGCTTTTTCAGGTTTTTAATTTCCTTCATACTTGCATGACCAGCCATTTTACTATCCAGCGTAAGCGACATAAGCCGTTCGGAAACGCGGGCAGGATTTCCTACGCGAAGCACATTCAAGCCCTGATCAGATAATTTTTCACTCAAAAGATCCACAGCTGTGTTACTCGGCGCGACGACCAGAATCTGCTTTTTGTCCTGTTTGATCAATGCCTTGATTGCTTCTACAAGGGTTGTCGTTTTTCCTGTTCCGGGAGGACCGTGAACGATAGCCAGCTCGTTAGCAGACAGAATTTTATTTATCGCACTCTGCTGAGACTCGTTTAATTGCGGAGCAATGTAATAAGGCACATCGGTTTTAAAAGTCGGCTCCTTTTCCCCTGTGAGAATTTTCATTAACCGCCCCTCTCCTGTGTTTTCTTCCAGGTAAGATGCATTCTTAAGGGCACTTTGCATTTCGTCATAACTGTTGTCATCGAAGAGCAAATCAATCCCTAATTTTCCGTCACGTGACCATTCCGGCAGTTCATCCGTCCGCAAAGTTATCTTCAACCTGTTGCCGCTTTGATGGGTAATCGTTCCTTCTACCCTATCTTTTTTGGGTTCATGATTTGAAAATAAAACTGCCGGCATTCCAAACCGAAGTTGATGCGACACATCCTGGTGCGTGGTACGTTCCACTTCTACTGTCAAATAATCTCCTCTGCTCATTTCAGACCCGCGGATCGCAATGGGATACCAGGCGATTCCATTCGCACGTCGCTCTGATACCGATGTTGATTCAGTAAGTTTTAAATAAGATTGGCGATCTTCTTCCCGCTCAATTTTCAGCAGTTCAAGCAGCTTTTTAAAATAATCCATGGGACAAAGGTAAGCAATCGAAAAAGTTTTGCATTCAATTCTGGAATAGCTCTCTTGCGTAGTCTTGCAAATTGCTTGAATCTTGCAACCATTGGTTTGTTATTTGCAAGTAAAAAAGGGTTTCACCACCATAATTTTGTATTGCCGGATACCAGCTGATCCGGAGCACTTTTTACCCCTGACAATCTTCATCATGAAAAATGAAATTCTTATTCAGATAATGATCTACCTGACGGCTGCGGTGATCATGGTGCCTTTGGCAAAAAAATTAAAGTCAGGTCCCGTGCTTGGTTATCTTGCCGCAGGAATACTGATCGGCCCATCTGCGTTAAAACTGGTTGACAGCGATATTCACGAAGTGATGCACCATGCAGAATTCGGCGTTGTGATGCTGCTTTTTATCATAGGATTGGAACTGCAACCACGCAGGATATGGAATATGCGAAAAAATATCCTTATTCTCGGCGGTTTGCAGCTCGTGGCGACGGCCACCGCGATTGCAGCCATTGCGGTATTTTTCAATATGGAATGGCGGCAGGCATTGGTACTTGGAATTATTTTCTCAATGTCATCCACAGCGATAGTTATGCAGTATCTTACAGAAAAAGGTCTGTTAAAAATGCCGGTCGGCGAATCCTCTTTTTCTGTTTTGCTATTTCAGGATATTGCGGTCATACCAATTTTTGCAATCCTGCCCTGGTTAAAAACAGATGCTTCTTCCGTCAGTCCCAACATGGCATCAACAGCATTCGGAGAAAATCTTCCTATCGCCGTTCATGGTTTGATCTTCGCAATTTCCGTAGTAATTGTCATTGTGATTGGAAGGTATCTGATTCGACCGATCCTAGGGATGGCCGCCAGAACCGGACTTCGTGAGATGTTCACTGCCGCTTCCCTCCTGCTGGTTATAGCTATTGCTGTTTTAATGAAAAATGTCGGGTTAAGTCCAGCTTTGGGAGCCCTTCTGGCGGGAGTCGTTTTGGCCAATAGTGAATACCGCCACGAGCTGGAAATTGCGATCGACCCTTTTAAGAGTTTATTGCTTGGACTTTTTTTCATGACCGTTGGGGAATCGATTAATTTGGAGTTGATTTTAACAAAACCGCTGCTGATCGCCGGAATTGTTGCCGGATTGATTTTTTGCAAATTAACTGTGTTGCTCCTTCTTGGCAAATTGACGGAACTTACAGCAAAAGACAATATCCTGTTCAGCTTTGCCCTTAGCCAGACGGGTGAATTCGCCTTCGTTCTGCTCAGTTTCTGTGCTGGCTCAGGAATTCTTTCAAACGAAATTACAGATATTTCGATGGCTGCTGTCGCAATAAGTATGGCAATTACTCCGATTTTACTTGTATTGTTTGAGTCATTTATAAATCAATCAGTGGATGACCAGGAACTTGCGAAATTTGAAACAAGCCCTATGGAGGTTGATGAAAACCCAGTAATTATTGCCGGATATGGGCATTTTGGAAATACAGTTGGTCGGTTTTTAAATGCAAATAATATTGGCACAACGGTACTGGACAACAACGGTGATCATGTAGAAATGTTACGCCGGTTTGGTTTGAAAGTACATTACGGGGATGCCACACGACATGACGTTCTAGACATTGCGGGCGCACGCAATGCCAAAATTATTGTGATTGCTTTGGGCGATGCAAGGAAAAGATTGCAGCTGGCCCAGTTAGTAAAAAAACATTTTCCGCATCTTTATATCCTTACAAGATCCACCAATAAATATGACGCTTTTGAGCTGCTGGATATCGGAATCAACCAGATTTACCGGGAAACTTTTGACACGGGCTTACGTCTTGGAACTGATGTTCTAAAAATACTTGGGCATCAGCCAGAAGAAGTTGCCAAATCAGCAGCTCTGTTTTTTCAGTTCGACGAGCAGTCGGTACGCCAAATGGCCAGATTTAAAAAAGAGAAAAAATCCAATAAAGAATACATCGAGTCTGTTAAAGAAACAATTCAAAACCTGAAAGAACTTATGTCTGCCGGAAGGGCATTGCCACCCAAAAATCCCGCGGAGTTAACGATAAACGCACTGAGCTGATATGAAAACGAATACAGAAACAATAGAAGAATTTTATAAACATAAATTCAATCATCTACCAGAAAACCTGCAACAAGAACTCGGACATTTTAATGTTTTTCGACTCGAAGATTGTGTTGGTAAAAACGGAACACCAGTAAAATACAGTCGCCGTGATTTTTTCAAAATAAGTCTTGTACGTGGTAAATACATCTACCACTATGCAGATAAATCAGTTGAAATAGATGGTAGTACGCTGTTATTTTTCAATCCACAAATCCCTTATACCTTTCAGCCGATACCGGGAAGCGAAGATTCAACGGGCTATTTCTGCATTTTTAAAGAGTTCTTTTTTACAGAAAAAATGCGAGGCGGCATTGGCGACCTACCCATGTTTGTTCCGGGAAGCAAGCCATCATATGCCTTATCCCCCACCCAGGACGAACATGTATCTGCCATTTTTCAAAAAATGATCGATGAGTTGAACTCGGATTACCGATTCAAATACGATCTCATCCGAAATTATGTCACCGAACTGGTTCACTATGCCTTAAAAATGGAGCCGACCGAAACCTTGCATCAGCATACGGATGCGAATTCGCGCATTGCCTCGATTTTTTCTGAATTACTTGAACGTCAGTTTCCAATCGAATCACCCTCCCAGCGTTTTACGATGCGGTCTGCGCAGGATTTTGCGGAAAAATTATCTGTCCATGTCAACCATCTGAACCGCGCTCTGAAAGCTACAACAGGAAAAACGACTTCGCACCATATCGCAGAACGCATAACGAACGAAGCTAAGGCGCTCCTGAAACACTCAAATTGGAACATTTCTGAAATCAGTTATTGTCTTGGGTTTGAAGAAGCTGCTCATTTTAATAACTTTTTTAAAAAACAAACAGAGACGACACCTTCGGCTTTTAGAGCCATTTAATACAAGTGTAACTCTAAAAAAAGTGCCAGCTTACGAGTAGTAGCTGGCATTTTTGTTGAAATTGTCACAGGCTAATTCGCCTGGTTAGGACGGAAATAAGTTGAAGAGTATTGTACGTAACGGTTTTGACATTCCAGATCTATTTTTTGAAGTTGTGAAAACCCGGTCTGCAGTCGCACTTAAATATCCTAAGCAGTACAAGATAGCGGCGGGGAATCTTTATGATATATAGAAGACGCTTTGTCCGGGATGAAAAATTCAAATCCCAGGAACCTTTAACTGCAAAATCAAGCCTCCGCAATTTTCCATTGTTTGAATTTCGTAATGATTGGTTTGGATGCCGCAACCTTTGCCCGGACGAGAGGCTATACCTTTGTTTTACAAATTTAAACAAACAAAATTATGGAAAATCAACAAGTATGGTTCGTGACAGGTGCTTCTAAGGGATTAGGTCTTGTACTCGTTCAGCAGTTGCTGAAAGCAGGACATCAGGTCGCAGCCACATCAAGAACAAAACAAGATTTAATTAAGGCAACCGGAAGTGACCAATCTGTTAATTTCCTCCCGCTTGAAGTGAGCCTAACTGATGAGGAAAGTGTTAAAAATGCAGTTTCAGCAACAATTAGCCATTTCTCAAAAATCGATGTTGTAGTCAATAATGCCGGTTATGGACAAGTTGGTACGCTGGAAGAATTGTCTGATTCCGAGGCTCGTCAAAATTTCGACGTGAATGTCTTCGGCTCATTAAATGTCATCCGTTACGTTATGCCCCATCTGAGAACGCAGCATTCAGGTAAGATTTTTAACATTGCTTCTGTGGGAGGATTTTTCGGAAATTTTCCGGGATGGGGAATTTATTGTGCCACGAAATTTGCTGTGGCAGGGTTTACAGAGTCACTTGCAGCCGAATCCAAGTCGTTTGGTATCAGTGCGACGGTCGTTTATCCAGGGTATTTCAGAACTAATTTTTTGTCGAAAGAATCTTTAATTGTTCCAGCTAACCCAATCCCGGAATACGTGGAAGCCAGGGCTGGACAAGAAGCACATGAAAATGAAATCAACGGAACTCAGGCGGGAGACCCGGAAAAAGCTGCCGATGTACTGATCAAAATTGCTTCTGAAAATGAGGTGCCTGTTCACCTCTTCCTAGGGCAGGATGCATATGATATGGCCTCTGTAAAAATTCAGACGATTCAGACAGATCTGGAAAACTGGAAGGATCTGGCAACTTCGACAAACTTTGAAAACTGATTGATTCTTACAATATCAGATTATTTTAAGGTTTATAAGTCACCGCATATTTATGAAAAATAACGAGTTTTATATCGGGATGTGGGTCACAAAAGACGGTTATATACGACACGAACTTCTGCCAGACGGACGTTACGATGAAGCACGTGGCAACCGGAAAAGCGCCTATCAGGGAAGTTATAAAATGACTGGAAACCACATTGATTATAAAGACGATACAGGATTTCTGGCAGATGGCGATTTCAGAGATGGAGTCCTCTATCACGCCGGAATGGTACTTTACAAAGAGTAACCCAGTTAATTAATAAACCCGGGATGTGTACCTTTCGAGAGTTACGCATCCTGGATTTGTTAATTTTACCTCAATATCTCAGGCTGGACTCTGAATTTCAGAAGAATCGAAAACGGATCTCTTTTCCAGCATATTTTGAAGCCTATGCGCCTCTTCGATCAATTCGCGATTAACAAATTTGCTGATATTAAGCTCCTTGCTTAAAAGTCCAGGTTTGTAAATCTCTTTAAAATTGACGTAATCAAGCGCAAACTTCCAATAATTTTTCAGTTGCGTAAAAACCGCTTTGTCTGATTTTAATAGTAAATTGTAATTGATTACAGTGTAATGCTCCTTGGAAACACGCTCGATAGAATCCAGAATCTCTTTGTTGTAGAAGATCCATATGCGCAGAAAAAAAGACGCATGATCAGAACATAATTTTCGTATCCTTTTTTGATAAGCGCGTTTTTTTCGAAACTCAACAAACCACCCCTTCTTTATAATTTCATTTCCGGCATATTCAACCTTATAAGTTCTGCTTATCATTGAACTTACTGTTGATCTCCAATCTCGGAATACGACCAGATAAAAAGCATTCGGGATCAATTCCTGATAATCCCTAAGAAAAAGACAAGTCCGTGGATCCTTCCAACCCCACTCTTCGAACAACGAATTTTTTCTATTAATTATATTCTTTAATGCTTTCTTTTCCTCTGGGTCCAACCTCGGGACACACTCGGCGGTAAACCCTGAATCATGTATATTTTTGTTGGTCAGAAGTTTTCTCTGAAAATCATAAAACACTATATCTTCATAGTGCCCGTCATCATTTCCTATACCCGATCCCAAAAGATTTTCTCCTACATGAAGCCCGCAGCGATACAGCCACTGCGTAATCAACGAAGTTCCGGAACGATGCATTCCGGCAATTATTAAAGTTTTATTCTGCATGTTTAAAGTTTAGGAAAGAATTATTTTTACGGGAATTGTAAAACCTGATTCGTAAATTCCAGCTCTTTAACGATAAATCGGCAAAGTGCCTCCGTACACTCACCGATCGTTTGCAAATCCGTGTTCAGACATAGATCTGCATCGGATGGCACTTCAAAACTATCGTTAACTCCGGTGAGATTATTTATCTTTTCGGGATCGTGATCCGGAAGCTGAGTCCTTTTATACAAACCCTTCGTATCCCGGAGAAACAAAGTTTCGATCGGGCAATCCAGATAAACCGTTTTGACGTTTGGATAAGAGGCTTTAAGTTCTGCTCTTGTATCTTCGTACGGATTGATCACGCTCATGATGGCCACGATTCCATGACTGGAAAAACGACTGGCAATAAATCCCAATCTACGGACATTCTCCTGTCTGTCAGCTTTTGAAAAACCGAGGTCTTTACATAATTGGGTCCTGTATATATCTCCGTCAATAATTTCGACAGAAATTCCTCCTTTACTTAAATGATCTTTGGCCTGCTGGGCCAATGTTGTTTTTCCAACTCCGGACAAGCCACAAAATTGAATAACCATAAGTTTCAATATTTAAATCAAGATAGCGATCTGAACCGGTCATTTAATATAAATATAAACTGCGACTCCAATTCGAAGGCAAGTTCACTTCTTTGAGCTGACGGGTTAAGAAAGGTAAGTCTTATACTAATTGGACGCTTAATAAGCTGTACTGCAAAACGGGTAAAGTTGTTGCAGGTAAACTGACATTTAAGTGTTATTCAAGTGACAAAGCACAGCCATTAGCTAGTCTACTCATAATCAACACAATATAAATGAGGGTTTTATATTTTAAAATCGAAACTATTTAAAAAACTGACGATAGTCAGTTTTTTAGAACTCGCCAGGTCATTCATGTGCAGCACAAAATGAATGACATTTACATTTGAACATCAGCTTCAAACTCCCAGAATTTAGTTCGTTAGCAGATCTCATAAAACATAAAAAATCTTCATATGATACCGATAAAATACCTGACAGCCGAGGAGGCCGTCAAAAATATCAAGCCAGGAAACCGTGTTTTTATTCATGGAAGCGCCGCGACGCCTGCGCATTTAATTGAAGCATTGCAGCGAAGACACTGGGAATTAAAAAATATCGAGTTTATCAGTATCACAACGCTTGGCAATGTGGACTTTAACAATCCTGTCCACCACCAAAGCTTCTTTTTCAACTCGTTATTTGTTTCCGCTAATACCAGGGCAGTCGTTAATAGTGATTATGGGGACTATGTACCCATTTTTCTAAGTCAAATCCCTCAATTGATAAAAAGCGGAAAATTATCTGTAGATGTAGCGATGATCCAGGTCTCCCCACCCGACGCACACGGTTTTTGTTCGCTCGGTACATCGGTGGATATTGCACGTGCGGTGGTTGATAACGCCAAACACATCATTGCCATGGTCAACCCTCTTATGCCTAGAACACACGGCGATGGATTTGTCCATGCCAGCAAAATTAATTCTATGGTATGGCATGAAACTGCGCTTCCGGAGGTAGATTATTCTTTAAATGCTAAAAGTGCTACTGTTGCAATTGGAAAAAATATCGCTTCACTGGTTGAAGACGGTGCTACTCTGCAGGTAGGGATCGGCGCAATTCCGGATCAGGTCCTGAAAAATCTTGGACATCTGAAAAATCTCGGGTTGCATACTGAAATGTTGTCAGACGGAGTGATTCCTTTGATTGAAAACGGCGTAATTAACAACAGTCAAAAAAAGCTGAACCGCGGAAAATCAGTGACTTCTTTCATGGTGGGCACCCGCAAACTTTATGATTTTGTAAATGATAACCCAGCCGTTCGTGTGATGGATATTGGTTATGTAAATGATACAAGCATCATCCGTCAAAACCAAAAAGTCACAGCGATAAATTCAGCGCTGGAATTGGATTTAACCGGCCAGGTCTGTGCGGATTCACTCGGAACTTACCAATATTCGGGTATTGGCGGGCAAATGGATTTTATTCATGGTGCTTCTCTTTCCGAAGGTGGAAAACCGATCATCGCCCTGCCATCTATAACCTCCGGCGGCGCCTCCCGTATCGTTCCATTTCTTAAAGAAGGAGCCGGGGTGGTAACAACCCGGGGACATATTCACTGGGTCGTGACTGAGTTTGGTATTGTCGATTTATTCGGAAAAAGTTTAAAACAACGCGCACGTGCTTTGATCAGTATAGCCCATCCAAATCACCGTGAAAATTTGGAAAAAGCCTTTTGTGAACGGTTTGGAAGTTACAACCGACCTGCGATAACAGGAATATCTGACCGGATTTTTCATCCATGATATATAAAATTTGTGGAGTAAATTGCATAAAAGTCTAATTTCCAATTTACTCCAACACTTATTTGTCGTTTTTTGAAAGACCAAATACGTGATTAGTTGACCACAGCTCTCTGAGTATTCCGGGAGATGTGTCACGGCATATTTAATTTTACGCAAGCTGCTTTTTAAGTATTAAGGCGCTGATCGCAGAAACGATGATCCCGATGGGTAATACTTCCGAATACGTCAGCAACACAACAAATAACGGATTCTTATACATTTCTTTATAGCCAGCCATTTCTTCTGTTTTTGAACTTATCTCCATCACCGTTGCTCCACCCGTTTTCGCCTGATTGATTACATGCGCAGCGTATACATCCATAAAATCCGGGATAAAAAGATAATACTCAAAAAGCCAACCCGCGACATACATAGTCGAAGCGATGAGAGAAATATATATACCAATTTTGAAAGCATTCCCAAACGAAATGCTGCCGCCGTTATACTTATCGCGAAAATTCTTTATGCCTACAATAATCAATGAAAACGCGAGGATCATTACAGCATAACCCACGAGCATATTGCCCTCAAAATCTGCATTTTTGTAACAATACGCCGTAGATACGATCATCATGGCAGTTAAAATTAGTCCGGCAATCAATCCGCAGACGATGATATTCCGTTTCATAAAAATGAATTGTATAGATGGTTTAACATGCTGCAAATGTGAACATCAGCCTATTATCGAGACTCATACTTTTGTGTGATTTTTGACAAAATATTTAACTTTCACCCAAAAGTATTAACAACTTCAAGCGATAATCTGCATTTTCTTTGCCTTATCAATTGCCTGAGTCCTGCTTTTTACATCCATTTTTCCAAAAAGATTCGACGAGTGCGTTTTGACTGTGTTCAAAGAAACAAACAATCTTTCGGCAATTTCCTGATTACTCATACCAGTCGAAATCAATTGCAGAACTTCAAGCTCACGTTTGCTCAGACCAAGTCTTTCCAGTTCATTTTCATTCTGTACGAACGTAGTTTCCGCACTTATATAAACTTCCTTTTCGACAATCAGCGTTTTCGGTTTTGCCAGCCGTAGTGCAAGCCAGATACCCACACCTGTAAAGATTATTGCAATGGCACCGGCATAAATTTCGAACGCGTGGTCCATGATAATAAAACGCAGTTCCAGCCATTGCAACAGAAAAAGAAGTCCCGCTAAGGAAGCACCGTAAAGTATAATCTGTTTGTTTTTTTTCAATAATTCGAAACTCATCAGCAAATAGATTTTTCCATGGCCAAAAATATAACTTTTTGTGAATTACAACCTATATGAAGGTCATTTTCAGACAAATCCTGGTGTTGAAAATTTGTTCATTCGTTTTGAGTATTTAGCAGGACAGGCAGACCTTTTATCAAAGATATGGCTCTGATAAGGTCACTAATTCTTTTCACCTTTCTGTTTTTAAGATGCGACTATACCGTTCTTACGCGCTTCCCGCGATGATTTTTTTGGCAGCTGCCACCTTTTCCCGCGCTCAGCAAGCAAATGTAAACCTGGACTGGAACCCGCAAAAGAATACGGAAAACCTGGTTCCTTATGGAGGAAATATTGTTTCTCCGGATGTTCAGGATAATCATATGATCACTTTTCGCCTGAAAGCACCGGAAGCAAATCAGGTGATGTTATCTGGTGGACCAATTTTACTGGCCTTGCAGTCAAAAGCTCCTGTTCCTTTTAAAAAAGGTGATGATGGAATTTGGACACTTACTGTGGGACCTGTTAAACCCAACATTTATGTATACCGTTTTATTCTCGACGGCGTTTCGATCGTCGATCCTAATAATACGATTACAGGTTCTTCAAATCAGCCTGGATATAGCAGCGTAGTCGTTCACGGAGACGGCCCCGCATTTTTTGACGCAAAAAAAGTGGCGCACGGAAGCGTCACACGCCACATTTACCACTCAGACGTTTTGAATGGAGAGCGGGAAATATTTATCTATACGCCCCCGGGCTACGACTCAAAGAAAAAATATCCGGTTCTATATCTCTTAGGCGGTAGTGGCGAACTTGCGTCCGGATGGACAATCGACGGGCGTGCCAATTTCATTGCAGATAATTTACTTGCAGAAGGAAAAATGGTTCCGATGATTATTGCGATGCCCAACAATCAGGTATTACATAGAAGCGATCCGAAGCATGTTGAAAAAACCTACATGCTTTTTGAAAAAGAGCTTAGAAATCAAATTGTTCCTTTTGTCGACAAAATGTACAGCACAATTCGGACGCCAAAAGGTCGTGCACTTGCCGGGCTGTCCATGGGCGGACGGCACACGCAGATGGTCGGAATGAATGATCTTGATCTTTTCAGCTCATTTGGAATTCTTAGCGCGGGTGATATGGAGACAGAAAAATTGAACGCAGCCTTTTTTGCAGATCCAAAGGTTAAAGAAAAAGTTGATTATCTTCTGGTTGGATTGGGCAGTGGCGAGGTTAACGAAAACGTCGGAAAACGCTCAGCTTCAACGCATGAATCGCTTCAAAAACATGACATTAAGCACGAATATTTTATAGGTGGAGAAGGCGCGCACGATTGGGGAACTTGGAGACTTTTGCTAAATGATAAACTGTTGCCGAACTTGTGGAAGAAAAAATAACCTTCCGAAATGAAAGTGACTTACCTTTTATTATTTCTGATTTGCATAAATCATTCCTTTGGACAAAGTCTGCAAGAGCAGGAACTTGCCTTGCTGAAAAATATCAAAAGAGCGGATTACTGGTTCCAAAAAATCCATGAAAACTCAAAGGTAAACGCATTCGATTCACTGGATAAGGAGAACAATTCATTCAAAAAGAAACTTCTGAAACTGACCCAATCTAACCCTCTATCGATCGACTATCCATTTTCGAAACTGGAAGGCGTGACTATCGTTACTTCTCCTGATAAAAAATTTCGAATTTATTCGTGGGACTTGCAGACCGGCGGCTCGATGCACTTTTACGACAATATTTTTCAATACAAAGACAAAAACAAAGTCTTTGCCGACAGCCCCCGTTACGTCCATGAAGAAGGTGAAACGGGGGCTTGGATTTTTGAAGTATTTGAAGTTAACATCAATGGAAAAAACGCATACATGGCCGTTTATAATATCATAGAATCCGGTCGCATTTCTTATCAGAAAATCAAAGCTTTCAATATTGAAAACCAACAATTAAATCCTAAATTTCAGCTGTTTAAAACAGGTTCAGGTACGCTGAATGAAATTGATTATGAATTTGATTTCATTTCTGTTGCAGACAGGCCCGAGCGTCCCGTAAAGCTGATCCGGTATAGCCCGGCCACTAAAATACTCAAAATACCTGTCGTTTCAGAAACGGGAAAGGTGACCAGAAAATTTATCTATTACCAATTTACCGGCCGTTATTTCGAGTATAAATACACCAAATAAACATTTTATTTCATGCTCTATCCATCCTGCTCAATATTTTATGATCTACATAAAATGTGCCGAATGGAATAAAACAAGCAAGTAATACCTCCCATGTACAGGTATTAAAGCGGAACCGCAATTCCGATATGTACGATTAGCGACAGACCTTCGAGCAGCGATACGAAACATGCTAATTTTTGTTTAAAATTTAATCATAACGCTAAAATGACCGATAATAAGGTCGGTTGGCAAGTGGGGAAAACGGCCATGGAATAGCCATAAGGATGATTAAAAGCGCAACTGCAAAATAAACCGTCATCCTCTTGAATTTCTCCGTATCCGATATCTGACGCCTCGCCAGAGACGAGCCGATGGTTATTACAAAAATCGCAACTGTCATCAAGGCAATGTGGATTAATCCGAAGAATTTCAAATCAAAATGCTTCACGGCTTCGCTGTAATTCGAACGAAAATAAGCGACGATCGGGCTTTCAAAATACAAGACATATCCAATCGAAAGCTGAACGTGCGAAATCGTTGCGGTAACATGACGGATGGTATTATCCGACTTTGAAAATGGACGTTTTCCAAGCCAGCCTATCAGCGCTCGGCTTACTGCATAAAACAAGCTTATCAGGACAAGCCACCTGAAAATTGAGTGGAAAAATAATAAATAAGGGTACATACCGACTAAAATTTTAAGTTACAAATATCCTTTAAAATATCTTGTCGGGTTAGGATAAACAAGGGCAGTTTCAGGACGTTTCAATCATTTTACGAAATTCAGATGGCGTCATATTTTCATATTTCCTGAAAAGTCTGGTAAAACATGATTGATCTTCAAAGCCGACATTTGCAGCTATTTCACTGATGGTAAGTTGAGATTGACATAGTAAAACCTTTGCTTCCGCCAATATCGCTTCGTCAATCCATTTCGTTGGAGACTTCGCTGTTATCGCCTTAACTGTTTTGTTTAAATGATTTGGAGAGATATGCAGCATCGCTGCGTAGTCAGTTACCAAATGTTTACTTTTAATACCAGAAAATATCAATTCCTTAAACCTGTTGGTGATGCTTACTGCGGATACCAGATTGCCGCTCGACAGTGGCTCGTAAACACTTTGCATTTCGCAGAAAAGCACGTGAAGATAGGCTTGATAAATTTCCTGATTTCGAAGACCGTTTTGAGCATATTCTACTAAAAGACGATCGAAAATATTTATAATAAATCCTGCTGTCTGAACGTCAGGTTTTATCCTTGGATTCCCCCACACCCTCAAAAATTCAAAGTCTTTCCAAAGATCTGTTTTTGCGAACCTTCCCAGTAAAAAATCATTATGAAAACCGCAGATATAACCTCTATTGACATCACCTGTCTGAAAAGAAAATACCTGGCCTGCCGGCACCAGCAGCATTTCATTCTTGTGAATTTTGTACTGCTCGCTGCCAATTTTCATGGATGCTTCCCTTCAGTTACAAAAAGGCAGTTGTTGATTGTAGATCGGGAAGCCGGAACATTTCGGGTTACAAGCTTATACATTTCTTCCAGCCTGGTAATAAAAAAATTATCCTTCTCAACGTTCACAATAGCCTTTAAGCCGTCAGAAGGCATAAATTTACTTGTAAATGATTTGGCATTATAAACGCGTATGTTCTCAGAATCAGCCATAATTTCATAACCAGCTTTGCACGAATCCTTTATTTCGTTGCCCGGATAATCACGATCGGGCGCTGCACAGCTTCACCCAGATTATTTTGTGTGATTTCCATTTCTTCGATCGTATCCACGATTTTAAAACCCGCATTTTTTAACAGATCCGCACCCATATCTTTGTCATAAAGCTCGAATCCAAACTTTGCAAACGGCAATTGCTGCATGAAGCATTTATCTGAAAATACCAGACTAAATATTCCGTTCTGTTTTAAAACCCGTAAAACTTCCTTTGCATAAGCAACTGGATTTTGCCAGAAATATACGGTGTTGACTGTAACTATTTTATCGAAGGAATTATCAGAGAACAGCAAAGTATTTCCATCGGAAATCGAAAATGAGATATCGCCTTTTTCAATTAATTTCTGATTTATTTTCTTCGCTTCCCGGATCATCGTTTCTGAAATATCCACTCGGAAATATTTAAAATTTTCTCTTATATCAAGAATCTCAGCAATGTGTGAGCCATTGCCCGGCCCTATTTCCAAAACATATTCGTCATTCTTTATGGCGAGTGATTCAAAACCTTTACGGATCATATTGCCGTTGCTCAGATTCATACGTTCGCCCGTTTTGATTCCTGTTTCTCCATCAGGATTACCTAGCTGCCTGGCAATTTCTTTCAACTCTTCTTCGCTCCATTCTTTTTTCACTTGCAATCACTGTTTTATTCGCCGACAATTTTCATTATTTTACCTGAAATAAAAAATCTGATGTCAGTAATCCCGGAATTTAAAATAGCGCGGTTCGGTATCCAGGCGCCGTTTATCTTTGCAAAAGATCCTCTTAGCGCGATCAGAAAAGGTTTTGATACCTGCGGCGATACATTTCGTCTTAAACTTTTCAGAGAGTTTCTGGTGAGCCGGGATCCTGCTTTTTTCAAGCACATTCTTGTTACCAATAACAAAAATTATAAAAAGGGCAGCTCCTCAAAAATGCTGAATCCTGTACTTGGCAATGGACTCGTGACAAGTGAGGGAGACTTCTGGCTTAGGCAGCGCAGACTTGTTCAGCCCGCTTTTCATCGCGAGCGTTTACAGGAATTATTTGTAACGATGGGGACGATAACGGCAGCTTTTCTGGATGAAATGGAACAATATCGTGGAATGGAGCCGGTTGATATTGACGCTAAAATGATGGGCATAACGGCTGATATAGCATTAAGAACTTTGTTCGGAAATATCTCCAATGAAGACAAAATGCAGATTTATCATCAGGTTAACCGTACCCAGAAATATCTGGTCAGTCGTGTGAGACGGCCTTACCGGATTCCGCTTATGATTGTCAATGGCGAAAAAAGTAGGTTTAAAAGAGATCTTGAATATTTCAATAAACTTGTGTTCGAATTTATCCGTGAGCGGCATAATTCCGGAGAAAGTCGGAATGATTTGCTTCAACTGTTACTGGATAGTCTCGATGAGGAAACCGGGGCGCAAATGAATGATCAGCAGATTCGTGACGAAGCCATTACGATGTTTGCCGCCGGTCACGAAACTTCCGCAACGGGGTTAAGCTGGCTTCTTCTGGAACTTGCCAGACAGCCTTCAATCGTGGCTAAAATGAGAAAAGAATCGGAAATATTTGATATCGTTCCATCTTTTGATCAGCTTATGAAACTGACCTACACTCGTCAGGTGATCGAAGAAGGTATGCGGCTTTATCCGCCGGCCTGGACAATGACCCGGGAGGCACTCGGTGATGATCAGGTAGAGTCGCAGGCATATCCGAAGGGAATTTCTGTTATGATGTCCATTTATGAATTACACCGTAATCCTAATATCTGGAATAATCCGCTTATTTTTGATCCTGAAAATTTCAATACCGAGCATGTTAAAAACCGCGGAAAATTCGATTATCTGCCTTTCGGTGCGGGCCCGCGACTTTGTATCGGCCAGCAATTTGCAATGATGGAGATGCAGCTCATTCTTGCAGCACTGATCAAAAGGTTTGACTTTGAGATCGACCAGAAGCACGCAATAGGAATTTATCCGCAGATAGTCCTAAAATCTACAAACGGCATTAAATTATTCGTCAAATAATTTATTCAAAATAATAGTATTGTGAACAAAATCATTTTAATTCTCTTTATTACCTTACTGAATTTAAATACATTAACTGCTCAAACCCTGCCAAATGTTAAATTAAAAACCGGCGATTTTATTTTTCAGGACCTTGACTGTGGTCCATTGTGTGATGCGATTGAACAGGTGACCAGGAGTTACGGCGGAAGACATTTTTCTCATATCGGACTTGTTTCCGTTCAGCAAGATGGCATTTTTATTATCGAAGCAATTGGTAAGGAAGTACAGCTGACACCGATCGCTGCTTTTATGGCAAGAACGAAAAATCCTATGTTGATTGGGCGTGTCAAGGCGAAATATATGCAAATTGCGGATGATGCGGTGGCATGGGCTCTACAACAGAAAGGCATACCATATGACGATGAGTTTTTGTACGATAACAAGAAATATTACTGTTCCGAATTAATCTATGATGCCTTCAAAAAAGCAAATGGTGGAAAGGATTTTTTTGTTCTGGAACCTATGACCTTTAAGCAGCCAGGCAGCGGTGAATTCTTTCCGGTATGGGTCGAATATTATAAAAAACTGGGAATTGAAATACCTGAGGCCAAGCCCGGCATTAACCCGGGGGGAATTTCGACATCTTCCAGGATCGGAATATTAAATCCCTGACTTCACGTTGATTGATACCGAATACCCTGAAAAAATAATTCCTCTTTTTTTTCCAGTAGTAGACAGATTTTATTGAAAATCGACAGAAAAAACAGACAAGAGCAGATCTGGGAAAGCTCAGACTAGTATCAGACCGGATCCAAAAATGTCAGCAATGCTGGTAAGAAATCTGGATAATCTGGAAGATTTTTAATCATTTCAATATAACATTTTACAAATTCACATGATGGAAACGCAAAAACCAAAATACGAGGCATTTGTAATTGAAAGGGTATATGAGGCACCCGCGGCTGAAGTATGGCAGGCGATTACCGATAACGAAAAAATGAAAAAGTGGTATTTCCAACTGCAAGATTTTAAAGCGGAAATTGGTTTTGCATTTGAATTCACAGCAGAAAATGAAGGAGTGAAATATGTTCATAAATGCGTGGTTACAGATGTCGTGCCACACCGGAAACTTGCATATAGCTGGCGGTATGATGATTATCCGGGAGATTCGCTCGTAACATTTGAACTATTTCCCGAAGGG
Organism: Dyadobacter koreensis; assembly: GCF_900108855.1. GTDB lineage: Bacteria > Bacteroidota > Bacteroidia > Cytophagales > Spirosomataceae > Dyadobacter > Dyadobacter koreensis. The sequence goes on from NZ_FNXY01000004.1 coordinate 608,911, forward strand.
AATAAAACTAAAATAAGGCTTACGCACGAAGGCTTGGAATCATTTCCTGATCTGCGCGACTTCAAACGTGAAAGTTTTGCTGCCGGATGGAATGAAATTATCGGTAAGCTTTTGAAGGAGTTTGTTGAGTAGTTTTTAATAATTAAAACCATGCAGGTTTAAGCCCCCGGCATGGTTTAATTCACTGTCATTGAGCTTCGCTGCTGTAAAGGTTAAAAGCCAGTAAATGTTTTTTAAAAATCGCTTCATATTCCGTAGCTGCCGTATCCTGTTTTGCCTGACGGCACTCTCTGACTATCGTTTGCAAAATGTAAAGATCTGTGTTGATATCCCGATTTCCGGCGTTATCCGTTTTTTTAACAAATGCAAGATTTTCATCGGCCCGCAGAGCCATTGCTCTGGCAGTATCAAGAGCCCTTTTGTTTTCGCCCAGTTCGAAAAGAGGTCCGATAAAATTTGAAGATATCTGGTCGTAAGGGATGCTGTTGTCGGGCATAACAGCAAGTGCCTTATCAAGAACTTTTCTCGCCTTTTCTTTTTTATTTTCCGCCAACAATTGATTAGTAAGTCGTAGAAATGCGATTCTGGCAGTTGCTACGGGTGAGCCAAGGTAGGTATTATCGTAATAGGTATTTTTATTGTCAACTTCCCGCCAGGCCATTTTATTCATCATGTTATCATACATCAGATCTGAATTGACATAACCGTCGTCTGCGCCCGGCACCCTGACCGGAAGAAGCCGGTAAGCATATCCTTCGAGCTGCATGTATTCTTTCAAACCAAGATTGTTGGAGCTACCCATGGTACTCGAAAAATAAATCGGTCGCTTCCAGTTGTTACTCGCAATAATATCCAGCATCACCAGATCACTTTTATAAAGGTCTTTTCTGCCGATCGTCCAGCTCATAGAATCGGCCATCAAAGAAGTGAAATCTTTTTTGACAATGTTCATTTTCCCAACCTCTTTAAGATCAACAGGAAGGAAAAGCATAGACGAAGGCAGGATTGAAGCCATATCACCGCTCGTTAGTGGTCCCTGAATGGCTTTGTTTTCGTGTTTGATCAGATCCAGATATTCTTTCAGGTTGATACCCGATTTAACACTCGGAATCTCATAAAATGGAACATATTCATTTTTACCAAACGCGTAATTATTTGTATCGAGAGAGAACGGAAGTGCCTCCGATTTATTGGTTTTTCGCATGAGTTGCCTGATATACCAATCTGCGCCCAGAAAAGTTTGGACACATACGCGAACATCTGTCCGGAATCCTTCGACTTCCTGAACATACCATAGTGGAAAAGTATCATTATCACCACCCGTAAACAAAATAGCATTCGGCGCACAGGAACTGAGAATATTCCTTGCAAAATCCACCGAATGATAACGATTGCTTCGGTCGTGATTATCCCAGCCTTTGACGAGCATGATTAAAGGAACAATCAAACTCAACGCACTCGCAAGGGCTGCGGTTTTTGGACTGCTACCCGCTATTTTTTTAATTCCATCGGCGACAGCGACAACACCCAGTCCGATCCAGATGCAGAAAACATAAAAAGAGCCGACATAAATATAATCACGTTCACGAGGCTCCACCGGCGGTGAATTCAGGTATATGACAAGTGCAACGCCAGTAAGCAAAAACAGAAGACCTGTTACCAGCAGATCCTTTTTGTTTTTAAAATACAACACCATCAGCCCGGCCAGACCGAGAAATAATGGTAACATAAAAAAGTTATTATGCGCTCTGTTCTGAGAAATTGAAACTGGGAACGTTTTGGTAATGTCCCATGGAAGCATTGTGCCGGCACCTTCCACATCACTTTCGCGGCCGGCAAAATTCCAAAGAAAATAACGCCAGTACATATGCCCGAGCTGGTGTGAAAACAGGAATGACAAATTGTGAGCCATCGTTGGTTTTTGCCCTTCTGCCAGACCTGTCATTTGCTGATATAACTGTGGATGGCCGGGCTGATTACTGTACAACCGTGGAAAAAGCATGCTGCTTCCCGGTTCATAATTATAGTCGAAACGGTAATCCTGTATAACGTACTTACCATCCTGCTTTTTATAGACAGGCGCTTCCTTCTTCTGGCTTATCGGTTTTGAGGTAAAAGATGGCCCATAAAGTAGTGGCCGACTTGCATACTGTTCTCTTTTTAAATACGAAACAAAACTCAAAATATCGCTTGGGTCATTTTCGTTGATCGGTGTGTTATACTCGGATCGCACCATCACTGTCAGATAAGAAGCGTAACCGATCAACACAAACGCAAAAGAAAGTAAGGCGGTGTTCAATAATGCCTTTCCCTGTATATGAGTATAGCGAACAGACCAAACCAGCAAGCCGAGAAAAATGACAATAAAAATTAACATGCCGGATTTGTAAGGCAATCCAAACGTATTCACGAAAAATATCTCAAATTTTCCTGCAAGTGTGGGTAATCCCGGAATGATACCTGAATTAATGAATCCCAAAATCAGCAGACCGCAACCAAAAGCTTTCAGAGCACCTATAATTGTAGGTTTCTGATATTTCTTATAATAATAAACTAGCGCCAGAGCGGGAATCGTAACAAGGTTTAATAAATGAACACCGATAGAAATTCCTGTTAGATAAGCGATTAATAGCAACCAGCGGTTTCCCTCGCCAGCATCTTCAATTTTTTCCCATTTGAAAACGGCCCAGATAACAATCGCGGTGAAAAAAGAAGACATTGCATAAACTTCCGCCTCGACGGCTGAAAACCAGAAAGAATCTGACCAGGTATATGCCAGAGCGCCAACCATACCGGCACCCACAGTTAGAATTATTTCACTGATATTCAGCTTTTCATCGGGTTTATCAATCAGCTTTCTCACAAGAAGAGTGATTGTCCAGAAAAGAAAAAGAATTGTAAACGCGCTGCACAGGACCGAAACCATATTAACCCAAAATGCTACTTTGAGCACATCACCGAAGGCAAGCATTGAGAAAAGACGTCCGATCAGCAGGAAAAACGGAGCGCCCGGCGGATGCGGAACCTGTAGTTTAAATGCACAGGCTATAAATTCCCCGCAGTCCCAGAAACTTGCGGTTTGCTCGATGGTGAGCCGGTAGGTCAGAAAAGCCACACCAAATACGAGCCATCCAATCAGATTGTTAATTCGGTTAAAAGTAATCATTTTCTCATGCGATGTTTTGGAACCATACTCCCTGCATAAGTTTTACTTATAAATTTATGCTGATAATGAAATGGTTGCGTTAGAAATAAGCTCCCCAAAACTAGATATTCGGAAAATGTCCTCATCTATTTATTGTCTTAAAAAAGGTTAACAGTCGGGACACAGCATCTTGGTTTAACTTTCTTTAACAATGACTTGCATTTACGGGCACTTTTCAGAGATTTTTGGAATTATTAGAATGGACTTGATATTTTATTGAGCATAGCTTTATTTCAATAATTACTGTTATTATGGAGTTTTTAGTGGTCTTAGCTGTTTTTGGCTACATATTTTATCTCAGAAATTACGCTGATCTGAGAACCAGATCCGAAAAAGAGGTTGCTGGCCTGCAAGAAGGAATAAAGCTTTATAAGGATAATCAGATCCAGAATGCTTTCGATTATTTTGATGCGAAAATTAAGGCTAAACCAAAATCCAGCTTCGCGTATCTGTACCGTGGACTTTGTTACAAAGCGCTCGGGGACAGTTCGGCAGCCCGCAAAGACATGATCATGGGGCTGAGTTATGATGGGACATTGGCAGAAATTCATTTGGAAAAGGGCAAACTGGAATTTGAAAGCCGACTATATATTGAAGCGTTGCAATCGTTTGACAATGCTGTTTTGTATGATGGTGATCAAAATCAAGTTCCTTATCACTGGCGCGGGAAAACGCAGCAGGCCCTGGGAAATGATATCGAAGCGCAGAAAGACTTTTTAAAAGAAGCTGATTTTCTGAAACAAAAACTGGCTCAGGGTCCTGGTATCGCGCAACCAAAAGCTCCTCTTGTCGACAAACGCCTTGCCATAAATTCATTATTGATCTTTGTAACGAGTGTAATTTTAATCCTGTCGATAAAAGATGCTGAAAGTATTCACCTGCCCTACCTTCTTGCCGCGGTTTCTGCGATTTCCATCGGTTTTGTTGAACCCGTAAGAGGATGGATTCTGGCTATCTCGCAATGTATTCTTCTATTGGCCGGCTATTTTCTTTTTACAAAAATACCTGAAAGCTCAGGACAGCAGGAACTTGAAAATTTCAGTCTATATGGCAGCTGTATCCTTACTTTCGCCGGAAGTTTTATCGGCGGTTTTTTCAAGAGGGCCTTAAATGCAGGTTGATTTTTTTGATATATGGAAGCTGCCGACACGTTTGACATTGATATTCTGATCGAAAAAGAAATCAAAGACTCCTTCTACATAGGGCAATCGAAAAATCTAACGATCGAAAATTCTGAGATTCTGAGAGCTGATTATAACCGTATTTTTCTGATTAGCGAAGGAAACGGGACTTTGTATGTTGACGACAGAGCTTTGGAGATCTCTGGCAAGGAAATGTTTTTAATCGGCAAGGGCCAGGTTTTCTCTTTTGAAAAGTTTAGCGTCCTGACGGGTTATGAACTAATTTTTGGTGATTGTTTTTGGGAAAAAACGCCAGCGAGTGCCAATAACTGTAAGGCAATATTGTTTAATAACATCTCAGGCAATCAAAATTTAAAAATACCCGCCGAAAAATTTCCTGAATTCTCTTTTCTATTCGAAACTTTGTTCACTGAGTTTTGCGGAGATGATTATATAAACAAACCAGACGCGCTTGCAGCCTATCTGAAAATTATCATGATAAAAACGGGTAATCTGAATAAATTACTGAGCGAAGCCGCTGACGATTTTGATAATAAGCTTTACAACAAGTTTCTTAACCTTGTCGCAAAGAAGTATTACGAAATCCATGGTGTTTCGGAATATGCGCGTCAGTTAAATATTTCTGCAAGAAAGCTCTCCGAAATTTGTAAGCAACATAATGGAAAAGGTCCGAAAGACATTATTAATAATCAACTGATCACGGAAGCAAAAAGAGCTTTGCAGTTTACCAAAAAGCCAGTGAAGGAAATTGCCTTCGACCTGGACTTTGCTACGGCAGAGCAGTTCAGTCACTTTTTCAAAAAATATACCCAGTTATCTCCCCAGCAGTATCGTTCTGGTTTTGTAAAAATTGGCATGTAATCGACCGTATTTGGCATTCTCTCTGCGAAGTGGCTTATCTAATTTTGTGTTTAAAACAACAACACGAATAATATTTAAATTACGTTGATTATGTCAATTACCCGATTAAAATCCATTGCAGGAATTACGATTCCTGATAGCCAGATTGCTAACCAGGCAACGGAGCTTTTACTCGAACACGGAACAGAATTTATTTACAATCACTCGCTCAGGGTATTTCTATTTGCGTCGCTGAACGGCCAAAGAAAAAAGCTGAAATATGACGCGGAACTTCTTTATGTGAGTTCGGTATTTCATGACCTCGGGCTGGTTCCGCATTACAGCAGTACCGATCTGCGGTTTGAAGTTGATGGCGCAAACGCTGCCCGGGAATTTTTGAAAACTCACGGCCTGCCGAAAGAATCACTTCAACTGGTTTGGGACACGATCGCGCTGCATACGACAATTGGCATCGCTGAACATAAGGAACCCGAAGTTGCGCTGATGTACTCAGGTGTCGGGCTGGACGTTATGGGTGAAGGGTATGAGAATCTGAGTGGACCAAACCGGGAAGAAATTATTGCTGCTTTTCCTCGAAATAATTTCAAGAAGAATATTATCCCAACTTTTTTTTCAGGGTTTGAACACAAAACCGAAACTACTTTCGGAAATATCAAGGCAGACGTATGTGCTTATATGATACCAAACTTTCACCGCAAAAACTTCTGTGACTGTATTCTCCATTCTCCTTGGAGTGAATAATTTCCGGATTTTAAAAAAGGCAGCCCGTGTGGTTTAAGATTAAACGGGCTGCCTTGAGATATAGACATTTGACTCAGATTTTGGCTGATTCCCGGGCAAAGGGCTGGGTAGCTCACAAAACAATAAGGCCCAGCTCAGACCAATTACGGATGTTTATGTGTGTAAAGCTGGCGGTAATTCTGAGGACTTAATCCGGTTGCCTCTTTGAATCGCTTGTGGAAGCAACTAAAATTCATAAAGCCGCTTTCAAAGCCAAGCTGCTTGATGCTAACACTGTTATCGATCAGCAACTTACAGCAATGCCCCACCCTGATCTCATTCAAAAACTGTGAATAAGTTTTTCCTGTCCTTGCCTTGAAATACCGGCAAAATGAATTGGGCACCATACCAGCCACAGACGCGATTTCTTCGAGACTTATCTTTTGTTTAAAGTTTGATAACGTATACTCATAAATCGAATTAATTCTGTCGTTTTCAGATTCAGAAAGATCATACTGAAATCCAACGGAAGACAGCGAAATAAATTCTTCCGATTTGGCCATAGAAAGCAGGCTTTGCATCAGCAATATTATCCGATCCGGTCCCTCGGCCAAACGCATTTTGGCCAGTAATCCGGCAACCTGGTTTTTAAGCTCGCCAGTCAGCATTAATCCCCGCTGCGATTTATCCAGGATTATTTTCAACGGCTTATTTTCTGCTAATTCCAAAAATCGCTCGCCCCAGAAATTTTCAGTAAAATGAACGACTGTTGAATACGCCTGCTGCGTTTTGTTATATGAGACATTTTCATCATCGTCGCGCCAGTAATGTGGTACATTCGCGCCGACTAAAACGATATCATCCACAGAAAAACGTTTTATACTGTCACCTACAAACTGCGTTCCGGAGCCTCTGTGAAAATGGATCAACTCAACTTCGGGATGATAATGCCAGCGGTTGTTCAGATTGGGAACGTAATCCTGCCGCACACTAAAGGAGTATGCGGGCGCGGTCGGGACTTTAAGCAGCTGCGGTTTCATAGAGCGATTTATACACCTAATAACACTTCAAAAAGAAAAACATGTTAATATATCTTATTACTTGGATAAATACGATTCCATTCTTTATAATAAAATATAATTCCTTTGCATTGTTTAATTTTAAACTCCTAAAACCACTAACCTATCATAAAGTATGACAGATCGCAAAACCCGTCTGGCTATCATTCTTATCACTTCACTTTTCTTTTTGTGGGGTTTTGCACTGAACCTGAATCCGATTTTAATTCCGCATTTGAAAAAAGCCTGTCAGTTAACAGATGTACAGTCTGCACTGATCGATTCAGCATCCTATATTGCTTATTTTTTAATTGCTTTACCAGCGGGACTTTTCATGAAAAAATTCGGCTACAAAGCCGGGATAACCCTCGGTCTGATACTCTTTGCGTTCGGTACATTTCTATTTTACCCAGCCGCTGAGCTACGACATTTTGGATTTTTTCTGGTCGCATTGTTTATTATTGCCAGTGGCCTGACCCTTTTGGAAACAGCAGCAAATCCATATATTACGGTTCTTGGAGACGCTGAAACATCCACGCAGCGTTTGAATTTTGCACAATCCTTCAATGGCCTTGCTGCATTTCTTGCTCCGCTAATGGGTGGTGCCTTTATTTTGTCTGGAAAAACACTTTCCGAGGCTGAACAGCAGGCAATGTCTTCGCAGCAACTAAATGATTATCTGGCAGAAGAAGCGGGTTCGGTTCAGATCCCCTTCCTTGTGATTGGAATCGTTGTACTGATTGTTGCCGTTTTGATCTGGAAAACCCAGCTTCCGGAAATCATTGACGAACCGGAAAGCGAAGAACAGGCAAAAGGCTCTATTTTTGGAGAGAAAAATCTTATTCTCGGCACGATCGCTCAATTTTTTTATGTAGGCGGTCAGGTCTGTGTGAGTAGTTTTTTCATACGATTTTCAGATAAAGTTGCGGGAATTGATGAGAAAACAGCCGCTTATTTATTGTCTGGGGCTTTACTAAGTTTTATGATCGGACGTTTTATTGGAACATACCTGATGCGCTTTGTTTCACCACCGCGTTTGCTAGCCATTTATAGTGTGCTCAATGTATCCCTTCTGATCGTTGCCGTAGTAACCTCAGGAATGGTTTCTGTATATGCTCTGGTTGGGGTAGAATTCTTTATGTCGATCATGTTCCCTACAATTTTTGCTTTGAGTATTCGCGGATTAGGGCCCAAAACCAAAATCGGTTCTTCACTTGTGATTATGTCTATTGTGGGAGGCGCGGTTTTCCCTGTGATTATGGGTTGGGTTTCTGATAAATCTTCAATTCAGACCGCTTACATCGTTCCTGCTGTCTGCTTCCTGGTTGTCTTGTATTTTGCATTAAAAAATAGTTCAGTAAAAAATGTTACGCTTGGCGTATCACACTAATATTCATTATCATACTTTTAAAATTACCATCAGCTATTCAAAATGGACTTAAAACTTAAAGATAAAATCATCATTGTCACAGGAGGAGCAAAAGGTATCGGAGAAGGTATTGTGCAAGTGCTCGCGTCAGAAGGTGCTGTTCCTGTGATCGTTGGAAGAAATGAAAAAGACAATCAAACAGTGGTAGATAATATCACAGCCAAAGGTCTTCAGGCGTTTCAGGTTTCGGCGGAACTTACCCGGCCAGAGGAATCCGAAAAAGCGGTAAAGCAAATTCTCGCAAAATTCGGCAGGATCGATGGCCTGGTTAACAATGCAGGCGTCAACGACGGCGTTAGTCTGGAAAATGGAAACTACGAGAATTTTATAGCTTCGCTTCATAAAAACCTGGTACACTATTATCTGATGGCTCATTATGCCTTGCCGGCTTTAAAAGAATCCAAAGGTTCTATCGTCAATATTACTTCAAAAACAGCAGACACTGGGCAGGGCGGAACTTCGGCTTACGCTGCGGCAAATGGTGGAAGAAATGCCCTTACAAGGGAATGGGCGGTTGAATTACTGAAATATGGTATCCGCGTCAACGCGATCGTTGTAGCCGAATGCTGGACTCCGTTATATGAGCGCTGGATTGAGACACTTCCAAATCCGGAAGAAAAATTGAAATCAATCGTGGCCAATATTCCTTTGGAAAATCGGATGACTACGGCTGAGGAAATTGCCAACACAACGGCATTTTTGTTATCAGAAAAATCCAGCCATACGACGGGACAACTGCTATATGTGGACGGAGGTTATGTGCACCTGGATAGAGCTCTGGCAAATTCCTGACATGGTAATCCTTAATTTTTTATTCTAATTTATCAATCCAAAAATGGAAACGCTTGTCTGCACGACTCCCGGACATTTTGAATATCAGCAAACTGAAAAACCCGTCTTATCGCCAGGACATACCCTTCTAAAAATCAAAAGAATTGGTATTTGCGGAACAGATTTGCATGCTTTTGAGGGAACTCAACCATTCTTCAGCTACCCTCGAATTCTTGGGCATGAACTGGCGGGAGAAATTGCTGAAATGGATGATGCCCCAGGCTTTGAAATTGGAGAAGCAGTCACCTTCGTTCCCTATTTCAACTGCGGAAAATGTATTGCCTGCCGTGCCGGAAAGCCAAATTGCTGTACCAGCATTAAAGTTTCCGGTGTCCACATTGATGGCGGTATGGCGGAGTATTTGTCCATTCCATCAAATGCACTGGTGCATGGCGACGGACTTAGCTTTGACGAATTAGCTTTGGTTGAACCACTTGCAATAGGTGCACACGGCGTACGGCGTGCGGGCGTTCAGCCAGGAGATGTGGTGCTGGTCGTGGGAGCAGGTCCGATCGGAATAGGAACAATGGAATTTGCCCGAATTGCTGGAGCGACGGTAATTGCCCTGGATATCAATGACTCCAGGCTGCAGTTTTGCCGGGAGAAAATTGGGGTTAATCATACTGTAAATGCAGTAACGGAAAATGTACCGGAAAGACTGAGCGAGCTGACAAACGGCGATATGCCCACTGTAATTATTGACGCAACAGGAAATTTAAGAGCAATCAATACTGCATTTGCCTATCTGGCTCATGGCGGAACTTATGCGCTGATCGGATTGCAAAAAGGAGAAATAAGTTTTAGTCACCCGGAGTTTCATAAGCGGGAAGCTACACTTATGAGCAGCCGGAATGCAACGCGTCAGGATTTTGAACACGTGATCAGCAGTATGAAAAAAGGACTTATAGAGCCGACTAATTACATTACACACAGAGTTCGTTTTGATGAGGTGATGGATGAATTTGAGAGCTGGCTGGATCCGGAAAGTGGTGTGATCAAAGCGATGGTATCGATAAATTGACCAGCAGATGTCCGGCAAATTTGCCGGACATCTGTTGTTAAACCGTATTAATTTCCCCTTTCGCTCTATGATCTTTTGCATATTGCGATGGAGACACGTTGTAAAGTTTTTGAAATGATGTACGAAAATTTTTAGGATCCTCAATGCCGACCATCAGCGCGATCTCCGAAATTCTGGCGTTCGGATTTGTCAGCAGTTGCGCAGCTCTCTTCAGGCGGATATCTTTAATAAATTCGATAACCGACTGCCCGGTAATGTTCTTGATTTTTCTGTAAAAGACAGATTGGCTCATCCCCATTGCGCTCACCAGAACCTGCACATTAAAGTCAGGATTAGTGAGATTTTCCTCCACCACTTTCATCGCAGTTTCAAGAAAACTTCTGTCTTCGTCGGGGATGGTAACATCAGAAGGTTCAAGCAGAATTTGCCTTTGATAATACGTCCTAAGCTTCCGCCGGTTTTGTAACACAGTGTGTACCTTTGCCTGTAAAATTCTGGGGTTAAAAGGTTTGGAAATATAATCGTCTGCACCTGTCTCCAAACCCTCCAATTCCTGAACCGCCGCTGCTCTTGCTGTCAAAAGAAGTACCGGAATATGAAGCGTTTTAGGATTCTCTTTTATTCTTTTACAAAGATCAAGGCCATTCAATCCTGGCATCATCACGTCGCTCAAAACAAGATCGGGCTGAAGCTGGACCACCTTATCCCAGCCTTCCAGCCCTTCGGAGGCCGTCAGAACTTCATAATCAGCCTCAAACAAATCATACAAATACTGCCGAAGGTCCTCGTGATCTTCTACGATCATGATTTTCAGAGACTTGGAAGAGCGTTGTTCTTCCGGCTGAAAAAGTGTTTGCTTCGTATATACGTCCGCAACTTCATATTCAGCGGCTGCCTTTTCTTCAACGATATCCAGTGCGGATAAATGTCCCCTGCCGAGAGGGAGCCGTACAATGAATGATGCCCCCTGTCCATAGATACTTTTCACCTCAATTTCTCCTGAGTGGCTTTGCACCATTTGCCTGACCAGCGCCAGCCCAATCCCGGTACCTTTGCCAGGGATAGCTTCTGCATTCGACGCTTGATAATATGGATCAAAAATTTTCCCGATCTCTTCAGGTTTAATTCCGAGTCCGTTATCCGACACGGATATTTCCAGATAATTGTCGAATAGCTTTCCATCCCGCCAGACTGAATCCTTTTCATTGTGTCCTTTCAATGATGCAGAAAAACGAATTTCTCCTCCCGCAGAAGTATATTTGAATGCATTTGAAAGCAGATTTGTTATCAGGACTTCGAGTTTTTCAGGATCAAAATAGGGCATCACTTCTTCATCCGGCAGATCAAGCGTGTAATGGAGGTTACGTTCATCCGCTTTCATTTTGAATATTAAGAAAATTTCAGTCAGAAAGCTGTTAATCGCTCTTTTGCTGGCTGATAAATGTGCATAACCCGATTCAATTTTTCGAAAGCTCAGCAGTTGATTTACAAGATCCAGGAGTTTTTTCGTCTGCCTGTGCATCATGACCACTTTTTGCTTCAGTGCATCTGACTCATTAATTGAGGTCATAAATTCTTCCATAGGGCCCAGAATAAGTGTCAGAGGAGTACGAAACTCATGGGAAACATTGGTAAAAAAATTAATCTTCAACTCGGCAATTTCTTTCTCCTTTTCTGATTTCAGTTTTTCCAGCGCAATCCTGTTTTTTAATTCCAACTGACTGAATGCGATCCTGCGATACAAAAGAAAGGCAGCCACAAACAGCAGGGAATACCCGATATAAGCCCACCAGGTTTTGTACCATGGCGGCAAAATAGTCAGGCGGAGACTAGCGGGAAGTTTTGACCAGACCCCGTCGCCGTTGTTTGCCCTAACCTTGAAGGTATAATCACCAGCGGGCAAATTAGCAAAACTGACCACGCGCTGCCCTGCTGGCAACTGAATCCATTCGTTGCTGTAACCCTCCAGGAAATAAGCATACTGCTGTTTCAGTGGATTTACATAATTCAGCCCGACAAACTCCAGCGAAAAGTCATTTTCTGATGATTTGATGGTGACGCCCCCCTTGTCAGAGAATGACCTGGTTTGCATGGAACTATGTATCTCTCCGCCATTTTTCGCCTGACCTTTACTCAGCACCCTAAAATTGATAATTCTGACGAGCGGAGGAGATGGATTTGATAAAATGTCCTCCGGTTTGAAATAAGTAATACCCTTCGTACCGCCAAAGTACATCGTGCCATCCGCTGCGTTAAAAGCAGCTCCAACCTTGAACGAATTACTTTGCAGCCCATCGCTTACATCATAATGTAAAACCGCTTTGGAGTCAGGCGAAAATTTGCTCAAACCAGCCCCTCCGATCCAGATATTTCCTGCCTTATCTATCAGGAGACTTTCAATATCATTGTCCGGCACCCAAGTCTGGTAACGTTCAATAATCTCTTTACCATTAACTTTTGACAGTTTATGAAGTCCACCACCGATCGTTCCGATCCAGATATTGCCATTTTTATCCTTTAACAAAGGCCAGGCAAAATTAACTTTGAGGCTATTAACGGTATTATTGTCAAATTTAAACTGATTAAGCACAAGCAGTTTGCCATTTTCCTCCTTCAATTTAAGCACCCCGGCATCCCTGGTACTGGCCCAGACAACTTCTGTTTCTTTGTCGTATAGCAAAAAAGTGAACAAATTAGTTGGAAGCTTACAGTTTCCGGTATTGAATGTCCGCAGATAGTTTCCCTCACTGTCAAACTGTTGAATTCCCCCACCAAACGTTGCAGTCCAGACTGTTTTATTCTCATCCTGGATCATGGACTCTATACTCATTTCATACCAAGATTTCTGGGCTTTCAGATCCGGCAAACGAGACAACTTTTCGGGATTATTCCTGTCCAGGATATATATACCATTATATCGCGTCCCGACCCAAACCATGTTTTCAGTAATCAGAAAAGATGCAATGTCGATACTTGCCACATTACCATCAACCTTTCTTTTAAGGTAATTTTTATACGTTTTTGATTTTAAATCATACCTGGAAAATCCATTCCTTGTGCCTATCCATATTACATTTTGGGCATTGTCTTTATATATCGCGTTCACGTAATCGTTAGGCGACATGATACCTGTGGAAGAATGTGAGCGCAGATTATGGAATAGTTTCGGTTTGAGATGCAATTTGTTCAAACCTCCCGAAGACGCCGCAAGCCATAAATTGTTGAATGAGTCTTCAACGATCTGGTGGACACGTCCGGAATTTATACTGTGCGGATCATTATCAACCGGAACAAATGAGTGAATTTTAAAGGCATCGGGCCTTGCCATAAACCCAACAGCATTATCGAGCATCTGAAGACCAAAATTTGTCGGAACCCACATCCTGTTGTATGTATCCGTATATAGACTCTGGATACCATAAAACCGGTGCGGCATTGCCTGAAAATCAATAGCTATTTTGCCATTTGTCTGAGGTTTTGCCAGGTACACAACATTATCTGACGCAACCCAAAATTTTCCCGCCTTGTCTTCGTAAAGCGCCCTTATATCTGTCTCAGGCAAGTTAGAAATCTTTACAGCTTGTTCGAATTTTCCTGTTTTTTGATTCAAACCGGGTTCGAAAAGCCATAAACCTTCCCCCAGCGTCGCGATCCAGATCCGGTTTGCATTATCTGAAAACACTTGCCAGGCAGTGTAATTCGTTTTTCCGGATTTCCCTAGACTGATTTGTTTAATATTTTTTACAAAATTATTCTGATCAAATTCGAGTGAAAAAACCCCGAAATCGTAGGTGCCCAGCCATAATATCCCTTTTGAATCTGAATGGATGGATTTTACAGTGTTTGAGGTCAGCAGGGCAAGCAGCCGGTCGAATTCAGCCGCACGTACATGTGCCCTTATCCCGGTAAAACAATCCTTTCCCTGATCATATAAATAAAGCCCCGACCCTTCTGCTCCCGCCCACAGCCGCCCCTGAACATCAACGTGCAGTGCCTGAATACGGTTGCTTGATAACCCTTCTGAGTTATCGTTGGGGAGGTCGTACTTTTTCAGCTCATAACCATCGTACCGGTTTATTCCATTATTTGTCCCAACCCAGACAAATCCCTCCTTATCCTGAACAACGGCCATGGCATCGCTATGTGCTAATCCATCGTCTACTGTCAGGTGTTCAAAGCGGAACTTGCCCGTATCCTGCGCCCAACTATTTACCAGGATCGAGACACTAAAAAGTACCGTTAATATTAGTCTTACTACACACGCTCTCATCTAAATCTTCGAATAGCAATTCTTTTAAAATTTATAAAAGATAATATCTCAGTCATTTTAAACACGACTACAAGTTTTCAGGATTCGCACCCAAAATTTATTTCAAAGCATCGAATTCTACCCGCTTATTGACGAAAAATACCCGCTTTGTATAATTCAATCTGCCTAATTTTGAACTATTCACATTATTATTTGACAGATAAAAACAATGCAGTAATTGTACCTTAAAGTAAGTAATTGTTTGTCAAAAAGCCAGAATTCAAAATTTCCTGTGTATCCAGAAAAGCCGTCAATCTTATCTGAAAATCTCGGGGAAATTCATCCGAAACTTGTTCAGCTTTAAATGCGCCAAGGTCACGTTTCGTTTCATTGCCAAAAAGCCATTATTAGAAAAATCCATATTAACCAGGACAAAATTACCATCAATCCAATCGTGTAACTATGACAATAACCACTTCTGCCTGTCAGATTATTCTCCAAGAATTCAGCACCAATTTTTAAAATTTCTAACCCAAGTTATAATTATGAAAAGAAGATTACCCACATTTTTAAGAAAGGCAAGCCTGGCCCTTACCTTTCTCCTTTTAACGATCCATTGCAGTAGTGCGCTGGCACAGTCCATAAAAGTTGAAGGTATAATTAAGGACAATCAAGGACCATTACCGGGCGTGAGCGTCGTTGCAAAAGGAACTTCCACCGGAACAATTTCCGATGGCTCCGGCGCTTATAAATTAGATGTACCACAGAATTCAATTCTTGTTTTTACATTCATTGGTTATACCCCACAAGAAATAAATCTGGCAGAACGCAAACCTGTAAATGGCGTATATTCTTTAGAGGTGACTTTATCCAATCAGGATAACAATCTCGATGAGGTCGTAGTTGTTGGCTTTGGTACACAGAAAAAAGTGAACCTAACGGGAGCCGTCGCAACAATTGATTCGAAGGCAATCGAAAACAGACCTGTAAGGAACGCCAGTCAGGCTTTACAGGGTTTGGTGACGGGCTTAAATATCTCGCAGAACAATGGTTCTCTGGAAAGCAATCCGAGTATCAATATTCGTGGAGCCGGAACTATCGGCAATTCCTCTTCCAGTCCGCTTATTATGGTCGACGGGATGGAAGGTTCCCTGAACTCAATTAACCCACAGGATATTGAAAGTATATCTGTTTTAAAAGACGCGGCAGCCGCTGCGGTGTACGGATCGCGCGCTGCTTTCGGAGTAATTCTTGTAACCACGAAACGAGGAAAATCAGGTAAGCTGCAATTAAATTATAATAACAGTTTCCGATCAACTCAGGCAGTTTTGATGCCAAAAATGATGGATTCCTATACCTTCGCCCTGTATTTTAATGATGCCGGACAGAACGGTGGAAGTGCTCCCCATTTCAATGCAGAACATCTTCAAAGAATCAGAGACTACCAGGCTGGAACAATTACAACGAGCATAATTCCTAACCCAAATAACAAAAACGTCTGGGCCGATGGGTATGCATACGGAAATGCCAATGTAGACTGGTACAAAGAAATGTTCCGTAACCGTACCTTATCTCAGGAACACAATTTCAGTTTAAGTGGCGGCAGCGATAAAACGCAGGTCTACATTTCCGGAAACTACATGGGCCAGCAAGGCCTGATGTCTTTTAATCAGGATAATTTTACCCGTTATGGTTTTACTGCCAAAATTAATTCTAAAATTTCGGACGAAGTTTCTGTGAATTACAGCAGCCGTTTTATCCGTGAAGATTATAAACGTCCATCGCAGCTAACCAACGGGTTTTACGAAAATCTGGGCAGACAAGGCTGGCCTACTTTGCCGCTGTATGATCCAAACGGATTCCTATTCAGCTCGCCTTCTCCTGCATTGGGCATGCGCGATGGTGGCAAGGACAATAGTCAGAAAGACAATTTGTATCAGCAGCTTCAGTTGATTTTCGAGCCGGTAAAGGGATGGAAAAGTTTCGCTGAAATAAACTACCGGACGCGCAATGATTTCCGTCACTATGATACGCAACGGACATATAATTATGACGTGGCAGGAAATCCGTACTTGTATGGCCGTAATTCAGAAGTTTATGAATATGGCTATAAGGAAAACTATTTCAACGCTAACCTGTACTCTGAATATAGCACCACAATCGCTCAAAAGCACTTTTTCAAAGTGATGGGTGGTTTCCAGACCGAACTGACCAAGTACCATGATCTGAGCGCAACCCGAAATGGAATTATCGTTCCCGGACTTCCTACCCTCGCAACAACCAACGGAACGGACGCAAACGGTCTTATCGTAGCACCAGCAGTATCAGGAATTTACCACCGCTGGGCAACAGCTGGATTTTTCGGCCGTATCAACTACGATTATGATGGCAAATATCTCCTCGAAGGAAATTTACGCTACGATGGTTCTTCGCGTTTCCGTGCAGACACGCGCTGGAATTTTTTCCCATCCGTTTCAGCAGGCTGGAATGTGGCAAGGGAGAAATTCTGGGAGGATAATATTTCTTTTATAAATACAATGAAATTCCGTGCATCATACGGACAATTAGGAAATCAGAAACCACAAGAAAACGTCCCGGACTTCTACCCTACTTATGTGACGATGCCTGTCGGAACTGCGGACGGAAGCTGGCTGATCGGCGGCGCAAGACCAAACACGGCGAGCGCTCCTAACCTCGTGAGTTCTACACTTACATGGGAAACGATAAAAAGTTATGACATCGGACTTGACTGGGGAATGTTTAACAACCGTCTGACAGGTTCTTTTGACTGGTTTTTACGCAAAACCCTTAACATGGTCGGCCCTGCCCCGACATTGCCTTCAATTCTTGGAACAGCAGTGCCAAGAACGAATAATACCGACTTAAAAACAAGTGGGTTTGAATTTGAAGTAGCCTGGAACGACAGATTGAAAAATGGTATGGGCTACAATCTTCGCTTCCTTTTGTCAGACAATCAGACAACTATTACGCGTTATCCAAACGAGACTGGCGACCTGGGACTGTCATACAGACAGAACGAAAAAATGGGTACGATCTGGGGATACGAAACAATTGGCATCGCTAAAACTCAGGAAGAAATGAACGCCCACCTGGCTACGCTTACAGGCGGACAAAGCTTCTTTGGTTCGCAATGGGCTGCCGGCGATATCATGTACGCCGACGTTAACGGTGACGGAAAAATTGATCAGGGAAAAAATACGACCTCTGATCCGGGCGACAAAAAAATTATCGGAAACAATACTGCCCGTTATACTGTCGGACTGGACATTAATCTGGATTGGAAAGGATTTGATTTCCGCGGATTTTTACAAGGCGTGATGAAACGAGACTATTGGCAGGGAAGTTACTTTTTCTGGGGAACTACAAGCAACATGTGGTTTTCGACGGGTTTGGTTGAACATGAGGATTACTTCCGAAATGATCCAAATCATCCGCTTGGCGTAAATACAGACTCCTATTATCCTCGTCCAAATTTCACAAGTGGCAAAAATCAGCAGGTTCAGAGCCGGTATCTGCAAGACGCATCGTACATCCGTCTGAAAAATATCCAGTTGGGCTATACCATTCCTGCAATGGTCACAAAGAAAGTCGGAATACAAAAACTTCGCGTTTATTTATCTGGAGAGAATGTGTTTACCAAAACCAAAATGGCGAAAATGTTTGACCCGGAAACAGTTGATGGTGGCTCAGGCGGAAGTGTCTATCCTTTGTCGAAAGTGTATGCCGCTGGTTTAAGTGTTACTTTTTAAAATAGAACAACATGAATTTTTTAAGATATAAAAACAACGTAATACTACTGGTTTTGATGCTGTTTCTGGCAACTTCCTGTAACGACTATCTTGATCAGCAGCCGCTTTCTTCGATCACGCCGGATGATTATCTGCGTGAAGAATCACAGCTTGCTGCTTATGCTGTGGCGCGTTACCCATCCATTTTGCCATCCCACGTAAACTGGACGTTCGGCACTTTTGGCACCGATGAAAATACAGATAACATGGCGGTTCCAGGTCTAAACAACAAGTATATTCCAGGACTTTGGCGCGTGCCGGTAACTGATGGCGATTGGAGCTTTACTAATATTTTCCAATTGAACTACTTTTTGCAAACGGTTTTACCGCGACTTAAAAACGGCGAAATCACCGGAAGTGATGCCAATATCAGACATTACATCGGCGAGATATATTTCCTTCGTGCTTTCGAATATTTCACAAAACTGCAGGCACTGGGCGACTTCCCTATTATCAGAAATACATTTCCGGATAACAAGGAAATATTGACACAAGCCAGTATCCGCAATCCAAGAAATGAGGTAGCAAGATTCATTATTTCTGATCTTGATTCCGCCGCGCTGATGATGCAGCAGACATCTCCTGTCGGTGGTACTAACCGAATCTCTAAATCCGTTGCTCAATTGGTAAAATCCCGCGTTGCACTGTACGAAGGAACCTGGCTGAAATATTTTAAAGGAACTGCCTTTGTTCCAAAAGGTCCCGAATGGCCTGGAAACGGTAAATCTTACAATGCTTCCTATCAGTTTCCTTCCGGAAGTATCGATGGGGAAATCGACTACTTCCTGACTCAGGCTATGACCGCCGCCAAGGAGGTAGCATCGAAAGTTACACTGGTTAACAACACGGGTATTATACTTTCTTCTAATAATGAAAACCCGTATTTTAATATGTTCAGTGCGGAAAACATGTCCGGGTACAGCGAGGTTTTGATGTGGAGACAATATAACCGCACGCTTGTTACACACAATGTTCCGGTTCATGCACAAGCTGGAAATTACGCCGTCGGCCTGACAAGAAGTATGGTTGAAAGTTTCTTAATGGAAAACGGATTACCCATTTATGCTGCCGGAAGCGGATACAAGGGGGATGATTATATCACTGATGTAAGAACCGGAAGAGACGGCCGGCTGAACTTATTTTTGAAAGAACCTGGTCAGAAAAATGTATTGCTGAATCTTGCACAAGGTTCGAATGCCACCGAAATCGAGCCAACTCCTCAGATCTGGGAATCGAGTTTAGAAAAAAAATATTCGACTGGCTACACAATCCGGAAAGGACTTACCTACGACGCAGCACACTGTGGAAACGGGTCGGGTTATACAGGTTCAATTACATTCAGGGCGGTAGAAGCTTATTTAAATTACATCGAAGCATCGTATGAGAAAAACGGTACACTGGATGCAGATGCGAAAACGTACTGGCAGCAAATCAGGACCCGTGCGAAAGTCAGCACGGATATCGAAAAAACGATAGCGGCTACGGAGATGAGCAAAGAGACCAGAGACTGGGGCGCTTACTCGGCGAATCAAATTGTTTCCCCAACCTTATACAACATCCGTCGCGAACGCCGTAATGAGCTAATGGCTGAAGGACTTCGTTTCATGGATTTGAAAAGATGGAGAGCGATGGACCAGATGATCAATACTCCCTACCATGTGGAAGGATTTAAATTATGGGGACCGATGAAATCCTGGTTTACAGCCGCGCAGCTGACTTATGGCGCGGGAAACAACGCAGCTATCGTTTCCGATCCGGCGCTTAGTGATTATCTGAGACCGCATCAGATCCGCAGCAATTCAGATTCTTATAAAGGAAGTCGCTGGGCAATGGCACATTACCTTAACCCGATTGCAGCGCAGCACTTCATCATTACCTCAACAGGTAATGACGTAACAACATCGCCGATTTACCAGAATCCGGGTTGGACCTCAACCGCCGGAACTGCACCGGCAGGTTATTAAAATTTAGCAAAAAAGCGGCTGTAAGTATGTTCTTACGGCCGCTTTTTTGTTTTTAATTATACATCGTTCCCATTTTCCTTCTAAAATCTTCCGGCGTATATCCCGTTTGTTTTCCGAAAAAGCGGGTGAAATACGACGGTTCTGAAAAACCAAGCTCATAGCTAATTTCTTTAATCGGCTTTTCGCAGCAGCTTATCTCACGTTTTGCTTCGAGAATCAATCTTTCGTTTATAATTTGTGTAATTGTTTTGCCGAAAGAATTTTTTGTTAACTCATTGAGCCTCTTCGGACTCAGCGAAAGTTCATGCGCGTAAAATGAAGCTTTGCGTTCTACTTTAAAATTGACCTCTACGGATTCTATCAAGATCCGTAAGCGTGAATCAGGTATACGATCATTTGCCTCCTTTCTTTTCAATTCAATACAATGCAGAAACCAGCTACGGATGTAAGATTCAAGAATCGCCGGACGCTTTCCGGCTTCATGTTCTGTCTGGATCAGATCTTTCAGCGTATGAAACAACTTCAACTGCTCTTCCGGGATTACTACCGTAAAATTAGTCGAATGATAAAACAGTTTAAATATATCACTTGCAATTAGCCGTTCAAAAAAATCCTTGGACAACGCAAATAAAAATCCGGTTTTGCCGCGCTTGTCCATGTTATGAACCTGGTCAGGCAAAAGCAGAAACACCTGATTCTCGGCGATCGGGTACTTAACAAAGTCAATATAATGCGCCTGCTCTGATTTTACATTACTAAACCAAAGAACCTCATAAAAATCATGACGATGGATCCCGTTAAAAAAATGATCTTCACCACCTTCAATCGTTGTCATTGCAAAAAAATCTTCCCCCATGTCATGAAGAGGAAACTCGTTGGTTTTTACTAGACCGTTCTCACCCGCTCTCACCCCGGTACTCTTATATTTCATAGCTATTAATTCCTTCAGAACTGGTAAAACCAGAGCTGAAACATAATTTTCCGCTAAGTTATTTATTTTAATTCTAAATAAAAATAATTTTCACTTTCTACGAAACCATCGGACCCGGCTGAACACAGTATACATTTCTTCGGTTATCACCAGGTATACGCGTCACGAAACCTTGTCTCACCATCCAGTCAAGCATCTGATAAATGGTCGCCGGACTAATTTTTATCCCGTTTTTACGAAACATCATATATAAAGTGTCTGCCTCAGCCTTACCCTCCAATTTCTGTAAATAATCGGCTAACATGAGACGATTGTTGGTACAGCGTAAATTTTTAGAGGTACAATAATTCTTTATTTCGTCTGATAAGATCATTACAAATAAATTTTTAAAGACAACCTTTTTTGTTGAGTAACCGATATAGTATATACGCTGAACCAAGAATGGGGAAGAAACTGGACTTACTGTTTCTAAACTATTAAAGTGATGAAGTACTAGTCGTTGTACGTTCCGCGACCTGCGATTTTTTGATCCCCGGTGTGAATGAAGGCCTGGGTTTTGGCGGCACATTATCGCTGTACGTATTTCCAACAGCTTTGGAAAAAACTTTCGGTGTTTTCTTTTTGTCTTTTTTATTTCTTTTTCCCCACCAAATCAGAAATCCGGTTACAGGCAAACTCGCTCCTTTCAAGCTGGCAAGGAAGGCCAGCACTTTGCCAGGAAATCCAAGAATGCTTCCGACGTGGATGTCGTAATTCATTTTTCTTAACTTGGTACCAAAAGGCGCGCTGTCAAATTCCGCACCGTACACTTTGTTTTTTGGCAGCTCTTTTAACGTATGCTGATCAAAGGTATAACCTTGGTTATTATAGAATTGGCCGCTGTTTGGATAAACAGTTACATATATCGGCGATTTTGCTTTCGCAGTATCCGGGAAACTGTAATAGAAACCTTCCGACTTGGGATGTCTGGTAATTACCGTGGTCCAGGCTTTGTCAATCGCTTGCTGGGGTGTGTAAAGTTTGTTGGCCATCAATGAGTCCGAATTCGCCTCGCGATCCCTTCCTGGTAATGAATCTCCGCCGGATGTTACCCAATATAGTCCTTCGCTATACCATTTGATCCCGTATACCATTCCCGTCATCGCAATAGCCAGGAGGAATAAAAGTGAGTAGAAGCCAAGCACGTTATGCAAATCCAGATTAATACGTTTGAAAGAGCCGCCCCATTTGACCTTGAAACTTTTATCTCTCGTGCTTTTTGTCCATTTCTTAGGATACCACCAGACAAGTCCGGTAACCAAAAGAATCACAAAAACCAACGTTCCGTAATTCACGATCGGGCGGCCGATTTCGAAAGGAAGCCATAGGAAGCGGTGACCATTGAGGATCCAGCGAAAGAAATTTGTCTCTCCTTTTTTATGAACCTCTCTGGAAATGATTTCACCGGTATAAGGGTTAACCTTCAACGTGATATTCGGTCCACGTCGCTCACCCAAACCAAGGTTAATAGCTCTGCCCTGCTGATAATTGGCATAAGAAACTTTTACGTCCGGGTATTCTTCCGCCGCGATCTGCATCAATTTTGAAGGCATAATGACTTGCTTTTCCTGACGTTCTACCTTTGTTTCCGGTTCTAATAAACCAGTGATTTCTTCATTGAAAACCCATATACAGCCTGTAATACAAACTATAAAAACGATGATTCCCGATGCAAGTCCCAGCCATAAATGCAGCCAGTTGTTGATTTTTCTGAAAGTTGACATAATCCATTAATGCTAAAAAAAGTTACGAATAACCTTCTCTCTGTTTTATAATTTGTTAAAACGGTGAACTGATCCGGCACGTGCGGTATTCAGCAATGTGGCTTTGAAATAATCTGTTTGGATATTCCCGCTTTCAAGTTGATACTCGTACCTGGCACCCGTAGCCAGGTTAATTTTCAGGATACCTGTCCTCAATCAAACTGCCATGACTCCCCAGCATCTTTCAGCGAAATTGGAAATACGGCAACGGGCTGATCCAAAGTTGCCTTTCCGCTCCCGGATAATATGACTGCGTAAGGCTCAATTGGCAATACAATCTGATTTGGCACAACACTGATGACCTCTATATTTTTTTCAATTTCGACTTTCCATTTTGTCTGGAAATAACTTTTGGGAGGTGCGTTCACTTCAGTTTTTTTTTGAACACGAAAAAACACAAAATAAAAGCAAGCAAAATGAAGAACGATTTCACAACAGCTGATATTTAGAAGATTATCAAAAACAAACCCCGCCTTCCTTATTTAGGTCGGCAGGGATTGTTCCGTGATATTAACTCTTAGTTATTTCACTTTTACAATCGCCGTGATCGCGCCACCCTCAACTTTCAAGCCTTGTTTTGCAGTCGCCGTCGCGATGTCAATGCCGTAAACCCAGCTTCCTGCGTCTGTATTAATACCAACGAATACTGTTTTTCCATCCGCACTGATCGTATTGTTATTGTAAGAAGCAGATCCGGAAGCGATGCTTTCAGGAGCTCCTGTAACCCAGGTAAATGTCTGGTTGTAAAGGTCAGCTATCGCAAGTCTTTTCGCACCAGTCGCAGTATTCACCGTTCCATACATGTATAGAAGAATTTTACCTTTGCTTAAATACGTCTGGTTTGCGATGTGATATCCACCTGATTTTTCCTGAACATTAAAGAAATAACTCTGATCAAATTCAGTTGTTCCTTTTTTAACCCGGATGATCGCCGAAGGTTTTTTAGATGTGGCAACACCACTGTTGGTTGCAGAAGCAGGTGAGAACGCATACGCATCGCCGTTTTCATCGACTGCCAAACCGTTGTTAAAATATGAACCGATGAAGCTGGTTCTGTTGTCTTTGATTACTTTTTCAAGCTGCATTCCAGGATAAGAAAAAACCGCGATCCAGCTGCTATCAGGATTTGCAGTACCGAATGCGTCCGGTGCTACACCTTTGATGCTCATGTAGGGAGCAAAAACTTTGTCTCCAACCTGCGTAGCCCAGGTAAAGTGAGCACGCTCGCCGTTTCCTGCAAGTTTCACGATATTTACCTGTCCTTCTCCTACGATTTTAGACTGGTCCGCGTTGATTCTGAACCAGGAAGCGCTTTCGTTTCCGGTTCTCGGAACTTTGATCGTCAGAATATCATCTCCGGCAGTCGTAAAGACCTGAACCGTTTCACTTTGAAAATCGGAAGTTTTTACCAATTCTCCTTTTTCGTCGACCGAATAAGTCGTTACAGCGCCCGGGTTTCCCTGACCATACAACAAACTGAAAAATTTGCCTTTATGAGTAACATAATAACGGTAAGAACCATCCTGCTCGATTCCTTTTCCAACGGTACTGATTGTGCCCTGGGACAAATCGCTTGTCGTCAACAGATAATCCGCAACTCCCTGAGATCCCACAGGTGTGGATGCAACAACATATCTTGAAGCCGTAACTTCACCTGGTTCTGTTCCCGGATCAACAGTTTTGTCATCATCGCTGCACGCGCCTAAGAACATTCCCATTCCTAACACAAAAAACCACTGTAAATATGACTTTTTCATTTTTCTGTTAATTATAAATTATTGGATTGATTTTAAGTTTATTTACTGATAAAATATCTTACTTTGATGTAGAAACCGCGGCTTGGTTTTTGAAGGCTGAAATTGTCATAGAGCTTCGCATCCAGCATGTTTTTACATTCGAAAGCCACATTGTATTTTCCGTTCGCCATCGCATAAACGATGTTAACATCATGACTTAACTGCTGTGGAATATCAAGTTTATCACTTCCTAAACTTGGCCAGTACAGGTAATAAGCGTGAACAAAAAGGAGGTTATAGCCAAATGTCAAAGTGTTTCCTTTTTTTCCAAAATCTTTCAGAAAAACGGCCGCATCAGCATTACCAAACATGAAAGGCATGTTGGGAATACGGTCACGGTAAAGCGGACTTTCGGTTGTATAACCGTCTTCGAATTTTGTATTATTCCGAAGTTCCTGGTACGTCAGGTTTACACCGGCTGTTAGCAAATGTTTGAATGAATAACGCACCTCTCCATCTACTCCAAAGTTTGTCACATCTGCCAGGTTATCCATAACCTGCTTGGTCTGGTTTGCATTTAATTTAGGACGAATAAATCCTTGCGCATCGCGGTAAAGCACATTCGCATCAATGCTGAAACGGTGAATTCGGTTGATGCTCGTCTGGTAATTGAAACCCAGATTATAATTATTACTCGTTTCAGGATCGAGATCAATATTACCTTCCAGGTTAAGCAAGTCGCCGAACAATTCATCTGTCTCGGGCAGACGGTAACTTTTTTCAAATGAAGCTTTTAATTGAAGATTTCTGGCAACGAAATAAGTAGAAGCGATACCATATCCCAGTTTGCTAAACTTGTTTTTTTGATGCAGGTAGGCAACATCTCCCCAGTTTCCGCTTGGATTATATGATACCGAATATTTGTTGTACTGAGTAAATTGTTTTACGAAAACTGACGTATTCCATCTATCACTGTAATCATATTTATAACCCAGTCCAAGTACATTTTTTGTATTAATCCTTGGCTGCTCATATTTATCGGCATCCGGATAAAGCTCATCTTTTCCTTTCCGGTTGAATGTATTGTAAACATTATTAATCGTAAATGAATGTTTGTTATTAATCTGGTAGCTAACATTGGCAGTAGCTAAACCATTATTATTCCGGTATTTGTAAAGTGAACGTTCTCTTTCACTTCCCAATCCTTCATATTGTTTGAATTGCTGGAACCAGTTATAACGACGATAAACCGTGTCGATGTTCTGTTCTTGTCCAAGGTTGTAATTAGCAGAAATATTAACATTCAAGCCCTTAACAAAAAGATCTTTTTTCTGATATTTCAAACTAGGCATGACGATATTTCCTCTTCTATGCCATTGTCCGAAAACACTGACCATTCTCGCGCCTGTCTGAATTTCAGCTTTGTTTTTTCCAAGCGTAATACCAACTAATAATCTGTCAGCAAACTTTTTCCCTACGACACCGACATTAGCAATTAAGGTTTCGTTATGATATGTATCATGGAATCTTCTAAGGCGCTGATTTTTAAAATATTCTCCCGTGTTAACGTCAGCGACATCTACGTTAATCCAGTAATTATTGTCGGAATAATTTTGAAAAGCGTTGATCTGGGCTGTAAAACCATTTTTTGCCGTAAATCCTGCATTAATCGCCGTTCGGTGCGTATTGAACGAACCGTAAGAGTAAGATGCATCCAGATAACTGTTCTGTTTCGTATTTGTGACAATATTGACAGCCCCTCCGAGCGCATCCGAACCAAGCCAGATCGGAACAACTCCTTTATAAACTTCTACCCTTTCAGCAAGATTTATTGGAATGTTATTCAATTGGAAGGACGATCCGAAGTTATCCATCGGCACACCGTCCAGGAAGAATTTGACCTGGCGTCCTGTAAATCCATTCAGGGAAAAATTCATATTAGACCCAACCCCGCCACTTTCACGAACTCTTACACCGGACACACGGTCGAGCGCATGAGACAGATCAAGCGTCGAGTTTTGAAGTTTTTTGGCATCGATGGCCGTAACATTATAAGCCTGGCGATTAATTTCTTTGGTCTCAGTGCGCCCGATTACCGAAACAGACTCCAGTTCTTTCGTATCAGGAGCAAGACGAAAATTGTGACGGATACGATCGCCTGCTTTAATCGTAATTTCTTTATATTGAGGCAGGTAACCCATAAAAGAAACGATCAACTGATAAGATCCGGGTCTTATGTTTTCCAACGTGTACTTGCCGTCGCTGCTGGAAAATGAGCCAAAAGAGCTTCCTTTGAGCGCGACAGCTGCACCTGGCAACGTTTCACCATCCTCGGATTTTACATTTCCGGTTAAAGTTGCAGTAGGACTTTGAGCGAGGGTTATAAATGACAGGGCACAAAATAGCCCTGTATGCAGAATTTTACTAATTTGCATTGCTTTAAAATGTTTCAGCGTTTATAGGCATTGCGCGTCTGCGCAACGAGCCGGGTGGTTGCAGCCATCCGGCTTTTTCTATTCGTTTATTAAATCAGAGCTTGATAATAGTCAGGTCATACGTTAATATTTATTTTTTTGGAAAAGCAACATTTTCAGAGGTAGTAGCGTAATCATGTAAAAACCGTAAATAGAATCATACTTTAATTCACAGCATCTGCGCTATACATAAATAGACTCATTCTAAATAGTCTCACAAAAGTACACTTCGGGATCTGGTTCCACTTACACAATTTGCCGGTTGAGTTGGACAATCTGCACATCTTCATATACCGTTTCTTTAAGAAAAGCGAAAACTTTGCATATCTCACCGGAAAGTAACGGGGACAGAAATCTCATAAACACCAACACATTAACCAGTTAGGCAGATATTTTATCAGATAATACTGTTCATCAGCTCCTTCATCCACTTATGTATTTCATATGGAAGAAAATAAGTAACTACTGTACATTGCATAGTACCTTGTTTAAACAATAACCATTTAGCCATGAAACATGTATTTCAATTTCTTTTGTTCCTGTGCCTTATCACCACTTTTGCGGCATCTTGTACAAACCATAATGATTTAAAGGTTGCCGTAAAAGACTCCGACGATCAATTCAGATTTACAGCGCAGTATAATCCCTCGAAAACCGAAAGGGTTCAGAAGCTGATTAATAAGGAGATATATCCCACTCGTTTTGAAGAAAATAAGGACTGGAACATTTCAACCATCCTCGATGATAAGACAAATTTTAAGATCATTTCCGCACCGGGAGATTTAGAAATTCAGTTGGACAAAGATGAAAACAGCAGGTCGTCTTACCGGCGTATTCGAAGAATGTGTGAGGAAATCAAAAAGGTGATTGCAGAAAAATAGTAGATTGACCAGAAAAATAGTCAGCGGTACTTTACTTCTGCTGACTATTTTATAATAAAAAAGTCTTCAACGAATGCTGAAAGACTACTTTTCAGCACCCACTGCCGCGGCTACGATTAAGTCCGCAACTTCATTAGGACGCGAAACAAAAACAGAGTGACTTGCACCTGTTATTTCGATAGTTTGACTTTTTGCTCTTTTTGCATACATTCGTTCGAGATCAGGATTTATAACACGATCGGCCCCGGCAATCATATACCAGCTTGGCTTTGTCTTCCAGGAAGGATTTTGAATGATCGCATGAAAAACGACATCGGCTGTCGGTATCTGTGAGACAGCCATAAATTCAGCTTTATCTTTCGGTAAATCAGCAGCGAAATCAGCGTGAAACATTTCCGGCAGCAGATAATCAAATCCATCAGTCCCCGTTTGCAGAGATTTATATGCAGACGGATAAAGCTTACCGTTTGCTCCCTCACTTTCTCCACTGTTAGGAGCATGTGCTGCAATAAACACAAGTCCAGCGACGTGCGGATCATTCCCGGCAACCGTTATGATCGCCCCTCCGTAACTATGTCCTACTAAAATACAGGGGCCATCCTGCATCGACAAAACTCGTTTTACAGCTGCTACATCACCCTCAAATGAAATTAAAGGTTGTTGCGTAACGCTGACCAAATAACCCTTATTCTTTAAAATCTTATAAACCGGTTCCCAGCCCGAGCTGTCTACAAATGCGCCGTGTACAAGAACGATGTTTTTGATCCCGGAAGGAGACTGAGCCAAAGTGCAAAAAACAGTCAGCATATTCAGGAAAGCGATAGCTGTGAGTTTCACGATGATTGTATTCTGGAATAGAAACTTTTTCATGATTCCTGTTATTTATATGAGTGTTAAAATATCTCCCTACTCCTTGTCTATTTGTCGATAAAGTTACCTGCGAGCGTTTAGAATTGCCATGGATCAAATCCCGAAAACGATGTAGAATGACCATGTTCCTTCTGCAACTCCTACTTTACAGTTGTAATGTGAACTAATTTTGGTCAAACTTCTTATTAGTGTTTTTATTTGAAAGTCAGGACTTCTGCATAAAAAACTTTCCTTCGGTTACGTCAAAATTTTATTTAGTAATTACCTGTTTGACAGCATGGAGGCTTGTTACTATGTAATTGGAGGAGCTCAAAAATTTCTATTTTTTCAATACCTCACTTCGGCTACCAAAGACTTATGCTACTTAAAAAGCACACTGACCAGGTAAATTTTATGCTAATGCAACATTTGCAGATTCAAAAAAATAAAGTTTTCGGATACAAAATCTTACGTAAAAATCCTTTTAGTAACCATCATTAATTTCCCCGGAATAATCAATGGCAAGTTTAGACCTGCCTGATAACTTATGAGACCTTCGCTATGAAAAATTATTATAAATACCTGACTTCCTGTGTCCTTTTTTTATTCATTTTATTTGCTGTGCCGCTGATGGGACAACAGACAACACCATTTGCAGTAAAGGGAATTATCGCAGATTCATTGACAAAAAAGAACATAGAATTTGCAACAATCAGCATTCTGGATAATAATCAAAAAGTGGTTGCGCTCACCTATTCGGATGAAAATGGATTATTTAAATCGGCAGATATTACAACGGGACAATACTTGTTGAACTTGTCATTTGTAGGATATGGGCAGAAAAACCTTCCCTTCGGTATCAGTGAGGAAAAACCTGTTTTTGAGTTTGGAAAAATATTTTTGTCGCCGGGAGTGAATGAACTAAATACCGTAACGATCAAAGGAAGCAAACAGCTTGTTGAGCAACAACCTGGAATGCTGATTTATAATGCAGAAAAGGATATCAGCAATAATGGAGGGACTGCCGCCGATGTGCTTCGTAAAGCGCCAATCCTGAATGTCGACGCTGCGGGAAACGTAACGATGCGAGGCAACTCAAATTTGCGGATTTTAATCAATGGAAAATATTCCGGACAAATGGCCCGCAGCCCGGGTGATGCCTTAAACATGATGCCTGCCGGATCGATCAAATCAGTTGAAGTAATTACAAGTCCATCAGCACGTTACGACGCAGAAGGTGCTGCAGGTGTTATTAATATCATCACAAAAAAAGGTCACAAAAGTGTCAGTGGCACCTTGGAATTAGTCGGTGGAAATCTCGAACAGGCAATAAATCCCAGACTTTCAATAAATCGCGACAAATGGAATATTAATTCAACACTTCATATACACCGATTCAGAAGTAAGGAACTAACTAGCCTGGAACGAAATACTTTACAAAACGGACAAGCAACGGGGCGGTTGTTGCAAGAAACGATCAGCGACAATACTAATCCGCATAGTTCCGGAGATGTTCAAATCGAGTTCACACCGGATTCCCTGAACCTGTTTAACTTTTCTGTCAACGGCTGGCTCGGCAGATGGCCACAGGACAAAGAACAAACAAACCGAAGATTTTCAGAGACCGGCGTTTTAATTGATGAGTATTTTCAGAATGCAATAACGAAGGCTCCAAGTAAAGGTATAGATCTAAATCTGGGCTATACCCGCAAATTCAGAAGGCCTGGTGAAGAGCTCTATCTGATGGTCCAGCACAACCGCTCCGTAGATGATTTCAACTATAATTCGCTGCAAACGAGCATCGAAAAAATTCCAATTTACCGGGAGTTGAACAATAACCGGACCAACAATAACGAATGGACATTCCAAAGCGACTACATTCTTCCATTGGCTGAATCGGGAAAACATGCGCTGGAAAGTGGAATTAAGGCAATTCTCAGAAGTGGCGGGACGGTATACGAAGTTCAGGAGAGTATAGACGACCAGACCGATGTGACCGTCCCTGTCCCTTCTCGATCAGATATCTTTGATTTCAACCAGAATGTGCTGGCAGCTTACAGCCAGATCAAATTGAAATGGAATAGCGGCTGGGCCCTGCAAACAGGTGCCAGGATGGAGGGGACTTTTCTCGAAGGAAAACAGAGAAATCCGGGCACGTCGTTCAAAAACAATTTTTGGAATTTCGTGCCAAGCGCAACATTATTCAGGAAGATAAATGCAAATAACAACCTGACGCTAAGTTATACGAAACGTATCTCCCGACCGTCATTGTGGGATTTAAATCCTAATACCAATAGCCAGGATCCGAATAATATCTCCGTAGGAAATCCTGGTCTCCGGCCTGAGGAGGTAAATCAGGCAGAATTTACATACGCGCTCCAAACTGATACAGATTTGTTCATGAATTTTTCCATTTTTGGTAGAAAAACTAATAATTCTATTGAAACGATTGTAAAAATTGGCGAAGACGGCGTAGCAACGTCAACCATGCAAAATCTTGCTTCGAACGCTCAATATGGTATCAACTTTTCCACTTCTGCAGCTCTGCTGCCTAACTGGAAGATAAATAGTAACGCCAATATACGTTATGCAAAATATCGCAGCGGAGCACTTGACATCAGCAACGATGGTATGGCTTGGGGAATTAACATGAACAGCAGCTGGAAACTCCGTAACAATTACAGTGTTCAGTTTTATGGAGATTACGACGCGCGAAGTGTAACCCTGCAAGGAAATGAATCCTCCTGGTTCTATTACAGTTTCTCCGCAAAAAAAGAAATCCCTGCTAAAAAACTGACAATCAGCTTCACGACGGTAAGTCCGTTCGGCAGCTACCTCTCCCGGAATGAAGTTGTGAGAGCATATGATTTTGAATCAACATTTCGCAACCGTCGCCTGATGCGCTCTTTCAGACTGTCGATAAACTGGGAATTCGGAGGCTTACTGAAAAATACGAACACCAGAAAAATTAATAACGACGATCAGAAAAATGTAAAAACCGGAGGATGATAACAGACTTCATACTTATAATAAAATCTTCTGAATCTCTTTTTAAGTATTACATAAAACATCCTTCATTAACTTTCCGAAGTATAATGAAGGATGTTTTGTTTTGACATGCAGCCCAAAACAATTTATCTGAGCAATCAGCTGTTTGTATAAATATTTTCAGAATCAGTAATTTACATAACGCTCCTGGAAACTACCATCTGTAAAAAGGTCCAAAATTCCATAACCAGGCGCTGTTTGTCTCCGATTACCCTCCCACCATGCTCCGCTTACGGCGCCATTGCATATGTACGTAACGTTGTTATACTCAACCCTGTCACGAAGGTGGATATGTCCGCTCAAACAGAGTTTTACATTGGGATATTTATAAAAGAGGTTGATAATTTTAGAAGTATCGGTATGCATATCGCCACCGAGCATTTCCCATTTATTCACAATATTATCTTCAACCATTAATGTAGCTGTAAGAATCGGAATATGGGAAAGTATCAATACAGGCTTATTCGCAGCGGTGTTTTTTAACTCATTTTCAAGCCAGTTAAATTGCTCCTCACCCAGTTTGCCTATGTACCAAGTATTGTCAATGTCGAGATGGACACTATCCAAAACAATAAATTTCCAGTCCGCTTTTTCGAAACTGTAATAGGGTTTGGATAATTGCAGCTGGTCAAGGGAATATTGTTTTCCATAAACCGCCTGCCCCTTATTATTTTCGCTCCACCAAATATCATGATTACCAAGACAGTACTGAACCGGAATGTTATTATCAGATTTCAAAATGCTTTTATAAAGCTTCCACTGGGCATCAATGGTTGTGATATTCTCTTTGTTCATATCAAATACAATATCGCCGCCATTCAAAATCAAATCGACTTTGGGAGTTTTTTTTTGAATATGATGCAGGCATTTTGAAAATTTTTCAGGTGCGCCTAATGCATTTTTTAAATGTACGTCCGTGATATGTGCGACCCGCAAAACAGGCTTATCAACCGCCGGCGATGCTTCTGGAATCAGTGAGGGAGCTAAAAATAGTCCCCCGATATTTTTTAGTACAGACCTTCTTTCCATCTTATTTTTTACTGAAAATAATGGCTGCAAATGTAGAAATTCGGGATAAATCTGCTTTGAATTCTCTGTTAAGCTTTTGTTATCGTTATAGCAAACCGATTTTATTGCTATCCGGAAGTTTCCGGAAGGGATAGGACAAGATGTAACTGACCTTGTCAGGAATAATGTAAAAAAGCTATCCGGATGTTTGCCCTATCTCTGCGACAAATATTCCGAGCCTTTGTTAAATGGATGCCTGCTATAATTCAGCCTCTTCCAACGATGAGAATACATTTCATAACCGGAAATTTTTAACTCTATTGGCACACATAGAATTGGCACCAGGTTTATCTGTCAGTCAGTTTTATGATGTTAGGATACTTGTAATGATGGTATATAAATATTGTTTGATTGCCATACAAAATGCACTTATGATTAAGCGGATGTCAGAATTTACATCCACTTAACCACTAAAATTACTCCGGCTATATTTTTAATGTCCAACCGAAAATATCCTCTGCCTTTCCGGTATAAATATCGCCCAGATAATCTTTGACCTTCTGTGCGAAGGAGTCTTTTTTAACAGCCGGAAGTTCATAGTCAACTCCCTTAAAACCAATCGCTTCGATATGAGAAACCACCGCAGCAGTTCCCGATCCGAACGCAGATTCCAGTTGCCCTTCTTTTATCGCCTTTATTATTTCGTCTACGGAAATTTTGCGCTCTTCTACCGGAATTCCCCAGTGATGTGCTATCGCAACAATTGTTTTTCGGGTGATACCATCTAGTGTAGTATCTGAAACAAAGGGCGTGACCAATTTTCCGTCCATTACGAACATTACATTCATCGCTCCCGATTCCTCAATATATGCATGCTCTCGCGCATCCGTCCAGATCAGCTGATCATAGCCCTCCTGCTGGGCAAGTTTTGCGGGGTAAAGGGAGCCGGCATAGTTACCAGCACATTTCGCTCCCCCAACGCCTCCCTCTGCCGAACGAATAAAGTGTGTTTCTATTTTTACCCTTGGAGGTTTTGCAAAATACGCCGCAACAGGCCCGGTAAAGATAATAAACGAAAATGTATCCGATGGCTTTACACCAATGAATGGGTCCGTTGCGAACATAAAAGGACGAATGTAAAGTGCACATCCTTCCGCCGAAGGTATCCAGTCAGAATCTAGCCTGATCAGCTCCGTTAAACCTCCCATAAAAATTTCTTCGGGGATTGTCGGCATGCACATTCTTTCGGCTGATTTATTCAACCGGTTCCAATTGTCCAGCGCGCGGAAAAGGAGCGTGTCTCCCTCCTGTGTTCTATAGGCCTTCATTCCTTCAAAAATCGCCTGCCCATAATGCAAAGCAGCCGTTGCCGGACTTAAAGAAAGATCTCCGTAGGGGACTATACGTGAATTTTGCCATTGCCCATTGTCATAGTCGGCAACGAACATATGGTCAGACATGATCCGACCAAAACCAAGGTTGTTGAAGTCAACCTCCTGCAAACCTGACCTTTTTGTTTGCGTAATTTCTAAGGGAAATGTTGCGGCAGTCATAAGCCTTTAATTGATAGTGAAATTTTAAATTTTTCATTATTTGTGATGAAACGCAATCTAAATAATTTTAATTAGCATAACAACAATTTATAAGACAACTTTATTACGTAAGTTTTTAAAATCGAGTTTCATATACATCTGGGTGTGTTATAGAACTTAATCTCCTGATATAATGTAAAGCTCTCATGTTCGGATGACTATAAACAGATACAGATAAAATATTTTGGAGGAGTACAGATACCCTGACAGCCGATCCATCATCTTTAAATATCCATACTTATCTGATTAAACGACGGAAAACATCTGTGGTAGCAAAGGAGATGTTGCTCTGACGGCTCCAATCGTCCAATTCAGAAGTTCG
Organism: Dyadobacter koreensis; assembly: GCF_900108855.1. GTDB lineage: Bacteria > Bacteroidota > Bacteroidia > Cytophagales > Spirosomataceae > Dyadobacter > Dyadobacter koreensis. Next base: position 643,843 of record NZ_FNXY01000004.1, read on the forward strand.
TTCGCCTGTTTCAAGTTTGTTTCGCTATCCAGTTGACCGAAACCGCTTCACCTTTACGACAGAAACATAAAAACTAAAAGATCATGAAAACAAAGAAAACAATCTATTGGGCCGGCGTAGTTTTAACTTCTTTATGGTTCGGTGCCAGCGGTTTTTTTGAATTGACAAAAAATCCCCTGGTTTGGGAAATTACCCAACAACTTGGCTACCCTGCTCATTTTATTTATATCCTTGGCTTCGCAAAAGTTTCCGGAGTGGCAGTGCTTCTTTTACCAAACCGCTTGTTAAGGCTTAAAGAATGGGTCTTTGCCGGTATCTTTTTTGATATAATATTTGCCTTTTTTTCAAAACTGGCAGTATTGGGCCTACCCTCCACCACGGATGCCGTCATTGCATTTATCATGGTCAGCATTACGTATACAATGTTCCGGAAGCTATTCCGCGTATCATATCAGACCACATTTTTACAACGGAATTAGTGGCTCGCCCAGATATGGGGCACCTTTAAGCCAGTCAAATTAGAGACGAATTAAACAAAGTGAAGCGAAGCCATGAAATAGCTTCGCTTCACCTTGTTTAATTCGATGTTTGTTACAGACTCATTCCACCGTCAATTACGACTTCCGCGCCCGTGATAAATCCAGCTGCGTCACCGGAGAAATAAGCGACTAATTTGGCAACATCATCTGCGCTGCCAATCTGCTTTAATGGAATTCTTTCGATCATCCAGTCGTCCAATGCTTTCCGTGAGGAAGGATCTAATCCCATTTTGTTTAAAATCTCGGTCTGCGTAGGTCCCGGACTGACGGCGTTAACCCGGATTTTTCTTGGAGCAAGCTCTACCGCTGCAATTTTCATGACAGCATTAAGGGCCGCCTTACTTGAGGTATAGATTGATGAATTGGCTCCGCTCATACTAACAACATTTGAAGATAAAAACACCACAGATGCGCCGTCTTTCAATAGTGGTATAAAGCGGCTCAACGTAAAATAAGCGCCTTTGAAATTGACATCTATCACATAATCAAAGTCACTTTCAGTGGCAGTTTCAATACCAGCTCCTCCAAGCACACCTGCATTTATGAATAGAATATCAAGCTTACCAAATTTTTCGCTTACTTTCACCACCAATGCTTCAATCGCAGCAACCTGGCTCTGATCACTGACAAAGCCGGTTACGCCAAGTTCCAAAGCTGCCTGGCTGACCACATCTTCACGTCTCCCGGTTATAATTACTTCTGCTCCCTGTGCCTTTAATTCTTTCGCTGCCGCATAACCAATGCCACTATTGCCACCTGTAACCAATGCTTTTTTTCCTTTCAAAGTTTCCATCTTTTTCTTGTTTAAATTTAAGCAAAGGTAAAAAGTCATTGATATAACTTTGTTACCAGTATACTCTATGATACCACTATACATGATCTTCAAAAATTTTTCTAAAAGGAAATTTTTCTAAACCTGCAAACTGTGAAGTCCTTAAAGAGCAAAAGCCGGAGTCTCCTTTGTCAGTCAGACAAAAGAAACTCCGGCCATAAATCCGCTTTCAATGCTGAACAAAATATCAGGCAGTTTAGAACAAATCACCAGGATAAATTTCTGCTACTTCAAAGGGACGAATTTAACAAGGTTTTATCTTGCCGTCGACAAATCTGCCACTTCCAGAATTGCATCTGCAAAAGCCTGCGGTGCCTCCTGCGGTAAATTATGTCCGATTCCACCGGTTATAGTATGATGCGAATATTTACCCTTGAAACGAATTGCATAAGTGCCGGGTTCAGGATGCGGAGCACCATTGGCGTCTCCTTCAAGGGTAACCGATGGTACCGTAATTGGCGGCGTCGCGGCAAGCTTAATCTCGAGCTCATCGTATCTGGCTTCGCCCTTTGTAAGCCCCAGACGCCAGCGGTAGTTGTCTATGACAATTTTAACATGGTCCGGATTGCTAAAAGAAACCGCAGAACGCTTAAAAACTTCTTCGCTAAATTTCCATGTTGGTGATGCTGTTTTCCAGATCAGTCTGTTAAATTCATTTGTATTAACCTGATATCCGGCGGCTCCGCGCTCAGTCGCGAAATAATACTGATACCACCAGGACTGTTCGTCTTTCGGTTTCAACGGCGCGCTGTTTCCTTTCTGGCTTCCAATTAGGTAACCGCTCACAGAAACCAGCCCTTTCACACGGGAGGGCCATAAGGCTGCCATAATATCAGCCGTACGCGCGCCCCAGTCAAAACCTCCTATGATGGCACTTTTTATGTTCAGGGCATCAAGGAACTCAATCATGTCCACCGCCAGCGCTGATTGCTGTCCGTTACGTGGAGTTGAAGCGGATAAAAAACTTGTGCTTCCATAACCGCGCAAATAAGGAATAAACACCCTGAACCCTTTGTTCGCTAATATTTCTGATACATCTTTATAGCTGTATATGTCATAAGGCCAGCCATGGATCAGCAGAACGGGCTCACCATCCGAAGGGCCTGCTTCTACGTAGCCAATGTCCAGCAAAGTGGTCTTGACTTGTTTTATCTTATTAAATGGATCGTCAGACTGGTTGCTGATTTTATTAGTATCGCTAATTCGTTGCTGTACCTGGGCAGTTGCTGGCACAAGCGCAAATAGCTGAAACATAGCGAAGAATACAAAAATAACACCAGAAAAACAGCAGCAGGATTTTGAGTAGGATTTCATATTTTTATTTTTTCTTTTTTGTTAGATCTATTGAAATAAATGGCGTTTGATTATTCATTGAGCAACGTCCCGAAGCCAGATTGAGCAAATCCTTTATCATTCTTTACATGGTCGGGCAGATTTCCTCTTCAACTCCACCAGCATTGTGCCGCAATTTTGAGGGTCCCGTTCGAACTTTGCCATGGCAATAGAAAGTATTGACGCAAACCCAAGCAGCCATGTGGCCATAGGTCTCGTTACTTTTGTTATTAAAAATTTCATAATATATGCTTATTGGTAATGAAAATTATTTCAGTCCTCTTCTGATTCAAAACTAGGATCATAACTTATCTTACAACAATAGATTAGGATTCAGGCCGGCACGTTAGGGGGTGATCCGGACAGGATTCAGGCTGAAGTAATTTTGAATAATATTTTCAGTGTTCATTAATCTATGGACTGAGTGTTAATATTCCTAAGTCCGGATCCAGCTAGAGAAGCAAAACTTTGAGCCTTTTCACTGAAATTTCTTTATTGAATACCTGCAAGTTCATCTCGACTTTATCCAAATATTCTGCAAATATTACAACCAATGTTCATTAAATTTGTCTTTGCACAAACTTATGGATTAACTAATTTTATATAAATCCGGACTGTCTCAAAAATCCGGTACAACTTCATGATCAATAAAGATATATGTCCTTCCTGCTCATTCGCATTCATGATACTGTTCATTAGTATCTCAACCGGCTCAACTGAATGCAAAGCTGAGGAAGTTTATATGCATTCATGTAAGGAAGGTATTGCGGGCTATGAAGCACTCAAAACGACCAGGTATTTCATAAATATCAACAAAAAGGTTAGCGTTATTTCTCTCAGAATTCAGTCGCAAAGTCATTTTTTAGAATATTTCAGAAAGGTACCTCAAATTTCCTGGCATATGATATTCAGCTCGCCCATGGCGGCCAAGCTGCCCGTGCAACTATCTCCTTCCTGACTACTATACCAAAATTCCAAACCATACGATCATAACACATAATGTTGGCTATTAAATTTTGATTGACCTAATCCAGAAAAGTATGAACCTGCATTATACCATCCTGCTCAAAATCGTGCTGCTAACAAGTATTTCAACCACAGATTTACTAGGTCAGGATACAAAGACCTGGGATTTTGGTTTATTGGGCCGTTATGGGAAGGACTACTATAAAATAACATATAACGCCCCGTACGATTCATATAAATTCAGTTCGGACAATTCGTTTGGTATCGGACTCTTCGCAGAGAAAAAGTTTGCCCCAATTTCACTGATCGCAAATTTTGAGTATGGCAGGGCCAACAACACACAGGATCTCTGCGAGTGTTCACGCACTGCGGATGTATGGATAACAGATACAAGATATCACAATATTTTCGGAAGTATGAGGGCCCGAAAATATATAACTGATCAATGGAAAATTCAACCTTTAGTAGAAATAGGAATTCAGGCTGACTGGTTCCTGGGCTTTTCAGAAAAGCGGAACGGTACAAAATCAAAATATCATCCCGGCGCTTACGCTTACGATCGTTTTGTCCCGTCCGGGATTGGTGCTATCGGAATAAAGTACAGATCTTTCGCATTGTCGGCAGAATACCAAAGAAACCTGACAAAGGATTTTTCTTCTGATAAGGCGAGTGCTATGGGCAACCACTACATAATCCGACAAGGATACTCTATAAAACTGGCTTACAGTTTTCTCAGAATCTAAACAGAAGGCATCACTTCTTATAAAATTCTGTCAGTTGGTCGCCGGGTCCTCCGTTAATCTGCTCCATATTATTGCTGCAATACAATCCGATTCGCAACTTTTTGTCGGTTGCTTCGTAATATGCCGCAACCTTCTCGAATACAGTTTTAGCATCCGTCGCGTTGAGGTTCATGAGAATCGATATTGAATAATTATTCGGTTCGCGGAATTCTTTTTCCAAATGCTTTGAATGAACTGCATCCAGGTCGGGGTACGGATAATCTGGAACTGTGACGGGTGTTAATCCCAGTTTTTCCAGCTCGGAAATTAATGTTCTGGCCAGGTTCTCATCTGTGCCGCCAACAAATCCAATCGAGCCAAAAAGCAAATTTTTTGGTACTGGATATACAGCTGATATCCGGCTACTCAAAAGGTCGTTCTGCGGGATTTGTATTGTGTACTTTTCCGGATCAATCGTAAGTGTTGATGTCACTTTACGGCCTTCTATCTCCAGTATAAATTTATATTGTCCTTGTGACAGCGCGTTTTCCGGAATAAAAACTGTTCCATTTGAAGTACATTCCTTTCCCCACGACCCAGGAAATTCCGGACATTTTCCTTTGGAAACAGTTTCCCGGAGTTTTATAAGAATTTCCCTTCCCTTGATAGTATAGTCAAATTTCAGCTCAAACTCATCAGACTGCGTTTCTGCGCTCGAAAAACCAAACAAGATGTACCTACCCTTATCTAACCCAAAAGTGTGGTGCCAATACAAGTCAAGCCCTGTCTGGTCTATAAAATAAATACCGGGATCCCGGTCTTTACAACTGATTGTGACAGATACGAAAACAATCAACAGGAAGGATAAAGTACTTTTCATAATATTAGATGAGCTATTACTTTACCAGGACAAAGTATGGTTATAAAAGGTTGGATCAGTTTTATTTTTTGTTTCCGTCAATCGATCTAAACATCTTTTAAAAATGGACTTATCAGAAATCCTGAGGCAGCTCTATGAAGATTTTAATGACAGAAATATCGAAAATGTCTTAGCACATTTACACACGAACCAACCGGGACAAACGGCTGGAAACGGTTATTTTATCAGTGGAAAATTTAGAAAAGGCTAAGAATCTACAAAGCATTGCGAATGTCGCAAATGAAGAAATAAATTTAATTCATCGGACCTAATCAACAGATTTGCCGATGTTTTTTCCGGCACGTCATCATATCTGTTCATCGATCGTGCAGGAATTATGTTCGTGCTGCTTCGCCGTGATTTGGAAGGGAATAAATTTTAATGCGAAACCAATTTCCCGTCATTATTTCAGCTAACTATTCGCTTGCATATCGCGGCGGATAGCCCGTTTACTTAAAAAATCAATTATTTAATACACTGAATAATTTTCGAAGTCGACGGGAATGTGAATCAAACTGGCCATCCTGAATAAAGTATGGTTGATTCCGGCAAATTTGTATTCGTTTTTAACTTAGGTGAAAAATATGATCAAAACAAGGCTGCAACTTTGGGGTAATAAACATTTTAAATTTACAGTCATGTCATCATCACCCTTTTTCAACGGATCAACTAACAGTGCTACCGCCGAGACCTCTCGCGCCTTACGATCGCTTTATTTTACCCGTGCAGCGTTCTCAATTATTTGGGTAGTCCTCGTTAGCATTTTCAGTAAAGACTCGCCGGAATTTGGTAAGGTCCTGCTTGTCATTTATCCCATTTGGGACGTATTCGGCACCCTTCTTGATATCCGTGCTAATAAAAATAATACCACGGCCACCCCGCAATACATAAATGCTGTCATCAGCCTTATAACCGCTGTGGCAGTCGGCATCGCGCTACAAACCGGGGTTTCGGAAGCTTTGCGTGTTTTCGGATGCTGGGCAGTTCTTACCGGAATTATCCAATTGCTAATGGGCTTGATTCGTAGAAAGTCGATCGGCGGGCAATGGCCCATGATCATAAGCGGAGGACAATCGGTTATCGCAGGTATTTCTTTCATAGTTTTGGCCAGTGCCCCCACGATGGGCATCGCAAGTCTGGCCGGATATGCAGCCTTTGGTGCTTTTTATTACCTGCTTTCAGCTTTTCGAATCCCCAAAACAGCAGAATCTGTCATCTCTTAAAGCAATTTGCCGGGCGTCGTGCCTGGCTTTATTTTTTTAATCTTTTTCGAATACGGCTCAGTGACGGATTTGTAATACCAAGATAAGAGGATATATGATAAGCAGGAATGCGCTCGATAATATTGGGACGTTCTTCCAGCAATCTCAAATAACGCTTTTCATGTGAATAAAACATAAATTCTTCTGCCCGGGTCTGAGCGTATGCGAAAAATAATTCTGCCAGCAGCCTGCCGAATTGTGCCCAGTTTGGATTGTTTTCATACAACCCGTTTAAGTCCTTGTAGGATATGAAAACGATTTCTGAATCTTCCATCGCTTCAATAAAATACCAGCAAGGATTGCGGGAAATAAAACTTCTGAAAGAAACGACAAACTGATTTTCGAAAAAAAAGAATAGATTTTTATCGATCTCAGTTTTGGGGTCACGATAGTAAATCCGGAAAATTCCTTTGACCACCAATCCAAGATCATTGCAAACCATACTTTGCATGTTGAAAAAATCCCCCTTCCTGATATTCCTCGGTTTCCAAAATGACTGACTCCCGACAATATCTTTTTCTGTCAACGGAGCGAACTGACTCAAATGCCTGGCTATAATTTCGTTTTTATCGGCCATTTCAGTAACAAAATAATTAAATTCATTATTAGCATCCGCTCTTGTGAATAACACAGCGGTCGAAAGAAGTCGAATTTAGACAGAAACATTCCGACAGATTTTAACCTAAGTTAAAATTAGCAGTATTTTTTACTTCAAGTAACGATAAAGACAGGAAATTACTGAAACTATCCAGGATTTATCTGAGCCTTCTGATTACCAGGAAGACTTCAAACATCCATATAATTTACATCTGTCTATCCGGATCAATCAGCTTGAATAGTTTAGTGTACATTCAGCGATAAATATTGCTCCCGGTGATTCCTCTACAACGCCAGACTAAATGAAAAAGCGAACACGGGCAAGGTTCATAAACCCTACTTTCTGCATAATATAATTTTAACCATACTTGGAAAAATCTAAATGCGTCTTTCGCATATCAACTACGTATCAGCATATAATAATCTTACTACCAAGATATTAATTCTAAAAAAACCTCAAAATATCAAAAGACCAGATTTCTAACAGGGCTAAATTATCATATTGTTAAATCAGCATTATCCAAAACTCGAGCTAAAAAGGATTACATAATTTTGACCCTGTATTTCACTTAATTTATTTCCAATACAAAAAATCTACTCCTATGTATCGATGTAAAAGGAGGATGTCCAGGGTCACGGACACCTTATCCAAATCGGTTGCCCAAGTGGCGTTGATCGCAATGGTCAGCACTGTAAGCTTGGCAAATTCACCTTTCACAACAGAGTGCAAAATAAAAGCCAGTTTGCAAAACCTGGCCCGTGCCGACAGACAGATAAAAGGTAAGGTAACTGACGGTGACACACCTGACGGAATTCCTGGTGTTAATGTTATAATCAAAGGAAGCCAGGTTGGAACTGTCACTGACGCGGGAGGTAATTATACCCTGGACATTCCAGAGGGCGGTGCTATACTGGTATTTTCCTATGTGGGTTACAACAGTCAGGAGATTGAGACCGGCACGCGCAGCACTATTGATATTGCGCTGAAAGCCGACAGCAAATCTCTGAATGAGGTCGTTGTGGTAGGTTATGGAACACAAAAGAAAGTAAACCTGACCGGTGCAGTGGACCAGGTGGGCCAGGAAGTGTTACAAAATCGTCCAATTCCTAACCTTGCACAGGGTTTGGTGGGTGTTGTACCCAATCTGAATATCCGGATGTTTGATGGCAAACCGACACAATCGCCTACATTCAACGTGCGTGGTACAACGTCGATCGGTCAGCAGGGAAGTGCCCTTGTACTAATCGACGGAGTGGAAGGTGATCCCCGTATGCTGAACCCACAAGATATTGAAAGTATTTCTGTACTTAAAGACGCGGCCTCCGCATCTATTTACGGAGCCCGGGCAGTTTTCGGTGTTGTGCTCATCACAACCAAGCCGGCCCCGGAAGGTAAAATGAGGGTTTCATATTCTGCCAACTATTCAATAAAAGCACCTACCGAAGTTCCTGACAATATCGTAGATTCTTACCCATGGGCACAGGGTTTCAGCGATGCATGGTCACGCTGGAACGATAACGGAAGCACGCCGACGGCGATTAATAAAACCATCAGCTTCTCCCCTGCATATCTGGCCGAGATCAAAAGACGATATGAGGACCCATCTCTGCCCAAGGTCGAAGTAAATCCGTCTACGGGTGAATATCAATATTATTACAGCACTGACTGGTACAAGGAGTTATACAAAAAACGTCTCAGCGCACAGGATCATGCACTTTCTATCGCCGGTGGTACCGACAAAGCTACCTATCTGCTGAGTGGCCGTTTCAATAATCAGGATGGTTTGTTCCGCTACAATACCGATAAATACAGCATGTATAACTTCCGTGGTAAAGGTGGTGTTCAGCTGACTCCGTGGCTGCGCGTAGACAACAACACTGAGTATTCACAAATGAAGTATCACCAGCCTATCAACGTTGGTGAAGGGAGTGGGATCTACCGTAATATTGCTGATGAGGGACATCCGTTAGCACCGCTGCTTAACCCGGATGGGACATTATCCTATTCAGCTGCCTATACTGTTGGAGACTACTACTATGGACGTAATGCCATAGACCAAACACAGCGTTTTTTGAAGAACCAAACTGCATTAAAAGCGCAGTTCTTCGAAAAAGCATTGACTATTAAAGCCAATATGACGTTCCAGAGCACAGATCTTGCAACCCAGCAAAATCGGGTTCAGGTACCTTACAGCCGCACGAAAGGCATTATTGGTTATACAGGTACGAACACCAACGATATTGCTGAGGGTAGAAACACGATCAACTATCTGGCTACCAACTTTTATGCAGATTACGTCAAATCGTTTAACAACACGCATAACTTCACGTTGCTTGGCGGATTCAATTATGAGCGGTCAATCACGACAAATTTGAATGCACAGCGTAATGGAATCGTATACAGTGGCGCGGACGACATAAACCTTGCATTGGGACAAAGCATTACCACAACCGGTGGTTACCGAAAATGGGCTGTTGCCGGTGGATTTTTCCGCTTGAATTATAATTTTCGCGAACGCTATTTGCTTGAAGTTAATGGCCGCTATGATGGATCTTCGAAATTCCCAACAGATCAGCAATGGGCTTTCTTCCCTTCTGTATCTGCGGGATGGCGCGTTTCAGAGGAGCCATTCTGGAAAGTTGATCCGAAAGTGCTTTCAAACGTCAAGATTCGTGCCTCTTATGGTTCATTGGGTAACGGTAATATTTCTCCTTATGCATTTAACGAGAAGTTCGACATTGTGCAGTCTGGCCGTGTCATCAATGGCATCCGTCCGCAAACAACCAGTCAGCCTGGTGTAGTGCCAAACGGTTTGACCTGGGAAACTTCAACAACTGCCAACCTCGGTCTTGATTTCTATGCGCTTAATAGCCGCCTTCAATTTTCCGGTGATATATACCAACGTAAAACAACCGATATGTTCACCGTTGGACCAACCGTTCCTGCGATCTATGGCACGGCCGTTCCATTTGGTAACTACGCAGATCTTAAAACCAACGGATGGGAGCTTTCGATAAACTGGGATGATCAGTTCAATATGGCTTCCAAGCCTTTTCATTACAACGTGCGCCTGACCCTGGCTGATTACAAAGCAACGATCACAAAGTACAATAATCCGGACAAGAACTTAACGGATTATTATGAGGGGCAACGTGTAGGTGAAATCTGGGGATACAAGGTTGCAGGTCTGTTCAGGTCTCAGGATGAAATAGCCAATTCTCCTTCTCAAAGCAATATTCCGAACACAAATACCCGGAAAAACTATCCAGGCGATATCAAATTTCAAAATCTGGACGGCGATAACGTCATCTATCAAGGCTTGAACCGTGTTGGAAACTCAGGAGACAAAACCATTATCGGAAATAAGGAACCTCGCTACACATACGGAGTAAACTTGTCGGGAGACTGGAATGGTTTCTTTATCGGCAGTTTTTTTCAGGGAGTTCTCAAACAAAACTGGTACCCGTCCGCAGAAGCTCGGTTTTGGGGACAATACAACCGTCCTTACAACTCATACCCGCGCTGGCAGCAGGACAACATGTACCGCGAAGAGTTAGGTAACTTCGATGCATACCTGCCGCGTCTGGTAGGTTATATTGCACAGGGAACAGGCCGCTCGCTGCAAGTAGCGAACGATCGTTTCATGCAAAATGTGGGCTATATCCGTCTGAGAAACCTTCAGGTAGGTTACACTATTCCAGAGCGTATTTCCTCGAAAATTCACGCCCGCGATATGAAAGTTTATATTTCCGGAGAGAACATCTGGACATGGTCACCACTCTACAAATGGACGCGCGATACCGATGTAACCAATATTTACGGATCTGACCGCGATCTCGCAAGCAATACAGTCAATCCAAGCAATTCTGGTGATGGATACAACTATCCGATGCTTAAATCTGTGTCAATTGGGTTGTCACTTAATTTTTAATGCAATTTATGAAGACTAAAAAAATAATCAGTTATACACTTGCTGTGATGCTGTTGGCGACGGCAAGCTCCTGCGACCTTACCGAGGTGCCTGTTGATACCGCCACAAATGAAGCCGTTTTCGGTTCGGAAAGCGGTCTGGACCTTTATGTTGGGTCTTTTTACAATTTGCTTCCCAACACGGATGTCGGGGTATTCCAGATCGACGACAACTCGGATCTGGTAGCCCGCAATGGTGTTGATGACTATCTGGCAGTAAATGCCCTAAGCCCGGTGACGAGCAGCGGATGGAGCTGGACTGACCTTCGGAATATCAACTATTTTATCGAAAATGCAGAAAAAAGCACTGTCCCGACCAAAAACCATTATTTGGGGACAGCCCGCTTTTTCAGAGCCTTGTTTTATTTTGATAAGGTGAAAAGATTCGGCGATGTACCTTGGGTTGACAAGACCATTGATGTAAAAGACGAAGCGACGTTGTACGGCAAACGAATGAATCGATACGAGGTTATGGACAAGGTACTGGCCGATCTGAATTATGCAATCGAAAATATTACATTGACCTCTGATGCTTCGGTGACGCGTATCACTAAAAATGTTGCCCGCGCCTATAAAACCCGTATCGCATTGTTTGAGGCGTCATGGCGAAAATATCATACCGAAGATAACAAGCAGTCGACCGCAAATGCCTGGTATGAAGAGGTAGTCAAGGAGGCTAATGCTATCTCCGGTTATACCCTGCATACGAGTGTGCCTGACAGAGCTTACCGCGAAATGTTTATTACCAAAACAGCTTACACCGATGAAACGATTCTTTCAGTGGCATTAAGCGCCAGCTTGCAGGTATATAGCTCCGCCAATCGCCGTTTTATCAGCCCGACCTACGGTAACCGTCCAAGTCTTACGCGTCGTTTCGTCAACACTTACCTGAATCTGGATGGAACACCGTTCACAAGTAGTGCGGGTTATGAAACGAAGCCGTTTGCGGAGGAAGTTAAAAACCGCGACCTGCGTTTAAAACAAACGATCCGCACCGGTGACTACACGCGTACTGAAAACGGTCTGCCCGTCATTTCTCCTCCCAATTTCAGCCAGACCTACACAGGTTATCAGCCGATTAAATGGTGTTATGACGAGCGGTTTCCTTTTGATGATGAAAGCCGGAATGATAATGCTCACATCGTCATGCGTTGGGCTGAAGTGCTGCTAAACAAAGCAGAAGCTCTGGCTGAGCTAGATAAAATGACTTCTTCTGAATGGACAAATACAATCGGCGCACTGCGCAGGAGAGCTGGCATCTCCGGTGCTACTTTGACAACTGTTCCGACAGCCGCAGATCCCTACATGGTATCGTTCTTCGCCGGGAAGTTCAATAATCCTGTATTGCTCGAAGTACTCAGAGAAAGAGGTACTGAAATGGTTTTCGAAGGACTTCGGCCGGACGACCTGAGAAGATGGAAATTGGGAAACCTTTTCCAGAGTGCATCTCTCAACGGAATGTATGTACCCGGACTGGGCGAGCTGGATCTAAATAGTGATGGAAAAAATGATGTATATTTTTACCAGGGTACAAAACCAACTTCTTCGACAGCAGGAATTGCTTTCGTCGACGTTTCCCCTTCTACGGCTGTGGGACGTATCCAGTTGTCAAAAGGGACATCAGGTGAAGTGATCTGGAATCCCGGCCAGCGCGAATGGGCAGATAAGAAATATTTATATCCAATCCCTGAAACCGACCGTATCCGTAATCCGGAATTAGGTCAGAATCCTGGTTGGTAGTTTATTAAACCGAAAAGAGAAGCCAGATCGACGTTCTGTTAATCTGGCTTCTCTTTTTTTTACGGAGAAATTTAATTTAATGGAAATTTAGACTGATGGACCAGCATCAATATATCTCCTTTGGTTTTCTAAAATTAAAATTAGTTGTCAGACAAAGTTGAACAACTCCAAGAATGATGGAAAGGGAGGCCTTTTAATCAAGCAGGATCCAAGTCGTTTTGGACAAAGTGTACCTCAACAATGACAAAATAAATAAGGCAACCAGCCTCAGAGTCAGTTGCCTTATTTTTGTTTTTCCAGTTCACAAAAAAAGAATTTCAAAAAACTTGATGAAAGACATAAAAGGTTACTTACCTTGTCTTACAGCTACTATCCCAAAATCCCCATATTGAGATGCGATCGTCCCGGTTAATGTATCGCCTTTTTGCATCAGGCTATATTTGAATTCACCACTCTGGTTTTCTGTTTTGAACGTAATTTTTCCCTGATCAACTGTTAAGTCTTTCATTTCATTCTTTTCAGAACTTTCAACGTATCCGACCGTTTTATTTTCTTTTTGCTCAAATACCAAAGATCCGTTTTGGTATTCAGCGGGGACATCGCTGATCACGTATTTCCAGGTTCCGACCAGGTCGTCAGCTGTGGATGATTGTCGCGCTGCAATTGAGAATAGGCTCATCACAATAAGCATCAGGAAGATGTAGTATTTTGTTTTCATACGGATTGTGGGATTTGTTGTGACTTTTGATAACAGTTAAAGGAAAAGTAAAGATAAATCTTATCATTTTCATATTTAGAAAAATGATAATTTTATATGAGCGTAAAACATCGTTTAAATTTAGCCCCACCTTGCGATGCGTCTCCAAAGAAGTATTGCAAGATGCATTTATACGAGGAATGATGATCATCTTCTATATCTGTTCTTCTTTCGAAGTTAGTGCTCCGCTTAGCTGCCTTCATGCAGTCTGGCAACATCTTTTTTTCGCTTTGTCGGAGAAAGAATATTCCAGGAAGCTTTAAGATGAGACTTTTATGTTGGGTCCGCTGCAGTGATTATATTTTTATCGCGACTACATTCTACCAATTTTATTTAACTTCTGGTTAAGAGTAGATGGAAATTATTATCCGCATTAATCGCGCATCCGGAAGCTATCTGTTTTGAGCATCGTCAGGAAGCACAAAACAGATAGCGTCGTAATTATACCCCCAATAAACTAAACGGCAATTTCCTCACCCTCTTCCCGGTCAAATCGAAAATCGCATTCGTAAGGGCAGGTGCAAACGGCGGCAGCCCTGGCTCTCCTACCCCACCCGCATCGGCGTCATTGTCCATGATATGAATGTCAATCGGAGGAATGTCAGCGATGCGTGGCATTTGGTAGGTGCTGAAATTATTATCCACCGCCATACCATCTTTAAATTTAACCTGATGGATCGTTGCGGCACCCAATGCCATCACCACAGAGCCTTCGATCTGTGCTTTGATCGTATCAGGATTTACATACCAGCCGCAATCCATGACTGCCCAGACCTTGTCGACTTTTACGCCGCCGGTTTCCAGCTTTGATACTTTTACAACCTGAGCTACCGTACTGGAAAAACATTCCGTGATGGCCACACCAAATCCCTCACCCTTTTTCCGGCTTTTCCAGCCAGAGACTTCTTCAATTTTATCAATGAGCTTTTGTAAACGATCTTCTTTCAAATAGGCGCGCCTAAAATCCAGCGGATCTTTTCCTGCCTCGTGCGCCAGTTCATCCAAAAAACTTTCATAAGCAAAACCATTCGTAGATGCGTAGACAGAACGCCACCACATAGTCGGAATCGGTGTTTCAAATGGAATATCCATGATGGCGAGGTTCTTAATAGAATCCGTGTACGGCTTAAGAAAACCTTCCGAGGCACTTCCGTTTGGTACGTCCTTCTTCCCTCCGCGCCAGTGGCTGTTATTTTGACCAGCAAGTTTTACTTTAAAAGCATCAATTTCTCCATCTTTGATCACACCTTCACACCGGTACGTAATTCCAGGTCTGAATGGTCCTTGCGTGGCATCGTCCTCCCTCGTCCATACAACCTGAACCGGCCCTTTTATCTCCTTAGAAATTACAGCCGCTTCATGCGGATAATCCATAAATGCTTTCCGTCCAAAACCTCCGCCTAAAAAAGTCATATTTACAATCACTTTTTCTTTGGAGATGGACATTTCCTTACTAATATAGTCCTGTACCCATTCCGGTGCCTGGATCGGCCCCCATATTTCCAGCTTGTCTTCCTGGTAATGAGCCACGCAGTTAAGCGGCTCCATGGCTGCGTGATATTGGTATGGCGTTTCGTAAGTAACGTCAATCTTTTTCGTTGCTTTTGCTATAATTTCATTCGGCTCACCTTGCTTTTTAAATGCTAAACCTTCCTGGGTTTTTAACGCTTCGGCCTGACGTTTATAAATTTCTTCGCTGTCCAGATGTTCAAATCCTGTATCGTCCCATTCCACTTTCAAGGCCTTTTTACCCTGAATGGCCGCCCAGGTAGAATCTGCTACCACGGCCACACCTTCCCGGTAGGTATTAAAAACACCCATTTTTACCTTGAAGACATTTTTTACCCCCGGAATCAGCCTGGTTCTGGAGTCGTCAAAGCTTTTTACCTTTCCCCGCAATCTTGGATTACGCTCAACGGCCGCGTACAGCATACCCGGAATCATTTTATCCAATCCAAATACCGCCGTTCCATTAGTCTTCATCGGCGTATCCAGCCGGCGTAACGGTTTTCCTATAAGCTTGTAGTCTGCACGTTTTTTCAGAACCACGTCTTTTGGCGCTTCCAGTTTTGATGCTGCTTCGACAAGTTCGCCATAATGCATCCGCTTTCCGGAGGGCTTGTGAATAACATGTCCAGCCTCTGCATGGCATTCAATTTTCGGCACACCCCATTTCGTTGCCCCAGCCTGGATCAGCATCTCCCGCGCCGTAGCACTTAGTTTCAGAAGATTCTTGTAAGACCCTCGTACCGTCGAGCTGCCGCCAGTAACCTGATTTCCATATTTTTTAGCATCGCCCTGGGCAAAAACAACACTTATTTCGTTGAGGTTGACTTCCAGTTCTTCTGCAACAATCTGTGGAACTGCCTGGTAAGAACCTTGTCCCATTTCAGCACGATGGTCGAAAATCGTTACCTTGCCTGACTTATCGATATGCACCCAGGAATTCATCTCTACCCCGAAATTATTCGCTTCGGCAGCATTGACGATTTTCGCAGCTTTCCCGCTACCTGGCCAATAAAAGCCCAGCGAGAATACGGCGCTGGTCAGGGCCGAAGTTTTAAGAAAATTTCTTCTTGATACTGTTTGTTCGTCTATCATGGTAAAGTGTCTTTTAAACCTTGTTATTTTTTGGGCGCATAAGCACCTTTATTAATCCATGTCAGCCATGCTTTTTTAAATTCAGCGTGGCTTACCGGTGGCAAAGTCCGTCCTTCGCCCGGGTTCCACCCTGCAAGAACCAATCCATCATCGGCGTGTTCGATCAGCTTTTTGATATCCTTATTGCCATTTTGTTTTTTGTCAACCAGTTGCTTGGCTAGTTCATGGGCACTTTTCCCCTGAAAAACCATTTTCATTGCCGCTGGCGGTAAATGCCATTCGGGATTTCCAGGAGGTGTATGCAATCCGGGCGTATTGGTTTCCTGATGGCAGTTCGAACATTTCATCGCGTATACGCCCTTGCCTTCTACGCCACGTTTTGGCGCCATCGCGTGCAAATGACTGTCATCTCCCTGCAATGGTATGTCGCCGGCGGGATGGCAATTCATACATCTTGAACTCATCAACACTTTGTAAACTGTCTCAAATGCTTTCACAGACTCGACACTATCTTTGTTGATCATGCTCAATGTAAGCTCTTTCACAGGAGTTTCGTCTTTTCTAAAAGCAGACGCTCCTATGGCTATCACAAATAACAGTACGGAGAGGACCGTAGCTGTCTTCATCGAAACGAAATTAATTTTTCCGTTTTTTGGATCTTGCATCATATCTTAAGATTTAGGTGAACGGGATTAGCCTTGTGGTGCTGCCTTCTTCTGCTCATCCGCAGCCAAATGGATTGCTGCGCGAATACGCAGATAGGTGCCACACCGGCAAATATTACCCGCCATAGCATCATCAATATCCTGGTCAGTCGGGTTCGGTTTTTCACGCAGCAGAACGACCGCAGACATAATCTGGCCCGAATGGCAATATCCGCATTGCGGAACATCTATCTCCTGCCAAGCTTTTTGTACCGGGTGAGAATTCGTTTCCGACAAACCTTCGATCGTCACCACCTGCTTGCCTACCGCCCTGCTGACTTTGGTTACACATGAACGAACAGCTTCTCCATCCAGATGAACCACGCAAGCGCCGCACTGCGCCACGCCGCAGCCGTATTTTGTCCCTTTCAGACCTGCCAGATCCCGGATAGCCCACAGGAGCGGCATTTGAGGATCCGCTTCCAGAGGATACTCTTTTTTGTTGATATTTAAAGTGATTTTCGCCATAGTGAATAGTTGTTATTGAGTTTTCTTCAAAAAAATCACGCCATCAAAAAATGCCGCGCGTCAACAACTGAGCAGCGCTGATTAACAGATTGACACTTGCAATTGTGGTCATTTTCCGCTACGGTTACTTTGTTAAGTACAGCTCTGGCTGCATCGGCCTGAGACTTTCCAATTTTCGATTCAATCAGGGAAATCGCCTCCGCAAATTGAGACGGGCCGGCTCCAAAAGGCATGCAAATTCCAAATGGCTTTGTAATTGTTAATTTGCCCGCATACGCCGGATAATTCGGAAATTTCGGTCAGATCCCTCTCCTCTTTTTTGTCCGTATCGGCTAATTTCATAGCCGCTGCCCCGGTAATATCTGTTAATACTTTTGCCTTTCGTTCACTGACAAAAATATTGATCCCTGTCTGACATCTGGGAAAACAGTAATTATAAGTTTATCCCTTGGCTATGGTTATGAAATACTTGAATCATTAAGACCCGGTGCTGACCGGATTAGGCACTATAATGTTTTGGCTATAATTAATTTTCTTGTCAATGTTCACACAGATAGCAAAACAGATTTGCAAACGGCGTTAACCTGGCTTCTCCCAAAGGTCGAAAAGCTAAGAAAATTATCAAGAAGGGGCCGTCCGGGTATATACGCTAAATGCAGCACAAAGTTTTTTCAGTATCCCGATTTATATGCCACTTTTTAATCGTGAAAAAAGTCACATTGTTATACCCACGGATGTAGCCAGGTCCTGATCGCCTTGGATAAAATGGGATATTATCAGAAAAAAGGCAACACTATTGAAATTTTATGGAAAGGCGATTCCTTAAATTGATAGCGTCTTTTTAAAATATCACTACTTATCTGCAATGCAACAATTGTCTTCTGCCCCAGAAGCATCATTTTAGTCTCATGCTGATCTTTCATAATAGGGTAATAACTGAGCTTATAAAGAAGCCTTGAAAAGGAAGCGTGGGTTCTATCTTGATTCAGAATAACCTGCTTTTTTTTAAATATGCTGAAAATCAATGCGTTTTAAACAAGAAATGCACACTTTCGTGTGCCTTTTGTGATCCCGCTGGGATTATCTTTTCTACCGAAAAAGCGCATTCATTCGTTGATTTTAAATATTCACCAAATTGGATAACCGATTCGGTAACCGAATAATTTGATCAAATATGTTCTATTTTCAATGTATGTTTCTAATCCAGAGAAGTACAAAATTAAATTTGATTTCGATACTAAGACACTAAACAATTCAATATCCCGGAATGTCGAAACTCAAATTATTTCTGATTGATCTATTAAAATTCTCACGTTCCAAAGTATATAAATTTTCACATCTGCAATCAATTCGTAAAATCAAATATTAGGTAACTATATTCGAGGGAAATATTTCTAACAGAAGTATCACGAAAGTAATGCCACTAAAAGCCAGCACCGTTAATGATAAGAATTATGGTGCTCTTTCTATCAAAACTACATGCATCTTTCCACATAAAAAAGCTGAAAAATAGCAGATGAAAACAGTATTTTTTTGACAAAGAAGGATAATGCCAATTTCTCCTCTGACCAAGATAAGATATGAAAATGTGATGTCCTTAATTGTTAATCTTCAAGTATTGTCTGTATCGTTTAACTATTATTTAATATAGATAGATCACCGAGGAAGAACTTAACTAAAAAGGATAAAGAGATTTATCTCCTCCCTTTAAAACTTCGGTCAGTTGGTCGGCATATTGTTTTACTTTGGGAGCATCTCCTTTTTTCTTGTAAACTTTGTAAAGACCCCACAATGCATTGGCGCTGTCCGGGCGTTTTTTCTCCAAATCCTGATAAGCCTTAATCGCCTGATCATATTTTCCTGCTTTCAGATATACTTCACCCAAACTGATCAAAACCGGACGCGCATAAGATGGCGGCTCACTGTAACCCAGATCGTGTTCCTTTTTCTGGGCGATGTTAAGGATCTTAATTGCTTCATCATCCTTGTTTTCAAGACTTTTGATCAATCCCTGTAATTCCAGAGATGCTACATTTAAATCTCCCAACCTTCTGGCAGCGATCACATCGTCCGGGGAAGATTGCGTGCTGTTTCTGTACAAATGAGCATCCAGCGCGTCAGAATATTTCTTTGCTTCTTCCACTTTGCTTCTTTTTACCGCATCCATTCCCAAAGCAAAAAGGTACAATCCGTCTTTATAAGCAATGGCTTTTCCAGTAAAAATACTGTCTTTGTCATTGATCAGCTTCAAACGGTCCGCAGCTTTTTTGTAGTAGCCAAAGCATAATTCCATTTTTGCAGGAGCCACAATTCCCTGATAGAAAAACCTTCCCTCATATTTTGCTTTTCGTTCTTTTGTCACCGGCATATTCTGTAACTTTTCAGCATAGTATAATCCGGTTTGATAGTGTCCGTCTTCGGCGCAGTTCGAAAGAAGATAATTGATATTATGGATATAATTCCAGGTATCGACCTCAGGAATTCCCTGTTTTTTCATGTAAATGGAATCAACTGCAACCGCAGCTAAAAATGCTTTATGTGCCTTTTGATACTGACCGAGTTTGTAATAGACATGACCCGGCATATGTACCATATGCGCAGCACCCGGGGTAAGCTGGCTTATTTTTTCTGAACTTTTGATTGCTTCCTCTGGACAACAATTTTCCATTAAATGGATCCAGTAGTGGTGTGCACCTGCATTTTCAGGGTCTGATCTCAAAATGTCGCGAAGCAGATATTCACTATATATCTGACCATCGCGTGGATTCAGCTCTACATCATATCCGGTCATTTTGCTAAGTGCCAGAAACAATTTCGCATCAATATCATCAGGATATTTGTGAACCAGCACTTCCAGTTTTTTCTGGTATTCCTTTTTGCTGTTCTCACCCGGAGAATCTCTTAACAGTATGGCTTCGGCGTATAAATTCTCATGCTCTGACGCCTTATTTTTTAACTCTTTAAGCTTTTTTACAGCCAGTTTTTTATCGTTATCAAAATCAGTCCCTTCCGTTGCTCCAATGGCACTGTAAAGTCCCCAGTATGGCATAATGGCTGTTGAATCATGGCGAATCGCTTCCTTGAAAGAACGATAAGCTTCAAAGTCCCAGAAGTCGTGAAGCAGCGCAACACCCTGGTTAAAATATTTCTGTGTCAGCTCCGATTTTGTCGAAATTTTCAAATGTGAAGTCCCGATACCTTCCAGAAACTGAGCCGGCGGAAGGTTATGGACATAAGCGGTTTCCTTACGGTAAGCCTGTATATGATCCAGGTGATTATGTGCAAATTCATTTTCATCCACATGGCTCGCGTGGTCATGAGTACCAGCGGGAGCTCCACCCTGTCTGTCACGCTGCGCAATTGCATTAATTGAAATAAGGCAAAACAATAAAAGAGCAAATTTCATATTTCTGATTTTAATATAATACTGATAATTAATGTTGAGGAACTGCTGCGGCTGTCTGACTCTTCTGGTCGGTTTCAACCGTTTTTCCTTCTTGTTTCCATTCCAGAATACCACCCTCCAAATTGATTACGTTCGTAAATCCTTTTTCCGACAGATAATCAGCTGCTGCACTGCTTCTCTTACCGCTCCGGCAATAGACGTAAACAGGTTTATCCTTATCCAGATGCTGTGCGTGCTTTTCAAATTCAACTTTATCTTCCCAGTTTGCAAGCTTTGAGCCTTTGATATGTCCTTCCTCATACTCGGCAGGACGGCGGACATCCAAAAGCTGAATTCCTTTCTTTTTGATCGCTTTTTCAAATTCCTCTGCTTTTACATTGGATTTGTTTTGAGCAAAAACACTAACGGTTATTGATAGTAATAATACGATACTTAAAAATACAGTTTTCATAGTTCTAAAATTTAGATTGAACGGTTTCATAGTGATTTTTTCTACTTTTTTTTAAAGCATATTCTTTGTTAATCCTGTCGAGCACGACATAAATCGAATCGTTGTTATCGTCAATTCCTGAAAGAATGATCCGGTCTTTGGAGGGACGCTGGAAATGCCAGACAAGCTGCTGTATGCTGTCGGTTTTAGCTGCGGCTTTTGAATCTGATTTTTTGGATTTGAAGCCTGATTCATCTTCGCTTTTCGAACGGTTTTTATCTTGCAGGAAAAGCATGTTCTTTTTGGTGTCAGCATCGTAATAAAAGAATCTTCGGCCACCGCCAATACCAGCAAGCTCATAACTCCGGTCTACATCTTTTGTCTGCGGCGTTCCATTGGCAAGCGAAATACTCACAGGACGATTGACCTGATATACAAGCGTAGAGAATTTTTCAAAGATCACATTGTTCCAGCGCAGCGTGTCCAATGGAGAATAGGGAAGAATTTTATTATTGATCTTGAATTCAGTGACATTGTAAAATCCGGCTGCTCCGGCCAATCCGTGTGTTTTGGGTTCCTTTAATCTTCCCTGATTGTAATGCATGTCATAACGGATCCAACCGTAGACAAACACAAATCCGATAACGATAGCGTATTTTAAACTTAACAAACTATTATTGAGCCACTTGAATTTATAAACCGGAACATATTCAACCGGATTAACGTCCTGTTCTTTTATCAATAATTTCCAGACGTATGGAATTTCGTGTGCAAGAACAAACGCCGAAAGCAACGAAAAGTAGGCGCTGTAAACATGTACACCACCATCATAAGCATGGTTGGCGTGCGCGATGTTATACAAAACGCCAAGATTGATGACCGCTCCTAAAACCGAAGTTGCCCTGAAAAACATCAGCGCACCGGCAAAAATTTCGATAAAACCAAGGAATATTTCATACCAGATCACGACTCCAACTGACTGCCAGTAAATTTTATAAGCCGTGTATTCTCCGATCGTTGCTTCCAGATTGCTTATCGATGGAAACGGCATTTGCATCGGAAATAACTTTAAAAACCCGAAAGCAATAATACCGATACCAATCCGGTAACGGGCCAGTGTTCTGATCCAGTAATAGAGTTCATTGTATTCCTTTCTTTCCCTTTTTCGTGCAGCAAATGTCCATATGGCAGCACCTGCAAGCGCAATCATCAGCGCGACGCCCCAGTTGGCATAACTTGCAAATCCCCAGCGCCCACTTTCGCCGGGGATTTTTACAAGATCCACACGGTATCCCGTTAACGTTGAGAAAAATTCGAATAATGATTTTACGGTGAAAAGTTTGGCATACCATTCCAAAGTAAGCGGAACAATAAGAATGGCAAAAAACAGCAGTGCAGCGCGGAAAAGAATCTTTTCCCACGGAGCCCACTCAGGTGATAGAAGCCTGGTTTTATCCGATATTTTGTGCTGTTTTTTCAGCGGCTGACTTAGTTGAATTTCAGACATAATTATTGCCTTTAAATTGGTGATCAGTTGATTTTTATCGGTTTTCTTCGCCCTTCATTCAGAAGGTATTTTTTATCCACTTTTGTCAATACAATACGGAGAGAATCGTTTGCTACATTTTTTCCTGAAAGAATTATTGTAATATTATCCGGACGTGAATAATGAAAATCCAGCTTTCCACCTTTTGTATTTTTTCCAAATAATTCTATCCGGTTTGAAATGGTATCAGCCTGGTATGTATAGAAATGCCTTCCTGCATTTCCGGCAGATTCATAATTTCTATCCGCTTCGTAATCGACCACGGGACTTGAAAAATCGATATTTGCAAGGCAATTTTTTTTAATACTGATCGTATTCCACTTTTCAAAAACCACATTATTCCAGCGTGCCGAATCCGTCAGGGAATAGGGAATCTCGTGATTATTAACCTTATATTCAGAAACATTGTAAAAACCATAGCTATCTTTCAAACCAGCCGTTTTTGGAAAAGGCCAGTGATCTGCCAGACCTGCATATGTTTTAAATCCGTAAAAAATGAAAAACAGGACCACTGATGATTTTAAAATGATGCGGAAGTTTCTTAGCCAACTTTCCGTAATAACGGGCTTAAAACTGGCTGCTTTTGTAAATTTTCTTTTGACCAAAACATTATACAAACGAGGCAAATCGTAAGCCAGCAGGAACAGCGCAATACTCAATAAATAAGCACTATACACGTGCTCTCCTATTTCATAGGCAAAATTGGCGATCACCACATTGGTCAATACAAAAATGATAATCGACGCTCCGATTGTGGCTGTTTTTCTAAAAAGCAAAAGAAGTCCTGCCACAATTTCAACCAGACCGATCGACTGCTCATAAAACGCTGAGCCAATGCCTGTACTTAATGAATAGATTTTCCAGGGAAGGTAATCTCCATAACTTGTCTGTAAATCGCTTAATGCTGGCTCTGGCAATTGAAGTTTGAATAATTTCAAAACGCCATAACCGATGATCGCAATTGCCAAACGGTAACGAAGCAGTACACGAAGCCAGTAATACAACTTGTCGTATTCTTTATTTTTCTTATCTGCCAAACCCCAAATAAAACTCCCAATCAGTGCTATGGCCAGGATAACAAACCAGTTTATGAAACTTTCAATTCCCCAGAGGCTCACAGGAGAAATAAAAGAGGGCATGTAGGTAGTTAACCTGAAAAGATCCTGAAAATGAGGAGCCAGCCAGTTGGTACTGAAAACAGTCCTGAAATATTTCCAATCCAGAGGTAGCGCCTGGATTAAAAAATAGATCAGGGAAACACGAAAAATTATCTTTTTGTATTTTGTCCATGTTTGGGTTTGTGGTGTTTTCATATTTGTTTGACTATGGTTCGGGGTTTCGGTTCGTGTTCCGATTTCCGGTTCCGATGGGCGGTGCCGATGGGCGGTGCCCACCGCTAAAATAAGGAGCCTTTCAGGCTCTTTTATTGGTTAGTATCCTTCATTTTGGACAAGATCTTTATCGGCGGCCAGGTCGTTGAATGGAATGGGGAAAATATATTTTTTTGAATCGGTGACACCCAATACGGTACCTGCCCGTCCTGTCCTTACCAAGTCAAACCAGCGGTGGGGCTCCAATGCAAATTCTGCTCTTCGTTCATCCTCAATGGCTTTTTCAATTAAGGATTTATCTGTTGATGCGAAAGCTGGCACTTTGGCCCTTGTTTTCACGGCATTCAAATCCGCCAATGCGCCTGTTAAATCTGGTGTAGCTTTTTTAGTTCTTGCCTCGGCACGTATCAGATATTGCTCTGCGATACGGAAAATATAAGTCGGGTTATCTCCGGTGGAGCGCCAGTATAACAGCTGCACGTAATAATTCAGGATCGCCGATGTTGAGATGTTTTTGATCAAAATCTTTCTGTCTCCACCAGTGGCAGGATCCTGCAAAAGATTGTACAAGGAAGGTCCGGGACAAAACTGGTTTCTATATCCATCGCTCGACCACGCTCCGTAATGAGAACTTTTATCGGATGTGCTGTACGCCAGTTCAAAAACAGATTCTTTCGAATTTTTACTATTAACAAACGACGACCAGCTAATGAGTTCGTAATTGCTATCCGAGATTAATTTGGAAGCATATTCTTCGGCTTTGTCATATTCTGCCAGGTACAAATGAACCCTGGCTTTGAAGGCGTAAACCGTTTTAAGTGTTATCCTGTTTCGGTCGGTTGTTGCAGGAAGCAAGCCTTCTGCTTTGGTAAGATCTTCGAGAACCTGCCTATACACCTGTTCTTTTGAGCTTTGTTTTACGCCATCGAAATCATTAGGTGCTGTGGTCGGTTTTAATACAATCGGAACATTTCCCCAGGCTCTGGCCAGATCAAAATAGGCAAGCGAACGAAGTACATACGCCTCGCCTGAAAATTGTTTTCTTTGTGCTTCTGTAATTGATTTGCTTTCAAGCTTCTCAACTTTGTCAATTACATTATTAGCTCCATTGACAACAGTGAAAATGCTGTACCAAACACTATTCAAAAGTGTGTTATCTGAGCGGTAGGTATGTGTGATAAAAGTGGCATAATAATTCAGGGTTCCAACCCACAGATTGTCACCACCGGCAAGATATGCCGCTGCCTGATAGCCATCACCACCATAATAATTTCCGCTTTGCAATTTGTCATAAACACCCAGCAATGCAGTTTCAGCCGTAGCAGCGTCTACGATAACTGACTGATCAGAAATGGATTGCTGCGGCTCAACATCCAGAAAATAGGATTGACAGGAAGAAGCCAGCAAACCTATGATGATAAAAAGGGCAACGTTATATCGGATGTGAAATTTAAGTTTTCGCATAATATTTCAAACAGTAATTAAAAAGTAAGATTGATACCAAACTCGATGGTGCGTGGGTGCGGCGGCATAGAGAAGTCGAGTCCCTGTACCGTGGCATTTGCCGTATCCTGCGCTGTATTTACCTCCGGATCTGCGCCGGAATATTTGGTAATCGTGAGCAGGTTTGTCGCATTCACATAAACCTTGGCGTTATCAATTTTGATTTTGGAAATCCATCTTTTAGGAAGAGAATAACCCAGATAAGCACTTCTCAGGCGGATAAACGAGCCATCTTCCATAAACCGGCTGCTCTCAAAATTATGGTTGTAACTGCCATCTTCATTAGGCAAAATGGTAACTCTTGGTATGCTGGTGATATCTCCGGGTTTCTGCCATCTGTCCATCATACTTTCAAGCATCGACCAGGAAGTTCCGCGCGATCCGGCATGCTCCTGGAAGTAGCGGTTCATGTTGAAAACTTTGTTTCCCTGCGAAAAATAAAAGTTTACAGAAAGATCAAAGTTTTTGTAGCGCACAGCATTTCTCAAACTTCCGTAATAAGCAGGCCAGGCATTTCCAACAATCTGACGATCAGCTGTTGTGATCTTTCCATCGCCAGTGCGGGAATCGTCATACACTGCATTTCCTGTTTGCGGGTCAACATAAAGCTGTTTGTAAAGCCAGAAAGAATACATTGGAGATCCTTGTTCCAGTCTTACCCAGTCACGGTTATATTGTGTGAAAGAAATCGGTAATTTTTCGATGGTATTAATGTTGTGGGCAATGTTGAAACTTGTTGTCCACTCCCAGTTTTTATTGGAAATATTGGTTGAACTGATCTGAAATTCAAATCCTTTATTACTCATTTCACCTAAATTCTGGTAGGATGATGAAAAGCCGGTTTTGGCAGGTGTTGGTACAGAAAGTAAAAGATCTGTGGTGTATTTGTTGTAAACATCAAACTCGAATTTCAACCTGTTATTGGCGATTCCTCCTTCCAGACCGATGTTCCATTGACGAGTAGTTTCCCATTTCAAATTATCATTTCCAAGCTGAGCCGGAGCAACACCTGGCTTATCCAGATAGTTATTTCCTCCCGACCAAAGTCCCAGCGAAGCAAAATCCGGAATACTCTGGTTTCCCGTCCATCCGATACTTGCTTTCACCTTTAAGTCATTCAAAAACGAAACATTATCCTTGATAAAATCCTCCTGTCCAATGCGCCATGAAGCACCGGCAGACGGGAAAGTCCCCCAACGATATTTGGCTCCGAAGCGAGAAGAAGCATCCGAACGGACATTGATGTCAAAGCTGTATTTATTATCAAAACTATAATTGGCCCCTCCAAAATAAGACATGATACCGGAATTGGTAACACCGGTGGTAGAACCTGTTGTTATAGCAGCGGCTGAAATGGTTGTAAACTGCGTGCTCGGAAAATTGGTACCGGTAATGGTTGAGCGCTGAAACTGATTCTTTTGTAACGTATTTCCTAAAAACACAGACAAAAAGTGTCTTTCGCCAAGCGGCGCGGTGTAGTTTAAAAGCTGTTCAGCAATCCAGGTTTTATCTTGCGTAGTAGCATTAGTTGCAGTTCCGTTAGTTGCTTTTCCTTCTGTCAGATTGGCATTATAATAAACGGCCTCGTTGTAAAAGTTGTCATCGAGGCTCCATGAACTCTTGAACGTCAGATCGTTAGTAAGATTCCATTTTAAATAGCCATTAGCGATCAGGTGTTTCCCGTATGCATGATTGTTGCTGTTTTCAAACAAAACATAAGGATTATTAAATCTTTCACTTTTGTTGTACGAACCGTCTGCAGCGTAAATTGGCGTTAAAGTCGGGGTATGAAGTCCCGTGTTCAAAATCCCACCGGTATCCCCTGTGCGGGCAAGCTGACGTTTTGTGGCACTGTAAGAAGTACTGATACCAATCTGCACTTTGCTGTTAATATTGTGATCGACGTTGACCCTGAAACCCAGTCTTTGAAAATCTTGCAGTTTTAGAATCGAGTTCTGATTTGTTACTTCTCCGCCCAGATAAAACTGGGTTTTATCATTTCCACCAGTGACCGACAAATTATTTGACTGTTGAATTGCAGTTCGGAAAACCAGACCCAAACGGTCATAAGTACCCTGGTCCGATGGATTCCCCTGTCCGCCTTCACTCACAGAACGAAATGGACGTGTAGATGCCGGATTTCCGTCATTGATCCACTGCTCATTCATAATTTCGGCGTGCTGAGGACCTGTTGTCAAATCCCAGAGCTTTGGCGCTTTGGCAATTCCGAGCGAAGTATTAAAATTAATTTTTGTTTTCCCGCCCTTTGCACCGCGTTTGGTAGTGATCAAAATTACACCGTTCGCTCCGCGAGCACCATAAATGGCGGTCGCATTTGCATCTTTCAGCACCTCAATATTTTCAATATCCGCCGGATTGATATCGGCCATCGGATTGGTGGTCTGCCCGCCTGTTCTTACACCCTGCAACGACTGGCTGTTGATAAAAACACCATCGATCACATACAGCGGATCATTTCCTGCATTGATCGAAGTAGCTCCACGAAGTCTTACCAATACACTTCCTCCTTCTACGCCAGACCCGGAAGTGATCTGAAGGCCAGGCGTTAGTCCCTGAATCTTCTCACTAAAACTTACGCCGTGCTGGTTGGTAATTTCTGTCCCTTTGATATTTGAAATTGCACCCGTTGCAGCCCCTTTTTTCAGCTGCGTATAACCTACTACGACAATTTCATTCAGCTGCTTTTGGGACGATTCCAGTTGTATCTCAAAAAACTTACGGTTTCCGAGTAAAATTTCCTGTGTTTGAAATCCAACAAAAGAAAAAACCAGCACAGCGTCACCAGATGTATTTTCAGGGACATCAAGCTGAAAACCTCCTTCGATATTTGAGGAAGTTCCGGTGCTTGTACCTTTTAAAACGATGTTAACACCCGGAATGCCTTCACCCTTATCGTCTGTAATTTTCCCGGTAATTTTACGAAAAGACTGATTTTCCTGTGATTGAATAATTGCTGCAGCAGATTTTTCTGTCCGCTCTATCAGGACAATTTTTCCATTTTGTTCTTTATAATCCAGGTTTGTATTCTTCAATACCTTTGATAAAACATTCGCAACCGTTTCATTTCCAGTACTCAAACTAAGCTTAGTATATGGAGTTACTAGTCTTTCGGAATAAACAAAAACGACTCCGCTTTTTTCCTCAATTAAATGAAGAATTTCTTTCAACGATTTCTTCTCCGCTTTGATCGATATCTT
Source organism: Dyadobacter koreensis (assembly GCF_900108855.1). Lineage (GTDB taxonomy): Bacteria > Bacteroidota > Bacteroidia > Cytophagales > Spirosomataceae > Dyadobacter > Dyadobacter koreensis. Next base: position 672,686 of record NZ_FNXY01000004.1, read on the forward strand.
TATTTCTTTGACAGACGTATCGCTATATTCAGAGGCATGAACAGCCCCATTTTCCAAACCTAACAGCACCGCTGCCAGTGCAATACACTTCACAGAGTCAACAAGTGCTGAAAGTATTTTTCGCATAGTTATTTTCATATTGGAACCAGTTGTAGTAAATAAATATTGTTGAATTTTGGTAGCAGACCAATCTTACTTTCTCTGGGAAAGTGTTATTACTTTCCCATTTTTCACATAGGCCAGATTTTCAGCCAAACAAAGAACTTCCAGAATATCATCCAGTTTTTCAGATGCTTCAAAAGCGGCACTGAACCTCAATCTCCCCAAATCCTGTCCTTTAAAGTGTATCGGGATATTAAATCTTTTTTCAAGAATTACAGCAATGTCACTCAGGCTTTCATTATTAATCTTCAATTTCCCTTCTCTCCAGCTAATAAAATCAGATCCACTGACCTTTGTTTTTTGAAAAGACCCGTCGTCAGGATTCAATATAACCTGCTGATTGGCAATAAGAAAGACTGGTTTATTCTTATCATCTCCCGATTTCATAACGCCAACTTTACCGCGCGTCACCGTAATCTGAGTAGCAGCCAAAGATTTGTAAGACCGTATTGCAAAAGCAGTACCCAAAACCTGAGTTTTCGTAATTCCGGCATATACTACAAATGGTTTTTCTGTATCGTGTTTAATATCAAAATAGGCTTCTCCGTCTTCCAGTGTCACTTCTCTGAGTTTTTTATCAAACTGATTGGAATACTTTAACTTACTTCCGGCATTGAGCCAAACTTTTGATCCATCAGGCAATACAAAGTTTTTTAATTCTGAATTTTTCGTTTCGATCAAACTGTAATGAAGCCGTTCAGATTCCGGTGTTTTAATGATATCTCTATTGTGATACATTAAAAACGACAATCCTAACAATAAAGCAATACTGGCTGCAACCAGAAACGGACGGGTAAATAATAAACTGGATTGCTTACTCTTCCTCGAAATGTTATTCTGAATTGCTTTCCAGCTGATAATCTGCTGTTTTACAATGTCATGTTCATCAGAAAATTCCTGTTTGGCAATATCAGAATACCACTGCTCTATCCAGGATTTTTCCTCCGGCGTACATTGACCCAACCTATATTTTTGTAAAAGCTTTCTTGCGTCCTGCCTGTTCATTATTGCTCTGAGAGATCAGATTTACTGTATGTAATGATAAGACAGTCAAGCGGCGTTATGGTAGTAGAAGAAAATCAATTTTATTTGAAATAATTTTAAAACAATGAGTCAATCAACTGATTATCAGTATAAAACATTTTTAATTGATAAATTCGATACAGGCTTGCGCAAATACCAGACTATATGAAATTTTCATGCGCAGTATTTTCAACGCATTACTGATCTGTTTTTTAACAGTTTTGTCAGAAATAGCCAGATAGTCTGCAATCTCTTTGTGAGAAAGATCCTCCTTACGACTCAATTCAAAAATTTCCCGCATTTTTGAAGGCATTTGCTTAATTTCACTTTCGATGATTTCAGCCAGTTCCTTTTCTATAACCACCTCATCAACAGACATTTCAACCGTTGACAAAAATTCCCCTAACGATGAAACGTAATGATCATGTACCCGATTGTGCTCGAACAGGTTCAAAACGCGGTTCCGCGTAGCAGCATACAAATATGACGATACACTCGTGGTTAAATCAAGCTCCCTGCCCTTAATCCAAAAAGAAGTAAATAGCTCCTGAATAAGATCCTGTGCCTCATCCTGATCTTTAAGCATTTTGAAAGCATGCTGATAAAGGCGCGGAAAATATCGGCTGTAAAGTGCTTCAAATGCAACAGTTGAACCTTGTTGAAATTGTCCCAACAACTCATTATCAGATAATATATCTTCTTTAAAAAAGGCTTTCATAATTCATTAGATTTCATTCAGGCTAATTAACTTGCCCTATCACAATACACGCTATTACATTCCCCTACGGCATTCAGGAAAAGAAAATAACGATATACAATATACGTTTACTAAATAATTGAGGTATCTACAATCAAAATACTCAAAACTGATTCGTAAAATCTTTTATACTTCTGCTTTCATATAAGCATATAAAATGAAGGTCCGTACGATAAGATATTTCCACACGCGAAAATCAATTTTAAATCTATCCGGATACTTAGGGTAATATACCCGAAGGGTTAAGCTTTTATTTTCAATCCCAGTAACATATAATAATTTGCAAACGCTACGAATGGTAACAATCGACACCACTTGTACAAATGATGTCGATTGTTACCGGTAATGTTCGCCCAATATTTTAATTAGTGATGTCCATAATTTTTTTCACCTGCGGTTATTGCTACTGCCAAGATATTCTGTTTGGGTGGAAGCGGGCAGGTTGCATAGGGTGTAAAAGCACATGGAGGATTTATTGCTTTGTTAAAATCTAAATAGGTAAAACCTTCCGCGTCCAATTTCTCAGTATACAGAAAACGCCCTGAACCGTATGTTTCCTTCTTATTTGTGCTGTCACCAAAAAGTACAAAAAAGCCTTCACCGGATTTCAATGCGTCCAGGCGATAGTCTTTTCCTTTAATATTGAAGACCAGTACTCCGGGAGAATCCTGTAGGTCTAATCTGCCTGTGATATCAATAATTGAAATTTTCCGCCCTTCTGTTGGTTCAAATTTGGCCTTCACTTTCCAGTCCTCGGATACAGGATAAGTATCAATTCCTTTAAACTCTTTTAAAAACGGACTTTCAAGATCTCTCAGACGAACTGCAAATTTGTCTCCACGCTTTATAATGAACCAGCGCAGAGATTTGTGCTTTAAAACAACAGGTTTGTCCGACGGAAATATTGTCAGTTTAGTAACAAGCTGATCGTTATTATAAATCTCAGCCTCCGGTTTTGCTTCCAGCGTGATTTGCCCATTTTCCACAACTAAGTCTCCCAAGTTAGCCGGGCTTTTATCAGGCGGAAATACAATCTTATTTTTCCCATCACCACCGAAAGAATTTCTGCCGTTTTCCAGCCAGAATAAACCTGCAAGATTTAGCCATCCATTTTCTGTTTTAAGTGCTTCCTCACGTTTTGTATGCCATTCTTTTATTTCATTTTCATAGGTGCTGTCACGAACAAAACTCAGTGAAGTTATACCTAGTATAATCAGGATAAGCATTCTATGATTAGCGATTTTAAAATTTGCAGTCATAACAGGAATGTGATTTATTTTAGATAACAAAATGAATCTGGTGAAGAGGTTACTAATTTCGTAGCCCTAAATTACTATATAATTTTAATAGAGTATGTATACTAAATGACAAATTGGGAATCCTACCACAAAACAGTTAATACCGATGCATCAGAAAGATAGTGCACACTTATGATCATATCCTTTATTCATAATGGCTAACGCGCTGCCTGGTCAGATTCCTGAGCAGGCAGCGTTACCAATTATTGCAGTAATAATTTGTTCGAGGTAATCTCAGTATTTGGCAGTGGGAAGATGTAATTGGCTTGGGACGGATCCACTGCAGGGGCGATTAAAGCACTACTTGACTTTGCCGGAAGGGGGAACAAATTTCTGAGGAGATCATTTGACCGGAACCCCTCCCCTAACAGCTCAATTCTCCTTTCTTTCAAGATTGTGCTGACCAGAGCAGACTGTGTACTGGTTGCGGATTCTGGGAAGTTATAACTCGCATCAGATCTGCCGCGCACGGCTTGTAATAAGGCTGTTGCAGTCACAATATCACCTGTTTTTGCCGCTGCCTCGGCATAATTCAAAAGGACTTCAGAATATCGAATGATAGGCATATAATCCAGAAATGGAGAAGGCTTGTTGTATTTTGTCAGAAACTGAACACCAGAAGCAGTTCTTGCAAAAGATCTTCTTGCGTCTGTCGACTTCCATTCTGTTTCTCCCCAGATTCCGGAAGGATTCAAATTATATTCTGAATTTGCGTTGAATACGTACGGGAAAGAGGATTGCCCGGTTATGTTATCAAGCTCAGTCATGGGTACAGATAAGATGGATTCCGTACTGGTATAATTTGTCGTAAAAATCTCAGTGATATTTTGAAGTTTATGAGCCACCCCGGTTGTGGCCGAATAAGGTGCCGTTGCTGAGACAATCTTTTTTGCTTCCTCAATTACTTTGGCATAGTTTCCGCTATTAAGATAAACTCTTGTTTTTAAAGCAATGGCCGTATTTCTGTGCGCTCTTGTTGTATTAAGCAGGGAGGTCGAATAGTTTAGTGGAAGGTCAGCCTCTGCTTCGTTGAGATCTTTAATTATCTGAGCATAAATTTCTGCCACTGAACTCCTTTTAAGATCGTTATTTGCTGTAGTTGTTTCAGCAAGCAACCGCAACGGCAATCCAGGAGAGGCACCCTTATCTTCATTATACGGACGGGCATATAAAGTGACCAGATCAAAGTAGCTAAGAGCTCTCAAAAATTTTGCTTCCGCTATATATTGTTTTGCAACCACCTCGGTAACCTTGCCTGGATTATCAGCAATTCCCTTGATCAGAATATTGGCATTGTTGATGACCGTATATCCGGCAGCCCAGAAACCGGCGACAAAGTTCGATCCAGAGTTAAGTGTTTGGTTCCATGCTTCAAAAGCTGTAAAGGTATTGCTGGTTCGGTTTATAAACTCCTCCCCCCTGGCCTCACTGTATGTATAATAATTACCTCCGTAGAAGTTGGCGGCTTTCACAGATTTATAAATCCCGTTTACCAAAGCCAGGATTCTGTCTGGTGTGTCAAATGCATTTGCACCACTGATTAAAGTTTCCGGTGTCGGATTTAGAAGCTCTTCTTTATCGCAGGCAGAAGTACCAAGCATTAGGGCCAGGCTCAGATAAATAGCATTTTTTCGTACTGATATATTTATTTTTTTCATGTTCGTTATGGTTGAAATATCTTCTGTTAAAAGCCTACATTAAGACCCACAGTAAATGTTCTGGCCTGGCCAATCGAGTTTTTCTCAACCCCCGGCGTAGTATTGGAATTTCCATTGACCGACGATTCAGGATCAGTTCCTTTGTATTTTGTCCATAAAAATCCGTTGGAAACCTGAGCATATATCCGAATGGAACTGATACCTTTATTAACAAAAATCGACGCAGGCAATCTGTACCCAAGCGATGCATTTTGTAAGCGAAGAAAATCTGCTTTCTCGGCATTTGTTGATACAGGGAATGATGAACCACTTGAAAGCTGGTCATTATATACCAATCTGGGCACATCTGTAACGTCGCCTGGTTTTTGCCAGCGCGTCAGGATCTCGGTTGAGTTGTTGTAAGCACGCTGATCCAAAAGTGTGGCCCGGGTTCCATTCATGACCAGATTACCTCCTGAGTAAGACAAGTTTATGCCCAGATCAAAGTTTCTGTATTTGAAATTATTAATAAAACCTCCATACCATTTTGGTAAGGCGTTGCCAATCAGGTAATAATCTGCACCAGTGATCGCCGCAGCCTTAGTACCATCCAGATACGTCCACTGGCTTTCGCCAGCACCTACAACCTGGCTGTACTGCACTTTCTCTCCTTTGGCATTGATAAAAATCCTTCGGCCATTCTCAGGGTTCACACCCTCTGTTTTTGCTCCGTACAAGCTGCCTACTGAATGTCCAACGCGGGTAACATTGGTGGTTTCATAGGAAACGTGCGTAGTTCCGACGATATCGGTATTTCCTTCTGCCAGTGCAGTCACTTTATTGTTCAGATTCGTGTAGTTCAATGATGCATTCCAGGTAAATTCACCTTTACGGATCAGGTTCGCGTTGATACCTATTTCAATGCCGCGGTTATACATCGATCCTACATTTCCCAAGATAGCGTTTCCGGGGATACCCTTGGAAACTGCCTGAGGTGCACTCAATATTAAACCGTTGACATTGTTGTTAAAATAGGTCAGCTCAACCTGAATTCGGTCATTCAAAATACCCAGATCAGCTCCGATATTTGTTTGATCACTGGTTTCCCAGCCAAGCGCTGCGTTTCCAGCCTGCGAGATCGCAGAGGTTGGCACATTGCCGTAAAGGGAACCACTGTACAGTTCAAGTGAACTGTAAGAATTACTTAAATTTCCATTTCCAACCCGCCCCCAGCTTGCACGCAACTTCACGTTATTCAACACCGAAGCAACACCTGAGTTTTTATAAAAATCTTCTTCAGACAATGCCCAGCCTCCTGAAATACCACCAAAGTTTCCATATTTTTTACCGGTACCCAAGGCTGAGTTCCCATCGCGTCTGAAATTCAACGTCAGGAAATATTTTTTGTTTAAATCATACGTGATCCTTGAAAAATAGGATAAATAAGCGCGCTCGTTAATATCATTATCCGATGCTGTAATGGAGCCCCAGTTTCCCTGGTAGTTTTGATAAAACGGATCAGAGGTTTGGGTGCGCGTAGCTCCCCAGGATGAGTTGTTGAATTTCTGAATATCATACCCGGCAAGCACAGTAATGGCATGTTTCTCCCCGAAAGTTTCTGAATAATTCAAAGTGTTTGTCCAGTTCCAGCTATCTCTAACAGCAGAAACGTTGGCAACAGAACCCCTGCTTGAAAATCCGTTTCCTTGGACAGGACTGTCAAAACTTACGTTATCTGTACGCAAACGGTCCACTGCATACGACGTATTAAAATCCAGGTTTTTTAAAAGTTTAGCTGTCGCACCAAAGCTTGCTATAACCCTGTCATTTTCAGAAGTATAACGGTTCAATTCTAAAAGCGCAACAGGATTACCAAAGTTACTGACCACTTTATTATTGCCCATTCCGATTGTATTAGGACTGGCTGTGCTGATATTGTATGTCCCATCTTCGTTGAAGGCTGGCACGTTTGGAGGCAATGAAATCGCCAGTCGGGCTGCGCCTACCAGAAAGAAGTTAGAGCCTGGAAGTGATCCGGCATATGGCGACAAGTTGTAGCTGGTGTTATACGATACACTACCTTTCAGCTTCAACCAGCTGTTGACCGTCTGGTCGATATTAAACCGTACTGCTTTTCTTTTAAATTCATTCTCTTCCAGAAATCCGTTTTGCTTTGTATAATTTGCCGAGAAGTAATATTTTGTGTTTTCCGTACCACCTGAAACATTGATATTATGGTTTTGAGACACACCCTTTCTATAAATATAGTCATACCAGCGGGTATCAATCGTCGATCCGTCTGATCGGGTATTGGGGAAAAACAAGGCCGAAGCAACGTTATCGTTATTTGCATTTCCGCCTAAAATCTTTGCAGTCAAAACCGCTTCATTTTTAATGGCGATGTACTGATCAGCATTTAAAAGCTTCGGTAACCGGACCACCTCAGATACACCCGCCCAGGTCTCGTAAGATATACGGGGTTTGCCGGTTTTGCCTCTTTTGGTAGTAATTAATAACACTCCTGCCGCGGCACGTGACCCGTAAATTGATGTCGATGCTGCATCTTTCAGTACGTCAATAGACTCGATATCAGCCGGATTAATGTCGCCCAAAGGGTTATTGGGTACCGCTGTGCTGGAAGAAACGTTTCCAGTGTTGATAGGGATTCCATCCACGACCACCAATGGATACGAGCTTAGTGAAATAGAATTTACACCGCGAATCCGGATCACCGGCGGGTTATTCAAAACTCCGTTGGGCTGTGCGATGCTAACTCCGGCTGCGCGACCGGCAAGTGCCTGATCGAAACTTTGCACAGGCTGCTCTTTAATAGCCTCCCCTGAGATTCGAACTGCTGACCCCGTAAATTCTGCTTTTGCCTGGGTACCATATCCTACAACCATAACTTCACTAAGTTGTTTTGCATCAGTAAGGAGCTCAATATCAAATCCTGTCTTATCATTAGCAGATCGTTCGATGGAGCTGTACCCTATAAAAGAAAAAACCAGTGTTGCATTATCGCTTACGGTTATAGTAAATTTTCCATCCGCATTTGTGATGGTTCCGTTGGAAGTTCCTTTTTCAAGTACAGAAACACCTGGTAAAAATCCACCCGATTCCTTATCCCGAATGGTGCCGGAAATGATTTTCTCAACTGTTTTTAATTGGGCTTTAAAAGTCTTATCCTGGTTAGCTGCATCTATGCTTTTTGCCAGGGAAGTATCCGGAATTAAAAAGATGGTAAGTGGAATAATAAAATGGACAGGCCTTATTTTCAAGGTTTCCCGCATTGTCGCGTAGAGATTTTTTTGCATTTTTTTGAAGGTTAAATAATGAACAATCCAGTCGACTACCGGCATGCTTATTAGCAAGGCTTAAAGTTCAATGTACGTAAGACTAAACCAACTCAATAATTGGCTTAGCGATAAAGTTTAATTTCTGATCCGACAGAAAATAAGATTGATTTTAAATCAACAGCAACAACTTTGTTTGCAGAAGGGTAAACATGAAATGGCTTCCAAGAAATAAATAATGCTGGAGTGTAAATGTTGTGATTTCATAAATGTTATGATTTCATAAATGACTCCTTACCTACAGGTGGCTTACAAGTAAAGATTATTAGTATAGTTAATATATAGACAAAGTAAATTAAAAAATTTATTAATGCCAACATTGTCGCTATTTTTTCTGCTATAATTTTTCAGCAGCGAATGTTAATTACAGATGCCAGCACCTTAGTAGCGCGCATTCGTTTAATGATTGCTTTTAACCCACTCTTGTCAGATGTTTCTACAACCAAAGTCCCAACAAAGTCTTTCCCTGTAAGTCTGAAGTTGAGATATTTTATTCTTGCACCATTAACAGACTCAACCGTAGAAGTGATTTTGTAAAGATTTACCTGGTGCGGGTAAATGATATTAAGTTGGTGTGTATTCATTTTTACCGCCGGTTTTAGGTTAACAGACTTCGTTTGCAGTATGCACAAAATACTTCCATCAGTAAATTAAAGGCGTAATTAAGCTGGCCCACCCCTTTTTTTATTTTCTTGAAATCCAGTCTTTTTTTACAAAAGCGCTCTTGGATCTAATGTAAGCAGATGAACAAATATCTTCCGTACGAGAGATATGTGTCCGTATTGATCCTGTCCGGAATTCTGCCCGGCTATTTGTTTCCAGACAAATGTCGTAATTCCATCTGCTTCCCACTATCACTTCTTTGGTTTTAAAAAAACGGGATGATAATTCAATCGTATCACCTTCTGTAACTGTGAGATCGAAAAAACCGTCGCTTCCCGTTACAACACCTTGATTGGTTCCTTTCACCCAAACAACAATTCCAGATAATAAATCGCGATTTTCCGCCGAAGTAACGATCCCTACGACCTCTTTGCTCTGGGCATAAACCGGGATAGTCAATACCAGCAATAAAGCTGACATCAGATATTTTCTTGTATGATAAATTAATTATAAATGAGTAAAACTATTTTTTACGGAACCTGTCATCAGTCAGCGCTTCCAGGAAAGCAACGACATCATCAATTTCTCCCTCCGATAAGTTAAGCGAACTGCCAAGAGACAGATCACGATTGATGCTGTTTTTGACGAACTTGTCAGGCGTGTTATAGTACTCCACCACCTGGCGCAGGCTTTTAAACATGGCATTGTGCATATAGGGTGCAGTGACCGCGACGTTACGCAGACCGGGTATTTTAAAGACGCCAATATGCGAACTATCCGACGTTATTTTAAATCTGCCGGGATCTGTAAGTTCTCTTCCATTAAATAATCCTATGCTTTTGAAGCGGTCGGCGGTAAAATCCTCCCCAGAGTGGCAGGTTGAACAATTGGCCTTACCGATGAACAGTATACGTCCTCTGATGGCTGACGGAGACATAGCCTTATCATCTCCGTCCAGATACCGGTCATACGGAGTGTTCGTTGTTTCCAGTGTTCGTTCAAAGGACGCAATAGCGCTTAAAACGTTTTTGCTATTTACTTCGCTTTTGAAAATTCTTTGAAATGCTGCACTGTAAAAATCATTTTTTCTGAGCCTCTCAACGGCATCATCAATTGGCAGATCCATTTCATCACGGGCGGAGAGCGGACCCAGGACCTGCTCTTCCAGCGAAGACGCCCTTCCATCCCAGAAAAACTCGGTCCTGCCTGATAAATTGGTCAGTGACGGACTGTTGCGTGGAAGTAAAGTGCCCTTATCTCCTTTACTAAAGGCAGCTGAATCTGCAAAAGCGAAGTCAGGAATATGGCAGGAAGCACAGCTGATGGCCATGCCTTTGGATAATATGGGATCGAAGAACAGTTTTTCCCCAAGTTGCTCTTTTGTCAAAACTTCATTTTTTTCTTTTTGGGGCTGAAATGCGACAGTAAAAATAAACACTACCGCACTCAACAATACCATCAAGTATTTTCGTGTCCTGAACATTGCTCTCTTTGTATTGTTGTGAAACTAATTGACCTGGAACGATTCTTCAAATGGAACGCATATGCCGTCTATGCTGCTACATAAAAGCCCTTTGATCTTACCTGTGATAATGAAATCTTTTTTTACCAGTTTGATTTTTTGTCTGAATTCTGCCTTTTCAGTAAAGTAGGTGTAGGCGACATCCCAGGTCGGATCGACTGTTTTTTTCGGTTTTACTGGGGTAATATCGCCAACAAGTTTGTAGGCTTCATTTTTTTCGAAAACAAAGGTTGTCGGCAACGGCCCGATATCACCCTTGAAATCAGAGGAGTAAAGTTTCCAGTTTTTATCAATATCTGCAAAAAAGATCACTTCAGATTCTTGACCGGCTTTCGCAGCATTATTTGAAACAGAAACTTTCCATCTTGAAATTTCCTTATCTTTCTGACCAAATGCCAGCGTAGACAAGAAGAAAAAAAATACAATAAAATTTGGGTATTTCATATTACTGAAATTTAACTGGCTTAGTATGTCTGGCTTCCGTGTCGGAAAACCCAGAGCAGATCTGAAAATTTAGAAAGGAATTAAACAACTGCAAAGATCATTCAGGTCCCTGCAGTTGTTTCAGAATACTTCGTACTTAGGGGGAATACGTTATTATTTAGATCCTTTGACTTCTGAATTTTTGTTTAAAGAAGTAAACGTAGCCGGCACTGGTTCTGCTAAAAGTTCATCAAGATCTTTATTCCATTTGGCCACATAGTCCTTGAAGTACTGTCCTGTAACTTCACCTGTATAACCTGTATGAATCTGACGTACATCACCTTTGCGGTCGATTAAAATGGTAGTTGGAAAAGCCATCATGCGGTTCAGCGCAGGAAGTTTGTCTGACGCTACCTTTTTATCAGCAATACCTCCGAAAAGAATATCATATTCTATTCCATATTTCTTTTTCAATGTACCGAGTGTATATTTTGCATATTCGAGATCGTCCTTTTGTTCGAATCCGATAGCAATAGCTTCCACACCACGTGCCTTATTGGCCTTAAACCAGGGAGAAAGAAATGCAGTCTGATCTGTACAGTTCGGGCACCAGGTACCAACAATTTCAACGATCACAACTTTACCTTTGTATTTGTCATCACTCAATGAAACCGGATTACCGTTCAGGTCAGGAAGCGTGAAATCTAGCTTGCTATAACCTTCTTTCAAATGCGTTAATTTGTATGGATCCGGCAGGGCAGCCTGCTCATTTTTACTTCCTTCAAATTTGGTATTGTCATAAATCCCGGAACTGATCACACCGGATATAGATCCATCGTCGTTAATTTTCCCCTTGTAAACTCTTGGGTTAGGACCTGAGAAATGTGATAACACAAATTCATCACCCTGCACCACGCCTTCCAGCTCGCGGCTATCGCCCACCGTCGACATAATTACACCAGTGAGCTTGTTACCCTCCTGTTTAAGCAATGCTACGTTATCAGGCATTTTGGCTTTACTCAAAACCTGTAAATCCCACTTGCCCGATAAATTATGCTTTGTTGGCTGTTCTTTCCCTTTTTCAACGAAACGATAATCCTTACCATATTCAGCTGAAAATGGAAGCGAGCTTCCGCGAAATCCGGGAACCAGGCTTCGGTATTCTCCGGTGATCTTACCATCAGATTCAACGTTCGCAACAAGCGCCGCATCGTAGGTATTCATTTTCACAAAAATAGAGTCGCCTGAAAGTTTTGTCACTTTAAAATCATCGCGGCGCGAACCGTTCAGAAGCGTCAGAACGGGATGCTCTTTGTCTTTGGCGTTATATTCAAAGTTAAAAGGAATATGCGTTTCACTGATCACAAATTCACCGCGCCAGATTCCTTGTTTTGGAGATTTTGCTCCTGGGTTTTCAGCTGCGTTGGCAAGACTGGAAAAAATGGTGACACCTGCAAAAGCCACCGCCTTGATCTGATTGTTGATTTTCATACAAATAGATTTTTAAAATAGAATAAAAAGTTAACTATATAGCCTTGCCGGATTGCTCCGGAAGAACCCGCACATAACCGGAAACATTTGCAGGATTTTTTCCGGTGTAAAAGTTAACCAATCAAAGGTGGTTTTTAATCAGTCGTTGTCTTAACGTGCTGCAAATATAAAACAGGAAAAATGGATAACAATTATTTGTCTATTAAATTTATAGACTTTATAGAATTATTCTGTTTTCGTACCACCAAAATGCTTGCAGGGTATTTTTATCAGCTATACTTTTGCCGAAACGCTAAACAATAATTATGTCTCTGCAAGCTTCTCCGAAGACCTCTTCCGGATGGGAAGGGTATGAAAAAATCGCATTACGAACAGCGCTGATTTATGCGGTTATCAGCACAATTCCATTCACACCTGAATTTTACACCCAGGATTTCGATGCAGGCTTTAATGTGAATTCGTATTTTTTCCGATGGTTTGACGCCATTTCTCAAAACAAACCCTGGTTTTTTCCCAGCCAGGAAGGGAAAAATTATACCGGTTGGTTTATCACGTTACTGGTGTGCGCATTTGCCGCTTTGCTTTGGAATATTCTGGACAAACACCGCAAGGATTATGAAAGGTTGTACTATTGGTTTTACGTCGCAGCCCGATACGGAATTGCCTTGCGAATGTCATGGTTTGCCTGGGCAAAGGTATTCCCGGTACAGATGCCTTTCCCGACAATTAGCCAGCTGAATACGAATCTGGGAGATTTCACGCCTGGAAAACTCTATTGGCTGACAACAGGGGTTTCTCCGTTTTTTGAAGTTTTTGCAGGTGTTTTCGAATTATTGGCAACCATCCTGCTTTTATACAGGAGAACAACAACCACAGGCGCGCTGATGATGATTGCCATCCTGGTCCCAATCTGGTTTGTGAATATTGGTTATGATGCCGGTGTTGAGCTAACCAGTCTTCATATCTTAAGTCTTTCAATTTTACTTTTGGTGAGAGACAGCAAAAAATTCTACGAAATTTTAATCGAACATAAAGCAGTAGCCTTGACTTACGTTCCTAAAATCCAGTTCCGTAGTGATTGGAAAAATAAAGCGCGGCTTGTTTTAAAATATGGTTTCATATTGATTTTCATCCTTTACCGCGGAGTTGGTTACGGTAATCTATATGCAAACGGGAAGTCCTTCAAACTGCCGCTTGATGACGGCCTTGCTGGCGTCAGCGGATTCTACGATGTCTCTGAGTTTAAGATCAACAACCGAACTATCCCCTACTCGGCTGGCGACACGGTGCGCTGGCAAAATGTCATTTTCGAAAAATTCAATAGTATCAGTGTCAAAATCGATAAACCTTTTCAGGTCAACACGAAAAATTCAGTTCGGACAACCGAGTTTTATGGTAGTATCGGGCGATATTATTATGGCTATCAGGCAGATACAATGAAGCAAATTTTTACGCTGTCTAATCGGGCAGATACTTCCAGTAAGCTCGTATTACATTACGACCGTCCGGACGAAAAACATTTTGTTTTATCTGGCATAAACGAACACAGTGACTCAATTTACGTTGTTTTGGCCAAAGTTGACAAAAAATATCCACTCGCACAGAAGCGTAAATAGTTGCAAAAAAAGATTGCTCTGGTGGTATCATCCCCGATTTCTTTTAAATTAGTGCTATCAATTTTTCGAAATCTGAAAATCTTACACTTACCTTTGTAGCGTCTTAGGACAATCTGCGAAATTATTCAGGCGGAAAAAGAATAGAATGTCTAATTTTCAATCCTGAAAATAATAAGGTTCGATCGCCACCTACCGGACCTGAGTTAAAATTACTGTTGGCATATCAGTCAACCAATTCGGCTAAACTTGAACAAATAATTATTCAGACAACCTCAAACAGAAATTATTAGTATACTAAATCAATAGAATAAATATATTATTTAAACTAATCTTATTTTTTATGAAAACGATTGTATTATCGCTGATCTCTTTGACCGCATCTACTTTCCTGGCCTTTTCCGGTCCGACGGATAAAAAAGCGAAGAATGTATCTTATTTGGTCAATGCGCAAAAAAGCAAACTCACATGGAATGCCAAAAAAGTTACCGGGGCGCACGCTGGAACGGCTCCTGTGAAAAGTGGCCAATTGAATTTGAGTGGCGGCAAATTAACAGGTGGACATGTCGAGATTAACCTCAAAGATCTTGTTGTAACGGATATCAAAGATCCTGAATACAATGCAAAACTAGTAAGTCATTTAAAGAACGACGATTTTTTTGCTGTTGAGAAATTTCCGGTTGCTACACTTGAAATTGTATCCGCAACTTCAGCTGGTACAAATAAATATACTGTTAAAGGGAAATTAACGATCAAGGGAATCACCAAAGACGTAACCTTCCCGGCTGATATTGACGCCGATGACAAAAAGCTGACGGCAAATGCTAAACTAGCTATTGACCGTACCCAGTATGGCATTCGCTATAATTCAAAGAGTTTCTTTTCATCCATCGGTGACAAAGCTATCGAAGACAACTTCAATCTGGATGTTTCACTGTTTGCGGATGTGTCCACTGCCGCTGCCAAATCCGCTGCCAGTAAATAAGTTGCCAATTCATTTCTTTTGATACTCCTCAATTCGGCGGTGTGCCGGCCAAAGGCGAATGTCTGATGTTGTACTGAAAGGTTTGGTTATTTCCGGGACTGCAGGCTCTCCGGTATATCTTCATCTAATAGTTTTTAACAAGGGCTGCACATCGCCGAATTGCAAAACTTAACTCTACGTATAATAACTACCGGACAGGTACGATTCGTATCTAACAGCATCATTATGCCTCCGTCTCATCATAATTTTGCCATATCTGGCTTACCGCTCACCCTGAGTAATTATTCAATTTCATGAAAAAATTTATCCTACTATTTTTTCTGCTGGCATCTATATCTTCATTTGCACAGCAGCGAATTCTTTCCGGATCTGTTCGCACTTCCGAAGACAACAGCCCCTTGCCTGGCGTAAATGTTTCCATCAAAGGAAGCAGGCAAGGCACTATTACGGATGTAAATGGACAATTCACACTCGGTATTGTTAAGGGCGAAACACTGGTATTTTCATTTATCGGATTTACATCGCAGGAAATTCCCGTTGGAACATCCAACGAATACAATGTCACGCTTTCACCCGGTACACACACGCTGGGGGAAGTGCAGGTAGTTGGCTCCCGGAATGCAAACCGGACAAAACTGGACTCGCCTGTTCCGGTTGACGTGATTGATATAAAATCACTCTTGGAATCAGCTCCCCAGGTCAGCATTACTCAGTTGCTTCAATATGTTTCTCCCTCGTTCCACTCAGTGAACGGTAGTAATGCCGGCGATGCAGGTTCTGCGTTGAATTTGTCTCAGCTTCGTGGGCTTGGTGTTGATCAGGTGCTTGTTTTGGTGAATGGCAAACGCCGTCATAAAAGCTCTAATATCAACTGGGGCGGATTAGGAAACGGAGCAACAGGTTATGATTTAAACTCAATCCCGACAGCTTCTATTCAGCGGGTTGAGATTCTGCGTGACGGCGCGGCGGCACAATATGGTTCAGACGCGATCGCCGGAGTAATTAATATTGTTTTAAACAAAAATGTGGATCAGCTGACACTTAGTTCTACGGCCAGTACAAGGCGCCGCGGCGATGGTACTACCACGCGAACCAATGCCAATTATGGATTTGCGCTGGGAAAAAACGGTGGTTATCTGAATACGACTGCCGAATTTGCCACACAGGCAATATCACTTTTACCCGGAAACGACGAGGCTGGACTTTATCTAGGACCAATTTATGGCGGCGGAGCCAATACCAGAGCGTATGACGCCATTTATACAAAAGAAATAGACGAGAAAATTCTAGCCGACCGCGGTTTGGATCGTCATCATTTCGACCGGCGCGGTGGCGGATCCAACAAAGCGAAAGATGCCCTTTTGTTTCTTAATGCTGCCATTCCGCTGGCACAGAATGCAGAGGTATATGCCTTTGGAGGCATCAGCCATCGGAATTCACAATTTACAGCGGTTTACCGGCTTCCCGGATGGACAGAGCGAAATAATGCTTTTTTATATCCCGATGGTTTTTTACCGGCAATGGAAAATATTATTACTGACAAATCATTTGCGGTTGGTATCAAAGGAAAATTCCGCCACTGGGCTGTTGACATATCGAACGTGTATGGAAAAAATAACTTCGGAAACGTGATCACCAATTCTCTTAACGCCAGCCTCGGGCTAAGAACACCAACAACGTTTGATGCGGGAAGTTACAACGCAAGCCAAAATACAGGCAGCATTGACATCAGCCGTTATTTCGATAAAGCCTTGAAAGGGATCAACGTAGCCTTTGGGGCGCAGTACCGGGTCGAAACTTACCAGATCGTTGCAGGTGAAGAAGCATCCTATTCAAAAGCTGATTTGCGCGCGGTGTTTGGACTGGATACAACGGCAAATGGCATTGTTTATTCTACAAAAGAAGGTAGTATCGGGCTCAACGGGCTATCGCCCGGATCACAAATTCATGCCGGTTTCAGACCTGAAAACGCCGTCAACGTAAACCGCTCAATTCTGGCAGGATATGCAGATGTGGAAGTGAATTTCACCCGAAACTGGCTTGTCTCAGGAGCTTTACGACTTGAGAGTTTCTCGGCATTGGGCAATGTAACAACCTATAAGATTGCTTCAAAATACAGTATCACAGACTGGCTGGGCATCAGAGGATCACACAATACCGGCTTCCGTGCGCCGGATCTTGCACAGTATTATTATACAGAAACCTCAACAAGTTTTCAGCAGGGAAGAGCGATTGATCAGGTAACAGCCTCGAACCAAAGCGCCGCGACACGTGCACTTGGTTTCCCTACGCTGACGCCTGAAAAATCAAAGGGTTATACCCTGGGTATTACAACCCAGCCTTTCAGAAACTTCGAGTTCACAGCGGATGCCTATCAGGTAGATGTAAACAACCGTGTGGGAAATACCGGAAATTTCTCAGCAACCGATGTTAATTTACCATTAGAAGTCAGAAATTTATTTGTGCAGACCGGAACTACGCAAGCGAAATTTTTCTATAATTCATTCAGCACCCGCACGAAAGGGCTGGAATTGACGGGAAGCTATAAAACACCATTCCGAAGTGGAGCACTGACCTTACTTTTTGGTGCTAATTTCGTCAATACCGAAGTTAAAAACGTGAACACTCCGAAAGGTCTGGAAGCGTACCGGTACATTATTTTCAATGACGGAGAAAAAGCAAGGGTTACTTCCAACATTCCAGGTAAAAAGATCAATTTGCAGGGAACATTTAGAATTGGAAAACTTACTTACCTGGCAAGGGCAATTTATTTTGGATCGGTAACCAATGCCTCTGCTTTGAATGCAACCTTCCCTAAACCGGACTATTTCTTTCAAAAGTTAAAACCAATATGGGTAGTGGATGCCTCGGTGGCGTATTCGTTTTCAAAAATCTTGCAGGGCACCATTGGTGTAAACAACGCCTTCAATCAGTTGGGGGATTATTCAGATCAGAAACTCAATGCGCTAAGCAAGCCATCCATTATCGGCATCCAAAACGGCAGTGCTGGCATTCAGCCATTTATCAGAATTACGGCCAGACTTTAATGACAAATCCAATTAACATCGATACTTATGAATTCTTATAACTTACTTCAATCAGGTCCGCTTTTGAAAAAGGTTATTATTGCAGCGGTACTGCTTACAGGCTTTTCGTCTTGCAAAGACACAGACTATCTGGATGTAGATGCAGCAGATCGGCCCGCATTGAGTGCCTTCATCAGTTTTGTTAATGCAAGACCAATCAACACAGCACTTAATTTCTGGACATTTACTGATAAGATAACACCCAGTGCAATCGCTATCAATGAAGCGTCAGCTTACTATCCAACCGTTTTTGGTAATGTTCAGATCAACTTTACCGAAGGCACTAATACAAGTTATAAGGCCTCTTATCAGTTTGGAAACAGTGCTGTTTTTTCTGCGACCGGACGGCCAAACGGGCCCATCGCTACTTTTTACCATACTGTTGTAGCGGCAAGGACGAGCAATAACAAAGCAGATTCACTGATTCTGTTTTATGACGACCTGAAAGCGCCCGACCCGCAGAAAGCTAAGCTTCGGTTCGTGAATCTTTCCCCAGAAACTGGTGCTCTAAATGTTTTGAATGGGAAAACAGCTTTGTTCAGCAATGTCGCTTATGGCCGAGCGGCTAATTCTTCGCTTGCAGGAGAGACGCTTAGCGCTTGGTCGCTGGGTCCATTCCAAAATGTCAGCCCGGGTAAGTACGATTTGAATTTTACAAATGCAACCAGCGGCAACACTACCGGCAGCTCAACCTCTGTAACACTGGAAGCAGGTAAAATTTATACTGTATTTACCCACGGACTTCTAAATGGATCTCCCGATTTCGGTGTAAAAGTACTGGAACATCCGGTTAAATAAAATGGCGACGATTCGAAACCACCCGAAATTTTTCCGGGTGGTTTTTTGATTTTTTGCAAGCATAAAACCCGCTGTTTTGGCAGTTTATCTTAGTATATCTCCATGCTTATCATTAGTCACATGTAGCTTGATTAGAAGCATCTTGCATTTTCTTAATTCCTCAGACTCAGGAAGGTTACTCTGCTAACAGGGACCATATTTTATCAAACTTATTACAGGTTGATAAAATCATAGTAACATTCAGACGATTCACAAAGCCCTCAGATGTTAAAACCTTTCAAAATAAATTTTGAATGACAATTTTGAAGATAATTAGTGATGGGAATCAAAAAAAAATCTGCGCAATGCTCATATTATAGTAACTTCGACAAAACATTTGTCTCCATAGACTTTATATACTAATTCTGTGCGCCCGATTCTTTTTATGATCCTTCTACTTGGTCCTGGGAATCATTATCTTTATTCGCAGTCCAAAGATACCCTCACCAGCATACTTAGCATTGATTTTGAATCCAGGCCAAGGGCCGAATTTAGAAATAATTTCAGATGGACAAATGCTGATTCCAGTCTAACCGAACTTTACGTGAGTCAGCGAAACCGGCTGAACATAACATATCAGAACACCAGGTTTAAATTTCATATATCTCCTCAGGAAATCCACTTATGGGGAAAAGCCGGAGAAATTTCAAGGATTGGGAGCATAAATGCCTTCGAATTTTATATTGAACCCACAATAACAAAACATATCTCCTTACGAGTTGGCCGGCAGGCACTTTCCCTGGATAACGGCCGTATTTTCTCGGCCGCGCCATGGAGCCAGCAAGGCCGGTCGCACGAAGGAATCCGGCTAATTTACAACGATAAAATAAGTACCGACCTCACATTGGTATTTACACGCCCATATGGAAAAAGTTTTGAGTCAGCTTATTCCCCTGTAGCATCTCACCAGTACAAATTCATGGCCGTTCATCACTTTAAGCAGCAGTTTAAAAATAACCTCAGACTCACTACAATCAATACTCTGGAGGTTTTGCCAAATAGTTTAAAACTAGACGCAAGTTATCAGCGCATTACCAATGGAGGACGTCTTGAATACACTGCAGACCAGATTTATGGAACTCTGAATGCATATTACCAGTATGGAAGGACAACAGGTTCCAAAACAATAAGGGCATACTATCTGCAGCCAGAAATAAGTACCAATGTCAACAAGATCACAGTACGTCTGGGAGCAGAAATTCTGAGTGGAAGTCAATCCGGTACACGCGCTGGCTTGTCCAATTCATTCATACCCCTCTATGGAGTTGCGTGGAAGTTTATGGGAAATATGAATTTATTTACACGCTTTCCGGCCGACGTAAACGATCGAGGACTCATCAACCCATATCTTTTCTGGATTTGCCAGATGAACAGGAAGTTGACCTTGCGTGCTGATTTCCACCTGTTCTACTCTCAATTTCAACTGGACACCAAAAATAATGGTTCAACAGGAAAGTACCTGGGATTTGAAAATGATTTGTCATTTAATTACAGACCATTGAAACAAGTGGAAATTACATTCGGTATTTCCTCAACATTTGCAGGGCAATCCATGGAACTGCTTAATAAAGTGCCTGACGCCAACAAAGTGGCGCTATGGAGTTATCTCATGTTTTCCTACTCACCTCAACTTCTATCAATAAAAAAATGACGCTGGCTCAAAGGTACATTAACTGGGTTCATTAGTCCTTTAACATAAAACCCGGCGTTAGAAATTTATCATCAGGCACCTGCCATCAATATCTTCCTGCTTGCAGCATTTACCCGGATCCCTTTGAGATACTTTATGCGCTCTGTAAGCGGCGTTTTATATCTGAAAGTAAACTGACTACCGATCGTTAGTTTAAATTCTTTAACCGTTTCCAGAATTTCTTTTCTGGAAACGCCGCTGTATTCAAGCTGAAGATAATAGGCTCGCTCAGGGGTGCTTTTTTTTAATTTCCAGTATTGAGGATGATTTTTCCCGATAGGCTGGTGGAAATTGAGGTCGTGTGTATCCTTGACAAGAAACTCTAATTCCACAACGATATTGTTGCTGTACCTCGCCTTCTCGCCTTTTATGATAACCTTGGCCTCTCTTCCTACCGCATGTCTGAATATCTTTTCGTAAATCATAATTTTATATTTTAAACATTCTATTTTTTAGCCATCGCCGTAGCCATTTCCCTTCTCACAATTCGTAATTTAAAACCACCCAGTTCAACAGCCACCTCTTTACACTTACCTCCATCATAGATATAGATATTTTTTTTACCGCCTGGCATGGTAACTGCATATCGGTTTTCTCCCAAATTTACGATTTGGCACATTTGTCCATATTTTTCAGAATAAACAGCTTTTAGATTTACAGGCTCCAGATAATAAAGACCGACGATTGTTTTACTGATATCTTGAGCTATGTTTTTTCGCTCATCGTAAGTCTTACCAGATCCATAATAATCGACATTGTAGCTTCCTGATCCTACTTTTGTGGTAAAAGTTCGTTCCTTTTTCTTTCCATTTACCATATAATCGGTCGTCGAGCTTTTTAATAAACCATTCGAAAACTGGTTTTCACTTTGCAGACTGCCTGAGTAAAATGGAATACTTACCGCTGCATCGATACGCAATTTTGAATGTTCACCGGTTGAATCGATTTGATGGACCTTGACAGATCCAACGGTCTGCCGCGCTATAATGATATCATAAACTACAATTTGAGAATACGTTTTAAAAGGACCGGTTAGAACGAACAGCATCGCAAGCGAATAAAATAGTTTCATGAGTATTCTGATTTGTCAATAGCCCGGTTAATTTCAGTGCGAAAGTTCGCTGCGCTCGTCCTTCGATTTAAAGAACGGATAGCCCAGCTGTACAAACCAGGGTTCTTCATGATAATCTTCAAGGCCGATATGCTCGGAAAACTCTCTTGTAATTTTTGCTGTACCAAAAATCATATCCCAAATGAAAAACATGTTTCCATAATTACCATTGACTACCCCGATTCCATCCGCATCTGTTGCTGCATGATGGGCATGGTGTGTGGCAGGTGTTGAAATGGTGCGCTCCACCACCCACATCACCGGATGAAGCCACTTGATTTTGTATAAAGGTTTATCCCACTTTATACTTGAATGTGCGGATATACCAATGATTGCCTTGAAAAAATACCCAATTAGAAATGCTTGTCCAAATCCTAAAAAAATCAAGACGGTTGATACTATACGTGATGGAAATAACAATAAATAAAGCCAGGAATTTCTACCAGCCAAAAATACGCTCATTTCCGGAGCTGTATGATGAACCCTGTGTGCTTTCCAAAGCCAGGTATATGTATGTGCTGCCCTGTGCCACCAGTATTGCGTAAAATCTTCCAACAAGCAGGTTATGATAATGCCCGCCCAGAGTGGAACATACTCGAACGCGTTGTAATATTGTGGAAAAAAATAATTCAGTACATACGCTGATAACAGGAAGCTGATTGGCCTTGTAATGGTACTGGAAAGGAACAGTCCGGCAAAATTGATATACCATTCATTTTTAGACCATTTGTCACTTTTGTATAAACCTGTAAAAAATTCAGCAGCGCTGATAACGAAAAAAAGCGTTAGAATTTCGTAGTATATAAAACTGTCTGTGAATCGCATGTCGAAAGATTTTTTGTTGTATGGATAGGATGAATTGGGTACGGCAATATTCGCCGGTACCAGACAGACACCCGGAAAAGATAGATTGGTCCAACCAAAGGTTGATGGTCAGACTTTAAGCTGTCAAAAAAGAGTCAGGATGGCTTATCCAGATTGGATAAGTTTCAACAAATACAACAATATTGTTGAGCCTGGATAGAAATGACTGCAGATTTCAAGCGAAAAAATGTCGTTGAATAAAGTAAATTAATCGGATTCATAAGCATATGACATTTGGATTAATACTTAGCTTCGGGTGGCTCGCAGCTTATTAGTCTATTAAATATATAGACAAAGTAAAGTAATTAAAAAGATAACACAAAATTTTAAGATAAATATTTTTCACAAATGTGAATATATTAAAAGTGCCATAAAAAAATCAAAGAAAATTCCCTATCGATTTAATCCCGTCCAATGCTCAGTCTAGGTGTTATCATCCGGTCGGTTGATCTTCAAACCGTGTCAACTCTTCACTCAAATCCCAAAGCCGGCTGCCCAATTCCCTGTCCTTGGCAGCCTTTGAGCTTCGTCCGGGCTTTGAATCCACAAAATATTGGCCCGAAACGCCCTCAACTTCTGGTGAGGTTGCAAGATAAATAGTTGTTGCTGCTCCCTGCTCAACAGTTTTGAAAAACGGACGAAAAAATTTCATAAAAAAAGTGGATATACCCGTGCCATTTCCGGCAAAATTACTGGCAACAGTGCCCGGATGCAATGCATTTGAGGTAATTCCATGGAGCTGCAGGCGATCTGAAAGTTCGTTTGAAAATAGAATATTTGCCAGCTTCGACCTTCCGTAAACAACCAGGTCCTGATACCAGGAAGGATTTACTAATTTGTTTATATCAAAAAAAGCAAAGAAATGAGCTTCCGAAGACACGTGAATGATCCTGGCTTTATCGGTAGCCTTTAAAAGATTGATTAGTCCTGTGGTAAGTACAAACGGCCCGAGATGGTTTGTAACAAATGTCAATTCGATCCCGTCAGCGGAAAATTGTTTGTTTTGAACGATCAGGCCCGCATTATTTATCAGCACATCAATCTTAAAATACCGGGTTTTTATTTCCGCAACTGCGTTAAGCACGGAAGCAATATTGCCGAGGTCACATGAAACGTAATCTGTCCTAACACGATCGCCGATCATGTTTTGGAGTTCGCGGACTTTCTTTTCATTTCTTGCAACGAGAATCAGGTCGAAGCCATGCTTAGACAATTCAATGGCGGTTACGTAGCCGATTCCAGAGGTCGGGCCGGTTATCAGGGCGATTTTATTTGACAATTTTGATTTTTAGTTAAAGTGAATGTTTGTGCACACCTGCTACCACTTTGCGGAGGATCAGCCAGTCAGTAAAAATACAAACATAGTCTATAATTTCTATCGACAATAAATTTGTCATTACATTTGCGCCATCTCCAACGGAAACATTGCTAACAAAGGGCCGTTTTAAAAATATCCATTCAAAGCCGCTGCAGGTAATTGACAGCGGCATTTTCGCTTTGGGACTGCCATCCTTATCCTAGTAGTTCTGGCCTGATCATTCAAATTCAAATTTTTTATTGTATAAATCTATAAAATCTATATAGTAAATAAACAATAAACGAACTGCATTGAAAACTTTGCCTAAATTGCATTCATTTAATGCAACAGGCTAATCGGGCTCACTTATAAATGATCGAGTTAAAAAACATTACTAAAATTTTCCGGCAAAAGGACAGAGAGATTATTGCGTTATCAGATGTATCTCTTAAAGTAGAGCCAGGTAAGATTTATGGAGTGATCGGGACTTCCGGAGCTGGCAAAAGTACGCTGATCAGGTGTGTGAACCTGCTTGAAAAACCTACGTCCGGGGATGTCATTGTGGATGGCAAAAACCTGACGGTTCTATCCGGCTCGCAACTTGCCAGGGAAAGACGACAGATCGGGATGATCTTCCAACATTTTAATCTGCTCTCGTCTCGCACAGTTTCTGAGAATGTGGCTTTTGCTTTGGAATTGGACCATGTGCCAAAAGTTAAGATCAAGGCCAGGGTTTCTGAATTACTGAAACTGGTCGGTTTGGAAGAGAAGGCCAACGATTATCCTGCCAATCTTTCCGGCGGACAGAAACAACGAGTGGCTATCGCCCGCACGCTTGCCAATAATCCGAAGGTGTTACTATGTGACGAAGCAACGAGCGCACTGGATCCGGGAACAACACGCGCCATTCTGAACCTGCTTAAAGATATTAATCAGCGACTTAACATCACTATCCTGCTCATCACACATGAGATGGCAGTTGTTAAATCCATCTGCGATTTTGTTGCGGTAATCAGCGAAGGAAAACTGATCGAACAGGGTACTGTCAGTGATATTTTTGTAAATCCCAAAACGGAACTGGCAAAAGAATTTATTAACACGTCTCTGCATGTTGAAATACCAGACTTTTACATGCGTCGCTTAAAATCTGCTGATCCCGGAAATTTGTCACCGCTTCTGAAACTGCACCTTACCGGCGCGACAGCCAACGGGCCCGTGCTTTCGCAGGCCGCAAGACTTTTTGATGTTGACACGAAAATTATAAGTGCTCAAATGGATCATGCGGGCGAGAAAAATTTTGGGGTCATTTTAACTGAGCTTTCAGGAAACCGGGGAAATTATCCGAATGTCATTGAATTTTTTATTAATAATCAAATCAAAGTAGAAATTCTAGGTTATGTCTGATCCAATTGTATCACTCCTTCTTGCAGGTACCGGTGAGACTATATTTATGACAATCGTTTCCGGCTTTTTCGGTTTTTTACTGGGGTTGCCTACCGGTATCATTCTTTTCCTAACTCGTAAGGGCCAGGTATTGGCAAACCGAACCGTTAATAACGCCCTTTCGGTTGTCGTTAACATCTTCCGGTCCATTCCGTTTATCATTTTGATCGTCTGGATGATACCCTTTACAAGAGCAATCGTCGGCACATCCATTGGTATCAGTGCTGCACCTGTTCCGCTCAGTATCGGAGCAGCTCCGTTTATTGCACGTCTGGTAGAAAACAGCCTTATCGAAGTACCAGGGGGACTAATAGAGGCAGCAAGATCAATGGGAGCCACTCCGTTACAGATCGTCATCAAAGTATTGTTGCCGGAAGCTTTGCCTTCTTTAATCAATTGCGCCACCATTACGCTGATCACACTGGTAGGCTATTCAGCCATGGGTGGCGCAGTGGGTGCAGGCGGATTGGGACAGATCGGCTACCAATATGGCTACATCGGATATGATGCTTTGATTATGAACACCGTACTGATTTTGCTGATCGCATTGGTTTTTATCATTCAGTTTTCAGGAGATGTGCTGGCGAAACGGGTGGATCATCGGTAGCTTTTGGTCAGGTGTGGGCAGAAGTCACAAATTGAAACTTTAAAAAAATTAGCGAAACTCGTTGGCAACGTCGCTAAACTCCATGTTCAAACTAATAACTCCCTTAAACTATGACAATCAGTAAACAAATTTTTACACTGCTCATTCTTATTGCTGCAGTATTTGCGATTTCGGCATGCAATAGGAAAGCCGAAAAGGACAATGATCCGAATCACATCAAAGTCGGGATTGCTGTGGGTCCGGAATATGAAGTGGCGCAGGTTGCCCAAAAAGTGGCTAAGGAGAAATACGGACTGGAAGTAGAACTGATCTCATTTAACGATTACGTAGTCCCGAATGAAGCTTTGGATCATGGAGATGTTGACATCAATGCTTTTCAGCACAAACCTTATCTGGATGAACAAATAAAACAGCGCGGTTACAAACTTGCTATCGTAGGTAATACCTTTGTTTATCCTATAGCCGGTTATTCCAAAAAGATAAAAAGCCTGGCAGAATTAAAACCCGAAGACACTGTGGTTATTCCAAACGACCCGACGAACGGCGGCCGCTCATTGTTGCTTTTACAAAAATACGGACTGATCAAGCTCAAAGAAGGTGTTGGACTTTTACCAAAAGTAATTGACATTATTGAAAACCCGAAGAATCTCAAAATCCTGGAGCTGGAAGCACCGCAGTTACCCAGGACCCTTGACGACAAAGATGTTGCGCTGGCAATTATCAATAATAATTTTGCGGCAAAGGTTGGTTTGGTTGCAACCAGAGACGGATTGTTGATTGAGGATAAGAAATCTCCCTATGTCAATCTGATCGTGGCTAGAGAAGATAACAAAAATGAAGAAAAAGTTAAAAACTACGTTAAAGCATATCAATCCAAAGAAGTGGAAGATGCGGCTGCCAGAATATTTCAGGGTGGAGCAATCAAAGGCTGGTGAATTTTCTATGCCCTCCTGCCATTTCATGAGAAAATGGCAGGATTTTCTAATTTAATCAACGTTATTTGGATTGTTTTCAAACTCCCTTCCATGGGTATCCGCCCTATGAATATCGGCGATAGTCGTCTTATCCAATACTTCCAGATTGGCATCTCTCCATTTTGTCAGTACGCTTCTAAGGCTACATCTCGTCATTCTTACGATCATCAAATCTGCAATAAAAGAGCATAGAAACGCAAAATGCCGGAGCAACTGGCATCTCAATGATTCTCAACACTTATGAGAAGTCAACCAATTTCGTAGGAATTCGCAGCATATAGCCCCCACCTTTCCTCTTTTGACTTTGTAAAATACCATTATTCCCTAAATCAAGAAGGATCGCCGCAAAAACTTTTTTGAAGTGTTCTCCTTTTCTGCAATACACGAGATGGGAACAGGTCACTGATTTTATTGTTCGAGACAAAACGTAGCCTAAGCGCATATGCTGCCTTTTTCGATGTCAAGTATCAAATATGTGATTTTTGATTTACTGAGGCAGCACACCATTGGCCAGGAAATATAATTTGAATGAATTATTGAGAAGATTTATGAACAATTCGCAATTGATGCGTATTAAAAACCTGAGAATTAGGTTCCACACTTTTGGTAAGGAAAACACTGCCACCAATCACGCTATTGTTTCCTATTACTGTATCTCCGCCTAAAATAGTTGTCCGTGCATAAATGATCACATTGTCTTCAACAGTAGGATGCCGCTTGGTTTCGGCAAGATCTTTAGCAACCTGTAAGGCACCAAGTGTAACGCCTTGATAAATGCTTACATTTTTACCAATAATCGTGGTTGAGCCAATAACGATACCAGTGCCATGGTCGATCATAAAAGGAACACCGATCTGCGCATTGGGATGGATGTCTACTCCCGTTTTCCCATGGGCATATTCGCTGAGTATTCTCGGCAAAACAGGTATTCCCAAACGACTAAGATGATTGGCGATCCGATAAACGGCAATCGCATAAAAACCGGGATAGGAAACAATGACCTCGTTTACGCTGTGTGAAGCAGGATCATAGGCATTGATTTTGTTAGCGTCCAGCCGCAGGTTCTGATATATTCCTTCGAGAGAAGAGTAGAAGTGATCTACTACACCTTCGATGTCAATCCCTGAAGGTTCCAGATAGCTCAGCAGGATATTTTCCAGGTCAATCTGATTCTTTTTCAGAATACCCTCGTAGGACGTACTTTTCGGGAGATGATTACTGGGAAACAAGAACTGAATCAGTCCATCTAGCCAAGCAATTGCGTCGTTAGAAGAAGGTGTCGCCTCCCATTCCGCGTTATGCGTTGTTTTTAACAGACTAATTAGCGACTTGGTATTTAAATTCTTATTCATTCTTGTAAACAAAACTATTCTTAAAGGTTAAGTACCGGCAACGAAATAGCCGGAGCGATCGAAGTCAGAAAAAACGAGTTGACAGACTTCGATCGCATACGGCTCAATTTTCAGACCAGATTATTTAGCTTACTGTAAAAATTTAGTTCCGAAAACAGGACTCTAAACCAATTACCGCTTTTTTTGCCTCAGCCGGTACAACGTTTCAACCAATACATCCACATCCGTAGTAGTATTATAAAATGCCAGCGACGGACGAACTGTGGTTTCAACACCGAATCGGCGAAGTATTGGCTGTGCGCAATGGTGGCCTGACCTTACGGCAATACCTTCTTCATTTAACGCCGCACCCACTTCTTCCGTTTTATAACCCGAGAACACAAATGACATTACCGAAGCTTTGTCTGGCGCTGTTCCAATCAACCGAAGTCCGGGAATATCCTTCATCAGACCTGTTGCATATTGAAGCAGATAGTGCTCGTACTGGTGAATGACATCAATTCCGATTTTATTGACATAATCGATCGCTGCGCCAAGCCCTACTGCATCCGCAATATTTCCTGTACCCGCTTCAAACCGGTTGGGAGCATCGTGAAACTGGGTGTATTCGAATGTCACATCCTGTATCATATTTCCACCACCCTGCCAGGGCTGCGTTTCATTCAACAAATCTTCTCTCCCATAAAGCACACCAATACCAGTCGGGCCGAAAACTTTATGCCCCGAAAATACAAACCAGTCGCAGTTCAAAGCCTGCACATCCGACCTTAAATGGGAAACAGATTGCGCGCCGTCGACCAAAACTTTTGCTCCGGCAGCATGAGCCATTTCCACGATCTGCTTTGCCGGTGTAACCGTGCCAAGCGCATTGGAAACCTGTGTAAAGGAAACAAGCTTCGTTTTAGGATTGAGCAGTTTGGCATATTCACCTAGCAAAACCTGCCCGTCATCATCAACAGGAATGACACGGAGCTTCAACCCTTTTTTAGCAGCCAGCTGTTGCCAGGGAACAATGTTGGCGTGATGCTCCAGATTACTGACAATGATTTCATCCCCCGCATTCAAATTTTGCGCGCCCCATGTCTTTGCTACCAGATTAATGGCCTCAGTCGCACCACGGACAAAAATGATCTCATTTACTGAACCCGCATTCAAAAAATGCTGCACTTTCTGACGTGCACTCTCATAAGCGTCCGTAGCCCGGGCTGCCAGTTCATGTGCTGCGCGATGAATATTGGAATTTTCATGCTCGTAGAAATAGGTAATCCGGTCAATCACCGATTTTGGCTTTTGGGTTGTGGCAGCATTATCGAGCCATATCAACGGTTTTCCGTTCACCCGTTCCTGAAAAATCGGAAAATCCCTTTTGATCAGATTTACATCAAAATGTATATTTCCTGTACCATTGCTCAGCGAAGGAAATGATTTTCCTGAAAGTTGTGACTCCCGGATCTGATCAAGAGAAAAAGGATCGTTTCCTCTGAAACCTGCTCCCTGTAAAAAGTAATACTGGGCATTTGCTGCACCAAAATTGCCGGGTAACTGTGGCGTACTTTTAAAAGTATTGATCGAAGACCAAAGATTATGCACGTCCGGTTCAAAAGCGGCATCCGGCGAAAAAGGAAAAGTTTTATCGTATCCAGGGCCATTTTGGTTAACGGACGGAGACACGCCGCTACCTGCAACGGAAGATGGAACCTGCCCCAGGCCAGTTGACGGAACAGTATTAGGAACACCCACGTGCGGGTCGTGAAAACCTGTTTGGGGATTGTTCAGATCTACTGCATTTTCCTGATGTGCTGCCGAGGGAGAAATTCCACTGCCGGCAACAGAAGGCGTTTGATGCCTGAGCCCGGGATAATCGGCCTGAGTATTTACGCTATCCGGCTTTGCTGACTGTCCCTTATTCAAATTAAGGTGATTCACGGCCTGCTGCGTTCCTGACGGGGAAACGCCAAACCCGGAATTGGGCGCGCTCTGCACAGGGAAATGAGGGTCCGGCAAACTTGTCTGAGGATCCGTGACGTTGAACCCGTCGCTTCTCCCAAAAAGTGAAGGGAGCCGCTCATGAACCAGGTTCAACGACTTTTCAAGTCTTGGATGATCAGCCAGATCCGGCGAAAAATTGGCTTTCGGTAATTCATTAGGAAGTAATGAAAAGAGTTCATTTGCCAATTTTTCCAACTCAGCGATATCAGGCAGTCCTGAAATATTTCCATCTGATGGAAATTGATCAATATTTATACTCATGATAGTTTCCTATTTCTACGTCTTCAAGTACCGCAATCGCATCATCCACCAACACCGCCAGCGAGCAATACAGCGAAACCAGATAAGAAGCGATTGCCTTATCGTTGATACCCATAAAACGTACCGATAATCCCGGAGACTGTTCACCAGGCAAACCAGGCTGATACAACCCTACTACGCCCTGGCGACTCTCACCGGTACGAAGAAGTAATATTTTAGTCTTTCCGTTTTCTATCGGTAATTTATCAGAAGGAAAAAGAGGAATGCCCCTCCAGGTAATGAACTGAGACCCAAAAAGAGAAACTGTCGGAGGTGGAACCCCTTTGCGTGTGCATTCGCGGCCAAATGCAGCAATAGCCTTCGGGTGAAGCAGAAAGAAGCCCGGCTCTTTCCAGACTTTGGCAATCAGCTCATCCAGATCGTCCGGTGTAGGTGCGCCGTTGCGCGTTGAAATACGCTGCGAAGGAGCTATGCTGTGCAATAATCCATATTCCTCATTATTGATCAGTTCGCTTTCCTGTCTTTCCTTGATACTCTCGATGGTCAGGCGGAGCTGCTCACTGATCTGATTATAGGGTTTACTGTAAAGGTCAGAAACACGCGTATGAACATCCAGAACTGTGTTCACCGCATTCAGATTATACTCCCTTGGATTTTCAACATAATCGATGAAGGTATGCGGCAGCTCCCTTTCGTCCCGTCCGGAGCAATCCACTTCGGCCACACTTCCTTCTTTCACCTTGTTAAGCCGATACACGCCTGATTCGACCGGAATCCAGTTCAATAAATGCGTCAGCCAGCGTGGGGTGATTGACACCATCTGCGGTACTGTGCGTGTGGCGATGGCGAGCTGCCTTGCAGCAACATCTCCAAGTGCAGTTTGTTTTTGATTTAATTTGGACATTTCTACTTTAAATTAATGTACGATCGTGTTTATTGCCAGGCTTCCGTGAGCAGAGCTTTGACCATTTTGATACAAACTTAATCTAATATGCCTGTCTTAAAATTGTAAATCATGTATGATACCACACGTTCGCCGGCCAATAAACGTCACTCAACCTCGTAACCAAATCATATGTAACCATTAAACAGTTCAAGTTAATTTTTAGATAAATAATTCTCTAAAAAAAGCATATAATCAAAATTATCTACCGCTGTATATCCTCTCGGGTTTGTCGATTTACGAAGACAAGTGATTGGTTATCGTACCACCAACATAAATTATCTACCAATTCCATAGGCTTTATATTTTTTAAATTTAAATGTTTCGTATTTTTGGCCATGAATAAAATTTTAGAAGAGGAGTTATGCTTTCAAAAGACCCTTTGGCCATTTACAGACAAGAAGAACTTGCCATTGAAGCATTTAAGGATTATCGTTTAAAAAAAGGAGTGATCTGCAAAAAATGTGGCGGAACAAATCACTACTGGCTTGCATCTAAACACCAGTTTCAATGTAAAAATTGCAGATTCCGAACCACGTTGCAAAGCGGGACAATTCTGGAAGGCAGCAAGTTACCGGTTTCCTATTTTTTTATTGCCTTACACTTGCTCAGGGACAACAACAATAATCTTACTGTCTTAGAATTTCAGCAACAGACCCGGCACAAATACATCGACCCGCTATATGATTTCCTCAAAAAGGTTAAGAGCTATGTCAAGACAGAAGACAAAAATTCCATTCTCATTATTTTTTTAGAAGTCGCCAGCAAAGTATTATATGCCTGAGATTCCAATGAATTTAAATTACATGGCCTTTGCCGTTCCGTTTTTCCTGTTTTTTATCGGTCTGGAATATTGGTTTTCAAAACGATTTAACAGGTCGGTTTTTAATTTTAACTCCTCCATCGCCAACATGAACATCGGTGTGGCCGAAAGGTTAATCGATATGTTTACCGCAGCCGGTTTCTTTTTCTTTTACGATTACCTGCACAACCACTTTGCTATTTTTGATATCCAACCAACGCTGCTGATGTGGATTGCCCTGATCCTATCCACGGACCTGATCTGGTACTGGTATCATCGTATGGGCCACAAGGTCAATTTATTCTGGGGGTTTCATGTGGTTCACCACAGCAGTGAGGAATTTAATTATACCGCCGGGACAAGGATCACCTTCTTTCAGGCCGTAATCAGAACGCTGTTCTGGTCGGTTCTGCCTATTGTAGGATTTCCTGCTTCCATGATTACGATTATGTTGATTGTTCATGGTTTATATCCATTTTTCACGCATACCCAGTTAATCGGGAAGCTCGGCATCCTGGAATACATACTCGTTACGCCCTCTCACCACCGGGTTCATCATGCAAGTAATGAGGCTTATCTGGATAAGAATTTCGGCGATATGTTCATCATCTGGGACAAGCTGTTCGGGACTTTTGCCGAAGAAAAAGAAGAAGCACGATACGGCCTTACCAAACAGCTCGATAGTTACAGTTTCCTTTGGCAACATTTTCATTATCTGGTAGAACTCTGGTATATGACAAAACAGAGGCAGGGCTTTTGGAACAAGGTAAAACTGGTTTTCGGCCGCCCGGCCGACCTTGATCCGTACATAAGAGCAGAAGTAGAAAAGAAATTTTTATCAAGACATAAGGTAAGAACACGCTCGCAAAAATTCCGGGTTTATGTTCTCTGCCAGTTTACAGTGATGGTTACCATGCTGTTCCTGCTGCTGCTTTTGGAGCATCATACCGACCAGTTCCTTCAGATTATGTCAGCTTTATTTATTCTCGTTACACTTATCAATTGTGGAGCTATAATGGAACAACGGAGATGGGTTTTCTTCCTGGAATTAATTCGCGGTTTTTTCCTGGCTGTCACTACGTTTTATTACTTTCCACACCCTACAACCTTGGTATTCCTCTCGCTGCTGACAATTGCTTCACTGTCTTATTTTTCCTCTCTGCAAAAGCACTACCTGAAATCAATATACGGAAGATAAAATTTCAAACCTATGAAAACCTGTATACATCGTTATCTATTACTTGTAACTGCGTTGACGGGAATGTTAAATTCAAAAAACATTTCGGCGCAAGTCCCTTCGGGAGCGTCCTCTTCGGAAATTTTTCAAGGCATCCAGAAGCTGAATGTATTAGGCAATATATTGTATTTCGGGGCACACCCCGATGACGAAAACCCAACATTTATCGCCTATATGGCCAATGAAAAACACTATAACACCGCATATTTTTCGCTTACCCGTGGCGACGGCGGACAAAATGCAATTGGCACGGAGATTAAAGAAAATCTGGGAATACTCAGGACACAGGAACTTTTGCAGGCAAGACGAATCGATGGTGGTAAACAATTCTTTTCCAGGGCCGTTGACTTTGGTTTTTCCAAAAGCGCCGAAGAGGTTTTCACCATCTGGGACCGAGAAAATCTGCTTGCCGATGCGGTCTGGGTGATCCGAAATTTCAAACCGGATGTTATTGTATCCCGTTTCCCACCTGACGAAAGAGCAGGACACGGCCAGCATATTGCAGCGGCTATTCTGGCCGATGAAGCTTTTGATGCAGCAGCAGATCCAAAAAAGTTTCCTGAACAATTGAAGTATGTAGACACCTGGAAAGCGACTCGTCTGGTCTGGAATGCAGGTATGTGGTGGAATCAGCGCCGGGACGCCGTTGATGAAAAGGATGAAAAGGAATGTATCAAAATTGATGTAGGTGGTTTCAATCCGCTTCTGGGAAAATCATACGGCGAAATTGCCGCTGAAAGCAGGACTGTTCATAAGACACAGGGATTTGGAACTGTTGGATTTCGGGGTAGCCTGACCGAATATTTCAAGCATGTCAAGGGAGCAAAGGCAACAGGTGATTTATTCGATAACATCGATATACAATGGAGCAGAGTGAAAGACGCACAGAAAGTAAAAGATCTCATCACACAGACCATACGTTCTTACAACTGTATGAATCCATCGGTTTCCATCCCGCTTTTATTAAAGGTAAAATCTGAACTTACAAAGTTACCGGACAGCTATTGGAAAGAGGAGAAATTAAAAGATTTAAATAAAGTAATACAGGAAGCGCTGGGATTATTCCTTTTGGTAAAATCGGACGACTACACCTATACGCAGGGAGAAAAAATTAGTCTCAAAATTGAAGCCACCCACCGCAGTACGGTTCCTGTTATTTTGAAGAAAATTCGTTTGCCATTTGAACGGGTAGACTCGTTGTTAAATATTGAACTGACTACAAATAAAAAACTTGAGCTATCCGGAACCGCCCGGATTCCCGCAGACACAAAATACTCGCAGCCCTACTGGTTGGAAAAAGAAGGCAGTCAGGGACTTTTTGATGTTGCCAATCAGACCGATATCGGATCGGCTGAGAATGAGCCCGTAGCAAAAGTGAAATTCGATTTGGAAATAGACGGATATCCGGTTCAATATATGGTCCCGGTTGCTTATCAAAAAACGGATCCGATTCAAGGAGAGATTTTTCAGCCGCTTGCAATAACGCCGCCGGCATATGTTTCTGTCGAACATCAAGTCTACTTATTTGATGGTGCAAATAGTAAACAGATAATTATAAATGTAAAGTCTGCGCTTGCCAGTCTAACAGCAAATGTTAGACTAAAATTGCCAAAGGGTTGGCGCGCAGAACCATTTTCCATTCCGGTAAATCTTGAAACAAAAGGAGCCGAACAAAATGTCAAGTTTGATTTGTATCCGCCGGCTTATGGGGATGAGGCGGAAATCAGTGCGGTTGTGACCGTGGCAGGAAAGGATTACAGCCAGAGTTTAAATCTGATCAGCTATCCGCATATTCCCACTCAGATTAGTTTTCCAAAGGCAAAGGCGAAGGTCGTTAAAATTGATATCCAGAAGAATGGCCAATTGATTGGCTACATCAAAGGGGCTGGCGACATGGTTCCTGCCAGTTTGCAGCAGATCGGCTATAAAGTTGTGATATTGGAAGATCAGGAAATCGTGGCTGAAAAGCTGGAAAAATATGATGCGGTAATCGTCGGCGTGAGGGCATACAATATGGTTGAGCGGCTGAAAATCATTAATCCGATCTTGTTAGAATATGTAGAAAAAGGAGGTAATCTGATCGTCCAGTACAATTCGGATCAGGGCTTGCTGATGAAAGATTTTGGCCCCTACCCCTTTACGGTTTCCAGCAAAAGAGTAACTGTGGAAGCCTCTGAGGTTCGCTTTCTCAACAAAAACTGCAAAGTTTTGAATTATCCGAATAAAATTACGCAAAAGGATTTCGAAGGCTGGGTCCAGGAGCGCAGCCTTTACCAGCCCGAAAACTGGTCGGATAAATACGAAACAGTTATTTCCTGCAACGACCCGGGCTGTGAAAAACTAGACGGCGGCATATTGATTGCCAAATACGGAAAAGGAACTTACGTGTACACGACTATGAGCTGGTTTCGTCAATTGCCCGCGGGAGTTCCCGGTGCCTATCGTATATTTTCCAATTTGATTTCGCTTGGAAGATGAGTTTAAATAACAATCCAACTTACCCTGCACATTGATTTTTTAAGCCTTACAATTATTTCAAACCTAAATTTTCAATGTTATGTCCGAACAAAAAACAGATACAATTTACCAAAACAGTACTATTTTAAGAGAGGTGCTGGATGCGAATAAAGATTATAGCAAAAACTTTGGCGACAAATCAAAACTTGCCCTGCCCCCTGCTCGTCAGTTTGCCATTCTGACTTGTATGGATGCGCGCCTGGATCCTGCCAAATATGCGGGACTGGCCGAGGGAGACGCACATGTCATACGCAACGCTGGTGGCCGGGCCAGTGACGACGCAATCCGTTCACTTATCATTTCACACAAACTGCTGGGCACCAAAGAGTGGTTTGTCATTCACCATACCGACTGTGGTATGCAGCTTTTTACAGATGACATCATCAGGGATTTATTGGCAACAAGCCTGAAAACAGCAACTGTTGATGAAAACGGATGGAGAAATACTGAAGAAACAGGAGGATCTGACGAAGGGAGATTCACAGCATTTCTAACATTTAAAAACCTGGAGAATAGCGTAACCGAAGATGTTAAACGAATCAGAAAACACTCTCTTGTCAATCCGCTCATTCCGATTTATGGTTTTGTTTATGATGTAAAATCCGGGAGCCTGATCGAGGTTCCGGAAGCCACCGAAGCAGGAAAAATTGCAGCATAACCGAACTTTTTTTTTGAATTAGTCAGAGAGTGTCTTTCAACTGGACACTCTCGAAACTAAAAACAGGCATTGTCAACTCGACTACCAACACGTCCAACGACTACCTCTTCGCACGCAAATCAAGATTATGAAAGACAAAAATCCTGAGTACATTATTGCTGTTAAAATGATTTCCGGAAGCAAGCTGCTGAAACTGATTCATGTAGCCTACCTGCAAATTCAAGCCTTTTGTAAATTGATAACCTAAGCCGACAAAGAAACGGTTCTGGTCGAAGAGATTATAGGTAATCTGTTTGCCGGCGTTGATATGGATTTCATCATTAAAGGCGAAAAATAAAGTTTTCGGTTCGATAAAGTCTTTGTTTAACGGTACCATCAGATTTAAAAGATAACGGAACCTGAAATTAAAATTCGAACCGTCAAGAAGCTGATCATTTGCTATTTTACGGTTAAAACGTTCTTCAAGACGGATCCACTGCTGGGTTTGTAGCCGTTTCTGACGGCTGGTCCAAAGCACCTGTTGCCAGAGTCTGTTTTCGGGCCGGACCGTATGCAGGCCAGCGGCAGGATAACTTCGGGCATAGGCATACCCGGCTGTGAAACGGAGATGATCATTTGCGTAGTAGGTAACTCCCGGACGGATAATTTGTGTTGACCAGCGGTCAAGAAAATCTGTTCTTCTTGCGTGGACATCCAGCCAGATACCCCATTTATCGGTTAGCCTGGTCTGATTGAAATAGCCAAACCAAACGCCACTATGCTTATTGATCTGTTTTTGACCCAGTGATGGAATTGAAAAAAGGACCAACATTATTAAAGTAAATCTCTTCATGAAAGCAGGTAAAAAAATAATCATAGATAAGTTTTGATGCAAAAGCCGAGAATTGCGGCCATGAGTATGATATATGGTTCTTGTAATTTTTTAATGTAAATCAGAGCCAGTACCGTGACGACAGCAATAGCAGCCGATGCAGTATCGACAATGGAGCGTGTTGCAATGACGAACACTGATCCTACAAGCGCACCCACCACGGCTGCTGTAATTCCATCGACAAATGCTTTGACACTTGTGTTTTTTGCAATCTTTTTAAAGTAAGGTGCAGGTAAAACTGTAAATATAAAACACGGAAGAAAGACGCCCAATGCGGCCACTACCGCCCCGGCAAACCCTGAAACCAGAAAACCGATAAAACCGACAGTGATAACTACAGGTCCGGGTGTGATCATGGCCACGGCAACTGAGTCCAGAAACTGCTGTTCATTGAGCCAGCCCATTTGATTAACTACGCCAGCCTGCAAAAATGGGATGATCGCCAGTCCGCTCCCAAAAACAAATGCTCCCGCCTCCGTAAAGAATAATCCTAGTTTGACGAGCTCACCAGGCTCATATTGCCAGAATCCTGTTCCAACTAAAAGAATAATTGATAAGGATGTATCTTTTCTTCGCAACCATTTTGGAGGTGCTTTTACGACCATGTAGATAAAGCCCAAAATCAAAAATAGCCAAACTTCCTCTCTTTGTGCAGTAGCAGTAACGGTGGCCATAATTAAAAAGAACAGCCATAGCATCCATCTGCTTTTGATCGCATCTATTTCGAATTTACTCACCGATTTGATCGTCAGCTTGTAACAGCTTAAAGAGATAATACCGATCACAGCAGAGCCAACCCCATAAAACACAGACTGCATCCACGGAAGCCCACCGTATAGTTTGTAGGCCATACCCAGTAAAACCACCATAACAAAGGATGGAAGCACAAAAGCCAGCCCGGTAAGCGTAGCGCCCCAGACACCGTAATGAACGTATCCGAGATAAATGCCCAGCTGGGCTGCCAGCGGTCCGGGAGCAAGCTGTGCAAGCGCCAGCCCCTCACGGTATTCATCTTCGCTGATCCACTTGCGGTGTTCGACCAGGTCGCGGTGCATATAACCGATCAGGGCTACCGGGCCGCCAAAGCCCAGTGCACCAAGCTTAAAGAAGTACTTGGTTAGATCGAACAGACTATAAAAATTCCGTCGATCTTCTATTTCGATATTTTCACTGACCATATGAATTGCGGTTTGCACTGCAATACTACCCCAGGCGATATTCAAATAATAGAACGAAAATGACGATTTGTACAGAAATTACTTTTTGCGCAAATTTCTTCTGAAATCGGAAGGGTTTTTACCCATTTGGGCTTTAAAAATCCTGGTAAAATGACTTTGATCAGAAAAGCCCGTCAGATACGCAATTTCTGACAAAGTAAGGTCAGGGTTGGATAACAGATCAATCGCTTTCTCTATGCGGAGTTTGCGGATATACTCACCAAAGGAAAGGTTACTAAAATATTTGGAGAATTCTCTTGATACATAGGATGGATGGATCTGTAAACCTTCCGAAATTTCTTTCAGGCTTAAACTTAGATTTGTGTCAATCTGGTCCTGTATGATTTCCTTTAACTCCTGAGCCCATTTTGGTGTTTTAATTTCCTCAGAATTTTGCTTGTCCAGGTACGTATTAAAAACGGCTAAAAGCAGTTTTTCAGTCGGATTTTGGGTATGTTTTTGTTTTTGAAGATGAACTGCCCAGCTGTAAAGTGCATCATAAATGAGCATACCTTTTTCCAGCAGTTCCTGGTCATCGGTAATGTTAAAAGCCAGTCCCGCCGAAATTGCCCATAATCCAGCGGACTGACTGGCAAGTGAATGATTATCGGTATCAGCCCCCCGGATGATTGTTGCCATATCCTTCAAGGCCGGATCTTCTATTTCATATTTTTCCAGGAAAAAATCAAAAGTACATCGGTCTTCGTAATGCGTAAATTCTGTGTCGGGAATATCAAACGGTGTCGCATCAAGTTCAATAGCTTTCTGCCTGACGAGGTTAAAAGGGACATAAAATATCTGCGCATCCGGATCGATGAATCTTTTGATCAGCCAGGGACAGGCGATACGGTCAATCTTGGGTCTTTCGCGGGTGATCCAGTTCATTCCGATTTTATCTATACTCTTTTTTTACCTAAAGTTCTTTCTGGTTATCTTAAAAGCAAGCTATTACAAATCATACTAAAAGCAAAAAGACGTCACGAAAGTACAAAAGTTATAACATCAATCGGTAAACACGGAAATGATCAATCGCATGTCTGGCGCTGGTCGAGCGAAAGCCAAAATAACCGCTTCTGAGCGGGTCAGGATCCGTCCAGTCAAAAAGTATTTTACCGTCAACAGAGAAGGTGGTCTTTCCATCTCTGACTGTGATCGAAATATGATATGTATGATTGGGTTTCAGCAAATATGCTGAATCAAGATATTCCTGCAGCAGTGGTTTCTGCCCGTTTCCATGATATTTTCTGAATCGCGTAGTTGTGTTACCATTTCCACCAAATCCAACATAGTATAAAGCCAGTGAGTCATAGGTTTCAAATTTCCCTGATCTGGTAAAAAGATTATTACTGCGTGGATCTGCCGCCATCCAGAATTGATTTAAATCTGATAGCCGGTCGTTTCGCCCGGTATCAACGAGGACTTTCCAGTCATACTCTATCCTAATGTTGCCTTCCAGTTTTTGATTAAACCAAACCGTGACACCGCCTGCTGTATCCATCATCAACTTCCCATTTTTAGTGTAGACAGATGATTTCCCTACGGGTTCAATCTCAGATATCCATAGCTTTCTATCCAGATTTCCGTAAAAATACTCAGTAAAAATCAGTTTTTCAGCAGAAGGTCTTTTCTGCTGTGCATGAGTTTTAAAATAAATAAGAAGAATAATGACCAACAGAATTCTTCCCGTTTTTAATTTTGATAAAATACTCATTAATCTATCGGCCAAAAAGGAGACTCTGTTCTATTATTGGAAAGATAAGCATCAATTTTCTGTATGATAGCTGGATTTTGTTTTGCAACATCATTTACTTCTCCCAGATCTTTCTGAAGATCATATAATTCTGTTTTTCCATGGGCTTTAACGGCTTTCCACTTCCCATACCGAACAGCCTGCTCAAATCCTCTCTCAAAAAATTCCCAGTATAGAAAGCGTGGCTCGCCGGATTTTTGTCCTTTAATAAACGGATAAATGCTTATTCCGTCTGTGTTGTATTTTACTTTCGAATGGGCAATATCCCCGAAAGTGGGCATCACATCCGCGAAATAAGCGGGCTCTTTGCTAATACTTCCGGCCTTAATTTTTCCAGGTGCCCACACGATCAGCGGTACACGCACACCGCCTTCATAGGTATCTCTTTTGTATCCTCTAAAATCGCCATTGGAATCAAAAAAATCAGCTACTGCGGTTTGTTGTTTTGTTTCCTCTGATCTCGGTCCATTGTCAGAACAAAAGAACACAATTGTGTTTTTTGACAATCCGCTATCGATCAAGTATCGTTTGATTCTACCAACGTTCTCGTCCAGATGATGGACCATCGAGGCGTAAATTTTCATATCCTGCGGCCAGTCTTTTTCGTTGTAAACCGTACTGTCCACGGCGTCAAGCGGCGAATGCGGACTGTTGTAATTGATCATTAAAAGAAATGGTTTTTTCGCTTTTTTTTGCCTGGACAAAAAATCAAGGCTTTCATCCGTGCAGATATCGTCGGTATAATACCCCTTCTTCCCACCCTGATTCGGAAGCACATCAGTCAGTTTTCCATTCGTGTACCTTTTGGCCGGCCAGTAGCCATTTGCATAGGTTTCACTGTAACTGATCAGCCAGCCCGAAAATTCATCAAAACCGCGGTGAATCGGTGTGGCTAGCGTGTCATAGCCATCCAGGTGCCATTTACCCATTAAAGCAGTTGTATAGCCAGACTGTTGCATCAGTTTCCCGACAGTAAAATCATCTTTTGCCAGACTGGCGCGGTAAACTGTTTGTTTTCCTTTATTGCCCGCGATTCCACCTTTTTTTGTAGCGTTACCCCGGATCGTAGTGTGACCGGTGTGCAAGCCCGTAATCAGTACACTCCGTGATGGGGAACAAACAGGCGCTCCTGCGTGAAAATCTGTAAAAGTAACGCCCTCTTTTGCAAGGGCGTCGATGTTTGGAGTACGGATTAATTTCTGTCCGTTAACTCCAATATCTCCATAGCCAAGATCGTCAGCAACGATGAAAATAATATTGGGGGATTGCGCAAAAACTTTTCCCGTAAGAAGTATCGTAACAAGTAACCTACTAAATTTTTTCAAAGACATGCTGATTTAAGTTATTTCTGATTACTCCAAGATAAAACTAACCTTTCAGGTTATGACCGGATTTTCTGTAATTTTCATCCACAGAAAATCCGGGTAAGTTCAGAATCAATATCCAGGATTCTGATAATTTGTTATCTGTACAGATCCCAGTGCTGCGCCTTTTTCATCCGTCAGCATATTGATAAATGTCTGAGGAAAAGGTTTAAAAGTGTCTTTTGAACGAAAAACACCTTTGCCATTTCCATTCTGCCCGTTGCCATTCACCGGGTTATCGGCCACAGGCCAGTTACCGGATTTGTTTGAAGCAAGCTGGTTGTGGTGCAATACCCGTTCAAGCTGAATCCCTGCATGGTGGATACCTTCATAAACGACCTGTTCGGAATTGAACTCCCTGGAATATTCATTGTAAATAAAATGGATAAAACGCTTCGCCGAAGTATTGGCTTCCGGTGGATAATTTTCTGCTTTTGATTTTGCCGAGCCACCGTCCCAATAAGAAGCATCCACCTTGATCTTGGTATAAGAATCCGATGCTGATGCATAGGGAAAAGTTCTTTCCGACTTAGCCAGACTTTCCGACCCGGGATATAAACGCGCCAATATCTCCGCCCGTTTCTCCCCTGCTTTATAAGCTGCCCTCGCTCTTAAAACATTAATATCATCAATGGCAGCACCAATGTTTCCTTGTCTACCATAAACTTCTGCACGGATCAGGTAAGTTTCGGCCAGGCGAAAAATGGCAACATCCCTGGTACCAAAATGGTTGTCAACTGTGCTTCGGTTGGGGTCAATAAATTTTCTCGATGACGGACGGAGCGTTCTTCCAATAAGTAAACCGGTATTTGAAGAAAGCTTATCTACACCAGTTTTACGATAAAGATATTCACTTCCTTTTTTGACCCATCTTGGATAAAGAACATAAGGCTGAGAAACTGCTTCCAAATAGTCTATTGCCGTTTCTTTTGTGTTTTCCAAGAACACAAGGCCAAGGTCACCCTGCCCGATTTTACGCTGACCCGTCACAGCTTTTCTACCTCCCCAGGAAGTTCGGTTGTATTCGGGCTGAATATTCGCGTTAAAATAACTTGCCTCATCCGCTGTCCAGGTCACTGATTTGTTGTTTGCGTCGGTGTAAGCCAGTCCAGGCCCGTCTGATAAGGTTCCATTATCAAAAGAAGCACTGACGTACTCTATCTGAAAACTCTTTTCAAATCTTGAATCGTTGACCTTATCGGTAAAGACGTCATAACCCCAGTCGGTTGGTAGGAAACCCGTTCCTTTTCGAAGTCCATAGGCCCAGGTTTTGGAAGGAATATTCCAGGCCGCATTGGTATAATCGCAGGTAAAAGCAGCCGTTGTACGCATACCATAGCGGCCATTGTCCAGATTGTTTCCGTAAGACGCCTGCAAGATAATTTCAGCATTATTTTCATTGCTCCAATCACCTCTGGCCGTTTTGAATAGATCCCAGAAGTCGGTTGCCAAGCCACCGAATTGGCCGCCATTGGACGTTTTGTATGCGTCAATTACCTCAGTTGCATAGATTCGTGCCGAATCCAGGTCAGCACTACCTTTTCCCTTGTAAAGCAACCCGAGATACGCATTTGGATCATTTACATTGATAGTCCCATCTGCATTCCTAAACTGGGCAAATTCCTGTCCCTGTGCTCTTTGCAAATACAATTTGGCTAGCAAATGAGATACTGCATATTTCGTGATCCTGCCACGTTCAGTTTGTCCGTTTAACGGCAGATGGCTATGTGCATAGCGCAGATCATTTATAATCCTCGCATAGACCTCCGCCGAAGACGATTTAGGAAAATTATATGCCGCTGGCAGGGAGTTATTACTTTTTAAAGGCATGGGAACATCCCCAAGCTGTGTTACCAGCATGTAGTAGCTCCAGGCGCGGAGGAAATACACCTCTGACAGTCGTTTACTGGCAAGATCTTTGTCGGTAGCAAATTTCCCGGGTGGCCTTTCGGTGATGATCTCAATCGCCTTATTGCAATCATTGATGATGGGATAACTGCCTAATAGCTGAGTTGCATAATAACCCATCAGGTTATTCGCATAGCTTCCTGCTTCCCCGGTAGAAGACCAAACTGCCGGACTGATCGTCGCCCAGTTGTTATCAGTTGGTTCAGTAATATCCGTTCCGGTTTCGAAAAGGTAGGGGCCTTCCATGAAGCCATATTTCCAGCGCAGTGTATTGTAAGATGCCACAACGAGCTCCTCCACTCCTTTTTCACTTTCGAAATAATCCTGAGTGATGGTTGAGACCATCTTTTCTTCGAGAAAATCCTTGCACGAAGTCAGGGGTAATAATAAAGCAAGTATGATATATTTCTTCATTTTTTGGTAGCCATTTTATGTTAAAGTGTAATTCTCAAACCAACAACCAGACTTCTGTTAAGAATCGTATTGTTAGTCTGCCCGCCAGACTGCGCGCCGGCAGTAGTGTCCCACCCAGTGATATCCTCTGTATTCAAACCGGTTTTCACTGCTTCGCCACCCCAGATAAATGGATTAAGTACCTGTGCATAAACCTGGAAATTCCCCAGCTTATATCGGTCCGCGATTGACTGTGCCAGCGTATAAGTAAGCGAAACGTTTCGAAGAGCAACCAGCGAACCATTTACA
Source organism: Dyadobacter koreensis (assembly GCF_900108855.1). Taxonomy (GTDB): domain Bacteria; phylum Bacteroidota; class Bacteroidia; order Cytophagales; family Spirosomataceae; genus Dyadobacter; species Dyadobacter koreensis. The sequence goes on from NZ_FNXY01000004.1 coordinate 717,033, forward strand.
TAATTTCTCACATAATTGTAATTAGTAAAGGTCGCAGTGGTCGGCTGAGGATATTTCGCATCCGTATTTTCAGGGCTCCAGGTATCGTTCTCCACCCGGCGGCCATAGGTTTGCAGGGCACCATAATAGAGATTATTGATCCTTGCCTGCAAAAAGAAACTCAATTCAAAATTCCGGTAGCTCACTGTATTGGTCAGTCCTGCTGCCCATGCCGGACGATTGCTCCCCAGGATCACTTTGTCTGCATCATTGATCGTTCCAAAACCATTATTCACATAATTTACAACTTCACCACTCGCCAGTGTCACTGATTTTGAATTATCAGCACCATCGGGTGCTATCACCAGATCCTGATCCTTTATTTTGACCTGACCAGGAAGGGCCGTGATATTTCCTATCTTTTTGTAAAGCTCAATAAGGCGTGCATCTTCCGGTGTATTTTGCCACAGTCTGTCATATTTATAATCCCTGAAAACCGATATAGGCTGACCGATATACCAGCCATTGGCAAGATCGTCTATTTTGCCGCCGCTAAGTTCCTGTATCTTTTCCCTATTGGTGGACCAGTTAAAATCTGTCTTCCAGGTGAAGTCCTTATTATGAACATTCACGGACGACACTGAAATTTCAATGCCACTATTCCTGGTACGTCCAATGTTGCTCAGAATGCTGGTATAACCCAATACAGGAGGAATTGATCGTGACATTAACAGATCAGACGTTTCTGCCTTGTAAATTTCAAAAGAACCGGAAATACGATTGCGTAAAATAGCGAAATCCAGACCTGCATTTTGCTGTGCTGTCTTCTCCCAGCGCAAATCCTTATTAGGCATCGAGGCAGACTTGTAACCGGCATACTGCGTTTCGTTAAATACATAGGCAGCACCAATGATTGAACCTCCTGTAGAATATGCACTTACCGACGAGTTACCCGTACGCCCCCAACTGTACCGCAACTTCAATTGACTTATCCAATCAATTTGTTTAATAAAACTTTCTTCTTCGAGCTTCCAGGCCAAAGCGGCCGACGGGAAAAACGCCCACTTATTACCGGTTGCCAATACCGACGCTCCATCCCAGCGTCCTGAGAGGGTTACCAGAAATCTGTCTAAAAGACTGTAATTAATCCGCCCCATGTACGAAGCCAGTGCCGAACGGCTGTATGCCGTTCCATATCCCATAGGATTACCAATAGAATTGGCAGCAAGATTATACCATTCCGAAGATGGAAACGTAATTCCCTGTGCGCGGATGTTGATAGAATTCGTGGTATTCTGCTGCAAAGATTGAAGAGCAGTAACTCCGATGCTATGAATCCCAAACTGCTTGTTAAAAAATAAAAGGTTTTCCAGCGTCCAGCCTAGGCTTTTGTTATGCTGGTTATAACCAATAAGCGGAGCAGTTCCGACTGCGCTAAACGGATTGGTATAGTTGGGCCCATAAAATGAACCATATTCCTTATCACTATATTGAGCGCCAAATTTGACTGAGTATTTCAGCCAGTCCGTGAAACGAACCTCTGCAAACAGATTCGAGAGAACCGACGCCAGCTTATGTTCGTTTGTGGAGTTTTCGATGTTTAAGAGCACGTTATGTGCAGATAGGCCTTCCCTATTGGTATTTAGCAATCCACCATTATCATCAAACGCGCGTGCATATGGCATCAGCGCAAGTGCCTGACCGTAAGAGTCCTTGGCCCCGCTATTAGACGAATTTTCGGAAGTGCCGTAATTTTGCAGTGAATAAACACCATTCAAACCCAATCCTACGGTGAGCCATTTCCTTGGCGTAATGTCACCTTTTAAATTGAGTGAATAGCGGTTAAAATCCTGGTCTTTCAGTGTTCCAAGTTGATTCAGGTAACCCAGAGACAAATAAATCCTGGAAGTTTCTGTACCCGACGAGAGCGATAGCTGATGATTTTGGGTTTTACCGGTTCTTGAAGCGAGATCTCTCCATTTCTGGTCAAACAAATTGCCTGCATTGTAAACCGGAACACTGGCAGCATAACCGGTCGCCAGTTCATCAGCCGTTGCATTTCGCATCTGCACGGTGCCATCAGGATTATAGGCATAAGCCGTTTTAATGCTGTTGATACCATATTCTTCTCCTCCTCCAAAGTTTTGTATATCAAAATCCGGGTCTGGGGCAGTACCATATTTTCCGGTGTATGTTCCCCCATTTATATGTGCCTGACGCTGCCAGTTTAACAGCTGCCCCGAGTTCATCCAATCCGTTGTCGAATGGATTTTAGTAGCCGTGTAACTGACATCATAGTTTATGGATATTTTGCCTTTTTTACCCTCTTTGTAATTGATGAGGATCACTCCATTGGCACCTCTTGATCCATAAATAGCTGTGGCCGAAGCATCTTTCAAAACCTCCACGGATGCAATGTCATTGGGATTGATAGCTGCTACCTCACTGGCTGACAAAGGAATACCGTCAATCACATACAGCGGTTCGTTGGAAGCATTAATAGACCGGTTTCCCCGGATTCTAATCTGACCGACCTCCCCAGGTCTAAGGTTGGACGTAATATCTACTCCTGAAACTTTACCTTGCAATGCCTGCACAACATTCTGAACCGGCCTCTCGCGGATCTGTTGCTCAGACAGGCTGGATATCGCACCCGTCAGATCGCTTTTCTTCTGCGTTCCGTAACCAACGACCACGAACTCATCCAGCGATTTGGTATCTGGCAGAAGTACGACATCCACAACAGATTGATTGTTGACAACGATTTCCTGTTGTACGTATCCCACAAAGGAAAATACAAGCACGCTGCCCTGATCCGGGATGATGAGCTGAAAACTACCTTTTTCATCGGTGGATGACCCCTTTGTCGTCCCTTTCAGGATCACGCTTACGCCGGGAAGTACTTCCCCTTTGTCGTCCTTAACAGTTCCGTTAATGGTCCTCTCAGCAATTAGCAGGTTGCCCTTCCGGTCGCCTATGACAGGTTTTCTTGCCACAGCGAAAGATGTGCCGGCCAGGTACGAAACGATGATAAAATGGTAAAAAGCTTTTTTCATAAAATAAATGACCTCGGGTCTCTACGGTTCATATTCATTAAATTGTTTAAACTATTTGATAAAAATTTCTCAAATAAGGCAGGTCGTTCTAACGAATAATGACGGTTAGAATACAGTGTATGTCGCGATCAGACAAGGCATTCACTATCAATAACAAATAAGACTAGTTGACCTATATTTTAAATAGATTATATAGCTAAATGGATTCGGCAGCTTTTGTCGGATAACACTGTTTCAAACTATTTAGAAGCAGAAAGCTATTAGACAAAATCAGAAATTATCCAATTATACCACATCCAACTCAACCTCCGAACAACTATATATTAAAAATATCCTATTTTTATAAATAATTGTAGGTTTGACACAAATTTATGTAATCTATTTAATCTACAAGCATTATATAGTAAAAACTTTCTTAATTTGGCGTTGCGTTAATTTTAAGTGTAACAAGAAATTTATTTGTTCTGCAATAGCCGTGACCAAACTGACCCAAAGAAAATTTATAAAAAAACTGCATTGAGCGCAACCGGAATACCTTTGTTTTCAGCAATAAAGCCTCTACCCTCTGAATCAAATGAGCCAGTCAAGCCTCCCCTGGACTGGCTTGGAAGTGAGTCTTTTTCTATACGAGGAGCTCCCACACCGGACATACCCACGCCAGGAGTTACCTGGCCCCCCCTGGCCAAAAGGAGAAGTAAAGAAAGATTCCAGCTTTATATTAATGGCCAATCAAACGGAAAATCTGTTCAAAGCTGGCCCCTTGCCTACTGGCCTGACGGCAGCCTGAAGTGGACAGCTCGCGCACTTGGAGGGGCTGAGGTTGCAAAAGATCATCCACTGCAACTTAAAGTTGGGAAAGCGAAGAAAACATCCGATAAACCGTTAACTAAAGAAACAAGTGACATCCTTATAGTAAACACTTGTAAACTGGAATGCGTAATTGATAGGAAGGGAAACGATATTTTTCAAAGCCTCTCAAAAGAGGGAATTGATACAGCAAAAAATGCCAAACTGGTACTGCTTCTACAGCAGCAAGCACGTGACGATGATGAGCAGAGTAGTTTCTCAGTCAGCAAATTTGAAGGCAGGATCAGTAACCTGACCGTAGAGCAGAATGGCCCTGTCAGGGCTGTGGTAAAATAGCAGGAAGTCATTCAGACACAGAGACAGCTTTTGCCATTTGTTGTCAGACTTTATTTTTATCGCGGCAGTGATGCAGTGAGGATCATGCATACCATTATATATGACGCAGATGAAAATAAAGATTTTATTCGTGAACTTGGCATCCGTTGTCAGGTTCCTTTGCAGAGTACGGAATTACATAATCGTCATGTTCGATTTTCGGGAGAAAATTCCGGTATATTTGCTGAAAGTGTCCGTGGACTGACTGGATTAAGGCGCGATCGGGGAAAGCTTTTACCGAAGCACAGATAGCCGGGAAAGCGACTCCCTCCAACGCTTCACTTCCGCAAACAGTATCAAAGAGACTTCAGTACATTCCAGCATTCGGCTCCTATACTCTTTTTCAGCCTAACGCCGATTCATTTGAAATATAAAAGAAAACCGCTGCCGGGCACAGCTGGATCCAGTCCGGCTATGGGAAACGCTCGAAGGGTACGGGGTATCTTGGCACTCCTACCGGCGGTTCGATCTTCCCGGAAAAACTCACTTTTGACGGTGTGCAACATCGAACCACAAGAATTAATGAGGTGCTTTATCTTATCTATCAGAAAAACAGCAAGTTATCAGAAAATGAAAAAGGGACAAATCTGTTATTTTCAGATTTGTCCCATCAGGTGATCCCGCTGGGATCATATCAAAAATCATAAACAATTGTAAATCAGCACCAAAAAAATCCTACAAAATACCCAACTCACCGAATCACACACCAATCTTGAATTTGCGACTAACTATTCATAAAACTATGAAATTTGTAAATCAATTCAAAAGTCAGATGCTTATTTAATACTCACTTTTTATTTACCCATTCTTGAGGACTTCTAGAGATTATATTGATTTCAATGTAGTTAAATCAGCCACAAGACAACTTGCTAAAATCAATTTTGGCTCCAAAATAAAACATAGCTTTTGGAGGGTTGTTTCCATTCCTAAGTAACTTGAATTCGATTGTCTCGTTTACTTTCGTAAATTTTTCAGTAAAAACGGCTCGAATAAATTAAAAATATTGAGACTTACTTTCTATGGGTTGTGATAATCGTGGAGCATTTATAGCAGTAGTAGTCTCCTGTTGTCTTGTAGTAAAGTTGATACCCAAATCATTTTTGTTATAAATGTCAGCTCCGGAATTTAACAACAACTTAATAATCTCGCCTTTACCATTGGATTCAAAAACAGCTCGCAACAAAGGTGTATTGCCATAATCGTCTTTCATTTCTAGATCAACACCACTTTTTAGCAGCAAATGAGTCGCTGGCAAGTTGTACCTCTGAACCGCGTGATGCAGAGTAGTCCATCCTATCTTATCTTGCTGATTGATATTAGCTCCGGCTAGTATCAATTTATATAGTAAATCATTCTTTTCTAAGAAAAGGCTGTAAAATAGCGGAGTGCGTCCAATTGTAATACGTTGTAAATAAATTATTTACGGACATTCTTTGATTTTTGATTTGATATACCTGTAGCTTTGTCGATTTACATGAGGCTATGAATTCAGGGAGGTATGTTTTTCTAAGTTTTGCATTTTATTGACCAGTATAAGTTTGAAAAATGTGAATTAAAGTACAATGGCGATTTTAGGACACGTGAATTCAATTGCTGGAATCAATTTGTTCAACTGTTCTTTGGTCAATTGACCTCTCGTAATTCCTTAGGGGATATCTGCCTTTGTCTAAAAGCGCCTAAAAGCAAACTTTATCACCTTAAAATCAAAGGCCATGTTAACCAGTCGACGCTTTCACGTGCAAATGAGGATAGAGACTGGAGAATATATGCCGACTTTGGACAGTATCTTATTGACTTGGTCAGACCTTTGTACGAAACAAATCCAATTCCCAACCTCAGTGTTCGCATTGGATTCAACAACGATTTCCCTTAGCTTGAAATTATTTATTTGGGCACCAGGGAAGTATTCACGCGGCGCGATAAAGATTCATACCCTTTTGGATCTGAGAGGCAATATTCCATCCTTTATCCTGGTTACTGATGGCAAATATCAGGATAGCAATGCACTTGATGAGCTACTAATAACACCTGGAGCCATCTATATCAGACAAAGCTTACATCGATTTCGCTGCCTTGTTCAATATGAATGAGTCTGGAGCCCTTTTAATTTCAAGAGCAAAGAGCAAAATGAATGATACAGTGAATGAACCCAATTTCAACATTGATCCCCAGTCAGGGCTCAGGAGTGATAAAACCATCGTACTCAATTTGTCAGCGGAGCAATTCTCCAACAACTAACAGCTTTCCGGCATAACAGTCATCATTATCATAGCGTGCCGGATCATCCGTAATCTGATTTCTGGTTTTCAGGATAGCCTCCTTGTCCGGACGTTCCGATGAAACTTTAAAACGTATCGTATGAACACCTTCGGGTGTGACCGGAATTACAAAAAAGTTAGCGCGATAATAAGTGCTGTATCCGTCGAATCGCGAAACCGACTGCTTTTCCTCACCGTCAATTTCCACCGAATATTGTCCGCATCCCGGCCCCATTACATCGTATAAGCCGCAGATTTGCCCTTTCATTTTCACTTCCAGATAATCTCCTGGCTGCGTCGATTTTAATAGTCCTGAAAATCTGTTTTTGAGTAGATTGGCGACCGTATCCGTTTGCGGCGTCAGCTCCTTCCATTGCCCCTGTTTACTTAATTCGCTTACCGGTATCATCCGCGCCTGTTGCCAGTTATCAGAGCGGTAAGGCACAGGTAAAACATGTGTTTTTATTTTTGATTTATAGGAAGCCACTTTCTCCAGAGCTTCACTCAATGCCTGTGTGTATAGCAGGTGACCGGTTTCAGAATAAGGATGAACGTTATCAGCAGAGAAAACAATTTTGTCTGGATAATCCTGCTGCTTTCCTTTAAAAATTAGTTTGCCTTCTTTGGCAAGATCCGCCACTTTAAGGCCCAAGCACACACTTGGTATTCCGTAATGCTCGGCAATCTGTTCCATGGCCAGTGCTGATGCCGGCAGCTTGCCATTTTGGAAAAATACTGCCATATCTGCTGTCAGCGTGTATACAAAACAAATATCTGTCTGCGGATTCTGCTGCCAGGTTTTACGTACGATACCTTCCATGGCTTTGTAAATCTGTTCTGTATTTTTCCCATTATCGTTAACTGCAAACTCTACAAAAACAAGATCAGGTTTGCGGTCGAGCACCTGGCTTTGTACACGAAAAACACCCAGTTCAGAACCCGTCCCTCCTATTCCCGCATTGATACCTGTAAATTTGGCCTGGGGATAAGTCTTTTGCAGCCAGTTCAGCGACTGGTCCCGCCAGCCTTGCGAAGCTTCGGTAATACTGCCGCCAAGGTAACCTACATGAACCGGTTGTCCGGACAGGATTTTTTTGAAAAAAAATGGCAGGCCATCCCGAACCCGAAGCAAACAGGCATTTTCCAGAGAATCCAAAGCTGCCTGGCAGAGTGCAGGACAGAATAGCAAAACCAAACACAGACTTTTTAAGCGATGCATAAATTGATGGTTTATTAGTTAGGAAACCAGAGATTGCAGATATGCATTGCGAATTTCTTGCCTCCCTAATATTTAAACTATTGCAAATTAACTGCTCACAGACAAAGTATATACAGGAGATGTTGCAGATATATGGCTAAAAGTCCAATCAACATTATTCAGAGCAGATTTTGACACCAATTAATTTCTTATTGCAAAGATTCAGCTTTCTGCCGGGCCACCAAATCCAGGAGATAGTCAGTGGGCGCCTTTCCAAATTGCTTGCGAAATGACTTACTAAAAGAGGATGGATTTTTAAACCCTACTTCATACGTAATATCCGCAATACTGTGTTTTCTTTCCAGCAACATTTCCCTGGCGTGCTTTAAACGTATAAAGTAAATGAATTCCAGCGGAGTCTGATCAGTCAGTCCTTTGAGTTTACGGAACAAATTGCTTCTGCTCATGCATACATATTTGCTCAGCTCTTCAACGCTAAATTCGTCGTTGCTTAAATTGCTTTCAATCCCGGCAATCACCTTTTTGAGAAATTCTTCGTCCAACGGGTTTCTTGCAAGATCCTGCGGTATAATTTCATCACTTTTTTCGTAGCGCTGAATCATGCGCTGACGGTTCTCCAGCATCGAACGCACCAAAGCCCGTAATACCTCCGGATGAAACGGCTTGGCCAAATAAGCATCAGCTCCCAGGTCCAGTCCTTCAATTTCTGTTTCCACCCCAACGCGGGCAGTGAGCAAAATAAGCGGGATGTGGCAAGTTGCCAAATCGTGTTTCATTTGTTTACATAATTCCATTCCGTTCAACAAAGGCATCATTACATCACTGATCACCAGCCGAGGTTCCGCTTCTTTTATTTTAATCAATGCATCGCTGCCGTTAACTGCCCTTCTGGTTTGGTAATGTCCGTTAAAGATTGTTTCAAGAAAATCGAGTATTTCTTCATTATCATCTACCAGTAAAATCTCGGCAAGCTGGGTTTCGCTGTCTGGCACAATTTGCAACGCAGCATCATCCGGCGTTTCTGCAATTACCGGTGTGGAGAAATCCTGATTTGCTGTATCCCTTGCGGCTAACGGCAGCCATACTTCAAAGCAAGTCAGCTGATTTGGTGTGCTGCGTACAGAAATGTGTCCGCCATGTAACTCAACCAATTTTTTAGAAAGTGCCAGACCAATGCCCGTTCCACCCTGAGAAGACTCTGACTGGTAAAAACGCTCAAAGAGCTGGCTAATTTCCTCCGGGCTCATGCCCTTTCCGGTATCCTGCACTTCAATGTAAACCCCGTCTGCTACATCCTCGTTTCCGGAAGTCTTTACCTTCACGGTTACAAGTCCGTAAGGCGGTGTAAATTTGAGTGCATTCGACAGCAGGTTGCCCAGAACCTTCTGCATTTGCTTGGTATCAAATGAAGCTACAACCGGAACAGAAGGAAGCTTAAGCTCAAAACCAATACCTTTTCTTTTAGCCAACAACTCAAAATCTTTCGCTGTTTCACTCACAAAAGCAGATACATCCTGCTGCTTTATACGAAGGCGGAGCTGACCCTGATCCAATTTTTCGAAGGTCATCAATTCATCGATCAGTTCAAGCAGCTTACGACTGTTGCGCTGTAAAAAACCCACTTTTTCGCGTGTATTACCCTGAATTTGGGGATCGGTCATCAGGTCTTCGATTGGACCCGACATCAATGTAAGCGGCGTTCTGAATTCGTGGGAAATGTCGGTATAAAAATCAACTTTAAGTTTGTGAAGTGTTTTTAACTGTTGCTTTTCAGACTGCTCCAAAGCCAGCGCATCCCGCTGCCGGGCCTGGATCAGCAGATACCGGATGACTACAAACAGAAGGCCGTTGAAGAGCAGAACGTAAATAATGATTGCCCACCAGGTTTTCCAGGGTGGAGGCAGAATATTGATCCGCAGCACGGTTGGATGCGTATTCCATTCACCAAAACTGTTGGCTGCCCTAACTTTAAAATAATAGGTTCCGGGATTTAAATTGGTGTAAGTTGCCCAGCGGTGTTCTGCATCCACGTTGATCCAGCCTGCATCAAACCCCTCCATCTGGTAGGCAAATACATTCCCCTGCGGATTGGTATAATGAAGGGCGGTAAAACCCAGAGTAAAATCGTTGTTTTTATAGTTTAAAGTAATTTCCCTGGTATATGGCAATGAACGGGTAAGAATTGTATCCCCGTTGCTTACATCGTTAATCCCTACGGATTCGTTAAAAAGACGAAAATCGGTCAACCGCACAGCAGGCGGAGAATTTACATGTTTTAGATCCAAAGGGTTAAAGCGTAAAAAGCCATTGCTAAGCCCTATCAGCAATTCCCTTCCGGAAAGATTGGCTGTTGCATTATAACTGATCGCGGGTGTCGTCAGATAGGTACGGAAACTTCCTGAGCGTGGATCGAAACGTTGTAATCCTTTGAGGGTTCCAATCCATAAATAGCCGTTCTGATCTATTTGAATACTGTTAACCGACGGATGACGTAAGCCTTGTTTTTCGGTAAAAGTTTTTAACAAAAATTGCCCTGAGCGGTCCGTTGTCAACTGATGCAAACCGGATTCTGAACCTGCCCAGATTACATTTGCCGGAAATTCAGCAAGGGCATAGATAGCATTCCCCAACAGATTATTTCCCGTAGCCGATAACCGGATGAACAAACCGCTGTCGGGATCAAGCCTGCCCAGGCCGGCGTTATCAAAACCCACCCAAATATATCCCCGGTGATCTCTGTGCAGTGACCTGACAAAATCAGCACCTTTTAAACCAAGAGAAACCGATCTGATTTTACCGTTTGTTTTTTGATAAAAAAGTCCGTGATTGGTTCCAAAATAAACCCCGCCATCCGTGTCTTCAAGCATACAAAAAACTGCTTTTCCTTCCAGAATATCCGGAATAAATGGCTGATTTTCCTGGTAAAAAGCACCGCCCAATGTACCGGCCCAAAGTTTTCCTTCCCTGTTGGTTAGCAGCGAGCGGTGCTCATTCCAGAAAGGCAATGAAGGTTTAATTTTGTAACCTGTAGTTTGTCCATTTGCCGAAGAATGGCGGTAAAGACCGGATTTCCCCATTCCCAGCCATATCGTCTGATCAGAACCTGCTGCAATACTACGCACCTGATCCGCCATTGGAGCTGACCGGAAAGTATAATGCCGGAAAGGCAACAGACTCAGGTCCAGCTGACTGATCTCAGATTCGGTGCCGCACCAAAGCACCTGGGTTTTGTCGATCAGTAACCGGTAAACCATATCATTACTCAGGCTCTGGACATTGCGGGAATTATTACGATACCATTTTAAAGTCGCAGAGGGTTTATCCGGATTTTCAAGATGGGCAAGCCCGTCGTCTGTTGCCAGCCAGAAGGAACCATCGCCAGATCTGCAAAGATCAAAAATCTGCTTATCCTTCAAACCGCCTCCAGCCTGGATGGTCTGCATTGTCCCGTACTCCTTAATATCAGGCAAGTAGGGCAAACGCAGCAGTCCGTTTCCGCCAGTCGATAAATACAGATTCTTTTCAGATTCGATCATTGACCAGTATCGGTCGCCATAGGCATTGGGTTTTGCCTGAAAAGGATAGAATTTGTAAGCACCGGTTTTGGCGTTGTACCTGATCGGCCCGGCATCCGTAGCGATCCAAAGAAAATTACCTTCTGAACGTATTATTTTACGTACCGGCTGATTAAACGGAAAAGACGACAAGGTCGTAAAATGATGTGTTGCGAGATTGTATACTGCTACTCCCTGAGGCGTACCTATCCACAGCTTTTGCAGCACGTCCACCATTACAGTATTTACCTGGTAACTGAAAAGTGTGGTGCTGTTCTTCGGATCATGTTTGTAGCTTCTGAAACTTTCAGTTAAAGGATCATAACAGCCGAGGCCTTCCCGGGTGGCAATCCAGATCAGTCCGCTTTTATCCTCACACAGGTCATTAATCCAATTACCAGGAAGCAGATTTTTATTTTTATAAAATTTCCGAAACGAATAACCATCGTATCGCGCCAGACCATTCATGGTCCCAATCCATAAGAAACCCTGGGAGTCCTGTAAAAAAGACCTCACCCTGTTGTCGGGCAGACCGTCGGCACTGCCGTATCGACTGAATATAAGCCCTTCCTCCACAGAAACATTAGAGCTTGTCTCTGAAAGAACCTGGCCTTTGAGATCAAAAACAAAGATAATTCCCCACAGCAACAGCGTCCAAATTTTCATTCTTAACAGGTCAATTTACTTGTTAAGACTTCCCCTAAGCTTAACTACCCTGATTAAATGACGGTTATTTATAAAAATAACAGAAACAGATAAACCATCAGACTTATCAGCGTAGCATAGGCGGCAATCAGTATAACAAGGCTTTGTTTTTTTGGAGGTTTCATCAGGGACACGCATGTGATTCAAATCACAAAGTTGCAGGACACAGTCATAAAATGCCGTCCCTTATTGGTCAAATACATGGCTCCATGTTGCAAAGCATCAATCTGCAACAAACAGGACGTCTTGTGCAACATCTCTGCTAAATGATGATGTTATAAATCCTTTGATTTGTATCGACTATTTCATTTTTATATGCCCTTATATTTTCGATTGTTTTTAACTCTGTTGTTACTACCTCCGCTGCTGACATGCGGACAATCCGCTCACGTATTTTATGTATCCCCATCAGGAAGCGATCGGAATATAGGTACCAGAGCGAAACCATTTGCAACGCTCACTAAAGCCAAACAGGCAGCCAGGGACTTACGCAAATCAAAGGATTTCAGGAAATCGATTACCATTTTTTTAAGAGAAGGAAATTATAAACTGTCCAAAACATTTTTACTATCACCGGAGGATTCCGGAAGTAAAAATGCACCTTTTAGCATAGCCGCTTATCAGGGCGAAAAAGTTGTGCTATCCAGCGCCCTGCAGCTGGATGCCGGAAACTGGAAACCGATAAGTTCATCTGCCAGAAAACGTCTGCATCCCAAAGTTAATGCGGCTGATGTATATGAACTGAATGTAACGCCGCTCAGACTTGCTCAGGCCAGGCAATTTTCTGCTATCAACTCTTTCATGGAAGGCTGGCCGACCATTGATCTTTTCGCCAACAATCAGCGCCAACCTATCTCCCAATGGCCAAATCCAACACAGATCGTTCACCAAAAAAATGACCCTGGCTGGGCCACAGCCAATGGTGCAAAAGATACTGCCTCTTTTTATTTTGCCGGTGGTGGAAATCCACAGGATCACGACAGCACCAACGAACCGGATTTTGATGAAACAAGCCGCTCGCTACGCTGGAGAAGTGCTTTGCAATCAGGCCATGAGCTCTGGCTGAAAGGATTTTGGAGAGTGCCCTGGAGCCCGGTTACATCACGGGTGCGGAGCATGGATTCTGTCAGCATCCAACTTCATGATCAGCCTCCCGGCGGGATGGGTTCCAAATATTCGGCAGTGGCCGGTACGGATCCGCCATGGCGTGTAGGAAGCGGCAGGGAAAACTGGAAGCTGATCAATACGCTTGAAGAAATAGACATGCCGGGAGAATGGGCCCTTGACATTCGTGATCAAAAAATCTACTATTATCCGCCAAAGTCTTTAGATGAACTGGAATTAAGCATTGCCGCACAAACCGGGCCCGTCATCCACCTGGAAAATACGCAGTTTGTGCACCTGAAAGGTTTATGGATCAATGGAAGTCTGTCAAGCGGAATCCGCCTTACAAACAGCAGGTACATAAATATTTCCGGCTGTAACGTCTACAATGTAGGCAGAAGTGGAATTAAAGTATCTGGTGGCGATCATAACTTGTTACAGAGCAATACCATCTTTCAGACAGGTGCCGCTGGTATTGAAATGATACTTCAGGGAAACAGGCAAACGCTCACTTCGGCATCCAGCAGCCTGATCAATAATTATATTCACCATACCGGTAACCTGAGCTTCACAGAAGGGATTTTGATCAGCAACAGTGTGGGCGTGAATGTTTCCCACAACCTTCTTCATGATCTTCCCAAAAGTGCAGTAAGGGCCGATTCGATCAACAACTGTATTTTTGAATACAACGAAATCCACAACATCGCATTACAGGAGAGCGATAACGGGGCTTTTTATAATTACGGAGGATGGTCTACGTATGGAAATATATTCCGGTATAACTTCATTCACCACATCAACCGCTCCAACGGCTTGTACTGCGATGACGGCGACAGCGGCGATCTGTTTCACAACAATATCATCCACGATGCGATCGAGGCCATCAAATTTGGTGGCGGTCATGACAACATCGCCCGTAACAATTTAATTATCAACAGTAAAAGTCAGAATATTGATGACCGTGGCATTAACAGGGGTTATTCCGTAGGTTCGGTATATGAAAAAGGTCTGCTGCAAATGAATCCCATGCAGGAACCATGGAAGTCTTATGGCAAAAAATTAGTCGCACAATTTGGCTTAAAGCATAACTTATGGGCCGATATCCTGCAACCTGAATGGCATCCCGAATATCCTAACGGCTGCCGTATGCAGAAAAACGTGACCGTCAATAGCGGCCCGTTCGTAAGCCCGCAAAGAGGCGATGTGTTGATTATGGGAAATGTACCTATAGATTCTGTTAACCGTGCAGGTTTTTACAATTATCAGGAATTGGATTTGCGCACGAAGAACCCGTTGATATTGACCAAAATTCAAAACCTGAATCAGTTTTTCCCTAAAATCGGCTTGTATAAGGATGTTTACCGCAGGAGTTTGCCAGACAGGAAAGCGACGGGTGGACTGGCAAACCGCAGCCAAGGCGGAGATTTAGCCAATGAGGACCAGTTTGTTGACAAAAAAACAGCACCTATCACCAATTAATCTTTTTATGTTAAAAAATTACAGAACTGTATTATGTATACAGATTGGACTACTGTTGCCCATCCTGCAAGGGAATTGCCAGGTTGCCGACCGTTCAGACGCATGGAAAAGCATGAGCCTCCGCGAAAAGATTGGGCAAACGATGTTGATGCTGCCCGATAAAAAAATGGAATTGGAGCTGGGAGGCGGAAGCCTCAGCGGATTTTTCAAACGTTACCCGGTAACCGGTTTTTTTATGGGTTGGAAATTATTTGTAGGAATCGATGAAAAAGACCGGATAAGCCATTTAAAAAAGTCTGTACAGGCTTATCAGAAAGCAAGCAGACAGCCGCTGATATTCCAGCAGGACTATGAGAACGGAATCTCGCTGCCTGGCATGACCTCGCTTCCCCGTGAAATGGCATTAGGCGCTGCAAACTCTCCTGCATTAACCTATGATTACGGCGCAAGCCTTGCGCGGGAAGCGCTTTCATTAGGCATTAAATGGGTGCTTCATCCGGTTGCCGACCTGAACCTGAACCCACTCAATCCGATTGTCAACGTCCGTGGTATATCCGATGATCCGGATAAAACCATAAGACTACTCAGCCAGCAAATCAGAGGTCTTCAGGATCAGGGAGTGGCAGCTACACTCAAACATTTTCCCGGTGACGGTGTGGATTACCGAGATCAGCACCTGACAACCACCACCAATATGCTCAGTTTGGAAGACTGGAAAAAATACCACGGTAAAGTTTTCCAGTCGCTGATTGACAGCGGTACAGCAGCTATCATGCCTGGCCACATTACCTTACCAGCATATCAGAAAGAAAAGCTGAGCGGATTCTATCCTCCGGCAACTTTATCAAAGGAATTGCTAACACAACTGCTAAAAAATGAAATGCATTTTAATGGTGTTATCGTCTCCGACGCCATGACCATGGGTGGCTTCAGAGGCTGGTACCCCACACAGCTGGAAGGCGAAATCGCCAGTTTTGAGGCTGGTGTAGATGTTCTGCTCTGGCCATCTTACGCTTTTATGGACACACTGGAAGCAAGGATTATCCGTGGGCAAATTCCGATGATCAGGCTGGACGATGCCGTAAAAAGGATCTGGACGATGAAAAAGCGCTTTGGATTGCTGCAGCCGGGTGCAGCTTTGATCAGGGAAATGACGCGGGAGGAGAAACGTCTGTCTGTAAACACGGCCACGGCCATTTGTGAACAGGCCGTGACGATCGTAAGGGATCGTGAAAAAGCACTGCCGATCAGCCCGGTCACCAGTAAGAAAATTCTGATCGTTGCCATGGCTCCCAAAAGCCGGAAAGGTGGTGACGGTGGATTAGAGTTATTAAAAAACTTTCAGAAAATACTTAAACAGAAAGGATTCGACACTGATTTTCAGCATGAATTATTATATGAAACTCAGGGCTGGCAGGAAACCGTCTCTAGTCAATATGATAAGATCATTTTTGCCGCCGTACGCACGCCGCATGCACCGTTCGGGCCTTTGCAGTTCTGGGATGATCATGCTCAGACCGCCTGGGCCATCAATTCAATGCCTAAAAATAAAGTGATTGTAGTTTCCTTCGGGAGCCCCTACATTGCTAACGAATATTTTGAAAGGGTCAATACCTGCATCAATGCATACTCCAATAATCCGGAAATGCATCTTGCTGTTGCAAAAGTATTATTGGGTGAATTGCCAGCAAAAGGCGTTTCTCCGGTTGATTTAAATCCTGATGCCATGCAAAAATTTCATCTGCCGGACCGCTTGCCCATGCATTAATTCAGGTTTTTGAGCTGAACAATTAACCCGTTTCTGTATGCTTACTTAAAGCTGATTTTAGTTTCAAAACACAAAGCAAAGGCTACAAACATTAAAAGTTCGTAGCCTTTGCTTTGTAAATTATATTTCCGCATCACAAACAAGCAAATAGGGATAAAATTTTCTTTCTCTATTTTACAAAAGCTTTAATTAACGTCCCTTTTTCTGTTTGCGACCTGATAAAATACTTACCCGGAATCAAGGAATCAACCTGCAGACGCATGGTATTTTCGCCCGTTTGTGATCGTGCAGGATTTTGCAAAACAACTTTTCCGTTTAAATCATATATACTAATGGGTAAATGAGATGGCATAGCAGCAGGAAATTTCAGATTGACAAAATCTCCCACAGGATTAGGATATAAAGTTACTGTTGCAGAACCTGCACAATTGTTCCGAACCGAAACAATGTGACTGTAAGCGAAACTGCCATCCGTATCAACTATTTTTAGCTTAAAGTAATTGTTTCCATCCAGCAGCGAAATCTCCGTTTTATAGGTATTTGATGTTTTGGCCTCCGGCAACAATTTACCCGCAGTAAAGTACTTACGCCCGTCGACACTCTGCTCAACCAAAAAATGATCTACATCTTTTTCAGCAGCAGTACGCCATTCAAGTAGTGCGTAACAGTACTGCATTTTTGCCGAAAAGTAAGTGAGTTCAACAGGCAAAGGGGAATCAGGCTGTTTTTGCAGGATTACGGAACTGAAAGCAGGCAATAGAAATGTACCGGAATATTCAGTGCCTTGTACATCCGTATACTGCTGACCATTCAGGCTCACGGATCTGCTCACACTGTCGGTATTCACTTCAAAGCGAAGATAGTTTTCCGGGTTATTTTCGTCGACTTCCAGCTCACTAAAAACAATATTATCTACCCAGGCTCGGGTTTGGTGATCATAAAGCGCGAAGCTAAGGACCGTATTGTTATTGGTAAAATTGGGGCTCAGCAGCATTTCAACCTCCTTACGGGAATTGCCAAGTGTTACGCTTTTGAATTTAGTAACCCCGAAATTGGAAGTAGCTGCTGCCAGAAGCGCTATTTGAAGCTGTACACTGTCCACGCTGCCTTTGGCCGAAAAGCTAAGTTTGTAATACTTTCCTTGTGTAAGCGTACCGATATTAATAAGTGCTCGCGACGATTTGGTGATGGTCGTATCATCCATAGCCAGGCGAAGTGATCCACCATCCAATTGACCAGTGTTGTCCCAGGCAGGTGCATTGGTTCCTGATGCCGGCGAAATCGTGTATGCCGTACTTCCCGTTGTGAGGCCTGTGCCAAACTGACTATTGTTGCTTACCGTGATCCGGTTGCTGCCTGTTTGCTGGATTGTAAAAGGAGGCTGATAAATATTACTTACCACACCATGCAGATCGTACGACAATGCCCTCCACCGGCTAAGATTTAGTGACCGGATAACCCTTGGACTTGGTACCGTCGTGATCGTTTGTACAAAGTCAGCGTCTTTTTCAAATGGATTACTGTAATAATTACTGTCAATCGTTCCAATAGACGGTAGGTTATGTTGATTGGCCGTTTGTACGACTCCGCCCTGCTGGTTCAATGATTTGGAATAAAAGATATTTCTGGTAACGCGGTGATTTCTTGAACCTGATTTAGCATCCGGAAAATACCCAAACCCAACCATATTGTCGAAAAAGGTATTACTGCGAACGGTATGGCCGGATGTTGTAACATTCAGCAGCAGCCCTGCTCCTGCCAGTTTGTAAACTGTATTACTATCTACCAGATTACCGGCACTATTGCCATCCATATAAATACCCACTGCATAATTAGGATTGACTACCTGCGATGTGGTACCAAACAAATTGGGCTGTGCCTTGCTGACGATATTGCCTGTCACCCGGTTATTGCCATATCCATAAGTTGCGGGAGCGAATCCTTTAAAGGTATAAATCCCTCCAATATCACATTTTACCATCGCAAAATTAGAAACCTGATTATGTTTTATCAGGAGTCTGGTTCCTTCAAACCGGATACCGCAATATCCCACACTGTCGATGTAATTGTCAGAAGCAATCGCATCACGTCCGACGAGGTTAATGGCGTTGTACTGATTATTGGCCGGTTCGCCCATGCCTGCACGTAAAGCCGTATTTATGATTTTGTTTCGGCTGCATACCGATTCCCTGGCCGTAAGAAAGATGGCATTATTGTTGGTGCTTCTGAACTCGTTGTCCAGAACCGCTATCTGCAAACCCCGGTTTACCAGCAAAGCATTATGGCTGTTGGTAAAGATACATTTCCGGATTGTGATATTCCGGGTTAGAAAACCTGCGGTGCTGTCTATTTTTACACCATACTCGTTTGCATTTTTAAAGGCCAGGTTTTCAATATTCAGATAACTTTTGCCGCTTGCTGAAAAACAGTTATTGCTTGCCGGCGCTTCGGTGATGAGATTGTTTGGATCTGTTTCTGAGTACAGAAAAAGCTTTCTGGCTGTTTTGTCAAAATACCATTCGCCCTGCTGATCAAGCGTTGCGATATGATTTTGCAGAAAATAGCCGTATCCGGCATTGACCGTGTAATTCCCTATTCCTGGCGCAGCAAAGGTGAGTGTACTGCCTACATGAGACTGAACAACGGGTTTATTCAGCAAAAATAGATTAACCCTAACGACGGCCGTAGCGCCGGTCCAGTCTTTACCAACCTGCGAATTATCTGTCAAAACCGTACTGCCGCTGCCGCCTTGTATGCGCAGATAACCCTGGTTGACTGCATCAGCATTGGGATAACGTCCGATCTGGCTGGATTTATTATTAATAAAAAAGTTGTTCATGCTGCTGAGTGAACCCTGGTAATCTGCCACCCATACGTTTCCATTGTGGACTGTCCAGTTGGTTATTACGCTGGCACCATTGATCACCGGCGTTGCACCGGTTCCGTATGCACTATATGAGATCATGGCAGCAGAAGTCCCCGATTGCTGCGGCAGGATTTCACCTCGGAAAACATCTCCCCTACTGAATAAAATGCTGTCCCCTGCCTGAAAAGTAGCAGCCATCGCATTGACTTTATCTATCGTTTTCCAGGGTGTATTGGTGGTTAGTCCGTCATTTTGATCCGAACCCGATTCAGAAACATAATAATTGACCTGTGAATAAACCACGGTACTAAATAGCAGCTGGGTCATCAGGATGATATAACGTATTTTCATTTGCCCGAAATTTAGGAATACTGGTTATTGAGAGAAAAAAGAAGGGCGGACTGATAACCGCCCTTCCTGTATTACTTTTTAATATCCTTCGTTCTGTGTTAGCTTAGGATTGTACTGCCGCTCTGCCAATGGTAACGGAAACAAAACCTGAAATGGCTGTACCTGAACCTGGCTTCCTCCACTGTTTACAAAAAGTCCATTATTAGGGTTTTGCGCGGTACTTGGAATGGCTTTGTATTTTTGATAAAATGCATTCATCACCGTCAGTAATCGGCCGGTACGTACCAGATCAAACCAGCGGTGGCCTTCATAGCTAAGTTCAAGCCGTCTTTCGTTTTCAATGGTCAAACGCAATATTGACTGATTCTGACCAGTTAAGGCAGTCAGCCCAGCACGTGCTCTGACCATGTTGACGTACCGCAACGCCTCCGTACTTTTACCCGTTTCGTTCAGTGCTTCTGCATAAAGTAGTAACACATCTGCGTAGCGTAGCAGGATCCAGTCATTATCACCATCATTTCGGGCAAAAGGGGCGCCGTTCACAATGTATTTGCGGGTGTAGTAATCCGAGGTTGACGCGCTGTTTCCTTTTGTATAATATCCGACAGAAACGGCTTTGCGGCGATCGCCCTCCGGGAACGCATTGACCAGATCCTGACGAACCACCGGACCGCCCGAAAGCCCTGCCTTGATAATGTCAGTACCGGAATAGGTTGGAAGAAAGTTGCTGGCAAAACCGCTCCCAAGACTCAAACCGCCCGAAATATACCGGACAGCGAAAAGAATTTCCTTGTTCATTTCATTACTGGTGGAAAAAACATCTTCAAAAGAAGTGCTTACCAACCCGTGTACTTTTGCCAGATTGCCGGCGGTTGGTGCTCCCTCAATCAGCTCACCGAATGTCTCAGCAGCCAACTGGTATTTTTGCTGGGTGATATAGACCTTGCCCAGCAACCCTTTTGCAGCAGTTCGGGTAGCACGTCCGAGATCAGCCGCCGGATAGCTTATTGGAAGCACCTGCGCTGCTTCAGTCAGATCTTTTTCAATCTGTGCATATACCTCAACAACCGGAGTGCGTCCAAATTCATAAGCCTGCTGGTAGTCGTCACTTAAATTTTGCGTTACCAGGGGCACTGCTCCCCAGATACGTACCAGATTAAAATAATTCAGTGCACGGATAAATTTCATTTCACCCAGATAACGGTTTTTCAGCGTTGTGTCCATCGCTACCTGACCAGCCTTTTCCAGTACGGTATTGGCGCGGCTGATACACCGGTACGAATCCGTCCACATCGTTTGTAAATTGGGATTGTTTTCTTCAACACCAAAAATGGTAAAGAAATAGCGTGCATTGGCAGATACCGGTTCATAAGCATTGTCGGATGCCATTTCACCAAACACAAAATAGCTGTTGTTATAAACCGGTGCAAGCTGGCTGTAAACTCCGTTCACTGCGGCCGTTACATTCGATGCGGAAGTGAACAATTTGTCTGTTGGAATTTTAGTAGGATCAGTCAGTTCAAGGAAACTGTCCTGACAAGCAGACAGGGCACTTGTTAAAATGATAAGAAAGAGAACGATATTTTTCATAAATAGCTGTCAAAATTATATTTAAAAACCCAAATTGATGCCTACGGTAATGGTACGTGCCAATGGGTAAGAAGCCGAGTCATAACCATAGGTCGGACTTGTCGTATTCCCGTTGTCGTTTGCTTCCGGGTTATAACCGATGTATTTGGTAAAGGTGCAAAGGTTTTGCCCACTCACATAAACTCTCGCCTGCTCAATATTCCAGCGTTTGGTAAGAGAAGAAGAAAGGGTATAACCAACAGAGAGCGTACGAATACGTAAAAACGAAGCATCATATACGTAACGGCTTGAAGGGTTGTTTGCTCCTCCCGAAGGTGTAGTAGTCACCCGCGGCTGCCAGCCATTGCCGGTATCTGTTGCCGATCTCCAGCGGTTATCTACATCGGTGATCGTGTTGGCATTCCCGTTAAAGAAATAGCCGGTCCGAAGCCACTGTGCCCATACCTTATTTCCCTGAGAACCCTGCAGGATCATGTTCAGGTCAAAACCTTTGTAGGATAATGTGTTGGTTAGTCCGTAAGTAAATTTTGGCAGCGGATTTCCCAGGTAAGTAAGATCGGATGCATCAATTTTACCATCCTGATTCATATCCTTATACTTGATATCACCCGGCTTTGAACCACCACTGGCCCAGACTGCACCTGCGTCCACGTCTGCCTGATCTTTAAAAACACCAGTCTGGCGGTATCCGTAAAATTCACCCAAAGCCTGTCCGGGCTGAATGATCACATAGTTTGTAAAACCACCCGCGCTGTAATAAACAGGCTTTTCATTGACCAAAGAAACAACTTTATTGGCATTAAAAGAGATGTTACCATTTGTTGTCCAGCTCAGATTTTCTCCTCTGACGTTTCTGGAGGTAATCGATAATTCAAAACCTTTGTTTTCAATCTTTCCGATATTTTCAAGCACACTGCCAGCAGTTCCTACCAGGGCGGGCACGTTGCGATTGTTCAGAAGTCCTGTCGTCAACCTTTTATAAATGTCTGCCGACAAATACAGACGGTCTTTCCATACACCCAGCTCCAAACCTGCATCAAATTGTTGGTTGGTCTCCCAGGTCAGCGACTGATTGCCGATGTTGGTTGCCGCATAACCATAAACCCTACCGCCCGATCCGGCACCAAAAACATAATTAGCCTGGGTCGCATAACTTTGTGAAGAATAATTTCCGATGTTGTTATTACCCGTTAAACCATAGCTGCCCCTGATTTTCAGATCGCTGATCCATACGATGTTTTTCATAAAATTTTCCTCTGACAAACGCCAGGCAGCCGAAACGGAAGGGAAGGTTGCATACCGGTTACGGGATCCAAAACGCGACGATCCGTCTCTACGAATAGCTGCTGAAAACATATATTTGTCTTTGTAGCTATAATTGACACGCCCGAGCAGCGATACCAGGTTGTTTTTGGAATACACATTGGTACTTACCGTATTTCCCGCGCCACTGATGTTGGTGATCAGATCATTCACAAAACTGCCATTTACACCGGTGATGACATTCCCGGAGCTCTCCGCCGACTGGGCTGTATATCCTGCCAGGAAATTAAATGAATGATCTTGGGCAAACACTTTGTTATAGTTCAACGTATTTTCCCAAAGCCAGTTTGAACCGGTATTCATCCGCTTGGCCGCCGCAATATTACTGGCAAGCGGATTACTCAGATTGGCTGTTGGTGCCGTGTTGGATGGCATGGTTGCCGGCACAAATTGGTTACGGGTTTCTGTGTTGTATTCGGTTCCAAAACTTGTTCTGGCTTTAAGCCCTTCGATAATTTCCCATTCTAGATAAGTATTACCTAAAAACCGGGGACTGTTGCCGCGATCCTGATACTGGTCCAGCTGTACGGTCGGTCCACGAAAGTTAGGGGAAATAGAATTGGCACCCTGTGTAAGTGGATAATTATTGGTATTGGCAAAATCGCCATTCGGCAGCCTCTCAGGGAAAAGTGAGGGCATAACCAAAGCAGCTGCCACCGGATCAGTACCTACGGCAATAATACCTGCATCATTGGTTCCTGCAATATTCTGATAGCGCGTATTGGTAAGTGAAGGAGCGAGTACCAGCCCGGCTTTCACACGTTTGGAAACCTGAGCTTCGAGATTGGCCCGCAGGGTATATCGTTCAAAACTGGTGGATTTCAATATTCCATCCTGCTTTAAATAAGAAGCAGATATATGATAGCGTATTTTTTCACTGCTCCCCGAAGCCGAAAGTTCCTGCTGGTTTATAAAAGCTTTGCGGTAAATCTCATGCTGCCAATCAGTTTGGGGAAGATCAGAAGGCGGCGCATCATAAAAAGCATAATACTTCAAACCTGCATTCACAGCCGACTCTTTGGAATAATCGATAAACTGCTCGTTGTTCATCACCGAAATTTTTCGGGATATATCCTGAAAACCGGCATACGTGTTAAAACTGATCCGGGTTTTACCGGGTGTGCCCCGTTTGGTTGTGACCAGAATGACGCCATTACCACCCCTTGAACCATAAATAGCAGCGGCAGCGGCATCTTTCAAAACTTCAATGGATTGAATATCACCCAGATTGATCTGATTAAAATTATCAGCACTTGCCAGCGGATAACCATCCACCACGTACAAGGGAGAATTTCCGGCACCCAGCGAACCTACACCACGAATCCGTATTATCGGGGCTGCACCAGGTTGTCCACCGGCCTGGCTGATGTTCACGCCGGATACCTGCGCGGCGAGTGCCTGTGCAGGGTTGGCTACCGAAATGTTGCTTAATTGTTTTGAGGAAACCGAGCTGACTGCGGTGGAAAGCGACTTCCTGTTCTGCTCACCATAACCTACGACAACCACTTCGTTCAGTGCTTTGGAGTCGGTGATCATCTCAACATTAATTACGGTCTGGTTGTTAACCGGAACCTCTTTATTTAAGTAGCCGATGTAACTGAAAACAAGAATCTGCTCCCCTGACGGAACCTGTATTGTATACTTTCCTTCAATGTCCGTGGAAGTCCCGGTTGAAGTTCCCTTTAACAAAATATTTACTCCCGGCAGATCCTGCCCGCCATCGGTTACGCGTCCTGAAATGGAAAGCTGCTGCGCCCGCAGCCAAGTAGAAGCACTTAAAAACAAGATTGAGAATAATAGTAAACGCATATAAAAAAGATTTAGAGAGTGAGTCTGAAATACTAATCGAGCTAGCCTTATCAGACTTAATTAGATTAAATTTTATCCGCAAAAAATACAGTTATTTTTGAGTGTAAAGTAAGTGTCTGATACAGAGAATAACGGAGAGAGATGTTGCAGAAGAAGCTGGAAATGTTGCAAAATCGGTGTTTTAGCACATTTAATCCTTGCTTTATCTAAGAAAAATCGAGATATCTGATTACCAACCACCAGAGCACTACTAATAGTTAGGTTTAAAGACAGAAAATTGATGATGCCAAAACTGGTGACCACGAAAATCTTCGATCACCGGTACTGAAATGACGGTACCTGAAGATAGCTGAGCTAGCCTATATGCCTTTATATAAGGAAATGAATATTATTACATAGCTTCTCGGAGACAAGGTATGGACAGCGTTATTTTTGCTCGCAAATAATATTCTTGCCCTAAGAATGGCATTAATAGTCTGGTATAATTTCGTAGTATTCGAAGAATAAAATCGGGCAGTAAATTGCCTTTTGAGAATTGGAAACAAAAATGACTTTTATGGCCATCAGCATTCAATTAGGAAAAGAAAAGGCGCTAATTAGACGTAATTTGATATTCCCACTTATTGAGTAAAGGAAAAACATGGTGGGTAATTACATAAAATTCAGTTAAGCAGCACTGGCCTTAACGGAGTAATTGCATGAGCAACTCAGGTTCGTTTGTGGTTATATAATTGATTTTTTTCTCAATAAACCAATCCATCATCGACTTATCATTTACTGTCCAGACGTTTGTGGTCAGCTTCAGATCATGACTTTGTTTAATCCATTGAGGATTTTTTTGAAATGACGGATAAGGATAATCAATGCCAGATAAGCCCGCTAAGGAAATTTCTTCCGGTGATTTTTCTCCGTTTAAGTAAGTTACTTCCGCTTTGGGAGCCAGCGCTTTCACTTTTTTACAAACGTCAAAATCAAAACTGATATAATCTGTCATTTTCCCCAGACCCATTGATTTGACCAAATCAACACACTTTTCTGCTAAAATCAGTGATCGTTCTTTGCTTACCAAAGAAGGCTTTACTTCCAGAATAAGTCTTGTTTTGTTTTGCGTTTTACCCGCTTTCAGGTAAGCTACCAGTGTTGGCAGATTTTCTCCGTTAGATAATTTTAGAGTGGAAAGTTCGGCTGAACTGGCTTTTTCAATATTTCTACCTTGAATAATATGATCATGATGTACGAACAGAACAGAATCGGATGACATGTGTACGTCGAACTCAGTGCCGTAACATTCCATTTTAATAGCTGCCTTCAAAGCAGCTATCGAATTTTCTGTCGCAGCCGTATTTTTCCAGGCCCCCCGGTGAGCGATTACCTTCGTTCTGCTTTTTTCCTTTTGGGCATAGCCTTCCGCAGACAAGAACAAAAATCCTGTCAGTAAAAATAAAATACATTTTTTCATAAGGTTAAAGGAATTTAGGATATTGAAATGGCTGCTCCGTTTTTACGTTTGCTTTTGTCTGCCGCGTCCATAAAAGCGAATATTTCCAAGGTTTGCTCGGCAGTTACCGGTGGTTTCCCGGTTTGAAAAAATGTTATCATTTCTGAAACCAGTGGCTGATAGCTGCTGAAAGGCCCCAGTTGAGCAATTCCCTTTTCGCCAAATGCAGTACCGGCAATGCCGGATGCACCCTTCCGGATTGCCCTGACAGTTCCGATACGCCCGTCTTCCCAAACTCCGGTTACCAGATCCGTTCCCTCCTCGTGTACTCTGGAAACTTTCCTGCATCCGGGTCCCATCACGGTAAAAAGCATTTCGACACCGTGAATGGCATACCACGCCAGATCCATGTGATTTTTATCAATTTCCGCAGGTGTGTAAACATCCGCACCTGTCACTTTCCCGATGGAACCAGAAACCACTTTCTGTACATTTGCATCAAAACGTAGTGCTGAGGATGTAAAAACCGGTGTACTGTATTCCCGAGCGGCTTTAAAAATTGACTTTGCCTCGCTTAATGAAGGAGCAATCGGTTTATCAATAAATATGCTTTTACCTGCTTTAAATACGGGAAGCGCCTGCTCCAGATGCGGTCGTCCGTCATTGCTTTCCAGTAAAACGACATCTACCTTTTTCAGCAGTGCTTCAATAGATTCCACAATTTCCACACCATCTTTTTTCACGGCTTCTATAATGGCAGGTTTCATTTTCAAAGCCGAAGCAATATCCTTGCTTCCGTGGGGATAAGCAGCTACAACTTTGTAACCGCCCATTTCCGCACCACCGGCATTAATCATTTTGGTAAAGACTTCACTGTGGGAAGTATCCAGTCCGATAATGCCAATCCGCCTCCCTTCAGCAGCAACCGATTGAAACCCGAATGCATCGGAAATACTAACCAGACTCAAACCCACTCCGGCTAATGCCGTCATTCTTAAAAAATCTCTTCTGCTGCAGTTGTTCATTTCAGTTTCAGGAATAGATAGTTAGAAGTGAAACGTTAGATACTGCCTCTCTGACAGTGAGCTGCTCGCTCACAGCATCCCATTTCACTTTTTACATTTAACACGTTCACAATTTTTCAAAATAGATCCAATCCAGAAAAAAAAGCCCCGTTTTGTTTTTATCTGGATTGGAAAAAGTAAAGTAAAGATCATGGATGCCAGTGGTTGGTTTCAGGCTGATCTCATATTCCTTCCAGTCGGTTTTTACATCTTTGGGCTGGCCGGCCTTTACGGACAACCTACCAATTACAGCACCTTTGTCACTTCCTTGCCGCACTTTGATCAGGCCACCCGCTCCCTGCTCCTGAAGACGGATTTTTATTTTTTTAATATGCGTAAAGTCAATTTGTTTGAAGCTCACGTATCTTCCGTTTCTGCCCCAGATCGATGAAACATAGCCAGTGTTTAAAGTAGCAATAAATACATTGGCACTACCCTCTTCATAATCTTCCATCTGGACAAGCGGATTGCGTAACACCAGGTGACTACTGCTTTTTAAAGGCTCGATGCCAATGGCACCTTTGTCGGTATAACCCGCCTGCAGTACATATGCACCTTCCTTGCCTTGTCCTATGTGTTCAGTCAATTTAAAACTGCCACTCAGCGGAAGCTGTTTCTTTTGTTCTCCAAGAGAAAGAATGTATCTGGCAATTTCGATGGCGTCTTTTTCGGGCAAATCCATATGTGGCGGCATCGGATAAGTTCCCCAGCTTCCGCTACCACCTTTGATAATTTTATCAGCAAGTTTGTGATCCGTTCCTTCTTTTCCTGTATAACGTTTGGCAATCTCCTTCAAAGCGGGTCCAATAGACTTTGTGTCCATCGTGTGGCAAGCCTTGCAGTCAAGAGACGCATATAGTTTTTCGGTTGCCGCATATTTGATATTGCCATGGCTTGCTCCTGACAATGCCGAGGCCAGATCTTTCCCAAAAGCCAGATAGTTGAAAGAAGCTGTCACGCGCGACTTGTCGATCACTTTATCTTCTGCATCTTTTATATTTATTTTGTAATCAAAAGCCGTGTTGTCCCAATAAAAACTCTTATTATCAGTACTCGTTACCGATACAACAGGCGGTGTATTCCCTACTTTAATCTGTGCTGTTGCAACACCTTTCCCATCTTGCGAATCAGAAACGGTGAGCGAAATGTCATAGATACCGGTTTTTGTAAAAACATATTTTACTTTCTGGCCCGTCAATTTTTTTGTTCCAATTTTCCACTCAAAGGTTAGCTGATCTCCCGGATCATAATCTTTTGACTTCTCTGCCGATAGCAAAACGGTCATAGGAGCGGCTCCATATTGCTTATCAATCTGAATATCAGCAATCGGATTACGGTTTCCTTCAGAGTATTCCACACGGATCAGACCGGCATCCGTATTTTTGGCAAACCAGTTGGTACCATAGGCCAGCATGTAAATCGCGCCATCCGGTGCAATTTTCATATCCATGGGTGCAACGACTTTCAAATACGGCAGGAAAGGCTCCATGCTTACATAATTACCATCCTTATCCAGCGTTACGGCCATAATCCATTTCCGGATCCATTCGTAGATAAACAGTTTCCCGTCGTAGTAAGCCGGCAATTTGTATTTTGCATTCGGGTACAAATCGCTGTAATAAACCGGCCCGGCCATCGCACTTGCGCCACCTTTACCTACCATGGGCCAGCGTTTTGATTCCCCTTTTCCATACCAGATCATTGCGGGCTGTGCAGGAGGCAGGTTTTTGACACCTGTATTGTTAGGTGAATTATTGAAAGGGTGAAGCGGATACTGTTTTGACCCTTCTTTTTTTGTTTCAAAATCATATTTTGGAAACCCTTCATTATTACCCAAAAAATAAGGATAACCGAAAAAACCCGGCTTACGTGCCTGATTGATTTCATCGTAACTCAAAAAATTCTCCTCTGCGGGAACGTTGGTATCCGGTCCTACATCACCCCAGTACACAAAATTATTTTTAGGATCGACCGACATACGGAACGGGTTACGGCATCCCATCACATATATTTCAGGATGACCAACGGAACCATCTTTGGGAAAAAGATTTCCATCCGGAATAGAATATGTACCATCCGGCTCCGGTTTGATTCTCAGTATTTTCCCCCGATAATCTTTGCTGTTTGCTGTTGTGCCCTGCCCATCCGACAGCTGTCTGCCGGGGCGTTCGTCCGTTGGATTATGACCTTCAATTTCTTCTGCATTCGTATTATCTCCGGTTGAAAGATATAACAACCCATCCGCCCCAAAAGTAAGATAACCTGCTGAATGACAACAATAAGTACGCTGCGTAGGAATTTCGAGCAAAACTTTTTTAGAGGCCATATTAATCTGACCACCTACCATTTCATAGCGCTCAAGGTTACTCACATTTTTATTTCCTCCTACGCCGTAGTAAAAATAGATCCAGTGATTCTTATCAAAATCCGGATCCACCGCTACACCGAGCATACCATCTTCAATGCCGCTGAAAACATTGAAATGCGCAATGGTTTTAATCTGTTTTTCTTTCTCATTATAAAGCTTTACGGCTCCTTTCCGCTCTACAATGACGACATCCAGATTGGGTAAAATGGCCATTTCCATCGGTTCATCCAATCCCTGCGCGAGCATCATGTGCGTAAACCGGCTACTGTCCGGCGCAGAGGTATCGGCAGTTGTTTTCTGTTTGTACATTATCGCATCCCGGCTTGGGGACTGCATGTTTCCCTTGTTCTCATAAAAAACATTTACATAATTTTTATCTGTAAAGAAACTGATTACACTTGCGGATGCTAAAATAACTGTGAGAAACAATCCGCCGATTAGCTTAAATGAGATCAATAGTTAATATGATTAAGGATTTAGGAATATATATGGTAAAAATGGCAAAACTTGATATTTTATTTTATTTTCTTGATAATAAATAAAATTTTAAGTTATTAAGTAATCTTAAGATGTGCAGTATCCTGTACTTCGTTGCCATTTTTAACGAGATATAACGATATTATCATAAACCAGGAAATCATTTGAAACCAGTTCATATCCCGAATCAGGTCCGAGTATTTGCAATTTTACCCGGTGCTTCCCTTTTGATAACCCATATCTCCAGCAAAGATCCGTTCTGCGGATGGCTGGTTTGGTAGGAAGATCTATTTCTTCCATTTTTTGTCCGTCGATAATCAATTCTGCCTTAATAGATGAATCCGGAACACTACTATTCTGTCTTCTTGCATGACCTTTCAAAACAAATCCGATACCATCAAAAGTGAATTCCAATTTCTCCGAACTTACCTTCTTAAATGCAACCGTTTCTTTCGGATAATGTCCTGCAAAACTTTCTTCGAAGGCCACTGTTCTAACCAGTTCTTTTGGGATTTCCACAAACATGTCATGGACTTTGCCATGGTTTGCTTCGATGTTCAGCAGGGCATGCTTAAAACTAAGCTCATATACTTTGTTCAGAGAAAGATTGGTAAAACTAAAATTAGTATTTTCAGCCTTTTGTAACGCGGTAAGCCAGTATGCAGGAATTTTGTCATACCCGATCATCGTTCCCAAAATTCCTCCTGCGGTAGACGGATTGCAGTCCGAATCCTGACCTGCCCGTGTTGAAATTTCCATCGTTTTAGTAAAATCGCCTTCACCGTAAAGCAAACCCAGCACCACATAAGCGGCATTCAGTTTTGCATCAATGTTGAGTGGCTGAAAAACACCTTCAGGGCAACCTCTTTCCTCCGCCCATTTTTTCTGAATTTCAAACCAAGTTTGTTTCCAGTCGCGGGGATATTTTTTGTGCCAGCGAATCACATCTGCTATGCATTGATAAAATTTACTTTGTTTAGGAATAGCCTTCAATGCCTCTTCAACGACTTCATTTATATTGGTATTCACGAAAGCCTGAGCATACATATTGGACACAAAAACACCTCCGTACCAGCCATCGCCATAGTTCATGATGTGACCGATTTTATCCGAAATCGCCGACGCAGAATTGGGCATGCCCGGACTCATCAACCCTGCAAAATCCGATTCAATCTGAAAATCAATGTCGTCTGCATGCGGATTGTTGAGCCAGTGCCCGGATTTTGCTGCGGGAATTCCATGAAGCGTGTTGTACCGCCCTGCCTGATTAGCATGCCAGAGCTCATAACCTGAACGCGCATAAGCCAAGGCAAAAGAATCTGCCGGTGCCGACAAACCATAACGTTCATATACATCAACGAAGGTCAGATCCATATAAACATCATCGAACAGTCCCGGAAAGACGTGCATTGCTTCGGTTACGTAGTCATCGTGCCATACTATTTTCTGGTAATCCTGAATGAAAGTTCCGCGGTACAAAAATTCTGTCGGCCAGCCAAAAGTCACGCCAATGGTTTGTCCGGCCCAGCCTCCTTTAATTTTATCTTTCAGTAAGGCTTTGGAAATGGTCAACGGACGGCTATTTCCTTTTTCCGATCGGGAGTATTCCGCATCGGAGAACGTATAGAAACCCGAAATTGCAAAACCTGAAATCAGAATTGCTAGTATTCCGAAAAACTGAAATTTTTTAAAAATATCCATAGAAAACAAGTAAAATTGAACAGACAACCTGATTATTGGATCTAAAAATCTAAATAGTCAAACTTGTCTTTTTATCTTATCTAAGGTCAAAACTGAATTGATCATAAGATTCTGTCCGCCATGCGAGATGCTGTGTAGCCGGCGAAAGGGCAAACAGCGGAGAGAAGGTTTTTACCTGAACGGTCTTCCCATCTGGCAAAAATTCCAGGATCCGCAGCCAGCCGTCGCCCCCGTTTCCGTTCCAGCCACCTCCCTCTCGCTGGGCGTTAAACATCATTTGGGTAACCGTTTTTCCGGCTGCATTTTTTTCTCTGTGAAATCCAACGTGGCCTTTATGTTCGTCGTTATCCGCAACATGGCCCGAGAAAACCAGCCTCAGATTATCGGAAGGATACAGAAGCTGTTTCCATAATTGTTCGCCGTAAGTAGCATCCGGCAGCGGATAAGGTTCCGTGTCAATTGGAACATTGTTTTTCAGCATAGAACGGATGAAGCTATGGGTCAGCACGATACAGAAATAATTGGAATACTTCGGTTGACTGCTCAGTTTTTTACACCATTCTATAATGGCTTTTCTTGGCGCAAATTCAAGTGAAAATATCAGTAGCTTCTGCCCGTGCCGCGGCTTGAATTCGTAGCAGGCATTTTCCAATGTAGGAATTCCAAAAGCGTTCGGTGCCATTTCGACAAGCAAAGCCGAAGTAAGCGGATTTCTTTCTACCGGAAAATAGGAATTAAACTGCGTATACCGGTTTTCAGAATTTTTCATGCCATAATCATGATTGCCGGTCGAAAGAATATAAGGAAGCTGATGATCCAATTTGCCAAATGAACGTGAAACGGCTTTCCACTGCTGCGTACTTGTCTGGTCGCCTTTGATTCCGTCGGGATAAGCGTTGTTATTCTGATCGACCAGATCTCCCACACATAAAACCAGCTCCGTATTCAGTATTTTTCGATTCTCTTTTATCCAATTCATCATCATATCCAGAATGGGCTGATTCCTTTCAAACTTCACATAATTCTGCGTGTCCGGTATCAGGATCAAACTCCATGATTTAGGGTTGTTCAGCTCAGGTGACTTGTCATTTTGCTGAGCAAAACCTTCTGAAATCAAAAAACCTAAAAAGGTAAATATGAAGAGTACTTTTTTCATTTTGTGTTAAATTCTGAAAATGAATTGAGGCAGGATAAATTATCAGAATTAAGTACAACCCGGAGCCGAACCCCGGGTATGTAATCCATGAAATAACCAATGCTTTACTATTATTTCTGTGTCACTTTAATGATATAAGACTTCACATGCTGCAATCCTGAGATCACATCAATTCTGACAGGCGTGCTCATATCCATAAGTCCCATAGCGGGAATCGCCGTGGCATCTGAGGGAATAGAACCACGGAATTTCAGTTTCTTTAAATTAATATCTATACCACTTGTCGTTTTAAATGGAACCTGAATAAACACAGAGTCCTTACTAACATTAAAAACACCATTGTAGCGGGCACTGTTTTCATCTGCTCCGGGCACATTCACCCAAATAGCGGAAAGTGTGTTATCATCGTTTCTTGGTCTTTGATCAGGAGAATCACAGGAAACAAAAACGACAGCGATCAGGAATACAGAAAATATATTTTTCATTTGAATAATAATTTTGAATGATTACCAGCCCTGAATCTGGGTCAGTTTTGGATTATTTACAATTTCTGCAACAGGCAGCGGGATGTAATAGGTATTGGAAGCGAAATAGCGGTTTTGCTTGTCGCTGTCAACCAGCTGATAGGTAAAACCACCTTTCCCGTCTGCTACCGGTTTATGTCCGTGTACCCGCATGTTGTCCAGCACGATATGTGCTTTACGCCATCTTCTCAAATCCCAGTACCGGTGACCTTCAAATGCCAGTTCAACAATACGCTCATGCTCTACGGCTGCCATCAGTTCCTCTTCATTTTTAGCCTTGGATTCGGGCAACCCGGCTCTTTTTCTGACTTTATCAAGTGCTGATTTCCCTTTTCCAAATTGTCCGGTTTTCGCAGCTGCTTCGGCGTAGATCAACAAGATCTCGGCATAACGAATATCGATATATTGCTGATCGCTGGCATTTCTAAGCGCGTCTGTGTTTGTTGAATCCAGGTATTTGCGAATGTAATATCCTGTCACAGTTTTCTTGGGTTCGGTTTGCGTACCGTAGTCAACGTAGCCTTCAAAACCCGTTGCCGTATTGATCTGCCTGCCTTTCCAGCTGGCGCCGTTATATAATATCGTAGCATAAAAACGGGATTCCCGGCCGGAATATGGATTGGCTGCCATCGTTGGATCATTCCACGAGAACTTTCGTCCGTCGGCCATTTCAAAAGCATCGGCCAGTTCAGCGGTAGGTACACCCATAGCGCCATAGGTCGGAATATCAGAAGGCGGGGAAAAATCCCTGTCAATGGTATGAGTCAGCGAAGGACGTACAAAGTTGAAACCAAGGATAATTTCCTTATTATTTTTGGTATAAAACACATCGGAATACTTTGGAAGCAGCTGAAAAATTCCTTTCCCTTCCATCGCCATAACGGCCTCTGCGGCATTGGCTGCATTTTTGTAATAGGCTGATTTTTTTCCCTCAGGCACGCCGGTAAGCAGGTCACTGTTAAATTGCTTTTTATCATATTCCGCAATAGACGCTGCATACAACCAGGTTCGTGCCAGAAGTCCGTAAGCTGCTCCCTTAGCGCGACCCAGTTCTGCCGTAGGGCGGGTTTCCGGCAGATACCTGGCTGCGAAAGCCAGGTCATTCGCAATGAAATTCCAGCAGTCGTCCTCGCTCGATCGTACATTGTTGTTATCGAAAACCGGTTTATCCAGCAGAATAACACTTCCGTGCAGCTTAACAAGCCATAAATACACATAGGCTCTCAGGAAACGCGCCTCTGCATGATACAGATTTTTTGTCGTGCTATCAGCGAATGTATTGTATTTCTGGGTGCCGTCCAGAAAATTATTGATAGCAAAAATATTCTTATAGCCATCGGCCCAGTAAGCAAATGTAGGGCTGGTTGCGGTAATACTTGACGGGTTAAATGCAATCATGTTAGCCGTTCCGTTTCCACTAAGTGTTGAAGTGAATTTGATCAGATCGGTAAGCGCATCGGTTGAATTGCTATAACCAATCGGAAAGCGGCCGAATGAAAACGTATTCAGCACGGCGTATTGGTCATACAAATACAATTTCGCATTTTCCACATCGCCCCATACGGTAATATCGGTGTAACGGTCCGTAGGCGTAACATCCAGGTTGCAGGACTGCAAACCAAGCAATGCCGAGACCATGGCACTGAGGCACGTTATAAACAGAATTGTCTTTTTCATTTTGTTAATGCTTTGTATCGTGGATATTAAAAAGTGATGTTAGTACCTACGGACATCACACGCTGCTGCGGATAAAAACCTGCCTGTACCACACTTGGCGTCTCAGGATCGGCATATTTTATTTTATCCCAGGTCAGCAAATTCGATCCTGCTACATAGAAACGCCATCCCTGTACCTTAATCTTGCTCAAAAATGCTTTACCAAGCGACACGCCAACCTGTAAAGTTTTCAGCCTCAGATAACCGCCATCACGCAGAAAAAACGAGTTCATATAACCATTCTGGTTGGTCAGCCCTGCTTTGTTAGCCGTCAGTCTTGGAAACTTTGCATCTGGATTATCAGGTCGCCAGGCATCTTCCACCAAGAAATAGGGGCTGTTGCCGTTCCCGGAAAAAGTCTGCGTATAAACCGTATTCGACTGAACGCCTGTGTTGTACAAACCTGCCAGTATGACGTTGGATCTGGCCGCACCCTGCAATAAGGCGGAGAAATCAAAAATACCGTAAGCTGCCTGAAGATTGAGTCCGTACATAATTTCCGGCGTATTGCTTTTTCCTATTTTGGTTACATCCTGTTCAAAGGAAATCTTTCCGTCTCCGTTCAGATCACGGTATTTTACATAGCCCGGCGCACCAGGCCCGTACGGAAAACTAGGCCCTGTATTGACTTCTTCCTGAGTTTGATACAAGCCGTCAACCATAAATCCGAATTTGGATCCTACACTTTGGCCGACCCTTCTCTGGTCTGCCGGTGCATTTATAGACTCGTTCATTTTCAGGATACGGTTATGTGCATACGTAAAGTTTCCAATGATGTTATAAGAGAACTTTTCATACTTTTTATTAAAGTTCAGCTGAAGGTCGATACCACGGTTGTCCACCTTCTGCGAGTTGACCGTACCCGGAAAGTTTCCGCCCACAGATGGTGCAAAAACACCGCTCTGCGTATCAAGTATGTTTTTTGTCAGCTTATAGAAATAATCAATTTCGATACCCAGTTTGCTGTTAAATAAATTTGTTTCCAAACCGATATTATACATATTCGCTTCTTCCCACGTAATATTTAGATTCGCCGGCGCATTGCTGTAAACAGACGGCGTAAGCGCATTCCCTATGGCTACTATTGGGGTCGGACGTAACTGAAAAGTATTCAGATATTGGAAAGCGTTGATCCGGTCATTACCCATTTTTCCTGCCGAAGCTCTGATTTTCAGAAAATTGATGCCTGAACCCAGACCCTGCCAGAATGATTCCTTGCTCACAACCCAACCTAAAGAAGCAGACGGAAAGAAACCCCATCTTTTCGAAGTCGGGAAGTTTACCGAACCGTCATAACGTGCGGCAAGTTCAACAAGATATTTCTCATCATACCCATATCCTAAACGTCCTACATATCCGGCCCGTTTCGTCTCAGAACTTGATCCCGAAGCAGCCCTGAGATCATCCACTCCTTTGCTTCCAAAATTGATCTCTTTTAAATCGTCAATAGCAAAATTACGCGCCTGCACTCCAAAGCCATTGGTTTTATAACCTGAATATTCGTAAAGAAGCAACGCGCTGATGGCATGTTTGTCAAAGGCGTTATCATAAGTAAGGGATGGTTGGAAAGTAATTCGGTTGCTTCCTGCATAATCCTGTAGTAATTGGTTGACGCTGTATGCGCTCATGCGTGCAGTCGTCCAGGTCCAGCCGGTGGCGGTACGGTTGCGTATTGCCAGTGTATAAGGCGAGACCCAGGTTTTGGATTCCGTAAAACCTTTGTCATAACCTGCCAGCACCTTCGCCTGAAGACCGGTTACCCAGGGAATTTTGACAATGAAAGTAATATTGCCGTTGAAGGTTGAGGTCTGAGCTGTACGGTTACCTATGTCGTTAACAGCAACCAGCGGATTCCCTACGCCCGCATCAGAATTTGCTCCCACTGCCATACCTCCCGGACCATACATCGGTAAATTGGGCTGCATTCTGGAAGCAAGCACATATGGATTCTGATAATTCTGATCGGTTGGCGCCAGCGAGGGCTGTAAACGGTCCTCCATACGAACGCTAAGGTCCAGTTTTGTTGATACGATCTCGTTGATCTTTGCATCCACATTGGCCCGCACATTATATCTTTTATAATTCGTGTTATTCATCACACCATCCTGATCCCAGAACCCAACAGTACTGAAATAACGTATTCTATCAGAACCACCGGAGACCGAAAGGTTGTGATACTGGCTCATACTTCTGTTATCTGTCATCAAGCCATACCAGTCTGTGTCTCCATAAAAACCGGAAGTATCTCTGCCACTTCTGACGCGGTCAATTTCTTCCTGAGAATACGTAAGTGCAAACGGCGTTTTACCCTGTGATACCAGATATTCGTTATCTAATTCTTCCGCTTTTTTGTACCACGACATGTAATCCGGCCCATTTAGAAATTTGGGGAAACGGGTGTTGCTGTTCAGCGAGAAGTTTGTCTCGTAGGTAATGACCGGCTTGCCCGACTTTCCGCGTTTGGTTGTTACCAGAATAACCCCGTTTGCAGCACGTGCTCCGTACACCGCTGCCGAAGCCGCATCTTTCAGTACACTGACACTGGCGATTTCATTAGGATCCATCGTTGTAAAAGACCTTTCAACCCCATCCACAATGACGAGCGGTGAATTATTCCCGGTCGTACTGATTCCTCTGACATTGATGGCTGCGTCATCTGCTCCGGGTCTTCCGTAAGATTGCGTTACGATAACGCCCGGAAGCCTTCCTGCTAATACGTTCGAAACATTCAGAGGAGGCGCCTGTTTGATCTGATCCGAAGTAATTTGTGCCACAGAACCTGTAAGTGTTGATTTCTTTTGCTCGGCGTACCCAACCACAAGCACCTGCTCCAGCGTTTCATTAGACGGATTCAGTGCTACCTCAATTTTTTGTCTGCCGTTAACTGCCATCTCAACGGGTTCGTAACCAATAAAAGAAAAAACAAGCACCGCACCTTCTTTCACATTGCTTAACTGAAAATTTCCATCCACATCTGTGGTCGTTCCGTTTGGTGTATTTTTTACCATCACACTGGCTCCCGGAAGTACCGTTTTTGTTAACGCATCGGTTACTTTTCCTTTTACCGTAATATCCGCGTAAAGTGCACCATTTCTTGCCGAACTGATGGAGGCCAAACCTTCTATGTTGGCAGATTTGTATGCAGGATTATTTTGTAAAACCTCCTGAGCCGGCACAACTGTCCTGATTTCCACACCTGATTTCTCCTGTTCAGAAATTATATAAAAATTCTGATCAAGTTTTTTATAAGTCAGTGCATTGGGTATGAGTAAATATTCCAGCGCTTTTTCAAGTGAACTGAAATTTTTTCTGGCCTGAATCTTCTTGCCATTCAATATTTTCGAATTATACAGAATAGAAACGGAAAACTGTTTTTCCAGTTCCTGGATCTGCGATTGCAGCGTACGCAGAGGCGCTGCTTTCTGGGTAACCTGATTTTTGTCGATCACCAGGCCTTCCAGCGAAGATTGCTGAGCCTGCACCAGAATCGGACAGACAATCAGCAGTAATATACAAAACCGGTAAATATAATGTTTCATAAAGTAAAGAATGGTTTTAGGATAATATTGGGCAAAGCTTACGCAGGGCTATGTTATTTTAGCCAGAATTACAGTTTGAACGATGAGAAATTATTTAGTCGTTGTCAGATATATAAATGTTGTTATCCTCCTGACGCACCTTTACGTTACATGTTTCCGCAATACCTTCCAGCAAGATCCTGATGTTGCCCGTCGGCACCGAACCGGAGATCTTTCTTTCCAGCAATTTCTGATGGTCTGCTTTTACAACCAACCCGTAGGTTTCTTCAAGGATAGTCGTTACATCTTTTAAAGGGGTGTTATCAAAGACCAGCAAATGATCTTTCCAGGCAGAGTACAGCGATGGCTGCACCTTCTTGCGTGTGTATTGCGATGACTTTTTACTGAACTCTACCAACTCTCCCGGCCTGAGAACTAAGGTATCCTTTTCGTCTTTCCCCAGATTACACTGTACTCTCCCTTCATTGAGAACAACACGTGTACCACTTTTCCTTTTGGAAAGAACGAATCGGGT
Organism: Dyadobacter koreensis; assembly: GCF_900108855.1. Classification (GTDB taxonomy): domain Bacteria; phylum Bacteroidota; class Bacteroidia; order Cytophagales; family Spirosomataceae; genus Dyadobacter; species Dyadobacter koreensis. The sequence continues at coordinate 755,773 of NZ_FNXY01000004.1, forward strand.
ACCAAGTACCTGGATACTGAAATCGTCAGAAGTTTTAACAGTAAACCTTCGGTGATCTTTAGTATGAATGACCTGAAAATAGGCTTCACCATCCAGCGATACATTCCGGCTTCCACCTTCGTTCCATTTTGAAGGATACGTAATTTCCGAGTTTCCGTTCAGAATAACGGTTGAGCCATCGGGCAACATTACCGTACGCGTTTCACCAAATGCGGTTGACTGATGCATCAACTCCGGCTTTTGATAAAACTGATAGGCAACATAACCAACAAGTAAAAGTGCAACCGTTGCAGCGGCAATTCCGGAAAGCCTGCTCCGGAAAGTAATTTTTTTAACAGGTTTTGTAAAGATTAGGTCTGGAATAGCCTCGGCATCAATTTTTGCATTGATTTTGTTAAACAACGTTTTTTCCGCAGCCAGCTTTGCGCTTTCACTGAGCGTATCGGTAAAATCTTCCTTTTCTTCAAAAGCCAGATACCAGCTTTCCAGCTCGGCGATTTCCAGAGACGATGCTAAGCCTGCCTGATGTTGATTGAGAAGATATTGTAAACGTTCCTTAGACATTCAATTGGTTGCGTTATTGTTTCTAAAAACGATGTCGCTTTACCCAGATACTACCGCCAAAAAAAATGAGAAATATTTTCTTTTGAAGACCACTTAACCAACATATATCTGATAATGAGAAACTTAAAAATAAAAAAAAGCAAAAATTAATTACTCAGCCCTGCGCATAGAACAGCAATCCAGGCGTAATCTTTAAGCTTTATCCGAAGCAGCTTCAGCGCTTTCCCCATTTGCTTTTCAACCGTATCGAGGGGCATGTTCAGATGGGCGGCTATTTCCTTATACGTAAGATTCTGGTTCCGGCTCAACAGGTAAACTGTTTTGTATTTTTCTGGAAGAGTTTCCACGCTGTTTTCAAGCGCATGGGCAAGTTCTTCATAGTAGAGCTGATCTTCTACAAAATTTTCGTATCCTTCCGAATGGTGAAGAACATATTCAACGTGCTTTTTTTTGATAAACTGAGAACGGAAATAGCTGAATAATTTATAGCGAAGTGCTGTAAAAAGATACGCCTGAAGGGAAGAATGAATTTCCAGAACTTCTCTTTTGGACCACAGATCCACAAATATGTCCTGTACTAGTTCCTCAACAATTTCACGTGATTGCAGCCTTTTGTAAGCGGAATTAAAAAGCTGCTTCCAGTATTTTTTATACAAAATTTCAAAAGAATCCCTGCTACCCTGCTGCAGCAAGGTTAATAATTCTTCATCGGTATAAACACTGTCCGGAAATTGTACCATGCAAGTCTAGCAGCTTTAATGTCCGCAATTTCGGTAAATCAGTTTTGTATTACAAAATACTTCAAGGAAATAACATTCTGTTAATATTGCATTTTTAAAAATTTGATAAAAGCACAGATGCCAAAGTAAATTTATTTTAGGACATCTGTAACCCTCTTACACACATCACTTTTATTTATTCAATTTCCAGCAGGCGGTTTCTGACAAGCAGACAGGCACCGAGAATACCGGCCCGCTCGCCTAGTTTTGACATTTTTAGCTGTGAATCGTTATTGACAAGGCTTAGTGAATATTTGTTCAACGCTGTTTTGATAGGTAAATAAAGGTAATCGCCCGTCGAGATCAGACTACCGCCCAATACAACCAGTTCCGGATTCAAAACGTTGATCAGCGCAGCGATACCTCTACCCAGATTTTCTCCTACCCTGGCGATCAGCTCAATAGCAAGCACGTCATCATTCAGCGCGGCTTCGATAATATTATCCATCGTAATGTCTTCAGAATTTATTCCTTTTACCGATGTGATTACGGAAGAAGATCCTTCTGCCAGTTTTTCTCGGAACATTCGGGTAAGGGCCCAGCCGGATGCTTCCGCTTCCAGGCAACCTTTTTTTCCGCAATGACAAATACGCTCGTTGTCGAAAATCGGCATATGCCCTACCTCTCCGGCATAACCGGACTTACCATAACAAACCTGTCCGTCGAACAGAATTCCAACCCCGATCCCATAATCCAGGTTCAGGAAAAGAACGTCTTTTTCTTCCTCCACTGCACCTGCACTAAACTCTCCGTAAGCCCTGGCGCGGGAATCATTTTCCAGAAAAACCGGAATACCGACTCTTACCTGAATAACACCCGCTAGCGGATTTTCATCAAAATGAAAAAAGCTGTAACTATGCCCGGTAGTATAAACGATCCTTCCGGAAAGATTGAGACCAATCCCCAAAACACTGTCGACCGGAGCTTCAAGCTTCGCTATAAAATCCTGAATGTACACGCAAAGCGCTTCGAGCGACTACTGCGTATTATCCAGTTTAAAAGGCAGCTTTTCAGCTATCCGTACCAGATTTTTTTGCAGGTCGGACAAACCAATATTGATATGGCTTTGCTTTACATCCACACCGATGAAGAAAGCCGAATTGGGTACGATTCCGTAAAGATTCGGCTTTCTTCCGCCGGTTGATTCTATTTTTCCGTAATCTTTAATAAGTCCTTCCTGAAAAAGCTCGCTGACCAAAGAAGTGATCTTTGGCACGCTCACATCCAGTTCCTTACTCAGATCCGGAATCGTCGTATTTTCATTGTTTGCAAAATACCCGAGAATAACTTTCTTGGGATCACTCTTTTTACCACCTGCACCCACCAATCGAATCGTTCGACTCATATATTTTTATAACTGATCATTCTTCCAAACTCACTTACTTTAAGGAATTAAATTCACTTTTTTTACTTACAATTTCTAAAAGTAAAATGTTATTCACCCCAATAGATTAGCAAGTTCGCACGGGACATAGCGACTTTATTAATTTTCTGATATAATTTCTTCTATTTCGGCCATTCCGTTTCAATACCTTGTTTCCGTATAAAACCCTGAAAATCCGTCAGCAGACCCTGCTTTTCACGTACCGTCCTGGGGATTACTTTTTTGTCCAAAGCATATTTAATCAGTAGACCAACCGATTCACCGATACTCCATTCCACCGGATGCAGGCGGTAACAACCGTTGGTGATATGTTTGGTGCCGATGTTTTTATTTGCGGGAAGAAGATTCTCCATTTTTTGCGGCAAAAGCGCTCCCAGTGGAATCTGAAAAGGAAGCGAACCAAATCGATGTAGGTGTCTCCGGCAGTACTTGGGTGAAGATCAATATGATAATATCCCACGCCTACACTATCGTAAAATTCTGCTGCTTTGTTTCCTTCTTTTTTACCGGTAACCATCTCGCGGTTTTCTGCACCAACATGCTCTTCCTTAACGGTAAAAACAGCTTCAATTCGCAGTGATTCCCGGATCTACGGATATTTTGCCAATCCATCTTCAGTACCCATCATATCCTTTCTCAACCTGATTCCCGGCCAGCCTTTTCCACCGTCGGGACGAGGGGCTTCGGCCTGAAGCCAGTACAAAAGAGAAAGGCTCAACTGCAGTGATTTTGAGACCGTTATCATTCCTTTGGTCACACAGCATTTTGGCATGCTGTTTCGGAATCTTTTGTACACCGGAATTACAAGAGCGAAAAAACTGGTCGTTTTTGTTGGTACCAAAAAAGCGCTGGCTATGACGGTCAATAAACAGAATTCAGCCGCCAGACAAACTGCGCTTGCATATCTGTTACGCCAAACCGGCAAGTAAACAGGGGTAATCAAACTACTTTCAGTAAATTCTGTACCATTACTTTATTGCTAAAGGATGGAGAATTCGGGAGGCCAGAGCTTCCAAATTATCCAGACTAGAATAGCATTTATGTTTCGAACCACAAAAAGGACTTTTAGAGCAAATTAGAATATTTGCTTATTTGATGGCTATGTTTTTTATAACTCCTAATTATGTTAATCGAAAAAGTCAGACCGCGAATTCGTCTTCTGCGGATAGAGTTTGGTAATTAAATAATGACATGACCAGAAATATACCAGGAATGAAAACGGTCAGACTGTGCGTAATTGTCCTACGGTAATAAAGGTCGAGTCACCTGACCAGTTGGTAATATGCTTTTCCAACTGGGATTTCAGATGGTCGAAATCTGGCAAGATTGCAACGAACCCGGTAGCTGCAAGCATTTCGGGTTTTGCAAAAATGTTTATGTTCCAGAAGCTGACGAAAATGCCGGTGAAAATTGACTAAGTCTTGCAAGGATTAAGGCTGGTCCGAAAGCCCTGAACCAGGGTTCTTGCCTCAAAGTCACTATCAAGGTAATCCATTCGGTAACGAATATTGTGACCTTCAGCAAAATAGCGTAGCAATCCGTCATTACGCCACTTGCGGATAGTTGTCATCGAGACTTTTAATCTATGCGCGGCCTGAGGCTCTGTAAGCCAGAGGGTATTAAGATTCGAAGCTAGAAGCTTTTCGCAAACTAGCTTTAGCTCATTAATGAGCTGGATTTGCTGCTCAGGAAGGGATATTTTGACGGTTAACGGTTCTATTTGTTCCATTTGTAGTTTAATTAAACAATTCAATAATATCATGCTGGCTCATAGCGTGCAGCGGACCGCCTCCGTCCGAAACGAGCTCATTAGCAAGTTGCCGCTTCTGCTCCTGCATATTCAGAATTTTTTCCTCCAGAGTATCCTTGCAAATCATTCTATAAGCCATAACCTTATTCTTTTGTCCGATGCGGTAGCATCGGTCAATGGCTTGCGATTCAGCGGCAGGGTTCCACCATGGATCAACGAGAAAGACGTACTCTGCTGCGGTTAGATTCAGCCCTGTTCCGCCTGCTTTCAGACTTATTAGAAATACGCGGGTATCATCATCGGTTTGAAAGCGCTGAACCATCTTGCTTCTTTGATCTTCTCTGCTTTTACCATCCAGATTGGCATATTCGATTTGAGAGATTTCCAGTTGCTGTTTGATCAACCCGAGAAATCCGGTAAAGCTTGAAAATACCAATACCTTATGGTGAGGAGTGACTTCTTTCAGTCGGCGCATGAGTTCTTTGATTTTGGCCGGCACGGCTGCCGGATCAGTCTGATGATTCACCAACGCAGGCGCGTTGCAGATTTGTCTCAGTTTCATCAGCCCTTCCAGAGCATAAAGTTTTGAGTTGCCTGAGCCGGTTTCATTCACCTTATCTTTAAGGGCATTCTGGTAACGGACTCTGTATGCTTCGTAAACTGCTCGCTGCTCCTCTTCCATTTCACAGTAAATGACCATTTCGGTTTTTTCTGGCAGGTCTTTGGCTACCTGTTGCTTGGTACGACGCAGAATAAAAGTATTGATCACTTTTTGCAAATGAGTTTTGTCTTCTGTTTGTGCCTTTGGGGAGAGCAATTTGTTGAAACCTCGCAGGTTTCCCAGTATGCCCGGGTTAACAAAATTCATCAGGGCGTAAAGGTCACTTCCGCTGTTTTCGACGGGAGTGCCCGTCAGGGCCAGCTTGCTGCGCGCATCCAGGATACTGACAGCTTTGTAGCGTTGAGAGGAAGGGTTTTTGATTGCCTGCGCTTCATCAATGATTACATATTCAAACTCGACAGATTTTAGTATGTCGATATCATTCAATACCGTTTTGTAAGTAGTTAAAATAACGTCGCCGGAATCGAGCTGTGAAGCCTGCTGTTGTCTGAATGCACCGTGATAGCGGATCACACGAAGATCTGGTGTAAACTTTTTAGCTTCCTGCTGCCAATTAAACAGAAGCGAGGTCGGTACGATTAGCAGGCTCGGCCTTGTATGTACTCCGTTATGATACACTTTTTGTAAAAGCGTTAAGACCTGCAAAGTCTTCCCAAGCCCCATATCATCAGCCAGAATGCCTCCCCAGCCGTTATTTCTCAGAAACAACAGCCAGTTGTAGCCTTCTTTCTGGTACGGGCGCAGTGTCGCCCGTACCGAATCAGGGACAACACTTTCTATCGCCTCTATGCTATCAGCTACCTTTTTCTTGCAGTTCTCGAAAAACTGATTCAGTTGCTGCCGGCTTTGCTGATCATATAGCTCATCCACAAGCTTGTAGTGAAAACCGGAGAGCCGAAGACCTGACTTGGTAGTTTGGCCGAAAGAAAGAACTTGCCTCAACTTTTTTTGCCAGGTCGGTGAGATAGCTGCGCGGGTGCCATTTTTGAAGTTCAGCTGACCGTTGTTTTCCAAAACCGCTTCTCTGAGCGCTTCGATGCTTACCACAGCGGCTCCGCAGGCTGCTTTCAATGTAATCTCAAACCAGTCTTTGTCTGCATGGATGTTCAAACGGATATCAACTGTATTAAGATAATCCGACAGCTCAGCAGTATCTTCAAGCCCTAGAACTGTGATCCCGTTTTCTTTTAGTAATGAGAGGATATCGGAAAGGCAACCGGTTTGAAGAACCTTTTTCTTCGGCAGTGAGAAGTAGCTCCCAATTTTGCAAGACTGACTTGCAAAATTGGGGTGCATTGTTTTGATCAGATCAACGAACTCTGTTTCGCTTGTCTTCTCACGCACAAAAACATCCGGACGATCCTTATTGAATTCAAACCAGCCAGTCCCACCAGTCAGCACCGGTAGCACAATGCCATCTTTATACAAGACTTGCGGCTCAAGGCAAATACTATCTCCTTTTTGAAAAATGAATACCTGTCTTTGCTCAATAACCAAGTCTCTTTGATCCAGGCCGGTGGCAAAGTCAAAATGTACCGGGTAATGTAAGCAGAGCCACCGTAGTACTTGCGCGTTGAACTGCTGTAAATGTATGTCCATGACCGTGAGGTTAAAACCGGTATATCTCAGCGCGGTAATCAGATCAAGATCTCTCAAATTGGAAGGCAATAAATGTACCTTGCTGCTATTATCCAAGACAAAAAGAGGGTCTTTTGCAGGGAATAGCTCATAGGAGTCCAGAAATTGCCCACCAACGATCAAATTGAGATGAAGCTGAAAATAACCTTGGTGCTGGGTCAGTGTAAAGGTTATAGACAGTTCAGAATCAGCCGCCCTGAATGGACGGGTGTACCCTTTTTTAGGTTTGTGATTATAGGCGATCTTGCGGCCATCACTGTAACGAATCACGAAATGCTCATCAGATAGCAGCTTTTGTGCCCGTGACCACAGACCAAGCAGACACTGGCGCAGAAGATCAGTGTTAGAAACTGTTGGGCTATTGTATTTTATGGCAAGTGCAGTCAGGTTTGATGTGCTGATTTCAACTTCTGTCTGGCCCAACTGTTCATTTACTGATTGGATTTGTGATCCGATTGCGTTTAGCATTAGCTGCTGATCGGTGAATGCGATGTGATCTGGTGCTGCACTGGTCTGAAAGAGTGTGCTAAAAGATTTGATGTCAGATCCATCGTTGAGTAGTTGTCCAAGAAAACCAGCAAGAAAAGGCAGATGGTCCTGCCGGTAAATGGTATAAATACAGTAACCAAGCTGATCATGGGTCACAGGTCCCGAAAGATATTCATCGCAACCCCGAATCTTCCGATCGGTACTTATTTCATCAGGCATGTAAACGGACCCAAGCTGTTCGTTTGCATGGATACTGACACCATCAATGGTTGTTTTTACCTGAAAAAACCCTGGATAATGTTCTGCCAGACCAATCTGTTCAGGTTTATAAAATTTTGAAAAATACTTCTGCCCCCTCCGGTCAATCAGCGTCACAAGTGTTTTATAAGCATGGATACATAGCTTTTCTGATTGGCAGCCACAGTCGCAGCTAACGGAAAGATTTGAAGGGGCGATAGTCAGATGTATACGTCTAACTGATTTTCCGAAAGCTACATCAAGATCAATTGCTGGATGACAGAACTTGACAAAAGTAATATCAAAGAAACCCAGTTTATTGTTTCGTATGGCATTGACAGGTATGTAATGGCTTTCTATGGTTTCTTCACTGAGGGTAAAGGCTTCATCACCGAATGGGAGAATGTAATCCATATCGGCGGTACGCTCCACAAGGGCAAGATCTGGACGAGCAGCTTTATTCATAGCGTTAGGAGTTTAAAATGTGACAGGTAAGCTGGCCATCTCGGCCTGATCTCGCAGCAGCGCCAGCTTAGCGTGACATAGCGAGTCACTCAGGCCAGCGAAGGTTTCTGTTTTCGAAAGGAGCATTTGTGCCTGCTGGGCGGTCACTGTAAAATCGTTTCGGTAGCGGACACCGATGTAAGCGCGGTTTAGTTTTCGAAGCAGCATCTGATCCTGCTCAGTGGTGGCAAAGATCTCGGAGATCTTTGGCGAGAAATAGTAGCAGAGTTCAAGTAATCTTCCAAGATGATGGATATTAAACCGATATCCCATCCAGACCCTGATCAATCCAATGGCTGTCTGTTCGGTTGCCTGATGTAGAAAAAATAGTGTCAGTTTGTAATCCTGGCCTGAAAACCGTTCACGTGCCGAGCTTAGAAACCCCTCGGCCAGCGAGCTGTGATGGGCAAAGTATTTCTGCGCCTCATCAAAGTCGGCAGCCGGGGTAGTATCGGGTTGAAATGACAGGGTATTGTAACCACCGGTGGTGTACAGCAGTAGCCCACTTTTAAATATGCGTGTAAAAAAACGATTTGATTCTCCAAGCAGCTGACGCACTTTCCCACTGGAATGGCATAAAACCGTTACCTGCATTTCAGGGAGATGATTATTCAGAAAATCTTGCATTGAATGTTGTTGGCATTGCATAAAAATCGTAGTCACCATCAGGCAATAGGATTTTTTATCCGAAGAATGGTCGGCAGTAAAACAACCGCAAGCCACAGATACTGTTTGACCGAAAGCAAACAGGAAGATGTGTTCGACCGCAAACTTCTGGTTGATTAGCTCAACAATGCGGGAAAGATCCTGTTTCTGAACTTCATTTAATAGTTTACCGTCTAGCATAACACGCCTTACTTTACCATCCAAAATAAAAGACGCAGTGAAATAAGCACGCGGCCGGTGTATAAACCATTCCTGAATTTTCTATTTTAGAAGCTGACGGGGATAAAATATGCCAAACAGTCAATCAGGTGCATTTTTTTGCAGATTTGCTTAAAAGCAACTATCTTGCTATTATGAATATGACAGGTGACAAATCCGGCAAAATACATCATGGCAGAAACATCAAACGTTTCCGCGAAATGCTTGGTATAAAACAGGAAGGCCTTGCCTTTGAGATGGGTGAGGAATGGAGTCAGAAAAGGATTTCACTTTTGGAGCAAAAGGAGGAGATCGAGCAAGATATTCTTGAACAGGTAGCCGAGATTTTGAAGGTTCCTTCTGATGCAATCAAAAACTTCAGTGAAGAAGTCGCGATCAACATTATTGCCAGTACTTTACACGACAATGCTGGTTCGATCAACAACAATTGTACACTCAACTTTAATCCTGTTGACAAATGGGTAGAAGCGCTTGAAGAAAACAAGAAGTTGTATGAACGTCTGCTTCAATCAGAAAAGGAAAAAGTCGAATTGCTTCAAACGCTTCTCAACAATGGTAAAGACAGAGCGTAACTATTAAATTCTGGTTGCATTGATCCCTTTAAGGCACATCAATAGATTCATTTACGCATTTTCATTGCTGATATGCCCATTACTGTCCACGGCCCAGACAGCGGAGCTCGATTCTGTACTAAGCATTATCAAGTATAAATCAGACACAATAAGGTCGATCTTTGACTATGTGGCAGATGAGATACAGTACGATACTGAAAAAGCTCAGATGCTTCAACCCAGTTATCAACTTCACTGGTCATCAAAGTCAGTTGTATTGGAGACAATTAGAAGGCGCAAGGGTGTTTGTGAGCACTATGCTGAGCTTTTTAATGCGCTTCTCAGGCGTGCTGGCTATGAATCTTACACCGTTTCGGGCTATGTAAAAGGCCCAACGAAAATAAATGATAAGGTGGCTCACGCATGGAATGCTGTGAGAACTTCGAAGGGCTGGTATCTGTATGATCCGACATGGTCTTCTGGCACCGTTGATGGAAATTTCCAGTTTGTCAAGGACCTCAACTACACTTGGTATAAGGTTCTACCGCGTGAGTTTATTCTTACCCATATTCCTTTTGATCCTATCTGGCAGTTGTTAAACCCACCGCTTTCCAACCACCAGATCAAAGCCAACGACTTTACCTCTGTAAAGTCCAATAATTATAATTTTCAGGATTCAATTACAGCCGATATATCAAAACCTGAAAACCTAGCTCTTATATCAAGACTTGCACGCATACAGAGTGCGGGGATTACAAACAAGCTGATTGAGCAGTATACCAAAAATTTAGAGCGAAATATATCTTACAACACCCTCTCTGAGAATCTGAAATTAGTAAACAATTCCCTCAGCTCAGTGATCATTCAGTACAACATTTATATTACTGCAAAAAACAAACAGTTTAGAAAACCTCAATGGTCTGATCCGCAGCTAAGCAACACTATGGATTTATTGAAGTCCAATGTTCAGTCTTGTGCAGCGTTACTAGAAACTATCAAGTCACAGGAGCCGGATGCCATACGATACATTGCTGAGCTTAAAACCAAAATTTCTGAAACAGAAAAATCTATTAGTGCGGAAGATGAGTTTGTGAGCAAGTACCTTTCTACGAAAAAGCCGTTCAGGCTATCCCATTTTTATAAAAGATAATCCAAGGGTTGATTGCTGGTGCATATTCCAGATATGCATCGGGCGGATCCAGCAAGCATACCCGGGAGCACTGAATTATAAGCACTCCTAGGCAAAAGTTACTTACTCTGAGGTTTCTTTTCTGCGTTTGCGACCGCTAGCCTTGCCAGGGTAAGGCGACTTCCGCTCTGAACTGATAAGCTCCAATTCAAAACCAGAAATACCCTCCGATAATTAAAATGACTAACTTCGAAATTATGCATGGCGCTTTCAAAATCAATACTGGAGAATTCGGACGCGTTAACCATATAATTCCGTGGCAGACTGACCATCAACAGACTATTACTGGCTATACGCTAAACAATTATCAATCATTTACTTAAACTGGTCAATTTCAACCGAAACGACCTGTCCTCAATTTCCGAATTGGGGTGCTCAATGGATCCGAATTCTCCACGCACGTCTTCTCTACTTCCTGACATCCTCCCGGATTTAGCATTCCACCGTTTAGGATCGCATTGCCTTCCTGTTGCGATTTCTGCTCTTTTGGAGTTAATTGTAATCCTCAGATAAACCGGCACCTCACCACTTTCATAGTTCTTTTGCTTTTTCAAATAGAAAAGCAGACTGAAATTTGTCTTCATAACTTTTATAGTTAAAAGGTTAAACAAAGTTAGTCTTGCAAATCCGGCAGCACAAGATGTCCATTTCATGAACAAGCTATGGTACAATTGGTTAAGTCAATTCTGGTGAGTTTGAGAATGCTGGAATTGACTCACCGAATCACTCACCTTTTTTTTGAGAATTATTGAATATTTTGAGGTACTTTCCAAAAACAAAACTCCTGCAATTTTTTGATTTGCAGGAGTTTACTGTCTTTTGATACTGTTTGGAGTGATCCCGCTGGTACAAATCTCGAACCACTTTTATGATGATTTAATACTGATAGGAAGTTTACCCAGCGAGCGAATAGTGATCTAGGTGTTCAAATCTCTGTCACTCTGCAAAACGCCATTCCCGACAATTGGAGTTGCGTTTTGAAGGCCTGAAGAGATCGCACTCGAACACTTGATCGACTTTTTGACCTTTTTGGATAGTTTAAAAATTGCGTAGTTGGTTATTGACGAGCGTCAAGTTTATTACAACCAACTCCGGTTCGATTCCGGGAAGGGGTACAAAAGCTCCTCAATAAAAGTTGAGGGGCTTTTTTGCTTTCATAGTTCGCTAAAACCTCACTTTTTGGCGCTTTTGAGCCTTTCAATGGTTCGACTACGGTTATGTTGACTGAGCCAAACTTTCGAAAGATTCCCTAGGAATCCAAGACACAAATAACTAAAAACAAATTGAATATCAATCACTTATTCAATAACCCCCATCCATATTTCGGGTTCAACATACATCTTATAGATATACTGCTGACTTTTGCGTTTGCATCGGACAAACAATCTTACCTTATGCATTCTCGAACTCATTACACCAGCATGATGGTCGCAAATGAGACATTTTATATTACTGGTTAACGTGCCTATCGGTGATTCACTGTAATTAGATTTCATGTACCACAAAACTGTACTGTCAATAGACCGATTTGAGTATGACAGTGCGGTCTTGGCAAACAATCAGCACAGCTCAGAAAAACCACCGGTTTTTATAAACATCAAATGCGATAGACAAAATTTATTAAGACGGTAACTACACAATAGTACGCGATCTCTGTACTAGTATTACTTGCCAAAAACGTACAAGTGGTGTTCAATACCGAACAGCAGGGCTCTATAAATCCGCCTTTACAAGCCTTTACTGCTATGGCATAGTATTTGTTTAACAAACAACAATGATATAAATCTTCAATCATAGGTGAAATGGCAAGAGCTTATCTGGGAGAATTTGAGGAGCTCGTTCTCTTGACGGTTGCAGTGCTTGATTCAGATGCGTACGGGGTAACCATTGCAGCCGAACTAAACCGGCGAACCGAAAGACCTGTAAGCCTGAGCGGAGTTCACGTAGCGTTATATAGGTTGGAAGAAAAGGCTTTTGTCAGTTCGGAGTTAGGTAGTCCCACAGCAGCCCGTGGCGGGAGACGGAAGCGCATATTTTCTGTTACTACGCTTGGCAAACACATGTTATCGGATATGCATGAGCTTAGAAATCAACTCTGGGAATCAATCCCTTTACCATTTATTTCTTGATCATGGCCGACCATCTTTCAAAGCCTACCCCTCCCAACTGGGCTGATTTCTTTTTGAAATGGACATGCCCTTCGGAGCAGTACGAAGAAATCATAGGTGATTTACACGAACAGTATACAATTGATGCATCTGAATTTGGAGATGCTGTCGCCCGGAGGCGGTACCTTATACAAGTGCTAAAATTCTCACGGCCTTACTTTCTAAAACGCAAGATCAATGCACTGAGTGAAACGGCCACATACCCAACACCGTTTTTTGTCAATCCAGATATGATCAAAAATTACTTCAAAATTGCTTTCAGGAGCTTTGGAAAAAACAAAGGCTATACCGTAATTAACGTTTTGGGACTCTCATTGGGATTGACCATAACCATGCTGATTTCTTTATGGGTTTGGGATGAGTGGATGTACAATAAAGCCAGTAAAAACCATCAATATGTAGGACGCGTAATGTTACATGCCGCTCAAAACGGCAGCATCGTTAGTTCGCCAAATATGCCATTTCCCTTAGCTGCCGAGCTTCGAGAAAACTTCCCAGCAGACTTTCAAAATGTTGCGGTCTCATGGGAAACACAGGATTACAGCTTGCTCTCGGGCGAAAACAAATTCAGAAAAAAGGGCCGGTTCATGGAGCCCGATGGCGCAAAGATTCTTCCTCTTGAAATGCTCATGGGAAGCAACGCGGCGCTAACAAATCCGTCCCACCTATTGCTATCAGAATCTGCCGCCTTATCAATTTTTGGCACAGGTCAGCCAATTGGTCAGATTTTGAAGATTGATAATGAACTGGAGGGAATGGTAGCCGGCGTTTATAAAGATTTCCCTCAAAATTCAGACTACAATGATTTGTCGTTTATAGCGCCCTGGAAGCTGTTTGCATCAGGGAAAAGGATGCAGTGGGTCAATGATCTGAAAGATAACTGGAATGTAAATACTTTCGAAATTCTAGTTCAGACACGGCAAAACAGTTCTATTGAAAGGGCATCTGAAAAGATAAAAGATGTTTTACGTAGAAACATTAAGGAGGTTAAAAATTCCGGCCCGATACCAACATTATCCCTGCACCCAATGGACAGGTGGCACTTATTTTCTAACTGGAAAAACGGCCAGAATACCGAAAGTCAGATCTACTACGTCAAATTATTTGCTGCCATAGCGATTTTCATCTTGCTGCTGGCCTGCATTAATTTTATAAACCTGAGCACAGCCCGCTCGGGCCAGCGGGCAAAAGAAGTCGGCGTTCGAAAAGCGATTGGGTCCAAGCGCGGGCAACTCATAGTTCAGTTCATTGCTGAGTCATTTATAATGGTTGCGTTTTCCATGCTGGTTGCGTTGCTGTTAGTACAATTGACCCTACCGCAATTCAATGCAATTGCCGATAAGAAAATCGGCTCTCTTTTGACAAATGGAGCTGCATTCAACATACACTTATTATTTATTGGTGCAGCATTCTGTGTTTTGGTAAGCCTAGTTGCCGGGGGCTATCCTGCGCTCTACTTGTCTTCTTTCAAACCAGTTAATATCCTGAAATCCGGCTCAGCAAGCACTGCGAAAGTGTCTTCTCTGCCAAGAAAAATTCTTGTCGTTTTACAATTTACAATCTCCATTTCGCTCATCATCGGTATGGTGGGGGTATTCCGCCAGATTCAGTTTGGGCAAAACAGGGCAACAGGTTACGATCGGAATGGACTAATGTATGTGAAGATTCCGCCTGCTACCAAATCTTTAGAAGCACTAAAGAATGACCTGCTTCAATCCGGCATGATTGCATCCGTAGCACAATCCTCCGGTCCCGTGACCGATATACTATCAAATTCAAGAGGATTTTCCTGGCAGGGAAAGTCGGCCGGTGACCGGGACGACTTTGCAGTAATCGCAGCTTCACACCACTACGGCGAAACGGTTGGCTGGCAGATTATTCAGGGGAGAGACTTTTCTACCAACTTTATGTCTGATTCTTCCGCCATCATTATCAATCAGTCTGCTGTTAAATATATGGGGATTGACAATCCCGTTGGTAAAACAATCAGGTGGAAAGACGGCACGTTCAATGATTCGGAATACCATATTGTAGGCGTGGTACAAGATATGATCATGCAATCGCCCTACGAACCCGTAAAGCAAACTATCTATTTCATGACCTACGCGCCTAATTACTTATATATCAAATTAAGCCCCGGTGTAAGTGTAACCAATGCTTTTGCAAAAATACGTCCGATATTTGATCAACATATACCCGGCACTTTGTTGGATTTCCAGCTTGCTGACCAGCAATACGATACAAAGTTCAAGATTGAAAACCGTGTGGGTAAATTAAGCTTTCTTTTTGCCGTCGTGGCCATTTGTATTTCGTGTCTTGGCATATTTGGTCTGGCCGCCTTTACTGCCGAGCAAAGGCGAAGTGAAATCGGCATACGCAAAGTACTGGGCGCTTCCATTGCAAGTGTGTGGAAATTGATTTCGAAGGACTTTGTGTACCTGACTTTGATTGCCATAGCCATTGCAACACCGGTAAGCTATTATTTCCTGGCCCAGTTGTTGGCGAAGTATCATTATCATTCCACTATTCCCTGGTGGATCTTTGGAGGATCAGGATTGGCCGCGCTCACACTTACAATTTTCACCGTGAGTTATCAGGCAATAAAAGCAGCACTTACAGATCCGGTAAAAGCGCTCCGTTCTGAGTAGTGTTTCTAATCAATTTTCTCAGAGACTTCATGAAGTTAAAGCCGGTCTAACCCTCTTTCGCAATCTGTTTATAATGCACAACTACTTTAAAACTTTCCAGCTCAGTTGGATCGCAGCGACTTCAATTTTA
The DNA here is from genome assembly GCF_900108855.1 of Dyadobacter koreensis. Classification (GTDB taxonomy): domain Bacteria; phylum Bacteroidota; class Bacteroidia; order Cytophagales; family Spirosomataceae; genus Dyadobacter; species Dyadobacter koreensis. The sequence goes on from NZ_FNXY01000004.1 coordinate 771,311, forward strand.
AGGAGTACATTATCGTGGACTTTATTTTTGATCAATATTTTTGTCTGTTTTGCTGGTTGGTCGCAAAAAACCAGCCCTATCACCCAAAAAATTGATAGCATCACAAATGTTTACCGTCCAGATGGACCAGGTGGTCAATTATCGGTTAGTAAAAACGGCGAATTAATTTACTCCAAAGCATGGGGACTTGCCGAACTCGAACATCGTGTCCCGCTAACAACCCAAACATTGATCGAAGCCGGATCTGTTTCCAAGCAATTTACAGCCGCCGCCATTCTGCTCCTTGAGAAACAAGGTAAATTATCCTTAAACGATCATGTATCGAAGTATTTTCCTGCACTCGGCATGTACGGACATCCTATTCTTATCAGACATCTTATTCATCACACAAGTGGCATACGCGAATGGGGTGATGTTGCCGAGCTAGGTGGCTGGCCAAAGACACTTAGGATCTTGACTAATCAAGATGTTTCGGCCATTATTTGCAGTCAGAAAGAGCTGAACAGTATTCCCGGTGAGCGCTTTCAATACAGCAATTCCAATTACATTCTGTTGGCATTGATCGTTGAGAAGGTTAGCGGGTTGTCTCTCGCTGCATTTACCGATAAATTTATCTTCAAGCCCGCTGAAATGAAGCATTCGGAATGGAGAACCAACTATCAAAAGCTAGTTTCTGCTAGGAGCCAGGCATACGATACGAAAGACGGCAATTTCCAGTTAGCCATGCCAGAAAACAACATCCACGGGTCAGGAGGACTCCTTACAACTGCCGAAGAACTTGTGAAATGGAGCAACTTTTATTTGAACGCAAGACTGGGAGGAGATACTTTTTTTACCAAGCAAACAAGTGTGGATACACTGAGCAATGGGGACTTAAACCAGTATGCAGCCGGGATGTTTGTTACCGGAGATAGTACAAAACGCATTTTTCAGCATGGCGGAGCAACAGCCGGGTATCGCGCGAAGCTTGTCTCTTTGCCAGATGCTGGAATTTCAGTTGCCTGGCTAAGCAATACATCCATGTTGGACACAACAGGAAAAGACTTAGCGATGGATGTTGCCACTTTTCTTACGAGCCCCTCTTATTTTGAGTTAGCTGCCAAAACAAAGAGAATCATATATTCAGATTCAAACATCAAAGAACTCGTGGCGTACGCTGGACTTTATAAAAGCAGTCATAGTATGCGAGACGTTCAAATTGAGCTGCGACCAAACGGCCTGGAAATGTCTGGCAATTCTCTGGCAAGAATTAATAAGACACAATTTGATTTTTACGGCATACTATTCTCATTCGAGCATAAAGGCCAACTTATCATCATTCCGCCTTCCTCAGAGCCGATGCATTATCACCTGACCGACTCAGCTGGGTCCACCATCCCTCACGAAGTTTATTTCGGACACTATTACTCTGATGAAGCAAAAGCTTCAATCATAATCAAAAGCGTGAATGAAAAGCTCATTGCTCAATTTGCATCAGGCGATGAATGCGAACTGATAAATCACTTCAAGGATGGATTTATCTCGTCTTGTGATCCAAAGGCAGATATCTTCTTTAAACGCGACAAGCATGGCAAAGTCAAGAGTCTGGATGTAAGTACCCAGCGTGCATTAAATATCGAATTTGTCAAGCAGACAGGCTCAAATCGGCATCTTAGTGGACAAACGTCAGAGACAAAATATCATTAAGAGTATCATAAAAACGTTAGTATTAAGAGAAAACATGATGACTTGGCAGTACGATATAACGTACACCGAAGACAGTTTACTGTACAATTTTAGCCCTTTCCCGGCTAGAATCAAGTAAATCACGATGCTGGTAATAGTTTATTTTTACCACGGTTTAAATGTACCACAAAAGACGAATTACGTTGATTCGCCAATTGTTTCACCACTCATCTGGCCTTGCAATGCTTTAAAATCTAAACAACCATCTTAGCAATTTTCTGTAAGTCTTCTAAAAAGTGGTTCGACAACTGTTCGGGAAGGGGTACAGAGTAGTGGAAGGGCAATCTGCTACTAGATGTACCGATAACGGGAGATTCTTTGAACACCTGGCCGAGCTATTGGAATTAGTTGGAGAAATTTTCGACAAGCATTCCTGATGAAATAAATATAAATTTTTCTTGTTTAGCTAAATTTGAACAAATACTGTCAGTCAAAAGCGGAATGATGCCTAGGCTGACTAGCCAAATTTCAAACAATACTCCCACAACCGATTCTTTGGAAATAGAACCGGATCATTAACGAGTGTTTACCCGGCCATAACTCCAGAATCCAATGCTTTTCCCGGCTTCAAATTTTTAAGAGAACTATACTCGTTAATTCTTATCATGAGTTAGAACTTCTGGTACAGTCTGCCCTTCTGTACATTGAAATTGACTCAACTGTTAATAAAATATAATTTGTGTTAATAATCTTTGCAACCAGAAATTTTCATGCATTGAGCATGTGATTCCACACTATCCATACTTCGGTTGAGAAGGGGTTTACTGATGCGGCCTGCCTTTCCGCATTTGTAGACGTCATCAAACAAGGAGTAGGTAAAAATAATTTATTATTTTGGTATTCATATATTTAGATTATAGCAAGGTCAAGAGTATGTATAAGAGAGGTTATATTACATCGGCTGAATGTCTATTCTACCATATTATTCTCCGAAATAGACCATTGTCAGGCAGTAATGGTAACTTTAAAATAGTACATTCATGAATCTGAATCATATATTCCTTAACCCCAATTTATCCAAATAGTTTTATGCTACAACACTATATCGAAATCAATGGACTACAACTGGCATATATTGTACAAAACCCAACAGCTAGGCAAACAATATTTTTTGTTCACGGGAATTCGTCCTCTTCCAGGACTTGGCGAAAACAGTTTGGGGGCAATTTATTACAGAACTACCGGCTTATTGCTATTGATTTACCCGGACATGGAAAATCGCAGGCAGCAGCAGACCTTGCTAATGGTTATAGTCTGGTTGAGTTAGGGAATGTGCTCTCTTCTGCTGTAACGACTTTGGTAGATAATCAGGATTTTGTTCTGGCGGGGATTTCCTTAGGCACAAATATCATTTCGGAAATGCTGAATTTTGGAACGAACCCGAAAGGTTTGATGCTTGGAGGACCGTGCACCATAGGTGGCAAATATACGTTGGATTCAATAGTAAATCCCGGCACAGATCCAAGTGCCATGTTTTCAGATGGACCGGACGAAGAAGCTGTTAGAAAATATGCAATTGAAACGTCGGTCTCAAAAATAGAAGACGATCTTAATTTTTTCTTAGAGGATTACGCTCTTGTCAAGATACCTTTCCGCTCTACTTTTTTTAAAACATTGGTTGATGGTAAATATAGCGATGAGATCGGCTTACTGAATAAGTCGGGAATTCCCATCGCAGTGGTTTTTGGAGAAGAAGACAAAATTATCAATCCCGATTATCTGGATGACGCGCAGTTACATCTTTGGAACAAGCGAATTTACAAAGTTCCTGGTGCCAGTCATCTGGTTCATATCGACCAACCTCTGGCATTTAATCAAATATTGGCAGATTACACATATGATATATTTAAATAATTTTCATTCGGAGTGCATAGCCAACTAATGCGGTTGCGTTACTGATACCCGTCTTGTCCATCATATTTCGCCTGTGGTTTATGACGGTGTGTTCGCTGAGATACATTTTGTCTGCAATTTGTTTACTGCTTAATCCCTCAACCATCCAAAGAAGCACCTCCTTTTCCCGGTTTGAAAACAATTGGTCCTCTTCATGCAAGTAATAAAGCTTCTTGTTAATTAATTCGCATGATTGCTGTACTCCCACCTTACTTATCTTTTCAATGGTATGTATCACCGGGTTTTCATTTTTGTAATGATCAATATTCACTATCATTCCTAAACTGAGTATTAGTTTGCCTTTTTCGTCGGACTTAATAATACAGTTCCTTTGGAGAAGATTAACATACCCACCGTTACTTCTTTTCAATCGATAGTTATACGAAAACAGGTAATCGGGATGCTGGTCGAACGGTACTTTTTCAAGAAAATTGAGTCTGTCCGGGAAAATTCGCTCATTAAACATTCTCATATCCTCCTTGTGATAGATTTCCAGCGTGTAATTAATTCCGCCATCTATAAAATAATCAGCTTTGCTACCAATAGTGATCTGGGATGATTTGGACATGGTCACATACCGTCCCGTGGAATAATCCATCAAATAAATAACAGGCACGCCGTGATACAGCAAAGAACGTGAAAACGGGTCGGGGGAGAGAATTTGGATTACATTCTCCAATTCAGACAATTCATAGTTTTTACTGATTTGAGATAACCCACCTATGTAACTGATCCAGGAGTTTTTTTCTTTTTTCATGATAAATAAAGAGTAAGACGATGGTTCTGCGGATTCAGATAATACCGTTTTTTATCGCATAACCCACCAGTGCGGTTGCATTAGGCGTATTCGTCTTCTGGTTCATATTCCTCCGGTGGTTGATCACGGTATGTTCGCTGACAAATAATCTGGCCGCAATTTCTTTTGTTGAAAGACCATCGGCCATCCACAAGAGTACTTCTTTTTCACGTTTAGTAAGTAATTGATCTTCCTGGTTTGCATAGTAAAAATTCTTTATAATGGTTTGAGGGAGCTGGTCTGGATAATCCGGGTTAATTTTATCTACTAGCTGTATGGTTTTTGTCGAATTTCTGTAATGGTCGACATTGATAACCATGCCAAAAGCAATCAGAGGATTTCCATTTTCATCGGATCGAATGAAGCAATTACGTTGTAAGAGGTTAACGACACGCCCTTTAATGTCGTGAATCCTGAAATTATATGAAAAGATATGGTTTTTGTGCTCAGTGGCAGGTATTTGTTTGAGGATGGATAACCTTTCGGAAAATATTTTTTCATTATACAGCTTCAAATCTTCCTTATGATAATTTTCTACCAAAATGGAGACCCCTTCCTTCATGAAATCATCTGAAGTATATCCCAGAAGTGATTTAACGGAGTGCGACATACTCATATACTTTCCTGACCTGTAGTCCAACATGTAAATAATGGGAATGCTGTGATGAAAAACAGAGAGAAACTGCTGATTAAAGTTAAGAACCGATTCTTTCCCTTCCACCATCAATTCTTCGGGTTCAAAATCCTTGTTGCGTGTAGCTTCAATGTAGTTCAGCCAGCTGGCTGCATCTTTCTTCATATTGCAGTAAATGAAATTTTGGTCTGATCCAAGTACAGAGCTGATCAAGTTAGCCAAAATGGACTAGAAAATGACAAGAAATTGTCATTTTCTAGTATATGGTTGGCACTGTACCTTTGGGGTAACACTGAGGAGATTGATTGGAGCTCCATTTAGGGGTAAAAAGAAGGGATATTTTACGATCGGTATATGCTCTGTTTCAATTGTGACTGCCAAATATCGTATAAGTGAAGAAATTCGGTTGATCCCATCCTAAATTTCAATGTCGTTTACTGTAACTGAACGAAATAGGATATTTAATAACGGATTTTATAATGACAGACAGGGAAGAAACCAATAATGCGGTTGTAATTTTCGAGTAGGCTCCGGTTAATAATCTCCATACGAAAAAAAATTGATTTGAGATTTACCAGCGGGCAGGCTCTATTTCTATAAACTATCTTTTGAAATGTATATTATGAACAGATTTTTAATTAAAGAATTCAGTGATAGAAGCCTCCAGTTCATATTTTTGTCAATTGCGTTCTTTCTAAGCTATACAGGAAGTTTCTCACAGGATGTGAGAAAACAACTGCAAGAGGAAAATAGAATTAAGCAGTCTTATTTCCAATTACTAAAAGATAATGCCACAAGAGCTGCAAACGAATGCGCTAGGAAAGCAGGATGTTTTGAAAAGGGTCATTCTCACCCTGCTGACGGAAGACTTGTATGTGAACGTTCAGACTCGCATTCAAAAGCGTTATGCAATTGCGGAAAAGATCAAGAACGAATTTTGGCAGATATCGAGAGGCAACAAACGGATTGGGCAAGTAGCATGGCACGAAAAGAGGAATCGCTACGCATACCGATTCCAAACTCAAATTCTAGCGATATTACCACAGCACTTAACGAAAGCCGGGAAATACTGAGTGGCAAAAAGACAATTAGAAGAAATGAAGTAGAAAATCCCAAAGATAATTCTGAGAGTAAGCAAATGGTAGACTTGAGTGGTAAAAGGAGTCAAAAAGAAATAGATGAACGGGAAATACAGCATAAGTCAAAACAATCACAACCGGAATCAACCAGAAGTAATATCACAAAAAAGACTTACGAACCCGATCTAGATCCAAGAACAGCAAAAAGTCTATACTCCGCTAAGGAAGTGGAAAAAAACAATGATGCTTTTGTTAATGGATCTGGTGAAATGATCAGACTTATGGGTGATGGTCTTGATAATGAGCCAAGTTACGACGAACACTATTCAAAGAACTTTAATAGGTTCGGCTTTGAATTTGGATTGTTTTTTGAAGTAGTGCCGTTGGCTTTAAATAATGAAGTCAATATACAGTACAATGGGAAGAACACGCACAGTCTCACAACATCGTCCGATGCTACTTTTATAGGGGGGGTAAATCTAGGTATTTCGTATTATCCGATATATTCTAGATATGTCAAATTAGCCATCAACGCTAATCTAGATGGAGGAATTCCAATTGGAGCCACAGGAACATCAATTACATACAATTATGGTGCAAATCTAGCTGTGGGTTCCCAAACTATAAAGGCCGTTGGGGAATTTATGACGGGGCAGAGGTTTATTAATTATTCAACTTACAGTTACGGATCTACAATTGAAACCTCAGTGGACGGAGTTTTTACGCCGAAAATAAAAATGTATAAGGTTGGTCTACGATATTCTTGGATAGGTCAATGGTTTTTTAAGAAGGTTGGCACGCATATTGATCTATTATTCTTAAGAGGAGATCCGCAGATAAGCCCCTTACTTGTAACCAAGAAAAAAAATAAAGGTATATCTGCTTCATTATCTTATGATAGTAGACTAGCCTTTTCTGTGGATGTAATAATTGACCATCCAACTCTGGGTGATATTGATAATAGGCTTACGGATGACTTCAAACCAAGCAGACCTTTTGTAAGAGTCGGGGTTGTACGTAGGTTCGTATTTTGAGAATGCTGAACTCTACTGCCATCCTTTGTGCTACACAAACGAAAATATGTTCCAAAAGGCCGTCTATGAAGATGCAAACAGCAGTTCCAGCTTTGAACAATTTAAAAAACCAAATCTGAATACTCATCCAAACAATTTGATAACCGCTACAATTGGAATCAGAATCAATCGCTCTCAAACTGTGTTTCCGTATCCATGCTTATATGTAACACACGGACGATTTCTTTGTAATTTTAATCAATCACAATAATGAAGATAAGGTGCTTGCCAAATTTCGTGTTTCAAGTATCCTTTTCTTGAGTGAAAGAAGTGCAAACTACTCTTCGTGAACAGTTAACTAACGGTCTTTTGATGCAGGAAACCACTCAGCGAACAGCAGAGATTGTCAGCAACTTTCATAAAGATGCCTTTTCGAAGGGGATGTTCCGATTTATTAATGAGACGACAGAGCTATGCTACCAAAGAATTCATTAGGGCAAACCCAGATGGGTTCGGAGGATCTGGCTTCATTAGATATTTTTGAGACAGATGTAATTTCGTAAAAAATTGGCCGGACGTCACCAAGCGAAGATTACATATGACTTATCTATTGGATAATAGACGGTCTTCTCTTCAATGGAAAAATGGAAATTAAACCAGAATGTGTGGTCCTTTTTGATCAGATCCAATATTTGAAAAGTCTTTTTTCTTTGTGCCCCAGACGGGAAAGACTGGACACCTTCAACCGGTTGTTTTAAGTTTAATGGCTGGTAGAATTGTTTTCGTTTTCTGTGCAGTTGCAATCTTTATCGGTAACAACGAAGGTGTGACTATAAAAAAGTTGATTGTAATATTTCTCCTCGGCGGTCGAGCCAATTTTACCATTTATCTTACTGGCCTTCATCGCGCCACTTTGCGAAATGGGACCCGGAGCCGAACATTTGTCGAACTATTTCTTAGAAGACCTGAATAAGATAGCCAAGTTGGTCATTTAAATTATAAATCGTTCACAGATAGATTTAATCAAGTCTCTAAAATCAAATCCCCATAATGTAAATTATTATGAAATTCGGTTGGAAAGTCCAATCCATTCCCAATATGATTTCTGTTTTTCAGGTATAGTTGAAAAATAAATACTTCAACTTCTAGAATTTTGCTTAATTTAAGCTCTAAGCCCAAATAACTAAGTAACATGCCCTTCAATATACTTATTGACTATGATAATATTGAGTCCATTGATCACGGTAGAGGTCTTGTTTATATTATTGAAAAAGCCGTCAATCAGTTAAACTATGGTGAGATCCATGACTTAAGAATTGTTGTGAGATTGTATGGTGGCTGGTATGAAGGCAACAACATTACCAGAAGAGCGCAAAATCTCAGAACTGAAATTCATAGCAGTTTTCCGCTGACTACTCTGTTATCCGATAATTCGACTCAAGTTATTGTTAATGCCGAGTTGGCTACGAGTTTAAAGATTGAACCTACAAAATTACTAGTGAATACTTTCCGAAGAAACGGAGTTCCCTCAGGTTTAAAGTCAAACCATCCCATTGTTGTGGGGTGCAGGCAGACGGGGTGTCCTGTTTTGACTGTCTACAGTTTTGTTGATACCGGTAAGTGTAGTCAATGTAGCCATACGAAGGTAGATGATATTTTCTTCCGAAAGGAACAGAAGCTTGTTGATACTATGCTTACGGCGGATATGATTGCTATTGCACACCAGGATAAAAAATATGGTATTGTTTCTTCTGACGATGACTTCTGGCCAGGTATATTGACATCGATCGCTATGGGATGTGAGGTATTTCATTTCCAAACCAAGGCAGGTCGGGCAACTCCTACACATTATAGTAGAATGGTAACTCAAAATTATTACATGAAAAGTCTTTAGTATGAATCCACAAGATTTTAAACGAATATTAATTTCATTTGCAGATAGTGCCGATGACATTCTGGAAAATAAAGGTAAAATTACTGGGATTATCAGAAATGAGGCAATTGAAATTCAACTTATCGATAAAGAGGGGGAACTTTTCATCAGGGAGGATGAAGAGGAAATCAAAGCCCGTACTTGGATTGCTAAGAGGCTGGCTCAATTGGAACAATTAGCAGATCGTATCAGAGAATTTCTACCTGCCACTAAAGATTTTATTAATCCTACAGGAAGTTTACTTGATGATATCGATATTGATCCTACTGAAACCGAAAGACCAACGGATAACGTCACCGAATGTTTGCGTGAAAAGTTGGGCCAAAGGATTCCCGGTACTACCGGCGTTGTTTATTTGACCTGTGATGCAGGGGAAGGTAAAACAACGATTATTAATCATCTAGCTGTTCATCAAGCTGAGTTGTTTAAGAAGAAAAGGACTGATTGGTTATTAGTTCCCATTCCGCTAGGCGGTAGACCTTTTTTACGTTTTGATGATATTGTAATAGCATCTTTGGTTAACCGGTTGAGATTTAGGCTATTCTACTACGAATCATTCATTGAAATGGTCAAGCTCGGTTTGATTGTTCCAGCCTTCGACGGTTTTGAAGAGATGTTTATGGTAAGTTCAAGTGGGGAGGCTCTTTCCGCTACAGGGCAACTAATGACTAAGCTCAACTCTTCCGGTAACGTTTTGATTGCAGCTAGAAAAGCCTATTTTGATTACAAAGGTTTTGGCGCACAAGCTAAGTTGTTCGATACCATTAGTATGGATTCTGTTTCGTTTGCTAAAATAGGAATTAACAGATGGAATAAGACACAGTTCGAGGCCTACGCCTTATCTCGTGAAATCTATAACGGAGAGGAAGTTTATGAACTTATTGAAAGTCAATTAGGTTCGGATCATCCATTATTGACCAGGCCAGTACTAGTCAATCAATTACTTTCGGTTGTGGGGAACGACAATAATCTAGACAAAATTTCCTCCTCACAACTTAATTCGATCGATTACTTTCCAAACTTTGTTGACACAATAATTACAAGAGAAGCAGATACCAAATGGATTGATACGTCAGGAGAGAACAAGCCATTACTTACAGTTTCTCAACATTATGAGTTATTAGCAGCATTGGCCGAAGAAATGTGGCTAAATAATACGGACTCCTTATCTTTAAGTATCGTTGATCTTTTGGCAGACCTTTATTCTGAGTCAAATGGTTTTTCTGTTCAGATTAGCAGGCAAATAAAAGAAAGATTAAAACAGCACGCGCTACTTATAAAAGCGGAAGTAGCTAATCAATTAAAATTCGACCATGAAGAATTTAAGGAATTTTTTCTCGGGGTCAGTTTCTTCAATGCTCTTGCAGCAAACAGAATTCAGGAATTTAAAAATTTGCTTAGAAAGGGATTGATATTTGGTCAGACTATTGATGTATTAGCGAACTACGGACGAAAAGAGGAGAAAATTAAGATTCAGGATATCGCAAAAATTTTTAAAATAATACAACTTACTGAAAATACCGCTTCTTATGTTAAAGAGAATTGCGGTAGTTTAATTTTGAAAATATTATCAGGAAAAAACTCTGTTGGAATTATTTTAGAAAATTATTCATTTCCTGTCGATAGTCTTAAGGGTGTTACCCTAAACAATTTGGTTATTAGAAACTCTCATTTTCAGCCAACCGCCATTTTTAGTACGAATATTCAAAATTCTTTGTTTGAGTTTTGCACATTTGATAGCCTGGAAATTATTAAAAACCATAATGTTATTGACCATAGTATTCTTCACGATTGCGAGATTGTAGCGGTTCAAAATTCAATAACTGAATTAGAATTCTATGATCCGTATAACATAAATCGAGAACTCCTTGCGCTCGGTTTTAATTTCGGGAAAGTAGAGGTCGAAGAGGATAATCAAGTAAGGGTTGAAGTTGACCAAGATCTTGCGCTCGTTCAGAAAGCACTAAGAAGATTTATTCGTGGTTCTCATCTAAATGATAATGTTTTTCGTATTAAGCTTGGTCAAAACGCCGAATATTTTATCGATCACTTACTTCCCATTCTTATTAATGACAATATCATTAAAGAGATTGAATATCAAGGTGCTGGTTCTAAGAGAAGATTTAAGCTAATTGCGCCATTTGACAAAATCAATTTCGCATTGAAAAATAGTAACGGTGAGTTTCAGAAATTTCTTGAAAAAATGAAAGATAATAGGGGCTTTATTGAACAGAGCTAAACGTTTCATAGTTGAGTGAAGAAAAATTTCGCCGAGGTGATTTATGGAATATGGAAATTAGGATTAGACAATTTTAGATACTTAATTAACGTAAATTATATCACTTAGTCTATATAATATCATTCATATCAATTTACTTTTCTTCAGTTATCACTAATCCAGAATTTTTTAATTCATTGAAAATATCTTCTATGACTTTGAAACTTTGATTGCGAATTCTTCCATTTCGATCTTTTCTGGTTTTAGAAAACGTAAAAATCACCCTGTGCTTTGCTCGGGACAAGGCAACGAAGAAAGCGCATTTGTCTTCATCAGGTTGTTTCTGATAACTCCAGAACGCTCCATCTTCAAGACCGACGAAAATTATCGTATGATATTCAAGTCCTTTACTCTTGTGAACAGTCATGACTGGAACTGTCTCAATACCAATGAGGCTTTCCAACGCTTGGATAAGTCCTAGATCTTCGTTATAAAGATTTGTAAGCTCCCGGATTATATCAGCTAACGTTTCATCGAGGAATTTTACGCTTTTATACATTGGATAAAAATATTGTATTTTATCCCGTCCGGCAAAGTCAATTATTTCGTTGATTACGGCTCCAAGTCGTTCAGCATTCCAATATACATCATTATATTTCTGCTGACACTGTTTAATAAATTTAGAAAATGAGATTTCTGATTTGAGCAGCTGAGACTGCTCCAAATCAGTGTGTAAGTTATTTAGAAAAGTTAATGCAATGGTTTTCGAGTCTTTCCATCGCTTATCAAAAATAACATAGAGAGAATGAATGATATATTGAGAGAGATCCTGTGCAATAAGATCTTGTAAAATACTCTCATCTCTGGCATTAATGCCGTGTTCATTAAAGTGATCTATTAGGTCACCGGCATAAATATTTAGACTTTGTTTGACCAAAATACAAATTTCACGTGGTTTTATTTTATCCTCATTTATCAATTTGTAAACTGTCGAAAATAGTGTTGTTATTTCTTGATCGGGGTTCTTAAAAACCCATAAAAAGCATTCTCCACCTTCTTTATGCCTTTTTGGATCGGGCGTCGAAAAATCCGTTTTACCAAGCAAGTGTTCTGTTAAATAATTTTGTAACGCAACCAGGCGCGGCGCACAACGGAAGTTCATTTTAAGGTGTGCTTTTTCCGCTGAAAGTTCCAGTAAATAATCCTCGAATACAGACTCTTGTGCCCCTGCCCAAAGCATTATCCTTTGCTTATCGTCGCCAACTGCTGTGATCTGGCTGTTACCGCCTAAAAAACAAGATTTAAAGAACTCATACTGAATTGCTGTTGCATCTTGAAATTCATCAAGGAAAATGTGGCTGTAAGTGTTTTGAAGGAACAATTTTATTTTCTCATTGCCTGTCATAATTGCTTCCGCGAGACGCATAATCATTTTGAAGGTTAGCTTAGAGGGCTTATCTTTCATCATGCTTTCCCAGACAGCATTTCTAATAGATATCGCATTTGAATGGGAATCTAGTCCAACTTTTGATGTGGTATGAAACGATATGAGTTCTTTATCCGTTTTTGAAAATCGAAAAGTACGATCTAATTTTTCGTAATACTCCAGAACAGATTTATCATCTAATAATATTAGGTAATCTTTATCAATATTGAGTGATTGCGGAAGACTGTTTCCGAAGTGGTCGAGAATCAATTTTGCGAATGAGTCAAAAGTCATTGAATCAAATCTATTCGACAGCACTTCCTCACACCTTAGCCTTACCCGTTCTTTTAAATTATATGCAGCATCTCTTTTAAAACTGATCGCCAGGATTCTTTGTGGATACTTACACTCATTTGATTGAAGTAAAAAGCATGCTTTTTGTGCCAAGAGTTCTGTTTTACCCGCACCAGGCCCCGCGACGACCAGGAAGTTTTTTTTTGAGCTAATGACCTTCAGGGCTGTCTCTTCGAGGTTAAGCTTGCCTGCTGGTGACCAATCTTCAATCCTTACTTTTTTCATAGTCTATTACCGCAGCTTGTTTTCTATTCGATGAAAAATTGAAGTGAATACTTCGGGTAAATTATCCCTTATATCTTCGTCAGTCATAACTGCGAGGGTTGCTATGTGGGTTGCGGGCTTTCCTCGCCCTAAAAAATGATAATTATACCAGATCATAAGTTCCTTTTCTGCCTCAGTGTATTGCTCGCCGATTGCATCTTCAGATTTTAGCGTTGCCTTTACCGCAGCAGACACTTTTTCTTCAAATGCGTCAGGTTTCTCTAATTTGTCCGGAATCCTTGGACCGCCTCCTTTCGGAATTTGATCTTTATAGAATTTAGAGTAGCAAGTCAACATTACAAAATCAAGGTCAAGGGGACTTGAATAGAAAACACTAAAATGTTCTAGCTTTTTCAACCAACCATCTAACGTTTCCCTGTAGTTGATGTTCCACTCATGCATTTTTTCAAGCTTGTCATTTTCTAAGATTGTTCCATCTTTTAAGTTTAAAAGATCGTTGCGCCTTACTCCGGAAGCAATTAGTTCCTTCAATGCATATTTGACGCGGCCCCAAGCTCCGCCCTCTCGCTCTAAATCAAGATCAAGCAATGTAACAAATGGAATGTGAAGGTTGGTCAGAAGTTTCCATATATGGTTAACAAAACGATGACCTAATGGTGTAAAGGTTAAGATGTTATCATCAAAATTTAAATTCATAACCTCCATCAAGCGATTGAAAATTATCTCCTCACTATCACCCTCGCCAATAACAACAAGTTTGGCAAAATATATTTCTGGATAATTGCGAATGGCTTGACGAACATATTTATATGCTTCGGCATTATCCTCGGGGAGAACGATCTGATTTATTTCTGTCTCGTATGAGTCATTGATTCGAAAATGAAAAATTGACTCTGGGATTACTCTTTTTACTATTGATGGAGTGTGGGAAGATAGGATTACCTGAGAATTAGGTTGTTTTGCTATCTGAGTTAAGATTGAAACAACCCTACCCAGAAGTTGCGGTGCAATATGGTTTTCGGGCTCCTCAATTGCCAGTAGAGTTATCAACGGCCTGTTTAGACCTATATCTTCGTTATCTTCTTTTTTACCAAATTTTTCCTCGATATCCAAAAGAGAACATACCAAAGTGAGATAGAAAAGGGATCGGTAGCCATCTCCAAGTTCATCAATCTTATAGTTTTTATGAGCCTCTGTGGGGCTGAATGATATCTCGAGCTTTTTTAAGATAGATTCAAAATCACTACCACCAAAACCAATACTTGTCTGACGATACCTGTCCTCTTTGTGGAACTGCTGCCAAAATTGATTAATAGAGTTTTGTACTGTTTTAAACTCTGCCAGATCCTTAAAATCATTATTGATATTTTCAACTTGCTGGTTGAAATTTAAAGTAAAATCATCAGTCCACTTTATCTTGCGAAGAACCCTGTAAAGTAGACTTCCCGAAGCATACTTTAACTGCTCGGCAGGCCGACGTATTGCGGGCACGTATAGGATTTGAATTAAACTCCTAAGATGACTTGGGAAAGGCACTTTATTTTCGTCCTTCACATCTGCGCCCTCAGGCACGTTTATAATAACGAGTTTGCTATCTAATTCACCATCTGGCTCGATCGCGGATTTTTTCCACGTGGCCTCCAGCCTTAATCTCAGATAAGGGTACTCTCCTTGTGCTCCTACAACCATCCCTAAGAAAAAATGTGGTACTGCATCGGGATTAGTACTGAAATCAAAGCGCGTTTCAATAGACAGATATCGACGGTTTATATCTTCTGATTTCTCATCCTTGGCATGATGAAAGTCTTTCAGATGAAATTCCCTTTCTCCAAAATTTGAGCTAAACATCTTTCGGAGTGCATCCATTACAGATGTTTTTCCAGAGCTATTTAAACCTATAAAGGCGCTCAATTCAGGATTTATATTTAGATTTACTTGCTGACCAAAAGATCGGAAGCCTTGGATCTTTAATTTTGTTAGTTTCACTGGTTTGAAATGAGGGCTTTGTTTTAATTACACTAAATTGTCCCAATAATTATATGCTTTTTTCTTGTAATATTATCAATTATCAAAGTTAATGTTAGCAAAAGCTGAAATATTATTACCAAATTACCATAAAATTAAAACAGGTTTCATAAGGTGTGAAGAAGACTATTAGATGATCTGCCAGCATTTTGTCCAATTAAAGAAAAGGAAGAATCTAATACTTTTTTGAGAGCAAAATTTGCCGATGATGAGCGTGATAATTTTTAATGTTGTTATTTAATTGATAGAATCTTTCAATAATATATGCAAGTTTTTAATAATCAAGTATTGATATTAGTGGTCTGGAACGAGTCTGGAGAACTCTGACGCGTTGACCATATGATTCCGTGGCAGATTGACCATTAACAGATTATTACTCACCATATGCCAAAATAGTAAATCATTTACTTAGCCTGGTTAATTCCAAAGGAGACGACCTGCCCTCAATTTCCGAATTGTGTTGATCAGCGACTCCGAATTCTCCAATCATTTCTACTTATTACAGGGTATTGTAGCGCTGATTGATAACCTTACTTCAAGATATTTTCAAAAATTCCCCGTCTTTTTTTTACCAGGTTATTTTCCGTGCTACGATCAATTGCAACTAAAATATCCTTACGCATTTCCTCAGTTACTCGTGAAAAACCAAATAACTTTGCGACAAGCGGAACAGCTGAATCTGGTTGAATCGCCAGCGAGGTTTCTACAATTTTCTTAACTGCCTGCTGAATTTCCTCGGAAGAAATATATTGTAAGCGTTTGGAGGTACCAGGGAAATTGCTTCGCTCTCGAATTACGGGAACTTTCATTTCAGGATACCATAAGAAATCGCCGTTTACTTTTATAAGACCAGACGAAGATGCATATTTGACGGCATCAGTCAAAGCTTGCCTGATACGTGAGCCAACTTTTGATACGCCAGCCGCGTCTGCAAGTCGCCTTGCCATTTCATCAAAATGAATAGGACTTTCAACGGCTACGATATCTTGTATCCATCCACCAAGCTTTCCCAGTGAATGTAGATGTAATTCTTGGGACGCCACTTCGGCTGGCAAGAATGCTAATTCATAAACAGGTAGCAACACCTCAATTTCCCTTACCTCTTCACGAATGACCGCACTTAGTTCCATCTGTAATTCTTCTTCAACTGAATCATCCACCAGTGTTTGATTTCTGGCAGTTTCGATTGCAGCGATGAGTCTTTGCCGTTCCTTGTCAGGATTTCTGAACCAGTCAGTACTCCATACCCTGTACATTTTCCAGCCTATTGTTTCAAGAACCTGTCTTCTGAGCCGGTCACGGTCTCTGGCTGATTTCGCACTGGCATATGCTTCTCCGTCACATTCTATTCCCAGAAGATACCGACCTGGGTTATCATTGTCAACAACTGCTAAGTCAATATAAAAGCCATCTGACCCAACTTGTTTACGAACTGTATAGCCCGCCTCAATTAATTGATCAGCAACATGATCTTCAAATGGCCGGACTAAGGGAATACTTATATCCTTCTCAACGTTAAATTTTCCATGTTGAGCAAAATAAAGGAAATTCCTTAATGCCCTAATTCCAAATTTTTCACCGGGCGTTATCGCAATATCTTCTGAAATTATGTTTGCGAAGACCTCACAGCGCAATTTTGCTCTGGTGATCAATACATTTAATCTGCGTTCCCCGCCTTCGTTATTAAGCGGGCCAAAGCGTTTTGGTACTGTTCCATCCTCGATTCGTCCGTAACCTATAGTTATTAAAATAACATCTCGCTCATCGCCCTGAACATTTTCCAGATTTTTCACAAAAAATGGCTCGTTCGGATGGCTCGTAAAGAATGATTCGACAGCAGGGTTTTTCCTACGTTTTATCTCCAGCGCAAACTGTATAGCCTGCATTTGCTTGGAACTGAAGGCAACAACACCCAACGTTTGTTTCGGATTTTTCAGGGCATGCTCAATGACAGCATCCGCGACATACTCAGCTTCTTTGGGATTGGTACTTGTTTTTCCTTTTTCGTAAACCGTATTCGGCAAATGATGATAAGCTAATCCCATTCTGGTTTTAGAGCCTGGACTTGGAAATATCACCAGACGGTTTTCGTAGAATTCGCGGTTCGAAAGACTGATAAGTGATTCGTGACGGCTCCTGTAGTGCCACCTTAACATTCTTTCGGATGCACCCTGTCCGTTACACATCCCCAAGATACTTTGCATATCAGAAGTAACGTTTTCTTCATCTTCTGAGTCATTGTTCATTTTATCAAAAAAACTTGTTGGGGGAAGCTGTTTTGTGTCACCCACGACTACAAGTTGTTTTCCGCGAAGTAATGCGCCCAAAGCTTCTACGGGACGAACCTGGCTTGCTTCATCAAATATTACAAGATCAAATTCGATTGAACCAGGTGCCATAAAATTTGCAATGGACATAGGGCTCATCATGATAACAGGCTTTATTGCCTGAATTGCAAGCCCAGCTTCATGTACGAGTTTGCGAATCGGTTTGTGCCGGGCTTTCTTGTTAAATTCCGCTCTTAAAATATTAACCTGGCCACCCGCTTCTTGCCGAGGAACACTTTCCCAATGTTTCAATGCTACCAATGCCCTGTTATACTGGAGTTTTAAAAGGTCTATTTTTTTAAATTTTTCTACGACCTCTTCATGGCTTGTCCGTTCAAAATTTCTTAAGGCAGCACTTGACGACACCGCTTGTTCAATTAAACTTTCATACCAGGTTTTCTGAAAAGCAATTTTTAAGAAATCGGCTGCCCCGGACCAATGCACAGATGCGTTAGTTAGGAATTGCAATCCATCGTTTTTGGCAGTTTCTTCTAAATTATTCCATGCTATTACCTGTTGAATTTCAGCAAGGCGCTCCTTCCATAGGCTAAGTGCCTCCATTTGAGGGACAAATTTTTCATTCGACAAAAATTTGCCCGGTGACCTTCTAACTTCGTCAATTTCTAGTTTTCCCAGGACAGCATTTATCGCTTCTCTATGTTCCTTGATTTTTTGGTTAAGAATTCGTGCGTATTCTGAAGCTGTTGAAGCAGGTTCGTTGCGAGTTAGATATTTCAGAATATCTTTCGAAACAAATCCATTTAAAACCTGTTGATGGACAAGCAATAAATAATCAGATTGAGATTTAAGCGCTTCCCAGTCTGCTCTATATTTATGCCAGCGTTTAGTAAATAGGCTTACCCCCATAGGTTCGAGATCCCTAAGTGTATTCTCTAGCCTCTTTGCTTCTAAAATTGCATCGACATAAGTGATTTTTAACTGAAGATCATTCGGTAATGCAGTTTTGCAAAAAGAAGCTAATTGTTTGTTGCTTTGCTTATAAGAGCCTTTAAGGAATTTAAAAAAACTTGAACCGTGTGTAATTAAGTTCTGTCTGATTTCAAGAACATTTTGGTCCCAGGCTTCCGGTAAAAATATCTCAGCATACTCATTACGAATTGCAGATAGCTTTTTTCCTGTATCCAATAATTCGGCAATATCCTCTTTGTTCAACAGCCAACGTTCGTCCTCAACAGCTAAATCGCGTAAATCGTGAGGTTGCCCGGCAAGTTCTCCAAATCGAATCAGCGATGCAGTCTGCTCAGAACTATCTGGAATATGGGTTTCAAAGGAATTTGCGATTTTGACTGATTCTAACTGCAAGTCTGCCGTAGCCTGATATGTGGCGTTTAGAAGAGTTAAAATCGTTTCCTGGTCACTACGGAGAAACATTTTCAAACGACTGCCCCAAAACAATAGCTCTGTTGGAACGCCTATATCCTTAAGCCGAGCCTGTATGCGATCTGCCATCGCTTCTGCCATGGTTATCTGCTCTCTACTGTAATATTGTACTGAATCAACATTAATTTTGGGGAGCTGAACACCTTCCGTCTCTTTATCTATATTTAATAAATGGCCAATTACTTTTTGTGCAGACAGTCCGCTTGCAGAAATCTCTACGTTTATTGAACTGCAATATGCATTTAATTCATCCTTCTGTGCCTGAAGAAGAAAAATTTCTCGCTCCAAATGCAATAGTGTAGGCCTTCCCAACTCCAATATTCTCTTGAGTTCCTCGTGAAGTTCCCTTTTATTCGATTTGTGACTGTGTAATTCCAGGCAGGCTTCGCCTAAACCAATACTATCAAGTCTCCGCTTAACGACGTCAAGTGCCGCCATTTTTTCAGCCACAAAAAGCACTTTTTTGCCTTGGCCGACTGCATTTGCAATAATATTTGTAATCGTCTGTGACTTTCCGGTTCCCGGAGGGCCTTGAATCACCATATGTCTGCCTTCCTGAACTGCGAGCATTGCAAGAACCTGCGAACTATCTGCATCTACCACATTATAAAGATCGTCGGCACTGGTTTCAGTATCCAGGTTATGGTCTTCTGTCGCTGTGGGAGCCGGGTCGCGAAAACCCGTCTCAAACAGTGATTTTAGAATTGCATTATTGTAAGGCTTTTTATCGTCTGGCCATTTGGAGCTGTCCAGATCATGATAGATCATAAATTTGCCAAAAGAGAAAAATCCCAGCTCAATCGCATCTTTTTCAATTTTCCAGGAAGGATGGTGACTAATACGTTCAGATATTACATCAAAATATTTTTCAATACTAAGTTGTGATCGGTAAATAACAATGCACCACGATTGGTAAATAAGAGTGCACCATAATTGGTAACAAGAATGCACCAGATAGAAAGCTTTGGGGGCATG
>NZ_FNXY01000003.1 GCF_900108855.1 Dyadobacter koreensis
GTATTCGAATGGCGTAACGCTCGACTTCTCAAGACCAGGAAAACCAACGGACAACCCATATGTTGAATCATTTAATGGAAAGTTCAGGGATGAATGCCTTTCGGTTAATTGGTTCTTATCTTTGGACGACGTCAGAAGAAAAATCGAAGACTTTCGGTGGGAATATAACCATTTCAGACCGCACAGTACGCTTAACGATTTAACTCCAAAAGAATTTGTTAATTTACATCACGAAACACCGGAAACTCTACTTTCAACCGTCTGAAAACCAGGGAGGACCTCAATCCAGGGAATCAAGCAAGAGTAAGTGTCTGATTCTGTGGGCTGATAAAATTTGTAATGATATTTTATTTTGCTGCAAAACCCATGCGCAGCAGATCGGGCTTTAAAAACGGGTCCGATACGAGCCTTTCAGGTTGCATAAAAATGTCTCATGTGAGATTGCATGCCTCATCACACTTGCAAAACGCCACTTTCCTTTAAAATGCAGGCTGTACCGGATTTTAAAGGACTTCTTGCCGGTAGTCTACTTTTCAAATAGCAAACCAGACAACAAAATGAAAAAGGACGAAAATATCCCTCACAAATCCGATTCTTTATCCGCTATACATAAAGCACTTGGCTTGCCTGCCCCCCAGCATCCGCTGATAAGTTTTATCAGCAGGGAAAATAGCAAAAAAGACATTGGTCTGTTGCATGACTTAAATGTTCAGAATTTTTATAAAATATCGTATAGCACCAGGCTTTCCGGCAAAGTGAAATAGAAATATGGTCATACTAATTATGATTATGATCAGGCAGGTATGCTCTTTACAGCACCTGGCGAGTTGATTGGTGGTACTGCTGATGAGCAGGATCATTGGGACTGTATCCTGCTTATTGAACCAGATTTTTTTTTGAATCATCCTGAGGCTGAAAAGACCAGAGGGTATGGCTTTTTTTCCTACACTGCCACCGAAGCGCTGCACCTTTCACAAAAAGAAAAAACGGTCGTTCTGTCTGTTTTCCAAATGATTGAACAAGAATTAAACAGCAGAATAGATGAATTCAGCAGAGATATAATGGTCACTCAGATTGAGTTGCTGTTAAATTACTGTGTTCGTTTCTACAAGCGGCAATTTATCATAAGAGACAATAATAGCAGTGATTTGCTGCAAAGGATGGATCATGTTCTTGATGAGTATTTTAATAACGATCATGCTTTGAAAGCAGGGGCTCCAACCGTGCAGCATCTCTCAGATCACCTGAATTTTTCGCCCGGCTATCTAAGAGATATGCTTAGTTGCCTGACCGGAAAAAGTGCTCAGCAGCATATCCACAACAGGATCATTGACAGGGCTATGGAAAAACTTTCTACCACCAACCTTTCAATAATTGCCATTGCATATGAGCTTGGTTTTGAAAATCCACCATCAGTTAGCACTTTGTTTAAAATGAAAACACAGCTTTCACCACCGGGGTTTGGACACACCTTTAACTAAAAAATACAGGGTCTGTTAATAGCACTTTCATACAGCAAAGATTGCAAGCCATTCAATAATTTAGAATTAAAGAGTCAAAACGGAATAGCAGTAGAGCTTTTTACCTCTGTTAACACGAACGAGCTTTGAATCTTTCCAACGTTTGGAATGGTTGCAAGTTTATTGGAAGCGAAGTTGTTATACGCTTCCAAATCACTAACAATTACTTTTAAAATAAAATCAAATACCCCTCCGGTCAAATAGCACTCAACGATTTCGTCGATCAGCTTTACCTGCTCATTGAACTTAGCAATGTAGTCTGCATTCTGTATATTCAATGATACTGCACAAAATACCAGCAAGGGGAATCCAACTTTTTTCCGGTCGAGCAAAGCGACATACTTGGAAATGTAACCGGCCTGTTCCAATGCCACTATCCGTTTATAAATTGGCGTCTTGGTCATGTGAAGAAGTGCAGATAACTGCTGCATATCGAATTTGGCATTTTCCTGAAGGTGCCCCAGGATCTGCCTGTCAATTTTATCAAGGGCCATTGAAGGATTTTTTCCCGTTACTATTTCCATAAAGCACCGTAAAATTAATTTTTCCCAAATTAATCAACTAAAATAGGAACAAATCGCAATAAAAAATAAAATTACCTTTTAAATAATCCTGTTATTTAAATTTGTTGATAAATTTTTATCTATGGATTTCAACAATCTAAAGTGTGTCCTGATCATCGACAAGCATATCGATACGGGTTCAAAGACCAATGTTGCCAGTATTTTGTCCATCTCGATCGGTGATAAGATCAAAGGATTGGTTGGGCCTGATCTGATTGATTCTTCCGGCATTGTCCATTCGGGCTTAACAAGGCTACCGATCCCGGTATTAGGCGCCACCACAGAAGAAATCATCCGGATCAGACAGAACTTCATTCAGCAGAGGGAAGAAAATGACCTTTGGGTTGATTTTTCCACGTCCGCTCAGCAAGCCAGAACATATGAAGAATATATGGCCAGCATGCAGAGAGCAGATCCTGACAAAATTATTTATTTGGGTATTGCTCTATTTAGTTTTAGAAAAAAAATCAATCGGGCCACAAAGGGGCTTTCACTAATCAGCTAACATTGTGCTATGAAGATTGTTGTATTGGACAAGATGAACTTTCTGGCGGATTTTCCAAAAATGTCCTTCGATTGCAACTGGCAGGAATTTCAAACCAGCCGTCCGGATCAGGTACTGGAACGTCTTTCAGGTGCTCAGATTGCCGTCACCCACAAAACGGTATTAAACGAATCGCATTTTAGTAAGCTTCCGGATCTGAAATTGATTACCACCAATAGCACGGGTTACAACACGATAGATGAAAAGGCAGCCGCACGCTACGGTATTGTGGTTTGCAACGTTCAGGATTGGTGCACGAATGCTGTGGTCGAACATGTTCTGGGTTTCATCTTTTCTTTAAAGAGAAACATCCTACCCTATCATTTGGATATCCGTAGCGGATTGTGGAATGATAGTGGTACCGGAAGTTACGCGCTTTTGCACCCTCCTAAGGGAGAGATAGCCGGCAGCACGCTGGGGATAATCGGCTATGGTAATCTTGGAAGGTTACTAAAACAAAAAGCGACCGGACTAGGTATGAAGGTTCTCATCTCGGACCGAAAAGGTGTGCAAAGTACCCGGAAAGGCTATGTGGCCTTTACAGAAGTGATTACCAAATCTGATATCATCGTTTTGCTGGCTCCGTTGAACGATGATACCTATAAAATGATCGCCGCACAGGAATTGGTGCAGATGAAACCAAGCACCATTCTGATCAATTGTGGCAGAGGCGGATTAGTCGATGAAACGGATCTTGCTAATGCCTTAATTGACAACATCATACCAGGTGCAGGTATTGACGTTTTTGAACAGGAGCCGCCGCGGCAAGACAATCCGTTGATGACCTACACGGGCAACAATTTACTGATCTCCTCCCATGTTGCGTTTTCAAGTCTGGAATCCATTGCCTGCAACACAAATCAAATCGTTAACAATATCGAGCAGTATCATCTCGGCTCGCCTTCAAGGGTTGTTAACCGGCACATGTTATAGCACGCGCTGCGCATACCCTTTTCACAACGGTTTCTCCGGTGCATCTTAAGCATTTGATCAATGTGTTTTCTTCTAACTTTCCTGAAATGTAGTAACATGACGGTGCAGCGGAATCTGGAACAATAAACGGGCTGACGTAAACGTCTGCTAAGAGTGGCATTCATAAGGCCGATCCTGAGCACACCATCTTTGCTCTTCATACTTTTTCACCAAGCTATTCATTCACTTATGGCATCAGCAAAGCACCATCCCAATGCTCGTCCGCCTTGCCATTTACGATACGCCATTGGTCAAACCAGGTAGTTGTGTAGGTTCTGGCAGAATCTTTAGGATGCTTATAGTTACGTACAAAAGCCACGGTCACCAAATCGCCTTCCGCAACCACCGATACAACTTTTGACTTCATTTTTTCGGGAATCGGCGTTGGTTTTACTTTCAGGATCTCTGTAAAGAACTTTACCACTGCCTGCCGGCCGTTGCCCGCATTGGGATTATGCTGAATGTATCTTTCACTGATGTATTTATCGGCCAGCTCCCAATGATTGCTTTCTAATAAATCCTTGACGATATGATATACTACCTGTTTGTTTTTATGCAAACCTGCATCCGGGCTTGTAAACAAAGCTTTCGGATCTTGCGCTGCAACAACAACATCCTGGGCCTTGACAGCCATGATTGATAGTGACATTACGAGCCCACTGCCAATAAGTATGTTTTTCATTTTTTTGCATAATGAAAGGGATTCCTTTTCCGATTATTTTACCCCAGGCGGAACCGGTAGCGGAGCCCAGTATTCAAAGTCAACCTCTTCTGACGTGTCGCTTGAGCTGAACTGCCCACCATTCCAGAATACAAATTCATAAGGAGCGTAAGCATTTAAAAATTCCTTATTGATCGCAAGAAACCAGCTCCCATCTTGTGGAGCACTCGTTTTAGTTAACCACATAGTTAAGTTACGCTTCTTTTAAACAAAGCTCTTTTACCTCTCTCAAATGCTTAAATAAGGAATCGAGCACTTTTTCAGACCCGTTGTATCCTTTTATGTCTGATACACTTTTTGCTATTACGCCATCCACGTTATGGACGATTATATACTTGTTCAAACGAAAAGGAATTGTTGGATACTTGGCTGTTTTGAAAAACTCCAATAGTTCTTTCAATTCTTCGTCGTGCGTACTCATACGATCTATCGATATAAAAAAATATTGGCATTCTCTTAAATCCTATCACGAGGCTCAACCCTGTTTTAAGTGATCTTTTGGATAAAAAAGACGTCATTACGGTACTTTTGCGTCTATTTGAATAAATATTCTCATTTTTTGTAGAACAAATTATTTTACGCATTAGAATTGTTTCTAATGCTTATTAGAAATACATTTACAAAATCTCACCCAGGATTTAGCGGTCGAAGGGTGAGATTGTAATTATTTATTCATTTTTATCCATCAAATTTATGAAACATCTGTTTAAAATTGCTGTATTCTCTTCGGTATTTTTCATGGGTTGCCAAGACAATCAAGATGTGACAACTGTCGATCCTGAAACTGAGAAAAGTGCACTCAGTGAAATTGCTCGACTGGAAAAGGAATCAGGTATTACTTTTGCAAAAAAACAACTCACCCTTACCGACCCTTCAGGATTAAATAAGGTAACCTTACAGGTTGCATCAAAAGATGCGTCTGCACTCGATGAGTACCTTAACTCAAATGAATTATCCATTGAAGGTATTTCTCAAAAGGAATATCAAGATATGGCAAAACATAAAGTTCAATATTCGCAGACAAAAGAAAACTCATCTGTACCTTCCGAGTCGAATAACGCTTCAATAATTACCGAGGCCACATTTGTTCAATTGACTGATAGTTTTAGAGGTTACAGGCTGAATGTAAAGCATAAAGTAAGTTTAGCAAGTGGTAAGGGAGCGAGAGTGCAGGCAAATGTGGAAACTAAACATGTAAGTGATAAATTTCCAGAATATATCGAGCTTACATTTAGATCGGGTACTTCTTCAAATGCCTCAGTTCAAATAGCCATTAATCTTAAACAACAGTGGAACACTCCATTTAATCCTACTGATGGATGGCATACATATGGCTATGGAGGAACTCGGCCAATCCCATACTTGGCATTCATTGACGGTGTTTACAAAGCCGAGGTTAAAGTGATTCGAAACACGGATCACGATGTATCGGTAAATGGAATTTTCGTACCTTTTTATTCTGTGGCATTTATCCAGAATTAAAAGACCTTCTCTTCCTGATATGAAGGGCCGCAGCATATGAGTCAATAGAGAAAGTTATTTTAACATGTTATTTTAAATTGAATGTATTGCAAAAGAACAAAAAGCGGTCACTATGACCGCTTTTTGTTTCTATTTGAGCTTCGTCATGCTTTCCCATTATTTGGTTTTTCCTGCAAAACAAGGCCAAGAGCAAATTCTTAGTTTTCCATAGTTAAACTCATTTCGAATTTTAAGCACAAGTGTCTCTTGCTCATTACTAAACTTTTGACAGCCTAACCGCTTTGGGCGATGTGATCGGTCAACCAACTTCTCTTCGTCCTGCCTTTTAAGCCGCGCGGCGGACCGCCAGCGCTGTAAAGTAGATCTGGCAATACCACATCTGCGAGCGGTTACTGAGATATTTCCCAATTGCTTGTAAAGCGATACCCACTTCTGCAGGGCTTCAATCTTTAAATTTTCAATGGCCATAATAAGGTGGTTGGATTAGAAACACCTCATTTTTTCTCGCAACCTCTCCGGATTTGTGAGAGAGGATTGCGAGAAAAAATGATCATTAATTTAAAGCATTGATAGCAATACAAAAATATGAATACAACTTTTTAGAGAAATCAAAGGAGACTGTAAGTGTAGCGAATGTTATGAACCATCACACTTAAAGCATCATCGGATGCTTCTTTGCTTACATAACCCTTAACACCGACGCGCAGATATCTTGGTGCGAAGATTGCATCAGGAGCAACTGTAACAATCAGAATTTTTAAGTCAGGATTTATTTTCAAAGCGCTGGACACCATCTCTAAACTATCTGTTCCAGGCATGTTTAGGTCTGTAATCAGCATATGGAAATGTGTGTGCGTGAGCTTGGTAAGAACTTCATCACCATTCGATGCAAACTCGACATCATTGTCAGCACCTAATACCTCCCTTAGCATTATTCGTAAACCTTTTTGGACCAGATGATGATCATCCGCGATAAGGGTTGTTTTCATTTAATAAAATTGTTACCAAATATTATTTTGAGATTAAAAATTTAATAGATTGTTTTCACTGGAGCATATTCAGAAAATCGCCAGCCATCAATATGCTACAGCTCCTTATTAAAGATTCTGCTTTGTTTTCCTTTCAATCATATCCAACTTTTTGTACAAGGTTAAATGTTTGATAAAAAACGTGGTGAGCTATTTTTTTGATTCCATCGTTTCGAAATTATAAATATACAATTATTACTACTAATTGATGTCAAAATTAGAAGCCAATATTTTACTAAACTTGTACGAAGGGGCTACGTAAAGAAAATTTCAAGAAATAAATTTTACGTATCTGATAATCTGTAAAAGAGGCGATTAAGTCTTTAAACTATATTCGTCAAAAGAATTTTAAGTGTATAGCTTGTTTTAAGGTACAAGTTCTGTTTAAACTTTTCTGTAAATCGAATTAGTATATCTCGATATTCTATGACATTTTAAAATTTTATATAAAATTAATTTGATGTTTATTTCGAATCTGTTACTGCGGAATTATAATCAAAATTGAAAGCGCCAAGTTTAGGCAGGTATTCTCTAAGTGTCTTTACAGACAAATTGAAATTCAATAATGACTCCGGTTTCTTCCGCCAGTAATTTATAAAGCAAGTCTCCGAATAACCTGAATTTTTGATAAAGAAATTCATCTAGGTAAGTCTCTCAAAAACCACGGTTTTCTGGCATCTATAAACGGATGTTCTGTGATAATAAATCAGGCATACTTGTAAGTTGACTACTCCCCTGGCTTAAAAGATTATGATTTACTGAAAAAGTAGAATGGGCAAATTCGAGATTTACCTAGAAATACCTCGTTAGATTGAATTATAAGTCGATGTATTAAACTCCCATATGAATCACTTTTCCAGTTCCCATTCCTGTATACCATCAATATGCTTATCGAAGAACGAATCGCTAATGATAGCCACGCTATGTCTAGCTCTCGTTAATGCCACATAAAATTTAGCCTTATCAAAAGAATTAGCTTCCTCTGTGCCATTTTTTCCCTTAACAGTTTTCTTCAATTGTCCATCTTGAAGATATTTGGTGATAGCGCCCGTGGGAAAAATAAGGACACGATCAAATCCTAGTCCCTTGCAGTTACCAAAGTTCCATTCTGACTCTAAGGACATTGAATATCTTAGTATAGCCGGAGCGTACTTTTTTTTATAGGAATCAATATCGCAACTCTTTACAAGGAAAACGCCTCTATGATCTCCTTCTCCATATCTGCATTCCATGCAGGAACATGCTGTGCTGGCTGTAAGTTCCGGATAAAGCTTAGACGAGAAACTGCATATTTCCTGATTATTCCTATGAGAACATGCAAGAGTTGTTTCATCAATGAAACAACTCTTTGGCGCTTTTTCTATTATGAACTGCTTAATATTACCATTAGTATATTTTTTATATTTCCGCTCATGATGGGTTAAATAAGTCACTTGTCTTGGGTCTCCAACCATGACAGTCCTAATCCCACTTCGAAGGAAAAGAAGGAGAATTTCGAGATCATTACCGGCTAAGTCCTGAACTTCATCGATAAAGATATGCTGATAGATTTTAGACAAGCGATTTAATAAAGCTCCTCCGGATTGTCTATTACATTTCACGACGAACTTCGAAATTTTGTCTGAATAGATTTTGAAGTTGGAGGAAAAATAGTGCTTCACAAAATCATTCTCTTCTGTATATGGAACAGCAATTTTATGCTTATTAACGAATCGGATACCTGATGCTGAATTAACTAGTAGCATTCCTTTGATTTCACCTTCAAATACAGTGCCCTGATAAGGTCTTACACCATGTTGAAGCAAAAATGAAAACCATGTTTGAATTGTAACATTGGACGGGATAAAACCATGTATTTCTATAAACTTTTTTTTTATCTCACGCTCATTAGCCTCGGTGTAAGTCGTGATCAAAATATTTTGCTCTTGTATTTTAATAGCTTCTCTAACCAGGTAAGTGGTTTTCCCAGAGCCAGCGACTGATAATACCAACCTGTTATTATTATACGATTGCATCAAGAATATATTGAGGAAAGTTTATAGGCTCTTTGGTACTGAATATTTTCAGAGCACAATCGGTCTTGTTGGATTGCATGTATGAATGTAATTCATCTTCCGTCCCTATTCCTCCAAAAATCTTATTGAGAGTTTTCACTCCATTAGACTTAAGAAATTTTGGCTCCAGCGTATTGTAATTAAATTTTTGACCACCAACTTCTAAATTCCCAAAATCAACGACTTCATCGAAGCATATGGTAATTCCTGGTTTAGTATTTGGCGGCAAATAGTCTTTGTATTTTTTCTTTATTGCTTCCGGCTTTCCATCATTATCTGTAACTACACGTACTTCTTTACCAATCTTATCGGCGATCTGTAAAAAACGCAGAAAAGTTGTTCCAACGGAAATGACATCGATACCATCTTGGATAGGCAACCTGCCATTATTTTTATCCATGTAGGCTCTTTGAACCAACAATTCATCACAGTCCCCCTCGACTAAAATTGCTACTTTGCAAAGGATAAGCCTTAGCGTATCATACCCTGGAATTTTTTCAAAAAACTCCTGTGTATTGTCTGGCAACTCTCTAAGCCGAGTAGAATTTCGATTGTCAATAATAATCAAGTTGTCAAGGCCCAGCTTATTTGCAACGAAACTGCTATGGGTTGAAATTAAAATCTGTTTCTCTTTACATTTTTCGTGGATGTCGTGTATTAACTGATTAAGCTTTGAGTGCGATAGGTGATTTTCAGGCTCTTCAAGCAATATGATGCTTGCTTCTTTCGCCTTCTTATGCTCAAGTGCCAGTTTCGTTTTAATTATTGCTTGTTCCCCTTTTCCTATATGGTGGAAAGGTATATCTTCCACCGATGTGACAAAACTCGACTCCCAAGCATCTTTGGCTGATAAATCTATTGTTAATTTCACCTCCTTTGCATTTGCCCCACGTTTCGTTATAGAACTAATAATATCATTGACCTTAACAACCGAGTTATCACTTCCGAATGCTGCTTGCAACCTCCTATGTGCATGTGCTAACCCATTTCTTTCAGGTTCGCTAAGATGATTCTTTATAATATGTGATACATACACATCCGACCCATTCCGAAATCTATTGCTGCTGGAATCGATTAAAGCGGACTTAATTGGAATTTTCCTTGGGGTTATGTGATCCCTCGCGCACGTTGTCCAACTTATTTCATAGAATTCAATCGGTAATGCAGAGATTTCACCATTAAATACATATTCGTTATATTCTTCGTTATATTTTTCCGAAAGCGCAATTTTAAGACACACTCCACATTCGCTCTTTTTTGTGCTATTACCATCACCTTCAAAAAAAGGAAGAGAATCACCTGCTATGAATACCTCTATACTAATTTCTGGAGGAAGAAGTGGAGTTTTCGTCCTGAGACTGTTTAGATAGTCCTGTACAGCCTGGTAGTTGAATAGGTATTCAGAAAGCTCATTTTTAAGATATTTGCCGTTCGATAATCCGGAGAGAGCTAAATGTATAGCTTCCAGAATTGTAGATTTACCTGCCTCATTGTTTCCGACAAGTATATTTAATCCTTTATCGAGATCAAGGCAAAAGGCCTGACGAAACGACTTAAAGTTTTTAATAATGACCTTACTAATGTACATGAAGCCTAGTTTACGTTATTTGTATTATATCAATAGAGAGTAAATATAAAATAAAGATAGTTGGTATTTTGGCAAATTATTTATTTGCTTAAATACTTCAAACAATATTGATAGTCAAAGACTTGTCAAACATCGATTCTCTTATCTTATGATAGCTACATCTTTTCTTTTGAAGTAGTGAAAATGTGTAAAAAGCATTCTCCCAAAACCACGGTTTTAGCGTACTAATCATTCACGTCTATTTAACTTATTATTTGTTAAAAATGTGTAAATTATAGAAATCATATAGTGTAGTGATCTAATTATTAAACGGTTAAAATAATTTTTTGAAAAGAATCTAACTTTTGATATTCTTTCATTTTAACTAATTAACTATGAAAACGATCTACCTTTCACTCTTTGTATTTTCTTTATTGATTCAACAAATCGTATGCTATTCACAAGACCTACCATGCGGTGAAATCCGAACAGGGCTTTACAATTATGAAAATTTAAATACAAGCAGCTCTTTTCGCAGTGATTTTTATGAATATTTATACAATGCTGATTTTAAAAGTGAAAATGATGTTTTATCAGCAGGAATAAGCTTGGAAACCTTGATTCCCGGCCCGGTCGCAGGAACTTTTCTTCCATTTATTGGATCTGGAAACTTTGATAAATCTAGTTACAGCCAGTGGCGCAGCGAGTATAGTAAGACAAGACAAGTGAAAATTTCTTATGAGCAATCTTTTTCACGAGCAAGGCAATATGTAGAAATAGAAGTTGTTAAAGCTTGGTCTAATTGTATGTATATAAATGCTAAGTTAAAGCAGAAAGGCATTGTTACTGAGATAGTACCTATCGATCTTACGACAGTGGAATTTAGAGCTACTTGGGTTTCAGTTAATGGCATTCCTGATATTGGCATTGCCCGATCTTTGGAAGTTACAAATGGCAGGATCTCGACACCAAATGCACAAAACCCATTTAAGAAGGGTGGAGTTATTGATGCAGGTGATAAATCAGTTATTATAACTTTGGTTCCGGGTAAACCATTGATAGTTAGGCTATATCTAACTAAAGATATTATTTCAGATAAATTCCCAGCAGTTCTTCCAGGCAAATTAAATAAGTTTATATCGGATAAAACTGAAATTTTTGCAGGTGAACCTGTAAACCTAGGTTGGGAATCCTCCGGTTTGGTCAATCTCACTTTAAACAACCAACCAGTTTCAGCTTCAGGATCGCGCGACTTTTATCCAACAGCGAATGAGACTTATACTTTATCGGGAGAAGACGTCTTTGGTTCAAAAATACAAAAAACACTATCAGTAAACGTTAAGCCAGCACCAGTTCAAATAGTAAGTTGTCAAATTAATTATCATGTGCCAGCATGGGCCGATGATAAAGAAGGACCCACACTTTTAAATATTACAATTTCAACTGAGGACCAACAAACGTTGTTGTTTTCGGCACAACGTGGTGGATCATGGGATCCCTGTCCCATTCCCAAAGGACAGGACTTATTAGTGCCCATGCAACGTGCACCTAATATTGCTCTAAATCAATTAATTAAAGACAAGTTACGTAGAGTATATGTATACTTAGTAAAAAATCCTCATGGAAATGATAAGGTTGTTCTTGAAGTCACTGGAACCTTCTTTCTATCGGACGGAAAAAGTATTCCATTTAATGTTAAACAATTTAGATTAGAGGACAATGATGACCAACATGACAGCGCATTTGCGGAAGTCACTTGGCCTTAACATTGGATTTTTATTATTCTACAAAACTTTAGGTATAAAAAAAATTAATTTTAGGAAATAAGGTAATCTACTGTAAGGTAGCATAATTAAATCCGTGTAAATCTATGAACTCCACAGGCGGTGATGCACATTTAAACTGGGAAATAGCTAAGACAGAATATGAAGAAGCTCTTAATCAATATCGAAATACAACTCTCTTACGAAGGCAAGATATAGCTTTCATAATAACAGTTCAAGGTGCTGTAATAAGTATAATTGGATCAAAAATGTTGATGCTCGACATGTCCAGCCTTTTATTATCTGCAGTAGCAGTTTTTCTCCTGTTTATTGGTCTTAATAATGAACTTAGATTGTCTAAATACATGGAAATTTATATGGATCGAGCTAAAGAAATTGAATCAGAATTTGGCTTAAAATTGATTATATCGGCCTATGAAGTTCGACATAAGAAGTTTGAATTTTCAAATTCAAAAACCTTCCCCGCCTTTTACATTTTCCTAATAGTTTCTTGGCTATTTGTATGGGTTAAAAATTTTATATTATAGTTCCTATAAAGTCGCTGGGGGGCTATATCCCTTTATTTTATAACTGTCGGTTTAAGCTATATAGTGAATTTAGCTGACTTGATCTCTGAATTCGATTCCTATTGGTAAAGCAGCATAAAAGAAGTAACTGATATGCACTCACAAGAAAAAATCTTCCAGACCAGTTTTTCCCAGAGCAGCATTATTATAAAGCTCATCCTAGCCGAGCCTGCCAGTAGGGACAGCAGTCCCGTGCAGTACTCTATGCATATTATTAACTATTTACCAATAGTCTTTTTTTTTAATTTAAAGATTCTCAGCTGAACTTTTTATTCATCTAAACTTTACAGCATTTGTTACCGATTACAATTTCTTTAAAGACCATATATAAATCGTATTAATTAATGATTGTGTGAACTCACAATATGAGGTTTATAACTAGTGGCCCTAAGTATAGGAATGGAATGGGATAGCTATTGAAGTTTTCCCTTTCTTATTCAAGTAATTTTAACCGATAGTACAGAATGTCCTTAGGTGTCGTTAAAGGATTAAAGTATTTAGTGCTAATTAAAACCTAATCCCAGCGATGCGCCGAACCAACGTAGCGTAACTTGCTGTGCAGATGATTTATCAATATTCCAATTAGGAGACCAAAATAATCTTAGAACTGGCCCAATCCGTTTAGGTTGAAAACGGATACCTAGATTGGCCACTGCAGGATAATAGAAAGAACTAGTACGGTGAATACGATTATTTACGTCATCGTATATCCGCCGCCTATATGCCAAGAGAAAACCACCACCAACTTCTAATGCAATACGTTGGTTGGAACTTACATGGTTGACAATTAAAGATATTGAATATGTTTTCGTCTGCCCGGATTCTAAAGGTCTATTTAATCCAATATTTATTCCTAAGCCACGATGACCGCGACGAAAGCGCATATCGTAGTGTAGTGAGTAACCGAGTGAAGTCCCTAAAGCCTCAATATATATAGCCTTCGCACGATGATCTGTCCAATAATCAGGTATAGTGCTAGTGGTGTCTATTTGAGCAAGCAATTTAGGAACTTGAAACAAAATCAATAAAAACGTGATGATAATACATCTATAATGGTGGCTCATAGATAATTAATTATGCAGACCAGCTTAAATGAAGAGTTAAGCTGGTCTGCTCTTACGTTTAGTTCTTGCGACTGTAATAATACTTCACCGAATCTTGCGCACTACCAATTTCAGACAAATACGCCGAAGTCTCCAACACATCATCTTTTCCGAGTTCGCGGTATATTTTAAAAAAACGCTTTAAACCACCTCTATAAGTAACCAGCACAGTCATTTTAGTGGCGTCCGCTATTGGCCAGGGGTCTCGGCTCCAGAAATATGTATCAATCAGCGTATCATTTCTGTAAACTCTATCAAAATTTCCATTGCCCTCATTACTTGATTCAAAGGTATTTGTATAACCGATTTGATTGCCAATCTTAGTTTTTGACGGTGAAACTACCTTATCTAACTTCCAGCTTCCTAACAAATACTGTGTTATGGGGCCGCCAGTATCAAACCCAGGAGAGGGTTTATTACAACTTCCCAATAATAGCCAAAATAGAATGATTAATTGATAACGGTAAAACATAATGTACAAAGTTTATAATCGCTAACTTAAGGCCTTATTCCTGTAATTACATGTAAATTCCCATTATAGTCTTGACCGCCAGGGTTATATGCACCGAAAGAATACCAATCATCATAACTTCCACTCCATCCCCAGTTCATATGTAAGTATGTATATGTCCACTCATTGCATTGCTTGGTTGAACAATTAAATTCGCTGTAATGATTTTGTTGTAAACCGTCACAAACCCAGATATGGTAATCACTCAAACATGTTAAACATGTCGACCCCCAAAATATTACAGGATGATTACCCGTCAAATCATTTTTGATTTTCTGGAAGCTATATGCTTCGTCGGTTCCACCACCATTAGAATATCCCAGCATACTAAATCCCGTCTTTACATCTCCTGGCCATGTAAAAGTATTGCATGAAAAAGCATAATCGTATTGTGATTGAGCATACGTTCCCATCTTTTTCATTAAAAGTGCTAAACTCGTCTGCTCAGGCGTAGACACTGTGCAAGAAGTATTTGAATATCGAGGCCTTGTCGACGGGTGGTAAAACTCATCGACCTGAGCCATTGCCACAGGACCGCACCCAGCCAACATTCGGCCGCAGCCATCACAGTTTTTTGACGTACTGAGCTCAGCCGTGGAAATATTCTTTTGTCCCCAATGTGTTGTTAGTAAAGGGCCAAAAGTAGTTTGACGGTTCTGACATTGAAATTGGCCGTATTGATACCATTCGTAGCAATTCGTATCCATGATTCTGCCATTTTTATCAGAAAAATACTTTTTCCATTCTTTACCTATAATATCACCCCCTTCCAAATTTCTCTTTCTAACATCTCTGATTTTAACTTTTGCAGATTCCATCCAAAGCAAAACACCCTTTGGAATATCTTTGGTGTCAAACTGATTTTGTTCCGAATAGGCTAAAATTGGCATTGTCCTGATGTCCGCAGAAACTATTGTAAAACCCTTTTTTAGATTTATTATATGAAAAAGGGGTTTTTTATCAATTGAATCCACAATTGTTTCTTGCCCTGTCACCTCCAATGTTGCTGCAATTTTAGCGGATGAAGTATTATTTTTTTGATTTTGTGCTAAAATATATCGTTGAGCCACCTCCGTAGCTTCCTGCATCGACACTGTGAAGTTGTCCTTATTTACCTCCTTGACATCAGGAATGGTTGATATATCACTTTTATTACATTGAGATAAAAATAGGAGAGACGCAAATAAAATAACAATATAAAATGTTGAACGCAAAAAAATATTCATAGGTCGTTTGTTTAAATTTGAAGGATAAACAAATGTAACCTATTTATTATTTATTTTAATTATATTTATAATGATAACATAAAATATAATTAAAAAAATTAAAATTATAACTTTAATCATCTATTTGTATTAATAGTATTTATAGTCATGTGATAGTTAAGATGCCCAATTTCATCCAAGTATTTAAAATTATTTTTTGCCTTAGCAAGATAATTATAAACAGTTCCGTAAGCGACA
The DNA here is from genome assembly GCF_900108855.1 of Dyadobacter koreensis. Taxonomy (GTDB): domain Bacteria; phylum Bacteroidota; class Bacteroidia; order Cytophagales; family Spirosomataceae; genus Dyadobacter; species Dyadobacter koreensis. Next base: position 15,879 of record NZ_FNXY01000003.1, read on the forward strand.
CCAGACCTAATACTAATCTGATTCATTGATAATCCAGATGTTTGTAAATTCAATATTTGTTGTAGTTTGCCTGGATGTAACTTGTTTCAGGATATCTGTTTCCCTTGTGCTTTTGCCCTGGCCATACCGGCTTTTACCCGCTGGCTGATCAATGAGCTTTCAAATTGTGCCAGAGAAGCCAACACATGAAATATCAGTTCACCGGTCGGTGTAGTGGTATCGATATTCTCCTGATAAGATATAAAATCAATTCCCATACACTGAAACTCCTTTATAGCATTAACCAGTGCCTGGGTTGATCTGGCAAACCGATTATATAGCCCAACCAAGGGTTAAATTAAAAGATTGAACGAAAAGTACCGCAGGTTCGGTAGAGCTTTTTTTCTAGTGAGACGTTGGCTAGGTGTAAATCTCACCACTTTCTTGGAATTTGAAGAATTTAAAATTTATCAAAAGATGCTCGTCGGAACTCGCTACCAAAAAGCATTGTGATTATGCTGTATCGTCCTGAAATCGTTAGACTGCACAAATTCCGTTGAATAAGAATGACAACTGGGAAACTTTTTCGATATTTCATTATCTTGTTCTAGCTTCATAAATAAGCTCTTAGGTTTAATGGTACCTTAAAGTCCTTCCTGAAATCTGGGCTGGAATGTATACTGTCTCGGTTATTGCTGAGATATTTGTTGAATTAGTTGGTGATCTCTGTTTGAGAATCCCGTACAGAAAAATCTTATATCCTTAAAATACATTTCCATGAAGCTATTTCATTATTTTAACACGAAATGTTATGGAAAAGAAATCATTGCCACTGCAAGTCATTAATTACAATGCGGCGGGCATAGACGTTGGATCTCGTAGCCACCTGGTGGCCGTAGACCAAAATAAGGAAAATGTACGCTCATTTGGAATTTACACAAAAGATCATGAACTGCTTATTACGCACCTTCAAAATCACGGCATAACTTCGGTGGCCATGGAAAGCACCGGAAGTTACTGGCAAACCCTTTTTAATGCGTTACAGAAGGCCGGATTCATAGTCCTTTTAGTAGGCGGAAGCCAAACTAAGAATGTGCAAGGCCGGAAAACTGATGTAATTGATTGCATCTGGATCCAGAAATTACATTCTCTGGGTCTTTTGTCTGGCAGCTTTTTACTCAGTGATTTTCTTCAGGAACTTCGTACTTATTATTACCATCTGCAGCATATAGTAGAACAAATTGCAAAGTATACGCACAAAATGCAAAAGGCGCTTCGGTTAATGAACGTCAGGTTAGATGTGGCTATTCGGGATATTACGGGAAAATCCGGTCTCGCAATCATTGATGCTATTTTATCCGGAAATAGGGATCCACATTATCTGGCATCTCTAGTTGATATCCGGATGAAAAAGTCAAAACAGGAAATAGCAGATTCTCTGAAAGGTTGGTGGCGCGATGAACTGCTTTTCGAACTTAGCGCATCACTGGATTTTTACAGATTATATGAAAAAGCACTTCAAGAATGCGACAAAATTATTGAGAAGGCTTTGCTAAAATTTGCTCCTGTTAATACACTGTTGGAATCCGATAAAGAAAAGCCAAATAGAAGCAAGAAAAAAAGCAGTAAAAATGCTCCTGTATTTGACGTCTCTTCTATTGCCTGGCAGTATTTCAAAACGGATTTGTTTGCTATATCTGGAATTAGTTATAGTACCGTGCTTTGTCTGTTGACTACCATGGGCGACGACATACATAAATTCCAATCAGCAAAAAGCTTTGCCAGCTGGCTCCGCCTGGTCCCAAATAATAAAATAAGCGGCGGTCGGATCATCAGTAGCCGGACACCATCTGGAAAGTCTTACTTAGCGTCAGCACTGCGTCAGGCAGCCAATTCTATTGGTAATCAAAAAGACCACGAATTAACTCCGTTTTTTAAAAGAATCGCTTATAAAAAAGGTAGGATAACGGCTATAACCGCTACTGCCAGAAAGCTTGCTGTTATCATTTGGAATATGCTTACCAAAGCAGAACCATATAAGAAACAGCAGGTAAAAGAAACTAATCAAAAAACAAAAGCAGCTGGGCTAAAACAAGTCGAGAGACGTATAGATGCACTAAAGTTAAGCCAAAGCGAACTTAAAACTCTTTTCGCAAGAGCTTCATTATTAATTAATTAACGAGGAGTTGTACAGAAAAAACCTTACAATTCCGATTGATAATCCTGATTTAACTTTACGCATCTTTTTGTTAGTACTACCATAATCTTACACCTAGATTTTCTTAATACTGTGATTACTTTACAAGTATAATGTAAGCCATTTGCCAATTTAAATTTAAAGTAAATTTTCTATTGGCTTTGAACATTGTTTCTTGTAATCCCCCCTCATTTAAAACGGGGGGTTATAAGAAACAATGTGGAGATCGAATTATGCTTCATAGGACTCGGGTACGTCTTTCTTTTTCTTGCGATAAGTTTTCCAGCGCTTTGATAACTGTCCTTCGCGTTCGTGTGCCTGTTCAGGAGTTAAATAATCAACACTCGCGTGTGGCCGTTTGCCGTTGTATATCTGAATAATTCTCGAGATGGCCTTCGATGCTTCTTTGTGATTTTGATAAACCCGCTTCGGATAAAATTCATTTTTTATGATGCCATTTACCCGTTCCGCAAGTGCATTGTCATATGGACTACCATTCTGAGTCATACTAATCGCAATATTTTCGTCACCCAAAATACTTACATATTCCGCAGAACAGTACTGAATTCCGCGGTCAGAATGATGGATTAGAAAATAGGGCGAGTCATATTTTCGTCCTTCAACTGCCATCTTTAGCGCATTAATGCAGCCAACCGCCTCTAACGTTTGGTAAAGAGAATAACCTACAATTTTTCTCGAAAATGCGTCTGTTATCAGGCTTAGATAACTAAATCCTTCGAGAGTTCTTATATAGGTTAAATCGCTCACCCACAACTGGTTTGGTCCAATTACTTCCAGTCCCTTGATTAAATTAGGATACTTTTTTAGCCAATGATGAGAATCAGTGGTCTTTACCATACGCTTCCTTCTACGGATCAAAAGACCATGAAACCGTAGCAGTTCAAACAACTGATCTCTTCCGATTTTAATACCATGCTGTTTTAAATCAGGTATTAGTAGGAAAAGAAGTTTTCTGGTCCCAATAAAAGGAATGTTGCTCCTGTATTCTCTGACTAAAGACAAAATCAGCATGTGAGCTATTGATGTTTTCTTTTCGTGCTCTGCTGCGTCGTAATAAGCCTGACGTGTCACACCAAACAGTTCGCAGAGACTTCCGAGGCTTTCTTCCGGATGTTTCTGCCGCATCCTTTTTACTGTTTGGAACCAGGCTTTTTTCTGATCTTAATATGAAGTTCCTGTTCACTCACTTCGATCATAGTTTGCAGTCCGCTAATTTTCAAATTAGCCTTTTCAAGTTGCTTCGTTAAATCCTGTACCTGTTTGGCCAGAATCCTGGTCTTTGAGTTCTCATTCATATTGCCGATGGCTTCTTCTGCCACCTCGCGTGGCCTAGCATTAAACGAAGAAAATTCAGCAACCCATGTACCAAGCGTTTTTCGATTTAGACCATATTTCCGAGCAGCAGCTCTCTGGCCAATTAGTCCGGAGTTAATTTCATGAACAATCTTTTTCTTCTCCGTATCGCTTAGTCGTTCATACGGTTTTCGATTTTTTACAGTAACTTTTTTCTCTTTTGCTTTCATCCTTTTAGCTTTTGTGTAAAGCTATTTCAGGACAATACACCAGACTAATTATTTAAAAACGGCTAAACTAACTCTTTTCAAGAATTTTGATTCTAGGGAAGTTAGCCTAACAGCCTTTTTAAAATCTCTAATGCGTCTTAGATTAGTACCTTCTGAGGTATCCATGGATCTTTTAGTGATAGCTTGTACAATGTATGCCGCAGATACAAGAATTAGAAGGGAGCATCACAGCGAGGATAACTGGACAAGAATAATCGAATTATTCATTCCCGTTAGTAACCTAGGGTTGTGGAATTCTGAACGACGGTCGCTAGAAAAAATATTCCGGTTTTTGACTGGCGATATTTGGTCCATAACCTTCAGGGAACGGTCTGCTAATTCCGCTGTTTTAGCCCCAGTTAGTAAGCTAAAAAGATTTATGATGCCGTATGAAACGGATACAGTTTGTTTGTTTTCTGGTGGAATGGATAGTTTCATTGGGGCAATAGACTTATTGGAAAAAAATATAAGACCATTACTGGTTGGGCATTCGAAGAGCGCTGATGTTTCTCCGTATCAAAAGGGTTGTGGAGAAGCTTTAAATAATCATTATAAAGAAAATTCCGCCCAGAGAGTATTCGCCTTTATAAAGGTACCCAAAGCAGGTTTGTTCAATAGTGAAGATCATACTGAAAGGGGTAGATCATTTATGTTTTTAACGTTGGGAGCAATCTGCGCATCCTGTTTGAAAGATCGTTCAAAGTTGATAGTTCCAGAAAATGGAATGATCAGCCTTAATATTCCTTTGACCCCCTTGCGAACAGGATCACATAGCACCAGGACAACTCATCCTCACTATTTCGGTTTGATGCAAAGTCTTTTTGATAACTTATCTTTGGGAGTGACTATCGAAAACCCCTATCAGTTTAAAACTAAAGGAGAAATGTTGCTCGAGTGTTTGAATAAAGATCTCGTCAGAATTACGCCGACGATGTCTTGCAGTCACCCCTCCGGAAGATTTGAGGGTTTGGGTAATTTGCATTGTGGATCATGTGTTCCGTGTATTATAAGGCAGGCTTCATATCTATCAGCCGGGATTTCCGATGAATTCAGGTATCGAAGAAATATTTTCAAAGAAGAGGGACTGAGAATTTCGAAAGCGGAAGGTGCAGACATAATCGCGTTCAAATATATGATCGAAAAAGCCAAGTTAAACCCCGGTTATCTAACAGCTGCAATTAGGAACACCGGGCCTCTAGGAGACCAAGTCGATCAATATGTTGACGTGTATAACAGAGCACTTTTGGAGGTAGATAAACTAATCAAAGAGGTGGTTTTAATATGAGCACTATATATATTGACACACATTGTCATCTTGACTTGTTGAAGGAAATCGATAAGAATCCGACGCAAGAAGATCGATTGCCGATCAAGTCAATTAGTGTAACTAACGCCCCATTTCTATTCAAACCTAACACTATACTTTTTGCTCAATCCAAAAATATTAGGATTTCTCTAGGTTTACATCCCGAGTTAGTAAGCACTTACCACGATCAAATTGATATTTTTAAACAAATGCTTCCATTGACCAAATATGTTGGAGAGGTGGGTTTGGACGGCTCAATTGAACATAGAGGCAACTACATGCTACAGAAAAAGGTTTTCGAAGAAATTCTAGTGGCTGCGGGTGCCGAGGACAACAAAATACTTACTGTGCATTCCAGAAATGCGGCAAATGAAACCATTGAATTAATTCACAAGCACCTAAAAAATACCAATTGTCAAGTGATATTTCATTGGTTCTCCGGAAACATAAACGAATTAAGAAGCGCGTTGAAATATGGTTTTTATTTCTCGTTCAATCATCGTATGGTAACCTCAAAGAAAGGACAGCATCTCATAGCCGAAATTCCGAAAGACGCGGTGTTGACCGAGTCTGATGCTCCCTTTACATTTAACAATAAGATTAAAAATAGACTTGATTCTATTAAATTTTCTGTAAAAGAAGGAAGCAAATTATATAATATTCAAGAGGAAGAGTTTAAGTCTGTGATATACAATAATTTTAAAACTATGCTTTTAAAGTAGGCAACAAATTAGGAATGTCATTCAGGGGCGTTAATGCTTAGAGAATTAGTATAAACTTCAAATGATCTATTTAGCCAAAGCGCCTTTTAACGAAAAATTCAACCAGAACGCTATTTTATTATATGAAAAACATTGAAAAATATAAAAGTGATTTACAACATTTGATTGATAAAGGTGAAAAATTAGATCTTTCCATAAGGTATGCTTGCCATAAAGATAATTTTGAAAAGCAACTTAGAGAAGCGATAAAAGACGAGAAGAAGGTAAAAGAATTCATTGAAAACATATTGCCATTTAATAGAGAATATCAAAGTTGGTACTCAGAATCGCTTGTGTTGGTAAAACAATTAATGCCAGATAGACGGAACGACTTTGTTCGATTATATGAAAAACCAAAGACACGAAAGGCTATTGAATACGGTAATTATGTAATGGAAGACTATTTACAAAACTTAACCGTTAACAGTGGTTATGGAGAAAAAAAAGTTGGACCAGACGCAGCAATAAGTCAGTTTGAACAACAGTTAAATATTTTGAAATCTTTAGAAAGACGATTTGAGAGTTCTCTTTTTGACATTAGACAGTTAGTACAGGCAGATCTATTTGATAGCGAACTTGATTCAGCAAGAGAACTCAATAAAAACAAATTCTCTAGGGGTGCGGGTGCCATTGCAGGTGTAGTTCTTGAAAAACATTTATCCGAAGTACTAGGGAATCATAATTTAACAACTTCCAAAAAGAACCCTTCGATTTCTGATTTTAATGACATCTTAAAAAATGCAGGTGTTTATGACACACCAAATTGGAGAAAAATTCAACTTTTAGGTGATATAAGAAACTTGTGTGACCATAATAAAACAAGAGAACCAAAACAGGAGGAAGTTGACGAACTTATTTCAGGAGTTGAAGCCATAATTAAGACGATTTTTTAAACCTATTTAATAAAACAATATTAAAATAAAAAATAAACAAATCAGATTATGAACACAATTGAAGCAATTAAGCCTGGACCTAAACCTAACAAACCAGATGGGACACCAGATGAAAGAAGGCGAGTCACACCAGAATCTCAGCCAAAGCATCCTGGCTTAAGACCACATAAACACAAACCAGGCGACCAAAAATAAAGACAAATAATAACCATGGATTGCGCAAGTCACATCATGGTTATTATTTATTATGACATGCAAAAAGCAAATCAATTTTATCTAATATCCTATCAATTTTGCACCTTGAAAATTAACTTAAAACTGACCCAACTTGGTTTTCCTTCGAAAATTATGCCGCCAGAATTCCCCAGTTATTAACCAACATCCAAAGCTCGTAAATACGTATATCGGTACCGTTTAAATTAAAGACAGGTTGGTCCAAACCAGCTTTAGTTCGCAGGAATTCCCAGCAAACTTTGTTGACCATTTAATTATTTTCGCTCCTGCTTAATTTCAGTAACAACATAATTGCTATTAAATCAAAGCTTCTAGGTACTTCTTCATCTTCTCATCATCAAACGATCCAAGATAAGCCTGCGTAGTGGAAATGTTCTGGTGACCGAGGGACTGCGATATAAACGCAATCGGCGCCTCTGACTGCAACAATATCGTAGCAAATGAATGCCTGGCCGCGTAAGTTGTGATATCCATCGCTATATCCAACTTTTTAGCAATACTTCGGATATGCAGATTGGTCATCGTTACTATCTGCGAGACCGTACTCTTCTTCTGCTTTGCAGTCATGCCGGAATCCAAAAACGGAAATACGTATGATTCCGGCGCGGTACTGTTGGTATACCTGTTTATAATGTTCCAGCTTTCAGCAAACAGGTTTATTTTTATCCGGACTTGATTGCCCTTTCTCGTTCGTGCCGTTTTTTGTCGAACGAAGGACAAGCTATTCCCAGCCCTGTCTACGTCCTTCCACTTGATACTGCAGATATCCGTAATGTTCATTCCATTGCTCAGATAAGAAAATACCCACAGATCACGGCCTCGCTCTTCGTAGGAACCAGGCTCGCTCTGATAGCTGATGATTTTCATAACATCTGTCTTAGATAGAGCTTTTTTAATATTTGCACCAGCCGGGATAATATATCCACCCTTTCCAAAAGGATATAGCTCTGAACTTACAACCTTATCTCTGATTGCATCATTAAAAACACTACGTAATTGCCGGCAATATATTCCCACCGTCGTAAGCCTTGCCGGAGTATCGACAGCAGCAGCCTCCCCCTTTTTTAATTTCTTCTTTTTTGCAGCACGACCATAGAGAAGCATCCATTGTTCATAGGCCTTTAAAAAATCGGGAGTGACATGCTCAAATCTCAAAATGGTAGTAGGTTTTTGTGTATGCCGTTTAGTAGGTTTAGGAATGTTCAGAAATCTGGTTCTTTCAGTGTCGCTGAATGACGAAATAAACCGGCACAAGGAAATCCCCGTATCTCTGTAACTCGCAGCTGAGCCAAGACGTTCTTCAATTTCCATCGCCTTTGCTTTTAAATCAAGCATGCTTATCACGTCGTCTGACTCAGTCCTTACTGGTAGAGCTTCCGTCTTGCCGTAACTTTCAAATGATTCACGGAACAGATCAAATGTAAAATTAGGACCTAGCTGTCTGGTAATGTTACTTGCAAAAGGGACAATGCCGACTGGGTCAGTCTCCCTGCTCCACAACTTGTGCCAAACGTCAAGAAAATTATCATCCTTGATTTTACCATCCGGCGAATCTTTCTCGGCATTTTTCTTTAACCGCTCCCACTCCGCCTTGCTTACTTTGATGCCTGTTGAAAACAATTTCTGCTTTCTTTCAAAGATGACGTTAAGCTTTATCTTATTATCATCCCTCCTGGTGTCGAAGAATAAATTCACTGTGCCTGTTTCATGATACTACCATTTTGATTGAACATTCATTCAATTTTATGTGCAATACAATGTGCAATACAAATTTACGGATTAGACGACAAACAGACAACAAACAAAAACAAAAATATTTTATAAATGTCTAATTATCAGCATATTGAATAATAACAGACAAATATACAATAAGAAGAAAAACCATATTTTTACTGACTCATAATCAGTAAGTTTTTATGTTATTTCCGTCAAAAAAAATGCATTTACTCGTAATAGTCCAAACCACATTTTTTGCAACTAAGCCCTCTTCACCACCTACGCCAATTTCCCTTAGGATCATCTCAACTGTATCCAATAGATTTGTGATAAGTCGGGGGCTATTATACTTTATAGTAAGCAAGCCCGGCCCTAAACGTAAATACGAGGGAGGTGTGTGATGGAGGTAAAAGAAACGGAAACAGGGCTTGATCCTGAAAAGGTAATACAAATTTTAAAGAAGCACGGCGAGTCAATCAGTTTAGAAGAAGCAAAAAACGTTGTCAAACTTATCCATCAATTTGCCAGAATCGCTGTAAATCAACTAACAAAGGCTAAATGAAGAATTTAACTTTGTTATTTTTGCGATGTGGATAGTCAATTGTCTGATTTAAATGTGAAAAATCATGAGAACCGCAATATTATACATCCGCGTTAGCACTGACGAACAGGCTGACAAAGGATACTCTCAACGAGGTCAGGAAGAGACATTGAAAAGATTTTGCAGCATCAATTCAATATCTGTTAATGGCGTAATATTTGAAGATCACTCAGCCAAGACCTTTGAGAGACCTGAATGGAAAAAGCTTCTTAAAACTCTAAGGGCAAACAAAAAGCAAACGACACTGGTACTGTTTACAAAGTGGGACAGGTTTAGCAGGAATGCCGGTGATGCTTATCAAATGATCAATATGCTTAGAAAACTTGGAGCTGAACCTCAGGCTATCGAACAGCCGCTTGACCTTTCTGTTCCAGAAAATAAAATGATGCTCGCATTTTACCTGGCTGCACCTGAGGTTGAAAATGACCGTAGAGCCCTTAACGTCTTCCATGGAATGAGGCGTGCGAAAAAAGAAGGAAGATGGATGGCTAGTGCTCCTATCGGTTACAGCAACAAGGTGAACGAGCAAAACAGAAAGTGTATCGTTATCAACCCCACCGTCGGACCAATCATCTTCTGGGCATTCAGTGAAATTGCAACGGGGAGATTCAACACTGAGCAGGTCTGGAAAATGGCCAAAGAAAAAGGTCTAAAATGTAGTAAAAATGCTTTCTGGCTCGCCATTAGAAACCCGGTATACTGTGGCAAAATCTTCATACCACCCTATAAAGACGAACCTGGCTATTTTGTTAAGGGACAGCATCAAGGGTTGATATCCGAGCAGCTATTTTCCGAGGTACAGGATATCATAGATGGCAGAAAGAAAAACCCGTTTAATAAACCCAAAGTGGTTTCTCATGATTCTTTTCCATTGCGTGGCTTTCTGGAGTGCTATAAATGCGGCAGAGTTCTAACGGGAAGTGCTTCAAAGGGCAAGTATAACTACTACAATTATTACCACTGTACAACCCAGTGTGGTGTCAGATTTAAAGCGGAATCAACCAATGAGCTGTTCTTAAAGGAGATACAAAAGTATGTTCTCAAACCCGGCAGGCTCGAACTTTATTCAATGGCCCTACAGCATGATTTTAAAAGTCAAACAAAAGCGCAAGACCAGGAAAGGAAAGCAGGTATAGCGGAACTTGAAAACATCAACAATCGACTTCAAAATGCCAGAATGATGAGAGTCGATGGTAACCTTGCTGATGATGATTTTTTAGAGATCAAAACCACCTCAAACACACGAATCGAAGAAATTGAAAAAAGACTGAGTAATTTATCTGATAAGTATTCAGAGATAAGCGCTCTGCTCCCGAATGCACTTAAACGGGTATCTGAGCTCGAATCCCTATACATAAACGGAACCGTCGAAGACAAAAGAAGAATAATAAGTTCGATGTTTCCAGAAAAAATCGTTTTTGACGGACAAGAACATCGAACTCCCAGAATTAATGCCGGACTGCTCCTTATCTATCAGAAAAAGAGCGAGTTAGAGTCAATAAAAAACGAGACAAATCGTAAAAAAAACGACTTGTCTCGTATGGTGCACCCAACGAGATTCGAACTCATATCGTCGGTACCGGAAACCGAAATTCTATCCATTGAACTATGGGTGCGTAAGGCTTACGGCCTCTAACGGGGTGCAAATATAGTTTGTATTTTGATTTCTTGTCAACTATCGACAGAAAATGTTCAAAATAATATCTCTATTTCTCTCCTTATATTTTTTTCATCAGATCCCAGTCTCCAACATCTTTCAGATACATGTAATTCAAAAGAATCCCATTCACATTGGTTATAAGTTTATGACCTTCAACGAATGGAACAACATGCGTCGTAATCACCTCATGATCAGAGATTAGTCCTTGTGACTGATTGTGATAGGTGGCGATTTGTTCTGATGTCAGCTCTATTTCACTGTAAAATAAATACATCGCCTCGTCGCTAGTCCCGGTTGACGGGAAAAATGGTTCGCTATTTAATCCGACAAGTTCATCTTTGGAAATACTAATGCCAGTTTCTTCATACACTTCACGAGCCGCAACGGACGCCGCGTCACTTTCACTATCAAGCATACCGGCGGGATGTTCGTAAGTCAAAGAACCGTCGCAAATTCTTCTCTGGCGCACAAGCAGTAAAAATTTCTCTCTTGTTTGTTTCTCAATAAAACATATCAAAACACAGACAACTTCCCCTTTCAAAAAACAAATTGGCGGAATTTTGTCGCCTTCGGGAGTTGTAGCATCGGTCATCAATAACGAAAAAAGAATTTCACCATTCCCGTTTCTTCGGGAATATACCTCTTCAATTCCATGAATGTCGAGGCCGTTCTTTTCAAGATTGCCTTTCCACAAATTGTATTTGTGGGAATCAGCGAGTTTTTCGCTCATACAAATCTTCTTTCAGGTGATCAACTAATTATATAAGGGGAAAGATACTGCTACGTAAGGCATGTCATATGTCGTCGAAAACATATTCTGATTGTTGTCGAGTTTTACGTCGGTCTTATAGGTTTGACGGCCATGGACGTAACCAAGTTTTACGCCAACTCTTTCATTAATCCAGTACCTTACAAAAACCTCTGACTGGCCACTATTTTTTTCTACCGCAAGGGGAACTACATTAAAAAAGTTTGGTGAACTTGGGACATTGCTATTGTAATAGTCCGAGCTTTCGCCAGTTGGAAAAGCGTTCTTTGCATAGTATGCGTTTCTCTTTACACCTATGGCAATTCCCATAATATCGGTGTTTGCCCCGATATCGAAGTTTCCAAATTTCAGAGAAATCCCTAGCAGTACACTTAAAGAATTGGATGTAATTCTTCCAAACTTCAATGAGTCACCTTTCGACTGGATGTTGTCCGGCACCAGAGACTTGTCGCCTGTATAATAGGCAGCCGTACGGACACCCCAACCCAAATTGAACCATGGAAAAGCCTTCACACTTAATTCCTGATGATACATCACAGAAGGAGCCCATTCCTTATCATAATAACCTGTCCCTAAGTCAATTCCGGAGGTAACGCGGGAAGTATATTGCGCGTAGGTCGCAACTGTACTCAATAAAAATAATACTACTGCTAGTCTTACAATTTTCATTTTTTTAATAATTATGCTGGCGTAAAGGTAAAGAAATGTAAAAACAAACAAGCATTCGCCGTTTAATCCAACCTTTTTGCCTCATCAGACGATTCTCTTTTCTCGTAATTTATAAATTTCAATCAGGCCGGAGTCTGTCAGACTTGCGGTTACATTAATACCCCCTTCTTCCATCGTTGTAACGGTCACAAGACCATTTTTTCTCAACAATTCTGTCGCTTCCTGAAATTGATCCTGGCTTTCCGCAGGGAATTCAATAAAGTTCCTGTCGTCCGCCGTAAGGAATAACAAGAGCGCGTCTTCGATTTCCTTTGTCATGGTAATTTCGTTTATTGATGTTATAAATTCTATTTTTCAAATATCGATTTTATATCTGAATACATAGATTTTCAAATATAGTCTAAAAAAATAAGGCAGAGATGTCTCTGCCTTTAACTTATTGGTGATTTTTAGATTTCTTTAATGAAACCAGACATTTTTTTATTCAACGGCGACATATTACGAAGTTGTACAAAAACGATATTCCGATTACAATTTCTTTTTGAGCATAATCGCTGCCATCGGCGGCAGGTTGAGTTTAACAGAAAAATCCTTCCCGTGCCATAGCTGATTCTCAGCCTTAACTGGTTTTGAATTTAGCTGCCCGCTTCCCCAGAATAAAGTATCATCCGAATTAAAAACTTCTTCCCATAATCCACCTGATAGAACGCCGACCCGGTAGTCAGGTCTTGGCACCGCGGTAAGGTTTAACACGACGACAATGTTCAGCGCAGGATCTGATGCTTTTCTTGCATATACCAGAACCGAGTTTTCTCTGTCTTGTGTATCGATCCACTCAAAACCTTCGCTTGAAAATGAATACTCGGAGAGCGCAATTTCCGACTTGTAAATCGCATTCAAAGCTTTCACACATTCCTTCATTCCTTTGTGCGGTGCAAATTCAAGGAGATGCCAATCAAGGCTTTGCTGAAAGTTCCACTCAGACGTTTGTCCAAACTCACCACCCATGAACAAAAGTTTTGTTCCCGGATGTGTGAACATGTAGCTAAACATTAATCTCAAATTCGCAAACTTCTGCCATTCATCCCCCGGCATTTTATTGATCAGGGATTTCTTTCCATAAACCACCTCATCATGCGAAAGGGGAAGCATAAAGTTTTCCGAAAACGCGTATACCAAACTAAATGTCAGCTGGTCCTGATGCCATTTACGGAAAGCAGCATCCTTCTCGAAATATTTAAGCGTATCATTCATCCAGCCCATCATCCATTTCATTCCGAAGCCAAGTCCGCCAACGAAGACCGGTCGAGATACTCCTGGAAAGGCAGTCGATTCCTCGGCAACGCTCTGGATGTCAGGAAACTCAGAATATGCCGCAATATTCATATCACGAAGTAGCGATATCGCTTCAAGATTTTCACGCCCGCCAAATTCGTTTGGAATCCACTCACCATGTTTTCTTGAGTAATCCAGGTAAAGCATAGACGCGACAGCATCCACACGGAGACCATCCGTATGATACCGGTCCATCCAAAAAATAGCATTACTGATCAGGAATGAACGAACTTCATTACGGCCGTAATTAAAAATGTAGCTTTTCCAATCCGGGTGATACCCTTTTCTTGGATCTTCATGTTCATAAAGCGCAGTCCCGTCAAAACGGAAAAGTCCGTGCGCATCACCTGGAAAATGTGACGGAACCCAATCAACATAAACCCCAATGCCTTCCTGATGCAAACGATCGATTAGATACATGAGCTCTTGCGGTGTTCCCATCCGGGATGCGCATGAAAAATATCCTGTAATCTGATATCCCCAGGATGGCGGATATGGATGTTCCATGATTGGCATGAGCTCGACGTGTGTAAAGCCCATTTCTTTCACATAAGGAACTAATGTTTCCGCTATTTCTTTATACGTCAAAAAACGTTCAGGGTCCGAAGGGTCCCGTTGCCAAGAACCTAAATGAACTTCGTATACCGAAATTGGTGCATTAAGTTTATTTTTTTCTTTTCTGACTTTCAGCCATTCCGCATCATTCCACTCATACCAGGTATCCCAGACAATCGAAGCAGTTCTTGGGGCAACTTCACACCAAAGTGCAAAAGGATCTGATTTTTCCAGATGTTGCCCGTCGTTTGAAACAATAAAGTATTTATAGACCTCGCCAACGCCGATATTGGGTATCCAACCTTCCCATATTCCCGAACTATCCCAGCGCGGTGCCAGGCCATGTTCGCTTTTATTCCAGCCATTGAAGTTTCCGATCACCGAAATCGATGAGGCGTTGGGAGCCCAAACAGCAAAGTATGTTCCCGTGACGCCTTGTACGTCCATTACATGGGAACCCAGCTTTTCATATAATTTAAAATGTTTCCCTTGTTTAAACAAATGAATGTCGAAATCAGTAAAACGGGAAATGGTTTCTACTGGCTTCAACTCACGTTTTTCCACCGAAACCAAGTCCTGTTCTGCCGAAGACGCTTGGGACGCATTCTTTTTATTTTTACTTGTTGACTTAGTCATTGGTTAATATTCAATTTACAATAATCGGATGAGAGTATCGATCACCGGGTTACTTCTAACCCCTAATGTAATCGCTTCAATTTACAATTTTATTAAACTATTTCTTAAAATGTATCTATTATTTCACATCTCATCTAAAAAACCAATGCCAAAGTACTTTCTTTACATCGTTTTACCTTTTTCAACTGCTTCCAAAACGCGCATAATATTTCCTCCCCAGATCTTTTCGATATCTTTTGCCGAGTAGCCACGCCGAACCAATTCTTCGGTGATCACGCCAATCTGGCTTACATCATCAAGGCCTTGAACACGACCGCCGCCATCAAGATCCATACCAATTCCGACGTGGTCAACACTTGTCAGTTTAATCACGTGTTCGATATGATCAACAGCGTCTTTAATCGTCGGCATATCTGACTCATATTTCTTTGCGTTCGCCTTCATTTCCTCAAAAAGAGCTTTTTTATCTTCTGGTGAAAGATCTGTCTGACGCAATTTCATACGTATTGCTTTCATCGATAACTCTTGCTGCATCGACGGTTTTTTCACAAATCCCGGAACAAAATTGATCTGAATAACACCGCCATTTTTAGCCAGCGTTTTGATCATATCGTCCGTCATGTTTCTGGGCACATCGCAAAGCGCGCGGCATGACGAGTGAGAAGCAATAACCGGAACTTTTGTTAGTTTGATAACATCATAAAAAGTAGAATCAGAAACATGGGAAATATCTACCATCATTCCCAAACGGTTCATTTCTTTCACAACTTGTTCCCCAAAAGGACTCAAACCATTCCATTCCGGGCCATCCGGATCAGTCGAAGAATCGGCAATATCGTTGTTGGCTGAATGGGAAAGAGTGATATATCGGAGTCCCAGATCGTAGTAAAGTTTCAGATTGGCAAGATCGTCATTTACTGGCCAGCCATTTTCCATACCTATAAAAACAGCTCTTTTTCCTTCTTTTTGCAAGCGATAAGCATCAGCGCGTGTAGTCGCGATACCGGCTACTTCCGGATTTTTCTTTACCGCATCATGTATTTTATCAAAAATAGCCAACGCCTTTTTCTTAGCTTCGGCATTGTTCTCCGGCGAACGTTTCCCCTGACCCAAATAAACAGCGAAAAACATGCCGTCCATACCGCCTTTCTTCATTCTTGGAAAATCGATCTGGGAACCATCTTTTGCGTAATCGTGCTCCACAGCCACATCAAATCCCTCTTTCATCATATTAATAGGAACATCCGCGTGTGTGTCGATCGTTAACGCTTTTGCGTGAATCTTGGCAGCTTTTTCTTTGATCGCATCTGGAGCTGTCTGAGCATGCGATACCAAAGGAAGAGCGAGGAGAAGTAACAGCTTTTTCATAAGGTAAACCTAAAATAAGAGTGAAAATTTGGCAGAAATTCTCTGCAACCACCAAATTCATCTTTTTTTAAATAAAAAGCCAATACATATTTGCTGTTTATCAATATTTACCAACTTTTTAATGGTATTCTCCATGATAATCCTCGATTCGTAACAAATGAAAAGGAAGTAT
The DNA here is from genome assembly GCF_900108855.1 of Dyadobacter koreensis. Classification (GTDB taxonomy): domain Bacteria; phylum Bacteroidota; class Bacteroidia; order Cytophagales; family Spirosomataceae; genus Dyadobacter; species Dyadobacter koreensis. The sequence goes on from NZ_FNXY01000003.1 coordinate 32,313, forward strand.
ATGCGGATCGAGCTCGACGTAATTCCACTCACCTTTCCAATGATATCGTGCGCCCGTAATCAGGTCGTGGGCAATGAAAATTTCATCGTGGTTTTTATTAATTAAATGCAACGGAACCTGAACCATTCCGGCCTGTCGCTGATGTGCGTTCAGATTTACAACACAAAGGATTCTGTTCCCGTTATCATGGCCTTTAAAATAAGACAAAATCTGGTCGTTCTGCACAGCGCATGTGTGGATCCGGTTGGTTTGCTGCAACGCCTGGTTTTCCCTTCTGATCTTGTTAATCATCGTGATCAGGTAGGTAATTTTAGTCTCTTTCTCCCAATCCCAATTTCTGATTTCATACTTTTCAGCATTCCAGTATTCTTCCTTACCCGGAAGGGCCTCGTAAACAAGTTGCTCAAAAACCGGCCCATAAATTTCATAACATCCTGCGAGTGTAGCTGCAAGAAAAAATCGGATTATTTGCTGCGGCTCATGCCCTGACTGCAAGTTATAAGGATTTATATCCGGCGAATTTACCCGGAAAATGGGTCTGAAAAAGGCCTTCTGCTCAGAGTAAGCTATTTCATTAATATATTGCTGCAATTCGTAACCTGAATTCCTCCACATGAAATAGGAATCCGATAAAGCAAACCCAGATTTCGCAAGATAATTCATCACCTTCGGGCGTGTTACGGTTCCGGCATAAAAGAGGACTTGAGGGTTGCTTTTATTGACCTCACGGATAATTTGCTGCCACCATCCCACCGGGTGAAAATCTGGCTGAACTATTCGAATAATCCTGAGGCCCCACCCTATCCAAATATTGATGATTTCAAGAACAGCGTCTTTGATTTCCACCCAGTTACTCTGATCAATTATGATTTGCAGAAAATCGGGCTGACTTGAATTAGGCAAAATTATTCCGTCGGCAGGATCCCGACTGAGCTTTTCAAACCAGTCAGGATGCGCTACTACCCAGGGGTGCTCCGGAGAAAATTGCAAAGCAAGATCAAGTGCAATTTCAATATCAAGTGCCCTTGCTTCGCATACAAGATTTTGAAAATCTTCAATGTTTCCTAATTCTGAATGAATAGTGTAGTGCCCTCCCGACAAATCTCCAATCGCGTAAGGCGAACCCGGATCATTTCGTTCAACCTTTTTTCCTCCGTTTTTGCCCTTTCTCTTGTTGAGCCCAATGGGATGGATAGGGGGAAAATGTAATACATCAAAACCCATGTTGGCAATTCTGGGAAGCAACGAAATGACATCCTGAAAGGTGCCGTGGCTGCCTGCTTTATCCGCAGCGGAACGCGGGAACATGGTATACCAGGAACTGAATTCTACGTTTTTTGAATAGGAAATTATTCCAAAATCAGCCGTTCTGGCCGATAAGCTCATATCGGGGTAACGATTGAGCCATTCTGTGAAACGAAAGCTCATCGCCATTTGCCCGGCTTCATCAGCTCTTTTTTCATCTTTGAAAATCCTGACCGCTTCTTTGATCAATGCCTTATCTTCCTTCGAAGCCTGTTTCGCCATATTTTCCAGCAGCGTCCTCCCAGTGGAAAGTAAATCCTTGAACGAAATATACTGATGTACTTTTCTGGTAATTTCGGTTTGCCAGGTCGCAATCGGATCAATCCAGGCTTTGATGAAATATTGAAATGAACCAGTTCTGTCCACCACAAATTGCCCCTCCCAACGGTCGTTTCCTATGGGCTTCAAATAAGTTTCCTGCCATTTGTCTTCATTTTCATGTTTGAAAAAAATTCTTGCAGCCAAACTGTTGATACCGTTGGAAAAAATATCGGCTTGTACTAAAACGGTATCTCCTTCAATAACCTTTACCGGATATTTTCCATGATCAATTTGGGGAATTACATTTTCAATAATTACCGGGTTGTAACCCGAAGCTATATATTCTGTTATTTCAAGATCCTGATACATACTTAAAAATAATTTACTTTCAATTTTTACTAAAAATATTCACAAATATTGACTTATTCGTAAATTTCAATGATTCTGTACTGAAATCGTTCCAGCGCCAAATTATTCACCGACTTTTTAGTGTATATATGACAAGTATAAAATATTCCTGGTATCCTTATGAAGTAAATATCGCGCCCGAAGGATTGATTTCATTTAAATAATAATAGAAGTCGTAGATAAACCGGTATTAAATCCCTGACAAAATTGACAACTACCTACCATTATTTTTCTGACGAAGAGCTGACGAAACTGATCTGCCAACAAAACGATGAACTTGCTTTTAGTGAGTTATACCGTCGGCATGTCCGTATTCTGGTACACACAGCCATTCGGAAAACGGGCGCGAGAACAACCGCAGAAGATCTGGTCCAGGAAGTATTCTTCAAATTCTGGATTGGGAGAAATAAATTTGATATTCAAAAAAATGCTCAGGCTTATTTGCAGGGCATGTTGAAATATAACATTGTAAACCATTACTACCAGGAACAGAAAAAACACCTTTTTTCTATTGATGAAGTAGAGTCACCCGCTGATGACGACACCAGAGAACATCTGGACTATAATCTTTTAAGTGAGTTATATGAACAGTCGCTTTTAAAACTTCCTGAAAAATGTCGTCAGGTTTTTGTACTCAGCCGCAAAGGTTACACTCTGAAAGAAATCGCGCTGACACTTGAAATTTCGGAAAAAACCGTTGAAGCTCATATTAGCAAGGCCTTGCGGATTTTGAGAATTGAGATGAAAGATTACATCGCTTTGGCACTCATAAGCATCACTTTTGCCTAAGGAATTCAATTTTTTAAAAATAAATTCATATTTAAGTAAGGGATATTCCTCGAAATAGCAGACTGTATAATAAAGCTATTTCTATAAGTGTAAATCATACACCTAAAATGGATCCCAAAATTCCTTCTTCTGAGTTATTAAAAAAATATCTGAGCAATCAGTGCAGCAGTCACGAACGTGATCTTGTCGAAGCATGGTACCAGAGCCTTACCATTGAATCCGGAGAAACTTTTTCAGCTTGTGATGAGGAGGTTTTGTACGAACGCATTCAACTCCAAATTTCAGAAACGGAACATGAGACAAATACGCCAATTTTACCGCTTCGGAAGTTATGGTATTATGCTGCAGCCGCTGTTCTTTTTGCCGGACTTTTCTTTGCTTATTCTACCTCCCCGAAAACTGAAAAGGCTGTAACAGAAAACGTTCTTACTGATTCGCTACAAATCACTTTCAGTAATAAGGAGAAAAAAATTATCCGATACACTTTACCGGATAAAAGTGTTATCTGGCTTAAACCAGGAGCGTTTATCTCCCATCCAGTTTCATTTTCAACAAGTAAGAACCGCGAAATTGACTTTCATGGAGAGGCTTTCTTTGACGTACGGCGGGACATAGAACATCCTTTTATCATTCATTGCGGCAAATTAAAAACACAGGTTTTAGGGACGACGTTCAATGTAAAAGCCAATGAAAACGAGCCGAGCTACAAAGTTTCAGTAGTTACCGGCAGTGTTGCAGTCAGCAAAGAAAATTCAGCTAACAAATTTGAAACTATTGTATTAAAACCCAAACAAGAAGCTGTTTTTGAAAAAACTTCCGATCGGATGACTTTCAATGTTACACCTGACAATGAAACGATCAATGAAAATTGGCAGTCCGTCTCCCTTGTTTTTAATGAAACGCCTATGAGCGAGGTTGCCATTCGTTTGCAGCAAACTTTCCGTATCAAAATCGAATTTGCAAATCCTGAAATTAAAAAATGCCGCCTGAAAGTCGATTTCAATAATCAAAAGCTTCCCGAAATCCTTGGAATGATCGAAACGCTTTTGGGGACAACATATGAGATCGAAGCAGATAAAGTGATTTTGAAGGGCGAGGGATGTGCAAGATAACTATTAATGCAGGAACCTTAACTTACTTAAATATAACAACTTATGACATAGACAAATTACTTAACCAGAATTAATGTCTGTTCAAAAAAATCAGGAGTGGTTGCGACACTCCTGATTATAAACTGATCAGATATCCAAGAACGTGCAGTTCATTCAGATCGCCCTGCGGCGATTTTCAGGATCGTTGTTTCCAACATTTCAATCAATTCACAGTAAAATTATGAAAAAACATTTTCATCCACGGCATGGATTGCTATTCAAAATCATGCGATTAACATTCTATCAACTCGTTTGCATCGGTCTGCTGTCGGCAATGGCCTATGCGCACAATACGCCGGCTCAGGATCTTCTGAACCGCGGAATCTCGCTGGAACTAAGAAATGTAACATTAGAGGAGGCACTGGTGAAGATTGAGCAAAAAGCAAAAATACGTTTTGCATACAGCAGTGACCTTGTTACGATGCAACGGGCTGTGACGATTTCTGCGAACAAGGAAAAATTATCGTTCGTGCTCGACCGGTTGTTTTTGCCGATAGGAATCGCCTACCGGGTCAATGAAGACCAGATTTTATTATCCAAATCTTTTTCCAGGATAAATGAAATTCCTGCCGAGGAAACCAAAAAAACAACGATGACAGCGGACGTGAGTATATCCGGTACCGTCAAAGCTGAATCCGGCGACGGCCTACCTGGGGTGAGTATTATTTTAAAAGGGACTCAGCGTGGAACTACTACCGATATCAACGGAAAATATCAGCTGGACTTACCGGACGCAAATGCGGTTTTAATCTTTTCTTTCGTTGGTTTTGTTTCACAGGAGATTACCGTCGGAAATCGCACGACGGTTGACGTTTCCTTGCTGGCAGATACGAAAGCACTTGATGAGGTGATTGTTGTAGGTTATGGTACTCAGAAAAAATCTACGTTAACGGGATCCGTTGCTTCGATCAAAGGAGGAGAAATTGCGGAAACTCCAGTTCCAAATATCTCTAATTCCATGGCTGGAAAAGTTGCAGGTGTCAGTATGCGTCCAAATGGCGGCCAGCCCGGAGCAGATTCTCCCGAAATTCACATCCGCGGGATCGGTACAACGGGGAATAATAAACCGCTTATTGTAGTCGACGGAATTATCCGGGACAATATCAACCAGATTGACCCGACTGCAATTGAAACAATTTCAGTCTTGAAAGATGCTGCTGCGGTGGCTCCTTATGGTTTGGGCGGTGCAAATGGTGTGGTTTTAATCACAACAAAAAGAGGAAAAACGGGTGCTCCTTCCCTGACTTTCAGCAGTTACTATGGAACGCAAACGCCAACCTATTATCCAAAATTATTGAGCGCTCAGGATTACATGCGTCTTAAAAATGAAGCCTATTCCAATGAAAACCCAACCGGAACACAACTCCCGTTTGCCACTGATCTGATCGAAAATTATACCAGTTTAAATGCGAAAGATCCGGACCTCTACCCGATCAGCGACACAAAAAAACTGGTCAATATGCACGCTCCTATGCAAAACTACAACCTGCAATTAAGCGGCGGCGCAGAGAAAATCAAATACTATGCGGGACTTGGATTTTTACAGCAAAAAGGAATGTTCGATCCTGTCAGGTATACGCGTTACAATTATAATCTGAACCTGGAAGCGCAGGCAACGAAAACAACAACGGTAACGTTGGCTTTGATCGGCTCTATTGAAAATACAAAATCTGTCGATGACGCGGTCAACGCAACCAACCTTTTCAGAAATGGTTTCAAATACATTCCGATCCGAAGCTTGTATTACAGCAACGGTCTTTGGGGAGAATTTGCAGGAAACTCGCCGGTAGGTATTTTAAATGCAGGTTATCGAAAAAATACTAACAATACCCTGCTGACCACGCTTGCAATCGAACAGAAACTTCCGGTGAAGGGATTAAGTATCAAAGGGACTTTCAGTTATGACCCAAATCAGCGAACTGAGAAGGGCTGGCACACGCCGTTTTATTACTACACCCAAAATACGAACGTAACGCCGTATACCTATAAAAGAGAAATTTCTACATCGGAAGGCGGTGCGCCCGCTTTTACCTATTTGAGACAGGAATACAGAAAAACGCAGACGTTTAGCTACCAGGCTTATCTGAATTATCACAATTCATTCGGCAAACATGATTTCACAGGGCTACTGGTAGCGGAAGCCAGAAATAACACGTACGAAATATTTTCTGCCCGCAGAAATAATTTCGCGATCAACGTGGACGAACTGGATATGGGCAGTTCCAATAAAAATGATTTTGACAACTCAGGAACATCGTCAACCGGCAGCCAGATCGGTTACGTCTACCGGGTTGGATATGCCTATGCCGGAAAATATCTTTTCGAGGCGTCGGGTCGATATGACGGCCATTACTATTTTGCACCGGGAAAAAGATATGGTTACTTCCCCGCATTTTCTGTTGGCTGGGTGATGTCGGAGGAAGACTTCATTAAGAAAAGTCTTCCGATGGTCGACAACCTTAAACTAAGAGGCTCCTGGGGAAAATCAGGAAACCTTGCAGGTACTGCTTTTCAATATTTGACAGGATATAATTTATACGGAAATGCATACGCTCTGGGCGCGGGTTCGATGGTTCAGGGATCTTTCCTTCCCAACGAAGCCAACAGAAATATTACCTGGGAAATTGCTACGAAAACAGACATTGGTTTTGAAGCAACTTTATGGAGAGGTTTGCTGAATATCGAAGCAGATTATTTTCATGAGAAAAGAACGGGGATGCTTTTGCCGCCGGCTGTGACTGTTCCAATTGAGTACGGACTTGGACTTGCTGACGAAAATGCCGGAATTATGACCAATACCGGATTTGAATTCAGCCTTGGTACCCAATACAAATTTTCGAATGGCCTGAAATTGGGAATCAATGGAAATATGAGTTATGCTAAAAACAAGATGGTTCAGATCTTTGAGACAGCAGCAACCCGCAACAATCCAAACCGCAGCAGAACTGAACGTCCGTTTGGCACTCCTTTCGGATACAAGGCCATGGGTATTTTCAGTACTGCGGACGACAAAAATGATGACGGTATTATAGATTCAAAAGATGGCTATAATGTGGCGCAATTCGGAGTTTTACATCCTGGTGATATTCGTTATGCAGATTTGAGCGGTCCGGATGGAAAACCTGATGGAAAAATCGATGCGAATGATGAGACAGTTATTGGCAAGCCGGTTGCACCGTTCCTGAGTTATGGTATCACGCCGACAGCCAATTGGAAAGGATTCGATGTAAGTTTATTTTTCCAGGGATCGGCACTTGCCAGCCTTGATATCCGCCAGTTTCAAACAATTCCGTTCAATAATAACAACAGTAATTCCAGCTACGAATATTTTAATAACCGCTGGACGCCTGAAAATCAGGGAGCACGTTATCCGAGAGCTACACAAGCACCTTATGCCAATAACACGCAGGCATCGGATTTCTGGTGGACAAGTACCGCGCACGTTCGTTTAAAAACTGCGATCATCGGGTATACACTTCCAAAAAGCGTGATCCAGGCTTTGAAGATCCAGTCGGTGCGGGTTTATGCATCAGGACAAAATCTTTTTACAGTCAGCAAGCTAAATTTCATGGACCCGGAAGTGGGTTATACCGATCGCGAAACGGCTTATCCTAACCAAAAAGTTTACGTCTTCGGTTTGAATGTTACTTTCTGATTTTTGACCAATCTAATATAATCTGATATGAAAAATACGAAACAAATCATTTTTACAGCCCTGCTCGGCTTTTGTCTCAGCACGATTTCCTGTAAAGAAGATTTTCTGGATAACGAAATCAAGAATCGGCTGACCGATGAAACACAATGGACATCAGAGGGAAACGCTGATATTTTCCTGAATGACATTTATCACGATCTTTCCAATAAATGGAACTCGCCGGAAAATCTGGACAACTTTACCGATGATAATGATGCAGGTTTTTACTGGCGGTCATACAGCTGGAAACAGGGAATCGTCGATCCATCGGTAAATCAGGGATCGCCCATGGATCAGGAATACAATACCAGTGCAACTGTGAGTAATACCACCAATCACGCAACAGATTATGCGACCTGGTCGGCAGGATATTACAAAATTCGTAAGTGTAATTTATTTCTTGAAAAAATTACTGAAAATGCAGCTAATTTCTCAGAAACTTATATCAGACAACGCACAGACGAAGTACGGTTTTTGAGGGCTTATTTATACAGCGAATTGTTTATGCATATTGGTGGTTTGCCGATTCTGACCAAAACGCTGGACCGAAATACAATGGCAAAAGAAGAGCTTTACAACAAGCGCAACACTTTCGAAGAAACCTTTAATTTTATCACTTCTGAACTGGACGCGATTGTTAAAAACAAAGCTTTGCCTGTAAAATATAATAACGGTGATGCAAATGCAGGACGTTCGACACTTGGCGCAGCGTTGGCTTTAAAGGGTTGGCTGGAACTATATGCTGCGAGCCCGGCTTTCAATACTGCAAATCCTCCGGCCGGTGCCGATCCTAATAAAATGATCAGTTTTGGAAACAATGATCCCGAACGCTGGAAAAAAGCGGTGGCTACGAACAAACAATTTATGGATACTTATGGCGGAACTTACGGCTTATTCCCTGACGTCTCAGCCTTGTGGTGGGAGAAAAACGAGTACAATTCCGAGGTAATCTGGGATCGCCAGATTGTCGCGGTGATTATGGGATCTAACTATGAACAATATGGCGGACCGGTGTGGATCGACGGCGTTTATTATACCTGGGGAAATTACGATCCTACGCAGGAACTTGTTGATCAGTTTGCGATGGCAAATGGAAAACCGATCTCCGATCCGACTTCCGGCTACGATCCTCAGAACCCTTACGTAAACCGTGAAAAACGTTTCTACGATTTCATCGTCTACGACGGAGCGCCATACAAACAAGACTGGATGGCAAAAGTTGATACCATTTACACCCGGATCGACAAAGTAAAACCGTCGAAAAATCAGATCGATTTTGGTACGGACGATGTAAGTAATACAGGTTATTATTTCAAAAAGAAGATCAATCCGTTAAAACCAAGAGGTGGTGCGTCAAGCGGGCAGAATTATATTTATTATCGTTATGCTGAGGTATTGCTGAACTATGCCGAAGCTCAGAATGAGGTTGCCGGGGCCGACGCTTCTGTTTATTCAGCGATCAATGCAATACGCAAACGTTCTGCCTTGCCGGATCTTCCTGCTGGCCTGAGCAAAGATGAGATGCGTCAGGCGATTCGCAGGGAACGGCGTATCGAACTTTGTTTCGAATCGAAAAGGTTTTACGATATCATTCGCTGGGTTGTTGCGGAAGATGTAATGAACAAAGATCTGCACGGCATGAAAATCACGAACACTTCGCCCAATGACAATAAAGGTAAATGGGTTTATGAGGTTGTCGGACTTAATCACCCGCACGTCTTCCACAAGAAAATGTATATGAATCCGGTTCCACAATCGGTAAGAGACCAGAACAAAGAGATCGTTCAAAACCCTGGTTATCAATAATAGTTGTCTGTTGATAAAACAAAAAAAACCTTACACGCCAGGTAACTGGCTGTAAGGTTTTTCTTTTATAGTCTCGTCTGCATTTATATTTTCCAAGAAAAAACAGGACGTTATACATTAATGTTTCTATTTCCATGCATTATGAATAATAATCAACTACCCTTTCTGGCTTTTATTTTTGTTGTCATCACTCATCTTTCTGTTAATGCACAAGAAAAAAATACACCGACAAAAGACTCCGATGCGAAGTTTGCAGCAGCCGAACTTATTCTAAAAAAAGCGAATGGCTTCAAAGGGATCTGGTATATGAATCAGCCTTCGAATGATGAGTACGTTTATAAATATAGCGGTGGCCTGGCAACATATCCCGCCAATCACCGTCCATTCGCCATTTATTCAAAAGCGGCAGATAAAACTTTTTTCTGTTTTGGCGGGACTGATAGTTCCAATTCCACATTGCTTCACAACGTCTCCTATTTTGATCATCAGACAAAAAAGATAGCAAACCCGACCATTTTACTGGATAAAAAAACGACCGACGCACATGACAATCCGGTAATTTCAATTGATGACAAAGGATATATCTGGATCTTTTCAACCTCGCACGGAATCACCCGTCCGTCTTATATCCATAAAAGTAAAAAACCATTTGATATCACTGATTTCGAAACAATTAAAGCAACGGAAAAGATAAATGGGGCCGAGCAGGAATTCAATAATTTCTCCTATTTCCAGGTTTACTTTGTAAAAGAAAAGGGTTTTATTGCCTTGTTTACAAAATATAACAAAGCAAGCAACCGCGTGATAGGCTATAACACCAGCGCTGATGGCATCCATTGGAACGAGTGGAAAGTTTTGGCACATATTGAAGACGGCCATTATCAGATCAGTGCGGAATCCGATGGGAAAATTGGAGTTGCCTTTGATTATCACCCGAAAGGAAAAGGATTAAACTACCGGACAAATCTTCATTATCTGGAAAGCGCCGACTTTGGAAATACCTGGCAAAATGGCGATGGGCAAACCGCTCAGCTTCCTGTCACAGAGACGAAAAACATCGCACTGGTAAAAGATTATTCAACCGAAAAATTAAATTGTTATTTGCTGGACATCACTTTTGATAAAAAAAACAAACCGGCTATTCTTGTTATTTCGAGTAAAGGCTATCAAGCCGGTCCGATGAACAATCCGAGAGCATGGACAGTTTTCAGACATCAAAAAAATAAGTGGGATCATCACGTAGCAACGACTTCAGACAATAATTATGACATGGGTTCAATTTATGTTGAATCTGACAGGGTAGTGAAAATCATCGGGCCAAGTATCGATGGTCCGCAGGCCTATAATCCCGGCGGGGAAGTTGCCATGTGGGAAAGTATTGACGGTGGGGAAACCTGGAAAAATAAAAGACAAATGACCAAAAACAGTCTGATGAACCACTCTTATGTAAGGAGACCTTTACATGCTCACGCTGATTTCTATGGAATCTGGGCAGACGGAAACGGAAGAAAACCTTCGGAATCTTTTTTGTATTTTACCAATCAAAACGGCGACGTATATCAACTGCCCAGAGATGGCAGCGATGAGATGTTTTCACCAATTTTAAAGCCCTGACTTTTTCCAAACCATCACCGATTATGGAACCACTAATTGTAAAAAGTACGATCGTCATTAATGCTCCCGCCTCAGAAGTCTGGGATGCACTTATCAATCCGAAAAAAACAAAACAATATATGTTCGGCTGTGAAACGGTATCCGATTGGAATGTTGGCAGTCCGTTATTATGGAAAGGAAATTACGAAGGAAAGGAGATGGTTTTCGTCAAAGGGGAGATCGTTGAAATCGAACCGGAAAAGTTATTAACCTATACAACAATCGATCCTAATTCCACCATTGACGATATCTCCGAAAATTATCTTCAAGTTACCTATTTACTTTCGACTGATAACGAAAGGACTATTTTGACTGTAACACAAGGCGATTACAACATGGTTGCCGACGGCGAAAAACGGTATCAGGAAGCTTTTAATAATGGCATAGGCTGGAACCCAATTTTGAATGAAATCAAGAAACTGGTTGAAAAACAATAATGTAACCGTTCTGCACAAATAGCTTTACAGGAAATATTATTTAGTAATTATAAAAAAGCATAAACTATTATTAGTTTAATTTGCCCTTTTATTACTAAATATTCGTCACATGACTAAAAGTTATTTATCACTATTTCTTGTTTTGCTTTCACTTTCAGCATTCGCGCAAAAGTTTAAAGTATCGGGAAAAATTACAGATGCTAACGGAGAGCCCTTAATTGGAGCCTCTGTTATTGAAAAGGGAACCAACAACGGTACGACAGCTGATGGAAGCGGAGTTTATACATTATCAGTTGGATATTCCGGTGCGACTTTAATTGTTACTTACGTTGGTTATAACAAAATCGAAAAAGAAATTAACGGTCAGGAAATTCAGAATTTCACGCTCGAAGATGCGACCTTACTGAGCCAGGTAACGGTTGTAGGTTCGAGAAATATGAATCGTTCCTCTACCGACACGCCTGCTCCGATTGACGTGATCAATATTCAGGAAGTTACCACCAAACAAGGCCAGCTTGATGTCAATCAGCTTTTGCAATTTGCCGCTCCTTCATTTAATTCAAACAGACAGACTGGTTCAGATGGTGCCGACCACGTAGATCCGGCTTCCCTCCGCGGTTTGGGACCTGATCAAACGCTGGTTCTTATCAATGGAAAACGTCGCCACCAATCGGCATTAGTTAACCTGTTTGGTTCAAGGGGCCGTGGAAATACAGGAACTGATTTGAATGCTATTCCGGCGGCTGCCATTGAAAGAATAGAAATTCTGAGAGATGGAGCTGCTGCGCAGTATGGTTCGGATGCGATCGCAGGTGTGATTAATATCGTTTTAAAAGAAACGGTTAGTCAGCTGACAGCGAATGTCAACGCTGGGATGTACAAAGCCAAATATCGTTTTGACGACAAAAATTTTGATGGACAGAATTATAATGTCAACCTTAATTATGGTTTGAAAATTGCAAAGACAGGTTTTCTAAACGTAACTGCTGACTACAATTTCCGTGATCATACCAACCGCGCAAATACCAGTCCGCTTGACGAAATCAGTCGCAGACAATATGGAGATCCGCAGATGAAAAATGCTGCGATTTATTACAATGCAAAAATTCCGGTTAGAAAAAACTTCCAGGTTTACAGTTTTGGCGGTCACAATACCCGGACCGGCGATGCATATGCCTGGACACGTTTTGCGGATGATGTTAAAAATATCCCTTCCATTTACCCCAACGGTTTCGATCCAATTATTGCGAGTAAAATTACTGACAATGCCGCAACCGTTGGCGTACGCGGCGTCTGGAAGCAGTGGGATATCGATTTGAGCAATACCTATGGCTTCAACAAATTTGATTTTTCAGTAAAAAATTCGTTGAATACTTCCCTCGGAGCACAATCACAAACCTCATTTGAAGCGGGAGGTTTCCAATTGGGACAAAACGTAACCAACCTTAATTTCACCAGATTTTACAAATCAGTTTTAAGCGGCCTGAATATTGCTTTCGGCGGAGAATACCGCACCGAACGATACAAGATTTTTGCGGGTGAAGAAGCTTCATACACAACGTATGATCAAAACTTCGCAGGCGGCTCACAGGGATTTCCTGGATTTAGTCCGGCTGATATCACAAACCGCAGCCGGTCAAACTTTGGTGCCTATCTGGATGTAGAAGCTGACTTAACAAAAAAACTTTTGGTAGATGCGGCGGTTCGTTTTGAGAATTACAGCGATTTTGGAAGCACACTGAATGGCAAATTGGGAGCCCGATACAAGATCACGGATGATATTGCTGTTCGTGGATCGGTTAGTACAGGTTTCCGTGCTCCTTCACTGGCTCAGAAATATTTTAACTCGACTTTCACCAATTTTGTGAATGGTCAGGCGGTACAGGTACTTCTGGCAAATAACAACAGTGCCGTCACAAAAGCACTTGGAATTCCAGAGCTTAAACAGGAAACTTCCCAAAATGCGAGCCTGGGTGTCACGGTGACTCCAAAAGGCTCTGCCTTGTCTGTTACGGTTGACGGATATTATGTAAAAGTAAAAGACCGTGTCGTTCTTACAGGTCAGTTTAGCGACGAAGATGAGGCGATTGGTCCGTTATTGAAATCATTAAATGTTGGTCAGGCTCAGTTTTTTACCAATGCACTTTCTTATACAACGACCAAAGGAATTGACGTGATCGTCGCTCACTCGACAGCTCTTGGCAGAGGCCGTTTCAGTACCACTTTGGCTGCTAACTTCAACTGGATGAAATTAGGGCCGATTAATACAAGTCCGGCGCTGATCGGGAAAGAAGATACATACTTCAATCAGAGAGAACGCAGTTTTGTACTCGCTTCTGCACCACCATCCAAGATAAATTTAACGTTTGACTACACAGTCAGCAAATTAAGTCTGATGGTAAGATTCGTTCGTTTTGGCGAAATAAAACTGACAAACTGGAATTATGGCTCTATTAACGAAGAGACAAACCAGGAGTATACGGAAGCGGAATATACAGACATTTACAAACCAAAAATTCAGACAGACGTAACTGCAAATTATAAATTCAGTAAAAACATTTCCCTTTCTATCGGTGGAAGTAACATCCTAAATGTATACCCAAATATGTCTAAACCTTACCTGACAGAATCAGGAGGCGCATGGGATCCGGTTCAGATGGGTAGCAACGGCGCTTTCTTGTTTACCAGAATAGGCTTTAAATTTTGAAATTTTTTCTGAAACTGCGGCTTCAACCAAAATGGAGCCGCAGTTTGTTTTCAACAATTCCGGTAACATTGATTTGCAATCATTTGACAAAAAATACAATTGAAGAATTCTAATAATATTTAGACTTATACAGGAGTCTACATGAAGGTGCGGTTAATTTCAATGCTGACATTTGAAGTAAATCTAATCGCATCAAACCATGCATATTTACTACTCATCAAAAAAGGCGCTTGAAAAGCTTTTTTATAAAACATTTCTGCTGATCTGTTTTATGATGACCGCTGCCTTATCCTCCTTTGCACAGACCAACGTAACCGGAAAAGTTACAGGAGTTCAAGGCAATGAAGCTTTACCCGGTGTCAACATCGTGGTGAAGGGAACGACCGTAGGAACTTCAACCAATGTCGATGGCACTTACACGATCAGTGCCCCCGGTGATGCCACGCTAAAAATTTCTTTCATCGGTTATGAACCGCAGGAAATTCCTGTAAACGGGCGCTCGAAAATCGATATCGCTTTAAAAGAAGATTCCAAATCATTATCGGAAGTTGTCGTGATTGGTTATGGAACTTCAAAAAGAGCAAACCTGACCGGTGCCGCAGCGAGTATTTCTTCCCGCGATATCGAAGAAAGACCTGTTTCCAGACTGGAGAATGTTCTTGCTGGACAACTTCCCGGCGTTGACGTACAAACCACCACGGGAGAACCAGGTGCTGCTTTACAGATCCGTGTACGTGGAACAGGTTCTTTAAATGCCTCTAATGATCCTTTGTATGTTGTTGATGGCGTTCCTGTGGAATCACTTAATGGTATAAATCCATCGGATGTTCAAACAATTGACGTTTTGAAAGATGCTTCTTCCGCAGCGATTTATGGTTCAAGAGGCTCGAA
The DNA here is from genome assembly GCF_900108855.1 of Dyadobacter koreensis. Taxonomy (GTDB): domain Bacteria; phylum Bacteroidota; class Bacteroidia; order Cytophagales; family Spirosomataceae; genus Dyadobacter; species Dyadobacter koreensis. Next base: position 47,415 of record NZ_FNXY01000003.1, read on the forward strand.
TGGCGTTGTTATTATTACAACAAAAAGAGGCGTAAAAGGAAAGCCGAGAATTCAGTTTAATATGACTCAGGGAATTTCCCGCGTTGAAGGTCGGCTGGATATGATGAGTCCCGAGCAATGGATTCAGCAGCGCAAGGAGGGAATCGATGCAGCGTGGGTGAGCCGTGGAATTTCGCTAAAAAAACCTTATACCGCAGCGGATCCGATGGCTTTCCGGGCGCAGGAACTGGGCATAGGAATCAATAATCCCAATACAGGCTTAATGTATGATCCGAAATGGGCTTACGGGACGGACAGTCTGGATTATGTCGATTGGCAGGACGCATTTTTTGGAAACACAGGCGTGCTTTCCAACTACCAGCTAAGCGTAAACGGAGGAACGGATAATGTGACGTATAACATCAACGGTAGTTATATGGATCAAAAAGGTGTGATCATTAACACAGGATACAAACGCGCAACCGTCAGAGCGAATATTGATGCAAATATTAACAAATTCATCAAAGTTGGCCTGACTTTATCGCCTTCTGTCGAATGGATCACGGGTGGAGGACAAGTTGACGGAAAAGATCGCCAGGGAATGAATGCCGTTCAAATGCCACCAGTTGCACCTTTGGGAACCGGGTATTACGTGGGCGCTCAACCGAATGGGACTTATCCCTGGTCTGGCCGTTATGTGAGCCCCATTGCTGTTCTGGAAAGAACAGAAGTAGATCAGACCAGAAATCGTTTGAACACAAATATTTATATGCACGCCACTCTGGCGCGCGGTTTGCAATTGCAGATTACCGGTGGTATGGACAATAATTCCACCATTTCAAATACTTTCACTCCTACCAACGCAATCCGCGACTGGGCTGCTGCTCCTTATGCTGGTTATGCCTCTACTTCGGATAGACAAAATTCTACCGACTACCGGTTTTTATTTCAGAGCACGTTGAACTATAACCGATCATTTGGCAAACATAATATTTCAGGATTATTGGGATACTCGGTTGAAAGAACGCACGGATATGGTAACCGCCAAAACCATACACGCCTTCCTAACGACTGGACGAATCTTTTCAATCAGGGATCTTCAACCGTTTCGACGTCAAACATTTCCGAAGATAAAACGGCTTTACTTTCTTACTTCGCGCGTGTGCAGTATGACTTCAAGGAAAAATATCTTTTCTCTGCAAGTTTGCGTCGCGACGGTTCATCTAAATTTGGCTCGTCGAATCGATGGGGAACATTTCCTGCTGTATCCGCTGCCTGGCGCGTATCAAGCGAGAGTTTCATGCAGAATATTGAAAATATTACCGATTTCAAGCTGCGTGCCAGTTATGGTATTACCGGAAATAACCGCATCCCGAACAATGCACAATTCTCCTTGCTGGGAAACAGTGATTATGCTTTAAATGGTGCTCAGCAAACAGGTTATGCGCCTTCTGGCTTTGAGAACACATTACTGGGCTGGGAACAAACAAGCAGCTACAATTTCGGTGTAGATTTCGGATTATTCAAAAACCGAATCATCGTTGCAGCGGATTATTACAATAGAAAAACATCTGAATTACTCTTGCAGGCACCTGTTTCTTCCCTGACCGGATTTACCCGAAGCTGGCAGAATATCGGTGATATTGAAAATAAAGGGTTTGAACTGTCTGTCAATACTAAAAATACACTTGGACAATTCAAATGGGGAACCAACTTCAATTTGTCTTACAACCGCAACCGCGTTTTGCAACTTGGTTATGACAATACGCCAATTCCGTCTGGTTTCTCTGGTCTGACCTCCATGATCGAAGTCGGACAGCCGATCGGTTACTTCAAGTTGTATGACGCCACAGGAGTATACAGAGATCAGGCTGATGTGGATGCGAATCCTAAAATGGCCAAAACGCTTCCCGGTGATTCAAAATATCGTGATGTAAATAACGACGGAAAAATTGACGATAACGACCGCACGAAAGTAGGACAACCTCTTCCTGCATTTGTTTATGGACTGACCAACACATTCTCTTACCGTAATTTTGATTTAAATATTCTGGCAACTGCGCAGACTGGAGGTATGATCTACTCCATGATTGGCCGCTCTATTGACCGTCCTGGAATGGGCTATCTTTACAACAAACTTGCGAAATGGGAAAACAGCTGGAAGTCACCTGAAAATCCGGGTGATGGAATGACGCCAAATATCAACGCTTCCACCGGTTCATATTATGATACAAGATGGCTTTACAGCTCTGATTACATCCGCGTCAAAAACATAACATTCGGCTACAACGTACCAAAAATGAAATGGTTTGAAAGAGCAAGAATTTATGTTTCGGTAGAAAATCCGTTTATCTGGCACAAATACTCAGGCGGATTTACACCCGAAGCTGCCAACAACGAGGGAGGCGATTACGGCGGATATCCGCAGTCAAAAACCTATTCGATTGGTATTAACCTGAATCTTTAATTCCATGCTTCGGCATTAATCAGATACATCATGAAAATCAAAAATATATTTCCCTGTCTTCTCGCGATCGGCCTTTCAGGAGCACTAATTTCATGCAGTGAAGATATCCTGGACATCACGCCGTTGACGAATAATACTGCTAACGATTTTTACAAAACAGAAGATCAGGTCAACCAGGGTGTACTGGCAATTTACAACGCCTGGCTGCCCGTTCCTGTGTCTTCAAACTGGTATTTGTCGGAAGTTCGTTCTGATAATACACATGAAATCGAAGGTGGTGCGCAGCGCGATTATAAAGAAGTCGGTACTTTTATAGCTTCTTCTCAAACGGCTGCGTTTCAGACAGCATGGACTCAGCTGTACAGTGTGGTTTACCGTTCAAACATCGTGCTCTCTAAAATTGAAGGTTTCGAATTTGCCCGTGTCGCACAGTTTAAGGCAGAAGCACGGTTTTTCCGTGCAATGGCTTATTTTGATCTGGTTCGCTATTGGGGTGATGTTCCTTTGGTGGAAAAAGTCCTGAGTTTTGTAGAAGCAAAAAATACGCCGCGTTCTCCGACACTTGACATTTACAAACTGATAGTGGACGACCTGACTTTCGCTTCGGAAAATCTTCCTGCCTCTTATGCCGCAACCGAAAAAGGACGGGCGACGAAATATGCTGCAAAAGCATTATTGGGCCGTGTATACCTAACAATGGCTGGTTATCCATTGAAGCAAACAGATAAACTTGCTCTCGCCAAAGCGCAGCTTGCTGATGTAATGGCAGTTGGGACATCCTTATTTCCTACGCCTGCGCTTTACCGGGATTTGTTTACAATAGCCGGAAAAAACAAATATCATATTTTCGAAGTACAATATATTTCTGGCGGCAAAGGACTTGGGAGCTCGCTGCCATCCGAAATGGCTTTCCAGTTTCCTTCTCAGTGGAGTTCTTTCACGGGCGGATTTGAAGGCCAGGTAGAACCTGCCCTGCTGGCATCTTATGCGCCAACGGACGTCAGAAAACAGGCCACGCTGGATTCAGGCTATACAGATACAAAAACTGGTGCCACATCCGGTCGGGTTCAGTTCACTAAATTTCTGGAAAAAGGAGATGCAGCTGTTACATCCCGCTCTGACTATGGCCGGAATTTTCCGGTTATCCGTTATGCCGATGTCTTGCTGATGTACGCCGAAATTCTTAACGAGGAAGCAGGAACTCCACCCGTCCAGGCCATTGAGTTACTTAATCAGGTTCGCGCAAATGCAAAAGTTGCCCCCGTGACACCAGCTACAAAAGCAGAGATGAAAATTGCTCTGGAAAATGAGCGGCGTTGGGAATTTGCAGGTGAGGGTTTACGTTGGTTTGATTTGATTCGTACGGAACGTGCCATTCCTGTAATGAACGAGTTTATAAGATCACATGATATTCCGCTTGCAAACGGTATCACGCAAAGAGATTTATTGTTCCCGGTCCCACTTAATGAAATGCTGATTAATCCGGGTTTCTGGAAACAAAACGAAGGATATTGAGAAGCTATTAATTATTAAAATTCATACGCCGTACAGATCGCCAATCAGATCCGTACGGCGTCTTTGTTTTCGCAAAACCATTATAAATTAAGTTACATAAGAGGTTTTATTCCGTCAAAAACCTGAATGGCACAGCATTTATAACTAATATGCAAACAATTATATCTTAACCCATTAAAGTAAGCGAAATGAAAATTGTAATTATCGGAGGTGGATTCGCAGGTATTAATCTTGTTAGACAGCTAAGTAACAAGCCAGGTATTGAACTCATATTAGTAGATAAAAACAATTATCATTTCTTCCCACCCCTGATATACCAGGTTGCTACATGCTTTCTGGAAGCTTCCAGCATCAGCTATCCTTTCAGGATGTTTATGCACAAAATTAAAAATCTGAGATTCAGGCTTGGAACACTTGTTAAGGTTTTCCCGGATGAAAAAAAAGTTCTTCTGACTACAGGGGAAATTACCTATGATTACCTGGTTTTGGCCAGCGGAACGGTAACCAATTTTTTTGACATGAAAAATGTTCAGGAAAATGCTATTCCAATGAAGACTTTGGACGACGCCATGGCAATGCGAAATATCCTGCTTCAGCGTCTTGAAAAAGCTACTGTAACAACCGACGAACTTGAAAAAGAGAAATTGACGACAATTGTAGTAACCGGCGGCGGTCCTACCGGCGTTGAAATCTCCGGGATTTTAGCCGAAATGAGAAACAGCATTCTCAGAAATGATTATCCTGAACTTGAAGGTATCAAAACGGAAATTTATCTGATAGATGGCGGCGAATCGTTATTATCCCACATGAGTGAAAAGTCGCAGCGACATACCCACGACGAGCTAAGAAGAATGGGCGTAAAAATTAAGTTAAAATGCAGGGTCAGTGATTTCGTTGACGGGCAAGTTTTCTTTAAAGACGGAGATTCGATTAATTCTTACAATCTTCTATGGGCAGCTGGAATCACTTCACAAAAATTCGACGGAATTCCGGCTGAATGTTACGGCCGTGGAAACAGACTGAACGTGAATGAATATAATGAAATTATTGGCATGCAATCTGTTTATGCAATCGGGGACACCAGCTTTCAGACAACCGATCCTGCCTATGAAATGGGACATCCGCAAGTAGCTCAGGTAGCTTTGCAGCAAGGAATAAATCTGGCTAAAAATTTTGTAAATATTCAAAAAGGGAGAAGTCTCCAATCTTTCCGCTATCAGGACAAAGGTTCCATGGCGATTATCGGAAAAAGTAAGGCGGTGGCTGATTTACCAAAGCCAAAAATCCATTTCAAAGGTTTTATTGCCTGGATCGCGTGGCTTTTTATACACTTGGTTTCTCTGATCCATTATCGCAACCGGGTAAAAACGCTCTATAACTGGTTTGTCTCCTATTTAAAAAATGATCAATCGCTGAGAATGATATTCAGGCCAAAAAATTATTGACAGCGAATTAAACGGCATAGTTAAAACTTGGAAGAATATTCTCTAACAGGTTGTAAACTTGATTCACAAGCGACAATCTATTTATCAGATTTTGGCGTAGATGGTATATCATGTCATCAATGAACATCTGTTAAATCAACCTGCTATGCGAACGCTTGTAAATCTTTTCGACCGCTTTGACAAACTCGACACAAATATCAACAAATGGCTGGTTGCTCATAGTATAGGTATCCTGCGATTTTCGATGGGAATTGTTTTTGTTGCATTTGGGATACTCAAATATTTTAACGGCATCAGTCCTATTGAATCACTTGCGACAAGAACGACGAACGTTCTAACGTTAGGAATTTTCTCAGGTCACGGCGCCATGATATTTGTTGCAACGCTTGAGTGCATAATTGGATTCTGTTTTTTATCCGGAATGTTTTTGCGTGTCGGTGTATGGCTTCTGGCTGTTCAAATGATCGGGGCCATGTCTCCTCTGTTATTTTTCCCGGCTGAATTATTTCCGGGACCTTTTCACGCACCTACCCTTGCTGCACAATATATAATCAAGGACATTATTCTGATTGCTGCCGGAATGGTGATCGCATCGACGTGGACAGGTGCAAGAATTGTTGCAAAACCACAAAGCCTGCGCAGTACGCTTGGGAAACGCGTTCCGAATGTTTATAAAAATATGACGGTGGTTCATTGATCATAATAGGTAAGTCCCTGCCAGATGCAACTGCATCTCACATTTTAGCTATCCCTACAACTATATGATCTTTTTTTGTGTCGTAAAGAATAAAATCAAAATTCAACGATATGAGAAACAAACTTTTACCAACTCTGCTTTTATGTTTCCTGACGAATCTGGTACTGGCGCAAACAGAGGTTTCAGAACGAAAAGTGCATTTTAGCTTAATGGGTGGAATTCATGTTTTTGGTGAAACTTTTTCGTACGAAAAAATCAAAACCGTGAAGGGTGTAGCTCTTGGGCTTGATCTATCCTACAAATTGTCACCAGAAAAATCAGGTTTATCCTTTCATGTTCAGCCAAACTGGAGTAATTACATACGAACAAATAGGGAGAACAATACATCATATGATTATAAAATTCAATCTATCAATATACCATTACTGCTGCGGTATACTTTCTTGACCGGTAAAATTCGTCCGTTTGTAGAGGCCGGGCTAAATTTCAGATCACGAATTTCATTTGATATTGATATAAACGGAACGATATGCCGATACGAACCAGCCATGTGTTTTCCTGGTCGTGAAAAAATAGACATGCACTCGCAAACTTCTCAGGATCGGGTTGGTGTTTTGGCGGGAATGGGAGTAGAATTTGATATTTGGAAAATCTCTATACCGCTATCAATCAGATTAAATGAAGGGATAGGTACTTACAAAATGAAACACCAATACGAAGATCATTACTATTACGACGATATTAAAACAAGAAATATTCAGATAACGACTGGGATTACATTTTAGAAACTCGTAATTCCAGTCGTTTTCTGCATTGATATCTGGATTAATGATCAGCAGACTTGCATAAAATTATTCCCCTGCCGGCTCGCTTCGTTTTGCAAATTCAGCATCGATTAGATAGGCCCCTTTCGTCACTAATTGCTGGTTTTCAAAAATAGTATCTGAGATAATTTCCACCAGATTGTCTTTTGTCGCACTTCCGATTTCTATTGGAATGCGACGAAATTCTTTCGGTTTTTCTTCGAAATAAATAAAACCACTTGCTCCTTTTCTTACCACTGACGCAGCCGGAACCATCGTCGCCTGCCGATTACCTGTCTGGATTTTAGCATTCACATAAGCGCCTGGAACAAGCTTTTCTTGCTGCTTACGATCATCGATATGCGCGTGTACGTTCAGCGTTCTCGTTTCTCCTTCCAGCACTTTGCCAACCATCAGCACATGCGCCTTAACTGGTTGCGAACCATTGTTGAATTGCACCATTACCACCTGATCTTTCCTGATTTTCGGAGCATCCTGCTCAAAAACGGTCAAAGAAATATGCATATCCGTTTTATCAGCCAACTCAAACATCGACTGGCCTGCTGCCACCTCTTTTCCAAGATTTACATTCGCAGCCGTGATATAACCATTCACCGAAGAGATAATGCGAACAGACGGAGTGATTCCTTTTTTATTTAAGGTTTCAGTGGTGAGGCCAAGAATTTTCAGCTTCGCTTCCAGCGATTGCAGCAAAGCTTTCGTCGAACGATGATTAGCCTGGGCCTGTTCAAAATTTTTCCGCGCCCCTACGTTTTCACTGCTCAGCGTACGCTGACGTTCCAGTTCCTTTTCCTGGTACGCCAGCTGACTTGCATTTTGAAGATAATCCTGCTGTAATTGTATAAATTCAAAACTTTCCAGCGTCGCCAGCAATTCTCCTTTTCTTACAGGCTGGCCAGGAATTCCCTTCATATAATTAATTTTTCCACTGATTGGCAAACTAAGAGTCGCTTGATTTTCCGGCGGAAGCTCAACGATACCATTTGCCTTCACCTCATCGCTGACCGTTTCCATTTTAACTTTACCAACCTGAATACCAATCGATTGATATTGCTGTTGTGTCAGCGAAATCTGATCAATCTGTGACGTATCAACAAGCGTTTTTTTTTCGTCAGCTTCAGCTTCTTCTTTTTTAGATTCACAGGAAATTCCTGCAAAACAAATTGTCGAAATGAGGCCGGTGTACCAAAGGCCTTTTCGCGAAATTCTTTTAAATGTTTTCATTGCGATAGCAAATTATTTTTGATTCCGGTTGCTTCCCGGCAATGCTTTTATGAGTTACGCCTACTTTTCTCCGATAATTTCTTCTATCCTGATCAGGTTAAAATCATAATCAAGGACATTGACCAGATATTCTTCCTGCAATTGATACGCCTGCTGGATCGCCGCAAAAAATTCCAGATATCCAATTTCGCCACCTTTGAAAGTGGATAATGCTGTCTGACGAATGAGATCAGCCTGTGGAAGTGCATACTCTTCATAATATTGAAGTGTAGCTGCCAGATTTTTCTGCCTTGTTTCCATCGATTCAAGCTCAGTAATCAGTTGCTCTTTTACCGAAGCCAACTGAGTTTCGTTTACTTGCTCCTGAATTTTAGCGGATTGAATTTTTGCTTTTTGTGCTTTGTTAAAGATGTGAAACGATAAACCGGCATGCAGCACATTAAAATTATTTTCCTTTGCAATCGATTGATTGATAACGCCGATGCGCCAATCCGGTAGAGTATTCCTTTGTTCAAGGCGCGTTTGAATCTGGCTGTTAGTGATGTTCTGCTGCAAAACATTCAGGAACGGATTTGAGTCGGCCGTTAAATTCGGCATCACCAAATTGTCTGAGAGTCTTTTAAAAACAGTATTTGTATCAATCGAAATGCTGTCCCGCGTGTGAAGAAGAAGTTTTAGCGAAGCATAATGGATCTGCTGTTCTCTCTGTGAACTTCTGATCCTTTGCAACAAATTTTGATAGCGGCTTTGCGCCGTAACCTGTTCCAGTCGGTTTGTTTCACCAGTTTTGAAACGAATATCGGCTGCACGAGAAGATTGCTGATAAAGATCACTTTGCTCACGAAGAAAAACGAGCAATTTCTGATCATAAACCAGCTGATAGTAAGCCCGTTTTACTTCATTTGACAAACGCCATTTATCGGCATCTAATTGATACCTTGCACTTTGGGCATTCGCTTCTGAAAGTCTTTTCTGAGTTTTATAAACACTGATCGGGGCAAAAGACTGAATGGCCGTAGCAGTGTAATCTGAATTTCTGGCCTGTGTCTGGCCATACTGTACATCCAGATCTGTTTTCGCAGGATTAAATGAAGCACCGACCAAAGCCTGCTGTCTTTCAACAATTAGTTCTCCTGATTTAACAGCAAGATTTTGAGTCGTTGCTTCCTTTACAGCCTGATCAAGTGACAAAACTCTCTGCGCCTGAACCTCTGCTTCTGGTAAAGAAAGTATAACGATCAGGATCATTCCTGAAACTAATACCCGACCCGCCCTTTTCCGATTTTCAACCCGCTCCTTCACCAGACTGTATAAAACGGGAAGCACGATCAAGGTCAATAAAGTCGCGGAAATCAAGCCGCCGATCACGACAGTTGCCAGTGGGCGCTGCACTTCTGCACCGGCCGAAGTTGACAATGCCATAGGTAAAAAACCGAGTGATGCCACACCTGCCGTCATAATTACTGGCCTGAATCGAGCCTTGACACCTGCTACAATCCGTTCCCGAAGCGACCCGACTCCTTCCTTTTCGAGCTGATCGAAATAACTGATCAACACAATTCCATTTAGAACCGCCACCCCAAAAAGTGCGATAAATCCTACACCGGCAGAAATACTAAACGGCATATCGCGTATCCACAGCGCCCAGATTCCTCCAATTGCGGAAAGCGGAACGGCTGTAAAAATTATCAGCGCTTCGGTCAGCCTTTTGAAAGTAAAATACAGCAGAACAAAAATCAGCAGCAATGAGATTGGTACCGCAATTGATAACCGCTGGCGTGCTTGCTGCAAATTTTCAAACTGTCCTCCGTAAGAATAATAATACCCAGGCGTCAGAATCACTCCTTTTTCAATTTTTGCCTGAATGTCATTTACAACACTTTCTACATCCCGGTTCAAAACATTGATACCGATCGTGATCCGTCGTTTCGTATTGTCACGGGAAATCTGTGCAGGCGCTTCTTCATAGGTAATCTCTGCCAATTCACCCAGGGGAACAGAACCACCGTTTGGAATCGTCACATACAAATTCCTTATGTCTTTCAAGTCTGTCCGATGTAGCGTATCAAGACGAATCACAAGATCAAAACGACGTTCACCTTCAAAAACGACGCCAGCAGTTTCTCCGGCGAAAGAGGTTTTGATCAGCTGATTTACCGACGCAATATCCAGTCCATATTGCGCAAGACGGTCCCGGTGATACAAAGCTTTGATCTGAGGCAAACCTACAATAGGTTCGACGCGACAACTTGCAACTCCTTCAATCGGTTGAATTAAGGCGGCACAATCGTTGGCATGATCAAACAATTTATTCAAATCATCGCCATAAATTTTAACCACAACATCAGAACGAGCACCCGTTATCATTTCATTGGAACGCATTTGGATCGGCTGTGTAAATTCAGCCATAACACCAGGGACCTCCCTTTCCAAAACTTTATTCATTTTTTCGGAAAGCTCCTCCCGTGTATGCGCCGAAGTCCACTCGGAACGATCTCTCAAATTGATCATCTGGTCGGTCATTTCTACCGGCATCGGATCAGTTGGCACTTCCGAAGCGCCGATACGCCCCACAATCTGTCTTATTTCAGGGAAACTGTTAAGCAGCGCACGTTCCGCTTTTAAAGACGCCTGAATGGTTTCTGTAAGGGAAGTACCGGTCGGCATTCGGAGATCGATGGCAATATCACCTTCATCCAGCTGCGGAATAAATTCTCCTCCCAAAGCCCTAAAAAGCATTATACTTCCGACTAACAAAACCATTGAACCACCGACAATTGCTTTCCGATAAGACAATGCTCCTTTAATTAACGGCTGGTAAAAAAGATATAATTTATTGACCAGACGGTCAGAGAAATTCTTTTCATTATTAATTTTTGAAGCAAGGAACAGCGATGAAGCCATTGGTACATAGGTGAATGAAAGAATCAATGCACCCAGGATCGCGAAACTTACGGCAAGGGCCATGGGTTGGAACATTTTGCCCTCAATGCCCGAAAGCGAGAGGATGGGAAGATAAACGATCAAAATTATAATTTGTCCGAAAACCGCAGAGGTCAGGATTTTTGAAGCATTAACCTGAACGGTATCGTCCATTTGTTTCTGTGAAAGTTTGTCTCCCGTCTTGAAATGTGTCTGCAGATAATGCATCACACCCTCGACAACGATCACGGAGCCGTCAACTAAAAGTCCAAAATCGATCGCACCCAGGCTCATCAGGTTTGCTGACACTCCAAACGTATGCATCATACCAAAAGTAAAGAGCATGGAAAGCGGTATGACGGAGGCTACGATGAGTCCCGCACGAAGACTTCCCAGCAGCAAAACCAGAACGAAAACAACAATTAACCCTCCTTCCAGCAAGTTATTACGAACCGTTTTGATGGCTTTATCAATCAGTTTCGCGCGATCAATAAACGATTCAATTTTAACGCCTTCCGGTAACGATTTTTGAATTCTTGCCATGCGTTCTTTGATCGCTTTCACGGTCCGGTCTGCGTCGGCACCTTTCAACATCAGCACTACGGCACCTACCGCTTCACTTTTTCCGTCACGTGTCATCGCACCGTAACGCACCGCATGGCCGAATTGCACCGTTGCAACATTGCTTACTTTCATCGGCACGCCGTTTACCGTTTTAATAACGATACTCCCAATATCATCCAGATTTTTAACGGTTCCTTCACCGCGGATAAAATATGACTGGCTGTCTTTTTCAAGATAGCTGCCTCCCGTATTACTATTATTTCTTTCCACAGCCGTAAAAACATCACCGATCGTGATACCCGCTGCGCGCAGTTTTTCAGGATTGATACTTACCTCGTATTCTTTAACAAAACCTCCAAAACTGCTGACTTCAACAACACCTGGAATGCCAGTCAACTGACGTTTCACGATCCAATCCTGCATTGTTCTTAGCTCAGAAAGGTCGTAACGCTTCTCATAACCGGGCTGTGGAACCAGCGTATACTGATAAATTTCCCCAAGTCCCGTAGTGATCGGAGCAAGATAGGGTGATCCGAATTCTTTCGGAATATCCTGAGCAGCAAGTGAAATTTGCTCTCCAACCAGCTGCCTCGCTTTAAGAATATCCATATTGTCGTCGAAAACAACTGTGATGACAGAAAGTCCGAGCCGCGACACCGAGCGAATTTCTTCAACTCCCTGAACGTTGGTCAGACTAAGTTCGATCGGAGCAGTGATATATTGTTCAACCTCCTGTGCGGCGAGTGCCGGCGTCTGGGTCAATACGACAACCTGGTTGGTGGTAATATCAGGAACTGCATCAATCGGAAGCTTTGAAAGTGCATAGATTCCCCAACTGATCAGGCCCAAAACCATGAGGCCCACGATCAATTTGTTCCGTATACTAAAACGGATTATTGAATCAAACATAAATTGAATATCAATTGACTGTCGGTGACAAATTGTAGATACCAGCGGAAACCCACTTTAAAAAGAAGATCTCAATTTTTAGAATTATTGAAATAATCCTCATAAAACAATACCGATGGTAGCACGAGCGCTATCAACAATCAGTAAATAAGAAAATTAGGAATACAAAAAGGAAATGATCAACCGAAATTCGGAGGGTTCAGCAGAGAAGATTGATGTTGGAAAGAATATAGATTATTCCACCAGAAACTATTTTTCACCTCAAATTCGGTTACCAGCGGCTCTGAAAATGCCAGGAACCGAAAATCGGTTATTACGTAGGAGTGAAGTGAATGTCCGCTTAACGAGGGAAGCGTTTCGTGCTGATGTTTCTCTGAATCAGGAGCGTTTTGCGCATGCTGTGAGGCTGTTGCATAGTGCATTTGCATAAAAGTCCAGAATGAAATTTGCCCTTTACTTTCCTGTTTGTGTTTTTCGAAATGCGCCATAAGCTGTGGCAAACGGCTCAATTCCTCCCAACATTCCATGGAAGGTAAAAAGCTGCCCAGCAATATGTGAAAACTCAATAAACAGGCGAAAATACGTATCAAGATACTTTTCAGATTTTACTTGTCTTACGAATATTCAAAGATAGAAATTTTACGAGCAAGTCAATTTTCACAAAGAATAAATGCAAAAAGTACTTAGTAAAGTAAAATCCCGGCAGAAAAATTAATTTTTTGTGCCGGGATTTCCAGTGATCAGTGTTTTAAATTATACAAAAAAGGTGCTTTTCTTATGTACTTTTTGTCAGTCAATTGCTCTTCCAAAAAAAAGGCGATATCAGCAGTACTGATTTGTTGTCCGAGACAGTCCTTTGTATTTGAATCTGTTGGGAAATTTTCGCCGGTATATTCGATCATGGGAAGCCTGACTAACGTCCAGTCCAGTTGATTTTTTACAAGAAGATCATATGCTTTCGCGCGGTCGTCATGTATGGCCGGAAAGTTTTGTTTCATCCAGTTTGTTGCGGCCCTTGTCTTTTCACTTTTGTTGTCAAAAGGCGTATCGACATTTACTCCGGCAACAAGAATATAACGCTGAATATCAAATTCTTGCATCGCTCTTAACACATGCTCAGTTGCAGTGCTCGCAACCATCGGCTCGCCGGGACGTTGACCTATCGTACTGATAACCGCCTGACAACCAGAAAGCAGTTTTTGAATATCTTTATATACCACCGCATCACCTTTCACGATTTCGACACGAGGATTATTAAGAGTTAAAGAAAATTCGTCTGTTAAAACTGTGTCGGTTTCAGGGATATTTCTAAGCAGAATTTTTAAATGATATCCCTTGGAAAGAAGATAACTGACAAGATATTTACCCGTTCTGCCTCCGCCGCCAAGAACGGCAATTTTTATGTTTTGATCCATTTTTCTTCTTTGTAAAATATAAACTACAAGATTTCTTTGCTGATTTTCAGAATGAAAATCAACAGTTTTGCGGCCATACCGTAAATGGCTGCTCTGGTTTCAATATTTTACAAAGAGATTTGAATAATCAAAAATAGGAAATATTATGATCCGGCATAGTTTTTCCTTTGCCAACAGACTTATTTCACATTATATATTTCAATTTTTTCATATAACAACAGGAACCGAAGGGTAACAATCTAGGTTAGCAATGCAGCCTGACCGCTTTTCAAGAACGTGTTAAAACGGATCCGGGTTGCACAGATGCGATAAGCCAGTTACTTTTGGAATGAGAAAGTTGGCTGTGGCAGTGCAAAAAATGATTAATAAAAATTTTCAAATATCATGAGTCGCTATTTAAAAGGTTTTGAAAGTAATCCTGTAAATTCTGAGCTGATCGAAGTGCTTGATCAGGCGGTTGGAATTTTATACAATAAAAGTGCTGGCGCTGAATCAAATGGCAAAATTTCTGACGGACCAGTTGGTTACGAATTATCGGAAATGCCTGATCACGTCGTTACGAAATCGTTTGAAATAATTACCTGCAAAGCTGCGGTGGGCAATCCCGCCGAGGATCTTGCAGAAAAACTATATGATTGTTTCTATGCCTGGCTGGTTGACAAAGAAGATGGCGAAGCATTGATTGAAGATTTCGACGGTCCGAAAGAAAATGTACCGGTTTCCTATATCGTTACCAACGAACCGTATTTTGTAGAACCGTTCAAAAATCTTGGCGTTAATTTTGATCTGAAAGCAGATGTTGACGGCAGAACTCCAGAATTGTTCGGTGAAGAATTTGCGAAGGAAATTGTCTGGACTTATACTTTCGAAGTTCGTATCTGTACGCCTGACAAAAAGTAACTTCGCGATTTTGTCAACTATAAAATTGACATAGATACTTTTGAATATATTCTGAGAAGTCAAGTACAAAATTTGACTTCTCTTTCTCTACCCTTCCGAAGCTGAAAATCTTCCAAACATCTCTTCTATGTTCGACCGGATCAATACCTATATCATACGCCACACCAACCTGACGGTCGAAGAACTTGCTTACTTTAATTCAGTTCTGCAATATAAAACCTTTCCTAAAAAGACAATTTTGCTTCATGAAGGCGAGGTTTGCAATTTTGAAGCTTTCATTAATAAGGGATGCATACGGATGTATTATATCGACGAAAACGGTTTTGAAGTTACTCTGCAATTCGCGATCGAGGATTGGTGGGTGAGCGATATTGCTAGCTTTCACGATCAAAAGCCGAGCGCCATGTTCATCGAAACATTGGAAGAATGTGAATTGCTGATTCTTTCTCCTCAAACAAAAGAGTCGTTGCTGGCCCGCGTTCCGCAGCTTGAAAGAATGTTCCGGATTCTTGTGCAGCGTAACCTTTCCAGTTTGCAGGGCCGTTTGTTCAAAACTATTGCCACCAGTGCTCAAGACAAATATCTTGATTTTATAAAGCGCTATCCTACAATCCCCCAGCGTGTTCCACAACATTATATTGCTTCTTACCTTGGCATTTCTGCCGAATTTCTGAGCAAAGTCAGGACCAAACTTTCCAAAAAATAACTCTCTCTTCCCCTGCTTTCTTGTCCTGGTTCAATGTTTCCCTTTTTCGGTTACTGTTCCTTTGTATTGTTAATTTATTAACGCAACAATAAAAAGAACGCACTGCTCAGCCAGGCTAAACACATCGTCAAAAAATAAGGGCCGATTGTTTTTCTTGTCCTAGTTCAATGCCAGTCGCTCACAAAACAGAGAAATTTGTATCATTAAATCGATAAACGACAATAAATCATGGAAAGAAAAGATTTTATCCGCAAAGGCCTGATGGGAACTGGAATGTTCGTAGCGTCGGCATCGGTTGGAAGTGTGATCAAAAACGATATTGACGAATTAAAAGAACTTGATGTGATTGGTTTCAATCATTTGCCAAATACAGAATCAAAAGTAAAAGCTAACACCGTTCTTCATAAAGCAGATACCCGCGGACATGCAAATCATGGCTGGCTCGACAGTCACCATACGTTCAGTTTCGCAAATTATTACAATCCGGACAGGATGCATTTTGGCGTACTGCGTGTATTAAACGACGACCGTGTGGACGGTGGAAAAGGTTTTGGAAGACACCCTCATGACAATATGGAAATTATTTCCATTCCGTTGGAAGGTGATCTGGAACACAAAGACAGCATGGACAATGTAGCTGTGATCAAACATGGAGATATCCAGGTGATGAGTGCCGGAACCGGTATTTTCCACAGTGAATACAACAAAAATGAAGATCAGGATGCTAAGTTTTTGCAAATCTGGTTGTTTCCAAAAAGCAAAAATGTTACACCAAGATACGACCAGTTAACGCTGAATGTAGAAGACAGACACAATAATTTGCAGCAGATTTTGTCTCCAAATGCGGATGACGAGGGCGTTTGGATCAATCAGGATGCCTGGTTTCATATGGGAAAATTCGATAAGGATTTCTCGGCAGAGTACAAATTGAAAAATCCTAAAAATGGTGTTTATGCCTTTGTGTTGAAAGGTGATATCACCATTGAAGAACACGCCTTGAACCAACGCGACGGGCTTGGGATCTGGGATACCGACAGTATATCTATCAAAGCAAATTCGCAGGATGCCGAAGTGCTTTTGATGGAAGTACCCATGTCTATTTAGCTGTTAGCGTTTGGCTGGTAGCTAAATGGCCTGATTCCAATATCTTGTAATTTCTGAAAGCTAACACGCAAACAACTGACAATATAGATAATTTAAACCGTCCGAAGAGTCGGAAGTACCAAACTAACCGCTAACGCCTAATCGCTAAAAGCCAAAATCCATGGATCATATTAAAATTGCAAATACAAAGCACGATGTGCTTGACTTGATAAAAAACAGATGGAGTCCGCGTTCATTTTCTGATAAAGTTATTTCGGAAAATGATTTGAACACAATTCTTGAAGCGGCAGCCTGGGCTGCCAGCGCGAATAATGAACAGCCTTGGCAATACTATTATGCCTCGAAGAGCAGTGACGGATTTGCGCGTATCGCAGACAGTTTATTTGGAGGAAATAAGCCATGGGCTCAAAATGCTGACGTACTGATTGTCGCTGTTGCACGTAAAACTTATGAGGCCAATCAAACAGAAAATCCAACTGCGTTGCATGATTTGGGAATGGCCAACGCCAATTTGCTTTTGCAAGCTTCTGAACTAAATATTTACGGCCACATGATGGGTGGTTTTGACAAGGCGAAAATTTCCGAAACGCTGGAACTTTCCGAGACTCAGGCAGCTGTTGCGGTCATAGCGCTCGGTTACCGCGATGAAGCTGAAAAACTGGAAGAGCCATTCAAAACCCGGGAATTGACACCTCGTGTTCGCAAACCTTTGAATGAATTTGTTTTCCCGCAAAACTGAAAAAATCATGGAACCTGTGAAAGTAAATATTCTGGTGATCGGCCGACACGAAGAAATTCTTGAAACCGTCTTGCGGATCATCAATAAAAGTGAGAACTGGATCGCTTTGGGAGCATTAACAGACGAAGAGGCAATTGCTTTATTTGAAAAACAGAAGTTCGATATCGTCCTGTTATGTGGCGGTATCCAGGAAGAATGTGAGGCCGTTTTACGTGATACTTTCAAGCGAAAGGATCCTGAAATTATCATTATTCAGCATTATGGCGGCGGAAGTGGTTTGTTAAGTAACGAAATCATTCACGCGCTTTCGCAACGGACTTCTTTAAAAAATGACAATGCCTGATTTTCTTGTCCTAGTTCAATGTTGAGGGCTCAGAAACTTTGGAAATTTGCATAACAAAAAAATAAAACAATCATGGAAAATCAAATCTTAGGTCTGCATCATATCACTGCCATCGCAGGAAACGCGAAACGTAATCACGATTTTTATACACAAGTATTGGGTTTAAGATTGGTTAAAAAAACTGTGAATTTTGATGATCCCGGAACATACCATTTTTATTATGCCGACGAAGTTGGATCTGCCGGAACAATACTAACATTTTTCCCTTGGGAAGGAACAGCACAAGGCCGTACAGGAACAGGACTTGCTACGGATATCGGATACTCAGTACCCAAAGGAAGCCTTGACTTCTGGGCCGACCGTTTTACACAATTTAAAGTAAAACAAGGAAACAAAGACGAGAAATTCGGTGAGTTATATCTTCCTTTTCAAGATCCTGATGGTTTGAAAATAAATCTGATCGAATCGAAATCAGAAGATACCAGAAAACCCTGGGAGACAGCGGACGTGAAAGCGGATGTGGCCACAAAAGGGTTTCACAGCATTGTCCTGACTTTGAAAAATATAAAACCAACGGCTGAAATTTTGACCGATATTTTCGGGTATAAATTATTAGAACAAGAAGGAAACCATTACAGATTCATCACAGACGCGGTTGAAAACGCAGCCATCGTAGATTTGATCGAATCGCCAAATGAAGAGCGCGGTTACAATGCGGGAGGGACCAATCATCACGTTGCTTTCCGAGTGAAAAACGATCAGATTTTAATGGAATTCCGTGAAAAAATTGCCCGGAAAGGTCTGAACATTACGCCAAAAATTGATCGCGATTACTTCTTTTCTTTATATTTCAGAGAACCAGGCGGAGTTTTGTTCGAGCTTGCGTCTGAAAACCCAGGCTTTGCGATCGATGAGTCTGTTGAAAATTTGGGGAGCAGTTTACAACTTCCAAAACAATATGAAGCATCGCGTAAAGAAATAGAAAAAATATTGCCAAAGTTGTAAGAGCTTGTCAGAGCTTCGAAGGGAAAGCGCGGATTAACCTCCACGCTTCCCGCTTCATAGAAATACAACTTGCGCCACATTAAGTTTTGAAATCATGCATACGAAAAAAGTAGTAACCGCAGGAAAAAATATTGACGAAACTGATAAAGTTTTGATCTTGATTCACGGCCGGGGCGGAAGTGCAGAGGATATTCTATCGCTGGCTGCACATCTGAATACCAAAGATTATGCGCTTCTTGCCCCACAGGCCACCAATAATACCTGGTATCCAACGTCATTTCTGGCGGCGCCGTCAGTGAATGAGCCCTGGTTATCATCCGCATTGCAAATTATTGATGAAGTTGTTGCTGATGTAGTTTCCAAAGGAATTTTGAAAGAGAATGTTTTTCTCGGCGGATTTTCTCAGGGTGCTTGTTTGACGCTGGAATATGTGACCAGAAATGCAGGCAGATATGGCGGCGTGGTCGCGTTCACAGGTGGATTGATCGGAGACAAAATCTATTCTGAAAATTATTCGGGAGATTTTGATGGTACTCCGATTTTCATCGGTACGAGCGATCCTGATCCGCACGTTCCTGTGACAAGAGTTAACGAAACGACTGGTATTCTGGAGTCGATGCGTGCCAAGGTGACCACAAAAATTTATCCAAACATGGGACATACCATCAGTCGGGACGAAATTGAAAAAGCCAATACACTGATTTTCAACCGTTAATTAATAATTAAAAACCGAAGATCGTTAGGCGAATGCTCAGCGATCTTCGGTTTTTAAATTTTTACCGTAAAACCTATCTCGAGATTTACTCGCGATGATTTAGGTCGCCGTCATGAAGACCAATCGCGAACACATATCGAAGCGAAATCCCAAAGGACATTCCGGTTCCATCCGCCTTGATGGTTGACTGCTGCGTTTGTACTTTATTAACAAAATACGCCATATCTGTTGTTAGGGAAGTTCCAAATCCCCATTGTTTTCTGGCATAAAAACTCAGATCAAGTGCCTTGGCCACCTTCAAAACATACTCCGCAGTAATATCAGCAAAACTTGTGATCTTCGAACTCGTATGCGTGTCACTGGTCAAAAACAATGTATCTAAAATTGGTCGCCGGCCTTGTCTCGCGTAACCTTCAAATTGAAGATATTCTTTCTGTTTTCCTGAATTGGGAACAATACCAGCTCCTGCACCAATCCAAAATGCGGACTTTCGAAGAGAAGAATTTGACCTCCCAAATAACAAGCGACGCTTTCCTCGTAAAGCAAGATTGTTCTTATCGTTTTCCATTTTATACTCCATCGGATAATCACCGTTGATCACCAATATGTTGTGAATCGGCGAACGCGAATAGTCCAGCTCCAGCGCCCATTTTTCCTGGTTTATCCAGCCCAGAGAAACACTATATCCCGATTTCATCCCTGTCCTGGTATCAATCAGGCCGTTAAACGTATTCGAAATAGAGCTTTTATCCATTCTCATAAACCCGTCGATTCCGAAATATAAACGGTTGCGGATCCTGATTTTATTTATTTGCGATAAAACTGTTTCCGCCCGGTGCGTTTTGAATTTATTGATCTGGGGACTTACCGGCTCATAATTTGGTTTAACAGGCGCCGTCACAGGGTTGTAGTAATCTTCATTGCTCTGCGCATGGGTCAGTTGAGTGCAAAGAGAAATAAGTAACAAAGTGTAAAGTGTCTTCATAAAAAAGGGTTCTGACTTTATCTGGCCTTACGCCTAAAAAGTTGGAACCGTTGCATGATCTAAAAATTTGATTCAGCGTTATTTAACTACCGGAAATGCTACAATGCGTACTTTGGTAAAACCGTATGGAACAAGTTTAATTTTCTCTGTTTTTTGTTCAACTTCCCCCCGATAAATTCCGGTTCTGTCACTTACAGGCTGATGCGCCACTCCATCAACCGCTTTCCAGTTCGGTATCTTTTTTGCCGGAGCGGTAATCTCAATTGGCGCATGTTGTAAATTCCATACAAATTTATCGGAAATCGGCTTTACTTCAACGGTTAAATATGCTTTCGGGTCTTTGACGATGTTTTCTAAAAGACCGTAATTCCAATCCGACTTTGGGTAAACGCTGAAATAATCCCCCTCTTCTTTCTGATTTCCCTTCTCCCACTTCTCTTCCAGCTTCAATGCATAAACCAAAGGTCCCCGCTCAATAGTTCTCGAATTTCTACCCCAGTTTGACGTCGTCATTTCCATTGGAAATTCCAGTATCAGCTTATCGTTATTCTTCCAGATACGATCAATCGTTATGACCTGCCCGCCTTTTTCTCTTTTAAATTCCCTTCCGTTAAGAGTCAGAACAGCTTCTTTGCACCACGAAGGAATGCGTAGCTGCATCGGGAAAGCGACATCTTTTGAGGTTATAAATTCAAAATTAATTTTGTCCTCAAATGGATAATTAGTGATTTCCTTAATCGTAATTTCCGTATTTGTTTTTCCAACTTTCGTCGTAATCTCATTCGGACTATATTCTAAAGCAGCCAAGCCTTTTGCAGAAGTTCCATACCAAAGATGGCTTGCAAACTTTGTCCAGCCCTGGTGCATATTGGCAAGACAGCAGGTGTACCCGCTTCTCATGCCAAGCACATTATTCATTTCTCTTTCAAAAGGCAGAGAAAAGTCAAAAACGCCGCGGCTGATCTGGACCTGATTAGCTATCTGAAAATATTGTTTGGCATTATAATCATCAGTTGTCTGGGTGGGCAAAGCATTAAATGTCATGCGTTCCAAAGCATCCATGTATTGAATATCACCAGTAATTCCAATAATTTCTTCCAGCGAAAACATCGCTTCCGTTATTGCGCATAACTCCACACCTTGCGTCGGCGCATTGCCGTGAATGTCTTCGTCTCCTGAGAAAATACCCATCGGCAAGCCATGTAATGTCATCAAGTCGTTGAATCCTGTTTTCAATTGAGACAGGTATTTCAAATCTTTGGTACGCTGATAATTCATCGACGGAGATTTAAGAGCCATCGCCACGTTCACAGCGTGACGGCGCATCCAATGATCATCATTTTGTTGAGTTGCCGCTCCAATCGCCCAGGTTCTGTTACCAAACCATTCACTCCACTGAAATGATTGCGTCTCAATCAGGTTGGCCAGTTCAATCAGCGATTTGTCATGATTTATGCTGTAAAGCCATTGCGCGATCATAATGTTATCAGCTCCGCGCGACTCCGCCCATTCTGACCATTTTTTGATCGGGCAACTTTTCAGGGCTTGAAGCTGATATTTAAAGTACTTAGTCATGAATGGTATAACACGCTGATCATCAGAGGCCAGAAAATATTGGCGCATTACCTTCAGCATCACCATTTTAGGCCACCAGTCCTCCCCTGCTTCACAGTTCTCAGGTGTGATCAGCACTTTCTTCACGCGCTCTTCTTTGGTGACCGGGCCAAAATAACCGGATGGGCGCTGGTTTTCTATCGTCCAGTTGATATACCTTAAAACCTTTTCCTTCATGACTTTATCATCCAGAAGATATGCCAGCGGCACAGCTCCATCCAGCCAATACGGTGTTTCCTCCCAGCCATCGCCCCTTCCGCCAAGCCATCCGTTATCATTTTTCACTTTTGCATAAACTTCATCCAAATGCCCTGTCGTCCCATCCTGCATGATGTGCAGCTGATCCAGCAACCATCCTTTCGGTTTTATCGCTGTGATTGGAAGCTGGTGATAAGGCTGACTTTCTAGAAATGAAGTTGTCGTTTTTTGCGCGTTTATTTGAAATGATGCCAGACAAAATGTCAAAAAAGCAAAGCCTGTAATCCGGAACGAGGAAATTCTCATGGTCATAAATCAAAATATTTTCAACAGCTAATAAAGGTATTGAATATGGGAATTTACCTTAAAAGCGATTCATGGCTTGGAAATCCCTTTTTAACATATCTGAAATTATTCTCCAAAAAACCGCTTGTCAGCATACTTTAAATAATCCTCGTCACTCAACTGTTTGCGAAGCGCAAAAGCGTTCTGGGCGTCGGCACCGGCAATATACCTGAGCTGATCTTTACCGTCCGTTGCAGCTTCATACACCACTTCCGCGATATGGTCCGCAGTTGAATAGTTTTTGCGGCGTTCGGGTGAAGACAAAATATCAATGAAAGTTGATAGTTTTTCCTGGTAGGCCGGATGTAAACCTTTATCCAGCGAACGGCCGGCAAAATCCGTCGTGATACCGCCGGGGGCAACTGTTTTGATCCCTATCCCAAACGGTTTTAATTCAAACCACATACTTTCGCTCCACCCTTCCAGCGCAAATTTCGTAGCATGATAAACAGAATTGAACGGAAGTGTAACGTGACCGCCAATGGAAGTCGTCGTGATGAAAAGCCCCTTTTTATTTTCTCTGAAATGCTCCAAAAATGCTTTTGTGATACGTAAAACGCCAAGCAAATTTGTATCCAGCTGGCGGACAAGCTGCTCATCTTCAATACCTTCAAGCGGACCCGCCAATCCATATCCGGCATTGTTGAATACCACGTCAATAATTTCAAACCTGCCTACAGCCTCTTTTGCTACCGCAGCAATTTGCTCAGGATTAGTAACATCCAGCGCAAGCACATGAATATTTTCATGACTTTCGAGTTCAGCTCCGGCTGACGGATTTCGCATAGTAGCAATGACTTGCCAGCCTTTTTTTGCAAATAATAATGCCGTTGCCTTTCCTAATCCTGTTGAAGCTCCGGTAATGAATATGGTCTTTTTCATTTTTTCAGAATAGTCGGTGTTGGGTTGTAAATGTACTTTGTTTGTCCTAAGATCTGAAAATATTGACATCAACATTTATCTCATCAATTCACACAAATTATTCAAAAATGAATACGTCCAGAAAAGACAAGCACAGTGGATTATCCTGGGTCTTATTCCTGACGACTCGATCATTGTTGTTCCTGAATTAAATTCCTTAAAATTGATTAGGAATCAGCTTTATCAAAACTGCGCCAACAAAAAATATCATACAAAAAATCCCTCTGAGCCCAACTCAGAAGGATTTTTCATGGCTAATTTCAAATAATAATCTAAATCATAAGTTTCAATTAGTTCTTACGACCAAAATCCTTGCACACGGATGGTATCAGCCGAAGTTTTCTTCAATTCCTTTTTCAGATGAACACAAGTTGGAATATGCCCGGCCACGTAAACCGTAGCATTTTCGAGATCTTTGTCCTGTACCCATTTGGTGATGCCATGGAAACCTCCCTGATCTGTTTGTTCAACAGGAGTAATATCCCAATTGAAATATTCTGCGAATTCAATCCGGTGATTCTCTTCTGCAATAGCAATGGCGCCTGAAAGACTTTTTCCACCGGCAAGCTGTTGCAACGCAAGGTAGTGTCCGATGGTTGTCATGTCCCCGAAAGCGATCATTTTACCTTGTTCCGCCGGCTTGTGCATGGTTGAACCGACGCCCACATACGTAACATTATCTCCTTGTTTTAAAGACTGAACCCATTCGCTGCCAGGGCCTGCCTGGACGGCATCGATATAAAGTGTACAAGTTCTGGTTTCAACATCCCAGCCAGCCGGGGTATAATCCCGGTACACTCCCGGGCCAACTTTGATTTTTATATGCTGAACGCGATCCCATTTAGACATATCCATGAAAGGAAAATGGAAATCAACTTCGTAAAAGGTCGCAGGATACCAGGTTCTGATAGCCAGAACCGTTCCTTGTTTGGCTAATGAATTTTCAAATAAATTAAGAGCAGTTTGTTTTAAAATATTCATGACTTGTGGCGTTGGCTGTTAATAGATCAATTTATCATAACGGACTTTGATCGGGTAGACGTTTTCACTTTGCATTTTACTTTAACATGCATGTGAAATTTATTTTTGTCTGCTGTCCGTTTACATTACAAAACAACACCAGAACCGGGAAAGCGGAAAGACATAAATGGCGGGAATGACTGGACTATTTGCGGTATTGTTTCCTAAAAGCCAAAGCTGTGTCCCCGGTTACCTTATGGTATAACCGCGAGAAATAAGCCGGATCGTCGTAGCCTAGTTCAAAAGAAATTTCTTTCACGGTTAAATCCGTGTAGGAGAGAAGCCTTTTAGCCTCCAGAATAACCTCATATTGTATCCAATAAGTGGCAGAGAAGCCGGTTATATTTTTGACAACTTCGTTTAGATAAGAAGAAGTGATATAAAGAAGTCCCGCATACCCGGCAGGACTTTTCATGGATTTATAATTTTTAACAACCAAGCTTTTGAATGTATTGCTAATCTTAACCGGGCGGGAATCTTTTGCAAAATCTTTCTTTTTCTGCTGCTGAAAAATACTGGCAAAAGTTCCTGTACAAACCTGGGTAAGGGATCGCAGCATTTGTATCTGGAAAGGTGCGCCGTGCTGGTAATCAACCATTTCTTGTAATAAAAGAAGCGATTTATGAAGCATTTCTGCCGCCTGAGGATTTACAGGAACTGGCGACGCATATACTCCATAATCTTCGAAAACAGAACGGTATGTATCATCCAAAAAGCTATGGTCTGTTGCCAAAAGCCATCCGGAAGAATTTTCTGCTGCCATGATGTGATGTACCTGACCCGGTAAGACGCAAAAAGCGACGCAATCTTCAAAATTAATTTCCCGGAAATCAACCATCATTTTTCCATTTCCTTCTTGCTGAAACAGAAAAATATGATGATCATCCCTGTGAATTCCAAACACTGAAGCCTTCACAGCCGAAGCGCGGTCAACCCTGTGAATTTCCAAACCCAGATTGGTGCGGTCCGTGAGGGAATGAAGTGGAATTGACGTGTTTTCAGACATGCTCTTGTTAGAATTCAGTGAGTAAAAAAGCTAATTTTTTAGTTTAACCGCTCTGTCCAGCATATCGGTTGACTGCAAAATTTTATTTTTCAAGTAATAGGGATAGTCTGTCTTTTCTCTCAAAAAACCATTTGCAATGTCCGCAGCCTCCTTTTCTGAATGTCCGGAAAACGTATTGTGCAACCAACGCTGCGGGAAGAATATATCGCCTGTCAGCTGCACTTCCTGCAAAATATCAAGCGATGGCCTCAGGTACTTCAATGCACTTTTTGCTCGTAATGGATGATGCAAATAAGATAATGCTTCCAAGACCCAGGCTTCGTGCTCTCTGTTTTCTTCCTTTTTCAACGATTCGAAAAATTGATCACGCTCCTTCTCATCCTGGCTGATTGCCGGAATTACAAATTCCATTTTGGCCTTTCGGTCCGGATTTTTCGTATTGCTTAACTGCTTTGCCAGCACACCTTTTGCATCTACATGTCCTTTCAGCGCGAGTTCATATGCAAGTGAGATTTTATCGTCTTCCGACAATATAAGGTCTTTCACTTTCAGCTGATCATTCCAAAGAACTTCCAGCTTTCTGAGTCCGCTTTCAGTCATGGTCACATTTCGGAAAGCGCGGAAATAGGAATTTTTCATCCCCTTATCCGTCGTATTTTCAAGTAAACCCCACAGAATTTTCTCCGTGTTTTCCTGATTTTGTTTTCGCTGCTGATCCGTCAAAAATGTCCACCAGATCGTCTGAATATTTCCCAGTAAATAATCCGAAATCAAGGCATTATTTTCCCTTTGCAGTACATCTAACAAATAAGCCAGATATCGGTCAGATTTCGCGCCGTCACCACGGAGAAATCCTTCCCAGATATTAACCAGCATTGAACCTCTGAAGACAGGATTTTCGAACGTTGTATCCTTTCGAGTGCTGTAATGCAGGAAAAAATGATCTTCTGATACCGAATCCATTTTGAAATATCCATAAGCCTCCCCGTCAGAATTCGGGAAAATCATCGCTGGAAAATCAGGTTCCCTAACGCTTTGCAGTTGGTTACTCAGATTCAGTTTCAAACTTCCCTGCGCAAATTTTTCTTTCCAAAAGATCACAGCCGGCTGTTGCCAGATACGGTCAGATACAGAATCCTTTTTCTGACGAATCTCGATTTCTTCCTTTTCGCCAATCAGTTCATACTCCGGCATCCCCGGCGTTTTCACCCATACATTACTCCAATCTGCTATGTCAAGCGGACTTCTTTTGTCAATTATACCAATCAGATCATCCCAGCGCGCATTCCCGAACGAATATGTTTTCAGGTATTCGCGCAGACTTTCACGCATCATTTCCCCGCCAATTTTCTTTTCCAGTTGCCGCATCACGATAGGGGCTTTTTGGTAAATAATTCCTCCATATAAAGTGCCAGCATTTTTCAGATTTCCAAGTTGTTGCAGAATCGGATTGGTTCCGGCACTTCTGTCAACTTCATACGCACCCGGATAATGTGCCAGTATAAACCGCAGTTTGTGATTTATTTCCGGGAAGGATGGATGAACAATTTTAGCTGCCATAAAATTGGCAAAAACTTCTTTCAGCCAGACATCATTAAACCAGTCCATCGTTACCAGATCGCCAAACCACATATGCGCGGATTCGTGGGCAATCACACTGGCACGAGCCAATTGCTTATTTACGGGAGGGTTTTCATCCAGAAAAAGTGCCGATTCATTATAAAAAATAGATCCCGGATGTTCCATTCCACCATACTGAAAAGATGGAAGCAGCACAAAATCAAACTTCCCAAACGGATATTTAATCGCGGTATAGTCTTCGAGCCAGCTCACCGCTTTTGCGTGCAAACTAAAAACTTCATCGCTATTTCGATTAACTTTGGTACTATCAGTTTCCCGGTAATACATCGTCATTTCGCGGCTGCCGATTGTTTTTGATGCTTTGAAAAACTTTCCGGCCGCAAATGCAAAAAGATAAGAACTGATCGGTTTTGTCTTTTCAAAATGGTATATGCTGGTGTCACCAGAGGCAGCCTTTTCTTTTAAAGTTCCATTGGAAACAGCTTCCCAATTTTTAGGTGTTTTTAAAGTTAACTGATAAGATGCTTTAAGATTGGGCTGGTCAAACAAAGGAAAACAGGTAGAAGCACGATCAGGAACGAAGAGCGTATAGAGATATTCTTCATTGCGGTTCAAAGAAAGGTCGCCAGCGATAAACGCAATACTAATCCGGTTTTCACCTTTTACAAGTTGATCCGGATTGATGACAATATGTTCATTAATAAATTCATAATCAACCACTCTATCGCCCGATTTAACCGAAAGAACATGATTTGCATCATTGCTAAAATCAAGTATGAGCGCCGAATCAAGAGCATTCAGATTAAATGAAACAGTTTGTAGGCCCTGAATCTTCTCCGCCTTCTTTTCAGGAATAGTGAGCTCAATTGAATATTGAATACTGTCTAGCGTTTTCTTTCGATATTCATTCAGTGCGAAGGAAACGCCTTTTTCAACGACGTCATTTTTATTATTCTTACAACTAAAATTCATCAGCGAGATACTGATTAAAGATATAAGTAAATATCTGATTTTCATTAAGTATTGGCTTTATGCTATTTAATTTAACTACTTTTCTTTCAACAAAATCAATTGCGTCTGCTGATTATTTTTCATTCCCGGATTGTCATCTGTGATCAGCAAGAGCTGGCGTTTCCCGTCAACATTATTCCACCACGACATCCCTTCCAGATTATCTACGACCAACGGAAACCCTTCGTTAAAATCGAAAGCAGGTTTTGTATCTTTTTTCAGGTGTGATCCTTCAAGAGTTACCTGCCATAGTTTTGCCTTGATTTTATTAGTCACTTTCAGATCAAAACATCTTTCCAGAACCAGTAATTGATTTTCATTAACCGAAATTATTTCTGAAATTCCACCCCGTTTTTCTGTCGGACTTTGCGGACATCCACTTCTGTCAATGAGATAGGAATACACGCCAGCTTCGGCATAACCTGATGCCGCTTTTTCAAATTTCCTGAAATGGATCGTATCATTCCCAACTTCCGTCTCTCCCGTCCAACCCGCTTCCGGCGCCACCCAAACGCTCCCGTTTTCATTCACAGCTATCGCTTCAATTCCTTTATTATCTGCGGGAAGATGAAATGGTGGAATTAAAAAAGCAGGCGGAAATGACTCCATATAACTTACGTAAGTCGTCGTATCACAAGTCTCCGAATTGGCTGTGTATTCATTTTCAACCGCATAAAAAAACGTGTTCGACGTGGCGTCAAAACGAACCGCTTCATACCACAATCCCGTTTTTTTATATACGGCCAGCTTTTTCCTTTTACCAAAATCATGAATAGAATTTATACTATCAAAGATGAAATAATTGCCTCTGTCGCTGGCTAAGTGCCATTGATTTTTGGAAGGAATAAATTCAAGTCCGGATATTCCGTGCAGTACCCCCTCCGGTTTTTGAGGAAGTAAGGTGTAGTCAGACAACTCAAACTGGAGTGACTGCGCGTTTGCAATCGTATGGAAGAAAATAAATATGAGTAGTAAAATCAGGTTTTTCATTCCGGATAAGCTCGATTGAGGAGATCGCAAAAATAGTATAGATATAGGAGATAATGCTGATTGGGGTCGAAGAGTTTCTCACTTGCTGTTCAAAATATTAATCATCCAACAGATTCTTTGATAACGCCAGTAAAATACTGGATCAATGATCCAAATCTCCTAAATTGCGTGTCATGACAACTAATCTATCAATCCTGAAATTCATGAGAAAAATTTTCCAGGCAGCCACACTCCTTTTATTCAGCAGTTTATTTCCCTTAAAAGCACAGAAGTTAGGTACCCTCACCGTTGAAAAAATTATGAGGGACCCGAAGGCCTGGCTGGGGACTTCGCCCTCTGATATTAATTGGTCAGATGATTCAAGAACAATTTATTTCAACTGGAATCCTGATAAAAGCCTGTCCGACTCGCTTTACGGTTACTCTCTATCGGATAAAAAAATCATCAAAGTTTCTCAGGCTGACCGGAAAAAATTACCCGCGAATGACGGCGTCTATAACCGTTTGCACACATTAAAAATTTACGAAAAAGCCGGCGATCTTTTTCTGATCAATTATCAGGATTTCAAGATCCGCCAGCTGACAAAAACTATTGAGCGTGAAACCGATCCGCAGTTTAGCGGGGATGAGCAAAATGTGGTTTTCAAACGCGGCGATAATTTATTCAGCATATCAATCTCAACCGGTTTGCTGACACAACACACAGACTTCAAATCAGGCACAAAAAAATCTGACACTAAATTAAATCCGGAAGAAAAATTTCTGAAAGATGATCAGCTTTCCATGTTCGAGATTTTGAAAGAAAGAAAAGAGAAAAAAGATGCGAGCAAAAAAATCTCCGAGGCTGAAAGGCCTGATTATCCGAAAGAAATTTACTTCGGCGACAAACGCGTTCAAAACCAGAAATTAAGTCCTGATAACCGATTTGTTACCTATCAGTTGATACAAGCAGACAAATCGGCTAAGTCAGCAAATGTTCCCAATTACGTTACTGAATCAGGTTTTACAGAAGACATTTTCAGTCGCGTGAAAGTTGGTGCGCCAGGTTCGACCTATGAATTCTGGGTTTACGATACTAAAAAGGATACGACCAGAAAGCTTAGCATCAAAAATATCCCTGGCATTTACGACAAACCTGATTATCTGAAAGATTATCCGAAACAGGACACCGTCAAGAAAAATAAAGAGCGCTCTGTGATTGTCCATGGTCCTTTTTGGTCAGAAAACGGACAAAATGCAGTTGTCATTATTCGTTCCGTTGACAGTAAAGATCGCTGGATTATGGCGCTGAACCCTGATTCTTTATCCCTTCGTTTACTGGATCGGCAGCGCGACGAGGCCTGGATTGCAGGTCCGGGTATTGGAGGTTATGCGATGAGTGCCGGAGAAATTGGCTGGATCAACGACCAAACCATTTATTTCCAAAGCGAGGCAACAGGCTATTCGCATTTGTATTCGCTCGATATTGCTTCCGGTAAGAAAACACAGCTGACATCAGGAAAATTCGAAGTGCAAAAAGTGCAGCTTTCCAAAGACAAACGGACATTTTATCTGACCACCAATGAAGTACATCCGGGCGAACAGCATTTTTACAGTATGGCTGCCACAGGTGGCGCGAGGAAACGGATCACACAACTACCAGGTGGAAATGAAGTAAGCCTGTCGCCTGATGAAAGCAAACTTGCGATACGATATTCGAACAGCAATACGCCCTGGGAGCTTTTCGTGATGGATAACAATGCGACTGCCAAACCTGAACAAATTACAAAATCGACCACCGCAGAATTTAAATCATATCCATGGCGCGAAGCGAAAGTGATTTCTTTCAAAGCCACGGACGGAGCTGATATTTATGCACGTGTTTACGAACCGAAAAAGTCAAATGGAAAAGCAGTGATTTTTGTTCACGGAGCCGGATATCTGCAAAATGCGCATAAGTGGTGGAGTACTTATTTCCGTGAATACATGTTCCATAATCTATTGACTGACAAAGGATATACAGTTCTGGATATGGATTATCGGGCGAGTGCCGGATACGGTCGTGACTGGCGCACAGGAATTTATCGATTCATGGGTGGAAAAGACCTGACTGATAACGTCGACGGGGCAAAATATCTCGTAAAAAAATACGGAATCGACTCTAAAAAAATTGGAATATATGGTGGCTCTTACGGTGGTTTCATCACACTGATGGGCTTGTTCAAGACGCCTGATGTTTTCAAGGCAGGAGCTGCCCTCCGTCCGGTTACGGATTGGGCTGCTTACAATCATCCTTACACTTCCAACATTTTGAATGAGCCTCAATCGGATAGTCTGGCTTACCGCAAAAGTTCACCAATTTACCATGCTGCCGGTTTAAAAAACAACTTGTTAATCTGCCACGGTATGGTCGACGTCAATGTTCACTATCAGGATGTTGTGCGTTTGTCACAACGATTAATAGAACTGGGTAAAAATAACTGGGAACTTGCTTCTTACCCGATGGAAGACCATGGTTTTGTGGAAGCATCATCCTGGACAGATGAATATAAACGAATTTTAAAATTGTTTGAAGAGAAGTTAAAATAGTGAAATACGAAAGGCAAGGAACAGAATATTCCTTGCCCTTTGCCTATCTTCCTTTACCTTTATTGTATGGAAAATACCAGAGAACTTAGGCTTGCGGTGCTGATTGATGCCGACAATGTGCCGTATGCCAACGTAAAAGGTATGCTGGAAGAAATTGCTATTTACGGCACACCAACTTTCAAACGGATTTATGGTGACTGGACTAAACCTACCCTTTCGGGCTGGAAAACGGTTTTACTTGAAAATGCAATAACGCCTGTTCAGCAGTATAGTTACACGACCGGAAAAAATTCATCCGATTCTGCATTGATCATTGACGCCATGGACATTTTATATACCGGAAATGTGGATGGATTCTGTATTGTGTCCAGTGACAGTGATTTTACCAGGCTGGCCACGAGACTTCGTGAAGCAGGAATGAAGGTTTTTGGTATTGGAGAGAAGAAAACCCCATCAGCTTTTATTGCGGCCTGTAATAAATTTATCTACATCGAAATCCTCAAAAAAGAAACAAAACAAGAGACTGCAGTACTTGAAGCTTCAAAATCGGCCGTTGTTCCCAAAGAAGAAATTATCCCGGTTTCTAAAATTGACAAAGGGCTGATTAAATTAATTTCCGAAAGTATCAACGATCTTGCAGACGAAGATGGCTGGATTTTCCTGGGTGTTCTGGGCAACATGATCCTGAAAAAAAGACCTGAATTTGACCCGCGAAATTATGGTCATAAAAAATTACTGGATCTGATTCGCTCGATCAAAACGATTGAAGTAGAAGAGCGGCATACCGGGAAAAATAATACTTCGCATTTTTATGTTAAGACGAAGTAACTTTCCTTTCACAGCAAATTTCGAGTAATTAAAAAACCTCACTGACTTATATCATCAAATACAAGTTCAACAAAGACGCTTCAAATTATTACTCAAAACCAAATGACAAAATTTATGCCCTTTAATCGTGTAGGCCGTATCATTCCGGCTATCGTTATAAGTTTAGGACTGTTTACTTCTGCCTATTCACAAGTCGGTGTTGGAACCAAACCTGTGAAAGGTGCAGAAGTTTTTCTTGATGGTTCTAAAAAAATGCTGGATGAAAAATGGATTTATTGGAAAGGACCGCGGTTGAAGGCCGAGATGCCGATCAAATGGACTGTGGTGAATGATCCGGTTGACAAAGGTACCGTTATAAATTGTTTCGACCCGGCTGCGGCTGGCGGACTTTACGGCTCAGCCGACATTGTGACGAAGAAAGAGTTTCGCGATTTTCGTGCGCATGTGGAATTTCTCATAACCAAGGAAGGCGGAAATAGTGGCGTATATCTTCAAAACAGATATGAAATTCAGGTTTTGGACGGAGATACGACCTCGCACGGTATGGCTGCTATTATCAACGAGACAAAATCTCCTTACCAGGCATATAATGGCATTGGCAAATGGAATGCTTATGATATTCTCTTCCGCGCTGCACGATTTAAAGACGGAAAACTGGTCGAAAAACCGTTGGTTACACTTTATTTTAATGGTAAAAAAGTACATACCAATCACTCGATCAGCCAGGTTTGGGGTGGGCCTAATTCAGGCATCGATGGAGGGAATGATGGCGGGAAGGGAATTACCGACGTGCCCGGAGGACTAAAATTACAGTCAGAAGGACACAATGTCTATTATCGGAATATCTGGATTAAAGAAGAAGATTTGAAAAAAGCAGATACTAATTTCTAATTCAGCGATAATCAATTTATAATGTTGAGGAAGTGTAGCCGTTCATCAGGTTACACTTTTTTAGTTTACGAGAAAATGCAAAATTTACGGTTAAATGTAATGTCGGATTCAAGTTAATAAACCGTCATGGATAAAAGGGTAGTATTTGATTTCGAAATAGAATTCACAAACGGTGGCGGCATACAAGGCCAGGATTTCCGTCTGGATATTGAATCGGACACGGTTTCTGACAAAGAACTGGCAGATTATATCATCAAGGATCTTCGGCTGCTGATGGTTGGAAAAGTTAATATTCTTAACAAATACTACATCGGCGAAAAACATAAGCGGAAAACTGAAAAAGTTATTCCTTCTGAAAAATTTATCGATTTAAGCCATGTTATTTTTGATGGATTAATTACGTATAAGGGACTCCCCGCTCCGATTATCTGCGATTATTTAAGCCGGGAGAAATCCCGACAAAACTACGAAGCAGGAACAGAATTCCAGATTGGAAAAATTGAGATGGTGGCCAATACCGGCACTTATATTGACTGTCCGTTTCACCGCTTTGAGCACGGAAAAGACCTGTCCGAAGTGGACCTGGAAGCCTTTACAAATCTTGATTCTGTTACGGTTCATATTCCGGAATGCATGGAAATTACTGCTCAACATTTTAAAAATCTGGAAATCAGAAATAAGGCAGTACTGGTCAGGACGGATTGGTCTAGACATTGGAATACATATCTATATTTTGAAAATCATCCGTACTTAACCCAGGAAGCCGCCGAATATTTACGTGACTGCTGCGTGAAACTGGTTGGTATCGACAGCCATAATATCGACGATACGAGAGTAAAAAGCAGGCCTGTTCACACAACACTTCTTGGCTCAGAAATCCTGATCGTAGAACATCTCTGCAATCTGGATAAATTACCGTTTGAAAAATTCCGGTTCAGCGCCGTCCCGCCGAAATTTAAAGGTGTCGGAACATTTCCGGTACGCGCTTTTGCGACTATTATTTAAATAAAAACAATCGTATGATCAATCTGGAAGACGAAAAATCGAAGTATATTTTTACTATGAAACTGGATATTCGATGGAGTGATATGGATGAGCTTCGCCACGTCAACAACGCCGTTTATCTTACTTATTTCGAACAGGCAAGGGTATATTACTTTCAGGAAGCCTGCCAGTGGAACTGGAAAGAAATCGGTGTGATACTGGCTAGTGCCCACGTAGATTATTTGAGACCGGTCGTTTTCCCCAATCCAACTTATGTATACGTCAGAACCAGTAAAATCGGCACGAAAAGTTTTGAAATAAGTTATCTGATTACCAGTATCGTTAACGGCATTGAAGAACTTACAACTACCGGCCATACAACCATGGTTTTGTACGATTATGAATCTAATAAAAGCGTCTCCATTCCTGATTTTCTGAGAGAAAGGATCAGAGCATACGAAACCGTTGAAATCTAATTTTTTACTTAACCGGCATTGTCAAAAGAGGCTGATCACGCATAAAATCGCGTAGTCAGCCTCCTTTGTATTTATTAAAAAACTATTTTTTCTTGTAATTGATTTTAAAGATCGTTCCGTTCAAATCGTCCGTGACGTACAGGGCGCCGTCCGGGCCCTGTGCCAATCCACAAGGGCGGTGTTCGATTGGCCCTGTTGGTTTTACCAGATCAACACCTGCGAAATTATCTGCAAAAATCTCCCATTTCCCTGCTTTTCCGTTCACAAATGGAACAAACGCAACCATATATCCTTTGTGCAACTCTGCTGACTGACTGTGGAACGCGATGAAAGCTCCATTTTTATAACGCGCCGGAAACATATCACCTGTATAAAACATCAGGGCATTCGGCCCCAAATGCGCAGGAAAAGCAGCGACTGGATTCAACGCTTTTTCTCCTCCTGTTTTTTTCCCGTCCCCGCCATATTCAGGTGCCAGGATTTTCTTTTTCTGGATGTGGTCATAATAAATGTAAGGCCAGCCAGCGTCATCGCCCTCTTTCAGCTGATACATGGTTTCTGCCGGCAATTCTGCACTTTGTTTTGGCGTATAGTATTGAGGATAAAAATCGTCGAATTTTCCTCTACCGTGCTGTGTTGCAAACAAAGTATTGGTTTTGGTATCCCAGTCAATACCAACCGAATTTTTCAGACCCGTGCTGTAAAGTTTCCCGTCTGCGAACGTCTGGTTCAATTTGTCGGCCTTAAACTTCCATATTCCGCCTGCGGAATCAAGAATTGAGCATGGTGACATTCCCTTTCCTGTTCCCGCTTCTCTGCAATTGTCACTGTAAGAGCCCACTGTAACGTAAAGATTTCCATCTTTGTCCAGTGTGATAGGTTTCGCATTATCGCGTCCTTTATCAACCAACCCATCCAGAATTTTCTCGGGCTGATCTGTATTAATGATCTCTTCTTTTTCATTCAGTTTGTAACGAAAAACGCCGGTGTTGCTTGAAGAATACAGATATCCGTCCTTGATATAAATTCCTGTTCCCGGATAGTTGCCAAACATTTTTTTCTCATCGATAACCCCGTCGTTGTTTGCGTCACGTAAAATGTAAATTCCCTTCCCTTCTTTTAGTTTTGACAGTTTCACATAAATATCTCCGCTTTTACCTACTGCAATATGTCTTGTCGGACCGAGATCTGTGGCCAAAATCGTCGCAGAAAAGCCAGTCGGAAGTTTTATTTTATTATCTGTTTCATTTATAGCCACTTTCTTGTGCAACCTCTTTGTATCATCAGCCGTTGTCAGGGCTAGTATTCCGCTAATTCCTGCCAAAGCCGTAAAAATTGTAGCAGTTTGTAAAAATGTTCTTTGCATCTGTTTGATCAAAAGGTTTAGAAAAGTTTAACTTTATGTAATAATTGGACCGATGGATCGATTAACCCATGATAATAAAAGCATTATGACGGCAATATTACTCTGACCGTTTTAATGATTTTCAAAATAATAAATTCTTATGGAATGATTTTTGGAAAAATTAGTTTAAAACAATTGTCAGTAATATTTTTGACCCATGTTTTAGGCGTTGACTAAAAATTCCGCTAACCTTAAATTCTATTAACATGATAATTGATGACGATTTTTCACTAGACGACGATGATGATGATGACTTGCCGGGATATCCGCTCTACCCTGCATCGGAAGATGTTTTCAGCAAAGGGTTGATCGAGGAAGATATCGATCCGGAAGATATCACCAAAATCAAAAAAGAATTGGGATTAGACGCCGACGACTGGAATGAAAAAGATTTCGATGACGATTTGACAGGCGACGATCTGGACGTGCCAGGTTCTGAACTTGATGATGATGAAGAAATCGATGGAAATGAGGATGAGGAGAACAATTATTACAGTTTAGGTGGAGACAATCATAATGACCTTGAAGAAAATCAGGGCGATTAATTAATCGCCGCAGATTTATAGCTATCCAATTTATCCCGGTTCCTAGCCGGGATAATATTTTTACCACATTCCTTATGAACCGGATCTCTGCCGAAAGATTTTCATAGCCCATTTTGAAAATAATTTAATAATAAGAGGAATCTTGTTTAATATTTTAATCAAACCAATATAATTTCTTTCTTCTCTGTTTTTGTTAGAATATATTTGTCGTAACGATTATTCTTATACCCAAATATTCTAATGAAATTCTTATTTACATATTTTTCTTTATTCTTCTTAGTACATTTTAACACTTTTGCACAGCGTTTCTACGAATTGAATTCTGGCTGGAAGTGCAATACCATTCTGAAAATAAAGGATTCGGGCACGACGATATCGACGCCTGCCTATTCATTGTCTGACTGGATCCCAGCCGTGGTTCCTGGTACTGTGCTGACAACCATGTTGGAAAATAAGCAAATTCCGGATCCTTTCATTGGCATGAATAATGAAAAAATCCCGGATATTTTTAAGACTGGCAATGATTACTACACTTACTGGTTCGTAAAGGATTTTTCAGAGAGCGTTAAATCCGGCGAAGAGGTCTGGCTTCATTTCAGGGGTGTTAATTATAGCTCAGATATTTTCTTGAACGGAAAAAAACTAAACGCGAAAAAACATAGCGGGATGTTTCTGCGCCAATCTTTCAATATTACTTCTTTGTTGCAAAAAACCGGGACAAATCGCCTCGCCGTTATCGTGTATCCTCCTGATGAAGTTGGAAATCCTAATGGCGGGCAAGGTGGCGACGGAGCCATTGCGAAAAATGTGGCGCATCAATATGTTGCCGGCTGGGACTGGATCCAGCCTGTTCGTGACCGTAATACAGGAATCTGGGATAAAGTTATTATTGAAAAAACAGGAAAGGTAAATATCAAAAATCCTCATATCATAACACTCGTTCCCGGGCAGCGCAAACCCGAAGGTGCTCAAAAACCTGCCACAATTAAAGTATCAACAGAAGTTGAAAATCCATCAAATACTGCTTTAAAAGGAACTCTGTCATTCACGATCGATGGAAAGAAAGTTTCGAAAGAAATAACAATAAGACCTCACTCAACGTCAGAAATTACTTTACCGGATCTTCTTCTAGAAAATCCAAAACTTTGGTGGCCTTATGGTTACGGAGCACAGCATTTATATCCTTCCAAAGTACAGTTTGTGCTTAATGGTACTGTTTCGGATGAAGAAAAAATTAATGTGGGTGTTCGTGAAATTCAGGCAGACTGGAATTCCGTAACACGAAGCAAACAGATCTCTGTTAATGGCCAGCGGGTTTTTATTAAAGGCGGTAACTGGATTATCTCAGATGCAATGCTTCGTTTTACGGATGCCCGTTATGACGCCGAAGTTCGCTTTCACCGCGATATGAACCTGAATCTGCTACGTATCTGGGGCGGAGCGCTGACAGAGCGTCCTGAATTTTACAATGCATGCGACAAGTATGGAATCTTGGTGATGCAGGACTTCTGGGGATCGGGCGACTGCAACGGCCGCTGGACCGATCCAATGAAAAGAGACGATCAGTGGGTACGCCGAAAATATCCGGACGATCATAACTTATTTCTTGAATCTGCCGCCGATCAAATAAAGATGATCCGGAATTATCCATCACTTGCGATCTGGTGTGGGGGAAACGAGATTACTCTGCCGCAGGATATCATGCTTCCGCTTCGTGATTCGATCCTTACAAAACTTGACGGAACGCGTTGGTTTGTAGATTATTCAAACTCCGACGATATGTCTTTCAATTCACTTGGAGGAAATGGCGATGGCCCGTACGGAATACAGCCGTTAAAGCGCTTTTTTGAATACAGAACCTGGCCGTTTAACTCAGAAATTGGTTCTGTCGGTGTCGGAGATTACGAATCACTGGAACGTTTTATGTCAAAAGAAAATCTTGTTGCACCGGTTTATAATACAAAAAGCAAAAAAGAAACTGTCGATTCAGTCTGGGATTATCATAAGTATATCGGCTACGGCGGCTATATCGAGCCATATGGGAAAGCGAAGGATCTCCGGGATTTTGGAAAGAAGGCGCAGCTCGTAAATTATGATCAGTACCGTTCGTTGATGGAAGGTTTCAGCGCGCATATGTGGGATTGGTATACAGGTGTGATTATATGGAAAACGCAGAATCCATGGACTTCGCTCCGCGGCCAGATGTATGATTATTATCTGGACCCTAATGCTTGTTTATATGGGTTACACAACGGAAGTGCACCGTTACACGTCATGTTTAACCAGGCTGATAGCACAATAATGATTACCAACAACACATTCAAACACCAATACGATTTGATGTGGGTCGCCAAGACGATCGATATGAATGGCAAAGAAACCAGCCTGGGCCAGGCGTTTGCGGAGATTGGTCCTTCGACAACAAGAATGATAACACCCATTAACAATTCGATTCGCGAGCTGGCTAAAAAAGAAGGGGTTTTCTTGTCGCTAAGATTATTAAACCTTGACAAAGAAATTGTCAGCGATAATTTGTACTGGCTGCCGGACTCAGAAGGAAATTACAGTGGATTAAATACCATCCCAAAAGCGGAAATCGGTATTAAAACCAGACAGGTTGCAAAAGGAAAGGTTGAAGTTACCCTATCAAATCCTGCTAAAAATCCAGTCGCTTTTTTTAATCGACTTTCACTGGTTGATCCAAAAACGAAAAAGAGAATTCTCCCTGTTTTCTACGACGACAATTATATATCAGTTTTGCCGGGAGAAAACAAAACCGTGGTTATGGATTATACGCCGTCCTCACAAGAAATGCCGCTAGTTTCATTAGAAGGCTGGAACGTGAAAGAGCAATTTATCGAAATAAAATAATTAGGAAGACAAAGACCGGAGAAAAGACAAGTAAGTTGAGATTGAGTATATCTTTTTTCATAAACGATCACAACATATGGCTGACTTTTCTCCGGAATCTTTCAAAAAAGAGTTGCTCAACATTCTCAGTTATTGGGAAAAATACGCGATTGACCGCAAGAACGGTGGGTTTTATGGACGCGTAAATTATGATAATGAAGGAGTTGCAGACGCACCTCATGCAGTTGTCATTATCAGTCGGATTCTCTGGACGTTTTCCATGGCCAAGCGACTTTTAAAAGATCCGAAATACCTTATCATTGCGGACCGTGCTTTCCAGGACCTTTCCATTCATTTCATTGACGCAAAATATGGAGGTGTATTCTGGTCGACTGACTCGAATAATAAGCCATTAGAAATGAAAAAGCAGATCTATGGAAATGCTTTTGCGATGTATGGTTTAAGTGAATATTACAGAACAACGAACTTCCCCCCTGCCCTCGAACGTGCAAAAGAATTATTTTCTATCATTGAAAAACATTCTTTTGATCCTGCTAACGGAGGTTATCGTGAAGCTTTTGCCAGAGACTGGACTGATACCGACGACTACATTTTGAGTAAGAGTCCATGGAATAAAAGTATGAACACCCATCTTCACTTGGTGGAGGCATATACAAACTTGTATCGTGTATGGCCGGACAAAACACTGAAAAAGCAAACAGAAGCCATGTTAAACGTAATCCTTGACCGCATTGTGAACAGCCAGACAAATCGGATGGAGATGTTCTTTAATGAAAAATGGGAATCGAAGGATAAAGTGATTTCATATGGTCATGATATTGAAGCATCCTGGCTTTTATACGAAACTGCTGAGGTATTGAAAAATGAAAAATTGCTGGCTAAGGCGCGTAAACAATGCATTTTAATGGCAGAAGCTGCCTCGACAGGTCTTGGTTCTGATGGGGGACTTAATTACGAATACGATCCTGAAACCAAACATACCAAAACGGAACGCAGCTGGTGGGTTGCAGCAGAGCAAATGGTAGGATTTTATAATGCATATCAGCTTACAGGAAAGGCAGATTTCAAATTAAAAGCAGAAAAAAGCTGGGACTATGTCAACAATAAATTTATTGACAAGGAACGTGGAGAGTGGTTTGGTGCGGTTGAAGAAGATGGCACACAGCTTAAAGGCGATAAGGTAAATTTCTGGAAATGCCCATATCACAATGCCAGAGCATGTACCGAAATGTGGCAAAGACTTGAAAATAAGCATTAGGGACAGTAAATATTTTTAATATTATGTAACTTTTAAAAGAATTTATTAATCTTTTTATTCTTTGGCTTATTTAATTTATTTTAAAAAGGTAAATTTAAAGCACATTCGGATTTCCGTATTTACCCTTCGTTATCGGGTTAGTTTTTTATTATATCTCCGCACTATAAATTATTTTTTGATTTCTAATCAAATCGGAAAATCCCTGCGTATAAGAACAATATAACCTAACTATAAAATTTAACCTATCTCCGCTACAATGGCAAAAGTTAATCTTGACGTACCCGACAAAGTTCATTTGAAAGCAAAACAGCTTCAACTTGAATTGGAAGAAAACGACAAACGAATCACTCTTCAGGAGCTTTACAAAGAGCTGGTAATTATCGGTTTGGAAGCAATGAAGAAAAAAATGATTAGCGGCCCCGCTTTAACAGAATCCAAAAGTTTTACGGCAATCGCCAGCTAGTTTAATGCCATTATTCTGTCAGTGATTTCATTCTGACGGTCCAGCCATGTCTTAAATTTATTGCAGATTATTTCTTAGCATTTTGCCAGGGTAATATTTCTATGCCCTCCTGGGTTATCCCCTTAACAGAGTGAAGTGACCAATTAGCTTTGCGTCCGTCTGTTTTTGAAAATACATTTCACCTTTCGCTAAGTGTTCGCGCTCTGCAAACACCTAGCGAAAGGTAAATGATTTCATCAACCTGCCAGACAATGAAGCGTAATGACACACTATGGAAAGGCATACTTGAAAATGTTTACGAGGACTTTTTGCGGTTCTTTTTTGAGCGGGCAGACGAATTGTTTGATATCGGACAAGGTTTTCAGTTTTTAGATAAAGAGTTAGAACAACTGTTTCCGGCAGAAGACTTGGAATCTCCTAAATTTGTGGACAAACTTGTAAAGGTATTTACGAAAAGCGGCACGGACGAATGGATTCTTGTACACATAGAAGTTCAAGGATATGATGATAAGGACTTTGCCAGGCGAATGTTTAAATATTTTTACCGTATTCTTGACAAGTATGGAAAGCCGGTAACCGCCGTGGCAATTTTTACTGATCCCAACCCCAAATTCAGGCCTCGCGAGTATACCTACGACTATCTGGGAACCAAGTGTCTTTTTCGATTCAATACGTATAAAATCGTTGATCAAAACGAAGACCTTTTGATTCAAAATCACAATCCGTTTTCGGTTGTTGTGTTGACTGTTTTACTGGCGTTAAAGAAAAAGAATCTGAGCGACGAGGATTTGTTCAATCTTAAATTCTCTCTTGCCAAAAATCTGTTTGAGAGAAATATTCCAAAGAAAAAGATCAACGATCTGATCATATTTTTGCAAAGATATGTCACCTTTGCAGATCCGTTTTATAATGCTAAATTTGATACACAAATTCAAGAGCTAACTGAAAACCAAAAGAGTATGGGCATAAGGGAACTGGTACTTGACCTTGCAAAAAAGGAAGGTGTTAAAGAAGGTATTGAGAGGGGAATAGTTAAGGGCCGGGAAGAAAGCAAATCTGAGTTTGTTAGAAATCTGTTAGCAACAGCAAAATTTACGGCAGCAGAAATTGCCGCTCTGGCCAATGTTACAGAGGTGTTCGTACTTAAAATACAAAAGACGATGTAAAGATGGTCATTACGTGATCATTTATCTTATTCATAACAAAAGCGCTCCGGATCATTACTTTCCGGAGCGCTTTTGTTATTTAACTTTACCTTATGCTTTTTTCACGCCCGTTATCCAGGTATTGATTTTCGCCTCCAGCACATTTAAAGGAACACATCCCGATTCCAATACTTTGTTGTGAAACTCTTGGATATTGAATTTTTCTACTTTTTCATTTTCAGCTTTCGATCTTAGTTCACGGATCTTCAGCTGCCCGATTTTGTAGGATAAAGCCTGCCCTGCCCCCGCCATGTAACGTTCAACTTCGGCCGTTATACTCTCTTCTGACTCCGCTTCGTGATCGATGGAATATTGAATTGCCTTTTCTCTTGTCCAACCCTTTGAATGAATTCCTGTATCAACAACCAGCCTTATGGCCCGGTGCATCTCAGCACTTAACATGCCAAAATACTGATAGGGATCGGTATATAAACCTAGTTCTTTCCCGAGCGATTCGCAATAAAGTGCCCACCCCTCTCCATATGCGCTGTACCAAATGTTTTTTCTAAACGTTGGCAAAGCCTTGTTTTCCTGCTGTAAGGATATCTGGTAGTGATGTCCCGGAATCGCTTCGTGCAAAAACAAACTCTCGTCGGAAACATCA
This sequence comes from Dyadobacter koreensis, assembly GCF_900108855.1. GTDB lineage: Bacteria > Bacteroidota > Bacteroidia > Cytophagales > Spirosomataceae > Dyadobacter > Dyadobacter koreensis. The sequence continues at coordinate 90,656 of NZ_FNXY01000003.1, forward strand.
TTATATTCTTTTACGTCAGGGATCGGAACATAAAAGACGCCCGGTCTGGAACCATCCGCCAAGCCCGGATTATATTCAGCGGAAGCAGAAGCTTCTCTAAATGCTTCAGTACGCCGTACTTCAAACGCCGCCTTCGGAGTCAGATCGAAAAGCTTTTTCAAATTCGGTTTCATCGTCTCATGAATCTGATTAAAATGAGCAATGACCTCTTCCGGTTTTGTAAAAGGCATTAGCTTTTTATCGGTTCTTACACTTGCAAAAAATGATTTAAGATCACCTTTGAAGCCAACTTGCTCTTTTACCTTCTGCATTTCTTTTGAAATACGCTCCACTTCGCTGAGTCCAAGTGAATGGATTTCTTCAGATGTCATCGAAGTAGTTGTGTAATACTTGATATAAGTGTCGTAAAGCGCTTTTCCATTAGGAAGATCCATAAATCCGCTCGTGGACCTACCAGCTGGCAGATACTCCTTTTCAACGAAATCATGCAGACGTCTGAACGCCGGAATGACTTTTTCTTCCACCATCGTCTTATAGCTGCTCGTAAATCGCGCTTTGTCATCAGCTGAAAAAGATTCGGGAAACTTGGTTACCGGCGTATAAAACAAATGCTTTTCTGCCGGTCCATGATCCATATCTGCCAACTGAGGAATCATCTTTTTGATTAAAGGTGAAGGCAAAACATATCCTTTCTGAATGCCTTCTTTCATATTGACAATAGCTGTGTCACACCATACAGTAAATCCATCTACACGTTTTAACCAATCGTCGTAGTCATCCACCGTTTTAAATGGCTGCATACTTCCTCCGCTCGCAAGTTGGGCAACCATCAAATGCGTAGAAAATATCTGATTCATCGGCATTAGTTCTGTCGGGAAAGCCAATAACTCAAGATTAATGCTGCACTCCCACTTTAGGAGATCCCAACTCGTTTTTTCTTCTTCACCTAATTCTTCACGATCATACTTATCCAGATTTTTTTGGTATTTACTATAAAAATCTACCAGCTTCTTTTTATAATCATTTGTCAGATCATTTGGAAAAAGGTCATTGTAACGGTTGTCGCCGTTCATGGTGGCTTCCAGCGGATAAAGCGGCAATTTTTCTTCGTAGTAATTGTCAAATAATTCACCAACCGGCGGAAGCAATTCTTCGGAAGATTTCTGTTGACAGGCTTGCATAAAAACACTCATTAAAAAGACCAGGATCAGATACTTGTTCATTGTAAGGATTTAAGTTGTGGGCTAATACAGAATTTCGTAGTTCAATAATTTTATGTCCAAGTTTAAGAAAACAGACGAATAAATCTAATTTTTATTTCGTCCTGATGTCAAATTAATGGAGCATACCGGCATTGTACGAAAACAAAAAATCCTGTACTGATAATTTCGTTTTACGTAAGCGCAAAAAGTAATTAACAATACAGGATTCTCAATTCTTTATCTAAAAAATCTCTGCAAAAAATTGAAGCATTGCCTCCCAGGAACGTTTCGCTGCTTTCTCGTTGTAAGCGGCACCTTTCGAATTGTCATTCCCGGCAGCAGGATCCGTAAAACTATGAACTGAGTTTGCATAATAAACCATCTGCCAGTCAGCATTTGCCTTTTTTAATTCACTCTGAAAGGCAGCAACTTCCATCCCCGGAACAATATTATCATCAGCCCCATGCAGAATCAAAAGTTTTGGTTTGATCGGCGAAATCGTACGGTTGGAATCGCGGCCCAATCCTCCATGAAAAGAAACAATTCCTTTTACCGGAAAATTTTCCCGCGCCGCTTCAACGGCTCCTGTGCCTCCAAAACAATACCCGATCACCGCAAGATTTGAAGGATCTGCTCCCGCCTTGATCAGCTGATCCAAAGCTAATTTAATGCGCTTATGATATTCTGAGTAATTTTTCTTGTAGTATCCTGCTAATTCACTAGCCTCCTTTTGATCTTTTGGCCCCTTTCCTTCACCATAAATGTCGGCTACAAAAGTGTAATACCCCAAAGCCGATAATTTTTCGGCACTATTCTTCGCATGGGCATCAATCCCCATCCAGGCAGGAAGAATTAACACACCCGCTTTTTTCTTATTTGTTATCTTGGGTTTGGCAGTTAGACCGTTTAATTTCTGCGTGCCGTCGGCGTAACTAACAGATTGAAGTTGCGCATAAGATGAACTAGTCATCGGGAAGGAAGCCGCTGAAAAGTCACACTTTGTAATTTTCATAGGTCTGGATTTATATAAACTAAATTGAAAAACATCCTTAAAGCAACACAGAAACTTCACCTTCCACATCGCTGTTACGTGCAGAATTGTTGACGGTTGCATTACCTACAAATAAAATTACCAGACTCACTAGCGAACAAGCCGCCATCATTGCTACCATAGGAATGGCCGTATTGTTATGTAAAACACTGACAATAATAGAAATGATCGCGCCTGCGCCCATCCGCCAGCTTCCCATCAGCGCGGAAGCACTTCCGGTATGTTTTTTAAAAGGTGCAAGGGAAAGTGCCGAAGTATTGGGGCCAGTCAATCCTTGTCCGGTCAGGAAAATAAACATCATCCCGATCAAAGTATACAGGTTATACCAATTATAATAAACCCCAAGAACCAGCAATGTCCCAACTACGCTTTGGTACAATAAAGTCGTTTTGATAATCTGTTCGCTGTTGTATTTCTTCAAAAGAAAATGATTCAACTGGGTAGAACCGATCATGGCAAAGGCCAGAAATGCGAAAATCCAGCCATATTGTTGTTCAGAAACCTTGTAAATATTCATGAAAACGTCGGACGATCCAGCTATGTAAGCAAATGGCGCAGCTGTGGCCAGACCGCCGGCTGTTGCATATATCAAAAACTGAGGCTGCCGAAGTACCGTCATAAAACTTCCGATAACAGCCTGTGGTTTCAGTGAAACCGAAGGGTCAGGCATTTTGCCGGCCGGAAGAAAAAAGTAAATGGCCCCGATAATCATAAGCACAATACCGGCAAGAATTATAAAAACCCAGTTCCAGCCAAAAGCAGAAGTCACATAACCGCCAACCGTCGGCGCAATCATTGGAGAAACTGCAATCACGAGCGTAATCATTGAAAAAACTTCCGCTCTCTTATCTTTAGTAAACAAGTCGCTCACCAAAGCCTGCGAAGATACCAAACCTACACAACCTCCGATTGCCTGAAAAAAGCGCATAACCACCAAAGCCTCAACCGAGGAAGTCAAGGCGCAACCAATAGATGCCAGAATATAAATTACAAGCCCGGCGTAAAGTGGTGTTTTTCTTCCAAAGCGGTCTAAAAGAGGCCCGTACAAAACCTGACCGATGCATATTCCAATCAGATACCCCGTCAGCGACAACTGAACCTTGTCGATGGTCGTATTTAAATCCATGGCAATCCTGGGAAATCCAGGTAGATACATGTCGATGGAGAATGGACTAACGGTAGCGAGAGATCCTAGGATCAGGATCATGTAGGAGTATTGTTTGCGGCTCATGCGATTTAACTGAACTTGTTAGCATGACAACGAAAAAGTGGAAGATTATAGTTCCTCGAATCTTAGAATAGTCTTATTTTTGATTATTCGGTAAAATTTAGCTCAGGAGTTTTTAAAATAGTCCTGCTTATTGGCAAGTACTTTCAAAAAAGGTCCAATAAAATACTTTGCCCGTAAACTGGTCATTATTTTCAGGTCGTCCAGGATTGAACTTTCCGAATCGAGAAACTTGAAGATGGTCTTCGCTGCTACATTTTTAAAAAGATCAGTAAATATTTCATCTCCCGGATAATATCCCGCATCAAAGACATTTAAAATGGTAGCATCCAACAATTTATGCTTACGCGAAATGTTTTCCGGTTTAAAAAATGGATGGTTATTTTCCTTAAACGATTTGATAATTTTTGATACAGTCTTCTGTGTGTTTAAAAAGGTGTATCCGGTAGAAGCTCTTGTGTCACCTCCCGCACTTCCTATATTAATCACATTTCCTGATCTCCTTTGAAAGGAAAAATCAGTCATCGGGATGACACCAAACTCTTCCTCTATAATCTTGTAATTATTAATTTTCAAAGTTTTATCAATATACTCCTGAATACCCGCATCATATTCCTCCTGCGTTAAAAGGTTTTTGGAAAAGATTGTATATTCTGTGAAAATTTCTGTCCGGGATAGTGGAAGTGTATAAAAAAAGGTTGCACCGTTTTTTTGAGACGTTCTGAAATCCATGAAATTTATCTGTGAAGGCTCTTCGTTGAATTCGCTTGTCTGAATCGTTACACCTTTAAAATGCTGCAAAAAATATTGATCATGGCTTTTTAACGTCGGTTTTACATAAACAGAATTAAAGACATACTTTGCATAATAGGTCCTTTCAATCGTGTTAACTTCTGCTCCGTCTGCTTTCCCAATGACAGATTTTACATCTTGATTTATAAAACTGACCTGATCGAATTTTTCAATAAAGGAAAGTACGTGCTTGTAAAAGTCAATGCTCCGGATCATTTTGTAGCCATACGTGCCGGTAGCGAGTTTTATCTTTTCTCCCTGATTGGTGAAAAACAAAAGGTCACTCCATTTTCTGAAAATGATTTCTTCAAACGGCGATCTTTCTTCATCCTTTTGCCAAAAACACCAGGTTCGGTCATTTTGATCTTTTTTATCTTTCTCGATGATAAGGATTTTCTGACCGCTCCAAATACCTTCCTTCAACGCACGATAGACCAGGCTCAACCCGGCCATTCCACCTCCGCTTATGATAATGTCGAATTTTTCTGACTGCATTTTCAAAGATTTCGTTACGGCTTCGAGTTTTTCACACAAAGTAGTAAAGTAAAAAGCAAAGCACACAAAGATTTTACAAATTTGCTCGCGTTGCCAGTAACTTCTGTGCTTTACGTTAATCCTGAAAATTACAGGCCAGAAATTGTGAATACGATTGTAGTCGTGTAGGTTTTTACAGGAAGCAAAACCGATAATCCCTCGATTTTATACTGAACCGGAATATTTTCACGTCCAAAACCCAGTCCAAGTAATCCTGAAAAAAAAGTGTATTTCCGGAAGTTACCGGCAGGAATGCTGTTCCCCCGGAAATTGTTACGAGACCGGTTCCGTCACCGCTCCGCCTCACAAAAAGTTTTAACGAAGGATCCCAGTTTGAACTTACGGTTTGCTGAACGCTGACATTCCAGAATGCTATCGAAGTAACTTTTAAATACGTATGACTGAGAGCACTCGTTTCAACATGTTCATAGTTCTTGCCTGCTTTTGTAATCGTTGATGACAACGTCGGAATGCTCCACGTCGCTCCCATGCTGCCGTTTGTTATCGCAACGCTTGTGGTTTGTGAGAAGCATACTACGCTTAAAAATAAAAAAAACAGTATGAAAAGATAAGCTCTCATCAGTTATCTGCTATGGTATATTGAACTGTAATCGCCGTCAGGCCACTTCGAATATTGCCGTAACTCTGAACTTCCAGTGAGTATTTCAATTTATATCCGCTGCTACCTGCGTTAATTCCGGTATAAGCGCCTTTAATTGTGTCTATAAAACTGGTTGGAGTTGTAGTAAGGTAAACGTTGCTGGTCACAAAACAACTGCCCGGCGTAAAAGCTCCGCTTCCTACATACGGCGAAATATCCAGACGCAGCCTCAGTCCGCCAGGCAGTGTCCCGGTAATATTTCCTTTGATACTTCTGGAAGCTCCAGCTGCTACTGCGGAAGTAAATATCAACCAGTTATCTGAATTCGAGGCAAACGTATTCACTGCATTCCCGGCTTCCGTCGGTGCGACAACTTTTAAATTTGGATTAAATGAACCTGTTGAAAGCAAATCGATTAGGGCAACCGACGGCATCGTAACACTCACGTTTACAATGGGTTGAACTGTCTGTGCCAGTGAACTGAAACAATTAAAAATAAGCGACAGGGTAAACACATATCTCATTTTTTAATGGAAAGGTCAAAACTCTTTTCGGAAAAGTGAATTCTCTTCTCATTCGGCCTGATTTTGAAAACAACCGTCATCGTTTTATCGATTGCAATCTCAAACTGTTTCTGATTTTCTTCAATCACGAACCGGTCCTGATTTCCGGGGATAATCGCAGAAAGTGTCCAGTTTCCCGGCTTCATTTCTTTGAAAGAAAACTCATCCTTATCATTCAATTCGGTCATAAAATTTGTAGTCTCATTTGCCAATTTGATCAAAACCGTAGGCCGTTGTACGAGAAAGGACGATAACCCGCTCCGGTTCGGTTTCATAAATTCAACTTTACCGGTGATGCCTCCGGTTCTTGTGAATGGAATTTCGAGAATTTTTAAACTATCCGCCTTCACATCTACAAACATCGGCATTTTAACGTTTGGTACCACCCCATCATGTTTGGATTCGTTTTGATTAATGCTGAGATAATACCGATCCGGAACAACCCCTTCAAACGCAAACACACCTGTGCTGTCGGTCAGAAATTTATGACTTCCCAATTGAATAAGATTTCCCTGTTTTAAAAACCCGGATCCAATCAGCCGCCCCCTGACCGTTCCGATATTTCTTTTTCTGTGTAACGGGACATTTAATTTCAGGGCATATCTCAGGCTAAAAAACAGTGTATTCTGATCGGAATTACTCATGTTGGGAATGAACGATCTTCCACCGGTCAGAGTAAAACGGTGCCTTTTTAAATCCAGTAGTACTGATGCGTCCATATAACTTCTTTTCTCATAAAGCTCGTCTGGCGCATAGTTATTACGATACAGGAAAGTTGCGAACAAGTTTCGTTTGAGATTTATTCTTGCATTACCCCCATAAAAAAACAGATCCTGAATCACGTTAGCGTTGGAAAATTTACTCGTATGCTGATGTTCGAGATAACTTCCAATCCATATCCACGAAAAAATCCGGAAGGATGGTTGTGCGAGATTGGAAAAAGATTCCCGCTTGCCCGTGTTGTCCGGAATAAGTTCATTGCGTGAAAATCCATAACGACCCTGGTAAAACAGGGTGAATTTTTCCTGATAGAGATTATAAGAAATATTTCCGAAATTTTCCGAGTAATGAAATTGAGAAGGTCTTTGTCTGTCCTCTCTTTCCTGTATCGCATAAAAAACGAAGAATCTATGTTTGGCATTGAGCTGATAAGAAAGAAAAGCCATGTAACTCCGGTCTTTGGGAGAAACACTGTAAAGGTTCGCATCGAGACTCGGATTAACATCTGAGAAATTCCCGTTCAAGCCCAAGGTGATTTTTTTCGTAATATTAAAACCTACATTGCTGTTGATCAAAAGGCTATTATTGTAAAATCCATAAAAATTCTTTCCCGCATAAATCAGATTACCCGAAAGAGACAGCCAGCTTTTTGTCATTTGCATTCGAATGTATGCTCCGTAATCTGTTTTTTCACGCGCAAATCCACGGGCAACTTCTGTTTCCAGCTGAAAATTTTTTGTTCTTATTACTGACGATATTCCTACGAGTTTCGACCAGAATTCAGAATCTCGCTGAACAACGTTTTTAGACATGTAATTAACGGCGATATTCGACGACTCGCTAATCTTGTAAATAAACTTGCCTCCAGCAGACTCTTTCTGGTTAAAATAAAACCGCGCTTTTTGGTAAAACACTGTATACCCGATTTTCCTGAATTGCTGTTGCAGTTTTGCACCTCGGCCAAAGCGGCCAAATTCCATCAGATTATTCAGTTGCAAAACATAATCGCCAAGCGAAATGAAGGTATTCCGTTTATATTGGTAATCAAGAGAATATTGGTCATAACTTCCAATTGCCGGAAACACAAACTGATTGGGTCCGCGCGCTACAAAATCAACAAAGTGCTTTTCTTTTTGATCAACAAAACCCCTTCCGTTCACAGTGTACTGGTATGCATACATGTGTTTACCTCCGTAGGTATAAGACAGATATCCTCCACCTATCTCAACAGGAAATCGGAAATAGCGGTCGATCTTTTTGACTTTTGAGGAAAATACCGGAATTGCTGTAACCTGATATACGGGCGACTTTTCCCCTGCTAACACAGCCGTCAGTTCCGACGAAGTTTGCCAGGCATTATTTTCAGTAAAAGGAATAATCTGGGAGACCATGACCTTCGTTTTTGCGTTAGGTATGAGAATTATACTGTCTCCCTGATTTTCAATTTTTCCACGATCCGTTCTTAGTGCAATTTTTTCAGTGATGTTTCCCGAATTCTGGATGAGATATTCAATGTGAAGCGTATCCCCTTCTTTCACGAATTCTGGTTGTGAAACGACAAATATTTCGACTTTTCTGACTTCCTGGATGCTGATCGAAACGGATTTTGAAAGCTGCTGTCCATTAGCTGAAAATTTAAAATCAACTTGAAATTCACCGGCACTGCACTCGGAAGGTGTTCCGATAACAAAAAAATATCGAAGGTCTTTTTGTCCCGGAACAATCTCAGGTTTTCGTTCAGAAAGTAAGGTCCACTTTTCAGGCAATACAATAAATTCCTCAATTGGAGTTGAAAATGGTGTGGATGATTTTACGTCAAAAAACAACGTGACGTAGCCTCCAGGAATTACCTTCCCGGGAGAGTTTGATAATGAGAGAAGGATCTGCGATTGCGAAAATCCTTTCAAATTAATCATGCAGACAAATATGATAACGATACGGATCAATATAGTGTAGTCGTATTCACTCAATCTTTATCAGAAAAACAAGCCGATTTGGTGAATAAAGTTTGACAATTTATTCAACCTGTACTGAAATATTGGAGCCAAATAAATCCTTTCCGGTATCAGCGATGATCACACAGTCATATTTACCTGCGGGCAATTTGCTTATTGGCACCTCAAAAGTGTTGCAATAACCAGGATATAACATTCTGGTATTAGGTTCAGTCGTTTTTAGCTTATTTCCCTGCGCGTCATAAATTTCAAGAACAACATTAGCACGAGAGCCGAACGAACTATTGTTTTTTAACTGGACTTTAAGAATTTGTTCTTGCCCGGGTGGTTTGTCGAGAAAAATACTTTCAAAAGATAATTTTGGTCCTTCATAGTCTCCAACATCAACAATAACCTGAATGGCATAACGTACCTTTGAATTTACCTGGACTCCATTTTTCAATTCATCTCGCACTGGATCAGCCACTTCCACCATAATTACTTCCCAATAAGATCCGGGAGACGATTTGTCCATTTCAAGCTCAATATTATAACGGATTTCGTACTCCTCATTGGCAGAAAGTATTTTTTCGTCAACATTTGTTCTTAGCCCGTCTCCGAGAGAATACTTATGGCTGTTCGGATCCGGGTAAGATGATGGTTTCCCACAATCGCTAACCAAATCCTGACGGTAGATAATTATACGTGCATCTTTGATGCCTTCATTTTTTACTTTTACCGTGCCCTGAGTTTTTCCGTCGGGAGCTGGGAGCGTATGAATATGCGTCAGGCCATTCAGCACAACGACTGAGGCCCGGACATATTTTGGCAATATAATGAACAGTAAAATCCAAGCAAAAAACTTCATGTGACCTCAATTAAAGTTGTTAACCAGACTTAAAATCCTGAGCCTAAGCCCGGTTAACATAACCTCTGAAAGTGATTCGAAATTTTAATTATCCGCCAATGTATATGTGACAGTAACTGTTGTGCTTCCAGAGCGCAAAGCTGCATAGTTAGCATCCTCAGCCGCAAATGTGTACGTCAGCTGATGCCCGTTTCCTGAGCCTGTCAGCGTGTATGCACTTCCGATTCCGCCAACGAGCGTTTGATCTGCTGCTGTTAAAATGAAACCGGCTGTCGGGGTCCCCTTCGTCCCCGCCCCAGTGGCAGAGGCTCCTGCTACCAGGTTGATGTCCACACCGCTAACTACTTCATTAACCTTTACATCCACTCTTTTTGTTGTTGTTCCTTCCTGAATCGAAGAGTAGTTTAGCCATAAAGTGTTGTTCAATGCAGGTGCAGCGATTTTTTGTCCTGCTTCCAAAAGGGTTGGCTGAATAAATGAGGCAGTAATGTTCTTTGTGCCGGAAGTTTCCAAATCCAGTAGGGCAACGGTTGGAACTTCAACTATGATCTGATGATTGTCTGTCCTTGTATCTTGCGCGAAGACAGAAAAAGATAACCCGAAGGCCAAAGCGAACACGGTAATGAAAGAGGAAATGGTAAATTTCGTTGTCATAAAACTTAAAATTTTTGAAAATTAAGTGAAAGATAGGTTTACAAACTATTTCTACAATTTAACTACACAAAAATAATTATTCTCAATTAATATCCAGCAATTTTATAGTAAATATTTTACATAATGTAGAATAATATCTAATTGCGCATTTGGATGCGTCTGCAATTATTTTTCGAAAAAGGATAAAATTTCTCCATTTTTAAGTTGAGCGCCTGAAGGTTTTAATTAAGCCCAAAAGCGTATTAACAGATCATTTAAATTTCACAAAAAGCCACGTAAGTCTCATCATGTAAAAAATTCGAACCATGCTGATTCAATAAATCCATAAACAAAAAAACAGTCCGAGTATTTCGAACTGTTTTACTTTATCCGGCATAAGTATAATTCAGACTTTCTCGGGATTCGGGTGAATATAAGGTTTGCGGTATGTCCGAGCGAGCAGTCCATTCGCTTCTCTGTCACCTATGATTTCCCTTTTCTTCGGATCATAAACGATGGGCCGGCCGGTTTGCATGGAAAGATTTGCAAGGATACAACTTGCCGTAGAAATATGTCCTTCTTCAATATCTGCAATCGGCCGGCCACCATTTTCAATAGCGGCAACGAAGTCAAGCATATGCAGACGTGTGGCAGGGGCAGCATTTAATTCTATTTTATCTTCTTTAAGATCTTCAGGATATTTCTCCTTTTCAAAAACTACATCCTTATGGATTTTCTCACCTTTCCCCGCCGGAATGAAATCGTAAGACATGGTGCTGGCTTTGAGCGTACCTTTCTCTCCAAACAAAGTAAACGACCACGGATAATCCGGATCGGCCGGCGTTCCCCAGCTCCGGTGCTGCCAGACACAGTTCAGGCCATCATATTCAAATAGTGCCGATTGAGTATCTGAGATATTAGATTTCCCCTCCTTCTGAACATAAATCCCGCCTGTCGAACTGATTTTCTTAGGCCAGCCAAGTTTTAACATCCATCGTACCGTATCAAACATATGAATACACATATCGCCCATAATCCCGTTTCCGTATTCGTTAAAAGTTCTCCACCAACGCACATGCGGCAATCCGTCATAGGGCCGGAGAGGCGCCGGACCGGTCCACATTTCATAGTCCAGAAAATCAGGAACTGCTTCCACAGGAGGATTTCCGTTAGCTCTCATGTGATAATAACAACACATTTCTACGTGTGAAATTTTACCAAGCAAGCCGGCATCCACAATGTTCTTTTTCGCATCGATCAAATGAGGTGTGCTTTTCCGCTGTGTCCCAACCTGAACAACTTTTTTATACTTTCTGGCCGCAGCAACCATCGCCTCGCCTTCCATCACATCGACACTGATCGGTTTTTGTACGTAAACATTCGCACCCGATTTCACCGAGTCGATCATTTGCAGCGCATGCCAATGGTCCGGAGTGCCGATCAGGACAATATCAAGCTGATTTTCCGCAAGCATTTTTTGGTAATCGCCATATAATTTTGGCGTTTTTCCTGATTTCTGTCGTTGGCTCACCAGCTTACCTGCTTCGGATAACTGATTTTTATCGACGTCGCATAATGCTATAACTTCAACAGGCACTACTTGAATTAATCTGAACAAATCACTTTTTCCATACCAGCCCGTCCCAATTAATCCAACCCTGTATGGTTTAGCCGGATTGATCAGATCCATACCGTGCGCACCAAAAGTACTGAGCGCAAGAGACGCCGAAGCTCCGTAGAGAAACTGGCGACGATTGATATTAAAATTGTTCATGTATTTATTTAAGTTTTCAGGCAGTCTGAGCCGGTTTAGTTATGATTCCATTAATAAAGCAAGGCTTATTGGTAAAATACTTTGATCGCTTGTATGATTTTTGATAGCCATATGTCATTTGACATTCTTTTGATAGTACTAACAATTTAAAAGAATGTACATTTATCTAAAACTATGTCGGTCCCTAAAGTTAAAATTCGCCATGTTAGGTAAAATATTTTCATACATATTATTAGCGGCTTCGCTTCTGTTCAGCTTTGCTCCGGCAAAGAAAATCGGTGATTTTGATTTAAGTGCAGATATTGGCACTCCGAAACTTCCCGGTATATCCGAATACGATAAGGACACGAAAACTTATACGCTCAAAGGAGCAGGCTATAACATCTGGTTTGAGCGGGACGAATTTCAATTTTTGTACAAGGAAATGGACGGTGATTTTACGTTTACAGCAGATTTTGAATTCGAAGGAAAAGGAGCTGATCCACACCGAAAAGTGGGCTGGATGATCCGCGAATCGCTTTATGATAATGCATCACATATTAGTGCGGTACTTCATGGCGACGGCCTGACGGTTATGCAATGGCGCGTGAATAAAGGAGAAAAGATGCGTGACCCAGAGGATGAGATTTTCAGTAAGGAGAAAAATATTCAAACCATTCAATTGCAACGGAAAGGTAAAGAGTATACAATGAAAGTAGCCCAAAAAGGTACACCGCTAAAACTTGTTGGTTCACAAACGATGGAAAATCTACCTGATAAAATCATCGCCGGACTCTTCATTTGCTCACATAATCCGGAAGTGCTGGAAACGGCGAAGGTGACAAACGTGAGCCTTATACAAAACTGATACCGTTATTTTGCCTGATCAGACGATCTGATCAGGACAGGCGCCGCTATAGAAAAACTATCAAGGATTACATTACAACCTTTCTTGACTGTTTTTAGTCTTAGCCAAAAGCCTGAAAGATAAATGCACAGCGCTCACCTTAACAAAATTATTCATGAACATTAGCAAAGTTTTTAAGGAAACATTTTTCAAAAAACCTGATTTCAAACGCTATCAACCGTCGAAGTTAGTTAAGCCTGAAAAAACACTTGATGTTGTCTCGGCATGGAAAGGTCTGGAACTAATCATCGAAGATATTCTGGATGAATTTAAAATTGGACGGGAAAGATGTATTGAATTCGGTGTGGAATTCGGTTATTCGACCGTCGTATTTTCTAATTTTTTCGAGAAAGTTACAGGCGTTGATACATTCGAGGGTGATATTCATACCGACAATAAAGAAAATCATTACGAACAGACAAAAGAGGCGCTCTCAGTTTACCAGAATATCGAGCTGTTTAAATCTGATTATCAAACCTGGATCCAAAAAGATAATTCCCGTTACGACTTTGCGCATGTAGACATTGTTCACACGTATCAAGAAACATTTGAATGCGGCTTGTGGACTGCAAAACACAGCGACTGTACAATATTTCACGATACAGAAAGTTTTCCCGATGTCAAACAGGCGGTGCTCGATATCGCCAGGCAGACAGGCCAGTCTGTTTATAATTTCCCAGATCATTTCGGACTGGGAATTCTGGTGGACAGAAAGCGATTGAAGAATAGAAAGATTTCGCATTGAAAGACCAGGCAAATTAGAAATTCTGCTCCTGATCAATAAAATTCATTTTCCACACTTTTCACATTATTTTGCTGGTACAGGTTTTTTATTAATCCATTCAACTAAATAACCAGCTTAATAATTTAAAAAAATGAACCTTGAATCTTTCGAAGCAAATCAAGAAAATTTACTGATGGCCCAAACGGATCTTGCAGTACTTAGGGATCTGTTTCATACTCTTAATGACGCTGGTATCAGCTATTCGTCGTTGAATTGTTCTATTGCTTTACTTGAAAAATATATAGATAACGCATGTGTTTTGACTCCTGATTTCGAGTCGTCATCAACTTTGCTTAACACCAGTTATTCCATTAAAAATCCACAGATGTGGAGAAAGAGTAACAGGACATTCGCTTATCAACAATTTTAAAGACTTTCATCAACAATAAAGAAAACGCCGGATTAAGTCTATTTAATCCGGCGTTTTTTTTATTCTTGATGATTTTTACTTTTTTGTAACTCTTATAGAAATCCTTCGATTTTGTGCTCTTCCTTCCTCCGTATCATTTGAAGCCACAGGATGCTCCTCACCATAACCTTCTGATTCCAGCCGGGAATTGGCAATCCCTAAATCTGATAGCTCTTTTTTTACAGATTGAGCTCTTTCGCTCGATAATTTCAAGTTTGCAGCCGCGTCTCCTGTGTTGTCTGTATATCCTCCCAATTTAATTGAAACTGCGGGATAAGCTTTCAAGATTTCTGCGACATTTTCCAGCTGCTCTTCCGATTGAGGTTCCAGTTTTGCACTCGCCGTTTCAAAAAGCAACCGATCAAAATCGAACCAGGTTTCTTTATCCGTTTTTTTATCAGACTTGATAAAATCCAGCAAAGAAGTTTCCACAGGATTTCCGGAGGCTGCAATAATCAACTTTGTTCCGTTCAGATCGAGCGTTGTTGTTTCAATAGTCTGCATTGGCATTTCAATAACTTCTTCTTCAATCACACCAACCTCACCAACGGGAACGACCGCAATATGCGGTGCAATAACGAGAGAAACAATCGACATCAACTTGATCAGGATATTCATAGATGGCCCCGAAGTGTCTTTAAACGGGTCGCCAACCGTATCACCTGTTACCGCAGCTTTGTGAGGATCCGAGCCTTTGAAATACGTCTTGCCGTTAATATCGACACCCTTTTCGAAAGATTTTTTTGCATTATCCCACGCTCCCCCCGCGTTATTCTGGAAAATCCCCATTAAGACACCAGATACAGTGACCCCAGCTAACGTTCCTCCCAGAACTTCCGGGCCAAACAGAAATCCAACAATCACCGGAACCAGCAGCGCTATTAAACCGGGAGCAACCATTTCTTTAATAGATGCCTCTGTGGAAATCGCTACACATTTGTCGTACTCGGGTTTGGCCGTACCTTCCATAATTCCCGGAATCTCACGGAACTGACGGCGTACTTCTTCAACCATTTTCATCGCAGCTCGACCCACCGCCGCGATAGCAAGTGAAGAGAAAATAAAAGGGATCATAGCGCCGACGAAAAGTCCGGCGAGTACATTGGCCTTGTAAATATCGATCGAACTGATACCTGCTACACCGCAAAATGCCGCGAATAGCGCAAGTGATGTCAATGCCGCAGAAGCAATGGCAAAACCTTTTCCAGAAGCTGCCGTAGTATTGCCCACCGCATCCAGAACATCAGTCCTTCCACGAACTTCTTCCGGCAAATGTGCCATTTCCGCAATACCGCCGGCGTTATCTGCGATAGGGCCAAAAGCATCAATCGCAAGCTGCATCGCGGTGGTCGCCATCATACCGGCCGCCGCGATGGCCACACCATATAGACCCGCAAATTCGTAACTGATAAAAATTCCAGCTGCAAGAACCAAGGTCGGGATAACGGTAGATTCCATACCCACGGAAAGTCCTCCTATAATATTTGTAGCATGTCCAGTAGAAGACTGATTGACAATTGATTGCACTGGCCTTTTACCCATAGCTGTATAATATTCGGTAACGGTGGACATAATGGCGCCCACAATTGAACCCAGCAAAATCGAATAAAAAACGTGCATGGAAGTAAATTCAACACCGCGAATCGTTAGCACTCCTTCGGGTAACATCCAGATTGTTAAAGGATAACAGGCAATCAGTGTGATAATTATAGATCCCCAGTTGCCCCGGTTCAAAGCACCTTGTACGTCACCATGATCGCTGCTGATTTTGACAAAAAGCATACTGATAATGGAAGCGATCAAGCCTGCTCCGGCAATCACCATAGGCAATAAAATTGGTGAAATACCTCCAAAATTATCTACACTTTCAGCGACAATTTCTCGTCCCAAAACCATGGTAGCAAGAATTGTTGCCACATATGAACCAAACAAATCGGCTCCCATACCGGCCACATCTCCGACGTTATCACCAACATTATCAGCAATTGTTGCCGGATTTCTCGGGTCATCTTCCGGAATTCCCGCTTCGACCTTACCTACCAAATCGGCACCTACGTCAGCAGCTTTTGTATAAATCCCGCCACCCACACGTGCAAAAAGTGCAATTGATTCTGCTCCTAATGAGAAACCGGCCAGTACTTCAAGTACCTTTTCCATACCGAGACCATTCACCTCGGAGCTATCGCCAACAAAAAAATGATATAAAATTATAAAAAGACCGCCAAGACCGATTACCGCCAAACTCGCCACTCCGATTCCCATAACAGAACCACCTGTGAATGAAACTTCAAGCGCTTTGGTAAGGCTTGTACGTGCGGCTTGTGTAGTACGCACATTGGATTTGGTAGCAATATTCATCCCGATATACCCGGCAAAGGCAGAGATGAAGGCGCCAACTATAAACGAAGCGCCAATAAAAACACTGGAATTTTCAACCAGTGTACCGGAATATCCTAATAAAATACTGACTATGATGCCGAAGACGATGAGCACCCGCCACTCAGCTTTTAGAAACGCAAGTGCTCCATCTGCGATGGCATCTGCAATTTCTTTCATGTTTCCGTCACCGGCATCTTGCCTGATAACCCAACCTCTTTTAAAAAACATAACCAGCAAGCCAATCAGGCCTAAAACTGGCACTAAATAGGTAATATTACTCATGCGCGATATGAATTAGGTTAAAGGTTTTAAATTCTCGTAAATATAGAGAATGAGGCCTCATAACAAAATCCAAAACGCCTTATTTTTGTTTAATTCTTATTTTTTTTGTAAAAATACATAGAACATCAATTATACTATTCATATAAAAAAAGTAACTCATCACAGTTATTTAAAATTCAACAGCTAAAATAACCTAACAATCAACTTCTTAACTTTTCTCCTGGCGCCTGGTGATAAAATTTTGAAAGCAAAGTATACAATTCCGGATGTTTTTTCTCAAATTCTTCCGGGTTATTGAAGAAATATTCACTTACCACAGCTAGAAATTCAGCGTTGTTAGTTATCGCATAAGGATTAATATCAGACTCACCACTTTTGATTTCCTGCATTTCTTTTTTGATCAAATGGAGCCAGGGCAAAACATAGGCGTGATCGGCGAGGCGCTCCGGCATACCGTCAGCTTCTCCGTCTTCCCGGTCCAGAAGATGAACGAATTCGTGGATACCCACATTATTATCGCCTTTGCGTCCATTAAAACCATTGAGCAAAGCTGGCTTCGACAACAAAAGTGAATGGTTCATATAACGATTCCCTACCATTCCTTCTATATTTTCAGATTGTTGATCCTCCCCTATTTCGAACTTTTGACTGAACGACGCCGGATAGACCAGAACCTCATGAAGCTCGGGATAATCAAATGCCGGAAATGCGAAAGTTGGTATGATTGCGCTTGCTGCGACGAGCACACGGACCAGATCGTCAACTTCGGTATCAATGCCTTCGACCCGTTTTCCGAATAAAAACAGCTGCACTCGTTTTTCAAACAGAGCTTGCTTTTTAGCATCCAGGCTTTGATAAAAAACTGAATGCATCCTCAGTATCTCCCGCCAGGAATCGGGAAAAGCAGTTTTGAAAATTGCAATTCTCGCATATGATTTTTTATAGTGATACCGGTGAATGACTGCGATGATACCAACAACTAAAAATCCAAGGATATACAAAACAGTCTGTTTGCTGAAATATGCCAGAACACCAAAGACGACCATCGCGGCAAGCTCCCAGCCAATAGCTCGCAAACGTGCTGACTTCAACTGGTTTTCATAGTAAATTTTAAGATCCTGAACGGAGGCAAGAATCGAATTCATAACAATGTTTTTAATAAAGGAAAGTACGTATGAATAACTCGCTCAGCGATCTTTTCGTGAGATTTTTAAGGCCATCCAGGAAATTCCGAAGGCCGACAGGCCTGAGAAAATTGCCAGCAAAGTCCCTCCCAGAAAATATTGAACAAAGTTTACATGGATCGATTCCAGCGTCAGGTCTTCGAAAGAATCAAGTTGCACACCGTTTTTATAAAATAATCCTCCAAATTTATAACTCCCGAAAATTATGAAAGGAATTAATGGCGGCAGACTGATATTGGCGGCGGCTAGAAAAAGCACTTTATTCATCCGGAAGTATACCGAAAGGGGAATTCCTACCAGCAGTTGAAAGCCCCAGATCGGCACAATTCCCATAAAAATGCCAAAGCCGATTGACTTTGCTTTACTGAAATTGCTTTCATTTTTTTTCAGTGCTTCTTCCTTGATGATCTGCCAAAGGCCCTTCTTTTTTATATAAAAAAAAAGCCGTCGCGGCAGGTAATAAAGAAGTGTCAGGATAACAAAATAGGTATTCAGAATACTGATCCGCGTAAAATCACGGAAAGGACGGAAATGCGTAACGCGCTCATTGCTGTCATAAATCACCTGAATATTAATCGGAATAATCTTCACATCGCTCCAGGCAAGTTTGACGATTACTTCAATTTCTGTCTCAAACTTGGAAGTAAAGAGCCTGATATTCCTGATCGGATCGAGCGGATAAAGCCTGAAACCGGTTTGCGTATCCGGCAAAGTCAGGCCGGTTTCAAATTTGAACCAGAAATTTGAAAATTTATTACCAAAAGAACTTTTTCCCGGTACTCCTTCCTGCATCATGTTACGGGAACCCATCAGAAGCGCATCAGGATTATCCAGCGCAGCTTCAACGAACAAGGGGATATCAGAAGGCAGATGTTGTCCGTCTGAATCAACAGAAATAGCGTTTTTATACCCCAAACGAATGGCTTCCTCAAATCCACGCCGCAAAGAAAACCCCTTCCCTTTGTTTATTTCGTTGGTAAGCACACGGATTTTTTCTCCGTACGTGGCAAGGATTGATGCCGTGTCGTCGGTGGAGCCATCGTTAATTACAATAATATCTTCACGGCTATATGCTAAAACACCATCAATAACCCGGCGGAGCGTTTTTTGATTATTAAATGTCGGAATTAAAACGCAGCAATGAATATCTTTTAAAGTCATTGATCAATCGATGAGATTTTGCGATCACGCAGAAGAAACCGGCTATTAAATATAGGAAACTTGTGTCTTAAAATATGTGATATCCTTAGAACTTCCGGAAGCAATGACCTCGATTACTTCTCCAACGTTGTATTTAATTTCAATACGAATCTCCGGTGTCTCCTCAGGATTAATGATTTGAATAAATTTGCAGACACGCATAGTCTTCATTCTCAAATTCTTAACAAGATGCTGTTCTAATAATTCCTTAACTATTTGCAGTTGGACAACACCTGGCGTGACAGGCGCTCCCGGAAAATGCCCTTTAAAAATCTCGTGTGACGGATCCAGGATAATGCTGGCCGAAAGAGATTGAGGACCAGCAATTAGTTCAGTTACTTTATAGAGATTATTAAGAAACATATTACCAGAAATTTACTTGGGATAATGAATGGGGGCTACAAATTCAAAAATACAGATTCAGCGATGGGCTGATTAAACCTCTCATTCTGGAATTTCATTACGCTTTTATCTCCGCCCTTTTCAAAAAACGTAAGTTCTTTCAAGCGTAAACTGCTTTTTGAAAAAACGAGGTTGATCTTCGAATAAACATTTCTCATTCGCTTGTTTGTAGGTGTCAGAATCACCATGTATTGATTCGAGTTTTCCATACAAACCTGCGTAAAAGCCTTGCTTTCCTGGAAATCTCCGTTAACAAGGCCGAGCATAACCTGCTTGATCTGACCGGCCATACGCCCGGCTGCACCCATGTTTTTTTCCTTGCTCCCATCTTGCACACGTAATTTATCACCGTTGATCAGGATAATATATTTAAAGGGAGTCTGCTGCTCCCAACGCATGCGGTCTGCTTTTTTAAAATAAAAAACACCCGTTGATTTTTCCGGTTCCTTTAAAAATGATAAGAATTTCTCTTCCTTAAAATCGGCCTGAATCGAAGAAGTTGCAAGAGACGACTTTCTCAGATCGGCGAGAATTTTATCAGGATTAGATGCTGGTTTAAATTCCTGAGCAAATACATTTAAAGAATTTGAAATCAGGAGGAATGCAAAAAATATTTTAGACAATTTCATAAGGTTCCTTATTGATTAGTAGCGGCAACGGCAGGATATCGATATTTTTACTGCGACAATGTTCTATCAAATCTTCGAGTGCATCGGCGGTTACCGATAGGTGATCGTGCAATAAAACGATATCCCGTTTTTGCATTTTCGAAATTACATTCTGAATCAATTGATATTTATTCTTCGCGCGGGTGTCAAAACTTCGCAGAGACCAGCCGATAGATTGCAGCCCCAAATTATTTAAAACGGTATTATACCTTGGATTTGTTACGCCAAAGGGCGGACGAAAAAGTTTTACTTTTTTTGAAATTATCTGATAAATAACCTCGTTACATTGCGCCAGATCCTTTTCCAGACGTTTTGTAGAAAAAAATGCGATCAGATAATTGTGACTAAATGAATGATTGGCAATAGTATGGCCCTCCCCGTCAATCCGCCGGACGATTTCAGGATATTGCTCTGCATTTTTTCCAATAATGAAAAAAGTGGCTTTAACTCCCTTTTCCTTCAAAATTTCAAGTATACGCGGTGTGTTTTCAGGATGCGGGCCGTCGTCAAATGTAAGAGCAATTGCTTTTTTTTTCCCCTTATGTATGGATGTGACAAAATAGTTAGCCCGAATTTGAAAAGACCCATATGCCGTACTGATCAGGTATAAAATTGCAAGAATCCCCAGAATATATTCAACATATCCTGTTTCCCAAAAAGCGAATCCGCAGAGAACAAGGGCGATCCCGGTCGTTGCGGTTATTATTTTATGTTTCAAGAGATTCGATCAGTGTTAGGCCTAAATTTATTTTATTCAATCCATTAAGGACCAATACTTTTTTCAGTTCCGGGTGTTGTTGGATTCTGTCTATTCCGTAATGCATTGCGAATGCCGAATTTGTAGGGTATAACCCCGACAACTTTGTATAGTTGATCATTTTCGAATCTGCATGGTAATGCTCATTGAAATATTTATTAGCTACCGACTCAACCCTTGGGCTTAAATCTGAATACAAAATCAGATCAACTTCTGAAACATTTAAAAAATTATCGGACAAAAAAGAATCGATCTCAGTATCAATATCCTGAACAAGCCCGATTGTTCTCACATCTTTCAGCCTGGCCAACGATCTGTCCGATTTTTCTTTACTTAAAACAAAAAAGGAAGCTCCTGAAGTAAGATTATTCTTTGATGGCAGATTCAGTTTTTCTGCTGCTTCTTCGAGAAATGGTATATGCTCATCTGCGGCACCCGCAACAATATTATCTCTTCCCTCACTAAGCAGCAATGAAGTGTCAATTAATGCATGTTCGAAAGAGAGTGTATTTTGCGTATGCGTCATATTGTACCCGTGATTTCCGATACTTAAAGAAATCTGGCCGGCAATTGTATTGTGGGTGGATTGAATGAAAGAAGTCGGCGGAAGTAGCCCTTCAACTGACAAAAAAGTATTCAGAAATTTTTCTGTATCCTGTAGACAACCCAGTCCCGTACCAACAATGATCGCTCCGGGCTGTTCAATTTCGGCCTGCTTTAAGCAATCTTTCGCAGCCGCGACGGACATCCGCAAAATTTTGCTCATGCGCCGAAGCAAACCTGCATCGATATATTCCTTATAATTCGGACTTATCAGTTCAGAAGAATTTTCGAGCGGCTCGATCAGCTTCGAAAAACCTGCATTTTGAAATGTAGGCTGATGAGAAATCGTTGACGCAGCGTTTATATACATTTTTATTTTTACTAACTTATTGACTCACAAAAAAATTAATAGCGGTTGAGCATATTTACCTATCTGTGAACAGAAAAAACCAATGACGAATTATTTCCTCCAAATCCGAACGAATTAGACAAAACGGCCAGAACCGGCTGATCTTTTTGCAACTCCATTATGGGTACAAGGCCCGTTTCAGCAATCGGTGTTTTGTAATTCAGATTAGGGAAAATTAATCCTTTTTGAATAGCCAGAACAGAAAAAACTGCTTCGATCGCACCTGCCGCCGCCAATGTATGTCCCGTGAAAGGTTTGGTCGAACTAAAATCCGGAATATTATCTCCAAAAACGTTAATCATCGCCGTAGATTCAGAGAGATCATTATTTTTGGTCCCCGTTCCATGGGCATTGACATACGAAATATCCAGAGCGCTTAACCCCGAAACGTCAATGGCATTTTGGATCGCCATCGTCGCCCCTGTTCCCTCTGGCGAAGAGGCAGTCTGGTGATATGCATCCGCTGCATTTGCCCATCCGGATAAACAGCAAATTGTTGAATTACCGGAAAAACGGATACTCTTATCATTTTCCAGCAATAAAAACGCGGCTCCCTCTCCAAGATTTAATCCGGTGCGCGATTCATCAAACGGCCGGCACCACCGGTCATCGTAAATCATGAGTGAGCGAAATCCATTAATCGTGAAATTCGTCAGTGCGTCAGTTCCGCCAACCAAAACCCGGTCCAGCTTCCCCTGCTCGATCAGGCGCGCCCCCAGCATTATGGCATTTGCGCCCGAGGAACAGGCTGTTGAAAGTGTATTTATGTAACCCGATATTCCCAGCTCTGCGGCAATCCGTTCGGTTGTGTTTCCGCTATCATGACATCGCAGAACTGCATAATCAGGATCATTTTTATCCAGATAATCCTGGTAAAATTGTTCCGTCGTGTCCATTCCTCCGACGGAAGTTGCCGAGATAATACCTGTTCGAAGTTCGTTCGTGTAACGATTATTCCCCCAGGCCTCACGGGCAGCGGTTAAACCTAACAAAGATGTTCGGGAGATGGGCTGAGCCTTAATGCCGAGATGATCCGATAACTCTGCGTTGGAACATTTTACCTCACCAACAAGAAAATCTCTTTCGCTGTCTAAATATTTTACAGGCGCAATACCCGATTTACCGTTCTCTAACGAGTACAGATTTTCTGCAACCGTTAACCCGATCGCCGAAATGAGCCCCAAACCTGTTATTCGTACTGCCATTTAATCATTTAACTTGGAGAGTAATAAGTTCGAAAGTGGTACTTATATTTGGTCATACACCACCCGAAATCAGACATCGGTTATTCAGCTTTTCTTTTTTTCGATATAATCAGCCATCGTATTGATGGTTAGAAATGCCTCTTTTCCTTCATCCGGATTCGTTACCTGGATTCCGTAAAATTTTTCCATCAGTACGATCAATTCAAGCGCATCGATCGAGTCCAGACCAACGCCGTCGGCACTGAACAAAAGCGCATCATCATCGATATCTGATACCTGCAAATCTTCCAGGTTCAATTCTTCTATTATATGTTTTTTTAAATCTTCTTTTAAACTATCCATCGTTCGTCAATTCTTTTGTTTAGTATGTCAAACTTCGTGAAATGATCATGCCTGATCGTCCGGGCTGGCACATTTGATTACATTTTGTTTATTAAACTGTAATCCGTCAGGTTTGTTTTGTTCGATCAAAAATACCGAGACTTCAACCTTGCCTTCCAGAATACCAAGCCAGCCGGCCAGCACTGCCTTTGAACCAGTTTCGAACATAATTTGTCCATATTGCAGGAAAAAATCAGGTGCGAATTTAGGCAAAACAGCAAACATATTTTCACCATAAAATTTATTCCTGATCGCAAGTTCACCTAGAACAATATTGGGTAATGTATACACAAATAACGACGGGCTCGGTGAGCCTTTATCCTGATAAGATTCCTTGAAACGGATATCAGTATCCGCGCTGGATTCACTATTCGCGAAAAGCAGTGCGACCTCGTCCTCTGCATACGATGATATGAGTCCGGGATATGTTTGTTTTATAAATTCAGAACCCAAAAAGCCAGCCTGGGACAGCATATCCATTTTATAAAACTTTGGATATTCAATTGCCAGATCTTTATATAATTGCTTAAACCAAGAATCCGGACTCTCCTCATTTTTCTGTGCAACAACGTCTCCGTTTACATAACAGGCATCTTCACTGATTTGACAATAGGCGGTAATAGACCTCATAATTTCCGAAAGACTAGGGATGCGTTACAACCTCCAAAGCCCGAAGCTGTTTTAAGTATCGTATTTAATTCGGAAGTTCTGTTTTCCGTTGCAATATTTAAGGTTTTAGAAGTTCCTGCTTCTGAATACCCCAGACTTTTAACCAGTAACTTATGATGCATCATCTGTATCGAAATCGCTGTTTCTGTAATGCCCGCAGCGCCTAACGTATGGCCAAAATACCCCTTTAAACTATTCAACGGGATATCTGACATATTCAGGCGATCAAATGCTATGGCTTCCATTTCGTCATTAAAAACAGTCGCCGTTCCATGTGCCGAGATAAAATCTATCTCATCTGCCGAAACATTGTTCTGCTCCAAAGTCCTTTTGATTGTCCTGTATAACCCCTCACCCGTTCTTGACGGACCAGAAATATGATTGGCATCGTTCGCCGAAGTACCTGACAATAATTCCAGTGGTGAGCTTGTATAAATCTCCCTGGTTTTCGAAACGACAACGGCCGAACAACCTTCACCCAGCGTGATACCACTTCTACTTTTATCGAAAGGCAGGCAAGGCAGAGCGCTGACTGCGAAAAGCGACTGAAATCCATATAATACAAAGTCGGAAATTACATCACAGCCAATAACAATTGCGTGTTCGTATAAGCCGGCTTTTATAAAATTATTAGCAGCATTAATCGCAAGAACACCTGAAATACAAGCATTGGAAACAATCAGAGGTTGACTTTTCAGATTAAAATATTTCATCAACGCCGCAACCGCCGGCGCAAACGGGTTAGAAATATCTCTATCAAGATCCCCTTTGGTTGAACTGATAATAACAAGCGTTTTTTCTGATGGGATAATAGATGCATCAATCCGTTTCAAGACTTTTTCAAGGATATCAATCAGTAAAAACTCGAATTTATTCTTCTTAATCAGCGTAATTATTTTTGCAAGATGAATGTCTTCCTTATTAAACCCCACTTTCGGCACCAATGAAATTCCTGAACGGTTTTCACGGACCGCTTCAAAATTTTCCTGAATATTTTGCCCCAGCGGACTAATTATTTCCTCAGCACCTATATAGGTCATTTTAAAATCCTCTTTACGAACGGCTACCCGAAGGCTAAATATTATTATTTTCTTTCCAAATCCGGTAAAAATCCGGCGTAAGCAATTCCAGCGTCCTTGATTCCTTTTCTAAAAAAACCTGCATGGTTTTACCGACTGCGCAAAGCTCTCCTGTCGAGATATTGATCACCTCATACTCGAACATAATTTTTGCTGCCTTTGACGGAATGTATTTAGTTATTACCTTGATAACCTGGCCATAATGCACAGGAGCTTTATGATCAATTTCAGACTTAACGATGGGAGTAAAATATCCATGACCAAAAATTGTTAGATATTCCAATCCAAATTCTTTGCCGAAAGCCTCTCGTCCGTCTTCAAAAAACTTAAGATAATTGCCGTGCCATACAACACCCATGGCATCTGTTTCACTAAACCTTATATCAATTTCAATTTCTGAGATGAGCATATATTTTAATAAGTAACCTGAAAACCACCATATAATGTGATTAGGTTACTACAATTTTAATTTCACATTCAAGCAATTTACGCCCATTACAGTAATTCTCGCCCTTTACCAGGAAAATATTTCCTAATTGATGCGTTGGTGTAACGATCGTATGTATTGTGGAATGAGCCAGTGGTAATTCAAATAATTCAAGTTTTGAAACTGCACCGATAAATCCGATCCTGGGCTCTCCCTCCTTTTCACGATCGAGATAACCAAATCCGGCAGCACATGTCTGAGCGATATTTTCGATCAGGCCTGACTCTTCCATAGATCCGGACCGGACTAAAATATTGTCTTCGTCAATAAAAAAATCCGATTCAAAACGGCTTTCGCTTACTTCGATGAGATTATCAATCATCACAAACGGAGGCCGGTGTGGTATGATATCGGCTATTCTTTCTTTCTTTACAATCATTCCTGAAAAAAATTGAAATAGTTAAACCACTGTTCCGGATACTGACGCACCTTTTTTTCCAATTCCTTAACGTATAATCCGGCTATTTCCTCCGGCTTCATCTTTTGCGTAATTGGCGCAGTTGCGCTCAAATGATAACTATGCTCCCCATCTTTCGCTGCAAAAACAAAGGTTACCGGAGCAGTAAATTTTGAGGCGATTATAAAGGGACCATATGGAAACCGGGCCCTTTTTCCCATAAAATCCAATTCAATGAATTTCGACCCTTCCATATACCTGTCCGCATGAATAGCAACAAACTCGTTATTTACCAGCGCATTACGAATAGAGATAATATGTGACAGATCATTTTTTATGGGAATGACCTTGAACCTGGAACCTCCTGTAGAAAGATCCATGAATTTTTTAATGCTTTCAACTTCCGCATCCAGCATGACAATATTTATCGTGGGAGTAATTCTTCCTTTGAGTAGATTTCCGGCTGTTTCCCAGTTTCCCAGGTGAGCACTGAGCAGCATCCCGCCTTTTCCACCGTTCCTAATATCGAGCAGATATTGCTCATTCTCAAAAGTATGGGTAAAAGCCGATTCTTTTCCCAAAAGGAAAGCAGCCCTGTCCAATAATGTCTGTCCGAAAATATAGAAATTTTTCCGTACCAGAGCCAGCGCCGGTTTACCGGTAATGTGTAGTGTGTCCTTGTAAAATTCAAGGAGAGCATTTTTCGGTTTGGCTGCGAAAATATAGTAATAATACGTTACCAGTTTCAACAGCTTATACGCAAACCCCAGCCCGAGGACTTTAACAAAAAAAAGGAAAATTTTATACCCTAATAAAGATCCTTTGGTTTTACCATCCCAACGGCTCATTAATTACAGCGACAATTTCTTTTGTACGAGCTTATAAAAATCACCAAAGGTTACAATGTCTTTAAAATCTTCACCTGTTACCTTAATATTCAAATTTTCCTCGATCAAAACTACCAGGTCCACATAGTCCAGACTATCCAGATCCAGTGTATCTTTCAAACTATTCTCAGGAAGAATAAGATTTCGGTTAACCTCAAATTCTTCTGATAAAAAGTCCCTGGTTTCCTCGATAATATCTCCCAATTCCATTGTAACAAGTGTTTCATTCATGGCTACAAAATTAATTTATTCTTTGGTTATACTTTTCAAATTACCCTTAAATTTTAAGAGATTCCTTACGAAACATCACAAATCGCACTTCAACTGTCAAAATATTTCTGTTAAATAACTACTTGTCAGAATAATATGTACAAAAATGTCGATTTCCAATCTTAACTTAAATGCCGGAAAGTAAAATTGGAATACGTTTTTATCGAACGGAAAATTGCGCAAAACACCACAATCCCGATTCGCAAAGCGGGAATTACAGAAAATTCCTGTAAAAAATTCGCTAAACTTTTCTAATTATCAAAGTAGAATTAGTTCCACCAAAGCCAAACGAGTTGGATAGAAAACAATCGATTTTCTGCTCTTTGGTTTTTGCTATGATATTGATTTTAGCCGATTCGTCGTCAGGATTTTCAAAGTTGATATTTGGCGCAATGAAACTTTGCTGCATCATCAACATGGAATAAACAACTTCGCTGGCTCCGGCCATCCAGCATTCATGCCCCGTCATAGATTTCGTTGAACTAACAGGCACTTTACCACCAAAAACTTCCCCAATTGCTTTTGCCTCGCTGCTATCTCCAACGGGTGTAGAAGTGGCGTGCGCATTGATATAATCAACCTCTCCAACCTTAATATCAGCCTGTTTTAAAGCCATATTTAATGATCGAACCTGCCCGTCCATACTAGGGTTAGAGATATGATCACCGTTGGACGAAAAACCATATCCGATAACTTCGGCTAGAATCGTTGCACCACGTTTTACGGCGGCTTCATAGGATTCCAGGATTACCGTCGCTGCACCGCCGCTTGGTACAAGTCCGTCCCGGTCTCGGTCAAAAGGACGGGATGCTTTGGTCGGATCTGTTTCGTTAACTGAAAATGTACCTAAACCATCAAAGCTGCACATCGCGGCGATATTTATTTCCTGAGCACCGCCGCAGATAACGCGCTCCTGCAAGCCTTGCCTGATCATAATGTATCCCATTCCAATTGAATGAGAACCGGAAGCACATGCAGCGCTTAACGTAAAATTTATGCCTTTCAACTTGAAAATTGTTGAAAGGTTCATGTTTACGGTGCTGTTCATATTCTGAAATATTGCACCGCTTCCAATCAGAGTCGTATCGAATTTTTCTCTGGCCTTGTCGTGCGCTTCGACGACCGAGGCTGCTGTGCTGTCGTTTCCGAAGATAATTCCAGTCTCTGTTGTTTCCAGAAAGTCAATGTCCAGTCTGGCCATTTCCATGGCTTCCTTCGTCGACATATACGCATATATCGCAGGCTGGTGCATTCCCAAACGCTGCCTTCTTGATAAAAATGGTTTCAGGTCGGGTTCCTGAACCATGCCAGTAAGCGCAGACCGAAAGCCAAAATCCTTTCTTACCTGATCGAAAACAATACCACTTTTTCCGGCATATAACGATTTACTAACCTCTTCGAGATTTTCTCCGAGGCAGGAATAAATACCAATTCCGGTGATTACAACTCTGTGGTTCATTCTAAGAATAAATTCCTCCGTTAATATTAATCACTTCTCCCGTAATGTAAGATGACTTTTCTGATGCCAAAAAGCTTACCAGATGCGCCACCTCTTCCGCTTTGCCAAAACGATTCATAGGGATCATTTGTTTCAATTCATCTTCATTCAGGTCCTTCGTCATATCACTGGTGATAAAGCCAGGAGCAACGGCATTCACCGTTATCTTACGCTTTGCAACTTCCTGAGCCAGAGCCTTTGTGGATGCGATCATGGCACCTTTCGCAGCTGAATAATTCGTTTGTCCTGCTACTC
The DNA here is from genome assembly GCF_900108855.1 of Dyadobacter koreensis. Classification (GTDB taxonomy): domain Bacteria; phylum Bacteroidota; class Bacteroidia; order Cytophagales; family Spirosomataceae; genus Dyadobacter; species Dyadobacter koreensis. The sequence continues at coordinate 119,587 of NZ_FNXY01000003.1, forward strand.
CTTTTAACCCTGAAACCGAAGCAATGTTAATAATTCTTCCCATCCGTTTGCGGAGCATTTGCTGGATCACATTCTGGGTTACGTTGAACAAACCTTTTGTGGAAGTATTCAGCACATCATCCCAATCTTTCTCCGGCATCCACATAAAGAGCCCGTCGCGGGTGATGCCGGCATTGTTTACCAAAACGCCGATAAATTTCTCCGTATTTCTTTCACGCCAGCCATTCAGCGCATCATCAACCTCGGTTTTGGTCTGGACGTTGAATTGCAAAACTTCACCGTCTCCGCCATTCGCCCTGATTTCTGCCAGCGTCTCCAGAGCCGCAGCCTCGTTTGAAGAATAATTTACCAATATAAAAAGACCATGATCTTTTGCCAACTGAACCGCAATCGCTCTCCCCAGTCCTCTTGATGCTCCTGTTACAAGTGCACAATTCATATATTAAACGGGGTTTCTTTGATTAATTTACAAACTTCCGCGATGCTTTCAAACGGCACTACATCATCCTTTATAAAAAGCGCCTTTGAACGGATTTGATTATATATTTCCTTTGTTTTAGGCGACAATCGTTCTTTCTCATCCGTTTCCAGAAGATCGATTGCCTGACAGATCGCCATGATGTGGATCGACATTACCTGATACGAGTTTTCAAGAACTTTCTTGGCCAGCACTGCACTGTTCGTTCCCATGCTCACAATATCCTGATTATCATTATTGTTTGGAATACTGTGCACATACATTGACGTCGATAACGCCTGATTTTCAGCTGTTGTGGAAGTAGCCGTAAACTGAATTCCCTGGAATCCAAAATTTAATCCCCATGTTCCCGCATTTAAAAAAGGAGGGAACTTTCCATTTAACTTACTATTCATCAAAAAGTTAAGCTGACGCTCCATTAGCATGGAAAGTTTTGTCAGAACTATTTTAACTTTATCCATTTCCAGAGAAATATAATCTCCGTGGAAGTTCCCGCCGTGAAAAACGTTATCCTCATCAGGCCGGACAATCGGATTATCGTTTGTAGAATTTAATTCATTTTCAACAACTTCCTGTGCATAATTAATAGTATCGACGATCGGACCTATGATTTGCGGCACACATCGTATCGAATAATATTCCTGTATTTTTCTTTCAAATTCACGCGTTTGTAGCGCCTTATCATCTTTAAATAATTCCTCCCGATTCCTGATCATTTCACTGCCGGCAAGAAATTCACGCATTTGCTGTGCGACATACTGCTGTCCTTTATGATGTTTTACAGCATTCAACTCGTTGGAAAATGAATCATCAAAAGCTTCCATAATCTCATTCAGCATCGAAGAAGCAGCAATTGACCACTGAACCAAGCGCTGTGCAAAAATTAAATTTACGGCGGCAATCCCGGTCATGCAGGAGGTTCCGTTGATCAAACCCAGACCATCACGAAGTTCCATTTTTAATGGTGTAATGCCATGTTTCGCCAGAACCTCTGCTGTTTTCTGACGTACTCCGTTTTCATAAACGTAACCTTCACCAATCAGGTTTAGGCCCAAATGAGATAACTGAACAAGATCTCCGCTCGCACCCACGCTACCATGTTCAAAAATTTCGGGAACAATGCCATTATTTAAAAACAACACCAATTGCTGAATGACACCAACACTTATTCCTGAATTCCCCTGTAAAAATGAATTCAGGCGGGCAATCATTACACTGCGTGCATACGTTTCGTCTAATGCATTACCAATCCCGCTGGAATGACTTCTGATCAGATTGTATTGAAGTTGATTTAATTTATCCGTATCAATGCGATATTGGGCCATCGGGCCAAATCCGGTATTGATTCCATAGATAATCTTATCTTTTGAAAATTCCGTTAAGAAATTGAATGACTTTGAAACGTTGTTGAGTGCGTCCTCTGCTAATTGAAATTCTTTCTTATCGATGGCATATTGCTCGATTTGAGCTAATGAAATACTCCCCATTTATAGTTACTCTAATTAAAACCCATGTAAAATAAATCTTTTTTTATGGCTTTGACAAGAAACGCTATTCAGCGGCGGGAGGCATCAATATATTGTCAGGACTCTTACATTTGTTTAAATTTACCCCAAACTCACGTTCAAAATCCAATGATTGGAGACTTATTACTTAGACTAAATTCCCTCCTTTCCCGAAAAAAAACACTTTTCTTTACCTTGTTACTTCTTTTGATCGGTATTCTGGGTCTGGGAATATCTAAATTAAGAATCACGGAGAGCATATTTTCGACCTTGCCTAAAGGCAAATCCTTTGAAGAATTCAACCGTTTGGTAGAAAATAAGAGTATCATCAACCAAATTGTATTTTCGGTCGATGTACCCGCTGACATCGATACTGAGGATGCAAAGGCAATCGCTGAAAATTTCGCTGATTCTCTTGCCAAAAATACGACCGGATATATAAAAAATATTCAGGCAATTCGTCCGAATATTCAGCAGGACGTTTATGAATACACTTATTCCCGTTTTCCGGAACTGATCGATTCTACTTATTACCAACACATTAAGGACAAGACAAATACAGATTCTATCAACAGCGCTGTTACAGCTTCCTACAAGCAATTACTAGCGCCGGGAGGAACATTTCTCAGGCAATTTATCCTGAATGATCCTATCGGAATTTCAGGTAAATATTTCCGGGATCTCAACGAGATTAACAACGCAAACGGTATGACCGTCGATGATGGATTGATGTTTTCGAAAGATAGAAAACAAGTGATCGTTATGGCCGGAACAAACTTTGACTCTGGAAATTCATTAAAAAATATCGAGTTGTATAATCAGGTCGAAGCCTTCAAAACCGGCTGGAACAGAAGGCATCCGGATTATAAATTCACTTATTTTGGAACATTTGAAATCGCCGCACAAAATGCGATCCAGGTAAAGCACGACTCCTATATGACAATGATCATCGCTTTGTCAGCGATTTTTTTAATGCTCATTTTCTATTATCGAAAAGCGTTAATTCCATTTTATATCGTTCTCCCGGCGGTTTTTGGAGGGCTGTTTGCCTTAGGAATTATCGGTTTTTTTCGTCCTGAGATTTCAGGGATTTCCCTTGCCACAGGTGCTGTGATTTTTGGAATCCTGCTTGATTATTCGTTCCACTTTTTTACACATTTACGACATACAGGATCCGTCACCATTGCGGTGAAGGAAGTTAGCGAGCCGCTTTTAACGGGAAGTTTGACAACAATTCTGGCTTTCAGCGCGCTCCACTTCGCGAATTCTGTCGTTCTGCAGGACTTCGGACTATTTGCTTCATTAAGTTTATCAGGCGCCGCACTTTTTACATTGATCGCGCTTCCAGTAATTTTGCAAGCGTTTTCGTTCGACTATAAAAATATTCCCGCCGAAGTTAAATTCTTCAATTTTCCGAAAATTTCCGGAAAATTCCGTTCCGTCATTCTGGGGCTGGTGGCAGTGCTCACGATTGTTTTTCTATACTACTCGCAATTCACTGAATTTGACAGCAGCTTTGAAAACTTAAGTATTCACAGTGTCGATTTGAAAGAAAAAGAACATGCGCTGACTGGCCTGAATCCAGCCACTGAAAAACGGATTTACGTCTTTTCGATCGACAAAAATCTGCAAAAGGCAGAAGCCCTTAATTATAAAGTCTATCAGAAACTAACGGCTCTGAAAAAAGATAATCAGATCAAAAGTTTTGTTTCCTCCGGTTCTTTTTTAGTTCCTGAATCTCTAAGGCAAGAGCGCATGGAAAGATGGCGGAATTTTTGGAGCGCTGGCAAAAAGAACGATACGTTTTCTGCAATTGACCGGTCTGCTTCTCGGAACGGTTTTAACAGTGCCGCTTTCAGCGACTTTAAGCGCTGGATATCGGGGGAAATCGAAAATCCGGTTCAGGAGGAAGAACTTTTCCGGGAACTCGGCCTGAATAATCTCATTGAAAGTAATGCGGCAAAATCAACACTTATTACCACCATTGTTGCAAGCCAGGATCAGTTAAGAACTGTCAAATCAGAACTTCGAAAAATCGATGGTATTGAAATTTTTGACCGGGGCGAACTTGCAGAAGAACTGCTTACGATGGTCAAAGACGACTTCAATTATATTCTTGTCATTTCCGCTTCAATCGTTTTCCTTACACTTTTAATCGTCTACGGACGAATCGAACTCACTATTCTCTCGTTCTTGCCAATGGTAATTAGCTGGATCTGGATCCTGGGAATCGCAGCTATGCTGGGAATAAAGTTCAACTTTGTAAATGTTGTAATAACTACTTTTATTTTTGGGCTTGGCGATGATTTCAGTATTTTCGTCACGGAAGGTTTGCTGAGCAAATACAAGTATGGGAAAGACACACTCCGCTCCTATCAGTCCGCTATCATTTTATCAGCATTTACCACCATTATCGGTACAGGTGTCTTAATTTTCGCCGAGCATCCCGCCATCCATTCAATTGCCCTGATCAGTGTTTTGGGTATTGCCTGCATCCTTTTTATATCCTTTATTGTCCAGCCGGTCATCTTCGGATTGTTTGTCGAAAACCGGATTAAAAAGGGAAAAGCACCTGTAACGTTTTTACCTTTCCTAATCAGTATTTCAAGTTTTACCTATTTTCTTTCCGGCTGCCTTTTTCTTCATTCCAAACTTGTGACGATTCTTCTTTTGCCAATTTCTAAAATCAGGAAAAAGAAGATGATCAATAATTCTCTGGCCTTTTTTGCAAAGACTGTCATCTATTCAGGACCTCATGTGAAGAAGAATTTTTCAGGAACTGAGTATATGGATATATCAAAACCTGTAATCTATATCGCAAACCATACCTCATTCCTCGATATTTTGCTGGCCATAATGATCAATCCGAAAATTGTAATGATGGTCAAAGGCTGGGTTTATAAATCGCCTTTTTTTGGGCCGATTATCCGTTATGCAGGTTACATTTATACCGAGGCAGGTCCGGATGAAAACATTGCCAGAATGCGGACACTTGTCGAAGAAGGTTATTCAATCCTTGTTTTTCCGGAAGGTACCCGATCCGAAGATGGCTCGATTGGTCGCTTTCATAAAGGGGCTTTTCACTTAGCTCAGGAATTAAATCTTGATATTCAGCCCATTTTAATTCATGGCGCATCGGATGTTTTACCCAAAAATGATTTTCTGATCCGTCCCGGTGCTTTGAATGTGCGTGTGCTTCCGAGACTGAAATACAGCGATCCTGTTTGGGGAGAAACACTTCGCGATAAAACGAAAAATATTGCTGCCCGTTTCAAGTCAGAATTTGCTTTGTACAAAGATGAAATGGAAGATACACGCTATCTAAAACATAAAGTTTTTACCAACTACGTTTTTAAAGGCCCGGTTTTAGAATGGTATTTTAAAACGAAATGGAATCTTGAAGCAAAAAACTTCGCCTACTATAACGAACTGATAGGCGATAGAAAAACGATACTGGACATTGGCTGCGGTTATGGTTATCTTTCTTTTTTCCTCCATTATAAAAACGAAACGCGAATTATTACAGGCATTGATTATGATGAAGATAAAATTCTGATCGCACAAAACAGTTATAATAAAACAGACAATCTTAAATTTGAATACGGTGATATCGGTAGTGTTAAAGTAGAAAAACAGGATGTGATATTTTTAAATGATATCCTGCATTACCTTTCGGAGGACAGGCAGCAGATTGTATTAAACCGCTGCGCCGAAGCACTTAATCCCGATGGGATCTTGTTTATCCGGGATGGAATTACAGACCTTGGGGAAAAGCATAAAAACACCGAACGCACGGAAGCACTGTCTACCGGCTTATTTTCTTTTAACAAAAAAGATGGCGCTTTTCATTTTTTCTCTTCAAACGACATCAAAATTTTTGCTCAAAGAAATAACCTCAGTGTTGAAATGAAGGAACATTCAAAAAACACCTCAAACGTTTTGTTTATTTTAAGAAAAGGAGTGGTATCAGATCGTTTAGGGCTAACGTCATAATACAAACCAGCCGTTTAATCAGGAAAAAACGATTATATCAGATTTTCTATAAAACTTGCAGAGATTTCTGACGATTAACCAATTAAGATTACGTTTTACATCTGAATTTCATGCAGAAAGAGCCCGGAAAGGAATACGATTTTGTCATTATTGGAAGTGGATTGGGCGGATTGGCTTGTGCGTATATCCTGGCTTCGGAGGGTTACAGCGTCATGGTTCTTGAAAAAAATCACCAGATCGGTGGCCATTTACAGGTTTATAGCCGAGACAAAGCAATTTTCGATACCGGCGTGCATTATGTCGGGAGTATGAATAAAGGTGAAAATCTATACCAGTTTTTTAAATATTTCGGGATTCTGGATAAGATGAAATTCAAACGTCTGGATGATGATAAATTTGATGTCATACGGTTTGACGACGGCTTCGAATATGCCTACGGCCAGGGCTATGAAGAGTTTCAGAAAAACATGATCGGTTATTTTCCGGATGAAAAAGAAGCTATTTTAACTTATTGCAAAAAGATAAAAGATACCTGCAAAAAATTTCCGCTGTACAATCTTGAAGTATCCGGAGAAAATTATCAGATGGATTCAAGCATTATGGAGCTTAATGCCTACGAATATATTGCTTCAATTACAAAAAATGAACGGTTAAGAAATGTACTTGCCGGGTCAAATCAATTGTATGCCGGTGTAAAGGAAATGACGCCATTTTATGTACACGCGCTTATTATGAACAGTTATTTGTCAGGAGCGTATAAATTTATTGATGGCGGTTCGCAAATAGCAATTCAGCTCAGCAAAGGAATCCGAAACTTTGGCGGAGAAATTTTAAAACGTAAAAAAGTCGTTGCTGCCGAATACAATGAGGCAGGAGAAGTCAGTGCTGTTGTGTTGGAAAACGGAGAAAAATTCCGGGCAAAACAATATATTTCAAACATTCATCCAGCGGTAACAATCGATATCTTTGGAGAGCACCGATTTTTGCAGGTTTACAGAAACAGGATTAAAAACCTCAAAAACAGCATTTCTACTTTTTTGGTGCACTTTTCCTTCCATGAAAATGCTTTCGAATATTTAAATTATAACATTTACCAACATCATATTGAAGACGTATGGGGAGGCGTGGAATATGACAAGGAGACTTGGCCGCAGACTTATTTCATCTGTACCCCATTCATCTCAAAACACAAAAAATATGCCGAGTCCATGTCTATCATGACCTATATGGACGCCGACGAAACCGCGCGTTGGAGTGAAACAATGCACACCGTCGCAGAACCAGGAAAACGCGGAGAAGGTTATGAAGAATTTAAAAAACAAAAAGAAGAACAGGTAATAAGGCGTGTTGAAGAAGTGTTTCCTGGTATCAGGGAAAAAATAAAGGCGGTGCACAGTGCTTCCCCTCTCACCTTTCGCGACTACATCGGTAATAAAGATGGTTCCTTATACGGTGTGATGAAAAATTCAGCATCACCGACACGAACTCAGATTAATACAAAAACAAGAATTCCGAATTTACATTTGACCGGGCAAAATATTTCCATGCATGGAATATTGGGGGTTACCGTCAGTGCATTTGTAACCTGCTTTGCTTTTGTAGATAAGGAGAAAATCATTCAAAAAGTCAAAAATGCTTAATCATGCGAACAGTTGATGTTGTAGTTATTGGCGCCGGACCCGCGGGAACCGTAGCTGCATCCTATTTGAAAAAACAGGGGTACGACGTCATTATTTTAGAAAAAGAGAAATTTCCGCGTTTTCAGATCGGTGAAAGTCTTTTGCCCTGCTGTATGGAACACCTTGACCAATCAGGATTGCTTGATGCTGTTGTTCCAAAAAACTTTCAAAAGAAAACCGGAGCCGCCTTTATGAAAGGAGATAAACGATGTGAGTTTTTCTTTGAAGAACAATACACCAGTGGCTGGACGTGGACCTGGCAGGTGAAACGTGCCGATTTCGATCTTACACTTGCGGAAGCAACGCGAGCAAAGGGTGTGGATGTAAATTTCGAGTGCGAGGTGCTCAATGTTACTTGCAGCAAGGATAGACAAATCGTTGATTACAAAGATATTGACGGAAATATTTTCACACTAGAATCAAAATTCATCATTGATTCCAGCGGTTATGGGCGTGTTTTACCAAGACTTTTTGACCTTAGCAAACCTTCGGCATTTACGCCAAGGGGTGCCGTTTTTTCTCATCTTGAAGATAAAAACAGAACGAAGGAGGCCAGTAATAATATTTTTGTTCATTCCTTCGATAACAATAAGTCCTGGATTTGGGCGATTCCATTTTCTGACGGGTCAACGTCAGTCGGGATCGTTGGTGATAAGGAAAAAGTGGAAGAACTGGCTGAAAATAATGGAGAGAAATACAAGAAGTTCATTCGCGAATTTAAGGACCTGAACGGCCGTTTCGTTAATTCGGAACTAAAATGGGAGCCAAAACATATCCTTGGTTATTCGGTGGGAGTCAAACAGATGTATGGCGAAGGTTTTGTATTATCAGGAAACAGCACTGAATTCCTTGATCCGATCTTCTCTTCAGGGGTGACCTTCGCAACAGCATCCGGCCTGCTTTCTGCAAAAATGACGCATCGGCATCTGCAGGGAGAAAACGTCGACTGGAAAAAGGATTATGAAGATGTAGTACAAGGCGGAATTAACGTTTTCCGAAGCTACGTAACAGGCTGGTACAGTGGAGATTTTCAAACAATTGTTTTTGCTGATCAAATTCAAAATGATATCAAAAACCAGATTTGCTCGGTTTTAGCAGGTTATGTCTGGGATCAGTCTAATCCATTCGTTAAAAAACACGACACCATTCTTCCGACACTTGCCAAAGTGATCAAAATGAAAGAAAAAAGTTTGAATAAAGAATAATTTACCTGGCAATCCTGAACAGAAATCCACCATGCAAAATACCTTTTGGATGGTGGATGTTTTATTTTGATAACAGGATAAACCCGTGTTGCGTACCTTTATGATGATTGTAGACCAGGATTTTCTCTGATTTCTTATCTGATTTCCGCGAATGAACTGCCTTTTCCGGCAACTGATATCCATTTAAAAGTTGAACGCCTAGCCATGTTGCAAATGCGGAGGCTGTTGGATAATCACCGGTCAGATTTTTGTAGTTGTAAACGGAGCATTCCGGAAAAAATTCTTTTATCAACCAGCTATACCAGTAATCGTTGCGATTATCACCGCTAAAACCTAAGATAAGCGTATCGATTTCAGAAAATTGAATATGGTTACGTGCCAGAAAGTATGACAATTTCGATTCTAGTCTGGCTTCATTTGCATAACTGATCTGCTCGACATCAATTATCTCAGCAAGCGAATTTTCGGACTTTTCCGCTTCCACGACAAACATGACAGCAGCTTCTCCACAAACAGTCCCCGGTGTATCCGATTCAAACAGGCTCTCAGAACTTATTTCTTCCTTTTTAAAAGACCCTGCCAACATATCTATGTTGTAATTATAATCCGAGATTTCCTCTATACTGCCGAGCAGCAGTGACTTGGCTTTTTTCTCATCCAAAAGTAACATTGCATCCAGCAATGCAGCTTCAAAAGCAAGACCTTTATTGACATGGGTAGTATTATAACCCGTGTTTTTGCTCATCAACGCAAGATTTCCAGCGATGGCATTTGGAGTGCTTTGAACAAAATTTGTCGGTGTTAGTGTACCTTCATCATAATCGACGATCTGATTAAGAAATTTCAGGCAATCTTCAAGTCCGCCATTTGCTGTACCCAGAATAATTCCATCTAAATCCGGATTCCTCTGGATTAACGGTAGGCCGGCTCCTACGCCCATTCGAACCGCCTTCCCCATTCTCCTGAGCAAACTCGCCGGAATTAAAGAGCCGTAAGCTGGCTCCAGAGCCTCATAACGGTTCCCAAAATAGATTTTTGGCTGGCTTTCGAAGAAAGTATTGTCATAAGTCTGCTGCGGTGATATGCAGAATAAATCTTTTATAAACATGTTTAATTAATCATTGTTCAACAGCTATTTCACCTCCGTTGTTGTCGCTTCCGCCATAAAATGTTCCAATAGCCGGGCATATTCTGTGATATGTCTTTCCTTTTCTGCCTTATCCCAACCCAGCTCGGTCGCCATCAGCTCGGCAACCATTGGCAAAACCTGCAATGTCGCCTTCCAATCCGTTATTTCCAGGCGAATTCTTCTTGCAAGAACATCTCTCGGGATAACGGCCATCTCATGCCTGACTGTATATACAACTTCCGCTCTGATGTAGGGATACTGCGAATTTAGTCTTTCTTTCAATGGTTCGTTAAAGGCTGTCAACTTGGCCACCTCACCAGCTCTGCAACCATACTTTTTCACAAGATGCTGGCTGATATCGTCAGGCAGGTTGAAATCCTTGGCGAGGAATTTCCACGAATCAAAATCATAATTTGCTCCTCCAACTAACATATGCTTCGCTGTCGAACACTCATTTGTCTGCCCGAAAATATGATCTGCCTGGTCAATGGTATCCTTCGCCATCAGGCGATAGGTCGTCCATTTTCCACCTAAAAGACTAACAAGTCCTGATACAGCATCGATTTCAATTTCATGGTCACGCAGCAAAGTCTTGGTTGACTTATTTGGGTCCGCAGAAAGTAAGGGTCTCAGGCCCCCGAAACCTGCTTTTATTTTGGAGATATCTATCTTATCCGCAAGGTATGGGTTCAGCGTACTGACCAAGTAATCAACTTCACCTTTATTAAGCTTGGATTCATTTTCAACGTCATTTGAATCTGTATCTGTTGTACCTAACAACATCGAACCTTCAAAAGGAATGGCAAAAACGACCCGTCCGTCAGGGGTTTTCGGAATAAGCATCGCGTGGTCACTATTAAGTACTTCGTAAGGAAGCACCACATGAACACCCTTGCTTGGCCGGATTCTCCCCGGTAAACTTGTATTGGCAAAATGACGTATTTTGTCAGAAAACGGACCTGTGCAGTTAATTACCAGTTTTGCACGAACCGTAAATTCTTTTGTAGATTGTTTATCTGTTATTTGAACCCCGTTCAGCTTCCCTTTTTCGTCTTTTTCAAAACCTTTAACTTCTATATAATTGGCCACCGTCGCTCCCGCTTCGGATGCAGACTGTGCCAGAGCCAGGCAATAACGTGCATCATCGAGCTGGCCATCATAATACATGACTGCGCTGTGCAGCTTCGCTTTGTTAAGTGTTGGAATTTTTGATAATACCTGCTCCTTTTTCAGCCATTTGCTTTTTGGCAGCGTATCGGTCGTCGCAAACCAATCATACATTCTGAGCCCTATACTAAAATAAAGTCCTTCAATCCAGGAACTTACCGGTGTCATCAAAGCCAGTGGCCGCGCCAGGTGCGGCGCATTATTCAAGACAATATGCCTTTCTTCAAGTCCGTGACGAACTTGTTTTAGTTGGGCAAAATCAAGATTTTTGAAAGCCTGTTCCAAATATCGAACTCCCCCGTGAATCAATTTTGTAGAGCGCGAAGACGTTTCGGATGCGAAATCACTTTTATCAATTAATGCTACCTTATAACCTCTCAGCACAGCATCAAGTGCACAGCCTGCCCCACTTGCTCCTCCCCCGATTATACAGATATCAAACTGCTCATTTTCTAATTTCACAAGTGATTCATTACGATTCATGCCAGGCGGGTATAATAATTGTACTTATTGAAGTGATATGCAAAAGTACAAAGTTGAGCATTGTAAACGCAGTAAAAAATGTATAAAATAAAGTTGCGGCAATATGTGACGAATGTGTTAAATAACCGTCTGACAGTTGTTCTATTCAAAAAATAGAGTAGCTTTGGCTCTAAGATTAAATCAATTTTTTACACACAAAACCAAATTTTTACGATGGGACTAATCTCTTTTTTTCAAGGAGTGGGAGAAAAAATTTTCCATAAGGAAGCAGCTGCTCCAACACCGGAAGCAGAACCATTACGCGCCAGTGCCCTTTTGGCTCATGTAAAACAACTTGGACTTGCTTACAACTCGTTATCAGTTAAAACTTCAGTTGACACAGTTACGATAGAAGGAGAAGTTGCAAAACAGGAAGATGCTGAGAAAATCGCACTTGCTGTTGGTAATGTTGAAGGTGTGAAGATCGTAGACAATCGTTTGAAAGTTGCTACTCCGGCACCGGAAGCAACATATCATACGGTTGTGAAAGGCGACACACTTTCTCTTATAGCGAAAGCAGTTTATGGAGATATGATGAAATATCCGATTATTTTTGAAGCAAACAAACCTATGCTGACACATCCGGATAAAATCTATCCTGGCCAGGTTTTGAGAATTCCTGCATTATAAGGGAGTGATCGGCTTGCGGCATTCAGCCGTCAGTTTATTAATAAAACGACATAAAAAAATGACAACTCTTTCGGGTTGTCATTTTTTTATGTCGAAGAAGATTGAATATTAATCTTCTGCTGCGATTACGTTCAAAGTTACTTTGTGTTTCACTTCTTTGTGTAGATCGATCAGTGCTGAGTAAGTACCAACAGATTTTACGTCATCAACAGTAATTTTCTTACGGTCGATATCAAAACCTTTTGATTTAAGTACATCTGCAACCTGTGTATTGGTAACACGTCCGAAAATACGGCCGCTTTCTCCAACTACAGTGCGAATGTCGATTATCAAATCGCCGATCGCTGCTGCGATGTCTTCTGCGTCTTTTTTAAGCTTTTCAGCTTTGTGAGCAGCCTGACGTACGTTTTCTGCAACGATTTTACGATTAGAGTCATTAGCCAATAAGGCAAAACCCTGCGGAATAAGGTAATTACGACCGAAACCCGCTTTTACATTCACGATGTCGTTCTTATAACCTACTCCGGCAATATCAGTTATTAGTATGATTTCCATTGTTAGTATCTCTTTCTATTTTATTTCAATTGATCAGCAACAAATGGCAATAAAGCCAAGTGACGTGCTCTTTTAATTGCCTGAGATACTTTACGCTGGTATTTCAAGCTAGTACCTGTAAGACGACGTGGCAAGATTTTTCCCTGCTCATTTACAAGTTTCAACAAAAAGTCAGGATTCTTGTAATCAATGTATTTAATACCCGCTTTCTTAAAACGGCAGTATTTTTTGCGGTTGATATTTTTTTCAACCGGTTCGTTTACGAGTGACATAGCTTATGCTTCGGTTTTAGATTCAGTTGTTGTTTCTTCCTTCTTTCTTCCAACTAGTCCTTTACGTTTTTTCTCATTGTAAGCAAGAGAATCTTTGTCAAGGGCGATAGTTAAGAAACGCATAACGCGTTCATCACGACGGAATTCTGTTTCCAAAACGTCAACAACAGCTCCACCTTCAGAGGCATATTCAAACACAGTGTAATAACCTGTGTTTTTCTTTTGGATGGGGTAGGCTAGCTTACGCAATCCCCAGTTTTCTTCGTGTACAAGCGAACCACCATTATCAGTGATAAGCGTACGGAATTTTTCAACGGCGTCCCTCATCTGAGCCTCAGACAAGATGGGAGTTAGAATGAACACCGTTTCATACTGCTTAGACATACGGCAAATATTTAAATATAAATTGATTTTTGACCTCATCAAAGATTGCTGGAATCCATAATGAGGGTGCAAAAATAGGGCTTGGAATTGACAATTCCAAGCCCTATTTGTATTTAACACAAAGTTAAGTGGTTACGGATTATTTTACCGTAAAATCACCCTGGCCAATTTTAAATCCTTCACTGTATACTTCGATCGAATATTTCCCGTCTTTCATCGGAATTCCTCCACGACCGTAATAAATATCTACTGCCTGGCGCGTGTTTGTGAAGTTGATTGTTTGCTTCGAGCTGTAGATCATTTCCTTGCCGTTGTAAGTAAATGCGCCGGAACCAGTCGCCATGTCGGACAGTACTGCGCCCTCTGGGTCCAGGATTCGGAGGAAAATATCTTTTTCATTCTGTTTCGCAACCGCATTTTCACCTAATTTGAAACTGACCTTCAGTTTGTCAATACGTTTCGATTTGTATTTTCCACCTTCCCGTTCTTTACCTTTTGAAGAAACCGCATTGATTGCGAGCTCCTCGGTACGCAAAGCAGAAGCCAGCGTTACTTTTTCAGCCAGTTCACGATTTTGTGCAGAATAGTTGATCACCGAGTCATTCAGCTGCTGTCTTTCTGATTCCAGACCTGAAACCTGTTGGCTCAATTCCTGATTCTTGTTGGTAACAATGCCAAGTTCCTCACGCAAATTCGCTAGTTCTGTATCTTTTTGAGATAAAACCTGTTCATAAGATTTAATTTTCTTTTCAAAATTGGCAGCTGAGAAATTATTAACATTTTTCAAATCCTGTTTGTCCTTTTCCAGTTGCTTTTTCAACTCTATCAAAGAATCCACACTGCCTCCCAGCTTTTGAATCTCAGCAATCTTAGTATCTAATTCGGCAGAAATTGAATCCAGTTTCGTTTTTGTAAACAAAACCTCTTCTGTTTTAGCCGTGATAATATCATCTTTAACCTTATTCTCTTGTTTTTCGTGATAGATAAAATAAACAAGTACCAAATTAAGCAATGCTAAAACGGCCAGGGCAGCCCATAGAAGAGTTTTCCGATCTTGCTTTTGTTCTTGGTTATAGTCCATATAGAGAGTTAAATTTTAAATTAATTGGTAAAAGAACTATGTTTTTTTCAATTTTGAAATAAGTTAAGCTCGATTTGTGCAAAGTAAGTTCCATTTCATCGATCTAAGCTGTTCATTATCATAAATTTTACGCCAACATGTCTGTCATTGCTGAAAATATAGCCGGAATTGAGAAACAACTTCATGGAAAAGCCAGATTAATCGCTGTTACTAAAACAAAACCAATTGAAGTTTTACAAGAAACATATGAAGCCGGATTCCGCCGTTTTGGTGAAAACAAGGTGCAGGAAATGACGGCCAAATATGAAGCATTGCCCAAAGACGTTGAATGGCATATGATCGGTCACCTGCAATCGAATAAGGTAAAATATATGGCACCTTATGTTTCAATGGTACATTCAGTTGATCAGTTTAAGCTTTTGAAGGAAATAAATAAAGAAGCCAGAAAAAACGACCGGACGATTAATTGTCTTCTTCAGATATTTATTGCAGAGGAAGAAACGAAATTCGGGCTTTCCGAAGCAGAAGCGCGTGAGATCCTCGAATCTGCTGAATTGCTTTCCTTAACCAATATAAAAATTGTCGGTTTGATGGGTATGGCTTCCAACACAGATGATGACGATAAAGTGCGTCAGGAATTTCGTACGTTAAAAAACCTGTTCGAATCTTTCAAAGCATATGAAAAGGAAAATGTGGAAATGAAAGAAATATCGATGGGGATGAGCGGAGATTTTCCAATTGCGGTCGAAGAAGGAAGTACATTGGTTCGCGTCGGAAGTGCAATTTTTGGTGCACGATGAATGTTCCGGGAAAGCAGTATCATGATGTACTGCTTTCCTTTTTTGCATTAGTGCCTAATGCTGAAACAACTTTATCTCTTACAAATTCTAACGTTAAATCCGCACAGGGAGAGCCATCCTTCCTGACAAAAACTGCATTTTCCTGACGCCCATACTTTCCGGAATACGGATTATAAGAAGGAAAACTTCCAAGAGAACCCATCAAAATAATTCCACTTGTGCCGACGGCATTCGCCAGGTGAGAAGGGCCGCTATCAAGTCCAATGAAAAAATCAGCTCTTCTGATCACTTCAGCAGTTTCCAGAATCGAAAGTTTCCCGCACAAATCGCGGTACGCCGGTGTATTCACAGACAAGTTACTGATCAGTCCGATTTCGATAATATGATAAGAATAGTTTGCAGCAAGCCATTCAACAAGTTGATTCCACCGGGCTGCCGGCCAATCTTTTGGTGCATAATTTGACTGACAATGAAGTACAATATACTTTTCTGGCAGCGCCAGTGTATCCACTTTTTTCCGGTGACTTTCCTGCAAATATAATCTGGGACTATCATCCGCCGGGAACGGGACTTTCTCTCCGATCAAATCAGCAGTCTGGGCAAAAACTTCCAGCAGATTGCCAAAATTGAAGTATGTATGCACATTGATACCTTTCTGTTCCGCGATCGGATTATCGACAAAAACCTGGCACTTGGCACAATGATTATTGTTGCTGAATTGAAGCGGATATACTTTATCAAAAACGCCGGTATCTAGTAAAACTCGGCGCTGGGTTACACAAAACTCGCTGAAAGTCTCGTTAACTGCAGGATTATGATCCACCAATTCATGGTAAGACGGCTTGACAAACCACACAATATGCGCATCAGGATGAAGTGAGCGGACATATCTGGAAATGGGCTCGGCCGCGACGATATCACCAAAATGCTCAGTTCTGATAATGGCAATTAATTCCTTCCCTCTCAAAAACCCTGCCTTCCTGGACTTAAAATAAAGCCAAGCCTTGTAACCTGAAAAATGAGCTTTAAATATGTGGGTATACTTAAAATAGCGGTGTGTCCAAAGCTGGATAAAACGTTCAATATTCATTTTCTAAATTTTGCCCGGACCAAATAATTTTTCACCGGATATTTTATGCATGCAAGTTAAGAAAGAAATATGAATCAAGAGTTGGTTAGCCTTTTTCTCAACCCTAACTTTGCCACCAGCCGATTTAGTGATCCACAGTGAGCATGACACCGGTGTCCGCAATTATCAACTTTCCTTTTTATCTATATGAAATTTATTATTCAAGCTGGTGGCTTGTTTGGTGCCCTGGCCGTTGCACTCGGCGCATTTGGAGCACATGCACTCAAAGGAATGCTGGAAGCTTCCGGAAGGATGGATACTTTCGAAACGGCCGTTAAATACCAGTTCTATCATGCCCTGGCGATGGTTTTGGTGGGATTGTTATTACAAAGAGCTGGCGAAGACGCCGTCAAATTGTTAGGATGGTCTGGTCATGCTTTCATTTTTGGCGTGTTGATATTTTCAGGTTCGCTCTACGCCATTTGCTTTACAGGAATCACAAAATTTGGAGCCACTGCTCCTATCGGCGGTTTATTGTTAATCGTTGGATGGGTGCTTTTAATTATGGCAGCATCAAAACTTTGATAGAGTATCGGTTAAGGCTTAAAACAAAATCCGTTATTAAGCCTTAACTGATAAAATCTAATATTATCCGCGGGATAACGTGAACGGTCGCTGCGCGTCTATTTTCAAAAAGATAAAAAGTAATACTGAAAACGACCATAAAGATGAACCTCCATAGCTAAAAAATGGCAATGGAATACCAATCACGGGCATCAAACCGATTGTCATTCCGACATTGACAAGGAAATGAAAGAAGAAAATGCCGGCGACACAATAACCATATACTCTCGCAAATCGGCTTCGCTGCCTTTCCGCCAGGATCACGAGACGGGATATTAGCAAAATAAATAAGGTCACTACAACGGCCGTCCCGATGAAGCCGTGCTCCTCTCCTACGGTACAAAAGATAAAGTCGGTGCTCTGCTCGGGTACAAAATCAAACTTCGTTTGGGTTCCCTGTAAAAATCCTTTTCCGCTGAATCCCCCTGAACCAATCGCTATTTTGGATTGAATAACGTTCCAGCCGATCCCGCGCGGATCAGAATCCGGATCCAGAAGCACCATAATCCGGCCTCTCTGATGTTTTTGCAACACATTATTCATAAAAAAATCGACCCCGAAAACAATGGAAATCATGACAATTGCAATCAATACAGTTGCCATCAGCCCACCCCTTCGACGCGTCATTACCGGCATAAGCCAGATAACAATTCCAGCGATAAAAATAATGGCGCCTGCGATATACCAGGAGTTATATAGCAGAGAAATAATCAATAATGCAGCTGATACAATTCCTATGGCAGGAATAAACCCCGGCATTCCCTCGCGGTAAAGTATGATTGCAAAAGATGCGAAAACAAGCATCGAACCAGTTTCATTTGAAAGAAGGATCAGGATGGACGGCAGAATTATGATCCCTAAAATCGGGTAATAATCCTTTAATTTTCGCGTCAAACTAATCGCTGGGTCACTCAAATATTTCGAAATCGCGAGACTTACCGCCAGGTTGGCAAACTGCGCAGGCTGCAATGAGATAGCCCCAAACTTGATCCAGGAGCGCGAGCCGTTGATATTAGAGCCTGCAAAAAGGACAACGACGAGCAGAAATATTACGATGGCATAGATAATAAATGAGAAAGTCTCATAGAATTTATAATCGATAACCAGAATACAAATGATCAGTATAAATGTCGTCCCAATCCACATGAGCTGCTTTCCAGCATTGTTTGACAAATCGAAAATACTGCTATGCGTCTCCGGATTATAGACTGCCGCATAAATATTGACCCACCCTATGCCAAGACAAGCGATATAGATCAATACGACCATCCAATCGACATTTTTGGTTATAGGTTTTCCCTCTTCCATTAACTTAACTATTAAAAATTTTGATGATTTGACTATTAACGAGACTGGCCCAACTAGAATCTCTTAAACCAGTTAATCACTTTTGGCATTGGTTTTTCAACCGGCACCATCGGAATTCCCTGTCTTCTTTTCGCGGTATCTTTTATGACTGGTTTTGGCGGAGCGGGCAAAATTACGTTTTTCATAAAATCAGCTTCCATGATTCGTTTCTCAAGCGCCTTGTTTGTCACGTTCCGTGTCAGATATTTTTCTATGATTAGATTGGCAATCGGTGCTGCCGCCGATCCTCCTGCGCCTGCATTTTCGACAAACACAGCAATGGCAATTTTCGGATCTTCCACCGGCGCAAATGCAATGAAGATCGAGTGGTCCATACCACGCTTATTCTGCGATGTTCCCGTTTTACCAGCAATGGAAATGCCCTCTACCCTTGATCTTCTAGCGGTTCCACCTTCCACAGCGCCAAGCATACCTTCAATGACAGGATCAAAATTGTGAGCTGCAACACCAGTTTCATGACGTACGGCGTATTCAGGTTTTAATACTTTTTTCTCTCCAATCCCATGAATTACGTGAGGTGTGTAATAATAACCTTTGTTTGCAATAATAGCCGCTACGTTTGCCATTTTTAAAGGTGTGATCAAAATTTCACCTTCACCGATACTCAACGAATAAATATTCGAGAACTTCCAGCGATTTTCACCATATATTTTGTCGTAATACTTTTTGTCCGGCAAATTTCCTTTACGTTCACTTGGCAAATCTATTCCAAGCTGCTGACCAATTCCAAATTTACTGATCTTGTCATGCCAGTCATCCAGGCCGACCGCAGAGGCTTTAAAAGTATTTGAAATCTTGTTATTGTAAATGATCCGGCGGAAAACGTTGTAAAAATAAGGGTTACATGAGTGCGTTACTCCAAGCGCAACCGTGGGAGTTCCCGGATGATTATGACAGCCTATCGGACAATTAGCGTGCGTAAACCCACTGTTGGGCGTAATTACACCTTCCTGTAAACCGATCAGTGCCTGAATTAATTTAAAAGTCGATCCCGGGCGATAACTCGCCATAACCGGACGGTTAAAAAGAGGCTTATAAGGATTCCTATAAAGTGTTGTATAATTTCTCGAAAAATGTCGGGTTGCCAGAAAATTGGGGTCATAAGTTGGGGCCGAAACCATGGATAAGATCTGACCCGTCTTCGGCTCAATCGCTACGATACTGCCCACCTTATTCACCATCAGACTATCCGCGTATTGCTGAATATCGATATCGATCCCGGAATACAAATTCTCGCCAGCCACAGCCATCGTATCCAATTCACCATTTTTCCAGGCACCCTTATATACTCCGGCGACATTTTGCATGATAAATTTAGTTCCGCGTTTTCCCCGCAGTTCATGCTCGTAAATCTTCTCAATACCAGTTTGACCAATATAATCACTCTGGCGATAATAAGGCTCTTCCTGCTTTTCAAGCTGTGTTTTGCTGATTTCGCTGACATAACCAAGTGTGTTCGCCAGCGTCGCAGCTTTGTATGTTCGCATGGAACTTTTCGCAAATTCAAATCCTGAATAATCGACCATAATATCCTGGATTGATGCGAAATCTTCTTTTGACAGCTGCCTTAAAAATAACGATGGTTTATTCCTTGAATAAGACCCTGCCGCATTGATAAGGCTGTCAAACTCACGCCTTTCGATCCCGAGAACTCTGCAAAATCGCAGTGTGTCGTCCACTTTGACTTTATTCGGGGTTACCAGCAAATCATACACAGGAGTATTATATACAATCAGTTTCCCATTCCGGTCATAGATCTGGCCGCGGAAGGGTACTTCAATTACACGTTTGATGGAGTTACTGGATGATTCGATAGAATAACTTTCGTCGAGTACCTGTAAATAAAATAAACGAAATAAGTAAATGATACCTATTAAAGTAAAGAAGCCAATAATTACAAAGCGGCGATTTTCAAGCATTCTGCACTAAATATTCCTGTTCTCTCAATTTTGCTACGAAGTTCGTGATATCGAAAGACTTATCAAAGTTCTTTGATACCTAAAATATCACTCATTATTCTGGCGTCGGAACGACCATAATTACTTCCTCTTTATCAATTACAACGGCTCCCTCAGGTAGTCCTTTTGGCTTCCGCACATATTTTTTCGGGGTAAAAATAACCGGACATAAACTATCCGTTCGTCTTTTGGAATGCCAGGCTGCGAGTTGTGCAGCTCTTTCGATCACCGGCGATGGAAATTTTTTCCCTGATTGATTTTTCACAACAACATGCGAACCGGTAACGTCTCGGGCATGCAGCCACAAATCTTCTTTATGTGCATACTGTCTGGTAAGCAAATCGTTGTTTTTAGCGTTTTTGCCGATCAAAATAGTGAAACCTAAAAAGTCGACTTTTTTAAACAGATCTGCTTGTTCTACTGAAACGGTGTTGCCGCCAGCTAACCCGTTTGACTTTATGAAGGTTCTCAGCTCACGTAAAACTTCGATTTTCTCTATTGACTTAACAAATCCAAGCATTTTCTCCCGCTCGGTTTCACGGGCTTGCAAACTATCATGCAGACGAGCTATTTCTATCTTTTCATTTTTAGATTTTCGATAATAACCCTCAGCCGTTTTCTGCGGGGTAAGATCCTTTTTCAGACGAATTTTTATTGGTTGGTCACGATAGAAATCATACAACTCAACAGATTCTGCCCGCTCCGGAATCAGGTGCAGGTTTGCCATCAGGATATTGGCTATTTCATCGTTCTTCGTCCCTTCTTCCAGCTCGACCAGTTTCTTAAACGTATTTTCCAGGTAATTGTCTGTTTGAGAAATACGTTTTTTCAGGATTCTTAAAATTTCGGCTTTTTCTTTCTCAATACCCGTGAGACGGATAAAAGCATAATAGTATGTGTTTAATGCCTCAATCGGATCTTTATAAGTATCGATAATTTCACCAACCGGTAAGAGGGAAAGTGTAGGTATCCGTTCAATTTTCGTAATATAAAAAGTTGGTTGTTCCAGTTTTTTTAAAACATCCTGAATAACAGCCCAGCGATCTTCAGGCTGAGTTATTCGTTCCAGCAATTCATTTAAATGCTTATTAATCAACTTCCCAAACGTCGGAAACAACGGCTCAAAACGGGAATCATTTTTCAAAAATGCTTCAAAAGACTGATCGATCTTCCGGTCCATCGTGTCAAGCGAAATCGTAAGATCGGTCGCAAGTTTGTTATTGAATAACTGGTTAACCTTCCCATCCCTGCCAAAAGAGATTAAATTTGACCGGTTTCCAAAAAGCTTCAAAACCAGGACATCCCCGGTTTTAAAGATAATTTCAATTGCCCGCTCGTTAATAAAAACCCGGACATGAATAATCTGCTGCTGGTATATATCGGTAAAAAGGTTTACACTGTTTCTTCTGGCGCGATCAAATTTTTCCGGAAAACTTAAACAAGCGAAATCAGAACGTAATGTTGCCTTAATAAAAAATGGTTTCTTTAATTCTTCATCGACTTCCGATTCTGCGAATACCAGTACGATCTCATCTTTTTCCTGACTAAATGCCTCGATGAATTTTTTCCCGCTTAATTCCTGATTTAGTCGTGGGGCGAGTTGTTTTAAGAAATAATAATTTTGATGCACTTGGTTTTACTGATTATTATGTACCGTTTCTACTCTTTTTAAAGCACTTCCAACAACGATTGTTGTCTCAGAACCTCATCCGCATAACCATGCTCTTTCAGCCAACTTTCATTATAGTAGGTATTCAGATAGCGGTCGCCCGAATCGCAGATCAGCGTCACAATGGAACCTGATTCACCATTTGCCCTCATTTGTTTTGCAAGTTCGAGCACGCCCCAGAAATTCGTTCCCGAAGAACCGCCAACTTTTTTATTCAGTAAAGATGTCAAAGCTTGCATGGCTGCAAAACTTCCGGCATCCGGCACCTGGATCATGTGATCTACAACGGTTCTTAAAAATGACGGTTCAACTCTTGGGCGTCCAATACCTTCAATCCTTGACCCAAGTTCGCCGCAAAGTAAGGGATCGTTATTTTTCCAGAAATTATAAAAAACTGAGTTTTCAGGATCAACAACGCAGATTTGTGTCGCATGTTGTTCATACCTCACATACCGGCCCAGCGTTGCAGAAGTTCCTCCTGTACCCGCCCCTGTCACGATCCAGCGCGGAACGGGATGAATTTCATGAGCCATCTGACGAAAGATTGATTCGGCAATATTGTTGTTTCCACGCCAGTCTGTCGCCCGTTCCGCATAGGTAAACTGATCTATAAAATGACCGTTTGTCTCCTGAGCGATTTGCCGCGAAACCTCGTAGACCTCTGCAGGATGGTCAACAAAATGACATCTTCCACCGTAAAATTCAATAGCCTGGATTTTGTCCGGACTTGTGGATTTTGGCATAACCGCCACAAAAGGAAGCCCGAGTAATCTTGCAAAATAAGCTTCGGATACCGCCGTTGATCCGCTGGATGCTTCCACTACCGTAGTTCCTTCTTGTACCCAGCCATTGCAAATCGCGTAAAGAAAAAGTGAACGGGCCAGCCGATGTTTTAGGCTGCCGGATGGATGCGTAGATTCGTCTTTGAAGTAAAAATCTATTTCCGGAAAAGACGGAAGTTTCAGAAATATTAAGTGCGTATCGGCAGAGCGCTGATAATCTGCTTCAATTTTGGAAATTGCGCTTCCTACCCAGGTTGCTTTATGATCTGCGTTGGACTGATGACACATTGGCTGCTGGCTTTTAGAATTCGATACCCAGTATGTGACGTTGGGTGTTTTTATTAATAATGCAAAGATTACAGCATATTAATAGAAAGCAATAAAAGCCAGTACTCCTTTCAGGTTGTCACAACCAGTGAATTACTTCAACCGGTCCGACATCCGCGTTTCAATATTTCTTTTTCGAAATATAAAATAAAGAGACACAATCATTAATGGCTGAAAAATGAGAGAGATTAACGAGCCTTCAAACCCAAAATCACCTCCATTCCAGATATTTTCTTTTTGAAAAGTAGTTATCACAAAAGAGTAGAAGTCGTTCCCGCTGACGTTGAATCCAAAAAAACTTTGAAAAAAATTCCAGCTGAAATGTAATGCGATCGGAAGCCACAAATTTTGCGTAATGATATACGCATAACCAAGAAACAATCCTGCAAAAAACAATCCGGCGAATCCCAGCATATCCAGATTTGGATTGGCTATATGCATGAAAGCAAAAAGTGCTGACGAAATAACCAAAGCAGTATATTTATTGAAAGAAACCATCAGGTTGTTCAGAACATAACCGCGAAGCAGCAACTCTTCTGATATCCCCACAAACACAAAGGTTCCGAAAATCCATAAACCATCGACGACATTCCGATCAACGTTTTTAACCTCAACCTGCCCGGTTTGAACCAAAATCAGCAGCGAAATAAACATGATCACAAATCCGGTACTAATGCCGACAAATATATCTGTTAAAATAAAACCGGGTCGAAAACCGACAGAAATAAAACTATCCTTAACAAAGTAAACTGTAAAAACTGCAACCAAGAGGAATGCGACAAGAAGGTCAAATAAGGCAATGATAAAAAAATGCTTGTCTGTGGTAAGAACTTCCGAAGAGAATTCCAGACCTGCCACGCGAAGTGCGATGAATTGAAAAGCTCCTCCAACAACAAGATATGGAACAACAATTAGCAGTACATTTTTCCAGCCTTTGTTGCTGTATGTTTGATTTTTCAAAAGAGGAGTAATTGTATCATATGATCTAAATCGCCGCTTGTCATTTAACGGATTAAAAAGACTAGACACATTGCATCATTTCTACATTCAAATTTAATTGAATTATACGTGATTTAATGACGATAGCAACATTTTCGTAATAGTAAATGTGTATTCCAGATATTTTGCACCATGTATTACAACTCTAAAACCAATCCATCGTAAGCCAGGTGAACATTTGGCGGGAGCTCTTTTTCTACCTCAGCATGTAGCCCTAATTTATGGCTGATGTGCGTAAGATACGCGTCCGGCACGTTCAATTTATCAATTAATTCAAGTGCCTGGGAAAGAGTAAAATGTGAAAGATGAGGTTCTTTTTGAAGTGTATCAAGGACAAGTATTCTAGACCCTAAAATTTTTTCCTGTTCAATTTCTGAGATATAATTGGTGTCTGTAATGTAGGTAAAATCACCAATCCGATAACCATAGACGGCCAGTTTGTGATGCATCACTTCAATTGGAACAAACTGAACACCTTGTACATCGAACGGCTGATTTTCTATCGGATGAAGTTCAAAGTGCGGGACGCCAGGGTACCGTTTTTCTGAAAACGCATAAGCAAATTCAACCTGAATCTGGTTTAAAACTTCCTGACGGCCGTAGAGAGGGATGTCTTGTTGCTGGCGGTGATTAAAAGCACGGGAGTCGTCGAGACCGGCGGTATGATCCTTATGCTGATGTGTATAAATAATTGCATCCAATTGCCTGACATTGGCGCGCAGCATCTGCTGACGAAAGTCGGGACCGCTGTCAATAACAAAAGATTTTCCGTGAACCTGAATCCAGACGGAGGTTCTGAGACGTTTGTTATGAAAATCAGTTGAACGGCAAACGGCACAGTCACAAGCAATAACTGGTACTCCTTGTGATGTGCCGGTTCCTAAGAATGTAATCTTCATGCAACGAACTATTCTGTCAAATGCGCAACCACTTCTACCAAACGGTCAAAGTTTAATGGTTTCATAAGCGCATCATCAAATCCAGCTTCTTTAAAGTCTTCTTCTGAATAGTTTTTGGCGTTGCCAGTTATTGCTACAATTGGTGTTTTAGCTTTGTCAGCATCTGCCAATTTTCTAATATTCCGCGCACACTCCATTCCATCCATCACAGGCATATTGATATCCAGCAAAATGATGTCAAAATCTTCCTTTTCAAGAAGTTGTAACACTTGTTCTCCATTCTTTACGGAAGTAATCTCATAGTGTTGAAATTCCAGAATCTTCCTTGCCAGATTTTGAATTACTGAGCTGTCTTCGGCAATGAGTACTCGTTTTGTGTAGGACATATAATGGATCAGGTATTGTTTTTTAATTATTTGGCAGGTGAATTTAGGTATATTTCATTCAAGAACGCAAATTCCGCTGCCTGGAAGTTCCAAAATTATCATAAAAAAATAAATAATCCGGCTCTGATTTTTTCAAACGTAGGTTTCAGGTGTAAGTTTGTAATTCATTTTACTAATTGATTTGAAAAATTATGTTCAAAAACAAAGTAATACGCTGGAGTACCCTCGCGATGCTGATAGCTATACTGGCTTATTTTTTTATTGAAAATTTTAGTTCAGGAAACGCAGAGGCAGATAAAGATGATCTTATCGCCGCAAATCCGCAACAATATATCGACAAAATTACGCAGGAACGACTTGCAAAAGATGATCAGTTTAAAACGACAAAAGACTCGCCTATCCAGGATAAAGAAAGTTTTCACGGCCTTCATTATTTTGACATTGACCCGGCTTACCGCGTGAAAGCTTTTATTACCCCTTACGAAAAAGAAGATAAGGAAATGAAGGTGACCTATACAGACGGAACAACAACGGATTATGAACGAATTGGTTACGCCAATTTCACGATTAACGGCGTTGCTGAAAAACTACTATTATTAAAAAACGAGGCAGTGATTTCAGTCCTTTTCAAAGATGCAACCAGCGGCAAAGAAACCTACGGCGGCGGAAGGTATCTGGACTATCCTGTTTCAAAAATAAAAGGTGATTCGTTGGTGCTGGATTTTAATACGGCATATAATCCTTATTGCGTGTACGCCCCAAGTTATGCCTGCCCGGTTCCTCCTGCTGAAAATACTTTGTCTGTAGCAATTCGCGCAGGAGAACAAACTGAAGAAGGAAATCATTAATTTTGTAGAAATAAATAAAATTCAGGACCAGGAAGTAAAAGTCGCTCCCGAAGCGCAGACGGACGAAAGAGATTTTAGTCTCAATTTTTCGAATAAATTTCGGGCATTTTCGACTTGGTACGCATATAAAATACCCGCATGAAAATTTCGTATAAGTGGCTTAAAGAGTTAATAGAAATAACCGAAACTCCGGAAGAAATTGGCAAATTACTGACTGGGACCGGATTGGAAGTAGAGGGGATTGAGGAAGTAGAATCCATCAGAGGAGGTCTGAAAGGTGTAGTGATCGGTGAAGTTTTGACTTGCGAAAAGCACCCGGAAGCGGATCGTTTGAAAATTACTACAGTCGATATCGGTTTAGAACAGCCGCTGAATATTGTCTGTGGTGCACCAAATGTAGCTGCCGGACAAAAAGTAATTTTGGCCACAGTCGGAACGACGCTTTATCCTACCGGAAGCGAGGAACCTTTGGTTTTGAAAAAATCAAAGATCAGAGGAGCATTGTCGGAAGGCATGATCTGCGCTGAGGATGAATTAGGATTGGGACAATCGCATGACGGAATTCTGGTATTGGATACCGATTTACCAAACGGTACGCCTGCTTCGGAATATTTCGGAATTTCTTCTGATTATTTAATCGAGATCGGATTAACTCCGAACCGCGCCGACGCTGCGTCTCATTACGGTGTTGCGCGCGATTTGAAAGCAGTTTTGAATCGTGAGATAAAATTACCTGCAATTGATTCCTTTTCTACCGACAACAATGATCTTCCCATTCAGGTAAGCGTTGAAAATGATGAAGCAGCCCCAAGGTATGCGGGTTTGACTATTACAGGAATTAAAGTTGGGGAGTCTCCGGAATGGTTAAAACAACGCCTGAATACGATCGGTATCCGCTCGATCAACTCGATTGTTGATATCACCAATTATATTTGCCACGAACTAGGTCAGCCGATGCACGCATTCGACGCTGATAAAATTACAGGCAAAAAAGTAATTGTTAAAACCGTAGCAGCCGGAACACCATTTGTAACTTTGGACGGGCAGGAAAGAAAACTTTCCGATTGCGATCTAATGATTTGCAACGAAGCAGAACCGATGTGTATTGCCGGCGTTTTCGGGGGATTAACTTCGGGGGTTACTACTGAAACTACTTCAATTTTCCTTGAATCAGCTTATTTCTCTCCAATCTGGGTTCGTCGCACTGCTCAGCGTTTTGGCTTGAAAACAGATTCGTCTTTCCGTTTTGAACGAGGAACTGATCCCAATATGCCGGTTTATGCTTTGAAAAGAGCTGCATTGTTGGTTAAGGAAATTGCCGGCGGATCGATATCTTCTGAAATTACAGATTTGTATCCAAATCCGGTAGCAGATTTTGAAGTAAAAGTCAAATACCGTCACATCGACAGACTACTTGGGAAATCGTTGGAAAAATCGTTGATCAAATCCATTCTTAACGGGCTGGATATTAAAATTGAAAACGAAGATGAGATTGGTTTTACCGCTATCGTTCCTCCATACCGTGTGGATGTGCAGCGTGAAGCTGATATAATCGAAGAGATTTTACGCATTTACGGTTTTGATCAAATCGAATTATCCCAGGGTTTAAGCTCTGATTACCTTTCCGACTTTCCCGTCAACGATCCGGAAAAGTTAAAAATGCGTGTTTCCGAATTATTGGCTGCCAACGGATTTAACGAAACCATTACTAATTCGCTGACGAAGCCTGAGCCACAATCTACCCTTGGCGAAAGTGTGTTCGGAAATCCGGTCAAGATCCTCAATTATCTGAGTGAAGATTTGTCGGTTATGCGGCAGACATTAATTTTCACAGGATTGGAAGTTGTCGCTTACAATGCCAACCGTAGACAGAAAGATCTCAAACTTTTTGAATTTGGCAAAACATATCATGAATTAAACGGAAAGTACACAGAGAAGGAACGTCTGGCTCTTTTCATTTCCGGAAATATCCAGGAGGAAACCTGGCTGGAAAAAGCAAGAGATGTTGCGTTTCATGACCTGGCGGCGTCGGTTAATCAGATTCTGGTTTCCATGAAAGTGAAGAGTGTTGAAAAAGAAGCTGCTGACAGCAACATTTTCTCGCAGGGAATTACGTTGACACTTAACAAAAAGCCTATCGTGTCGTTTGGTTTGTTGAAATCATCGATCACCAAAAAGGCCGACATCAAAGCTCCGGTTTTCTTCGCTGATTTTGACTGGGATTATCTTTTGAAACAGTATAATTCGGCCGTTGAGTTTAAAGAAGTTTCCCGCTTCCCGGAAGTGCGACGCGATTTATCTCTTGTTGTTGAAAAGAAAATCACTTTTGAAGAGCTGCGTCAGATTGCATATAAAACAGAAAAACAACTATTACGGGCTGTAAACGTTTTTGATGTTTATGAAGGAGCAAATCTGGACGGAAAAAAATCATATTCGATCAGTTTCATTTTGCAGGATGACCAACAAACATTGACTGACAAAGTGATTGACAAATCGATGCAGCGATTGATTGCCACCTATGAGCGTGAACTGGGAGCAGTGATCAGGAAATAAATTGGGTTTGAACTGTCTCAACGAGCACGAATTTTAACGCACCTGTTGGTTTTGTAAAATTTAGATTACACTGAAACCGGGCGGTTTGGCCGTCTGGTTTTCATTTTTAACCGCGGCCAGCACCGCATTCGATAAAAAATGGACCCAAGCAATCCACGCATGATTGAGCGTAAATTATCCGACTTGGAGAAGAAGTTGGACATCTTAATCCTGACGAAAGAGAAACTAAGTTGGTCAGTTTCAGAATTGCAGCGTGAAAATGATGAACTACGAACGGGTAATGCAGCGTTAAAGGTAGAAGTACAAGAAATAAAGAAAAAATACACTAGTTTGCAAAAAGACTTTAATAAGTCTAAAACTTTCGTTAAAATTGTCACTAGTAAACTGACACCAACAGGCGGTTTGGCCGAACTGAAAGAAGCAGTTGAACGATATATTGAAGAGATCGATAAGTGCATAGAATTGCTTGAAGATACCTTATGAAAAAGAATCATATACCTAATCCTGATGTTTCAGTATTCATAAAAATACTTGACAGAGGTTTCAAGTTGAGTGTTCCGGCGGATCAGGAAATATTTTACAGGGATGGTTATGATGCTTTTAAGGAACGCGTGAAAACGCTGAAAGACAAAGGAAAAGGATACGACGATATTGAGGCCATAGCGTTAACTTCTATTGAATGCCTGGTTGCATTACAGAGAAATATGGAAGAAAGTAAAAATCTTCTGGCGATGTTCGAAAAAAGGATAGATGCATTGGAAACAAATGTTACAGATGCAATTCCCAATTAAGTTGGTGATATTTCCGGTACAAACCGAAAAATTATGAAGAGGTTTGATACAATTTAATCTTTAACTCAGGCGATAAGATAACATCTTTAATCATCGTACAACAGATAAGTTCGGCATTTTAAGCGCATGTAGTCGGTAGCACCCAACTATTGTAAACACATTACTAAAATGTCAAATTCTTTAACATTTATTATCCTACTATCTGATATCATCGCGCTTGGCGTCGGGGTATTTGCAGGTAAATACATTTTCAAAAAATCTTTCGATCAAAAGGAAAAAGATGCTCAGGACAGAGCTTCCGAAATAATACGTAATGCGGAACAATCTGCTGAAAATATTAAGAAAGACCGTATCCTGGAAGCAAAAGAAAAGTATCTGCGCCTGAAAACAGAATTTGAAGAAGAGTCTAACAAGAAAAGAGTTATTCTTCAGACTAATGAACAAAAGCTTAAACAGCGCGAACAAAGTCTGCAGCAAACTGTTGAGCAAAACAAGCGTCGCGAGCACGAGCTTGAAGCACTTAAAAATAACCTTAACGGACAGCTCGAGACGGCTACGAAGAAGCGCGAGGAAGCTGAGAAAATGCTTAGTCAGCAAGTTTCCCAACTTGAAAAACTGGCCAATCTTACAGCTGATCAGGCAAGGGAACAACTTGTTGATGCGCTAAAAGCAGAAGCTGATACAAGAGCTGGTTCGTATGTAA
This sequence comes from Dyadobacter koreensis, assembly GCF_900108855.1. GTDB lineage: Bacteria > Bacteroidota > Bacteroidia > Cytophagales > Spirosomataceae > Dyadobacter > Dyadobacter koreensis. The sequence goes on from NZ_FNXY01000003.1 coordinate 149,963, forward strand.
AAAGTGCAATGGAGGAAGCTCGTCTTACTGCAACGAAAGAGGCGAAAAAGATTGTGATCGAAACGATTCAGCGTACCGCAGCAGAGCATGCGATCGAAAACTGTGTATCGGTTTTCAACATTGAAAACGATGATATCAAAGGAAAAATTATTGGTCGCGAAGGACGAAATATCCGTGCTCTCGAAGCCGCAACAGGAGTTGAAATTATTGTGGACGATACTCCGGAAGCAATTGTAATCTCCGGTTTTGATCCGGTTCGTCGGGAAATTGCCCGTCTTGCGTTACACCGTCTGGTTCAGGACGGCCGTATTCACCCGGCACGTATTGAAGAAGTTGTTGCCAAAACACGCAAAAACATCGACGACGAAATCGTTGAGATAGGCGAACGTACGGTTATTGATATGGGAATTCACGGATTGCATCCTGAGCTTGTAAAAATGATTGGCCGTATGCGTTTCCGTTCTTCTTACGGACAAAATCTTTTGCAGCATTCAAGAGAGGTTGCCAAGCTTTGTGCAACTATGGCGTCAGAATTGGGGTTAAATACTAAACTGGCGAAACGTGCTGGTCTGCTTCATGATATTGGAAAAGTATGGCCGGAAGAATCTGATCTGCCGCACGCAATTCTGGGAATGGAACTTGCCAAGAAATTCAAGGAAAATCCGGAAGTATGCAACGCGATCGGAGCTCACCATGACGAGATCGAAATGACGAGTATTTTGTCTCCGATCATTCAGGTTTGTGATGCAATTTCAGGTTCTCGTCCAGGTGCTCGTCGCGAAATGATGGAATCATATATCCAACGTTTACGCGATCTTGAAAACATGGCGATGTCATTTGACGGTGTAGAAAAATGTTATGCAATCCAGGCTGGCCGCGAACTTCGTGTTATAATTGATGCAGACAACGTTTCAGATGAAAAAGCGGGAATGCTTTCTTTCGATATCTCTCAGAAAATTGAGAAAGAAATGCAGTATCCCGGACAAATAAAAATTACCGTAATCCGCGAAATGCGCTCTGTTGCCTATGCGCGGTAAAACAGCCTAATGATACATGAAATATTCAGAGCTTACAAGTACAGAAACATTAGGCATTCAGACGCTTGGTGAGTTAAAAAAAGCAGGTTATGAATCCCGTTCGATCAAACAGGAGCTTCGGGATAATCTGATTGAAAAAATAAAAAATAAAACATCGGTTTTCCCTGGAATCTGGGGATATGAAGAAACGGTTATTCCAGACGTCGAGCGTGCGATCCTATCCATGCACAACATCAATCTTTTAGGTTTACGTGGCCAGGCAAAAACGCGTATTGCCCGAATGATGGTTAATTTGCTCGACGAATACATTCCTTATGTTAAGGATTCCGAATTGCATGACGATCCGCTGGCACCGTTGTCAAGATTTGCCAAAGATTTAATAGAAGAAAAAGGTGATAATACGCCTATCGCCTGGCTTCACAGAGATGAGCGCTATACAGAAAAACTGGCAACGCCGGATGTGTCAGTAGCAGATTTGATCGGTGACGTTGATCCTATCAAAGCTGCAACCTTAAGGTTGCCTTATTCCGACGAACGCGTGATCCATTACGGGTTGATACCACGTTCACATAGAGGGATTTTCGTAATTAACGAATTGCCTGATTTACAGGCACGTATCCAGGTTGCTTTATTTAACATTCTGCAGGAAGGTGATATCCAGATTCGCGGGTTCAAACTTCGTCTTCCCCTGGACATCCAGTTTGTTTTTACAGCAAACCCGGAAGATTATACCAACAGGGGCAGTATCGTTACGCCGCTAAAAGACCGTATTGAAAGCCAGATCGTTACCCATTACCCGAAAACACTTGAAGTTGGTAAGAAGATTACCGAACAGGAAGCTTTCGTTAAAAAGGAACAAAAAGAGATTGTTAAGGTTAACGAGTTAGTAAAAACCTTGATTGAACAAATAGCATTTGAAGCGCGCGAAAGTGAATATGTGGATAGTAAAAGCGGTGTTTCTGCCCGTTTGACAATTTCCGCTTATGAAAGTCTTCTAAGTGCTGCCGAACGTCGCGCACTCATAAATGGAGAAGAATCTACTTATGTTAGAATTGCGGACCTTTACGGCGTGATACCAGCAATTTGCGGTAAAGTAGAACTGGTTTACGAAGGAGAAGTAGAAGGTCCGGTTATTGTGGCTCAAAATCTGATTGGTAAAGCAATTCGCACGCAATTCCTTAATTACTTCCCGGATCCAGAAAAATCCAAAAAGAGCAAAATCAATCCTTTCGCCAAAGTGATCGAGTGGTTTGGTTCTGGAAATGAAATGGAAATGATCGGCGATATGACCGATCGTGAATACAATGCCCGTCTTAAAACAATCGACGGTCTGGATGATTTTGTGGATATGCTAAGTGCTTACGGAGACGTGAACGAAAAATTGTTCATGATGGAATTTGCGCTTCATGGAATGGCAGAATATTCTCTTATTGGAAAACAATCGCTTGATCAGGGAATTAAATTCCAGGATTTGGTCAGCAGCATGTTCTCAGGGCCGGACGACGAAGATTATGATTTTGATGAAGACGAGGATGATAAAAATCCTTTTTGATCATAATAATAACAGCAAATATAAAGTAAAAGGCCTCAGGAAATTTCCTGAGGCCTTTTACTTTATATTACCAATTGGCTGAATATCATTCAGGTGCACCGTCGTCAGCAATATTTGGTTCCAATGTATCAACTAAAACCTCTGGTTCGTGATTTACCTTTGCACGTACCTTCGCTTCCAGTTCATCCATCAATTCCGGATTATCCTTGATAAGCGCCTTTACAGCATCACGGCCCTGTCCAAGACGATTTCCGTCATAGCTAAACCATGAACCCGACTTCTTAACGATATCCAGTTCAACAGCAAGGTCGATGATCTCTCCAACTTTTGAGATTCCTTCGCCATACATGATGTCAAACTCAACCACTTTGAACGGAGGGGCAACTTTATTTTTTACAACTTTTACACGTGTTCTGTTACCAAGAATCTGGTCAGCACTTTCCTTGATCTGTCCAACACGACGGATATCCAACCGTACCGAAGCATAATATTTCAAAGCATTACCACCTGTTGTTGTCTCAGGATTACCAAACATCACACCAATCTTCTCACGAAGCTGGTTGATGAAAATACAGCAGCAGCCTGTTTTATTAATTACACCGGTAAGTTTACGCAATGCCTGAGACATCAAACGAGCCTGAAGACCCATTTTGCTATCTCCCATCTCCCCTTCTAACTCTGCACGCGGAACAAGTGCTGCAACAGAGTCAATTACAATAATATCGACGGCACCACTGCTGATCAAATGTTCTGCAATTTCTAATGCCTGCTCGCCATTATCCGGCTGAGAGATCAAAAGATTGCTTGTGTCAATACCTAATTTTTCAGCATAAGCACGATCAAACGCATGTTCTGCATCGATAAATGCTGCAAGTCCGCCTCTCTTCTGTGCTTCGGCAATGCAATGCATCGACAAAGTTGTTTTACCAGAAGATTCAGGACCATAAATTTCAACCACGCGGCCACGGGGAACCCCGCCTACACCAAGTGCCAGATCCAGTCCAAGAGAACCGGTAGAAATAACCGGAATATCCAACACTTTGGTATCACTCAGACGCATTACAGTACCTTTACCGTAAGTCTTGTCCAATTTTTCAAGTGTAGTCTGAAGCGCTTTTAATTTGTTGTCTTTATCCGATGTTGTTGGTTGTGCCATAAAGCAGGACTAGTTGTGTTTTTGGTTTGAACATAAAAATAGCGGCTTATGAAAAACAAAAACCGCTCCCACCAGCATATTTCTGAGATGTAAATTTACCTTTTTCCAACCTCTTTTAAAAGGATATTTTCAGGATCATTTACACATTATTATAACGCCACCAGATACTATCAAATGTGGGATGAGATAATATCAGTAACAAAGATATGATATTATCTGTATCAAAACCAGAAATTTAAATAATATTTTTTCACAATTTGGGAGAGACATTTAATTCGTAGAACGAATTCTTTTTGCCGAGATACTGATCCGCTTCTTCCTGCGTCCACTTGGCTTGAAGTGCCTGATATATACCTGGATAAGCATCGTAAGGAATAGGTTTGAAAGCGACTTTATCGGGAAACAAGTTAGATGTAGCCTGATTGATGGTAACAGCTCTGTAGATCCTTGCAGCTGCAATTGCCGAAGATGATACTAACAGTAATATTATGATTACTGAATAAGGCGTTTTCTTAATCACTGCCCAACTTCTCTGATAATTTGAAGTCTGCGCTAACGGGTAAAAAATATAAATGCCCGCGATCAATAGGCACGGCATCATTCCACGAAAAAGAAAGTCATTTAGCTTTCCAATCCTGTAAAGTGGAAAAAACATAATGACGCAAAGCGTTACGAAGATGGGAAACATCGGTAAGAAATTTTTACTGTACCGCTTGTAATAAAAATAGACGAGCGTGAAAATGACAAGATTCAAGCCGATATTTACACCATATTCAACAAACCGGCTGGCAATATCTCCCGAAAACTGCCAGATAAAACCCGAAGCCGGCATATTCTTATGTGATAAATAAAATAGCAGGACCGGAAGGCAAGCCAAGAACGGAAATACGACACGTTTTGCCGAGCCCCAAAAATCCAGCCTCAGGCCGTTTAAAATCCATTTCCGTAAAACTACGATGGCTACAACAGTCCCGCTTGTAACTGATGGAAAAACAGCCCACCAAAAACTCAATGCAACAGGCAGGACAATATATTCTGCATTCAATTTATGTCTTAAAACATAAACAAACATTCCGGCAATGATCATGGTTGGAATAACCTGGTTTGGCACCCATAAAAGGTTCTCAAAGTTGGACCAGGGCTCAATGGCAAACTCGCTTTGCTTGTAGAGCGGGCCAGCAATCTGGCTCAATACCGACTTGATAAATCTCGGCGTATCTCCTACTGAAAGCGCAAGAATTACAAAAACCAACTTTTTGTTCAAGGCAAGATAAACCCATGTCAACCCTAGAAAAAACCCCAAATAACTCCAGATAAAAATAATGTCTTCCCGTATTTGCCCAGCCATTTTGGATAAAAAAACAGGAACAACATAGTAACCGTAATAGTAGGACACTACGGGCCCTTTTAGAGGAATTCGTTGCGGCCAGTCCGAAATAAATAGCTCATAAAGTTTTGTATTGTGCGCCCAGTGATCCAGCGTCTGAAAGCAGATTCCACTCACCCCGGAAATGAGTGTTGCCGCCAACGCTATGATTAACAGGGAAATTAAATTACGCTTATTAAGAACTTCCGACTTCCCGAAGTCATTGTTTTTAAGGACTTCAAAAAATAAAAAACCCAATAGTAAAACTCCAAAAAATGCAATCGAGGTTCTTGTCCAATAAATAAAAAAAATAAGGTTTGGAAGAAGCAAATATCCAATACTGATGCATCTGAGAAGATAGACACTCATAAAGATGTATAGTTAGGGATGATTAGAAGACGATTTAAACTTACTGCCCTAATTTAAAAAATCCTAATTATTTTGAGTTTATGGTCATCCTTCACGCTATATCTGTTAACATTCATGACAGTTCTTGAAATGAACTAATGCAAGTAATTTTTCTCACTGATAGTTATCATCTTTTTCCCAAAAAAATGAAAATAACTTTGACATGTTAAAATAATAAACTTGTCTTTTCCTGAGTTAAACAATGACCATTTTAGTCTTTTTTATCGCGCACTGGTATCTTTCACTATTGATGCAAACCTTCTTCCTACATCGATATGCCGCTCACAAGATGTTTACTATGAGTCCGGCCTGGGAGAAATTTTTCTATACTGCAACTTGGATATTTCAAGGATCGTCTTTTTTAAGCCCGTATGCATATGGCGTTATGCACCGGCTACATCATGCCTATGCGGACACAGAACTTGACCCGCATTCTCCGAGCTTTTCGGACAGTATAGCTGATATGATGTGGAAGACAAAAAATTATTATAACAACATAGTCCGCCAAACAGACCAGATCGATGCCAAGTTCAAAAAAGGAGTTCCGCATTGGGACTTGATGGAAAAAATCGGAGATTCCTGGATCTCAAGAATTGGCTGGGGCACTTTATATGTTCTGTTTTACATTCAATTTGCCACTTTCTGGTGGATGTTTCTTTTACTGCCAATTCATTTTTTGATGGGTCCGGTTCATGGAGTAATCATTAACTGGTACGCCCACCGCTATGGCTACGTTAATTTTAAAGTTGACGACACTGCCAAAAATCTGCTACCATTTGACTTTCTGATGATGGGTGAATCCTACCATAACAACCATCATAAATTTGGAGGCCGCGCGAATTTCGGAATTAAATGGCACGAGTTCGATCCAACCTATCCGTTCATTCTGGTTTTGAACAAATTGAAAATTATCAAATTGAAGAAAAACAATGATCTACTTTACATGTGACATCGCAGGACATAGTAATAATTTTAACAATTTATCAAATCAAAAAAACTGCCGGTCATTAAGAAATTGTAGCATTGCAAATTAATCCGTAAGGTTTTCTGTATTTTTGTTTAATATAAAGGCCGGTTTCATAACCAGCCTTTTTTATTTGTTTTCAAAATCATAAAACGGAAATTCTGGTGTTCAGGAAAATATCAGCTGTAATAGTTATCTTACTTCTCATACTCGGTTTCTATTATCGCGATTTGATCAGTTACGGCTGGATGCAAGCAAAGGGACAGGCAACCATTTTGCTGAATGTTCAGGATGTTGAAGAAATTTTGCGAGACCCCTCATATCCGGATTCTCTAAAATCGCGGATACGGCTTATTGAAGAAATAAAACAATTCGGTGTTGACTCCCTCGGGCTTAGTCCTTCAAAAAACTATACAACGTTTTATAATCAGCATGGAAAGCCTCTGATGTGGGTTATAAATGCTTCCGAAAGGTACCAGATAAAAGCTTATAAATGGACTTTTCCGATTATAGGCACTTTCCCCTATAAAGGTTATTTCGATTCCACAAGAGCCGTTGTCGAAGAACAGGAGTTGATAAAATCCGGTCTTGATACTGATATCGGGGAAGCATCTGCATGGTCAACCTTAGGGTATTTGAAAGATCCGATCCTCTCGAGTATGTTAAGGAGGCGCGAAGGGAGTTTAGCCAACCTGATCCTCCACGAGCTCACACATGGTACACTTTTTGTAAAGAATGACCTCGAACTGAATGAAAATCTGGCCAGCTTCGTCGGGGATCTTGGAGCGATAAGATTTTTAACACAAAAGTATGGCGCAGATTCGAAGCAGCTAAAAGCGTATGAGTTTTCCAAGAAATATAATGATGCATATGCGCAGCACATGTTAAGGGGAATTTCCAAACTTGATAGTCTGTATAAAACATTCGGTTATAACAATCCAGATAGTTTGATAAAGGATAGTTTAAAAAATAAGACGATTTTAAAAATACTTAATGATGCTGATACACTGTTTGCTAACCAAATTACGTTGAAACCCAAAAGCGTGTGGACGGAAAAAAACGTCCCGAATAATGCATATTTTATCGGTTATCAAACGTATAAATCGAAACAAAATCAATTCCGGGAAGAGTTTGAGACAAAATTCGGTCGGGATTTTAAAAAATATTTGTCTTATTTAAAAGAAAAATACCCCTCGTTGTAGATACTATCGCACATGATGAAAAGATTAAAAATTACGGTTTTTGTCGTTTTATGCCTTGTTACAATTCTTGCATTCAGGCAATATGAGCCAAATAGAGTTATCGTAAACAAAAGTTTCAGTTTTGGTGAAAGGGTTGAATACCGGGTTCACTATGGATTTATAAACGCAGCAGAAGCGAGGGTTGAAATCGCGAAAAACATTTCCGTTGTCAACAATAAACCATGTTTCAAGATCAATGTGACGGGCCGGACAACAGGCGCGTTCGACCTGATTTCAAGGGTCAGAGACAATTGGCGGTCTTATGTTGATACAGTTGCGATCGTGCCTCAAATGTTCTATCGGAGTATTCAGGAAAACAAGTATCGAAAAGAAGAAACGGTTGTCTTTAATCATGACAAAGATCAGGCAACCTCAACGGTTAAAGAGGAAACCAAAACATATAAAACTCCAAATAACATTCACGACATTATCAGTGGGTATTTCTACCTGCGCACCATTAATTTTGAACGGGTTACAGAAGGGGAAGTGATTGAGGTACCCACATTTTTTGATGGCGAAGTCTATAAACTACGCATTCGTTATGTTGGAAGAGATGTAATCAAAACAAAGTTTGGAAAAATAAAGGTCCTGAGACTTAATCCGTTAATCCCGGATAATAAGCTGTTCAAGGGAGAGGGAGCTGTAAAACTTTGGGTATCTGATGATATTAACAGAATTCCGCTAAAAGCAGAGGTCGAACTGGCTATCGGGTCACTCGAAATGGACATCAAGTCTGTTAAAAATCTTCAGAAAGAGTTGGCCTGGTATTGAGCATTTTTTTCAGCCGCCGGTTTTGTATTTGTTTAAAAGGAAAAAATAAATCATTTTTCTTGATCCCAAAATAGTTTGCCGCAGTAGCACCGAAGCTTCGATAAAAGCTCGCAATAGATTCAACATCAGGACTTTCAAAATCGAACAAGATCGAAGAATCAGCATTTTCTTGAAAAAATTTATCCAGCATTATGGTTCTGGCGTTGCCTTTCCGTCCTATTTTGTCAGCGGCATTGAAAAGATAGATAGCTTTGTTTTCAGACTTCACAATTAATACGCCGGAATGCAACAAATCATCTTTTATGGCATACCAGATCTCTAACGATTGGTTTTCGCTAATCTGTTCGAGCAATTGGCTCAGTATTTCATAAGTGCTCTTTCTCACGCCACCAGCAATTTTCGACTCATGATTCTGTTGAAACATTTCAACCAAAGGTTTGAAATCTTGACTTTTCTCAAAGCTCCAGTTTTCCTTAAAACTTCTTTTTAAATTAGTTTTTCTGTCCAAAGAATATCCTGCCGATAAGTTTTCATAGCAGCTTCGAAGTGACAGCAGGAACGTAGTATTTTCTGATAATCGGAAAGTGTTAAATCTCCGTATGAGAGGCCGGAGATTCGCTGTGTTGGAGGGATTGAAATTGTAGGTTGAAATGTACCGGAAGTTTCGGTCGAGAGATTTCAGAAACTCTTCTACCACACTTTTTGACAGATCACGAGAAGAAAAAATGCCTAAGTATTGGCAGAACAAAGGCTGTTGAATTACTTCAATAAACCATTTTTTCTTCACAGGCAATGGCATGATAACCTGATAGTCTTCGGCAGCAGGCCATACTAATGCCATCCATTGCTCACAAACCACATCCAGATACCACGAATAGGCATAAATGATGTGCTGTTCGGAGTTTTTCACCGTTTCATTCCAACGTACGTCGTCAATTTCATTTCTTGAAAGCAACAACGGCGCCGTCATGATGGATCATTTAAAATAACTGCGAAGTTTCTGCAGGGTTTCTTCAACGTCCGGGGTTTCGTCCATCAGCAAATTAACGCTTTGAATCGAGTGAATAACAGTACTGTGATCACGACCGCCAAAATGATATCCGATCGATTTGAGTGGCAGATCGGTATATTCTTTCGCCAGGAACATAGCTAGCTGACGCGGATAAACAACCTCCTTCTTTCTGCTCTTGCTTTTTAAATCAGCTATTGTAACCTTAAAATAATCAGCTACGATCTCTTGAATTGTATCGATAGTAACTTCCTTATCCTCGTTCATTACGATGTTTTTGAGCGTGTTTTTTGCCAGCTCAACATCAATCTCACGGCGCGTCAGGGATGCCTGAGCCATAAGGGAAACAATCACACCTTCAAGTTCACGAACGTTTGAATTAACGCTGTGCGCAATATATTCGATTACATCATAGTCAATCTGAATACCTTCTGCCTGAATTTTTTTCTGAATAATTGCAATACGAGTCTCAAAATCAGGCGTTTGCAAATCGGCAGTCAGTCCCCATTTAAAGCGGGAAAGCAAACGGTCCTGTAAACCTTCCAACTCTCTTGGCGGACGGTCACTGGTCATAATAATCTGCTTTCCTAACTGGTGCAGGTGATTGAAAATATGGAAGAAAGTATCCTGAGTTTTTTCTTTTCCCGACAGAAACTGAACGTCATCAATCGCCAGAACATCCACTTTCATGTAAAAGTCCGTGAAGTTCTGAAGCGTGTTATTTTTGATAGAGTTAATAAACTGGTTCGTGAACTTTTCAGAAGAAACGTACAGAACTAACTTATTGTCGAAATGATTTCTGATATAATTCCCAATTGCCTGCACAAGGTGGGTTTTCCCCAAACCTACGCCACCATACATCATCAAAGGGTTAAAGGAGGTTAAACCGGGACGTTGCGCCACTGCAAAACCGGCAGAACGAGCAAGTCGGTTACAATCACCTTCGATAAAGTTGTCGAACGAATAATTCGGATTCAGATAAGTATCCAGATTCATCGAATCCTGATCTTTTACAACCAGGTTCGAACCCATTCTCGGATCCGTCGCAAAATTATCAGGTCCGGAATATTTTGGTGATTTAACCGTCGAAACATTCATGGTCAGAGGCTGATGCTTCTCATTTCCTTTATCGACAATAATCGAATATTCCAACAGCCCGTCACGCCCAATTGCATAATCCAGCGCTTTCCTAAGTAAATTGACATAATTATCTTCCAGCCACTCGTAAAAGAACTGGCTCGGAACCTGGATCGTAAGAACCTTTCCATAGATTTTAAGCGGTCGGATTGGCTCGAACCACGTTCTAAAACTCTCTTCAGGAATATGTTGCTTAATAACCCGAAGGCAACTATCCCATATTTGGTCTACTTCTCTATGTGCGGTTACTCTTTCCAATGTCAAACTTGCGTAATCAGATATCATAAATCAAAAGGACGGCAAAGATAAGAAAATAGATGGTCTCTGCAGATTAAACCAGTGTTCAATTTAATTCCAATCTGTACGATTACCAAGCCATGAACTAAATCCATTGGAATAATCCTACGTTATAGACGTTAGCTTTGCTTAACAGTAACGTAACAATTGAAAAAATGTAATCTCAAATTTGTAGCTTTGTTAACGTCTCTGGACTTTGTCGCAAGGCGGTTAAAAAACTGTTTATCAACCGTACTATTATGTCTTCTCACCTGTTTTCAGAGTTTGGATTTCCAGATAAAATAGCCTGGAAGAAGCAGGCAAAAAATGAGTTAGGAGAAAAATCAGACAAAATAAAAAGCTTTAAAATTGGGCAAAACCTGCCTCTGGACGCATATTACACAGCATCTGACCTGGATCCGGGGCGAATTTCGGAGTTACAAATCTGCCAGAGAAATACTGCAGGGTGGCTCAATACTCCGCTGACCAAATTTGACAAACCCGCTACTACAAATTACAAGATAGTCTCCGCTCTTCATGCAGGAGCTGATGCAGTTCTGCTTCAATTAACAGAGTCTGATCTTAAAAAAAATGAGCTTTCAAAAACACTTCACTCGGTAAAACTTTGTGACACGCCGATTTTTTTTCAAACAGAAATAAATTCCGAAAAAATATTTGATGAAGTGTCCCGCGGAGCCGGATATTACCTCAAAGGAGGAATTGCCAACGATCCTTTGGCGAATTGGATGCGAAATGGAAGTAATTTTTCCGAGGCCACCGAAAATATCGGTAAGACACTGAACAAAACAAAAATGATGCGGGAATTTCGTCCCTTAATGGTGGAAAGCCACGTGTATCATAATGCTGGAGCAAATCCTGTTCAGGAGCTGGCTTTCTTAATTTCTTCAACTGTTTATTACCTTGATAAACTAACCGATTCAGGAATCTCACCGTTGCATGCTTTGAACCGTTTTTTTTATTCTCTCTCAATCGGCCCCGAATACTTGACTGAGATTGTGAAATTAAGAGCATTGAGATATTTGCACAAGAAAATCGGACAGGCATACCAGGTCCCCATGGAGCTTTGTAACAGCTTTATCCATGCACAGACGTCAACTTTTTATAACGCGATATACGCTCAGAAAACAAATTTAATACGGTCAGGCTGCGAGGCGATGAGCGCGGTTATAGGTGGCTGCGATGCGTTGACTGTCCTGCCTTATAATCAGTCTTTTGAAGATACAACTGAATTCAGTGAGCGTGTGGCACGGAACGTTTCTTCCTTATTATCCGAAGAAGGTTATCTTGATCGCGTTGCCGATCCCGCCGCTGGTTCCTATCAGTTAGAAATGATGACGATTAACATGGCAGATACGGCCTGGGCCCTGTTTTTAGAGACCGAAGATAAAGGCGGGATTATTCCTTGTTTTGAAACGGGATTTATCAAGAACGAAATTGAAATATCCTGGCAGGAAAAACGCAACTCGCTAGAAAATGGAAAGGTATTTGTGGGTGTAAATAAATATAGAACCGAAGAGAAGGTCGAAAGAAGGAATACGCAAAAGCCGTCAGAAGTGACTGATTCAGAAATAACCAACCGGCTGGTCGCTAAAAATTTATCGGAGTACTGGTAAATTTCACATTACTAATGCTTTTGTAGTTCCAAACTAATCACACGTATGAAGCCGGATTTTAAAAATATTGTGCTTCAGAAAGCGGCCCAGCCTCGACCCGAAGATAAACAGTCTGAAAAGACTTTTCAGACTCAGGAAGGCATACGGGTCAAATCAATCTATCGGCAGGATGATATTGCTGATGCCGAACATCTTGGTTTCTCGGCTGGAATTCCACCCTTTCTTCGTGGTCCGTATGCCAGTATGTACCTCGACAGGCCGTGGACAATCCGCCAGTATGCCGGTTTTTCCACAGCCAAAGATTCTAATAAATTTTATCGAAAAAATCTGGAGGGCGGGCAAAAAGGCCTTTCTGTGGCTTTTGACCTGGCAACGCACCGCGGTTACGATTCCGATCACCCGAGAGTCGTCGGTGACGTTGGAAAAGCCGGTGTCTCTATCGATTCGGTAGAGGACATGAAAATTCTTTTTGACCAGATCCCGTTGGATCAGATGTCCGTTTCAATGACTATGAATGGGGCTGTGATTCCGGTAATGGCATTTTTTATTGTCGCTGCGGAAGAACAGGGCGTTTCTGCTGACAAACTTTCTGGAACAATTCAAAACGATATTCTGAAAGAATTCATGGTGCGGAATACCTACATTTATCCCCCCGAACCATCCATGCGGATAGTTGGCGATATTTTTGCGTACACTAGCAAATTTATGCCTAAATTTAATTCGATCAGTATCAGTGGGTATCATATGCACGAAGCTGGTGCGCCTGCGCATCTTGAACTTGCGTACACGCTCGCCGATGGTCTGGAGTATATCAGAACCGGATTGCGTGCCGGAATTGAGATCGACGAATTTGCGCCAAGACTTTCATTTTTTTGGGGTATTGGAATGAATCATTTTATGGAGATCGCAAAGATGCGTGCCGGCAGATTGTTATGGGCAAAAATTGTCAGCCAATTTCAACCTGGGTCAGACAAGTCACTGGCATTACGTGCACATTGCCAAACCAGCGGTTATAGCCTGACCGAACAGGACCCGTACAACAATATAGCAAGAACTTGCGTGGAGGCACTCGCGGCGGTATTTGGACATACGCAATCACTGCATACCAATTCGCTTGATGAAGCCATCGCGCTGCCTACCGACTCCACTGCCAAGATTGCCAGAAACACTCAGCTTTTTTTGCAGCACGAAACTGATATCTGTAGAGCTGTTGATCCCTGGGGAGGCTCGTATTACGTTGAATATCTGACAAAGGAATTAACAGAAAAAGCCTGGGAACTGATCGAAGAAGTTGAAAAACTTGGTGGAATGACGAAGGCAATCGAAACAGGACTTCCCAAAATGCGGATTGAGGAAGCGGCGGCGAGAAAACAGGCCAGAATTGATGCTGGCCGCGATGTCGTCGTTGGTGTAAATAAATATCAACCGGAAATCAAGGATGCTTTTGATATTCTGGAAATTGATAACGACAGTGTCAGAGCAGAGCAAATTGCACGGCTTGAAAAGATAAAAACAGAAAGAAATCAGCAAGATACTGATGCAGCTTTACGGGCCATTACGGCTGCGTGCAAAGAGAAAGGCGGAAAAGATTTCAATAATAATTTACTTGCTCTTGCAGTTCATGCGGCCCGAAAAAGAGCTACTTTGGGCGAAATATCACAGGCTATGGAAAAAGAATTTGGCCGTTACAAAGCAGTCATCCGCTCGATATCCGGAATCTATCAGTCAGAAGTATCTGATGATGAAAATTTTCGGATTGCCAGGGAAATGGCTGATCAATTCGAAGAATTAGATGGCAGAAGACCCCGCATTCTGGTAGCCAAGATGGGTCAGGATGGACATGATCGGGGCGCGAAAATTATCGCAACCAGTTTCGCAGATTTAGGTTTTGACGTTGATATCGGTCCGCTTTTCCAGACACCAGCCGAGGTTGCGAGACATGCGGCCGAAAATGATGTGCACGTCGTGGGCGCTTCCAGCCTGGCAGCAGGACACAAAACATTAATCCCACAGCTTATTAATGAACTTAAAAAACTGGGGCGTGGAGATATCCTGGTCATTGCCGGTGGTGTGATTCCGTCGCAGGATTACCAATTTTTATATGATGCAGGCGTAAAAGGAATTTTCGGTCCGGGGACAATTATTTCAGTAGCGGCTCAGCAAATTTTAAAGGAATTAATGGAAAGCTAGAGGACTTTACCCAAAACTAAAGAAGTACAATTCCCCCCAAATCCAAACGAATTGGAAAGCACATAATTTACCTGTGCCTCGGATTGATATGACGTGACAGGTAAATCTTCAAAATCCTTCATTGCGGTTTCTATGTGCAAACTTGGATAAATCTCGGAATTATTTATGCTCAAAATACTGAGTATTGCTTCTACCGCTCCTGCCGCTCCTAATGTGTGCCCCGTATATGATTTCGTTGAACTAAATGGAGGAACATTTTTAAAAATCTCTGTTATTCCTGTCAGCTCCACACTGTCATTATTCGGCGTTCCTGTGCCATGCGCATTGATATAATTGATCTGATCCGGAGAGATCCCCGCTGATTCAATCGCGTCTTTCATGGATCTGATCGCCCCGACAGCATCTTCTGACATAGCAGACGGATGATGTGCATCATTTGAATTTCCATAACCAAGAATTTCCGCGTAGATCTTTTTATCACCGACAAGTTCCTCAGATTCTAAAACAAGATACGCTGCCGCTTCTCCCAGATTTAATCCGTCACGATTTTCATCAAAAGGTTTACAAGGATTTTTGGAAAGAATTTTCAGGGCGTTAAATCCATTGACCGTATATTTTGCCAGCGCATCCACACCCCCAACAACAGCCCGGTTGGCGCGCCCTGATTTAATAAGTCTGGCACCCAGCATAATTGCGTTTGCTGACGAAGAACATGCAGTATTAATGGTATCTGTAAACCCATTAATCTTATATTTTTCAACAAGTTTCAGCGTGTGAGACCCGGGCCCGTAAGCTTCCAGATATTCAGAGCCGTCAGATTTACAATTCGCATCTTCGTACAACTGGTCTGTCAGACACATCCCTCCGACAGTACTAGCTGAAATTAACGCAGTATCAAATGAAGAAAGCTCGGAAGAGGATAATCGAGAATCTGCAATCGCTTCTTCAAAAGCCTTTACAGCCAGGAGACAAGTCCGGGTATATCCCGGCTCATCTTTAAGGTTCAAAATTTCTTTTAACTCTTCGTTGCTTGTTTCTATCTCCCCAAATGGTAAGACAGCGGTGTAGTAAGACTCAAAATGAACAGCATTTCTTATCCCGGCCTGGCTCTTTACCAGACTCTCATGATTTTTTTCAACATTGTCACCCAAGGCAGAAATTATTCCAATTCCGGTTACAAAAACCCTTACCGGCTTATCACGCTGTTTTTGCATTTTTAATAATATACTCGGCCATATGGTTTACATCAACTAAAATCTTTCTTCCTTCGGCTGGATTGGTGATCTTAATTCCGTATTCTCTTTCCAACAAAACAACCAGTTCTAATGAATCGATTGAATCCAAACCCAAATCGCCCCCGAAAAGCGGCTCGTCGTCTTTAATATCTTCCGGATTTATATCCAATAAATTTAAGTATTGTACAATTTGTCCTTTTATAACTGGTTTTAAGCTTTCAATTTCCATTAGTATCAGATAATTTTTTCTATTCTAAGTTTAATATACGTGCAAAGTTGGCAAATCAAAATGAATACTCCCAAAAATAACATGACAGACCTGAGCTCATGCCAGCTTCCTCCTTTCAGGAATAGAATATAAAACCCTTCCAGGCACCAGTGCAAAGGAGAAAAATTACTGGCAAACTGCATATATTCCGGCATCACAAATGCAGGCACTAAAATCCCGCCAATGGCTCCAAAAATAATGATGGATATCGCGCCGAACCCGTTTGCCTGCTCTTGTGTTTTTGCCCAAGAACCAATCAAAAGTGCGTAACTCACCGCCGACATACTACTGATAAAAACCACAGCTGCAAAGGCAGGCAAATTTCCAGGAATAGTAAGCTTAGGCAGGCCGATTTCAGGCAAAATCCAAACACCGATTGAAAAAGTCAGAGTAACTTGTAAAATCGCAACAATTACATAAATAGCCATCTTACTGAGCATCACCAGCATAAAACTGGTGGGCATTGTTTTCAATCTCAGAAAACTTCCATTGATCCGTTCCTTAACGATATTGCTTCCCAAAGAAACAACCATAAAAAACATAGCGAAGATCGTCCAGGCTGGTACGTTGTGCTGCGTTGAATTCGGAACAGCTACCGAGTTACTGTTAGTGGCAACGATCTGATTAATTTTCACCCGGTTGGATGCCATCTTTTCACTAAGCTGAATCGATTTCGAAGCAATATCCATGTCGGAATAAATCCTATCGATCATCATGGTTTTTTCAATCGTGCCAAGATACGAATCGACTACTCCCATTACAGATGCACTGTAATTTTCCTGTAAAACAGGATCGTGATAAAAAGACAAAACCGGCATTTTTTCCACAACGGCGTGAGAAGAATCTGTTTCCAAACCCATATCCCGCATCATCATGTGGCTGATCTCGCCGGTATTACTTTCAAGTCCGCTCGTAAAATTGGGTGGAATATATAAGGCGATCATTTTTCCCCGGGCAAGCAATTCTTTCTTTAAAGCACTTTCCGGAAGACTATTCAGCGTATCAATTTTGAAAAGCCGGGATGTCGCCAGCAAATCCAGCAATTTTTCGCCCCCGCTTCCCTGATCGTGATTAACCACCAACATCGGAATCTCATTTTCATTCACAATTTTGTAGGCACTATCCTGGATTATTGTAATAATAAAAACAAGTAAAAGCGGCATGACAAACATAAGCGCCAACCCAACTTTGTCGCTGACAAGCAGAAGAAACTCTTTACGAATAGATGAGTAAATTTTAAACATAGGGTTAATCGCGGTACTCCTCTCCTGTCAGTTTTATAAATAATGACTGTAAATTTGCAGCTCCGTTTTCAATCAATAATTCGCTCAATCCGCCCTCCACAACTACTTTTCCATGGTCAATTAAGGCGATACGATTACAGAATTCTTCCGCTTCCGACATATGATGAGAAGTATACACAATCGTTGTGCCAGCCCTGTTAATTTCTTCAAGATACTTTATAATAGCGTTTTTGCTCTGTACATCAACACCTACCGTCGGTTCATCGAGAAATAAGATTGAAGGTCTGTGAATCAAGCCAATAGCAAGATTAACGCGCCTTTTCATACCTCCTGAAAAAGTAAAAACTTCTTTATCTGCCACTTTCGCCAGACCAAGTTCATCCAGCAATTTGTCAATGCGCTCAGAAAGTTCAGTTTTAGATAAATTGTACATAGCCCCGAAATAGTCGAGATTTTGCCTGGGCGTCAACTCCTGGTAAAAGGCATATTCCTGAGGTACGAATCCTAAAAGGCTGCGGCGCTCCTGTTCATTTATTTTTTTTCCGGCAATATAATACTGGATACTTCCTTGAGAAGGTGGAATGATACCACAAAGAATTGAGATAAGCGTCGTTTTGCCCGCACCGTTTGGTCCAAGCAGACCGTATACATCAGACTCATTGATCTGAAGACTCACAAGGCTTAAACTATCCTCTTCCGCAGACTTATATCTTTTGGTAATATTTTCAATTTGAATGGACGGGCCTTTGTACATCTTGCAGCTATGCTGAATGAGAAAATAATTATTTCCCCAGATTCAATTTAGAAAGTTTTAAAAAGGCTTCTTTTTCGACAGAACGGATTTGAAGAAGACGGTCCGCAATCTCGTCGAAACTTTGCTGCTCGGTTAGTCTGCCTTTGTAAACGCCAGCCATCTGGATCGCACTTGCACGCCACATATCTCCTGATTTAGTAAATTCCTCAGAAATCCCTATTAAGCGATCGTCCTGCAAGTATGCCGCGGCTTCTTCAAGAAAAGCGCCGTAAAGAAAACGAAAACCTCCCCCGCCTGTGCCGATTTCTTCCTGCATCCGCACAATCTGGCCGAGATATAAACCGGCTTTTTTCAGTCCAAGTTTATCGCGCCATTTTCTGATGTTATTGGAAGTATACCGAATCCCGTTCACCCCCGCAAAGTTTCCCGGAATACTGATCATATCGCGAACATTGCGTTTAATTCCCTTGATAATACCTTTACGAATTAAATCGTCGGTGATGACACCCACTCTTTCAGGAAAATAAATATGTCCTTTTGGAGCCAGCGGCCCCTGAGCAAAACGCACACGCGATAATTCTTCTGCCGAAAGTGAGGTGACTTCTTCCATAATCGGGTCGCTGATCTGATAGCGATCGTCATCACGCCCATATACGATCAGATTATGTGCGTTAAAGTGAAAACGATATTCCTTGGGAAAATAAGTAAGATGAAAAACACCAACCTGACATCCAACCGGAACCCCGTCGTTAATTTTTTTATCTAAAAATGACTGCGCTTTGGCAGGATCACTGAATTTGTTCCGGGTAACCTCAACACCAAGCGCTCTGCAGGTCCGCTTGAAAATTGCGCCCGGCATCGTCCGGAAGGATATAGCCGGACCGTTGTTGATTGTCAGAAAAGGAATTTGTATGTAAAAAAGACCGGAACCCATGCCAAAAGCAAGCGGCTCGGTCATAAAATCGAGACCGTGATAACGTAATAGAGCAGTCGTTACGCCATTTTCACAATGGGCAGCGTGGACGTGATGAAATTCTTCTGTTTTGGTATCGATGTTCACTTAATTAACCTTTAAAATTTTTCAATTCGTCGACTGTTATGTCAAATGCCTTCGCATACTTTTCGAGTTTTTTATCACTCAAAGAACTAAATACTGAAGGTTTTAAATGCCTTTTGATAAAGAAAACAAAGAAGCCGGTGTAACCTGAAAGTACGGCAAGATCCATAAGATTAAGTTCCATAAAATAGTAAACCGGACTTTTCTCTCCGTTGGCGACAGCTTTTCTCGCCTCTTCTACCCTGTCGTTCACTTCAACCCATGCACTGTCGAGAGCTTCTTTTTTAATATCCCAGCCTTTGCTTAGTGCTGTTTCATATTTACCGTCCTCATTTTTCACATAACACAATTCCCTGGTAAGTCTGGAAAGTGCGCCTGGTTCCTGTGGCAAATCTTCTTTTTTCATTAGACATGGGTATTAAATCTGAATGATAAAATTCTTTATTAACAAACAGTAAGCAAACAGAACATGTAGGAAAATCTCGAACTTTCCGGAACGGCGAGTAAAATTTTCTCCCCTTTTTTAAGTTTTCCGCTGTTAAAAATTTCCTCAACCATCATGTAAATTGAAGCTGCTCCAACATTTCCCATAGTCGCCAGATTGGTAAACCACTTTTCTTTTGGAACAGGGATGCCATTTTCAAGAAGGACTTCTTCAATTTTGCTTTCAAAAAAGTAACTCGAAATATGGGGCAGAAAATAATCCACATCATTCATATCAAATCCTTTTTTATCTAATATCTGTTTCAGGTTGTTAAAGCCGAGCTTAACGATTTTCTCGCTTAACAGCTTCACATCCTGTTTGATACTAAAAATCGATTTATTGAAAATCTCCTCGTTTGTAAAGTCCTTGAAACTTTTCAGCGTTCCGTCCTCCTGCTTGTAAGCACCCATATACATACAAGCTTCTTCCTCATTAGCAAAAGAGCAGCCGTCGATCCATTCGATCTTTAAGGAATTTCCGGTTTCATTTGGCTTACCTTCAATCAGAAAAGCACCAGCACCATCAGAAAGCATCCAGCGCAAAAAATCCTTATCAAAGGATACATACGGATTTTGTTCCAAACGGATCAATTCCTGAACTTCTTCTTCAAATTGCTCGGCACGTAACGAGGGCGAGAAACGCTCAGAAGCAACGGCTACGGCTTTCTCCTTGTCTTCAAGTTTCACCGACATATATGCATATTTCAACGCATGCATTCCGGCACAGCATACTCCCGACGGCGATACAACTTCAATAGTACCTGTCTCGGGCAGCCATCCATGAATCATCACGCCATGTGAAGGCATGATCTGATCCGGGCTCGACGTTCCCGCACTTAATAAATCTATTTCTTTCAACTCATCCGGGTTTCCGGGAAACAACTGCCTAACCGCCTGAGAGGCCATTTCAGCGTTTGTGTGTGTGGGAACACCCTCCTTGGTATATGCGTAATAACGGCTCTTAATTTTATTATTTCTAAGAACAATCGCCTTTGATTTGGATGATTTCCCGTTGATGAACCCCAGATATTCTTCCATTTCTTCATTGGCAACCGCCTGGTTGGGCACGAACTTTGATACCCTGGTAATAAACGCTTCTGACATTGCAATAAAATATTGATTATTTAAAAAGTTGATGCAGCTTTTAATCGCCTTATACTGATTATTTTCAGCTCACATCATAGTAATATTCTTTCGACTTCTTGATGGATTTCTGACTGAACGGCGCAATCAGAATAAAGTAAACGGACAATATAATCGGTGATGCCACAAACAAAGCAATCAACAGATAATATTTAAACAGGTTAACCAGAAACTTCCTTTTTTCCGGTGTTGTTCCTTTTCTCTTGATCAGTCCCGCCCATATCCTGAAAATCTTTTTCCCCCTCATTTCGATAAACCAAATGTCGGTCGGGATATCGATTAATCCCAGAGAGAGGATTTTCTTTTGTAATCCCTGGAAATCATTATTCACCATCGCAGTATGCACGATCGCTCCGAACTTGTCGGCACTTAATATATCCTCCTGGCTTACACCAGGCAGCGGAAGCAAATTCCATTTTCTTTCCTTCTTACCGGAAAGCATCCAGTGGAAGATTGTCAAAACACTGATCAGATTCGGCTCGCGGTCCATAAGCGGCACATTCCCGACCAGAATTCCACCTGCCTTTTTTATATAAGCCTTAACACTTTCCTGCGAATTGAGCCACATATTCCTTCCTCCAATGACAGTCACGATTGGTGTGTCTTTCATCTTCTGCTGGAATATAGAATCCTGCAAAAGTGACGTCACAGGTAGTGAGGGAGATAAAAACCAAGGCTGATAGCCCAGCACAATCAGATCATATTTTTCAGATGCGTATGTAATAGGCTGCAATGCTATTGCTTCTTCGTTTACACATTCGGGCATGGTATCGTAAAACACTTCGCTTTTCCAGGGAAACCGGATTGGTTTAACCGTTTCAATCTGTTTTCTCTCTATCTCAGCAGAATTAAATGGCAACAAAAAATTGTCAATGATCTCATTTAATTGCCCTGACTGCGAATAATTAATTACAAGCACCTTTTTCATTCAACTATTTATTCAAATTTTCAGTACTCAGATGCAGCTATTGTAAGTCATCCACTTTAAGTATTTCCGAACCTGATGCGTAATTTTTAACTATTTTCTTTAATTCGGGATCAAGACTTTTGTAACCTTCGACAACAGCTTTTTTATCAGCATCAAGATTTTTATTATATTTCAATACCTTAGGTGCATGTTCCTGAACCGCCAGTCTTAAAAAACGGTACTCCGTATTGGAAGGTTTTTTTGAAATTTCATCTTCCAGTAAATGCGCACCTTTTTTAAACGTCTTAACTTTTCCATTTACCCCTTTTACAAAGCTGGCTTTCTTCATATAAAGTGCACCCTGATACGCCAGCGTGGCTGATGAAGATTTTTCCTTTTCCAACAGCATTATCATTTCATCAATCTCGACTTCGGTCCTTCCCGAAAACGCTTTATAAAACTCGCTTTTATCAACGGCGATATTTACAAAAGACGAAAAAAGAATAATAAAGATAAAGCCAAAAAACTTGACTGGTTTCATAACATGACATTTTTCTTAAAAACACCGTTAAAAGTGCCTGATCCAATAAATTTGGTTACGCCTTTTTTCTGCATTCTAAAATTGTATGGTAACTGTCCCCGATCAACGGATAGGTTTCAATGACTTCGAAACCCGCCTCGTCTACCAAAGACTTCATTACATCAATGCTGTACATTTTACTGTTCCCGTTAGCCATAATCGTAAAATATAACGAGGTAGCTACTAAACTGAAATGTGCCGCAGGATAGTTCTGATTGTTAAAAAACGGCTCCAGAATGAACAGCCTTGTTTCAGCCGAAGCAGCCTGATAAGCGTTCTTCAAGATACAAACAATTTCTTCTTTTGAAAAGCAGTCCAAAAACTGGCTCATCCAGATCACGTCTGCTCCCTGCGGAATTTTTTGTTCCGTATCGAGCAAGTTGATCGGATAGAATTCAATCCGGTCTGTCAGCCCTTTTTCCGCTGCATTTTGCTTGGCCACATTCAACTGAACAGGCAAATCCAGTATCTTAATTTTAACATCTGGATCATATGCACAGCAAGCAAACGACCATTTTCCCGTATTCCCTCCTATATCAAAAATTGTACCCGTCTTTTTACTAAATACAATTTTCAGGGCCGACGGGAAAGCGCCGTCCGAATAGTAATGATCAAAATCAAACCATGATTTCTTTGCCGGTTCCGGTAAGATGGACAATCCTTCGTAAATCGTCGGCCAGTCGCCAAGGACCTTCAACCCTTCCGGTTTCCCATTTCTGATACTGTCAGTCATGGCCTTGGCACCTAAATAACAGACATCATTCATGAAATTGACATTCACTTTTGTCATTTCATCCTTCAAAAGGAAGAAGCCAACTTTGGTAATTTTTACCATGCCATCTCCAAAACACTCGACAACTCCAAGAATTTCGGCAGCTTCAATTAATAACTCGACGCCATATTCAGAGACATCCAGTTTTTCAATAATTGTGGAAATTGACACACCTTTCCTGTTATTATTAATAAATTCCAGAATCCCCAGATCTCTTAGCGCGATTACCGACTGAAAATACATCGGTCCAAATGCTATTTTTTGTGCTTCATACTTGGCATCAATTGCCGAAATTTCTTTTTTCATTGTGCTGATTAAGGTTCCTTACTTAGATGCTGACTTCGGCACCATTCTATCTTTGAATCGTCTTCTATATTTTTTCTTTTTTAAATCTTCCTCATGCCAGATAATATATTTGCCCATTGTCCCTTTCAAACGCTGGTACAAATTCTCTCTGTCCGACAATTTTACAAAATCTTTTTTTAATGCAGATTCAGGATTTATCGTTGGTTCGTATAAATTTAGCACCTTCAGCGTATCAATTACCGTTGGCAAAAGCGCAACGGGTAATTCAAACTTCCTGATAAACTTTCCCATATAACTGCTTTGAAAAGGGTCAGATGCCAGGGCAATTTTAGTAAAACCCATGTCCTTGGCCATCCGGTAAGAATAATAAACGTTCTCAACGCTGTGCTCCGCCTTCTGCTCGGTAAAAATATGTTCTTTCGGAATACCCAATGCCTCTCCATAAAGTGCCATCAGCTTGCTTTCTACATAAGGCGTCGCCACAGCCGAGCCAGAAAAAATCACATTTTTCGTATAACCCCTGCTATATAAATATTTTGCCCAGTGGATTCTCATCTTGTGAACCATATCCCATTCCCCGTCTTTATAGGGAAAGCCCGGCACAATTATGGCATCGTATGGCTGGCCTTTCAATCCCTCGTGAAATGCTTTCGCAGCAGACCGGTAATATATCTTCGAACATCCTGAAAACAGGAATAAAATCAAGATTGATAAGATACAGTTTCGTCTCAAAGCCGGGATTATTATTTAAGGAGGAAGCTGCGCAAAGTCCTGATAAAAGGGATCTTGCACAGCTTCCATTATTTAGTCAACGATTTAAATGAACGAAGAAAATTCTTCTTCATCAAGTATTATTTAGCAGACTTGCTCCACTGCTTGTAATATTTTGAATCGATGGATTTATTGATTTTATACACCGCACCTGCCCAATAATTGCGGAATCCAAAACCTGCCGCTGAACCTTCCAGTTTTTCTGTGTAAAGAACTTTTTTCGTTTTCAGATCTATAAAGGTAACCCATGCGTACATTTTTTCAGCATTTTTATTCAGACTTTCAACTACGTAAACAAGTCCGATGCCATCCTTTTCACTTAACGAATACTTCGAAACTGATTTCTTAACCTGATCTTCGGTGATAGTATAAGCCTCCTCAGTGATATTGTCTTTAACGTCCGCGGATTCATTCAGCTTAATCATATCCGCGACTTTGGACTGATATTGGTCCGGCTTTAATTTAAACGCATCTTGCAGTGAGAACTTTTTAGGTTCAAATTCGATCAGATTATTCCAGCTTACCATATGCTGATTTTTGATTGCAACAGGATCTGTAAATCCGGCTCGGCCGATATATTTGGCCTGCGTGAAGTCAAGACCCAGAAAAGTAAGCTTTGCTTTTCCACTATAAAGATCTGACATCGTATTTTGCGCAGAAACCTGTCCTGCGACAAATAACACAGCTAAAAAGAGTAGAAACTTTTTCATGAAGATAGAATTTAGATGAGTTGGAAATCTTTCAAAATAGATAATAATGCAATAATTTAAGTTTTTTGTCAACATAAGCCGCCAGTATTTTACCCGCTTTCGCATAAGATTCAGCAATCCTGGTTCCTGCGTCATAATCCATACCCATAAATTGTCCGCCCGGAACATTGTTCAAAACCATTTCTGCCACCGTTGACTTACCTGAAGTTTCTATAAGATCAACTTTGTAGTTCAGGTACGCATTTTTACGCATTACGCCAACATTAAATCCTGGTTCAAGAAAAACGGTTTTTATGATTAACGTATATTTTGCATCCTGGCTCCCCTGAATTGCCTTTAATCCTTTTTCCTCCAATCCTTTGTTGAATAATTCTTCAAACTTTGGCTCATAACGATTTTTGCGATCGGCTACCCAAGCCTTCTTCCATTCGTCTCCTTTTCCTGCTTCCTTCGCATTATACTCGGCAGATTTCTTATCGAGATACTCTTTTTCAGTGGCGAATTTCCCTACTCCAAAATCGGAATAATCATATTGAACATTAAGGACTTTCTGTCCTTCCAGAACAGCGACGTCTCCTGATCTCAGGTCAATTCTCTGAGCAAAACTGACCTGAAAGGCCAGAAACAAACCTGATACTAATGTGGCAAATTTTAAATTTTTCATGCTATAGATATATGATTTTGACTAAGGATCAAAGATATATCAACTTTTCAGGTTTTCTTTTTTCCTGTTTGAATATTCGGTGGTTTAGTTCTTGAGCGGTGATGAACTGAAGTGCCGGCGTAACGCGCAAACGTGACTTAAACAGCGAATGAAGCTTTTCTTTAAACAATGCGGTTTCCAGATTCATCGTCAGCAGTATTGAGATTTCATCATTTCCGAACTCGTTTTTTGATACTACGACCTGGTACAATTCGATTTCAGGAACCATATCCAGTACATCGAAAAGTGCCGGAGGGAAAATGGTCGTTCCCTTGAATTTTATCATCTGCTGCTTCCGCCCGACGACAGGACCGAGTCTGGTCGAGAATCTTCCACACGCACAAGGTTCATAGTAAACATGGCAGAGGTCCCCCGTCTTGTAACGCAGCAAAGGCATCCCTTCAACACCCAGCGTCGTCACTACTACTTCGCCCATTTCTCCCTGGCCAACCACATTTCCGGTTTCGTCAACGACTTCCAAAATAAGCAAATCGGGATTTAAGTGTCCGCCTTTTCCTTCCTGACACTCGGTAAAAGCAGCGCCCATTTCCGTGGAGGCATAGGTTGAAAACAACTTCACATCCCATTGCGACGTGATTCTTTTCCCCAGCTCATTGTAGGTAAAATCCGGATTCCGGATCGGTTCTCCAATGCACAGAATAGACTTCACAGACGATGCTTTATAGTCAATTCCGTTTGCTTCTGCGTATTCGATCAATCTCGGGATAAATGAGGGAATCGCGATGAGAACAGTTGGCGAAAATCGCTGAATTGACTCCCATTGCAAAAACGGCGCTCCTGGCCCGACCCGAATCATCCCAGCACCCATTTTTCTGGCCCCCATCCAATAAGCGAGCCCCGCCATGAAACGCCGGTCAATGGTCGTCATTAATTGATAAATATCATCTTCGGTACCATTTGCACAACGAAAAGCTTCCGCTTCATTATTAGCAAGCCGTTCCACATCTTTATCCGTAAGATAAAAAGCGACCGGATCACTTAATGTTCCTGAGGTTGTGACGAAGTCCGCGATTTTATTTTTTGGCACGCAAAGGAAATCATCATTGTAGAGTGCCAGATCATCTTTTGTCGTAAAAGGAATTACCGACAGATCATCTGGCGATTTTATTTCTTTAATATCAATTCTATTTTCTTCAAAAACCCGCTTATAGTAGGAAGAGTTTGTACTTAGGTAATCAAGAATTTCTTCAAGCTTTTTACTTTGTGATGCTAAAATTTCCTTTGTCATATTGAGGTAATTTTCTAATAGATCCATTTCTTTGCAAAAAAATCAGATCAGGATTTTTCCTTTTTACAAGCCTCGATTTTGGCTTTTATAGTTTTTATCTCGCTCTTGGAAGCAACTACATGCTGCAATGATTCCTGATAATACCCGATCGCCTTGTCATAGTTTTTTTGTTTCTCATAATAATCTCCCAAAGTCAGATAGGTCACATAACTCTCAGGATTATTAGTAACCATCGCAAACTCGTCCGCCGGCGTAAGTTTATATGGAATTCCTAACATGACATACTTATGGATTTTCTGTTTGGTAGCCTTAAAAGCTTCGAATTTTTTGTAATCCCCTGATAGCAAAAAAGTATCCGCTTTTATCGCCAGCGAATCAATCGCATGAAAAGTTTCCTTATGGGAAAAGACGTCATTCAGGTCATAACAAATAAATTTTCCAAGCTGGTAAGGCGGCGTCGATACCCATACTTTTCGCTCAGCAGGTTTGAAAATAACACCGTGATGTGCAATCAGCTGGTTCAGCGACCGGGAATTTCCGTAGCCAATAAAGGTGTCATTCAAACCTTTTTTATCACGCAAAATTTCTGCCGCTTTGTTAACATCCATAGGATAATTTCGGGTCATCAATTGATTCATCCGTTCAAAACGCGCTTTCGAATCTGTTTCGTCCAGATTTTTGATATTGACCGAGTCTTTGATAAAAGCAGATCCCTGATAATGATTAGCACAGACCAGATAATCCTTCCCGGACGAATACACATCCATTTTTTTGGGCGATTTCTCAATAATAACGGCCTTATTATCCTGAGCAGAACCGATCAAAAGCGATTCGGAAACAAACGTATCTCTTTTTTTTGCAATCGCGTTTGCTTCATCAATGGTTGCGGCATACTGTAAAATTTCCCGTGCCAACAAAGAAATCGGTTCTTTTGCGCCATAGGGAATATCGGATTTTGAAGCATTCAGCGTAACAGTAATACCTTTTTCGTTGATCCCGGAAACCACACCGGTAAGCCCGGCCCAGGCATAGGAGGCAAATTTGTAGCCTTTATCCGGATTGATAAAAACGATAAGCTTATCTTCCGCAAAAGCATCGCCCATATAAAAGTCAAAATTTCTTCCGATCAACAAAGTTGAGTCTTTTGAGAGAGAATTATTTACCGCGAATGACGTGCATCCAACCATATTCAGGTCAGTCAGCGCGTGACCTATATCGTGGGCCGCATGATAATTTAGAATCCTGTAATATTTTGGCCCGATATAATTGAACTGATCAGAAAACGACTGGGAGACACCGTAGATTTCCTGCAAGTTTTCGTCCTGGATATATTTGTAAATATCTTTGTTAAACCAGGCCACGAACCCTTTCAATACTTGAAGAAAAAACGAATTGGGAATGATTTCCTTAATTTGTGCGACGAAATGGACTTCCTGTTTTTCCATCAGTTCTTTGGCCAGAACGCCGTAGATCAGTCCTCGTTCATAAGGCGCGCCTTCGAGGTACATTTCCCAAATACCGTTTTTATTTTTTCTGAGCCAGCAATTATCCACCTTATAAGAATCAGGACCAAGCTTGATACGTTTGTAACTTTGTGGCGTTTTTGTACTGTTAACTTCGGGTGTAGGCAATTTCACCAGCCAGATAAACAATCCAAAGGCTAGCCCAACGACCAGAAATGTAATACTGAGAAATTTGAGAATGGTACGCGCTAATCTATTTTTAGGCCACATATTTCGCTGGGAATGATAATTTCAGAGGCAAATAATGACGACATTTCGTCTTCCTCCAATTAATTAACGCGCAAAATTACAAATTAAATGGGCTTGGTATATAAAAAGATATTGTCTGGTGATGCATTTCTGGGGCTTTGGGAAATCTCGGAATCTTTGCAGGAGCTGCTTTCAACAGCAAATCTTTCGGCGACGGAAAAGGAAATTTTGTCAAAAAAAGTCAGTGATAGACGAAAAAAAGAATGGCTGTCTGCGCGATGCCTTGCCAGGACAATCCTGCCTGCCCCATCGGAAATTCGCTACAACAAACATGGAAAACCGATCCTTGAAACCGGAGAATATCACATATCGATTTCACATTCCGAGAATTATTCAGCAGTTTACCTGAATAAAGAAAAACCGGTAGGCGTTGATATTCAAAAAATAAAACCGGATATCGCAAAAGGAATTGATTATTTTCTGAACAATCAGGAGCAGTTATGGGTTGATAAGACAGACTTTATCACATTAAATATTTTGTGGTCTTGCAAAGAATCGGTGTTCAAATATGTCTCTTCATACGAGCTGGATATTAGAAACCAGATTTTTTGCAATTCATTTGACGCACAAACAGATGGAGAGATTGAAGTGATCATCCGCAACGAAAACCAGGAAATCCTGTCGATTCATTATGAAGTCTTTGAAGATTACGTGCTTACACGTACATTGTAGAAAGAAACATTGTGTATTCGGTTTATTTATTTTTTTGCCCCTAAACACCAGGCCCATTTGACATTTCTGTATGAAAAAATTTACGTTCCTCCTATTTCTGTTTGTCTCCTACCAAATTCATGCTCAGGTTCCGGCACTTTCTTCCAGTGAAATTTATCAGGGTATAAAAAAATTAAATGTTCTTGGCTCAGTATTACATATCGCCGCGCACCCGGATGATGAAAACACGTTGATGCTTTCGTATATGTCGAAAGATCAACTGGTTCGCACAGGGTATCTCTCTTTAACTCGTGGTGACGGCGGACAGAATCTCATCGGAGCTGAGCAGGGTTATAATATTGGTGTCATTCGGACGCAGGAATTGTTAGGAGCCCGGAAAATTGACGGCGCTCAACAATTCTTCTCACGGGCCTATGACTTTGGTTTTTCGAAAACACGTAAGGAAACATTGAATTTCTGGGATCAGGATAAGGTATTGGGAGACGTTGTCTGGATGATCCGTAAGTTTCAGCCGGATGTGATTATTACCCGTTTTCCACCGGATCCGAGAGCGGGGCATGGTCATCATCAAACATCTGCCTATCTTGCTGAAGAGGCCGTCAAGCTTGCCGCTGACGCAAAAGCATATCCCGACCAACTTAAATATGTAAAAACATGGCAGGCAAAACGTTTGGTCTGGAATACATTTACGCCAGGTTTCACTAACAAAAAACCCGAGGGCGAAAAGAATCCGTTTATTTCTACTGAAATCGGAGGTTATAATCCAATTCTTGGCAAATCTTATACGGAGATTGCCGCAGAAAGCCGTAGTCAGCATAAAAGTCAGGGATTTGGAAGCTCGCCAGTTCGCGGGGAAAGAATTGATTATTTTCTTCATAAGGAAGGAACGCCTGCCAAAAAAACGCTTTTCGATGATGTTGATATTACGTGGAACCGCGTTTCGGGAAGCCAGAAAGTGCAGTCTTTGGTGACGGAGGCTATCAAGAATTATGAAATCGCCAATCCCTCGGCTTCTGTTCCTTCCTTGCTCAAAATCAATGCTGAACTGAATAAACTGGACACCGCAAATATTTATGTAAAAGCGAAAAAACAGGAAATCTGCGATTTACTGGCGCAATGTGTCGGTTTATTTTTCGAAACAAATCCAAATGAATTCTCTGCTGTCGCCGGCGATTTGGCAGATATAAAAATCACCGTTGTGAAACGTTCTCCCTATCCCGTTAAGCTGACTTCTTTACGCTGGACCGGAATTAAATCAGACAGTGCTCTTAATCTGGCCTTGGGTTCCAATGAAATGAATACATTTTCGATAAAAGCTCATTTGCCGGAATCATTGCAGACGACACAGCCATATTGGTTGGAAAAGCCAATCGATAAAGGAATTTTCCAAATTGACGATCAGCAGGATATTGGGTATCCGGAAAACAGACCGGAGACAAAGACAGACTTTGTTTTTGAGATCGATGGACAAAAATTCAGTTACACCAGGTCATGGATTTACAAATTTACTGATCCGGCTATTGGTGAAATTTACCGTCCCTTTGAAATCCGTCCTGCCGTAACAACCAACATTAACGAGCCTGTTTTCATCTTCGCAAACACTGCTCCCAAGATGCTGACCGTTATGGTGGAGGCGCAAAAACCGCATGTGAAAGGTGAAGTTAAACTTGACTTGCCCAAAGGGTGGAAGTCCCAACCCGCGAAAGCTGAATTTGATCTTACCGAAAAATACCAGGAACAAAATTTCTCTTTTACGATAACACCGCCAGCCAAAAATGAAGAGGCTGTCATTAAATCCGTTGCTGTTGTTGATGGAAGAACATATGATAAATCGATCCGCACAATCAACTATCGCCATATCCCAAGTCAGACGTTATTTCCACCAGCAGAGTCTAAACTTGCCAAACTGGATGTAAAAACGACAGTTTCAAAAATTGGCTACATCGCAGGCGCAGGCGACGATGTCCCGATGGCACTTCGACAAATGGGCTGTACGGTAACCATGTTGAGCGAGTCTGCACTTTCGAAAGATCTTAGCGAATATGAAGCAATTATTGTCGGCATTCGTGCTTATAACACAGAGAACCGGCTAGCCTATTATCAGGAAAAATTAATGGATTATGTTAAAAATGGCGGAACAATGGTCGTTCAGTATACGATTCCTGCGCGTTTGTTAGTGAAGCAGATTGGCCCATATCCGATTCAGTTAAGCGCAGAAAGAGTTGCAGAAGAAGATGCAGAAATGCGATTTTTAAAGCCGGATCACCAGCTATTGAATTATCCAAACAAGATTACCCAAAAGGACTTTAATGGCTGGATTCAGGAACGGGGTTTGTATTTCGCAGCGGATTGGGATAAAACGAAGTATGAGGCAATCTTTTCGAGTAACGACACTGATGAAAGTTTGAAAGAAGGAAGCGTGCTTTATGCCCAATATGGAAAAGGCCACTATATCTACACAGGTCTTTCATTTTTCCGTGAACTTCCGGCAGGTGTGACAGGCGCCTACCGACTTTTTGCCAATATGATTTCAGTGGGTAAAAAATAAAAAAATAACCGGTTAATAGCCGGTTATTTCATATTCTTCCTACGGTTACGCTGAAAATCTTCCAACACAAACCCGCCCAGGCCCTGAAGGTTGCTGTAATACGCACGTCCGTTATTCACCTTTGTAAAGTTCTGGACAAACTGCTTTAAATAAGGATCTGTTGCAATCATAAACGTTGTCACCGGAATTTCCAGACGGCGGCACTGCGCAGCCAGTGTCAGCGTTTTACTGATGATCTTTCGATCAAGCCCGAAACTGTTCTTGTAATATTTAATCCCTTCCTTCAAGCAAGTTGGCTTACCGTCAGTGATCATAAATATTTGCTTGTTCCGGGTTTTCTTACGGCGTAAGATATCCATTGCAAGTTCGAGTCCGGCAACTGTATTTGTATGATAAGGCCCCACCTCAAGATAGGGAAGATCTTTCAGTTGAATCTGCCAGGCGTCATTTCCAAAAACAATGATGTCAAGGGAATCTTTGGGATACTTTGACCGGATCAATTCGGCAAGAGCCAATGCTACTTTCTTCGCCGGAGTAATCCTGTCTTCTCCGTAAAGAATCATGGAATGGCTGATATCAATCATAACTACCGTCGCCGTCGTCGTTTTCTGCTCACGCTCAACTACTTCAAGATCGTTTTCCATCAGCATAAAGTCGCCGATTCCATGATTGACCTGAGCATTCTTGATTGATTCGGTCATAGCAATCTGGTCCAGCGTGTCACCAAACTGAAACTGGCGGATATCACTGCTCAACTCATCACCCGTTCCCATGTAAGGCGTATGATGATTACCTCCTGATTTCGATCTTTTCAATTTACCAAAAATCTCGTCCAAAGCACTTTTTCTAATGCTTTTTTCCGCTTTCGGCGTCATGATCAACTTATTCTCCCCCTCGCGCTTTTCCTCCGTTATGTATCCTTTTTTCTTCAAATCATCGAAGAAATCGCCGATCCCATAGGAATCATTCGTGAGGTTATACTGCCTGTCGAGCTCGCTCAGCCAGGACATAGCCTCGCTTACATCACCTGACGTCATCAGCAGTAATTGCTGAAAAATATCAAAAAGCTGATCAAACTTGCTATTTCCGGTTTGTTCTGCTGGTATAAATTTGGTGAAACGATGTCCTCGCATAAAAAATCAGATCTGGAAATAAATCTTTAAAAAACAGACGGCTACCTTCGATTTATTTTGAAAGTAGCCGCTTAAAATATTAACAAAGAATTGACTTACGCTTCTTCCGCGCAGAATTCTTCATAAGCCATTTGTAAATGTTGTGCGATCATTTCAGCCGAACGACCTTCAATGTGGTGACGTTCTACAAAATGGATCAACTCGCCATCTTTGAAAAGCGCAACCGCAGGAGAAGACGGAGGATATGGCAAGGTATATTCACGCATTTTTGAAACTGCTTCGATATCGAAACCAGCAAACACAGTTGCCAATTGATCTGGCTTCACTTCGCTGCGATCCAAAGAAGCTCTAACACCCGGACGTGCTGCACCAGCCGCACAACCGCACACTGAATTGATCACTACCAAAGCAGTACCTTTCATGTTCTGCATGAAGTTATCCACTTCTTCCGCACTTGTCAAATCCTGAAAACCGACATTAGTCAACTCCGCCTTCATAGGCGCTACTAATTGTGGAGGATACATATTTTCTTAAAGTTTAAAGTTAAAATTTGATTATCTAGTCGTCATTAGCAGTGCGCTTCTGACTGTACAAATTATTATTATCTTAGGTTTTGATTGCCGATAGCTGAAAGCCGACCTCCTCAATCACATAAATCCAAGTTCAAGCTTTGCTTCTTCAGACATCATTTCTGTTGTATAAGGAGGATCAAAAGTAAGCTCGATACTTACATCATTTACGCCTTCCACCTCTCTGATTTTTTGCTCAACCTCTCCTGGCAACGTACCCGCAGACGGGCAAGAAGGCGAAGTTAATGTCATGGAAACAAACACATTGTTTACCGGAAATATTTTCAAATCATATATCAGGCCAAGCTCGTAAACGTCAACCGGAATCTCCGGATCATAAACTGTTTTAATCGCTCTGACAACTTCTTCACGTAATTCTGATTCAGTCATTTCTTTTTTAGTTATGATAACATCAAGTGAAGAATCTTAGTTTTCACTTTACACTATTTTTTTACTCAGCAGCCTGATAAGCGATGCCGTAAGTTCTCATCTGTTTCAGCATTGAGGCTAATCCATTCGATCTGGTTTGTGCCAAATGCTGGTGCAAACCGATTCTTTCCATAAAATAAAGATCGGCACTTGCAATTTCCTCGGGTGTATGCCCTGACAAAACTTTTACAAGCATACTCACTAATCCTCTTACAATAATTGCATCACTGTCTGCCTCAAATTTCAAAAGCTCCCCATCCATGTACGCATTCAGCCATACTCTGGACTGGCAGCCTTTAATAATATTTTCTTCGGTTTTGAATTGCTCTTCCAAAGGAGGGAATTGTTTTCCGAGATCAATAATATACTCGTATTTACTTTCCCAATCATCAAACAATTCAAAATCCTCGATAAGTTCGTCTTGTGCTTCTTTAATTGTCATAATCAACAATTCCTATTTTCAGGCCTCAGCCATTCGGGTTTCTAACCAATGAATAACTACTTCTGCTTCCTCAAAACCTATTCTGGCAACTCCTGCGTTCGGAATACCATCATAACTCATTGATAAATGTAAAATGTCATAAACCGAAACAAATCTGGCCAGCAGCTTTTTGTCTAAAGCTGACAATTTCTGTTTGTACCAATCCACATCTTTTCTGCCTTTACCCTTCTTGCCTAAAAATGAATCCAATGCAACTAAGACACCAGCGTATGCCGTATGACCAGCCATCTTTACGTATTTCGTATCCTGATAGTAACCATCAACTTTCTGAGCCTTCTCCGTCAGAATTTCCCTGGCATTGTCAAGATACCTTCTCGCTTCAACGATTTGCGAATTCATTTTTAAGATTTTATAGTGTGTAAATATAATATATTTTCATTTCCATGTCAGCTAACCCAACATCTTCTTCGCCTTGTGAAGTCCTTTGATCAAACTGTCAATTTCCTCAATTGTATTGTAAACAGCAAATGATGCACGGGTGGTTCCTAAAATACCCAGACGGCTCATTAAAGGCTGGGTACAATGATGGCCTGTCCGGACAGCAATTCCCTGATTATCCAAAATCACAGCAATATCCTGATGGTGCATTCCTTCAATAACAAACGATAGAACACTTACTTTATCTTTCGCCTGACCAATAATTTTCAATCCAGGAATCTCACGAACAGCGTCCGTAGCATATTTCAGAAGTTCACTTTCATATTTTGCAATGTTATCTTTGCCTAGCGTATCGACATAATCCAACGCATATTTAGCAGCAACCACATCCGCAATATTGGGCGTACCCGCTTCAAATTTATAGGGTAATTCGTTGTAAGTCGTTTTTTCAAACGTCACTTCTTTGATCATTTCTCCACCGCCACGGTAAGGAGGCATAGCATCAAGCAATTCTTTTTTACCATACAAAATACCCATTCCGGTCGGCCCGTATATTTTGTGAAGCGATAACGCGTAAAAATCAACGTCAAGAGCCTGAACATCCAAAAATAAATGAGAACTCGCCTGGGCGCCGTCCAGCAGCACCTTTGCACCAACTTTATGTGCCTTTTTAATAATGTCAGAAACCGGATTAATGGTCCCCAATGCATTGGAAGCATGTACTACGGAAACAATCTTCGTTTTTCCAGAAAGCATTTTTTCGTATTCATCCATTAAAAGTTCTCCTTCATCATTGATTGGGATAACTCTCAAGACACAGCCTTTTTCTTCACAAAGCATCTGCCACGGTACGATATTCGAGTGGTGCTCCATCGTTGAAATGATGATCTCATCACCTTCCTTCAAAAATTTTCGTCCATAAGATTGCGCAACAAGATTAATGCTATCAGTTGTCCCGTACGTAAAAATAACTTCTTCGGACAAAGGCGCATTGATAAATTTCTGCATCCGCCGACGCGTATCCTCGAAAGCACCGGTTGCTTTTTCCGCCAGATGGTGAATACCACGGTGGATATTGGCATTGTAATGTTCATAATAACCTGACAACGCGTCCAGTACAATCCGAGGTTTTTGAGTTGTTGCGGCGTTGTCAAAATACACAAGTTGTTTTCCACCAATTACCTCATTAAGAATAGGAAAATCTTTACGGATGGACGCGATATCTGGGAAATTAGTCATTATACCGTTATTTAGAAAAATGCCCAACCCAATTGAAGAGAAGGTTGGGCATTACAAAAAAGTTTATGTTGCAAAAACAGAACGAGAATTACTTCTCAGAAAGTTTCTCTGCAATTACATTTTCAAGGTATTCACGGATGGAGTCGATCTTTATTTGAGAAACAACATCAGCACAGAAGGCAAACATCAAAAGTGACATAGCCTCCGGCTTCGAAATTCCACGTGAGCGCATATAAAACAAGGCTTCCTCGTCGATCTGCCCTGTCGTCGTTCCGTGTGAACACTTCACGTCATCAGCAAAAATTTCAAGCTGAGGTTTTGTATACATGGTTGCCTCTGTGGACAGCACTATGTTTTTACAAGACTGGAAAGCGTTGGTTTTCTGCGCGTCGGGACGAACAAATATTTTCCCGTTGAAAACACCCTTCGACTTGTCGCGCAAAATTCCTTTATACAATTCGTTACTTTCAGAATTTGGCTTACGATGATCTGCAACAGTATGGTTATCAACATGCTGAGTTCCGTCAGGGAAATATAAACCGTACATATATGCTTCACAATGCTCGCCATCGATCACAATATTCAGGTTATTTCTCGTAAACTTTCCATTCAGAGTTACCGTTGCCGCATAAAAGTGCGACTTTTCCAGCATTCGAACCTGTGTGGTTCCGATGTGGTACGCATTTTCACTTTCATTCTGAACTTTGTAATATTCAACACCTGCTTCCTCGCCCACATTGATCTCCGTCACAACATTTGTAAAAGAGCGCTGCTCGCCTATTGTTCTGAAAGCTTCTGCGATCTTGACATGCGCATTTTTACCAACAGCAATAATATTGCGAGGCTGACTTCCAATGTTTTCCTGACGGGAATCACTTACGAAACGTAAAATTACCGGATGCTCAACAGTCTTATTATCCGGAACGTGGATAAAGACACCGTCATGAGCAAAAGCCGTATTTAGTGATGTAAATGAGTCAGTATCATCTTTTACCAGTTCATCAAAATACGAATTGACAAGTTCAGGATTGTTTTTATATGCATTTTGCAAAGAGTCAATGATAATCTGATCCGTAGAGGAAACCATCGTTGACAAAGCGGCATTGTAGTGGCCGTTGACAAAATACAAAATATTTGCAGCTTGCTCAGGCATTTTGAGATCTACCAGATCGTCTGCTGAAAGCGTATCGCTTGCATTAAAATTATATGAAGCACTGATCAGATCACGAACGTTGCTGTATTTCCATTCTTCGTTTTTGATGGTTGGAAAGCCCAACTCATCAAATTGTGCAATGGCAGCACGTTTCTTTTGATGAAAAGCCGATTTGGCCTCACCATTCATCACGGATTCCCGTGCATGAAAATCAGTGATTAACTTCGTTTTTAAATCTATGGTTTCGGTACTCATTCCTTTTGGTATTGAAAGTGATTTTACTTGGCTGCCCTTTCGGTTAGCCTTACAATAACCTGGTAAATTAAAAGCAGATTATTGATTTACTTCCTCAGCCTCAACTTCGGCCTTGATCCAGTCATATCCTTTTTCTTCCAATTCGAATGCAAGTTCTTTGCCACCGGATTTAACAATTCTTCCTTTGTAAAGGACGTGAACGAAATCAGGCACGATATAATCCAAAAGACGCTGATAATGCGTTACCACGATAGCAGAACGTTCAGGAGAACGAAGCGAATTAACACCTTCTGCCACGATCCTTAATGCATCGATATCAAGTCCTGAATCGGTCTCGTCAAGAATAGCCAGCTTCGGTTCAAGAACCGCCATCTGGAAAATCTCATTTCTTTTTTTCTCTCCACCTGAAAATCCTTCATTCAAAGCACGTTTCAGCAACGAGTCGTTCATGCTAACCAATTTCGCTTTCTCACGTACCATTTTAAGGAACCGTGCTGCATCCAAAGGTTCTTGTCCGTTATATTTACGAATTTCGTTAACCGCAGTTTTCAAAAAGTTGATGGTAGTAACACCAGGAATTTCAACCGGATACTGGAATGCAAGGAAAATTCCTTCCGCCGCTCTTTCTTCTGCTGCAAGTTCCAATAATTCTTTTCCGTCAAAAATTACGTTTCCACCCGTAACTTCGTACTCTTCTCTTCCTGCTAAAACCGAAGCCAAAGTACTTTTTCCCGATCCATTCGGCCCCATGATGGCATGCACTTCACCTGGTTTGATTTCCAGATTGATGCCTTTTAATATTTCTTTACCTTCGATTGAGGCGCGTAATCCATTAATTGAGAGCATAACTAAATTTATACTTGTATATGTAGTTCTTGGTAATTTACCGCAAAAGTAGTAAGCTTTGGTCGTATATGAAAATAACCACCCCGTGCAAAGCAAACATTATCTTAATACAACATTATTAACCTTTTTCCTGGCATGTATGTTCCATCATTCCGGAGAATTTCGAACATAGTCTATATAAATGTAGACAAAGCAATCAACAAATAACTTTATTCCCGATTATACGCCGTACTTTGTGATCAGAGTTCTAAGTTTTACAGTCTATGAAATCAGATAAATCATTTTCCTCAGCAATACATGTTTCCTCAGAAGTTGGTACATTAAGAAGGCTCTTAATTCACAGTCCCGACCGTGGTCTCGGGAAAGTCGTACCTTCAAAAGCGCAGGATTGGCTTTTTGAAGATATTGTACATTTGGATACCATGCGTAAAGGTGAATATGATTTTTACGTAAAGCTCCTTTTATATTTTCTTGACCCTGAAAAAATCAAAGGAAAACTCACAGAAATTGATTCGGACCCCTCCCGGGCTTTTTACATTCCTGGCTCTGAAAAATATTTCAATTCAGACAAAGTTGTTGATATTCAGAAACTTCTTGCCGAGATTTTACAGGACCAAAATATCAGAATAAAACTTACGGCGGCGATTTGTGGTATCGAGCGTTGTTCATACCAGACCCAAAATGAACTGCACGCCTTTGAACCGAATGAACTGGCAAAAATATTTATTTCAGGCTCGCTGCCGGACAAGCGTATGTTATTCGCTCCACTTCCAAACCTGATTTTCATGCGGGATATCGGTATTGTGATTAATGACCATATCCTGCTTAATAAACCTGCTAAATCAGCAAGGACGAGAGAATCCATCCTGGCGCAGTTTATTTTTTTCCATCATCCGATGTTTTCACTTTTGAAGGAAAATATCATTGAAATACCGGAAAATGAAAGACATTTTTTGCTTCCCGATGATGAAAAAGCAAGTGATTATCACCGGTGCACATTAGAAGGCGGTGACGTCATGATGGTCGCACCGAAACATTTACTGATCGGATGTAGTGAAAGAACTTCACTTTACGCAGCTCAGGAGGTGATGAAAATTCTGTTCGAGAAAAATGTCGTAGATACCATCACCATCATCAAAATTCCAAAAAAAAGGGATTATATGCATATCGACACTATTTTCACACAGGTAAAGAAAAATGTATGGGTTTTACTGAGCAGCCTGGGAAGATTAGGAGACGAAGCAAAAAAGAAAGATGTGCTTCACTTTTTTGCTCCAAAACAAACAAATCCAGAGTTTCAGATTCTCCAGTTCATCAAGGGATTGGAACACAAACCAATAGAAATTGAAAACCTCGAAGATCTGCTTGCTGATATCAGCCGGAATGATCTTGGAAGCAAAGAAGAAATTCAATTTATTTATTCGGGCAACAATCAGTTTCCTTATGGTGAGCGGGAGCAGTGGACAGATTCCTGCAACCTTTTAGCGTTGAAAGATGGTGTCGTCATCGGCTACGACAGAAACGATAAAACGCTTGATTCTTTTCGTGAAAAAGGATTCAGGATTATAAAGGCGAAAGATCTGCTCGAAAAATTCGAAAGAAACGAGCTTTCTCCGGAAACTTTAACGGACACTTTTATCACACTGCCATCCGCGGAATTGTCACGTGCGCGCGGGGGATCGCATTGCATGAGTATGCCCTTGCTAAGAGATTAAGAGGGATTGCAATCTCGCCAATTCGGTTGTAAATTGCATCTATACTTCTCAACCATTGAATCAAATACTCCTATGCGCTCCATATCAACAACCGCACAAATACAGCCACAGTCTACCGCAAGAATCATGATGATCAGGCCGGTTCATTTTGGTTTTAATGCCCAAACAGCCGGAAGCAATGAATTTCAGCAGAAAGAGCTTGCTGAGCATAACTTTAACATTGCTCAGGAGAAAGCTCGTGAAGAATTTGACCTGATGATTTCCCAGCTTCAGCTTACGGGGCTTGATCTTTATGTTTTTGAAGATACCGACGATATTTACCGCCCGGATGCTGTTTTTTCAAATAACTGGGTTTCATTTCACCAAAGTGGAAAAGTTGTTCTGTATCCGATGATGGCAGAAAACCGTCGTGCAGAGCGTCGCATGGATATCATAGAAAATTTGAAAAAAGATTTTCTGATTGAAGAGATTATTGACCTTACGCATTTCGAAAAAGAAGGTAAATATCTGGAAGGAACCGGAAGCATGGTTCTGGACCGGCGCTATAAAATTGCTTATGCCTGTTTATCTCCGCGTACCCATCCGGACGTTCTCAACGCGTTTTCAGAAGCATTAGGTTATGAACTCGTCACTTTTTCTGCTTCCGATGAAAATGATAAGCCTGTTTATCACACAAATGTGCTGATGTGTGTAGGAGATATTTTTGCAATCGTTTGTCTGGAAGCGATCAAAGATCCGGACGAGCGGCAAATGGTCAGATCTGCCCTTGAAGAAACAAATAAATATATTGTCGAAATTTCGCTCGATCAGGTGAGACATTTCGCAGGTAATATGCTGATGGTCAGAAATTTGAAAGGAAATAAATTCCTGATGATGTCCACCCAGGCGTTTGACTCACTGACAGAAATACAGCGAAAATCCCTGCTCGATTACGCAAGAATTATTCATACCGATTTATCTGTTATTGAAGGTTACGGTGGAGGTTCAGCCCGCTGCATGATGACTGAGATTCATTTGCCTCTGAGGTAAAAAAATAAAGCCCGAGCTACCATTTGGCAGGTCGGGCTTTATTTTTTAAATATTGATCAGATTAGTCGTTAAGATCTGCCTTAACTTTATCAATCTTGGTTCTTGTCTCCATTTTGAAGTTATCCCACTTCTCATCTGTTTCAGCCTGAAGCTTGTTAAGAGAAACTTTTAGATCGTCTTTCTCATCCTGAAGCTCCTTTTTACGCATTTTCCATTTTTCTTTTTCTTTTTCAGTTGCCTTATCCATTTTGGCATCCGCTTCATCTATTTTCGTATCAAGTTTAGCGATCGCACCGTCTATATCGGATTTTAATGCTTCTTTATCTTCATTCAATTTTGACTTGAAATCATCGCCAGCTTCTTTCATATCTGACTTAGTTTCGTCAAGGGCCTCCTCAGTGTCTTCTTTGGCTCCTTCTACTGTATCTTTTGCCGAGTCTTTGGTCTTCTCAGAACAACTGCTAAAAGTTAACATTCCAAGTGTAAGCATTGAAGCTACCAACCAACTGATCTTTTTCATTTTTTCTGTGTTTAGATTAAAATTTGTTAATCGTAGAAATATAATCTCTGTATACGTAGAAAATATCCTACCAACGGTAATTCGGTAATAATATGGCTTTAAATGTGGAAATAAGTACTCAGGACCAAGACAATTAGATCAGTCCCACTCATTTCCATTACCGTTTTATCCATTATCTGATAGTATGGTTTTAATCACAGTAGCTTTTCATACCGATACTAATTTGTTAGTATCCTCTTTAATAGAGAGATTTGCCGTAAATTCCCATTCTACAAAGTATGCTCCGATATTTATCTGTTCCGGTTTTATCAATTTTAATTATATCTGAAAGTTTTGGTCAGATTTCTGTACCAACTGATACGCTTAAAGCTAAGCTGCTGGAAGAAGTTACTGTTAATGCTTTTGAAACAAAAACAAACCGGCTTGCTACAACAGCAACTGTCGGGCTGCTTACTCCAAAATCGATTGAACGATTTTCTGCTACTACCTGGACAAATGCTGTCAATTCCATCGCCGGTGTCCGTATGGAAGAACGGTCTCCTGGAAGTTAC
Source organism: Dyadobacter koreensis (assembly GCF_900108855.1). Taxonomy (GTDB): domain Bacteria; phylum Bacteroidota; class Bacteroidia; order Cytophagales; family Spirosomataceae; genus Dyadobacter; species Dyadobacter koreensis. The sequence continues at coordinate 192,197 of NZ_FNXY01000003.1, forward strand.
AGATTTTCTGTGCGCGGAAGCATGATCCGGTCTCCTTTTGGAATTAGAAATGTTAAATTTTACTGGAATGGAATTCCATTTACAGATGCGGGCGGAAATACGCCGTTAAACTCCGTAGACTTTGGTGCAATCCAGAGCATGGAAGTCATAAAAGGTCCGGGAAGCAGCTTGTATGGAGCAGGAACCGGCGGTGTTGTTTTAATGCAGAGCCGTACGGACAATCCCGCCTTAAACCGCATAGAACAAAGCGCAGGCTATGGCAAATATGGTTTTCAGAGCAGAAGCACGACGCTGCAGGTGGGCGATATTTCAATTCAGTACGGACATCAGGAACAAGACGGTTATCGCAAGCAAAGTGCTATGAAACGTGATGCAATCCGATTCACCTCGACTTCTAAAATTGGAGAAAAAGGAACCTTATCACTTTTAGGAATGTATTCAGATTTGTCTTACCAGACACCGGGGGGAATTACACTTGCTCAATATCAGACCGACCCTACACTGGCGAGGCAATCCACTGCAACCGTTCCTGGAAGCGAGGCTCAAAATGCAGGAATTTATACAAAATTTGCTCTTCTGGGTGGAAATTATTCGCTGGCACTTTCTGATACCTGGACGCAGAACACAGCATTGTACCTGACTACCAATGATTTTGCCAATCCATTCATAAGCAATTACGAAAAACGTGATGAGCAAGGAATCGGGGGGAGAAACAGCTGGAAAAATAGCTCCCGGATCGGTGATATTAAAACGAACTGGACGACCGGATTTGAATGGCAATATGGGCGTTCCGCACAAAGAAATTATGATAATAACGGTGGAGTTCCAGGTAAACAACAAACAGTTGAAGATGTCCGCACAACCAATTTAACAGCATTCAGTCAACTGGAAGCTATTTTATTTTCAGATTTGACAGCGACTGTCGGATTGAGTTATAATACCTCAAAATACAAATACGAGCGCTTTTTTGTACTTCCGTACAGCAAAGAGCAAAAAACATTCGATGGAATTTTTGTTCCAAGATTTGCAATCAACAAAATTATTGCAAAGACCTGGGCAGTGACTGCATCTTATAGCAGCGGTTTCTCACCTCCTACATTGCAGGAAGTGCGCCCTTCCGCCGGTGGATTCAGAAAAGAGCTGGAAGCTGAGCGAGGTATGAATACAGAAATTGGGATTCGTAAAATAACTGAGCATTTCACCGCAGAAATCAGTGCTTACCACTTCGGCCTGAAGGAGACAATCGTAAGAAGAAGCGACGAAGCAGGCTCAGAATTTTTTGTGAATGCGGGAAAAACCAAACAGCTTGGACTGGAATGGAATCTCAGTTATGATCTCCTTTCTGATCCTAAGTTGCCTGTTGCTTTACGCATCTGGGATTCCGGAACTTATACTAAATACACTTACGATGATTACCAGCAGGCCGATACGGACCTAAGTGGCAAACTGATTCCAGGAATACCTCGTTTTATTCAGACGACTGGTATCGACGCAATTTTTAAATATGGTTTTTCACTTTTCGCGACTTACCAACATGGAAGCTCTCTTTATCTGAACGATGCCAATACCTTAAAAAATACTCCCTATAACCAATTTACCGCACGTGCAGCCTGGAAAAAAAGTTGGGGGGAACACCTTTACAGCGAACTTTCCGCCTCCGCCGAAAAAGTCAACGCAGGAATTTACAGTCTGGGTTACGATCTGAATGCTTTTGGAAACCGCTATTACAATTCCGCGCCGAAAAAGAATTTCTGGATTGGTGTTAAGCTCGGCTGGGAATGGGGTAAGAGATAATTTTCATGGATAATTAAAACTGATTTAATTTGACTTATCCGGCAGTTACGATTTTGATCGGTAATCATTTTATCAACAACTTCATTGTTCCGAGGCAAATTTGAACTTTTGTTCTGCTATCTGTTTTATTACAGTCCGTGAACGTCAATTTCGCAGATGAATTCTCGTAATATCCTTAGAATTTATCGTTAACTAATAATCCTCGAAAATTGCATCTCTACATCCATATCCCTTTTTGCAGGCAAGCTTGTCATTACTGTGATTTTCATTTCAGCACGAATACCAACAACAAACGGGCCATTGTGGAAGCCATTGCAAAGGAGATTGCGTTGAGAAAAAATTACCTGGATTCTTTTGATTTAGAGACAATTTACTTTGGTGGCGGAACACCGTCTTTGCTGGATACTTTCGAGCTGGAATTTTTAATGGATACAGTGCGTACGCACTTTAATGTAAGCCCTGCCGCCGAAATCACCCTGGAGGCCAATCCGGACGATCTTAGCTTGGAAAAACTTGTACAGCTACATCAAGCGGGAATTAACCGGTTGAGCATCGGAATTCAGTCATTTTATGAACCACATCTGAAATTTCTTAACCGGGTTCATGATTCTTACGAGGCAGGAAACTGCGTCAAACTTGCTCAGGATGCGGGAATAACAAATATTTCCATTGATCTGATTTATGCGATACCTGCCCCGGATCATTCAATTTTACGACTGGATATGCAGAAAGCATTTGATTTGAATGTCTCACACATATCAGCATACTGCCTGACAATTGAGCCGCAAACTGCTTTTGGAAGCTGGCTAAAAAAGAAGAAAATGAAACCGATCGATGAAGATTTTGCCGCCCGCCAGTTTGAAATCCTGATAGCCGGACTTGCCGAAAAAGGATATGAACAATACGAAATTTCAAATTTTGCGAGGGATACGCAATACAGTAAACACAATAGCTCCTATTGGAAACAACGTCCGTATCTTGGTGTCGGGCCAAGTGCGCATTCTTATAATCGTCTGAGCCGGGAATATAATATTTCGAACAACGCCCAGTATCTTACAGCAATCCAACAGAATAAAATTCCTTCGACCGTCGAGATTCTTTCTCAGGCAGACCAGACCAATGAGTACTTGTTAACGGGACTACGCACAAAATGGGGATGCGAACTTTCCACACTAGGCATTTTATCTGATAATCAATTCGAGAAGCAAAACCGTGACGGAATTTTGGAAATGACGCAAAAGGGTTGGCTGATCGCAGAAAATGGAACGATTTTACTCACGCAGGCAGGAAAACTATTTGCAGATCGTATCGCCAGCGAATTATTTATTGACTGAAATAATAAATCAAACCGGACACATAAATCAATTACGCGCCCGATCTGACTGATATGTGCTCCATTTAGTTAGGTAATCAAATTTATTGCTTTACAATTTTTGTTGTACTCACCGCACCGTTCGTTTGGTTTACCTCAAGAATGTAAATACCTGCACGCACTTTTGACATATCGATTTTATCCGATGAAATGGACATTGCGATTTTTTGTCCCGCAGCATTGATCAGATAAATGCCTTTTACCTTACTTAAATCATTTGTTTCGATCGTTAGATCGCTAACAACCGGATTAGGATAGGCAGTCACAACGGAGGGTGTATTTATTACAACATCCTGTACACGGCTGAACGCATACGTTCCATCCATATCTATCATTTTCAGACGGTAATAATTTTGACCATTTACCGGATTGGAATGAACAAATTGATAGCGAACCAAACTCTTGCTTTCACCCTTCGACGCGACTGTTCCGATCAGATTCCACTCTTTTGCATTTGCACTGTGCTGAATTTCAAAACGATCACTATTAGCTTCAAGCGTTGTCTCCCAGTTTAATAAAGCCTGGCTTCCCTCTTTCGCCGCTGTGAAAGCAGTTAACGTTACAGGGAGCGGAGTGACTGTCGGCATTGGGAAACTTGAGCAATAATTATGGAATTCAAAACCATTCTTCTGAGTTACGTTTCCACCGATAACAGCTTGTCCGTTAATATTGCCTCCATCACCGGACAGCGTCGCCAGCGGTGCCAGTAACTGACCTTGCAATGCAAAGCTTTTCAAAGAGATATCTGTCGCAGAAGGAAAATTGAACAACGTTTTTTCGGCTTGACCTCCGTTGATTGCACCGCCGTCTACAAAGACGTTTTTATTTGTTACGTTAATCAAAACAGACGAGTTAGCGGGCACATTGATATTAATTCCGAACGGCTTATCCAAGGGCAGCGTTACAGAAAAAACATTTAAACTCGTACTTGTCCCCGTGAGATCGATTGTTACAAAATTGTAAGGAGAATAGGTCACTATTCCGTTTGGTGTCAGATTTGAAAGCGTGACCGACAAATCTTTGTAATATGTTTTTAAGTTAGCATAAGCTAACAAATCAGTATTACCGGGACCTTTGTTTACTCCTGTACCTGCTGGATGTGTAGGAAACTGAGTATTTACCGAGGCTTCATTATACACGAAATTACCGGTCATCCCCCAATTATTAGCATTTGTGAATATGCCGTTGACAATAAAATTGTCAGTGTTAGGAGTTGCATCTCTCCCGCCGCCGGAACCTACACTATAACTGCCTGGTGCTGTAAAGTCGCCGGCAACAACAAGCCTTCCTTCACTATCACCGCCCGTTGCGTGTAAATTTCCAAAAATAATGGCGTTAAAATTCCCATTTCCCACCAACTCATTACTCAGGTAAGTACTGGGAACTGTAAGAACGGTGGTCGAACTGCACTGCGCAAAAACAGCATTTGATGTATTTGTAAAAATACCCGCAGCGAACAAACTTAAAAAGTAAACATTCCTAAAATGTGTTTTCATAAAGTCTGGGTTTACAACAATTGAATTATTTAAATTTTGTAGAAAACATTCAATGAAATTTATTACCAATTCTAAACTGTTTAATACACATTGCAAAGTGTTTCTACAAAAAACTAAGTAACTATTGTACAGATAGTTAACTCGTACAAATATATATTTATGCCGCTTATAATTTAGCATTATCACCAGAAAAAACACAAAATTTTTCCACAATACGAATTAGGTCGTGTTGTATTTTACATATATTTCTACAAAAATAGCAGTGATTGTAGTTAACACTTTACGAAGTTATTTTTTACTGTTTTTTCGGATTTAATCCGCACAACTGACATAGGGTTGTCACTGGCTGTCTTTTTCTTTGCAGCATCACTAAACAGAAAAATAATGGAATTAACGCCCTTGCTCCTGAAAGAATTTGCACAAGAAGCACTCACGACCCGCAAAATGCTTGAACGTGTACCTGGTAACAACTTTGACTGGCAACCCCATCCGAAAAGCATGAGCATCAGGCAATTGACAACGCATATCGCTGAATTACCTACCTGGATACCTTTGGTTCTAAATACAGATGAACTTGACTTTGCAAGCAGTCCATATACTCCTCAGGATATTAAGGACACTCCTGGTTTACTGGAATTCTTTGAAAAATCGTTAGCGGAAGGCTCTTCTGCCCTTCAGACTGCTAATGAAGAACAGTTGCATGATATTTGGGTACTTAGAAACGGAGAAGAAATTTATAGTAAAACGTCTAAGGCAGAATTTATCAGGATAACTTTTAGCCAGATTATCCACCACAGAGCCCAGCTGGGTGTTTCTCTAAGACTTTTAAACATTCCTATTCCGGGAAGTTACGGCCCAAGTGCCGACGACCCGAATTTCTGATATGTGAAAATACAAAGAAGCGGGCTGAGAAAATCCTCTCAGCCCGCTTCTTTTATTGTCGTAACCCTGAATTAAGAGATAAATTCAACTTCCAGTGTTTTCTCAGCATTTAATACTTTTGAAACCGGACATTTTTCTTTGGCTGCATGAGCGATTTCGTCAAATTTTTCAGCCGAAATACCAGGAACTTTGCCCTTCAATACCAAAGCGCTTTTAGTAATCGCTCCTTGTGAAGGATCCAGCGTGATGGTAGCAGAAACATTTAGTTCGTCTGCGGTAAAACCAGCTTCGTTCAAAAGGAAGCTCAATTGCATTGCAAAACATCCTGCATGAGCGGCAGCAATAAGCTCCTCAGGGTTTGTCCCCACGCCATCAGCAAAACGTGTATTGAAAGAATATTGTGTATTTTCAAGGACAGTACTTTGAGTACTCATTACCCCGGTACCCTCTTTTCCTGTACCTTTCCAAACGGCATTAGCTTTACGGTTGATCATAGCCTTCTTTTTTTTTGAATAAATAATTGTTTTGATATTACAAGTCAGAAAAATACTATCTTACTCTAATCATTGCAAATTAATTAATCGTTAATGATTAGCCGTATTTTTGCTACCTGAATACCCAACTAATACCGTTCCAGAGTAGTTTCATTTTGTCAATGAAAAGTTAATGGCCCGAAATTATTAGGGCAATTAAAAAACATAACATACGTTTGTTACCAGTAAAATTCACTTAGCCAATTTAAACTCATGATGAAAAAACTCGTTCCGCTCTTATTAGTTATTTCTGTACTTTTTGCGGGCTGTAAAGGAGATGATGGTGCACCGGGACCTCCTGGCGCTGATGGATTGATCGGAACTACTTTTGAAGCCGAAAATATTAACTTCACAGCAGCCAACCAATACTCTTACACGATCAGATTTGCTGACGTGGCCAATTTGGAAGTAGTTGAATCAGATGCAGTTCTGGTCTATATTCTTTGGGAGGTAAACGGATCCACTCCTATCTGGCGATTATTACCGCAGGCAATCAACACATCTGTGCGATATAATTTTGATTATTCGCCGGTTGATTTCAGCGTATTTATTGATGCAGATGATCCCAGTTTTAATCTTGGATCGCTTAATGCTGCAACTTTGCAAAATCAGACCATTCGTGTGGTAGTGATTCCTTCTGACTTCAACGCAAGAAAAAGCGGCGCTGTGGATGTTAGCAATTACGAAGCTGTAAAAAATTACTATCACATCGACGAAAGCAAAATAATTAAATACAAAGCAAAATAAATTTCAGCCGGCAGCTAATGTCTGCTGTCCGGTCTGAAATCTTGACAATGTGAACAAAATCCGGTAATTTTTGCCGGATTTATTTTTTAATACACAATGAAAAACATACTCAACCTAGCTATTCTTCTTTTACTCTGTACCAACGTTATCGCACAGAACTTTAATGAGGAAACCGAAAAATTCAGGAAAAATTACAAGGAAGATTTTTTAAAATCGAAAAATTCTCCGTTGAAGAAAGACGATCTCTCCTACCTGCGGTTTTTTGAACCTGATTCTACCTACCGTGTTACTGCTGTGTTCAAACGAATTCAGAAAAGTCGTCCTTTTGAAATGCCCACATACAGCGATACCAACAAAACATATGTGAAATATGGCGAATTAAAATTCCGGCTTCATGGAAGAAAACAGTCGCTGACCGTTTACAGGAGTCTGAGTCTGCAAACGCTTCCGCAGTATAGAGATTATCTTTTTTTACCCTTTAAAGACAAAACGAACGGCGTAGAATCTTACGGTGGCGGTCGATATATCGATTTACGGACGGGAGATATTAAGGAAAATATTGTCATTCTTGATTTCAATAAGGCTTACAATCCTTACTGCGCATACAGCGACGGGTATCATTGCCCGATTCCACCTTCCTCAAATCACCTTTCTGCCAGGATAGAAGCCGGTGAGAAAAACTTCGGAAAAGAACATTAAGACCTTTTTTTTGGTTTTAGATTAATGTCAGACACGCCAAAACCATCTCACCGTAAAATTATCCATATTGACATGGACGCATTTTACGCGTCGGTTGAGCAACGGGATTTTCCACAATATCGAGGAAAACCGTTGGCTGTCGGCGGCTCGCCTACCGGTCGCGGCGTAGTGGCAACGGCGAGTTACGAAGCGCGGAAATTTGGTGTCCGCTCCGCAATGTCGTCCCGGCGAGCCATTCAGTTGTGTCCCGACATCATTTTTGTTTACCCAAGATTTGAAGCCTATAAATCTGTCTCCCGAAGTATCCGGGAAATTTTTGAGCGCTATACGGATATCATAGAACCGCTTTCGCTGGATGAAGCCTTTCTGGATGTTACGAATGACAAGCAAAACATCGGTTCTGCTTTGGAAATTGCTCAGCAAATAAAAAAAGCGATCAAAGATGAGTTGAATCTCACCGCGTCCGCTGGTATTTCCACCAACAAATTTGTTGCAAAAATCGCGTCAGATATCAACAAGCCGGATGGATTGACATTCGTCGGTCCTTCAAAAATTGAGTCATTTATCAATAATCTCCCGGTTGAGAAATTCTTTGGTGTAGGTAAAGTCACGGCTCAGAAGATGAACGGAATGCAGTTGTTCACCGGCGCCGATCTGCGAAAACTCTCAGAAAATGAACTGGTTAAACATTTTGGAAAATCAGGTCATTTTTATTTTAAAATCGTAAGGGGAATCGACGAACGGGAAGTTCAGACTCATAGGGAAACAAAGTCGCTTGGCGCGGAAGATACTTTCACTTATGACCTGGTGACGATCGATGAAATGCATAAGGAACTCGACCTTATCGCCGAAACCGTTTTTAATCGATTGCAAAAGAAACAATTAAAAGGGCGGACTATTACGTTAAAAGTAAAGTACAGCGATTTTACACAAATTACCCGAAATCATTCTTATCCTCACCCAGTCGGAGATTTTGAGACGATATTTAACACTGCAAAACAACTTTTAGAAAAAGTTGACCGGGAAGAAAAACCGGTCCGGCTGCTGGGAATTTCGCTCTCCAATTTCGGACAACCGGAAATAAAACCCAGAAAACCCCGAGATCCTGAACAGCTGGAATTATTTTAGTTTCCTGCAATAGCTTTATAAAAAATGCCGCTCTACTTACCTTAGCAAGATAAAGCGACATTCAATTAAGCCAGGTTAAATAAACTTTTTAGTACTTCACAATTTTCTTGGTAAGCGTTCTATCATCAAAAACTGCCTTCACGATGTACATGCCAGCCGCAAAATTATGGAGGTTGAAATTATAAATATTAGTACTAATCTCGCCATCGGGAAGTGTAATCCTTGCTACCTCCTGCCCGCTGATATTGTAAACCTGAATTGATCTCAATCCGGTTGGATGCGGATAAAACTGGACTGCTATTTCTCCACTCGTTGGGTTTGGCGTTACCAAAAATCCTGCTTCTTTCAAATTTGGATTAACCGTCACCGTCCTGATATTAATATCATCGAGATAAATATCATTTTCATTTCCATTGATATTCAAAAAAGCTATTATTACATTTCCCTTGCCGACAAAGTCGCTGATATTAAGCTCTTCTTTTCTCCATTCTTCGGAAGAAGGCGTAAACGCAGTTCTGGTAGCCGCTGTTCTCGTTACCAGATTCGGGCCCCATTTTTTATAAATACTGGTATAGCTATGTCCGCAATCTGTGCTTACCAATACTTGTAAAGTATCCCATGAGCTGCTGCTGAAATTGGTGGAATTAGTATAAGTGGCGGCAGCTACCTGGAACGAGACAAAGGCTGAATCGACCCCTGAAATATTAACCGACGGCGTTCTTAAATAATCCTTCTGGCCAATTGCCAAATAGTCAAAATTCCTCATTCGAGCTGCCCCGTTACCTGTCTTTGCAGCCACACTGGTTTTTTCCCAGGTTTGCTGGCCATCCGGGTTTACAATATCCCAGGCCGTTGCAGGGAACGTACCTTCGAACCCTTCACTAACTGGTGGAGAAGACGGCAGATAGTAAATAAAATCAAAAGTTTGGGTATCGTTTGAGGTATCTTCATCTTCCCCTCCATTTGGGCTCGCAGCTGTCACAGTCAACTGATGATCACCCTCAACCGTAGTCATTGATGGCAGCGTGACTAAAACTTCTCCATAAGTTTTTAACGATCCCGTCCAGCGGTAACTGGTGACAGGTCCATTATCGACACTTGCATTGATCGTCAGGGAAGTAAGTGTCTCACTGCCACGGTTCCTCAACAGCACCGCAGGTGTAAAGGTATTGCCACAAAGTCTTTGATCAGGCTGGGTAATCTGTTTTAAAGACGCATCCTTTTTCTTTAGATCCAACGGCTGACACCCCTTCGAATCACTAAGCAAAGAGCGATAGGTTGAATAGGCTGTTTCCATTCGCGCAACCTGCTCCACGGTAAACATTAAAAGACAATTGTCAGGAGAATAATCCATAAAATTCTGATACATAATGCCCGGAGAGGACGGACTGCAATTATCGGTCACAACACCCGTACGGCACACAGAAGTACTGTTTCCCTGATTAGGCGTATCGCTCACAAAATCAGTTCCACTGCAAGTTCCACGATCGTCACCCCAGATATGGTGCAGATTAAAATAATGTCCAATTTCGTGCGTAAGTGTTTTTCCCGCATTATAATTAGTTGCCGTTCCTCCCGGTAGACTATTGTACGCAATTACGACACCTTGTTCATCCTCTGCACCGTCGTCCGGAAATGTAGCGTAACCAAGCGTTTCATTGTCAAGAACGCAGACCCATATATTCAGATAACTATTCGGATCCCAGGCATCAGCTCCGCCCATTGCAGGGTGTTTCACAAAATTGTTTGTGTAATCAAATGACGTCTGAGTCGTATTATATCTGACTATTCCTGTTGTTGGTTCATCCGTCGGCGTACGTTGTGCAAGGCAAAACTGAATTCCTGACTGACCAAAAAGAGACTTAAAATAAGAAGGAATTCTTGCAGATCCGGCATTTAACCCCGCATAATCTTTATTGATTGTATCCAGCTGCGCCATAATTTGCTGGTCAGTCACAGCCGACTGATTGTTCATAACAATATGAAAAACGACAGGCACTGTCACCAATTCAGCAGTTTTAGATGATTTACGGGAAGCAATCCTCTGCCGGACCCTATCCTGGAACTGAACTTCTCTGGCGCTAAACCTTAGTTTTAGTGCGGGGTTGGCTTGGAACTTTTGTTCTAACAATTCCATCGTCCCACATTTTTCCTGCGCTCTTGCAAAGAAAGACAGCGTAACAAGAACTAAAACGACTGCGATACGAAGTAGATTTATGGCATTAAAATACAATTTTATCATTTCAAGGGTGCAAAGATTGACGAATCGTACTGATTTTCGGGTCTTCAGTTATACTAATTTCTTTCATGATTATTTACGACAAAAAAGCCCGGAATGATGCAAACCCCGAGCCATTTAATTGTAATTTAATATATGCAGTAGCTTTAATTATGCTGGATTGATGGTTATGTAACCGGTATGTTCATATTTACGTTCGCCACCTCTCGAATTAATTCTTCAAATTGATTCTATAAAACGGGCCATTTTAGCAATCCCAGCTTCATCTGGCAATTTTCCAAAACCCGCACCCAGATTATCGATAAGGTGTTTTTCATCAGAAGTTCCAGGAATTACACAATTCACGGCTTGGTTCGCAAGTATGTATTTCAGAAAAAACCGGGCCCAGCTGTTAATTTCGTAATCTGCTGCCCAGGCGGGCAAACTTTTTCCTTTGATGAGTTTAAATAAATTTCCACTATCAAAAGGTTCATTTATAATGACAGCAACTCCATGATCTTTCGCTGCTTTCAAAAGGCTTTTCTCTGCATTCCTGACTTTTATCGAATAATTAAACTGAACGAAATCGACGGCTCCTGATTTCACAATTCGTTCCAATTCCTCGTGTGCCGAAACTGCATAATGCGTAATACCAACATATCGAATTTTTCCTTGTTCCTTCCAGTCTTTAAGCGTTTTTATGTGCGTCTGCCAGTCCTGTAAATTATGAATTTGCATAAGATCCATTTTCTTCCGTTTCATTTTCCTGAACGATTCATTCATTTGATCAATTCCCGCCTGTTTACCGGTCGTCCAGACTTTTGTAGCATAAAAAAACTTATCAGCATTTCCTGAACCTGCGGTCAGGTCACCAATAACCTCCTCCGCTCTACCATACATCGGCGACGAATCGATTAGTTTTCCTCCCAAACTGTTCATACTTTTTAAAACCTGTACCAATCCCTGCCTTTCGTCGTCAGATTTTCCAACATCGAACTGAATCCACGAACCTAATCCGACCAAAGGCAGCTTTTCTTTTGAAGATGGAATTTCTCTAAGCATCATAGTCTGTTGATTGTTAGCCATTAACTCAGAAGCACTCAGAGCCACAGCAGAAGTTAATGTGCATATATGACTTAAAGCTTCTCGTCTGGATAATTGATTTTTCATATTTTTTATCTGTAGATATAAGAAAAGCGATCCTCAAAATAAGGTTTTTTAGTACCCGTTCCAACCTTTTCCTAATCTGCGGGTCTCAATACTATACGTAATTCTGGCTAAAACACAAAAACCGGGAAGCAATTTAAAATTAAAAACAGCTTTTTTGCGTTACCATATATCTTGTCTCACTTTAACAAAAGACGGTTTTGCTTCCGAAACTTTACAGAATGGCATAAAAACGTATCTTTGTGCCTTTATATAAAAAATGAAAACATACTTTCGATTATTATCTTTTGCCAGGCCGATTAAAAGATTCGCCATTCCCTATGTATTTTGTACCGTTCTAGGTGTAATTTTCAGTACATTACAGTTAGCACTTCTTTCCCCGCTGTTAAATACATTGTTCATAAGTGGATCCAGTAACGCAACATTACTTAAGGAGCCTAAAAGCTGGGTTGACATCACTGGCTATCTTAATTATTTCGCCCAGCAGATCAGTATTAGTTATGGTCCTTTTGGTGCTTTAAAATATGTTTGCGGAGTAATTGTACTTGCCGTTGTTTTGGGAAATGTCTTCAAATATTTTTCCCAAAGAATAATGGAGAACCTGCGAATCTATACCTTACTGAACCTGAGAAAGACAGTATTTAATAATGTCATGAACCTGCATGTCGGCTATTTTAGTAATCAACGGAAAGGTGATATCATTGCAAAAATCGCCTCAGACGTGGGCGCTGTTCAATTTTCAGTTACAGGAACCTTGCAGGTTGTTTTTAAGGAGCCTTTGCAGCTTCTTGCCTATATATTTATGCTTTTTTCAATTTCTTTCAAGCTAACAATTTTTGCTATACTGGTAATTCCGATTTCGGCTTTTATTATTTCTAAAATTGTAAAGCGCTTAAAGGAGCAAGCGGCTATGGCGCAACATATGTTTGGACTGATGATCAGCTATTTGGACGAAGCTCTCTCAGGAATTAAAATTATAAAATCCTTTAACGCAACAGAAGCGATTAAAAATAAATTTGATTCAGAGAATGTGCGTTATTCTGACCTGGGGAGAAAAATGGCTCGACGACAGCAACTGGGCGGCCCGGTTTCGGAAACTTTGGGTGTTGCAATGGTAGCTACTATTGTCCTTTATGGGGGCTCTTTAATCCTGAACAATCAATCGGACCTGACAGGACCCGCATTCGTATCATACATCGCGCTTTTTTCTCAAGTGATGCGTCCGGCAAAGGCGCTTACGGAATCATTTAGTAGTATTCACACAGGTATCGCGGCGGGAGAACGTGTTTTAGCATTGATCGATGAAAAGCCAGAAATCTCTGACGCTCCAGATGCTGTTGCGATAACTTCTTTCAATGATTCCATTCAGCTTGAAAACCTATCTTTCTCTTATTCAGAGCGTCAGGTATTAAAATCCATTAATCTTACAATTCCAAAAGGCAAAACGATTGCTTTGGTTGGGCCGTCAGGCGGTGGAAAATCAACGCTTATGGATTTAATTCCAAGATTTATCGATGCAGAAAGCGGTCGTGTGACGATTGACAACATAGATGTTAAAAAATTGAAAATGGAATCTTTGTGGTCCATGATCGGCGTCGTCAATCAGGAATCGATGTTGTTCAACGATACCATTTTTAATAATATCGCTTTTGGTATGCCGAATGCAACGCAGCAGGAAGTTGAAAATGCTGCCAGAGTCGCTAACGCACATGATTTTATTCTGAACACAGACAACGGATACGAAAGTAATATTGGTGATCGTGGAATGAAACTTTCCGGCGGCCAGAAACAGCGGATCTGTATCGCCAGAGCTGTTTTGAAAAATCCGCCGATCATGCTTTTGGACGAAGCAACCTCTGCTTTGGACACAGAATCAGAAAAACTCGTGCAGGATGCGTTAAACAATCTGATGAAGAACAGAACTTCATTGGTTATCGCGCACCGGTTGAGCACGATTCAGAATGCGGATATGATCGTGGTTTTGGAAGATGGACAAATTATTGAAACAGGCACGCATGCTCAGCTTATGGCCAGCCACGGTTTGTATAAAAAGCTGATCGATATGCAGCAGTTCACGGAAGCGTAAATGGATAGTCTGCCATTAATTTCTATTGCTTTATGTACGTATAACGGCGAAGAATTTCTTGAAGAACTCATGAATTCTTTGCTTGCACAAACGTATAAAAATATTGAAATTATTGTCGTAGACGACTGCTCTTCTGATAAGACAACTGATATTATCAAAGCTTACCGAGAGCGATATCCTTTCATTCATCTTTTTCAAAACGAGCAAAATCTAGGCTATAATAAAAACTTTGAGAAGGCTCTGAGCATCTGCTCGGGGGAGTTAATTGCGCCTTGTGACCAGGATGATATCTGGGACAAGGATAAGCTAAAATTGCAGGCCGAAGCGATACGAACCAACCAGTTAATTTATCACGACTCAGAATTTATTGATTCAGCCGGAAAGTCGATGAACCTGAAAATATCGGATAAATTTAACTTTTACAGAGGAAATCATCCCGCGCCATTTCTTTTTATGAACTGCGTTTCAGGGCATAGTATTCTGATGAAAAAGTCTCTGGTGAAACACGTTTTGCCGTTTCCTTCCGGTTTTCATTATGATCAATGGCTTGCCTACATAGCAACAAATATGGGATCGATTGATTTTCTTGAAAAGCCCTTGGTCAAATATCGTCAGCACCAGCACAACAGTACGGATCTTCTGGCAATAAGAACACCGAGAAAGAACAGTACCGAAAGAAAAATAGAGAAACTCAAACAGGAAAGCGACTGGTTAAAAGTTTGTATGGACCATAGTTCGGAAGAAAACTTCGAGCTTATTTCGACGCTTTATCAGTTAAGTCTGAAAAGAAACTCTTCCTTGGCCTCTCCGGATTATGGGTTCGAAATTTGGAAACATCAGGAGCAGCTTTTGTATCTGATGAAAAAAAATAAAGCCAGCCGGTTCTTTTATACAGTAAGAAAAATATGGGGAATAGGTATAAAACGTTTGTTTTAGTTTTTGTACAGGAAATTCCCTGCCGCCTGAAAGCGGTATAAAATAAGTAAGTATCCAAGATGAATCAACAAAATACACCCCTGGTTTCCATTGCGTTATGTGTTTATAATGGAGAGAAATTTCTCCGTGAGCAACTCGATTCACTTGTTAATCAAACGTACCGGAACATTGAAATTATTGCTGTTGATGACCGCAGCAGCGATTCCTCAATGGCCATCGTGCGCGAATACCAGCAAAGATTCCCTTTTATCAAAATTTTTGAGAACGAGCAGAATCTTGGCTACGTAAAGAATTTTGAGAAGGCGGTTAATTTATGCCAAGGCGACTTAATTGCACTTTCGGATCAGGATGATATCTGGGATCTGGATAAAATAAGGCTGCAGGTCGAGGGAATTGGTGACAGCCTTTTGATCTATCACGATTCTGCGCTGATCAATGAAGACGGATCCGATGCGGATAAGAAAATGTCGGATATCGTTAACTTGTATAGCGGCGATAACCCAAAAATTTTCCTGCTTTTCAACTGTATTTCGGGGCACAGCTGCATGATCAAAAAAGAGCTTCTTTCCTGGGCGTTACCTTTTCACAAAGACTTTTTCCATGACCAATGGCTCGCTTACGTGGCAGCAAATGTCGGGAGTATTGCCGTAATAAATCAATGTCTTGTTCAATATCGACAGCATAGTTCGAGCTCTACGGATATTTTGAACAAACGTAAAAAAGTTAACAAGAAATACCACGAGAACCGGGATATCGTCAAAATGAGAAAAGAGCTCAAATGGCTGAAACATTGCAACGGTTACAAATACAACAAGTATCCCGAGTTTGTAAACAAACTTGTTACGTTGTTCGAAGAACGCCTTGACACTTTCTTTTCGTTCGAATACTCGAATTTGCTGCGTGAAGATTATGATTCATTGTATTACATTCCAAGATACAGAAAGTCAAATAAAAAGGGATTTATTAACCGCCATATCTGGGGTATGAGAGCCAAACTTCTTTGGACCAGGATCTTCGGGTAATTATTTCCTAATCCCTAATTTCTGCTCCACCAGATGAACGTAACCCTTGAAAAACAATCTTAAAGGCATTTTACCAGATTTACCGACAGTCAAAAGCATCCGGTGAATCTGGTAAAATGAATATTTCCATTCGATCATTTGCTCTACCAGATTTTTCAGAGCGGCCTTTTCTGTATCATATAGTTCCATATCGGAAATGTCAGAAATAGTCAAGGGCAGGCTCTTTGTCCATTTTCTGTGGACCTTTAAAATTTCGTTCAACCAGCTGCTGTTAAAATTCCCTTCCGAAGCATGTTTCATCAGAACATCATACACAACAACGATTTTATGTTTACCATAAATATTGAGACAAAAATCGATATCGTAGCCATGGAAACCTTTCAACAAATCTTCATCGAACGGCTTTTCGTCTAAAATTTCTTTTCTCGCACAAAACCACAAGCCATCTACGCAGATAACCTCTGAAATTTTCTGGTCATAAGGATTGTGATAAGCGAGTATTTCATCTTTATCATCAAGCTTGAAACCCTGTAAAAGATTCTGGAAGTAACGATCGACCGATTTATATTCAAGACAATACCAACCAGACGGCGTAAGAGATTTATATCCACCACCGGCGACGCCAACGACACCGATTTCAGCCTTGCCGGCAAATTTATCCAGTACAAGTTTCCCCCAGTCCGACGTATCAATCCGGATATCTTCATGCATGAAACATATAATATCATACTTTGCATTGTTTCTGCCTATGTTATAAAGCTCACAAATACCTTTCTTCCCATCGCTATTATCAAATGAAATAATTTCAAACGGGACGCCAATGGTTTGCTCGATGTTGCGAGAAACCAACCTTAAATCATTTGCGTTAGCCGAACAGATTACTATGGATATCATTTATTTTAGACGGTTTGAAAAAGTAAAATTATTGTCAGCTTATCCTGTGTGATAAGGACGAGGTTCGAGATGCTGAATAAATTATTTGTTGTTTTTAATACCCTTATCGATTTTCGGCAGTACGGATTGATACGTTTTCAGGTCCAGCATCTGTTGAAGCCGCTCTTTATCAGGATATGGTATCTCAAAACGAGGCTTATCAAGCGCCGATTTATCATGCGTTTTGTAATAAGCGGCGACGTTACTCACTTCTAGTGACATCAAAGCATACTGATTTTTCATATCGATAACATCATCAGCAAAACGTAGTTTGTGAGCCTTGTACAGTGTGATGTAAAAAGAAAGGCCAACAGCGAACATTAGCACCCAAACCCGGGCATTTCGTTGAAATTCATCCAGTAAACGAACCGAAAACCAACTCACACTGATAAGTCCAAGCGTAAGAAGATCCCTATACCGGGAAGTTACCTGAGCAAGTTCATGGCCTCGTCCATAGGAAATAGCCAAAACCTGAGCCATGGTCCAGGCAAAGCAGGCTGTCATCAACAAGTCAAATCCAGTAAAACTTTTCCTTATCAACAAAATCGGAATGCCTATAAAAACCGGCAGCCAGAGAGGTACAGCCAACCATCGGTTGAGCCTTGAAGGCCAGCTTAGCATCCTTGTAAATCCGTCAAAAAACTGATTAAAATCGGTCGCATGAAGCCTTTCATGACCGTCAACATGGGAAACCATCTGATATCCCGTAACGGCTACTACTAATAAGAGCAAAACAAAAACAAGGGTCAGCAGATAATTCCGGCGATCGACGATGCTGTGAAAAATATAAATCCCACACGCGATCAATGGCAAAAGCACGCCAGATGCCATGGTTAGAATACTCAATATACTTAGGGATATAACGCCCGTAAAAGCCCAGACATTTTCCGGTTTGAATGTTGCAAGCGTAAAACCTGACAACGCAAAAAACATCAAAAAGAAAAACTGGCTTTGGAAACCGACCAGGATATTCTCCCAGCCAAACGGAAGGACAAATTGCGAAATAATGATTGGCAGGACAAGCCATCTGAGTCCATACAATTCGTTTTTAAAGCGCATCAGCCAAACCAGAAATACGGGAGTTAATGCTGCAATAAATACATTTACTCTCGCTTCGTTCAGATTGCTCCAAACACCTGTAAGTTTGAAGCAGAGCAATGTCACTATCCTTGTTGGAAAAACGCGGTGCTCATTGTGCGCGAGCCAGAGATTTGAAATTTTGAAACGTCCCTCTACCAGCGGCCTGACCACATCTTCCCCCTCGGCGTCCCACTGATCCCAGAACGGAAATGACAAACCATATTTTTGAAGATACCACCACCGCGGTATAATGATTACAGCGGCAAAGATAACATAAAATAAAGCGTTCAGGATTTCTTTATGTTCTTCGATTTGCTGGCGCCATTTAAGCTGAAAGTCTTTATTATACATTTTAGAAAATCATACTTTTCATGACAATTCACCTTGATGATGAAATTGCTGACAGTTGGCTTAAAACAAAAAGTTGAAGATAACGCACAACCCGGGTTATCTTCAACTTTCGTCGGTTAAAATCTATATTTATTCTAACGAAACCGTTTTGCTATAAACAAATTTACCAGAATAATTCCAGCGATCGCACAGGCAACTCCTGCCAAAACATCCAAAACATAGTGGTGACTTGTGTAAACCGCTGCAAACCAGATCCCGGGCAGTGTTATTCCAATAATGATCGTCAGCCCTAAACTGATTTTGCTTTTTATTGCATAGTATAATGCGATCAGCGGATACGATGAGTGCAAAGACGGCATTGCAGCGAACACGTTTGAGCTTTTTTCGTATATCGACTTAAAAATCCCGACATTAAAGAATGAATCAAATCTTGACAACCCCGCCGTGTTTCCCGGTGTGTTTGCGATAAATTCAAAACCATATTGCTGGCTGTACCAGGGCGGAGCAGCAGGGTACAGATAATAAATCACAAAACCAATGAGGTTTACCAATAAAAAAGTAAAAGCGAAACTGAAAAACTGAGAACGATTTTTAAAAAAAAGATATCCCGCCAGTGACAATGGCAGAGGAATCCAGGTCAGATAAAACAAGCCGGACATTACATCCAAAAAGGGATGCTGATGTTTGATCCAGAATTCATTTGGAGTCAACACCGTAAGGCCGGATTTAATACCAAAAATCGATTTTTCAAGATCATATAAACTTTTAATGTGCACCGTGTTATAATTATAATTCGGGAAAGCCTTCATATAATCAAACAAAATCCAGTACACAATGAAGATAGAAAATGCGGTAATGAATTTACGTGTTGCGTCGGAAAAGAAGTAAAATCCGTTGGTTAGTACTAATAAAACAACCTGCTCACTACGGAAGCCGATAAGATACCTTGATAATAAAAGATAACCCGCGGATAATCCCAGCATCATCAGAATTGCTTTCGGGCCGTAAAAATCGCTTTTCGTAATACTCGTTACCGGGCTTTCTAAATTGTTAATCATCTTTTTTATTTAAAAAATCGGAGCTGAAAACTTTGTCCCACAATGGAGAACTCACTCCATATCCTTTGGAGGCGTCATCATAGTGATGCAACATATGATGTTTTTTCAGTTTCTTCCAGAATTTATTTTTAAAATTAGCATGATGCAGCATGTAATGTGTCATGTCGTAGAACAAATAACCCGTCATAAATGCTGAAAAAAATGCTGCCAGCGGCCCCGTTTCCAGAAAAAGCGAGAACAGAAAATAGAAGGCGGCCGATAGTGGTATACTTACCGACGGAGGCATCACCAGCCTGTGCGCATCACTTGGGTAATCATGATGAACACCATGAAAAATAAAATGGATTCGTTCCAGCATTTTATTTCCCTTCTTGGGTTCCCAATGAAAAACAAAACGATGCATTACATACTCCGTCAATGTCCAGATAAACAAACCTAAAAGGTAAAATTCGGCAAATTGTACGGCAGAAAGCTGCTGCTCCCAGATTGCTTTCCAGCAGAAATAAATAATTACCGGAACAAAAATGAATAATGGCACAGAATAGTGCACTTTCGAAACGGATTCTAGGAGATCGCTTTTGAACATCCTAACCGATTCTTTGGAGTTGGATACATAGTTCTTGGGCATGACAACATCAGGAAAATTTAGTAATTCTTTCGACTACGGTTTTACCAGTTGAGGGATCAGTACCTGTAACTTCTATATATTTAACGTTGGGAACCCAGAAAGTTCCTCCATCGATTCTTACAAAAATTTTGGTCAGCACGCACTGTTTCTGGTTGATCTGCATGAAAACCTGATATTTGTTGTTCGTACCTCTTTTTAAATATAACGGAGTTTTAGCGTAGGCAACTGATTTTAACTGGTAATAATCTTTACCGGATTTTTTCACTACTATACCGTAAGCAAATTTGCGCTGAACATAGTTCAATTCTTTGCGCATTCCTCCCTCGGGATAACGGATCCAGAAAGGGTGAACCGGATTTTCTTCATCCAACTGCCCCTTGTCATTAACATTAAGTTCATAACAGATCGTGTTGGTGTTAGGATCTCTTTGGATGTAAAAGAGAAGATTAGCAACTCTTGGAACCGGGAAAGTATCAACAGGCATGACAGCTACGTTCTCCCCATTTTTTTTGTCAGCAAACGCGTTGTCAGTTGTTGCAAAAAATGCAAACAAACTAACGATTAATAGAAATCTCATCGGAATCTTTTTTATCCAATATTTTTTTTACACTTAACAATCGATTAACAGCGGTGATATTGGTGAGAACAGCCATGATTGTAATGGGAATTGTAAAAATTGACATTGTTTCAAATACATGGAAAGGTATTCCGGGAATAAATAATTTATAATCCCCACCAATATAGTTAGATGCCACGCCGCAGGAAATTGCGGAAATCCCTACCAAAACAACCCGTTCAGGACGTTGCATTAACCCTTCTTTACATTCAACCCTGAGGCCTTCTGCCCTGGCGCGCGTGTAGCTTACCATCACAGATCCGATCAGAGCAATAAAAGCAAACAGCGAACTAAAAAAATAGTGATGACCAACCAGATAATAACAGATTCCCAGAAACATCACCATTTCGCTGTATCTGTCCAGAACAGAATCATAAAAAGCTCCGAAAGTTGAGCTCATATTCCCAAGTCTGGCTACTTGCCCGTCGAGCATATCAAAGATTCCGGCGAATAAAACCAGAAACCCAGCCCAGCCAACGTAGTCAAAATCTCCCCTGTTTCCTTCCTCAACTCCCAAAATAAAAATCACGGCAACCCCGATATTCAGGATTAAACCAATGGTTGTTACCATATTGGGAGTTAGTCCGGCTTTGATTAAAAACCTTACAAACGGATTGATTACTTTATATATACCCTGTTGCAAGGCCACCCTTAATTCGTCCTTATTCATTTTTTTACCTTTATACTAAAAATCCAACTTTACTCTTGCCCTAATCCCCCATTCTGAAACATTAGGGTTGTCAAGATAGTTGAAGCGCTTAACCAAATCAACTCTTAATAATTTAAAAATGTTCGCGATCCCTACACTTCCTTCCATATAGGGTTCTTTATTAAGAGAATAGGTGGCCGATGTTCCGTCATCATTTCTTAAAAAGCGGTACAATTCGGGGTTATTTGCCGGATTATTTTCATTTCTTAATCCACCATAAAGTCCTTTGAACGCCACGACTTCTCTAAGCTTCAATCTTTTTAACAAAGGTATTTTATTAAACAGAAATCCGTTCAGATAATATTCGACACCCAGACTTGCGTAGTGGTCACTGACAAACTCTAAAAAGTTCATCAGGTTGTAAGAACTTAGCTGATACGCATAACTCTGGTTAGCCCGGTGGATCGTCAGTAACGGAAAAGGAATATTTTTTCCAATCAGATAACCGCCTTCGGCAGTCACGTCCGCGTAACCAAACTGAGAAAGGAAAAAGCGTTTGGCGATGTTTCCGGTGAAATTATGATAGCTCGTTTCCCCGTCAAGAAAACCTTTGATCCCGGCCGCGTACCGGAAAGTGAAAACAGGATATTTATTAGGGATCGGAATACGATATAATTTTCCCTGATAGTATTGTTCTTTCGGCGCATACCGAAGTTCAAGACTCACCTCAGAATTTGACAATTTAGGAATATTGATCAATCCATCGCTTGTGGTATCATAGCGTTGGTATACCAAGGCACCAGCCGGACTTTGCGCCCACTGTGTAAAACCTAATTTATAGGAAATGCGGCTTGGAAACTCACGAACGTATTCGAATTTATAAATATCATTATAAAGCCAGCGATCATTGTTTCCTCTTTTAAATGACAAAAGGAAATTGTCCTCCTGAACGAACTGCAATTCCTGGCCTGGAATCTTGGTATCGTGCTGATAACTTACCCGGAAATAATGGAGCGGAAAATGATAAACGGATTTATTGTTCAGCGAATAGGTACCGCTGACAAAATATTTCCATTTCATATCCTTAAACCCATACGCAGCGTAGGTTTCAAAGTAAAGCCGTTTGCTAAACTGAGGCGTCGTTCTTCCTCCGAAACGTAATCTTAACCCTTCAACCGGATTAAAACTATAGAATGTATTAACCGGTCCGATTTCAAGCGGCCCAAGTGTTTTATAGCCAGCAAACAATAACGTACCGATATCCATTGTACGTTTAAAAGATTTAATTGTCTGAAGTGTATCTACATTTTTATATATCTCCACTTCCCTTCGTTCCAGCGGGATATGTCTCGAGTTCACCCAGAAGTCAGGATTCTTCTTTTCATCAGGGTTGTACATAATCTCCTCAGCAGGCCCCTGATAAACGCTGTCCTTCTGCGCTCTATTTATCTCATAATCTCTGAATGTAACCGTCCGCTCTCCATATAGCCCTCCCCCTTTATCTCCAAAGGCGAATTCCATTCCAAGCGTGCTCTTGCTCATGTGATACCTTCCATCCGAACTTTTCTCAAATTCCAGCTTGGCTTCAAGGTCGCGCATAAAATTCAGGTTAATATCCTTATTTACTGTCAGATACGCATGCTGAACTCCATAATGCCCATCGAGCGTAACATAAAGTTTTCCCTGAAAAAGAAGATCGGTTTTATTACGAGGAATGAAGCTCAGTTCGACCAGCCAAGGCTGCTGGGTTTTGATTGTATCAGTAATAAAAAACTTGTAAAAAGTAGGAGCACTATTGGCTATCGGGCTCAATAACAGATTGGTAACGACAGAAATATTGTTGTTGTAAATATTGATATCTTCATAAAGCCTGTTGAAATACGTGCTTAAACCATCATTATCAATAAATCGTGCATCGTATTCTGCACGTTGATCCGCCAGAACTCTCTGCTTTTTCTTGTATGGATTTTTACGAAAATATATCTGCGAAAGACGTTCTCTTAAATAAGCAGGCAGCATATTCTTGCCTCCAATGGTGCTGGAATCTTGTTCAGTAAATAGGAACTGGTAATTTCTAAAAATTCTTTTCTCCCTGAATTTATCAGATAAGTTACTCAGTGCCAGTGATATTTTTTCGTATTGTTCATACTGCACATAATCATTAGCCTCCATCTGATTTTCCTTCTTATGGTCAATCACTTTCTGGATCAGCTCAACCGCAGGGTTGTTACGATTTCTATATCGCGCCTTCCCTTTGATGACTACCTCGGTCAGCATGGAAGTATTGACACTCAGTTTTACATTGATAACCTGATCTTTACCAGGCTCGATGGTTCTGACAGCGGTATTATAACCAATATAGCCAAATTGAATCTTTGTGTAAGTGCCTTCGAGTTTGATGGCATAACGGCCTTCGTCATCAGCCAGCGTACCGATAGTGGTGCCTGGAATGAGAACGTTCGCATAAGGCAAAGTCTCCTTAGATGCAGAATCTGTAAGTACTCCCCTGATGATTGTAGTTTGTGCACTGACAAAGTCTGCTCCAAACAGAATCAGGAAGAATACAGCAACTATTTTAAATCGTACTATCATTTCTATTTTTTTTTGCCGTCTCCTGCTGCGGGCTTTAAATGCAGGAGAATCTTTCATCTAATTTTATTCTTCACGTGCTATCTGAAAACCAGTTTTTTCTGAAAGACATAGTTATAGCCAAAACCTACAACAAGTGCTATCGCTGCCTTTGAGATGACATAGTTCCATTCTGTTCCGTGTAATATCATATACATTCCTGCGGCGTTAAGACCTAAGTTTCCGACCCAAACAAGAAAATATTTGAAAGCTTGACCGCTCATTTTATTTTCTGTCGCCTCGAAAACCCAATACCGGTTTATCATGAAATTGGCTATGCCTCCGCAGGTTGTACCGACTATACTACTGATAAACGGTTCTTGCAAAAAAAAGTTCAACAGAACGATTGTAGTCGAAAAGTCGATAAATGTTGCTATCAAAGAAGAAGCTTGCGCCTTGATAAACGTTAACATTTTACAAGAGATTGAATCTGAATACGATTTGTAGAAGTATGTTTGCACAAACACCGGCCAACACATCATCAAGCATAACCCCCAGACCTCCGGGTAATTTTTCTGCTTTTCTGATATATAAGGGTTTTACGATATCGAAAAACCTAAACAAGACGAGCCCTGCTACGATGTAGACAATTGATGCAGGTAAAAAT
Organism: Dyadobacter koreensis; assembly: GCF_900108855.1. Lineage (GTDB taxonomy): Bacteria > Bacteroidota > Bacteroidia > Cytophagales > Spirosomataceae > Dyadobacter > Dyadobacter koreensis. The sequence goes on from NZ_FNXY01000003.1 coordinate 216,827, forward strand.
AATAAGCTGATACACATTCCCGCGACCTCGTCGATCACCACTTTTTTATCATCTTTTCCCCAAAAAGGCTCAACAGCATCCGAAGAAATAATCCCAATTACGGTAATAACGAGCGTTATCCCTACCGCCAGCCACAGGTTTGGCATAAAATGTTCATGCCAAAAATACCAGCAAATACATGTGAAAACAGCAGCAACTGTTCCTCCACCCTTTCCGACGTATCCTATTCCCAAGGATGTTGCAATTAATTTATGCAACTGACTCATTATTTTCAGGTTAAATCTACTCTACAAGGTTCCTGCATCTCATTTGAGAAGCGAACCAATCTTTTGTCCCTGACCTTTTGATTTCTGTTTATGATTATGCTCCAAGTCAGGAAAGCATAATACCGCCCACAACTCCCGGCGGTCTGATGTGCTGGTCAATATCGATCATATATTTTTCGTGTAAGAGGTGATTTTAAAGCCATTTATTCTCTGTATACCAAGGCATTGATTCCGCCAATCCCGTTTTTAAATTATAAACAGGCCGATAATTCAGATCCTTTTTTGCTGCTTCAATACTACAAGCCCAATTGGGTGCCGTTAGTTCATTCAACTTTTCCTTATTAAGAACCGGAGTTTTCTTAGAATTCAAATACATCAGTTCCAGCATATTTGCCACTACTTTTACCAGACCTACCGGAATATGAAAACGCACCGTCTTCTTTCCTGTAAGATCTTTAAAAGTATCGGCGAGTTCGTAACGGTTATATACATTCCCGTCCGAAATATTATATGTATGATCCTTCTTATTTTCAGACTTTAACGACAGCATCGTGGCATTCACCAAATCCTGTACGTATACAAAACTGAACCGCTGGGGACTGTTTCCGATATAAGCATCCAGCCCATCCTGCAACATTTTAAAGACAATAAACAGGTCTTTTTCTCCCGGGCCATACACTGCCGTAGGTCGTAAGACGGCTTTCGGCAACTCAATTTCTTTCAAATATTGCTCAGCCAACAGTTTGCTTTTCCCATAAGCTGTCACAGGATTCGGTCTCCTATCTTCCTTGAATAGATGATGATCCTGATAAGCTGAGGGCCCAAGGGCAGCAAGACTGCTTAAAAAAACAAACTTTTTAAGAGGAATATTGGCCTCTTTCGCAGCCAATGCCAGATTTTTTGTATAATCTGCATTGATTGTGTTGTACTCACGCTCATCCTTTGCCTTGGTTGCTCCGGCAGCATGAACAATGTATGCGTATTGTCCTTCTTCCAGACTTTTAACAAGTGACTCTTTCGATCTGAAATCTGGATATATATATTTAGGAGCAAGAGAATCCAGATGTGATAACTTGCTCGTTGCACGCACGGCAGCATGGACTTCCAAGCCGGCCTTTTGTGCTGCTTTTATAAGATGATATCCTATAAAACCACTCGCACCTGTTATCAGAATTCGTTCACTCATATTTCTTTTTCAAAAAGCCGGTAACGTTTATAAAGCTCTCCGTTCATCTGATCCAGCGCACGGTTCATCATATAATTGTCCTCCAACATCCAGGAGCATTCCCCTCCCTTAATTTTGGTGCCCTTAGAATTCTTGATTATTCCACCATATAGACACGCTTCAATACCCATTTTCCGATAACCATCAACCACTCCCAGCGTGAGAATACGCAACATGTCAATATTTTTCTTCAAAAACAGAAGCTTAAAAATACCCGTCGGCAACAATCTTCCCTTTTTTATCTTAATCAGAATCTGGTTGATATCCGGGATGGCGAGAATAAATCCAACTATTTTGTTATCCTTTTCTGCCAGCAGACAATAATCAGGATTCAGGATCATTTTCAGATCTTTTGCCAGATATTCAAATTCTGCTTCTGTTGTCGGCACAAATCCCAGATTTTCCGCCCAGGCAATGTTATAGATCTCACGGATCTTAACTACCTCGTTCTTAAAATCTTTCAGATTTACTTTCCTGATCACGATACCATGCCTTTCGAGCAAACGGTTCTGGAGCGTCTCCAGCATCCTGAGTGATTTATCATTTACAGACTCATGCATTACCTTATAAGCCAGCAAATCCGTCTTCTTCTTCAGACCTATATTCTCAACAAGCTTTAAATAATACGGAGCATTGTAAGGCATCATCGCAACCGGAGGCATATCAAAGCCATCCACGAGCATTCCGCAAACATCATTGGTTGAAGGATTTGCAGGACCTTGAATTTTATTAAGCCCTTCACTTTTCAACCAGCTGATTGCACTATCAAACAACAAATTGGCCGTTTCCTGGTCATCAATACAATCGAAAAAACCGAAAAAACCATCTTTTGCACCGATAAATTCGTTATGATTTCTGTTATTTATCGCAGCGATCCGTCCCGTTATCTTGTCGCCATCAAAAGCCAGAAACAACTGGGCTTTTGAATGTTCGTAAAAAGGATGTTTACCAGGTGTGAGCAAATCTCTTTGTCCGATAAAAATTTCCGGCACGTAATTGACATCATTTTTATATAAATCATGAGGAAAATCCACGAATCGGTCTAAATCCTTTTTAGAGGTAACGGGTAAAACTCTGGTCATACGGTTTCGGTAACAGGATAAGAGTATATTTGCTTGTACGCTTTCGACATTTTTTCGACCGCTTCATCAATTTGGTCAAAAGTATGCGTAGCCATCAGTGAGAAACGAATTAATGATTCTGTAGTATGAACAGCTGGTGAGACTACCGGATTAACAAATACACCATCTTCCTGTAAAAGCTTGGTGATATGGAAAGTCTTTTCATTATCACGGATATAAATCGGCAGGATCGGACTTTCTGTACGCCCTAGATCGAATCCGCTTTCAAGCAAAAGCCTTTTCGCATAATCTGTATTAGCCCAGAGTTTTTCGATATGTTCCGGTTCCGTCTGAACAATTTCCAAACATGCCAGAACGCTCGCAACCGACGAAGGCGTCATGCTGGCGCTGAACATCAATGCACGTGCCCGATGCTTTAAAAATTCTATTGTTTCGGCATCCGCAGCGATAAATCCGCCAAGAGACGCAAAAGATTTACTGAATGTTCCCATGATAAGGTCCGCTTTTTCAGTCAGCCCGAAGTGTGAAGCAGTTCCAGCACCATTCTTTCCAATAACACCCAAACTGTGCGCATCATCAACCATGATATTTGCACCAACTTCTTCTGCAACTTCTACCATTTCAGGAAGTTTCACAATATCACCTTCCATGCTGAAAATTCCGTCTGTAGCAATCAACTTAATTGCATCTTCCGGAAGATTGCGGAGCTTGTTTCGAAGATCAGCCATATTGTTATGCTGATATTTAACCACTTTGGAGAACGACAAACGGCTGCCATCAATAATAGATGCATGGTTTGCATCATCAAGTATCAGGTAGTCATTTCTTCCTGTAATACAGGAAAGCGCGCCTAAATTTGCCTGGAATCCCGTACTAAAAAGAACAGACGCCTCTTTTCCAGTGTAAACTGCGAGTTTCTCCTCTAATTCTTCATGGATGTCAAGCGTGCCGTTCAGGAAACGGGAGCCCGCGCATCCTGTCCCATATTTACTGATGGCCTCACGAGCTGCCTCCATAACCTTTGGGTGATTTGTAAGTCCCAAATAGGAATTAGAACCAAACATCAGCACCTTTTTACCATGGATATAGACCTCAGTATCCTGACCAGACTCAATTGGTCTAAAATAAGGGTACAGCCCCTTCTCCTTAATTACCTTCGAATCTCTGAATTCAGAAACCCGGGCATGTAGTTTATTCCCCATAAATATTTAGTGTCAGAAACATGCACCTACTTCCTGATTTTCAACTCGTTCAAGTGGGTTATGTATCGTGTTCATCATTAAAAAGTAATTTTTATCAGATTTCGGCAATGTTAACTCAGTATTTCGCCTGCATTACCTAACATGTTTACTTCAATAAAGGTTTTTACTTGAATTGATTTATTTAAAAAATTTATAACAAAAACAGTTTTTATTGAAATACCGGGAATATTAGCGAATTGTTTTCAGACAATTTTTTCTGTTTCGAGCTAGCATTATAAAAGCCTGTCAACATAATAATTAGCGCAAAATCAGATCATAGTCACGCTGTTAGCTCACATTTTCGTTACCGAATATCACTATTTAGAACTGTTTTAATACTGTTCCTGCAAAGATAGATAAATTGTATTTTAATACGTTCCATACTTCAATTAATTCATATCATGTACCAAACAATATTATCGAATCAATAAGAAATTATTAACCGGCAAAGAAAATGCATTTACCTAACTTAACCTGATTAACAATTCAGAATCTGAATATTTTAATTTCTATTTAATGTTGGAATGGCATTCAAATCTTGTTGAAATCCAGATATAGAAATCCAAGTTCTCACTAAAATAAGCATTAATAAACGATTAAGCAGCAACGCTTTTCAATTTCTTTCGTTTGAATGTACCAGAATTAACGCTGGCCTGAAAGACAAAGATGTTACAATGATTCTGGCCGTAAGTCTGTTGCAAATCTATACCTTATAATTCTTGCCAGATACGACGAAGTATAAAACGATAAACGGTAAATTTATGCGGGTCGAAGCGACCGGTGAAAAGCCTAACACTTTTTAATTCCATTCATGACAAGCTGCATAAGCAAACTTAAATAGTCATGCATTTCTTCCAATTTATCATACATTAAAAGATCAAACTCGATTCCCCTTTGAGCACTGGCCATAACGAAGGCTAATTTTTCAAGTTCACTTTCGTTTAAAATCCTAAATTCCCCGCTGATCATTCCGTATTCGAGAATACTTTTAAGAATAATCATCTCCTTCTCATCGTATTTTTTTCGCCAAGTACAATCTCCTCCTACCGAAAACATTGCGTCCCTCGTCTCTGACACCAGAACGGTGTACAGATTAGCCATCTTCTTCATCATCTCAAAACGCTTCACATAAAAGGTCTTGAATTTTTCAAGCGCAGTCGGAGCCTTTGAAATTTCGCCTTTAAGCATTTGGAAAAACTCATCTTTTTCCCTGCTTATGATCGCGTCAAAAATCTCTTCTTTACTCTTGAAATAATAATAAAGCGTGCTCTTCCCCTTACCGGCGTCTTTGGCAATATCTTCCATCGTGGTTTTGCTCAAACCGTATCGCTGGAACAATCGGTCAGCGCCTTCCAAAATTTTTGCCTTAATTATTTCATCTTTATTTAACATCTGGTCTTAACTGTTTTTTCGACTAAAACCGTATTACGGTCCAAAATTAACTTATGCCTGTTACAGAACAATATAATATTCATAATAATTTCAAATGTTCTAAATAAAATGCTATAAACTCTTCTCATTATTTAACTCTTTTCACGAAAATGCAATCGATTAAAATATTACCGGACAATAACTGAAATATCTCATAAAATAGCTTCCAAATTTCCTATAAACGGTGACAAAATGCCATTCTGAGCGAATGAATGGGTATGCTATTATTGAGAAAAATCAAAACCTAACAAATTGCATTTATTTAACGGTTAGGCAATTAAGTAAATAAGGGCCAACTTGGGTTCCAAATAAATACCAGCAACATTCTTAATAAAGTACAGGTAACATCTCCAACCATCTTATTTAACCCAGACGTATGAAAACTGATGAAAATTCATTTACCGAGATTAATCGACTGCTCGAAAAGTACATGTCAGAAATTGAAAGCTCTGAACTGAAACCTTTAGCAGCAAATATCTACCTGACGCACGCAAAAAACTTTGTTCGCTGGATCGAAGGTGAATTTGTTCCTGGCGGCAGGCTCAAAAAAGCAAACGAACTATTGAGCTAATTTTTAAGGACACATTACACACACTATAGGCCTTCGGCATTCCTCTTAAAATACCCGGAGCATCCCGCTCCTACGCATCTTCAATTTCATCTTTGTCGAATTCGTTGGTTTTCTCATCAGATAAAATAATTTTCTTTAAATTTTTGAAGCGAGCGGTTCGAATAGAATCAAAACATTCACCCAAACCTTTCGAAATCTCAAAAACATCCTGGTTTCTGTTTCAACTCAGAAAGTGCGAGGTTGAAAGAAACCAAAACCGCGAAGGCTGACGTTGTCTCCCCAACAAGGGAAGTCGACGCTGATTCAGTATGCGATAATCACCCTGAGGATTAAATTGTTAAATCAAGACAATTAAAAACGATGGAATTAGGAATAAGTACTTTTGAGAAGTAAAGCCGGATGGTGTTTCAGGAAAAGCGATCAACGCGCACCAGCGCATGAAAGAACTGCTTGAAGAAGTTAAGCTAGCCGACGAAGTCGGTCTTGATGTTTTTGCATTTGGCGAACATCATCGTCCGGATTTTGTAATTTCTGCCCCTGAGGTTATTCTTGGAGCCGCCGCCGCGATAACTAAAAATATAAAATTATCAAGTTCAGTAACTGTGCTTAGCTCAGCAGATCCTGTCCGGACTTTTCAAAATTTCGCTACCGTGGACCTTCTCTCCGACGGGCGGGCGGAGATTATGGCCGGACGCGGCTCTTTCATCGAATCATTTCCGCTTTTTGGATATGACCTAAATGATTATGACGAATTATTTACTGAAAAGCTTGATCTGCTTGTTAAAATTAATCAAAGTGAGAAGGTTTCCTGGAAAGGAAAACTGCGGGCTCCAATAGATAATAAAGGGGTTTATCCGAGGCCTTTGCAGGAAAAATTACCTATCTGGCTTGCTGTCGGCGGAACGCCGGCCTCTGCAATTCGTGCGGGCAAAATGAATCTCCCGATGACTGTTGCACTATTGGGCGGCAGAGCTGACCAGTTTGTTCCTTTTGTCAATCTTTACCGTGAAACGGCAAAAAATGCTGGTCATGATGTTGATAAATTGCAGCTGGCAATCAGTTCTCAGTTCTATGTAGCTGATAATGAACAGCGCGCGGTTGAGGAATTTTACCCCTCTTATGAAATCCTGATGAATCGTGTCGGGCGCGAAAGAGGCTGGTCTCCGCTTAGCCGTCCGCAATTTGAGTACATGCGCAACGACGGCCCGCTTATGGTTGGCAACGAGCAGCAAGTCATTGACAAAATTCTTTACCAACACGAGCTTTTTAATAACACCCGATTTCTGGCACAGCTTGTAACTGGCTATATTTCACATAAGAATGTTTTACGAGCTATTGAATTGTATGGAACAAAAGTAGCGCCCGCGGTAAGAAAAGAACTGGGCATATCTCCTAAAATAATTTAAACCGGTAGATTTTCCACAAATACCTTTAATTGCAAATTTTGTCCGGCAAATGTTTTTGCCGGATAAAATTTGCAATTGAAACACGACTATTTCTTACCACAAACGCAAGATCCGGTTCGGACCAGTTACGGGAATAATTTAATTTTGCCTCGAAATTTACATCTCCGCACAAAACTTATGCAGCCAAATTTCATTTCAATACCGATTGGATACACATTTAGTTTTAACGAATCTCTATGGTTTTTGAACCGAAATTTCGACGATTGTCTTCACTCCGTTTCCACAAATCTTGTCAGAAAGGCTTTGCTGATCAACAACAAACCGTTGTTACTTGAAATTGCACAAAAGAATGATTCATTGCAAATTGAAATTTTATCGGGTGACTATCAGAATGAGGACGAATCAGAAATCTCTGCTTACATAATCGAATGGCTTGATCTCGATCGCGACGTTTCTTTCTTTTACAAACTGCTAAACAGTGACGAACGACTGTCATATATGACACTCTCGTTTGCCGGACTTCGGCTGGTTGGCATACCTGACCTTTTCGAAGCGTTGTGCTGGGGTATCATCGGACAACAAATAAATCTGACATTCGCTTACAAATTGAAACGCAGACTTGTTGAAAAATATGGAACACAGATGGAGTTCGAAAACGAAGCCTACCACATTTTTCCAAGCTGCGAAGTTCTTGCAAAAGCTGATTTGCAAGACTTAAAAGCAATGCAGTTTTCTTCTAAAAAAGCAGAATATATTATCGGACTCGCACAAATTTTTACCGATGGAAAACTTAGCAAGGGTATATTAAAATTGTTACCAGATGTGGCTGCCCGGCAAAAGGCATTGACCTCCATAAAAGGAATCGGAGTCTGGACGGCTAATTATGCTTTGATGAAATGCTTGAAAGAACAAACCAGCATTCCCTATGGAGATACAGGACTGATGCAGGCACTATTCACCCATCAGATTATCGAGCATAAGAAAGACTACGCGCCCGTTGAAAAGTTTTTTACAAATTTCGAGGGTTGGGAAAGTTATCTTGTCTTTTATTTGTGGAGAAGCCTGGCAAAAAATGACCAGTTAGATAATTCTTCTAAAGGTCAGATTGATTCGGCTTTCTAAAATTTTTGGCTCCTTTGGAACACGGTGATACCAATGATGTTGCGTAGAACCAGCCATGAGCAAAAGCTGCCACTGCTCAAAAGTACTTTTTCTTTCAGATTTTGATCGGATTTGTTCTTGAACTGAAAACTTCTGGAAACTCCAAAACTCACCGAGCCGATGACGGGATTTGGGCCAAGCTCTTTTTCATTGTCTTTATGCCAGCCCATACTATCGTTCCCATCTCGATAATAATTCAATAAAACATTCGTGAAATTGCAACCCGCTTCACTTTCTATTCGCTCTTTGATCATCAGTAATTCCTTCGTCCAGATTTGTGGCAACATGGTGATTCCCGAATAACGGTATGTTTTTTGTTCGCCATACCAAGCAGTCAGGCGAGGCTGCATAATTTCCTTCCCCATAATTTTTATCGGCTCTTGCTTCCATTGAATAGTCTCTTTCAGTATTTCAAATAATTCCCGGCTCTCACCTTCACTGAAAAAGTCAGGATAAAAATATACTTCTCCCTCCTGCGATAATAAATTTTCAGGCCTCATTTGCTTTTTTTATTCAAATCCAGTTCTTTCCTGCTTTCCAAAGTTTATATTTTTCAGGCAGACAGTTTCCGCATGGCCGGTAACCTTCGCTTAGCGCTTCCTGTTCGTTTTTGAAAAAAACGCGGTTTTCAAGCTTCATCTGCTTTCCTGATCCACACCTTAAAGTTCCGTAAATTTTGGCTTTTCGATATCCGCCCAAAGTCACCTCACCCTCCTTTATAAGTTTCGCCAGGCTCCTCTTTCTTTCTTCCCTGTTTTCCCCCAGTTCGCTATGACGGACCATGCTTTAAAACTATTTTTTTCAAAAGTATGCTTTCCTAAAATCTTGCCAAACCTGAATCTTGCTAAAAACCTATTCGTCTCTATACCGCTATGAAGGTAAATTCCCAGACTATCCAGGCGTTTATTCAACTGAATCAGGAACGTACATTCTTTGATTAATTTTAAATAATTATATCAAATTGATGCATCATAAATAACCACTTTTCGGTTTTGTTATCGTAAAAGATTTCGCCATCAAAAGTTAAAAATACCACCGACCGCTCTTCTCACCCTGACCTGATTAGCGTATATATTGTCAGCATAATCATGACATGGATCACGGAGCATCCCATGCGCCGCATTTACAGCAATGCAGACAGAAAACAGTTGATATCCAAGACTTTCTCCGTCCAAAACTGATGAAGGAAATTGTTACGTCAGATCTTAAATCCAGCTAAAATCTGATTTGTGTCAATGATTTATCAGCCAGGGAATACTCTGCCATATTGTTATTGGGATTTTGAAGCACATTGTTCTTTCTGGTCAGCGACGCAGTGAAAATCTCCAGCGATTATACCTTATGGAACTGCTGAAAATGAAAGCCGTTATGCAAGCTGAGGCTTTTTGAACTTATAAATTCGACAACCAAAAAGGCGGCCTTCACCAAGCAGAAGCCTCTGCTGAAAATCTAAACAGACAACTCTGTACGTAAAATACGAGCTGATCAATTGCTATCAAACACTCAAGACAATATTTCAGGAAGTTGCGATCTGCAACTGAAGCGACCACTTCTCCAACATCAGAATCAGTTCTTCCAATTTCACAGGCTTGCTAATATAATCATCCATTCCCGCTGCAAGACATCGATCCTTGTCTTCCTGCAAAGCATTAGCCGTCATAGCGATGATATAAGGTTTTACGGGAAACTTTATCTTGATGCGTTGCGTCGCTTCCAGGCCATCCATTATCGGCATCTGAACATCCATAAAAATAATGTCAAGATGTTTCTGCTCACTGATTTTGATAGCTTTTAAACCGTCCTCAACCAAAGCCGCTGCGTATCCTAACTTGGAAAGGGCATTCATGATAAAAATCTGATTTACACGGTTATCTTCCGCCACAAGAATTGATAAAGGATATTTCTTGGAAAAATCCAAGTGGAGAATATTTTTTGATTCTTTGGATATCCCTGTTGGAAGCTTGGTCAAAGTCTTGACTTTTACCAGCTCACTCATCAGTGCCTTCAACAAAGTATCCTGTTTGACAGGTTTCGATAACACTGAGCAGAATAATTCCGGATTGTTCACTTGCGTTTCGCCGAAGCGCGAACTTAATAGAATTACGGGTAAGCCATGATAATTTTCAGAGATCAGATTACCTAGTTCAATTCCGTCCATTTCCGGCATTTCATTGTCTGTAATCACAAGAGAAAACTCCTCACTTTTCAGAATATCAAGTGCCTGCCTGCCCGAATTGGCTAATACCGGACTAAGCTTCCACAACACAAGCTGTTCTTTCAGAACGCGTAGACTTGTAAGATTATCGTCGACGATCAAGATTTTACTTCCCTCAAAATCTTTTAGAAAATCAAGTTCATATCCCGACCGCAGCGCCCGATTAACGCCAACAATAATCGAAAAATGAAAGTTACTACCTTTACCGTCAATACTTTTAACGCTAATTTCCCCACCCATTAACCCTACCAGTTTTTCACAGATTGCAAGACCCAAACCAGTACCTCCATACTGCCTCGTGGTTGACGAATCGACTTGCGAAAAAGCTTTGAACAATCGATCCATTTTATTTTCAGGGATACCTATTCCTGTATCACGTACGTCAAACCCAACTTCCACAAAATCAACCCCGCTGTTAGCCAGACTTACATGTAAAAAAACTTCTCCTTCTCTGGTGAACTTAAGTGCATTGCCGATCAGATTAATCAATACCTGTCGAAGACGCAAACCATCACCTATAAGCTGAACAGGAACATCCTGATCAATCTGGTAAATCAAATCAAGCTTTGGATCAGCAATGCTTGTCACAACCAAATCCATTACCTCCTCAACACAAGTTCTGATATTGAAATCTCCTCGTTCTAATTCCATATTACCAGACTCAATCTTGGAAAAATCCAGAATATCATTTATAACTGCCAGAAGATCTTCCCCGCAGGCCCGAATAGATTTCGTAAAATTTTGTTGTTCTTCATTCAGGGGAGTTTCCGCCAGCAGGGCAGACATCCCGATCACGCCGTTCATCGGTGTCCTGATCTCGTGGCTCATCGTTGCTAAGAAAGCACTTTTCGCGTTATTAGCCAGTTCAGCCTTTTGAACTGCTTTTTTCTCCTCAATAATTGAATATTCCAATTGTTGCGTACGCTCTCGGATCTGCTTCTCCAGTGCCCTCTTCTGCACTCTGATGGAATAGGTCCTTATTTTGTAAAATGCGATTGCTGAACCGATTAGAAGTATGAACCCACCGAGTTTAAACCACCATGTCAGCCAGAAAGGAGGCGTTATGATAACCTCGACAGAATTTCCCAGTTCGTTCCAGACACCATCGTTATTGGACCCTTTAACACGAAAAATATATGTTCCCGGATTCAAGTTCGTATATGTTGCCGTTCGCTTGTTTCCAATATAGTTCCAGTCTTTATCAAATCCTTCCAATTTGTAGGCATATCTGTTTTTAGACGGAACAGTATAGCTTAATGCAGCAAATTCGAAAGTAAAAACGGATTGATCGTAGGACAATGTAATTCTTTTAGTTTCATTAATATCCTTTTCCAGGGTGCCGGTTTCATCTCCTGCAGCGACCGGCTTATTAAAAATCTGAAACCCTGTAATGTAGACCGGCGGGATAAAACTATTTTCTCTGATACTGTCGGGATAAAAGGTAGTGAAACCGTTGACTCCGCCAAAAAACATCTGTCCATCTGCTGTCTGGAAAGAAGAATTATCCCGGAATTCATTTCCTTGCAAGCCATCGGATGGTGAAAAATTTTTGAAAGTTTTTTTATCAGGATTAAACTGAGACAGACCTTTGTTTGTACTGAGCCACAAATCATTATCCTTATCTTTCCTGATTGCAAAAACAACGTTGCTCGCCAGCCCGTCTTTTTCTGTAAAAGATGTGAAAGTCTGATTTTTCCTGTCAAAATAATTCAACCCTCCACCGACGGTACCCAGCCATAAATTTCCATTATCCGCTTCAAGAATTGATTGAATTTTATCGTGTGAAAGACTTTTTTTATTACGAACATCTCTTTGATAATGTATAAAATGTTTTCTGTCCGGCGTAAGCAGATTGAGTCCGTTGTATGTACCTACCCATATATTGCCTTTCCTGTCCTGAAAAACAGTAGTTACAATATCGTCGCTTAAACTTGTTTTGGACAGCGGATTATGGCGATACCTTGTTATTTTTCCTGTTTTATTGTCATAAAAATTCAGTCCGCCCTTCCATGTCCCCAGCCAGATATTCCCGTCTCGGTCTCTGAAAATGTTATTTACATCTGAAATGGACAGACTGTTCTGATCATTTTCTTTGGGCAGGTGATGTTCTGCAACGCCTGTTTTTACATTAAAAAAATCAAACCCACCGTTGTGGAACCCCAGGGCAAGTACATCCTGTGAGATCTGGGTGATTGCAATGACGTAATCATTACTTATTGATTTTGGATTGCTTGCATCATTTCTGAAATGCCTGAATGTTTTAGTTTTCCTGTTGAAGAGATCTAAGCCACCGCCATCGGTACCGATCCATATATAATCATCGATTAAATCTCCCTTAATTGCCAGTACGGTGTTGTTGCTCAAACTGTTGGGATTACCGGGAATCTGTTTATATGACGTAAATTTTTCACCGAATTTCGGCAAAAAGTTAACTCCTCCGGCATAAGTACCTAACCAAACATTTCCGGCATCATCCGGGTAAATGGAGTAAATAGAATTATTGCTGAGTGTGGAATTGTCGTTAGGATTTTGCGAATAATTGGTAAAACGTCCCGTTCGAAAACTATAAACGCTTACACCTCCGTTTTCCGTACCAATCCAGATATTCCCATCGTCTGATTCATTAATCGCAAGAATATCGTTGTGGGCTATACTGCTGCCATCCTTCGGATTGTTGAGAAAATTCGTAAAAGAATCCGTCTTAAAATTGTAAAGCGACACTCCCCCTCCGTGGGTGCCTACCCACAGATTTCCCCGGCTGTCGGTAAAGAGGGTTATGATCCAGTCCGATACCAGACTCTTTTTATTCTCTGAATCATTGAAGTAACCAGTAGTTTTACCGCCCGGCAGCTCAAATTTAAAAAGACCTTGATCTGTGCCCAGCCATAGTGCTCCGTTTTTGTCTTCTGTGACCTGATATACATACGCATAGGCTAATCCATATCTTTTCTTGCCTATGTGTTGATAGGAAATATACTTTCCGGTTTGAACATTAAAAAGAAACAAACCTTGATTGGTAGCCAGCCAAATCCGGTTTTTACTGTCCTGAAAAATATCTTGAATATCATGATTCCCATTTTTATCCGGATAGTGAACAAAACTGTTTTTTTCCCGATCAAATTTATCGAGACCGTTCGACGTACCGATCCATAGATTTCCTTCTTTGTCTTCAAGAATATCCTGAATGTAGCTGTCAGTTATGCTCGAACTGTCATTCGGGTCATGTTTGTAATGTATAAATTCATAGCCGTCATATTTATTGAGACCATCCTCACTGCCAAACCACATAAACCCTCGCCTATCTTTCAAAATAGCACTGATATGGCTCTGTGACAGACCATCATTTGTGGTTATATGTTTAAATCTGGGATTTGGTATTTGTGCAAAACAGGGACAAGAACCTAATAAAAAAAGCCATACAACAGTAACAGGTAATTTTGCTTTCATCGCGTGTTGGGCTATTATTATCTGAGGAGTCTTAAATCTTTAAAAACGCTGGCCAATTCAAAATAGAACAAGTTCTATCATATTCTAAATTTAAACATATTTCTTGTTTCTAGATCTTTTTTGGCTTGCAATATTACCTTCTGCGATTGATCAGACAGTTTGAAACTTCTAACCTTACGATCCGAAAGTATTACTATTTTTTTAACAGAAAATACCATACCACTATTTCGGTTTTCCAAATGATGATGGAAAAACTTAATTTTTCACTGCTGACACACAGTTGTCATTTCACCGTGCGTGATTTGCATATCATCATTAATTAAATCTTTGAAATATGGAAACGAATGTAAAGTCTTCGGAAACACTGTCGAACCTGGTTATTACTCCCGAAGTGTTGTTGGAACACTGGCAAGCGCACCGGCGCCTTACCCGTCGGGCTATTGAAGCATTTCCTGAGGATGATTTTTACAATTTTTCCATTGGAGGTATGCGCCCTTTTGCTAAACTTACTATGGAAATGATTGTACTTGCTGCTCCCGGTATCAACGGAATCGTTTCAGGAAATTGGTCATCTGAAAAATTCCCGTCCGACTTTTCAACACCACCACCGGCGACAAAAAAAGAAGTCCTCACTCTTTGGGACTCGGTAACTGAAGAGATCAATGAATTATGGCCGCAAATCCCGGCAGGCCGGTTCCAGGAAAATGATCTGGCCTTTGGCATGTATGAGGGCACCGTTCAATATATGCTGTTTTATATGATCGAAAACGAAGTTCACCATCGTGGCCAGTGTTACGTTTATCTCCGCGCACTCGACATTGAACCTCCTGCGTTCTGGGACAGAAGCTAATAATAATTACTATATGGTAGGTCCGGTACCGGACCTACTGATCTATTTCGTCGGTTTTTCCTGCTATACATCGGATCACAGTATCCAGCTCCTTTACGGAAGTAAGCATTTTGTCAAGAAACTCCCTTTGCTCAACTTCAGTGTTTTCATAATTGGTAGCCAGATCGATCAGGCTCATCAACCTCGCTACAGGTGCTCTGAAGACATGGGATTGCATCCAGGCAATTTCCCGTAACTTTTTATTTTTATCTTCAATTTCGAGGATGTATTTCAAACGTTCAGTAACGTCATTAACCAATACAACCCGGCCGTCGATGTTGTCAAGCTGAATTGCATTACTTTGAATTTCGGCCCATATAATCTCTCCGTTTTTCTTGCAGTGCCTGAAAATGCCGCCATAATGAACATCGGTCTTGTTCCGCAAAAGGGAGATTTGCTCATCAAGTTTTGGCAAATCTTCGACCGGCCTGATCTCACGAATAGTCATTGTCAGAAATTCCTCGTAGCTATATCCATAATGCCTGATTGCCGCATTATTGACATTTAGAAAGCGAAGCGTATTGATATCATAAACCCACATCGGCTGCGGACTAAGCTGAAAAAGATCGCTGTATCGTTTTTGAGATTCTTCAAGTTCGAGCGATTTCTTTTTACGCTCTATGCTGTACAGAATACTTTTAAAAAGAGAAGAAGCAGTAAGATCGTCTTTAAGCAAATAATCAGCGACACCGAGCGAAAGAGATCTGACACTGAATGCGACATCGGGATAGCCGGTAAGGATAATTATCGGTATCCCCGAACTAATCGCAAGGATCTCCGTAATTAATTCCTCCCCGCTTTTGTCTGGCAACGAAAGGTCAAGCAGGATTACGTTGATAGCCCAACCCGTTTCTTTCAAAAATTGCTCTCCCTCTTTGAAGTTTTTAGCCTGAAAAATCTCCGGAAGATAGATTTGATCTTCTAGAAAATCCTCGATCAGAGCAAAATCTCCGGGGTTATCCTCAATGACCAGTATCCGATATATGTTATTATCCTTTTCCATCTACTGTTATTTAGCTGACGGAAGTTTGACGACATTGATCCAGAAATTCTCGATAGTGGAAACCACGTTCAAAAAACTTTCAGACTCGACCGGCTTGGTTATATAACAGTTCGCGTGATTGCTGTAAGATTTATTTATATCCGTGTCTGATGATGATGTAGTTAGCATGATGACAGGGATATGCTTTAATTTTTCATTTGTTTTGATGTAGTGAAGTACCTCGTGCCCGTTTTTTCTGGGAAGATTTACATCAAGTAAAATTAAATCAGGGGCGTCAGCACTTACAAATTTGCGTTTCTGGTTTAAAAAATCAAGGGCTTGTTCTCCATCTCGGACCACACTGACTTTATTAACAGTTTTCCCCTCCAGCAACGCTTCCGTCGTCAGTAAAATATCACCCTCATTGTCTTCTACCAGTAAAATATGAATGCTTTTCATAACGCTGTCAAGTTCTTAGCAATAGTAAAATAAAAGCTGCTTCCCTTCTTTTCTTCGGATTCTACCCAAATTTCCCCCCCGAGGGTTTCTACAATTTTTTTTGTGATTGCCAGCCCCATACCAGTCCCTGAATATTCTTCCCGGTTGTGTAGACGTTGAAAGATAATGAAAATCTTCTCGAAATACTGCTTATCAATGCCTATTCCATTGTCAGCTACACAAAATTGCCAATGCGTAGGCGTTTCAGTACTTAAAATCCGGATATGCGGTATTTGATCTTTTTTATGATATTTCAACGCATTGCTTATCAGGTTTTGGAAAACCTGCCGCAAAGGAGCTCTAAATGCCATCAATTGAGGCATTTCTGAATATTCGATCCTGGCCTTCTTATCTTTTATTTTTTTCTGATATAATGTCTGGATTTCATGGATCACTTCGCCCACATCAACTTTTTCCGGGATTTCCTTAGTCTTGCCAGCCCTCGAAAAATCGAGCAGGTCAAGGATGATCTGACGCATCCTTTTGGCACCATCCACAGCATAGTAAATATAGACTTTGGCTTTATCGTCCAGAGATTCGCTATACTTTTTTTCCAGTAATGTCAGAAAACTGGTAATCATCCGCAGCGGTTCCTGCAAATCGTGTGAAGCTACGTAAGCAAACTGCTCGAGCTCTAAATTTGAAGCAGCCAGCACTTTAAGGTGTTTTTCCAATTCTTCATGCATTTCCTTCAACTGTGACTCTGTCGTTTTCCTGTCCGTTATATCTTTAAAATACACCGTCAGGCCATCGCCGGTTGGATATGCATTGACCTCAAACCATTTATTCAGTCGGTTAGAATGCTCTTCAAAACGCACAGGGATATTATCTTTGATGGCCTTTAAATAAAGATTATAAAAGCGCAGAGGAATCGTCCGGTAATATGTTTTCCAAATACTTTTGCCAACTATTTCTTCCCGTTCTATACCAGTAAGATTCTCCGCTTCCCGGTTCCAGTACGTTACAGTCCAGTTTTTCGAAACTGAGAAAAATCCGTCTCTAATACTTTCAAGCGTCTTGTTTTTTTCTTCGTAAGCATTTAAAAGTGCCCTGTCAGCTTCCTCTGTTTCGATCGCTTTCGCCAGATTTACAGAGATTGTTTTGAGAAAAGAAATTTCATCATCGTTCCACTTTCTCTCACTCTTGCAATCATCAAAACCGATATACCCGAAAAATTTATTTTTAACAAAAACCGGAAAAATAAGCAGAGATTTTATCTCTTGAGCAATGAGTCCGGATTTAAACTCTGAATCTGGTAAGTTACTGACAATACCCAAATACGGCTTTTTTCTCGTCAACAAAGAGACCAATTCCTGTAAGGTTTCATGCGGAACATGCTGTAAGTCCGAATTGTTGATCTGTGGTTGAAATTCACCCGAATTCCATTCCAGTTTCTGATTGCAAAATACTTTACCAGATTCAGGATCGGTATAATTTTCGAAATAATAAACCCGGTCTGCATCTACCGCTTTTCCAACCAGATTAAAAGAATGGTCAATAGCAGACAACCAGTCGTCATACAGTAAAAGACAACTATTGACCTCTGCAATTGCCGCAAGCAATCCGGATTTACGGAGTAGTTTAAGCTGTGTTTTTTTTCGTTGCGAAACATCTCTGAGCACCCCAATCATCCTGACCGCCTCGCCCTCAGAATTTCTAATGATGTATCCGTTTTCCTGTACGAAGGAATAATTGCCGTTCACCTTCTGAAGCTGATATTCCGCTCGCCAGTTGTTGAGCGAATGATTTGCCAAAGCAGTTGTTAAAGTTTTATTAACGAAGTCTTTGTCCGTATCGTGGATCAGATCCAGCCATTTTTGCACAGGAAATCGTTCATTACTCATTTCATGACCAAAGAGACGATAAAATCCATCGCCCCAGGCAATATGGTCTGTCGCCATATCCCAGTCATAAATCGCATCCCGCGTCGCTTTGTTTACGTATTCATATCGTTCATTACTTAACTTCAAAGCATCCACCATCGTCCGCAGACGCGATTCACTTAAAACCAGCTCTTGCTGTACTTTTTTGCTTTCTGTAATATCCAGACAGGCTCCTATCATCTTTACAGGCAGCCCCTTTTCATCTGTTTTTAACCGTCCCCATGATTTTAGGTTTCTGATTTCACCGTTTGGCCGAATAATACTTTCTTCAAAAACGACGTCTTTTCTAGTTGCCAGAACATCATAAATGGTATCGATGACACGTTCTCTGTCGGCTGGATGTAACATCGATTTGTATCCCTCGAAACTAGCTTTGAAAAGCGATTTTTCTATTCCATAAATTTCGTAAAGCGAATCTGACCAGGTCACTTTATCATTTATAATGTCCCATTGCCAATTGCCCAACCGGGCCAGTTCCTGCCCTTGTTTCATTAAAAAAGTATTCTCTTCCAAAAGTTCGGAGCTATACCTGTTTTCTAGAATAATTTTGAGAATGGCCATAAATCTCCCGATTGTCTCAATTTCCTCAGCGTCCGGAACCCTCACTTCCCGGTAGTAAATACCAAATGTGGCCATTACGCTGCCTTCGGAATTGATCACTGGATGTGACCAGCAGGCTCGAAGATTAAATGGAAGCGCCAGATGTTTAAAGTCCGTCCAATGTCGATCGCATTCAATATCATTTGCAAAAATTTTTTCCTTCAGATAGGCAGCAGTACCGCACGAACCCATGTTTTCTGCGACTGGTATTCCTTCAATAGAATCGATATACTCTTGAGGTAAGGAAGGCGAAGCCCAATTGTAAAGTCTGTTATTTTTTTCCTGAAGAACAGAGCAGATCATTTTTGGGAAGATATTTTCAATCCCAAGAATGTAAGTCGTGAGTACATCCTCGATCGACGAATTCCTCTGTGAATTCAATTCCAATACCGATTTTTCCAAACGTTCCAATTCTGTAAAACGTTTTGCTTCGGTGATATCGATCATTACACCGCGAAGTTTCGAGATTTTTCCGTTTTCCTGAATCACCGACACCATATCCTTGATCCAGACCAGGCTTCCGTCAGCATGGATCATCCGGTAATCGAAATCATAATTCGACGTTATCTTTGATTTTTCAGTGCAAAATCTCACCGCCTCCGCGCGATCTTCAGGATGAATGTGGCTTTCCCAGAATTCGGGACCACTCACCCATTCTTCCGGTGTATAACCTAAAATTGCCTCAGCCTGATCACTCACAAAAGTGAAGGTATGCGTTACCACGTCCATTTCCCAGACAATTCCATCAACGGTCTGGATTAGCGATTCGAACTTGTTTTTGGATTCCAGAAGTTCTTCTTCAATTATTTTGCGGTCTGTAATGTCTTGCATGGAACCATACAGACGAGTAAACCGGCCGTCTTTCAAATCTCCCACACCTGTTACCCGAACCCAACGCAAATTTCCTTTTGCGCTGATCATCGTCACTTCCAGATCGAAAAATTCTCCAAGCTCGATTGCTTTCCTGATTACGAAAACCAACGATTGCCAATCCTTTCCCTGATTATAAAAACTACTTACGGTTTCGAAATCAATCTGATTTCCCGATTCCACTTCATGAATATCTCTTGCAACATCCGTCCAGATCAAAACATAATTCACCAGATCAGCCTCCCAACTTCCAACTTTTGCTATCCTTTGCGTTTCTGAGAGAAATTGTTCATTTTTTGCAAGACTCGCTGTCGATGTTTGTTCGCTTTTCTCTGTTTTGATTAATTCCGTAACATCCGAAACGGAACGAATGATGTATTTCATCTCGTTATTTTCGTCAAAGACAGGCGTATTCGACGACATAAGGCTTTTGAGCTGCACCTCACCGGTTATTCTGTCTGGCACAGGGAATTCAAATACGGGAGTTTTGTTAGGTTTTTTGTCTTCAAGAAGTTTTTCTAATAGATTTTGCCACTCCGGCGATCTGAAATAAGGATGATCAGGAAAAGCATCAAAAAAACCTCGGCCCACCAGGTCTGAAACATCCAGTTGCACAATTTCCCTGTAGGCATCATTCGCACAAACGATAGTGAACTTGGGAGAATCTGGCAACAAAACGATCATCGGCGTTGGCAACGCCTTAAATACTGATTCCGGAAAATTCTGGTCCACATAATCCATCCTTGATAATCACAACGCAGTTTTCAAGTTATTGATAAGAACTTGCTGCAAGAGGGTTAAATTCTAAGTTAGAATAATTTTAATTCCTATAAAGATTAAAATTAAAAAATAAAAGTCAAAAACTTTCTACTTTATGTAGTACAAATTAAACAATTCACAAATTATTGATTTGCAATTTCCAGAAAAAACCAAAGCTTGTAACACATTTTAATGACTCAACGAAATCTTGCTTACAACACTTATTTAACGGATCCTTTCATTGATCAAACGGTTTAAGATACTTGAAACATACCAAATGATCTGAGGATATTCTAACTATGTTGTATATACGAAAAAGGTAGGATTTATTGTTTTATGGTGTGATAATCTTCTCTTGGAAGGATATTTTCATTGCTAAAACATAATTAAAAAAATCGTTTCACCGAACTTCACTCAATAAAGCCTGATGAACTAGACTTATATAACATCAATGTAATTATCGGTTACAAATACGATTTTATAACATCCCCGAAACGAATAATTTTGGGAAGAAAATTTACATCTTCGTATATTCCAATGATCTTCAACGTTGGATACGCTCCGGATATCCATTCAAATGAACCCGGGATATCTGCCGATTCTTTTATTTTTCATTTCGTTTTTCACTTTCGCACAAAAAGAAAAAAAGTATTTCCATCGAACAACGACATTCACTTGATGCTCTCGGCAATCGCTCATCCTAATCTTTCAAAGAAGATCGAATCTGCGTAAATGGCATACGGGAGATGGAGTTATTGCTTAACTCTGGGTGCGGGAATTGGCCACCTTTTTTTAATGTTCCGGGCTGATGTTTTCAAAAGGGAATGACCATTACCGAATGTCTGAAATACCGCCCGAATTAAATTATGAATGTTTTCGACTATATGACATGGGCTGGTACGCCGCGCCGGAGGGAGTGCTGATGTCAAGGAGAGATGGATTCCTCATTCGGTTTCACTATCTTAATTAGAAAAAAACCACACCCTTAATCGCAGCTGGCTTAAAACTTTGGCTAAGGGTGTGGGAACAGAAATAAATGTCGTCTTTTAAAATGTTCTACGGCAAATTTTCAAGTCTTGTATATGCTCAACTTTACTGCTTATCCTGTTTATCTCCTTTAATATTTCAAAAGGATATTTCTCCTGATCTTCGCACAAATAAATTTCGTTCAGGTGTTTTTCTAGAATCTGCAAACTATCTGATGGCCAATAGTTCTTCTGAATTGAGGAATCTGGCATTGAATTTATCAATACATCGAGCCGTTGCCAGTGCTGTTGCATATCCAGAAAAGTATTCTGGGCGACTTCAAACTGCCCACGACGGCATTCGTTGCCAAGGTGAAAAAGGTATTCGCTAATCTTAGATATCCCTTGATAAAATCCCGTTTCGTTACGACTCATTTTGCTAACCGGTGACGTAACTGCACCCTGATTCTGTAAATACGCGATTGTTGACAGCATGATTAAAATTATTATGGCTAATATAGTATTGGAAAACTTTTGCATTCGATTTAAGACATATGCATATATAAACTAAAAGGCTAATCCAAATCACATTTTGAAACCAATGCCAGTTTCGCAATTCAGCTGCTTCACCATTACTTTAATTTAATTGAGTTATCTTATTATTACCGTCCAAGTGCTAATCCGATGCCAATATTTGTTCTAAAACCGAAAGAGGTTTCTGTACTTTTCAATTGGTCTTTGAAGTTGTAGGAAGTATTTATGTCCAGATATCCGCGCCGAAATACGCGAAGCTGGAAGCCTAACAATGGACCCGCCTGGATTATGTTTGTTTCGCTTTTTAAGTCTTCCCCTGGAATCTGCCAGCCGCTATGTTTGCCCTTATAATAGCTATATTCGGTATTTAATCCGGTATACCAACCTGAAAGTCCATTTCCTCCCTTACCTTTTTGCCTCTGCCGTTTTTGTAAAAAATAATATCTTGGCTGTACAGAAAGAATTAAAATCTTTTCTCGCGAGTAGACATTAGCGTAAGGTACTGTCATTGTAATTAGTTGATCAGTTTCATTATATCCTATTGTGACATCGTGATCATATCTGATATAATTGAAACCATTGTTCATTGCGGCATCCAACTGCGCATTGATAGTCCAGGGAGAGGTTTTGATCTTTCGCTCGAAGGCCACACCTGCTCTGATCCTGTTCAGGTAATAGCCAACAGTAATTTCAGGAAGCCGGATTTTCCATTGTTGCCCTTGGAATTCGTCACAGAACAGGATATCACAAAAAGGTGCGGTAGCTGATTTCTTCCAATCTCCAATAGCAAAGCCAAAGCTGGCTTGCGTTGAAAATTGCAACCCAAGGGTTCCAAACCCATAATTGTAGTAATCAGAGACGGGTTTGAATACAGCAAATGAAAAGTCCATGAATCCATGATTCAAGAACCTTCTTTGAAACCCAAGTTTAAGTCCTGCCTTGGGATCATTATTGAGTGTTCCTGGAATATTGTAAAAGAGGGCCATATAGTTGCCGCTGAAATTATTCGCACTTTTTCCCAATTTGATTCTTTTACGCATATTGACAAACCAACGCAGCTGCGCGTCTAATACAGTATTTTGAATAGACTCTTTAACGGGTCTGTGAACTCCATACAAGGGGAAATGACCTGATAATGCCAATGAAAATGCGGGAAGAAATTTAACCTCATAACCGACGTGAAGCGACAAGTTATTCAATGTCTTATCATCGGTCAATGGATAAGGTACCGCCTGATAGTATTGTGATAAACCAACTTTCAGCATATGCCGTGTAGGCACCTTCGTCATGAAAACGTTCTCATACCTGTCAATAAACCGTTGTTTTACAAGCGTATCACTTTCCTCTTTAAAGAATATTCTCGTGGTATCCTGCGCGAAGGATATGTTTATAAGCAAACTAAAAAAAATCAGGGCTACTATCTTTTTCATTGGATCACGTCGATATTTTTAAATGTTGTTAAAATGCAAATCCAAGTCCCAAATTGCCGCGAAAACCCAACGAACGCTCATTCTTATTCACTTCATTATGAACATTATAAGAAATATTTAAATCTACATACCCATGCTCAAAAAGTCTTTGCTGGAAACCGGCTAAAGGACCATAACTAATAACCTTTCGTTGAATAACCTTGTCTCGCTTAAAGATCTCATTATGCCTGCCTGAGTAGAAGTTATATTCCGTGTTTATTCCAGCGTACACACCGGACAGTCCATTTCCACCTCTTGCCCGCAACCGTTGCCTGTTTTGAAGAAAATAATACCGGGGCTGAGCTGCAATTATCATTGACATTTCTTTTGAAAGGAACCTATCGAAAGTACCGTAAAAATCCGGATAGCGGATTTTCTCCATTTTCATATAATTATAACCCTTGCTCAGACCGATATCGAATTGAACGTTTAAAGAAAACGGGGAAGTTTTAATCTTACGCTCGTAGGCAACACCAAGTCTTATCCTATTTAAATTGTAACCAAAAGTTAGCTCTGGCAATTTTATTTTTAACTGGTCGACAACAAATTCATCACACAGTAACAGATCGCAAAGCGGAGTCTTGTCAGCCTTTTTCCAATCTCCAAAGGCAAACCCAAAATTGGCCTGGGACGAAAACGCCCAGTTATCAAGAATCCCATAATGAAACCAAGGCACTTCCTGTTGCAATGCAATCGCAAAGTCCATGAATCCATTATTAAGAAACCGTCTTTGAAATCCTAATTTTATTCCTATTGTAGGATTGTCTTGAATAGTACTGGGCAGTGTATAATTTAAAGCAAGATAATTTCCACTAAAATTGTTTGCACTTTTCCCAACTTGAATTCTATTGCGCATGTTAAAAAACCATCGCAATTGTGCATCGATGACACTGTTTCCCCAAGCTCGTCTGAACGGAATTTCCTTACCATAAAATGGGATGTGCCCGGAAATTGCTACGGAAAAAGCCGGTAAAAATTTAAACTCATACCCCACTTGTAGTGAAGTGTTATTCCACAAAAAGTCATCATGCAGTGTGAAAGGAATAGCCTGATAATACTGCGAAATCCCAATCTTAAACATATGCCGCGTCGGCACCTTCGTCATGAAAACATTGTCATAGCGGTCAATAAAACGCTGATTTACAAGCGTATCCGGTTCCTCTGTAAAAATGATCTTTGTTGAGTCTTGTCCTAATGCTGATTTAACTAAAAATAATGAAATCAAAAAGAGGATAATTCTTTTCATGGCCAATTGTTGAGGGTAAGCGAGAGACTTATCTGATTGTCAGGTTGCCAAATTCGGTGCTGATCTGCACATTCGCCAATTGATTTCTGGAAAAAAATGCATCCTTAAAATCCGGCGTATTTCGTTTCCATTTGAACCCGTTGGGTAGTTTCATTGTCGTGTATGCGCTGTTGATATCGTAGTCAAAGTGCTGCCAGTTTTTCGTAATCATGGTGACTACTGCCTTTTTTGACTGGATCGAAAGGCTTGTCAACCCGGCGGATGGAACGATTTCAACATTTCCATAAAGAGTACTCATGCGAATAGCCCCGGCGATGTTTTCCAGTTGCAGATTGGTATGATCACTGGTAAAAGAAAAAGTTCCTGAAATTTCGATGGCTCTAAGTTCTCCAAAAGTTGTTTCCAGAAGTCCCTTTCCTTTAATATTTGCAAGCGAGGTCGTGCAAAAATCTGCACTCAGTTTTAAATTATTTGTCAGCCCTTTCATCTGAATGGTTCCAAAAGTATTTTTCAGATCAACCGAACAATTAGAAGGAAGGTGAATGGTATAACGCGCTTTCAGATTTGACGAAGGCTTACTTTCTCCTTCCCGAAGTAAAATGTAATTTCTCAGAAAGTAATCCTTTCCGCTGCGCTCTGCTACATATTGAACTTTACCAAGATCCGAGGCGGCCGTGCGTTTATCAGGATGCCTGGCCGAAAGCTCCATCAAAACGGTAATTTCCGCTTTATCCCAGGAGATAAGTTCAATATCTGCTTTTTCTGCATTAATGTAAAGTGTGCGTATAGTGCGTGCTGTCACGGTTTTTTCAATCGATTTAGTCGCCACCTGCAATATACTCTGGCTATAAACTGATTGAAAACCGTTGACAGCAACCCAATAAAAGAGGAGTACAAGAACCGTCAGTTTTCGAAAAATATTGTTATATAATTTCATGATACCGAGTTAAATCATTTTAGCCATTTCATTCAAAACTTCCGCTTTTTCCCGCTCTACAACACTGAACTGACGCACCAATTCGGGCTCCGTATTATATTCTCCCATGGCTTGCTGCAATTGCTCTGCGGCTGTCTGAAGCGTCTCATATTCATGCTGCAGCCGCCTAAAGTTCTGATTACTGCATACCGTCGTCTCAGCTTCACAATAGGCTTTCAATTTTGCATATTGTTCATCAGTAATCTGCTCGTTCTGAGGTTGCAGCCGCTTGTCGATCAACTCCTGCGAAAAGGCAATACCAGGGGCCGAATTTTCCCGGGATATCCACAGTCCGCCGATGCCTGCAACGAGCAATACGGCGGCTGCAAACCACCAGTTCGTATTTTTCAATTTTGAACGTGAAGCTTTATTTTCAATACTTTCCCAAACAAATTCATCCGGTTCGAATTCCGGCAGCTGCCCCAAAGCATTTTTCAATGGAAATTCATTGAGCTTCCGGTCAATTTCCGTCCAGACAAAATCTGACGGGCCCGAAGACGGAAGTTTTGCGAGCATTTCTTTTAATATGTTAATATTCTTTTCCATAAGTTATTTCGATGTTAGCATGCTTCGTAACTTTCTTTTTGCATGAAAAAGCTGTGACTTAGAAGTGCCTTCCGAAATATTCAGCATCGCGGCGATTTCGCGGTGTGTATATCCTTCAATTTCAGCCAGCACAAAAATGGCCCGAAACCCGTCGGAGAGCGATAAGATCGCCGTTTGAAGATGGGCCACATTCATATCAACTTCCGCCCAGTCTATATTTTCGCAACTCTCTTCTTCGATGTTTTGCCAGATGACAATCTTTTTCTTTTTCGTCGACTTTCTTATGACAATCTGCTTGATCCAGGCGCCCAGCGTCGCATCTCCTCTGAACTGGTCGAGGTGTTTAAAAACTTCCAGAAAAGCATCCTGCAATACATCGTTTGCGTCATCATAATCCCCCGTGATGCGGTAAGCAAGTGTGTACATAGCGTTTTTATAACGGTCGTACAAACGCCGCTGGGCAATCCGATCATGTAACAGGCAACCAGTAATCAATTCTGCCTCCGTCGTCATAGGGAGTTTTTAAGTATTTGTTTTAAAGAGGCAGGCAGCATACCAAATGGTTGTATAGTGCCAAAATATTTTTTTCAGAACTGCTAAAATGAAATTTTGTGTATCCGGATACACTTTTATAAGTTCGGGTAAATATTTAATTTTATCATGCCGGACAAATTAAGGTATACTTTTACCGGTAAGATAATATCACTGCCATGAACCTTTCACTCGAAACTCCATTTAAACTTCAGCTTTGCTTTGACCAGGTTATCGAAAAACTTGAAAAATCAGCTGCTGATTCGACAAATG
This sequence comes from Dyadobacter koreensis, assembly GCF_900108855.1. Taxonomy (GTDB): domain Bacteria; phylum Bacteroidota; class Bacteroidia; order Cytophagales; family Spirosomataceae; genus Dyadobacter; species Dyadobacter koreensis. The sequence continues at coordinate 243,893 of NZ_FNXY01000003.1, forward strand.
AATATCGGGCTCGCGACCAGGCTTTGCTGGATGAAGTTCTGCAATATCCGGAGTTAAGAAATGGAATTACGGATATGTCCCAGATTAATGAGCTCGAAGATATTATTGCCCGACTGCTTGCTCCCTATTTCGCCAAAGATCTTACATTAAATGAGATAAAAGCGGTTAATATCCCTTATGCACAGATGGTATTCAACCACACGCAGCGGTTTAAAAATATTTTAAAAGCTGCGGGACCTGATTTTAATGTCCTCATACGGGATTTTGATGAACACCAATTCTACGTCATCAGCTGCTGTATGATATTGTATGAGCATTACGGGGCAAGTCTTGATTTCAACCGGCCATTTTTTTATGATATTCCTACCGCGAAAGGAATAATAAAACATTACAGGATACTGTACAATGCTGATTTCCTGGAAATTATGCCAACTGAAAGATCACTTCCTATTACGCAGGAGGATATCGATTTGCTGATGGATAGCTATGACAATCTGGATTTGTGGAAATCGAAATTTCCGAAAGACAGCTGGCTGCTAAAAGGTTTTTCCATCATGACATTGTTTGATGCTACAATCGAAAGTGCTGTTTCCCTGCTCAAAGAAAAATTGCTCGCGATTAACGCAGCCGGTTTTCGGAAGAGCATAGAATCCATTTTCCAGTCCATTTATCAAATACCTGGAATTCAGGTTGGTTTTACTGTTTTCAATCATGAAGAAGATAAACTGAGCCCGGACACATTTGGTCAGCAGATGCCGAGTTTTATTTTACAACACAATAAATCCACCGATGTCAGGAAGATGCTTTGTGACAAATCGAAGGAGATGCTGATTGTAAAACAACAGGATTTTGCAGTTTCCGACACCGAAGATTTTCTGGCAAACAATCCTGAAAGTCCCTTAGCCATCAATTTTTTATCCCAAAATATACAGAGTTTCATTCTGGCTCCGATAGCCAAAAACGGCCGATTATTTGGTATACTGGAAGTTGTATCACACCGGAAAAAAGAATTGCATAGTGTCAATGTCAAAAAGCTTGAAATCGTCATGCCTTTTCTTGTTGACAGCATCGAAAGATTGGCTTATGAGCTTCAAAATCAGGTTCAGGCAGTTATTCAGGATAAATACACTTCCATTCACGAAAGTGTTCTATGGAAGTTTCATTCAGAAGCACAGCAACTGATCGACCACCGGCAAGTTGGAGAAGAATACGATCTGAAGGAAATTACTTTCCCTGATGTTTTTCCATTATATGGTCAAATCGATATCAAGGGCTCTTCCGAAGCACGCAATTCAAGTGTTCAGAAAGATCTGAAATATCACTTAAAATCCTTACTGCTGCTTTTGCAGGAATTTGATAATCATAACGAAACGGCCGGATTATTCCAGGCGGAAACCGAGCGAATAACTAGTTATCTTGCCGAATTGGCACTCTCTGTGAAGGCAAGTACTGAACAATACATAAACAGCTATCTTGAAGGTGATATCCATCTCAAACTGTATAAAATATCTCATCCTGAACTGGCACCACTGATTCAAAATTACTTTGCCCAAACCCACAAAGAAAACGGAGATTTTCATATTGCGCGCAGAAAATATGAAATGACAATTTCCAAAATCAATAACAAGGTTGCAGCTATTCTTGACAAAAGACAAACAGACGCGCAGTCTGTTTATCCACATTACTATGAAAGATTTAAGACAGACGGTGTAGAACATAATCTTTACATCGGACAATCGATTGCCCCAAAAATAGCGTTTCACCTAGATAAGCTTTATGCGATCCGTTTGTGGCAGCTTCGCGTCCTTTGCGAAATGGAAATCGCCCATTCGCACATTAAACCTTATTTGCCCTATCCACTAGACGTAACGACACTGGTTTTAGTCTACCATTCAACGATTGACATTCGATTCCGAATGGATGAAAAACGCTTCGACGTACACGGAAGCTATAACACACGATTTGAAATAGTAAAAAAACGAATCGATAAAGCATGCATCCTGGGTACAAACGAGCGTATCACACAGGTAGGTCATGTCACGATTGTTTACTCCAACGATAGTCATAAGGAAGAGTATGTCGGATATATTAAGCTACTCCAGGCAGAAAATTTGCTGGAAGATGTAATAGAAAAATTTGAGATTGAAGATTTACAAGGTATTTCCGGTCTTAAAGCTTTGCGGATAAAACTTTTCCATCAATAAAAATGAACAAGTTTGTCTGTTTTAGATAATCAAAGCGAACTACAATATCTGAGAAGCGATCTCAGCGCATCCTGATTATTAAAGTCCACATCATTTTTCCGAAAATAATCCGACAGCGCGCTTCTGTGTTTCCCGTAAATTTTCATAAAGTTGGATTTTTTTGCAAGATGAAATAATCGGTTCTGATCAATGAGAAAATAATCAGTTTTGTATTTATATTCTGGTTTTGCGGTCGTATTTTGCCAGCGAAACTCTCCTGTCTGATTAGAGATCAATAACGAAGTCGGTGTAACACTTTCAGGATTCGAAATATATTTTTGCTCTGATGAATTTGCTTTACTGCCTTTTATTACCAAATGCGTCTTTTTTGCTAGTAATACCGTCCCAAATTCCGCCACCAATTCCATATCACCTTGACCTTCCTGTGAATAAAAAATACTTTCATTAAGAGCGATGTAGTCTACACGCGACTTGTTGGTTATAATGAGCGTATCCTTTCCATTAGAGATGAATTCAATCGCGCCGAGAAGGTAATTGTAATTCAATTTAGCCTTCGTGAACTTTCCGTTCTTAAAATGCACTTTTCCATCCTTAAATTCATCAAACTGGTACTTCCCTTCTGCTGAATGACTAAGCTCAGGGCAATTATGCTTTGCCTTCGCGACAATAAAATCAGGTTGTAAAAAGGCTATAACCAACAATAGTAGAACAGGTGTCTTTTTCATGCCCAGGCTGTTTAGATTTGATAGACTCGTTGGAATTCAAAAGCAAAATGCACGCTAGCTATTATTTTTTCTTACTTCAATGCAATTTTAATGATCTGCTATAAGGATGTCATTTTTAATTTGTTATACTCTATTTGCAGGAAATAAAATTATTTTTTAAATACTTATTAATTAAAACCGGTTCGATAAAATGTTTAAAAATCAGGTCGTCGGTATACGTCATTTCTATACGATACATCACAATTTATTAACACCACACGTCTCAGTATTATCGTAATATTGCGTCTTTATCAGACCGTAATAATTGATATTAGCAATGAAAGCCAAAATGATCAGACTTACTGCTTTATTTGTCCTTCTATCTTCCGTTTGTTCTGTCAAAGCACAGGAGAAAATGAATGTTTTGAAGCTGAAATCGCCTAAGGATTTACATGACCTTTTCAGATATACAGGTAATGATATTATTTTGATTTCCGGGCATCGTGGAGGTATGGTTCCGGGTTTCCCAGAAAACTCCATCGCGACATTTGAAAATACACTCAGACATACGCCGGCGTTTTTCGAGATTGATCCGCGTTTGACTAAGGATAGCGTGATCGTGTTGCTTCATGACGCAACTCTGGACAGAACCACTACCGGAAAAGGAAAGTTGTCAGATTATACTTTTGAGGAATTGAATCAGTTTCGTCTGAAAGATGCTGAGGGAAATGTTACAAAATATTCTATTCCAACGCTCACAGAAACCATTGATTGGGCGCGCGGAAAGACAGTACTAAATCTGGACCATAAAGATGTTCCACTTCAAATGACGGCAGATTTGCTTCGAAAACACAATGCGGATGCCTTCATGATGCTGACTGTTCACAGTTCTTCGGAGGCAAAATTTTATCTGGCAGATAATAAAGACCGGATGTTTTCAGCTTTTATCAGAAACAAAAAAGAGTTTGAGGACTACGAAAATTCAGGAATCCCATTTTCTCAGTTAATAGCCTATATCGGCCCGCTGGTCAAACCTGAAAACCTGGAATTATATCGGCTTCTGCATAAAAAAGGAACTATGTGCATGATTTCTTCGGCATCTTCATATGACAAACTAAAAGATCCGGAAGAAAGAAAAGGGGCATATGTTTCCATTGCAAAAGACGGAGCATCCATTCTCGAAACCGATATGCCGATTGAGGCTGCGGAAGCAATTCGTGATTTCCAAAAAGCGGGTAAATCCAAACAAAAATTCTTTGGCAGAAAGTAAGTTTCTGACTTTTAGTCGAGTTCGGTGTAGCCGTCGTCTCCAAGAATATCATGCCCATTATTGTCATGAAAATCTTTAACAATCGCTTTCTTTTCCTCGAAACTTCGCGGATCGACGCTCACAATTATTCCGCCTTCCTTCATACTGTCACCATAAGAATCGGTATGATCCTCCATTAATTTTGAGGCTTTTTCCTTATCAATCTCCTCTTTTACCTCTCCGGGTTTCGTAATCGTTATTTTTTTAAATAGTGTTTTGGAAATCGCAATACCAAGCCCGGGCAACGAGATCATAGAGGTGATCGAAATAATGGCATCTGCGATTGCGTCCGTCGCTTTTTCGACGGCCGATTCCGGTTTTTCGACATCATCGGAAGTCTGAACCACTTCGTTTTCATGTTTGCTCAGTGTCTCATCCGACATCAAAACTGAGATGTCATCAGGCGTATGTCCGCGTCTGATCAGCGCATTGTAAGCGTTATCAGCATCTATCTTATTGAAAAATACCGCTGAGACTGTCCCAAGAGAACCTGCCGAAAAACCAGAATTTGCCATCGATGTTTATTTTTTCTGTAATTTATTGATTTAATCATTCAACGGAACAAGATCTTCTTCCCGAAAAGTATTTTCTGTCGGCTCACCATTTTCGTCATCAAATTTACAGCGTACTTCTCCGTCTATGTTGCTGATCACGGTCATTCCAGTGGTTCCGGTTTTTTCCTTCACCCAGGTTCCTTCTTCAAATTTTGGACTGCTCATAATTCGTTTGGTTTTATGTTATTTATTACTATCTTTTTTCTTACCTTCTTTATCCTTGTCTTTTTTGTCTTTGCCGGCTTTGTCCTTACTATCATTTTTCGAGAAGATCTTTTGCAGGAAAGTCTTGTTTTCGTCTTTTCCGACTTTAACCGACCCAATCGAAATTTCATTATCAATCGCCGGTTGCAGCGCATGTATAAACGCGTTTTGCAACACATTCGACAAAGCGTACCAGACATTTGTCTGAGGATCGGCAAGATCTCCCTTGAATGGGATTTTCGTCGCAAGCTGATCTTTCGGCTGATTTTCAAAGATCTCAGCTACTGTTCCTGCTGCGCCTTCCCACAATTTTTGAAGCAGATTATCTTTTCTGTCCTCCTTTCCCAACACATCAAGATCTTTGATGATCGGCTTTAAATAACCCGCAAACTTCTTCTCCTTTGCTGCAACTTCTGTATACAAACCAAACGTTCCTTTATTCACGTCAATTTTGGCATAAGCCTGAAAAAAATCATTCAGTTTGACCATGTTTGTATTTTTCAGCTCGGCACTCATATCAAAGGTCGGCGAAACGGCCAATGGATTCGCCTTTGCATCGAAAGTTAAAGTTCCCTCATATAAATTCGCCGATGCATCGATTGTAGCAGGTAAGACAACCGTCGAATCATAGCTGTTTGTAAGGTTCTGAGCCAGGATGTGAAGTTCGGTCATCTGGAGATCAACTTTCGGCTTCGTCGACTCGTCGATATATTGCACTTTCCCGTTAATAATCTCACAACGGTTGATTCGAAGCGGCATAAAATCATCCAGCAGCTCTTTCAATGCCGAGGAGTCTTTTGCAACATCCTTCGGCTCTACCTTGTCTTTTGTAAAACGGATCGTGGGTTCCTTCAAAGCAACTTCTCCCACAATGGATCCTTTGAACAAAGATTTCCATTCAACAGACAGATCAATAACCGAAGCCGCGAAAAAAGGCGTTTGCTTATTAGTCACCGTATCTCTTTTATCCAGATAAATACTGTCAACCTTGTACGCGCCGCGAATGATCGACAGGTCAATATCTTTAACATGGCCATAGTAACCTTTCATAGTCGCCAGGTTTTTGTTTACCAGATGAAGAACCACATAAGGCAACACAAGCCTAGCAATCACGATCAATACGATGAACCCAACAAAGAAATAAAATGCTTTTCGCTTGCGATGCCTTGGCTTACGCGTTTCCATAGTCTGTTCGTTTCGTGGTAATTTTAACCGCTAATCCCGGTCGAATAAAATCGTTAATTGTTTCAAAAAGGATTCATTTTCAGTCGTAATTTGCCCGGGTACAAGCCGCCAGAGCCAATTATCATCTCCTGAACCAGGACTATTCATTTTGCTGCTTTCATCTAAATTCAATACATCCTGAATGGGCAAGATCGCCGTTTTCGCCACCGATGCATAAGCAAGTCTTGCCATAACAGCGTAAATATTTTCTTCCTTTAATGGCATCCCCACATAACTTTCGAGCCTGGTTTTGGTCTCATCATCAATATCTTGCCTAAACCATCCCCTGATTGTATTGTTGTCATGCGTGCCAGTATAAGCGATAAAATTCTCTTTATAGCGATGAGGAATATATTCTGATTGCGGCATATTCTCCTCAAATGCAAACTGCAACACTTTCATGCCAGGAAGATGCAGTTTGTCGCGTAGCTCATAAACTGCCGGGCTGCTCTCGCCCAGATCTTCTGCTACAAAAGGCAGACTTCCAAGAGCATTTTGTAGTATCTCGAAAAACTTATCGCCGGGACCTAATTTCCACTCTCCGTTTTCAGCTGTCTTTTCACCACCCGGAACGACCCAGTAATCTGCAAAGGCACGAAAATGATCCAGACGCACGACATCAAAAAGTTCAATATTCTTTTTCAATCTATCGATCCACCATTGATAACGTTGTTTTTTTAGCGCATCCCAGTCAAAAACAGGCATACCCCATAGTTGTCCGCTTTCTGAAAAAGCATCAGGAGGCACACCGGCCACGCCGGTTATTTTTCCATGATCGTCCAACAAGAATAAATCTCTGTGTGCCCAGACGTCAGCCGAATTATAACTTACATAAAAGGGAAGATCTCCCAGAAATTCGATGTCGCTCTCATTACAATATTTCCGTAGCGACTTCCATTGCTTATCAAAAATATACTGCACCCATTTCACAAAACGAATTTTTTCCGCATCCGTTTTTGTCAAGTTTCCCAGTGTTTCAGTATCCCGAAGTTTATACTCGTCCTCCCACTCGATCCAGGGCTTTCCGTCGTGATGATTTCGTATCACCATATAAAGCGAGAAGTCATTCAGCCATTCTTCGTTTTCTTCACAGAATTTATCAAATTCATCTACGAAAGATGAATCTTTCCCCTCATTAAAAACGGCATATGCCTTATGCAGCAGTTCCATTTTGATCCTTTCTGCTGAACTGTAATCTGCCTTATCTGTCGTCGCCAGATGATAACCAGAAAGATCAACATCTGGTAGCAATCCATCTCTGGCTAGCACTTCCGGACTGATTAGTATCGGGTTTCCGGCACGGCTTGAAAGGGCGCTGTAAGGCGAATTCCCCTGCGAAGATTCCGTCGGGTTCAAGGGAAGCAACTGCCACACTTTTTGATTACTCCGATGTAAAAAGTCGGCGAATGCATATGCCTCGGGACCCATATCACCTATTCCGAAAGGAGAAGGTAAAGAGGAAATATGGATTAAAATACCCGCATTCCGCTTCTTATCCACTTTTGTGCCTTTTAATATCCCAACTGGCAGATTTGTAAATAAATTCCCCAGTGCAATTTTATGCTGAAATTCTTGCTGATTTCCTGACACCAGATTTTCCCATTCGCTATTGAGCCCTTCGGGCAAAATGACACGTGTATTTCCCCAATCAAGTTCGAAGAAATCTTTATTTTGTTCCTTACAAAGCGAAGCAGTGTTCAACGGTACAACCGTAACAATAACCGATTGTTTATAAGACCTTGTAAAAGCCAGAAGGTTATTTTTGTAAACACCTTCAACTTTTAAGGGTGTATATTTTCCCTCTGCAAAAAGTGCGCTATTGTTCCTGCGTAAATCGAAAAGCTGATGAGTCAACCACAGTTTGACTGCTCCATTATTTCTGTTTTCCCAGAGCTTTTCCAATAATCTATCCTGATCTTCATAGTCGTCAAAACTTTTCAACGCTTCGGATCTTTTTGTAAAATCAACTTTCCGGCGGTTATCAGGATCAACCAAGCTTAAATCCCACATTTCACACCCCTGATATACATCTGGGATACCCGGGCATGTGAATTTCAATAAAAGCTGACTTAAAGAATTGATAATTCCATAATCAGATATTTTCCCCTGGAACGCTGAAAATTTCCCCCAAAATGGATTCTGTTTATTTAACAGGTTTTTTGTAAAAGTCCTGACCCCGGCTTCATATTCCTCGTTTGGTTCAGTGTAGTTCGTTTTCACCTTAGCTTCCCGAAACGCTTTTTGAAGATATTCTTCGAAGCGGCTTCCAAAATCGTCTTCACCTTCACCAGGCATCGGATACGCTCCGAGAAGGTTTTGATAGATAAAATATTCGTCATTGATATCCGGCGTCGAAGGCGCTTCTTTCAGCGAAGCATTTATTTTTTGCCATTCCCTGACATTCGCAAACCATTCTTCACTGAGGTCCGTCAAAACGTTCAGGCGGGCACGCACATCCTCTCCCCTCTTCGTGTCGTGCGTAGATGTTGTATTCAAAGACAACGGCCAGTGCTTTTTCCGGTATTTCATTTTTTTATGAAAAGCCTCCACAGAAATTCCAAAACTTTCAGGAGAATCACCCACATCGCTGTGACCGATAAAGCGGTTATAGGTATACATCAACGTATCTTCCCCACCCTTCGCCATAATCGGACCGGTGAACTGCATACATCTATGATAAAATTCCGCTAATCGTTGATTGTAATCTTCTACGTCGCTCTCCGAAACAGAAAAGAAACAAGATTCCAATAACTCAATGGCATCAGAAAGTTGAGGATGAATCGCTTTTACTTCCGTAAAAATATTTTTTAAAGCTGACTTCTCGTCGTCTTCGAAAGGTAAAGAACCATAATAACGGTAGACAGAACAGTGAATCAGAAATTCACCTATCGCATTTTTTATATTTTCTTTGCCCAGTTTTTCTATACGCTCCTGTTCCGTTAAATTTAATTCAACGAATAGCTGATAAAGATTTTCGAGCTCACCACCCATATGCTCGTAAAGAATATATGCTTTCTTCTCTAAAAGTTGCGTTTGCGCCGACTCCTGCTCAAAGGTTAACTCGTGATAAAAATCTGTGAACTGTTTTTCTGCCGAAGCCTTCGTGAGGACATTGTTGACTGTCGCCAGAAATTCATAACCGGTAGTTCCCTGAATCGGCCATTGGCGGGGCATCTCTTCATCCTGACCTAGAATTTTTTCAACGACGACATAAGTTTCATCTCCCGTCAGTTCCCTGATTTGTTCAAGATAAAGGTCTGGGTCATACAATCCGTCGATATGATCGATACGTATCCCCTGAAAAATTCCTTCTTCGATCAGTGTCTTAGTTAATTGATGGTATTCCTGAAAAACTTCTTCATTCTGGATATTTAGGCAGATCAGGCCATTAACGGTAAAGAAACGGCGAAAATTTATTTGCTGTTCGGTTTTTTGCCAATGACATAAAGCATAGGTCTGGTTGTCCACAAGATCCAAAAGCTTCGACTCATCATTATTGATTTCGGCTAATTTTTCATCAAGCCAGAGTTTGACGTTCCCGTCAGTCAGCAGTGATTTTAGCTGTAGAAGAATTTCATTCCATCGCTGCGAAAATAAGTACGAATCTTCGATTTCCTTTGCTTCCTGAATTTGAGAAATAATCTGTTCAACGGCCTGGCTTTTAGAAACCGGTTCCGAAGATAATATTTTCAGATAAGACCTGGGATTAACAGGAAAAACCGAGTCTTCATACTTGATCACCAGACGGTTTGAATCGTATTTCAATTTCACTTTTCCATCCCTTATCAGTTCTTCCAGATCCGATCCCAAAAAGGGCACCATTAGCTTTCCCTGAAACAACCTGCTGTTCCAAGCTACGTCAAAAAACGTAGAATACATGGATTTTGTGCCCTTTTCGAGCATATCCATTAGCCATGGATTTTCTGAGTGGAAAGCCATATGGTTAGGTACAATGTCTTGAAGCCATCCCATTTGTTGTTGCTTTAATTGCTCACTGATTGACTTCAACATGTCTAAATTGCCAATTTCAGGATCAATTTTATTTGGATTTACACCGTCATATCCGTGCATGCTGCCAGCCGTCGATCTGAAAACTGGTGATGCGTAAATGGTACTTACTCCCAGTTTTTTTAGATATGGAATCAGTTTTTCCAGGTCGTTAAACGTAAAATCTTTATGAAACTGTAATCGATATGTAGCGATTGGATTATTCATGCTCGTTGCTGTAAAGGGTAAAAGATTCTGGAGGTAAAACCAGGGAAATTTCTTCTGAAATAGTTCTTGGCAAATCTTCTGTACCTTTCCATTTCAGGTCAGATGAAGCGAGTAATTTGTGCCAAGTCGTTGCAAAAACCGGAACTTTAACCTGTTGCGGTTCTTTTGAAAAATTCATCATACAGATTGTATGTTGAATTTTATGTTGTCTTTGTAAAACAATCACACCCTGATCAGCCGTATATTCGACAGAGACATCTTTCCGGTTCAAAATATGCAGAGCCGCGTGCTCCTTTCTGATAGTGATTAATTTTTTATAATAACTGAGCATCGTTTTATGCGGCTCCTGCCCGATTAAGTCCCATTGCAGTTTTGAATTTTCAAAAGTTTCCTCTGACATCGGGTCTGGCGCATCACCTTCTATATGGAATGCTTCAAATTCTTTCTTTCGGCCTTTCCGCACTGCCTCGGCAAGTTCAGGATCGGTATGGCTGACAAAGTACTGAAACGGGTTACTCTCACCATATTCCTCGCCCATAAACAGCATGGGCAGATATGGGCTGACAAGAACCGCTCCTGCAAGCAATTTCTGCATTTCAAAACTCACCAAAACACTCGTTCTTTCGCCTAACATCCGATTACCCACATGATCGTGATTCTGGGAAAAAACAATAAACTGCTGTCCTGGATTTTCCGCTGCCTTTACTCCGAATTTTTTCTTACGGTGATCTGAATACGAACCATCATATACGTAAGCATCTTCATACGATTTTGCCAGCGAGACTACGCTTTCGAAATCTGAGTAATATCCGGTTTTTGGTTGACCGGAACTCACACGTAACGCATGATGAAACTCGTCAATCCATTGCGCGTCCAGCCCGAAGCCACCCTTGTTGATAGGATTAATATACCTTGTATCATTGAGGTCAAGCTCAGCGATAAGATAATGATTCCGCCCGGTTTCGCGGATCAGGACGTCAACATGCTGCTTGATTTCCTGTAAAATATGAACCGGACTAAAATCTTTTATCGCATGAACTGCGTCCATCCGTAGTCCGTCAATATGAAAATCACGAAACCACATAAGCGTATTTTCGATAAAAAACTTCCTTACATAATCACACCAGGCATCGTCAAAATTGATCGCGTTTCCCCATGGCGTATGGTATTTATCGGTAAAATAATGCCCAAAGTTCTCAAAATGATTTCCTTCCGGACCAACGTGATTAAAAACCACGTCAAGAACGACGGCCAGACCTTTGTTATGGCAGGTATCAACCAGCATCTGCAGACCCTTTGCACCGCCGTAGGAATTCTGAACACAAAAAGGGAAAACACCATCATATCCCCAGTTTCGGTCTCCGGAAAATTGAGCAACAGGCATAATCTCGATGGCTGTGATGCCCAGATCGATCAAATAATCCAGCTTTTTCTCAATCTCTGCAAATGTCCCTTCCTGCGTAAAAGTACCTGTATGCAGTTCGTAAAATATATAATCTTTAAGCGGAAAATTTCTCCATTTGTCATCGGTCCAGCCAAAATCCAGAATGTCGTATGCCTGCGAAGCCCCGTGCACACCGTCAGGCTGTGATAAAGAAGCCGGATCAGGAAACTGAACTTTTCCGTCGAGCTGGTAGAAGTAAAGATCGCCAGGCTTTAAGGTTTCTGTTGTTAATGTCCATAATCCATAACTGTCACCACGGAGCGGCTCGCTTCTATCTTTATTAACATAATATATCTCGGCACATTCGACCTTGGGCGCCCATAAGGCAATCTCGGCTTTCCCCTCTTTGTTAAAATTTACTCCTAATCTGCGTTTTTCTACATCAATTTCTTCCATAGGATTTATATAGGACTGAATTTTTTCTGAGTCTCAGTCGAGTCTTCCCTGATAAATTACTGTGCCAGTCTGCTAATCATCCCGTGTTAATTGTTGTCACATAAGGTTTTTAATAAAAAACAGGAAAGCTGAATCAGCTTTCCTGTTAACCACCTACGAAATCACACACTACTTGAATCGAAAAACCGCCTCAATCTTTCAGGCCAGATAGTTATCCGGCTTACACAATCCTATTTTTTTGAGACAAATTTGCTAAACCGGCTTTCCTTTCCGTCGGCTGTTTTTTCCTGATATAAGAATTCCAGATTGCTCTCATCGAACTTGGCAAAAAAGTCATCCCAACTTATCTCTTCCAGCGTATCTTTTCCGGAATATCCGGGAAAATCAATCCTCAGAATTCCCGTTTCGTCCTTCTCCTCCGTTCCTTTAACGGTTGCAGGTTTTCCTCCACGCGCTTCAACCCATTTCTGGATTTTCTTATGATCCGTTGTTGTTAATGATTTCGCACTGCCCGAATCCTTCGCCGCGCCGGTCTTGGTAGTACTTTTCTTAGCCGAAGCCTTAGCCTTAGGTTTGTCCGTTTCAGAAGACTGTTTTGTATGTTTAACTGTTGCTGTTGCCATGACGTTAAAGTTTTGATTTGCAGACATAATTAAAAAAAGTATGCCTTAAAAAAACGTATATTCTATTTTTTCAAAATTTTATTTTACAAGATTACCTAACCTGAACCGGGTCCAAAAGGCAACATAAATATGCTAACCGGAGAATGCTAAAACCGGATATTACGAATAAAAAATTTTCAGATTATCCGGGTATTTAGTCTTTGACGTATTCCCATTTTTCGACATCGCTCCGGTTGTGGGTAGTTAATTCAGCAGAATAGATTTCGATATACATTTGATTTTCGAGATCAAACTCACCGTCTCTCCACTGGTCATCATCAATTCGCTTAAACTTCACTAAGGCACCGTTGTCGGGAGTATCTGATGGTTTCATATTCTTTGATTAAAGTTTATCTATCAAATACAAATCAAAATAATGCCAGCACAATTTTGAATCACTTAATTGATTTGCAATCAATTCATTTCAAAAATACTTGTGGCACAGCTTTTTAACAGGGTAAAGCCTAAACTTTTAAGGCATGGAGGAGAAAGATTATACCGGCACAGTTCCCGAAAAATTTGATGGGGGGAATATTAATGCTGAGCGTGTTGCGGAACTGCATAATATCGCCGCTGCAAAAGCATTGTTTATTGCGGCGCGAAAAAGATTGCTGGATGTAAATAACTGGAAGGAAATCTCCAAACAACCCATAGCAGAATTCAGCCTTACAGATTCCAACGGTAATGAGGTATCAGGTCCTGTTCAGGAAGGCATGTATTTTCGGATTGATATCCCTGGTCCCGGCACTAAAACCGGCAATGGTTTCGATTGGGTCCTTGTTGAAAAAATAAGCGAATATCAGCTGGAAGACATCGAAAGTATAGGAATAAGAGTTCGTCCGGCGTCAAACCCCAAAAATATGGATCAGGAAATCGCTCATTTTTACTCACCACAGACTACAAGTACATTTACAATTACTAGGGAAAACACAAAGGTTACCGCAGCTGTTTATGACCGGAATACAAAAGCCAACACGGACGATCTTGGTTTTCTGGACAAGCTCAGAAATATGCTGACAGGAGCAGTGGGAATTCTCGCATTTTCCAAAATTCAATGGGAGAGCCTAACGGACGGCTTGATAAAAGATAATAACTGCTAAGACATAGTCTTGCTGTTGTTTTTGTATTTTGGCAGGCTCTATCTTTTAGCTACCCTGGCCACATCGACCAGGTTTGCCCTTGTCTGATCGATCAGCACTGTTTTGATCAACTTCCAGGTGCACATCTTCTTTTGTAGACTTTCGTTCCACCGCATTGCTTTGCTTATATCTGCGGTAGTCACTCATTTTTTCACAATAAATGACGCTATCAAAATCAAACTCACACCAATGAGCAAAGCCAAACCAGGATACACAAGTAGCTTATAATCAAGCTTAAATTTCTTGATCGAAACGAAGGAACCGTAGATAAGTCCGACGAGCAACCCTAATATCATCCACATTATAACGGGCGGGATACTTTGAGAGATGAACAACAAGTTATCGACTGGAACAAAGAAAAATGCGCTCAGCTTACCCAGAAAATTGCGCATCACGTAAACCACGAATACGATCAGCGCCAATACCACGAATACTGATTTCCCGTCTTTCATATCTTCTCGTATTTTTTAACCAGACTGAAAGAAAACACGCCTCCTAAAATAAACATAGCGAATAGAAAAAATGACAACAGGGGTGAATTACCGAGCACGTCATCGGGGTTCCCAATTTCAGGGTTATGAACCAGCCAACCCTTATAATCTAAAAAAACACCAAGGAGAAATCTGAAAGCTCCGAAGTAACATGCAGTCATAAATCCGTACAAAACAAGCTTAGTGATATATGCTTTCTTAGGGAAAATTACTTTTATTTCAACAGGTACAGTAATGTCTTCATATACTGAAGAAACTACAAGTTCCAGATTATAAAGCTGATCTTTTTGAAATAAAAAAGTATCAATTACAATGTCAATGTTCTCTCTCAACTTGCCTTCCAGATTGTTGAATTCCAGGATATCCTTACTAACCGAAATCCCTTCTTTGAGAAATTTGAAATAAAGTTTTACTTTGACATATCCTTCATTTTTCAAACTAATGCTGATTTGATGATTTAAAACAGCGCCGCCATTTACGGATAAAAGCTGCACTTTTTCCTGATCAATTTTGAGCCTTGGTTTATCCGAAAGCAGATTGATAATATGAAACAAAGCCTGAACCATTGCAAGCCTGATTTCACGTTCCGAATAATATCCGGCATGCGAAAGAAAGGCATAGCTGTCGGTGATCTGATCATTCCAATCTTCTTTCCCTATCCCCGTAAACCATTCCTGGATATTTTTAGCAGCCATGGATTCGGCCACGGACAGCCAGATAGAAAAGTCTTTTTTTGCATAATCCGCCAGTGCATCAGGCGTTAAGAACCGATGATTTTCTATATAAAATGGGAGCGTCGAATCCGTCTTGTATAAAAATCTCAAAAAGCTGTTCAGATCATATTGTGTTGAAAGATTTAAGGCAACAACCGGATCCGCTTCCTGAATCCAGATTTGAAGTATCCCTTTTCTGTAAGATTCCAATAAGGCATGATATCCTTGCGGAGTGTCACAAGCTTTTTGTAATAAAACAGATACATCTGAATACAATTCATCCTCAAACCGAAACGGCAAACGTGGATTTAACTTGTAAAGAATACGTAAATAACGTTTTTCCGAATCAAATTCCTCCTCAATAATTCTGGCAAATTCATCCGCCCTTGTCGCGCTTTTTGTTAAGGCTGTGACCAGACCAGGCAGGTAATTTCCATTTCTTAAAAAATATTTCGCATCATCCCTATTATTGAACGAGATATCAGCCAATTTGCTTAGAGAACTGGCCTTTTCACCAAGCCACTCCACTTCGATCAGACTTTCTTTATATTCCGGCCAGACCACATCTGTCATCCATTTATTCTGAATGGATAACGGATCCGGGTGATTGATCTCACGTGGTTTAAAATTTCTTTTGGTTAATTCCGCAACTATGTATTGCTCGACAATATTTCTATTGATACTGTCGCCGACCAAGGAAACGATTTCTTCAAACTGATCCGTGGACAAAATTCCTTTTCTAATAACCAGTTCAAGTTTTGTATTAATTATCTCATACGGCCGCCAGTCAATTTCTGAATAAACCTGTTGAATCAGCTGATTTAATTGTCCGAGATTAAAATCAAGTTCCCTTCCCTCGTATACCAGATTAGGATATTCGGTAATCTTTATATCTCCATGATTTAATATCAGCAGATCTTTTAACTGCTGTTTCAGACTTTCAATTGACGCCATTATTTTCGAATATTTCCGTTAACTAAAACTGATCTGGGCCGGCTTCACAATCAGCCACTTGTTACCTTGAAGTTTTAATTCACCAGGTATATCCGTATTAATCAAACTGTTACCGGATGGAAATATATCATACTGACTTGTTTTCCCAAGAAAGTAAGGAGAGTTTGAGAGCGCGTAACGTTGCGCATTCTGGTTGTTCGATATTTTAAAAGAAGCAGTATTTGGAGATAAAATTGTCAGCTCAAAAATGGTTTCACTATCCTCTTCCTCCAATAATTCCTGAACAGAAAATCCGTCTCCCTGATCCGCATATCTTGCATATTTTATCGGTGATTCCAAAACAGGCTCTGCAACTTGTTCAACCGGTTTTTCAATTTCCGTCACAACAGAAAGCCTTTCATTTCTTTCCATTTCAGCTCTGACATTATCCCGAAGAATCGCAATTTCAGCTTCTGCTTCTTTAAGTTTATGCTTAACCGCTTTCAGTTCATTGCTTATGTTTTTAGATTGCCATTCCGTGCTTCCGCTTCTGTGCAGGTGATCTTTTAACTCCCTGCTATTCTTTTCTATGATCTCGCTTTTATTACGAAGGATCCATAACAAAAACAGGATTCCAAGCAAAAGGAGCAGGATAATTGTGTAAGACATATCTTTTGAAATGTCTGGCAAAAACGCAAAAAAGCTGGCTGTTTCCGAAGATTTTTCTGACATTATTTTAACTGGTTCCGTTACTTTTTGTACAACAACAGGTTCTGGCGCTTCTTCTATTTTTTGAATATCGGGCACATCTTCAATCGGTTCAGAAATGGAAATATTTGCTATGATTGATTCAAGTTTCCCTTCGTAATTCGAATAACCGGAAAGCTTCTTGCGCTTACTCTTTATCCCGGATGTGATATCATTGACCACAAGATTCTTAAATTTCTCTATACTTTTTTCCCAATTAGAAAAAGACGTATCCACAGAAACTTTTTTCCATTCGCCGATAAGCGCATCCGCTTTTCTGATCTTATTTTTTTCAACGAATTTTAAAAGATCTTCATAACCTTTACAATTCACACATTGCTTTTCCTTTACCTCCCTAAACGTTTCTTTATCAGAAGCTAAAAATTCAATGGTCGCTTTTACAATCTGAAATTTGGCTTCTTTGATTTGCATACCGGCTCCATTTTCAGCCTTTACCGAAATTTGAAAAACCAGAAGCACAAAGAGAATCACCCACTTCTTCATTAAACAACTGGTTTAATTTCCGTTATACTTTTTGAAAGACGATATAAAGCATCTTTCAAAGCAAAGAAAAACAGTGATTCAGCAATTTCGTTTTCACCTTCCTGCTTATGCAGATCCTGCAAAACCTTACGGTAACTATCGTAGATCAAACCTTCCCCGTTGAAAATATTATGATTCCACTGCAGGAGCCGCAACGACTCTTTCAGACCGTTTATTTTAAAGTCTTTCAGGAACCGGGAGATTTCCGGATTACTGAGCGTTTTCTCTAAAAACTCATTTAGATTGTTCAGCACCGCCACATTCAGTGGACTGTCAATTTCAAATGTATCAGAAATGTTAAATTTGCCTGTACCGGTCGAAAGCTTTAATTCAAGTTCAGAATTTGTCTTAGGATCAAAACCCGGATGTATAAAATCCATGTTTTTTCTATACTTTTCCTTCTCATCCTCAGAAGCCAGTGCATACAGAATCGAACCATTGGCCGTGATCTCTTTTGGATTTGTATTCAAATGAATTTTAAATCCGGATTGCAGCGTTTTGGTTGTGTAAGCATTGATGAGCAGACGGGTAAAATCTTCCAGATCGCGTTCATCTCCGCCGCAAAGCAGTTTGATATACTGACTTCCTTTCCCTGTAAATGACAAATATCTCGGCAAAGGATAATCCTTAATCTCGATCAACTGCACCAAATGGAAAATAATAGCGCTGTAATGCAGATAAGGAATAATCAGCAGATCGGGATTTCCTATTGTAATAGAATCACTGAATTTGAAATCATCATATCGGAAAAGCAAACTTACCAGATCGTCCGCGCTCAGATTGGTATCATCCTTTACTTTATTGAAATATTTTATCTCGTTCGGACTGATGTAATTTTTCTTCTGATAACTTAGGTAATTCCGAATAAAACCGTTGTCTTTCAGCTTATTACGATAGCCATTCCCCCAGATATCACTTCCAGCAAAACGGAAAGAAGTGGTCAGATATTTATCCACCCGGTTACCGGACGATTCCATAAACATCATCACGTCCGTCGTTCCGCCACCAATATCCACGTTTATCACATTGGCTGTATCCTGAATATCCGTGTCAGATTTAGTCAGGAAGAAATAAGGCGCAACGGACTCCGGAATTGGATCCAGCAATTTGGCCCCGGAATTTTTAAACACATCCTTAAAAGCGCCGTCCAGCACTTTTCTTAATTCTGATTTAATACCACGTTCCATACTTAGCGGAACAGACCATACCACTTTCAGGTCAGCAGGATTACCGTAATTCAGAATTATTTTCGCCCTGATTTGAAGCAAAAGCTGTTTTAAAAAAGCACTTACGCGGCTCTTATTGGAATCGTTATTATCGTTTTCCAGCAACCATTTCAAATTGGTCGTGTAATTCACGTTACTCGCCTGAACTTCTTCCTGATCAATATAATAACCGATGTTGATGTGGCTGAACAGCGATTTATTTTGAATATTGTTAAAAGAAACAATCTCGCAGGTTGCCGTTTTGAAGGGATAAGAAATGTTTTGGCCCGGTCCCAAAAGTGGCGGCAAAAATTCCCTTCTTAACGTCAAATCCATCCAACCGGAATTTCCGTAGGAATCAAATTTATTTCCTCCCGATTCATTTCTTCCAGGCGCGTTTAGCAGTACCATTTGTTGGTCCGGCTCACCGATGTCAAATGGCCTTGGCAATGCCTCGCCATTTTGCATGTAAGCAATGTGTGTGTTCGATGTACCAAAATCTATGGCGAAAGTAAATGCCTTGGTCAGGTTGTCTTTATTGAAAGTTTTTGTTTCAAAATTCGGGATGATCAACCCGCTGGAATCGATGCCGTTTGGGTCGGTATAGGCCAACTGGATATAATCAAAAGCTTCTTTAATTTTATAAAACCTTGACGTTGAACCAGAATTCCCTGCGTTGATATCAGACCAGGTTGAGCGCTCATCCACAGTCGCATTAAGATTCGTAGTGTCGGAAGCAAAGTTTTTGAAAGAATAAAACTCCAATTTTTTAAGCGCCATTCTTTCATTTCTCTCTGCTAAAAGAATGGTATAATCGTTCAGCTCTTTTAATCTCGGATCCGGATCGTTTATCTGATAAAAAGGAAAAATCCCCAAATCCGAGCGGTACTCGACAATGGATTTCCCCTTTTCATACTTCCTTGAAAAAACGATTTCAGAAACTCCCTTTCTGTTTTTTACAGGAATTTTAAGATTCGCTGTAACCTGCCCGTCGTTCACTTCAACCGACAGATTATTCTTTAAATCTGACAGGTTAAAGAAGTTGAAATATTCTTTTCTGATAGGTAACAGATACTTAAAATCTCCGCCAAAACCAGTATAAAATTTCCCTCTGTTGATGTTAAACGGCATTTCTACCAGTGCATCTTCCAGAAAATCGTCAATGGTAAGGAATGGATAAGTAACCGTCGTCAGCGCATTTCCCTGCGGCAGTTTCCTCTCAAACAAAGGAACGCCCCGGTGATAAAAATCTTTAACTCTGGTTGATGAATTCCATGGAATATTTTTCTCCATATAGTCCCCCGGAATATTCATCCCGTCGACCAAAACCAATGGCGGCTCAACAAGCTGCTGCTCGTTTTTATCATTGTATTGATCCTTAAACTTTGATTCGGTAGCGCGGATAATAAAGTCGCTGACAGACTTAATTTTTTCTTTTTCCTTTTCCTCTTTTTGGTGGAAAAAGAAAAGTCCATTGACAGTCAGAAACTTACCGTCTACATTCGTTTTAATTTTGCTGTATTCATTATCCATCAGGCTTGTTCCAGCCTGCTGATAGTCAGTGAACTGATGTCTGAAATCAGGAAAATAGCGGTCTACCGTTTTATTAAGATACTTCCGGAACCCGTCTGCTTTGGCAAATGCGTGTTTGAATTGAAGCGAAAGTTTGTAAATATATTCAATGAATTCCTGATCCCTTTTGTAGAGCGGCCTGTAATCATTACTGAAAAATAATTTACCGTCAGCGCTCTGCGGAACTGTCTTGATATCATTGTTTTTGATATACCTTGCCCAGTTTGGCGTGGTAAAAAACAGAGAAAGCGGTGAAGTCCCGCCCAATAATTTATTCTCATAAAAAATCAGGAACAGACTGTCTGTTTCCGAAAATCTGCTGCTGTCTCTGTCATTGAAAATCTGTTCAAGCGATTTGGCAAGCAAGTTATGCGGATGATCTTTTCCTCTTTCTTTCAGTCTGCCAATGTTTTCCTGCACTTTCCATTCCTTAAACCAAATCTTCTTCCCCGGTCCGATCTCAGAATTCTTGGCATTGAACAAAAGCTGAAAAACATCCAGACAATCGGACACCAATTGATGATAAATGGTATTTCCATCGAGATTTCCACGGTCCGAAGCGACAATTTGAAAGGCAGTATCAAAAAGTTCAAGTCTTGCCATGGGCGACGGAATGGAAGTTCCCGCCTTGGAGGCACCTCTGCCAAAAGCTATATTATCAGGATCAAAACTTGCAGGATCAATTCCCGTGCTTTGGCTCCAGTCTTGTATTTCGTTTGGATTATAACCCGGATATTTTCTAAAAATGTATGAAGACATGGCTTTGAAATTTAGATCATGGATGGAAGTGCTTCCAGTTTTTTGTAGCATTCCATAGAAATACGGTTGAGCAGTTTAAAGAAACGCTTGTCCTGATCGGGGATACTTTTCTTCAATTCGTCTTCCAGTTTTCCAAGTTCAGTTTTCAGAAACGCTTCTGAAATTCCCGGCTTGGTTACGATCCCTAAAACTTTTTTAACTTCAATCGGTTTTTCCCTTACCAAAGCATTCAGATCCTGCGTCAGGTTGAAAGGCTGAAAAGTCCGTTCATTTCCGGACATTTCTACCAGCCAGTTTTTGTAATGGATGGAAAGGAAAGCCGTGAGATTTTGATAAAATGCATTGTTTGGAATTTTATCGCCCAAATCTAATTCCTTGAAAAAAGCCTCGTTGCGCATATCGGGAATTGTTTCCAGATAAACTTTCATCGCGTACGTCAGAAGCGTGAGCGGCTCCATCACCGTTTTTGCTGTATTCGGATAAAAATGCCTGATGTCAATAACCTGATCTTCTTTTTTTATTCCAAAATCAAAATACTGCGTCTGACCTTTTGAAGCAAAATTACCATCCGGTTTATTAACGAAATCAATGATCGCGGTGGCTCCAATTAATTCTATTAAATGCGCACTGTTTTTTTGTTCGATTCCGCCTTGTTTGTTTTCGTATTGTTTCAATGGTCGATCCCACAGCTGGTAGAAACAGTTGATCTTACCGTTCAAATATTTGAGATAATAAGAAAGTGCAGCCTCGGTTTTGGAATTAAACATATCCGAGTTGATCGCACTTTTGCTATCGTCCGTCACATTGAAATAAGGCATCACCGTAAGCGCCCCGTATTTATTGCCACGCAGTTTTTCTTCCTGTTGCAGCAGTTTCACCAATTGCGGAAATCCGGAAGAACCCGTTCCGCCGAAAATAGAACTCACGATGAAGATCCGGTCATTTTCACCGATACTTTTCAATACAAATTTAAATTCCTTCGTATTGGAAAGATTATTAAAAACAACAGAACCGATGTTTGGATTCCCTTTAAAACCCTGGTTTAATTTCAGGTTCAGTTCCGTATTCGGATCATCGTGGCTTGAATTATCATAAAGCGCTTCCAGCAAATCCATATTGATATCGCCAACGAGCTCGCCCCTTGGATCAAGATATTCGATGAACGATTTTTCAAGATTTTCAAATTGCAGCTGAAAAGAATCATCCAGCCCTTCTGAATAATCATTTTCATTAGTAATCGAACTCAGCGTATTCAGGTTCGCATTGAAGAAACCATCTCGAATTTCTTCGGTATTGCTGTAACCGTGAGAGCGGATATATTTATAGGTTTTCAGCGCCGCCAACGCCCGGCTCGTATCGGCATTATCAGCATCCACATCGATGATGATGGGGATTATTTTATTGGTATCATTAAGTTTTGTACCAGCCGCAAGCAGCATTGTCAGCGATCGGACAATCCTGGCCCCTGTTCCACCAATTCCAAAAACAAACGTATTTCTTGTAGGCATAATCTGTGCTGTATCGACGGGTTAAAAGGGAGTGCGCTTGGCGAAAATCGAAAATCTTTTCAACAAGATTGAAAACAGGATGTAGTAAATAAACGCGTAGAGCGTGTTGACCATTGCAAAAGTATAGAAGAAAGAATTCTCCTCTTCTTCCGTAACTGTCTGCGCGTGATTATAGGCGAAGCCAAAAGCGATGATCAGCAAAATGATCATTGTGATGACCCAGTGAATGGTTTTGTCCCAGATTGGCTTACTCCTGCCCAAAACAATATAAAATACAAGCGTGAAAACAAAGGCAAAAACCAGCGTAAACAAACCCACAAATGGGTAAATATCAGAGGCAAAAATGGGATCCGGATTTTGTCCGCAAAGCAGCTCATAAAGAAATTCAAACATGGAAGCTATTTTTTTACAGGTATTGAAATGTGAATAAAGTTGTCATTCGAATTTTCGTAAGCCTCACGCACGCCGTCGATCAGATGTTCAAAAGCGAAGGTTTTTCCGGGAATCGAATCTATATTTCTGTCATCCATCGTCGACATGGCTTTGTATCCATTGTCATAAACCAGCGGAAGTTTGAGATCGATATTTCCCTTGTCTTTGTAGATATCCGAAACTTCTATCACAATGACGTGGGTATTATCTTCCAGATATTCCTTCTCTCTCGGCTTCAATTTAGACTTGTCAAGATCCTTTGTGAATAGAATATTTTTGATCTTAAATTCCAGATTTTCAGATGAAGTTTTCAGATGTTGAGTCAAATAATCCGGCGCACTGATCGAATTTGGCAGCGCAGACAAATCTATGGCAATAGCAAATGTGGAAGGTTTCTTTTTGCTTGCTTCCAGATCAGAAATGCTTTTATCCTCGGCTTTCCAGTTTCCGACTCTTTCGTAGGTATAGAAAGTTTCAAAATCATCAATGGTTTTGTCAAATAATCCAAAGTTAAGATCCAGCACAGGTTTGAAATTGTTTAGCTCAGCCAGATTTTTGTTGAATTTGCCGACAAGTTCTTTGTTACCGATAACCCATAAATAATAAGGTCTCTCCTGCCCGTCCAGCTTCAATTTTGCATTCTGATAGGTGTAATAATTACCATAAAACGCAGAATTGAACCCGTACAATGAAGCCGAAATGTTATCTCTTTTTAATTTCAAAAAAGTAGATTTCACCAACGCCTTCAGTTCTCCCTGAGCTTTTTGCTTATTAATTTCAGAATTCGTTTTGATGACATTATCCGGATAAGATAAAATGCAGTCAGAAACAAAAAGAGAAATATCATTCGAATCTGTTTTACTGGCAATCATTTCCAGGATTTTGTGCATCTCAGAGCTTTTCTCGCCTGCAACTTTTGTTGTAGAAATCTCGCGGATAAAATCTTTTGTGGAGCCTTTGTATGGCGTTAATGAATCTGCTACATAATAAATTTTCAGAGGTTCTTTTCCAAAAGATTCCTTTCCTTCGATATCAACCAGAAGATTTGGAATGTCTTTCACAAATTGCGTAGAGCCGCTGAAATAACCAGCCATACTGGCTGAGGTTTCCATAAAAAAGTTAATCTTGCCAACTTCCTTAACAGGTTCTTTTTCTTCCTTGTGCTCTTTTTTCGTGCAACTGACAACCACGATTAACAAAGCAAGCAAATAAAAATATTTCTTCATCGATTATAATATTATATTGAGGCTAATTGATCACCAATATAGAGATATTTGTTGGTTGCTGACGACATTTATTCCTCAGAATACCCTTCCAGGCAAATAAACAGACTTTCCACAACAAATTTTCAGAATTAGTACGAACGGAAGTGCGGATTATTTTAGCTGGTCGCGAAGACATTTCCAGGCTTTTACACAAGTGACCTTACTGACACGGTTTTATAGTGATGTGGCTGACCTCGATGAGACAAAAATGGCTCGAACCTGATGTTTCGAACAGTCGGAATTTCTGAAAAACATATGGAGGGACTGATATCTAGCCTCCTTTATATAATGTCACAGACGGATTAGCTTCATTGTGGCACTTCCGGTTCGCTAAGCTGACGAGGGCTGACCTTGCTGATTTGAAAAATACGATGTAACAGTAATTGTACTGTCAGTATCGTTCACAATTATAATCCGGGACTTGTGGCAGGTTTTTTGATCTCATTGGGTGTCTTTCCAAACACTTTTCTGAATTCTTTGCTGAAATATTTACTATCCTCAAAACCTGTCATCATGGCAACTTCATTTGCCTGATAAACGCCCGATTCCAGAAGTTTTAGAGCTTCGTTAAAACGAATAGATTTTACGAAATCATTTACCGTCATGCCGGTAAGGGATTTCATCTTTCTATATAACACTGAAACGCTCATACCCATTTGCATGGCCAGTTCATTTACACCAAAACCAGGATCTGACAGATTTTCAAGAACCTGGTCTCTGAGTTTTGCAATAAAAACATCATTTACATTTTTGGCAATGCTTTCGGCTGCATAATTATTCGTTAAAACGGACTGACGATATCTTTGTTTTTCCTGATCTCTCAGCCGGATCAGATTACCAACCTTTAACTCGAGAATTCTAGGATCAAAGGGCTTGATCAGGTAGTCATCTGCTCCCGTTGAAAGCCCCTCGATAATTTGGTAGTTTTGTGTTCTGGCTGTCAGCAGCACGACCGGAATATGCGACGTAACAATGTTGTTTTTCAGTTGTCTGCAAACTTCTAAACCATCCAACTCAGGCATCATCACGTCAGACAAGATGAGGTCCGGAACATATTCATAGGCCATTTCTATTCCTTTGAGACCATTTTCAGCTTCCAGCGTCATATACTCCCCTTCAAAGAGCTCCCTGATAAAAACTCTTAACTGGTCATTATCTTCGATAATCAGGATTGTTTTAGCCCGTTTTGTCTGAGAAACAGTGCTAGCTTCCGGAGTGACAACTGTCTCCGCCATCATTTTATCAAAAGTATCTCCGCCATTCGCAGCAATCTGATCCTGGGAAAAGTGACTGTTTTCACGCAGCAACCGGACGGTTAGTTTCGTTCCGCCCGGTGATGAATCCGTGGCCAGACGGCTCTCGGCGGTCAGGTAACCACGATGCTCTTCAACAATACTTTTGGACAACGCCAGCCCGATGCCGTAGCCGGGCTTTTCAGAATCTGCCTGATAATAATAGGTAAACAGTTTCCGCAAGTGATCATCAGATATACCTTTGCCATTGTCGACCACAGAAATGATCACTTCGTTCGAAATTTCTATAATTGATATTGTAACCTTGCCGCCCTCGGGTGTGAATTTGTAGGCGTTACTTAGCAGATTATAAAATACCTTCTGTATCTGAGCTATATCAAACCATAACATTACCGGCGTTTCCGGACTAACGAAGGTTGTTTCAATATCTTTCTCGCTGGCCATATGCTCAAATGATGCGATCACGGTTTTAATTACCCGAAATTTATTGTAAAGATGTAATGGGAGTATTTTCAGACTTCATTCCGTGACAAGAAATTTCATCGAATGTGCGGGTGGGAAACCTTAAAACATCCGGATACTCACCACGGAAGTCCAGAGGCGAAGGATACATGACAATCCTGAAACTTTTCAGATCTTTGATATATTTTTCAATCGTGTATTGCGAAACAACTTTCTTTTTGGCGTTAAGGTAGGATTCCATCGCAGATTTAACCGAACTCCTTTTGTCTGATCCAATATTTTGGGCTGTAATTTCATCAACAAATCGACCTTCCGTTAGTGTATCGTCAATAATTGCAATAAATTCTTAGGCTTGTTCGTAACGCTCTTTTTCGGTTGGCTGGCTGAATCGTGATCTTTTAAGTACAAGTGCACCTTTTAGCTCTGACCTTACGTAATAATCAACCCACCACGTTTTTGATAAATCTCCTTTATAATCTGATAAAACTGCTTCCCTGAAAGGATAATTTCCCTTATCAGTACTTATAGCAATTCCCTGGCTTTCGATAATGTTGTGGCACAAAACTGGCACAGAGGTACTTTTCGGTCACTAAAAAACCCGTAACTATCTGGCTTAAAGATATTTACGGGTTGTGGAGACGGAGGGATTCGAACCCTCGTCCAGAACAGGGAAACCCTGCGCCTTCTACATGCTTATCCGCGATTAAATTTTCGAGCCAGACAAGGTTCACGGCGGACCCGCGTCTTGGCCTTAGATACTAGGGTCTCGTTGGATTTCCGTACCACTATTCCAACCAGCACTGATTTGCGACACCCCGGAGCCCAACCATCAGTGCGTAGGTTGGAGGGATGATGGCATTTGCTAAATCCTCCGGATTAGGCAGCCATGGCGTAAGTATTTTCGCCAGTTATTGTTTGAAAGGTATTATTTACGGGAGGTACCCCCAGCTCCCGACATGCTTACACACAGAACTCCAACCCGCTGTCAATTCCAGTCGCCCCCAGTGCGGCGCAGAAATTTCCGGTGACTAATCACACGGTTGGCTGCGGGTAAATTACAAGAATGAAGTTCGAATAGTTCATTATTTTTTTAAAATAGTAGCATAAGTCTTGTGATGTCGACATATGCGGATATTAACAAACTCAAAATCAGCCCTATCCATTATTCTTGAAATTCACTTTTTTATTCATAAAAAGAACAGATTTTAAGTTCAGCCACAGCTTGCATTCTTTTTCCTTATATAGTAGCTTTCCCTCTTAATTGCCTTACTATGAAAATTTGTTTCGCTACTCTGCCCCTTTATTTATTATTGACCTGTTTCACTTCAAAAGTTGTGGGTCAGACGGTTGCGGCAGATTCTTTACAAATAAGAAAAATCTTCGATCTTTCAGAAGCTGTTCGGAAAGTATATGCTCCCGACAAGCGGACTGCGCTTTTCCAAATTTTAAAAGACAGTACAGGAAACCATTTTTTCGAAACAACGGAATTTGAAGCGGCTAAAAAATTGGCCGATACGATAGTCAGCCAGGGAATTAAAATTCCGATTCCAATAAAAACACTTCCCGCGAAAGAACTTGCGGATAAAAAGTTTGGGCTGGTCAATGTTTCTGTAGGCAATGTCAGATCCGATCCGCGTAATGCGGCTGAATTGGCAACACAAGCATTACTTGGTACTCCTTTGGATATTCTTAAAAAGGAAGGTTACTATTATCTGGTCCGCACACCGGATGGCTACATTTCCTGGCTTGATGCGGGTGCAATTGCTTTCAAAACAGACTCTGAAATGGAAGCCTGGAAGCTTAGCAACAAGGTAGTTTTCGTTGCAGATTATGGTCATTCTTACGAAAAACCTAATCTTAAATCACAAAGAATATCGGATTTGGTTATGGGCGATGTGCTGGTTAAGACTGCCAGCCAGAAGGATTTTATTAAAGTAATTTACCCTGATGGAAGGGAAGGCTTTATCCCGCAAAATCAGGTTAAAAATTTTAATGAATGGACGAAGAAGCCAGCACCAAATTCCGTTCAGGTGATAGAAGTTGCCAAAACGATGATCGGCGTACCCTATTTATGGGGTGGAACCTCCGTAAAAGGAGTTGATTGCAGTGGCTTTACGAAGACAGCTTTTTTCATGAACGGCGTAGTAATTCCCCGAGATGCATCACAGCAGGTGCTTGTTGGCGATTCAGTGACTATTCTAAAAAATGGAGTTTTAAATTTGACTGACGCGCTCAAAAACCTAAAACCGGGGGACTTAATATTCTTTGCAGGCGGGAAAAACAGGCCATCTAATGCGCGTGTCACTCACGTTGCAATGTATCTCGGTAATGGCGAGTTTATCCATTCGGCCGGACAGGTACGAATCAATAGTATGAAACCCGACGCTCCGAATTATGGTGATTTTGAAACACGAACCGTGGTCGCAGCAAGACGCTATATCGGGAATATCGGTACGGCAGGAATTACGCCATTGCTCAAACATCCTGCCTATATGCAAAAATAAATCAGTTTTAAAATTCCCAGCGATAACTTAATACAGGAATCAGGCCAAGTTGATCTTTGCGAACTACCTGTTTCTGAAAAGTATCAAAATAGCTATATGCTTCGTTTTTAGTTCCTGAAACATTCTGCATATCAAGCGCAAGTGTCCGGCTGTATTTTGCCCTGCTTTTTTTCCAGTAGATTCTTAGATCCGGCCGGAAATAGTCTTTCATTTTTAACGAGAATGCCTGGTTTTCTTCATATAGGGTTTTGTTTTCAAAAGTAGATGCTTCCACATTTATCGGCGTTTCCCGAAACCCTCCTATCCATAAAATTTTGGCGTTTACTCCCCAGGTATTTTCTCCGGATTTAAATTCTTTCCCGCCGGTAAAGCTAAATGTGTGTCTTCCATCAAATCGGCTTTTTCTCCTGATCCCATCGGCGCCCAGGTAGGTGGCACTATACAGAGAACCCGATACTACGTAATAGTATTGCCCGGTCAGCAGTTTTTGAAAGGTTACTTCGACTCCGTAATTTCTTCCTCTTCCAGTATCTGATAACTTTTGATCTATAAAAGTTTCAACCAGGTTAAGTGTCGAAAACGATCCATTGGCAGCACTGACAGGAATATTATATAATTCCTGATCATAAACTTCAACTTTCAAATAGGTACTATGACTGAAATTTTTCTGATAACCAAAAACAAAATGATGCGATTTATTCGGCCCCAGAAACAGATTATCACGAAGAGGAGAATCCTGATTTTTTCCGGAAATATAAACCTGCTGAAGCTGTAACTGACTATGAAGTCCGTAAGAAAAACTAACTTGCTGCGAAGTACTAACCTGAAAACGTACAGCTGCGCGCGGCTCAATGGAATTGCTCTTTGAAGTTGTATAATAAAGATTATGAACGCCGATCTCCGTGCTCAAACGTGACGATACATTATAATTCCAGCTCGCAAAAGGCTGTATTATAAATCCATCAACTTTGTTCATTACCTTGCTGCTAATATCAGGTGATGCAATTCCGTCTGTTTGCCATGTTGCATAAAGCCCGGTTTTAAGGCGGCTCTTTTCACTGAACCTGTAAGTCAGGATACTACTAAAAGATATCCGTCCTTTCGTTTGTTCGTCACGCTCGAATAAGCTTTTCTCATCAACATTTGAAGGATTTACAAGAAATCCCGACCGTGACATTTTCAAACCGGATGCAACGATCGTTGAATTTAATGATGATCGGGACCCAAGTGACACACGATGCGTCGCTCCGGCCGCGCCCATTTTATTCTTGTAAATAATGTCCTGCCGGTCTTTTTCAAATTCCCAGGTTGTGGTATCCGTATCAGCGTTAAAAGTATTGCTGCTGATTCCGCCTAAACCAAAAAAAGTAAAAGTTCCTGCCTTGACTGTTGGTAAATTAATATTGAATGAAAAATCCTGAAACCTGATATCCTCTCCACCAAAATTTACGCCCATCGCTCCCAATAGCCCCGTGAACGAATAGCGATAATTGGCCAGGTAAGATGCTCTCGATTTCTTTGAAAAAGGCCCCTCGGCTGCAAGATCAAGTCCAATCAATCCTGCCTGCGCTGTAAATTCAGTTTTTTCATCGTTTCCTTTACGCAAATTCATATCCAGCACTCCCGACAATGCGTTGCCGTACTGTGCCGGAAAAGCACCCGTCAGGAAATACGATGTTCCAAGCAATTGTGTACTCAAAATATTCACTCCCCCACCCGTTTGTGTAGCGCGATCACTGAATGTTCCGGCATTGGAAAGGTGATTGGGATTTACAATTTCGACTCCTTCCAGTCTCCATTGCATACTATTGGGAGAATTCCCGCGGATGACCAAACCGTTCGCCTGGTCATTAGTTGTCGCCACGCCGGCGAATGAAGTCGTTACACGCGCGGGATCCAGATACGTAGCTGCGTAACGAAGTGTCTGTTCTATGGTAATTGCCTGCACACTATTGAAAGCAACCGGGCGCGAAGACACGACAGTCGCTTCCGCCAACTCTCCGGAATGTATACCCAGCTTTAAGTCCTGCACACTTTCCTTTCCCGACTCTAATAATATTTCCGGCACCGCAAGTTTGTCATACCCCACAAATGAAACTGTTAAAAAATAACGCCCTGACGCAAGATTATCAAATCGAAAAGCTCCCGAAGCGTCAGTGACATTTCCTTTTTGTAAAGGTGATAATTGAACATTTGCACCGGCGAGCGGCACCCCGGTATCGGCATCTTTTATCGTACCGCGAATTGTTGAAGTTATATTTTGAGCTTTTGCAGCGAAAGATATTAACAAGAATAAAAACAGTAAACGGATATGCATTGCGGCTGATTAAGGTGGATATCTTTCCAATATGAATATAAGACGCTTGCTGGTTTGAACTAATCAAAAGGCTAAAAGATATTTTCCTAAAAAATTCCCTACAACGAAATTAAAAATATTTCAACACAATATTTGACTTTTTGAATTTATACTCTACATTTGTAGAGTATATTCTAAACTCGTAGAATCATGGAGTTGACAAAAACAGAAGAACAACTTATGCATTACTTATGGAAGCTAAAAAAAGCTTTTATGAAGGATCTTATCGATTCCTTTCCTGAGCCTAAACCGGCTACGACAACAGTGGCCACTCTGTTGAAAAGAATGCAGGATAAGGGTTTTGTTGGATACACTCTATATGGAAATTCCCGCGAGTATCGTGCGCTGGTAAGTAAAACAGACTATTTCGCGAAACATGTCAACGGACTTATCAAAAATTTCTTTAATGACTCCGCCTCTCAGTTCGGTTCATTTTTCGCAAAAGACGCGAATCTCAATGTAGACGAATTAAAAGAACTTAGAAAAGTTATAGACGAAGAAATCAAGAGAAAGAAAAATGACTAGCTATATTATCAAATTTGTGATTTGCTCCGGCATACTGCTCCTTTTTTATCATCAGTTATTGGAAAAGGAAAATACATATCGGTTCAACCGTTTTTATTTGCTTTTCAGTATTATGTTCAGTCTGGCAATTCCACTTATTTCTGTAAAAACAGTTCAAAATGATGCAATTGCACAAGTTTATAAACAAGTTCCGATTGAAGTTCTCGATAAGCCTGAGAAGAGCACAGCCTTTGTTCCAGAAGAAAACAGTGTGAAATCAACTGATTGGCTGGTTCTGGTATACAGCCTGGTTGCGGCATTCTTACTAGCTCGGTTCATTCGAAATCTTTATTCTGTTTTAATAAAAAAGCATAGAAATGAAATAGTCCATTACCGGAAAGCTAAGTTCATTTTACTCTCTGAAAATGCGGTTACATATACTTTTTTTAATTATGTCTTCGTAAGTAGCTCCGACTTTTACAACAAAGAGATTGAAGAGGAAATTCTTACACATGAACTGGCGCATGTTCAGCAGAAACATACTTTTGACATTATTTTCATCGAGTTAATCATCATTTTTTTCTGGTTTAACCCGTTCGTTTTTTTATTTAAAAAAGCGATTATGCTTAATCATGAATTTTTGGCAGATGAGGCTGTTTTGCTGAAATACCAGGATCCCAAAACCTACAAACTCCTGCTTTTAGACAAGATACTATACCGCCATCATGTCGGCCTTACAAGTAGTTTTAATTATTCCATAACCAAAAAACGATTAGCCATGATGACTAAAAAAACTTCCCAAACAGCCGCTATTATTAAAACAATAGCTTTAATCCCAACTTTGGCGATCCTAACTTTTGCTCTTATTACTAAGGTAACCGCGCAGCAGCCAAATGCGAAATCCGAATTAACAAAACCTGCTTTCAATAACAGCGGCGTATCGCAAGAACATTTCGATGAATATCAAAATACCCTGAAAAGAGGGACGCGGTTAGGAACATCTAAATATGGAAAGCCGCGTACATTTTATGACCTGGAAATTATCGATGTCAGGAGAATGGATATTATTTACCGGTCAATGAACACAACCCAGCAGGCGTTGGCTACAAAAGTGTTTTTTATACCAATGTCTCCTCCGACAGACCCTGAACCACCTACGGAGCAACAACTAAATGATTGGAAAGATGGGAAAAAATATGGGGTTTGGGTCGATGGCAAACGAATTAGCAATCAAAAATTAACGCACTATGCCGCCGCCGACTTCGCGCACTTCTCTTTAAGCAAACTCGAAAAAAATGCGATAAATTACGGTAAACACTATTTTCAAATCGATTTGTCCACACCAGAATATTTCAAAAAATGGCATGATGCCCAGATTCCTTACGAATCAATTCCAAAAAAATAAAAAAAAAGTTTACTATCGCATAGGGGGATGTCTGATCTGAGTTGTCATGGAACAAAATTATTTGTTGCACCAATTTTTAATTTATGAAAAACTTACTGACACTCGCCTTAATTGTATTCGTATTTTGCATGTCTTGTGACAATGACAAAGATGAAATAGTAGATGAAACCAGGCTTCCGACTGTTGCCCAGGAATTTGTACAAACCCACTTTCCGGCTGCGAAAGTAAATCAGGTAGTTCGGGATAAGGATAATAACGAAGTTGATTATGATGTAACTCTTGACAATGGTACGAGGCTGGCGTTCGACAAAGACGGCAATGTGGAAGATATCGAAAGCAGAACAAAATTGCCGGACTCTGTCATTCCTGCAAAAGTTTTGGAATACGTGACAGAAAATTATCCAGATCATCAAATCATCGAATGGGAAAAGGACAGGACTGATCAGGAAGTTAAATTGTCCAACAACCTCGAACTGAAATTTGATCTGAGCGGGACTTTTCTACGAATCGATAAATAAAAACCAAACAAAAAAACGGAGCAAATGCTCCGTTTTTTTGTTTCCAACCGGTCAGCGTTCAAAATTATCGTAATTTTGGCGAGTACAATTTCAGATTTAGAATGAAGGTTGAAGATATAGAGTCATTTTTCAAAGATTTACAAGACAGAATTTGTCTGTCGGTTGAAGACGCTGACGGAGCAGGTAAATTCAAAGAAGATTTATGGGAACACCATTCCGGCGGCGGCGGAAGGACACGGCTCATTCAAAACGGAAACGTTATTGAAAAAGGCGGAGTTAATTTTTCAAGTGTAAAGGGCGAGGTTCATCCAAGACTTCGTCAGCAAATGCAGCTGGGAGATACCGATGACTTTCATTTTACAGCAACAGGTGTATCCATTGTAATGCATCCCAGAAACCCGCACGTGCCGATCATTCATATGAACGTCCGCTACTTTGAACTTAGTAACGGAACCTGCTGGTTCGGAGGCGGAATTGATCTGACACCTCATTACGTGATCGAAGAAGATGCTATTGTTTTTCATAATGTCTTAAAATCAGCCTGCGACAAACATCATCCCGATTTTTACACAAAATTTAAAACCTGGGCGGATGATTACTTTTTTATACAACACCGAAATGAAACCCGTGGCATTGGCGGTGTCTTTTTTGATTATCTGAAACCCGACGAAGCAGGCTATGGAAGCAATTTGTCAAAAGAGGAATTGTTTGCTTTTGTTAAGGAAATCGGAGAAAGCTTTGCGCCGTTTTATACAAACCTGATGACCAAATACAAAGATTATTCTTTTACGGAAGAACAGAAACAGTGGCAGTACTTGCGCCGTGGAAGATATGTGGAATTCAATCTGGTTTGGGATCGTGGGACGAAATTCGGGTTGGAAACAAACGGTCGCACAGAATCGATTCTGATGAGCCTGCCGCCGCAGGCGAATTGGGAATATAACTTTATTCCGGAAGAAAACTCTTTGGAAGCAAAAACTTTGACATTGTTGAGAAAAGGAATTGACTGGGCCAAATAAGCAGTTTCATTCCCAAGCATCACCAAGTGAAGAAAGATCCCAGTTTTCCTGTTTGTCATAAAACAAATAACCTTGATCCGTTTTAAGTGGTGATGCAAAATTATTATGATACAACTGGCCCGTTCCTAAACCCTGTGGTAATTGATTATCGAAAGAAGCCGTAAACTGGGAAATTGCATTTAAGCCAATATTTGATTCAAGTGCAGAAGTCATCCACCAACCAATCGAAAGTCTCGTTGCGATCTCGATCCACTCCTTGCAATGCTGAAAACCTCCCAGTAAGGTTGGCTTTAAAATTATGAATGGCGGCTGCGTTTTTTTTAGCAGAGCAAACTTCTTGCGATAATCAAAAATCCCGATTAATTCTTCGTCCAGAGCAATAGGTACCGGCGACGAAACACATAGTTCCGCGAGTAATTCTGTCTGTCCCGCACGAATCGGCTGCTCGATGGAATGGAGGTCAAACCCGGATAAACGTTTTAGCTTTTCATGCACATCCTCTGGCTGAAAAGCGCCGTTCGCATCCACACGCAAAGTAATTTCAGAAGGAGAAAATCGCGACCTTACAGATTGCAGAACACGACATTCCTGATCAAAATCGATCGCGCCAACCTTCATTTTAAGTGTCGTATACCCCTGGGCCAGCTTATCTTCGATCTGACTGACCATGTGATCATAAGATCCCATCCAGATCAGGCCGTTCATCGAAATTCCTTTTTCCCCTTTCGAAAACGCATTTTTATACTGCATTTTCTCTCCCCCATTCATATAATCCAGCAATGCCATTTCAATTCCGAAACGAACAGATGGCAAATGTTCAGGAACAACCTGCTCCAGAATAATAGACAGATTAAATGGAAAAACTTCCAGGTCCAACTGATTAAAAAGCTCGCAAACTTCTGCTAGCTGCGCTCCGAAATCAGGAATATCATCAACGCTCAATCCGGGTAGCGGCCCGCACTCACCATAACCGACAACGCCCGGCTGCTCCTCGTCCGTAACTTTAAGAATCCAGGAAGTTTTTTGTTTCAGCACCCCTCGTGAAGTACCAGCCTCCATTCGAAAATGAAGTGTATAGGGTTGAAACACAATTCTTAAAGGCATATTTTGCAGTGTCAGTTTTTTTTCGGGGAACAATATTAACCAAAAAATATGTAATTATGCAGATAATATGGCAGAACATAATTGGATAAAATTAATATTAACCCCCTTTTCGTGGGTGTATGGTTTGATAACCCTGCTGCGAAATTTCCTTTACGCCCAGGGATTTTTATCAACCCAAAAAGCACCTCAATTCACCATATCCGTAGGAAACCTAACCGTTGGCGGTACGGGAAAAACACCTGTCGTTGAATATCTTACCAAACTTTTATCCCGAAAATACAAGGTTGCGATTCTAAGCCGGGGCTATGGCCGGAAAACAAAGGGCCTGGTTTTTGCGGACGCGTCTTCCAGCGCTTCAGATATCGGTGATGAACCTTTGCAATATTTTTCAAAATTTGGAAAAAATATTGTTGTTGCAGTCTCTGAAAAACGTATAAATGGCGCTCTCGCCATAAACGAAATAAGTCCGGAGCGAGATCTGCTCCTACTTGATGACGCCTATCAGCACCGAGCCATCCAGCGGCAGATCAATATCTTATTAAATGATTTCAACCGGCCTTTTTATAAAGATCTCCCCTTTCCTGCCGGGCGGCTGCGGGAGACAAGGCGGGGTGCAAACAGAGCAGATGCAATTATTGTCACCAAAGCGCCAAAGGAATTACCGGAACTAAATAAGGAAGAAATTCGCAAAGCAATCCGGACTTATTGCAGAAAGACGGCTCCGATTTTTTTTACAACCATCCGTTATTCGGCGCCGGTTGGCTATGATTGGTCCCATGTTTTGTTAAAAAATGTTATAATCGTCGCTGGCATAGCTAATCCCCTGCCCTTTACTGTATACCTTCGGACTCAGTATCACGTTATTGATGAGATAATTTTTCCAGATCATCATAATTACACAATTGCCGATCTGGAACATCTAATTAAGTACATAAAAAACGATACTTTTGTAGTTACGACTGAAAAGGATATGGTGAAATTAAAACCACTTGCTGTCTTGTCGGGAGTTGCAGATCGTTTTGCATATTTACCAATGGAAATGGATTTCGGGGCCGATTCCGAAGCTTTTGATCAATGGATTTTAAAAAACACCCCTTGACCCGTCCTTAAATCGGTGGAATTATTGAATCGTTTATGAGAATTATATTTGCTGTTGTTTTTTGGATTTCGTGTAGCTTTCTGCTCTTCCAACATACTGCTATGGCACAAGTCCAACTTCCCGGCGGCATCAGAATGCCAACAGGCGGCGGAAGTGGTGGCGCGCAAGGTGGAAAAGGTGGCGGAGCCATACTTGACGATAGTACCAAAACCATTTACGGTCCAAAAACCACGCTCCATTTTTTCGAAAATGACATTATTAATAACCGCGATTCCGTTCGGTACCGTGTCGATACGTTGTTGCCGGATTTTAATCGTTGGACACCCGTTGACCGCTCCTATGGAAAATTGGTAGATCTTGGAAATACGGCTACGGCAACGCGGAATTTATTTTTCACACCACGTCAGGATATTGGTGCACAGCTTGGTATGCGTGCCTATGATCCTTATGCCATTCAACAGGATGACGTTCAATATATTGATACTAAATCGCAGTACACCGATTTGACATTCCGGTCGGGCGGGCGAAAAACTACGCTCGGCAGTTTTGGTTATTCCCAAAATGTACATTCCCGTTTCAATTTTGGCATCAGAGGAGCGCGACTTACTTCCAATAAGCAATATGGTGCTTACACCGGCGTGGTTTCGGAAGCTTTGCTTGGGCAAAACTGGACATTTCTGGCACATGGACATTATTTCTCGAAAGATAAAAAATATCTTCTACTGGCTAATTACCGCTATTTAAACCAAAAAGCAAGGGAGCAGGGCGGTGTTATTCCCGACACACTGCCAGACGGAAAAGGTATCTGGACGTATGACGGCGCAGCGAGGATAAGTGATGATGCCAACTCCTGGGAAAGACGGAATGCATTTCACATTTATCAGCAGTATAAGCTGGTTAATGGTTTTCAGGTTTTCGCGCAAACGGACTACCAGAGCACCATCAACAGGTATTCAGATTATGATATAACGCGTGGTATAGAAAAAGGAATTTACCCGGCATACCGATACAATGCCGACACTACGAGACAGGATATCTTTTTTAAATTATTCGATAATAAAATCGGGATAAAAGGTACATTTTCCGGCTTCAACTACCGGGCTTATATCCGACAGCGATTGTATGGAATGCGCGTATTTAGCCAGTCTCCTAATACGGTCGGGACGGTAAGTACGGAATACAGAACTGGCGTAAAATTTGATAATATTGTCGGGCTTTGGCTTAGCTATTATTTGAAGGATTCGGTTCAGCATCTGACAGCCGAAGGAGAGCATATTCTCGGGCGTGATTTCAGATTAAAAGGAGAGCTTGATACCAAATGGGCAAAAGTCGGATATCAAACCATTTTTACTTCGCCCGATTTAATTGCCCAAAATTATATTGGCAATCATTTCGACTGGCAAAACAATTTTAAGCTGACCGGGACTAATACTATTTACGGTTTC
Organism: Dyadobacter koreensis; assembly: GCF_900108855.1. Classification (GTDB taxonomy): domain Bacteria; phylum Bacteroidota; class Bacteroidia; order Cytophagales; family Spirosomataceae; genus Dyadobacter; species Dyadobacter koreensis. The sequence goes on from NZ_FNXY01000003.1 coordinate 281,785, forward strand.
TTACCGCTTCGAACAAAAAATATTCTGTTCACACCGGAGGTTCAGTATAATCTGGTAAACAATTATGTTTATTATGATACGGCCTCACTTCCCCGGCAATTTAGTGGTGCATTCAGTATCTTACGGATGGGTGCGACCTTTAACATCCCGCTTGGAAAATGGACTTTTTCAGGAATGGGATATTATACGGCCAATTCAAATAGCGATATTATCAGAATGCCCAAGTATTTTGCAAGTGGCCAGGTCACGTATGATTTTACGTATGCAAAGGTGCTTTTCATTCAGGTTGGACTTTCTGCCATGTACCGGTCATCCTATTTTGCGGATGCTTATATGCCTATTACACAGCAATTTCACTTGCAGAACACATTCATGGTTGATCAATATACCGTTGCCGACGTATTCGCAAATGTCCGTATCAAACGGATCAGGCTGTCTTTCAAAATGGCACATGTGAATCAGGGTTTTGGAGCACCGGGATATTATCAGACACCGGGTTATCTCGGGCTCAGACGTGCCTTTTCATTCGGAATCAACTGGCCCTTGTTTGATTAAGCTGTTAGCGAAAGTGTTAATATTAAAAGTTTCTTCTTTAAAATTATTTACCTAGCCAAAAGCTTATTTTTGCCAAAAGCTAAAAGCTAATTGCTGTCAGCCACCAAAGCTCCATGCCGTCATTCTTAAATCAGGTTGCCAATCACATTCTTGAACAAAACGGTACCCAACTAGACCGTGTACGAATTGTTGTGCCCACACGCCGGGCTGCCTTTTTCCTCATGCAGGAACTGGCAAATAGTACGACAAAAGCGGTTATGAGCCCGAAAATTGAAGCGGTTGATGATTTCGTTGAAGGAATCTGCACGCTTGAAATTGAGGATTCAGTTCATCTTTTTTTTGAGCTTTACGAGACATTCAAGGAAATAGATCCGGATGTTCAGTTTGACCGGTTTATGGGCTGGGCTTCTGTTTTACTGAGTGACCTGGATAAAATTGACCAGTATCTTGTCCGTACCGATTATCTCTTTGATTATTTATCAGAGGCAAAAGCGATCAACCGCTGGCAGGAAAATCTTCCCGAAGGAAAAACACTGAAAGACAGCTCCGGGACGAAACAGTATTTCACGCTTTTTGAGAATATAAAACAGGTTTACAGCACATTTAGAGATCGTTTGCTGGCAAACGGAAAAGCATACCGGGGTATGGCTTATCGGCAATTGGCGGAAAATGTTGACGATTTGCTGCTTAACAAAAGTGATAACGACAGAATTTATTTTGCCGGTTTCAACGCGTTTACAGAATCTGAAAAAAGGATCATCACGGCGTTGATCAAAGCTGAAAAAGCGGAAGTTTTATGGGATACGGACCGCTACTACATGTCTGAAAATACGGGTGTGGAAGCAGGAAAAAGTCTTCGTGAATATCAAAGCCAGAAAATTTTTCGTGACTGGAACTGGACGGATAATAATCTTTTGACCACAAAAAAAGATATAACCATCTATGGGGTTCCTAACGCGACTTTGCAGACCAAGGTTGCCGGGCAACTTTATGCTGCGATGAAAGCGGGCGATAATCCCGATGAACCGATCTCGACAGCTATTGTTCTGGCGGATGAAAACCTGCTGCTTCCGATGATCTATTCGCTCGACGAAGGCGTGACGGACTTCAATATCACGATGGGCTTGTCGCTCAGGAATTCGATGCTCTATACGCTGATCGATAGTGTATTCGAATTGCAGCAGAATGTTGTAGAGTTTAAAAACAAGTCTGGTCGAAATGTACGGATACCAAAATTTAACCACAAATCGATCAGTAAAGTCCTGAATCATCCCTTTATCCGTCACTACGAACATGCTGTTTTAAGACCTTCGACAAGCCAGACGAACACCATTGTTCAGGAAACGCTTTGGCAAATTACCGATGGAAACCGCGTATTTTTAAGTGCCGATGAAATGCGGGAATTGGGTCAGGGAAATCTCCTTTTCGAAACATTATTTACACACTGGCCAAAAAATAATTCCAAACGCGTCATCCAGACGTTTTACACGCTTATCGATATTTTGCGTGAGGTTTATAAGGAATATAAAAACGCGCTGGAAACGGAATATTTATATTTGTTTTATACCCTTCTCAAACAATTTGAACAAACACTGGAAGATCGCCCGGAAGTTATTACCTTGAAAACACTCCGGTCTTTTATGTTCGAATTGATCAAACAGACCAGAATTCCATTCAGCGGGGAACCGATCAGCTCTCTTCAGATTTTGGGTATGCTTGAAACCCGCGCGCTGGATTTTGACCGGATTATTATTCTGTCACTCAACGAAGGCACGCTTCCGCAAGCAAAACGTCAGAATTCACTTATTCCTTACGACGCAGCGCAAGCTGTCGGACTACCGACACACCAGCATCAGGAAGCTGTGATGTCTTATCATTTTTACCGTTTATTACAGCGCGCCTCAGAAATTCACATGCTTTACACAAGTACGAATGACGCGCCGGGCGGAGGAGAAAAAAGCCGTTTTATTCAGCAAGTGGAGTACGAACTTTCTTCATATAATCCTAAAATAAAAATTCAGAATAAAACTGTTTCTTTTTCTAAAGAGCCTTCGAAGGAACTGAGTGAAGATGTTCCGAAAGATGCTGCAATGCTCGCAGCGATTCGCAGATATCTTTCAGGAAAGGGAATTTATCCTACGCACCTGAACGAGCTGATACGCTGCTCCATGCAATTTTATCTAAAACATATCGTCGGCGTTAAAGAAGCTGAAGATGTGGAGGAAGAATTGGGTATGGATAAAATCGGAACATGGATTCACGCCTGTCTGGAACGACTCGACCAGGATTTTTTCCTTCTCGAAAAAGATCCGACAGTAGAACAGATTAAGATCATCCTGAAAGAAGAATTTGACGATTTATTTAAGGGATACATTACAGATCTGGGGCTGAATAAAATATATTATCACGTCGGCGAGCAGCAGATTCTTGCATTCATGACACACCAGATCAACCAGGAATCCAGGCGTAAAATACTAGCCGCGGAACAGCCGCTCCGAACCGCTCTGACGATGAATCTTCAAAACGAAGATACTCTGGTGAATATCGGAGGAAAAATTGACCGGATCGAATTGAGCGGAGAAAATACACTGTACGTCATGGATTACAAAACCGGCAGTGTGGAGCTCACGGGAAAACAAAAAGTATCTGATCCGGAAAGAAAAGAAGAAATTATAAGGACAGATCCGGATAGAAAAGCTGGTTATGTCCGTCAGTTATGGCTTTATGAATATCTGATGTACCGGAAAATGCAGGACGAGAAAGGCCTGACCATCGGCGGAAAAACCTATGAATTTGGTAAGTATCTTGTAAAATCAGGTTTTTACTCATTCCGTGATCCAACAAACCTTATCGCCAATCCTTTGGAGTTAACTGAAGGGCTGGACGCCGAACATTTCATTCAGCGTTCGGAAAGATTGTTGTCCGAAATCCTCAACGATCTGCTCGACCCTCAGATCCCGTTCCGTAAAACAGAAGATCTGAATGTCTGCACCTATTGTGATTTTGTCGGAATTTGTGGAAGATAACATAATCAGGATGCAGATATCGCCTGGTCATTCAGGTGATATCTCCTTCTGATGTCGTTGATTAAAAACTTTTTCTGAGCAGTAAAACTTTCCGGATGCATGGTTTGAAAAATCTTCTCCCACTCTGCAAACCGATCCTGATCTGCTTTTTTAAAAGCGACGCTGTCAATTTTTTTAGCCGTCAAATATTCTTCAAATTCCATTTTATGCGAAGGTTTTGTATGTATCGTTATTTGGCGTTAAAGAAGCCATATTTGAAGATACAATAAATCGCCCGAACACCGTCTTTCCAATTGATCTTTTTCCCTTCTGCATAAGTGCGTCCGTAATATGAAATCCCCACTTCATAAATTCTCAACCCTGGAACGCGGGCAATTTTCGCAGTTACTTCCGGTTCGAAACCAAATCTTGTTTCGGTTAGATTTAATTTCTGTATTACACTGGTTTGGAATAACTTATAGCAAGTTTCCATATCGGTCAGATTCAGGTTCGTGGCCATATTCGATAAGAAAGTCAGCACGAATTTGTTTCCGATTGTATGCCAGAAAAATAAAATTCTGTGAGGTTTACCGCCGATAAATCTGGAACCAAATACTACGTCTGCATGACCGTCCCAGATTGGCTGTATAAGTATATTGTATTCTTCAGGATCATACTCCAGATCCGCATCCTGAATGATCAGATATTCGCCTGTCGCGTGCTGGATGCCAGTATGCAGAGCCGCTCCTTTTCCCTTGTTAACCTCATGCTTGAGATATCTGATATTTAGTTCCGGGTTATTAGCCTTGTAATTCAGAATCGCCTGTTCTGTACCATCGCTTGAAAAATCGTTGACGATAATCACCTCTTTTTCGATATTATGATTCAGCTGAACTGCCTTAATCTTATCAAGGATAAAATGTACCGTTCTGGCCTCATTGTAAGCGGGAATAATTATAGAAAGCTTGGTAAAAGGATTACTGATCATTTGCTAAGGTTAAATTTCACAACGTTTCCGAGATACGAACGAAGATCGTAATTTTGACTGAAAAAGTCATAGAATAAATTCGAGATATTTATTTCTGGCTAAATACAACACATTCTATGCCTATAATGCGCGTAAAACTACAACTTCCCGCGGATTTCCCGGATCATATTTCACCATAATTTTACTTCCCGAATGTAATAACGTCTTTAACGAGTTGGGTAGAACCTGTTTAACCTCGGCTACAAAGTTTCTTCCCTTTTCCGGTAAGACCTGCATTTGCAATTTTACCTGCGGAAGATCATTGATTATCATGCCAGTCTCGTTTACATCTAAAACGATAGCTTCGGCGAGAGTTCCGTTCTTTTCAATTTCCTGTAAGGTCATTTTCCGGGGGCGCCCCAACATTTTGACAAGTCGCCAGGCTGCCAGAAGCATCATTATAACAATCGCCCCTTCCAATATTCCCACGATCTGTATTGCTATTAATTCCATTTTGTTTGCTTTGACATTACAAAGAAACATCAGGACGTCTCGGTGGTCAACAATAGTAATTTAACGGCGGGCTGTGGGAGAACGAATGGTAAAGGTTACCGGAAATTTAGCTGCTGCTGCACTTCGTCTTTCTTTCTCCGGGATATCTCAATCTTAGCACCGTCAGAGAGCAACACATATTCATGATCATTGCTCAACCGGACAATATGAAAAGAGTTTACAAGATGGGATTTATGAGTGCGGATAAAACTGAATTCTTCCAGCATTTCTTCAAAATGTTTTAATGTTTTACTGGCCACGAAAGGTCGTTTTCCTACGAGATGAATAATCGTATAATTTCTATCTGCCTCTAAACGGAGAATCTCATCCAAAGTAAAAAAGAATACGCCCTGACTGGACGGCACGGCAAGCTTAAAATCTTTAACTTCCTTTTTGCCAATGTTTTGAACCAGATTATCAAACAACTCCTTCTTCTGTTTAGCGGGCTTTTGTTTTTCAAGGTAGCGATTGATCGCGTTTCTTAGGTCGTCAGGATCTACCGGTTTTAAAAGATAATCCAATGCGCTGAACCTTATCGCCTGGATCGCATACTGATTATAGGCAGTTGTAAAAATAATTTCAAATGTTGGTTCTTTAAGTGCCAGTAAAAAGTCGAATCCGGTTTTGTATGGCATTTCTACATCCAGGAAAACAATGCCGGGATGATACGTTTTCAGTATTTCCAACGCAGCGTCCACAGAGTCCGCCTGCCTTATCTCTGTAATTTCAGGCACCAGATTCAATAAATAATGATTTAATACATTTCTGGCTTTGGCCTCGTCATCGATTATTAAAGTTTTTATCATAATGTCCTGGGTTAAAGATTTTTCAGGTAAGTTGATAATTCAATTTCGACCAACGTTCCGATGGCCTTTCCCTCATCATATTTATCAGTGATGGTTAAACGGGCATGATTTCCCTGGCGCTGAAGTAAATCAATTCTGTCCTGGGAAATTGCCAGGCCTCTGGATTCATGCCGCTTCGATTTGCTGTTTTTTTCTTTGAGCTCAAAGGATTTTTTACGTCCAATTCCGTTATCATCAATCCGGCAGACAAAAGTCTCTTCGTCTACTCTTTTAAATTCAATTGTCAGCCTTCGCTCTCCGCTTTTATGCATCAATCCATGCCAAAGCGCGTTTTCTACATAGGGCTGCACGAGCATTGAAGGAAGCGATATTTGATCTTCTTCCAGTGTTTCGTCCATAATAATATTATAGCAAAAGCTATTTTCAAAACGCATTTGCTCTAATTCCAAGTACAGTTCCAGTACCTCGCGCTCCTCTTCAACGGTTACAAGATTTTTACCCGAATTATTCAGAACCATCCGGAAAAGCTTGGAGAATTTATTCAGGTACTTACTAGCTTCCCCATACTTCTGCGTGACGATACATTCCTGAATGCTGTTAAGGCAATTAAAAACAAAATGCGGATTCATTTGTGCACGTAACGCCATCAGCTGACTTTCCGCGAGCATTTTATTTATTTCCAGCAGCATAATCTCCTTCTCCTGCGCCTGACCTTCCGCGATTGCCTCCGAGATTTTATTGGCACTGATGGAAGCAATGGTTGTCAGCGCCTTGGCATGCTCATCCGTAAAAAAATATTTCCTGCTATGCTCAGAATCAATAACTCCGATCACTTTTCCGTCATGATGAATGGGTACCGCGATTTCAGAATACCTGACTTCATCGTCGATAATGTATCGGTCATCTTTCGTCGTATCGCCGATAATCAGCGGTTTTCCGCTTGCCGCAGCAGCTCCAACGATACCCATGCCAATATCGATCTCAATCGGATTTATAATTTCATGCCCTTTCGGATTTTTAGGCCCGTAGGCAGCTTTTTGCACCAGCCGGTTTTTCTCTTCGTCCAGCAGATATACAACACAATCCTCAAAACGAAGCTGTGAAATGCAGTTTCGCGCAATGTCCCAGCATATTTCATTCACCGAATTTTCGCCATATACGGAATTGGCAAAATAGTCGATCGTTTTATCGATCCGCCGCTTTTCTTTACGGGAATTTGCGTCCCGATAAAACATATAGGAAATCAGCAGCAGCACCAAAAGACAAAGTGCCGTGAACCACCAGGTCTGCCACCAGTTTGGTTTGATATGCACTTTTAAGACCGTCTCTTCTTTCATCCACTGCCCTTTTTCGTCTGTGCTGCGTACTTTAAAGGTATATTTTCCAGGCATAAGGTTCGTGTAAGAAGCCACGATCCGCCGGCCAGCGTTGACCCAATGTTTGTCAACTCCTTCCAGCTGAAAACTATATTGCAGCCAGGGAATATCGCGATGACTCAATGACGCATATTGAAATGTCATATCGTCTTCCGTAGGCTCTAGTTCGAGGATCCCCTCATTTTCATAAGGCGTTTTTTCAGTGCCAAAAATTTTAACCGAGGTAATGTGAGGAGCTTTTTTCACTGGCATGACAGCGAATCGAAACGGATCAATCACGACAACATGGTCGAGCATTACCGCATAAACCTTTCCATTAGCAATCGTGAGATTATTCCAGTAATCCTGCAAAGTTTTTCCAAGATCAATTTCCACCTTGGTAACAGCTTTTGTTTTTGGATTAAAAAACATCAGACCCTCTCTGCTGGCTGCCCAGACGGCGCCACGGTCGTCGATTCCAATACTGGCGATATGATCAAACAAAAGCCCGCTGCTCGTATCAATGCTGTCCAGGACAGCGCCTTTTTGATTCATTTTCAAAATACCTCTTCCCGCTGCTGATGCCCAGATATTTCCGTCTGAATCTTCGACCAGCTTACTTACATAAAACTCATTTGGATTAAAAACGGGAAGTTCAGAAAACTTTTTTGCAGCATAGTCAAACTTTAAAAACCCTCTTCCATTCCTTGAAAAATAAATATTGTTATTTCTCAGCTGCACAAAACTCTGGCAATTGGCAAATGTGAAAATTCCGCGGGTTTCATCCTTCCCGTCAAAACGTTCCAGCTTTTTTGTCTGGGGATCGAAGCAATAAACAGCATCATCCATGACTTGAAACCAAACCTTTTTTTCGTGATCCACAAATACAAAATTGGTAAATTTTTTAGATGGGTCTTTTCTAAACAAATTCAGTTTTTCAAGTCGGGAACTTCCGTTCTTCAATTTGTACAACCCTTCGTCTCCTGCAAACCACCATGTATCGTTTTGCCTTACCGACATTAAAAAGCGGTTTCGAAGTAAGGTCGGTACAATAAATCTTTTATAACTTCCATCTGCCATGTTATATGCCACAATCCCCTCCTCTTTACTTGCCATAATCGTATCTCCCCAAACGCTGATATGATTGGCCTGCGCAAAACCTGTTTGCAGGAAGAACCGAAAACTGGGCAACTGATAAATTGCAAGGAGCGGATAATTATCCTGGCTTTTACTAACCCCGTTAATCGTACCGAGCCAGACATTACCTTCCTCATCCTCAATAGCCTCGCGAAAATGACCATAACCAATGGTATAAGTTTCATTCTGGCTGTATGGTATTTTTTTTATCGGTTTGCCAGGCTCCTTGATGTATGCAGAAAACAGCCAGGTTGAAATCCATAAGCGATCTCTGCTGTCAATAAATAGACGGTTACATCCTTCATTGATTACGGTCCCATCAAGCTGAAAATATTTTTCAATGATATTTTTTCGCCAATCCCAGAAATTCAGCGAAGGGTCATCGTCGCAGCCATACCACACATTACTTTTGCTATCGACAGCAATAGCATTCACGTTATCAACTTTTAGCGGCGGAAAATGAAGCGGGTTATTATCGCGATGATACACCGTTCTGTTCCTAAAATCTATAAAAAAGGGCTTACTAGCGGCAATCCAGAATCCCTGCCGAGCAGTATCATACACCATAATGGAGAGCGCGAAATCGTGTTTGTTAAAAACCTTCGCATCAGGATAAACAGCCTCGACCGGCAGAAGTTTATTTTGGTCGCAGATATAAATTTTAGAAGATGTAAGATAACGAGTGCCTATCCAGATACGCCCACGGCCATCCTGTTTTATACAAACGATTACATGTTCTCTCAGCTCAGAAAAACGTTCATCGTCATAAAAAAGTCCAGTCTTTTTATCAAACAGAAAAAGTCCTTTTCGCGTACCGATCAGCAAACTATCATTTCCGAATGGTTCTACTGCATTGATATAAAGACTTTTGAAATTGCCATTTTTGTATTGTTTGATAACAGCACCATCGTAACGGTTCAAACCATTGGTAGTACCAATCCACAAAAAACCTTCCTTATCCTTATATAGTCCCCTAACCTGTTTGGCGCTCAAACCATCCTGCCATTTGAGATTTTGAAATATGGTCTGAGCGATCGATAAGAAAGGAAAAAAACAAAACAATACAATTGTAAAAATCTTCCTATACATATTGTTGAGTTGTTAAGTCCCGCCATGCTGAGCTGATTTGATCGTGTTAATTCCTTTACGGAACCAATACGATCAGTAATTTAACTAAAAATACTTTCATTTTTTTAGTTAATAATACAATCAGATTTTCTGAAAATTTTATTCTAATCGACGGCAAGATGACAAAATAAAAAGCAGTAAACTAACCGTTAGCTATTTAGCATAAACGGCTTACACACCGCTGACACCGACCTGCAATCGGTAGCGCCATGGTGAAGCATTTGCAACGCAATATGCAGAAACAAAACCTAACAAATATCAAAACTCAGCTACCTTACCTCATTCTTCCGCATAGGCATCGCATCAATTTTACCGAACAATTCCTGATGCGACACGACCTTTTCCGACCGATGTTTTTCCCCTCCGTCACGGCCAATCAGGATAAATGTAAAAGACTTGGAAGGGTCAATTTTCCATTTTTTCCAAAGCTCCGGATTTTTAGAAAATTCGTATGATTCTATATTAATATCACGGTCTTTTACCCCAGCCTTATTAGCTTCCAGTTCAGCAGTTTGTTTATTCCAAACTTCTTTGTTTTCATTCTTATAAAACAACAATACCCTCCGGGGCTGGTCGGTCAGTAATAGCATTAAGACTATCAGTAATATTTTCATGATTGAAATGTTTTTGGAAAAACCTAAATAACTGTTCCAAAAGCAAAAACGGCCTGATGAAAAATAATCACCAGGCCGTTTTTAGTATTTCTAATAAGTTACTTTTTCTTGAATTCGAGATATTCTTCTGTCGGTGCGCCGCCACCAGAATTCGTAAACTTAATAGTCACGTTAATTTGAGGTGTCCCACTGGCGTTCGTTATTTTCGCAGCAGTTCCTTCAAGCTTTTGCGTCAGAGCACCTTGCGTTGTCTGCTCTACATCAACCACTTCGTTGATGGTAAAGCTATCAGCAGACGTTACTTTGACATCTTTCAATTTGCGAATCTGAACAGCAGTTAACGTAGTTCCTGAGGTAGTTATCTTGATACTTTTCGTATAATCAATTGCCAGAATATTTTTATCCGTGTTTGTAACAACCCAATCCTGAACGGTAGTCTCTATCCCCGCCACCGTAGTGGTTGAATAAGTGCCTGCAAACTCAGGTGCATAATCCGGTTCAGGCGTGGAACTATTGTCTTTATCCTTACAAGAAGTGAACAAAACAATCAGACACAGAACAAATAATTTTCTCATGTTAAATTTTAAAGTAGTTTGATGACGCAAATTTAATTACACATTAAATATATTCCAGTTATAACGGTAATATTATCAAATATGCATAACCGCGGGCAAAATTTTTATTGATACGGATGTATTTTATTTTGGTAAATAACTGATTAAAAAGGCAATTTACCAAGATCCACATTTCCACCGGATATGATAACGCCCACCTTTTTTTCTTTAAAAACTTCTTTATTCTTCAATACAGCCGCGAGCACAACCGCTCCCGAAGGTTCAACAACAATTTTCATTCGTTCCCACATAAGCCGCATGGCTGCAATAATTTCATCGTCTGAAACGGTTAAAATGTCTGTTACATACTCGCGGATTATTTCCAGATTCTTTGGTCCGAGCGGTGTCAACAAACCGTCGGCTATTGTTTTGACATAAGGTGCCTTTTCTACATTACCACTTTTGAATGACAAAACCGCGTCCGCAGCGCCTTCCGGTTCCCCTGCAAAAACTTCTGTTCCCGGAGAAAAATAGTGGGCCGATAAGGCTGTTCCGCTAAGCAAACCTCCGCCGCCAACCGGGGCGATGATCGCATCCAGATGAACGCCTACATCTTCAATCAACTCCTTCGCAGCTGTGCCTTGCCCGGCTATGACCTCATAATTATTGAAAGGATGTACAAAAGCCGCTCCTTTCGCTTCTATAATCTTATCCACAGCGCCTTGCCTGTCCTCTGGTGTATTGGGGCAAAATGTGATTTCTGCACCATAACCTTCCACGGCGTTCACCTTAACAGTGGCGGAGTTATCCGGCATTACAATGTAGGCTTTTGCGCCGACTTTGGCTGCCGCAAAAGCTATCGCTTGTGCATGGTTACCGGAAGAATGTGTTGTTACCCCGTTTTTCAGCTGTTCTTCCGAAAGAGATAAAATAGCATTCAGACCGCCTCTTGCCTTGAAAGCTCCAATTTTCTGAAAATTTTCACACTTGAAAAACAGTTCCGCTCCGGCTAGCTGATTTATAAATTGAGATGTTAAGACAGGCGTTCTGTGAATGTATGGAGTAATAAGTTTGTGCGCTTTTTCAATAACCGCTTTATCTGGAATACTTTCGCCCATAATATAAATAATCTTACGTTTTTTCTTTTATTTTTACAATTACAGCAAATACAAATCTACTTTTGCCGACACCGGAAAACAGGATTTCAAATTATCAGTTTTTCCGGAACATAAAAACAGTTATCGGAACCATTGTATTTAAAAGTACCAAAAATATGATTCAAACACGATTAATTCCCAGAACTCCGTCGGCTTATGATATGCCATTACTTATAAAATCCATTCTTGCACAAACCTTGAAATATAACCCGCAGCGGGAAATTATCTATCGGAATTTGTTTCGGATGGATTATTACGAATTTAATAAAAGAGTAAAAAGACTTGCCAGTCTATTTGAAAGCCTGGGCTTGAAACCGGGAGATGTAGTCGGCGTTATGGATTGGGATAGCCACCGGTATCTGGAAAGTTTCTTCGCAGTACCGTGTTATGGTGCAATTTTGCATACGATCAATGTCAGACTTTCGCCTGAACAAATTTTATACACGATTAATCATGCAGAGGATAAGATCATCCTGGTTCATGAAGATTTCCTGCCAATTATTGAGGGCATAAACGAAAAGATAACAACTGTTGAAAAATACATAATTCTTAGCGATAAGGTTTACAAGGATTTAACATCTGAAATTTCAAAAACCACCTTCGAGGTTTCAGGCGAGTACGAGCAATTAATCTCTGAACAAAATGATACGTACGAGTTTCAGGATTTTGATGAAAATACCTGGGCGACGACATTTTACACTACGGGTACGACCGGCGAGCCAAAGGGTGTCTATTTCTCGCATCGCCAGTTATTCATGCATACTATGAGTGTAATGGCATATTTCTGCAGCTATCGGGCATTGCCTTTTACGGATGAAGACGTGTATATGCCACTGACGCCTTTGTTTCACGTCCACGCCTGGGGGTTTCCGTTTGTCGCAACCATGCTGAATAACAAGCAGGTTTACCCGGGAAAATATGAGCCTGACATGATTGCAAGCCTGCTAGCTCAACATCAGGTGACACTTTCGCATTGCGTTCCAACGGTGATGACAATGGTCATCAATTGCCCGCTCGCCAAACAGACCGATTTGTCTAAATGGAAAGTTTTAATAGGTGGCTCTGCGCTCACGATCGGCCTTTCCAAAGCCGCAAGTGCGATGGGGATAACAGTCTCAGCCGGCTACGGCATGTCCGAAACCGCACCGGTTTTATCGGTCGCGCATCTTAGTGAAGAGCAAAAAAAATTGCCAGCAGAAGAACGATTAAAATATACGACCAAAGCAGGAAGAATCTCTCCGTTCTCCGAACTTCGCATCGTGGACGAGGAAGGAAATTTTCTGCCGCATGACGGCAAGTCGGTTGGAGAAATTGTTGGCCGCAGTCCGTGGATGACCCAGGGATATTTCAAAGATCCGGAAAATTCAGAAAAACTTTGGGGTAACGGTTGGTTACATACGGGAGACGTCGGGTCTATTGATCATGAGTATTACCTGACAATTTCCGACCGGGTTAAAGATGTCATTAAAACAGGAGGTGAATGGGTTTCGTCGCTGGATATTGAAAATTTACTTTCCCAGATCGAAGGCGTTGCCGAGGTTGCAGTTGTTGGTGTGTCCGATGTAAAATGGGGTGAGCGACCTTATGCATATGTTGTCTTGAAACCGGAGTATCAGGATTATGTCACCGCCGACTTGTTGAAAGAGGAAATGTTAAAACGGGTAACATCAGGCAAGATCAATAAATGGTATGTTCCCGATCAGATCCAGTTAGTAAAAGAAATCCCGAAGACCAGCGTCGGAAAAATAGACAAGAAGAAAATCCGTAAAGAGCTCGCGGAGAAAGTTTAGAGGAAGAAAATAAAAAGCCGGACGTAGGGTATTCCAATTTTTCGTCCCGGCTTTTTATCTATGATACTTAACCTCAGCAGAATTATTCCATAACCGACTGATAAACAAGAACTTTAAACTTATCCTGCATCTCTCCCCAGCTACTGTTTGGAAATTTCTGGGTCATTAATAGCCCGATAATTTTATTTTTTGGATCAGCCCAATAAGTTGTACCAAAAATACCGCCCCATTCAAATGTATTTTCAGGAATTGGTATTCTTGCAGCCTCTTTTGCGGACGCAATCGAGAAACCCAGCCCAAATTTGTTTTTCCCCTGATTCAAATCTCCTATCTGATTTCTAATCATTAGACTTACCACAGCAGGACTCAGTATACGTTTTCCGTCGTATTCTCCGCCGTTTAACAACATTTGTAAAAAGATCGCATAGTCGTATGCTGTTGATGAAAGACCTGCCCCTCCAGGATAGAATTTTCCATTCTCTTTCGGAAAATCATTATTGAAATCAGGGCGGTTTTCGGCAAAAATCATCTTTCCATTATCGTCCTGCGTGTATAATCTTGCCAGTCGGTTCTTCTTGTTTTCAGGCAGATAAAAATACGTATCTTTCATACCAAGAGGCTCAAAAATCCGCTCTTTAAAAAAGTCACTAAGTGATTTCCCAGAAACCACTTCTACCAGATATCCAAGCACGTCCGAATTTAAGCCATATGTAAAACGCTCGCCCGGCTCATGAACCAAAGGCATTTTCCCAAGTCGCTTAATAACATCGGCAAGAACGTAATCGGGGGTTCCGATACCGCTTGGAATATCATTTTTTGCATAAATTGCTGTCGCTTCTTTCGAACCAATAAGCGCGTAACTAATTCCGGATGTATGGGTCAGCAGATCACGAATTGTAATTTCACGCTTCGCTGGTTTTGTCGTGTAAGTAGAATCCGCACGATTGAATTTGCTCAGAATTTTCGGATTTTGAAACGAAGGAATATATTTTGAAATCGGATCATCCAATAGAAATTTGCCTTCTTCAAACAAGATCATTACCGCTGTGCTAGTAATCGCTTTTGTTTGCGAAGCAATCCTGAATATCGCGTCCTGTTTCAGCGGCGTTTTCGCATTCACGTCGTCTTGCCCAAATCCTTTGTGGTAAACGATTTTTCCGTTTTTTACAAGCAATGCGACAGCGCCGGCAACTTCCTGCTTATCAATATATTCCTGTAAAACATTATCCACTCTTTTTAACCTTTCACTACTGATCCCTACACTTTCCGGCTTGGCTTCAACGAGTACCTGAGCATGAAGCGATTGTGTGGGCAAAAAAATTAGAAGACATAAAAATCTAACAATATTCCGCTTTGTGAAAGATAAAATCAAGGCCATAAGCGACGACAGTTTTGTGTTTAAAAGATTAGCAAAGTAGTACAAATTTTTCAAATTCAAGATAAAAAAAGCCCGTCAGAAAATCCGACGGGCCTCATTATATTAGATCGTTTATTTTTATTTACCTGCGTTTGGAGTATACAGATTAAAGAACTGATCCAATTTAGGCGTGATGATAATTTCAGTACGACGGTTCAGGCTGCGATTTGCAGGAGAATCATTCGCAACCTTAGGAAGATATTCTCCACGGCCGCCAGCGATCAAACGAACCGGCTCAACACCGTATTTCTTTTGAAGTGTACGAGCAACAGACGTCGCACGCAAAACGCTCAAATCCCAGTTATCAGCCACTTTATCAGTAGCAATAGGTACATTATCGGTGTGACCTTCGATAAGAATTTCGATTTCTTTGTAGTCATTCAGGATTTTAGCAACTTTCGCCAACACCGTTTCAGCCTGGCTGTTGATTACAGAACTTCCTGATCTGAAAAGCATTTTGTCAGATAATGATACGTAAACCACACCCTTTTTTACTTCGATCTGAACATCTTCATCGCTAACATCTGCCAAAGAACGTTTCAGGTTCAAGACAAGTGCCATGTTTAAAGAATCTTTACGTTGAATGCTCGCATTGAGGTCGCGGATCTGGCCACCCTGTACGTTCATCATTTCAAGTGATTTCTTAATACTTTCAGAACCTTCCTTGCTGATCACAGAAAGATCAGACATACGGTCAAGAAGGCTGTTGTTGTTTTTCTTCAAAAACTCAACCTGGTCTTCTAATTCTTTAAGTTTGTTATTTTTAGTAGTAAGCTCGTCATTTTTAAGCTTAATATCATTGTTCAAACTTGCAGTTCTACTGTCACAATCGTTTAGATCAGCTCTTGCTTTATCAAGCTGAATTTGAATTTCATTTGCTTTGTTAACAGCGGCAGTCATTTTCTTTTTGCTTGCACATGAGCCAAGTACAAACAGCATAGCAACAGCTAAGAGCGTTTTTTTCATAGTTATTCAGGGTTATAAAAATAATACAATTTAAAGTTCGACATAGTTTATAGAGAACTGATGAAGAAAACCGTGCCACGCTTCCTTATTTTTCCATTTCCAAAGTGTACAATTATTACTTACAATACCGGAAATGGGCCATTCAGTCTCATAAAAAATAAGCATTACCCCCTGTTTTTGAAGAGATAATGCTTAGTCTAGCAATCTGTTAACTTCACTTTCAGACCGCAAAGGTACAAAAACAAAGATTTAATTCTGTCTCAATGATCTTTTTTTCTTTTGTTAATAAATCTTAACAGCTGATAGATTTGTTAATATGGCATGGCCCAGAAAAATGCGCGCCGGGCCTTGAAACTATCCTTGACATGATTGGTCACCAATGTATTATACTGTTGCTCATTGATCTTCCTGCCTTTCATTTTTTTCGGCACATTAATATCTTCGGTGATGGGCTTCATTTCGATCTTTTTGGCGGTCGTTACTACGATTCCGTCGTTAATATCAAGTTCCAGGATCATCCCCGGCAATCCTCCATAAAGATCCGGTCCGACGCCAAGTGGAATATTGTCTGCAAACCATGCAGTTATTCTTTGTTTTTTAACAGTGTCCTCCGTGACCGCCATCATACACATATAACCACCGATTTCTTTAATCTTGTTCATTATCTTCCATTTAGGCGCACGGACGGAGTCCTCGACAATATAAATTTTGCCCAGCATTTCAATAATATCGGTCCGTTTTTCTGTTTCCATATCACGATAAATCTTGTATTCCTTGTCATTCCAAGACCACCCTGCGTCATTGTCCAGATGTTTTGAAGTGGTATAAAAACTTTTATCTCCGCTGAACAGAAGTCTCATTTCCTGTTTCGATTCATCGTCGCCCCAGGTTTGTTTGATCCTGTCCCTTTCTTCATTGCTCATGTAGGTCAGTGTACCATAAAGTTTTGGCCAGGATGTCACTTTTTCATAGATTATCTCCCCTTCCATTTTCTGAGCAAAGGCTACTGAAACGGACAAAAAAAACATTATTACAAGTAGTTTCATTGGATTATATTTGAAAAGTTCAAGGAACTGTACCCGATATTTGCATTAATAGTTACTACGCTTTACCGATGCTGACATTCCCCTCATATTGTAGGTAAAACTCAGCATAAAATAACGTGATAAAGTCCTCGTCCTCGTTTCCATATAATAATTGGAAGTAGCCGACTGAGAAATCCCGAGGTTCTTTTTAAACACATCATTAGCTGTTAAACGAACCTCTCCACGCTTATTTTTCAGCACAATTTTATAAACTGAAAGATTTAGGATTGGCTGTTTCTGATCGAAACCAAACTGGTTGTTGACATAACTATTATAATTAAAACGCGCGTTAAAGTATATCTCTTTCGGCATTTTTATATTCATATCCGCCCCATAAGTCGAGTTGATAACTTTCTGGTTCTGGTTCGTATTAATAGAATAACGTGTATCAGCGATATTCCAGTTTGCATTGGTATACAAGGTAAAAAAATCACTTGGCGTAATGTCAAGACGCGCACCAAAATTGTACGCATCTGTTTTCGTTTTGTTGATTACGTTATTTATGTAAATCGGGTTATCCCTGAAATTAATTCCAGCATTCACATTCATTGATACCTTTGTCTTTTTCAACGGAAAGCCAAGATATACGTAGGTTCCATAATTTTTTCCGCCCGAAATGTTCATCGGTTTCGTTGTGGTGATCAGATTTTCGTCAATTGTTTTGTTGTAAACAATCTGGTCTACATTGTAACTATAATTTACATTGACATATAAATTCGTAAAACTCGCCGGGTTAAACATATTATATCCTGCAAAAACGTGATGGTTCGACTGCGGGATAAGATCAGGATTTCCTTCCACAATATTTAAAGGATTGCTGTTGTCCACTACGGGCTGAAGATCGGCAATTGTCGGCTCCTGAACACTTAGTCCATACTCCATGAACAGATACCGGTTCTGTTTTAAATCATAATTCAATGTCACATTTGGGGTAACTTTAAAAAAGGACCTGTCTACGTATGAGAAATTCGTGGAAGTCTGGTCTTTTCCAAATTTCCCCTTCAAGTCAAACTGCTGCGCAGCAAGACCGAGAGAAATGTTAAGGCCTTTATTTGAATAACGCACACTCGAACCTAGGCGATTGTAAGTAAAATCGTTGGTATAATATCGCGTGAGAAAGTCATTACCCAGAAGGTCATTGTCCTTTACATCAAAAACATTTCTGTCAACCTCGTCTTTCCGTAAACTGAAATTGTAAAATGTTTCCCAGTAAAACTTTTTAGCGAAAGGCTCGATAAAGGACAAACTTCCTTTAAACTGGTTACGCTTGCTCTCTGTTTCGTTTTGCTGATTGATTGAACTGTTTTTGGAAGGGTCCAGGAAAAACTCATTAATAGAATTCAGGTGTGAGCTCCCATCCGAATTATTGATATTATATCCGACACTGGCAGCGAAATTTCTTCCTTTTTTCTTAAACTTATGCCGGTACAAAAGCAGGTTCGACATCGCGAAGGAATTATATAAACTACTGTTATCGATCGTCGACCGATTCGATAAAGTATCACCGCCTCTGAAATATTGCTGGAAACTATCGTAGTCGCTATCGCCATTGTTGATCCTGGAATTACTGATCAGGATGATCGTATTTAGAGAATCGAGTACTTTTTCCAGTCGAAAACTTGGTCTGTGATTTCCACTGAAGGCTTTGGTTATATTCTTATCAGTCGATTTAAAAGTACTGTTATTTAAAAAGTTATCCCTGCTGGACATCACATCTGTAATGGCATCCGTTGAATTATAGAAATAGCTGCTGCTTACTTTCGTCTTTTTAGTATCATAATTATAGTTAGCTCCTCCCGCCCAGTTTTTCGTAAATCCAGGCGAACCGCTGCCGTAACTTGGTGAGATCGTGATCCCGTCTCCCTCGCCCCCAAAATACCTTATACCGCCGGAAAATCCGAAATCGCCGTCATCGCCCCAATTAAAAGACTGGCTTCCTTTAAAATCCTGATAATCATTTCGTGCAATTCCTGATTGATTGGTATTGTTTCCAAAACCGAGCACTGCGAATTGCTGTTTGTCATCAAAGCGGTTGTAACTTACCTTTCCTTCTACCCTGGAATCTGTCCCGACTCCTGCCACCGCTTTTCCAAAACCACCTTTTTTATGACTGTCTTTCAATTCCAGATTGACTGTTTTTTCACGTTTCCCGTCGTCAACACCGGTCACTTTCGATTGCTCTGTCTTTCCATTAAAAACCTGAACTTTATTAATTGCTTCGGCGGGAAGGTTTTTGGTAGCCATCTTGGGATCATCCCCAAAAAAACGCTTACCGTCGACCGTCACACGTTTGACCTCTTCGCCTTGTGCTTTTATGTTGCCATCAGCATCTACCTGCATCCCGGGTAACTTACGGATCAGATCCTCAACCGTTGATCCGGGTGGCACTTTAAAAGCCCGCGGGTCATATTCGACCGTATCTCCACGAATACTCAATGGTGCCCGAGCCGTTTTGATTACGACTTCATAAAGATCCTGATTCAGAAATTTCATATCCAGCTTACCCACGTTCGTAACATCGCCATCATTCGGCGTAACATTTTGTTGATAAGGCAAATAGCCAACGTAAGACACTTTTAAAAGGTAAGAAATCCTTCGAAGATTTTTGAATTCAAAAGACCCGTCTTTGGCTGTTCGGCCAAAATTGACGAGCGAAGAATCCTTAGGAAGCAGCAGCATAACAGTAGCTTCGGGAAGGCCGGCGCCGGCAGTGTCTGCGACGATTCCTTTCATGGTAAAACGTCCCGTGTTTTGCCCATACGAGGCAAGACAAATGAGACTACTAAAGAGTAGAAGTAGGATTTTTTTCAAGGCTAATAAATTAAATTAAGGTGAATACGTAAGAGGGAATTTTTATAACAATTGCATTGCACAATAATATAAAATCAAGGCATCATATACAACTAAATACTTAGTTTTTATCAATTTTTGTAACCATTCAATAATATTTTAACTTTTATTATGAAAGATAATTTAACAAATGTACACTTTTGCAACAAAGGGTGACATTAAAATTATTAAAATAATAATTACTTAATTTGCGTGACTTTAAGATAAAAAGGAAATTTATATTTAAAATTAAAATTGGGATAGTCCAATTATTGCAATAAAGACACCAGATTACACCGAATGTTCAAACACAATAAATGAAAAGTATAGGATTGCTTTCTGACACACATGGATATCTTGATCCCCGCATATTTGAATATTTTGCCAACTGTGATGAAGTTTGGCACGCGGGCGATATTGGCTCAGTAGCAATAATTGAACAATTAGAGGCCTTCAAACCTACGCGTATTGTTTTTGGAAATATTGACGACAAAGCGGTGCAGCTGCGTAGTCATGAAAATCTGTTTTTCGAGCTGGAAGGATTTCGTGTCTGGATGACTCACATCGGCGGGGCTCCACCTCGTTATAATCCAATGGTTATGCCGACTTTACGAGAAGATACACCTGATATTTTTATTTGCGGACATTCACATATCCTGCGCGTAATTCGGGATAAGGATTTAAAAAATATGCTTTATATTAATCCAGGCGCGGCTGGCCGTGAAGGTTTTCACAAGATCAGAACGCTTTTACGCTTCAATTTACACGAAGGATTGATTACTCAAATGGAAGTGATCGAGCTAGGGAAACGCGGGGCTATCGAGGTGTAACTGACAATCTCCGGATCACTGGTGAAGGATTAGACTAAAAAGAGGCCGGATTTTATAAAACCCGGCCTCTTTGGTTAGCTAAGGAACGCCGACGACAGGCTTAAAATTTCAACGCTAAAAAGTCACCTTAGCTACCTTTTTTTCGGTACCGCGCAAAAACTCTGCTTCCACCTGCTGACCTTTTTCATATTCCCCAAGCACTTCCATGTAATCGTAAATCGTATTGATCGTTTTTCCAGCCAGTTTTATAATGACGTCACCCGCCAAAATTCCGGCTATTTCAGCTGGACGTGCCTTTGAAACCGCATCAATTTTCAAACCTTTTCCAGAAAAACTATAATCAGGCATAACGCCCAAAGTTACCTTGAAATTAGAAGTTGTTGATCCCTGGTGAGGATTGCCCGCTGTCGAAAAAGCTGGCTCAGTTTGCTCACTATCCAATTTTTCAACCATATCAGAAATCAGTTTCAGAATCTTCACCTCCCCTTCTGCGTTAATCTTTTGTGCATCATCGCTGATTTTGTGATAATCGCTGTGCACGCCTGTGAAGAACTGTAACACCGGAATATTTTTCAGATAAAAAGACGTGTGATCTGAAGCACCAACACCTGACGAATCAATCGTATACTTCAAGCCTTGCTTTCTGGCCAGATCCGGAATTATTCTTCCCCATGCAGGGCTGGTCCCCCAACCCGAGATGATCAATCCTTTTTCATCGTTCAATCTACCGATCATATCCATGTTGATCATGGCCGAAACAGAAGTAAGCGGAATCGTTGGCGATTCAGTGAAATGTTTCGAGCCCAAAAGCCCGAGTTCTTCCCCCGAGAAGGCAATAAATAAAAAGTTATGTTTTTCTTTGGCTGGATTGGATGAGAAATATCTCGCCAGTTCAATCACCCCGGCAGTTCCGGACGCATTATCATCTGCACCGTTATGGATATAATTTTTACTATCAGGTGATAGAGATCCGCTCTGATAGCCCTTCCCCAAGTGATCATAATGCCCACCAATTACAATCGTTTTTTCAGCCCCGTTATCCAAAAATCCAACTACATTTCTCGCTGTCATTTTGTGAGAAACGCCGTCCACTCCTGCTGTCAGCTGAAAAGGCTGAAAATAAGTCCCCTCGGTTCCTGCCGGTTTCAGACCCGATTTTTTGAATAATCCTGCAATATAATTCGCTGCTTTGATCTCTCCCAAAGTGGCCGTCCCCCTTCCTTCAAACTCATCAGAAGCAAGAAGATCAATATGTTTTTTCACGTCAGAAGCTGTGATTTTCTGAGCATGTACCAAACTATCAGCTGCCGCAAACAGCGCAATTGAGAGAAGTATTTTTTTCATTTTATTTAATTATAATCATTAAAGCGGTTTTTCCGGAATCGACAAAGCTTCCCGGAATTCGGCCAGAAATTGTCTCACTCTGGTAAGTCTGTAAATCATTAATTGCGACTCCTCCTTTCTGCGAAGCTGCTCTCTTGCACCTTTGATTGTCCTTCCCTGCTTCTCCTTTTGATGCATGATCTTACGAATCACTTCAATATCGCGTTCGGTATACCTACGCCGATTTCGGGAATCTCTTTTGGGAGCCAGCTGCGGAAATTTTTTTTCCCAGAAACGTAAGGCAGAAGCTTCGCATCCTACCATGGCGGCAACTTCATTGGTGTCGTAATAAAGTTTTGTGTTGGGTTCCATATCAATCCTGGTCTTAACAAATGTACTAACCTATTTTTGTTAATTATAATTATTCTAAACAATAAGTTGAAAATTATTAAACTTAGCCAACTTACCAATTAATTAAAAAGCCCTATGTAACTTCAAAAGTTTCCATGTAACTCCCTAAAATTACCGATATCTTCGAACATGAAAAATCACTACGTTATTTTATTTATTCTTATTTCGGTTGTTAATTCTTATAGTCAACCCGCCAACCACCTGATTGTCAATTACGGAATCAGCAGCCAGGTGTTGGTTGGAAAAAGCCTGGAAGGAGGCGGGAGCCAAGACGGAAAGGGTGGAAATGTTATCGGTTTACGTTATATCCGCTCGACAGATGGAAAAATGTCACTGGAAACAGGTCTGGAATATTCCCGTTTTAAATTTTCGATAAAACCTGCTTATCATCCTGATATCGATATGACGGCTCGAAAAGAAAATGTTGAGTTCGTATCAGTTCCGCTTTATGCCCGTTATACTTTCGCCAAATATCTTTTTGTAAACGGAGGTGTGATCGCAGACTTTCAAATTAACAAAAGAAAAACTGACACCGTCGACAGACAATCAGGTGTTGGTCTCGGTGTTGGAATCGGTGGAAAATATGAGTTCAAACATATCATGATTTCGATCAACCCATTCCTGCAGCAACATGCGATCATTGCTATTGAAAAAGCAAAATATCAGGAGCGACTTATAGAAGCGGGCATCCGGTTTGGTGTTGGATACCGTTTTTGAACTTAATTTGCAGAATGGAAAGTACTGTCACGATATCTGGCCTTCTGCTCTATTTATTGATCCTGGCGTTGATCGTCAGCTTTTTGCTGATAACTTTTCTTGTTGTCAGACTAAAATCGGAAACCAATCAAAAACTTTTTTTTGAACACAAACTCCGTGATACAGATGCAAGGAAAGAAAATTTTGAACTTGAAACGATCAAGTCAAAACTCAATCCTCATTTGTTTAAAAATGTACTGAACTCTATTCAATCGCACGCTTATCAAAGTTATTACGCACTGGATAAGCTTTCGAATGTGCTGGATTATATTCTCTACGAAAGTGATTGCGAGTATGTTTCTTTAAAAGAAGAAACTGATTTTGCATTAAATCTGATCGAAATCAACCGGTTAAAAGTCAGTCCGTTATTCGATCTAAGAATAAAAAACAAGGTTGACTCTAATAATCAGTTCGTTAATGCAAAAGTGATCGCTCCGCTGATTACAATCGATTTAATCGAAAATGCCTTTAAACATGCAGACATTCAAAATCCGGACGCCTTCATTTCGATTGTTTTTGACCTGAACGAAACGACTTTTTCTCTCATTGTTTCCAATAAAATCAGCGCAAAACCTATACTAAAAAAGGAAAAAAGCGGTTTTGGAAAAGAGAATCTGCGGAAAAGGCTTGATTTGGTCTACCGATCGAACTATACACTGGAACACACCGTTGAAAATGATGTGTACATTGCTCATCTGAAAATTAATCTGCTTGAACACAAAGCTCAAATGCCTGCTGCTGGATGATGAATTACCGGGATTGACGTATCTGCGTATGCTTTGCGAACAAATTCCTGAACTTGAAGTAGTCAAGGCATTCAACGATCCGCTGAAACTTTTACAGGCCAGCGCAGATCTGGAATTTGATCTGTGTATTACCGATATTGAAATGCCGGGACTTAGCGGACTGGAATTAGCTCAATTATTAAAAGGAAAACAGGTGATCTTCATCACGGCCTACAAAGAGTTTGCAGCCGAGGCTTTTGACCTTGACGCAGTTGATTATATCCGGAAACCGATTCAAAAAGAGCGCCTGGAAAAGGCAATTTTCAAAGCCGCCAGACTGATCGAGAAAGAAAAAATTGAAAAACAATTTATGCAGCTGAATACCAATAAAGGGAAGGCTCTCGTTGCTTTTGATCAATTACTTTTAATCACTTCCGCCGAAAAAGATAAACGGGACAAACTTGCCTATCTCGATACCGGCCACGAAATCACGCTAAAGAATATTTCTTTCGAACAGCTTTTGTCTCTGCTTCCTTCCGACGGTTTTTGCAGGGTAAGTAAAAAGGATATTATCGCATTGAGAGCTGTAAAATTTTTCACGCACCAGGAAATTAAAACGACCATTCTTCCCGAAAATTCTGACAAAGAACTGGTCCTTTCACTCGGTGAAAACTTTCGAAAAGATTTTTTGGATAAAGTTTCAGGATAAAAAAGTTACAGGCCTGGTCGCCGTCCCACCGAGCATGCAACTTTTTTTATACTCAAAAATTATCATCAGTAATCGGGAAAAACAATGTAAATCTGGAACCCTGTCCTAACTCAGAATCTGCAACGATATACCCTGCATGATTTTCCATGATTTTTTTACAGATAGCCAGACCAATACCTGTTCCCGGATACTTGTGGGCAGGATGTAACCTCTGAAAAACATCAAAAATCCTTTGCTCATATTCTTTCTCGAATCCAATGCCGTTATCGACAAACGAGATCGAATAATAGGACTCAAACTTATGGGCCTTATCACTCGGAACCTGATCTTCCCGGACAACATCCACGCCAATGGTAATCATTGGAGCAACATCGTGTTTCGAAAATTTCAGCGCGTTGGTGATCAGATTTACAAAAAGCTGATGAATCTGGAATGGAATAACTTTCAGAGCCGGCAGCGGTGAAGCAGCGATCAACGCGTTCTTTTCATCGACGTTATCGCACAATTCAGCAAGCACTTTTTTCAACAGCTCGTTAAGATCGGTTTCTTCAAAAACCTTTTCCATATTGCCGGTTTTGGAATAGGTCAGAATATCTTCAATCAATAGCTGCATTTTTTCAGCTGCAAACCGCATCCGTTCTACTGAATCTTTCACCTGAGTTGACAAATCAGGATTCTCTCTGTCAAGCACCTTGGATGCAAAAATCTGGATTTTTCGAAGCGGCTCTTTTAAATCGTGTGTACTGATCCAGTTTAGGTTCGCAAGCTCCTTATTAGCCGCTTTTAATTCTTCATTTAGGATCCTGTTCTTATTTTCCTGTGCCCTGACGTAATGCAGATTGATATGTTTTTGAAGCGCGTAGGTGAAACTTGCCGAAGAATTGAGCTCCGCTTTTCTCCATTTTGCACTTTTATTCTTTACTTCTTCAAGCCATAATTCGAAGGATTTTCTTGGAGAGAGACGTGCTAAGCCATCCTTGCCGTCTTTATGGACAACTGCCTTATGTGGATTCCCAGCCCAATTAATCGTTTCGGGACGTTCAGCACGCATCCATAAAACCCCGTCCGGCGTGCCGGCAGCAAGCGAATGGTAAATAACTCCAGCAGCATATTTTGAAAGCCGCTCATATTCTGGAAAATCCTCTATCAGCTGCTCCGTATGGAATCCCGTATTTGGATATTTTTCAGATAATGCTCTCATCAATGGGGTCAATTCTCCGTCCGAGGGCACTAACCCATTCTTATAGAATTTCCCTTGTGTATAAATCACAAAACCATGCGCGTTTGCAAGACTCAATAACGACTTTGAAGTATGTTTTTCTCCAATAAAGTTTTCGTTTTCATGGAGCAGAGTCAGTGACTCCAAAAGCGCTTTATCTGAAGCCTGCGCAATTTGAAATTCCTCAGCCACTTCTCTAACCGAGATTTGAGAGGTAAGAAAATGTCCCTGCAGCAATGCTGCCAACCTGGTATAATGCGGTAAAATTTTGGGAGAATAATGATGGCAGGCAATCAGACCCCAGAGTTTATTGTTTTGTAAAAGTGATATTGTCAACGTAGCACCAACGCCCATATTTTTCAAATATTCGATATGGATTGGCGAAACGCTTCGCAAACCAGACAAACTCAGGTCCAGCGACTTATTACTTTTATTGCCGCTTTCATTTAAGGTCAGAAGAGGCACAGGTTCATAATATACATCGGCGATCATCCGTAACGGGCTTCGCAAATACAGCTCTCTTGCCTGAGCGGGAATATCAGTATGCGGATATTTTTGCCGGGCAAAGGAAACCAGGTCCTCGCGTTTGTTTTCGGCAACAACTTCGCCATTATATTCCTCATCGAAACGATAGATCATCACACGGTCATAGCCAGTAATTCTTCGCGTTTCGACGGCGATATCATTGCATAATTCCAAGAGGGAGCTGTGTTGCTCCATCAGCGAAACAAAATTTCTTGTTTGATTATAAAGATTTGGAAGGTCGAGCGTTCCGTCGGGAAATGGTTCGAGTTCCAGAATAATATTAACGCCGCTAATATTGACAGACGTATTGTAGGGAATATTTTCAAAAGTAAAAACAAAGGGCCTTGCCTGATTCGATTTGTCCTCACTCAGATAGGTTACGAAATTGTCGTATTGTATTTCGGAAAAGATTTCGGTCAGAGATTTCCCTAATAATTTTTCAGGAGAGAGCTCTAAAAACTTCTCAGCATTGGCACTGCAAAAATCAATCAAATGATCATCAGCTTTCAGCCCCAATAAAAATCCATGTGGCTGTATACTTCCTGGAATATGAATCGGCTCGCTTTCGCAGTTGGTCAGATTTACAATATCCCTGTTAACGATATCGGTAATATTCATCTTAAAAAATTATTTCTGCTTCGTTGAGCCATTTGTCTATTGTCGTGAATGTATGGACTGCACTTTTAATAATTTCCTGTTCACAGTTTTCTTCTACAGCAAATTCTGCAAGCGAAGAGATGAATCTTTTCCACAACATCCCGGTTTTTTGCCCGTATCCCCAGAAATAGGCCGCGCCTGTTTCGCTGTTGAGTCCTAGCGTATGATTTATCTGTTGGTATAAAAACTTCCCACCGAGTGTCGAACCTTCTAGTACATACATTACGCCCAAAGCCTTGGCGATCCCAGTCGTGGTAAATTGAAAAACCGGAATATTATCAATAGCTATTCTCGAAAATCCGGTATTGGCCAAATCCTTCACTATTAATCCCGATTTGTAACGCTCCTCTAAATCAGGCAGTACAGATGCAATTTCAGGAAATATATCGCGCTCACATGCGCGTGTAACACCATAAAGTTTGGCTATATAAGTTTGATAGTCAGCCAGCGTAACGGACGGATCCAGAATTGCTTTTGAATAACGATTTTCCTCTAAACGCTTATGACTTTCGTCTGTCTTTTTTCTTAAGTTTTTCAAAAACAGATCCTGCTTCTCCTTAGAAACAACTATTTCCTCCATGCTGTTCAACTTGAAATTGTGTATTAAAAAAACCGATACAAAAATTGTTCCACCAGAAGACAACAACCCTTGGTTTAGGGTAACTTTAATTTATTATGGCAAAATATAAAATCTTTGTCTTTCTAAAACACCAGATTTTCAAATTAGTATCGAATTTCATTTTGGTCAATCTTTTGAACGCGTATCTCAATACGACGATTTGTCATTCGCATTTTTTATTACATAATACTTCCTCTTTGTTACATAAAAGGTGGCTGCAGCACTGTCAAGGGGAAATTGAGTCGTTTAAAGACGTAAATTTACAGCGACAAAAGGCATCAGCATTCTCGTTTTGCCTCATTTCTTACTTCAAGATCAAAGTATGAAGAACATCAGAAATCTACTTTTCTATACCCTTACAATCGGTCTGTTTTCTGGGCTAATGTACGTCATTATTGTCCAGGGAGAAGAGCTCGAAATTGGCAAAGTCACAATAAAAAAAGCTGCGGAAACGACTTCCTCCTGGCAGCAGTTCATCGAAACTTATCAGCAGAACATCACCAGCCCGTTAGCCATTTTACTATTGCAGATCATCACGATTATCGTGGTTGCCCGAGCATTTGGTTATCTGTGCAAAAAAATAAAACAGCCTACCGTAATCGGTGAAATTGCGGCCGGCATTTTTCTGGGGCCTTCTTTTATAGGCATGTACTATCCGGAATTTTCAGGATTTCTGTTTCCGCTGAAGTCACTGGGCAATCTCCAGTTTCTAAGCCAGATCGGGCTGATACTTTTTATGTTCGTGATCGGTATGGAACTTGATTTGAAAATACTGAAAAACAAAGCGCAGGAAGCTGTTGTGGTCAGTCACGCCAGTATTATTTTTCCTTTTGCCTTAGGTATCGGACTAGCGTTTGTTATCTACAAACAATTTGCGCCAACCGAAGTTAACTTTTTATCTTTTGCCCTGTTTACAGGTATAGCCCTGAGTATCACAGCCTTTCCGGTACTTGCCCGCATTGTACAAGAAAGAGGATTATCCAAAACGAAGCTGGGAACACTGGCCATAACCTGCGCTGCAACAGATGATATTACTGCATGGTGTCTGTTGGCCGCTGTGATTGCAATCGTAAAGGCAGGATCTGTGGTAAGCTCAGTCTACACAATATTAATGGCCGGAAGTTATGTACTGGTCATGCTAAAAGTCGTTCAGCCATTTTTGAAAAAACTAGGTGACGTTTATTCTTACAAGGAAGGCTTGACAAAACCCGTTGTCGCCATATTTTTCATTACACTGCTCGTTTCTTCTTATGCAACAGAAGTCATTGGGATCCATGCACTTTTCGGTGCGTTTATGGCAGGCGTCATCATGCCGGCCAATCAGAATTTCCGGAATATTTTCATAGAAAAGGTAGAAGACGTCGCCCTGGTTTTATTGCTTCCGCTATTCTTCGTTTTTACAGGTCTGAGGACACAGATTGGTCTTTTGAATGATCCTTACCTATGGCAGATCACAGGACTTATCATCGCTGCGGCCGTTATTGGAAAATTTGCAGGAAGCACGATTGCTGCCAGATTTGTCGGGCAGGACTGGCGTGATAGTCTTGTGCTGGGTGCCTTGATGAACACACGCGGGCTGATGGAACTCGTCGTTTTGAACATCGGTTACGACCTCGGTGTTCTGACCCCGGAAATTTTCGCAATGATGGTGATAATGGCCTTAGTGACCACATGTATGACAGGCCCGGCACTGGACCTGGTTAACCGGTATTTTCCTGAAAAAAATATAGAACTCCCTGATTCTGTTGTTCAAACAGGCAAATATACAATACTGGTATCTTTCGGCAGTCCGCAAAGCGGCAGGTCCATGCTGCGGCTTGCCCATAGTTTTATCAGAAAAGCACCGTCGAATGCAAGCATTACTGCCCTGCACTTATCTCCAAGCAATGACCTTAACCAGTTTAACTCGGATGAGTATGAACAGGAAAGTTTTGAGCCCATCAGACAGGAAGCTCAGCAGCTGAAACTTCCTTTGATTACACTGTTCAAACCTTCTCAGGACATCGACCGCGATATCATTGAGACGGCCAACCTGGGAAACTTTGACCTTTTGCTCGTTGGGATTGGCAGAAACGTTTTTGAAGGTACAATTCTAGGGAAAGTTTTAGGGTTTACCACCAAAATAATCAGTCCGGAAAGGTTATACGATACCATAACCGGCAAGGAAAAATTTTTTGATTACAGTGTTTTTGACGATCGGACCAAGCATATCATAAAATCTGTCAAGGTCCCGGTCGGAATTTTAGTAGAAAAAAATCTTACAAAAATTGAGAATATCTTCATTCCTATATTCTCTCTGAGTGACAGTTTTCTTCTGGTTTTCGCGCAAAAACTTATCCATCACAGCGATGCCCGCGTGATCATTCTGGATGCTACTGGTGTCATTCGCCAAAATCCGGAATTGAAAGAAACCATTTCAGCGATTGAACAGATAGCACCAAATCATATCGCTTTATATCACGACAAAAAAATTGAAAAAGAATTTCTGGAGCAACAGGATCTTATGCTCATCAGCCTGGACAGCTGGAAGAAAGCCGTCGAAACCCACAGTTTGTGGCTATCACATTCACCATCAGTTTTGATGATCAGGTCATAACGAAAATTTCGATATATTTACCTGTTATCACTAACCCAAAATCCGCATGGATCAACGAATAATTAACCTTTTCGACGAGTATACGCATAAGCCGTTAAGCCGCGATACCTTTTTGAAGCGACTGGCAAATCTTGCCGGCGGGACGACAGCCGCATTGGCATTGCTTCCGCTGTTAGAAGTAAATTATGCCAACGCAGCAACTGTAGCTGAAACCGACGAAGATATCATTACAGAAGACATCAAATATGATGGCGACGGATCCCCGATGGGGGGCTACCTGGCAAGACCTAAAAAGCCTGGTAAATTTGGAGCAGTCCTGGTTATTCATGAGAACCGCGGCCTGAATCCGCATACAAAGGATATCGCCCGGAGAATTGCAAAGGCGGGTTATATTGCACTTGCTGCTGATGCACTCGCACCCTTTGGCGGAACGCCAGGGAATGAGGATGAAGCACGCGCCTTATTCGCGAAAATCGACGTCACAAAAAACCTGAATAATTTTCTGAAAGGACTTGATTACCTGAAAGGCAGACCGGAAAGTAATGGTAAAACAGCCTGCGTTGGATTTTGCTGGGGAGGCGCTTTGTCTAACCAACTGGCCGTTCATTCGCCCACTTTAAAGACAGCAGTGGCGTATTACGGCCGTCAGCCGGAAGCTGCGGATGTGCCTAAAATCAAAGCATTTGTGCAGCTTCATTATGGAGGACTTGACGAAAGGATAAATGCAGGAATTCCCGCTTACGAAGAAGCGTTAAAAGCGGCTGGCGTGAAGTATGAGGTTTATATTTATGAAGGTGCGCAGCATGCATTTCTCAACGATTCAGCTCCGACGCGTTACAATCCGGAAGCTGCCAAACTTGCGTGGGAACGAACATTAAAAGCTTTTAAAGATCACATCTCCTGATTTTAGCTTTATGAACAATAGCAAAAAGGCTCATCTAATTCATAAGAAAAGCTTTTTTGCTATTTGTAATTTTTAAGAATCCCGATTTTTTCGACAGGTAACGTTTGCCAGCCCGACGGTGTGATCAATTGCGAATCGTCCGGGATAAAATGTCTGCTGTCCATCATTTTCCAATTGTATGGATAAGTGTCCAACACCCGGTTGTTATCTGACCAGTTATACCAGTTGTCCTCCCCTTTTCTCGTTGTCGCAACTTTGACAAAAACATTAGTATCAAAATATAAACGCTTCGGCATTGAGGGATCCTGTTTCCAGTATTGAGGCAGTTCGGCATATTTTGTTGCATAAGGCGGCTGTTCAAATTTTACAGCTTTCAAGCGCTTATCAATCACACCGTCTTTTGCCAGTGCAGCCTTCGACCAGTTCTGAAACCTATTGTCGACATGGATACCCAAAGGACTGTCGATGAACAAGTTGTTCTTGTAGGATATATCCTGGCCGCCGCCGATCAACACGGGTATAGTTCCCGCTTTATAAAATATATTCCCGAAAACCTCCATGCCAGACGCTCCGTCGTCATGATAAACCGCGGATGTCCGGTGGTTATTTCCAAGATGATGGAAGTAATTAAATCTCAGCTTATTCCCTCTTTCGGACGGGTCCCGACCGTAATAAAATGCTCCCTGATCGTCGACTTCACGGCATACATCGTAGATGTTATTATATTCCAGACTATGGTCGTTGCCGTGCAGCAAAATCGCCATACTTGGCGCGTTATAAATCTCGCAGTTCAAGATACTGTTGCCAACGCCGTCAATCCCAACACCCGGGCGATAGGATTTTTCAATACGATTAAAATCATGAATCCGGCAATTTTCAACGCTATTGCCAGCAGGTGTTAATGTTTTACGATCGCCTCCGCCTAGCCTGATTCCACCTGCGCCAGTGTAATAAATGTGACAATTAACGATCCGGTTATTCTTGCCGCCTTCCCGTTCAAATGTTGAATTTTCGTACATATGCTGATCCAGGCTTCCGATCAGTTGAGGGGCTTCTTTTCCAGTCCCTTCGTGTTTTTGATCATCAAAAGCCACTATACCTTTACCTATCGAAACTGCAACGGAACCGAGATTTCGAAATACACAATCGGTTATGATACAGCTTTCAGATCGCTCCATGTAAACCCCAATGCCTCTGGAAACTTCAAAGGTAATTCCCTGAAAAGTAATATTTTCAGAGCCTGCTATCGAAACAATCGGCGTTTGAAGTATCGACAAATCCAGTTTATAGATAACAGACGGCAAGAAAAAGAACAGCAGCCCCCGCTCTCTATCCAGATAATATTCTCCATTCTGATCAATTTCCTCGGGAATATTGTATGCATACCAGCGGTTCCAGGCTTTGCCGGAAGCAAATCCATAAATGTGTGGCTGGCCCGTTGTAAAGGTTTTGGCAAGCGTATCCGTACTTGCAATTCTGACTGCATCTTCGGCATAACCTACATTAAAATAACCTGAAAGCCAGATATCTTTTGAATTTTTCCAGCCCGAAGGGCGGCTTGTCTCATAAGCAAATTTCCCTCCTCGGTTTGTCTTATCACCCTCGCGAACGACTGATCCCTTATCTAGGACTCTACCCATCGCTACCGTCGAATCGTTGGGCCAGCGCGCCAGGCGACCCGGATTATTGTTTATAAATATTTCGAGCCAGGCGGGTGCATAGGGTCTGGCAAAACCAACACTTCTCAACTTACCGTAATCTGAAATCTCCAACTCCCGAAGATTTAATACTCCTATTTTATCTTGTAATGACTCTGGAAACTCACTTCTGTATTCCGTCCGGCTGAGCCGCTTCACCTTCGTGGGATTAACCGAGATCCCCCCTGTAAAATAGACAGATTCACCCTGCCATGGTTTGATCAGAAGATGCTTATCACCCTCATCAAATTCAAGAGTCTTTTGAAAAATATAAGTACCTCCTCTGACGTAAATAATCGAAGGTTCTGTTTCCCGTCCTGAATTTCGCGTAGCAGATTTTGCTCTTGCAATTGTTGCAAACGGATTTTCCTTAGTTCCCGGATTGGTATCGCTGCCACTCAATGAAACGAAAAAAGTATCAGCTGCCCAACTCGCCGATGTAATCATCAGCAATATAAAAAAAGCGGCAATTTTGCTTAAAAACTTTCTGATACTACTGGCCATAAAGGACTCTTTTATACTAAAAACTTGTTAAAAATTGGAAACTTGAGTACAAAATTCAAGCACATACATCGTTTCTGCAACTTTACGGACCAGAAAACCAGCGATTGGCTCAAAATTTATAACGTCAGAAAAAATTAATTGATACCAGATTTTAAAAATTAAGTCAAAATCACAAAATATGTCAAAGCTTTTTTCTCCTCTTGAAATAAAGAGCATTAAATTAAAAAACAGAATTACAGTTTCCCCGATGTGCCAATATTCATCCGTTGACGGGTTTGCAAACGACTGGCACCTTGTTCACCTTGGAAGTCGCGCTGTTGGAGGGGCTGGATTAATAATTTCGGAAGCCACTGCAGTCTCACCGGAAGGCAGAATTTCTCCACAAGATTTAGGTATCTGGAAGGATGATCATATTGAGAAATTAGCACAAATTACTTCCTTCATTTCGCAGCATGGAACCGTACCGGGAATCCAGCTGAGCCATGCAGGCAGAAAAGCGAGCACAGCCACTCCCTGGCTCGGTCGAGGTAAAGTTAAAGCAGAGGATGGTGGATGGCAGCCAGTAGCGCCGTCGGCAATTGCTTTTTCTGATTCTTATCCGATGCCGGTTGCTCTCGATCAGGAAGGAATTGATAAAGTGATTTTGGATTTTACCAATGCTGCGAAAAGAGCACTTGATGCAGGTTTTAAAGTTGTAGAAATACATGCAGCCCACGGATATCTGATTCATCAGTTCCTGTCGCCGCTAAGTAATCAGCGTACCGACAGCTACGGCGGAAGCTTTGAAAACAGAATCCGGTTTTTATTACAAATCATAGATAGCGTAAAAAAAGTCTGGCCATCAGACCTGCCGATTTTTGTAAGAATTTCAGCGACAGACTGGGCCGAAGGAGGCTGGACGATCGAAGAATCTGTCAAACTAGCTCTACAACTTAAAGAGGAAAAAGTGGACCTGATTGACGTGTCGACTGGCGGTTTGGCGTCTCATCAGAAAATTCCAGTCGGTCCAGCGTATCAACTTCCTTTTGCTTCCAGAATAAAAAAGGAAACCGGTATGCTAACCGGTACGGTTGGACTGATCACAAATTCTGCCCAATCAGAGACAATACTCGTAAATGAAGATGCAGATATGATCATCATGGCGCGCGAAATACTTCGAAATCCATACTTTCCTTTGCAGGCTGCAAAAGAACTTCACGACGAAGTTGAGTGGCCGATCCAGTATGAAAGATCTAAACCCTGACTACATCCTTTATAATTAAGCTGTTTACCTAATCTTCATCCGTGAAATGAAAATTTAACGGATGAAGATTGTCAATTACTTGTTTCAAGGCGTCTTTTTAACAGTTGTCGAATCGCCTTTCAGGCTATGATCATTCTGATAATACAAGTAACCTTCTGTCTTATTTTCAGTCGCTTGAACCTTGTTTTCAGTCGCTTGAACCTTGCTTTTATTTTTTTCCATCCTGTGGGAGCAGGAAGAAAGCATAAATGTTGTGAAAATCGACGCGCATATTAAAGTGGATATTAGCTTCTTCATCATCTTTTTCAGTTTGTTGATATAGAGTATTTTGTTTTTTCCAACAGAAAATGTTCTGCAAAAAAGATACCAATCACCCAAGCTTCTGTACTTGAAGCCTTTGGGGAATTGCCTTCCCGAAAAACATGGGAACAGTTTTTTAAAAATCTCTTAATGAAAACATACAAAAACACTTCATCAACAAACGTTATGGCCGATTTACTCACTTTTATGCAGGTTTTGGGCAACCTATTTATTGCTGCAATTCTATTTTCAGCGTTGATTTTTACCACAATTTACTACATTTTGGGTTATGTGGTAAAAGAGATAAAATTGACACCTCTTCTTAAAAAAGGTATCAATTTCAGAAGGAGATAATTTAATTAGGGTTGATCGTTCTTAATATAAAGCAATCAAAATTTTAAGCAAACTACTGATTGATCAGGAAATAAGTTTTTGTCTTAGCAGGAACTCCAGCTGATTATTTGCGTCGATCAGTTTTTCCAAAAGATCCCTGTTTTTCTCTCTCAGACTAAATATTTCGTAAGCATTTTTGATGATAATGCGAAGTTGCTGTTCGTCCCAGGGCTTGTTGAGATAATAGTAAATGTGTCCTTTATTCACAGCATCAATTACAGCAGTGATATCAGAATATCCGGTCAGCAATATACGGATAGGGTCTGTGTACTCCTTTAAAACTTCGATTAAAAAATCAACTCCGGTCATCTCCGGCATACGCTGATCAGTAATAATTACATGAACTTTGTTAGACTTCAAAACTTCCAATCCTTCCTTGCCCGAAGTAACGGTCAGCACATTAAAATCTCTTCTGAATGCCGCTTTAAAAGAATTCAAATTATTTACTTCATCATCCACATAGAGGATACTAATTTTCTCGGGGCTTTCCATTTTTTTGGTTGTAAACTCTGAAATAAACTTATAAATTCATGTTTCTAAAAATACAAGATTATTTTCAAATAAGGTAATATTATTTCTACGGTAATTTTATTGTATCCTTACAAATATATATGTTTGATTATAAATTAACATATTCTAAGAATAATAGAACAAATCCGCGGTGATATTGTTATCAGAGCGACAGTATCTGTTCAATGTATTCCGTTTCTTTAACATGGACTGCGTTATCAACGGTTACCTAACCGGACTAACTTTCGAATAACTTGCCTGAGTAATTATTGTTCTTCTGAAATTATGTTTAGATTGTCAGATATATGCGAGTTTTTTATGAAAATTTCCGGAATATAACCGCTCAACGCAAGCTTAAAGATGTATCAAGATTTAGAATTAAATGAAACCTATTTACCAGTTTTATTTGAATTGAGCCAGGAGGCGGACAAGGAAAAATTCAGCGATATCATATCAGCTCAGACCGACAGAATAATCCTGGATTTGTTTGCTTCCCAGAAAAAAGAAATCTTTAAAATCCGAAGCCCTAAAAAACGATTATCACCTGATGATCTGGATGCGCTCTACAACACCTGGACAGAAGGTAGGAGTCTCGAGAATGAGGGCACGTGGGTTTACTACCCCTGGCTGAATAAGATGATCCATACATTAAGTAAGGAGGAGTTCATCGAATTAAGGACCAGCCGGAATCAATTCAAGATCACGCCATCCGAACAGAGTAGTCTGTTTAATAAAAAAATCGGAATAATCGGTCTTTCCGTGGGTCATGCCGTGGCGCTGAGTATCGCCACCGAGCGGATTTGCAGTACGTTGAAACTGGCCGACTTTGACACCATTGAACTTAGCAACCTGAACCGGATAAAAACCGGAATACAAAATATTGGACTCAACAAATGTATTGTCACTGCGCGCGAAATCGCTGAGATCGACCCCTTTATTAAAATTGAATGTTACCAGGAAGGGCTTACCGATGAGAATCTGGAAGCCTTTTTACTTGAAGGCGGAAAGCTGGATATCCTGATTGACGAGTGTGATGGTCTTGAAATGAAAATCGCCAGCCGTCAGATGGCAAAAAAATATCAAATCCCGGTTGTTATGGAAACGAGCGACAAAGGCATGCTGGATGTCGAGCGTTTTGATCTGGAAGCCGACCGATCGATTTTGCATGGATTTCTTGACGACGTCCCGCCGGAAAGATTAAAAAATATAAGTCCGGAAGACAGAATTCCGTTGGTGCTGAAAATAGTCGACGCTAAAAACAGTTCGCTGAGAGGCCAGCTTTCCTTAATTGAGGTTGGACAATCGATCAGCACATGGCCACAACTAGCGAGTGCCGTGACGCTGGGAGGCGGAGTAGTTACTGATGTATGCCGAAGAATTCTTCTGGATCAGTACAATGAATCCGGAAGATATTACGTCGATCTTGAAAAAATAATTGGAAACAAGAAACCGGTTGATAAATCCTGGAACGCTGACAATCCTCACCCGACGTTCTCGCTTCAAGACGCCATAAAACTTGCAGATACTTTTCCGGTTCCGGAAAATTCTTACTCTCCCGCTCCTGAAATAGTATCCGAAATTGTTGAAGCCGCTGGCCTGGCGCCTTCAAATGCGAACGACCAACCCTGGAAGTGGGTATACCGAAACGGAAGACTATTCCTCTTTCATGACGAAAAGAGATCATTTTCTTTTGCCAATTTCTCTGATATTTCAGCGCATGTTTCGTTGGGTGCCGCCTATGAAAATCTGCTTTTAAAAACGAATCAGCACAATTTAAAAGTTAAAAGTGAGCTGTTCCCCTTGAAGAATGACAAGAGCCTCGTTGCGATTGTTGATTTCTATAAGGAAGAAAATGAAACCGTTTTCGAAACTATATATTCTCCGGAATCAGTTGCGTTTATTGCGAACAGATCATCCAATCGAAACCTCTCTCAGCCAGTAGAAATTACGCAGGCAGAATTGGAAAGTCTGACTGAGTCTGTTAAAAGTGTGCAGGGAGGGGAAATTCATTTCATAACGGACCGAGAAAAAATTCTACTGCTCGGAAAGATAATTGGCGAAAGCGAGCGTATCACATTGCTGAATAAAGCCGGTCACAAAGATTTCTACGAAAGAAATATTCGCTGGACACCAGACCATACAGAAAAGTCGGGCGACGGAATAGATATCCGCGGCATGGGGATGGTTCCTGCCCAGATAGCTGCACTGTCAATTATTAAGGAGCCCAAAATAGCCGAAGTGCTGAAAACCATCGGTGGAGCCAATGCGCTTGTTGACGGCGCCTTACGAACAGCGAGTCTCGCTTCCGGAATTGGCCTTGTTACCGTTGCTGGCACAAGTTCAGCTGATTACTTTGCCGGAGGAATAGCCTTACAGCGGCTCTGGTTGAAAGCGGAAAAAATGGGCTTCGCAATTCATCCTCTTAATGCGCCGCTATACTTATTTGCCCGCCTGAACTCAAATCAGGATGAAACCCTGGATCCAAAAGAGATAGAACAAATACGAGAGCTGCGCACAAAATTTTTGGATATAATCCCGGTCAGAAAAGATGTGGCAGAAACGTTCCTATTCAAGATCGCCAAGGCAGATAAGCCTGCGATAAAATCAAAACGACTACCCTTATCTGAGATATTGTTTATTGAAAACAAAGCATTATAATGGTAGCCAAAATCAGAGCATTCAAATCTCCGGATGATGTTGAAACGAGCCTTCGTTACGTTGAGGGACATAGAAAAGTTTTAGAGTCTTACGGTGTTAAGAAAGTTACATCGGCAAGTGTCGACTGGCTGCATGACCCGCAGACCTATGTTGTCCTGGTGGAGTCCGAAGACGGGGATAAAATTTATGGCGGAGGCAGGATTCAGATCAGGACACAGGAAATGAAAATGCCGATGGAGGACGCAATCGCGAAAATCGATAAAGGGATTTATGATTACGTTGATAATGTCGGAAGCCAGAGCGTTGCAGAATTCTGTGGTCTTTTCAATTCAAAGGAAGTTGCCGGATACGGGATCGGAAGCATTTTTCTGGGGCGTATCGGTGTAGCAATCGCTACGCAGGTCGATGTCCAATACCTGATGGCTTTGTGTTCTCCTGCAACTTTAAGAAATTGTGCCCGCGTTGGATTTGAAATTATCCGTGAACTTGGGAACAACGGAACATTTTACTATCCGAAAGAAGGTTTGGTTGCAACAGCACTGATTATCAAAGATATCGTAAACCTGCCAGGCGCCAATTCTGAGGAAAGAGAACGCATTTTTGATCTTCGTGAAACCCCAAACCAGGAAGCAATCGAGAAAGGCCCAAAAGGTGAAATGAATATTATCTATCATACTAAATTGTAATTATTGAAATGATGAATTTCATCAGATTTGTTTTTTTGCCTTTGTTCGTTTTATTTTCATCTTCCCTGAAAGCAGAGGAAATAGATTTTGACGGAAAGGATATCCTGATCGGGAAATATCTGGAGATGGCAGAAGACACAAACAATAATTACGATTTTCCTAATTTTCCGAAAACAGTAAAATTTGTCAGAAGTGAATTTGAAACGCCAAATCTGGGTTTAAGTAAATCAACGTACTGGATAAAATTTACGGTCCGGAATACAAGTGAGGATCCAAAAATATTTCTCGAACTGGCCTACCCGATGCTGCATTCCTGCGAACTTTTTTCGCTGGATTCCGGTAAAATTGAGAGCAGGTCCATTCTGGAAACCTATTCTTTCCGTGAACGGGAGGTAAATCATCAAAGTATCGTTTTTAAGTTACTGATCAATAAGGGCTCTGCCAAAACTTTTTATCTTAAGATCAAAGGAGGCAGGCAAGTTGTGCTTCCGTTGATCCTGAGATCAGAAAACGGATTTTTTCAGTCGGCGCTTCTCAGCGAAATTATAACAGGAATTTTTATAGGGATTATTCTCGTAATGATTCTCTATAACTTGTTTATCTACTTTTCAACCCGTGATAAAAGTTATCTGTATTACGTACTTTATATACTCTTTATCGGTCTTGCCCAAACAACGTTAAACGGATATACTTTTAAATATTTGTGGCCTCAGGCGCATTATTTTAACAATACAGCAATTGTTTGGTTTTCTGCCCTGGCGGGAATTTTTGCCATATTTTTCATCAAAGAATTCCTACACATTTCCGAACGTGCACCGATTTGGGGAAAACTGCTTTACGTTATTGTTGCGCTTTATGTGATAGCCGTATTTTTTGCAATAACGGGGAATGGGATGTTAAGCTACCGTTTTGTAGATCTGGGAGGGCTTACAGGTGCCATTTTAACCTTTGTAATCGCTTTGAAGCTTTCTTTGCTTGGCTATCGACCTGCGAAATTTTTTCTACTCGCCTGGTCGATTTTCCTATTGGGATTGATCCTGTTTGTGATGCGCAATCTGAACTTACTTCAATATAATGTTTTTACGAATTACACGATGCAGTTCGGGACTGCCATTGAAGTAATTCTGCTATCTTTTGCACTTGCAGACAAGATTAATATTCTGAAAAAAGAAAGAGAATTATCTCAGGAACAGGCACTTCGCGTTTCTTTGGAAAATCAGAAAATAATCAAAGAGCAAAATATTGTTTTGGAAAAAAGAGTTGATGAACGAACTGTTGAATTGAGAAAGTCCTATTCCGACCTGAACGACACGCTCACAAAACTTAAAGACGCACAGTCCCAACTTATTGAGTCCGAAAAAATGGCTTCTCTTGGTCAGCTGACCGCCGGAATTGCACATGAAATAAATAATCCAATCAACTTTGTCAGCTCCAATATACGGCCACTCAGAAGAGATATAGACGATGTTATGGAAATTCTGGATTCTTACAACGAAATCCGTCAGATCGATTCCATAGAAGGCGTTCATAAAAAAATGGGCGAAATTGAAAAGCTAAAAGCTGACCTTGATATTGAATACATCAAGACGGAGCTTGGACAGTTACTGACCGGAATGGAGGATGGTGCGCGCCGTACAGTAGAAATTGTAAAAGGTCTGAAAGTTTTTTCCAGAGTCGATGAATCTGATCTTAACTTTGTGAACATTAACGAGGGAATTGAATCTACATTAGTTATTCTAAATTATCAGATGGGGACAAACCTCAATTTGATAAAAGATTTGGGAAGCATACCAAACGTTGAATGTTATGGTGGTAAAATGAATCAGGTTTTTATGAATATTCTGACCAATTCTATCTATGCTGTTCAGAAAGAAGACCTGATTGACCGAAAACCGACTATCTGGGTGCGTACCTTCCTGAAAGACAGTGAACATATCACGATTTCGATTAAAGACAACGGAATCGGCATGAGTCCTGAGGTCAAGGCCAAAATTTATGATCCGTTTTTCACCACTAAAGATGTTGGTGAGGGTACCGGATTAGGATTGTCTATAGTTTTTAAAATTATTGAGGTACATTACGGCACAATTGAAGTAATATCCGAAGTCAACAAAGGAACAGAATTTGTAATTACACTTCCAATAACTAAGAAATTAGCCCTATCATAATAAATGAGTGACAGCAAGATACGTATTTTATACATAGACGACGAAGAGCATAACTTACAATCGTTTAAGGCATCTTTCCGGAGGCAATATGATATCACTACAACAATTTCGGTTGTAGAGGCGGAAGAGATTATGGAAAATCAGGAATTTCATGTTCTCCTCGCCGACCAGCGAATGCCAGGTATGACGGGCGTACAATTTTTTGAGAAAATAAGAAGCAAATTTCCTGAATCCATACGAATACTCATCACCGGACACACAGACATCAGTGCTGCTATCGATGCGATAAACAAGGGCGAAGTTTTTAGATTTATTGACAAACCATGGGATTACACTTACGTCGAAAATGCGATTACTCATGCATATGATATCTACAAAACGCGTGCTGAATTAAAACAAAGAAACCTCGATTTACAGAAAGCATATGAAGAGCTCGATAAATTTGTGTACAGTGCTTCTCATGACTTACGTGCTCCATTGATGTCCGTTTTGGGAATCGTGAACCTTGCCCTGATGGAAGACGACGTACAGTCGCAAAATGAATATCTCGATCTGATCAAACAGTCAGTAAAAAAACTTGATACTTTCATTATTAACATCATTGATTATTATAAAAATGCCCGGGGTGTCCAGGCAATAACAGAAATAGATTTCAATCAACTTGTTAATGACGTAACCGAAGCGATTAAATTTTTGCCGGAATTCGGTAAAATTGATATGGTTACCAAAATCAATCAAACCGGAGTATTCTATTCAGACGCAATGAAACTGCGGATCATTTTCAATAATTTGATTACGAACGCGGTAAAGTTTCAGGATATAAAAAAAGAAAGCCCTTTTATTAAACTTACAGTCGATGCTACACCCGAGCATACAAAAATTACTTTTGAAGATAACGGACTAGGTATAAAAAAAGACGATATAGAAAAGATATTCAAAATGTTTTATCGTGCAGGGGCAACAAATAGCGGCTCAGGAATAGGACTTTACATAGTTCACGAAGCCATTACGAAGCTTCAAGGTTCTATCAATGTAACTTCGACTGCAGGTGAAGGGAGTATTTTTGAGATAAATATTCCTTCAGTAAATAAATAGAAACTATGACCAGTCAATTTGATTTTATTTTAATTGATGATAGCGCTTTTGATTTATTTATTTATGAAAAATTAATTTTAAAAAGTGGCATCGGTAATTCTGTGCGCCCTTTCAACTCCGCACAAGACGCATTGGAATATTTGACGGGAGAGGGAGACCGGCTGCCCAAAACTGTTATTCTGCTGGATTTGCAGATGCCAGGCATGAACGGGTTTGAGTTTATCGATCAGTTTGACCTGCTTCCAGTATCTTTGAAAAGTCAAATTAAAATTTACATGCTTTCTTCTACAATTGACACCCGCGATATAGAGAAAGCGAAGGCCAGCATACACATTATAGAGTTGCTTTCTAAACCTCTGGAAATAGGAACTTTGAAAGCTATACTTCAGGATTAGGCCAACGCTCCTTACCATTCGAAAATCGCTGATAAGCCAGAAAGACTTTTCATATCTTATACTTCTCCAATTCCCGAGCATTTTCCGGAATATGCCCAATTTGTATCTTTATTCAACAGTTCAGGTACGATAACCAGAAGAATTAAATTTGAATCAGGTAGTTAAGTATAATAATACCGACTTATTATATAAATATTTACCCATAAAGAATAAAAGTACTGAAACAGGTATATTTTTTATTTCAAACGGCTCTAATTACATTAACCTTAACTACCATAACCCCGCATGAAAACCGACAGTAAAACGTTAACTGAAATTCAAAAACTTCATGACCAGTATGTACAAGAGGTAGAATTCAGCGGAATAAAACCTCTTTCAATGGAGATTTACAAATCTCACTCCAAAAATTTCGTTAGATGGATCGGCGGTGATTTTGTGCCGGGAGCTAAGCTGAAAAAGCAAATTTAAGAGCCTCTGATCTAGCTTTTGATTCCACTGATGGTTCCACTGACGCAGCCTCTTGCTTTCGGCTGAAACATTTGAAAAAGTATTATCGACACTTCACCTTGACACCTTTTTAACTAGATATTTTCAGTTTCTTTACTTAGCTTTGAGCATAGTTAAGTTGGTAATTACAAGAAATTTAATACCTAGAACATGATACTCGCATTGCTAAATTTTTTGAAAGGGCGTTTTGATAAAGACTCGATTCAGGCAGCAAAATCCAGTGAAAAGCGTATGACGCGTCAGGAAGCATTCCAGCAAATGAGAGAATTGGCTAAAAAATCAGGCAAAAAGTAAAATTTAATTAAGGGTAAACAACAGCTCAACGGCAGAAGTTTACCCTTAATTATTTATTCCTGTCCGTAATATGCGTTCTTTCCGTGCTTCCGAAAAAAATGTTTATCGATTAACGTTTGTTTGATCGTTGGGCATTCAGGATTTATCTGCAAGGTTAGATATGCCATTTTTGCAATTTCTTCGAGGACAACGGCATTATAAACAGCCTTCGCAGGATCCTTCCCCCAGGTAAACGGTCCATGACAAGCCACCAATACCATCTCCACCTCTTCCGCACTTAATCCTTCTTTTGTAAAAAGATCCAGAATCTGATTTCCTGTTTCATGTTCATAATCATTCATAATCATTTCATCCGACATGATTTCGGTCACCGGAACAGGCTGAACCAGGTGATCAGCGTGCGTGGTTCCCAAGTTCGGAATCGCTCGTTTTGCCTGCGCCCAAGCGACTGCATAGGTTGAATGCGTATGGCACACGCCACCGACTGTTGGGAAATTTTTATACAAAAGGGTATGAGTTTTTGTATCAGAAGACGGACGCATCGAACCTTCAACCAGTTTATTATCAAGATCAACGATGACGATGTCTTCAACCTTCAGTTTTCTATAAGGAACACCGCTCGGCTTTATGGCAATAACTCCGGCAGCCCGGTCGATCCCACTTACATTTCCGAAAGTAACAATCGCTAGTTCCTCCTTCGGGATTTCCATATTGGCCTCGTAGACCAGCTCTTTCAAATAGGTATATGCCATTACTGATTTTTTTAACGACGATGTTTATTTAAAAGATGCCTCGCTCCATCGCAATTCATTTTTGAACTGGCGAAGGTTTGTATTTTTATCAATTACGACCAATTCCACTCTGACCATCTCTGCGAAAGATTCGATATGGTCTGTGGTAAGGTTCTGGCTGTAAACGGTATGGTGCGCTCCGCCCGCGTAAATCCAGGCTGCACAACCTGTTTTCATGTCCGGCGCTGGTTTCCAGACAGCTCTTGCAACCGGCAATTTTGGAAGTGCTTCCTCAACGGCCACAGCTTCAACTTCATTGACCAAAAGTCGGAAACGATTACCCATGTCTATCAGCGAAACATTTATTGCCGGACCCGCCGGAGCATTAAATACTAAACGAACAGGATCTTCTTTTCCACCGATTCCG
Organism: Dyadobacter koreensis; assembly: GCF_900108855.1. Lineage (GTDB taxonomy): Bacteria > Bacteroidota > Bacteroidia > Cytophagales > Spirosomataceae > Dyadobacter > Dyadobacter koreensis. The sequence goes on from NZ_FNXY01000003.1 coordinate 326,584, forward strand.
AGTGCATGAATTTCGCAGGACGGCTTTCCTTCGGCAATACTTGGGCAAATTTCAAGCATATGCGAACCCAGCACGAGATTGTTTGCAGGATTAAAATGATACGTATAATCCTCCATGAAGGAATTGCCACCAGATAATCCGCTCCCCATGACTTTGAGCGCACGAACCATTGCCGAAGTTTTCCAGTCTCCTTCGCCGGCGTATCCAAACCCGGCAGCCATCATTCGTTGAGATCCGATTCCCGGCAATTGTTTCATGCCGTGCAAGTCCTCGAAAGTATTGGTATAACCTTTGAACCCACCGTCCTGGAGAAAATATTTCATCCCCAATTCAATACGTGCGGCATCCTGCAAAGCCTGAAATCGTTCTCCTCCCCTGCGCAGTGAAGAAACAAGACTGTATGTGTTTTCATACTCCTCTGTCAATTGATTCACGGCCTCATCAGAAACCTGATTGATCACCGAAACAAGATCTCCCACTGCGTAAGTGTTCACAGAAAAACCAAAAGTCATTTCGGCAGCAACTTTATCTCCGTCGGTTACGGCGACCTGGCGCATGTTATCACCGAAACGTGCAAATTTTGCTCCTTTCAAATCATGTCTGGCGGCTGCGACACGGGTCCAGTCCGCAATGGAAGATATTACATCGTCCTGCTGCCAGTGCCCTACTACCACTTTTCTGTTTAACCGCATTCTGGTCATGATAAAACCAAATTCACGGTCGCCGTGGGCAGACTGGTTCAGGTTCATAAAATCCATATCAATATCTGCCCAGGGGATATCGCGGTTAAACTGTGTATGCAGGTGAAGCAAAGGTTTCTGAAGAATCTGTAAACCGCGAATCCACATTTTCGCTGGGGAAAACGTGTGCATCCAGGCAACGATTCCAATACAATCTGGCGTAACATTCGCATCCTGACAAATCCTGTAAATTTCGTCTGAAGATTTTACTACAGGTTTAAATATGACACGAACCGGAATTTCGGTTTTCCCGTCAAAAAATTCACTTATTATTTTGGAATGTTCGTCAACCTGCCGAAGTGTATCTTCTCCGTATAAATCCTGACTACCTGTGACAAACCAAATTTCAAATTGCTTTAAATCCAACATTGATAATAACTGATAAATATTTAGAATGGGAATGAGCTTTCATTAGGCTGTTTTCAAGTCCATAACTTTTCGTGCCTTCGTTTCATGCTCAACAAAGTCGCCGGCCCTGAGATATTTTTGATATAATTTTTCATAGACTTCCACAACCTCCGGTCTCGGGTGATATTCAGCATCAAAGCCGGAACTCATTGCTTTCTGTGCATCCTGCAATGTGGGATGCACGCCTGACGCTACCGCCGCAAACATTGCCGCACCCAGCGCACAGGCCTGATCTGACGATGCTACTTTAATAGGCATATTCAATACGTCAGAGAGCGTCTGCATAACGAAAGTCGATTTTTTCGCAACGCCGCCGATCGCAATCACTTCATTGATCGGAACACCTTCGCTCCTGAAACGATCGGCTATATTTCTTGAACCGAAAGCAGTTGCCTCTACAAGTGCTTTGAAAACATGCGCACTGTCACTAGCCAGATTTAAGCCCAGAATTGCTCCTTTTAAAGTATGGTTGGCGTCCGGCGTTCTCCTTCCGTTCCACCAGTCGATCGCTATGATATCATTTTCCGTGACAGGTAAAAGGCTGGCTTGTTTGGCCAAATGCGGAAGAAGTTTATCTGAAAGCTGCCTTGCCGTTTCTTCCCCTAAAAGATCAGAAACAGGCGTGGTTATCAATTTTGCAAACCAGGCGTAAATATCGCCAAAACCGGATTGTCCAGCTTCCATCCCAAGCATCCCCGGAACGATAGATCCATCCACCTGACCACAAATTCCGTTGATCAGCAAATGTCCGATTTCTTCATTTGGCGCTACAAGCATATCGCAGGTAGAAGTTCCGATCACTTTGCAGAGTGAGTATGGCTCAATCAAAGCACCCACAGCACCCATATGACAATCGAATGCGCCGACGCCAATCACTACGTCAGAAGGAATGCCCAGTTTTTCTGCCCAGAGAGAAGAAATTGTCCCCATTGGTTTATCCGAAGTTTCAGTTTCACTGAACAACCTCTCACGCAGTCCCGTCAAAAGCGGATCAAGCGTGGCAAAAAATGCCTCTGGAGGCAACCCACCGTATTCACTATGCCATAATGCTTTGTGGCCGGCGGCACAGCGTGATCTGCGCATCGTTAAGGGATCAGTATTTCCAGTCAATTCAGCAGAAATCCAGTCACAATGTTCGACCCAGGAAAAAGCTTTTTCCCGAACCTTTTCATCAATTCGCAGTGTCTTTAATATTTTTGACCAAAACCATTCCGAAGAGTAAATACCGCCCACGTATTTTGTGTAATCCGTTTCCAGACTGTGCGCAAGCTCATTGATCTCCTCTGCTTCCGCATTGGCTGTATGATCTTTCCAGAGGATAAACATACCATTAGGATTTTCAGCAAATTCGGTAAGTAAAGCCAATGGTGTTCCATTTCTGTTCACAGCAACCGGTGTAGAACCCGTCGTATCAATTGAAATTCCCGTAATATTTTGCCTGACTTCGGCATCTACGTTTTTCAACGCACCGGCAACAGATGACTCTAAACCTTCCAGATAATCCAGGGGATGTTGCCTGAAACGTGAAACCGCCGGGTCGCAATACTTTCCCGCTTTCCACCGGGGATATTCGAAAACCGAAGTTCCGGCAGTTTCTCCAGTGTGAGCATTGACGACCAAAGCTCTTACAGAGTCGGTTCCATAATCTATTCCAATTACATATTTATTCTTCATATCACGCTGCGGAACACGAAATAAGGTTAGTTATGATACAAAATTCAATCAACTGATTATGAATATTATTGACAAGATAAAAGTTGCTTCACCGGATTTTCTTCTCACAAGCATTTTCATTTCTATAAATAATCGGCCTGTAAATATAATATATTTTATTTATGGTGTAAAATTGACACAATTAATATTTTTATTTTTAAACTGGAAATTTTAACAGTTTTGAAATGACGTTTTCAGAAGATCAGGACTGCGGCGTCTTCATCGCATCTGGCATAAAATTCCAGAACGCGTGAAATTTTTCTTTATATCGGATTGTGTCAAGCCTATACAAAGTTGCTTTCTTCGTAGCCGAGTTGTTATTCTTGAATCCTGTGTCGATCAAAAGACCTGTTGAAAGCAGCTTTCTGCTGAAATTACGACGGTCAAGCGGTGTGTTATAAATTGCTTCGTAAAGTTTCTGAAGCTGTGGAATGGTGAAATTTTCCGGTAAGAGTTCAAAACCGATCGGATGCAGTGCGGCTTTATAACGCAGATGTTCAATCGCCCGGTCAACCATCTGATTATGATCAAAAATAAGTTGCGGGCGTTTATCCAGGCTGATCCAGGAGGCATTATGACTTTTTACAGCTTCGGCATCATGTTCATCAATTTGAATTAATGCAAAAAACACAACGGAAACTGTTCTTTCTGCCGGATCGCGATTGATTTTACCAAAAACTTCCAGCTGCTCAACGTAAATATTTGTGAGACCGGTAAGATCGTGAAGGATTCTCCCGGCACCTGCTTCCAGGTCTTCTTCTTCTTTCAGGAAACCGCCCATCAAAGACCAGTTTCCTTTCTCAGGTTCAAAATTTCTTTTGATGAGAAGCAACTTGATATCTTTCCCGTCAAAGCCAAATATGATACAATCGATAGCAAGCAGAATTCTGGAAGAGAGAGGATAAGTATACATAAAATACAAAACTTGTGAAGCGGAAAACGTCCGGGCAAATTAAACACGAATTATCAGAGTTACGAAATTCAGTAAAAAAATTAAGTTTTGTTAACGGAAAGTTATTGAAAGGCGTAAAATCCCGGACTGACTTAACATTTAAGTAAAATATAAGAACATTTTTAGAGTGATTTTTGCCAAAGTTTTCTTTTCAGGTTGTACTGCCTTTAACAAGTATTGAATTTTATCTCGTTCGTCCGTATTCTGACGCTAATTATGAAATCTATTATTTACACTTTTTTCTTTATTCTGTTTTTCAAGACAGCAATTTTTGCCCAGGCACCTCTTCGTTATACCACTGCACAAGCACATTCGCATAACGATTACGAACAAAATATTCCTTTTCTACGCGCTTATCATCAACAATTCGGGTCAATCGAAGCAGATATTTTTTTGAGGAATGACAGCCTTTTTGTCGCTCATGATCAGAAATATATTACGTCAGAAAATACATTTTCCAATCTCTATCTGAAACCGATCTTAGCACTGATCAAGAAAAATAACGGGAGTATCTATCCCGACAAAAAGTTGGGATTGCAATTGCTGGTCGATCTGAAAACGCCTGGGAGCGTAACAATTCCGGCGCTTGTTAAAGAGCTGCAGCCCTATGCTTCAATACTTGCTCCAGAAGGGCCGGTTAAAATTGTTTTGAGCGGTGATACGCCGCCACCAGCACAGTTCAGTCAATACCCTGATTATATATTTTTTGATGGCCGCCCGGACATTCAATATACCAAAGCGGAGCTGGAACGTATCGGCTTAATCAGTCAGTCATTTACAAATTATACAAAATGGAACGGCAAGGGAATTCTGGTCAAAAAAGAAAAAGAGGCTCTTGAAGCCGTAATCAGGCAGGTTCACGGGCAAGGAAAAAAAATCCGGTTTTGGGCCACACCTGACGAAGTAAACGCATGGAAGATGCTGATGAATATGGGTTTAGATTATTTGAATACAGACAAAGTCGAAGAACTGGGACCATACCTTAGAAACCGGGCTAACGCTGAGTATACCGCATCACAGGCACACCCTATTTACAAACCATCTTACAAGAATAATGACAAAGCATCCAGGGTTAAAAATATCATTTTATTGATAGGTGATGGAATGGGTCTGGCTCAGATATATTCAGGCCTTACAGCTAATCGCGGAGAACTTAACCTTTCCCAATTTTTAAATATTGGTTTTTCCAAAACCAATGCGGCTGATAGCTACATTACCGATTCTGCTGCTGGCGCAACTGCGATGGCAACCGGACAAAAAGCCCGAAACAGGGCAATTGGTGTCGATACCAATAATATTCCATTGAAAAATCTTCCGGATATAATCAAACCATTGGGGATCAAGACAGGTTTAATTTCTGCCGGTAATATCACGGATGCCACACCCGCTGCTTTTTATGCTCATCAACCGGAACGCAGTATGGACAGTACCATCGCACTTGATTTTTTAAAATCAACTGTCGACATTATGATCGGAGGCGGTGCAGGCGTTTTCAACAAAAATAAAGTTTCAGACTCACTTCGTACCAAAGGATTTCAGGTTTCCAATCAATGGCAAGATCTGACTTCTTTAAAAGCACCATTTGTACTTTTAGATGATTCAAAGACGGTTTCCATGTTGAAAGGAAGAGGAAATTCTCTCACTGAATCATTTGCAAAAACACAGCAAACTCTTTCTAAATCAGGAAAAGGCTTTTTTATAATGGCAGAGGGAGCGCAGATCGACTACGGTGGACACGCCAATAAAATCCCATATGTGGTAACAGAAATGCTCGATTTCGATCAGCTTATCGGCGAAGCTTTACGGTTTGCCGATACTAATGGCGAAACCCTGGTTATTGTCACGGCCGACCACGAAACAGGCGGTTTAACATTGCTGGACGGTGATTTGAAAAAGGGTTATGTAGACGGAAGTTTTAGTACGAATGATCATACCGCCGTAATGGTTCCTGTTTTTGCATATGGCCCTCATGCAATAGATTTCCGTGGTATTTATGAAAACACTGAAATCTTCAATAAGATGCTTACGATCTTCAGGAAATACAGCAAGAAATAATATACAAAATCAATCAGGAAAATTTCGTCCATTCAAAGAGCAAACCGGATCAGAGTAAAGACCTGTTAATTTTACCTCTTTACTTCGTATCCATACTTTTACCAATTTTTTACTACTAAATTCTTACTAATGAAAAACGTATTTTTAATTCTGCTGGCTCTGGTAATTACAACGGCTGTTTATGCGCAGAAAAAACCTGAAACTATTAATATTGCATCTTACAACCTGCGCTATGACAATAAAGGTGATGGTATTAATGCATGGCCTAACCGTAAGGAAATGGTTAAAGGCCTGATACGGTTCCACGAATTTGATATCTTCGGGACACAGGAAGTATTGATCAATCAGCTGCATGACGTCGAAGAACTAAAAGAATTTGCTTTCCTTGGCAAAGGTCGTGATGACGGAAAAGAAGGCGGAGAACATTCAGCTATTTTTTATAAAAAAGATCGTTTCAAAGTATTAAAAAATGGTGACTTCTGGCTGAGCGAAACTCCTGATAAACCTGGCAAGGGCTGGGATGCCACCTGCTGTAACAGAATTTGTTCATGGGCTAAATTCCAGGATTTTAACACAAAAAAAGAATTTTATTTCTTTAACGTTCACTTTGACCATCAGGGCGTAGAAGCACGTCGCCAGTCAGGGACTCTTATGGTTAAAAAGATAAAGGAAATCGCCGGAAATTCACCGACAATTTTAACGGGTGATTTTAACTCCACACCGGAAACTGAACAGATTAAAGCGATCCAGACACTTTTGAGCGATTCTCACGAAGTGACAGAACAACCGAAATATGGTCCGGAAGGAACGTTCAACAGTTTTGAATTTGATGCTCCAATGGACAAGAGAATCGATTATATTTTTGTGAGCAAACCCATCAGAGTTTTGAAATACGGGGTCCTTACTGATGCAAAAGAGCAGCGTTATCCATCGGACCACCAACCTGTGGTAATCAAAGCGATCATTAATTAACAGAATTTAAAGGCCTGACCAGTAGAATGACCTAGAAAATCCTTGTGGTTATTGAAGTAAATCTCAATCACTACAAGGATTTTTCATGTCATTACGAAGAGAATTTTTGAGGAAGGCCTTTTTGGGAAGTGCCGCGGCGATAGTAGCTCCAACGATTTCATCAGCAGAATTTTCGCAGCGACAAAAGTTTCCTGAAAAAGAGGCGACCGGTTACACCATTTTATTCCAGGGCGATTCCATAACAGATGGAAACAGGACGAGAAATACAGATTGGAACCATGTGATGGGCCACGGCTTTGCTTACCTGATAGCCAGCCGACTTTGGTTTGATGATCCTGAAAGGAAATTTCAATTCTTCAACCGTGGAGTTAGCGGAAATAAAATCACTGATCTTGCAGCACGATGGCAGGCAGATACAATCGATCTGAAACCGGATCTGATTAATATTCTGGCAGGTATCAACGATACAGAAGCCGCTGTGAAAGGCAATAAAGAACAGACGCTAAAACAATTTGAATCAGACTATCGCGCGCTTTTGGAACGGACAAAGAAAGAATTACCGGAAATTCAGATCGTCCTGGGAATTCCGTTTATACTACCTGTCGGACGAGTAAAAGACAAGCTGGAAATTTATCAGAACGAACTAAAACCAAGACAGGAAATTGTTCGAAAACTGGCAAAAGAATTCAGCGCCATAGAAATTGATTTTCAGGCGGAATTTGATCACGCTTTGACAAAAGCCCCGGCGGATTACTGGATCTGGGACGGCATTCATCCTATGCCAGCCGGACATGAATTAATGGCAAGAGTCTGGATAAAAGAAGTGCATAGAAATATAAAATTCATAAAATGAATTATCTAAAAGCAGAAAACCGGGCATTTTGTCCGGTTTTCTGCTTTTCATATTTTCTATGTATTTTATCTGCTTATCCAGCTGAATTCGTATTGCAATTCGGGAATACGTGTGCGATCTGCAATGCGGCGTAAACGTGCAGGCAAAGCCATCAAATAATCACGTGCCTTTTCTGCACCTGAATTAAGATCTCTTACAGTTCCGATTTCCCATTCTGCAAGCAAAGATTCAAGGATTTCAATATAGTCCATCGTTGTATAAACTCCAAGACGCTGGGCAGCATCCGAGAAATGTGAGAATGTATCTCCCATTTTCACGCCTGTTTCACGAAGGAAATGAGCTGGCATTACAATTTTTTTCTTCATCATATCCTCCAGTGCCAATATCAGTTCAGAAGGATCGACTGCCAAAATACGGCTTACAAATGCTTTGTAAGCTTTTGCATGACGCATCTCATCGGAAGCGATCACACCGCAGATTTTCGAAAGATGCGGATTACCAAACTGCTTAGAAAGTGTGGCTGTACGGCGGTGAGATACGTTCGTGGCTAATTCCTGGAACGAAGTATAAATAAAGTTACGGTATGGATCGCGGTCTGTTCCAATGTCGAAACCATCGGCGATTAAATATTGTGTTGACACTTCCATCGCACGCATGTTCACGCGGCCCGATAGATATAAATACTTGTTCAGTAAATCTCCGTGACGGTTTTCCTCTGCTGTCCAGGCCCTCACCCATTTCGACCATCCGGAAGGATTATCCACCTGATCTACGCCAATCACGTCCATTAACCACGATTCGTAGGTAGGAAGTGCCTCTTCGGTGATCGTATCTCCGATCAAAACTGCTATATAATCGTACGGTAAATCCCTGCAACTTTCCTGCAATAATTTCACTTCGCTGAAAAAGTTTTCATTACTGGCGTCCGGCAAAAAATCAGTTGGCTGCCAATTTTGATCAATCGGTTTCAGATATTCTGCCATCAGGGCATCGAGGTCCTTTCCTACATGTTGCATGACTTCTAGTCGTGCTGCTGAAAGTTCGGTTTCCATTGTTGATTCAATTTTAAACTCATATTATACTTTCACAAAGTACGTGAATTTAATGTAAGTTATACATGACAAATCTCATTTCATGCTTTACAAATTTTCACAATCGGTGTACATTTGGATTATTTTTGTGTAAAAAAGGGAATGAAAAAAATTATAGACTACCTCCTGAGCATTATTTACCTTATCCATTTCGGGCTTACGTTATTGATTTTTCATGCGTTACAGGTTATAGCGCTCAATATTTTCGGGAAGAAAGCACATGAAAAAGTAGTTGATTATCTTAATTTTTTTCTGACCTATGGTTTGTATTTTACCGGCTCAACAGTTTCCCTGAAAAATCGAACAGTTATCCCCGACGATCGCCCAATTATTTTTGTAGCCAATCACCAAAGCACTTTCGACATCCCGGCGCTGATCTGGTTTTTGAGAAAACGTCATCCTCTGTTTGTTTCGAAAATAGAACTTGCAAAAGGAATTCCGAGCATCTCCTATAACCTTCGAAAAAGCGGCGCGGCGTTAATCAATCGAAAAGATGGAAAACAGGCAGTCAGTGAAATTTTACGTTTAGGAAATCTGATAAAAGAAACAACTGGTGCTGCCATTATATTTCCGGAAGGAACGCGTACGGCCAGCGGTATAATGAAGCCGTTTGTTGCAGGTGGTGTGGCAACTTTGCTAAAAAAAGCTCCCAATTCGCTTATTATTCCAATTGCCGTCGCTGGAACCGGGGCATTTAATCCAAAAGGAATTTTTCCATTGAAGTCTTTTTCTAAATTGTCATGGACAGCATTGCCGGCTATCGAACCTGCCGGAAGAAAAGTAGAGGAGATTTTGATTGAGGCCCAGGAAGCGATCCGGGCAGAATTGAAATTAGGGTAGAACTCTTGCCTTAAATTTAAACTAACTACGTACTTAAACCTTTGCCGGGTTGTGAATTGCTGCTAATTGCTTTCGCACAATTCTTATATACTATTCTGCATTTCGGATACCAAATCCCGAAGTGATGGAATAATTATGGAAAAACCGAACGAAACAATATCCGAAAACCCGTAACAGGTGTTATTACTTTAAATATTGTTCTTCTCCCAACAGCGAAAGTATCTCGCCAGATCAACCACTGCTACCGTTATAATTCCGAACAACACCACTGTGCATTACCCTGATAATAAAGCAGTTGGAAAACACCAAAAAATTCAACTTTATCTTTATTTATTGCCTTAACAATCATTAACAAGTGCGCTTTAAACCTATCTTAAAAATGTGCCTCTAACCGACGAACTTTAAAAATTACTACCATGAAAAAGATACTTTTTGTAGCCGCAATTTTAGCATTTGGTTTTACTAACGCATCAGCTCAATACGGCTACGACCGGGGCCGGGGTGACGTATACCGCAATAGCCCGCGTGAACAGCGTGATTTCGGGGTAAATTCTTTGCAGAGAGAAGCACGTCAGCAAATCGCAGCGGGCATTCAGCGGGGAACTTTGAATTCACGCGAGGCAGCCATCCTGATGAACGAATACGACCGCATTGCCGATCGTGAAAGAAGATATAGTTCTCACGGGCGTTTGTCTCCAAAAGAAGCCAGAAAATTAACCAACGATCTGGAGAGATTAATGGCAGAAACACGTCAGATGAGTCACAGACGTGGAGGCGACAATTGGGCAAGAAGCCCAAGAGGCAGATACTAAAAAATTGAAGAGCAGTTGAAGGTTTAGGTAATTCGAAAAAGCATTTCCCGGTTTTGGGAAATGCTTTTTTTATTCAGAAATATCGCACCAGCTTCACATGGGATTTTTTAAAACCTTCTTTTTGATAAAATCGGTGGGCATTTTCACGAACATTATTTGAAGTTACCTCGATCTGTAAAGCAGATTTACTTTTGGCAAAAAAAACCAAGGCTTCGACTAATGCCTTACCGATCTCTTTTGAACGATACTCCTCCTTCACAAACATTTCCTGGATTTCCGCGACCATACAAACGTGATGCAGCAACGGCTGAACGTGACAACTACCCATCCCAACCGGTTCCTGGTCAAACTCGGCAATTAGGTAACAAATATGTGGCTGCGCAAGGTTATGACGAAAAACAAAATTAAACGACTCCCGGCTTAAAATTTTATTTTCAAGATGGCAGATCATATTGTAAATAATTTCTTCATCCTTGTCTGTTGCCGTTCGAATATGAAGTTTAGAAGAAATCATAGATCAGTTGATTAGTATTGCTGTAACTCCGCCGAATCGTGAATAAATGTACCTTTGTCCGGTAACTGAGCTAATCTTACCATTCCATTTGCAACCTTGGATGATTCGATCGCTGCATATTTTTTTAATGGGCCAATCATAACAGGATTCAAAATTTTCGATAATATCTCGCCAATTTTTTCCCCCGTACGGGTTTCGCCGCGATCTCCTAATAGCAGTGATGGTCTTAAAATATGTAATGTTTCAAAATGAAGGTCTGTAAGTTCTCTTTCAATTTCCCCTTTCACCCGATTATAGAAAATCATGGATTTTGCATCAGCGCCCATGGAAGAGACAAGCAGATATTTTGTGGAACCGTTCAATTTGCCAAGCCGGCCAATTTGCAGAGGATAGAGAAAATCTACTTTTTTGAAAGATTCTTCTGATCGGGCTTTCTTTATAGTCGTTCCCAGACAGCAAAAAATATCATCCGCCTTAACAAGTGACGCATCGGGATTATCGAAGTTGAAGAAAATCTCATTTAGTTTCTGGTGTTGTATTCCGGTATCTCGCCTGGTCAGAATTTTTACTTCACCATAGTCTTCTGAGTTTAATAAATTTTGAAGTACTTGTTTACCGACAAGTCCGGTAGCTCCTATCAATAATGCAGTTTTATATCGTGGGTTAGTCATAGCATAACGTTTAAAAAATGCAATTTAAAAAGTATACCGTCAAGTTGACAAGTATATCAAAAAATGTATACGTAAAACGCGTACATTTTTAACTGCATATTTAAAACTTAGCTATTTTATTTTTCGGGCCAAAGAACAGTGACCTTCCCCGATCCGCTTATAATTTTATTATTGTATTCCTGAGTTTCCGTAGCGGATAATTTACTGATATCTATTCGGCTCCCATCGCACCCGTAACTGATACATCCAATGCAGGACATATAACTAGTATAATAATTAAATATAGGATTGCCATTTACTTCAACAAGCTTGACGGTCAGAATATTATCTTCCTTTCGATCCTTTGCCTCTTGGATCAATTTACGGAGCCATGGCAATTCCTGAACCGGATAATTTACTCCGCAGACAGTCGCCTTTATTGCGCCAGATTTATTTCTCTCTATTTCATCCTTTTTACAAGAAAAAACAAAAACCAGTAGTAGAACAATAGCAGTAGCTCTCATAGATTTATTCATTTAGAATTACAGCTATGACACACATAAATTTAAAAACGTTGTAATAAGCTCGGTGGGAGAAATTATACAAAAGCACTTTCCCCTGTGATAGCTCGTCCCACGATCAGTGAATTAATTTCCTTGGTTCCCTCATAAGAATAAATTGCCTCTGCGTCCGCAACGAACCGGGCAATATCATATTCCAGCAAAATACCATTTCCTCCAAAAAGCTCACGGGCATGATCCACTATTGAACGCATACGCAGCGTGCAAAAAACTTTGGCAAGTGAAGCGTGTTCATCTGCAAGTTGCTCACTATCCTGCAATTGCGACAGACGATATACCATCGTTTGCATTGCCGTCAGATCGCCCAGCATGGTCACCAGCAGATCCTGCACCAATTGAAATCCCGCAATCGGACGGCCAAACTGTTTTCTTTCCATGGTATATTTCAGCGCAAGTTCATAAGCGCCGCGTCCACAACCAACGGCCTGCCAGGCAACGCCCGCTCTGGTCATCCTTAAAACATTGGCAGTGTCTTTAAAAGAATTGGCGTTTTGAAGCCTGTCCATTTCCGGCACTTTACAATCTGTCAGCGTAATAAGAGCATTCTGAACGGTTCTCAAAGCCATCTTGTCCTCCATCTTTTTTGCTTCAAAACCCGGATTGTCCTTTTTAACAATGAATCCTTTCACCTGATTATCGTCCAGATTTCTTGCCCAGATAATTGTTATATCCGAGAACGTGGCGTTACCTATCCATTTTTTCTGACCATTCAAAACCCATTCGTCACCAACCTTTTTGCAAGTCGTGGTCAAGCCGCCGGCAGCACCTGAGCCCACTTCCGGTTCAGTTAAACCGAAAGCGCCGATAATTTCCATGCGCTGCATAATAGGAAGCCAGTATGCTTTCTGTTCTTCTGAACCACACAAATATATCGAACCCATCGCAAGGCCACTATGAACGCCAAAAAACGTTGAAATAGACGAATCGACACGCGCCATTTCCATAGCAATAAATCCTTCCAGCAAAGCTGACTTTCCTGCACATCCATACCCCTGATACGTCAACCCGCAAATATTCAACTTTGCCATTAACGGAATGATATGCATCGGAAAATGTGCCTTGTTCCAATATTCATTCGCAATAGGGCGAATCTCGTTATTCATGAATTCCCTTACTTTCAACTGAATTTCCCGGTCTTCTTCCGTAAGTGTTTTATCAAGCTCATAAAAGTCTCCATTGACGGGAGGATGCTCTTTCTTTTTTGCAGCTCCGGCCTGCATCATCCTCACCATTTTAGCGAGATCGGCATCGTCCATTTTAGAGACAGTTGCCATCAATTTATTCAGGTCAACTCTTTTGGACAATTTACTAACCGCATTTAAATCTATACTTTTTAAAATTCCGCGTATTTGAGAAAAAGATTCAAAGAAACTCATCTGAATGGATTTAAGATTGTTGAATGATATTCCTAAAGAAGTAGGAACGGCAATAAATCTATTCCTTAATTTTAGAAGAAATCCTTTGCAGCTAACGCTGACGAAATCAGGATGCTTCCATTTCTTATAGATTCTGAACGATCCTGGCTTGTGTCAATATGTAGAATTTTATGAACACCGGGGTTGATTTCTACCCTGATTTTCATTAAAAAACAGCCGGTACAAGATTTGAAACGCATTAATAAAAACTGACAAAGTCATGAACAAGGAAGACAAAAATAAAAATGTTGAAGGTGGCTCGCCATCAAGATCCGGCCCAGGGGACGAGATTTTACAGGAGGATGATAGCCAAAAACCTTCAAAGGAGATAAAGAAGGAAGCAATCGACGAATCTGAGTCGGAGAACATGACCGACCAGAGAGGTTATAACGAGACGGACCCGAACGTCCCCGTAAAAAGCACGAAGAAATAACAACTATAATTCGACCATATAACCAGAAAATGACGCCCCTATGGAGCGTCATTTTTTATTTACAATATCTTTTATTTGTAAGAAAGTGCTTCGATTGCAGCAGCAAGATATACAAATGGCGCATTCCAGTTTATGGCGATTTCGTTGGAAGCATAGGAACAATCCGCGTCGACAAAAGACTCATCGGCGAACTTATTCGGATATCCTTCGCATTTATCCTGTTGACCCGGATTAGGGCCTCCTGATAAAAGTCCCGGAACCGGCTCAACAATTCCATCTGCAATCGACGGTCGGTGGTGCGGATGCATGACCTGTTTTGATCCAAAGCCCGTCAAAAACGAATACCCTGTCGCGTTTCGGCCCAGAATATAATCCAGATTACTTAAAGCAGCATTGAGATAATTTTTGTCTTTTGTCAGTTTATACGCCTGAATCAAAGCGATTCCCTGGTTGGCAGCCACTGCACTGCTCCCCCAGGCAAAATCTTTCGCCACTTTTCCCATCACTGTCTGATAAGGTTGGTTATCAAGATTTTTTAATAAGTCATCTGAAAAATTAAGCACAGTATTCTTGATCGATCTCAAATATTGCTGATCGACAGGCCCCAGCTGTTTTTCATGTCGGATGATTGTGTAATAAGCAAGTGCCTTAACCTGGCTCCAAGAAGGAAGCGGCATCGGCTTATCGGTTTCAAAGGAAATATTTTTCAGATAATTTTCGTCTTTAGTCGTGATATACATTTCAGCAGCCGCCCAAATCAGTTCATCGCTTCCATCTTTATCTTCATATCCACCAGTAACGACGTCCGGATCAAATTTTGTGTTCATTTCATTTTGATTGTATAGAACGGCAGGATTTTTCTGGACCCAGCCCCATCCTCTTGTTGCAGCAATCTGACACGAATCGGATAATCCCGGTAATTGTTTTTCATATACTTTAAACACACGGCTTGCCTGGGCCATTACGGCTACAAAATCCAGCGTCGCGATCGTATTTTTTTGAACTGCATAGCGAGGATTTTTACACGCATCCGGCATAATCATGCCGTCAAAGCGGGGATTGGTCAGTTTGTGGTAAACACCTCCGTCAGCTGGGTCCTGCATGGTAAGCATCCAGCGAAGATTCCATAAAACTTCATCCAGCAAATCTGGAATGGCGTTCTGACTTTCAGGAATATTTGTTTTCAAGTTTTTAAAATAAACAGGAAAATCTTCATACACCGAAAGTAGTGTGCCCATCGTTATTCCTGAATTGACAATGTATTTGTTATAGTCACCGGCGTCATACCAGCCACGGGGTGAGCTCATCACTGTTCCCGCAGGACGTTCAGGCGAAGCAGCGGAAGGATGAATAAGGATTTTATCGTCAGGATGTCCAGCCGCACGTGCCCATTTCCCTGCAAACTTTTCGGGCAAAGCAACAGATGCTCTCTGATAATAAAATCCCCGGATTGCAGCAGTGGCAACACTTTTATGTATTTCATTCTTTATTTCGAAAGGATACGAAACACCCAGCGATGATACTTCCAGGACATATTTTCCAACTTTCTGGACAGAGGAAAAATCAGCTACACGACTCTTCTTTCCCGAGTATGGACTTTTGAGAACAGGGCCAAGCTTACCTTTAAAAATAACTTTTTTGGTTTTCAGATCGCGTAAAAAAAATTCCGCACCTTTTTCTCCCACAACAATAGCTTTTTTCTGAGCAACCGGGTAAAATCCAACCTGATTCAATCGAATATCGTTCGTTGGCTGAGCGATTTGCTTTTCATTCTCCCAAACACGTAACGAATCAGGGAGTTCTGTTTTAGTATCGGCAGCGCCGCGAGCAATACTACTCAGAGCAGATAAGTTAGCCAATAATAAAATGGCAATTGAAATATTTAACGATTTTCCCAATGATGATATGGTTTGAGTTGTAATAAATTACTGGATTTCAAGTGTTACTTACCAATAGTATAGTACTATACTATTGTATACTACTTACGATTATATAGTAAAATTCGCGATCTTTGTAATGTCAATTTTAGACTGAGCAAATGTTAATAGCCCGCCACGAAATAAAGTAGGGATGCGATAAACCATACTCAATAAATTGACTTTAATGCTAAACAAACAAACTATGAAAAGCAGGGGAATTTTGAAAGTCGTTTTTGCGGAGGTACAAGATATGGGTGAAATCGTTGCAAAACAGCCTCTCCCATCCAGCCAGGTAGATTATTTAGATCCTTTTATATTATTGCACCATGCAGAAAATGAGATTTCGGAAGATTTCAATTTGAAACATTCCGGTGTTGCCCCACATCCTCACAGAGGTTTTGCACCTGTGACTTTTGTCTTCGAAGGCGGGGTTTATCATCAGGATAGTCGTGGCAACAAAGGTACTGTGTTTACGGGCGGTGTGCAGTGGATGCATGCAGGTATGGGTATAATCCATAGCGAGCGACCAGCGGAAAGTGGTCGTCAGGAAATTATTCAAATGTGGATCAATTCTCCTGCAAAAAACAAAATGGATCAGCCAACTTATTTCCCACTAACTGCCGAAAACACACCTCAGGTTTTAAGTGATGACCAAAAAGTGAAATTATCAGTTGTGAGCGGTGATTTATTAGGAAAAAAAGGCCCGGTTCCAACATTGACAGACATAAATTCGGCGATGATATGGGCGGATAAAGGAGGAAGTGTTTTTATTCCTTTTTCAGTAAAACACAATGCTTTTTTATATGTGTTATCAGGAAAAGTAAAAATTGCAGGCCAGCAGGTTGATTCTCAAAATATGATTGTTTTTGATAACAACGGAGATGGTATACAGCTTGAAATTCTGGAAAATACAAAAGCATTATTTATGAGCGGTGAGCCTATTGATGAGACCATTATTGCAAAAGGCCCTTTCGTGGTAAGCAAGGAAATTGAGATCATGGAAGCTTACCGGGATTACCGAATGGGTAAAATGGGAATTTTGATCGAAGAGTAAAAAAATCGGCAGGAATAAACCTGCCGATTCTCTTTATGCTAAACCTTTTTTGGACCAACGGAGTCATAAATAACAACCTTTTCCCAAAGGTGAGCGTAATTATTCCTGAATTCGTCATGAATCGGATGTGTCTGATATAACTCTTCCTCAATGATATTATCGAAAAAACACATCCAGGAAAAAGTATAATCTTTCACGATTACAGAGCGATCTGTTGGAGCAGGTTTTCCGATGTTCACATATTTTATTTGTGGAACTTTCGCTAATTTTTTCAGCCCTTCTAAAAGCTTGGCCTCATCCTGAGCATTATTCGGATCTTTCAGATAGAAAAGAACATGGTGAATAAAAACTTCCTTGGTTCTTTCCGGTGCAGCATCCAATGGAGAAATGGATACCAGTGAAGCCAATCCGGCGTTTTGTAAAAATTTGCGTCTTGATGAATCTTCCATGATTTGGATGTAGGTCAATTACTTTTTTTATAATTAATTATTCTCGTTTTAATCTTAAAAAATCATCCGGCGTTAACACCTAAATCTGGCTCATGCTATTAAGATCCCTTTCATTTCCCAAGATATTTTTCTGATAAACTTTGGATCAGCTCTTCTTTGTAATCAAAATTTTCCGGAGCTTTAAAAGAGCATTTTAGCGATTTAATAATGTTGCCGGTTCTAATTCCTTTTCTTGACAATGACAGGATTTGTTTTATGCAATATACTTTTTACACGTATTTAATAAAAATTAAATGCAAGGGTGATTAATCCTGGTTTTCATTGGTACCTGCCATAGCCACCAACTCATTCACTGTTTTCCAGTTCCTGGTTGTCGCAGTTACTTTAAGCTTCTTTTCAAAAAAATTATTGTTCAGTTTTGTCTTTCCATAACCTCCGGGACAGAAAATATAAACAGAGCGTCCTGACAAAATCCATTCATCAGGTAAAAATTGAGCAGTTTCTTTAAGTTTTTCTACCACACCTTTTTCCGGTTCCTGCGACAGAAAGGTAACATAAAGTTGGGATTCGTCCTCTTTCCCCTCCTTAATAAATGGATTATTCTGCTGCGTCTTCTTCAATTCTGTTTCATCCAAAACTGTCACCGGAACGTCGAAATTAAAGGTTTTTTGAATTGCTCCATGAATTTTCTTTTGCAAAACTTCCTCACTTTCCTCCTTTGTTTTAAACGCGATATTACCACTTTGGATATAGGTTTTCACCTCTTCTAAATTCAGAGATTCAAACATCCTTTTGAGATCAGTCATCTTGATCAGCTTCTGACCGCTCACATTTATCCCTCTTAAAATGGCTATATAAGTCTTCATTTGGTGCTGGCTTATTTATTATTTCTTTATTCAATTCAAAAATCTGAAAGAATAGTATAATACGCATAGATCGATCTTCTAAATATACTCCACTAAAATACTGAGAAAAAGATGTTGACAAAAAGAGATATTACCGTTGCAGTCGTGACAGCCGGACTGACTTTAACATTTGTATTTGCCAATTCCAGAATCGACTCACTCGATTCCTCTATTTTTGATTGGAATGATATAGCCGTAAAAGAAACAAAAACGGGATCGGTCCGTACCTTCTTCCGGTCACGGACGGCTACGCTGGACGAACTTGAATGTCACGTAACGACGCTCAATCCGAATGAAAGTTCTCACCCGCCGCACAAACATCAGGAAGAAGAAATAATTATTATTAAGGAAGGCACGCTGGAAGCTCTGGTTAACGGAACAATGAAAAGGGTTGGTCCGGGTTCGGTAGTTTTCCAGGCTTCGAATCAAATGCATTCCATCCGGAATGTCGGTACGATCCGTGCTACGTATCACGTTTTCAGCTGGCACTCGCCGGGAACAATGAAATCTGGAACAGCAAAATGATTTTAAAATCCGAATCCGAAGCTGAAAGAAAATTCTCTCGTTACGTCCAATTGGTTTCCATAAATTCCTGTCGACGATGACTTAGTACGATTGAGATAACGCATGCCTAATCCGCCGTTCAGCCCGAGATTTATCCGGGAAGTAATGTGGAAATTAAGGTAATTGTTGATCAATAATCCGAGGAGAAAGTTATTTTTCTGAGTGTTATAGTAATATCCTCCTCCGTTAGGGCCAGAAACGAATTAACTATCAAGCTTTTTAGAAATCCAGGCGTAACATTAGCTCCCAACAGCAATAATAGAAAACAATACATGATTATTATTACATAGCGAATACAAAATGTAAAGTTATTGTAAAACGGTTAGGTCATAAGTAAAATTTAATGAACGATAAAAAACGTATTGCTGTTATCCGTAGAACCTAAAAAGGTATCGTAATACTATTTCGGCTCTGTTTATACATAAAGCTATACACATGGGCAGCTTAAAACAACCAAATGACATTTCAAGATTTAGATCTCATTGAGCCAATTAGAAAGGCTCTGACAGAAGAAGGATACACCACTCCCACCCCGATCCAGGCAAAAGCGATTCCTATTATATTACAGCATAGAGATTTATTGGGTTGTGCGCAGACAGGCACAGGAAAAACCGCAGCGTTTGCGATTCCTATGCTTCAAATATTAGAGGAAAAACAAAAGACGAGGCACGATAAAGGTCCGATACGGGCCCTTATTTTAACACCAACTCGTGAATTGGCGATCCAGATCGGCGAGAGTTTTTCCGCTTATGGACGTTTTACAAACATAACTCATACCGTTATTTTCGGTGGCGTTGGTCAAAAACCACAAACAGATGCACTTCGTAAAGGCGTGGATGTGCTGATTGCAACTCCCGGCCGCCTTTTAGATTTGATCAACCAGGGATTTGTTCATTTGAAACAACTGGAAATTTTTGTTCTGGATGAAGCAGATCGCATGCTGGACATGGGGTTTGTGCATGATGTGAAGAAAATTTTACGCCTGTTGCCAGCAAAACGTCAGTCTCTATTTTTCTCAGCGACGATGCCGCCGGTCATTATGACATTGGCTGATACAATTCTTTCCAATCCTGCCAAGGTTGAAGTAACTCCTGTTTCTTCAACAGCGGATACAATTAAACAATCGGTTTATTTTGTCGATAAATCAGACAAAAACAGTTTGCTTTTACATATCCTGAAAGATGATTCGATTGCGACAGCGCTTGTTTTTACCAGAACAAAACATGGTGCGGATAAAGTTGTGAAAGTTTTGCGTAAAGCAGGCGTTACTTCGGAGGCGATTCATGGTAACAAATCACAGAATGCTCGCCAGAACGCTTTGAAAAATTTCAAAAGCCAGACGACACGCGTTTTGGTTGCCACGGATATTGCTGCGAGAGGAATTGATGTTGACGATCTTACGCATGTAATCAACTACGAAATCCCGAATATTCCTGAAACGTATGTCCACCGTATCGGTCGTACAGGCCGTGCAGGAGCAAAAGGAATTGCTTTTTCTTTCTGTGACCTGGACGAAAAAGCATATCTGAGAGATATTCATAAATTGATCGCTAAAAATATCCCGGTGGTTAAGGATCATCCTTATTCGAACGGAAGATAATATTAAGTTGAATTGACTTATGTACAAAAATACATATTCCGATATCAACCTTTCTCAGTTGAATGAGCTTCGTCAGCAATCGGATTGCATTGTCGTTGATGTCCGGGAAACCTGGGAATTTGAAGAATTCAATGAAGGTGGAATTAATATTCCCCTTGCAGAAATCAGACAGCAGAGGAATTTGCTGTCTGATTTTAAAAATATTATTGTGCTTTGTACAAACGGCGTCCGAAGTAAAGTCGCCGCATTAGATTTCTGCAGAGTTCCAGAGTGGGGTGACAAGAAAATCTTTCATTTACACGGAGGAATTCTCGAATCTGAATAGAAGCTGGTGCCAATTCGCAATTGGTACCTTTCTGGTTTCGTGTTTGCAACGCGAGAATAAAATGCTTAACGGCTGAGGTTGAAATCTAACATTCTGTTACAAGAATTGAAATTCAACAAATCTTTCTGTGATATGGAATAGTCTGGCTTTGTAAATGCTGAACTATGAAAACACCGATTGCAAATCCTTCCCAGCCTGTTAAATATTAGCGCTTCCTTCAAAAACCCGCACTGCGGGTCCGATTAAAAAGACATCATCAAATTTGGAATCAGATTTTTCAGTGTAGTCAACCTGTAAAGTTCCTCCCAGAGTTTCCACTTTCACCGGGCCATTCCATCCTTCACGCAAATGTGCGGATAAAACACAAGCCGTTACACCGGTACCGCAGGAATATGTTTCATCTTCTACCCCACGTTCATACGTTCGGACACTGATATGATTTTCTCCTAAAAGCTGAATAAAGTTAACATTTGTTCCACCCATAGGTCCAAACACCGGACCGTAGCGTACATCCTTACCAATTTCCACAACCGCCGCTTCCTCGATATTGTCCACATACGTGACATAATGAGGAGAACCAGTATTCATGAAATCATATTCCTCATGACGTTCAACGCCATTAACCGGACTCATCTTCAGACGGATGATGTCCTCGGATGCAAATCCTTCATGAGGTCCATCCACGGCGATGAACGAAGTAGTCGTATCAAACAGCCCAAGATCATGCGCGAAACGTACCGCACAGCGGCCGCCATTTCCGCACATGCTACCTTCGCGTCCATCTGCATTGAAATAAACCATCCGAAAATCATAGCCTTCCGCATTTTCCAGAAGAATAAGTCCGTCAGATCCTATACCAAAACGACGGTGACAAAGTTTTTCAATTAATTCCTGTGAAGATGGAAAAAAACCTGTACGATTATCAATCATCACAAAGTCATTTCCGGTACCCTGATATTTAAAAAAAGGAATTTTCATTTTGGCTGTCGGCGATCGGCTTTCGGCAATCTTTTTTAGTTATTCTGAAATCTGTAAGAAAGTGAAGTTGATCTCGACCGCGCGGCGGCCGCTTTCAACTAAAACAACAAAACCCTGCAAAGAAAAGATTCTCTTGCAGGGTTTTTAATTTCGTCCGAAGAAATATCTTATGCCTTCGCTACTTTTAGCTCCTTGATACGAGCGGCTTTACCCTGACGGCCACGTAAGAAGAACAAACGAGCACGACGCACCTTACCACGACGAATCAATTCGATTTTCGCGATAGATGGTGAAAGAATTGGGAAAACACGTTCTACGGCAATTCCGTTAGATATTTTACGTACAGTGAAAGTTTCTCCACTAGAGCTCAGGTTACGGCGTTGCATAACGGTACCCTGAAATTGCTGGATACGTTCTTTGTTACCTTCTCTGATCTTTACGTGTACGTTGATCGTGTCGCCTGCTTTGAAAACAGGATACTCGGATGTACGATTTTCAATCGTAGCTTCTACGAGTTTAATTAATTCGCTCATGACGATGCGTTATATTATATTGATTAAAATAATCGCAGCTAATTCCCAGCGGATGAGGTGACGCCCCTTCATTCAAAACAGCTATTGCGAAAACGAGTGCAAAGCTAAGATTAATTATTAATATCTGAAAGAGTTACGATAATTTTATGTTGTAAACAAGTAACAAAATATGTGGTGGAATAATATTAGTGAACGCCTCTGTTATCCGTACTTAAAATTTGACATCGCAATTTGAATAATCGGTTATGAAAATATTAAACGCAGGACAGATTCGCGCACTGGACGCATACACGATAAAAAACGAACCTATTTCTTCAGCAGATCTGATGGAGCGAGCTTCGCAAGCGTTTGTAAATTGGTTTATTAACTGTTTTGACGTCAGCAAATCGGTTTCCATTTTTTGTGGAAAAGGGAACAATGGAGGAGACGGATTGGCTATTGCGAGACTTTTACATGCCAAAGGTTTTCAAGTCCGCGTTTTTGTCATTGAATACACGGATAAGGAAAGTGATGATTTCAAACAAAATCTTGAACGCCTCGCAGGAAATTTACAGGTTCAATCCATATATGAATCGCACGCAATGCCTGAACTGCACAGCGACCAGATTATTATTGATGCTTTATTAGGCTCCGGACTCTCACGACCTGTCGCCGGCTTGCTCGGAGACGTGATAGAGCATGTTAATGGCGCAACCGGTATAATTATTTCGATTGACATTGCAAGTGGTTTGTATGTAGATAAACCAAATGAAAAATCCGATACGATTGTGAAACCGGATCATACGGTTACGTTCCAGCTTCCAAAGCTTGCTTTCATGATGCCGCAAAATGCAGAATTTACCGGCGACTGGCACGTAGTCGATATTGGGCTGGACAAAAGGTTCATTGAAGAAACGCTTTCTCCTTACTATTATACAGACAAACCTGCGGGCGAAGCGCTTACTAAAAAAAGGGGGAAATTTTCACACAAAGGTACATTTGGGCACGCTCTCATTCTTGCAGGGCGTTATGGAAAAATGGGAGCGGCAGTACTTTCATCCAGAGCCTGCCTTCGTTCCGGAGCGGGCTTGCTAACTGTGCATGTTCCTGAATGCGGTTACGAAATTTTGCAGATTTCACTTCCCGAAGCGATGCTTTCCATCGATCCTAACCAGCGTAATATTACAGAACTCCCAGAATTGAGCTCCTACTCAGCCATTGGTATTGGGCCTGGTATCGGTCAGGAGCCGCTTACGGTCCGGGTTTTAGATGAGCTGTTAGAGCAAATAAGCACTCCATTGATTGTTGATGCAGACGGGTTAAATATTTTGTCAAAACATCCTGACCTCATTGATAAATTACCCGAAAAAACGATTTTGTCTCCACACCCGAAGGAATTCCAGAGGCTTGCAGGAGATAGTGCAAATGAATTTGAAAGACTGGAATTGGCAAGAAATTTTGCAAAAAAACACAATGTAGTTATCATCCTGAAAGGTGCCTACACTGCTGTAATTTTAACAAACGGAGATGTCCATTTTAATTCGACTGGAAATGCCGGGATGGCAACGGGCGGCAGTGGAGACGTCCTGACAGGAATATTAACTGCATTGCTGGCGCAAAAATATACGCCTGAGGACGCGGCCATTTTCGGAGTTTATCAACACGGACTAGCTGGTGATCGTGCGGCTGAGAGGAAAACAAAAACTGCAATGATCGCGTCGGATATTATTGAAAACCTGGGTTGGTAGTTTTTGTGCGTTACCGCTCTTTGAAATTCAAACTATTACCAAAGAATTTTTGATTTATTACCGATCCGACGGCAGAAAAAGCCGTCGGACCGGTTCGAACTACCCGTCTGATGGCTTTTTCCTCCATCAGACGGGTGATATAGTATTGAACAAAAAGAGAATTTCAGAAGATCAACTCATTATCTGATACACCGCAAACGCTGAAACATAAGCCAAAACCATCAGATAAGCTAATTGAATAAGCGGCCATTTCCAGCCATGTGTTTCGCGATAAACAACGGCGATTGTACTCATACACATCATCGCGAAAACATAAAATATTAATAAAGAATAACAAACGGCCGGAGTATACATCGGGCCGCCCTTGTCATTTTTTTCCTGAACCAGTCGCTGTTTAACAGTCAGTACATCTTCGGAATCACCACTGATACTGTAAATTGTCGCCATGGTACCTACGAAAACTTCTCTCGCAGCAAAGGAAGCAAGCAAAGCAATTCCAATTTTCCAGTCATAACCCAACGGACGTATCGCAGGCTCAATAAATCTTCCGAAACTTCCTGCGTATGAACTTTCCAGACGAGCCGAAGCCACTGCTGCTCCAAGTTCCTCTGCCGGTGCAGAAGGCATTGCAGTAATCACTTTTTCTTCTGCTGCCTGCATACTGTCACCCGGACCGTAGGATGATAAGACCCAAAGAATGATAGAGATTGCTAAGATAACCTGACCAGCTTGAAGTACGAATGATTTTACACTGTCATACATCATAAAACCAACATGGCCCCAACGTGGAAGTTTATAGGTCGGCATTTCAAGCATGAAATATCCCGGCTCCGTTCTCTTAATGACCAAAGATAACAACCAGGCAGAAACCAATGCACCAGCCAATCCAAGAAAGTAAAGTCCAAACAGAACCAGTCCCTGCATATTAAAAATACCCAACACCTTAGTTGAAGGAATAATCAACGCAATTAGGATACTGTAAATTGGAAGACGCGCGGAACAACTCATGATCGGCGTTACTAAAATTGTCAAAAGTCTTTCGTGGCGGCTGCTGATGCTTCGGGTTGTCATGATGGCCGGAACTGCGCAGGCAACACCCGAAATAAGAGGAACAACACTCCGTCCGTTTAGTCCGAATTTCCGCATCACCTTATCCATGATCACCATGACCCTTGCCATATAACCGGATTCTTCAAGTATAGAAACAAGTCCGAAAAGAATAGCAATCTGCGGAATAAAAATAATTACCCCACCGATTCCGGTCATGATCCCATCCGTAATCAGATCGTTCAGAACACCTGCCGGAAGTATTTCTTTTGTCCAGGAAATCAAAGCTGCGGTATTTTCATCAATCCAGTCCATCGGATAAGATGCCCAGGCAAAAATTGCCTGAAAAATAACCATTAAAATCACTGCAAATGTCACGTACCCCCAGAAAGGGTGCAGCAAAACCTTATCCAGTTTGCGCGTCCAGAGCGGCTGCTCCGTAGCACCTTCCGACTTTACTGATTTGTCAACAATCGGTCTAATCGTTTT
The DNA here is from genome assembly GCF_900108855.1 of Dyadobacter koreensis. Taxonomy (GTDB): domain Bacteria; phylum Bacteroidota; class Bacteroidia; order Cytophagales; family Spirosomataceae; genus Dyadobacter; species Dyadobacter koreensis. The sequence goes on from NZ_FNXY01000003.1 coordinate 352,203, forward strand.
ATAACGGGCAATGGTTTCGTCAGCAAGAAAGCCAGTTTCATCAAATTCGTATTTTTCAATCAAGGTATCAAGTTTGGCTCTCACAGGTTGAGCCAGAAATGAAAAATTATCATGCTGACAAACATATTGCAAAGCAACATAGTCATTATCAAGCTGATGCAATTCCTTTACCTCTTCGATAAGCGCGGGCTCATTCCCTTTTGGAACATAAAAATATTTAAGGGCAGGTTTTTCCTTTTTATCTAACAATGTGCTGACTGCTTGCTGCAAAACAGGAACTCCCTCACCAGTTCTGGCATTAATTTTCACGACCGGAACATTTAGCTGCATCGCCAGTTGAACCGCATTCACAGTCAACTTCATACTTGCAGCAACATCCAGCATATTTAATGCCAGAATCGTCGGCAGGCCCAGATCGTTTATTTCGGTAAAAAGAAGGAGATTTCTCTGAAGATTGGAAGCGTCAACAACAACAATTACTGCGTCAGGATAGTCAGGATGTTTTGGATTTGCAAGGATATCCATCACGACACTTTCATCCGCAGATTTTGGATAGACACTGTATGTACCAGGCAAATCCACAACGGTTACATCCCTATCCGGTTTACCATCTTCCCCGGCCAATTTGAAAGAACCTGATTTTTTCTCAACAGTCACACCCGGGAAGTTTCCCGTTTTTTGTCGTAAGCCTGTTAGCGCATTAAATAAAGTTGATTTCCCGGCATTCGGGTTTCCTACGAGGGCAATTTTTATATTTTCTTGTTTCAATGTAAAAGCAAAAAAGAACGAAAAACGAATTACTCAATTTCGATAGTTGACGCTTCATTTAATCGTAATGATAAGGAATAACAACCACCGACATTTATACAAATTGGGTCACCCAAGGGAGCAACCGCATCCAGACGCACCTCACAACCTGGCACACATCCCATTTCCAATAATTTCAAAGACATCAGCCGATCAGAGAATGATCTGATAACCGCCTTCTCCCCTTTTTGGAGCTGCGAAACTGTACGAACCGACATATTAGCTTATTTAGATTAAATATACGTAAGTGCAAATTAAGCATTCTCCGCCCGGAATTCAAACAGTTAACTCGATCATTTAACAAAACCCTGCTATAAATCATGCAAAAACATCCCATTTTTATTATTACGCTCGGGTTTTGTGTCGTACTTTTGCATCGCGAAAAGACGAATGTCAGGAAGCAAGAGTAACGGAAAATAATCACCGCGCCGAAAGCTGGTTGCTGACTGCCGATAGCAAAAAGTATTGAACGAGATAAAAACCCTCATCTGGAAAGAAGTGACGCTGGAATGGCGACAAAAATACGCTTTGAGTGGTATGTTACTGTACGTGGTATCTACCGTTTTTGTTTGTTATCTAAGCTTTAACCTTCGCCGCGGCCAGCTGACTCCTATCGTTTGGAATACGCTTTTCTGGATCATTATTCTGTTTACCGCAGTGAATGCAATTGCAAAAAGTTTTTCACAGGAACGATATGGGCGTCTGATTTACTATTACAATCTATGCAGTCCACAGGCCATTATTGTTTCAAAAATTATTTACAATTCATTGGTCATGCTGCTGCTTGCCGGGATTGGTTTTGGCTTTTATGCGTTTGTGATGGGAAATCCGGTTCAGGATGTTGGACTGTACCTTATCTGTATTTTGCTTTCCGCAATTGGTTTTGCTTCGGTACTTACGTTGGTAGCCGGAATCGCATCAAAAGCAGAAAACAACGCAACGCTGATGGCAGTTCTAAGTTTTCCGATCATTCTGCCAATGCTTTTAATGACAATTCGTTTGGCGAAAAATGCAATGGACGGGCTCGACTGGAGTGTCAGTATTGACGAAATCACCACACTATTATCAATCGATTTAATTGTTATTACATTGAGTTACCTGCTTTTCCCTTTTTTGTGGAGGAGTTAAATATAATTTTTCAATTACCGGAATGAGATTTAACTAATTTTTGTTATAACTCAGCCAGCTTTTTCCCAAAAACAGTACCCTAATTATCAATATATTATGAAGAAATATTGGTGGAAAATTCTTTGTATATTCATTTTATTCTACGTCATAATCGTGGGATTTATGGGCCCGGTTCCCCATCAGCCCATTCTGAACGAAAGTATCCGGAATACTTATTTCCACGTTGCCTTATGGATGTCGATGACGATCATGCTTTTCACATCCATGGTTTTCTCTTTCAAATATTTACGGAGCGGCTTGCTGGATCATGATGACAAAGCCAGTGAATTTGCAAAAGGAGGCTTGTTCTTCGGAATTTTAGGTTGTTTAACCGGCTCTGTCTGGGCGAATTACACCTGGGGAGATCCATGGCCAAACGATCCTAAATTGAACGGAGCCGCGGTCGGTATGTTGATGTACCTGGCCTATATGCTTCTCAGAAGTTCGTTCGAAGATGAGCAGCGTAAGGCAAGAATATCTTCGGTTTACAACATTTTGGCTTTTGCTGTTTTCATCCCGCTGATATACATTCTGCCTCGTTTGACAGACTCTCTTCATCCCGGAAACGGTGGAAATCCCGCGTTCAGCTCTTATGATATGAACAATGAGATGCGAAAAGTATTTTATCCTGCGATTATCGGCTGGACCCTTATGGGTGTGTGGCTGATCGAGCTGAGAGTGCGAGTGAAAAGAATTAACCGGTTTTTGCGCGAACGTGTTGCCAATGCTGACACCGCCGCCAAAGTGCATCAATAACAAACAAAGTTTAATTTCGTTAAGATTATATCATCATGAAAAAAATAATTCTCCTTTTACTAACGCTTGTATCCCTGCCGCAACTCCTTTTTGCCCAGGCTGCCGACCAGGTAGAAATGGCTGACAAACTGAGAGCCGACGGAAAGATATGGGTGGTTGTTGCTGTGGTTGCTATTGTGCTTGCAGGTATTGCGATCAATATGTTTCGCGTGGATTCGAAGGTTAGTAAAATAGAAAAAGAATTAAATATCAAGTAAATAGTATGAAAAAGATCCAGTTATTAGGTCTTATAATAATTGCAGTGGCTATTGGAATTATCGTTTCAACTGCTGGCGATGCGAGTACCTACGTTGATTTTGGAAAAGCAAAAGAAATGGCCGAAGATGGCGACACGGAAAGTATTCATGTCGTAGGAAAATTACCAAAAAATTCTGCCGGACAGATCGTGGATATGCAATACCACCCGGAGATCGATCCGAATTATTTCGAATTTTCTTTGATCGACAATAAAAATATGGTTCAGAAGGTCGTGTACAGAAGCACCAAACCTCAGGACTTTGACAAATCAGAACAGGTTGTGGTTGTTGGAAAAATGGAGAATGGTACGTTTGCAGCAGAAAAAATTCTGATGAAATGTCCTTCGAAATACGAAAACGGCAAAATGGAAACTACCGAAGCAACCGCATCTAAATCATGATTCATACTACCATTGGAAGTGCAGGCCACCTGCTCACTATCATCGCATTTGCTTCTGCCCTGCTGGCAGTATTTGCGTATTTTAAAGCAGGACTTGCCGGAACTCCGCTGAACGAAGTTACATCCTGGAAAAAATACGCCAGAGTTGTATTCTCGATTCACGCCATGGCTGTTATCGGCATTGTTTTCTCGTTATACTGGATTATTGGAAATCATTATTTCGAATACCATTATGCCTGGAAAAATTCTTCGCTTTCCTTGCCGACAGGTTATACGATTTCCAGTTTTTGGCAGGATCAGGAAGGAAGTTTTCTTTTGTGGATTTTCTGGAATGTCGTTCTGGGATCGGTACTGATATTCTCAAACCGTTCATGGGAAGCGCCCGTAATGACAATTTTCGCCTTGGTTCAGGCATTTTTGACTTCCATGATCCTGGGTGTAGTGATTCCTGGTCTGGATCTAAAAATCGGATCTACGCCTTTCCTTTTGATGAAGGAAGTAATGCCGGACCTTCCGGTTTACAAAATGGATCCAAACTTTATCGCCAAAGATGGTAATGGCTTGAATCCACTTTTACAAAACTACTGGATGGTTATTCATCCCCCAACATTGTTTCTCGGTTTTGCAACGACATTGATTCCATTTTCTTTCGCAATCGCAGGTTTGTGGACTAAAAAAATACATGAATGGGTCCGTCCGGCGTTGCCGTGGGCTTTGTTCTCAGCAATGATTTTGGGTATTGGTATCCTGATGGGTGCTTACTGGGCTTACGAAACGCTAAACTTTGGTAGCTACTGGAACTGGGATCCTGTTGAAAACTCGTCTATCGTTCCATGGTTAATTCTGATTGCTGCGATTCACACAATGATCATTGCAAGAAGAAATGCAACGGCACTTAAAACGTCTTTCATTTTGGCGATTGCAACATTTATCCTGATCCTTTATTCTACGTTCATGACCCGCAGCGGGGTTTTGGGAAATGCTTCTGTTCACTCGTTCACTGATTTAGGATTGTCCGGTCAGTTGCTGATTTATCTTCTGACGTTTACCATTGTATCGATTGCCTTGCTGGTATATCGCTGGAAAGAACTGCCTTCTGATGAAGAAGAAGTTTCTACTTATTCTCAGGAATTCTGGATTTTTATCGGAGCTACTTTACTTTGTTTGTCCGGTTTCCAGATCCTGGCTACGACTTCCATTCCGGTTTATAACAAAATTGCGGAAGCTTTTGGCGGTGTTTTAAATATGGCGCTTCCTGCCGATCAGGTTGCTCACTATAACAAGTTTCAGCTTTGGTTCTTCTCACTGATTATCGTTCTTACGGGTATTGGCCAGTATTTCTGGTGGAAACGTGTGGGTAAAGACAAATTGCAGGTTCTGTACAATCCATTGCTTGTAGCATTGCTGATCAGTGCGGCGGTTATCACGTATCAGGGCGTTAAAGAAATTCAATATATTGTTCTTCTGACCACTTCGATTTTCGCGATTGTTTCCAATGGAGCCATTTTATTCCAGATTGTAAAAGGAAATTACAGCTTGTCGGGTGGTGCCGTAACGCATATCGGGGTTGCCTTAATGCTTTTGGGAATTCTGTTTTCGTCTGCTTATACCAAGGTTGTCTCGATCAATAATTCCGGTCTGATGATTTCCCGCAGCGCGGAATTTACAAACAATGATAATAAGGAAAATAAAGAAAACATTACGCTCTGGCTGAACAAGCCTGAAAAAATGGGTGACTATATGCTGACCTGGCGTGATGTGCGGGTTGAGCCACGTCATATTCCGGGGTATATCCCGAAGAGCTGGGTGGATATGATAGAAAACGATTTCCATGCCGTTGCACTTCGAGATATTGTTGTTAATGATAAAAAATACAATTCTAAAGGTGACACAATAGAAATTTTCCCTGAAAACTTCTATTACGAAATTGAGTACCGCGAGCCGTCCGGCCGTGTTTTCAACCTGTTCCCTCGTGCACAGATCAACCCGAGAATGGGCCTGGTTTCTTCTCCGGATATTCAGCGTGAAGTAGACAAGGACTTGTATACGTATGTCTCTATGGTAACAAATCCGACGGCAGAACCTGTTTGGAGCCCAACGGAAAATTTTACGATCAGCATGCGTGATACATTTTTTGTAAACGACTACGTAGCGATTCTGGACAATGTAGTGCGTACAGAAGAAGTCGAAGGTATCAAACTTGGTGAGGGCGATGCTGCTGTAAAGGCGATGATTCGTGTTCTTGACAAAGATCAGGAGTTTGTAATTACTCCTTCTTTCGTAATCCGTGATCGTTTAGTAGCGCGTAAGCCGGAGGTAAATAAAGATCTTGGTTTCCGTGTCCAGTTCCAGGAAATTGATCCGTCGACAGGAAAATTCACATTTGCGGTAAACACGACACAACGCGATTTCATCGTAATGAAAGCAACCGAAAAGCCGTTAATCAATATTCTATGGCTGGGTACTTTCGTATTGGTTATCGGCTTCATAATGGCAACGATTCGCCGTTTTAAAGATTTTATCAAAATGCGTGACAAAGAAAATGCGGGTGTTTTAAAACCTAAGAAGAATAGAAAACCTGCTGCTGTCTAAGCAATTAAGCCAAAAAAAATAACCAGCCGATATCGACTGGTTATTTTTTTGTCCTGAATATTAATTAATTGGGTGTCACAACTTTATCTTTTTCAGGATCAAAAGCTCTGTATTTCGATTTATAAAAAATGATTTCGTCTTCGTAAACCTTGAAACTTGTTTCAGGGCATTCCTTTTTTACTTCATCCAATCGATGGGTGGCCAGTTTTTCATCCAACTGCCAGAATAAGTTTTTTGAATAAGAATCAAAATCCTGGTCTAAAACCTTTTGTAATGTTCTGATATTGTTAATTCCTTTATCCAGTCCTGGTAACAATTGAACCTGGTCCAGCTGTTTTTCACTAAAACGAAACCGCTGAAATTCATCCTTCTCGCTTCGTAGTTTATCAGCTTCGCGGAAAGTATCTGTCAAGAGCGAACACGGCTGAGAATAACTGATTCGCGAGAACAACATAAAAACAAGTATGTAACAGACCTTCATAAATCAAAATTTGTAAAAGATTCTGGTGAAGAAGAACGAACCATTGTTCCCCGCCTGAACCGAGTCCCAGGCCCCTCCCGATTCTGTCCTGCCAGGCTTTGACATCGTCGGATATGCGTTTAATAAATTACTGCCGCCAATAGTAAATGAAATTTTTTCATTCACTTTCAAACTCAAACTGGCATCAGCCTGGATCATAGATTTGTATATATCAATATAGTCCTTTTCCGTATAAGCTTTTCCACTTTTGTCAATTCCGCCAAAATTCCGGTTGATCAGCTGAATTTCATCGAAATAAGTACCCCGAACCATGAATGTCAGCGGGCCAGCGATGTAATCAAGCGTAAGGTTTATTTTCATCGGCGGTGCTGAGGCCAGTATAAAATAGCGTTCGCGCTTATCCAGATAATTTGCCTGTTTGTTTGCCAGCCTTTCATTCGTTTTAATAGTATCAATACTCATCGTATTGTAATTAGCAGAAAGGATCGTATTCAATTTCCCTGTTCCCAGGTCAGCTGTATATTTTAAACTAAGGTCAACACCAGCAGTTGAGGTCGTCAAAGCATTCGTAAAGAAACGTACCTGAGCAACATTCAGCCTTTTCAGCAACGCTCCCACCTGTTTGTCATTGGAGTCGATTGGACCGGTCAAAATAACACGATCCTGAACTCTGACATAATAACCGTCCACCGAAACTGAAAAATTATTATCCGGTGCAAAAACGATCCCGGCGCTCCCGTTGTGCGTGGTTTCCATTTTAAGATCCGGTGCAGCCAGCGCTTTGCTAATCTCACTTCCCGATCTCGTAATGACATTGGACTGAGGATATTCCAGGTTTGCCTTCGAAGGAATGAGGATATCATAACTATAATGTTGCTGAGCCAAAGACGGAGCTCTGAAACCAAGTCCGTAAGCACCACGAATACTCAGCGCATCCGTAATTTTATACCGCAAACCAGCTTTCCCGCTTACGGCACTTCCAAGATCGCTGTAATAATCGAAACGGCCGGCAGCATTTACCGATAAACTTTCATCAAATTTTGCTTCTATATCTACATAACCCGCAGCATTATTCCTCTTCTGATCGATAGCTTCCGTTTCTCCATATCCCTTGAAGCCTTGCGCACCTCCAAATTTTAACGGATTGTAAGTTCTCCAAGAAAGTGGATTTCCAACGTTGATTTTATAACTATCCATTCGATATTCAGCACCAAACGCCAGATGAACTCCGTCCAGAATGTCCTTGTAAAAGGTTGTCACGTCAAGATTCGTAACATTTTGAGAAGTCTGAAAACCACCCGCTTCGTAGGAAGATCGCGTGGTATCCATTCCAAACGATTTATTCAGCGTATTTTTGACGTCATAACTAAATTTATTGAAACCATACGTATGGCTCAAATTGATATTAAACCCATTCCAAGCCGTCCGGGCGCCTAAAGTTATTGAGCGGTCATCAACGACACGGGAAACAAGCGGATCAAAACCATTGGGATACAACTTGATAAAATTAGTAGAATCCCTCGCGCCTCGCGTCCAGCTATACGTTTCACCCTGACGATAACTGGCCGTTCCAAAACTGTATATTCCGGTATTTTTATAAACGGGAATCACCGTGTTGTAACTCAAACTTCCGTTATAAATTTTCGGATCGCCGAATTTTCTTCTGAGTATCGAGTCCGTCTGCGTATCAGCCCGATTGGTATGATCCTGAAAATTATAATCTGCTGTTACGTTAAAAAAACCCGATTTAGCAATTTTTGTCCCATAATTGATATTTCCGTTATAATTCAATCCATCCCAGCTGCTCGAATCCCGGTTATATTTTGCCATCCGAATTCCTGCATTTGCATTCGCTGAAAAACCATCCGTATGATCCTTCAAAACGATATTGATAACACCTGAAACCGCGTCAGAACCATATTGAGCCACAGCCCCATCGCGCAAAATTTCAACCCGGTCAATGGATGAAACAGGAATGGTACTAAAGTCAAAACCATTATTTCCTCTTCCACGTGTCCCGGACAAGTTGATCAGGGATGACTGATGTCGTCTTTTTCCGTTAACGAGTACCAACATCTGGTCAGGCCCCATACCATGAATCGAAGCGGCGTCGATCAGATCGGTACCGTCGGCACCAAGCTGCCTGTTTGAATTAAATGAGCCGGAAACATATTGAAGCAATTGAGGAAGATCAAACTGCCCGTTCAGACTTGCTATTTTCTTAACGTCAATAACATCGACCGGTGAAGATAAATCAGCCTCGGTAGCATTAAGATTGCGTGAACCGACAATACCTTTTTGCCTGGCTTTTGAAACAGAGCTCAGAATAAAATTCTGAGTACCGATACCATTGATGTCTCTCGTAACTTTATAATAACCGTCTGCGGTCACAATCAGCGTTGCATTTCCATAATGGACACGCATTTCATATATCCCGTACTGGTTTGTGGTCGCGCTGGAGCTGGTTCCCGATTCCCTGACCAAAACACCTCCTATTCCTTTTCCTTCTTCGTCTTTGATAATTCCTGCAACTTTGTATTTCTGGGCAATTGCCTGAGAGACAATTAAAACCAAGAAGAAGGAAAAATATAATTTACTCACAGTGTATGAGATTAGTTAAAATGATGAAATGCCGGTGCCGTTAAATAATTATTTCGCAAGTTTAACCTTTGATTTAAATTTCAGGAAAAAAATTTTACATTATTCACAAGAAAGTTTATCCTATTTCACAGAATCCATTCTTTTTTCCCCCAGACTGAGGCATTTATACTCCTCAACCACTTCCTGAAACCGCTTAAATGTTATCTTTACAATTGAAAGATGCATTTTAATTTACTTCCTTAAATTCATGTTAGCCAATTTACTCAAAACTGCTCTGGGCAGATTACGTTTTGTTGCATTTCTTGAAGGTACCTCATTATTGATTCTCCTGGGTATTGCGATGCCATTAAAATATTGGGCCGGTTATCCGCAGGCTGTTCGTTTTGTAGGTATGGCGCACGGCGTGTTGTTTATTCTATATCTTGTACTCTTGATCCAGGTCGTGTTTGAATACAGCTGGGGCTGGAAAAAATTCTTTTTTGGTCTTTTTGCCTCTATCATTCCATTCGGCACCTTCTATGCTGATGCCAAAATCTTTAAAGAACCCAACCAAAATTCCATGTAAATTTTTAATCAATCATATTCCTACCCATAACGAAGAAGTGCTACCTAAATCCTTAATTAAATTCCTGCTATGCTTTTTTCTAATCGGAAACTGTCTGGCCCAAAAACCTAATGAAAAATTTCAATATCACATTCATCCCGCGCCGTCCCCGATTAGGGTAGACGGAAATCCGGACGACGCTGCCTGGGAATCGGCTGAAACGGCCACCAATTTTTTCATGGTCACTCCCATGGATACCAGTTATTCGCGCGCACAGACGACGGTAAAAATGTCGTATGACGCCAACAACATGTATATTCTGGTTGTGAATTACAAGACTGTCAAAAATTCAATTATCGTTGAATCATTGAAACGTGATTTCAATTTTGGAAAAAATGACAACTTTCTGCTTTTCATGGACACCTTTGATGACCGTACGAATGGATTTTCGTTCGGAGCAAATGCTGCCGGCGCTCCGTGGGACGGCCAGATGGGCGACGGAGGAACTGTCGATCTTAGCTGGGATAACCGCTGGGTAAGTGAGGTCACAAATGATCCGGATAAGTGGGTTTGGGAAGCCTCTATTCCATTTAAAAGTATTCGGTACAAGTCGGGCATATCACGCTGGGGTATCAATTTCAGCCGCCAGGATTTGACGATTTCTGAGAAGTCTGCCTGGGCTCCTGTTCCCAGACAATTCCCGTCCGCGGCACTGGCCTATACCGGCGTGCTGGTATGGGATCAGCCGCCACCAAGCCCGGGGCCCAATATTTCCGTCATTCCTTATGCTGCCACTCGGTTGACAAAGGATTTTCAAAACGGGCAATCCAATAAATACAAAACAAACATTGGAGGTGATGTTAAAATCGGTTTGTCTCCCTCGATGAATCTGGACCTTACGGTAAACCCGGACTTTTCGCAGGTTGATGTCGATGTTCAGCAAACAAATCTGAACCGTTTTGAATTGTTTTTTCCCGAACGAAGACAGTTTTTTCTGGAAAACGCTGATTTGTTTGCCAACTTCGGGTACGCTACCATTCGTCCATTTTTCTCCCGCCGCATTGGTTTGGGCGTCCCAATACAATTTGGGGCACGGATGAGCGGAAAGCTGAATAAGAATTGGCGTATCGGAGTTCTGGATGTCCAGACCGGCTCGCAGGATACTATCCCTAAAAATAACTACGCCGTTTTTGCTTTGCAGAGACAGGTTTTCGCCCGCTCCAATGTGCGATTTATCTTTATAAACCGGGATGCGGTTAATTATTCGCTGGAAAAAAATCAGAACACTTATCAATATAACAGAAACATCGGGGCAGAATATAACCTTGCCAGCGTCAATAATTTATGGACTGGAAAGGTGATGTTCTTGAAATCGTTTACGCCTGGGAAATCGAGTGATGATTTCGTTCATGCGGCAGATCTGAAGTTCAGCAAAGCGAATTTTTTCTGGCAGTGGCAGCATGAATATGTAGGAGCTAACTATAACGCCGAAGTCGGTTATGTCCCCAACGCTACGAGAAATGGTTATTACAAAATCAGCCCGACTGTTGGTTATTTGTTTTTCATAAAGAATCCAAAAATTATCAGCCATGGGCCAAAATTCGTGAGCAATATTTACTGGGACAAACAAATGTCGCTCAGCGACCGTGAACTGACATTTTCTTATAACCTGAATTTCATCACCCGTGCAACGATTTCTGCTTATGTGACAAGCAACTATACCCGGCTGCTTCGCCCCTTTGATCCTACGAATTTAGGTAAGGAAAGATTGGCGACGGGCACTGAACATAACTGGACATCGGCCGGATTTGAAATTATATCGGGTCCGCAAAAACATTTCACCTATACGTTTGCCGGACTTTTTGGAGGATATTACAACAATGGTACCCGAACCAATTTAAGGACAGAACTCGGTTACCGTGTGCAACCGTATGTCGCGATTGCCCTTGCAGGGAATTATAACGACATTCATTTGACTGCACCCTGGAACCGCACACAACTTTGGCTGGTTGGCCCGCGTGTCGATGTGACGTTCCGTAACAATCTATATTTTACAACATTCATGCAGTACAATAATCAGGCAGATAATATCAATCTGAATTCAAGATTACAGTGGCGTTACAAACCGGCGTCTGATTTGTACATTGTGTATACTGATAATTATTTACCAGAGAACTTTATGGTAAAAAGCAGGGCGGTCGTTCTCAAATTTACGTATTGGTGGAATCTGTAACTTAAGGCGCCAAACCGGATTAGCCGGTTTGGCGCTTCTTTTAATCAATAAAACACCTCCACCTTTTTTTCCTTTAACACCCCTAACTGCCGCTTGTATCTGGTATTTATATCTTCACTTACAAACGGATTTCCTTGCAGGTAAACTTTATCAAGTTCTTTGATATCCAATAATTTCTCGGGAAACGCAGCGAAATTATTGGATGAAATATCTAATTCTTTCAAGCCTTTCAGCGAGGCCACTTCCGCAGGAAAATTTGTAAACCAGTTAAAACCGAGATCCAAAATATTCACCTTGTTCATCCGGGACACACTTTCCGGCAAAGCGCTTAAACGATTATGATGCGCATATAAAGTATGTACATTTTTCAAACGGTTCATCTTTGGCGGCAGCGTTTTCAGCTGATTGTAGGAAATCGCCAGATGCGTTAATTTTTTCAGCTTGGTCAGGGAGTTTGGCAACTTTTCAAATTGATTATAATACAAATCCAGAACTTCCAGATTTTTCATCTTTCTGATTCCTTTTGGCAAAACAGCGAGCCCTGATTTGTAAAAATTGAGGTCTTTAATCTGTTTCAATTTTCTGAAGCTCCGGTTCGATAACGCCGATAAAGAATTTCCACCCAACCACAAACTCGACAGCTCTTTACAATTTCTGACCGCTATTGGAATGTCCGTAAGCTTGTTATCTCTGAGATTTAACGTATTGAGCGAATTATTTTGAGATAAAATCAAACCGTCGTTCGTGATCTCATTGTTTTGCAAATGCAGCTGTTTCAACTTTGGGAAGCGACTAAAATCAATATTTACGTCAACGAGCCTGTTTGAATTTAAATACAATTCTTCTGTATTGGGAAAGCGATAAATAACTTCCGGCACATTCGTCAATTCCAGATCGTTGAAAAAGATCCTTTTTACTTTCAAAGAGTCGGCAAATGCCTGCGCGTACGGAACGTCAACCACAGAGCTGTCTGTATGCCGGACTTTTCGATAAGCCAGCTTTTTTCCGAAAAAGTTGAAAGTTGCGAGCTGAAAGGGCTTTTCAGGCGCAACGCTAAGCTGCCAACTATTTGTAACGGCAACAAATTTTTCCTTGATTATTTTATTCAACGAGTCCTTATCATAACCTTTAATTTGTTCTGCATCAAAGATCAAATAATCAATTCCTCCTCCTGCATTCACAAAAACCTGAGCAAATACACCAATTCCAGGATCCGCCTGCTCCGAAATGACAGTGCCAAGAGATTCTTTTAGAAAAAATTGCAGCCTCTGAACAGAAATTGCGTCACCCTCGGTGGAATAGGAAACGGGCTGCATATCCGGATGAAATTTCTTATTTTCAGCCTCGTCTCTCGTCATAATCCTGGCCTGGCCGACTGCTCCGCCGGCCAGTAAGGTGAAGAAAAATGCTAGTATTATTTTCATGACGGTTATAATTTAAATGAGATTTCAAATATAACTAAAAACTTAGTCATAAAAATTATTTTATATAATTTTCCTTTATATAAAATAGAGGCTCCCCGCTTTCATCATTTCCTTTCGTGCAAAAAATCAACCTCAGAATAAATTTGAAACCTCAGAAAACTATTTTTTTGCGTTAGTTAATCAGAAACAGTTGTGTGTACTGCCATGTCAAAATCACATCCACTGATCCGGATTGCCCACTTTACCCAACACAAATGAATTTGATACATTACCTGACCGGGAATGCAGCGCTCAGTCTGCTATGCATTATTACACTTTTTAAAGCCTCTGGGGCCGAACAGACTCCATTCAAGAAAAGTGACGGTTTTTTCCTTGGGCCTGCTTCTATCTTCTTAGTCCTGATTAAAATGGCGACTTTCGATTCGGGTATGCTTAACATTGATGAAAGCATCATGCTGAGTGGCGGAAGAACACTAGCCCTTGATCCACGTGCCTGGATTTCTGTGGACCCGACAACCTCTGGCCCATTAAACTTTTTACCGTCTATTATTTTAATAAAACTTGCAGATTGGTCTTCGTATGGAGAATTGAGAATAATTTATACGTTGGTTTTTCAAATTCCTACTGTCTTCATCCTGTTTCTAACTTTTAAAAGAGTTTCGAATTCAGCGTTTGCCCGCATTGTAATTATCCCGTTAATCCTGACCATCGGATTCTTCTACTTTCCGGACCTTATTCACGCATCCAGCGAAAACTTTCCGATGCTTTTTCTGTCCATCATGTTAAGCGCGCTGATTCTTATTTCATTCGGATATGAAGTCAAAAGGTATCACCTCATCATTGCCGGCATTGCCTGTGCATCCGCCTTTTACGTAAAATTGCAGGTAACTCCCATCTTTATATATCTCGCTGCTGCATGCTTCATCCTGCTGTTTTTTGTCAAAAAAAATCGAAGAGACGGTATGTTATTTTTGGCCAGCTTTATTTTTACCCATTTGCTGGCATTATTAATAATCTGGCTCTACGGTGGTTTTTACGATTTCGTTCAATCTTATATTATTGGTAATCTCAGATATACCACTGTGAATATGATCACAGCCGAATTAGTCACAACCTTTCTAAAATCCAGCATACGGTCTTTACTTCCCTTATTACTTCTGGGATTCCTGATCCCGGGGATCTTTCTGATCGTTATCAGGAAAAGTCTGACATCTATTGATTTGCTATATCATGCAGGTTTTATCCTTACCATCATCGTGACGATTTATTGTATCATCAAACCCGGAAGATACTTCCTGCACTATACTCTGCTTCTGGTCGTTCCGCTATATAGCTATATGGTCTGGCTTTTGATAAAATATGAATGGAAACCAAGTAAGCTGCTTGTTCCGCTGGCGAGCCTGGCGATTGCATTTGTATTTTTCATCAATGCTAAAAGTGCGACCCGAATGGTTGAAAATGAGAAACAATATTTATCCGATATCATCAATCAAAAGTTAGTCGAAAAGCTCTATGCAGGCCGAGTTCCGGGCGACAGGATGGCCGTTTGGGGTTGGGGATCTTACTATAATCATGCAGCAAGACTGGTCATGGGCACCAGAGATGTTCATTTTGATTTTCAGACAAGTTACAAATCCGATCTTGGAAAATATTACCGCGACCGATACCTTTCTGATCTTGAAAAAAACCATCCCAGGTGGTTTTTAGATCTCTCACTTCCGGGTGGACTGCTCACAAACGAAGATTGCAAACTCATCCATTTTCCTGAGATTAATAATTTTGTGAAAGAAAATTATCATGAAGTTTACAAGACTAACACGGAAGTCCTGTATCAAAAAAATTCGGATGAACGCAGCAAATAAATTAGGCTATTTACTGCGTTCGATGGTGTATTGAACCAAATGTTCCAATGCGGTACGGTGCGATGATTCCTCAAAATCATGAAGCAGTGCACGCGCTTCCTCTACGTAGCGCTCCATTACCTGCTGGGCATATTTCAACCCGCCGGAATCTTTGACGAAAGAAATTACCTCGAGAACCTTTTTAGGCTTATGGCTTTCATTGCGGATTATGTTTATCATTTTACGTTTTTCCAGCCATGAAGCTTTGTTCAGCGCGTAAATTAAAGGAAGGGTCATTTTCTTTTCCTTAATATCAATTCCCAGCGGTTTACCAATTTCATCCTCTCCATAATCAAAAAGGTCATCTTTTATCTGAAAAGCGATCCCAACTTTTTCTCCAAAAGCGTGCATCTTTTTAATTGTCTCCGAGTCAGATCCAACCGAACAGGCTCCCACTGAGCAACATGAGGCAATCAGGGAAGCTGTTTTTTGCCGGATAATTTCATAGTAAACTTCCTCGTTGATATCGAGTCTGCGCGCTTTCTCAATCTGAAGTAATTCTCCTTCGCTAATCTCCCGCATAGCAGTTGAAACGATTTTCAATAATTCAAATTCGTTATGCTCGACCGAAAGTAAAAGTCCGCGTGATAACAAATAATCACCAACAAGGACCGCAATTTTATTTTTCCATAATGCGTTAACAGAGAAAAATCCGCGCCGGTAGTTGGAATCATCAACGACATCGTCGTGAACAAGCGTGGCCGTATGTAAAAGTTCGATGAAAGAAGCACCACGGTAGGTGGATTCTGTAATAGGTCCGCAAACTCCGGCTGACAAAAAAACGAACATTGGCCTTAGCTGTTTCCCTTTACGGCGTACGATGTAATTCATGATCTGGTCGAGCAGCATTACATCACTTTTCATAAACTGGCGAAACTTGTGCTCGAAGGCCTTCATTTCATCCGCAATAGGAGCTTGAATATCCTTTATTGAAAGGGTCATATAAATTATAGGAAGTCTTACTTTACCTCCAAGTATTGAAAGGCGATACGCGACAGTTTAGTTCAAAAAAAATGGATTTATCAACTTCTGCACTTTAATCTTCAAATTTGGAATAAAATCTTCTCTTTATACCTATTTTAGAATGAAAATGTTTAAAATTGAAATCACGAAATTCTAAAATCTATGAATTGAGTAGAATAACGAGGAAAAACCGTTATGTATACGGCCGGTTGAAATGAAAGTCTATCGGTATAAAAAACTAAACGCATCATATTAATCAATAGCTGAAAGCCGAACGCCGACAGCCGAAAGCAAATATTTATGAAAGCACTCGTGCTTGGAGGCGGATCCATGAAAGGCGCTTTTCAGGTTGGAGCAATCCAATCAGTTCTGGAAAATGGATTTGAACCTGATATGGTTTATGGAATTTCAGTTGGAGCACTTAATGCTACATTTTTAGCGAATGAAACCGGGCGTCAGTTGGACGAGGAAGGTAAAATTACCTGGGCGGTTGCAGGAAGGAAGCTGCTGGAATTCTGGGTCAAGAATATAACCCAGCCCCAGGATATTTCTACGCTCCGATCGCGCGTTATGTTAGGGATGAACACATTAATGAGCAGATTTGACGGCTTAGTCGATCCTGCACCACTCCACCTGCTGATACGCAAAAATGTCAAAGACAAGCATTTGAAACATACGCCGGTTAAAATCAAAGTCGGTGCAGTAAATGTTCAGAGCGGAGAAATAAAATATGTAACACCGCAGGAACCGCATTTTCTTGATTTTGTTCGGGCAAGCTCGTCAATTCCGATGTTGATGCCCGCGATTGAGATCGGACATTCAATGTATCTGGACGGCGGGCTTCGGGAAGTAGCTCCCATTCGCCAGGCAATTGCTGACGGGGCTACGGAGATTGTGGTTATTGCGTGCCATTCGCCGCATTTGTACCAGCCTGAGGGAATGAACCCCAGAAACCTGATAACGCTCGTGGAACGGGTTCGGGATATTACTGTTAATGAATATGCCAACAGCAATATTATCTGGGCCGAGTCTTATGTGGATCGCTCTGTTTTACGGGGTGTCCCGATGAAACTTACCGTCATCCGCCCCGCTTCACCGCTGGTTCTGGATATGCAGCACTTTAATTCAGAAGATATTTCCAGATTGATAATAGAAGGTTACCGGGTCGCGGTCGAGACGCTGAATAAAGTGGCAGAAGTAAAAGAATGATCAAAAACCTGATTAAAAAAAATTAGCTAATGTTAGCACAACGTTCAAAAAACCCTTACCCTCTCTTATTGCTGTTATTTTTAACATCCTGTGTTCCATCCCGCCAATTCACGTCTGTTACCTATAACTGCAATTTCAGCAAGACAGGAAGTTTGAAAGCACATCTTAAACCGTCCAACCGGTTCGTGCCCATGATTATGGCGCACCAGGGCGGGATCGAGGACGGATATCCCGGAAACTGTATTGCAACTTTTGAAAATACTTACCAGAATGTACCTTGTGTCTTGCTGGAATTTGACATCAGAATGACAGCCGACAGCCAACTCGTTATTTCACATGACAATGAACTGGGAATTCGCACAAACGGTACAGGATTACTAAATCAGCAACAGTGGAAAGATGTAAAAAACCTGCGTCTGAAAGATGACAAAGGATTGCTTACAAAAAATAAAATTCCTTCATTTAAGGAAGTGCTGGATTGGAGTAAAGACAAGAGCCTGATTTTAGTCGTTGATAAAAAGCCGGAAACGGATATTGTAAAAACGATTAAAATGTTGAAAGACAATAATGCTATTCACAAATCCATTGTAATCTGTTACTCGCTGGACGAAGCTAAAAAAGTATATGAACTGGAACCCAGCCTGATGCTTGCAGTTGGTTTTAACAGCTGGGATCATATTACGAATGTAGAAAAATCAGGACTTCCGCTCGAAAATATTGTTGCACTGACGCCAAAAGAATTGCAGCCCGAGTCCTTTTATCTGAAGGTACATTCCATGAAAATTCTAACATCTTTGGGCACTAACGGAAATATCGACACGCTAAACACTGAAATTTCAGCTCCGATGTATAACAAGATCTGGGAAAGCGGTGCAGATATTATTTGTACCGATCAGCCGATATTTGTGCATTCTCTATTTCAGAAATAATATTATCTGATATAAAAAAATCGCCGTGTCAAGAAATCCGACACGGCGATTTTTTTATATTTCTGAAATTCAGATCTGGTATTAGTTAAAGATATAACGGATACCGATTTGCGCTTGCCAAACGTCATTGATCGTTTGAGACTTCACAAAAGAATCTCTAACCAAAATAGGAACGCCGTCAATATTTTGTGTTCCCATTCTGTATGATGGAAGCCCGGCAGCTGATACACTGGCAAAGTTTAACGGACTTACTAAAGTACCATTTGATGCCGTAGCTGCGTTAGCAACACCCCACTTGTTATTTATCATGTTTCCAATATTGAACACGTCAGCTCTTAAACGAATGATGTTCTTCTTGCCTTTTGATCCAACTTTTACGTAAAAATCTTGCTCAACAGTTAAGTCGAAACGCGTCAGCCATGGATAAGCACCACCGTTACGTTCTGTATACTGGCCTTTTCTTTTCGAAAGATAAGGGTTGTTGTCAATATAGTTCTGGAAAGCAGCTGTTTGTTCCTCAGGAGAGAAAGTGTAAGTTTTTCCATTTACAGTAGTTGTCAGCGTTGCGAAAGTCAACTCAGATGCACTATTCGGGACGCGTAAAAGGTCATTATTTTGTCCGTCACCGTTGAAATCAGAAGAACTGATGTAGGACAATTTAGAACCGCTAGCTGAAACGCCACCCAGAGTGATCATCGTCGCACCGCCAAATGTTCCACCATATTCTTTACGATAAGAAACATAACCTACAAAACGGTGACGCAAATCATTCCCTGAATATGACATACCCAAGTGATTCAAGCCATTGATACCAGGAACATTACCTTCAACTGTACTTGATACAGAAGCTATATCTCTCGCCTTTCCATAGGTATAACCCAACATTCCACCAAGACCATTCGTTGCAGGTTTTTCCAGTTTTCCAGTCAATGAATAAGAATATCCCTTATCCGTGTTGGTCAAAACATATACGTTGGAAACCTTTGTATTAATTAATCTAGCTGAATTTATTGCAGCAGTTCCGGTTACACCCGAAGCAGGAAAACGATCACGTGTATCAGGACCCGTAAAATCTCCTGTCGCATCTTTAAGGTTTACATCAATATAGCGAAGCGCATTATAATTTTTGTTCAGGATACCTTCAACAGTCGCTACAATACCCCAGCCAATCTGACGGTCAATTCCGATATTGCTTTTCCAAACCTGAGGAAATTTCAAATCTTCATCAGACGCATTCACCTGATAGCCGGAAAGTGACGCGGTCGTGGCAGGAATAAATCGGGTTGGATCCGTTGTGAATGGGAAAGCTGTTGTATTATTTCCAACGATCGTCGCGGAATTCACACCATTGTTACCCAACTGATTTGAAATCAAAACATAAGGAATTCTTGACAAGAAAAGCCCTGTACCTCCACGAATCTGAGTCATTCTGTCGCCCGTTACGTCCCAGTTGAAACCGATTCTTGGTGAGAAATAAACACGACCTTTTGGGACATTACCAGTATTAACTTTATAATCTGCACCGTTGTTATCTTTAAAAGTTAAAGCTGCAACATCTGCATTATAATATTGTTTCGACGTGTTAGGAATCGTAATATAGTCAGCACGAACACCGGCTGTAATTTTAAGGTTTTTCGTAGCCTGGTATTCGTCCTGAACATAAAGACTTGCTGTTTGTGTTTTAAAAACCTGCCAGGGAGCAGCACCACCAGGAAGTAATGAATAACGATAATTAAAACGAACTGCTTCAACTGGTGAAGTTGTAGCAGTTGGATTATCGATAAATGCCTGTGCTGCTGTTTTAAAATCTTCGATAGATTTATAAACATAAACTCCGTTTGAAGTTGGAAAGAACAAGTTATTCGATTTGAAGTGTTCGTATGAAGCACCCAAAGTCAAAGTATGTCTTCCGGCATAATATGTAAGGTTATCCGTAATATTTAATGTTGCGTAATCCAGACGGTTGTTCGGTGTAAAAGGATCCGAGCCAATCGAAGTGTACGTGGATCCATCTTTCTGAATTTCAATTGTCGGGAAGATAGCCGCCTTGTATTTTCTGTCTTCGATCTGTTTGTTATAAGTTCCAATCAAAACGTTAGAAAACTTGCCACCAAAATTTGAGTTTAATTCAACAACAGCAGAACGGGTATTGTCTTGGATAATATAACCTGTATTCTGAGGAGAAATTGCCAGAAGCGAGTTTGTACGGTTACCAAAACCGGCAGTATTACTACTATTGCTCTGGCTGATCAAAACATCAGATTGAGAATCGTGGTGTGAATAACGTACCGTCAGTTTATGGCTGTCGTTGATGTTCCAGTCGATACGGCCCAAAAATTTGTTACTCTTGTTTTCGTTGTTGAAACCGTCCAAAGCTCCGATGTCGTAACCAAATTTATCCTTCATGAAAGAACCAAGATCTTCAAGATCTGCGGCTGTGGTACGTGAAACGTTATTGCCTTGCTGTCCACGGTTCAATTGATAATCGAGTGCGGGACTTGAACGTTTAACAAATTCTCCGTTAACAAAGAAGAAAAGTTTGTTTTTTACCAATGGGCCTCCAAGACGGAAACCTGTTGTTTTTTCATTGAATTCGTTGATAGTAAGTTTGTTCCCATCCGCTTTATCACCTGCAAGACTTTTGTTCTTGAAAAAGTGAAATACCGAACCAGACAACTCATTCGTACCTGAACGCGTAACGGCATTAATACCAGCACCTGCAAAGCCAGATTGACGCACATCATAAGGAGCAATGTTGATCTGAACCTCCTCAATTGCATCCAGAGAAATTGCTGAAGAACCGGTACGACCACCAGCCGCTGCTTCACTTCCCAAACCAAATCCGTTATTGAAAACAGATCCGTCAATTGTAAAGTTGTTATAACGACTATCCTGCCCACCAAAAGATCTGCCATTGCTGTAAGCGTTATACTTTGTAATATCGTTCAAAGTACGGCCAAGAGTGGGTAAGCTTGTGATCAATCCCTTATTAAAAGTTGTAGCGGCTCCGGTTCTGTCTGAGCTAAAAATGTCACTTCCTGAACCTGTTACAACCACTTCTTCCAGCTGTGTTCCGCCATCTTTCAATACGAAATCAACGTTTGCAACAGTTCCAAGGTTTGCGTAGATATTTTCCTTTGTTTGGTCACTGAACCCGATAAAGGTTACAGTTACGTTGTACGGACCACCAACGCGAACAGCGGGAATGGTATAAAGTCCCTTTTCGTTCGTGATCGAGCCGTAACGCGATCCCGAGGGAACGTGTATCGCAACCACGGTAGCACCTGGAAGAGTTTCGCCTTTGCTGTCCGTTATTTGTCCGCTAATAGCCGACGATGTTACCTGAGCTTGTACCTGTCCGCTCACAAGGGACAATAAAATTGCGAACAGCGTGCAACACGCCGTCCTGAAAAGTAGACTTTTCAAATTCATAAATTTTCGGGGATTTTGGTAATGGAGTTAGATGCATCATTCAGTTTCTGTGAATGAATATTTCCGTAAAATAAAAGTTTTTTTACTTCAAAAACAATGTCAAATTTAATACCAAAATAGTATACTTACGTATACAACCTCTCGAATTATTTAAATAATGACGAATAAAATTTTAATAATTATATAAATAGCCAAATATGTTTTATCTGTGTTAATTTTGTTTTCAAAATAAATTGAAAGAAACAACGGAAAATTAAAATTGAAAGGCTCCCATATTTGTGAATTAGATTTTTGAAAGATTTCTTAGAATCTTAAACTTCAAGCCTGGAAGAATTTAGGAGACAGCGTTTGTGTTATTCAGCCAAATATAAAAAAACCCATGCCTTTCAGCATGGGTTTCAAATATATCAGATCAAACTAGAAACTATAACGAAGACCAAGCTGCATATTCCAAGTGTTCGCCGCATTAAATGTGTTTCTATAGAGAGTCGTAGGCAATTTTACAGAATTTTCAGCACCACTTACAGTCAGCATCTTAAAGGTAGGAACACCTGCAGATGTGACGCTGGCTACATCAAGAAGCGCATAATTAAATTGCGATCCCGCATCAAGTTCTTGTCTCACCCCCCATGCAGAATTTAACAAATTCCCGACATTCATGATGTCAAGACTGATCTGAAGGCTATTTTGTTTTTTACCGATATTCGTAAAAATATCTTGTACCAATTTAAAGTCAAAGCGATTCAGCCAAGGAAGTAATCCGGCATTCCGCTCGATATAGCCGCCTTTGGCATTTTTAAGCTCTTTTGTCTCGTTGACGATCTTATCAAATGCCTCACGCTGCTGATCAGCCGAGAACAATACTTCTCCCGCAGAATTTCTGATCGGATCAAAGTTTAATTCCGAAGCACTTTCAGGGATATAAAGCAGATCAAGAGAGACACCGTCGCGGTTTAAATCACCATTTGTTGTGAAAGCAAAACGACCTGCGTTTTGTCCCTGGTAAAAAAGAGACACCGTTGTTGCCAAGTGATTTGCATAGGCAATTCTATACGAAACGTTACCAACCACACGGTGAGGAATACCAAATTGTGATTGCCCAAGCAATTGTTCGTTTGGATCGTTGATTGAGTAATTGTTAGACCATGCAGAGTTTGCAGCAGAACCAGGATTTCCACTAATATCCCTGGCATTTGTATAATTATAGAACAAAGACCCGTAAAATCCTTTTCTTGCAGGAAGGGAAAGACCCGCTGTTATAGCCATCGAGCGCCCCTTATTTGTATTGCTCAAAACTGGCACGATTGCTCCTGTGCTTGTGTTGTAAGTTGCGTTTGCAGCTCCACCCCAGAAATCGCGGTCGTCACCTGCGTAGTCCATTGTTGCAGTTGCCGGTTTACGGTTGGAATTAAACTGGTAGGTAGCCTGAATATCTTTTGTATAAAGGAAATCAAAACTTGCTACCAGTGGAGTTCCCGGTATCTTGTAATCTGCCCCGATATTTGATCTCCATACCTGAGGCATTTTGAAATCTTTGTCAATTAGTGCCACTGTTCCCGGAGCCGTAGTTCCGGCCGTTTTTGGGAAACGGTTTGGAAGGGCATTTACCCAATACAAAGGATCTGCGTTAAAGTTTTTAATCTCTGCAAGCGTAGCCGCGTTGACAGGCTCCAACGTATTTTGAAGAACACCAGAATTAGAAGGCTGGTTAGTAAAGTATACAAAAGGTATAAGTCCTGTAAAAATACCAGTACCTCCACGAAGCTGCAATGAACCATCCCCAAAAACATCATAATTAACACCTAAGCGCGGAGAAAGCAATACTCTTGATTTAGGCCACGTCTTCGTTGAATAGGAGGTTTCGTTGCCATCCTTATCCAACAATTTCAGGTTATCTATTGCTGGATTATACAATGGATCATCCATAAAAATTGGAAGATCTGCACGAAGACCTAATGTAAGATTCAATCGATCAGTTACTGCAAATTTGTCCTGAGCATAAAGCCCAGCCATTCCAAAATTGATATTTGCCCATGTGTCGCTTTGCAAAGGATACGTTACCCCATATGCAGAAGGAGCTCTGTCATTCAAAAAGTCCTGTACCGAATTAAAGCGGTAATAAGAAGTTCCAAGACGTACATAACTATTCGAAAACTTCATTATCTCAAAGCTGGCACCACCAGTCAAAGTATGTTTTCCTGCCTGGTAAGTTACATTGTCCAGAAACGTATAGTTGTTATTTTTAACACCGTTATTATAAGAAAACAATTCAGTACCAAAACTCATATAGTTTTTACCACCTTCCCAAATATCAACGAATGGGAAAAGCGATCCGGGAGTCGACCGTGTAGACTCTATATATGAATAAGTTGCTAAAAACTGATTTGATAATTTCGAACTGAAACTTGTGTTTAATTCAGCAGTTAAGGACCTTACGATATTTTTCTGAGCATAGTTAGCATTTTCAAATGCCATTGATTCATTACTGATCCGGTTTACGCCTGAACGAGGGTTTGGACCAGAGTTTCCATTAGTTGCCTGATCACTTGTCCCTACAACCTGATTATACCGAATAGTGAATTTATTCTTATCATTGATGTTCCAATCTAAACGAGCAAGAAATTTGGTACTCTCGTTGGTATATTTGTTAGCATAATTTTCATAGGCTCCAGGATCATATCCGTACCTACTTTTTAACAGCGAACTTACAGCTTCAAGATCCTCAACGGTTGTTCTTGCAACACCTGGTTGACCAGCGTTATTTCCGCGGTTGGCGACCCAGATATTTCCTGGATACACATATTTTTCTCGTTCAAAATTCCCGAAGAAAAACAATTTATTTTTAACAATAGCCCCGCCCAATCGAGCTCCAAATATTTTGTTAGATGACTCTGCAACGCTAAGCTCTCTGCCATCCACTTTTTTGCCATTAAAACTTTGATCGCGGTAAAAACCATATACAGATCCTGTTAATTCGTTGGTACCACTTCGTGTAACTGCATTTACACCTGCACCTGTAAAACCAGTCTGGCGAACATCATATGGTGCTATGTTAACCTGAACTTCCTGGATCGCGTCCAGAGATATTGGTTGAGCTTCGCCACCAGGTAATAAGTCACTGGTTAAACCAAATCCATTGTTAAGAACTGCTCCATCGACCCGTACGCTATTTAAACGTCCATCGCGCCCTCCAAAATTTGTTCCATTTGCTTGGGGAGTTAGTCGCGTAAAGTCTGTCAAACTCCGGCTGATGCTAGGAAGTGTCGTCAATTGTCTTGCGTTAATATTGGTGGCAGCACCGGTCCTTTCGTTATTGAAAACATCTCCGCGACCAGTACTAACCACTACTTCGCTTAACTGAGTACCTTCATCAGTCAATTTAAAATTAACAACAGCTGTCGATCCCAAATCCGCCGATATGTTATCCTTTGATTGTTGATTAAAACCCACGAATGAGACAGAAACTGTATATGGTCCTCCTATACGTACCACAGGAAAATTAAAACGGCCATTTTCATTTGTTGAGGTTCCATATTTTGTACCTGAAGGAACGTGAATTGCTACTACCGTAGCACCCGGGAGAGTCTCACCTTTGGAATCGGTTACCTGCCCATTAATTGTAGACGAAGTAACCTGCGCTTGTACTTTTCCGTTTAGGAAAGACAATGAGAATACGAACAGCATAAGACTTGCTGCTCGGAAAAGTAAACTTTTCCTGTTCATGGAATTGGGGGATTTGATGAGATTTATTAGTAGGTTCACTAAAAAGTGATAGCTGATATTAGCCGTAAAATAAAAGTTTTTTTAGTTCTAAAACAATATTTGTAATCCTACTAAAATACTATACTTATTCCCGCAACTGCCTGATTTGTTGAAAACATGCACGTTAACAACTAAAAATTAAAACATTTTCAATATTAAGATATTGTTAACATTTCTGGCCATTTATTTTTTTCTGTCCAAGAAATCCTGACGATCTTTGCAATGTCAATTGAATAAGGAAGAAAATGTCACATTCGGTTACTATATTAAATGTCTTTGAATGTGCAACCTTGCCCAAAATTCTTAAAAAATAGATTTTTTTAATTTTTGAAAAAAAATGCAGCTTAATTATAAAAAAATAGGAGAAACCGGAAAACCGCTTGTGATACTTCACGGAGTTTTCGGTTTTTTAGACAATTGGCTTACAATCGGTAAGACAATTTCGGAGCAAGGCTTTATTGTTTATCTGGTTGATCAGAGACATCACGGCCGCTCTCCGCACGAAGGCTCGCTGGACTTCCCTACCCTTGCGGCAGATTTGAAAGAATTTTTAAGTCAGCAAAATCTTGACAATCCGATTTTGCTCGGACATTCGATGGGCGGAAAAACGGTGATGGAATATGCTGTCAATAATCCGGATACTTTAGAAAAGCTGGTGGTTGTGGATATCGCGCCAAAGCAATACCCGATTCACCATACTAAACTTCTGAAAGGTTTAAACGCCTTGCCGGTTGAAGAAATTGAAACCCGCCAGCAGGCTGATGACTTTTTGAGCAAGTATGAGCCAATCCTTGCTGTCAGACAATTCCTGCTAAAAAATCTTTACAGAAAAGAGGAAGGCGGTTTCGACTGGCGGTTTAATTTGCCTGTGTTAACTTCCGATATGGGAAAAGTCGGGGCGGAAATTACAGCTTCGAAACCCGTCGAAACTTCGACACTTTTCATCCGTGGAGCAAAATCGGATTACATACTGGACGAAGATTGGGATAATATTTTGAAAATTTTCCCTAATGCGCAATTGGATACTATCGAAAATGCGGGGCACTGGGTTCAGGCAGAGCAGCCAAAAGTTTTTGTTGAACATTTGTTGAACTACCTGAATAGTTAACAAATAACATCCATCTCAAAACTAACACCGGCAACAGAAGGATCTCTGTCATTAATAACGAAAAAATCAAAGTATCGATTCGTCGCAGCTCAAATTGAAACGTTTCGATACTTTGATTTTATTTGAAATGTCCTCGCTTAAACTACTTACTGCCTGATATATTTATTTCTTGGATTCTGGCATTGCGCGATAATCATTTCATTACCATTCATTTCAACATCCCAAACCGGACATGGTGCACAGAAGACTCCCGCACAATCGGCGCTATATGAAATCTCAGCCTGCGGTTTAATTTCAAAGTTTTTATTGTTGATTAGCAAACTTTTGGGAGAACAGCAATTTGCTTTTCCGTCGCCGTTTAAAATAACTCCGTCATACCTGAAAATAATATACTCAGGCTGTAATGTATTAACAGTCGTCCAGACTTTTTTCCCGTTAACGGTTTGTTCCGTTTCTGTCAGAAGCCATTTTGTATCAGAATTTGGGATAAATGAATCTGCCTGTACTGCGTCTTTATCCTCTGAGCATGCAAAGGCAATTATTAAAAACAGAGGGATATAAAATAATCGTTTCATAGGTTTCTTTTTCTTAACAGATGCTGTTTCCTTTCAATTGGTTGGAATCTGATTAAAAAAACAAACCCATATTTTTTCGATAAACCGTTAAAAGTCAAAGCAATCACGTTATTTTTATAGATACCCGATTGATCACAGCAGCGCAGTTCTTAAACGATCCTAATCAATTTACAACCGTGCAGGAAGAAAAAACTAATAAGCAAGTTTCGGTATCTGCCAGGTCTCGTGTCCATATGAGAGCAAAACAGTTAGAATAGCAAAAAGTAAAGCGGCGTTTTATAGCTTTGCGTTTTATTTACAGATTCACTGTATGGACAATTATTCAGGCAGGAATCAAAAATTCAGAAAATGAGTAAGTCAGAAATAACTTTATATTTAATCCCGACCGTTCTGGCAGAAGGAACGAGCGATAACGTATTAAGCCCCCAGATCAAAGATGTCATCGCAAATGTTGATATTTTTTTCGTTGAAAATATTCGTACAGCCCGCCGGTTTATCAGCAGTTTAAAACTCGGAAAAGTGATCGATAACATTACTTTTTTTGAACTCACAAAGGACACACCGCGCGGAGAAACAAGAGAACAGATAAGAAGTCTGACACAAAATGCTGGGATTATTTCTGAAGCCGGCTGTCCTGGTGTGGCTGATCCTGGCTCGGTCGCAGTCGACTTTGCGCATCAGGTTGGTATCAGGGTTGTCCCGCTGGTTGGCCCTTCGTCTATATTGCTGGCACTTATGGCGTCCGGTATGAGCGGACAATCTTTTGTATTTCACGGCTATTTGCCGATTGATAAAACGGAAAGGAAGAAAGCAGTGAAGCAGCTGGAATTTGATGTTCTAGAAAAAAATCAGACGCAGATTTTTATGGAAACACCATTCCGAAACAATTCATTTTTGGATGCTTTACTGGACTCCTGCCAAATCGATACTTTGTTATGTATCGCTGCAAATATCACATCGGATGAACAATTTATAGAAACGCATCCGGTAAAATACTGGCGAAAAAACAAGCCGGACCTGCATAAGCAGCCAACCATATTCCTGATCGGTTAATTTTTATACAAACCCGCTTAGCCTCAGCGTTAAAGAAAAAGCAAACAAAAAACTTCCGACATTTTTCCAACCAACAGTCTGCATTCTGAATCTTGACTAGCGACAGTTAGTTAATTTTTATTTATTAAAATGCAATTTGAGCTATGAAAAAGTGGATGATTTTAGGAGGCCTGGCCTTGGCAGTGAGTATGTCCGCCTGTAATGACAATGAGGAAATAATTCGTTCAGGAATTGTTATTGATTCTGATTTTGAACAAAATAACAACAACTGGACCGCTGATCTGGCAGAATACAGCACAGCAACCGACACGTCAATTATCGAATTCAGATCGGGCAGAACATCGCTTCCTGAGCCTCTTGATAAAAAACGGACGGCGTTCATGCTGCAAAGCCACAACCGAAGCGACGATATGTTTATGTTTCTGAAAAGAAAAGTAAATGGTTTGAAAGCGAATCAGACTTATACCGTCGTTTTCAACGTTGAACTGGGAACAAAGTATCCTGCCGGCGGAATTGGCGCAGGTGGTTCGCCCGGAAGTTCTGTATATCTGAAAGCGGGCGCATCAACCATCGAGCCTGCTAAAAAGCTGGAAGATGGATTTTATCATTTCAATCTCGACAAAGGATCGCAGTCGCAGGAAGGAAAAGATCTTTTCGTACTAGGCAATATCTCAAATGGCCTGGATAAGGAAGATTACAAAATCGTTCAGCGTGACAACGCAGCTAAACCTGTTGAAGTGAAAGCCGATGCGAACGGAGAAATCTGGCTTTGTGTGGGCACC
Organism: Dyadobacter koreensis; assembly: GCF_900108855.1. Classification (GTDB taxonomy): domain Bacteria; phylum Bacteroidota; class Bacteroidia; order Cytophagales; family Spirosomataceae; genus Dyadobacter; species Dyadobacter koreensis. Next base: position 381,218 of record NZ_FNXY01000003.1, read on the forward strand.
GATTCGGGATATGAAGGTTTGACAAGACTTTATTACGACAAAATCAGAACTACAATTACTGAAAAGGTAATTAATTAGTCAGTCGTCTCCATAATTCGACTAGTTTTGTCTACTCAAAGAAAATTAATTTGATGAAGAAATATTTGACGTGGGCAAAACTAGTCTTATTATTAAGCCTGTCTGCTTGCAACAGTGAAGAAAGAAATAATGTCGATCCTGTCAGGACAATGACCTCGGAATTTCAGACCGGCGTTGAAGGATGGACAGGCGATTATGCTTTATACAATCGTGCGGATACTACAAAAGTTGCGTTTGCGATGGAGCGCGACTCATTGCCAAGTGACATCGATTCTTTAAGATGGAGCCTGCGTCTGGAAGGTACAAATGTTGGCGACAGCATTTTTCTGTTTTTAAAAAAGGAAATCGCCGGCCTTAATCCGGAAAAAACCTACAATGTTTCCTTTGATATAAATCTTGCAACGAACTATCCGGATCTTCCAGGTGCCACCGGAAAAAATATCAGCCTGAAAGCCGGCGCTTCTGCTGCCGAGCCAACAAAAGAATTGTCAAACGGATACTATAACATTTCGATAAAAAAAGGATTATGGAATCAGGACGGAGCCGAAATGTCAATCATCGGCGACGTGGTGAATAATTCAGCCAGAGCTGTCTACCAGATTGTCAACCGAAACAGCAGTTCAAAAAATATTTCCGTAAAGCCCGGCAGCGATGGAAAAATCTGGGTTTGCATCGGGGAAGATACTCGTTTTAAAGGAAGAACCGTTCTTTATTATGATATGATAAAAGTTACCGTCAGAGAGCAATAACCAATTTAAAAGTAGATTGCAAAGCATGAAAAAGTGGATCGCATCAGCAAGTTTGATCATGGCTATTTATTTTGTTGCGTGTAAAAACGCTACAGATCCGCTGCCCATAACATTTTTTGACAGTACGTTTCAGGAAGGCACAGATGACTGGACAGGCGATTATGCTTATTACAAATCAGGACAAGATTCCGCGGTAAAGTTTAATGTCAGTCTTGCCGATATTCCTTTTAGAACCGATAGTACTTTACGTGGCCTGCGGGTGGCAGGCACAAATACTGGTGACAGCCTTTTCTGGTTTATCAAACGAAAAATAACAGGTCTCGATCCTACCCTAACCTACAAGGTAGCTTATAGAATAAATTTAACAACGAGCTATCCGGATACCATCGGCAGCTCGGGAAGAATTACCTACATTAAGGCAGGTGCGACTACGGAGGAGCCCAAAAAAATATTATCCGCCGGATTTTATGACACATCCGTTTTAAAGGGTGCAATCGGAAAAAGCGGAACTGAAATGTTGGTCTTGGGCAATGTGGGGAACAAAATAGATTCTATCGCTTATCGAAGTATTGTAAGGGATAATGCCAATCTTGCAGTGGAAGTAAAACCCAACGCGGCCGGTGAAATTTGGCTGTGTGTTGGAACAGAAACTACCTATAAGGGACAAATCCTGCTCTTCTTTGACCGCATTTACGCGGCCGTTAGTGAAAAACAGGCATACTAGGCGCATTTTCCGTTCCGTTTTGTAACTTAGCACGGGCATATCGCCAGGGCCTTTCCCTATTTTTACCTTTCAAATAATGATACAGATTAAATCTTTTGTCTTTAATCCCTTCTCCGAAAATACGTATTTGTTGTATGATGAAACCAACGAAGCCGTCATTATCGATCCGGGATGTTATGACAAAGCCGAGTACAAACAACTTTACGATTTTATAGAAACCAATTCGCTTAAACCTGTCCGTATCATCAATACGCACGCGCATATTGACCATGTACTTGGTGTAGCTGCGGTAAAAGCAAAATATAATATTCCGTTTTCGCTTCATAAAATTGATGAGCAATTGCTGAAAGCTGTAAAAACCTATGCGTCGAATTATGGATTTTCAGGTTTTGACGAACCGGAAATTGATTCTTATTTTGATGAAGGCGACGTAGTAAGCTTTGGAAATTCCTCCCTTCGCCTGCTTTTCGTACCTGGTCATGCACCCGGTCACGTCGCGTTTGTAAACGATGAACAACAGTTTGTGATCGGCGGTGATGTTCTTTTCAGACAAAGTATTGGACGGACAGATCTTCCGGGGGGTGATTTTGATACATTAATTGATAGCATCAGGACCAAACTTTTTACGCTGGGCGATGGTTACACTGTTTACGCGGGGCATATGCAGCCGACAACAATTGGATTTGAAAAGAAAAACAACCCATTTTTGAAGTAATTTTCCCGGAACTTCCAAAAGTTAATTTGTCGTTTTTTTGCCCGCAGCTTCACCCTGTACTGAAAATTAAAAATGTTGCTTCGACACATACCAAACGTCCTTACCTGCCTGAATCTGCTTTGCGGATGTATAGGCGTCGTGGAGGCGTTTCATAATAACATCATTATATCTTGCGGGCTAATAGGAATTGCTCTTATTTTCGATTTCTTTGACGGTTTTGCTGCGCGACTTCTAAAAGTAAGTTCACCCATCGGCCGCGACCTGGATTCCCTGGCTGATATGGTGACCTTCGGCCTTTTACCTTCTATCATTATTTACCAGTTATTAATGCAAAGCATTCCTGATCTGATGGGAATCTGGAAAGCATATCCGGCCTTTTTGATCGCGATTTTTTCTGCCATACGCTTGGCTAAATTTAATAACGATCCACGCCAGAGCGATTCTTTCATTGGCGTTCCGACACCTGCGAATGCTTTGCTTATCGCCTCTTTGCCTGTTATAGTGCTGACTCAGGACGAATACTGGAAAACACTCATTGTCAACACAAATAATTTATTGCTCCTGACCGTTGTGATGTGTTATCTTCTTATTGCCGAAATAAAACTTATCGCGCTAAAATTTAAATCTTTCGGCTGGCAGGGAAATGAGTTCCGCTATTCATTTCTTTTCCTGACTGTTTTACTTCTTGCCTTTTTTAAAATTCTAGCCATTCCGTTGATTTTGGTTATCTATATCATTTTATCGGTTGCAGCTAATCTCACGAAAAAAAGTGCATGAATTGGTAACAAAGACTTTTTGTTGCAAATTTGCGTTGAATTAAATTATACGGGTATTTAAGTAACTGACAAATAGTGAGTAAGTATCCGTTTGTTGGCTACCATAGCCTTATTCAACGGAATCGCTCTTAGTACACAAATTAATTTCCGCATGACATTTTCACGTATTACCGGCCTTGGCTACTATGTTCCTGACAACATTATTACGAATAACGATCTGACGAAATGGATGGACACATCCGACGAATGGATTCAGGAAAGAACAGGTATAAAAGAGCGCCGTTATTTTGAATACGGAAAAGATACAAATTACAGCATGGCAGCCGCTGCGTCCAGGCAAGCGCTGGAAAGGGCTGACATTGCGCCGGACCAGGTTGATGTGATCGTATATGCAACAATAACACCTGACTATTTTTTCCCGGGCTCTGCTTTTTTGATGCAAAGGGAATTGGGCATGGACGGTATACCTGTGATCGACATCCGTCAGCAGTGTTCCGGATTTGTATATGCGCTCTCGATCGCAGATCAGTTCATAAAATCAGGAATGTACAAAACGGCGCTTGTCGTCGGTTCGGAAATTCAGTCTTCCTGGATTGATAAGAGCACGGCAGGTAGAAACACCGCTGTGATTTTCGGTGATGGAGCCGGCGCTGCGGTCCTGCAGGCAACTACCGACGCAAGCCATCGAATTCTGTCAACGCATTTACACGCAGACGGCAGGTTCGCTGAGGACCTTTTTGTAAAAGAACCTGGCAGCAGCCGTCCGGGACGAACCGCAACAACAGAAATGATTGACGACGGCGGATTCAACGTGCATATGAATGGCAACACGGTTTTTAAGCATGCCATTGTTCGGTTTGGAGAAGTAATCAATGAGGCGCTTGATGCAAACGGATTTCAGTCGTCAGATGTAAACGTCTTGGTCCCACACCAGGCAAACATTCGCATCAGTGAGTATGTAAGGCAACAGATGGGGCTTTCTGAGGAACAGGTAATCAACAATATTCAGCGTTTCGGAAACACCACTGCAGCATCCATTCCAATCGCGCTTGCAGAAGCCTGGGAAGAAGGGAGAATCAAAGAAGGTGATCTGGTGTGTCTTGCAGCATTTGGAAGCGGATTTACCTGGGCATCAGCATTGATCAAATGGTAAAAACGGTGTATTGACTGTAAAAACAGGATTTAAATCAAATTCAGGAACGAGAAAAGTAAATATGCAGCGGAGAAATTCGTTGCATGAACAATATATTTCTCCGCTTAAACTCTACTTTTTTTTATCAGTATTGCCCCGTTGTAAGCATGACTAAAGTACACGCTCTGACTGGTACGATATTTTTAGCGACCAAAATATCTTCAAACTCGCGGTTTTCTGTACCAGGATTGAAAATAACGCGTTTTGGATTCAGAGAAATGATATAATCATAATAAGCAGTTTGAATACCCGGATTGATATATAAAGTAACAGTGTCAATATTTTCCCATGGTAAAGGCTGAATATGGATTTCCTGCCCCGCTACAGACCCCTTTCTACGGCCAAGTAGTAAAACGGAATATCCCTTTGCTTTTAATTTTTGGGCTGCCAGAAAAGAATATCTGGTTGGATTTTCAGATGCGCCGATGATAAGTGTTTGTTTCATTGTAAGCTTTAATGTATAAAGAAGTATATAAAACTTTTGTTTTTAAAACGTTCGTTACTAGTATTAAGTCTTCAACAGTATAGTATTACTTGACCTTAACAATATTTTAAAAAGTTTCCAATTCAATAATCGAATGTCAAACAATGAATGAGCCAACGATAAGCCGGAGTTTTTGGAATGAGAAATGGGCTAAGATTAAATTCGACGAAATCGAAAATGCCCCTCACTATGAAGTGTCTAATTATGGAAGATTAAAGAGTTTTCAAAACAATCCGAAAGATGGTGCCATTATCAAAGGGTCAGTTATCCAGGGATATCGTTCTTTGAATATTCGTGCAGCAGGTGGCAAAACGATCAATCGCTACGTACATAAATTGGTTGCTGAACATTTTGTAGATAAAGCAAGCGATGATCACGGGTTCGTTATTCATAGCGATTTTGAGAAACAAAACAACTATTACGAGAATTTAAGGTGGGTAACGAAGACAGAAATGATCGATCACAATCGTGAAAATCCTGCTTTTATCAACCGCGTTATTCCACGTAGAACTAAAAACTATAAACTGACTGAGAGCAAAGTAAGAATTATCAAAAAGTTGCTGAAAAATGACAATAACCGCTTGAAAATGATCGCAAAGCAGTTTGGTATTACACATACCCAGTTGAACAGGATTCGTTCAGGAGAGAACTGGAAACATGTAACCATTGAAGACTAGAGTATAATAATTTTCAAGCGATTTTTCATTTCTTCTCCAGAGAAGAAACCGTATAACCGCTCCCGTTCATACCCTCTTCATAATCGACCAAAACGCCGAGTACATACATCAAATGTCGTTTGTCAATGATCACTTTTATACCGTCAATCTTATAAACCTGGTCGGCATCCGAGGCTGTATCAAAGCCAAGTAAAAATGTTCCGCTGCACCCGCCTCCGCGTAAACCCACCCGAAGTCCGTAGGTGTCAGGAATTTTATTGGCTTCTAATGTTGTCACAATTTCAAGCTTTGCCTTGTCTGTAATCTGAATCGGATTCTCCATGAATTCACTCAATAGTAATATTTCTTCAAAAATTCCCGATTGTATTGGTAACAATCTGTATTATCTGTATTAAAAGACAAAAATTAACGTAGGCAGACCTTTATCCCCTTTTAAAACAGCTGATATAGAGGTTTGCTAGACTCTAACAGCAAATCGCCTGTTTGAATTCGGATTTAATTCACTTTCTTCCTTCTAATTTTCGTTTATCTTGTAATTTTGCGTCTTATCCGCTACCAAATTACCTTGTACCAAGCTATGGAATTTTATTTTTTGCTCAGTATCATCACAGTAGGTGCCATTGTCACATATGGTGTTTACATGACGATCACCAAAGTTGCTGAAAAAGTTTTTGAAAAACAGAGATTTGACCTGCACAATAAAAATACAGAGATTACATTACCGCTCCGCTTGCAGGCATACGAGCGTATGTGCCTTTTCCTAGAACGAATTACACCCAATAATTTGTTGCTAAGGGTAGTACCGGCCGCATCGAATTCACTTGAATTACAGCATATTCTTTTAAATGAGATACGTGAGGAATTCAACCACAATCTTGCTCAGCAAATTTATATCAGCAACGAAGCCTGGTCGCATATTGTCAATGCCATGAATGAAATTGTTTCTGTGGTCAACCAGGCTGCCGCAGAAGTGGAATCTGAATCTCCCGCCTCTGAACTTGCAAAAAAGATTTTCGCACAGGTTATCGGAAAAGAAATTCAACCAACAACGCACGCGCTTACGTTTCTGAAACAGGAGATACAGGGCGTATTTAAATAATGTAATCCGGACAGGTAGCCTGTGGCTGCTATCGGCTTCAAATTTGAAATACAAGAAATGTTATACCCCAATACAATTGAACAAAAGTTAGGTTTTGACAAACTGCGCGAGCTTTTAAAAGAGGCTTGTATAAGTCCCCTGGGCCGTAGCTATGTTGAAAAAATACGCTTTTCCGACAATTTCGGAATGGTTGAAAAGCTTGTCAGCCAGACCGCCGAAATGAAAAAGGTAATGGAAATCGGGGAGGATTTTCCATCGCAGAATTATCTGGACGCAACTCCGTTTTTGAAGCGTGCAGCGATCGAAGGAATGCTGTTGACACTGGAAGAATTTTCAGATCTCAAGGCTTCTCTGCAAACGATCCGTCTTTGCCTCCGTTTTTTCGAAAATCAGGAGCCCGAATCGTTTCCATTATTAAGTGAATTTGCAAAAACCGTACGTATCGATCGGGCGATAACGGATGCGATCGATAAGATTATTGACGACCGTGGACAAATACGCGATACGGCTTCTCCCGAACTGGCACGTATCAGGAGAAAACTAATTTCAGAACAGGCAGGTATCAGGAAAAAACTTGACAACATGCTGCGTTCAGCGAAAAACAGCGGATGGATCAGCGAAGACGTTTCCTTAACGGTTCGTAATGGCCGTATGGTAATTCCTTTGGCTGCAGAGCACAAACGCAAACTGAAAGGTTTTATTCATGATGAATCATCTACAGGACAAACTGTTTTTATAGAACCGACGGATGTTTTTGAATCAAACAACGAAATCCGTGAGCTTGAATATGAGGAGCGACGCGAGATCAATCGTATTCTGATGCATCTGACAGATCAACTGCGCACTTTCGTTCCTGATTTGCAGAAAGCATATGCATTTCTGGGACTTATGGATTTCCTTCGTGCAAAAGCTAAAATTGCCATTCAAATGAATGCAACTAATCCGACTTTTGTCAACAAGCAATTCATAGACTGGAAAGATGCACGGCATCCGTTGCTTCATTTATCTTTTCAAAAACAAGGAAAGAAAGTTGTTCCGCTCAATATTGAGTTGCAGGACAAAAATCGCATATTAATCGTTTCAGGACCAAATGCAGGAGGAAAATCTGTATCGCTAAAAACGGTAGGATTGATCCAGTATATGCATCAATGCGGACTTCTGGTACCGGTGGCTGATGGTTCAGCAATCGGTTTTTTCCAAAATATTTTCATTGATATTGGTGATGAACAGTCGCTGGAAAATGATTTGAGTACATACAGCTCTCACCTCACTAACATGCGTTATTTTCTGACGCTGGCCAACAAGCGGACGTTGTTTTTAATTGATGAATTTGGAACAGGAACCGAACCCGGGCTTGGCGGTGCCATTGCAGAAGCTATTCTGGAAGATCTGACGAAGTCGGGCGCTTATGGCGTCATCAATACGCACTACACAAATTTGAAGGTCCTGGCAGATAAAACGGAGGGGTTGGTTAATGGTGCGATGCGATTTGACGGAGAGCATCTCGAACCAATTTATCAGCTGGAAATTGGAAGGCCCGGAAGTTCATTTGCTTTTGAAATTGCATCCAAAATCGGTTTGCCAAATACAGTAATTAATCGTGCAAAAGATAAACTGGGAAAACAACAGGTTAGTTTTGAAAAGCTTTTGAAAGAACTCGATATTGAGCGGAAAGTCTTTGCCGAGAAAAATATTGAAGTTGGCATCAAAGAAAGAAAACTTACTCAACAGCTTTCAGAGTATACCAAGCTAAAATCAAATCTTGAAAACAACGAGAAAAAACTTGTAAACGAAGCCAAACAGAAGGCAAAAAATCTGCTTGCCGACGCAAACCAGCTGATTGAAAATACGATTCGCGAGATCAAGGAAAACAAAGCAGAGAAAGAGAAAACGAAAACGGTCAGGACTGAGCTGGAGAAATTTGGCAAAAAGAATCTGGCGCTCGAAGAAGTTGAAGAGCTGCCTTCCGAGGATAATGTTTTCGAACCGGAAGACGGCGCGATAACGGTTGGAAGTTATGTCAGAATTGCCGGACAAACTGCCATTGGCGAAGTACTGGCTTTAAAAGGAAAAGATGCAGAAATACGAATTGGAGATCTGAAATCGAATATCAAGCTTAACCGCCTTGAAAAAGTTTCAAACAAAACATACAAGGCGGCAACCGGTGAAAAGAAATTGAAAACTTCATCAAAAGGTGTTGACCTCAATGAACGGATGATGAATTTCAGCTTCAACCTGGACATACGCGGAAAACGTGGAGAAGAGGCGTTGGGCGTTCTGGATTCTTTTATGGATAATGCAATTATGCTTGGTTATGACGAATTGCGCGTCGTGCACGGCAAGGGAGACGGGATTTTAAGAACTTTGGTACGTAACCATTTAAGAGGCTATTCACACGTCGCCAATATGCAGGATGAACATCCGGACCGTGGCGGAGCGGGAGTTACAATTGTTAAGCTGAAATAATTTCTTGGGTTACACAAAGTTTCAAAGAGAAAAAAGGAGGGGCACAGAGTTGAAATTTCTCTGTGCCCCTCCTTTTATACTCATTTTCTTCTGTGTAACCTAAGAATTATAGCTGAGGCTGTTGTGCCAGTTGAGCTTCATCCACATGTCCGCCGGATTTTGGGTTTCCTTTCCAGGCCCATAACACGATGAATGCTACAATTAATATCAGGGGAAATGTTAACATGGTAGACAAAGTCGATTGACCTGCTGCAAGCTCCAGAGCAGACCCCGTAAGACCCTTCGCAGCATTTTCTGCGTGAGCTTCGTCAATCCATGATCCAATGAAAGGCTGGAAAATTGAAGTTGACAACATCCCTACTCCACCGATAATTGACATACCCAACGCACCGCTTAAGGGCACTCGCTGCGCAACGAAACCAATCATAATCGGCCAGTTGAAACATACTCCCAGACCGAAGATTACAGCTGCCAGGTAAGCGATCGGACCTGTTACGGTACTGAACATATAAATTCCAATTGCTGCCAGAATAGAACCCCCAAACAAAACGCCTGTCTGTCCCAGCTGCGCTACAACGGGTCCTGTAAAGAGTCTTCCTAATGTCATCACACCAAATGTCAATGCCAGAACCAACATCGCATCCGCTCCACTGCTGCTCAAAACAACAGTCACCCACTGGTTAGGCCCGAACTCCGTAATAGCTGTCATCGCCATGCAGCAGAATATGAAAATGTATAACGGAGTTAACATCGCCTGGAAATTTTTTGCGATTGATGTTACTCCTTCTACTTTTGGTTTAGGGAAAGCCTGACCAAAAAACAGGAATGCATAAACCACTGTCGGAAGCATCAGAACCCATATCTGAGTTTGCCATGAAAAACCTGCACTCGTCATGAATTTCGAAATCAAACTACCGATCACGATTCCGCCGGGAAACCACATATGAAAGCGTCCCAACATTTTGTTCAGTTTGTTGCTGGTATACATATCAGCAATCATTGGATTACACGCTGCTTCTGTACATCCGTTTCCAAAACCGATAAAGAATGTTGAAATCAGCAAGCCGGCATAACCGCCAGCGTAAATCGTAAGCAAAATACCCAGCGTATGAGCTACTACCGCCACCTGCATAATTATTTTAGGTCCAACGGAGTGATAAACGATTCCGCCGATTACCATTGAAATCGGGAATCCAAAAAAGAACATTGAATTTATAAAGCCTAACTGCTCGGCTGATAGTCCAAATTCTGTTCCCAACTGAGGGAGAATACCCGCCCTGATACTAAACGAAAAAGCCGTAGTAATGATGGCAAGACAACTGGCCAGAAACAGCCGGGATGGGTTAACGGTTTGAGACATGTGAGCTAAAGGTTATAATATTTAAGTGAAATAAAAGGAATACGACGGACTATGGATTTTGTTTAAGATTTTCACAAAAAAAACAAATAATTGCTAATTCTACTATTCAATCTTCATTTTAAGGCACATTTTTTCTATGTTAAATATATCTTTGTAAGAAGTAAGAGTCAATGATACTACTCTTATTACAGTAAAATATTTTTAGAAACTTTAAACCCAGAGGAATGTCACGAAAGATAAGGATGGGTATGGTGGGTGGAACACTCGACGCTTTTATTGGCGGTGTTCACCGTCGTGCCGCTATCATGGACGGAGAAATTGAACTGGTTTGCGGTGCTTTTAGCTCGTCTCCCGAGAAATCGAAAGAAACCGGAAGAGCACTTTATTTACCCGAAGACCGCGTTTATGGAAATTTCGAGGAGATGATCCTCAAAGAAAAACAGCTTCCCGAAGGCGAACGCATGGATTTTGTAGCAATCGTTACTCCAAATCATGTTCATGCGGCCCCTACAAAGCTGGCTCTTGAAAATGGTTTTCACGTTGTTTGTGATAAACCCATAACACTAACTGTTGAGGAAGCGGAAGAAATTGTTGAACTGGTTGAAAAAACCGGTCTTGTATTCTGCCTGACACACAATTATACAGGGTATCCTATGGTGAAAGAAGCAAAAGATATGATTGCTTCCGGAGCTATTGGAAAAGTTCGCAAGGTGATTGTCGAGTATCCGCAGGGCTGGCTTTCTACATTGGTTGAGGTTACCGGCAACAAGCAGGCCGCATGGAGAACTGATCCTAGCAAGTCAGGTGCAGGCGGAGGCTTGGGTGACATTGGAACGCATGCTGAGAATCTTGCTGAATATATCACAGGGCTGAGAATTACACAGCTTTGTGCTGACCTTACCATTTTTGTTGAAGGACGCCAACTGGATGATGACGCTAACGTTTTGCTTCGTTTCGACAACGGTGCAAAAGGTATTCTTCAAAATAGCCAGATTGCGAACGGAGAAGAAAATGACCTGAATATCCGTGTTTATGGTGAAACGGGCGGTTTGCAATGGAAACAAATGGAACCGAATACATTGATTCACAAAACCCAGCAGGGAGTTCGGTTGATTCGTACCGGCGTTGGAAATTTGTCTAAAGCAGCTCAGGTTCATACCCGGATTCCTGCCGGGCACCCGGAAGGTTATTTTGAAGCATTTGCCAATCTTTACCGAAATTTCGCTATTCACGTTCGTGCACACTGGGAAGGGCGCAAAGCTGATCCGGTTTATGATTTCCCGACTGCTCAGGACGGTTTACGCGGTATGAAGTTCGTGCAGACGGTAATTGCTTCTGATAAATCTGACACGAAGTGGACCACTTTTGAGTAGATCCTGAAAGAATCTATATTTTGAGGATCGGAACCTGTTCCGGTCTTCTTTGTAAATATTACGCATACTCCCATACCTTTAAAATATTTTTCACAATCCTTTTACCTTGTTTATGACTAAAATAAAAGTTGGTGTAGTCGGTACCGGTTTTATTGGCCCTGCCCATATCGAAGCGCTAAGACGCCTTCCTAATGTTGAAGTAGCTGCTCTTTGTGAAGTAACTGCCGAGGCAGCAAAAGAAAAAGCGGATGCATTGGGAATCTCCCGGTCTTACACATTTGATGAATTGTTGAAGCAGGACGATATTCAGGCAATCCACATTTGTACACCTAACTTCCTTCACTACTCTCAATCAAAAGCGGCTTTGCTTGCTGGCAAACACGTAATTTGTGAAAAACCATTGGCAAAAGATCTAGCGGAGGCGGAAGAACTTGTGGAGCTTGCTGCGAAAACAGGTCTTGTTAACGCAGTCCACTTCAATCTGCGTTATTATCCATTGGCACGTCAGATGAAATCGATGCGTGAACGTGGAGAGCTTGGTGAAATTTATTCTTTCATCGGTTCTTACCTTCAGGACTGGTTGTTTTATGAGACAGATTATAACTGGCGTCTTGAACCGGACAAATCAGGTGATTCTCGTGCAATCGCTGATATCGGTTCCCATTTGATGGATATCCTGGAATATATTACAGGCTTGAAAACAGTAGAAGTTCTTGCAGATTTTAATACAATCCACAAGACACGTAAGAAGCCTTTAAAAGCGGTGGAAACCTATTCAGGAAAAATGCTTCAGCCGGAAGACTACGCCGATGTACCGATTACAACAGAAGATCACGCCAACGTTCTTCTTCGTTTTGACAACGGAAGCAAAGGTGTGATAACTGTTTCGCAGGTTTCTGCCGGACGTAAAAACCGTATGACTCTGGAAATTTCAGGCTCTAAGAAAACTTTCAACTGGACCTCCGAAGCTCCAAACGAAATGTGGATTGGTAACCGCGACAAGAGCAACGAAATATTAATGCGCGATCCATCACTTGTAAATGATGATGTTCGCTCGTTGATCACTTTCCCTGGCGGGCACAACGAAGGTTTCCCGGATACATCAAAACAAATGTTCAAGGAAGTTTACGCTGCTATCGCAGAAGGCAAACAACCGGAAAACCCAACCTTCCCTACCTTTGCAGACGGATACCGCGAGCTATTAATCTGCGAAAGAATCCTGGAAAGCAATAAGAAACAGGCTTGGGTGACTGTCTAATTTTGAGCGAGTGAATGATAGAATGAGTGAATAGGACTAGCTCATTCTATCATTCACTCATTCTACCATTCAACATTAACAAAGAACTATGAAAACTATAAAAGGACCAGGTATTTTTCTTGCCCAGTTTCTGGGTGACGAAGCTCCGTTTAATACGCTTGATGGTTTAACAACGTACATGGCCGATCTTGGCTACAAAGGCGTTCAGTTGCCGATTTGGGACCCAAGGATTATTGATGTAAAACTTGCCGCAGAATCTCAGACGTACGCGGATGAATTGAAAGGTAAGCTGAAAGATAAAGGTCTTGAAATTACTGAACTTGCTTCTCATATCATCGGACAGCTTGTAGCTTCTCATCCCGTTTATGATGAAATGTATGATGGATTTGCTATTCCGGAAGTACGTAAAAATCCAAAAGCAAGAGCGGAGTGGGCTGTTCAACAATTGAAATATACTGCCGTTGCGAGTAAGAATCTTGGCCTTACAGCCAGTGCAACATTCTCTGGGGCGTTAGCTTGGCCCTTCCTTTACCCTTGGCCTCAACGTCCGGCTGGTCTGGTTGAGACTGCGTTTAAAGAACTTGCTGCGCGCTGGAAACCGATTCTGGATGTTTACGACGAGAATGGCGTTGACGTTTGTTATGAACTTCACCCTGGCGAAGATCTGTTTGACGGTGCTACTTTCGAAATGTTCGTCGATTATCTTGACGGACATTCAAGAGCTAATATCAACTACGACCCAAGTCACTTCGTATTACAGCAACTTGATTATCTTCAATTCATCGATCTTTACCACGACCGCATCAAAGCGTTCCACGTAAAAGACGCAGAATTTAATCCAACAGGAAAACAAGGTGTATACAGTGGTTTCGCAGGATGGGCAGACCGCGCCGGCCGCTTCCGCTCATTAGGAGACGGACAGGTTGATTTCCCAAGTATTTTCTCGAAACTTTCTCAGTATGATTACGGAAGCTGGGCAGTTTTAGAGTGGGAATGCTGTATCAAATCACCGGAACAAGGCGCGGCAGAAGGCGCTCCATTTATTGCAAACCACATTATTGATGTTACAACTAAAGCATTCGATGATTTCGCCGGGACAGGTGCTGACGAAGCCTTTAACCGCAGAATTCTAGGGCTCTGAATAAATAATTGTCGTTATAACAAGTATAATAAAAACCTATCGTTCTTATGACTGATAGGTTTTTTTATACAATAACTTGTACCCTTTCGGGAAAACATAGTAATAAAAGTAAGATGACCAGTTTACAATCAAATTTCTGATCTAATACTGAAACCCAAACAACCAATAATGAAGTATCCTTCTTTTTCAAAAATTATGAAATACCTGAGCGCGCTTTGCCTGGCATGGTGCGTTTCAGTTGCCACCATTGCTCAAAAAGTTACGCCCGAAAAACGAATCCTGGTTTTTTCCAAAACGGCTGGTTTTCGACATGCGTCCATTCCGGCGGGGCAGACAGCCCTTATTAAACTGGGAAAAGAAAACGGTTTCAGTGTCGATACTACGGAAAATTCTTCCGTCTTTACCGAAAAAAATCTTAGAAAATACAGTGCTGTACTATTTCTGAATACAACCGGAAATATTCTCAATGACGATCAGCAGGAAGCCTTTGAACATTACATTCAGGCAGGCGGGGGGTATCTCGGAATTCACGCAGCGACAGATACAGAATACGACTGGCAATGGTACAACAAACTCGCCGGTGCTTATTTTGCAAGCCACCCGGGAAATCCGAATGTACAGGAAGGCGAAGCTTATGTAGTCAATAAAAATCATCCTTCTATGGAAGGTTTTCCGGATCGCTGGAAAATCAAGGACGAATTTTATGATTTCAAAACCTTCAATCCCCAGGTTACCGTTCTTGTAAACATTGACGAGAAGTCATATAAAGATGGTAAAATGGGTGACAAACACCCGATGTCATGGTTCCATGAATATGATGGGGGAAAAGCATTTTATACCAATTTCGGTCACGAAGACGCGACTTTTGTAAATCCTGTATTTTTAAAACACCTGACAGGAGGCTTAAATTATGTCATGGCTACTTCCCTTGACTATTCGAAAGCACGTCCTGAGGAAAACCGTTTTACGAAAAAAGTGTTGGTTAGCAAACTGGATGAACCTACGGAATTAGTTGTTCTGGATGATCAGCGTGTGTTGGTTGCGGAAAGAAAAGGAAAGCTAAAGCTTTACAATCCTAAAACTGGAAAGATGAAAATTGCCGCTGAAATTCCAGTTTATATCAAACAGGAATACGGCCTGATGGGTTTGAATATTGACCCGAATTTCAAGACCAATAAATTAGTTTATCTATATTATTCTCCACCTTCAAGTGAAGCAGATACCGCACAACATTTGTCTCGTTTCAAGTATGACGACATTAAGGACACGTTACTTTTGTCGACCGAAGAAAATTTGTTACGGGTACCTGTAAAGAGGACAGATTGCTGTCACACCGGAGGTTCAATCGCCTGGGATGCAAAAGGCAATCTTTATTTATCGACAGGCGACGACGTGAATCCTTTCCAGTCTGACGGATACGGCCCTATTGATGGGCGGCCGGGGCGTGAAGGCTGGGATGGTCGTCATTCTTCTTCCAATACCAATTCTTTGAGAGGAAAAATTCTCCGTATCAAACCTCGGTATGGCGATCGTCGTGCGAATATGCCAGGCGGAACAAATCTTTATGACATACCAGAAGGAAATCTTTTCCCGGTTGGAACAGAAAACGATGACGACCGTCGAACCCGACCTGAAATTTATGTGATGGGAACGCGGAATCCTTATCGTATTTCAGTCGATCAGCACACGGGCTATGTATACTGGGGTGATGTTGGACCAGATGCTTCAAACGATAATCCGAAACGCGGACCTCGCGGATATGATGAAGTAAACCAGGCAAGAAAAGCAGGTTATTTTGGTTATCCTCTATTTATAGCAGATAACAAGCCATACATCGAGTTCAATTTTGCAGACAGCACTTCCGGCAAACCTTTCGATCCTGCGGCGCCAATTAATGATTCTCCGCATAATACTGGTATCAAAAAGTTACCTCCGGCACAACCCGCTTTTATTTATTATCCATATGCAGACTCACCTGACTTCGGCCCTATCGTAGGAAAAGGTGGACGTAATGCCATGGCAGGGCCAGTTTTTTATTCCAACGACTACCAGGACAGCAAAAGTAAATTCCCGAACTACTACAATGGAAAGTTCTTTGCATACGACTGGATCCGTGATTACATTAACGTAGTGACCATGGACAAAGAAGGTAACCTGGTAAATATTGAGCGTTTTATGCCAAAGGGGAAATTCAGTCACCCGATTGATATGCAGTTTGCAAATGATGGTTCATTATATACACTGGAATATGGTCCTAACTGGTTTGCGCAAAACGATGAAGCAAGTCTATCACATATTACCTACAACGCTGGAAATCGCGTTCCGGTAGCGGCTGCAAAAGCAACAAACACTACCGGTGCAGTTCCGTTAAAAGTTGCATTTTCATCAAAAGGATCTATCGACTACGATGGAGATCCGATCAAATATGAATGGTCATTTGGCAAAGGATTAGGAAAAAGCACATTAGCAAATCCTACCTTCACCTACACAAAAGCCGGTGAGTACACTGCACTATTAAAAGTTACAGACAGCGCGGGAAACAGCAACACTTCGGAAGTAACGATAAAAGCTGGTAATGCCATTCCTCAGGTTGATGTGGCGATCAAGGGAAATAAAACCTTTTACTGGAATGACAAGCCAGTTAATTATGAAGTTGCCGTTATGGACAAAGAAGACGGAAGTCTGGTGAAAAAGTCAATTCCCGAAGAAGAAGTAACGCTGACAATCAATTATCTGGAAGGTTACGACAAAACTGTTCTTGCGCAGGGACATCAGGCAAATACTGGATTTGATACCGGAAGACGTCTGATTGAACTAAGCGATTGCAAAGCCTGCCATTCGGTTGACAAAAAATCCATAGGTCCTGCTTATATCGAGGTTGCCAGAAGGTATGAAAAAGAAAGAAATTCTTTGAAGACGCTGACCGACAAAGTCATCAAAGGTGGTGGTGGAGTCTGGGGTGAGCAGGCGATGGCAGCCCATCCGCAGCATAAGCCAGAAGAAGTTGAGGAAATGGTTAAATACATTTTGTCGCTCTCCAAAAAACAGGTTGTCGAGAAAAAACCTTTGAAAAGTTCTTATGTGACAGAAGCTAAGAAAAAGGATGGCTCGTATATCTTCACAGCCACTTATACGGACAAAGGAAATGGTACCATGGGACCGTTGACAGGATCGAAAACAGTGGCATTGCGTCCTGCAAAAATTCAGGCTAATACATTAGATGAAGGTAAGGGCTTTGTAAAATTCAAAACACCTGCCGGTCCGGAAGTAGTTTTAGGATCTGCAAACGGCAGTTTTATTACATTTGACGATATCGATTTGTCTGGAATTTCTGCTTTGTCAGTAGCTGTAATTAGTACTGAACAAACGGCGGGCGGAACTTTGGAAGCACGACTAGACTCTCCTTCGGGATTGAAGATCGGAGAAGCAAAGGTTGAAACTTCCGGTACACTTAATCTGACAACTACGGCTCCGGCAGATAACAAGAAACACAAAGTTGTTTTTGTATATAAAAACCCACAAGCAAACGGAAAGCCGCTTTTTGCCATTGATTCAATTGAATTTAAGGAAAGCGCAATGTAGTTTTTAAGATTTCAGTAAAAAATCCCTGTCAGCGAAACTGACAGGGATTTTTTTATCACTACACATGCTTGTCGACAGATATGATAGGAGATAATATAGTCTCTTATGCTTTCAAATCTAAATTTCTTAGATCAGAAACTCTTCCTTCGCGAATCCTTCAATTCCCAGACCAAACAATGCGAAATCGTATAAAACCGGGTCGCCCGGATTTAACATCCTTAGAGAAGCCGTGAGTTCAGTAGCCGTTCGCCAATCGGTTACCGGTCTTTGAATCAATCCTAATTTTCTGGCGATCCTGTCCACATGAACATCACAGGGACAAACTAATTGCGAAGATTTTATTGTATCCCAAATACCAAAATCAACACCCTTGTTATCTTTTCTCACCATCCATCTCAAAAACATATTTAACCGCTTGCACGACGATTTCCTGACTGGCGTTGCGATATGCTTTCTTGTCCTTGCTGGGAAATTTTCGGAATCGCTGAAAAGGTCATAAAAACCAATCAATCCATTTTCAATCGTGATATCAGATTCTGACATGTGACTGCTAAAAGCATATTCCAGCGAGTCATGTTGTTTGTAAAAATTTTGAAAAAAATGTAGAAAATACAACGTATCCGTTGCATTGAATGTACGATGTTTAAAGCTAAGAAATTTTTCAAGATCGCTGTCCTGATGATTTTTTACAAAGTCATAAGGAGCGTTATCCATCAACTGGGATAATTCGAGGCATTTGCTGATAATCGTCTTCCGCTGCCCCCAGGCCAGCACAGCCGCCCAGAAACCCATAATTTCTATATCTTGTTTTTTTGAAAAACGGTGCGGTATACTTATTGGATCGTGTGAAATAAAACCCGGCTGATTATATTCCTCCGCTTTTAATTCCAGTAAATCGGCAATGGATTGTGATATAGGCGTTAACTCAACTTCAATGTTCAGCATGACTTTTTCCTAACACGTAAGCCAAAGCTTTCGAAATCCCGGAAAAGAACATAACGATACAAGAAAAAACAAATGTAAAAACCGCAATGAACGGATACATAAGCGTAAATAATACGCTCCAAAGTTTATATCCGGTTGTTTTTTTCAACGCTGCTCTTTCCTCTTCTCTTTTTGATCTGAACTCGGGTGAATGCTTCATTACGTGTATTTTTCAGAATTTTAATTTGTGATGAGAGATGTGTGATTATTAAACCAATCCTATCCCATTTAAATTTCCTTTCTTTTTAATTACTTTCCAGATAACTAATTACTGCTCTGAAACGCTTGCTGTTCGGTGAAACTTTTTCGAAAGCGCGTGAAGATAATTTTATAATGATATCATCATTGACGCTGGTTTCCGGAATTCTGCCGATGACGCGTACTATAATTTTTTCCTGATTGTATTCATTCAAAACTTCCACCAAAGCACCAATTGGAGCGTTGCGGTGCAATGCGAGAAACTTGCTGGTACTTTCGTCTGTTTCAATCACCTCTGCCAAACCCGATTCAGATTTACGCTTACCCGTCACAACCTTTGGAGGTGCCACTTCTTCAACCGGCTTCATAACCTTTTCAGGAACAGCCGCTTTCGCACGAACTGAATCTTTCACAACATTAGTCACTACTTTTTTTGGCTCCGCGACTACCACAGGTTTTGCTTTTTCAGCACCTTTTTCGCTGACTATCAATTCCTGCCCTTCTGTTAAATTGTCGTCTTTAAGATTATTCCATTTACGGATATCAGCCATCAATACACCATATTTTACAGCGACACGGTAAAGAGTTTGTCCAGCCTCAACTTTGTGGATTCCATTGGGAGCTACGGAAATTTTGGTATCCGCAGTCGGCGTAGTTGTTGTCGCCGGAGGTGGTGGCAATGGCTTTGAATCCTTCACGACAGATTTCGCCTCCTCTTTTTTCGGTTCCTCCTTTTTAGCTTCTTTCTTGCTCACACGTGGCGAATAAGGCACACGCAACGTTTGCCCCGATTGAACTGCGTCACTGATCCCCGGATTTGCGTCACGAAGTGCCTGAATGGTTGTACCATACTGTCTTACGACAGCAAACATTGTCTGACCTTGATTGACCTTATGTAAAACAAAAATCTTACCTCCCACTTTTTCAAACCCTATTGAATCCACTGCACTAACACCATTCGCACGGGCATTCACCGCTCCTGTTAAAAAACCTGCCAAAATGGCTAGGTATACTATGTATTTCATTCAGTCAGAAAATGTTAAACTCGAAAATTCATTATTATTTTTAAGATATACCAAAACACCATTTTTCAGCAACATGGTCGACTGGCCTACACCATCACGCCCCTCAGAAAGTTGCTCATGAAATACGATGTCCTTTTTATCTGTCACGATAAGAAGATATTGTGCTATCTTTTCCTGCTCGTAAATATAATAAGAAAACATCATATAGGGTCTTTCATCCAAATAATCGATACAAATGGGTTTGGAAATACCCACAGTTTCCGATAAAAAAGACATCAGCCTGTCGAAATAAATATTCTTTTCCTTGTAACGAACAGGTTGTTTTAAAATTATTTCAGATGAAACTTGTTTCATCTCATCCGAAGGTTGCGATAAACGAGCTGTGTCAGCATCACAAATCGCGTACTGAAACTTATCCCCTCGCTGTGTCGCGACCTCAACCTCCTGTCCCTCTAACGTCCGCACTAATACGTAGTTAGGCAGCGCCCATAACAAATTTCCATCCTTCGAAGAAACAGCTAACAGATCGGTTGGCTGCGGTATATCCGGAAACCGGTAGTTGTGCAAAAACAGTTGCTGGTTTGAAATTGCTGTAAGCGAAGTCCACCAATCTGCGCCTTCTGGCGTAACTTGCCAGCGTAATTTGGGAATTGACAAGTCTATTATCGCAAATGACACTTTCTTTTCCGAACTTTCCCGCAATTCGATAGCCCATTCGTTGATATCCGGATCAGGGTGAGGAAGTATCCGCCAGATATTTTGTGAAAACGTATGTGAAAAAACTTTTTGCAAATTTTTAGCTTTATTTTGAAACAAAATTTGAAATAATATCATTCAAACTATAAACACGTGCAAATACTAGGTATAATACCAGCGCGCTATGCATCAACCCGTTTTCCTGCCAAAGCGTTGGTCGACATCGGGGGCAAATCAATGATTCAGCGTGTATATGAACAATCTTCCAAAGCTACACAACTCAATCAGGTTATCGTAGCAACTGACGACGAAAGAATTTATGATCACGTCGAAAGTTTTGGAGGGAAAGCTATTATGACATCTTCGGTGCATCAAAGCGGGACAGACAGATGTTATGAGGCTTTGACAAAAACGGAAGGGAAATTTGACTATGTTATTAATATTCAGGGCGATGAACCTTTTATCAGTCCGGAACCTATAAATAACCTGGCAGAAGAACTTGACGGTTCAATCGAACTGGCGACACTCGTAAAGATTATCGACTCAGAAGATATTCTTTTCAATGTCAATGTTCCCAAAGCTGTGTTGAATAAGCGACGGGAAGTTTTATATTTCAGCAGGCAGACGATCCCCTATTTACGTGGCGTCGAAACGGGAAACTGGCTTGAGAAACACACCTATTACAAACATATTGGTATCTATGCTTATCGCGTAGATGTACTCGCAGAAATAACAAAACTGGAAGTTTCCTCGCTTGAAAAAGCAGAAGCGCTGGAGCAGCTCCGGTGGCTTGAAAACGGATATTCCATTAAGGCGGTAGTTACCTCCGACGATTCGCATGGTGTGGATACACCCGACGATCTTGAACGCGTGACACGCAGATTTTTGTCCTGATTCAGGCCGACAGAAAATAGCAAATTCTTAAATACAAGGTTCAATGAGAATTGCCTTTTTAGTCTTAATTTATGTTAAAAGCCTGTTTTTTTGATACCAGATCATACTTTGGCACGTTAATTTTCTTTGTTTTAACCATTACTAATTGAAAAACTAACCTATGCAATATAACATCCTTTGGGCTGATGATGAAATAGATCTTCTTAAACCACATATCATGTTTTTGACCAATAAGGGGTATAATGTTACACCTGTTAACAGTGGAGCAGATGCCCTTGACCGCATTGAAAATGACCGGTTTGATATTGTTTTCTTAGATGAAATGATGCCGGGTATGACCGGTCTCGAAACCCTCGCACAAATAAAACAAATGCAGCCAATGCTTCCGGTTGTGATGATCACCAAAAGTGAGGAAGAGCATATCATGGAAGATGCCATCGGTTCTAAAATCGATGATTATCTGATCAAGCCACTGAATCCAAACCAAATTTTACTTTCGGTAAAAAAAATCCTGGATAACAAACGGCTAGTTACTGAAAAAACAACGTTAAGCTATCAGCAGGAGTTCAGAAATCTTGCGATGCAATATCAGGATCGAATCGGACATGAGGAGTGGGCTGATATATATAAAAAACTTATTTATTGGGAGTTAGAGCTTGAAAATTCTGACGACCAGGGTATGTCAGAAGTGTTCAGTATGCAGAAAAGTGATGCAAATGCTAACTTTTGCAAATTTATAGAACAGGAATATGAAGGCTGGCTTAACGATCCAAAAGCGGATCGCCCGATTCTGTCACATCAATTGATGAAACAGAAAGTATTCCCTTATCTGAAACAATCAACTGAGCCTGTTTTCTTTTTACTGATAGATAATTTCCGTTATGACCAGTGGAAAGTTATTCAGCCGATCATCCAGGAATATTTCAATGTAGAAGAAGAAACTTCTTATTATTCAATTTTGCCAACTACTACGGGATATGCACGTAACGCTATTTTCTCTGGTATGATGCCAAGTGAGATGGAGCGTAAGCATCCGCAATGGTGGGTCAGCGATGAAAACACGCCGGATGGAGAGGAAGGTTTAAATAACCATGAGTTTGATTTTCTTCAAAAGCAACTGGAGACAAATCACTTGAATATCAAATCTTCATATAACAAGATCCTGAATACAAATCAGGGAAAATCGTTGATTGATAATTTTAACAACTTGTTGAATAATCAGCTGAATGTAATAGTTTACAATTTCGTCGATATGCTTTCTCACGCGCGCACGGATGTTCAGATGATCAAGGAATTGGCACCTGACGAATCAGCATACCGCTCGATCACCAAATCCTGGTTAATGCACTCTCCTCTTTTAGATTTTATCAGAAAAGTGGCTGAGAAAAAATGCAGGTTAATCTTAACTACTGACCATGGAATGATCAGGGTTCAGAAACCTGTTAAAATTATCGGATATCGTGAAACAAATACGAACTTACGTTACAAACACGGGAAAAATCTGGGATTTGACGATAACCACCTGATGGTATGCCGTAAACCGGAACGTATTTTCCTGCCAAAACCACACGTTTCGACTTCTTATGTATTTACCAAAGAGGATTACTTCTTTGCTTACCCAAATAATTACAATCAATATGTGAACTTATATCGTGATACTTTTCAGCACGGAGGAGTTTCATTAGAAGAAGTTATTATCCCGTTCATTGATCTGACGGCGAAATAGTTTTTAGAATTGTCCTATAAAAAAACAGGTTGGAGAATTATTCTTCAACCTGTTTTTTTATATTGTTTCAATATTGTTCTTATCCTTCTGAAACCGTTCCGTTTTCACACTTGATCGTACGGGCTGGGAATTTTTTAAGGAATTCATAATTGTGAGTTGCCATTAAAATTGCTGTCCCTGCATTATTAATAGTTCTGAAAACCTGCATGATCTGGTCTCCCACTTCCGGGTCAAGATTTCCCGTAGGCTCATCTGCAATCAGAATTCTCGGCTCATTTAGCATAGCGCGGGCAATTACTACACGCTGCTGCTCACCGCCGGAAAGCTGATGCGGCATTCTTTTTTGAGAAGTTCCCAGTCCAACCTGCATCAATACTTCAGCAATCCGTTTGGATATTTTTGATTGCTGATCCCAGCCTGTCGCTCTTAAAACAAAAGACAAATTATCTTCTACCGAACGATCTGACAATAACTGAAAATCCTGAAAAACGATTCCGATCCTGCGGCGTAAAAAAGGGATATCGGCCCTTTTTATATTATGCAGTTCATAACCTACCACTTTTGCAGATCCTGTATGCAGCCACAGATCTCCGTAAAGCGTTTTCATCAGAGAACTTTTTCCACTGCCGGTACGGCCGATCAGGTAAACAAACTCACCATTTTTTATCTCAAAATGGACATCATTTAAAACAGGCCGGTCACCCTGATAGATATCTGCCCGTTCCAATCTTACAATAGGCTCTGTTGATTCAGTCATAAATGAAATAATCAGATTTTGAGAAAAGAGGTTAGACATTTAGTTTCCCTAAACATCTAACCTCTCATATGGTTCTATTTCTTATTAAGCGTTTCCTTTGTTGTAATCAGCGAGGAATTTTTCAAGGCCGATATCGGTAAGCGGATGTTTCAACAACGCTTCCATCGCACTCAAAGGTCCTGTCATCACGTCGGCACCAACTTCCGCGCACTGGATAATGTGCATCGGGTGACGAACCGAGGCAGCGAGAACCTGTGTCTCGAAGCCATAATTACGGTAGATCGTCAGAATTTGTTCGATCAAACCAATACCATCCGTAGAAATATCATCCAGACGGCCTACAAAAGGAGAAACATATGTTGCACCTGCTTTCGCTGCCAATAAGGCCTGACCCGCTGAAAAAATTAGTGTACAGTTTGTACGAACGCCTTTAAGCGAAAAATATTTCAAAGCTTTAACCCCTTCTTTTGTCATAGGGATCTTTACAACAATTTTATCATCAATCTCGATCAACTCTTCTCCTTCACGGATCATTCCTTCCAGATCCAACGAAATTACTTCCGCACTTACATCTCCGTCCACAATATCACAGATCGCTTTGTAGTGTCTCATGATATTATCCTTACCTGTAATTCCTTCTTTTGCCATAAGCGACGGATTCGTAGTAACACCATCAAGTACGCCTAAAGCCTGAGCTTCTTTAATTTCTTTCAGATTAGCAGTATCAATAAAAAATTTCATATCAAGAATTGAATAGTTTAATTGTTCCACAAAAGTAGAAAACCCTGACTAAAAGCAAAAAAAAGATGTGGAATGGAATGGAAAGGGCATAAAAAAAGGCAAACCGAGAATCTCACCGCATCAACCACCTACCCTTGCTTCCGTCAGGACCTGGGGGATTCGGAAGGAGCTGGTAGTTCCGATTTGCCGGTGCAAAGATAAAGACATTTATTTGACAAAAAGAAATCATTCGTTTCATCTTTCGTCTTACTTTTGTGCGAAACAACTCTAAACGCGTGATTATGTGCCGTATATTTTTTTTATTTTTTTTACTTTTTCTTAATTCCTGTTCCCAATCGAGTGATGCTTTCTTACAAAAAGGAAAAGATTTGATGCGCGAAGGCAAAAACAAAGAAGCGATCGAATACCTCAACAAAGCCATTGAAAAAAATACTTCCAACGCCGAAGCTTTGAATACCCGTGGTGTCGCTTATTATGAGATGAAGGAGTACGCAAGCGCTCTGATGGATTTCAATCAGGCCATCAAGCTTCAACCAAATTCTTACCGTCCGTATTTCAACCGCGCACTTTTATATACTGCCGATAATCATCTTGATTCTGCACTTACTGATTACAACCACGCCGCCAGCCTCGCGCCGGATACTTCCGACGTATTCCTGAACAGAGGTCAGCTTTATGTTTTGCTGGACAAGGCAGAGCCGGCGATTCTGGATTTTGAAAAAGCTACCCAACTAAATCAGGATAACAAGCAAGCCTGGTACAATCTGGGAAATACTTACTACCGGGTTAACGATTTTAAAAAGGCTACCTTGGCTTTCCGTCAGACCATCAAACTAGATTCTCAGTATGGAAAGGCTTTTTACGGACTGGGACTTTCTCAGTACAATGAGGGAGAAAAAGATCTTGGCTGCACAAGTCTTAAACAGGCAGAAAATCTTGGTTATGGGGATGCAACAGCTGCGCTTAGTCAGTTTTGCAAATGACGAAAATTATATGGTTGAAATAGTAATAAAAAACTTAAATCAGCTTTATATTTAACATCAACCCACTAATCCTGAAAAAACATGAAATTCTTCAAGATCGTATTTGGACTGCTATTCATGCTTTTTGCATATTTTCAGTTTAATGATCCCGACTCAACCGTTTGGATTTTTACTTACAGTGCTGCCGCCCTTGCCTGTTATATGAGCGTTAATAATCTATGGCCGTCCTGGGTTTTCTATGTGCTTGCAGCGGGCTATCTTGTCGCAGCCATATTTCAGTGGCCGCCACAATTTGAGGGGATCTTTTTCGGAGAAGCTCAAATGAGAAGTATTAATATTGAAGAAGCCCGTGAGTCACTTGGTTTATTGATTTGCTGCGTCGCCATGGTAATATTAGGAAAATGGGGAATTCCAAAAATTGAAGATTAATCCCATATCCATTCGATTTCTTTCAGATCAACTTCCTGTATGTCAATCTGATTTGTAAACCGGATACACAACATTCCATAATCCGTTACGCCTGTCACCGTTCCTGAGACAATTTCATTCTTGTAACGAAAATGGCGTAACTGATTGTAACCTAAAAGCCGATTCAAATACTCACGTCTGATCCCTTCGTTATGGTTTCCTGATTTCAGTTTCAGATACCACGTGTCCAGGTGACGGACAAGTTTAGAAAATTCCTCAGCTTTAACAAACTCGCGTCCAGTCATTTTCGCCAAAGAAGTTGCACGGGAACCTTCAAAGTCTGTCTGATTTATGTTGATACCCATACCTGCAACGGAACTGGAAATTATGTTACCTTGTATAGAGTTTTCGATAAGCGTGCCACATATTTTTTTGTTGTCGAGATAAATATCATTTGGCCACTTTATCTTAACTTTATCCGAATAAGTACTCAGATAGTCTGATATTCCCAATGCAACAGCTTGACTTATCAGAAACTGATCCGGTATTGGCACTGACACAGGGGCCAGAATAACCGACATTGTGAGGTTCATCCGAGGTGGCGATACCCAGGTTGTCCCTCTTTGTCCACGACCTTTTGTTTGTTCGTCAGTAATGACAATCGCACCCTCCATTCCAGATCCGCTACGCACTAATTCAGCCGCTATGTCGTTTGTTGAATGACAACTTGGCAGATAAATAACTTTTTTACCTATAATTAAGGTATCGTATATAGACTTGTACAATTTTTTTACTTTACTTTAGGGTTTATAGAAATGGGAATCAACTACGCATGAAACAACGCAAAAATAAAGAACTATCATCAAAAGATCTATCCGAGCTTATTGCTAAAGGGATGTCAGAAAAGAAAGGTGAGGATATCACAATCCTTGATCTTAGGAAAGTAAAAAATTCAATAACAGATTTTTTTGTAATTTGCTCGGGGAATTCCGATACTCAAATAGATGCTTTGGCCAATTCGGTGGAAGACGAAGTTTACAAAATATCTAAAACCGACCCGTGGCAGAAAGAAGGAAAAGCCAATGGAGAGTGGATATTGATTGATTATGTGGATGTAGTGGCTCACATTTTTAATAAAGAACGTCGCAAACACTATGATTTGGAAGAGCTTTGGGGAGATGCGGTTGTAACGCACTTTGAAGATTCCGTCCTGTAAATATCGTAGCAGATGAACATTCATCGCATGCGAAATGTTGTTTATTAAATTTCCTCTTAATTATTATAAAGAATGTCTGAAAACGATAACAAAAGAGGTCCACTAAATCCTAAAAGTCCTCAAAAGGGATATCAGGGATGGATCATAGCTGCTTTGATTGCTACTATCTTGGGGATAACTTACCTTAACAGGACATCGACGATTCGCGAAACGACTCAAAAACGTTTTGAGAAAATGGTGGCTGACAAGGAAGTTTCTCGTGTTACGATAGTAAATGACAAGTCAGTAGAGGTAACATTGAAGCCAGAAGCGCTCAAGCTTGACAAATATAAGGTCCTTACATCTGAAAATGGTGGCAATTATTTCGGCGGAGAACCGGTTTCTCATTACCAGTTTCAGGTAACTTCGGCGGAGACTTTCAAAAAGGATCTTGATAAAATTCAGGAAGGTGTGCCTGATGATGACAAAATCGAGCTTGTTGTAGATACGAGGAACGATTGGACAAGTTTCCTGGGAACATGGGGCTTTTTCATCATAATGATCCTGGTGATGTATTTCATACTCGGCCGAATGTCCGGTGGTGTAGGGCCGGGTGGTCAGATATTTAATATCGGCCGTTCGAGAGCTACATTATTCGATGCAGAAAATAAAGTTAAAATTACTTTTAACGATGTTGCCGGCCTTGATGAAGCAAAAGAAGAGATCAAAGAAATTGTAGAGTATCTTCAATTTCCTGACAAGTTCAAGAAACTGGGCGCCAAAATTCCAAAAGGTGCGCTCCTTGTAGGCCCTCCTGGTACCGGTAAAACTTTGCTTGCAAAAGCGGTTGCTGGTGAAGCAGGTGTTCCTTTCTTTTCACTTTCAGGCTCTGACTTCGTCGAAATGTTTGTAGGAGTTGGTGCGGCTCGTGTCCGTGACCTTTTCAAACAAGCAAAAGAGAAAGCACCTTGTATCATCTTTATCGATGAGATTGACGCTGTGGGTCGTTCACGTGGACGTGGCGCTATGCCAGGCTCAAATGACGAACGCGAAAATACACTGAACTCGCTGCTTGTTGAGATGGATGGTTTTGCTACCGATTCAGGTATCATTATCGTAGCGGCTACCAACCGTCCGGATGTTTTGGATCCGGCTTTGCTTCGTCCGGGACGTTTCGACAGACAGATTTCAATTGACAAGCCAGACGTTATTGGTCGCGAGGCTATTTTTAAAGTCCACTTGAAACCTTTGAAACTTTCGGTTGACGTTGATATTCAAAAATTATCTTCTCAAACTCCTGGTTTTGCAGGTGCTGAAATTGCAAATGTTTGTAATGAGGCTGCCCTTATCGCAGCGCGTCGTGACAGAGAGGAAGTAACGATGCAGGATTTCCAGGATGCGATGGATCGTGTAATCGGTGGTTTGGAAAAGAAAAACAAATTGATATCTCCTGAGGAAAAACAAATTGTTGCTTATCACGAAGCAGGTCACGCAGTAGCAGGCTGGTTCCTTGAACATGCAGATCCATTGGTTAAGGTATCAATTGTACCTCGTGGTGTTGCTGCTTTGGGTTATGCACAGTATTTGCCAAGAGAACAGTATTTGTATCGTACAGAGCAGTTGTTTGACGAAATGTGTATGACATTAGGGGGACGTGCTGCTGAAGATGTAATTTTCGGTAAGATTTCGACGGGTGCATTGAGTGACCTTGAACGTGTGACGAAAGTTGCGTACAGCATGGTTACTATGTATGGTATGAATGACCGTATTGGAAATGTT
Source organism: Dyadobacter koreensis (assembly GCF_900108855.1). Lineage (GTDB taxonomy): Bacteria > Bacteroidota > Bacteroidia > Cytophagales > Spirosomataceae > Dyadobacter > Dyadobacter koreensis. The sequence goes on from NZ_FNXY01000003.1 coordinate 410,278, forward strand.
TCTTACTACGATTCAAAGCAAAGTGATTATTCTTTCACGAAGCCATATTCAGAGTCAACATCTCAGGCTATTGATGAAGAGGTTCGCAAACTGATCGATCAGGCATACCAGTTTGTAAAAAATATGCTTATTGAGAAACGCGATGCTTTGGAAATATTAGCGAAAGAACTGCTGGAAAAAGAAATCTTGTTTCAGAGTGATTTGGAAAAACTGATCGGCAAACGTCCTTACGAAAAGGAAACAAGCTACCAGGCATACATTAATCGTCGTTCCAATGAGGAAGCTGCAATCCATGAGGAAGCAGTTAAGCAAACTGAGAAAGAAAAAGGCGAAATGGTTGCAGAAGATAAAGACTCTTCGGCAGTTTAATTTCTCGAAAAACAGATAATTATTTATAAAACCGGGCAGTAAAACTGTCCGGTTTTTATTTTTAGAGTACTTTTGCGACTAGCTACAACGTCAAACCTAAACTTATACCTATGGCATTTGAAATACAAAAACAGCAATACGGAGAACTGACAGAATATGTCATACAGGAAACGGCGACTTCAAATCGGTTTGTAGTAGTTCCGGAACTCGGCGGAATTGTTCGCCAGCTATCCCTAAGAAAAGGGGTTACACTTTTCTCTCTTCTGAAAACTCCTGCCACGCCAAACGCCCTTGCAGAAGATACGCAAAGTGCCAGCGAACTCCTTTTTCCGTTTGCAAGCCGTATCCCCGATGGTAAATACAAATTTCTTGGCAAACATTATCAGCTTGCGCTCAATAACGGCGATAATGCAATTCATGGATTAGTTCGGAAAAATCGCTTTCAATTAGTTGAGCAGGTTATGGCAGCCGATCATGCTTATATCAAATTATCTTATGAGATCAGAGAACCAGAAGGTTATCCATTTTCCGTGGACTTCACAGTAAAATATAAATTGAGCGCAGACGGAATATTTTCGCTCACATACGAAGCTAAAAATATAGGGGCAGAACCCTGCCCTACTATGTTTGGCTGGCACCCTTATTTTCAGATAGGGAATGAAATGGTTGATGCCTGGAAGATTAACATCCCGTCGGATACCATTGTCGTTTTTGATAATCGGATGAGCCCGATTGAAACTGCACCTTTTCCGATAGAGGGCCCGATGCCGCTGTTTAAAAAAGCGCTGGATAATGCATTTATTGTAAATATTGATGGAGATAAAGCCGTCACGCAGCTGATCTCAGAAAACCAACATGTCACCCTTCAAATTGAGCAGGAGACTGGTGAAGGAAAATTTAATCACCTGGTCGTTTACACTCCACCTGCGCGTGATTGCGTGGGAATTGAGCCTTTGACTGCAAATGTTAATTCTTTCAATAATGGTGAAGGTCTGACAACACTTCCAGCTGGTAGTTCAGTCTCGGGAACAATAAATATAAAGCTGATTTAAGGCTGCTTTCGATACCAGCGGGCCTTAGGAATAATTAATCTCCATTCCAAAAGATAGGCTATGTGGCTAAACAAAATAGAAAGCTTGTCACGTAGCCTATCCCTGTAAATTATATTGAAGTAAAAAATCCGCCAGGATTTTGTGACGGGTTTGACCCTTGTATTTTCCCAGTGAAAAATAACTTTGTTGTAAAACACCGGTGATGGGTATCGGTCATCAATGCCATGGCCGCAATATGTTAGATAATTATCACCTGTCAGGATCTTCACCATCCCCAGGGATTCAAGCAATATTTTAAGAAATCCTTTCTGTTTCGTTTTGGAAACTATATAAGCCCAATCCATCTCCTTTCCAAACCTCTGAAGAATACGGACAAAATCAGCCATATATTTCAACTTGTCCCACTGCTCAATCCCGCCATGATGGATGACCATCATCAGGAGCTGGTTTTCCACTGCCGGGACTTTCAAAACCGTATTTGCAACATTGACGGACATCATCTTACCAGTCAGCTCATTCCAGTCAAACGAATAGTGATACCTAGGATAGGAAGTGTTCCATTGAATTTCCAGAGACTGTACCATCTGAGAGCCAATGGGGGTCAGGGGTAACTGGTAATCCGTTTTAAAATACAGTCTTGCAACCTTATCTGTTTCCAAAAGATATTTTCTGTAAACGTCTGGTTCAAAATTATGGCGGGCCAGGATTTTGAGTCCCTCGCTAATATTTTCTTTTTGAAGAAAGAAATCGATATCACCAAATTCGCGCAGACCCGGACTTTCGTATAGCAACCATGCCCAAAGCGCACCTTTCATTAAAAAAGAATTCACATGATTAGCTGCGAGATCATTGGCAATTTCTATCGACTTTTTTAGAAAGACCATATTGAACACTGCCTGATTCAGGCTTTGTTCCTTTAATTTTTCGAAACAACCAGTATTTCCTGTATTTTGTCCAATCTCGTCAAAATGTTGGTACACCAAAGCGCCGGTCTGATGCCACTGAGAAAGTTCGTAAATAGAATCCCAGTCCAGATCTTCTTTAAAATCGGGGTATACCTGTTTTTCAACTTCTCCTCCAAGGCTAGCCCTCGTTAAAAAGTGTAACTGCGAAGAGAGTTTATTATAAGGCATGCAAAAATATGTCTGATTTTGAAGCGATACTTCCGTTTACCCATTTTTCCAATAATTCAAATCCGTTGGGCCTTCTCTTACGCCACATATCCGCTGATTTAGCGCAAAGAAAACTTTGCCGAAAATGATCCTGCAAATATTTTCCCTTTAGAAAGGACGTAGGTAACGGAAAGTTTTTTAAGGTTTCAATGGGTATTTCCGAAGCGCTGAGCTTTTGTTGTTCAGGGCGGTTTTTTGCCTTATTTATAACAAAAATACTACCAAGAGCAACCGGATCGAGGCTAAACTCACCTTTCGGCCGGAATGAAAATTTATTCACACCTTCACTCACTGGCTGTAAAGCAGCCCTGTCATAGTTGAGGCCGTCAACTGAGTTATCCCAAATTTTCAATTGCGGATATCCCGGGATTATAAAAGCCTTTCCATCTTCATCGAATCGTATCACAGTCAGATCATCACTCAATAAAGAACAACCCGATTTCACAAACGCAGCTGCGGTGGTCGATTTGCCAGCACCAGGAATACCCATAAAGCACCATGCCTCATTTCCCACTTTTACAGCACTTGCGTGCAGCAGAAAATATCCTCTTTGAAACAAAATCATTGCCAGCGCTTCACTGATAGTAAAAAGGCTTAGCAGATTACTATCCTGCGTTAAGGGGGAAATTACCAATTGATTTCCCTCTACCGCTTTAAAGGCAGCGATCTGATCCCAGTGTAAAATAAGATTACCTGCATCATCAACACCCTGATATGCCTGAATACCTCTGCGATGAATAGGTGTTTTTCTTAATTTCGGTACATCAATAGTCCCGACAGAGATAAAAAGATCAATATTGGCAGTTTTTTCTGCGACACTAAGTTCCGGCAGCTCAATTTCAGAAGAGATATTTAATCCGTAGGCTTTATAAAATGGCATGTGTGTGATCAATAAAATTCATTCCCAAACCCATAAACGTTGGTAAAAAACAGATTCGGACCAGTCGCCTATAATAACATCTCCATTCTTTTCAACCCAGGCATGTGCCTCAAAGTCTTTATTCGCATTAACTTCGATTCCAATTTCCAGACTCAAAGAAGGCACGTTTCTAAGCAAATATTTAGCAGCCAGTGCCCGCGGCAAACAAAGTAATTCAAAAGGTAAAACAGTCGCCGAAGTATTGATGGCATAAACAATCTCATTTATCTCGCCCGCTGTCAAATTATCCTTTTTATCGGATCTGCTGATCCTGTAAAACAATTTGCGGAAGATGTGAAAAGGTAATACGGTCAATCCCGTTTTGATGATCACAAGCGTAACGGAGGCGTACAAAAAGTTAATTTTTGTACTTTTTGAGAGTAATCTCCATTTCGACCAATAATTGGTAATCCTTTTCACCCGGATTATTCGGTTAGTTCAACCAGTTTTTCAGAAATAAGATCTTTAAGTAACAGTTCAATATCTTCCAGACATGTCTGTTTATCGATATCATAATCTTCTAAAACAGCGCTGCAAAGTGAATCCAACGTCTGTGGTTCTTCCTCCAAAGAGTTCCAAACTAAAGCGCCAACTTCATCAAGACCATAATATTCTCCTTTATTATGATTGAGAATAACGATTTCTCCGCCAACGTTAGAAGCGATCTGCTGTGATGTCAATTTATATTTCATAAAAAACTTCTTATCCTAAATAAGTGCGTATATCAGCTAAGTTAACTACAAAGTTAGAAATAATAATTATTCAAGCTCAAATTTTATTCCCTGAGCCAAAGGAAGTGAAGAGCTATAATTTATCGTAGATGTTTGCCTTCTCATGTAATTTTTCCATGCGTCAGAACCTGACTCTCGTCCACCGCCGGTTTCTTTTTCTCCTCCAAAGGCACCTCCTATCTCTGCTCCAGAGGTTCCGATATTGACGTTAGCAATTCCACAGTCCGATCCGGTTTGTGACAAAAACATTTCAGCCTCACGAATATTTAACGTAAAAATGGAAGAAGACAATCCCTGCGGAACGGCATTTTGAATTTCAATCGCTTCTTCAAGATATTTATATTTTATCAGATAAAGGATAGGTGCAAAAGTCTCCGTTTGTACGATCGCATAATTATTGTCTACCTCCGCGATGCAAGGTGCTACATAACAACCCGAATTATAAATTCCTCCGGACAGGACTTTGGGAGCAACAACAAATCTCCCACCTTCTTTTCTAATTTTTCCAATAGCAGTTTCGTAATTTTCAACAGCCATTTTATCAATAAGAGGTCCCATATGAATATGATCTTCCAAAGGATTTCCGATTTTTAATTGTCCATATGCTTTAACAAGTGCATTTTTCAGATCCTCATATATCTCCTCGTGAACAATTACTCTACGTGTTGAAGTGCATCGCTGACCTGCTGTTCCAACTGCACCGAAGACAATTCCCGGAATCGCAATACTCAGGTCTGCCGAATTTGAGACAATGATCGCATTGTTTCCGCCAAGTTCAAGCAGGCTTTTACCTAAACGTTTTGCAACAGACTCCCCTACTGCTTTACCCATCCTGGTACTGCCGGTTGCAGATAACAAAGCAATCCGGCTATCCTCTGCCAAAAATTGACCCACTTCCTTTCCTCCGGCCACAACGGAGGAAATCCCCTCGGGCAAATTATTTTCAATTAAAACAGTCCTTATGATATGCTGACATGCAATTGCGGTAAGCGGTGTTTTTTCCGAAGGTTTCCACACACTAACATCACCGCATACCCAGGCAATCATCGCATTCCAAGACCAGACAGCAACCGGAAAATTGAATGCTGAAATAATTCCGACAATTCCCAAAGGATGCCATTGTTCATACATCCGGTGCTGCACCCGCTCACTGTGCATGCTCAGGCCATATAACTGGCGGGATAATCCGACAGCAAAATCGCATATATCAATCATTTCCTGCACTTCTCCCAAACCTTCCTGCAAGCTTTTACCCATTTCATAACTGACCAAAATTCCGAGCGCCTGCTTCTTGTTTCGAAGCTGATCTCCCATTTGTCGAACAATATCGCCCCGTTTAGGAGCAGGCACCATTCGCCAAACTTTGAACGCCTCCCTTGAGACTTCAATAACCTTGTCGTAGTCACATTTATCGGCTGAACTGACTTTAGCAATCATACTGCCATCAACCGGAGAATATGATTCAATCATCTCGCCCGAACCAGGCCAGGAATTGCGGCCCGTGCTAATTCCAGAATTTTCAGCATCGATACCCAGTGAATCGAGCACCTGTTTAATATTATTCATAATTCTCTGCTAATAATTTTGTCAGTAGAACAACTTTCCATTGCTTGTTTCCAGAAACAAGTCCAGTTCGATATCTTCCTGTTTGATAAATCCTTTGTCTGGCAGGGTTCCATCTGCAACCATTTCAACAACAGACACAATCGATGCCGCTGTGGTCCAGGAGATCGCACGCCAATGCTGGCCGTCAATTTCAATCGGATGATAGGCCCGATAAAACTCCTCTCTTTCAAGCGTATTTCCTTTCCAGCCCTCGACAACTGCATATACATAAACAACATCCTGTTGTACAGGCGGTTTTGCTTCTGTCAAAATCTGCTCAATCAGCTCCCGTTTTTCTTTCAATATCAATTCATATAGCAAAAACCGCATCAGACCGCAATGTCCCGGATACCGGATGGTTTTATAATTGAGCGTGTCAAGCTTACCTTCAAAAGTTTCACACATCGTACCCAGGCCCCCGGAAGTGCTAAAAGCCTCAAACTCCTGGCCTTCAATATTGATCATTTCGATCCCCTCCAGAGATGGCACCATTTTTCTCACTCCATTATGGATAACTTCGGCATCGTTAATGTATTCATTGACCACACCTGCCGGAGACCATGTGAAAGAATAGCCCATAAGACCATTCGGATACCGGGGTAAGGCACCAACACGTAACTCTATATCACGGATTTTTGTGAAACGTTTGGCAAGATCTGCGCCAACAATTCCAATAAATCCAGGTGCCAGTCCGCATTGAGGGGCCATGATACCCTTGCTTTCTTTTGCCATTTCACGAATCGCAGCGGTAGTACCAACATCTTCTGTGAGATCAAAATAGTGTATGCCCTTCTTGTGAGCAACCTGTGCAATCCGTAAATTTAGATTATAAGGCATGCAGGAAACCACAGCATCCGCATTGGAAAGAATAGTTTCTAAAAACTCATTTTGAGAAATATCACCTGATTGAAATGAAAAAGCAATCGGCACCGGAGGCTTAATTTTGTCAACTCCCGTAACCTTGAACCGCTTGCTCAGCAAAGTCGCGACCAGTGAGCCTACTTTTCCCAAACCTATTACAATTATATTTTCCATAATCCGGTCATTTGTGATGAAGTGTAAAATTTACAGATTAAGTATCTCTTTTGAAAGATAGGAAAAGAAATCGCTGTTTTATAAAAGTTACTATCCATTTTTGTGGGCTTTTCAACGATTACTAATATGCAAATTGTGATTATAGGCGGCGGTGCTTCTGGCTTTATGGCTGCCATAACTGCCGCAGAAACATATCCGGATGCCCGGATTACCATTCTGGAAAAAAATAAAACAGTCTTGAACAAAGTGCGGATTTCCGGAGGAGGACGCTGTAATGTTACACACAAACCATCCGATTTGCGTTTTTTTATAAAAAATTATCCCCGAGGCGAAAAATTTCTGCGAAAACTGCTGACAAAATTTGATGCGCAGGATACGGTGGATTGGTTCGAAAAGCGAGGGGTAAAACTCAAAACGGAAGCAGATGGCAGAATGTTTCCTATTACAGATTCTTCCAATACGATTATAGAAAGTCTGTCAAGAGCTGCCAGAAATCTGAATATTGACGTCCAAACCAGCATTGGCGTGAAAAAATTCGCATGGACTGAGCAGGAAAACGTACCGAAATTTTCATTGCATCTTGACTCAGATGAATCCATTTCTGCTGATAAACTGGTAATTGCCACCGGAGGAAATCCCAAAACGAGCGGATTTGCCTGGATAAGTGAACATGCGCATACGATCATAGAACCGTTCCCGTCACTTTTTACCTTTAATGTACCGGATGGATACTTACTCTCTTTGTCGGGTGTTGCCGTTCAAGATGCTTATGTCAAAATTATTGGCACAAAACATGAGTGGCGCGGGCCTGTCATGTTGACACACTGGGGCTTTAGCGGGCCGGCAATACTTAAATTATCAGCCTGGGGAGCAAGGGATCTTGCGGCACTGGATTACCATTTTACTTTCAAGGTCAACTGGTTGCCCGATTTAAATGAACAGCAGGTAAGAGAATTCCTGATCGCGGAGAAGGTCAACACTCCCAAGCAGCAGATCAATTCGCATACACGATTTGGATTACCATCACGGTTGTGGAAAGCATTTACAGAAAAAGCTGAAATCAGTGAAAATTTGCGCTGGTCAGAAGCGACGAACAAGGTCTTGAACCGGATGGCAGAACTATTGACAAATAGTCAATTCGATGTGAAAGGTAAAAGTACATACAAAGAAGAATTCGTGACATGCGGCGGAATCGCCCTTTCTGATATCAATCAGGAGACACTTGAAAGTAAAAAAGTGCCGGGATTATTTTTTGCCGGCGAAGTTTTGGATGTCGATGGTATCACAGGAGGATTTAACTTTCAAAATGCCTGGACGACAGGATTTGTTGTCGGTAAAGAAGTTGGGCGAACTACTGGCTATTAACAAAAATTCCAGCCTCTTCTCTGGCTGGAATTAAATGGAATTTGTTATTACAAGTTTCTGATGTTAATCCTGGTGCGCCATTTTGTCAAAATAATACCTGACTTTTTTTGCCCTGTCCAAACCGATCAGCGGCGTCAAGGTTTCCAAAGAACTTTCCCGGATCGCTCTTACTGAACCGAAATGTTTTAAAAGTTTTGTCGCTGTAACTTTTCCAACACCCTCCACGCCTTCAAGCTCACTTACGAGACTTCCCTTACTCCGTTTGTCACGATGGAAAGTGATGGCGAACCGGTGGGCTTCATCACGTATCTGCTGAATTAATTTTAATGATTCCGATCTTTTGTCGATATACAACGGTAAAGAATCTTCCGGAAAATAAATTTCTTCCAGGCGTTTTGCGATTCCGATAATGGGAACTTGTCCGTAAATTCCTAAATCTTTCAACGCATCGCAAGCCGCACTTAACTGACCTTTTCCACCATCAATTACGATAAGATCCGGAAGCTGCTCGTTTTCTGCGATTAATCTCAAATAACGCCGGCCGACAATTTCATTCATAGACGCAAAATCATTCGGTCCGATAACCGTCTTGATATTAAAGTGCCGGTAATCCTTTTTTGAAGCTTTTCCTTCTTTGAAACACACCATTGAAGCAACCGGATTCGTTCCCTGAATGTTGGAGTTATCAAAACATTCGATATGTCTCGGAAGTGCCTTCAATTGTAGATCAGCCTTAAGCTTGATCAGAACGCGGTCTTTTTTTGACGAACTCGCCGAATTTTCCACCTCTCTCCGTTCGGCCTTTTCACGGCGGAAATACATCACATTTTTCATGGACATATCCAACAATTTTTTCTTGTCACCTATTTGAGGTATGATAAGATCAAGTTTCATTTCCAGATCCGGTTTCAAGTTGGTGATCAACTCCTTTGCAGCTGTTCCATATTTTTCGCGCATTTCCACGATCATCATAGCCAGCAAGTCCTCATCTGTTTCGTCCAGTTTCTTCTTAACCTCAAACGTTTGCGTCGCGATCATATAACCTTCTGTAATTTTCATAAAATTCAGATAGGCAGATTCTTCATCGGATACGATCGTCAGTACATCGACATTTCCAATTTTCGGATTAATAACCGTAGCCTTGCTCTGGAAATTCGACAAATGTTCGATTTTTGTTTTCCATGAATGCGCTTGTTCAAAAGCCATTTGCTCTGCCGCGGAAAGCATTTTTTCTTTGAAATATTGCTGGGGAAGCGTAAGATTTCCTTTGAGCATGTGATGAATCTGCTCGATTTCCACATTATAATCTGCCTCGTCCTGGAATCCCTCGCAGGGCCCCTTACAATTCCCGATATGATATTCCAGACAAACTTTGAATTTCCCGGCCTCGACATTTTCTTTTGACAAATGTAAATGGCAGGAACGGATCGTGTAAAGTGACTTGAACATATCAAGCAACGTGTGCATGGAGCGAAGATTAGCGAAAGGGCCATAGAAAGTCCCTCTCTTTTTATCCAGCTCGCGGGTGACATAAACTCTCGGAAAACGTTCGTCGGTAATACAAATGAACGGATATGTTTTATCGTCTTTTAAAAGAATATTAAACTTTGGCTGAAACTGCTTTATCAATTGATTTTCAAGCAACAAAGCATCCCATTCTGTATGAACAATGGTATATTCTATCCGTCGAATCTGACTGACAAGGCGTTTGGTTTTACGGTCATGCTGGTTTGATTTCAGGAAATAACTGGAAACCCTGTTTCTAAGACTTTTGGCTTTTCCGACATAAATGACCTCTCCGGTTTCGTCGAAATACCGGTAGACACCTGGATCAAAAGGAATTTTAGAAAGCTCGTCTTTGTAATTAAATTCGGGCATGTATTTCAGTACTTTGTTTTTAGGCGAATGCTAAATAATGTATTACCAGGTCATTATTGACCTTTATGAAAAAACAACCGGACCAATTGAAAAGTTGCGTCCTGAACCAGTGAATACGCTTCATTTTCTGCCTGCTGCAAGGTCATCGGCCGATTAAGAACTGAAACTGCATAGGTTATACCGGCCTGTTTCGCTTCGTTAGAAGTAATCATTAAAGTGCCGCAAACGACTGCCAACGGAACACTGTGTTTTTGACAAAGACCCGCTAACCCTTTTACAACTTTACCGTTTAATGTTTGTTCATCTACTTTTCCCTCACCGGTTATAACGAGGTCAGCTTTTTTGATATGATTTTCAATATTAGTCTGATCCATAACAATACTCACACCCTGCAGAAGTTCTGCATTCAGAAACCAAATTGCACCCGCCCCCAAACCGCCGGCAGCTCCGGTTCCGGGTTTTTCACAGATGTCATACCCGAAGGTTTCAGCAGCTACTCGCGCTATGTTTTTAAGACCGTTGTCCAATTGCGAAACCATTGTTTTGGTAGCTCCTTTTTGCGGTCCATAAACGAAAGCAGCTCCCGATTCGCCATAAAGCGGATTTGTAACGTCACAGGCTACTACAAACCTGATAGCCTTCAACTTTTGGCTTACTTTCTCGGTCCTGATAAATTTTATATGGGTGAGGTTTTCCCCGCTCGGTATAATTGCCTCCATATCTTCACCCAAAAACTCGTAACCGAGTGCAAAAGCCATACCCATTCCGGCATCGGTAGTTGCACTTCCGCCAATCCCAAGAATTATCTCTTTTACTCCGGCGTCGATTGCGTGAAGAATTAATTCACCTGTTCCTATTGTATTCGTAAGCAATGGATTTTGCTCCCATGGCTTTAAAAGACCAAGACCCGATGCTGCTGCCATTTCAATGAATGCCGTCTTACCATCGCCTGAAAGACCATATTCAGCCTCAATATATCTACCCAAAGGATCATGTACAATCGCGGTCACGAATTTGCCTTTCGACTGCTCTGTTAAAATTCTGGTAGTTCCTTCTCCTCCGTCAGCAAGCGGAATTGTCGCTATTTCGGCATCAGGATAAGCCAGCTTTATGCCCTCAGCGATGGATTGGCATACTTCTGAGGCTTCCAGGGAACCACGAAATTTATCAGGCGCGACGAGAATATACACAGCGACAATTTTTACCGGTTAAAAAATCCGTAATAAAGATATTAAATAAAATCTCCTGTTCTGAAAATTCGCTGAATCACAGAACAGAAGATTTCCATGTTATTTTTTTGTTTAAAACAATACTCCTTCATCATCCGATCTGGACGGCGGAATGTAGGTATCCGTACTATCCGATTTCACACTTCCACAATCCAGAACATAGTTTTCCGGCTTGATAAAAGGACCTTTGCGATATTGAAGAAGTGTCTGATCATTATATACTTTTTTCATATAAATTCCCCAGGCAGGCATTGCCGCGCGCCCACCTTGCCCAAGATCAATTGTTCTGAAATGTATTGTCATATCCTCACCACCAACCCATATACCTGATACAAGATTTTGCGTCATCCCCATAAACCAGCTATCTGATTGGTTATTTGTCGTTCCGGTTTTTGCTGCAATTTCATTGCCACTTGTTATACCATATGAATGCAGCCGGCCGGCAGTCCCTCCCGGATCTTCCACAGCTCCACGCATCAGATAGAGCATATTATATGCCACTGTGGCACTCAGCTCCTGGATTTGTTTTTGATGAAAATCCTGTAAGACATTGCCATGACGGTCTTCAATCCGCAAAATTGTCATTGGTTCGGTTTTGTAACCCCCGTTCGCAAAAGCAGAGTATGCGTTTACCATTTCATAGACAGATACTGAACTTACACCCAGGGCCAGTGACGGGTATGGATCCAGTTTACTGGTAACCCCGAGTTTATGTGCATATTCAACAACTGTTTCAGGCTTGACCATTTGAATGATTGCTGCACTTACAGAGTTTACAGATTTTCCCAGAGCCTGTCTCAAAGTTAAAGCTTGCTCTGAATATTTGCCATTGGAATTAGTCGGGTTGTATTCATTTTCCGGGACGGGCGCATCGACGATCTTGTCACAGGGTGTAAGAAAATTTTTGTCAAGAGCGGCAACATACACAAATGGCTTGAATGTAGATCCAGGCTGGCGTGCTCCCTGCTTTACGTGATCGTATTTGAAATACTTAAAATTGACGCCGCCAACCCATGCCTTGATTTCTCCGCTCCTTGGATCCATCGACATCATGCCTGCATGTAAAAATCTTTTATAATACCGTATCGAATCCATAGGACTCATGGTCATTTCCTTTTCTCCATCATATGAAAAAACCTTCATTTTATAAGGTCTGCGCATCACTTTCCACGCTTCTTCTTCACCTACTTCTCTCTTCAGGATATTGAAATAAGGTAATGCCCTAACTGCTTTTTCGATAAAACCCGGTATTTCCTTTCCACTTTCATCAGCCCATGGATTTCTGCCTTTCCAGTGTGCATCGAACAGCTTCTGCTGCTGGCGCATGTGTTCATTTAGTGCCTCTTCCTGATATTGCTGCAAGCGGGAATCAATTGTGGTGTATATCCGCAGACCACTTGTATACAAATCGTAATCAGTCCCGTTATCTTCATTATACCGCTTAACCCATGCTCTCATATATCCACGCATTGATTCACGGAAATAGGGAGCCGGCCCGGTATTATGCCCATCCACGGTAAATTTCAGATCTAATGGTTTTTCTTTATAATTTTCGAACTGATCCTCAGATAAATAATTATATTTTTCCATTTGAGCCAAAACCGTGTTTCTCCGGTTAAGTGCATTGGTGGGAAATCGTAATGGATTATAAAGAGTTGGATTTTGGAGCATACCTACCAGAAGCGCAGCTTCGTTCACTTCCAGGTCACTCGGCTCTTTTCCAAAATAGGTCTTCGAAGCCGTTTTTATTCCAAAGGAATTATTGCCAAACGAGACTGTATTGAGATACATCATCATAATCTCCGTTTTGGTATATTTTCGCTCCAAAGTCACTGACAGGATCCACTCCTTGGTTTTAGCGATCACAGTCCTGACGAACGGAATTTTACCCAGAAATCCTTCATATTTCTCCGAACGGGTTTCAAATAAATTTTTCGCTACCTGCTGTGTTAGAGTACTTCCTCCTCCTGAACTCGAATTTGCCAGCAAAATCCCTTTGGCCACACGAAGCATACTACGCGGGTCAATTCCTGAATGGTTAATAAAACGTGCATCTTCTGTCGCTATCAGAGCATCCGTCACATTTTTGGAAATCTGGTCAAATTCAACCGGCGTCCGGTTCTCAAAAAAATATTTTCCGAGACTCTTCCCGTCTTCCGAAAGCAATTCTGACGCAAGTTCGCTCTTGGGATTTTCAAGGGTTATCAGATCCGGCATTCCGCCAAACAGCCAGAAGAAATTAAAACTTACGGCAACGATATAAAGTATAAATAGCCCCAGGCCTATTGCGGCACCCAACCACACGCGGATAATGCTGCGGCGGTATTTTCCTGGCTGCAGTTCAATCATAAATAAAAAATTTCCTTGGTTATCAAATTAAAACAAAGCTCCTTCGTCGTCAGAGCGTGAGGGTGGAACGTAGGTATCGGCGCTGTCCGAAGCGACACCTCCACAGTCCAGAACAAAATTTTCAGGTTTATTAAAGGGCCCTTTCCTGTATTGGACCAAAGTTGGGTCGTCATATACCTTTTTCATATACAAACCCCATGCCGGCATCGCGACGTGCCCGCCTTGCCCCAGCTGCATGGTCCGGAAATGTATCGACATATCCTCGCCACCAACCCAGATTCCGGATACCAGATGCTGTGTCATACCCATAAACCAGCCATCTGAATAATTTTGAGAAGTTCCCGTTTTCGCAGCGATCTCGTTTCCTTCTGTCACCCCGTACGTTCTTAACCGGCTCGCCGTGCCACCGCCGTCTTCCACAGCTCCCCGCATCAAATACAACATACTATATGCCATATTCTCACTCAATTCCTGGTTTTGCTTTTGGTAAAACTGCTGCAAAACATTACCATAACGGTCTTCGATTCTCAAAATTGTCATTGCTTCGGTTCTGTGGCCGCCATTGGCAAATGCGCAATATGCATTAACCATTTCGAAAACAGTTACTGAACTGATCCCCAGACAAAGTGACGGCTTGGGATTTAACTTACTTGTTATGCCAAGTTTATGCGCATACTCTACCACTGTGTTAGGTTTCACCATTTTGATGATATTTGCGCTAACAGAGTTCACTGATTTCCCAAGTGCTTGCCTTAAAGAAAGTGGACGATAGGAGAATTTGTTCCCCGAGTTGTGCGGAGTCCAGCCACCTGGCACACCATCTGACAAACCAAAATGTACCGGAGCATCCACAATCCGGCTGCATGGAGTCAGAAAACTTTTATCCAGCGCGGAAAGATAAACGAATGGCTTAAACGTCGACCCGGGCTGACGGGCTCCCTGTTTTACATGATCATATTTGAAGTATTTGAAATTAACGCCGCCTACCCAGGCTTTGATCTGCCCGTTTCGCGGATCCATCGACATCATTCCGGCATGTAAAAAACGCTTGTAGTAACGCAACGAATCGATCGGGCTCATTACCATTTCCTTTTCTCCGTCGTAAGAAAAAACCTTCATTTTGTAAGGTCTGCGCATTACTTTCCAAGCTTCTTTTTCGCCTACTTCCTTCTTCAAAACGTTAAAATAAGGAAGTGCCCGAACAGCTTTTTCTATAAATCCGGGAATTTCTTTCCCGTCCGGAGTCGCCCAGGGATTTCTGTCTTTCCAGTGTGCGTCAAACAATTTCTGCTGCGTCCGCATATGCTCGTTCAGCGCGTCCTCCTGGTAACGCTGCATGCGCGAATCTATGGTTGTATAAATCCGAAGCCCGCTGGTATATAAATCAAGATCCATTCCATTCTCTTCATTATATCTTTT
This sequence comes from Dyadobacter koreensis, assembly GCF_900108855.1. Classification (GTDB taxonomy): domain Bacteria; phylum Bacteroidota; class Bacteroidia; order Cytophagales; family Spirosomataceae; genus Dyadobacter; species Dyadobacter koreensis. Next base: position 425,401 of record NZ_FNXY01000003.1, read on the forward strand.
TACCCAAGCTTTTAGATACCCACGCATAGATTCACGGAAATAAGGCGCCAGACCAGTATTGTGCCCGTCGACGTTGAATTTCATTCCCAGAGATTTGTCTTTCAGAATTTCAAATTTGTCAACAGGCAAATAATTGTATTTTACCATTTGTGCTAAAACCGTATTTCTTCGGTTTAAAGCATTTGTTGGAAATCTTAACGGATTATATAAAGTAGGATTTTGAAGCATTCCGACCAACAGTGCTGCTTCGCTTACTGAAAGGTCCCAGGCATCTTTATCAAAATAAGTTTTAGAAGCTACCTTGATTCCATAGGTATTGTTACCAAACGAAACGGTATTAAGATACATCATCATGATCTCCCGCTTGGTATATTTCCTTTCCAAAACCACAGAAAGAATCCATTCCTTTGTTTTCGCGATCACGGTTCTTACCAAAGGAATTTTACCCAATAATCCTTCATATTTCTCTGAACGGGTTTCAAAAAGGTTTTTTGCAACCTGCTGTGTCAATGTACTACCACCACCTGAACTTGAATTTCCAGAAACAACACCCTTGAATACACGTGCCAGACTGCGCGGATCTATACCCGAATGATTTACAAAACGAGCGTCTTCTGTGGCAACAAGCGCTTCAATCAGGTTAGGAGAAATCTGATCAAACTCAATTGGTGTACGGTTTTCAAAGAAATATTTCCCTAGTGATTTCCCATCTTCGGATATCAACTCGGAGGCAAGTTCACTTTTAGGGTTTTCAAGGGTTTTAAGATCAGGCATGCCTCCGAAAAGCCAGAAAATATTAAGACTTACAGCGACGATGTAAAATATAAAAAGACCCAGGCCAATTGCTGCAAACCGATAAACACGGACAATGCTGCGACGGTATTTCCCTGGCTGCAATTCAATCATATTTGGGGGTATTTTATTGGTGAATCGTATGAAAACGTATCATTCAGATCGACAAAGATACAATTTCCATGAATTATCTTTTTCCTACTGAAATTTCGCGCAATTCCTGCATTTCTTTCAGACGCGGCAAGTACTGACTGTTTGGATACAAACGAACAAATTCATTGATCGCTTGCAGGTAGGCTTCTCTCCCGCGGACTTTCCCCACGAGAAAAACACGAAGCAAGGCAAATTTATCTTCCAGCATACTTCCTTTGTAAGCAGGCAGGTCACCCTCGATATCTTCAAGCGCTTTCGTGTAATTTCCATCCGCATATAACTTATAGGCGCTTTCATATGCTTTCACCGGGTTGTTTCTATCGCCGGCGCTTCCATCACTTGCAGACTTATTGATGAGCCTCGCATAAGTAGAATTAGGAAATTCAGACAGTAACTTACCTTTCCAAACATCACGGTTTTTATCATCCTCAGCAAGGGTAAGATACATCAGGTAAAAAATTTCTTCCCGGTATTGAGTTTGCGGATATTCTCCTAAAACGCGGTTAAAGGCGGCAATGGCACGATCCGATTCCTTCAAATCGAAACGGTAAATTTTCCCAAGATTGTAAAGAGCGTCTTCCTTGCGTTTTTGCGACGATGCAAAACTGGAATCGGTAAGCGGAATATTTTTTTTAAGCGCTTCGTGTTTTGCCTGCCAAATCGGATTTTCTCTCGTCATCGCCATTTCAACCGGCGCGGCGCCACCTACCGAAACTGTATCAAGTGCGTTGGTAGCCGCCAATGCTTTATTTTGTTTCGAACTCCTCCTCCAATCGTCTTCTAAAACTCGACTACCCCAAATTCTCCGGAATTCGATTTTACCCTGGTTGATCATAGCGGGATCGTACAATTCCCATCGACGATCGTTTGAATTGGCGAGCGAAGGAATGGATCCGTTCATGTTTGCCTGATTCATTGCATTGGTGATAATTTCCTTCCGTTTCTTTTCTTCTTCCAGTCTTTGTTTTTCCTGTTGTTCAATTACTGCATCAATTTTATCATCCAATGCTTTCGGGTTCATCTTCGCTAAAATCTGAAGACTGTCTTCCATTTTCACAATCGTTTGCTGCGCTACGAAATTATCCAGAGCCATTTTACGATCTGATACGATACGGTACTCCGCTGCATCTTTCGGAAGAATAATTAATGCACTGTCATAATAAGCTTTGGCAAGCTCATACTTTTCCATCGCATCGTAATGAATCCGAGCCAGTTGCAAATACGTATAAGCCTTCTGAACATTATTTGTACCGGACGCAAGTGAGGCGGATTTTTGTAAATATCCGACAGCTTCCGGCAATTGTTTTTTATGTTCGGCCAACAAACCCATCGTAAAGTAGATCCTGTCGCGCAGATCGTTATTCTTACGATCACGCAGCATTCTGTCAAAACCAACACTGGAAATATCTGTCTTGGGATCAATGATAACCTGATTTTGCAGCGAATTCATGGATGAATAAAAACCGAGATCATAATCAGGCTGGTTTTTTGTAACACTCTTATAATGTTTATTTGCCAAAGCATACTGGCCAAGGCGATCATACATCTGTGCGGATGCAAAATGCAGTCTTGCTGTTTCAATTGATTTGCTCAATAATGGAAATGTCTCTTCAAGAATTGCCACAGACGTAAGGTACTCCCCGTTTTGCTGATGCAAATAAGCTTTCGTCAAATAAAAATCTTTTGTTGCATCTTTGGTCAAAGGCTGCTGGCTCAGATATTCAGCCACACCGAGCGCATTAGAAAAGTCTTTCCGGCTAATGTAAGCGCGCATCAAAACGATCAATGCCTGATTTTTGTCGCTTTCATCTTTCCCATTTGCATATACATAACGTAAAGCTTCCAAACCATCGGCCCACTGACCCAGATACAGACGAGATTTCCCCAGAATTACGTAACTATTATCCACCCATTTACTATTCTGATGTTTTTCGGCTACAATTGAAGCTTTTTTAATTGCATCCAGTAACTGAGGTTTTACTGGTAATGCCAGTATGGAATCAATTGGTAACAGAATGGGAATTAGCTGGTTATAATCTTCCTTGTAAGATGCACGCATCGTGAACTCCGCCTCCTGCATATCCTGCTCTGCGATAAAATATGCATTGTAATGTGAAGAAACATTGTGAAAGTTAACGGCAGCAGGGCGTGAGCTGTATTGCGAACAGCCAAATATCGCACCTCCCAACAGGAAACAAATGGATAAAATATTTAAGGAACGGGTAAGTGTATGAGTCACAAAAAAGACTTTTTGGGGTGATTTTTTCTATTCTTTTAGCAAAACTAAAACGGTATTTTGCTTAATAACGTATCGAAGATAATGCCATTTGCAAAATTTGAAGCAACTTTACTTATAAATTCTACAATAGCAGGAATGGAAGAAGATAATAACGACTTACAAAAAGGCAATTCCAAGCCTTATACGGATAAGGGAAGGAGGGGAAATACGCCCTCAAATTTTATGCGCTATTCAGGTATGGCCATGCAAATGCTTGGGACAATTCTTGTTTTCACTTATGGCGGCTACAAACTGGACGAATGGCAAATGAATAAAACTCCGGTATGGACGCTTGTATTTTCGCTGACTTCCATAGCTGCTTCACTGTACCTGCTCATCCGGAGTATGCCAAAGGCCAAATGAGATTTGTCACCAAATTTATACTATTTATTACATAATTAAATAAAGACCCAACCCACACATGTTCCGAAGCATTATTGCCTCAACAATTTTAGCAATTGCATTATTTTTAGTCCAGCGTTTTGTTAACCCAACCTGGATACATCCTTATATATGGTACATCCTTGTGTTCTTTGTAATGCTGTCTTTTCTGATTCATCGCCTCATGGAATACGGACTAAGAAACAACCGGGAAAAATTTGTGACCTTTTACCTTTCAACCATCGTTGGACGACTTATTCTGAGCATTATTTTTATTGGAATATTTTTATATTCAGGGCTAACTGATTCATTTACATTTGTTATCAACTTTTTTGCTCTCTATTTATTCTATACATGCTTTGAAATATATGGTTTGTATTGTAACTTGCGCCGCGATTGACAAAGCATAGTATTTCAAGCATTTATGTATACGCCTTTACGACTGTTTATAACCACTGCCCTTGTTGCGGCAACTTGCTTTTTTACCCTTCCGGCTTCGGCCCAGGAATCAGGTCATGATGACCAGAATAAGGTTGCTGAAGGTGTTAATAAAGCCGAGCACGAAATTGAACATAATCTGGAAGAGTCAGAGGAAAAATTCAATATCGGCCAGATGATCATGCACCACATTGCGGATTCTCATGAATGGGAGTTTTCGCACGGTGTTGCGATCCCTTTACCTGTTATTTTATACTCGGAAGATCGTGGTATAGAAGTGTTCTCTTCCAGTAATTTCCACAATGAGCACCATGAATACAATGGTTATCATTTAGTACATGGAGATTCTGAAACGATCGAACCTGTTGATGAAGCTCGTAAAATCTACGATTTCTCAATCACGAAAAACGTTGCATCCATGATGCTCAGCGCGATCATTCTGGTTCTTATCTTCACAAGTATTGGTAAAGCTTACCAACGCAATGTGGGCAAAGCTCCAAAAGGATTTCAGTCTGCAATGGAAATCGTTATTCTTTTCATCCGTGACGACGTGGTAAAACCTAACGTTGGACCTAACTATGAAAAATACCTTCCTTATTTGCTGACTTTGTTTTTCTTTATTCTTGTCAACAACATTTTAGGTCTTCTTCCAGGTGCCGCAAACGTAACAGGTAACATTGCTATCACCATGACACTTGCTGTGATCACTTTCATCATTGTTCACATCAATGCAAACAAAAATTATTACAAACACCTTGTGAGCCCTCCGGGCGTTCCGGCTCCTTTGTTGCTGATCATGATACCTGTTGAGGTTGTTGGTGTATTTATGAAGCCGTTCTCTCTTATGGTTCGTCTTTTTGCTAACATGACAGCTGGTCACATTATCCTTTTAAGTCTTTTCGGACTAATCTTTATTTTCCAGAGCATGTTTATCGCTCCGGTGATCTCACTATTTGCCTTGTTCCTTAACTTCATCGAAATCATGGTGGCGTTTATCCAGGCATTTATTTTTACCCTGTTATCGTCTATGTACATCGGAAGTGCTATTGAAGAGCACGGCCATGCCGATCACGGACATTGATTTTTAATCTCTTTTTTTATTAATTATATTTTAAAACAAACACAATTATGTTGCTTCAAATTTTGCTTCAGGCTACAGAACAAGGTGGTGCAGGTCTAGCTGTTTTCGGTGCTGCTATCGGTGCTGGTCTTGCTGCTATCGGTGCTGGTCTTGGTATCGGTAAAATTGGTGGTTCTGCAATGGAAGGTATCGCTCGTCAGCCAGAAGCTGCTGGTGCTATCCAAACTGCAATGCTTATCATTGCTGCTCTTATCGAAGCGGTGGCGCTATTCGCAGCGGTTATCTGTCTGCTTATCTCGTTCAAGCTTTAGTAACGAATTTGAGATTCACGTCTCATGCTTGACCTCTTTCGCATTAGGCGTAGAGAATTGGCAAAAAAAACTTACCGTGGAAGCAATAGGCTTCCACGGATTTTAACAAAAAAGAGAGTGCAGGGAGTATATTCATTTAACAAAATCTACTTCGCATTTAAAGATTTTACAACTCACAAAACTCAGATATTATGTCATTGCTTACTCCAAACCCAGGTCTTATTTTCTGGATGCTGGTGGTATTTTTACTGGTTGTTTTTATCCTTGCGAAATTTGCCTGGAAACCAATCATTAAAGGCTTAAAAGATCGCGAAAACGAAATCCAGGGTGCTCTTGATCTTGCTGAAAGAACAAAAGCTGAAATGGTTAAGTTGAAATCGGATAATGAGAAGCTTGTTGCCGAAGCTAACGCAGTTCGCGACAGAATTCTTCGTGACGCAAAAGATGCTTCTGACCGCATGATCGCCGAGTCGAAAGACAGAGCTGCTGTGGAAGGACAGAAAATGATTGACAGCGCTCGTGACACGATCCGTAACGAACAACATGCTGCAATCGCTAAAATGCGTAAGGAAGTTGCTACTTTATCGCTTGAAATCGCTGAGCAGGTATTGCACCGCGAATTGAAAGACAAAGAATCGCAGGAAAAACTGATCTCAGACCTTGCTTCCTCAGCCCGCATGAACTAATTAGTTAGCGAAGCTGTGATTTTCATTCATTCAAAAATTAATTAATTCCCTATGTCAGTAGGTATAGTTGCTGCCAGATACGCGAAATCACTTATCGAACTGGCAAAAGAAAAAAACGTAGTGGAGGCTGTATTTGAGGATATGAAATTATTCAAGGATACTGCTGATAAAAATCGTGGCCTGATGCTGGCACTGAAAAGTCCTGTGGTTCGTCACGAGAAGAAACTGGCTATTTTGAAAGCAATTTTTCATGATAAAGTAAATCCGGTTTCGTACTCAATCTTTGAGATCATTACAAGAAAAAACCGGGAATCGATCCTTGATGCGATTGCCGATGAATTCATAAAAACTTACGATGAATACCGTGGTATTCAAAAAGCAACTGTAATCACAACGACTCCGTTAACAGAAGATCTTCGCAAGCAATTTAATAAAATTGTTGCAGACGCTACTGGTAAAACAGTGGAGCTGGAAGAGAAAGTAGATCCGGCTTTGATCGGAGGCTATTTACTTCGTGTAAATGATCGTCAAATCGACGCTTCTCTTCGCAGCCGTTTAAACGAGCTGAAATTACAACTTGCTAATTAAGATTTTTTTATCTGCATAATGTGGAAAGACCCGGCTGCTATGCGGCCGGGTCTTCTTTTTGTAACTACCAAAGTTCTGTAAGTTTTACACTTTCCACTTCACAAGATTACCATAACTGATCGCAATTGATTCCAAAGGAGGCTTTTTGCAAACATCCTGCTCAACAAAGAAGTGAGTCATACCAGCCGTTTTTCTGGCAGCAAATATCTTAGCAAAGTCAATGGAACCTGTACCGACTTCTGCAAAGGCCTTATCTTCGCTTTTCTCCATGTCTTTTACGTGCCACAAAGGAAAACGGCCGGGGTGTTGCTTGAATAGCTCCACAGGATCTAATCCAGCCCTTACAGCCCAATACAAATCCAATTCTAATTTTACCAAAGCTGCATCCGTATCCTTTGTGATAATATCATAAGGTAGCTCTCCGTCCAGTTTTTGAAACTCAAAGTCGTGGTTATGGTAACCAAACTGAATTCCGGCAGCCTTACAGATTTCTCCCGACTTATTAAATAACACCGCATACTTTTTATAATCGTCGATCGATTTGCGTTCGTCAGGCGTCAGGTAAGCGCACATCATGTATTTTTGTCCAAGTTCTGCTGAGTCGTCAACGGCACGTTTCCAGTCGTTCGACAAAGTTCCTTTTTTGTCCGGTGCTGAAATTCCGGCACCATAGTGACCACTCACAGCACTAAGGCCAAGTCCGCTTAATAATGATTTAAATTCCTTCGGAGTTTTACCAAAAAATTTACCGTCAGAATAACCAAACGTTTCAACTTCCTTATACCCAATTTTAGCTACCTGTTTAAGCGTTCCTTCCAGATCTTTGCTCAATGCGTCTCTAAGCGTATAAAGCTGCAGACCAATTTTTGAAGGTGCTTTTGACATCGCAGGAATGCGTGAAAGCAAAGGGATAGAAAGTGCCAGTGCACTAGTGCGAAGAAATGATTTCCGCGAGATTTTTTGGTTAAAGTCCATTTGAAGTGGAGACTAGGGATTAATTAAAACAACTACTTATTTATTGTTACAGCACCCGAGCTATTTAAGGGTGCAAGCACTGTCGAAGGAATTTTCCAGTCCTGGGAAAAATACCCGTCTACTATGATATTTTTTGACGAACCTTTAAAAAATAAAATGTCTTTAAATTCCGGCAAACTTCTTTGCGCAACCGGAACAAAAGGAAGTCCCTGATCCACAGCTCCCGACCACCAGGGCAACCCCGAGCTAACCGTCACATAATGATTTTCAATTGGAAAAATATATAGTAGACCATAATCAGTATTAGCAGAATTCAGATGGACTGGAAGTTTGTCTGCATACTTGTTGATCACCGAATTGTTGTCTTTGGTTCCAAACAGAATCAGGTTCGAACTTTCGAAGTCGCTCGGCCTGACTTCTTTGTCTGCTAAAACTCTTGGAAAAAACATTATTCGCCCTAAAAACGGTCCACGATAAGCTGACCAATTGGCAGCTTCATTGGCTACATCCACGCGCTTCTTCAATTCCTCCGGTGAAGGATTATCAGCGGTACCGTATACATAAACATGACGGGATGAAAATGCATCAAAGATTGGGCCTTCTGCCCCCTTCTTTTTGACTATATTGCCAGAAGCAGGCCCCTTGCCTATTTTCCAGGCATTACCTGTTTTATAAAATGAAAATGTACTATCCGCTTTCCCTGTCAAACTCGTTCCGTCGACCGAAATATTTAATGATTGCGCCGCATTAAATTTGGAATGTCCCTTTAAATTTAAAGTAAAGGCGTAAAGATTGTTTGTTTTGATATCAATGGTATTCGTTTTTTTAAAGCTAGCATCTATATCGGCAAGTACACCGCTTGTTATCCCATCCAGCTGCACCCAATACGCTTTATTATATTTATAAAATTTGCTCGAAAACTTTACCTCGTTCGGGTATTTATTTCTGACCTGATTAAACCACCCGAAAATAAATTCCGCATCATACGCGCTCACCCAGCTATCGTGTTTTACATCAACAAACTCTTTGTAAGTTACTTCGACACCAATGTTCTGCATTTTCTCAACCCAGTCTCTCGTCCACTGAACGGGAACAACAGGATCTTTATCTCCATGAAAAAAATGAACCGGAAAGTTGATTGCGTTAGCTGCCAAATCGATAGTACCGGCAGGAGGTGCCGGGCAAACCGGAGCGATCGCCGCCCATATGTCCGGACGGGTCAGCCCAATCCATAATGTTCCTCCACCTCCCATTGACAGACCGGTCAAATAAGTTCTATCTTCGTCAATATTGAATCGCTTTTTTACATCAGCCAGCACATCATAGACATCCTGCTCCGGTATACCCTGATACCCTGCTGTTCCCCTGGCATACGGAGAGGCAACAATAAAGTCAACATCATCCCATTGAGAAAAATAGCGCGTTGCCTCAACATCCGTTTCATCATCGAGATTACTTTTACCGAAAACCCGTTTTAGCGCCAGTCGATGGTTTGATCCTGCGCCGTGAAGCATCATCACCAAAGGGTATTTTTTAGCAGGATCATAGTTTTTAGGAATATATAACCCGTATGGTTGTTCAGTATCGTCGGCAGATGAGAAGATAGTTAGGACTTGCGGACCTTCTGACAATTTTTGAGCTCTTAAGATCGTCAGCGTCATCAAATTAATGATCAGTAAGCCAAAGATCCTAACCTGGAGTTTTTTTGTCATATCTATATATTAAAACTTACAAAGTTTAAATATAATCTAAATCATAAAGTTCTCCTTGGCTTTTATAAAATAGATCAGCCTATTTCTTAAAGATTATAATTTGGTAAACAAAAAAAGAGGTCAAATCTAAGATTTGACCTCTCTGAATATTGTCCTCACTACTTGCGGGTTACATTAATTGCAATTCTGCGGTTTTGCGTTCTCCCCTCCTCAGTATCATTTGTCGCAATCGGATGTTCAATTCCGTAACCTTCGGATTGGATTCGTGTTATTTTAATATCGTTCTTAGCAATACCCTTTTTCACGGCGTCCGCACGGCTTTTAGATAACATTAAGTTCGTTGTAGCATCGCCCGTGTTATCAGTGTAGCCTCCAATCTTAATATTCACCATTGGATATGCACGCATAATCTTTGCGATATTTTCAATCTGAGCCTCGGAATCATCGTCCAGTTCAGCCAGATTAGGCTCGAACGTTATTCTATCAAAATCGATCCAGTAATTTTTATCTACCACCACACTTGAATCCTGAATGAACTTAATAAGCTTTGCCTCAGTTCCGTTTTCGGGTATTTCCAAAACAATGTCTTTTGGAAGTTGTTTCGTAACCAGTTGCCCAGGATTTCTTTCCGCAACGCCGCTTGGTTTACCCTTAACACCGCTGCTATCAACAGGAAAATCCTCGACGACAATCGTTTCTTCTTCCTTATTCAGTTTTTTATAACCCCAGACCGCGGCTCCAACGAGCAGTAAAGCCAGAATCAGATATACAATTTTTGTTGTCCCTGATACCGGTTTATTTTCCAGCTGATGTTCACTTAAAGGATTTTTCTGAAGACTTTTATTTAAATCTTCCAATCCTTTAAAATCCCAAATTGTGGAAAGATCTTTTGGCAGATATTTGATTATATACTCTTTTTGGCCAACGAGCAATGTTGTCAGTTTTACCGGCTCTATGGATTTTTCCTTAACCTGTTTACCAATTACACTTAGTACAATCGGAGCGGAAATACTCAATATTTTAGAGACAGAATTTGCTTTCAACTTACTTGACGCCGCTATGGATTCAATCACGGTTTTCAGATCAAGATCCAGAAGCATTGGAAGCATGGAAAGACCGTTGGCTATAAAGTCCTTTGATTTGATAGGATCCCCAAGAATTTCAGGAAGATTATTTAATACATAATTCTCGTTGTTCAGATTCATCAGACCGATCAACTCATATACACCTCCGGATGTGGAGGCAGTATTCATTGTTCCTCCTATTAGACCGGGAAGGGCTCCTAGCAAAGCGGTCTGAACATCACTTGCACTCTCTTCGGTCAATATTGATATACTAAGACCTACTTCTTTTGTTATGTACCCCTTTGTTAACTCCAGTAAATTGACAGCCATAATGGTCGGTATTCTTTTCTTTTTTAGTTCTCAAATTAATCTTTATATTTTATCTGGAGGATATGCAAATTAATAACATTCTAATCATATTATGATTATTGATCAGCGATTAAAATTAATAAGAAAGATTTTAAACACTGGCAATAATATAGAAGTAATACTATTTCTTATCAAGTTAATTCGAGCCTTATAAAATTAACCGTCATAAATTATAAAAAATAAGTTGCTTAAAAAACAAAGAGGCAGAATCTCAAAGATCTGCCTCCTAGTCTTTTATCGATAATGAATCAAGTTTTAATTCATCAGTTTGGTACTTCTTCTTCTTTTTTTCTAACAGTGATAGTCAACTCTTCGCTGTTTTCTACGTGCGTTGCTACCAGAACATCTCCTTCTCTCAAATCTCCTTTGAGAATTTCTTCTGCAACAGGGTCTTCGAGGTATTTCTGGATCGCTCTGTTTAAAGGACGAGCACCATATTGTGGATCGTATCCTTTTTCAGATAAGAAATCCTTTGCTTCTACGGTTAATTCAATTTCGTAACCCAAACCTTTCACGCGGCTAAACAATTTGCCAAGTGATATGTCAATGATGCGGTGAAGGTCTTCACGTTGAAGTGAATTAAACACGATCACATCGTCCAGACGGTTAAGGAACTCAGGAGAAAATGCTTTACGTAGGGCACTTTGAATCGTGCCTTTCATAATCTCATCCTGATTATCTGCTTTCGCTCTTGTGGAGAAACCGATACCAGTCCCGAAATCTTTCAAATCACGTGCTCCAATGTTTGAAGTCATGATGATAATAGTATTACGGAAATCTACACGACGACCCAGACCATCTGTAAGAATACCATCGTCAAGAACCTGCAACAAAATATTAAATACATCAGGGTGCGCCTTTTCGATCTCATCTAACAAGACAACGCTATAAGGTTTACGACGAATTTTTTCAGTCAACTGACCACCTTCTTCGTAACCAACGTAACCCGGAGGTGCTCCAACCAAACGAGATACGCTGAATTTCTCCATGTACTCACTCATGTCAATACGCACAAGGGCATCGTCTTTATCAAATAAATAAGTGGCAAGAACCTTAGCTAATTCTGTTTTACCCACACCTGTTGGCCCAAGGAAAATAAAGGAACCGATCGGCTTCTTAGGATCTTTCAAACCTACACGTGTACGTTGAATGGCCTTTACCAATTTCTCAATCGGTGGGTTCTGTCCAATTACCTTTGCTTTAAGCTCATCGGCCATGTTAAGCAATTTCTTACCTTCATCCATCGAGACGTTAGTCACAGGAATTCCGGTCATCATTGCAACAACCTCTGCTACATTATGCTCAGTAACGGTATATCTTTTTTGCTTGGTTTCTTCTTCCCAGGCAAGTTTGGCGCGGTCAAGCTGATCGATCAATTTCTTTTCACGATCACGTAACTGAGCTGCCTCTTCGTATTTCTGGCTTTTGACAACCCGGTTTTTTTCCTGTTTGATATTCTCAATTTGTTCTTCCAAATGAAGGATATCCTCAGGAACAGTGATGTTGCTGATATGAACTCTTGCGCCCACTTCATCCAAAACGTCAATCGCTTTGTCCGGAAGGAAACGGTCAGTGATATATCGCTCTGACAATTTCACAGCGGTACTGATCGATTCCGGCGTATAACTTACGTGGTGATGATCTTCATATTTATCCTTAATGTTTTCAAGGATCTGAATTGTTTCTTCGATCGAAGTAGCATCAACCATTACCATCTGGAAACGACGGGCAAGTGCTCCGTCCTTCTCTATGTACTGACGATACTCATCAAGTGTCGTTGCACCGATACACTGGATTTCTCCGCGTGAAAGTGCAGGTTTAAACATATTTGAAGCATCCAGCGAACCAGAAGCACCACCGGCACCAACAATTGTATGAAGCTCATCAATGAAAAGGATAACATCCGGAGATTTTTCCAACTCATTCATTACCGCTTTCATTCTTTCCTCAAACTGTCCACGGTATTTAGTACCTGCTACAAGCGACGCAAGATCAAGTGTAACAACTCTCTTACCGAAAAGAACACGGGATACTTTTTTCTGCACAATTCTTAGCGCAAGACCTTCGGCGATAGCAGTTTTACCTACACCGGGCTCACCGATAAGAATTGGGTTATTCTTTTTCCGACGGCTAAGAATTTGCGCTACACGCTCAATTTCTTTTTCACGTCCGACGATAGGATCAAGTTTTCCAACCTCAGCCATTTTCGTAAGATCACGCCCGAAGTTATCCAGTACAGGAGTACGAGACTTTTCTGCACCTTTAGATTCTTTTCCGGAAGCTGCGCCTCCGCCTCCACCGCCAAACATGCCGCCTCTCGCTTCATCGTCACCGTCTTCGGTTTCCGGACCCATATGGGGTTTTGTTCCTGATGATTGATATTCTAACATCTCTTTAATGACTTCGTAGTTAACATTAAATTTATGTAGGATCTGGGTGCCAACATTATCTTCGTCACGTAAAATAGACAGAAGCAAATGTTCAGTTCCGATCAAGGGGCTTTTGAAAATTTTTGCCTCCAGATATGTAATTTTCAACACCTTCTCAGACTGCCTGGTGAGAGGGATGTTCTGCAGATTTTTAACATTATTAGTTGCCGCACCCTTAGTAGCCTGTTCGATCGTCTGTCGAACATCATCAAGGGATACGCCCAGCTTTTTAAGTAAACCAATAGCAACACCATCACCCTCACGAATCATTCCAAGTAACAGATGTTCGGCACCGATATAATCGTGGCCAAGTCGCAAAGCTTCTTCCCGACTCAGAGAGATTACTTCTTTTACTCTATTTGAAAATTTTGCTTCCATGTGTAGCAATAAAAATGTGTCTTAATATTCTAAACGCTACTTTTTTAATCTTTGTTCAAAGTAGCAGATTTATTGTTGCTTACAAGATCTCAGCAAAATACTTCTCGCCTCGGGCCCCATATTAAATAATAAATCGACAATACTTAAATTACTTACAAAATCATTCCCAAAGGTCTGATAGTATGCAATTGGCTGATAATATTTATTTATATTTTTATTCTTTTTATCATTAATCGCTGATAACTCATCAATTATGGCCTTATCGCCCTGAAATGGCACTGACAAATTGTACATAATCTCTTTTCTTATGCCCAACAATCTAAGACAAATTGTCAATAAATCATAATTTAGGTCAACAAGAAATTCTGGTTTTTTCAAATAAACTGCCTCGAGTTCGTCCGCGTAAAATTCGAAATAAGGAGATTTGCCATAAGCAGATCGGAAACATCCCCAGTGACGCCTGATCCAGTGCTGACTATAATCTATTTTTATATCTTTTGTTAAGGAGTTATTCGCGTAGGACTGAACCGGAACGGTTAATGTATCAACTTTATTTGTTGTCATCACATCGCAACGATTCCGGTAAGTCTGCTTCACATATCTCTCATCAATATCTATCCAAATCAAATCGTTACTTAAAATACAAGCAAAATATTCAAGACAAGGAAGATACTGTAATTCAAACCTTACTATTTTTTCAGGTTGATTATCTATAATAAATTCTGACACTACCAAATATGAGAAAGGCGGATGATATTATCAAAAAAATGATAATAATTATTTAACGTCAATTGTTTAATGCTATCGTAACTAAAATAATCACAAAAAATTAAACAAACAGACTGGTATCACCCAGGCCTTCCCTGACAATTTCAAACTGGTCATTGATCGCAAGCACGATTGTCGATCCAATATTTCCCCCGTATCCCCCATCGACCACAATATCCACCTGATGCTGAAATTTTTCAAAAATCAATTCGGGGTCTGTTGAATATTCGATGATCTCGTCATCATCTTTTATGGAGGTTGTTACAATAGGGTTTCCAAGTTCTTTAACGATCAAACGGGGGATCAAATTATCAGGAACACGAATACCAACTGTTTTCTTATTCGTATTTAATAATTTGGGAACTTGATTATTAGCATCCAGAATGAAGGTATAAGGCCCCGGAAGCACTTTTTTCATTAATTTAAAGGCAGAATTTCCAACTCTTGCGTAATCTGCAATATGGCTCAAATCGTAACAGATAAATGAAAAATCATTTTTTTGTGGTTTGATGCCTTTAATACGAGCGATTTTTTCAACAGCCCTGGTATTGAAAATATCACATCCCAAACCGTAAACAGTATCTGTCGGGTAAATCACCAGTCCTCCTTCGCGAAGACAGTCAACGACCTGACGAATTCTTCTTTCATCAGGATTTTCAGGGTATATTCGAATTAATTCAGCTGGCATAGTTTGTACTATTTTCTGAACTAACAATTCAAAAGGCTAAATCCTTCCGGCCGCGCTCCTTTTTTTTGTAAATTATTGAGATAAAACCTGTATAAACCATTGATCGGAAGATGTAAACGACACAGTGCTACAATCATCTCCGTAGCAAAACCGGGATTTTGAATATAGTTGAGCAGCCTTCTGAACCGAACTGCAAGTTCAAATTCTTCCGCATAAAAACACTTTCTAATAAATGTACGAATTCGGGCAGCCAACAGATCAAATTCCTCCTGGTCGCGGTTCAAATCATATGCTTTGTTACAAACAATATAGCATGTTTCCAGCAAACGATTACCCTTTTTGTAAACCTGTTTGCTCAAAGAATCCGGAACATTTCTTTTCAACGTAAGCACTTCGTCCAGATAAAAATATTTGTAATGAACAGAAGATCTCACCCAAAAATCAAAATCTTCGAAAAATAATGATTCATCATAACCACCCATATCAGTCAGCATTTTTGTGCGCATCATCATGGTTGGGGTGCAGATAAAATAATTTTCCAGCACGCTTTTATACACGTCGCCCGACGGAATTGTCTTTTTAGCTTTCTCTTTATAATTGACCGGATAATGAAAATTCAGGAGTTTTCCATCCGCTTCGATGTAACGGGCATTCGTAAAAACCACCCCGTATTCATCTTCCAGTTTTTCAAAAGCTTCTACCTGAAGTTCGATGCGTTTGGGAAGCATCACGTCATCAGCGGCAAGATCTATAATATATTTACCTTTTGCCAGAGCAAGTCCCTGATTAAAGGCCCGACATAAACCAAGGTTTGTAAGGTTTCTTACCAGAAGGAAATCGGATCCGTCAGGAAGCACATTTTCAACTACCGATATTGTTCCGTCTATACTTGCATTATCTATTACGATAACCTGAATATTGGGATACGTCTGTACGAAGACGGAGCTTAGCGTTTCACCAATGTATTTTTCATGATTGTAAGCGGTTAAAACCACAGTCACCAAAGGTTTCTCAATCTCTCTCATTTTTTACCCGTTTGTTCACCTTCAACCTTAATCCTTATGACTTTGTAGACGTTTCATTTCATCAAAAGTCACGAAATAAAAATGGATTAAAAAGTATATCGACGGGTACTTAGTTTCCGGTAATTTATCTGGTCTTCGAGCGGTTTTTTTTTCTTGCGGAAGCAATACCGGCATTGACTTCAAAACCAAAAATTAATAACAGGGCCAATAGATAAAACCAAATCATCAGCGCGATCATTGTTCCGATAGACCCATAAAGTTTGTTATACGAACTGAATCTGGAAAGATAAAAAGAGAATAGATATGTGGCAACGAGGATCAGGACCGAAGCAATAACGGAGCCCAGATTAAAAAAAGCGTATCTGTTAATTCTCGAAGGGGCAAAACGATAAATAATGGAAATTGCTAACATCAATGCTCCAAAACTGACTATATACCTGCTGAAATTTAGAGAAGATACGATCCAGCTATACCTGATGATTTCCCACTCGGAAATTATTCCTTTCACAACATCCCCGACAATAAGCAAGACAATCAGCAAAATCATCACAGCTACCAAAACCATTGTCAGTAATGTCGCAACGCCTCTTTGCTTCAAAAAGCCTCTGGTTTCTGCATCCTCATACACCATATCGAAAGATCGCATCAGCGACATCATCCCGTTGGTCGAAGCGATCATCGCAAAAATAAATCCAAACGAAAGAACGCTGCTTCTGGGACGGCTGAGAATATCTGAAATAGTTTGCTGTGCATCCTGAAAAATCCCACGAGGCATCAGTTCTTTTAACACACCCATAATCTGATCGTCCAGGTTTTCAATGGGTATATAAGGTACAAGCGTAAACAGAAAGATAATAGCCGGAAAGCAGGCAAGCGTAAGACTGAAAGCTACAGCAGAGGCGCGCTGGTCTATATCGTATTTATGATTGTTGCGTTTAATATTAATCAGTATGTCATAAATTGACACCGTTCCGCGAAAAAGCAGGTTTCTTTGCAGCCACACAACCAATAATTTTACCTGACGGCTTTTCAACAGTTTTTCAAGCATGGTATTTGAATTACAATGTTTGAAAATATGGATTTAATTTAAGTAACAGCGGTGCCGGTGCAACGCATAATTTCGCAGTGTCACGTTTTTGAAACACCAGTGTTGTTTCTCCTACATTCAGTAAAATACCATCCTGATTCCGGATTTCATATTCAAAAACGACTCTTATTCCGGGTATTTTCTGAATAATGACCTTAATCGTAAGTTCATCGTCATAACGCGCAGGTTTGATATATCTGGAGCGGTTCTCATAAACCGGCATCATCACGCCCGCATCCTCCATTTCTTTATAACTGAATCCAACGCTACGTAAAGCTTCGACTCGGCCGATTTCGTAATATCTTGCGTAATTTCCATAATACACGTAACCCATCTGGTCCGTGTCCGCATATCTCACTCTGATTCCTCTTACTTCGTAGGTAAACATTCTTAAAATTTTAGTAGACGTCAACCTGAAAATTACTTCATGATTTTCAGTCTGTTCAATTCGGCCTGATACATTCTGGCGTTGTTCAAATGGTCAGGATAAGTTTTAGCAAAGGCGTGGTATCCCGAGAGATCCGCTTTTGCGCACATGTATAAATAATCGTGTTTGTCGTAATTGAGTACAGCATCCAGAGATTTGAAATCAGCCACACGGATCGGTCCCGGAGGTAATCCGATGTTTACATAGGTATTATAAGGAGATTTCACCCGCAGCTGCTCATTCAAGATTCTTTTGATCGCAAAATCCTGCAATGCATATTTAATCGTCGGATCAGCCTGCAACGGCATCAAAGCATTTAAACGATTGATATACAAACCGGCAACCATTGGTCTTTCATCTACTTTGCGGGCCTGCTCCTCTTCTACAATGGATGCAAGAATTGAAACCTGAACGGGCGTCAGACCAATAGATTTTGCTTTTTCGACACGTTCTGCATTCCAGTATTTTTTATACTCGCTATGCATGCGGTCAAGGAATTTCTCTGTTCCTGTTGTCCAGAAAATGTCATACGTATTCGGCAAAAACATGGAAACGATCGTTAGCGTATCCAGTCCATACTTCTGGCAAACTTTAGGATCATTTAATGCCTCACGAAATTTCGTTTCACCAAATTCAAAGCGACTGCCAATTCTTTTGATTAGATCTTCTTTCAAGCGTATGTTGTTAAAAGTTAATTTAACCGCATCCTGATCACCTGAAATAAGCTTTTTGATTGCTTTATAATTACTCGTCTCCGGTTTAATTACATAACGCCCCGGTTTTACTTTTTCAGAATATTTCAAAAGCTTCGCTAAGAAACGGAACGAAATATTATCATTGATCACCTGATGTTTGTCAAGCGAATCCAGAACGGTCTGATAGGTTGCCCCTTCCGGAATAAGCAAGGCGAAACTTTCCTTTTTATCAACCTGAAGGTTTGGCGTTTTGAATATCTGCCAGAAATAAAATGTAAAAGTGGTTGTAAGAATTGCAATAACTAAAAACAATCCTACCTTAAAATTGCGCGACATATTATACTGTGAAGTTTTTTTAGTTTCTAAACGTTTCAACAACAATTCGTTGCCAACAGTTTATATGTGAATTTTTAATCAATTCTTTTTTCAAATGAAATATTGAACCGTTTCCCTAATTCAGCCAATGAATCCTGAACAGGTTCTAACAACGAAATACCTTCAACGCTACGTAAAGCTTCCATTTCTCGTTCCGGATCTCCCGGAATTATGACCTGTTTTCCTTCCACGGCGCGGGCACTACGGAAAGCGCGGATCCATTTATCCATATCTTTTTTGAAATCGTCGGCCGGACGGAAACCATCCACGCGCATAGCTCCTAAAAAATGTCCGGTTCCCAAACCGACGCCTTCGTTCGCAGACATAAACCCTGCGGTAGCAAAAGGCGGAACCCAGGGACCAAAATTTGCTCCGGAAAGTACGCCAGAGAAAATATCCACGATCGCACCAAGTCCATATCCCTTATGACTGCCATGTTCACGGTCCGAACCCAGCGGCAGCAAACCTCCCCCACTTTTAACAGCATTGGAATCAGTCGTAGGATTTCCATCGGCATCTTGCGCCCAGCCCAGCGGAGCAGGTAAACCTTTTCTTTGCAAGATTTCAAATTTCCCATAAGCAACGGCGGTAGAAGCAAAATCCGCAACAAATGCAGGCTCTTCCAACGCAGGAACTGCAACGGCAACAGGATTTGTACCTAATAATTTATCCAGAGAAAATGTCGGTGCGACCAAAGGAGCCGCGTTGGTCATCGTCCAGCCAATCATATCTTTTTGCAAAGCAAGCATGGCATGATAACCCGCGATCCCGAAATGGTTTGAATTCCTTACAGAAACCCAGCCGGAACCTACCTTCTCAGCTTTCTCCATTGCCACTTCCATCGCCTTTGGCGCAACGACCAGTCCTAAACCCCGGTCTCCGTCCACCACCGCGGTACTTGGCGTTTCATAAACCACCTTCACGTCCGGCGTAGGGTTCAGTCTTCCGTTATCATACAAACGGACATACCCGGCTAAGCGGGCAATACCGTGAGAATCAACTCCTCTGAGATCAGCACTAATTAAAACCGTGGAAGCCAAAGCTGCCTCATCAGGCGAACACCCTATTGCCAGAAAAACCTCCTCAGTGAAATGCTTTAAGTAATCAGCCTGATACATATACGTTTACTAAATGAATTGCTATAAACTGGTCAAAAAGCCACAAAAGGTGAAACTTTGCGGTATTTGAGGTTGCAAATATCTGCATTCAACAACCAGCTTACAATACTTCCGGACTTCTTACCGGATTTTACCTGAGAAACGAGATTAAAAAACGATCATATGAATGGCCCTTTTTTGAACTTTAAACGGCCAAAAACCGTAGTTTCAACAGGTATCGGGGAGATTTGGTTTTCGAAAAATAATACAGTTTACTTTGATAAATTTTTAATGGAATTAAAAAATACTTTCCTCAAACGCATACTAAGCTACTTTATTCGTGGCCTGGTTCTGGTTGCGCCGCTTTATGTCACAGGCATTATTATCTGGACCGGCGTGGAGTTTCTGGATAACATTATTCCAATCAATATCCCAATATCGAACAATCAAACGGTATACCTGCCTGGCTTGGGCGTTCTGATCATTTTGTCGGGTATCATCATGCTTGGCTTTATATTTTCCACGATCATTCCCCAATCTTTTTTTCAGATCACGGAGAGTATCATGCGGAGGATACCGCTCGTCAGCCTGATTTATTATTCGATCAAAGACCTCGTGCTTGCTTTCGTAGGCGATAAAAAGAAATTTAATCAGCCGGTTTTGGTAACGATGTATAAGGATACCGGTATCAAGAAAATCGGTTTTATTACTCAAAATGATCTGAGTCATTTACACATTCACGATCATGTTGCCGTGTATATGCCTTTGTCTTATTCGCTCTCTGGCGAGCTTTTTATAGTACCTTCCGTGAATGTGACCAAACTGGAAGCAACCACAACTGACGTTATGAAAATGCTCGTATCCGGAGGAGTTTCTGTCAAAGTTCCGCCACATGAAGAAATTACCGAAGAGGGATGATTTCGGTTAAAATTTCAGGAACAACAATGCAATCGAATTACCCGTTTAAAGAATGATTCCCTATCTTTGGACCTTTCTATTTTCTTTATGAGACAAGTTCTGACATTATTAGTTTTATTTATTTTAGGGAGTATTCCGGCATGGGCTCAGGACAATTACGACCCAAGAAAAGCACTTACAAGTGAAGAACTTTTTCTCAAACAAGGCAATAATAACCGTGTTGTAGGCGCTCCTGGCCAGAAATATCTCGTTTTAGACGCGTCCCCAACAATCGGCGGATTTCACCGTTATCGTTTTTTTCCTGGTGACAATATCAAATTCAGGATGAAAAACGAGACTATAAAATTCAACGAAACCATTGCCACAATCAGCGATTCTTCCTTCGCAATAGCTGTTATTAACGACGCTTTGAATCAAATGACCTATCAGGAGATTCCTTTGACTGAAATTAAGCTTATTAAAACAAGCAGACGAATTCCTTTCGTTTCACAGGCTGCTCCGTTATTACCGTTGGCAGGGCTGATCTACATCGGTGCAGATTTTTTTAACAAAGGTGTTGATAACAAGCGCTATACAACCGATGCCTCAACATTTGTTGTTGGAGGAGCGTTTGTTGTTGCCGGACTTTTCTGTTATAAAATGACTTTTTCGTCCCTGAAAATAAATGGGAAGAATAAGTTGAAGGTATTAGAAACTTATTAAATTTTCGAAGTCAATAAGTACTTTTGGCGCTGATATAATTCTGAAATAATTGATACTGTGAAATCCATTTTAGTACATCCACCCCAACAAGCAATTCGTGCCGAAATCAAATTGGCCGCATCAAAAAGTGAATGCAACCGTGCTTTGATTATTAATGCATTGACTGATTTTCAATGTGACCTTACCAATATTTCCGAAGCGCGTGATTCTCAAACAATGCTTCGTTTACTGCAATCAGAAGATTCAGTGGCGGATGTAATTGATGCAGGAACTACTATGCGTTTTCTTACGGCATATTTTACCGTATCAAATCAGCATAAATTGATGACGGGAACACCGCGCATGTGCGAAAGACCGATTGGGATTTTGGTTGATGCCTTGCGTGTTTTGGGTGCTGAAATTGAATACCAGAATGTGGAAGGTTATCCCCCGATGCAATTAAATGGATTTAATTATTCAGGAAAAAGTGAATTAACGATTCGCGGCGACGTCAGCAGCCAATATATTTCTGCTTTGCTTCTGATCGCCCCGTCTCTGCCCGAAGGTTTGACAATTAATCTTGCGGGTGAAGTTGGATCGCGTCCGTATATTGAAATGACATTGAAACAAATGGAACATTTTGGTATTAAATATTCAGCAGACTGGGTAGCAAATATTTTGAAAGTTGAACCAGGCACTTACCAGCCTCAGCCCTATGCCATCGAGTCTGACTGGTCTGGTGCGAGTTACTGGTACTGCATCGTCGCATTGGCAGACGATGCGGAAGTTGAGCTTTTAGGACTTAAACAAAATTCATTGCAGGGCGACAGTGCCATTGTTGACATTATGGCTCAGCTTGGCGTTGACAGCTCTTATACCGACCACGGTGTTTTATTAAGAAAAATTCCTGCTGCTGACTCGATCGAGTGGGATTTTACCAATTGTCCGGATCTTGCTCAGACGGTTGCGGTATGTTGTGCAGTAAAAAATATTCACCTGACTTTGACAGGAATTGAAAGTTTGAAAATAAAGGAAACAGACCGCGTTTTTGCTCTTCAGGAAGAATTGAAAAAACTGGGTGCCGAACTTAACGAGGTTGAGAAAGACCATAAGTATGTAGTTGTCCGTAAATCTGATTGGGAGCCGGGTTCAACGCCATCGATTTTCACCTACGATGACCACCGTATGGCGCTTGCGTTCGCGCCTGTGGGCATGGTTCGGGATATTATTATTGAAGAACCAGGCGTTGTTGTCAAATCGTATCCGGGGTATTGGAAAGATCTTGCAACTGTAACAACCTGGGAAGAAATGCAGCTATCCTGAACTTAAAAGGGGTCGTCTGGCTGCACCAATGTGTTTGCTGACGGCCCCGCACCTTTCATCCACAACACTATTTTCACGATGACTGCCTTAACCTTCCTTTCTTCCATCCCGATCTGGGTATACATTGTCGTTGCCATCTTGATTTTTGCTCTTCGCGATATTCTTCAAAAAAAGCATACGATCCAGCACAACTTCCCTGTTCTTGGCCATTTTCGCTATATGATCGAACAGATCGGACCGGAATTGCGCCAATATATTGTCGCCAATAACCGCGAAGAATTGCCGTTTAACCGCCGCCAGCGTTCATGGATTTACGCTTCATCTAAAAAAGAAAACAATTACCAGGGTTTTGGGTCGGATCAGGATATGAATGAAGCAGGTTTTGTTTTTATCAAACCTGCCATGCTTCCTTACAAGCTTCCGCTGGATCATCCGCATCACGCAGTCAACGGAAAAAATCCTGATCATTATACCATTCCTTGCGCGAAAGTTATCGGTGCATATCACAAACGCAGACGTCCTTACCGGCCTCATTCTGTTATCAATATCAGTGCGATGAGTTATGGATCTTTATCGGCCAGAGCCATCGAATCGCTGAACAAAGGTTCTGTACAGTTCGGAAATTATCATAACACCGGCGAAGGCGGACTTTCACCTTACCATAAATTTGGTGCAGATGTTGTTTTCAATATGGGCACTTCCTATTTCGGGGTACGCGATCATGATGGAAACTTTGTCATGGAAAAACTTGTCAAAATGACGAAGGATAATCCATTTGTCCGCATGATCGAATTGAAACTTTCCCAGGGAGCAAAACCTGGAAAAGGCGGAGTTTTACCAGGCAGCAAGATCACCGCCGAAATTTCAGAAATTCGTGGCGTCCCGATTGGAAAAGATGTCGTTTCTCCCCCTTACCACAGTGCTTTTTCTGATGTAAAAAGCATGGTAAATTTTATTGAAGAAATGGCCGAAGCAACCGGACTTCCAATTGGAATAAAAGCCGCAATCGGGAAAACGGATATGTGGGAACAGCTCGCGGACCTGATGGTAGAAACAGGTAAAGGTCCTGATTTCATAACCGTTGACGGAGGCGAAGGAGGCACAGGGGCCGCACCGCCATCTTTTGCAGACCACGTCGCATTGCCTTGGGTGTACGGTTTCAGCACCATTTATAAAATATTCCAGAAAAGAAATCTAACAGACAAGATAACTTTCATTGCTTCCGGAAAGCTAGGTCTTCCTGCACAGGCTGTTATGGCCTTTTGCATGGGAGCAGATGTGATCAACGTGGCACGGGAAGCGATGATGTCCATTGGTTGTATTCAGGCACAGACGTGTCATACAAACCGTTGCCCCACCGGAATTGCAACCAATAACAAATGGTTGGAATCGGGAATTGACCCTGCGCTGAAAAGTGAACGCTTCCATAATTATATGAAAACGCTTGCCAAAGAAATTATTGAAATTACAAACGCGGCCGGTTATGAACACCCGTGCCAGTTTGGTATGAACGACATCGATATTTCGATGGGTGATAATAACAGAACGCTTGCGCTGGCGGATAACTATGGTTATCTGAAAACACCGGTCGCCTACAACAATATTCAGGAGCTGCTTGATTGTTCTAATTTGGGTGGAAAAAATGCTCCGGTGGAAACTATTGCTTAAATTGGGCAACACTTTCTTTCATTTAAACGTATGTTTTAATGAAAGATGGTGATTCTCAACAAAAAGCTATGGAAAATGAATATTAAACTTCTACTGGTTGTTTCTCTCTTATTTGTGTTGCTGACAAATTTCAGTCAGGCTCAAACCAACCCCAGATATCTAGTTTTATATAAAGATAAAGCGTCATCTCCTTACTCTGTCAACAGGCCGGCAGAGTTTCTTTCTACGAAAGCCATTACAAGGCGCAACAAACAGAATATTGCTGTCTCTGAAAATGACTTTCCTGTAAACCCTGCATATGTAGCGGCTGTGAAGCAAACCGGGGCGACGGTTATTTATTCTTCCAAATGGTTTAATGGCACGCTGGTTGAAGCTTCTGCCAGTCAGTTGGCCGCAATTAAAAATCTTTCTTTTTATAAAGGAATCGAGCAGAATCACGCGCTTGCGAATTTAACAACACCTTCTCCCGGATTAAGAATGTCAGCAACGGAGACGGTTTCCGAAACTGCGGCTGAACTCGATTATGGACGTATGCGCGAGCAACTGGCACTGATGGGTACGGATCATTTGCATCAGGAAGGTTTTCAGGGAGAGAATATGCTTGTGGCCGTTTTTGATGCAGGGTTTAACCGGGCCAATGAGCTGGATTTCTTAAAACCGCTTTTTAACGAAAACAGGGTTCTCGACACGCATGATTTCATAAGTCGGAATAGTAATGTGTATGATGATGATTCCCACGGTTTGCATGTGCTTTCAATCATCGCCGCCGATCAGCCTGGCACCATTATAGGCGCTGCGTTCAAAGCAAATTTTGTTTTATACAGAACAGAAAATGTTTTGATGGAAACACCGTACGAGGAAGTAACATGGCTTCTTGCTGCTGAACGCGCTGATAGTATCGGTGTTGATGTAATTAATTCGTCGTTGGGTTATAATACTTTTGAAGGGGAATTTAATACCTCCGCTTACAACTATACTTACCAGAATCTCGACGGAAAAACAACCATTATTTCCCGTGCTGCAAGATTCGCTACACGAACAGGAATGCTCGTCGTCAACTCTGCCGGGAACGAGGGTAACAAGGCCTGGAAATATATTACTGCGCCTGCTGACGTCGATTCGGTTTTAAGTGTTGGTGCTACAACGCTCGACAAAAGTTACGCAGCGTTCAGTTCTGTTGGCCCAAATGCAATCGGGCAGCAAAAGCCTGATATTTCTGCGGTGGGATCAGGAACTGTCTTGGGGAGCAGCACCGGATCAGGAAATGTTACAAGTGGGAATGGAACATCTTATTCTTCTCCATTAATCGCTGGATTGGCAACCATTCTATGGCAGGCCTTCCCGAATCTTACAGCGCAAGAACTTATCCAGGCGTTGAAAAAATCCGGACACCTTGCCTCCACTCCTGACAATTTCCTGGGCTATGGCGTGCCAAATGCTGCGCTTGCCGAGGAAATTATCAAAAACGGTATTGTTTTAGGAACAGAACCTGACGCGCTCGAAGATGTTATACTTTCTCCAAATCCGGTGCAGCAGGATCTAACCTTATCTTTCCCGATTGGGTTGCTTGGAAAAAAATCGACAGTCAGTATTGTTTCTCAAAGTGGAAAGACGCTGTCTTCGAATCAGATAATTTTAAGTAAGACGCTTCCAGTTCAAACGAACAATTTGGCACCTGGTTTATATTTGATTAAAATCGATGCGTTAAACAGAAGCCGGACTTTGAAGTTTATTAAGCAATAAATTTACAAAGTTGTCAGATTTCAGTCATATTCTATGACCTACACGTCCTTTCGGGTGTGCAAGTGAGATTTAATTTTCACCAGAAAGCGTTTTCCGCACCATCCGCATCAGAGATTCTGAGTTGTTATGTGTTTCAACTTCACTAATAGGAATCCAGCGAACGTCTTTTGACTCAGCATTGATAACAAGTCCATCTTTTGGATCTGCCTCAAAAACGAAACGGATGTCATAGTGGTAATGTGCAGGATCTTTTAAATTTGCCGGAATTAAATGGACGTCCACATCAAAAATTCCTTCCTTAGCTAACCGAAAATCAGAAATGCCTGTCTCCTCCTCCACTTCTTTTGAAGCCACATGCAGCACGTCGGGCTCTCCGTCACAATGGCCACCAGGCTGAAACCAGCGATCCAGTTTACGGTGATGCATAAGCAAAACCTGATCTCTGTCTGGTGAAACTATCCAGCCGGATGCTGTTACATGACCAATTTGCAAGGTTCTTTCAAAACAATCCGGATGCTCATTTACAAATTTTTTGATTTCCAGATACATTTCCTGTTCTTCTGAATTTACCGGCGTATAGGCATTTAGTAAAGAAAATAAATTGCTTCGTTTCATTAATAGGCTATCTGATTATTTCATTCTAATTTCACCACAAGTTTAACAGTTCAATAAACAAACAGCATTATTAAAATGAAAAAGTATTTATTATCCTTCTCGTTTGCAGTTCTCGTCGCAACAGCTTCCGTTGCACAGCGTACGCCTCAGGCGAGCCCTGGCGCCAGTATCGTTCAGGCAATTGGAATCACTGATTTTACTGTTAAATATTCTCGCCCGGGTATCAAAGGAAGGAGTGTTTTTGAAGAAAATTCTCCACTTGCCCCGACGGGAAAAATTTGGCGCACAGGAGCTAATCAGGCAACAACACTGGAATCTTCAACAGACTTTACATTCGGAGATAAAAAAGTATCAGCAGGTAAATATGTGCTTTATTCTATTCCTGGTAAGGCTAAATGGGTTGTTATACTGAACAAAGACGTAAACAGCAGTTCAGAAACTTACAAGGAAAGCGAAGACGTAGCGCGCATCGATGTTTCCCCTTTGCAGGGTGAGTTTAAGGAATCTTTTGAAATTAATTTTTCCAATTTGTCAGATAGTTCAGCGACCTTGAATATCGATTGGGCGGCTATAAAAGTGCCTGTGAAAATTTCTGTTTCCACACATCAACTTACTTTGGCTTCATTAGACAGAGCAGTTCAGGACAAACCGGAAGATCTTCAGACACTTCAAAGTGCAGCTGGTTATTTATTATCTAAAAATCAGGATCTGCCAAAGGCACTGGCTTTGACAGACAAAGCAATCGGCTTAAAAGAAACTTGGTCAAATCTTTGGACAAAAGCGCAAATTCTTGACCGTTTGGGAAGAACAGCGGCCGCTGTGCCGTTGGCTCAAAAAGCGCTGACTATCGGAGCAGCGGCACCAGATGGCGCCTACAATTTTTATAAAACTCAGATTGAAAAAGCTATAGCTGATATGCAGGCAAAACTTCCTGCTACGCCGGCAGCCAAAGGAAAAAAGAAGAAAAAATAATTTTTAGGTACATACAAAGAATGCTCGTTTCCTTTCGGAATCGAGCATTCTTTGTATGTACCTATCAACAAAATCAGGAACGAAAAAATTTCGGAACCGTCCATTGGTTACGGACTGCTAAAATTCTGATCACAATAATAACCAGAGAAGCTGAAATAAATGCTGTATTGCGCTCCGCGCCTACTTTATCCAGCACGAGATAACACACTGCACCGGCCAGACAAGCCGTCGCATAGACTTCCTTTCTGTAAATTATCGGGATTTCGTTATTCATCATATCCCGGACAACGCCGCCCATGATTGCTGTAAAAACCCCCATAATAGCTGCAATTTCTGGTCTTACGCCAAGATGAAGTGCCTTTTCAGTTCCTACAATCGTGAACAATGCGATTCCGCAGGTATCAAAAAGAAAAAGCGTTCTGCGAAGTCCGATTAAATATTTGTAAAAAATAAAAGTGGTAATAATTCCTGCCAATATGGCATAAAGAATTGTAATATCGCTAATCCATACCAAGGGATAACTTCCTAATAACACGTCACGCATCGTTCCGCCTCCGATGGAACATAGAAATGCCGTGAAACTGGCGCCAAACCAGTCCTGATGCTGCTGGTCTTTGACAGAAAGAGCGCCGGAAATTGCAAAAGCAAAAGTCCCGACGATCTCTAAAATATACTGGATACTCATTTCCTAATCCGTTAAACGGCAACCGGCGCTTTGATACCTGGCCATGGATTGTAGTTTTCTAAAGAGAAATCCTCAAATTCAAAATCAAATACACTCTTAACTTCCGGATTTATTACCATTTGTGGCAATGGACGAAGTTCCCGGCTCAATTGCAATTCCACCTGTTCCAAATGATTGACATAAATATGAGTGTCGCCACCTGTCCAGACAAAGTCACCCAGATCCAGGTCGCATTCCTGTGCGATCATCATCGTCAGTAGCGCATAACTTGCGATGTTAAACGGTACACCCAAAAAAACATCGGCACTTCTTTGATATAACTGACAAGATAACTTTCCTTTTGTTTCTCCCGCATCCAAATCCGGAGGAGCAACATAAAACTGGAATAACGCATGACAGGGTTGAAGTTTCATCTGCGAAAGCTCCGACGGATTCCAGGCAGAAACAATAATTCTACGGGAATCCGGACTGTTCTTCAACAGGGAAAGAATTT
Organism: Dyadobacter koreensis; assembly: GCF_900108855.1. GTDB lineage: Bacteria > Bacteroidota > Bacteroidia > Cytophagales > Spirosomataceae > Dyadobacter > Dyadobacter koreensis. Next base: position 454,296 of record NZ_FNXY01000003.1, read on the forward strand.
CTTTTAACTGATCAAAAGACTTTCCGTTTGCACCTTCCCAGCTTCTCCATTGTTTTCCGTAAACGGGACCAAGATCTCCTTGCTCGTCTGCCCATTCATCCCAGATCGAAACACCGTGATCTTTGAGATATTTGATATTGGTATCGCCTTTCAAAAACCATAACAGCTCATAAATAATTGATTTGGTATGAACTTTCTTAGTGGTAACAAGCGGAAATCCATCTTTTAAATTGAAACGCATCTGGTAACCAAACACACTGATCGTGCCCGTTCCGGTGCGGTCGGTTTTACGAACGCCGTTTTCAAGAATATGACGAAGTAAATCGTGGTATTGCTGCATACTTTAATATTGTTCGGAAATTAATTCCCGTGATTTTATCTTTTTTTACACAGTAGCGATTTCAACGCTATGGGTGATTTTGGCCAATGGTTCAAGCTGTGCTGTTGCAGAGCAGTATTTTTCCATAGATAAAGCAATCGCCCGGTCAATTTTTTTCTCGTCCAGATCGTTTCCTGCGAATTTGAAAATCAGATGAATATTCCGGAACGGACTTCTTTTCGTATCTTCCTCCTGCTCGCGGTCGCCTTCTGCCGTCACACGAAAATCAGTAATATCCTGCTTTTGTTTTTTTAGAATCAATACTACATCAATCGCGCTGCAGCTTGCCAATCCCATGAGTAATAACTCCATTGGCCTTACGCCCAGGTTATGACCTCCGATTTCTGGAGATCCATCGGTATGCACCTTTACTTCTGACGATCCTGTGCCTTCAAAATGAAATGCGTCATTTACGCGAACCAGTTCTACTTTCATATTTATTTTAATTGATTCTCTGCTGCTTATTCAGATTATAAAGATCTGACGGATATAACAACTTAAAAGTTCAAATATACTCGATCGGTACCGAAACGGCTATTTCCATCAAAAATTTAAAATCAGAATTTAAGCTAGTATATTCGTTCACTTAATGATTTTACTACTCATGCATAGAACAAATATTATCGTGCTTTTCGTTTTACTTTTCTGTTTTAACTGTAAAAGTGATAAAGATCAGGCAACACCGGAAGATGATAACAATCTTATAAATAATGACTTAGCAGGATCTTATGAAGGTTATAAAACTTTAAATAAATCTCTATCAGATTCGGTGGCTGTATCACTTAAAGTAGAGAAAAATTCGGAAACGAAATATACTGTTACAGAGATCACGCCTTTTGCGCATTATTTCAATATTGATCTCAGCGGTTTGAATTTTACATATGATCGAGGAACGGGTGAAGATGATTGCGGTGCAACGCGTATGACCGGGAACGGTTATTTTAACGGAAGAAAGTTATATATCATCGAAACTACAAAATGCGTTAAGGCAAATTTCCCAGATCAGCATGTCGAATACCGGGTTTCTAAAAAATAAAAACTCAATAAATAAACTACTCAAACCATGTGGAAAGAAGAAGATGACAAATTAAAACGTACTTTCGTTTTTAAGGATTTTAAGTCTGCCTTTGCTTTCATGACGAAAGTAGCCGCTGTTGCAGATCGTTTGGATCATCATCCCTGGTGGTCGAATGCGTATAATAAAGTTGAATTTGAACTTTCAACACACGATGCGGGCGACAAGGTAACGGACAAAGACAAACATCTGGCTGACTCAATTGACGCAATTTATGCGGATATGGCTTAGTCTGTTGTACTGATCCCTGATTGCCGGGATGAAGCCCATTCTGGCCATCAAACGATATAACAAAAATATTAAATGAAACTTTACATAGTACCTACGCCAATCGGCAATCTTGAAGATATTACCCTTCGTGCAATCAATGTTTTAAAAAGTGTCGATGTCGTACTGGCAGAAGATACCAGAACTTCAGGTTCCCTGCTAAAACATCTGGGCATCAGCAAACCTATGCACAGTTATCATATTCATAACGAACATCAGAGTATCACACGCATTATCGAACGAATGTTGAAAGGAGAAACGATGGCACTGGTTTCTGATGCGGGAACGCCTGCGGTTTCGGATCCGGGCTTTTTATTGGTAAGAGAGTGTATTAAATATGGTATCACCATTGAATGTCTGCCCGGCCCGACTGCCTTTGTTCCGGCCTTAGTGAACTCAGGATTACCGAGTGACCGATTTACTTTCGAAGGATTTTTGCCGCATAAAAAAGGTAGACAAACACGTCTGCAAAATCTGGTGAATGAAGACAGGACGATGATTTTCTACGAATCGCCGCACCGTTTATTAAAAGCATTGCAGCAGTTCTCGGAATATTTCGGACCGGACAGACAGGCTTGTGTTTCCCGTGAACTTACGAAAATTTATGAGGAAAACGTTAGAGGAACAGTTCAGGAAATCATTGCCTATTTTTCAGAAAAAACGGTGAAAGGCGAGATTGTGATCATCGTGGGTGGAAAACCTGATGAAAAGAAAAAATCTTCCGAATACAGTGACGAGAATTAATATGACTTATCTAAAACCCTCTTCTAAAAATTCGAATCGGATGCATGTACGTTTCGCCTCATCGCTGGTAAGAAAAACAGCTTTTAGCTTCGCTCTTATTCTCTCGATCGTTTTTACGAGTCAAAAATCGTTTGCTCAATTTGCTACGCTAAGTCCTCAGGCCAAAGTTAGTCTGGTTACAATTGGGCCCGGACAAGAATTATATTCCGGTTTCGGCCATAGTGTGTTATGGATTTACGATCCGGTGACGGGGCTGGATAATGCTTATAATTATGGAACTTTCAGTTTTAAGGAAGGTAATTTTTATGTCAAGTTTTTGCGTGGAACTTTGCCTTACACGCTTTCCGTGGCGCCTCTAACACAACAAGCTCCATACTGGCAGGAGGAAAACCGGTCAATTAAAGAACAGGTCTTAAATCTTTCTCCAAGTCAGAAACAAAAATTATACAATGTTCTGGAAACGAATTATCTGCCGCAGAATAGAAAATATCAATACAAGTTTTTCTATGACAACTGCTCCACCCGCATGGTTGACGTTTTGAAAGCCGCGGTGGGCGATAGTTTACAATTTCCCGGATATACCAAAGACACGCTCAGTTTCCGTCAATGGATCGACCGGTATGCCTTCAAGCAAAAACCCTGGTCTGATTTTGGAATGGACCTGGCGATCGGTGCACCTTCAGATGACATAGCAACACCTGCACAAGCGACATTTTTACCTGATAATCTAAGCAGTGCTTTCGACGATTCTAAAATTAAAGTGGGTGGCCGGTATCTTCCGTTGGTTTCTTCTACGAGGGATCTTTTTGTGGCAACTCCCGTTGCCGAAAAGGAATGGCTGACGCCGATGGTTTTCTTCTGGACACTAGCAGTTCTGGTTTTAGCTTATACCTATTACCAGACAAAAAAAGAACAGGTCAACTTTACATTCGATAAAATTCTTTTTACTATTGTTGGCTTGGTAGGCTGGCTTATTCTGCTGCTTTGGTTTGGAACCAACCACGGAGTCACCACCTGGAATTACGACATACTTTGGGCGTTCCCGCTGTGGCTGCCGTTGATATGGTATATTTCAGAGAATAAAAAACCTGCATGGTTTCAGTTTGTGCTGATTTTTTATGCCATTCTGGTTATGGCTGCTACTGCCAATCTGGTAAAACATAATTTCGTAGTGATCCCGATTTTGGCGATTATCATCATCAGGATTTATTACATGAATAATTCACTTTCTAAAATCCCGCAAAAAGGATAGTATACGCATGGATCTGGAATTGCTCACAAGACAAACCATTGAAATTGTAAAACAGGCCTCTGCATTCATTCAGCGCGAAGCCAAATCTTTTTCCCGAGAAAAAATTGAATACAAAGAATTGAATAATCTGGTTTCCTATGTTGATAAGGAAGCCGAAAAGCTGCTAGTTGCAGGTTTAAGCCAATTACTGCCCGAAGCCAGTTTTATCACCGAGGAAGGAACAACCGGTATGGAACCGGATCCCGAAGCTTTAAACTGGATTATCGACCCATTAGACGGCACTACTAATTTTATTCACGGAATTCCGGTTTATTGCGTAAGTGTCGGACTTGCCAGAGGCAAACAATTACTCGCAGGCGTTATTCATGAACCAAGTCTGGATGAAATATTTTATGGCTGGAAAGATGGCGGAGCCTGGTGTAACGGCGTAAGAATGCACGTATCGAAAGTGCCTTCTTTGCAGGAAAGTTTAATAGCCACAGGTTTCCCGTACTATAAATTTGAAAAACAAAAACGCTACATGTACATTCTCGAATTACTTATGCAAAAAACGCATGGTATCAGAAGAATGGGCGCGGCCGCTGTGGATCTTGCCTATGTTGCGGCGGGACGTTTCGACGGGTTTTATGAGTATAATCTTAATTCCTGGGATATGGCAGCCGGTGTTCTTTTGATAAAGGAAGCCGGTGGAACAGTAACCGATTTTAACGGAGGAGACAATTATCTTTTTGGTGGTGATATTATCGCTGCGTCAGGTGGACATGCGGAGCTTGTCGCTACAATAAAAGAGAATTTCTGAGTTGCATTTTAAATCAAGAGCATCCTTTTGCTGCTCTCAATAATCTCATAATGACATTCATCATGGAACTTGAACAATTACGTTTTCCAATCGGCAGATTTACACCAAAGGAGAGCTACACACCAGCAGAAATAAAAACCAACATCCAGATTATCAGCGCCCTCCCTTCAAAATTTATTAATCTTTTGGGCGGTTGGGATAATGATAAATACAATACACCATACCGCCCAGATGGATGGACGGTTCGTCAGCTTGTTCATCATGTTGCGGATAGTCACATGAATGCTTACACGAGATTTCGTCTGGCATTAACAGAAGATAATCCAACAATAAAGCCTTATGACGAGGCACTTTGGGCGGAACTACCAGATGCAAAAGAAGCACCGGTTGAACTGTCATTGCAACTGATCCGGTATATCCACTTACGCTGGGTTCTGCTGTTAAACTCTTTGAATGACGCTGACCTTGCGCGGACTTATATTCATCCTGCCAATCAAAGCGTTAACCGTCTGGACGCAGTTATTGCAAACTATGCCTGGCACAGTGAACATCATTACCAGCATGCTTTTCAGCTGGCAGCGCGGAACAATTGGTCGTAAAAATCTGTTTTAGAAACATGATACAGCAACTTATTATTTTTATGCTTTTCCTTGCTGCCGCAGGGTTTATAGGAAGGAAAATCTGGAAGTCGTTTGATAGCAGCGGAGGATGTGGCAAAGGATGCGGATGTAGTACAGATAAAAAAATTGCTTAAAAAAATGGCAGATTGATCAAAACCAATCTGCCGTTTCTATTTTTACAGGGCGCCTGCTTTTATTTCTTCCACTACATTTGGATCAAGAAGCGTTGATGTATCTCCTAAACTTCCCATTTCTCCTTCTGCCACTTTTCTCAAAATACGACGCATAATTTTGCCTGAGCGTGTTTTTGGTAAACCGGCTACGAACTGGATTTTATCCGGTTTTGCAATCGGCCCGATCAACCGGGATACAGTCGCAGCGATATCCTTACGCATCATTTCAGGATCGTCAGGTTTATTTTCCGTGATGATGTAAGCGTAAATTCCTTGTCCTTTGATATCATGCGGATAACCTACAACGGCTGATTCAACAACACCGAGGTGCATATTGATAGCATTTTCAACTTCCGCAGTACCAATCCGATGTCCGGAAACATTCATTACATCATCCACTCGACCTGTGATTCTGTAATTTCCATCTTCGTCACGCAAACATCCGTCACCGGTAAAATACATACCAGGGTAAGTAGAAAAATAAGTTTGTTTACAACGTTCGTGGTCTCCGTAAGTTGTTCGGATAATTCCTGGCCAGGGAAACTTGATACAGAGATTTCCACTTACGTTATTACCTTCTATGATTTCGCCTTTTTCATCAACCAAAACGGGCTGAATTCCCGGTAAGGGCAAGGTTGCATACGTAGGTTTTTCAGGTGTCACTCCCGCCAGCGATGATATCATAATCCCGCCGGTTTCAGTCTGCCACCAGGTATCCACCAGAGGACAAACTCCTTTACCAATGTTATGTTTAAACCATTGCCACGCTTCTTCGTTGATCGGCTCACCAACCGAACCGAGCTTTTTCAAAGAGGACAAATCGTTATCTTTTACAAAAGAAAGACCAAAACTCATCAGTGAACGAATTGCAGTCGGAGCTGTGTATAAAATATTGACTTTATGTTTTGCAACGATCTGCCAGAAACGGCCGGCATCCGGATAAGTCGGGACACCCTCGAAAATCAGTGAAGTTGCGCCATAACAAAGTGGTCCGTAAACAATATAGCTATGTCCGGTAATCCAGCCGATATCTGCCGTACAGAAGTGGATTTCTCCCGGTTCATATTGAAAAACGTTCGCGAAAGTATAAGTTGCGAAAACCATATATCCCCCGATGGTATGCACAACACCTTTTGGCTTTCCTGTCGAACCGGAAGTATATAATATGAAAAGTGTATCCTCCGCATCCATAGGCTCAGCCGGGCAGACGGAATCCACTGTTTTTTCTTCTTCTTCCCACCACAAATCCCGTCCTTTCAACATTGAAACAGGTGTGCGTGTACGCGTCATTACGATTACATTTTTAACCGTTTTGCAAAGATCCAATGCATTATCCACCGTTTCTTTCATCGGTATCACTTTCGGACCACGGTATGCGCCGTCTGAGGTGATAACCATTTTACATTCAGCATCATTAATACGATCGGCAATGGATTTGGCAGAAAAACCACCAAAAACAACTGAATGAACAGCTCCAACACGCGCACAGGCAAGGACCGCAATAGTAAGCTCCGGCACCATGGGAAGATAAATACATATTCTGTCGCCTTTTTTTACACCATGTTTCTTTAAAACATTGGCAAAACGACAAACACGATCGTATAAAACGTGATAAGTTATGGTGACTGCCTGATCATCCGGATCATTCGGCTCCCAAATAATTGCAGGCTGATCTCCTTTTTCAGCAAGGTGCCGGTCGAGGGCATTTTCAGTTATGTTCAGCTCACCGCCTTCAAACCATTTTATGCTTGCTTCGGAGTAGTCTCCGCTTAAAACTTTTTTCCATGGCTTGCGCCACTGAAACTGCTGGCCAACTTCGGCCCAATAACCTTCGGGATCGTCCACACTTTGCTGGTAGGCAACCTGATACTCTTCAAAGGTTTTAATTCTCATGATTAAAAAAGGTTAACTTAGGAAATTGCTATAATAACCGACAATTTATAATTTTCATTTGGTTCGTCCAACTTAAAACAAAACTGAATCATTCAACTGAAATATTTAAATAAACCAATAATTTACATATATCCCTCTGATTCAAAGCAATCTAGGCAAAGTCAAGCTTATGAGGAATTTTTATAAATAAAAAAAGAGTACTTTCGGTTCCTAAAACAGGATTTCATACCTGTTAATAACAGGCAACAATGAGCGAAATTTCATCAAAAGATAACATACCAAATATTGGTTTTAACGAAGCCGAACTTGATTTTATACAAAAATACAAGGACGAAGACGTAACCAAACTGGTATTAAAATCAACTCAGTTTAAAGAGCTGGATGTTAAAAAATTAGCTGCTCAGATTCTTTCACGTCAAAAAGCATTAAAAAAATTACCGGAATGGTCAGCCTTTGAAAAGCTGATTTTCCCTCCGGCCCTTTCGGTTGAACAATGTTCTTCGGAGGCAACTGCGAAGTACAAATCATCAATTATTTCTGGCAGGACACTGGTTGATATTACCGGAGGAATGGGCGTCGATTCTTTTTATCTTAGCAAAAATTTTGACGAAACCCATTACTACGAACAACAGGAAGAAGTCGCAAAAACAGCGCTTTATAATTTTGATTTACTAGATGCAAAAAACATTACGGTACATAATCAGGATTCAATCGCTTCGCTTTCTAATTCAGATGGTAATTTTGACTGGATTTATGCAGATCCTGCGCGACGGGATGCCAATCGCCAGAAAGTAGTTTTATTATCAGATTGCGCTCCTGACGTAAAATTCCACTTGCCTATGCTATTTGAGCATACATCCAAAATCCTTCTAAAGACTTCCCCGCTTCTTGATATAGATTTAGCTGCCAATGAGTTAAAATCAGTAAAAGAGATCCACGTGATGGGTTATGAGCAAGAATGTAAAGAGCTGCTTTTTATAATAGACAAAGGCGTTTCGGACGAAGATTTCTTAATTAAAGCGCAAATTATAGATTCTTCCGGAACCGTAATTCATAGTGTTTCTTTCACCAGAAAACAGGAACGTGAAGCAGAAATCGAATTCAGTGGACCGCTGTCCTATTTATATGAACCGCATCCTGCTGTTCTCAAAGCCGGCGCATTCAAATATCTCGGAATCGCTTTCGGCGTGAAAAAACTGGCAGTTCATAGTCATTTATATACATCTGAAAAACGCGTCGAAAATTTTCCAGGACGGGTTTTTCAGGTCAATGGCGTTTGTAAACCGGATGCAAAGGAAATTAACAGCCACATTGCCGGTAACAAAGCAAACCTGACGATAAGAAATTTTCCTGCAAAAATTGATGACCTGAGAAAAAAGTGGCGTCTTAAGGAAGGTGGTGATTTTTACCTCTTTGCTACAACGCTTTTTGATCAGAGAAAGGCAGTAGTTGTGACAAAAAAACTATAATGTCTATTCAATTTTTGACTTAAATTTTTAGAAAATGAAATCTCAAATTCGCTCAATATTGGCGGCTGCCTTACTATTGACCACACTCTCGTTAAATGCCCAAACCATTTCTCCCGGCAAACAAACCATTGACAAGCAGGAATATTTCGGATTAAATCTTAATCAGAATATCGCAGAAAAATATCTCAGCAAATACTGGGAAAGTTATCTTGACAAGTTTGGGAAGGTAAAAAGTAAACGTGGCGTTTACAGCATCGAGAAAGCGTCCATTCCATCCGTATCAAATGCGCCAGTTCAGCTTACCAGTCAGATTAATTCAGGCAAGGATCTTTCTCAGGTTTTCCTGGCACTTTATGTGAACGGACAATATGTTACCAATGCTTCTGACGACATATATAAAAATGCAGAAAGTATTTTAAGAGACTTTTCTGATTACGCAGGCGTCCGCGAAGAAGCACGTGTTGCCGATGAAATTTTCACAAGTTCTGAAAAAAGTTACCAGAAACAAACGAAGGATAACGACAACACTGCCAAAGAAATAGAAAAAACAGAAAAGAAATTAACCGAGATGCGCGCGGAACTGGAAAAGAAAAAACTGGAAGCTGAAAATTCTCTTGTTGACTTACAGAATAAACAGAAAACGTTAGAAGCTGCAAAAAGCCGTGTAAAATAAATCGTTCTGATATCAATCGAAGGTGAGTCTGGAAACGAGCTCACCTTTTTTATAAACTTATATTAAATCAAATGCCCGGGCATACTCGGAAAAATCGTACGAAGAACTTATTCCAAGTTTTCTTTTGATATTTTTGCGATGTGCGTCAACCGTTGCAGAAGCAATATGAAGGGAATCACCGATTTCCGGAGAGCTTTGACCCAAAGCGACAAGCTTTAAAATTTCCTTTTCCCTCTTACCCAATCTGGAAAACTTCTGGTAGTTATTTCTTAGAAAATTATTTTCTCGCAACAAACGCTCTGCTTTTAGTGGCATATGTTTCATGTCGTCAATTGCCGTAGCAGTTGTAATAATTAGATATGGAGCTCCATTTTCATCCTTCAAAAAGATGCGGGTCGAGCTGATATACCAAGCCCAGTCATCCCGGTTTGCATGTTTGACCTGTTGCAAATAGGCCACACTTTGATCCATATCATTGTTCATCAGCATCTTTCTGAACTTTGGCCAATAATCATCAGAGTCTTCAATGTTGAAAAAACGATATTGATATTCAGCCTTTATTTCCTGCAATTCTTCCAGAGTCATTTCCAGTAATTTCAATCCCCTGGGCGACATATAGACAACAGAAAAATCGCTGATTTTAGAAATTATAACTATAACCGGAAGTCTGTCGGCTATGTCATCAATTGCTTTCACACGCTCAGCCACGAGGCTTTCAAAAGATCCTTTGAGCAGCATGGTTGGTTAGGTTACGATGATTATGGTTGAGAAATATAGTACAAATTATACTAACATTTCTGGCGACTAAAAATTTTCTGGCAAAAAATTAGCGGGCAGCAATAATGCTGCCCGCCAGGCAAAAAATGTTAATATTGAGTTATTTACAAAAAGGTTTCTTCATATTCCTTTTCTGAAAAACCAAGTGCAACTGCTTTTCCCGAAGCATCTTCAATAAGCGGTCTTTTAATAACAGAATTTTTTTCGATCATTAAATCCGTTGCCGATTTTTCATCCACAACGGCCGTTTTTTCTTCATCAGATAATTGCTTCCAGGTGGTTCCAGCCTTGTTGACCAGCTTTTCCCATGGATAATATTTGAACCAGTCTGTAATTTTTTCGGCGCTTATCCCTTTCTTTTTGTAGTCATGAAAAGTGTAGGGAATACCTTTTTCATCCAGCCATGTCCTCGCTTTTTTTACTGTGTTGCAATTTGGAATTCCGTATACGGTAAACATATGACAATCTTGGCCGGGGCCATTTAATATTAATTATGCGGCAATTACTTCTTCTTCTACTACCTTATCAGACAAATGCATTTTCTCGTCGTCAAGTTCCCCTTCCCAACGGGCAATTACGGCTGTTGCAAGACAGTTTCCGGTTACGTTTGTGGAAGTTCTCGCCATGTCCATCAGTTCATCGATACCCATCAACAATAAAACCGGCCACTCAGGCATTCCAAAATTTGCAATCGCTCCAAGTAAGATAACAAGAGTCGCGCGCGGGATACCGGCAACGCCTTTACTGGTCAGCATTAATAAAAACACCATCGAAAGCTGCTGCCCGATTGACATATCCGTTCCGGTTGCCTGGGCCACAAAAACCGTTGCAAGCGAAAGATAAAGTGTCGAACCATCCAGATTAAAACTGTAACCCGTCGGCATTACAAAAGAAACGATCTGACGCGGAACACCAAATTTTTCCATTTTTTCCATGGCCTTAGGTAAAGCAGATTCTGAGCTGGTCGTTGCGAAAGCAATAGAAACAGGCTCAAAAATATTCTTAACAAACTTGATAATCGGGATACGGGCAAAAAGCATGATCGGAACAAAAATCAATAAAATAAATGCGGCAAGCGCGCAATAAAGTGTCGCAAGCATCAACGCAAGATTTTTCAAAACATCAATTCCCATATGCCCTACGGTTTCCGCAATAGCAGCACCTACGCCAATCGGCGCAAAAAGCATGATGATCTTTGTGAATTTGAACATCACTTCTGCCAAGGTTTCGATGCCGGCAACAAATTTTTCTTTTTTGACGGCTGGAATTAAAGCAAGACTGATACCAAAAAGAACACTAAAGACAACGACCTGAAGAACTTCGCCATGATAGATTGACTTCGCTATGTTTTCAGGAAATGAGTGCGTAATGATGTCCTGCCAGGTTTGATCAGCCACTTTCGGCAATGCGGCATTCAGGTTTGCGGGAGGTATAATCCCCGCGCCAGGCTTGAACCAGTTAGCGAAAAACAACCCAATTAAAAGTGCAAACGTTGTCACAACTTCAAAATACACTAATGATTTCCATCCCATACGACCAACCTGCTTAAGATCAGAATGGCCTGCGATACCGGTTACCAATGTTGCAAAAAGAAGCGGAGCAATAACAGTTTTGATCATTTGAAGGAAAATCTGTCTCAAAAAATGAAGACCTGTTCCTATTTCCGGAAAATCATACCCGATTTCCGTTCCGACCACCATTGAAATAAGAATGGATGTCGTTAAATTTCTTTTAATAATTGCAAAAACGATGAGCCCTGCGATTGCAGCCCAGCGAAGTCCTACTAATACGTCTGTGGAAATAGAAATGATTTGGTAGGCGTTGAGTACTGTGGCAAGCGCAGCAATCGTGATAAGAGCCAGATTTACAATAGTAATTTTGTTCTTCATAAAAGAATTTTGGAGATGACGTAACAGTTTGGAATGGTAAACTTAGCTAAATTCGGATAAACGCATGCATTAAAGTTGTCTACAAATTCAACCTTTCACGAAATAAATTCTATACATTGGACGATTTAATTGAATATTTGTATTATTTTTTTTAGCTTTCTAAAAATAATCAATTGTTTCTCAACTTCACAAACTTCAACTATAATGGGTCCCAGACTTATTCTCGAAAACGAATTAGAACCAATTTTTTTAGGCAAATTCCCTCCATTCCCAGACGACGTTAAAGAATTTCTTGTCAAATATGGACCCTATTTCATTCTTGTTGCTGCGGTCTTCATGCTGTTCGGGCTTCTGGCTGCCTTCGGGATTGGAACCGCTGCCATTGGAATTGGTGTTGTTGCTTACGGCAGCGGATTTATGATGTACATCGGCTTGCTTATTGCGGCAATTATCGCGATCATTTACCTGATGGCCTTTTCTCCGCTCCGTGCCCGAAAAAAAGCAGGATGGAACCTCATGTATTACGCTTTAATCCTGAGTTTATTATCCAGCCTTATCCAACTCGCTTTGCTATCCGTTCTGATTGGTGGCGTGCTTGGGTTCTGGGTTTTATTCCAGATAAGAGATAAATATATCTTGTAAATAAAATAACAGTTTCAAAAAGAAAGAGTAAGCAGAAAAACTGCTTACTCTTTCTTTTTTACCACTAATCCGCATAATTGCGCATTTGTCAGTCTCCATTTTTGTAAACGCTGCGATACTTTGCATCTTTGGAACGCAGATTAAAATAGTCTGACTATCTTCATCATAAATTGCGAATAATTCGCAATTAAAGTCATTACCCTATACAAGAATGAATATTATTGAAGTACAAAACATTACGAAGGATTACTCAAATCATCGTGCTCTGGATGATGTTAGTATCAATATTCCAAAAGGCTGCATATTCGGGCTCCTCGGACCGAACGGGGCGGGAAAGACCTCCCTCATCAGGATCATCAACCAAATCACAGGCCCGGATTCCGGCAAAGTTTTTTTTGATGGCGAACCGTTGGGGCCAAAACACATATCAAAAATCGGTTATCTCCCTGAAGAACGGGGGTTATACAAAAAGATGAAAGTTGGTGAACAGCTCCTTTATCTCGCGCAATTAAAAGGCCTTACTAAAAATGAGGCCATGGAGAAGTTGAAAATCTGGTTTGTAAAATTCGATATCAAAACATGGTGGGACAAAAGTGTTTCAGACCTTTCGAAAGGTATGCAGCAAAAGGTTCAGTTTGTTTCGACGGTTTTACATGAACCCGACCTCATTATTCTTGATGAACCGTTTTCAGGTTTCGACCCGATCAATGCCAATCTGATCCGGGACGAAATTCTCGAATTGAAACAAAAAGGCAGCACGATTATTTTTTCAACACACAGGATGGAAACTGTTGAGGAACTTTGCGACAATATCGCCTTGATCCACAGAGCGAAAAAAGTCCTTGATGGTCCGAAAATGCTGATTAAGGAGCAATTTAAGACCAATACATTTTTTGTTGAATACCGCGGGCTTCTTAATGGTTTTGACCAAAAGTATCAGCTTGAAAAAACGATAGTGCTGGAAAACGATTTTCTACGAACTAATATTCACCTACCTGCCACTGTAACTGCAAACGAGCTCTTAACCGATCTTTTACCACAAGTGGAGATCCGTGCATTCGGCGAGAATATTCCTACGATGAGCGATATTTTCATGCGTGCGGTAAATGAAATTCCGGAAGCGTAATCTTCGTTTGTCTGCTACCTCAAGTACTCTTTAAAAATCTAAAAAAATGCGGAATATATTACTGGTTATTCAACGGGAATACATGGTCAGGGTCAAGAAAAAGTCCTTTTTGATCATGACAATTCTGGCTCCCGTCCTTTTTGTGGGAGGCTATGCCCTGGTTATTTGGATGGCAATCAGTTCGGTCGACAGCAAAACCGTGCAGGTCGTTGACGAAAGCGGACTGTTCACCGACGAATTCAAAGATTCAGAATCTTTGAAATTTTCCTATGTCAAAGGTTCTATTGATTCTGCCAAGGCACAGTTTAAAGACAGTCAGGCCAACGCGCTGGTATACATTCCTGCAAATGTGATCGCATCACCTAAAAGCGTCCGCATATATGCTCCGAAGAATGTAAGTATGGAGCTGAAATCAGAAATTGAAAAAGTAATTGAAAAACAGATTGAAAATATTAAACTCTCAGAGGCTGGAATAACGCATAAAATCCTGGAAGATTCCCGGGTAAATGTCAGTTCTGAGACTATCAGCCTGAGCGAAGAAGGTGAAAAAACGAGCAGTTCAGGTGCAGCAACAATCATCGGTGGTATCTGTGCATTTTTAATCTATATGTCTGTTTTCATTTACGGTACGCAGGTAATGCGCGGCGTAACGGAAGAAAAAACAAGCCGGATCGTGGAAGTGATCATTTCTTCGGTAAAGCCTTATCAATTGATGATGGGCAAAATTATCGGCGTGGCGCTGGTTGGCCTCACCCAATTTGTGCTCTGGATTTTCCTTACTGTCTCGTTGACGGCGCTGGCTACGACAGTTCTCAGTTCGAAAATGCCAAAAGATTCCCAGCAGATTCAACAGGAAATGGGTAAAATGCAAAAAGGCATGCCGGCTTCCAACATGCCGGGCGGTAACGTGGACAATCCGGTTGCGGAGGTGCTTGGAGCGGTGAACAGCCTTAATATCCCCCTGATTATTGGATGTTTCCTGTTTTATTATTTGGGAGGATATCTTTTTTACAGCGCGCTTTTCGGAGCGGTCGGAGCCGCCGTCGATAATGATGCGGATACCCAGCAATTTATGCTTCCGATCACGCTGCCAATTATTTTCTCTTTCGTTTTTGCTCAGTTTGTGCTGCGTGATCCTGATGGAAACCTGGCGTTCTGGACATCCATGATTCCGTTCACTTCACCCATAATCATGATGGTGAGGATTCCGTTCGGCGTTCCGGCCTGGCAGATCGCCCTTTCGATGGTACTGCTTGTTCTGGGATTCATCGGTACGATCTGGATAGCATCCAGAATTTATCGCGTCGGAATTTTGATGTATGGTAAAAAAGTAACGTACAAGGAACTTGCGAAATGGATATTTTACAAAGTTTAATAATATTATAATTTTTCCTTTTCACGTGCCTCCGACACTTCCCGGCTATATTTTTTACAGCCAAATTTGTCGGAGGCACTTCGTTTAACACTTTTTAAGACCACCTAACCCTTGCCGTTGAGGTTATTTTGCTAATTTTGAGGCACCGATTAAATATGCAGTTATTTTTTGGAGTACTGTGGCCATGTTTATCCGCTTTCACTTCCGGGACTTACCTGTAAACTTATAACCATAAACTATTATAATGACCCGTTTCAACCGTTCCAACAACCTTACGGGTTGGATTGTTTTCGCAATTGCATTTCTGACATACGCCCTCACCGTTGAACGAACGGCCAGCTTTTGGGATTGCGGCGAATTTATTGCCTGCGCATTTAAATTACAGGTACCCCACCCTCCGGGAGCTCCGTTTTTTCTTTTAATCGGAAGATTATTTTCGATGTTTGCCTTCGGCGATCTCACAAACGTTGCCTATTGGGTCAATATGGTTTCGGTTTTGAGCAGTGCATTTACCATTCTTTTTCTTTTCTGGACCATCACTTTATTATCCCGCAAACTGATCGGCAAAAATGACGAGGAACTGACACAAGGCGATATAATCCTTTTAATGGGTTCCGGAGTTGTCGGTGCTTTGGCATATACCTGGTCTGATTCATTCTGGTTTTCTGCTGTTGAAGCGGAAGTTTATGGGATGTCGTCATTCTTTACAGCGATTGTAATCTGGGCTGTTTTCAAATGGGAACGTATCGAAGACCCTGCTGCTGAAAACCGCTGGTTGATTTTCACAGCATATCTTGTAGGTTTATCAATTGGCGTCCATTTGCTTAACCTTGTTACGATACCTGCTCTTGCGCTTGTTTATTATTTCAAAAAATACCCGAAACCAACAGTCTCAGGTGGTATCGTTGCCTTTGTCGGCGGTCTGGTGATACTGGCAATTATCAATTCAGGCATTATTCCTGGTCTGCCCAGCATGGCCGGAAAATTTGAGATATTTTTTGTCAATACGCTGGGACTTCCATTCAAATCCGGTGTAATATTCTTTATCATTCTTTTCCTTGGTTCATTAATCTGGGGAATTATTTATTCTCAGAAAAAAGCAAAAGTACTTCTGAACACAGGGCTTCTTTCGCTTGCATTTATTTTGGTTGGTTACGCATGTTATCTGATGGTTCTGGTACGCGCTGAATACAATCCGCCAATCAATGAAAATAATCCAAACGACGTACTTAGTTTCGTATCTTATCTGAAAAGAGAACAGTACGGAAGCCGTCCGTTATTGTTTGGCCCTTCATTCGTTTCCCGCCCGATCAACCAAAAGCGTGGAGCGCCGATGTACCGTAAACAGGATGGAAAATATACGATTTATGATTACCGTCCCGAGTACGAATACGAACCGGGAAGCAGTATGCTTTTACCTCGTATGTATAGCACACAGGGAGGCCATCCGCAACTTTATCAACAAATGACAGGCTTAGCCGAAGGTCAGAAGCCGACGATGGGCAATAACCTGCAATTTATGTTCTCCTACCAGATCGGGCATATGTACTGGCGTTATTTCCTTTGGAACTTTGTAGGCCGCGAAAGCGATGAGGAAGGTGCCGGAAATCTGCTTCCGTGGGATGCATTTAAGAAATTCCCGTCAATCATTGAAAACAATAAAGCGCATGATAACTTCTTCATGCTGCCTTTCATACTGGGACTTTTCGGAATCGTTGTCATGTATTTCCGTCGCCAACGAGATCTTCTGGTTCTTGGGTTATTGTTTTTCCTTACCGGAGTTGCCCTGGTAATATACCTCAACTCACCGCCAACAGAACCTCGTGAACGTGATTATATTTATGTTGGATCGTTTTACATTTTCTGTATGTGGATCGGATTCGGCGTGATTGCTCTGGCGGATGGATTGAATAAATTTGTAAAAAGCGCAACGACACGTGCAGGCGTTGCAACGGGTCTAAGCTTAATCGTTCCTGTTATCATGGGGGCGAAAGGTTGGGATAATCACAACAGAAATCACCGTTACCACTCTGTTGATTTTGCAAAAAACCTACTTAATTCCTGCGCTCCGAACGCCATTCTTTTCACAGGTGGAGATAATGATACATTCCCACTCTGGTATGTTCAGGAAGTGGAAGGTTTTAGAACTGATGTGCGTGTATGTAACCTCAGTCTTTTAGGTACCGACTGGTACATCGATCAGATGAAACGTAAGACTTATCTATCCGAAGCACTTCCAATTTCGCTTGATAAAAATAATTATGCGTTTGGTAAAAATGATATCGTTCCTTTTTATGAAATTCCTAGTGTAAAAGATGGAATTAATTTAAAGGAATATATGGGACTTGTCAAGCAGGAAAACAAAGCGATCCAGGTTCCGTTGACAAGCGGAGATATGACCTCGATACTTCCTTCGTCTGTTTTGTTCCTACCGGTAGACACAGAAGCAATTAAAAAAATGAACATCATCAAGAGTGATCTTCTTCCTTATCTGAGCGATTCGATCAGCTGGACGGTTGGCAAAGGGGATCTTTACAAATCTGATCTGATGATGCTGGATATGATCGCGACAAATGATTGGAAACGTCCGATCTATTTCTCGTCAACATTGGGAGGTTCAAGTTATCTTAACCTGAAAGAATATATGCAGCTTGAAGGTTATGCCTATCGTCTGCTCCCTGTGAAAGTGCCCGGTGCGACAGATGGATATGTAAACTCAACGGTTATGTATGATAACCTGATGAACAAAATGTTCTGGAGAGATCTTGATAACCCGAATACATATTACGACAATACATATCTTGGTTCTCCAATTTTCACTGCACGTATCGCTTTCCTTCGTTTAACCGGTCAGCTGATTGCAGATGGGAAAGTTGAAGAAGCGAAGAAAGCGATGAATAAGGCGCTGTCGGTAATGCCTGACAAGAGCATACCGTACGACCAAATTTCTTCTAATTTCATAGGAACATTATTCGATTTGGGTGAGACTAAAAAAGCGCTTGAAATTGCTGAAACGATGGCTTCACGTTCAGATGAAAACCTGACGTGGTCGAAAGAGAATCCGACAACGAAACGTCGCGATAGTCAGGTTGATCTCTATATTTTGCAGACGATCGTTCATGAATGCCGTGAAGCGAAACAGGAAGTTGCGGCAAAGAAATATGAAGCAATTTTCCAGAAACATCTCGCCGCTTTCAATATGTACGGAGGCAGCGGACAATGAGATAATCATCTTTAAATAACAAAAGAGGGCCGTTTATCGGCCCTCTTTTGTTATAATCGTAAGTTTTTATATTTTTTGTCTGCAAAAATTACTAATTTTAAGTTCAACGGTATGAGAATCAGTAATCGGTATTTCTGGAAAAGCTTAATTTTCATACCGACCTATGCACAAAATATTCTCTTTGCTCTGTAACTACAACATTATCAGTGAGCGAACGTATGAAGCTGTTCTCTCAAAACTCATCACATCTGAACATTCTGACAAAACAATTTTGATTTCTCCTGACAAGCCACAGGAAATGGTGTATTTCATTGGTGAAGGAATTACCCGAAACTATTACAGTCGTATCGGGCAGGAATGGACTAATGGTTTTGATACTGTCGGCGATTGTATCATGACTTCTTCTAACTTCATTTACGATCAGCCTTCGATCGATTATGTAGAAACCTGTACAAATGTCGTTTTGTATAGTATTTCAAAGAAGAACTTCAGATCACTTATTCTACATTATCCTGATATGGAAAAGGTATATCAGGAGATTATGGAAAGAAGGCTTATCCGACTTGAAAAACGTATGCAGGCGCTCTACATGCTGACTGAAGAGGAATTGTACCAAAAGTTTGAACGAGAATACAGAGATGTTCAAACTTTCATTCCGGATCAGCATATAGCCAGTTATTTGCGAATGAATTTGGCGACCTTTCTGAGAGTGAGAAAAAAAGTAGAATCTGAAAAACGCTTGAAAGTAATGATGTGAGCACACCAAAAAGTTTTGTATAAATAAAAAAATATTTAATAAAACTTTGACCTGAAAGGTTAAGCTAATTAAGATATAGAAGAAATTCTAGTTTACAATTTTGATACTTGTTGCTAGCTTTGAGTCTGATTGAAATCTTACTTCCAAAGTTATGATAGGCCTTAAACAGAAAGCTAACTATTTATCTAATCTTTATTATTATTCCATATCAATTACATTTTTGTCACTTATGCTGCTCTCATGCAGCGAATCTGAATCAGCAAGTTCTAACATCCAGTATTTGGTTATCAACAAATCAACTGATAAAATAAATCGCTTAACTGTTTTTATTGAAAATGGGGATATTTTGACAAGCAAAGCTATTGATTCTGTCTTTCTTACTAATATCCCTGAAAATCTGGCTGTTAGATTAACATATGATATAAACAAGAATCCCGCCGCCAACGGTATTTACCGATTAGTTGCCCTTGGCTCGCGAAAGAAATGGATTACTACATTCGGAAAATTCAGTGGTAAAAATGATGAAGACCCCGATCACATCTATAATCTCGAAATAAGGGAGGATTCGGTTCTGGTCATTCCATAAAAAAAGAGAAGCTGACGCTTCTCTTTTTTTATGGAATGACCTACTCTAATATCACTTTAACCCAGACCAGCCGGTGATCAGAACTTGACTCTCTTTTCTCAACCAGTTCAGCCATCGGCTCCCCTTTTGCCGGCCAGAAAACACCGCTGGACGTTACCTTAAAACCTTTACGTGACGGCAGCACATAATCCGCTCTCATGCGCCAGAATGCAGTATGATTTTTTCCAAACGGATTATTGGGTGAATGCGCTGCTCCACCTTTACTCTCAGGAGCAGTATCGCTATTGACTTTTGGGCTTGCCAAAAGTGACTTGATTCCCTCAGCTACAGCATTTCCTTCCACAGGCGACGCGTTCTGATCTCCAAGAATTACAAAAGAAGAATTGTTAGGCAACCCACCTTTTTTACCTTTGTCGTCATAAATATATTCGTTTCCAGAATCGCTGATGTAATCTTTCCAGAATCGAATTTCATCGTGATTTCTCTTGCCGTTGCGATCTTCTGCCCCATCGAAAGAAGGCGGTGTTGGATGACTGGCCAGGAAATGAATTGTTTTATCGCCCACCTTGACCGGAACGTCCCAATGTGATTTTGAAGACAATGGAAATTCAGCCCAGGCTTGCTGCGTATACCAGTCTGTGCCGTCAGCCTTAAGCGTTTTCAACGCACCCGGCATGTCTTTCCATTTGAAATTCTGGAATGTACGCACACTAGCCAAATCAATCGGATACCTGGAAATTAACACCATTGCATATTGTCCGGGATATAAACCAAAACCCCAGGCATCAGCGCCGGTTTTGCTTGCCACGCCGTCGTTATCGAGATCATAAGGACTAGGCTGACCTGTATTTACAGTTCCATAATAATAATACGGATATTCGATTCCTTTGGCGCCGTCCTGCCCTTTTTCCAGATATCCTTTGATAAATTGCACAACACCGTCTTTCGGATTTTTGATATAATCAAATTCGTTTAGCAAGATCACATCCGGCCTGACAGTCTGAATAATCTTGGCAATATTTTTAATTTGTGCATTATTTCCGGATGCCAGCTCATCAATTAAAACTTTTTCAGAAATTCCAGCCGTACCCTTTTTTACATAATTTTCGGCTTCCATACTAACATTGTACGTCGCAAAGGTTAATTCGGTCGGTTTCTTCTGTGCTTCGGTCTGCATTGCTGGACAAAGCATTGCAAAACTAATCGCAGCTGCTTTTATTATATTGTGAGTCATATTTTTAATTTAAATCTGGAAACAAAGGTAAATCCGTAAAGCGACTAACGTGCCTTTTTGACGTTACATTTATATTAAAAATAAACGAGCCGGAATCATTGCTGAGCCGGCCCGTTACTATATCTGTAATTCAAAAAGATCAATGAAAGAAATCTTTCATTTTATCGAAAAATCCCTTTTCATTCTTTCCAGGTTTTGGCTGGAAATTTGGAGAATTGCGAAGTGATTCAAGTGTTTCGCGCTCATCCGAAGAAAGCTGCTGAGGAGTCCAGACACTGATATGAACCAGCTGGTCACCTTTTCCATATCCATTCAAATCCTTGATACCTTTTCCTTTCAGACGGAGAATTTTTCCTGCCTGCGTACCCGGATCAATCGTTATTCTTGCCTTTCCATCAATTGTTGGAATTTCCGTAGATGTTCCCAGCGCTGCGTCGATGAAGCTCATGTGCATGTCAAAAACAACATTATTTCCATCACGTTTCAGATTTGGATCTTCTTCTTCTTCGATCACGATCAAAAGATCTCCGGCAACGCCGCCTCTTGAAGGTACATTTCCCTTGCCTGACATGGAAAGCTGCATACCTTCTGCAACACCGCCAGGAATATTCAACGTAATCAGATCGTCCTGTAACAAGCGTCCTTCTCCGGCGCAAGCATCACAACGTTCGCTGATTATTTTGCCATCACCGTTACAAGTCGGGCAAGTTGTAGTAGAAACCATCTGGCCCAACATTGTGCTTACCACCTTACGTACCTGACCGGTTCCGTTACATCCTGTACAGGTTGTTAGTGCCGTGCCATTTTTTGCGCCGTTTCCTCCGCAGGTATTACAGCTGACATGACGTTTAACTTTTATTTTTTTCTCAACACCGTTAGCTACTTCTTCAAGATTAAGTTTCAGCTTAATTCTTAAATCAGAACCACGACGCACTCTTCGGCCGCCGCCTCCGCCACCTCTTCCAAAAATATCTCCGAAAGGACTTTCGCCGCCACCGAAAATATCACCGAACTGTGAGAAAATGTCGTCCATTGAAAAACCACCGCCGAATCCACCGGCACCAGCTCCTCCACCTGCACCACCCACACCTGCGTGCCCAAACTGATCATAACGCTGACGTTTGCTTTCGTCGCTCAGGATACTGTAAGCTTCCGCAGCTTCCTTAAATTTATCTTCCGCTGTCGGATCGTCAGGGTTTTTGTCAGGGTGAAACTTAATCGCCAGTTTGCGGTAAGCCTTCTTGATATCGTCAGCAGAAGCGCCACGATCCACGCCAAGAATCTCGTAAAAATCTCTTTTCTTTGCCATTTTAATATTTCAATGTGTAATGCATGCAGTCTTTACCGCAGTAAAAATTCAATAATGGATGTCCGTTACAGCATACATTACCATTATTAGATGATATGATTACGCGCCTACAATTACTTTGGCGTAACGAATCACTTTTTCATTCAAAAAATATCCTTTTTCAATTTCGTCGATAACCTTGCCTTTAAGGTCTTCCGTAGGGGCCGGAAACTGGGCAATGGATTCGTGTAGTTCTGCATCAAAAACTTCACCTTTTGATTGCATCGGTTTCAAGCCTTTCGATTCCAGTGTTTTGTATAATTTCGTATAGATCAAATCAACACCTTCTTTCAAAGCCTCAATTTCAGTTGAAGAATCAAATGAAACTTTTGCGCGCTCAAAATCATCGACGATTGGCAACACAGCCTTAATAACATCAGCGCTTGCACCCGAAATCATTTCAAGCTTTTCCTTGGCAGTGCGTCTGCGGAAATTTTCAAAATCAGCATACAGACGAAGATATTTATCTTTCAGTTCTGCAACTTCTGTTTTATGAGCTTCTGCCGGATCAACTTCTTCAATCTCTCCGATTACTTCACCGGCATTGTCCATTGGGAGGCCATTTTCTGCAACTTTTTTTTCTTCGTTTTCCACATTGTCAGTATTTACTGAATTGGCATCCTCATTTATTTGGTTTTCCATGTCCTTTTCTATGTTGTCTTCTGTATTTTTCGGCATAGTTTTCCTGCACTTGCATGAATTTTCATGTACCGCAGTATACTAAATTACTTTGCCAGCCCAAAAAAACTGACAAGATGACATTCCGACTGCATTTCGTAACTTTGCAGAATGACAACAGAAGATCTTGTACGCGCGGAAAGAAGCCAGTTTATTAAATCGAAAGCAGCCGAAATTGGTTTCGATTTTTGCGGGATTTCCAAAGCTGAATTTCTGGAAGAAGAGGCACCGAGGCTTGAAAACTGGCTGAACCGGAATAATCATGGCGCAATGTCTTATATGGCCAACCATTTCGATAAACGTCTCGATCCTAGAAAACTTGTCGAAGGTGCCGAGTGTGTTATTTCTGTTTTATTAAATTATTATCCCTCCGAAAGACTTCCGGAGGGAGCGGATGATCTTAAACTTTCCAAATATGCTTATGGAAAAGATTATCATTTTGTGCTGAAAGAAAAACTTCAACTTCTGCTGGAAGCAATTCAGGAAGAAATTGGCGAGGTAAATGGTCGAATTTTTGTCGACTCTGCGCCGGTTATGGATAAAGTATGGGCAGCAAAGAGCGGCCTGGGCTGGGTTGGCCGTCATTCCAATTTACTCAATCGCGATATGGGCAGTTTTTTCTTTATCGGTGAAATTATCTGTGATCTGAAACTTGCTTACGATGGTGCTATAAAAGATTATTGCGGAACCTGCACACGCTGTATTGACGCCTGCCCAACCGACGCTATTACTGAACCCTATGTAGTGGACGGCAGCAAATGCATCAGTTATTATACCATAGAATTAAAGGACGCCATTCCCGAAGACGTTAAGGGAAAATTTAATAACTGGATTTTCGGCTGCGATATTTGCCAGGATGTCTGCCCTTGGAACCGTTTTTCCCAGCCTACAAAAATTCCGGAGTTCTCTCTGTCTCAGGAATTAGGAGCTTTCAAAAAAAATGACTGGGAGGAAATCACAGAAGAAATTTTTCGTGAACTATTCAGGCGCTCGCCGCTCAAGCGAACGAAGTATGACGGATTAAAAAGAAATATTGACTTTCTTAAACCGTTACAATAAGAAGACCCCTGATACATCAACCGATTATCAGTGGCTTCATATTCCTGTTTGATGACTGAATAAAACACTCTGATATGAGAAAACAATCCGTCAATCTTTGGGCAGTGTTGGTTTGTGTGGTAATTGGACAAATCATTCCTGCCTTATGGTATTATATTTTTTCTGAGGAATGGACTGCATTAAATGGTCTGGGCAAGCAACCAATGCCATCCGCAATGAGTCCGGTTCCTTATTTGTCCAGCATTGTCTCTACGTCCTTCATGGCTTACACAATGGCCTGGGTATTCACAAAGATTCCAATCAAATCAGGATATATCGGTTTTCTGATCGGTCTGCTTTTCGGGACTGTTTTTGTTTTATTCGAAACTGTAGTTAAAGACATGTTTTCTATGCGACCGCTCGAGCTCTCACTGATCGACGGTGGCGTAAGTGTGGTGGTTTACAGTATAACGGGCTTTATCTTAGGCGTCTGGCGTAAATATGAATAAATTTCATGACGAGTATCATACAGTCCTGGCATCATTCTTTACGATTTCATAATACGTTATAAGAACTATTCTGGTATATTAGACTTAACTAATATACCCCCTACGAAATCTGATTATTATGAACCGGATACTTATTCCCATCGACTTTTCTGAAAATGCAGAACGTGCATTGGCCGCAGCAAAAATTTTAGCGGATAAAGAAAATACTCAGCTTTTTATTTTACATGCGTACCAGCCTTATATTCCGGACGTAAGTGTAATGCCAGGTAGTGTTCTGCCAGGAATCGGATCGCCGGATTATTCTTACATAGGTGATGATCTTGAAGCCAATTTCCGCCACCAGCTGGATGGATATGTCTCAGCAATCACCGCAGAGGGTTATAAGGCAGAAGCTGTCTGGTCGGTTGGAGGTATTCAAGCCGCAGTTGAAGATGCTGTAAAAGAATACAAGCCGGATTTAATAGTGACCGGAAGAACCGGAACTGGTGGTTTTCTTGACAAATTGATCGGTAGCTCGGCAACTCATATTGCGCTTCATTCGCCCTGTCCGGTTATGATTATTCCGCCACAAGCTGAACCAAAGAGATTCAGTAAAGTAGTATATGCCACGCAGTTTGAATATGCTGAAAATGATATTCTGCGCGAAGTTTTTATTCTGATGAACCATCTGGGGAGTAAGTTAACCCTTCTGAAAGTAAATGCTGATTCCCAGCCGGATATCCAGCCAGACAATCAATACCTGGCTGACATTAAAGGGGAATTTATTATCGGCGAAGACGAAGTGGTTTACAGAAAGGCTGACAGTGTTCTGGATGGCATTGAGGATTATTGTGATGAAGTCAATGCTGATCTTTTAATTATGTCAACCAGAGAACGTTCTTTTATTGAAGAATTTCTTATCAATCCGAGTGTAACAAAAAAACTGGTCGTGGACACCCATGTTCCTTTGTTAATTTATCATCTTCGCGAATAATTCAGTGAAGATCAAAACCATAAATCCATCCAGGTAATATCGTCTCAGTATATTTAGAATGTCGAAACGGAAGCATCGCCCAAAACGGGAGAATTTATTAACCTCACCGGGTACTTTAACTTACATCGGGCCAGATAATGAGTTAAAAACCAAGATTCGAAAGATTCAGTATAGTGAGAAATTCTATAAAAATGAAGCTGTCACAAGTCTTGCAGAATGTGCGGCAAATCCAAGTTTAGAACCACATATTACCTGGCTGGATGTTGATGGAATTCATGAAACGGCTCTCGTTGGAAAAATTGGCACTCTCTATCATCTTCATCCATTAATTTTAGAAGATATCGTTAATACCGAACATAAACCCAAACTGGAAGTTTATGATACCGGGTATATATTTTTAACTTTAAAAATGCTTCACGTAGATTCAGAAGAGCCTTTGGAAATTTCTTCTGAACATGTAAGTTTCGTTACCGGCAAGGATTATCTTATTTCATTTCAGGAGGAACGTTCGGATGATATTTTCAATCCGGTTATCGAACGCTTAAACGCCTCTGTCGGAAAAACTCGTCGGAATGGCACTGATTATCTCGTTTTCGCACTCATGGACGTGATTGTGGATAATTACTTTCTGGTGCTGGAAAAATTTGGAGAAAAGCTCGATCTGGTCGAAGAAAGTATCATCAGTGGTTCTAAAAGAGAGTCCCTGAACGACCTGTATGCGTTAAAGAGAGAGCTTACTTTCGTAAGGCGGGCTATCTGGCCGCTTCGTGATATGATCAATCAACTAATTCGGGAGGATAATTCTCTAATCAGTAAAGAAGTCGTTCCCTATTACCGTGATTTATATGATCACACCATGCAGGCACTTGATACGGTAGATTCTTATCGGGAACTTCTGGCTAGTCTGGCTGACGTTCATCTGTCGACCATAAGTAACCGGATGAATGCTGTTATGAAAACACTTACTATCTTTTCTGCTATTTTCATGCCTCTGACTTTCATTGTGGGAGTGTATGGAATGAACTTTGAGAACATGCCCGAGTTGAAAAATCCATATGGATATTATTATACCTGGGGCGTCATGGCGATTGTTACGGTAGGAATGATTTTATATTTCAAGGCAAAAAAGTGGATGTAGAATGTTATAATTCCAGCCTCATTTTCCGATCGTTTTAGTTTATACGAAAATACCATACAAAAACATCATTCTTTAATACCTTTGCGCTTTGCAAATTTCATTGGAATGATTCTGACCGAAAATACAACCGCATCCATACAAACCAAGGCGGATTATCTGCTTACCGATAGCCGTCAACTTACTTTCCCTGAAAAAAGTATATTTTTCGCTATCAGAGGTGAACGCCATGACGGTCATCAATTCATTAAAACGCTATATCAAAAAGGTGTCAGAGAGTTTGTGGTG
The DNA here is from genome assembly GCF_900108855.1 of Dyadobacter koreensis. Lineage (GTDB taxonomy): Bacteria > Bacteroidota > Bacteroidia > Cytophagales > Spirosomataceae > Dyadobacter > Dyadobacter koreensis. Next base: position 481,218 of record NZ_FNXY01000003.1, read on the forward strand.
GAAGAAAACTCTCTGAACGAAACTTTACGGGCGGAAATTAATTCATGGAAAGATGCGACGGTATGGACTGTTTTTTCCAGCATTCGTGCATTGCAAAAAATCGTCGCCGAGCACCGCAGTCACTTCTCACTCCCTGTTTTGGGAATTGTTGGCAGTAATGGAAAAACCATTGTTAAAGAATGGCTGGCGCAATTAACCGCACCTGGTCAACGTGTTGTTGCAAGTCCTAAAAGTTATAATTCTCAAATCGGTGTTCCTCTTTCTGTCTGGAATTTAAAGAAAGAACATACCCTTGCCATATTCGAAGCCGGAGTCTCCCGCGCCCATGAAATGGAATATCTACAGACTGTGATACGCCCGACCATTGGGATATTTACAAATATCGGCTCAGCACATGATGACGGATTTCGTAGCCGCAAGCAGAAAATCACAGAAAAACTTCGTCTTTTTACAAAGGTAAAGACATTGATATATTGTAAGGATTACACAGAGGTCGACGAAGAAATTAAACTGATTCTGCGTCCGGTTAATCCCTTTCTCAAAACAATAAGCTGGGGGAGCCACTCAGACGCAGACGTGAATGTTTCTTATGAAGCATATCAAAATAAAACAATAATTAAGCTTAACGGCATTTTTGGAAATCTGCAATTAGAAACCGGTTTCCGCGATAATGCTTCCCTTGAAAACCTGACACATTGTATCCTGTTTCTGCTCGATTTTGGCCTGACTGCTTCTGTTATTCAGGAAAGAATATTGACGTTACGACCTGTTTCGATGCGCTTGGAATTGAAGGAAGGTATAAACAATTGTTACGTTATTGACGACACCTATAACAATGACCTGCAAGGGCTAACCATGGCGCTGAACTTTTTGTCGCAACAGGAACAGCGCAGTCACCGGACCGTTATTCTTTCCGACGTTCTGCAATCCGGCCAGGCGCCTACCGAACTTTATGGAATTATAGCACAATTGCTGTTTGAAAAAAAAATCAACAGACTGGTAGGTATCGGACCTGAACTGAGCCGCCAGCTTAAGCAATTCAATATCGCAGAAACTAATTTTTATGAAGACACCGAAGCATTTTTAAAGGAGTTCCCATTTAATTCCCTTACCAACAGTCTGGTTTTGGTCAAAGGAGCCCGGACATTTTCTTTTGAAAAAATCGTCCATCGCCTTCAGCAAAAAGTACACGGGACTGTGCTTGAAATTAATTTGGACGCATTGACTCATAACCTTAATTTTTACCGGACAAAGATCGGTTCAGAAACCAAGATTATGGTCATGGTTAAAGCGTTCGCGTATGGAAGCGGCAGTTCGGAAGTGGCAAGTTTATTACAATACCACCGCGTAGACTATCTCGGCGTCGCCTATGCAGACGAAGGAGTTTCACTACGCCAAAGCGGAATCACTTTGCCAATTATGGTCATGAATTCAACTGCGCCAACCTTTGATACGCTTTTGCAATATCAGCTGGAACCTGAAATTTACAGCAGGCGTATGCTGACAGACTGGATTGAGTATATCAAGCTTAAAAACAATTCGGAAATTCCCGCAGTCCACCTGAAACTGGATACGGGCATGCACAGACTTGGATTTGTTGAAGATGATTATGAATGGTTATGCGAACAGCTTACCGTCAATCCATCCATAAAAGTATCTACAATTTTTAGTCATTTAGTTGGTGCCGACGATGGAATCCATAATAATTTCTCTCACCTTCAATATGGTAGATTTATCAAAGGTGCAGTCAGAATCGAGGAAACTTTGGGTTATCCAGTAACCAAACACATCTTAAACTCCGCAGGAATTGTTCGTTTTCCGGAGTTCAGACTGGATATGGTTCGTCTGGGAATCGGACTCTACGGCGTCGAAGCGACCGGGCAGCAGCAACACTTTTTACAATCTGTCGGAACGTTGAAAACAGTTGTTTCTCAGATAAAATATTTGTCGGCCGGAGAGACTGTAGGTTACAGTCGAAGAGGTATTGTCGATCACGATTCTGCTATTGCAACGTTGGCGATTGGTTATGCAGACGGATATGACCGTGGCCTGGGAAATGGTGTCGGACAGGTTTATGTCAACGGAACTTTGTGTCCTACAATCGGGAATGTATGTATGGATATGACGATGATTGATGTAACGAATGCCGAAGTTGAAGAAGGTGATGAGGTAATTATCTTTGGAAGCGAGGTGCCAATCACAGATTTGGCAAAACGTATCGGAACCATACCATATGAATTACTTACAGGAATCGGAGAAAGGGTCAAACGCGTATTTTTTAAAGAATAATAACTGAAAAAGCCGCTTAGATTCATCTTCAAGCGGCTTTTTTAAGTTATTCCTATAAGTTATTCAACAATTTGCTGTTCAGATTGTGCTTCTGCGGACTGCTGTTGTCTCGCCAGATCCTCTTCTACCGTATCAGCTGGTTTCTGGTCCGGAACAAAAAGTTTTACTTTTAAAACATCTTCCAGCGTTACATCAAAAAATGCTTTGTGAACGTTTAACGGCTCTTCGTCTGGCTCTTTGCATTTAACATAAGTACCGTCTTCCTGCATCTCGTAAGCATTGACATTGTCAAGCAAACTGAAATACAAGATGTGAATCGCTTCCTGTTTTACACGTGTATCAACCAGTTTGAAAAGAGATTCTATACGGCGGTCAAAACTACGAACCATCGCGTCAGCACTACCTCCATAAACTAATGGTTCTCCATTTTGATGAAAATAAAAAATTCTTGAATGTTCCAGAAAATCTCCTACCAGTGAACGAACTGAAATATTCTCACTCAAACCTTTTCTTCTCGGACGCAGACAACACATGCCGCGAACGATCAACCGAACTGGCACACCTGCCTGTGATGCTATATAGAGCTCCTGAATTGTTTCCCGATCTTCCAGAGAATTTATTTTGATACAAATTCCGCAAGGCAATCCAGCTTTTGCATTTTCAGCTTCATTGCGAATCAACTCAATTAACTTATTCCGCATGTATCGCGGCGCCGTAATCAGGTTTTGATATTCGGTCGGGCTTGAATGACCTGTGATAACATTAAAGAACTCAGAAATATCCTGGGTATATTCTTCGTTCGTGGTTAAAAGTCCTGTATCGGTATACAACCTCGAAGTATCCTCATTATAGTTTCCGCTCGATAAATGCGCATAACGCAAAACTCGGTTTCCTTCATTACGAACGATAAGCAACAATTTCGTATGCGTTTTCAACTGACCGATTCCATAAATCACAAAACAGCCAGCTTTTTGCAAACGCTGTGCTTCACGGATATTATTTTCTTCATCAAAACGCGCTTTAACTTCAAATAAAACGGCCACGTGTTTCCCGTTTTCAGCAGCACGCAGCAAAGCATCTGTTACGCGGGAATTTTTGGCCAGACGATAAATCGTTAGTTTGATCGATAATACTTTTGGATCATCAGCAGCCTGTTCCAATAATTGAAGTACCGGCTCAAAATTATTATATGGATGGTGCAAAAGAATGTCCCTTTCCTTCATCGCCTCAAAAACATCCGGAATACGCTCTCTTTCAAGACCTAACGGAGGAACAGGAGGATGAATCGGAGGAATCTGATCTTTAAATTCAGGATGTTTTACGATCGACCACAGGCAGGTATAATCGATTAGCCCCTGCGCTCTAAAGACATTATAATCGTCAATTTCCCACCTTTTCTTTATCAGGTTCAAAAGGTCAGGATTAGTGTCAGGTTCGATAGCTACACTGACGACGCGACCTAAACGACGGTTTTTAATTTTTTGTTTAATCTCGTCGATGAAATCAGATTCCATGTCATCGCTTTCTTCCAGAGAAAAATCGCCGTTTCTGATTATCCGGAACAAATTCGTGGAAACAATGTCGACGTTGCGATATAACTTGTAAATATGTGCTCTGACAATCTTTTCAATTGGCAGGAAAAGGATCTCTTCTTCACGTTCAATAACATAGAACCGGGGAAGATTGAGTGGAAGCTGAACAAACGACAGTTTGCGATCTTCCTCGGAAGTTGTGCCTTTTACCTGCGTAATTACGCCCAATACCAGAACTTTTGCGAGCAAAACGGGAAACGCATGCGTGTAATCAAAAAGCATAGGGGTAAGCATAGGGTAAACCGTCCGCTCAAAATATTCCTCAATATCGGCAGTTTCATCCCCAACAACATCTTCCATCCCGATCACACGAAAACCGTGTTGAGCGAAAAGCGGCTGGAGATGGTCGGTATAACATTCATTCTGCAAACGAACAAATTCGTGCAGTTCTTTCATAAGCATCTTCCGGAACGGTATTTCCCTTAACCCGGAATAGTCCACCCGTTCTTTTCCGTAATCAAGATAGTTATATAAACTACCTAAGCGAATGGACAAAAACTCATCAAGATTTGATGATGTGATTGCCAGAAATTTTAGTCTGTCAAATAAATTTCGTTCTTCATTTTGTGCCTGATCCAAAACCCGGTCATTGAATTTCAACCAGCTTAGATCACGACTGATAAAATCGCTCTGCTGAACCAAAGAGTTTACCTTTTCAGTCGGACTTACAAGTTTTGTTTCATCCATGGTTGTCTCTTTTGGGTTTTTGAAAAATGAAAACAAACTTGAAAGTCGCCCTCTTTTTTCGCTATTGATTATGGGGTCGGTATGGTCAGGCATAATGTAATAAAATTAAGCAATTCGCGCTATTAGTGTGTCACAAAATGCAACGAATCTAATTATGTATTGTTTTCAGTAAGATGAAGTTTTTGTTAATTCTTTTTCAAAAAAAACGGACGACTGAACATAAGTCAGCCATCCGTTTTTCATAACTCGCGACGAGAGCTGACTGTTACACGTCTACACGAGCGTATTTTGCATTCTTCTCAATAAAATCGCGCCGCGGCCCCACTTCATCTCCCATTAACATAGAAAATAAGTGATCCGCCTCTGCTGCCGACTCCACCGATACTTGTTTTAAACTTCTTCCTTCCGGGTTCATCGTCGTGCTCCACAATTGTTCGGCATTCATTTCACCCAAACCTTTATAACGCTGAATGTTCACCAGGTCTTCACGGCCATTACCGATCGCCCTGACAGCTTCCTCGCGTTGTTGTTCTGTCCAGCAATATCTTTCCTCTTTTCCTTTTTTAACAAGATAAAGCGGAGGCTGTGCGATGTAGATGTAACCGTTGTCGATCAATATCTTCATGTAACGGAAGAAGAAAGTCAGGATCAGGGTACGGATGTGACTACCGTCAATATCCGCATCCGTCATGATCACGATTTTGTGGTAACGAAGCTTGTCGATATTCAACGCCCGTTCATCACCATCCTTTCCGATCTGCACACCCATTGCGGTGAACATATTTTTGATCTCTTCATTTTCGTAAATTCTGTATTCCTGTGCTTTTTCAACATTAAGAATTTTACCTCTCAATGGCAAAATAGCCTGGAATGCGCGGTTACGTCCTTGCTTTGCCGTTCCACCGGCAGAGTCTCCTTCGACAAGGTACAATTCGCAAACCTCAGGATCTGTTTCTGAGCAGTCAGAGAGTTTTCCGGGCAGACCGGTTCCTGACATCACGTTCTTGCGCTGAACCATTTCACGTGCTTTTTTAGCAGCGATACGAGCCTTTGCAGCAAGAATAACTTTATCAATGATGGTTCTCGCTTCCTTCGGATGTTCAGCAAGATAGGTATCAAGCATTTCTGCAACTACCTGACTTACAACACTTACCACTTCCGAGTTACCAAGTTTTGTTTTTGTCTGGCCTTCAAACTGAGGCTCAGCCACTTTAACGGAAATTACAGCCGTAAGACCTTCACGAAAATCGTCTCCGCTGATCTCTATTTTTTCCTTAGCCAACACACCTGACTTATCCGCATAGTTTTTTAGCGTTCTTGTCAAAGCAGAGCGGAAACCCTGAACGTGTGTACCGCCTTCAATCGTATTGATGTTGTTTACGTAAGAAAAAACATTTTCCCCGTAAGAAGTATTGTACATCATGGCAATCTCCACCGGAACTGTTCCTTTGGTATTTTCCATGTAGATAGGTTCAGGAATCAATGCCTGACGTGTTCCTTCAAGATAAAGTACAAACTCATTCAGACCAATTTCTGAATGAAATTCTTCTCCGCGCGGAACACCGTTTTCGTCTAGCTCACGCTTATCCTGCAAGGTGATACGGATACCTTTATTTAAAAAGGATAATTCACGAAGACGCGTTGCAACAGTTTCGTATTTATATTCTGTTACGGTAAAAATCGTCGCATCCGGTTTAAAATGGATAAACGTACCCGTTTTTTCCGAATCACCGATCACGCGAACAGGATATAAAGGTTTTCCTTCACTGTATTCCTGTTCAAATATTTTACCTTCTCTATGAATTTCTACACGCAAGTGTATTGAAAGCGCATTAACGCAGGAAACCCCAACACCGTGCAAACCACCCGAAACCTTATATGTGTCTTTATCAAACTTACCACCTGCGTGAAGTACGGTCAAAACAACTTCAAGTGCCGATTTTTTTTCTTTCGCCATAAGACCGGTTGGAATACCCCGGCCATTATCCTGCACTGTAATGGAATTATCTTCTTCTATCGTAACGTTGATGGTGTCACAGTAGCCTGCCATTGCTTCGTCAATGGAGTTGTCAACTACTTCCCAAATCAAATGGTGAACTCCTTTAAAACCGGTATCACCAATATACATGGCCGGACGCTTACGTACGGCTTCTAAACCTTCAAGAACCTGGATGTTATCGGCTGAATAATTATTTACTTCAATCGCTGTTTCGTTTGCCATATAGTTTGTTTTACTCTACGATAAAAAGTGCCCATTCAGGGGCTTTTTAAACATACAAAGATACGCTTTTTTTGCCTCTTTTCCTACTCTACCACAAGATACATTTATGTACTTTACCCCTTTTTTAATTATTTTTTTTAGATGAGTATACGGATCAGAAATGCGGGCATTTCCCTGACAAATTTTAAAGGTTTAGGTTCAGGATTGTAAAACAATTTAAATGCGTCAGCCAAAGGCAACTGCGAGGTTTCTCAGTTTTTCATAAGAAAAGGATTAAAATAAGATCTATATTTATTATTATTTTCCAACAATTTGACAAATAGAACCTTAGTTTTTAGAATCCTGTCAGAAAAAAGACAAAATCAATTCCGTTTGATTACATAGCCAACAGCAGATTACCTCACAGCATGGCTATCAAATAAAAACGCGGCTCTCTGAGGTAATCAGGAAGCCGCGTTTTTGTATAAATCTTATATTTCTATTTTTCCATCGGATGTTCTTTCAGCAATTGATCGGGAGAATAAAAATCTTGTTTGCTTTCCGTCGCCGCTCTCACTTTCTTAACCCGCTCCGGCAGAATAGCAGAGCCTTGATTTCCAAATGAATTTCTAACGTAGGTCAATACAGCCGCCATTTCTTCGTCATTTAGCAAACCGCCAAACGGAGTCATCGGCACTTGCCCCGGATACTTTTTACCACTCACTTCGATCGGCCCAAGAAGACCTTTCAGCGCAAGTTTTATCAATCGATCTTCACTACCCAACACCCACTTATTTGCCGTAAGAGGTGGAAATCCAGATGCCGTCAAACCCTTACCATCGGCCTGGTGGCATGTGGTGCAGTAACCTTCCTTGCCATAGATCACCTTTCCTGCATTGAATAATTCCAGTTCCTTGCCTTTTAATAATGATTTGGCCACAACCTCTTTTTCCTTCTTGACAGGAACCCCATTTAAATGCGCAACAGCAGTTTCATAGGCATGAATAGACCATTCGTCAAGCGGCTTTTTTCTGGCCTCCGCAAGAATTGGCAAACCTTTTTCTTTTCCGATCCATGATGCCGCTACAATCGCAGCAAGTCGCACCCGGCTGTTTTCATCTTTCGCAGCCTGCATTAATAGCGCCGCCTGGTCAGGAACCTGGTGTCCGGTATAGCGGACCACATTTACAGCTGCCGCCCTCGCATGGTAATCCTTTGCATTAAGAACTTGTTTAAGAAGTTTTTGATCAACTTTATCCATACCCCAGCTCACCCACAGACCTTCCAGCATATGATGTTCATAACGAGGATGATTTTTGTCTAATTTAGCAACCCATGAATTCAGTTTTGATAAGACCTGGTTTACATCACGGCCACGCAGTTCACGGCGCGTTCTATATCGTGTTCTATATTCGGGAAGTTTCAAATTCTCCAATAATTCCTCAATACTTGCACCGTCAATCTTCGCTGGTTTTACTAACGGTCTCGACGGATAGGTAATTCTGTAAACTCTACCGTGCGAATGATCTCTCAAAGGATCACGCGCGTTATGCTGCATGTGACCAATAAGGATATTATGCCAGTCAATCAGATAAAGAGAGCCGTCAGGTGCAAATTCCATATCGACAGGACGGAAATTTCTGTCTTCACTGACAACAAGATCCGCGCGATGTTTGCTGGAATAACCCGTCCCGTCATCTTTGAGCGTATGCTCTTTCATACCCAAAAAACCGATCGTATTGTTGATCAGAAAATCACCCTGGATATCATCGGGGAAATGACGGCTTGATACGAATTCTAAACCGGACGTCGGGCGGACACGGTGCGCATCCTCTACCAGCTGCGCTGATTTATGCGTGTACTCGCCATACCTTGGCAATACAGATCCTGGCATCATCCAACGTACATCAGGACTCGAAGTTTCTGCAAAAAATGGCTGCCCCCAATCGTCAAAAGCAATTCCCCACGGATTTGGAATTGAAAGTTGCGCCGTCCGTTCCAATTTTTTGAGCTGCGGTGCATATCTGTAAAAGCCTCCGTTTGTAGCGCGTACCGTTCCATAGGAAGTTTCAACATCTGTATGAAGAAAAACGCCCTCTCCGGAATAAATGGCACCGGATGGATCAACCGTAAACGCGTGACTGTTATGGTGCGTATCATGGTCATCAAATCCGCTTAACAGAATTTCACTCTTATCTGCTTTTCCATCACCATCCGTATCAATGAGAATTTTAAGATTCGTGCCCTGTGATACGTAAACTCCTTCTTTGGCAATTTCAAAACCCAACGGAAGATGCAAGCCATCAGCGAAAACCGTTTGTTTATCTGCCTTCCCATCTCCGTTAGTATCTTCAAAAATGATGATTTTGTCATCCGGTTTTGAGTCGCCCGGTTTGTAATGCGGATAACTTGGCATGGTCGAAACCCAAAGTCTGCCTTTGTTATCAAAAGACATCTGCATTGGTTTGGCTAAATCCGGAAACTGCTCTTCTGACGCAAAAAGCTCGATTTTATAGCCTTCCGGGACTTTCAATTTTTTCAGCGCGTCTTCTCCATAAAGATATTCAAGACTTCCGTTTTTCTCCGGATTATAATTTGTTTTCACCTCTGGCAAAGGTGTTGTGTTTTTATCCGCGGCCGCAAGATCCATTTTTTCACCTTTCGAGGCAGCCAGCCAGATCGCCTGATCACGAATGGCAGTCAACTCGCGGATTTTATTGATTTCGGCAGGATAATTGTCCTGTCCAAATGGATTGTACCGACGGCCATAAACGTGTACCCCGTTTGGGATTTTATAATCATTATGCCACATCCAGTTTTTTTCAAGTACAGCGTCGTGTACCAGCTTTCTATTTGCTTCCGCTTTCGGCAGCGCTTTTCCAAAAACATTATCAGAAAGCAACAAAGCCAGCTTTTTATAACCTTCTTCATTTAATTGCGAACCATCGATCGTCAAATCTTCCTTACTTTCAGCATACCATTTTTGCGACGGCGTGAAAGCATCTACGAAAAGTACCTTGTTCAGATCTGCGACTTCTTTCATCGCTTTGGTATATAGCGACAAATTTTCATTTTCCTTTTTGCCATTTGGAATATCAAATTTTGCTGACAGATCTTCAAAAGCAATCGGAGATACAATGGCTAGTTGAGGAGGCGTTGCACCGTTGTAATTTTGACTTAAAGTGTGTTTGATAAATGCGTCAAGTTCCGCCTTATAATTTGCCAATCCTTCTTTGCCCTGAAAAGATTCGCTGTATCCAAAAAAGGCAACGATCACATCCGTTTTCAGCCGGGTCAGCCATTCGTCCGGCGATTCAAAGTGCCCTTCGCTATTAGAATTTTTTGCATATTCAGTCTGAAATTTTTCGGCTCCGGGAAACGCCCAGGGTAAATTTCTGCTGGCGTGAGGGCGAAATCCTGGTGTGTCTCCGCCGTCGCACATATTCCGGATGTAAAGCAAACTATCCGGATAACGAACCTGCATTTCTGTTTCAAAATGCCCGTAGTTCATCATCCTTGACCCAAGGTTTCCACCGAGCAGAATAATACGGGCGTTTTTTTTGATTTTCAGCGAATCAGATTCGCTGAACTGAAAAGCACTAAAAGCAATGACGATCAATCCAAATACAATGAATAATCCATTGACGCTTTTTTTTACGGGTTTAGTCATTTTAATTTATGATAATTTATCCATGGTGTAGGAACGCACTCTCATTCAATTGCAACAGTTCTTTCTTGTAAGGTCATTTCGCCTCTCTGTAAGGAACCTGGATATCGATCTTCCCTTTCCAGGTTTTAGGCACTTTCTGACCTAATTCCCAGTGAATTGCATTGATAACAAGACGCTGGAAAGGTTCCAGTTTGAAGTCGTCCGGATGCCCCATGGTTGTCATAAAAACTTTTCCGCCGAAAGAATTGGTACCCGTCCAGGCAACCGGATTTTCAACATCCTGTTTGTCCGGATCAACAGACTTACCCATTAGTAACCAGGTTGACCCTTTTGTTGGATAGTCAGGAAGAACGCGGTATAGCCAGGAACGCACGTGGAATTTTGGTGAGACGCCGGTAAGTACCGGATTTTTGGCCTGCTCGGGAATGACCGTAACATCGGTACTGCTTTTATGTCCATAATGCGTATGAGCAGCTTTTCCACCCCAGCCCGGAGGTGAATTCAATGCAAATTCTCCGAAAGCATTCCATTTTTCGTTCTCATCACCTTTTGGATAATTGAAAGCATGTGTGGTTGTCCGAAAGCCCATAACCGGTTTCCCAGATTTCAGATAAGCATCAATATGAGCCAATTGCTCCTTTGGCAGCTGTCGCCAGCGAAGATAAAAAACGGCCAGGTCCGCATCTTTCAAAGACTCCAGGCCAGGAATATTCTTCTCGGAGTTATGGTCAGGAGAAGCTTTTAAAACGGTGGTACGCATGCCATAGTTTTTTTCAAGTTCAGCAGCAATAAGTGGAAGAGTTTCTTCACCGCTATACTCGTGATCGCCGGTAACGAAAACTACCAACGGTTTTTTCGACTTAGAGTCTTGGGCAAAAACATTTGTTTTTGAAGTAAATATGCAGCAGAATACCGCACAAAGGAATAGTAACAGGTTAGGTCTTAACATCATTTTTCGATTTGCATCCATTGTTTTCCAATGGAAATCTTATGAAAGAAAATTTTAAAAGGCTTAGCTTGGTAAGTCGCAAAACGGATCAATCTACCGATTGAAAGATTGTTTTTAACATTCCTTCCCAAGGTTTCCAAAGTAAGACTAAATTGTCCTACTTTTCCCTTACTTTTTCATAAACAAAACGAATACTGCGTTAGAAAAATTTAAGACCGAGTGTTAATTCTACTCTTGATAAATCTTCAAATTTTTCCTGGGAGAGCTTAATCGTTTCCGTAACGCCACCCATTTTTCTTCTGAATTTATAGGACGTTCCCAGATAACAAGCTCCTGAAATATTCAAAGCGAAATGATTGCCGAGCTTTTGTTCCAAACCAACGGAAACAGCCCAGCCCATTGCGTTGCCTCGGTTCGTAAAATCTTTACTGTCCGACATTCCTTTATTTACATACGACTGATATCCCATAGCAAAACTTGCTAAAACTGATGTCGTATTATTTTTAAAAGGATGCTGGTAAAGAACTGAAGGACCGACAAACTGAACGGTAATGTCATCGGAATTTCTTTTATCGAAATCTCCCTGACTTTTGAAAAGATTGTATTTCATACCCAAAGCTACCTGTGGCAGAATAAACCGATAAATGTCAGCCCCGATCGAATAGCCGGATTTCAGGTTTCTAAGATATTTTGAATATGGAGTATTGGTACGAGCACCCTTATTCGGTAAACGGTAACTATATCCTCCGCTCAATCCAAAGGCCCATTTTCGATTAAAAACAGGTTGAATTTGTTTTTTAACAATATCAATTCGTTCTTCTGAAACCATCGTTGAATCAACAATACTAAATGTCGAATCTGCTTTTAAAACACCGGTAGTATCCTGCGCTTTTAAAGGGCCTGAAGCAAGAAATACCAAAAAGATGATAACAGCTAAAATTTTATTCATTGATCTCAAAAACTCAATTGTATTTCAAATCTCCTCGACTTAAAAGTGGTTTATTGTCGAAATGATCTCAAAGATACAACTTATAGTTTACGACGATAAAGTTAGGCTGAATTGTCGTCGACGATTCGATTCTTTCTGAGAAGTTATTTCAAAAAATACCCTCCTGGATTAAATTTATTTCGAAAGAATTGGTTTCACACCAGCTGTTTTCACTTTCTCAACAATAAATTCACCAACTCTCCTCCCCTGTTCCTGTCCATTTTCAATAGCGTCACGGTAATGAATTCCTCCATATAACCGGGAAATCGCAGCTTCTTCAGCTGCCTGACGGAAGGACTGAAAATCTCTCGTCGGTAAGTCGAAAATCACTTCTGTATTGTCGGTAAAAGAAAATTTATCTCCCAGGAAATACGTAAGCGTTTCGGCGACCGCAGTGGAAATAACACTATGCCCGCTCGTATATTCGGGGAATGGTGGTGTTTGCAAAAGTGGCTGCCAGCGCGGATCGATGTACCGGTTAATCACGGTTTCCGGACGAACCCGGCTGCTTCGGTATTTTTCGTCCCAACAACTAATAAATGCATCCATCAAAGTTGCTGCCACAATGGAGTGAATCATAATTCCGTGATCGAGATCTACTTTTGCTTTTGCCGTGGCAATGCTCGTGATATTCATCCAGTGACCGCCCGGACTTATTTTTTTAAATCCAATTGCCATATGACCAGACGTATTTATCGCAAACGGATTACAATCCCAGTAGGAAGCGATGAAGCGTGTTCCCTCATTCAATTTGTTCCCGGCTTCGTAAACTTCATAAGCCAATTTATAAAAATCGCTGGTGCTGTCTTTACTAAAAACAACCGGTGGCTTTGGTTTGAACTGTCCGCAGGAATCAATCACCATCGGGCGGATTGTTTTCCAATGCGGCTCAATTCCCTCGATATAGCCCGGAGGCGTAGGAAACCAATAGGCCTCACCTTTCAATGGCCGGTACCGAAGACGTGTGCTCAGTTTTGAATAATTGTCTTTACTCGAAAAATTGATCATTTTTTTTGCAACTTCTTCCGCCACAGCGATGGATTGTCCAATTGTCTGGTCGGTATAACCTTCCTTTTTCAAATCTGCAAGGAGCTTTTTCTGATCTTCTTCAAGCATATAGCCCGATGGCAGAATAATTCGCCCTGTTTCCAGAATACAATATAAAGCTGCAATCTTGTAGTCGTAAGCCGTTTTTATTTCAATGTCAATTTTCCCAAGTTCTTTAATGTAGGCAGATGGCGAAACAATTGTTTTATTATTCTGGGCTACAATCTCCTGAGCACCCAACAGGCAATAGGTGTAAAATCGACTGGCGGCAGGTGGATTGGCAACGTCATGGATCATGACCATTGTCAGGGAAAAAATGGCAGGTTGTAAAAAACGATCCAGCTCTTTTTTTGAATTTTGAGCAGTTACAAAATGACTTAGAAACAAACTTAACAGAAGGAGTTTTTTCATTACTTTTTTTCTAATTGATAAAACTGAAGCGGCTTGTTGAAAGCTCCAATTACGAGGAAAGGTTCTTTTTTTATCTTGATTTCAACGACCGATTTCACGTCTCCGTCCACTGAAAGTCCTGAACGTGGCTGACCAATATATTCGAAATGCCCCTTACCGTCTCCTTTTAAATAACAACCATAATTCGCATCCATACTTCCCAGTTTTAAGCGATTATCCGACTTATTGCCAAGAAGAATCAAATCCCTTTTACCGTCGTGATCAAAATCTTGGTATGTAATAGATGTAACCGGAGCAAACTGCGCCTGAACAGGTAAGATCTGCTTTTCGAATTTCCCGTTTCGGTTCATAAAACAGACCGAGCGGGCTTCGTTGAAAACAAGTTTCCCTGCCTTATCCAGAACTTCAGGTGCGAAAATATCGGTCATTCTTGCGTCTGCATAATCCTTGTAATAAGCAAATTTCTTCCGCATCGGATAAATTTGATCATTCAACTCGTCCCGGCTGACAAACGGATAGGATTTTCCCTGAACGTAAAAATTAAAGAAAGGATCGATCGAGCCATTATTATCAAAGTCGGCAAAATAAAGCTCTCCTGGTTCGTTATGTGAAACTTTAATCTGTGAATTCGTCCCCATATTTCCAGCAACAATGTCCTTCCTTCCATCTCCATCCAAATCTTCAACCAAAAGTGATGACCACAAACCTGATTCTTCCTCCGGAAAGTATTTAAGTGTCTGATCAATAAAACCCTCTATGGTATTTGCATACACCTTCACAGGCATAAACTCCCCGCAAAGGATCAAATCTTTTCTCCCGTCGTTATCCATATCTGCCCATTGCGCGTCCGTAACCATACCGACTTTTGAAAACGGAGCGGGCGTGACCGTAAATTCTCCTTTTCCATTGTTTGTAAGCAAAAATGAGGTTGGAGTTTCAGGATACCTCCCGGGAATTATACGGCCGCCGACAAACAGATCCAGATCACCATCGCCATCATAATCGCAGGCCCGAACGCAGGATTTACTGCTGGCTTTCATGTTGGGAGTTGACAAAACCGCCAGGTTTAATTTACCTTTTCCATCGCTCAGGTAAATCTCATCCTGTAAAGAAAACGTGTTCGGTTCAAAAAGAGAATAACCACCTTTTGCAATATATAAATCATCGAAACCATCACCGTTTGCGTCGAAGAACAAGGCAGCAGAATTAGCAGAAACATTTTCATCCCCTATGGAAAAATCAGGCATTTCTGCGAAAGCGCCTTTGGAATCCTGCAACCAGATCTTTCCCTGCTTATTCTGGTCACCGCTAACATAAATATCTTCCAGACCATCTTTGTTCACATCGCCTCCGGCAACAACCGGTCCGGTTTGAGAATACATAGAAAGCATTAAAGGTTGCCGCTTGAAGTCATTTTCATTGAAACCTTCATGCTGATACGATATGGGGCTGCCAGCTTTGCTCAAAATTGTCCGAACTTTTTCGATGCCAGTTTTTGCATTTTTTAATTTCCCCGCCGGCTTTTCAATAACCAGTAATTGATTAGCGGAAACATTGGTAAGCCATTGCTCCCTTTGATCCGGCCATACAATTTTCACTGTATCAACCTGCTTATCCTGGTCCAGCCCAAAGTGAAGTTTTAAGGGCAAACAAGACAAATATCCGCGGTTTGGGTTTACTTCCTGATATTGTTGCTGGCCTTTTGAAAAAAGAAAAACCTTTGCCCCTACTGCGTTTTTGTTTCCATCGGGCTGCCTTAATTTTATTTGTAAAAAACTTCCTTTTGACTGTTCCCTGCCCATATTTTGATAGACAAAAGCGGGTTCGTTAATATTGCTGACCACAAGATCCAGATCACCGTCATTATCCAGATCGGCATAAACTGCACCGCTGGAAACCGAAGGGTTATTCAATCCCCAGACATCCTGCATTTTTGCAAACGTCAGATCTTTATTATTCTTGAAAATATAGTTGGCAAGTTTCGTTGATGGCATTGCTTTAATGAGGTCCATCAGCAAAAACGGCTCCTTATTCACCGCCTGGCGAATCTTGTAATCCCCCCAGTATTTTAAGAAATCTTTATTCGTGTAATCTCGTAAGTAACCATTGCTTACGAACAGATCTTTATAACCGTCATTATCAAAATCAGCCAGAAGCGGGCACCAGCTCCAATCCGTGTTGGACACCCCTGAAAACTGTGCAA
The DNA here is from genome assembly GCF_900108855.1 of Dyadobacter koreensis. Taxonomy (GTDB): domain Bacteria; phylum Bacteroidota; class Bacteroidia; order Cytophagales; family Spirosomataceae; genus Dyadobacter; species Dyadobacter koreensis. Next base: position 497,254 of record NZ_FNXY01000003.1, read on the forward strand.
TCTCACTGAATGTACCATCTCCATTATTCAATTGAAGCATATTCCGCATATACTGACGGTTCAGGTTCTGTTTCATCATGAGCTCAAAGGACTCATAATTTTCCTGTAATTGCAGCAGTTTCTGACGCTTGTTATCTTCCGGTAACATATCGAGAGACATGATATCCGGTAATCCGTCGTTATTAAAATCCGCAATATCAAGCCCCATGGAAAACTGGGCCAGGTGCCGAAAACACATTTCCGTTTCCTCCCGAAATGTTCCATCCCCATTGTTGATGTATAAATAATCCGGCTCGTTATAATCGTTTGTGACGTAGATATCCTGCAAACCATCCAGATTGATGTCCGCTATGGCCACGCCCAAACCGAAGGTTAGCGGATACTGATAAATTCCCGCTTTTTTAGTTACCTCAACGAATTTGTTATTCTTGTTTTCAAAAAGCTTATTTCCCGCCAGTTCATCCGTTTCCTTCCTGAACTTGGCCAATTCCATATTATCAATTTTTTTGACGCTATGATTCAGCAGGAACATGTCCAGATCGCCGTCGTTGTCGTAGTCAAAAAAAGTTGCCTGTGTGCTGTAACTGATATTATCCAGTCCGTATTCTTTCGCCTGTTCAACAAATTTTACCATTCCGTTTTGGATACCCTGATTGATGAACAGTTGATTTTTCCTAGTTTCATCATCAACTTTTCCTGAGTAACATATATAAATATCGAGCAAGCCGTCGCCATTTACATCCGCCATCGTAACACCAGTTTTCCAGCCACCTTTGCGTCCTTCCAATCCCTTTCCGGCTGAACCGGTAATATCTTTAAATTTTATTGGCGAACCTTTTTCGCCGGTCATGTTGAGATAAAGTTTGTTGGATTTCAAATTTGATGTAAAAAAAAGGTCATCAAATCCGTCATTGTTAAGATCTCCGACAGCAACCCCGCCACCGTTATAAAAATACTCATACGCCATCACATTCAGACTTTCATCCTCATTGATGTCGTTTCTAAAATCAATATTCGTTTGCTTGGGAGCCAATAATTGAAAGAGTGGCTGCTGAGCCTGGACAGAGGAAAAATGTGCTCCGAGCAGTAATGCCAGGAATTTATAAACACTGTATTTTCTATTCGTCAACATGAATAAGGGAGTAAAAAATGTAACGAAAGATATATCATAAAAACTAAAAAAACTTCAACAATCTGTTGAAGTTAGCACTGATTGTTAAGAAAAATGGAGCAGAGTAAAAGTTCTCCGCTCCATTTTCATTTATTATTTATCCCACCAGTTTCTGGCAGACCATATATCACCACCGGAAATCCTCCCAACTGCTGCATTATAATTCGCAGCATTTAAAGTAGCCTCTGTCGTTGGGTATACCTGTCTTCTCGGGATTACTCCTCCTGAAAAATTACCTACATAATTTACAGGGGTAAGCACAGGATAACCTGATCTTTTCCAGTTATTCCAAGCCTCAACGAAGTTAAAGAGTGTTCCGTTTACCGCCCAGTATTGCTCATTGATTTGTTTCAATGCGTCCGCAGCAACCAGGGGATGGGCAGCAGCATATGCATCAGCAACGGCCGCGCTGATCGTTGCAGTCGCACCGTAGCGAGCCAGTGACTGGATACCAGCCGACACACCATTAGCATAATGAACAGCTGCTGTTGTCGTACCAACTGAGAATCCGCGGGTCACAGCCTCCGCAAGCAACAACTCAGTTTCAGCATAAGTTTGAACAAAAAGAGGAGCACTTCTGCTTCTGTAGACACCTGTCGGACGAGAATATTTTCCAATCGGAGTTATGTCTGCGCCAGAGCCGGAAGCTCCGTTGTACCCAGGCGAGCGCGAGATATCTGTTGCGCCACCATTGAGGTCATAACCGTTTGGCAATCCCATTTGAATTGCAGGATCAGAGCTTCCTGCCGCAACATTTTGACTACCAGCTAAACCAGCAACAGGAACTTCTGCAACAACACCTAATCTAGGGTCATTGGTTGACTTCAAAAAGTCGATCATCGTTTTACTCCATCTTACCTGATAAACGTCCGCAGGCGTTGATAGCGCTGCTCCATTTCCGTTGGTATAACCATTTGCGTCGTCCGATACTACGTAGGCATCATCACTCACACTTGTGAAAGTTCCACCTGCAGCAGCCTTTTCAGCATATGTCTTTGCCGTAGCAAGATCCACTTTAACCAGGCGCATTGCCATCTTCAACATCAGTGAATAACCATATTTTTTCCATTTGGCAACATCTCCTTTATAGTTTGCAAAGGCATCATTCGTTACCAAAGGCTTTGAGGCATCTAGACCTGTAATAGCAGCGTCCAAACGAGTTAACAAAGACTTGTAAACACTTTCCTGCGTATCGTAAGCCGGAAGTGTTATAGCATCTTTTGCTTTTAAAGCATCAGTATAAGGCAAATCTCCATAAATGTCAGATATAGTCGCAAGTGACTGAACCTGCATAATAATCGCCGTATTCATTAAATTTGAAAGGGCAGGCTTGTCTTTTGTAAGCTGCTCCATTTCATATGCGAAACTTGCTGCACTGTAATCCGTGTTCCAGGCACTGGCCAAATAGGAATTGGTATTACTTGAAATCACGTATTTATCTGCGTTTGAATAATAGTTCGCAGCTCCCGAAGTTGTCGATGCAAGGATCTGCACCCACATGCTTTGGAAAAGAATACCGCCATTATATCCGGCAGTCGCGTTCACATATCTCCATTGGACGCTTGGCAACAGTAAATTTGGATCAAATGAAGTACCAGATGCCTTTGTAGGGTCGGTATTCAGTTCGTCGAAATCATCAGTACATGACATTGGTATCATGCCTGTCAGAAGCAATAATATTAAAAGTTTCTTTTTCATAGTTCGTCTCATTTAAACTTAAAGTTCACATTGATACCATAATTACGTGTCGATGGCAAGCTGGTTCCCTCAATACCTGAGTAAGTCAGGTTGGCACCAAAGGTTGCTTCCGGATCGATGTTCGTCGTCTTTTTCATGAAGTAAAAAAGATTACGTGATACCAACGAAATATTAACTGCACGTACCAAAGGCCACTTTTCAATAAGGCGGGCAGGAATCGTGTAACCAAGCGTAAGCTGACGAAGCTTGATATAATCTCCATCAACAACACTGATTTTTGTAACGTTATTAGCCAAAGCTGTGTAATAATCCTCAGCGGAAGCCTGAACTGTATTGGCAGCACCACTTTCCGAAACCCCGGTTGTGATACCATCACGGCCTACAAGCGTTTCTTTATGCAACCCTCTTCTGTACGCGTAGTTTTCAGTTGCTGAAAGAATCTTGTTCCCGAAGTTATAGTCAACAAGGAATGAGAAATTCAAAGCGCCAAGATTAAATTCATTGTTTATACCACCATATAATGTTGGCAAAACTGTTCCGAGATTAATAAGATCTCCTCTAACAGGCAAACCTGACTGATCTACAATAATCTCACCATTTGCTGCATATTTGTAATCATACGCTCTGATTTGAGGACCTGCTTCGCCAACAACAAATGCAGTCGTTGCATTACCCAGCGTAGCTCTGTTCTGACCCAATGTAATAGGGTTATTATCAGCGTCAGTCTGAAGGATTTTATTCTTAACCGAAGTGAGGTTAAACGAGATATTCCAGTCGAATTTCGACGTTTTTACAGGAGTACCTGTCAATAAAACTTCAAGTCCGCGGTTTTGCACAGAACCTGAACCTACTACACCTCTTACATAACCAGTCGCAGCACTATAATTCGCTGGCATGATTTCATTCTCAGTTTTCTGGCTGTAATATGCAAGATCAAGACCAAGACGGTTTCCAAAGAATTTCAGGTCCAAACCAACTTCAACTTCACTTTTTGTAAATGGTTTAAGGAATAAATTAGGAAGCTGATCGCTGAAATTACCCGTTGGAACAGTATTGAACGCATTTCCAACACCATAGTAAATTGCAGTTCCGTAGGCAGTCGATGGCTCACCACTTGTACGTGCATAGGATGCTCTTAATTTACCAAAGCTTAAATTCGGAACGTTGACGATATCATTGAATATAAATGATCCCGTTACGGAAGGCGTGAATATACTACGTGCTGAACTTGGTAAAGTTGAATAAGTGTCGTAGCGACCGGTAGTTGTCAAATTCAGTATTCCTTTGTAACCCAAATCAACACTGTAATAAGCTGACTGAACTTCGGTGTTTGAAACAGCATAATCTCTGTTGAAATTCACTACGTTATTGAAACTGTATAGATAAGGAAGTACAAAAGGAGAACCACCGATCTGAACTTTTTCGTAACGGTTTCTTCTTAAATTGGCTCCCGCAATCGCGTCAACAGTGAACTCGTCGTTGTTGAATGTTTTGTTGAAACCGATCAATCCATCTACGTTTAATTCAGTACGCTGTGCATTTGACAACTCGTCAAGACCGCCTCTTCCGCCATTAGAAAAACCAGTTCCCCATGGAGTAACCTTGAAAATACGATCATTCGCGTTATCATAACCCACGCGCGCCTGCGCATACAACCAGTTTGTGAACTGATACTTTGTAGATAGAGCAGAGATAATTCTTTTACGATCTACATCGTTAACGAATTGGCTTGTAACAAAATAAGGGTTAGTCACATATTCGTCATCACTGAAAACAATTTCTTTTCCAGTAACAGGATCAAATCCAGGCGCAAGAATTCTCTGATCGATATTGGATGCAAGGAACATACCATTGTTGGCGTTCATAGGACCGTCACTAAGGATTGGCTTATTTTTTACGTTTTCAATAACGTAGTTAGCCATAACGTTCACGCTCAACTTTTTAGTAATATTCTGATCGGCAGTCAGGTTGAAAGTTTTTCTTTTCAAACCACTGTTTTCAATAATCGATTTTGTATCCAGATTAGCAACAGAAAGACGGAAAGATCCGTTTTCTCCACCTTTAGTTACAGATAAACTGTTAGTAAAGTTAGATCCGGTTCTGTAAAAATTCTTTACGTTATCTTTCTGAGCAGAATAAGCATACTGGTTACCGTCAAACTGGATAACTTGCGATCCGTCCAGTCTCGCTCCCCAGCTTCTTCTTGCTGAAACCTGTGCAGCAGCAGCCGTTGTAGGCTTTTGCCCGCCAATACCCTGACCGTATTCATATTGAAAATCAGTCATATCTCTTGGTGTATCAGCTGAGTAGTTCAGGTTGTAATCAATAGAAAAGTCACCCTTTTTACCTGCTTTTGTTTTGATCAAAATAACACCGTTCGATGCGCGTGCACCAAAAAGAGCCGAAGCAGCCTGCCCTTTAAGCACAGTCATCGTTTCAACGTCATCAGGGTTAAGGTTACCAATACCATCACCGCCATCAGCACCACCCCATTCGCCGGCAGATCCCCTTTGCGTATTATCCATTGGTACTCCGTTTATAACCACCAATGGCGATCCGCCTGAGTTCATACTAGGCATACCACGCATAAGGATCTTCGCAGTTCCACCTGGTCCTCCACTTGTTCCTTTAACATTCAAACCGGCAACCCGACCTGCGAGTGAGTTGGCAATATTCGTTTCACGAGCCTTCGTCATCAGGTCTCCGCCGATAGTTGTGACCGCATAACCTAACTTTCTGGCGTCCTTTGAAATACCAAGTGCAGTAACGACAACTTCTTGTAAATTTGCTACATCAGCTACCATCTTCACAGAAAAATCTGTCTGGTTTCCAACAGGAATTTCCTGTTTTACATAACCGATAGAAGAGATAACAAGTACAGAAGTACTACTAACACCTGACAGTGTAAAATCTCCGTTTGCATCAGCGTTTGTTCCGGCAGTACTGCCTTTAATTGTTACTGATGCACCTGGCAATCCCGAGTCGTTTTCATCTAACACCTTACCTTTCACCGTTCTGTCCTGTGCGAGAACTGGCGATAGCGTAAAGGATAAACCCAAAAGAATAAAGATTCTTAGAGAGGTCCTGAGTAATTTTTCTTTCATAAATTCTCCATTAGTTAAATATTATACATAGGTTGCTGTTAAGAATTGCAAAAGTTTATTGTACAATTCAGGTAATTCTACAAATATCCTATTTTTTTTAATAATTAAATAATTTTAAATACTCGTAAGAAGCCTTATTATAATATTTTAATAAGATGTTTCATTTAACTACAAAATAAAAATTGGTTTATAAAACGATTTAGCAAATCCAGTATTATTTATAAGTAACTGTAATTGAGGATACAAAAAAAATGGCCCTCTAAATCAAATTAAGAAGGCCATTAGAAAAAATTGTTAAACTTTTTAAAAAAAATTCTGCTCACAATCAATTATCCTCCGGATAAGGAACAAAAATAAAACCAGAGAAATCACCGATTAATGCAAACAGGCAGCAATATTCATCCGGATTTTTATAATTTTCTTTGAAAAGCAAAACGGACTCCTCTCCGATGAGTTTACGCTCCACAAATTCGTTCATATAGGACGCGCGATAATTATAACGGTTGGTCAGTTCGGTAGAGCCGATCAGCAAAACTCCCAGATCTACGTCCTCGTTGGTAATTACAAATATCGGATTTTCTGAAAATCCACGTTTTCTGATCTGGTAAGATGCATCCTTCAATTGGTCAGCCACCCGGACAAAATCCTGGGAAACCTGCCCCATCAGTTTACGGTTCAACTCAGGTGAGTTGGCGTCGTCCATCAGGGAATTTTCATTACTGTTGTTAATCATAATTTGGCTATCGGCAGTCGGCTTTCAGCTTGCGGCATTGGCTTTCAACCTTTATTTTGTTTTTAATTTCGCTAACGGTTATACCTTAAAGTTTAATCATTGACAGTCGACCATAGCTTGCTTACAGCCGGGGTCGCCCCGCTGACAGACAGAATCACATTCTCGCTGCCAGTAATAAAGTCAGATCTTTATAGCGCATGTTGAAACTTCTTGCAATGTGTGAGTTTGTCAATGTCCCTTTGTGGCAATACACCCCTTTCATAAACCAACGATTGGCATAAATCATTTCCTCGATACCGCCAATTGTTCCGGTTTGTAATAAAAAAGGTAAAAATACATTGCTCAAAGCAGTACTTGCCGTGTTTGCCACACGTGACGGAATATTGGGCACACAATAATGAATGACATCATTAAATTTGAAAGTCGGGTGTTTATGTGTTGTCATTCTTGACGTTTCAAAAGAACCTCCCTGATCGATGCTTACGTCAATAATAACGGAACCTGGCTTCATTTGCGAAACCATTTCTTTGGTAACCACCATCGGACTCATCCCATTTTCAGCACGCATCGTTCCAATCACCACATCAGCCCGGCTGATCGCCTCTGCCAGGGTATCTGAATCGATAATCGATGTATAAAGATTTTGACCGATCGAATACTTTAACCTTTGCAGACGGTAAATATGTTTATCAAAAATTTTGACATCAGCGCCAAAGCCGATCGCTGCGCGTGTTGCATATTCAGCTACGGTGCCAGCGCCTAAAATCACAATCTTGCTTGGAGGCACACCGGTAATTCCACCTAAAATTATTCCTCTTCCCCCGCTTGGGTTTGAGAGATATTCTGCCGCAATCAATAAAACGGTACTTCCGGCAATTTCACCCATTGCCCGGATAATGGGTTTCCCTCCTACCTGATCACCGATCAGCTCATATCCGATCCCTGTTATTTTCGCATTATTAAGCCGTTCGAAATATTTCTTCTCCAGTGTCGGCAGATTAAGCGCGGAAATCAGCGTTGTTCCGGCTTTTAAATAGTCAAATTCTTCCTCCACCAAGGGCTCCACTTTCAATACCAGATTGGCCTGATATACTTCTTTGGGACTTTGAACGATTTTTGCACCTGCTTCGCTGTAATCGTGATCTGAAAAATTAGCTCCCTTTCCGGCATTTTTTTCAACCCAAACCTCGTGACCGTTTCTCACCAGAATACTGACTGCATCCGGTGTAAGAGCAATTCTGTTTTCCTGCAAAGAAACTTCTCGGGGCAAACCAATGAGTAAAGAATTCTGGTTTTTTCGGGTAGCCAATAATGACTCCTGCGGATACAGTGCCGACTGTTTCGCCAATTCTTCAAAACCAGTGATTTGAGGCTGTGCCATGGAATGGGTAAAAATTAAATTACAAATTTAGATGAGTAGTGTTTTATAATCCGATGCAGTTAATTATTTTTCTCCTGGATTTCTAAAATCCGGCCTCCGTGTTCGTCTATACTCAGATTGATCAGCAGGTGAGGATATGGCCACAGTGATTCGATTTTTTCTGGCCATTCGACAAAACAAAATCCCCCGGAATCAAAATATTCCTCGACACCAATGTCCAGTGCTTCAAATTCAGTTTTGATACGGTAAAAATCAAAATGATAAACGGGAAGGCCTTTTTCTGTGATGTATTCGTTTACGATGGAAAAAGTCGGACTTTGTACAATCGACTTTACGCCCAGCTTTTCACATAGTTTCTTGATCAATGTAGTTTTACCGACTCCCATAGAACCGTTGAATAACCAAACAGGGACATGTTCCCCGATACGTAGCAAAGAAGCGGCAACAGTATCTAACTCGGATAATTCTTGTAAACGGATTGTAGCAGGCAATGTATTCATGTTACAAAAATACTACAATTAAAATACAGTAATCACAATTTTTGAAAGACAAATCTTCGTTCCGATTTCCTATACATCACCAATAATCGGTCGTATGTTTCCCAAGTTTAAAAATTCTCGGATTTAACCAGTCAAACCTACGTCAGTTTTCACCCGATAAAATCTCAAAATAATAACTATAATTGCGGGTTACATCACCGGATTTTCGTCAAAAGATATAAAAACGTTCCTTTCGTTTTCGCTACCTAAACCCCATAGATATGTCACAAGAACTTTCCCGCAGAAAATTCCTGATCAATACCGCGCTTGCCGGAAGCATCCTGCCGCTGCTGTCAAACCAAACATTTTCTCAAAAATCACCTTCAAATGCCGAAGTTCCGAAAATCAATATTTTTTCCAAACATCTGCAATTTCTCAATTATAAGGATATGGCGGAAGCAGCAAAGGAAATTGGATTTGACGGCATCGATCTGACTGTTCGTCCGAAGGGTCATGTTTTACCGGAACGTGTAGAAAATGATTTGCCAATGGCCGTTGAAGCGATGAAAAAGGTAGGATTTTCGCCGCTCCTGATGGCGACGGCCGTGGAAGATGCTCAAAATCCTTTGGATCAAAAAGTACTTGAAACGGCCGCGAAACAGGGGATTAAATATTACCGCATGAATTGGTATAGATATAATGAGCAGAAAACAATCCCGCAGTCATTAAATGAATACCGAGAAAAAATCGCCGGTTTGAGTCAATTAAATAAAAAACTTGGTATAACGGGATGTTATCAAAATCATGCAGGAAGAATGGTTGGCGCCTCGCTTTTTGAAATTTGGGAGATTTTACAAAAAGCAGATCTCAGCTACATGGGCGCTCAGTATGACATCCGCCATGCAACGCTCGAAGGCGGGCTTTCCTGGCAAACCGGCTTCAACCTCATCGAACCAAATATTAAGACAATTGTACTGAAAGATTTTATGTGGGATAAAAGCAGCGGAAAATGGACCCCGAAAAGTATGCCGCTTGGTGAAGGGATGGTTGATTTTAAAACCTATTTCAAATTATTGAAAGACCACAACATTCAAGCACCGATATGTCTGCATTTGGAATACCCGCTGGGAGGAGCTGACCAGGGTGCTGATAAAATTACCGTTGCCCCAAAAGTAGTTTTTGATGCAATGAAACGGGATCTGCAAAAGGTTAAAGAGTTATGGCAGCAAGCATGACCTGATCAGATGCCTTCAGCTTCAACGATCTTTATTTTGATGATGATCACAGTGCCTTTGCCGGGCTGCGAATCAATAATAAATTGTCCCTGAAGATAATTGTCAATCCTGGCCCTCATATTTTTCAATCCCTCGCCGCGCAAAACATTTTCCATGGCAAATCCCTGACCGTTGTCTTCTATGATAACGGTCAGTAAATTTTCTTCCCTTACTAATTGTACGTTGATTAAAGTTGCCTGCGCATGTTTCACCGAATTGTTCAGTGCTTCAATAATTACTATGTATAATGCCCGCTCAGTATCTGCTGGAATACTTTTATCCATTCCGGCGAAATCAAAACGAAACTGTGGCTTGGGAAGATGTCCGAACATTTGTTCCAGCACAGCCGGAAGTCCCATTTTTTCAAGCGAAGAATTTCGCATCCTTTCGGCAATTGAACTGATATTCTCACTCAGTATGCCGACCAGATTATAGACCGGCCCCCACCAGTTCGTGTTCGATCCGACAAAATATTTATTCTGTAAATATTCAAGGTTTAACTTGACAGCAGAAATCTGAGATCCGATAATATCATGCAGATCGGCAGCAATCATGACGCGTTCCTTTTCCTGCGACTTTATCTGGGTCAATAAAATTTCCTTTTGCAAAACCCGTCGTTCATCAAAATCAAGTTTGAAGCGATAGGCAAGCCCGCAGGTCAGCGCGAACATCTCAAAAAGTGTGGCATAATAATACGTTTCATGAATATCCTGAACCGGAATACTATGCAGATCTGAACCCGTTTCCAGCATCACGGCAATAGAAACCGGCGCCGTGCCCAACAGAAAAAGCCAGGCAGGCACGTACCCTTTTTTCAGACTCTGGTAAACATATACAAGAGAAATTATACTCAGAGCCATCATAAATGGATAAAACAAACCTCTAACGTCAAACAATGGAATCCCGATTGTAATAAAAAAAGCGAGCATAAACATCTGAATAACAACGATAACTTTCGCTATGATTGCCAGCCTGGTTTGCTTAAACGGCGAGATCATCAGATACTTTTCGGCAAACAATACATATAATGACGGAACCAGAGCCGCAATGACCGCATACATATCTTTTGTAATAACCACATGCGGCAATCGATCGAAAAGCAGAAAAGTGTAATCATTGTACAACAGCATAATCGACAGCGAGCAAAGCACACAGCCAAGATAATAGGCATAAAGCCAGTCCCGAAAAAGCCCTACCAATACGACGCTGAACAACAGCATGATACCCATGCCGCCGATATAAAAGCTCTGAAAAAAGTTTTTTCGCTGCAAGAATTGCTTCGCCTCCGATTCTTCATATAAAGTAAAGGGGGAAGCGGTCAGCCTGTAATTCAAATTTCTGATCCTGATCCAAACGGTATATTGTAGTCCCGGCGCCGTATCAAAGGTCGATGTCAGATAAGGGCCCGGATATTCTCGCTTGCGGAGCGGAATATGACTGCCGTTAACAGGAAAAGTTTTTACAAGCGAGTCTCTGACGGTAAGATATACCTGAAGAGAATCCAGCCCTTTTGTCAGCAACGTCAATCGGCTGACATGATCTGAATTATTTTTCACTGAAAAACGAAGCCAGTGAGGATATGAGTTTTCCCCAAAATTGGGGTTACTTCCCTGAAAAGTCTTCCATTTCTGACTTCGGGATATTTCAGAAAATTTCAGCGTGTTAGATGAGTCCGGGAGATATTCAACTTGATTGGAAAATAGGATGTATTTAAAATCGTGGCTCACATCAACAACCTGTTGACTTTTAGATTTCGAAATAGAAACAAGCAATGCGATTACTGTAAAAAATCGTATCATTCAAGTAAAGGATGAGTTACTTAAAGATACAAGAATTAATTCAAAAAATTCATTTCATAGGCCAGTCTCACCAAATGTGCTGCATTGCGGGCATTGAATTTTCTGATCAGATTTTGCCGGTATTCGTTTACAGTATCTTTTTTTAAAGACAGAACTTCCATCATATCCTCCGTAGATAAGCCATCTGCCAGCAATCGTAAAATATCCTTTTCCCGTGGAGTCAGCAAAACACCATCCTCTGTAAAGCGGTTCTCGTCCCTCCTTTTCTCGTCCAAAATCATTTCCACTTCTTTCTGAAAATATTTCCCGCCATTTCTTATTGTCTTGATTGCCAGGATAAGTTCCTGATAGCCTGCACTTTTCAAAACATAACCATCCGCCCCAAGTGCGACAGCTTTTTTGATAAGCTCACAATCACGGTGACTGGAAACGATAAGTTTGCGAATATTAATCGAGTGACTTTTAATAAATTCGAGAATTTCAAAACCTGTCAGCCGGAGCGAATGGCTGTTTCTCGTTTGCGGCATACTCAAATCGAGGAGCAACACCTCTGCATTACTTGCCTGAAGCTTGAAGATTACCTCATGATACGTTTCTGCAAAACCTGCCACGACAATATCTTCTCTGCCTTCAAACAATTTTTCATAGCCCTGCGCGACTAATGTATGATCTTCGGCAATGAGTATACGAATGGGCATGGAGGATCGTAGCTGATTAGTTGCACTGGCAATAGTACAAAACTTAAAATAGAATACAATCCCCTAAAAGTGGGGGTTTGCAAAATCTTTACCGTACTGTAACATTGTGGACAGTAAAACCCTCTGACTAATTCAGGCACTTAAAACTTCAACGGCTATGCACCCGAAAACTTCAAGTTTCGCAAGAATGATTGACATCTCTAAAAAAATACCGCTACGAAATAAAGGAAAACTCGAATACTTGCCTATTGAAAATGTGGAACACATCGAAGCAGCCCGCAACTATTCAATCATCCATGCACTGAACGGAACAAATTGGGTAAGTTCAAAAACATTGCAGGCCTTCGACGACTTACTTAATCCATCGTCGCAATTTTTAAGACTGCACAGATCTTACCTTGTAAATTTGTCATTAATTGTGGACTGTTTTTACGAGAATGATTCATTTGTCGTGTTACTTAGAAATCAGAAAAAAATCCGTGTGGCGCGCAGGCATATCAAGCGCGTTCGCTCAACTGTAATGAACGTAAATTGTACTTAAAATAAAATCGTAAAACTCTCCTTATAAATTTCGTCAATACAGAAGTCAGCAAACTATGCATACAAAAAACGCCGGCCAGAAATGGCTGGCGTTTTTTGTATTGATCTGAAAAATTCCTTCCTGATATTGGTGGGAAATTATAAATTTATCGTCTTTCATAAAGTAACCAGAACTTAAAAAATTTCTAAAAATATGGTTATTGCTAATATTTCTTGACTCTCTATGGGTAAAAGTTAACTTTGCAAACTTGACTCCGGCCTTGATCTCAGGCCGTCTTTAATTTATCATTTATCTATTCCTTAACATATGTCTTCAAAAATTCTTAACGTCGGCCTTATTGGTTTTGGGCTTTCCGGACGCTATTTTCACTCGCCGTTTCTTTCGATAAACCCCAGGTTTAAATTAAAAACTGCCGTTGAAAGAAGTAAAAATGAAGCGCAGGAATTCGACCCAACCATCGAAAATGCACGATCCATTGACGAACTTTTAGCAGACGAAGCGATTGACGTTGTCTTCATTTGCACGCCCAATGATACACATTTCCGGTATGCCATGGACGCGCTTGAAAACGGGAAACACGTTGTAATCGAAAAGCCATTCGCCGCGACTGAGGAGGAAGCAAAACAGCTTGTAGAACTGGCAAAGGAAAAAGGTTTGATCCTGACTGCTTACCAGAACCGTCGCTGGGATTCCGATTTTCTAACGATCAAAAAACTGCTTGCAGAAGGCAAACTCGGTGACGTTGTTGAATATGAATGCCGTTATGACCGTTTCCGTCCGGTTGTTCCTACGGAATCATGGAAAGAGAAAAAGGTCGACGTGGGTGGAAATTTATATAATCTCGGTCCGCACTTGCTTGATCAGGCTTTGGTTTTATTTGGGACACCGGAAACCGTTACTGCAACGGTCAGTTCGGTTAGACCTGGCAGTGAAATTGATGACTATTTTGACATTCGTTTGTCTTATCCTGACAAGTTGGTGATCCTGAAATCAAGCCTGATGGTATACGACAATTTCCTTCGCTATACGATTCATGGAACGAATGGTTCGTTTATCAAAGGCGGTCTGGATGTTCAGGAAGAAACTTTACGCAAAAATATTTTACCAAATCAGCAGCCCTGGGGCGTTGAGCCGGAAGATCGCTGGGGAAAACTGTCGAGTCCGGAATTCACCGGTATTGTAGAAAGCGAAGCAGGAGATTATATGCCTTTCTATGATAATGTTTATGAAGCCATCGTCGAAGGTGCTGAATTAGCCGTAAAACCGGAAGAGATTCTGAGAACTTGCCGTGTGATTGATCTTGCATTCCAGAGCAGTCAGGAGAAAAAAGTTATGACATATTAAGAGCATTCTGAATTTGTCCCAAATTCAGAAATAAATTTTATAAGTCGCCGGAGGAATTAAGTTCCCTTCGGCGATTTTCTATTATACATCATTTTTGTTTTAAAATCTGTTTCTACAAACCTTAAATACAAGATTAAAATAAAATTAAAAATAGTACTTTTTCTAATTTTTCACAAAAAAGTAACCTCCCATTACAATCCATTTAGTACAATATTATCTAAATTTGCGCAGGTTCATAAATTGGATTTTCAACAAGGAACTATTGTTGAAAATCCGATCGCCGGACTAGTTTAAATTTAAGACATATATCAGGAAATCCAAGTCCTTATATGTGTTTGATTGATACCTCTTCTATCATAACATGAGAAAATTGTTACTTGTTAGCATATTTGCTATTCAGGCAGTTATTGCCTATCCCCAGACTTATGACTTTTTAAAAGCGCATAACAACAAAGGAAAAGTGTTCGTATCATGGGGCTGGAACCAGAGCCGGTTCACGCATTCAGATATTCGTTTTAAAGGGAGCGATTATAACTTTACATTAAAAAGCGTGATTGCCAAAGACCGGCAAACCGGATTCTCTTTGCGCTATTTCAATCCTTCGAAAATTACAATTCCTCAGTATAATTTCCGAATTGGATATTTTATTAACTCGAAGTATAGTATCTCTTTTGGTTTCGACCACATGAAGTATGTTATGCAACAAGACCAGACGGTAAAAATAAACGGAGAAATCGCAGGTTCAGGCACTGATTATGATGGAATTTACAATAATGAGTCTATAAAACTGACAGGAGATTTTTTACGGTTTGAACATACCAACGGGCTGAACTATCTCAATCTGGAACTTCGCAGAATGGACAATCTTTTTGATCAGCATACTTTGAAGATCAGGAATATTGATATCAATGTCATCGAAGGCATTGGCGCCGGATTGCTTTATCCAAAATCGGATGTGACGCTGCTTAATTATGATCGAAACGATCAATGGCATGTGGCAGGTTACGGGATGAATTTAGTGGCCGGATTAAACGTCACATTCTTCAAGAACTTCTTTATCCAAGGCGAAATGAAAGGCGGATATATCAACATGCCTGATATTTTAACTACCCATTTCATTGAAGACCGCGCTGCACAACATTTTTTCTTTGCGCAAGGAAATGTCAACTTTGGTGTGATGATCAAATTATAAACTTTATATATAAAATCTTTGAACAACAGGGAAGAATCGTTCGAATTGAGTTTCATTTGATGAGGAGGAACTGAAAATTCCAGTGAAACAAACTCGAACTTGTGAGGGCAAAAGCTTATTCAATTCATTTGAGCCGGCTTTTTCATATTTTCTTGAGATCACTAATTTTTTGGGTTTTTTCTTCCAACAACAAAAAAGAGGATAGCAAGCTATCCTCTTTTTTGTTGTTCATAAACCCTGAGCTGATCAGATCAGCTTTGAATTATTTAACCGCAGTTACCAAACGTTTTGTTTCAGTAGCAATTACGAAAGGTTTTTCAGTGATTTCAGTTCCATTGTTTACAATGAAAGTGTAGTTACCATCCAAAAGGTTAGACAGGTCAAATACTTTTGAATAATTTTCAGACTTAGGAATAGCAGAGCTGTAAAGCACTGATCCGTTTTCGTCTTTAATCGTAACAGAAGATTTTTCTTTAACACTGTCAAGTTTCAGTCTGAAAGTAAGGTTATCAGCAGAAACCAATTCGATTGCAGCAGCGCCAGTGTTGTTAACTTTTTCACCAGCGAATGAGAAACTTGCAGTTGATACTCCCACCAAAACTGCGATTGCTAAGATTGTTTTTTTCATGATGTCTCTAATGTTTTTATGTTGTTTAAACTTTCTGTTAAGAATTGTACTTTACAGATATTGTTAAATTCAAATCGTAATTCTAAGCTAATTTTCGAAAAGCGCTTTTTTTGTTGCTTTCGATGTGTCAAAGGTATGTAACATTCTTAATACAAGTCAATAAGAAAGATTTCATATTGAAAAGTTCATATCACAGTCCTATGTTAATATTAGAATTATCCTATACTTATAATAAAAGTACAACAAGTAGTTTAAAATTTGACAATAGCACTTTTACCAGATGACAGCCATTCCATTGTATTATTCCAATAAATAGTAATCTTATAGACTTGTAATGAAAACGAGGTAGAAAATGCCATAAATCACCACATGTTTATTAGTGACATTATATCTTCAGAATACACTATTATGCAGCTGGCTCGAGGGAGTTTTTTTTCTCTAAAAATATTCAGAGGAAAAATTATTAGCACCACAAAATTCGCTCAGCACAACACATTCACGGTAAGTCGACTTTTTTTCAAGAACCAGTTTTTCTGAAAAAAATGTTCATAATTATTTATTCTAAATACAAATAAGCTACTTTTGACTAATTATTTATTATTAGTCTTAATAAGTTAAACATTTTCTATTAATAGTCCCACTCACCCTAATGATTCTAAAATACTCACTCGCATTCCTTTTACTTTTATGTTATTACGGTGCGTCAGCCCAGCAAAACAATATAAGTCTGCAAGGAAAAATCAAGACCGCTCTAAATGAACCAGCACCTTTCGTAACACTTTTGATCAAACATTCACCGATTGGATCTGTTTCGGATGAGGCCGGCAATTATGCCATTAAGAACATTCCTCAGGGAAGACATACACTTGTCGTTAAAGCGGTCGGCTTTGATCAGATTGAAACGGAGGTTACGATCGGAGGAGAAACACCTGTAACGCTGGACCTGACAATTTACGCATCAGCTACCCAGCTTCAGGCGGTTGAGGTTACCGGCAGAAAAGAGCAAACGTATAAGAACTCTTACGCTTTTTCCGGCACGAAAACGGAGACTCCTCTAAGATATGTTCCACAGGCGATCAGTTACGTAACCAAGGAAGTGATGCTTGACAGACAGGCTTTTAAAAATAGTGACGTGGTAAAAAACATCAGCGGCGTCAACCAATTTTCCTATAACAATAACGATTTTGTCTTACGTGGTTTTCGTGCAAGCAACACCATGGTAAATGGTTTGCGTGTAAGCAGCAGCGGCTGGAACCAGTCGTTGATCCCGCATGTCGAACGTGTAGAAGTAATCAAAGGTCCGGCTTCGGCTTTGTTTGCAAACACAGATCCGGGTGGAACGATTAATATTGTAACAAAAAAACCGTTGGACGAAAACCGCAAATCGATAAACTTTACAACGGGAAGCTGGAACACGTATCGCCTCGCTACGGATTTCACAGGTCCTATGAACGAGTCGAAGACACTTCTTTACCGATTGAACTTCGCTTATCAGAATGCAGAATCTTTCCGTGTCCTTCAGGGAGGTCAGGATGTGGTCGTTGCTCCATCGATTTCGTTTATCCCTGACGACAAAACGCAGATCAATATTGACCTTGTCTTTATGAGCTCCGTTGGAAAACTGGACCGCGGACAACCGATTTTTGGAGCGACGGCCGGAACGAAACTTAATTCCACGCCGATCTCTTTTGCTCTGGGAAAAAAGAGCGACTACATCAAGGAACTAAATATGTATTCGACACTTTCCCTGACAAGAAAACTGACGGACTGGCTATCGTTCAATGCTTCTTATATGAAGTTTATGTACAATGAAGATTTGATGGAGCACAGGACTTCCAATAGTTATGGGATGGATGCGGATGGGAAATCGATTCCGACATTGATGCAAATGCAGACGATCAGAAGACAGACCAGAAATTATACAGACAATGTCAGTGCTTATTTTATCTCTGCTTTCAATACAGGAAAAATCGAACATAAGTTACTGGTTGGCTATGACCATATTTTGTTCCATACTGCCCTTGGCGGCTCAAATTATAATGCAGGCGGATTTATCAACGCAGCCAATAACGGTGTTGTATTAACCAAAAGCGGTACACCGGCGGCTTATGATCCAAAAAATAAAGCATTATATCTGATCAAGGATAATATGCCGGTTCCAAATGTCCCTTTTTTCGATCTTGAAAACCCTGATTATAACATCACCGATATTTCGAGATATTATAACATCAGTTCGACCGTTACGCCTTCGAGATATTATGCGGATGGAGTTTATGTCCAGGAGCAATTCAAATTTGGAAAATGGAATGGGTTGATCGGACTTCGCATGGAACATTATAATGATCTTTTGAACTACACACTTAAAACGGAGAAAAAAGTAAAACAAAAGGCGCTGATCCCGCGAGTTGGTTTGGTTTATACGCCATTGCAATGGATTAGTTTATATGGAACTTACACAGAAGGATATCAACCACAATCTGCGGGAACAATCGGTGCGCCTGAAATTTATGGCGGCCCGTTTGATCCTTTAATCAGCAATATGGTTGAGGGCGGTGCAAAAATGGAATATTTCAAAAAACGCCTTGCTGTAAACCTGGCAATTTATCGTATTGAACAAAACAACGTCCTTGTCAACGCAGGTGCAGCTGACAATTTAAATCTTTTGCGTCAGATTGGTCAACAACGTGCGACCGGGCTTGAACTGGATGCTTATGGACAAATAACGCCGGAGTTGAGCGTCACTGCCAATATTGCTTTCAATAAAGCCGAAATCACGAAAAGTACCAACGAAGCGGAAGTTGGAAAAATATTCCCGAATGCGCCGCGTCAGCAAGGGGGTTTCTGGGCGAAATACAAACTTCCGCAAAAAGCACTCAGCGGTTTGGCGGTTGGAGTTGGAAGTAATTTCGTGACGGAACGTACGACAAATGATACCAAAAACAATTTGAAGTTGCCTGGTTATACCTTATTAGATGCAGCAATTTTCTATAACGTCGACAAATTCAGAATATCTTTTAACCTGAATAATGTCACAAATAAGACGCACTGGGTTGGTGGATTTGATTATAACAGGTTGTTCCCGGGAGCTCCACGCAATTTCCTGATCGGACTTGGATACTCGTTTTAACTGAACCTGATCATTCACTACGACTTTCACCATGAAAAAATTATCAGCAGTACTGCATTTGTGGCTCGGTTTGGCGTCAGGAATTATCGTTTTTATCGTATCATTGACCGGATGTATTTTCGTTTTCGAACAAGAAATTTTTGATCTCTTCCACAAGGAACTGGTTTACATTGAAGCTCCGGGTAAAAGTGTAAAATCAATATCGACTTTGACGGCCGCTGCCCAAATGGCACTGGGTGAAAAGAAAAAAATCAACTCGGTTGAGGTCACGAACGACCGGCATCGCGCATATCTTTTCACTGCTTCCGAAGCAGATAAAAAAGCTAAAAATGTTTGGACTTATTTTCAGCAGGTTCAGTATTACGAAGAAGTTTATGTAGATCCATATACCGGAGCAGTACTGGGAAAAGTCGACAGAAAATTTGAATTTTTTAACATCGTTCGCAGAATCCACCAGAATCTGCTGCTTCCTTATGAAACAGGCAGCCTGATTGTGGGAAGTTCTTGTTTGGTATTTCTCGTTTTATTGGTAACTGGTTTTGTACTCTGGATACCGAAAACCCGAAGTGGCTGGAAACAAAGGTTTGGTATAAACTGGAATGCAAAATGGCGGAGAGTCAATTATGACGCTCACAATGTTGGTGGATTCTACGTATTGCCACTTGCTGCGGTTATTGTTATTACCGGACTCGTTTGGTCATTTGACTGGTGGGAAGACGGGATTTACCGGATTTTGGGATCCAAACAGCGCCCAAAATTCATTGCCGAACAGCCGGCCGTAAGTTCAAAAATCCCACCTTCTGACCATATACCAGCGAAAGTTTTTGAGGACGCACTTAAAAAAAAGGTGAATTTTTCAATGTTAACCATTTCCATACCTGAAAAACCAACCGCTCCATATTTATTATTTATGGAAATAAAAAGAGGCTCAGGCTGGCGCGAGTCTAATTATTATTTTTACAATAACGTTACAGGCGAGCAGTATGGCCAGATTTCACAGGAGGATAAATCGCTGGGAATGAAATGGCGCAATACGAATTACGACATTCATACCGGAGGAATCTACGGAATGACAACCAAAATTCTGGCCTTCTTCGCAAGCCTTTTTTGTGCCACTCTGCCAGTCACAGGCTTCTACATTTGGTGGGGTAAGCGAAATAAAAGTAAAAAATCAGCCGCCAGAATTTCCGGTAAAAAATTTTCTTCGGAAACGAAGCGGAAGCCACAATTTACAAATCGTAAAACAGTATCGAATATTTGATTCTGTTGGTAAAACAAAACGAGCAGTCATTGATTTGATCGCTCGTTTTTTTTTAATAAGCCTTAAATTTTTTCTACTTCACTTTTCGGCCTTTACCTTTCGCGTCAAAAACTTCTGCGCTTAAAACATAATCAGGCAGAGAAAGCTGATGTGTGGATTGCGATAAAAATGAAGAACCATAATTCATTTCCTCACGACGGGTTTTCCCGTTTTTCAATTTAAGAACCGCTGTAATTTCATTTGTCAGCAACGGAACGGATTTGATCGGAGAGCGGGTTTGATGAAATCTCAGAGAATCTCTGTTTTGGGACGTGATTGTCATCACATGCTTGCCCGCATCAGCAATTTTTACCATTGCTTTCGCATTACCCGTAACCATATAACCACTCTTTTCACCGGTTAATGAACTGAAACCACCCTTCCCGTTTCCTTTTAAAAGTAACCCGTTAAATGCGTCATATCTTCCAACAGACACATCTGAACCAAAATCATTACCGCATAAGACTACGTCCAGATTTCCATCGCCATCAATATCATCTGCCACCATTCCGAAAAGAGGGGCAAATTGAGCCTCTACCGGTAATGCCTGAATCTTAAAGCTCCCGTCTCCGAGATTTTGTATAAAACTGCTTTTCAACCAGTTTGCTTTTAATTTCAATGCATCTTTCAACTCCTCAGGTTTGAAGATATCATTAATTCCAGCTTCCGAAAATTTCCCATATTCCTGAAAACGCTGCCGGACCTGAATAATTTGTTTCCCAAGTTCGTCCCGTGTGTTGTAGGGAAACTCCTTATATGAGTCATCTTTTGCTCTGTAGAAAACAGTCGGGATTGCATCAAAAAACCCATCCTTGTTAATATCCTTCGCGTACATCCCAATCGGCCGGTCGTCGCTTGCCCGGTTCAGCGAATTCAACCCAAGGTTCCCTGCGATGTAATCCATATCGCCGTCATTGTCAAAATCCCCTGCCACAAGGCTGCTCCAAAGCCCTTTTTGGCTTTCCAGACCGGATACATGTTTCTTTAAACTTCCCTTATTATTTCTGAAAAAAGTCAGAGGCATCCACTCTCCGGCCGCGAGCAAATCCAGCCAGCCGTCGTTATCAAAATCCGTCCACAATACATCACAGACAAGCCCGATATTTACTAATTCCGGTATAACCGATTTGGTAACATCTGTAAATTTGATTTGCCCGCCTGAGGAATCGTTCCGAAGCAGATAACTGGAAACCGGTTTGGGGTATGCACCAGGCTCAACACGTCCACCAACAAAAATATCCAGATCACCGTCCCGGTCATAATCCGCAGCCTTTACGCAAGATCCGCTTTTCAAGAATCTTGGTAGTGCGCTTGTATTTTGCGAAAACTTCCCTTTCCCGTCATTCAGGTATAACCGGTCTTGCAACGCCTCGCTGTTGGCTTGCATTTCATAACTCCCGCTGACAATATATAAATCAAGATCACCATCACTATCGGCATCAAAAAGCAGGACTCCCATATCTTCCGCATTTTTTGAAGGGCCATCCATTCCCGGCAACAAATCAGTACTAACAAACTTCCCGCTGGACTGCTGGATCAAAAATCTTCCTTTATGAAACATGGCGCCGCCGATAAAAACGTCATCCAGTTTATCTCCATTTACATCACCCACAGCCAGCGCAGGTCCGTATTGTGAAAGCTTGTGAGGTAATAACTTTTGAACATTGAAATCGATATTATCCTGCTCTTCATGTTTATAATTTACATCCAGCAAATCAGTGACATCACGCATTTCCGCACTTTCAATTAGCTTCAAAGGTTCAACGGTTACCTTTGCATCTTTCTCAAAAACCGTCAGTATCTGATTCGCTTTAATGTTTTTCAAAATCTGGGATTTGCCGCCAGGCCATGTTATTACCAATTTTTCAATGTTGTTCGTTTTGCCTAGTCCAAAATGCGTAACAGGCTCAATCGTCGACAAATATCCGCGATAAGGTGAGTTTTCAGCATATTGTTTTTTGTTTCCTGCATAACTGATTTCTGCAACAGCGCCTATTCCATTTCGGTTATATCCTTCTCCCTTGAATTTAATGCGCAGAAAATTACTTTCCAAAGGCTTTAATTGTATAGAATTATTTCGATAAACAGCAGCCGAGTCATTAATATTATTGACGACATAATCCAGATCTCCGTCATTATCCAGATCCGCATAAGCCGCGCCGTTTGAAAAACTCGGAAGATCAATTCCCCAGGCGTCCGTTACATCTTCGAAATTTAAACCGTCTTTGTTTTTGTAAGCGAAATTTTTGATTTTAACCGACGGAATATAATCCAGCATCATCATTTTGGTCATCACATTACCTACCTCGTTCCGGTAAGCAATAAAATCCATATCCGTTATGTCCCGGGGAAATCCGTTTGTTATGATGATATCCCGTAATCCATCATTATCAAAATCGGTAACCATGGGCGTCCAGCTCCAATCTGTCTCCGCGATACCGCTTAACAATCCGATTTCACTGAAAACAGGATTTTTGCTGAACTTATTCGCTTTACCAAGATTCAGCTGAAGTGTGTTCCTTGCGACCTGATACTGATAATGATAGAGTTCGTAATTTTGATAGGTAACATAACTGCTGGCAGGCGTCATCATCTTTTTCCTGAAATTCGTTGCAGGCATCATATCCAGCGCTACAATATCCGGTAAACCGTCGTTGTTGATATCTGCAATATCGTTTCCCATTGCAGAATGGGAAGTGTGTTTGAAAGCCGCATCTGCCAGGTTTGTAAAACCAAGGTGTCTTCCGGCTGCGTCTTTTCCGTTATTTATATATAAAAGATCATTGGTCAGATAGTCATTGGTGACATAAATATCCTTCCATCCGTCCTGATTGACATCGGTAACATTTACTCCCAAACCGTAACCTTCAATAAGAATCCCAGCTTCTCTTGAAACGTTTGTAAAAACAGGATGTCCGAGTGTTTTATCCCAGTCATTTCTATACAGCTTGTCCGTTCTTTTAGAGGAACCATCAATTATTTTTTCGTGAAACTTGTTGGGAAAGTTGTTGTCGTCCATTTCATTGACAACTAAAAACAAATCCAAATCTCCATCATTGTCATAGTCCAGAAATGCTGCATTCGTGGTATGCGTTGTGTCAGCAATACCATATTCTTTTCCCATTTCTTTGAATACCGGAATTTTATCCGTTCCAATTCCCTGGTTCACATACAGCAAATTTTCCCTTTCTTTCGCAACTTTGCGCACCGTCGAACATACATAGATATCCAAAAGTCCGTCATTATTAATATCGATGAGTGCTACGCCCGACGACCACTTATTTTCAGCAGCGACGCCAGCTTTTTTGGTAATATCTTCAAATCTCAGACCACCGTCGTCCCCTGCTCCTTTGTTCAGGTAAAGTTTATTATCTACTGAATTTCCGGTAAAATAAATATCCGGAAGGTTGTCGTTATTAAAATCTCCAAGTGCCACTCCGCCGCCATTGTATACATATTCAAAGGCGAGAATGTTCATCGTATCATTTTCTGCGATTCGATTGGAAAATGTGATACCCGTTTCATCAGGATCGAGTTGTGTAAATGTTTTTAATTCTTTTTTGCAGGAAAAAAACAGGGAAGCCGCGAAAACAGAAAAAAGTAAATATCTGCCAAACATTTCAAGAGAGTTTACAGTTTGTTAAAAGCTGAAAATCGACAAAAGGAGATGGTATTTTACACCATCTCCTTTCTATTTTTTTATGCCTTTTGATTAATATCCCGGATTCTGGATCAGAATATCTTTACCAACAAGGTCAACCTGATCTTGTGGAAGGGGAAGATATTCGTTCTTGTTTGCCGTAAATGTCGAACCGCCAAGAGCACCGCTCAATTTCTTACTTTCATAAGCGAGATATGCGTTAATTTCAGCAGCCGCTGTTCCCCATCTTACTAAGTCAAAAAACCGGTGACCTTCCCCTGAAAGCTCTAATTTTCTTTCGAAACGTACGGCTGTACGGGCAGCATCTTTGCTCGCCCAAGCAGTTTTGTAGGTATCGATCACGTAATTAGCTGCGTTCTCACCAGATGCGCGTTTTACAAAACTGGCAGGATTAGCTGCGCGGGCGCGAACCAAATTCACATATTCTCTGGCTTTTTCCAAAGATCCGACCTCCACCTCAGCTTCGGCTGCCATTAGAAGTACGTCAGCGTAGCGAATAATATTTACATTTATAGCTGTATAACCCGGAGTCCATGAACTGTTATCCTGCAAACTACCGATATCAGTTCTGTAATATGCATATTTTTTGGTTGTATACGGACCTGCATTTGGCTGGTTACGGATCCAGTCATTCCCTGGGTGATCGATCCAGTCAAGATAAGGAATTCCTCTACGTCCTATTGAGTGATCAAGACGTGGATCTACCGGGCCTGCATCTGGTGTGAAAGCATCCGAAGATTTCAGACCCATATCTGTTTTCAATTCATTAGCCGCGCTATTGTAAGTTCCATCCAATAGTGGTAAACCAGTTGCATCTGTCCGGAAAGAGTTGCCTAGCTCAAAACTAGGAGCAAAAAAACTACAACAGTTACCCGGACCATTTGGACCAGTGTTATAAGGCCAGTTAAGGTCAAATTCCGGGTTCGCATTGTTGACGCTACCCGTGTTAGCCGCCGCCTGAATGGCAAAAACTGATTCCGAATTGTTGTCATTACTTGCTTTGAAAGCATCCTGAAATCTTGGAACAAGCGCATATTTCTTACCATTCGTGGTTTGACCATTGGCGATGATCAGATCGTATAGCACCTTAGCTTCTGCAAATTTCTTCTGGTACATATAAACTTTCGCCAGGTAGGCTGCGGCGCCCCACTTATTAACACGACCAGCTGCTGCCTGCGTTTCTGGCAGATTATCATAGGCGAACTTCATATCAGCCTCGATAAATGGCCATAGATCCTTATTGTTCGACACCTTTTCAATACCTGTTCCGTAATCAACAGTTTCATCTACATATGGGGTGTTATTAAAGCCTCTTTTTAATTCGAAATAATAGTGACCCCTCAGAAATCTGGCTTCAGCAGAAATCCGTGCTTTATCTGCATCAGTTACGTCTTCCTTGGCTACACCTATTAATCGCATAACCAAATTTGCACGTGCAACTCCTTCGTAAAGACCAGTATATTTATCAGCGATAACACCCTGCGTGGTAATATACTGGAAGCGTTGAATCGGATTAATATCACTAAAATCGCCAGGATCCGTCCCTTTGTTCGCATCACCGCCGCGAATACTTCCCCAAACCCAGTTACTTGCGCTGGCCATACGGTTTGCGCGGCCATTAAGCTGACCATATACAGAGACCAACACTCCTTCCAAACCTTTTTTGTCTGAAAGCTGTGCTTCATCCAATTGCCCGGTGGCCGGCACTTCCAGAAAACTTTCCTTACAAGAATACCCTATCAGCATTATTGCACATATAATCAGCAATAATCCCTTTGATCTAGTTTTTTTCATTTTGATAATTTTTTTGATTTCAACTATTTGATATCAACTTTTGAAATATTTTCCTGATTCAGTTTTATCAAAATCCAAGATTAACACCAAACGTATAACTTCTTGTGATAGGATAGTTACCAACATCAATCCCGAAGTTTGTATCTGCGTTACCTCCAACACCCGGATCAAGACCCTGATATTTTGTAACTGTGAACAAGTTGTTTGTAGAAGCATAGAATCTGAGTTTCTGCATTTTTAACTTGCTCAACATTCTACTTGGAAGTGTGTAACCAATTGTAATATTCTGCATGCGGAAGAATGAACCGTTCTCTACATAGAAAGAATTCGACTGGGTGTTAGTACTGAAATTAGAAGCAGATTCAAATATAGGCGTTTGTGTATCTCTTCTGTCTGGTAGCCAGGAATCTTTAACTCTTGAACTTACAGCCGCTCCGGTAAATGATGGGTAGAAATCTGTAAACCATTTAGAAACGTTAAATATCTTGTTTCCAAGAGAAGTGTACATGTAAGTTGCCAGGTCAAAACCTTTATAAGTCAGTGAGATATTGATACCTCCGGTGAACTTTGGTACCGGACTGCCAAGATACGTTCTGTCTTCTGAGTCAATAATTCCGTCGTTATTTAAATCCGCATAACGGAAGCGCCCCGGAGCGGCACCATCCTGTGTGGCTGCGCCATCAACTTCTGCCTTATCAGCAAAAAGTCCCACCACCTGATATCCGAAAAAGGAAGATATAGATTGACCCACCTGATTTCTGATCGGATTGATTCCCCGGAAACCCGGGTTTGCGGCAGCCGAAGAAATATAGTCAATATCCGGTGCCAGGGATTCTATATTATTTTTAAGCACACCGGCTGTAAAATTAAGTTCATACCCCAGGTCCTTATTTAATTTTCCACGATTGATGATCTGTAAGTCAATCCCTTTGTTTGACATTTTTGCAACGTTGACAGAAGGAGCTGACGCTCTGTATCCTGCGGTTGCAGTTACCGGCACCTGGAATAATAAATCCTTGGTGTCTTTTTGCCAAAGATCAACGATCACATCAAATTTCCCTTTGAAAAATGTTCCGTCAATACCAATGTTTTTGGTGATACTGGTTTCCCATTTTGCGTCAACATTACCAATACGCGTCCGGTAATAACCTTCCATCGCACTGTTATTTGTACCATTCAAATCGTAAGCAGATTCAGCAATGTTTGCGCCGTATAAACTGTACTGATTGTTCGGATCCACGTTGTTCGAATTCCCCATCAAACCATAACCTCCACGGATTTTCAGCTCTGTAATAAAAGGAATTGATTTCATAAACTCTTCGGAAGACATACGCCATGCTGCTGAAAAAGCAGGGAAGACACCATAACGATTATTGGCACCAAATCTTGAAGAACCATCTCTGCGCACAACACCTGTGACAATATATTTGTCATTGAAAGTATAGTTAGCACGGGCAAAAAGCGAGTAGAAGTTAACCCCCTTGTAATAATCGCTGTTAACGACTTTTGAGCCCACGTTTGTCATATTGATATAATTGATATTCGTCGAGAAAGGATTCAAACCTGACGATGACTGATTTTTTCCAGCACCTGTGTTCAACGCTTCCTGCCCAACGATCACATCAATTGTATGCAAACCGAGTTGTTTCTTATAATTCAAAGTATTGGTCAATGTCCAGGCCAAACGATGTCCGGCTCCCTCATTGAATCCAAAGGCTGAGTTATTTTCAGAGTTTTCATACTGCAACCGGCTATATCCTCTGTTGCTGTAACTTGTATACTGAGCACCGACACTCGTACGGAAAGTCAAACCTGAGATAATATCCAGTTCAGCGTAAAGGTTACCAAAACCCTGTCCGCCAAATCCGCGGTTATTAGCCTGACCATCCCGTGCAGCTACTGGGTTACGCGGATTGTTAAAACCTTTTGCTGCTGTTCCCGCATATCCGCCAAATTCGTCATAAACCGGAATGATTGAAGGCATCCGGAAAGCTGAAAGAATATCGTTTTCGTCAGCAGCTACACCCTGGCCACCTGCTCCACCGCCCTGTCCTAAAACCTGCAGGTAGGTAAACTGGGCATTCTGACCAATTCTTAGGTTTTTCAACACGTCAAATTCTGTATTTACACGGAAAGCATATCTTTTAAAACTATTGTTCAAAAGTATACCCTTCTGATCCTGGATGCTGAATCCTGCATAATAGCGGCTGGTTTCAGAACCACCCGAAAAACCCAGAGAGTGCCTTTGTATCGGCGCTACGCGGGTAATCGCATCATACCAGTCAGTACCTTGTTTATTAGCTTTTACAACCTGATAAATTGGTCCCCGCGATGGATCAACGTTATATTTCAATTTTTCAGCTGCAAGATCCAGGGTGCCTATTACGCCGGTTCTTCCTCCAACGTTGATATAATCAGGAAGCACTGGCGTATTTCCGCTACCATACTGGCCGCTTGCTATGTTTGAAAAATTGGGAGCATCTCCTGTTTGAAATGCATTGTTACGCTCTGCCTGCCAGGTCCAGTCAGCCTGTTCCTGCGGGTTCAACATACTCTGTCCCTTTCCAGGCGTAGTAAAGCCAAGCATCCCGTCGTAGGTAACGCTCAATTTACGCGCTTTTTTAGTGCCTTTTTTTGTTGTGTAAACAATAACACCGTTGGCTGCACGAGCTCCATAAATAGAAGCCGCCGCAGCATCTTTAAGAACCGTAGTAGATTCAATATCATCAGGATTCAAGAAATCAGTTGAACCCGTCGGCATTCCATCAACAATATATAACGGCTCATTACCGCCAAATGCACCAAAACCGCGAACACGGATCTGGCTGGTTGTACCCGGCTGACCATTCGTGATAACAGTAACCCCGGCAACCCGTCCCTGAAGTTGCTGTTCAACGTTTCCGGAAGGAGCTGCGGTCAAATCCTTCGACTTTACGGTTGCAACCGCACCAGTGGTTTCTCTACGGCTGTCAACCGTGTAACCCGTAACGATCACTTCTTCCAGAGCGGACACATCGTCGTCCATTTTAATATCAACAACGCTTTGATTTCCAACAGTCACTTCCTTGGTAGCATAGCCCACGAAACTGACGACCAGTATGTCAGTTGCTGATCGTACATTTAAAGTATACTGGCCTTCACTGTTGGTATTGGTTCCCATCTGGGTCCCTTTGATAACTACTGTTGCCCCCGGAATACCCGAGCCGGCAATGTCAGTAATACGGCCGCTTATTTTTCGTTCCTGAGCCATGGTGACCATAGTCGAGAAGCATAAAAAGAAACAGCAGACTAAACTCCGGACGGAGCTCGTGTAGATTTGTTTCATAAAATTTAGTTAGGTTAATTAATATCGGATCAAATGTATTATTATTCATCCAAATATTTGTGTTATTGTAATAAATATTTTTATTCATTGAAAAAATAGTATTATCATAAGCTAAAATAGTGTCACCTTTTAGTATTAAAAAGTTACAATTAACTTTCAGTTACAAATTTTTAAGTGGTCAATAGAGCCAGCTGACGCGGATTTTACAGAAAATTAGATACACCAGATGAAATACATTTCTTTATTGAAGTTTTTTTGTAACTCTTTGTTATTAATACTCTTATGTCACCTCGAGAGCTGTAATTTTGACCGCAACGATCAAAACATACGGCATGGCGAAAAGCTTGCGGTAAAGTATTGTTCAAACTGTCACCTGGCTCCATCGCCATCACTGCTCGATAAGAAAACCTGGAGCGACGATGTCATGCCTGCGATGGCCAACCAGCTGGGTATTGAAGTTCTGGAAGGGAATGTTTATCTGCATACAAAACAGTCAGTTATTTCAAACCAGGACTGGGCAAAATTGAGAGCTTATTATGCTACACTGGCGCCAGACAGCCTGGTTCAAAAAAGGTCGGCTCTTGTGGCTAAAAAAAGCTGGTCAGTTTTTATGTTGAAAAAGCCTCCATACGATTCAACTGAAATCTCAACAACACTTATGACAACCATTAGCACTGATAATCAGCATATTTACACGAGTTCTATGAACAATCCCGGTCTGGATAAGTGGGATAAAGTGTTCGACAAAGCTCGCCTCATGCCTTTAAAATCTGCGGCCGTTGATCTCTCGTTTAACGATGAAAAAAGGATTATTACCAGTATGGGCGGAATGCGTGCGATGGACTACACAATCGGAGAAATAATGCTATTAAAAGAATCTGGCCATAAAGTCACCGCTAGGAAATTATCCGACATCTATATACGTCCGATACAGACAAGGCCTGCAGATTTGAATAAAGATGGCCTGATCGACTATATTGTCTGCAGTTTCGGTCATACAAAGGGCGGTCTGTTTTGGGAAAAACAACTTCCCGATAAAACGTTTCAAAAAATTGCAATCCGGGAAGTTCCCGGAGCGACACAAACTGAGACCGGAGATTATAACGGTGATGGATGGCCCGACATCATAGCACTCTTCGCGCATGGCGACGAAGGTATATGGCTATTTCTAAATGACAGGAACGGAGGATTTATAACAAAAAATCTGGTTCGCTTTCCGCCAGTTTACGGATCGAGCAGTTTCCAGCTGGCCGATATGAATAATGACGGGAAAATTGACATCATCTACACGGCAGGGGACAATAGTGATTATTCCAGAATACTGAAACCATACCATGGTCTGTATGTATTTCTGAACATCGGAAATTTGCGTTTCTCGCAGCCGGAATTTTATCCGTTAAACGGATGTACAAAAGCGATGGCAGCCGACTTTGATCTTGACGGAGATATGGACATCGCCACGATTTCATTTTTCGCGGATTTAAAAAATAAACCGGAGCAAAAATTTGTCCTTTTTCAAAATACTTCCATTCCTGTTAAAGGAAGGTATTTATTGCAGCCATTTTATATCCCGATTGAAAAAAACGGGAGGTGGATTTGTATGGATGTTGATGATTATGATGGTGATGGTGATAAGGACGTAGTGCTTGGAAACTTTTCAAAAGGTTTCCTGAATCATGAGGATTTCAAAGCCGACTGGGATATTCATACTCCCTTCGTCGTTCTTGAAAACCGTGTGAAAGGTCAACAATAAAAAAAACCTTTTTTATCACTTATCCAAGATAACACCCAACTACTTAAAACTATTAAAAAATAAATTCATCGTAATTTCATATTTTATATTTAAATTTTGTAACTTATATTAATTTATCAATATATGATACAAAAATGATAATATCTGCAAAGTAGCGAAATGAGAATTGTTCTATTCCTATATTTTTTGATACTTTTGAAAAACTAAAAATCTTAACTACTTGATTTTAAATTCTACACATACAGAGGATAAAGTCTTATGGAAAGCCTTCAAACACGGTGATGAAAACGCTTTTACACTACTTTATCAAAAATATGTCCGTATTCTTTATGGATATGGGAAAAAGCTCCTGAACGACGAGGAAGCTGTGGAAGATATGATTCAGGACCTGTTCATTGATCTTTGGCAAAGCAGGACAAAACTTGCTGATGTTGAATCACCGAAATTTTATTTATTCCGCTCACTCCGCCGGCGGATTCATAAATCTCAAACAGGTAATTATCCCATTAACCAGCGATGGGACTTTGACGATGACCGCATCCATCCGGTGACATTTCCAAAGGAATATGAAATTATTGAAGCCGAAAGTTCTAAAAGACAAAAAGACGAATTGGACGCATGGCTGAAAAATTTGCCTGTACGCCAGTACGAAGTACTCATGTTGAAATTCTATCAGGATTTTAGTTACGAAGAAATAGCACAAATACTGACCATCAACGAACAATCGGTCCGAAATCTGATCCAACGTGCAGTTTTGAAACTTCGCCAACTAACTATTTCCCTATTTTTTACCAGCTTATTTTTATTTTTTTAAAAATATTTCTGTTCATGTGAGTTAAAAATAAGGCCTTGCTCCTCTTACTAAGTAGAAGTCAAGTTTTATTTTTTCACAGAATAGTTCTATCAACATGAGTTACTACTATTACGAGGTAACTGACTTTTTAGAAGATAACAAATTCAGGAAATGGGTGTATGAACCTACGCCTGAAAGTGATTCCTTCTGGCAGGACGTCCTGGTCCGGTTTCCTGAGAAATCAGAAATGATATCTAACGCCAGATCCATTTTACTTGAACTTCAGAAGGACCTGCAAACCGACTTCCCGTCTGACGAAAAAGTAGAAAATATTCTATCGGCGATTCATGAACTGAAAAATAATAAGACTTCTTTCTCTTCCAAAATTCTTTCACACTGGCTAGCAATTTCAGTTGTCTCGGCAGCGATGTTGATTTTATTACTTGGCTGGCTTATTAAATCCGGCCAGGACGATGGTTTAATAACCTACCAGAATTTGATATCGTCTGTCAGCACTCCGTTAATTGAAAAAATTAACAATTCTTCAAATTCCATCACGGTAAGGCTTCCGGATTCAAGTACCGTCGTTCTTCGTCCACATACGAGTATCAGCTACAATGAAGATTTCGAAAAGGGTAAAAAAAGAGAGGTTTATCTTTCAGGTGAAGCTTTTTTTAATGTGACCAAAAATCCTGACCGGCCATTTTTTGTTTATGCCAACGAACTGATAACAAAGGTACTCGGCACAAGTTTTATCGTTAAGGCCTTCGACTGTGATAAGGAGGTTGAGGTTACTGTCAAGACTGGAAAAGTATCCGTTTTTACAAGAACGGATGAAAGTGCCAAATTAAATCAGTCAAACTCCGAGCTTGGCGGGGTAATCATAACCCCAAATCAAAAGATACTGTTTTCCCGAAATGAGGTCCGGATAAAAAAGTCGCTGGTAGAGTCTCCCGAAATTATTGCATCGGCAGTTCTTCCGGCCCCGATGCTAAAATTCCAGGACATTTCAGTTTCCCAGATTTTCGACAATCTTGAACAAACATATGGAATCGATATAGTATATGACGAAGAATTGCTGGGCAGTTGTCTGTTAACAGCATCTTTTTCCAATGAAAATCTTTACGACAAAATCGATTTAATATGTAAAGGCATTGAAGCAACTTTTGAGGTTGTTGATGCACGTGTAGTTATTTCCGGCAGAGGCTGTCATCAGGAGTAGAAAATTAATGTACAGTTATAATTCACCAATTATCGATCAACCTTTCTAAACAACCTTTTCATTATGACCTAATTAGTAATAAAAAAAAGGTTGATGATGTTTGCACCATCACCAACCCGATCAGTTAAATCCCCAGTTGTATTTACATCCGTTCCTAAGCGGATGGAGGATTTGTTTTGTCCATTTTTCCAATTAAACAAAACGTAAGTAAAGTTATGAAAAAATTGTATCCTAACTATGCTCATTGGCAGATCATTATGAGATTCAGTTGTACTCAACTCATCATTGCAGCACTTCTGTCGACTATTTCCATGGCCCGTGTGAGCGAAGCCCAGGAAATTCTAAACAACCGCGTGACGCTTCAAATGCAAAATCAAGACGTGCGTAAGGTGCTGAATACGATAGAGGAACAGGTAAAAGTAAAATTTTTGTATAGTTCCAGCCTGATCAAAGCAGAGCGGAAAATCTCCGTAAATCTTCAGCAGCAGCAGCTGGGTGAAGCTTTGAAAGTTATTTTAAGCCCCCTAAACTTATCTTATGAGGTTTCAGGGAAACAGATTATTCTGAAACGTATCAAATTACAGACAGAAGACCTTTCACCTCAAAAATTCAAAAGTCAGGCTCTTGAAAGATCAATTTCCGGTGTGGTTACTGATGGCAGCGGAGCTGGTCTGCCGGGCGTTTCCGTGATTGTGAAAGGCAGCTCACGTGGAACAAACACGGATGGCGAAGGATCATATAAGATTGACGCCCCGGATGGAAACGTAACTCTGACATTCAGTTTTGTTGGTTTCAGTTCAAAAGATGTTGAAGTTTCAGCAAGTCAAACCACTGCAAACGTTACACTTACAACAGATGAAAAATTACTGAGCGAAGTGGTTGTCGTTGGTTATGGAACCGCTAAAAAGAAGGATTTGACTGGTGCAGTTTCAGTTGTAAAAGTTGCTGAACTTACAGAACAGGCTAACTCAAACCTTTCAAATCAGTTGCAGGGACGTGCTTCAGGTGTGACAGTTCTAACTTCTGGTCAGCCAGGTCAGGCTCCGCAGGTTCGTATCCGTGGTATCAATTCATTTGGTAACAATACTCCGCTTTACGTTGTGGATGGAGTACCAACGCAGGATATCAACAACCTCAATCCGAATGACGTTGCTACCATGCAGGTTTTGAAAGATGCGGGTTCTGCGTCTATTTATGGTTCTCGTGCCTCGAATGGTGTTGTCGTTATCACGACAAAACGTGGTACAGGAAAAGTGAAAGTTAGCTATGACATGTATTATGGATCGCAAACTGTTCAGAAAGGAAATGTTTATGACGCGCTATCCTCTCAGGGAATGGCTGATCTTAAATTTCTTGCGCTAAAAAATTCAGGTGTTGCAATCAACGATCCACAATACGGAAGTGGAGCAACACCGGTTTTACCAGATTATATCGTTCCGACTGGTATGAGTGAAGGCTCAGTTGACCTTTCCAAATATTATGTTAATCCGAACTATACAGACAAAGCTGATATGGATTCTTTTTACAGAATCGTAAAAGCAAACAAACAAGGTACAGACTGGTTTCACGAAATATTTAAAAATGCTCCGATGCAAAGCCACAACCTGTCAGTGAGCGGAGGTGGAACAGGTGGAAGTTATATGTTCTCGTTTAACCATTTTAACCAGCAGGGAAACCTGATGAACACATATCTTAAAAGATATACGGTTCGCGCAAATAGTCAATACAATGTCAGTAAGCATATCCGTGTTGGCGAAAACATTGCATTGGCATTGGTAAACAATCCAAGATCTACAATTCTTGAAGAAGGCGGTGCGATAGGTATGGCTTACCGTATGCAACCGATCATTCCGGTGTATGATGTTCAAGGCAATTATGCAGGTTCATTTGGAAGTGGTTTGGGTAATGCTAAAAATCCGGTCGCTATTCGTGACCGCGCACGGAACAACGTTGGATTGAACAACAGTGTGTTTGGAAATATGTTCGCCGAAGTTGATTTTCTTAAAGACTTTGTTGTCCGTTCGAGCTTTGGCGGTAACTATTATTCAGAAAGAGGAAATTCATTCGCTTATCCTGAGTGGGAAAATGCTGAAAACGTAACGACTAACGCTTACACCGAATACACAAATACGGGTTTCAACTGGACATGGACAAATACTTTGTCTTATGAGCATACGTTCAATGACAAACATTCGATTAAGTTATTAGCTGGAACAGAAGCCTACACAAGCACCGGTCGCGAAGTCGGCGGTACCTCTCAAAGCTACTTTTCTTTTGACCCGAATTATACAATTCTGTCAACAGGTTCAGGAACACCAACAAATTACAGTGCTAAATATTCTGACGCATTGTTTTCTTATATCGGGCGGATCGACTACAATTTCAAGGATCGTTATTTGTTGAGCGGTACAATCCGTCGTGACGGATCTTCCCGTTTCACAAACCAGTTTGGCTGGTTCCCTGCCGTAAGTGCCGGATGGAGAGTAAAAGAAGAAGCTTTCATGAAAGGGGTTGACTGGATCTCAGATCTTAAGATCCGCGGGGGCTACGGTATTATGGGTAACCAGTTCAATGTTAACCCGGCCAATGCCTTTACAACATACGGACTTAACCGAAGCAATTCATTTTATGACATCCGTGGAACAGGAAACAGCACGGTACAAGGGTTTCAGAGAACTCGGGTTGGAAACCCTAATGCTAAATGGGAAAGTAACATCAACTCAAACATTGGTATCGATGCAACATTATTCAACGGTGCAGTTGACCTGACTATTGACTACTACCAAAAAAATATCAATGACCTGTTGTTCTCTCCTGAACTGGCAGGTACAGTTGGACAAGGTACTGCACCTGCTGTAAATATTGGGAAAATGGCAAATAAGGGAATTGACATGTCGGTTTATGCTGAAAAGAATATCACAAAAGATTTCAAACTGAATGCGACAGTTACGTTAACCACATACAACAACGAGATCAAGAAGATTACGGACGGAGCTACCTATTTTGATCAGGAAAGTCGCAGGTTTAATGGTAGTAACATTATTCGTAATGCGGTCGGGAACTCGATCGGCCAGTTCTTCGGATATCAGATCGATGGATTCTGGAATACTCAGCAGGAAATTGACCAGGCCAACGCCAGCGCTATCGAAAGATCAGGAAACGCTGATGCAGTTTATCAAAACGAAGTTAAAGTGGGTCGCTTCCGCTATGCAGATATCAATGGCGATGGAATCATCACTTCTGATGACCGCACTTTCCTTGGTAATCCAAGTCCTAAATTCAGTTACGGTTTGAACATCGGAGCGAATTACAAAAACTTTGATTTTGGTATTTTCTTCTATGGTGTACAAGGCAACGAAATCTGGAACAACCTGAAATGGTGGAACGACTTCTATACGAATTTCCAGGGAGCAAAAAGCAATACAGCTTTATATGATTCGTGGACTCCGACAAACATGAATGCTACGGCACCTATCCAGGAAAACACAGGTTCTTTCAGCACGACCAACGTTCCAAATTCTTATTACGTGGAAAACGGATCTTATCTGCGCGCTAAAAATGCTCAGCTGGGTTACACCTTGCCTAAGAGTTTAACACAAAGCCTGAAAATTGAAAAACTTCGTGTTTATGTTCAGACAGCAAATCTGTTCACGATCACCAAATATTCAGGTCCGGATCCGGAAGTTGGACAAAGCCAGGTTGATGGTTCTACTGCCTTTGGTCTTGATGAAGGTGTTTATCCAAACACACGCCAATTCCTGATCGGTTTAAATCTGACATTCTAATTACTGTATCCTTAAACAGAATAAAGATGAAAAAATTAAGATTTTCCAAAATAGCATTAGTAGTTGCTTTCGGATTACTTTCCTATGCCTGCCAGGACAGCTTCCTTGACAAACCGGCATTAGGAGCCCTGAGTGATGCTCAATTAAGTACAAAAGCGGGAGTAGATGGCCTTCTCGTAGGTGCGTACGCAGCCCTGGACGGCAACGGAGTCGGTGCGGCTAGCGCCTGGGACGCAGCGGCTGACAACTGGATTTATGGAAGTATTGCCGGTGGCGATGCAAAAAAAGGCAGTGACGGAGCAGACCAGCCGGGTATCAACTCGATCATGATTTACAGTCACGGACCTAGCAATGGATTTTTCAATAGTAAATGGAAAGCTGTTTACGAAGGAATTAACCGGGCAAACACCGTTTTGAAGTTCGTGCCGCTCGTAACTTCTGGCATTACAGATGCTGAGAAAGTAAGTTTTACCGCCCAGGCACGTTTCTTGCGCGGACATTATTATTTTGAACTGAAAAAGATGTTTAACATGGTACCCTGGGTTGACGAAACCACTGTCGATCCTGCGATGGTAACAAATGATACAGACATTT
The DNA here is from genome assembly GCF_900108855.1 of Dyadobacter koreensis. GTDB lineage: Bacteria > Bacteroidota > Bacteroidia > Cytophagales > Spirosomataceae > Dyadobacter > Dyadobacter koreensis. The sequence goes on from NZ_FNXY01000003.1 coordinate 534,650, forward strand.
GGCCGAACATCGAAGCTGATTTCAAATTCGCTATGGACAATCTTCCAGCGACTCAGACGGACGTTGGACGCGTAAATAAGTGGGCCGCGGCAGCATATCTGGGTAAAACTTACCTGTACGAGAAAAAATTCGCTGATGCAAAAACAGTTTTCGACCAGGTAATCAGTTCTGGCGTAACAAGCAATGGTTTAAAATATGACCTGCTGCCCAAGTATCAGGACAACTTTGACGCAGCTCAGAAAAATCTCGCCGAATCAGTTTTTGCAGTTCAAATGGCGGCGAATGACGGAACAAATACCATTGACAACGCGAATACAGGCGGTATGTTGAATTTCCCATACAATTCTCCTTTCCGTTGCTGCGGTTTTTATCAGCCAAGTCTTGACCTTGCAAATTCATTCCAGACAGATGCAAACGGACTTCCATTGATAGACTCTTATAATAATACTACGTTGAAAAATGACATGGGCGTAAAGTCTGACGCAGCTTTTACTCCTGATGCTGCGGCGCCTTTGGATCCACGTATTGACTGGACAGTTGGCCGTCGCGGAATCCCGTTCCTTGACTGGGGAAATCACCCTGGACAAGCCTGGATTCGTGATCAGGGATACGCAGGCCCGTATTCTCCAAAGAAAAACATGTACTATCAGGCTACGCAGGATAAATATTCTGATCAGCATTCATGGGCTCCCGGAACAGCGATCAACGTACAAATTATCCGTTTTGCTGACGTCCTGCTGATGGCTGCAGAGGCAGAAGCACAATCCGGAAGTTTGGAAAAAGCACAGGAATATGTGAATAAAGTTCGTGCTCGCGCAGCAAAGCCTGAAAGTTGGGTTTATACCTATGCTGATCCTACAAAACCAATGGGAGGTTACACAACAACGCCGGCAAGTAATTATAAAATCGCAGAATATCCAGCAGGATCTTTTGCTGCCAAAGGCAAAGATGGCGCTTTGAAAGCAATTTATTTTGAACGTAAGGTTGAGCTCGCCATGGAAGGCCATCGCTTCTTTGACCTGTCACGTTGGGGAATTGCGGAACAAGCGTTGAATGCTTATGTAGCTTTCGAAAGTAAAATCACGCCGGATGTGAGTGGTGGAAAATTCATAAAAAATAGAAATGAATATTTTCCGATCCCACAAACTCAGATCGATTTGAGTACCAGAAATGGTGTATCATCTTTGAAACAAAATCCGGGATATCAGTAACAAACTTTAATCAGCATGAAGAGGCGGTTTCACGACTGCCTCTTTTTGTTTAAACTTGAAAAAATATTGCTCCCAATGCGCCTGAGATTACTGCTTTTATCCTGTCTGATACTCCTCTTCTCTGGTATTTTATTAATAGGCTGCGATTCCAAAAGTGAGAAGGGAGCACGTGAATTAACCGGAGAAATGCTGGAAGGTGAAAAACTGTCAGAAAAATATTGCAGCAGCTGCCACCTGCCAGTCGAACCCGAGTTGCTTGATAAGGATACCTGGAAAAATCAGGTTTTACCAGCGATGGCGAAACAACTAGGCTTGGAAGTATGGCAGGGAAATAAATATTTCCAAAATGAAAGATCGGTTATATCGCACAGCGACTGGCTAAAAATTGTCGCCTATTATGACTCGCTTGCTCCCTTGGAAGTTCTGCAAATCAAAGCACCCGTTCCACCGGTTCAGGATTGGGGAGGTTTCTGCTTGAAGACGCCAGAAACGGATACCTCAAAACTGGCGACGACTACGTTGGTTGCTGTTAATAAATCACGACACACGATATACACAAGCAGTGCCGAAAATCCTGATTTAATAAAATGGGATCAGAGTTTAAAACCTTCTCTTTCAAATAAAATTTCTTCTCCCGCTGTGGACATTTCTTTTGCAGAAAACAATCAGGTCATAACGCTGATCGGTGAAATGAAAGCCTATGATTCTCCGAGCGGTGGCATAGTTCAAATGAATGAAAATGGCACAGATGAGATCATTTCTTCCGGTTTTATTCGCCCGATCTCAACAGCAAGTGCTGATTTTAACCAGGATGGTATTACAGACTATGTCGTCTGTGGCTTCGGACATAACAGAGGCGGACTTTATCTTGTCAGGAAATTACCAAATAAAACTTTTGAGAAAGTTCCCGTCCGGGAAGTTGCAGGTGCTACTAAGGCAATAACAGGCGATTTTAACGGCGACGGCTGGCCAGATATTATGGCTTTGTTCGCTCACGCTGATGAAGGAATATGGCTATTTTTAAATGATAAAAAAGGAGGATTTAATACCCAAAATGTATTGAGGTTTCCACCCGTTTATGGTTCGAGCAGTTTTCAACTGGTAGATGTTAACAGGGACGGAAAACTGGACATCATCTACACAGCAGGCGACAACAGCGATTATTCCAGAATTCTGAAACCCTACCACGGGCTCTACATATTTATCGACAAAGGAGATTTGATAAAAGGAAATCCGAAATTCGAGCAGGTTTATTTCTACCCTATTCACGGCGCAACGAAAGTGATCGCAAAAGATTTTGATCAGGACGGAGACATCGATTTCGCCACGATCGCATTCTTCGCAGATTTTCAGAATAACGCATCCGGAAGTTTTATCTATTTTGAGCAGAACAGTAAAACTCAGTTTCCGAATTTCATCCCGCACGCACCGCCGATTAGCAAGTCAGGCCGGTGGATTTGTATGGATGCCGAAGATATTGATGGCGATGGAGATATTGATATTGTTCTGGGAAATTATTCCAAAGGTTTTTTAAATCAGGAGAATTTCAAACCCGACTGGAATGTACATCTGCCCTTTATCGTTTTGGTCAATAATCAAACGTTATAAATCTCGTTTCCAATCAGCCGGAAGCAACGTCGAGTAACGGTCGTTTCCCAGATAGCCAGCGATTTCAAAACCCATCGGCATTACCACCCAACCCTCAGGTGTGATCACACAATATCCTTGGGGAAATTTAATCTGCGTGTAAGCATAAGGCATATCAGAATAGGGAGAACTTCCTTTCTTTTTGGTATAAAATACCTCCAGCATCATTTTAGAAACAACCAGTCGTTCCGTCATCAATTCTCCCGGTTTGATCAATCGATTGCCTAAAATAGGTTCTATCCGGTTATGGATATTATTTGCGATCGTGTTATAGCCGTTTACACTTCTGACCGATCTGAACAGGCGCATCGAATCCGGAATTTCCTGATATACCTTGAAACCTTCTTCCCATAAACTGTCTGCAACCATGCTCGCCAGTAAATGTTTCAACGAACCTGCGTAGGCAATTTTTTGATTTTCACGCCACATTTTCTTCTGCTCTTCGTCCTTTGGTTTAAGCAATTCAAAACGGGTGCTTCCGCCATACAAAACTCTGCCTTCAAAATAATCAAAATCATCCAGATCCTGGTGGATTTTATAACCCAACGCGTTATTTTCGATAATCAACGGGGCGGTGGTTTGCGCACTTAAATGCCGGTTATCATCCAGAGAAATCCTTAGAACTTCGGGATTTAATATTCGGCATTGTTTTGCAAACGGCGTTTTTCCAAGCAATTCTCTGGTAATGATTGCCAGATGTTTTTCACGTTTTTTATTCTTTTTGGAATAAATCGTGACACCGGTCAGCTGCATTCCCTCGATCAGTTTGAATTGCACCGTCTTGATTCCCGGCTGTTCGAATCTTAAAGTTTGTTTTATCGTTTCATAGCCCAGAAAAGAAACGGCCATTTCAATGCTGCCGATCGTCAGGCCCATTAATTTGTAATTGCCATTTTCATCAGCATTCGTACCTATCGTTGAATTGTTTACGAAAACATTGGCAAATGGCAGCGGTTTTCCTGTTTTCCCATCTGTTACTTTTCCGGTTAGTACCACAGCTCCTCCCTGCTGCGCAACGGAGGTAAGCGTAACGCAGAAGAAAAAGACAACGAATAAAAAAGATTTAATAAAAGACGATGGATTGCGAAACATTATAAAACGGATAACTGGGGGTTAAAGGCTTTCAGACCCAAAGATAAATGAGGAGTTTGGAATCTTCATCCTGATACTAATAATGTTACGCGTCTGTTGCAAAAGAAAATTCCAACCGGAAATTAGTGCTCCGGTTGGAATTAAAAACGCAGTTATCAGGAACTACGTATGCTCCAAAACTTTAATTTTATTTATTTGTCGTTAGAGTTGCCGATTTCTGAATCGACGCCAAGCCATTTTCTCCAATAATTTCAGCGAAGAAAACCCGGGTTGTTCCCTTGGTATCCTGCGCTTTTACAGGAACTGCCAGTACATAATTCCGAAGCACCTGATCGTATTTCTGAGTTCCGGCTGGAATCGTTGTGACTAATGTTTGTGCTCCGGTGGAGGTTGCTGCATAATAAATTTTGAATTCTTTTACCGGAATTTCGGAGGTAAACTCGATGTTGAAATTGGTAGAAGCTCCCGCGTCAACTGTTAAACCGGTAACAACCGCACTACTTGACGACACCGTTCTGGTTGTTCCCAGCCAAACGACGGAAACCTGTGCGACCTTACCAACGCTGGTTGAAATTTCGCTGATCAGGTCTGGCTCGTCATAACAACTTGTAAGTAAAATACTGAAAAAGAGCGCCAAAGCCAGAAAACTAATATTGATATTTTTTTTCATACCTATTCGATTTTGAAAGTCAACAAGTAAAAATTATTTCGAACTCAACCACATTGGAGTTGCAGGGGTTTTCTGGTTTGCTTCGGCATTGGCCGTATTTCGTGTTAATTCAGACGACGGATATTTCATCCGCTGAATTCTCCGGCCCTGCAAGTCAGGATTTATATTCTGTGGGAGAGGAAAATCCCAGTAATCATATTTTCTCAGATCCGTCCAGATATCACCGATCAAAAACATGGCCTTATATTTTTCCCGAAGGATATTTAACAAAGTCAGTTGATTTGCCCCAACGTTTACACTTGCTGCTGCCAGATACGCCGTAATATCTGCCTCAGCTACGCCAAGCTTGGTCATATTCGAACGGGCGATTGCCATATATGCCGCATAAGCCTCCTCGGTAGAACCTTTCGAAGAAAATGTACCATCGTTAGCTAAAAATCTGGCTTCTGCCTCAATTGCTTTTACCTCAGCATAGGTCATCATTAATATCGGTGATGTGATGGACGAATGCCAGGAGCTAATCGTAAAATCAACTGTCGAACCCAGGTTAGACCCGGGAAATACGCCATTATATGCTGTCTGTCCGGTTTTTAAAGTCACTACTTTTGTAAGTCGAGGGTCCACGATTGTCTGAACTTTTCCGTTCATAAGATCCACAAAAGTACTTCCGTAGGTGACCGACAAATTTCCGGTGCTGTTTGCCAAAGCAACACGGCTATACCACGGGCTCAAATTTTTGGTATTGTAAGGCATTTGAAAGTCATCCGAATTACCTGTCATTCCCTTTTGTACCGCTGCCAACACATTTTCAGCCGTCTGTTTTGGGTTTTTATTCGAGAGATGAAGAAGGTACCGCGCTTTCAACGAATAAGCCAGTTTGGTCCATTTTGTTAAATCGCCTCCGTAAATCAGATCGTCCGTGCCAGGTTTCATTCCCGAATTTTTAGCCAGTTCCACAATCCCTTCATCCAGCAGGCGCTGAATTGTCGTGTAAATTTCCTGCTGCGTGTCGTACGATGGCTGGAAATCCTTTGGTTCCTGGTCTGCTTTTGAAAAAGGCACATTTTCCCAATTTACTGTCGCAAGGCCAATATTATAAGCGAGCAAAGTTTTCGCTATACCCACATAACCTGAAATGTCTTCCGCCTGCCCTTTTCGGATAATGGTATTAAGTTGAGGAATCACATATAAATAAAGATTCGACCAACCAGTAGGATTTTCGGATTCCGCATAGGTATCTGTTCCGTTTGTACCAAGATTGCTGCTGATCTGCTGCGCATACTGGCAAGCAAAGTAAGCTTGCTGATAACTGGCTTCGCTGGAATAAAACTGTGCAGTCGGCAATAATTCCTGAACCGTCGCATCCGGTTTTAAAGTAGGATCGACGTTGACGTCCAGATAATTATCGCAGCCGAAAAATACGGGAAGAAGTCCGGCGAACAGTATATATATTTTTCTTATTCTATTCATAATCAATGATTTTGAGACGACCCGATTGTCGATCCCGTTTAGAAATTAAGATTTACACCAAACTGATAACTCCGTGTAGATGGGTTATTTCTACCAACAAAACCGATGAGATTTGTCCCAGAGCCGAACGTGAGCGCCTCCGGATCATATCCTCTGAAAGGCGTGCTCAGGAAAAGATTCGTACCAGTCAGGCTAAACCTTACACCACCTTTAAACAGAGAATTTCCTAAAAGTTTTTTAGATAAAGAATAATTCAGCGCAATAGTCCTTATCCGGAACCAGGACGCATCCTGGATATTGAGATGCGACCATCCATTGAACCGCGTTGAAGTTGACGGATTATAAAAAGAATCGTCCAGATAGACTACTTTGGTATTTGGAGTGAATGAGCCATCGCTTTGCTGTACAACTCCATTAAATATAACCTGCTCATTACGCCGCTCCGTCAGCTTTATAGATCCGCTACGCAGCGCATTTCTTTCTCCCAAATCGATCACATCGCCTCCCTGCCTCCACTCCATTAACACGGAAAGGGAAAGCCCTTTGTAGTTGAATGTGTTAGTTAGTCCTCCAATCCAGTCTGGCTGCGCGTTACCATATTGCGTGAGCGTGGTACTGGTCTCAGGAAAACCTGTTGTCGGATTTATCAACATCTGACCGTCCGGTGCCCGTTTATAGTCATACCCCCACAAATCGCCGATTTTACTTCCTTCCCGAACTTTCAAGGATCCGACAGTATTATCGTAATAAGAAATTTCCTGCAAAGCATCCGGCATTTCAATAACTTTCCCAGACAGTTTTGCCCAGTTTACGGCAACATCCCAAGAGAAATTTTTTGCCTGGACCGGCTTCACAGTAACCAACAATTCGACGCCCTTATTTCTGATCAAACCAATATTTGTATAATAAGTTGAAAAGCCGGAAACATTGGAAACAGGCGCCTGGACGATCTGGTTTTTGCTATCCATTGTGAAATAAGTTGCATCAACCATAAGCCTGTTTTTGAAGAATCGCAGTTCCGTTCCTACTTCGATCGAAGTTGTACGCTCTGGTTTCAGATCCTGATCTGCAGCAGTTAATCTTCGATTATACCCTGGTGTTGTATTTCCGTATGGAAAATTGTCCGTGATATCATAATAGCTGCCAATCAGATAGGGTGTGGTTGCTTTTCCTACTTGTGCCCAGGAAGCACGAAGTTTTCCATAGGATAGAAAATTACTTTTCTCAAGATGTTCCGTAAAAACATATCCGGCATTAAATGATGGGTAAACGAAGGACCGGTTGGCTTTTGGCAAAACTGAAACAATGTCATTTCTGACGGTTGCATTCAGGTACAAAATCTCTTTATAGCTAAGTTTCGCGTCAGCAAAAAAGCTGACTATCCTGAATTGAGCCGGGGAATAAAATCTTTGCTGCTGATTCTGGTAGCTGGATATATCATTCGTAAAAGGGGCGTTCCAGTTTTCCCCGCGAACGTAATAACTATCCGGCCGCTTGCTGTCAACGACAGCATTTCCAACCATCAGCGATCCCGTCCAGTTTTCATTAAAATTCTTTTGTGCGGTCAGGTAAAGATTGGAATTCAGTTCGAGAAAATTCAGCTTTTCATTGATCAAAAAACCTTTAACCTGAATCCCTACGTCAAACGTACTATCAACCTGACGGTGTCGGGTTTCGTGATACGTATCATAAGTCAGCTGGTATTTCGCAGAAAGCCAGTCGGTGATTTTATAGTTCAGCGTAACGTCTGAAATATATCGGTTGATCTTATCCACGCGGGGACTCTTTTCCACCAGATATCTTGGATTATCTGTAAAACCAGGCAGGATATTCTTCTGTGTTCCATCCGGATTCAGATAATCATTAACATCATAGGTGTTAGGCCAGTAACCCAAGGCGCTGAATATCGATTTATCGCCAGCAGGAGGACGTTTTCCACCAGAGCGGACGTAGTTAAAGGAGGCAGAAACATTGAAGTTTTTGGTAATGTTATAAGCACCGGCAACTTTTCCTGAAAATCGGTAGAAATTAGTATTTGGCACAATCCCGCTCTGCGTATTATTCCCCAGCGATACGTAAATATTTCCCTTTTCACTTCCTTTCGTAAGCGTCACATTATTATTATTTCTGATACCAGTGCGGTAAAAATCACGGAAATTATCGTAGATTTTATCCGTCGTGTTCAGAGGATCGATGATTGGCCCAAACGATTGATAAGGCGTACGACCGGGTCCCAGCGGAATAAATTCACCTAATCTTCCTTGTAAAAACGTTGTCTGGATATCCGGTGATTTGCCTAAGACATCAACACCTGCGGAAGAAGAAACCGACACATTTAATTTCCCGGACTTCCCCCTTTTTGTTGTAATGATAATGGCTCCGTTTGATGCCCGAAGTCCGTAAAGTGCCGTGGCTGCCGGACCTTTCAAAACTGAAACACTTTCGATATCGTCCGGATTTATATCAGCCGCCCGGTTAGTATTGGCAAATTGTTCCGAAGCTCCCGGGGAATTACTTCCTGCGCTCGGGAGCGGATTTCCGGCATTGGTGGAATTACTGATGATAATACCATCAATTACGAACAATGGCTGATTGTCAGCACCTCCGCTAAGAGAAGTTACACCGCGAAGCACGATATTTACCCCTGCACCCGGTGCTCCACCTGATCCTGTAATGATCGCACCGGCAATTTTTCCCTGAAGTGCGCCTACCACATTGGGATTTCCAGAATTTCTAATTTCTTCCGACTTGACGGATTGAACGGAATACCCGATTGCCCTCCGTTCTTGTGTCTGGCCAAGCGCAGTAACGACAACCTCGTTCAACTCAGAAGCTTCTGATTCCAGCTTTACATTAATAACTTTCTGATTTCCAACGTTGACTTCAATTCTTTTAAAACCTATAAAACTAAAAACCAAAGTACTGCCTGAATTCACTGACAGCAAATATTCGCCTTTTTCGTTCGTGGTAGTTCCCTGAGAGGTACCTTTTACATTGACGTTTGCTCCGGGAATATCCGATCCGGTATCATCGGTAACTTTTCCCGAAACCGTAACGGATTGAGCCATAACTTTGCCAATACATAAAAAAAGAACGAGGGGAAGAATAAGGAATTTGTTGTGAAGTATTTTTTTCATCATAAATCGTAGTTAGGTTTTTGATAACTATGGCAGGAAGAAAAATATTTATTGTTAATAAATATAACAATTTATTTATGAAGTATAAATAAAGTAACTATCACTATTTTATTTAGATGCCGGGTTAAGTTTTCTTCCAATTCACAAATAATTGCCACCTGAGGCTAGGCACAAAAAAAGAGCTGCCAAACCTGACAGCTCTTTTCCACAATCTATTTTTGATATTATTTCAGTCCCAACTCTTCGCCAATCGCTTTCACCTTATCTTTCAGTCCTGCATAAACACTGTCAAATTCTTCCTTGCCTTCCAGTTCAGCACGAACACCTACATAGAATTTAATCTTTGGTTCAGTTCCTGACGGACGGCAGGTAAATTTAGTACCATCCACGGTAAAGAATTGAAGCACGTTTGATGACTCAATTCCCATTTCACCGGAAGGAATCGAAGTGGTTGTGCCTGCCGTGAAATCAGTTGTGGTCAACGCCTTGTAGTCGTCCATACGGATAACGTCCGAACCGGCTAACGTTTTTGGTGGATTAGCACGGAAGTCAGCCATCATTTGCTGGATTTCTTCGGCACCTGTCTTACCTTTTTTAGTCAGTGAAATAAGTCCTTCGTAATAGAATCCGAATTTCTTGTAAATTTCAATCAACATATCAAAAAGGCTCAAACCTTTGTCTTTCGCGTAGGCCGTCAGCTCAGCGATCATCGCACAAGAAGCAATGGCGTCTTTATCACGAACAGCATCACCAATGAGGTAACCGTAACTTTCCTCGCCACCTCCTATAAACTGCTCAATGCCTTCTTTTTCACGGATAACCTGAGCGATATATTTAAAACCGGTCAGTGTGTTGTAACATTTCACATCGAAAGACTCTGCCATCTTATCAATAAGATCCGTCGTTACGATTGTCTTGCAGACGAACTGAGTTCCTGTCAATTTACCTGCATCTTTCCATGCATTCAATAAATAATAGATCAGGACACTGGCCGTCTGGTTACCATTCAAAAGTTGAATTTCTCCGTGATGGTTTTTTGCAGCAATACCTACCCTATCCGCATCAGGATCTGTTCCTAAAACAAGGTCAGCATCAATTTCCTTCGCCTTCTCAACGGCTTTGGACATTGCTTCACTTTCTTCCGGATTTGGGTAGACAACGGTAGGGAACTGTCCGTTACCATTCGGCTCTGCCTGCTCTTCAATAACCGTTACAGACTCAAAACCCATTTTTTTCAATAATGGCGGCACAAGCGTAACTCCGGTTCCGTGCAAAGGTGTGTAAACGATTTTCAAATCTTTCTGACGTTCGATAGCGTCTTTCGAGATTGAAAGTGATAAAATATGATCCAGATATTTTTCATCAATATCCGCTCCTATCTTTATGATTTTCGAAGCATCGCCATCAAATTTGATATCATCAATTGACTTAATGGCATTTACTTCATCGATTATATTAGCGTCATGTGGCGCAACAACCTGAGAGCCGTCGTTCCAATATGCCTTATATCCATTGTATTCTTTGGGGTTGTGAGATGCCGTTACGACCACACCGCTATGGCAATGCAGCTGACGAATTGCAAATGACAATTCCGGAGTAGGGCGCAGGGCTTCAAAGAGATACACTGTGATCCCACTTGCGGAAAATATATCCGCAATGATCTGCGAAAATTCATCCGACTTGATACGGCTGTCATAAGCGATAGCAACTTTGATTTCCTCATTTGGAAATGCTTTGTTCAAATAATTTGCCAAACCCTGCGTAGCCGTCCCTACTGTGTAACGGTTCATTCGGTTTGAACCCACACCAATTAATCCACGTAAACCACCTGTTCCAAATTCAAGATCCTTATAAAATGCATCAGTAAGTTCAGTATCATTCTCTTCGTCAATCAATTGCTGAATCGATTGTTTTGTATCGATATCGTAATCGCCGTTAAGCCACGTATTCACTTTGGCCAAAACATTAGGATCTAATTGTGAGGTCATAATCAAATTAAAAGATGGTTTTCTGAAACAGTTAATTTTTAAAAATAAGTCTTTTTACGATCAAAACCGTTACTACTGATTTTGATAGTAAAAAGACTAAAAATATCGTTCTCGGTTGAGTAATTATTTCATAAAAGTAAAAAATGCTGGCATTATTTACTTAGCGGTATTTCTTCTTTTGCTAATTCTTTCATTTTTTCCTGCGAAGTTTTCAAAATAAGTTCTGCAACTAAGCCTGTCCAGCCTGTCTGGTGACTTGCACCGCAACCCCTTCCGTTATCTCCATGGAAGTATTCATAGAATAAAATGTGATCACTGAAATTCGGATCGGTCTGACTTTTTTCGTCATCTCCGTTGAAAGCACGTCTTCCGTCTGCATCTTTTTTGAAGATATCGATCAGTCGATTCGCAATTGCCATCGCTGCGTCCTTAATCGTAACCAAATTTCCTGAATTTGTCGGATATTCGATCTGGAAATCCTCACCATAATACGCGTGGAATTTCATCAGCGAATCAAAGATCAGATAGTTCAACGGGAACCAGATCGGCCCCCGCCAGTTAGAATTTCCTCCCATAATATCTGTCAACGCTTCCGCAGGTGTGTAATCGACCTGTAATACCTCGCCGTTGATATAGAATTTATATGGGTTCTCCTTATGATATTTTGAAAGCGCACGAACACCGAAATCAGACAGAAATTCGTTTTCATCCAACATCCGTTTCATGATCATTTTCATCCGGTGACCGCGCAGAATTGACAATAATCTGTTTTCTCCTTTTCCAGATTCAAACCAACGAGATATCAGGCGCGCAAGATCAGGCCTGTTTGCCAGTACCCACTCTACACGACGTTTGAAAATCGGCATTTTATCAAGATTCTGAGGATCAAGAATTTCAACAGCAAACAGTGGTATCAATCCTACAATCGAGCGAACTTTCAATAGTATACTTTGCCCGTTCGGAATATGGATGACGTCGTAGTAAAACTGGTCTTCCTCATCCCACAGACTGATCGACGAATTTTTACCTCCGATCGATTCCATCGCACCGGCAATATGCAGGAAATGTTCAAAAAACTTGGACGCCATATCCTGATATACGGGATGCGCCAAGGCGATTTCAACTGAAATTCGAAGCATATTCAACGTATACATCGCCATCCATCCTGTTGCATCGGCCTGCTGCAATTTCCCACCAAAAGGCATCGGAGTCGATCTGTCGAATACACCGATATTATCAAGACCAAGGAAACCGCCGCTGAAAATATTATTTCCGGTATCGTCTTTCTGATTCACCCACCAGGTAAAATTGAGAAGAAGCTTATGGAATATTTTTTCAAGGAATTCAATATCACCAACGCCGTTATTCTGCTCACGGTCGATCTCATATACTTTCCATGTCGCCCAGCCATGAACCGGCGGATTTACATCCGAAAAATTCCATTCGTAGGCTGGAATCTGACCATTTGGGTGCATATAATATTCCCGGAGCAGGATTTCGAGCTGCCGTTTGGCAAAATCAGCATCAACTCTCGCAAGCGGAACACAATGAAAAGCAAGATCCCAGGCAGCAAACCAGGGATATTCCCATTTATCCGGCATCGAAATAATGTTGGCTGAATACAAATGTTTCCATCCGGAATTCCTCCCCCACTTTCGACCTTGGTTAGGTTCCGGCTGCGCCGGATCGCCTTTCAGCCATTCGTAAACATTGTAATAGTAAAATTGTTTGCTCCACAACATTCCTGCATAGGCTTGGCGCTGGATCGAACGAAGATCGGCGTCTGCTACATCTTTCTGGATATCGTCATAGAATTCATCCGCTTCACGAATTCTCTTACTGAAAAGATCTTCAAACCCTCCGAAAGGTTCCGAAATAGAATGATTCACATAGCGCATTCGCAGGGTAATACTCTCACCTGCTTTGACCGTTCGCGTAAATTTTCCGGATGCTTTTGTTCCGATGTTATTCGGGTTCACGGTCGTCGACTTGCCACCGCTAACGATGTAATCGTTTATTCCGTCTTTCGGATAAGCAGTATTATTTGCCGTTCCGTAAAGCTTTTTCAGATTCGATTCATTCTCGCAAAATAAAAGCTCATCTGCGCCATCCAGATACAAGTTATATTTCCCATGCTTCCGATGTGTCACCTCGATCAGACGGTTGGATATCCCGTTCATCATCGGCTTGTAATTAAACGCCTCATACCCCCACGACCACGTATTTCTAAACATGATCGTCGGCAAAACAGTAATCGGAGCATCCTTCGGGCCACGGTTATGGATCGTAACTTTCATCATGATATCCTCTTCATCAGCTTTTGCGTGCTCGATAAAAATATCAAAATATTCATTGTTATCGAACACACCGGTATCCATGATTTCATACTCCGGATCCTGTTTTCCGCGCTTGCCGTTTTCCTGCCGAAGCTTGTCATAAGGAAACTGCTGCTGAGGATATTTATAAAGCATTTTGGTATAGGAATGCGTCGGAGTACTATCAAGATAATAATACATTTCCTTCACATCTTCTCCGTGATTTGACTCGCGGTTCGTCAATCCAAAAATCCTTTCCTTTAAAAATTTATCGCGATGGTTCCAAAAGGCAAAGGAAAGACAGATGTGTTGTTTGTTATCAGAAAACCCTCCGATACCATCTTCTCCCCAACGGTATGTCTTGGATAAAGCCATCTCGTGGGTTATATAATTCCAGGCATCGCCATTTCCGCTGTAATCCTCACGTACAGTTCCCCACTGACGCTCAGACAGATATGGCCCCCATTTTTTCCAACCTTTGTTCTCTTTTTGAAGGCTTAACCGTACTTTCTCTGCGCCGTGTGCCATTGGTAAGTCAAATTATCGGGGTCAAAAAATTCAATTAAAAATTCACAAAATCCTAAAAATACGTCTTTTTACAACGTTGAAATTGTGTAGAAAATGAAATTTACTAAAAAAGAGCTTGAATCAAGCTCTTTTTTGTCCTTAAAAATGGGAAATATATTCTTAGTCGATTTTGACAACAACCCAATCCTGAATTATTTCGATGGATTCGATGTCGTTAAAAACCTGAACCTGATCATCAATTTCACCGGCAAAAAAATTGGTTATGGACTTTGCTTTCTGTGCTGTCTCTGTTAACAGAGGATGCCTGCCCTGCGTTATTAAACCCTCGACATCAACAATATATTCCTTGAACATAAACGGGTTCGGCAACTGATAGTATTTTCCGTCCGTAGCGTGGAAAACAGGAACAGGTTTGAAAATCCCCTCCGCATTCAAACGCCCATAATACTGCCTTGCCAACGCATAATGTTCGTCGGATGCATCAAACAAAATTCCCTTGATCGGTTTATCAACTGTTCTGGCTGCGGTTATTTTCGCATCCAAACCTTCCAGCAAATGTCTTAAATTCCAGGTATCTTTCCCAAGCCGAATTCTTTCTCTTATGGACTGTCGGATAAAATAAGTTAAAGCCTGCGTAACAGTCAGTCCAATTTCAGCCATTTGTTTAAAAATGAAAGAAGTGGGCGACATTCCCGGAATTGTGTTCGGATCGTGAAGAAGAATTGTTCCGTCGGGGGTTAAGAAACCATCGATACGTACGCAAACCGTGATACCAAGTTGTTGAAAAACTTCTGCGATAACTTTCTGGATTTCCTGATTTTTTTCAAGAGACGTATCAACCGGAATTCGCTTGCGACTTGCTCCCGGCTTATATTTTGCATTAAAATCAAAGACATCAACCATCTTGATCACCTCACTTGGAGGCAAAGCCAGCGGTTTTCCGTTATCAAACTGAATACAACCGCAGGAGAATTCCTGACCTTCAATAAATTCTTCAAGCAAAACCTGATCTTCGGCATTTGCACTGCTCAAAACAATGATATCATCCTTGACAACAAACATATTATCAAGCATTTCCAGTAAATCAGCCGGGTGATAAATAGTTGTATCTCCATTTACGACAAGCGGAAATCCAATTCCTTCGTCAAGGTTGGCTATACGCTGCACATACTCATGCTTGCCGGCAGCATCTAGTGCTTTCCAGGTTTTACTTTCCAGTTCAACCTGAAAAAAACATTGGTTGATCGCAGAGACAAAGGCCTCCAGAGAATCTTCTTTCACAATGGCCACACCAATCGATGAACCCTGATGAGGTGCTTTAATAACCAGTGGAAGGCCGAGATGTTTTTTAAGAACGGTAAAAAGAATTGAATATTCACGCGGAATCCATTGCTCGTAGCGAAGTGTCCAGCTTTTCTTTTGCTGATTATTAACCAGCGCGATCATTTCATTTTGAAGAATTTTATCGATTCCAACAGCTGAACCCATCAAACCTGGGCCGCTATAAGGAATTTTAAACCATTCCAGCAAACCCTGAATTGCGCCATCCTCACAGTCGGGACCATGCATGGCTAGAAATGCAAATTCAAAATGATCTTTGAACTGGTCAGGTGATAAAAGTAAACCGATCTCTGGCGAAACCGGCTCTTTTGCCAAATTTGGAAACGACTCTATATAAGTATTGAAATTACCAGTCTGATTACTTTTTGCCGGATAAAAATCTCTGATTTCCTTTGCATACATCAAAGAATGTTCAAGCTTTATAAATCGACCGAAGCTGTCGACAAAAATGGGAACCGGCTCAAAAAGTGATTTATCCAAGTATTCGAAAGCGGTTTTCCCGCCCGCAAATGAAATTTCCCTTTCGCGGGAGGGTCCTCCAAAAAAAACTCCTATGCGCATATTATTGCCTGATTAATGCATTTAAAACGTACCTGCAATATAAGCAGTATTTAAAATGAATCAATTGCAACCTATGATGCATAGGAAAGATTTATTTCAATTTAAACCGATCAGGGGCCATATCGAATTCATCCGTTATCAATAACGGACTTTTATGCTAATGAAGGCACGTTAGATGCGACAACACGGTTGATATGCGGAACCGCCTTACGGATCGATTCTTCAAGACCGGCACGGAAAGTCATTGCACTCATCGGGCAGCTCTGGCATGAGCCCTGTAATTCAAGTCTTACCGTAAGATCGTCAGTTAATTCCACCAACTTCACGTCACCGCCATCTGCATGTAAATACGGACGGACAGTTTCCAACGCCTGCTCAATTAATTCTAATGTTTTTTCTCTTGAATCCATTATTTAAAAAGTCTATTCGGTAATATGCAAGAATTTATTGATAAAGTCAAATCAAGACTCGTATTTAAGCCTGAATTTCTACCATTTGAGTCTTTTCTTTAGTTGCGTTTCTAATAGCAACTTGCTGTGCCAATCCTTCTGCTGCATTGCGGAAAGCTTCATTTACAATCGGATTTACATCCATAACGGCAGGTCTTCCTCCATCCCCAGCTTCACGAATGCCCTGAACCAAAGGTATTTGACCCA
Organism: Dyadobacter koreensis; assembly: GCF_900108855.1. Taxonomy (GTDB): domain Bacteria; phylum Bacteroidota; class Bacteroidia; order Cytophagales; family Spirosomataceae; genus Dyadobacter; species Dyadobacter koreensis. The sequence continues at coordinate 551,266 of NZ_FNXY01000003.1, forward strand.
ACAAAGGTACATCAAATTTGTCAGCTAACGATTGTCCGCCGCCTTGTCCGAAAATATGATATTTACTTTCCGGAAGCTCTTCCGGTGTAAACCATGCCATATTTTCGATCACGCCCAGAATAGGAACATTGATCTGAGGCTGTCTGAACATCGACATTCCTTTTACGGCATCAGCCAGTGCTACTTTTTGAGGTGTGGTAACGATAATTGCCCCAGTTACAGGCACAGTCTGCACCAAGGTCAGGTGAATATCACTTGTCCCAGGAGGAAGATCGATCAAAAGATAATCTAGATCACCCCAGTCTGTATCACCAAAGAATTGTTTCAAAGCCTGAGAAGCCATAGGTCCGCGCCAAACTACTGCACTATCTGCTGGCGTCAAAAATCCTATGGAAATCATTTTTATCCCATACTGACGGATCGGATTGATATAATTTTTCCCATTTTTTGGCGTAATGGTCGGCTGCATATTTTCTGCACCAAACATTAATGGGATCGATGGACCAGAAATATCGGCATCAATAATTCCTACAGATGCTCCAGAACGGTGCAGGGCCATTGCAAGGTTGGCAGTAACGGTCGATTTCCCTACCCCGCCTTTACCTGACGAAATAGCAATCACATTTTTCACACCCGGAATCAACGCCGCTCCCAGTGGTCTGATACTGGTTACATTTGCAGTTAAATTGATGATCACTTCCACGTCCGGACTAAGATGTTCATGTATCGCCTCGACGCACATTCTACGGATTAATTCTTTCAAAGGGCAAGCGGGTGTCGTCAAAACAACCGTAAATCTTACCTGATTAACACCAATCTCAATATCCTGAATCATATTCAGCGTTACCAGATCCTGTTTAAGATCCGGCTCCTGAACAGTGCTCAAAGCCTGTAATACTTTTTCTTTATTTATTGTAAATTCGCCCATTGTAGTTATTTCGTTCGGAAATTTCCGAGCCGTACCGGATGTGATTTCAGATTGAGCTGAAATCGTCTATTTCTAATTTATTTCGCCTGATATAATTGAACACGATTTCTCGCTAATGAGTTTGTCAACGGGCAGGAAATTCATCAATTCTTCGGTTTATTTCTATTAATTCCCCGGATAAATCTACATTGCCTGCTAACTCGCCCAGCCTCTTTCGAAGTGTGTGCAGCAACGCAAGCTGGCTGGCAGTAAGACCATGCTGTGGATTGTGGTTCAACATTTTTTGAACACCATCCCACTCCCTCATGAAGTCCAATGCTGGCTTGTCTATAAACGCGTCTGCAAAAGTACGAAAGATATAATCTTCTGCCACACTGTTTGGGTGAATAAGATCAGGTTTGTAGTACCGATAATCCCGCAGCTCATCGACCATAATTTCGTAAGAGGGAAAATATTCAACCTGACGAAATTTCTCCGACAGGCGATGGCAAACCAAACGCAAGGTTGATTTACTTACCTGATTTAGTATTAATGTATCCTTTGTATGTCTAACAGGACTTACAGTCAGTATAATCCTTAAATCTCTTTTAATCGATTGTAGCTTAAACAGCAGATGTTCCAGGCCAATATTGATCTGGTCGAGATGCAATAATTCTTTAACGAACTGATCGGCAGGCACCTTATGACAATTCCCAACCAATACATTTGTCGCGCGGTGACGATAAGCAAACGCAGTTCCGAGGGTAATAACAAGTACATCTGCATTTCTCAAAAAGTAATTTACCTGATGCTGTTTCTCTTTAAGCTTCTCTTCAAGATCAACCCGGTTGTGGGACCATAACGAAGAGTGAAAATCATGATGAAGCCAGATCTTATCAGTATTCTGGTGATACAGCGCCGGATGAGGTGGTTTTACGTCTAACGATAAATCGAGCAATTTGGCGACAGCCAATGGATTAAAAACGGTTCCGAAAGGATTATTCAAAACCTGAAATTTATAATCAGAAAGCTGATTTCCTAATACATCAGCAAAACAGGAGCCAATGGTTATTATCTTGGATTGATGATTTATTTTCCATTCTGAAGGTGTAACGTTGAGTTCTGTGGTAAGTTTTAATTGCTTCATTTAGTCAGTATTATGGGGCGAGCAAAATTAATAATATTTGATCAGTCCGGCACAAACAACCTGAGGAAGAGGATTTAAATAATTGATATATAAACGTTAAATTTGGAAAATATACACACGATTGAAAAATAATGATTCAATTGGTGAATGCGAGAATATCTGAATGTTGGCTTTGCGGAAGAGAATGCCACTATCAGCTACGAATACATTGCTGAATTTATAGCAATTGAATGAATAGGTAAGTTTGCTTACGAAGATTTTGTTTTACAACCTCAACGCGCTCCTTCGGAGCATCCTGTTTATAGAAAAATATTAATTTCCAGCCACTTCCCTGACTCCTTAGGAGTTTCATGGAAATTTTAGGCGGCTCCGATGGAGCCAGAAAAATAAATCCTAAATTACCTTGCTATGAACAGGAAGCTCCACAGGAGCTATTTATCTGAATATCATTTCAATATTTAATTTTATCTTAACATCTTTTAAGTAAGCATGGCAAAAATTAAAAGAAATATTCCGGTCAAATTATCCGGCGAGCAAATCGTTAATAAGAAATTAAAGGAAATGAATGAATTACTAAAAGGAATAGATCTTTCAAAATTACCAAAAAGGCCAAATGCTAATCAGGAATGATATGAAAACTAAGAAAAGCGAGTCTGTAAAGAAACTTACCGGAGAACGAATTGTTCAAAAGAAACTGGACGAAGTCATTGCTGTTTTAAAAAAGATGGATTTACCCGGACTAACAAACAGACGCACTCAAAGCAAAGTCTAATTATGCAAAAATCTTTTTCTGGAAAATTATTTCTCCTTTCTATCTGCCTAATTGGTTTCGCCAATTGCTCTCAATCCCAAACTCCGCCCACACAATCTTCGCAGGTTAAATACGAGTTTGACTCAACACCAATCTGGCAGGATGAATTTAATTATTCCGGAAAACCTGATGTCAAAAAATGGAGTTGCGATTTGGGCGGCGATGGATGGGGGAATCATGAACTGGAAAACTACACTGACAAATCAGAAAATGCCCGCGTTGAAAATGGCAATCTGATTATTGAAGCCAGAAAAGAAAATTCAGGTAAGCAGAATTACAGTTCAGCCAGATTGGTAACAAAAGGAAAAGGCGATTTTCTTTATGGAAAATTTGAGATCCGTGCCAAACTTCCGAAGGGCCGTGGAACCTGGCCTGCAATCTGGATGCTTTTTTCCCAACAAAATTATGGCAATAAAGGCTGGCCGGATAATGGTGAAATTGATATTATGGAACACGTCGGTTTTGACCAGAATCATATCCACGGCAACATACACACCAAAGCATTTAACCACGTTTTGAAAACAAACAAAGGCGGGGACACCCTGCTTACTAAGGCCTCCGAGCAGTTTCATGTATATACCTGCGCGTGGACGCCAGCTTATATCTCGATCGGCATTGACGGAAATGAATATTTTAGGTTTAACAAAGAATCGGGCTACGCCTGGGAGCAATGGCCTTTTGATAGAACTTTTCATATCATTTTAAATATGGCTGTTGGCGGGGACTGGGGAGGACAGAAAGGTGTGGACGACAGCATTTTCCCTCAAAAAATGGAGGTCGATTATGTCCGGGTTTATCCGTTGGTCGAGAAAAAGTAATTTGAAATTCCGTCGTACGGAGCTAACTTGCACCCATGGATCATTTCGTTGTTTCGGCCAGAAAGTATCGACCAGTCACTTTCGACTCGGTAGTTGGCCAATCACATATCACGACTACGCTTAAAAATGCAATTCGTACCAATCACCTCGCGCAGGCTTTCCTGTTTTGCGGTCCGCGTGGTGTCGGGAAAACGACTTGTGCCCGTATTCTTGCAAAAACAATTAACTGTCAGAATCTTGGAGACGACGTAGAAGCGTGCGGCGAATGTGAATCCTGTATCAGTTTTCAGAATAACGCGTCTTTCAACATCCACGAACTGGATGCTGCTTCCAATAACTCTGTTGAAGATATTCGTAACCTGATCGATCAGGTTCGCTATCCGCCGCAGACTGGAAAATACAAAATTTATATTATTGATGAGGTTCACATGCTTTCACAGGCTGCTTTTAATGCTTTCTTGAAAACATTGGAAGAACCGCCTGGATATGCGATTTTCATTTTGGCGACAACTGAAAAACATAAGATCCTGCCGACGATTTTATCCCGTTGCCAGATTTTTGATTTCAACCGTATCCAGCCAAAAGACATTGCTTATCACCTTGCTGATATTGCAAAAAAAGAAGGTATTGAAACAGAAAAAGAAGCACTCGAACTGATCGGCCAGAAAGCTGATGGAGGTTTGCGGGATGCGCTTTCGATGTTCGATCTGAATGTTACTTTTTCAACAGATAATCATCTGACTTATGCAGCCGTTCTGGAAAACCTGCATATTCTGGATTACGATTATTACTTTAAAATCACGGATGCTTTGACCGCTGCCAGTGTTGCGCGGTCGTTGGTCTTGTTTGATGAAATATTAAGAAAAGGTTTCGACGGGCATTTATTTATTGTCGGCTTGCTTGAACATTTCCGAAATCTTCTGGTTTGTAAAGATCCCGCGACAGTTTCTCTTTTGCAGGTTTCAGAATCTGCCGAGCGGAAATATATTGATCAGTCCCGGGACGCGGATATGAGCTTTTTGCTTTCCGCATTAAGTGTTGCCAGTCAGTGCGATATCAATTATAAAGCTGCAAAAAATCAGCGATTGCATGTGGAGTTATGTCTCATGAAACTTGCAAATCTGCCCAATATTCTTCAACTTAATTCTCTTGCAGCCGTTGATGAAACGGCAAAAAAAAAAGTTGAGCCTCAACAACAGCCTGTCTTAACTGAACAAAAAGCGCCGGTTCTGGAAACTCCGTCAAAGGAATCCACACCGCAAAATGTTCCGATTGGAGTACAACAGATCGCTCCGGTAGCGGCAAGGCCTGCTTCTAAATTAAGAAGTACAACGCAACTTGTTCCGCCATCTATTGCGCAACAAAATGCAAAGGGAACAGAACAGGCAGCTGTAAAAAATGAAGTACAGGTAGCTCCCACAGCACCTGTCGCCACGCTTGAACTTACTTTAGAAAATTTGCAACAGGTTTGGCATGAATTCGCCGAAAACAGGAGAAAAACAAAAGATTCAACAACTGAAGGAATTGCTTTAAACCGAGCAATCGAACTTGTCGATTTTACAATTCAGATTGCCCTGGATAATGACCCGCAAATGGACGCAATTCAGGGAATGCGTTATGAATTACTGGGCTTTTTGAAGAGCCGGTTTAATGCACCCAGACTGGAAATCAATCCGCGTGTCGCGCCTCACGAGGTTCAGCGCCTGCCCTATACCCCTGCGGAAAAATTCAATTATCTGGCAGAAAAAAACCCTTATTTATTGCAGCTCAAGCAAGCGCTCGGCCTGGATGTTGACTTTTAAACTATTCTGTACTTTTTTCCAAAAACAACTGGTGCAATTTCAAAACCTGGGGGATCAGCGCAGCATTCTCATCGTTATCAATCGTAAAATCAGCAATTGAATCACGTTCTTCATCTGAAACCTGTCGTTCGATAATAGCTCGAATCTCATCCTCAGACCGGGTTTCGTCGCGGACTTTGATGCGTTTCAAACGCAGATCCACGGGCGCTTTTACGACAATGACGAAATCCAGATTATTGTTAGCTCCTGCCTTATTCATAATCGCCGCCTCTTTTATGACATAGGGCGCGTCTGAATGTTTTCCCATCCAATCATCTGTATCTTTACCAACAGCAGGATGAATAATTTCGTTAAGTTTTTTTAGCAGATCAGGATTTTTGAAAACCAAGGAAGAAACATAAGAACGGTTATATACTCCGCTTTCAGTATAAGAATCAGGTCCCAGTAATTCCTGGATAGCCCGACGTATTTCAGGATCATGATTTGTCAGCCATTTCGCCCGCGTGTCCGCATCATAAACAGGAATATTCAGACAAGCAAACACCTTGCAAACGATACTTTTACCCGAACCAATACCACCTGTCACACCAATTTTCATTATAAATTATTAACAATCAGGTGATCAACTTTTATTGTTTGACTTCCCCAAGCAATTGTGCTACTTCGAAACTTATGTACACATCCCGGTGGCTAACCTCAACCAGTGGCGTGTTGGGCAACGGAATAGGCAAACTTTCGTCGAAATTGTTTTGTATTTTTTTTGTGGGGATAACTATTTTGATAGTATCCGGATAATCTCTTACAAGAGAGATCGGGCCGTCAATTGAGATCAGTGAGGGTGAGATATTAATAATACTCGAAATGACATAACCTTCACGGATGTCAATTGCTGAGCTGTCAATCCTGATTGGAATGATTTTCCTGATCTTTCTTTCAAAGCTTAATTCAAAAGTATCGGAAACAACGTAGTTTACTTTTACATCAGGAAAAAGCTCAGTGATCTGGTCCGTCAATGAGGTTGAATTTATAAAACTTGCTTTGGTAGGATTCAAAACTTTGTAGACCACCGGAAGCGCATTGAAGTTAAGCCAGGATTTTCTCAGTAGATTCCAGCCATCACCTGTTACATTTACGGAAATACGCTTTGGCAAAGGCTGCAAAGGAACAAACGCGGCTGCGTCATATTCAACAGTTAATGGATAACTTAGCCGGATAGAGTAATCCTCCTTATTCAGCACATTCATCAACCAGAAAAATGTAGCTGCCAGAAGACACCCGATAAATGTTTTTATTTTATTCCGACCTGATGGAATGTTACTCACAGCTTGTAATTAAAATTGTATATTTTTCAATATACCGTTGATACGTAATACAAAAAAAGCGGTGTCAGGTTTGATGTTAAAACCTTAATATTATCTATAAAGGCCATCCCTGACACCACTCTAAACTATTATCCCGAATAGATAACGATCTTCTGTTATTTATTATTCTGCAACAGTACGCGCAATTGCCGCTTTGTCAACAGTTAATTTTACTCCTTTGTCAAGTTCAAGGGTTACCAAAGTTTCCTCAACATTATAAACTCTTGCGTGAATTCCGCCGATCGTTACCACTTGGTCACCTTTTTTTATGCTGTTAAGAAGCTCTTTCTGCTCCTTCTGTTTCTTTTGCTGAGGACGGATCATGAAGAAATAAAATACTCCGATAATCCCTACCCACATTACGACCTGATAAATCATGGCCTGTGAGCCGCCTGCTGCTTGTAACAAAATTGAAAGTGTCATTATTAAATTAGGGTTATTAGATAATTAATTGAGATCTGGTATAGTCGAAAAATAAGTAAATACTTATTTCGCCGCCTCTGGTTTGGGCGCTGAATTAACAATTCCTTTCAAACGCAATTCCGAATAAGCCGGATCCGTGTTGGCATAAACTGTCACCGTTTTAACCTGCGGGCCAGATTTTCCTTTACTGTTGAATCGAACTTTAATGCTCGAAGCAGCATTCGGAGCGATCGGTTCACGGGGCCATTCCGGCGTTGTACATCCACACGATGAAGTTATGTTATTCAAAATCAGCGGGTATGGACCATCATTTTTGAAATTAAATGTGTGCTCCACAACTTCTCCCTCCTGAATCGTACCAAAATCATAAGAAGAACTGTCTGTCAAAGCAAAAACGGGAAGTTTCATATCTCCCGTTTTTGATTCACTTTTCTTTTCAGACCCTGAACAATTTAAAAGCATCAATGCAATTCCCGAAAGAAATGCGAATGCAGCAAGTTTTTTCATACGTTATATTAGAATCAGTTTGTCTGACCTTTTATCTGCGCCATCAGGCGATCAACATCTTCAAGAAGTTTTTCTGCTTTTTCGCGCGCATCATTTACCACGCGTTCGCCTTCAGCCCTTGCATAGCTGTCTGGCTGGTTTTTTCCTTCGATCAGATCTTCGATCACAGCTTGCAATTTTTCACGGTATTTGGATAACCGGTACGTAAGCTGAGTACGAAGCACATTACCTTTATCCGGAGCGTAAAGTATACCTAAGGCTGCTCCTGTGACAATCCCTGTCAAAAATGCTATTAAACTACGGCTGGATTTACTCATGGCTTTGTAATTTTAGCGGTTTAGCCGCAATTGTTGGTGGTTAGCTGTTAAATTATTTTACAATAAACAAATTTTCGGGTTACCCCTCTACCCTTCAACCTAAAAATTCTATGCCTATTTATTATCGATCAATCCGCGTCCGCTCTTTCTGATTATGCCCTGCGCAGCCAATTTCACGGAAAGTACATCAAGTACCCCGTTTATAAATTTGCCGCTTTTAGGCGTGCTGTACCTTTTTGCAATTTCAATAAATTCGTTGATCGTCACTTTCACCGGAATTCCTGGGAAGTGGATCAATTCTGCAAGTGCAGTTTTTAAAATGATCATATCCACCAGCGCGATACGGTCGAGCTCCCAGTTTTTCAACTGTTCGTCAAGATAAGCATCATACTGATCGCTTTCTTCAATCACAAGTTTGAATAATTCTTCGACAAAGAAACGGTCTTCTTCCCAGTCTTTTGTCAAAGGAGATAAAGCGAAAGTTTCAGCGCTGTCGCCTGATTTAAGGGTTTTGATTGCCAAACCACGAATCAACTCGCTATGGTCAACCCAATATAAATCCCGTTGTTCAAGAAATTCCAGCGGTACTTCATGTTTTAGGATTACCTGACGTAAAATATATTGAACAAGTAGCTGATCTTCTTCCGGTGTATGTTCCGTTTTATTGCAGTATTCCTCATAGGTTGCATCCTTGCGTAATGCTTCACGATAGGTTTTACGTATCATGTTCATGTCATTACTCCAGTTGATGCCATTTCTGATTATTTCTTCCGCCAGCGTTTTGTCTTCCTGAAGAACCATGATGACGCGGTTTGTATTCAGACCTCCATTTTTAGAAAATGGCGCTTCCGGATCATCATATTTACGTTCACGATCCAGTTTTGCCTGGTAAGCCAGTTCGAGTAACATAGACAATACCCGGATAAAATCGACGTAGATAGATTCCGTTTCATTTAAAACCCGGCGAACCATCTTTTCGCCATCCGCCTCAGTCTGTCTCTTGTATGCTTTATAAGCGCTGTTGGCAACTTTTATTACATCCGAATTGAATTCTTCATTTTCCTTTAGTTCGCCGCTTTTGATAAGTTCATCTAACGCTGCGCCTGCCAGATGTTTGTTGTTTGTCAATTTTTGCTTATCCTGAAATTCCATCGAATTTAAATCAGGAGCAAAAGCTTCTTCGATCTGATCCAGAGCGAGTAATCTGTTGGCATCTGCAGTTAATTTGCGCGCATAAAGAGCTTGAACAGCTTTTGTTCGTAATAATCTTCTATTCAGCATAAGCCGGAATACTAATTGGATAAAAGGTACAGTAAACCAAAGAACGTATCTGCGTGTTAAGCAAGGTTTTTAATTTGACAATACCCCGCGTTTATATTTAAAATCGACCGCAAAATTAGACTATTTTGTTTAGAAATGGAAAAATCAAATCCAGGCTTTTTATTTTTGCAACGTTTTAAAACATTTGACTGTTGGTATTTAAACACATACAAATCCGGGAAAAGTCAGAGTAATGGCATTGGCCGAGATTTATTAATTTTTAGCAATTTCTTCATTGCGGATAATCGATTTGGTGTGAAACAGGCAACAGCCAAATAAAACACTGAAGATTAACGTAAAGACCAAATCAACCAGAACGACACGTGAAAGCACTTAAGTACCTCAATAAGTACCTCTTGAAGTATAAATGGTATCTTATTTTAGGAACAATTTTTACCATAATTTCTAATCTTTTTGGAATTATTCCGGCGCAGCTGGTTCGTTATGCCCTCGATTTGGTAGGCGAAACGCTTGACGTCTATTATTTATTTGCCGGGTCAGCTTTACAATCCGAGCTATACGACACATTTGCCTTTACCATTTTGCTATATGGTCTGTTGATTCTGGCGATGGCACTTTTAAAAGGTATATTTCTGTTTCTGGTCAGGCAAACGATTATTGTCATGTCGCGCCATATAGAATACGAGTTAAAGAATGATGTGTACAATCACTACCAGACATTACCAACGAGCTTTTTCCGGACACATAACACCGGAGATCTGATGGCAAGAATTTCCGAAGACGTAAGTAATGTCCGGATGTATGTCGGCCCTGCCATGATGTATGGGATTAACCTGATCGTACTTTTTATCCTGGTCATTTCTTACATGGTAACGGTTAATGCAAAGCTGACCCTCTACGTTCTTTTGCCGCTGCCATTGCTTTCTGTCAGTATTTATATCGTGAACAGCATTATGATGAAGCGCTCTCAGGAAATCCAGAAGCAGCTGTCAGCACTTTCCACATATGTTCAGGAAGCATTTTCAGGTATTCGCGTAATAAAATCGTTTGTTCAGGAAAAACACTCTTTTACCAATTTTAAAACCGAAGCAGAAGATTTCAAACACAAATCATTGCGTCTGGCAAAAGTTGACGCTTTCTTTTATCCTGTGATTGTTTTGCTGATCGGGATCAGTAATATTCTGGTCATTTTTGTTGGAGGCAAGGAGATTATGAACGGAAATCTTACGCCCGGAAATATTACTGAATTTATTCTTTATGTGAATATGCTTACCTGGCCCGTGATGGCGCTGGGGTGGACGACCAGCCAGATTCAACGTGCGGCTTCTTCTCAAAATCGTATTAATGAATTTCTGGAAGTGAAAAACACGCTGGTTTCCGACAAGAATATTGAGAAGCCGTTGGACGGAATCATTACCTTTAAAAACGTTGGTTTTATTTATCCTGATTCCGGAATTCAGGCAATTGAAAATTTCAATCTGGAAATAAGCCATGGTGAAAGTATCGCGATTTTAGGAACAACAGGTTCCGGGAAAAGTACGCTGGCTCATTTACTTTGCCGCCTTTACGATCCGACAGAAGGCGAAATACTGGTCGACGGAATCCCTCTAAAAGATTATAATGTCAATGAATATCGGCGCCAACTAGGCTACGTTCCACAGGATGTCTTTTTGTTTTCTGATTCTATTGCCAACAATGTCCGTTTCGGAAGTGTCGATATGCCTCAGGAAAGAATTGAACTTGCCGTGAAAGATGCTGATCTGCTTCGTAACATTCAGGATTTCCCGGATGGTTTCGATACACGATTGGGAGAACGTGGAATTACATTGTCCGGTGGGCAAAAACAAAGACTTTCTATCGCCCGTGCTATTGCCCGCGATCCTAAAATTCTGATACTGGACGACTGTCTATCGGCGGTTGACACAAATACAGAAAATATAATCCTGACAAACCTGAAAAGAATTATGGACGAACGTACTTCTGTGATTATTTCACACCGCGTTTCGTCTGCAAAACTGGCCGATAAAATCGTTGTTCTTGATGAAGGCAGGATCGTTGAGCAAGGTACACATACTGAGCTTATGGGTAAAAATGGTGCCTACAAAGAGTTGTATGAGAAGCAGCTGATGGCTGAAGAAGTTTGAGATATTTCAAAATTACAAGATATCATTTTATCAAAACGGGCCGGCGAGAAAATCTAACCGGCCCGTTTTGATAACGCTTAAACCTTACTTCACAAGCTTTCTCACCTCCTCTTTCAACTCCTTCATTTCCTGATGCAGATTTTGCAAACTGACCGTGGCTGAATCGGTTTCCATATCAAAAGTGAGTTTACTATGAACCTGCCAAAGCTCCCGAACCTCACTTCGCTCAAGAAGAATTGGATTATATTCCTGATTCAACGAAATCAGATTAACGAGCGTTGTTTGATCGTTCTTTTGAATTTTTTTAACCAGAATACTATCAGAAGTCACCACCACATACATGCGGTTGCTCTTGATCGTATCCCACCCTTCCACTGCTTTCCCAACAATCCATTCGTCCGATTGTAAAACCGGCGTCATACTATCACCATCGACCTGAAATCCCCTGAAAGAGGCATTGCGAAATTCAGGCAAAGGGATACTGAAAGCAGGCAAACTTTCAAACCAGTTGGCATCGCCAATATTATGCGGATATCCGGCAGCAGCTTTGGCACTGACCAACAGTATGTTTTCTTTTCCACTATTATCGACAGTGACAATTTTCGGGCTCATCACAGGCTCTCCGATACGCAGATACTTTTGCGTGCTCTCGCCAAACAACCAGAGCGGGTTAATATGATGGCGTTTTAAAAGTTCCTTTACGACCTGACCAGGAATCCGCGTACGCCCGCGCTCAATATCAGCCGTCGTAACATTGATCCCAAGCTGCTCTGCGAAAGCGGCTTGCGTCAGATTTAATTCTTCGCGTATTTGTTTAAAACGTCTGCTTTCTTCTTCGATAGGCATATGTCCTGATAAACATGTGGTTAACCATAAATCTTATCAAAGATAGAAATTTTTTGGAATATTTCCATTGCTTATTCAGGATTAAATCCATAATTTTGGAAATAATCCATTAACTAGTAAAAATTCCAAGTAGCCATGGAGCGAACTATCCTGCATATGGATCTCGATACATTCTTTGTATCTGTTGAACGCAAGCTTGACAGCCGTCTTGAAGGAAAACCGATTCTTGTAGGAGGAATTGGTGACAGGGGTGTCGTTGCTGCATGCAGCTATGAAACAAGATCTTTCGGTGTGCACTCAGGAATGCCTATGAAAATGGCCAGAAATCTTTGCCCGGAAGCTACGGTCATACGCGGTGAGGGAGGTGTTTATTCCAAGCATTCAAAAGAGGTTACTGAAATTATTCGGGAGGCTGTTCCCGTTTTCGAGAAAGCAAGTATCGACGAGTTTTATGCTGATTTATCAGGTATGGACAGATTTCAAGGATCATCTTACAAGATGGCACAAGAACTGCGCAAGCGAATCAAAAAAGAAGCGGGACTGCCGATTTCCTTTGGACTTTCTGCTAATAAACTGGTGTCCAAAGTAGCAACCGGAACAGCCAAACCGGATAATGAACGAAAGATCGAATTTGGAACGGAGAAAAATTTTTTAGCACCAATGCTGGTTAAAAAGATTCCCATGGTTGGCGAAAAAACAAGCCAGATTTTGTATAATCTCGGCATAAAACATGTAAGAACGATACAAGAAATGCCCGTCGAAATGATGGCAAAGGTGTTAGGAAAAAACGGTGTTGTTTTATGGAATCGTGCCAATGGAATAGATGAAACGCCGATTATTCCATTTCATGAGCGCAAGTCAATTTCCAATGAACGGACTTTCGGAAAGGATACAGGAGATGTAAAGAGGATGCGAGAAATGATACGGGCTATGGCAGAAAACCTTGCCTATCAGCTCAGAAATGGAGAAAAGCTAACATCTTGTATATCCGTCAAAATTCGCTATTCAGATTTTAACACATTTTCCAAGCAACTGAAAATCCCATATACTTCGGCAGATCATCTTCTCATACCGCAAGTTGAAAAACTATTTGAGCAATTGCATAATCGCCGGATGATGGTCAGGCTTGTAGGTGTTACATTCAGCGATCTTGCAGGGGGAAATTACCAAATCAACATATTTGACGACTCAGAAGAAAAACTAAACTTATACCAGGCCATGGACTTTTTAAGGAACAGATACGGAACCGACGAGAGAGGAAATTCGATCATCAGCTGGGGGACCACACTCGGGATTGCCAATATTTCAAGCATGGGAAATCCATTTAATGGTGAGCCGCCAATTATTCCGGCGCATAGGAATGCGTAGCGAGAATTACGGCTGAGCCTTATTGATATGCGAAGTTTCTATGCTTTTTAGTTCGTTGACTATCAAATGCTGCTCTTTTCCCAAATCGAAATTATCCTACAAACCAAGCCAGAATTTAGATGTTGTGATCATTTATTCTGATACTGTAAAAATCCTTCAAATTACCTGACAGTTTTTCAAGGCGATTTTGAAGGCGGAATACGGAGGTCGTTTAAATTCTGTGAGTTGTTCAACATCCTGAGTTTTCTTCTCCCGACAGACTGAATTTCCGGGAGAGGCTTGCCTACCCTTCTCCAAACCATATTTTCTCAGTGTCTTTTGAAGAAAAACTAATTATCATTTTCAACTGGCGTTAGTAACGTCAAAAGCAAGTATAAAGTTTAATTTCCCCACAACCATGTTACTCAACTGCCACTCTTATTTCAGCCTTCGCTACGGAATGATTCCGGAAGAAGAATTGCTCAAACTGTGTGTGCTGAATAATTATAACACGATTGCTCTTACGGATATTAACAATACTTCCGGATGTCTGAACTTTATCCGCACCGCTGCCAAGTATGACGTAAATCCGGTTGTCGGTATCGATTTTCGAAACGGATTGCGGCAGCAATTTATTGGTTTGGCAAAAAACAATAATGGATTTCAAAATTTAAATGCCTTTTTATCAAAACATTCGCATGAAAAACTGGACTTTCCCGACCAGGCTCCGAAACTTGAAGACGTTGCTTTCATTTATTCTTTTGAGCAATTAATCAAAACAGGAAAAACTGATTTTTCAGCTGAAGAATATATTGGGATAACAATTAAAGATTTAAACCGCGTCCGGTTTTCGCCTTTGGCAAACCGGGAAGATAAGTTCGTTATTCTACACCCGGTGAGTTTTCGTCACAAGAAAGATTTCAGCGCACACAGGCTTCTCAGATCGATTGATGAAAATACATTACTGAGCAAGATCTCAACTTTCGGGACAGGAGAAGAAACGGAGCAGATGTTGCCATCAGCAACACTTAAATATCATTTCAAAAACTTTGATTCCATTGTCTACAATACCGAAAAATTGATGGAACAGTGCCAAATAAATTTCTCGTTTGGCGATCACAGGCAACATCAGAACCTGAAAATTTATGGAGAAAGTGAAGCAGATGATTATCAAAAACTACGTTCACTAACTTACAATGCACTGGGATATCGTTATGGAACGGAAGTCAATGATCTAATTTTTGACAGGATTTCGATGGAGCTGGAACTGATCCAGAAACAGAATTTTATCCCGTTTTTTTTAGTAAATCACGACATTGTCAGTTATGCAAAACAGAAAGGATACTACTATGTTGGCCGGGGAAGTGGCGCTAATAGTATAGTAGCCTATCTGTTGAGCATCACCAATGTCGATCCGATCGAACTTGACCTCTATTTTGAACGCTTCATCAACATCCATAGAAAGAATCCTCCTGATTTTGACATTGATTTTTCATGGAAAGATCGGGAGGATATTACCGACTACATCTTTAAGAAATTTGGCTCCAAAGGTCAGGCCGCACTTTTAGGAACTTACAGCACTTTTCAGCATAGCGCTGCCGTGCGGGAGTTGGGTAAAGTATTTGGGTTGCCTAATTATGAAATCGAGGCACTCAGCAACGGAAAATATGACCCTAAAAAACTGGATCAACTATCGGCACTTGTGATTAAATATGCCGGATATTTTCAGGAAAATAATCAGCCGAATCACCTCAGTATTCACGCTGGCGGAATTTTAATTTCCGAACGTCCGATCCATTATTTTTCAGCGACGGATCTTCCTCCGAAAGGTTTTCCAACGACGCAGTTTGACATGGTCATCGCCGAAGATGTCGGCCTGAATAAATACGATATCCTTAGTCAACGCGGCCTGGCAAAAATTAAAGAAACGCTGGAAATCATAAAATATAACCGTCCGGAAGCGCCTGAAATTGATATTGATGATGTCAAAAAATTCAAGCTGGATCCGAAAATAAATAATTTGATCAAGCAGGCGCAATGCATCGGCTGTTTTTATGTCGAATCCCCGGCGATGCGTATGCTATTGAAAAAGCTGGAAGTTGACAACTATCTTGGATTGGTAGCCGCCAGTTCGATTATTCGTCCTGGTGTTGCAAAAAGCGGCATGATGCGTGAATACATTTTACGGCACCAGGACAATGACCGGGCAAAAGAGGCGCATCCTGTTTTGCTTGATCTTATGCCTGAAACCTACGGGATCATGGTTTATCAGGAAGATGTGATCAAAGTTGCGCATTATTTTGCAGGTCTGACGTTGGGCGAAGCCGATGTGATAAGAAGAGGCATGAGCGGAAAATTCCGTGGTCGCGATGAATTCGAACATGTCAAAGCAAAATTTTTCAAAAATTGCAAAGACAGAAAGTATGACCCAAAAATAACGGAAGAAATCTGGGGGCAGATTGCAAGTTTTGCCGGTTATGCGTTCGCAAAAGGCCATTCAGCTTCCTACGCTGTGGAAAGTTACCAGACTTTGTTTTTAAAAGCATACTATCCGCTGGAGTTTATGGTTTCCGTTTTGAATAATGGCGGCGGTTTTTACGCACCTGAATTATATGTCCACGAGGCGCGCATGATGGGTGCAAATGTCCTTGCTCCCTGCGTAAATCATAGCTATGCCCAGGCAATCATTGAAGGAAAAGATATTTATCTGGGCATGCAGTCGCTGAATGAAATTGAAGAGAAAACGATTGCCAAAATTCTGGAAGCGCGACAGGCGGAAGGACCGTTTACTTCGTTAAATAATTTTCTTGATCGCGTTGCTGTTTCAATTGAGCAACTTACGATCCTGATCCGTATCAACGCTTTTCGTTTTACAAAAATTGACAAGAAAACACTTCTATGGAAAGCTCATTTTCGTATGTACAAGGCGACAAATAAAGTCCCTCAAAAGCAATTGTTCCAGATTGAAATTAAAGATTTTGACCTGCCTGCATTTGAAACCTCTCCTACCGACGAAGCATATGATCAGATTGAATTATTGGGTTTTCCGCTTTGCAGCCCGTTTGATCTGGTAAAAAATCCAATGTCGAGAAGTGTGATGTCAAAAGATTTGCATCAGTATATCAATCAGGAAGTGATTCAGTATGGCTATTTGGTTGCAGTAAAAAACACGAGGACTTCGAAAGGGGACAGAATGCAGTTTGGCACTTTTCTGGATCAGGAAGGACAATTTATTGACACTGTGCATTTTCCTGATGTTGCAGCAAAGTATAATTTTTCAAACAAAGGCGTTTACAAAATATACGGAAAAGTAATTGATGAGTTCGGTTTTTTAAGTATCGAAGTGACTGAAATTGTGCGGATGGATTTGGCTTTGCGGTAAAAATCAGCGGACAAGAATTATTTTTTATATCCCGTGTGACATTTGTATCTTAATCTTCTACTAATGGTCAGGTAAACAAATCAGGTGTGATGGGTTCTATAAATACAACGGATTTTGTACAGGTCGTCAAAGAGAATCAGGGCATTATTAACAGTATCTGCCGACTGTATTATAGCGATGATGAAGACATAAAAGACGCCCGACAGGATATCATTTTACAACTTTGGAAATCCTTCCCTACTTTCAGAGGTGACTCAAAGATCAGTACCTGGATTTATAGTATAGCCTTAAATACTGTTATCGCAAAAGTTAAAACGGAAAGGAAAAATAAAACTAACGAACCGCTTTTGGACTCTCATTTAAATGGCGAAACCTCATTTGTTTGCGCGGACGATGACATTCAGCAGTTGCTATTTGTTGTTAATCGATTGGAAGCAACGGACAAAGCCATCATGATTTTGCATTTCGAAGGTTACAGCAATAAAGAAATAGCGGAAACCTTGAAGTTGACCGCGACTAACATCAGCACGCGGATGAACCGGATAAAGACCAAACTAAAAGAAACTTTTAAAACCAATTGCAATGGGCTCTGATCATCTTCAAAACGGCTGGGCAAAATTTAAAAAGCTAAATAGCTCCGATGAAAACTTTGAAAAAGAAATACTGCATATTATTGACAGCCATAATCGCCGGGCCAATCATTTTGTCACAGAACGTATGATCAGAAACGCTGCGATTTTTTCTTTTATCCTGGCATTTTGCCAAAACTGCCAAATTTAAATGTTGTCTTTTATACTCTGGAACGTCAGGTCAAACGTTTTTCCCGGACTGGAAATCCCAAAATGGTATGGCTTATGCTGGGCGCTGGGAATATTTTTGGGATATCAGGTGATGCTGTATATTTACAAGAAAGAAGGCAAATCGTTTGAGCGTCTTGATAAACTCGCGACCTATATTATCGTAGGAACGTTAGTCGGCGCGAGGCTTGGTCATGTTATTTTTTATGATCCACTTTATTATCTGCAACATCCCGTCGAAATTCTTCCCATTCGTTTTTCTCCTCAATTTGAATTTACAGGATTAGCCGGACTTGCCAGTCACGGAGGAGGCATCGGTGTTTTTCTGTCGATTTATTTTTATTCAAAGAAGTACCACGAGAATTATCTTCAAATTTTAGACCGGGTAACGATCGTTGCTTCATTAGTCGGCGCATGTATTCGCTTTGGCAATTTGATGAATTCTGAAATGATCGGTGTCCCGACTGACATACCCTGGGCCTTTATATTTTCGTCTGCTGACCACGTTCCAAGGCATCCTGCACAGCTTTATGAATCGCTTTTCTGCCTTTTGCTTTTCGTCCTGACTTTTTCGGTCTGGAAACGAAAAGCAGATAAATTACCCGACGGATTTCTACTTGGCATATTCCTGATACTGCTTTTCAGTTTCCGCTTTTTTGATGAATTCCTGAAAATAGATCAGGAAGCTTTTGAAGCCAGTCTGCCTTTTAATATGGGACAAATCCTGAGCATTCCGTTCGTTTTTGCAGGCCTGATCCTCATTTTCAAAAAACCGGATTTTAAAATCCATAAATCCTAGACAATCAGGAAATTGTTCCGGATTTATACTGGTCCGGACACAAACGTCAGCTTCAAGAGCCCAAAATAAAAATCCGGATAAAATAATACATCTTCAAAATGGAATGATAACTTGGTACGTTAATGGTTAGCTCTGCTAGTTTGTCTTACCAATTCATCAGCAAATTCATGAAAAAGATATTTTTAGGTATTATTTTCTTAAACGTCTTGTTTGTTTCATGCACCAAAGAATCCGGTTCAATTTCGGGCAGCTGGACCACCCCGATGGAAGATCAGCCGCAACACCAGCATGGCTTTACACTCAAAGACGAAGGCACTGCAACTTCGATCAATCTTGACAATAAGGCTTATGAAAAGTGGGAAAAATTTGGTGACCGCCTGATTCTTTCGGGAAAAAGTAAGCAGTCAACTAATGCTGAAAAATTCAACGACACATTAAAAATTATCTCAGTAAATGACAGCGTTATGATTGTGAAGGCCAACGGAAAAGAGGTGACCTATAAAAAGACATCAGCGCCCGATAAACTGGTCAGCGACTTTGAAAATTATGATTGTTACACTTACACTACAAAAAAAGACACCGCTTTCCTTCACATAAACACGGCAAATGGGATTATTACAGGAGATCTTAGTTATCAGTTTTTTGAAAAAGACCGTAACAATGGAATTGTAAGCGGAAAAATAATCGGGGATACATTGTTAGCTGATTACACATTTTCATCAGAAGGCCAAAAATCTGTCCGTGAAATTATCATGATAAAAAAAGGGAGTGACCTGATTGAGGGATTTGGCGAAGTTGAAGAAAGCAACGGGAAAATGAAATTCACAAACCGCTCAAAACTAAATTTTAAAAAGGGACTTACATTTAAGAAAATAAATTGTCCGTGAAAAGGCCGGGTATGAAATTTTCAAAGTATAAAGAAATATAAATCTCAACTACCTATGTTAAATCCAAAATTCGGAGCTTCTATTCTATCCTGGATTCCACCAGTCTGGACGCCGGATGCAGGGCTTCACGCCATAAAAAAAACCGCAGAAACAGGATTTGATATACTCGAAATTCTACTTCCTGTCTCCATGGATTTTGATGCGGCTACCGTCAAAAGACAATTGAAAGAGCATAATATCGAAGCGTTGTGTACGATAAATTTACCTAAAAATTGTCATATCCCTTTTCATCCGCTTGAAGCTACGACGCTGATAAAAGCCGCTCTGGATAAAACATCCGAGCTTGAAGTAGGATTTCTAGGCGGTGTTTTACATTCGGGAATCGGCGTTTTCACGGGCCTGCCAAGGACAAAAGAGGAGGAAGTTATAATGTGCCAGGTCTGGACGGAAGTTGCCGCATATGCTAAAACTCTCGGAATCAAAATCGGAATTGAGCCTGTCAACCGTTATGAAAGTTATATCTGCACCGCTGCAAGCGAAACGCTTACGTTAATCAAGAAATCCGGTGCGGAAAATCTCGGCTTGCATCTTGATACGTTCCATATGAATATCGAGGAATCAAATTTCTACGACCCTGTTATTCAGGCTGGCGACAAGCTACTTCATGTTCATATGACGGAAAGTGACCGCGGAATGTTGGGAGAGGGAAATGTACATTGGGATGAATTATTTAAGGGGCTGGCTGAAATAAATTATTCAGGTGCATTAATCCTGGAAAACTTTTCCTCCGAAATTAAAGAACTTATTGGTCCAACTTCCTTGTGGCGTACGTCAAAATACAGCGCCGAAGATCTTGCGAAAGGCAGCCTTGCCTTTATGAAACAAATGGTTGAGAAATATCATTAACGATCTAATTTACTTAGGGGCGGGCGATTGCACGTTCGCTCCCAAAAGTCCTTTTTCATACCTGCTATTTTATTCTCAGCACTTTTACGACTAAAATATTTTATTAACCTCTCTTTGCAATAGTAGTTAATAACAATACCTTTCGTTTTTCATACATTTTATCAACTTTATATAAGTAAAATGAAAAAATCCCTCATGATTTTGTGCGCTTTTGGTATGTGGTCGACGGTGTCACTATCAACCTCCGCACAAGGGCTAAGTACGCAAAAAGTTCCGCTAGATCCCTCCGTAAAAACAGGAAAGCTTAAAAATGGTATAACTTATTACATCAAGAAAAATGCGGAACCAAAAAATAGGGCTGAGCTGAGACTGATCGTTAAAGCAGGTTCTGTTCTGGAAACTGACGCACAGCAGGGATTGGCTCACTTTATGGAGCACATGAATTTTAACGGCACAACAAATTTCCCTAAAAATGAGCTGGTTAATTTTCTTCAAAAAACCGGAGTTCGTTTTGGTGCTGACTTGAATGCATATACTGGCTTTGACGAAACCGTATATATGCTTCCGATCCCGACTGATTCGGCCGGACTACTGGAAAAAGGAATTCAGGTTTTAGACGACTGGGCACATGGCGCGTTGCTGGATCCGGCTGAAATCGAAAAGGAAAGAGGTGTTGTTTTGGAAGAATCCCGCATGGGTCGCGGTGCTCAGCAGCGTATGCGTGACAAATATTTGAAAATGATCCTGAACAATTCCCGGTATGCCGAGCGCCTGCCGATCGGAAAAGACAGTATCCTGAAATCTTTTAAACCAGAAACGATCAAGTCATTTTATAAAGACTGGTATCGGCCGGATCTTATGGCTGTTGTCGCTGTCGGCGATTTTGACGTTGCGAAAGTAGAGGCAATGATCGCTGATAAATTCGGGAAAATTCCGGTGACGGCAAATCCAAAGAAACGTGTTGAATATTCGATTCCACTGGATGGAAACACGAACGTTGCGATTGTGACGGATCCTGAGTATCCGCAAAACGTAATCCAGCTGATCTATAAACAACCTAATTCGAAAGAAAAATCGCTGCAGGATGTTCGTAACAATATTGCTCAGGGATTATATAACGCAATGATGGGTCAGCGAATGCAGGAACTTACCCAAAAAGCGAACCCTCCTTTCCTATATGGTTCCAGCAACTACGGTGATTTCCTTGGTAACCTTGATTCGTATACTTCGATCGCGCTGGCCAAAGACCCTTCCTCGATAGAAACAGCTTTAACCGCTTTGTTGGAAGAAAATGCCCGGGTTCAAAAATTCGGATTTACAGCACCTGAACTTGACCGTGCCAAGAAGGATTTTATGAATTCAATTGAACAGGCATTTAAGGAAAAAGATAAAACCAAATCGGCAAATTATGTCGGACAGTATTTGGAGCACTTTTTGCATCAAAAACCTTACATGGGAATTGAAGCCTATTATGCGTTTCTTCAAAAACACATTGATGGTGTCAAATTGGAAGAAGTAAACGGATTAGCTAAAAAATACATCACGGATAAAAACCGCGCAGTAGTGATTATGGGCCCCGAGAAGTCAAAAGATGCACTTCCGACAGAAGCCAGAATCCGTACCATGTTGGCAGAAACAGGAAAAAACGTTACTGCCTATGTGGACGACGTGCTGGATTCTCCGCTACTTGCAACTGAACCCAAGGCAGGAAAAATAACCAGTGAAAAAACAAATGAAAAGCTGGGCGTAACAGAACTCACGTTATCAAACGGTGTCAAAGTCTTACTAAAACCGACCGATTTCAAAAATGATGAAATTTTGATTCAGGCGACTGGAAAAGGAGGATTTTCTTTGTTTCCAGGAGAGCGGGAAACCGGGATTTTTACAAGTTATATGATTCAGTCTGGCGGAGTAGGGCCTTATAATCAAACACAGCTTCAAAAATTCCTGGCCGGAAAAACGGTGAGTGGAAGTCCTTTTGTGACTGAATTGAAAGAAGGTGTTGAAGGCAGTACGAGTCCGAAAGATCTGGAAACAACTTTGCAGCTCTTGTATGCCTATTTTACAGAACCGCGTAAGGATAAGGAGGTTGTAAGCGGGATGCTTAGCAATCAAAAATCTTACCTGGAAAATATGCGCAAGACATTAACACCGGACAAGGTTTATTCTGATTCTTTAAACGCTGTATTAACCAGCAACAATCCGGAACGACGCCCGCTTACTCCGGAAAGTATCGACAAAGTAAGTCTGGATCGTGCGGTAGAAATTTATAAAAACCGTTTTGCCGATGCTTCTGACTTCGTTTTCACATTTGTCGGTGCTTTTAAACTTGATGCTATCAAACCTTTGCTGGAAAAATATATCGGTAGCCTGCCTTCCACGGAACGAGATGATACATATAAACACCCGAATATTTTTCCACCAAAAGGACAAATAGAAAAGACAATTTACAAAGGTTTGGAACCCAAGAGTAAGGTAACTTTGGTGACTAGCGGCGAGTACGATTATAATCCTGAAAACAATATCCAGATTGAAGCTTTGCAGGAGGTTTTGCAGATCAAATTAATCGAAGCACTTCGTGAGGAAGAAAGCGGAGTGTATGGCGTCAGAGTTTCGCAAGACGTAGATAAATACCCTTCCGGACATTACAGTTTTTTAATCAGTTTCGGATGCGCTCCTGAAAATGTCGATAAACTTGTTGCTCGCAGCATTGCTGAAATGAAAAAAATAAAGCAAAATGGCGCCGATCAGAAAGACATCGAAAAATTTGTAGCAGAAACAAGACGTAAAACAGAAGTTGCGCTGAAAACAAACAGCTTCTGGATCAACTATCTTGATGAAACTGTGTTCCTGGACGACGACCTTGAAGAAGTTCTTCAGGAAGATAAGTTGTTAAAGTCCATCACAGTAGCCAGTACGAAGGCGGCTGCAGATAAATATTTTAATGATGAGAATTTCATCAAAGTGGTTTTAATGCCGGAGAAGAAATAGTACTTCGTTCTGGGAGCGAGGCCATCGGCTGATCATTCAGTATTTTGAGTTTTTTTTAAATACGGGCGAAGATTAAAATCTTCACCCGTATTTCGCTTAAGAATCTGTCTCTCTGCAAACAGCATACGCTTGAATTAGTCATTCTGACTAAAACATGTTTACCTCCTGTAAATCTTTTTCAAGCCATCAATCAAAAACATGAGATCATTTAGCCGGATCTCGTACATGGTGCTCAAAAGCATACCAAGTTTGCCTGCCGGAAAACCTTCGCGTTCAAACCATTCCAGGTAGGAAACTGGCAGGTCTGTGATCAACCAGTCCTTATATTTTCCGAAAGGCATTCGATACACGATCAGTTCTTTTAAAATTTCAGTATTCGGTTGTGGAATTTCATCGCTCATTTGTCTTGAATTTAATATCACTTCCCAGCTCTTAACTTTACGATCAACTCTGTTTTCATATCGAATAACTCTTTTTCCAGACCAACCGGATAGGTATGTGGATTAACAAATCTCTTTATCCCCTTATGAAAATGTGCCAATTGCTGTTCGACGCGTTCTTTTGTTTCGTGAATTGAAGGCAGATGATAAATCAAAACTCCTTTGGCAAAAATTGGTACCAGCAGATCTTCGAACTGGATTGTTTCGGAAAATGACCTTGTCTTCGTAAAATCATAAGGATCAACCATAGTAGATTTCCCGATAAGGGGAGTTTCGATATTAAAGATCATGTCGGAAATAAACCCTTTTGAATCTTTGAAACGCCTTACTTGTTGAATTCCGGGAGTTGAAACTTTAATTGCCTGTTCGGAAAGTTTCAATTTATAATCCCACTCGCCCGCCTCATTTTTAATCGCCGCCAGTTTGAAAACACCTCCTAGCGCCGGCTGATCAAACGCGGTTACCAATTTGGTACCGATTCCCCAAACGTTAATTTTCGCACCCTGGATTTTTAAACTGTCCATAATATATTCGTCCAGATCATTACTGGCAACAATATTAGTTTTTTCAAATCCTGCATCGTCAAGCAATTTTCTCGCTTCTATACTTAAATACGCGAGATCTCCGGAATCCAGCCGGATACCGCCCAACTCATATCCTCGTTCACGGAGCTGTTTTCCCACAATAATTGCATTTTCAACTCCCTGAATTGAATCGTAAGTATCGACAAGTAAGGTAACATTATTGGGCATATGCAAGGCGTAAGTTTCAAACGATTCAAGTTCGCTTTCAAACGACATTACCCAACTGTGCGCATGTGTGCCTTTTACGGGAATCCCATAAAGTTTCCCTGCAAGAACGTTCGAAGTTGCATCAAAGCCGCCGATATAAGCCGCACGGCTGGCTGTCATTCCGCCATCCGGGCCTTGCGCCCGCCTTAACCCAAATTCTAAAAGGGCATCTTCATTCGCCACTAAACGCATTCTTGCTGCTTTTGTCGCGATTAAGGACTGGAAGTTGATGAGATTTAAAAGCGGTGTTTCAAGTAACTGACATTGCAAAACAGGTCCCTGAATTCTCAGTAAAGGCTGATTTGGGAAAACCACCGTGCCTTCAGGAATTGCATCGACACTACATTTGAATTCCATATCACGCAGATAATCCAAAAATTCCTTCTCGAAAAGTGCTTTGCCATCACTGCCCGTCAACGATCCGATATATTCAAGATCTTCTTCGTCAATCCGGTATTCATTCAGATAATCAATTACACTGCTTAACCCGCAGGCAATTGTAAAGCCTCCCTGAAAAGGGTGTTTTCTAAAATACAGATTAAATACTGCTTCTTGCTCTGCCTTTCCTGATTTCCAGTAGCCATAAGCCATTGTAAGCTGGTATAAATCCGTTAATAAACTTAACGAGGTATCATAGAGTCTGTTGATCATTCTTGCTTTTGTTTTATTAAAACATAAGCCTAATTACTAAAAAATACTGGTTTTAAAACGGAAAAAAGAAGCCAAGTTTTAAAAACCGGCCTCTCTTCATTATCGTAAAAGCGTTCATAGATTAATATCGAAGCAAGAAACGACAGCTAATTCACACTTTCCAAAGATGGAAATTGTTGTTTCCACATATCAAAATATCTGCCCTTTTTTGAAATGAGCTTTTTATGATTTCCTTCTTCCACAAGTTTTCCTTTTTCCAGAACAACGATTTTATCGGCGTTCATAACCGTGCTTAATCGATGTGCAATCAGAATAATTGTTTTATTTTTCTTGCGTAATGACTGGACTGCCAGTTGAATATGGCCTTCCGATTTCGAATCCAGAGATGACGTCGCTTCATCAAGGATAAGGATTTCCGGATCGCGGTAAAGTGCCCGGGCAATAGCGAGTCGCTGGCGTTGACCACCTGAGAGACTTGTTCCGTTTTCACCGATATAGGTATTAAACCCGTTTGGAAGATTTTCAATAAATTTGATAATATCAAGTTCCTGACAAATTGAAACGATTTTTTTCATATCAGGTTCAAACTCTCCAACCGCAATGTTATTGATCACATTTCCTGCAAAAAGATGGACGTCCTGCGGTACTGCGCTTACCAATTTTCTCAAACTATCGTTCGTCAAATATTTCAGATCAAATCCACCTAACTGAATATTTCCGGATTCAATAGGATAAATATTTTGCAACAGAGAAAGTAAAGTTGTTTTTCCCGAGCCGCTTTCGCCGACAATTGCAGTAATTTTTCCTTTTGGAATCATCAGATCCAGCCCCTCGAAAACCGTTACGCGGGATCCATATCGAAAATGAACATTCCTGAAATAAATGTCGCCAATCATATCCGGCGTAAGTTCAGCCTTATTTTCCAGCGACTCCCTTTCAATATCCATGATTTCAAAAAGACGATCCGCCGCAATCGAAGCATCCTGAATGGTTTTATTCATTCCGATCAAACTCGAAACTGGTCCTGTAAAATATCCGATGATCGCATAAAATGAAAGCAGTTCGCCAGGAGTAATGATATTTTCAAGGACGAAAAGCGAGCCGGCCCAAAGTAGAATAATTGTAAAGGCACTTGAAACAAAACCGCTGAAATCGCCTATCCATAAAGAATTGGTATTCGATTCATAAACCGAACGAAGCATTCCGACAAACTTTGTTTCTGTTTTTAAATTGGTAAAGTCTTCCAGGCCAAATCGCTTGATCGTGCTCACAGAATTAATAGATTCTACCAGCTGCGATTCCAGCTCGGCAGAACTTTCCATTAATTTGCGCTGCGTGGTTTTGTTAACTTTATTGGAGAAATAATAGATAACCGCATACAACGGAACGACGCCAAGCATAATCAGTGCCAATTTCCAGTAGTAAGTAAACATCAGTACAAACGAGAAAATCAGGATAAAAAAGTTTACCGAAAACCCTATTAGCACATCATTGATAAACACCCGGATTTTGACAGCATCGTTAATTCTGGAAATAATCTCCCCGACCCGCATATTATCAAAAAATTGCTGCGGCAATCGCAGTAAATGCTTATAATAACCCAAAATAAGCCTCGCGTCAATCTGCTGACCGGTTTTAATTGTTAGAAGTGATTTGGAGTGATTGATCACAACCCGGAAAAATAGCAGTGCGATCATGATAATCCCCATCAGGTTCAGAAGATTTCTGTTACCTTCGGGAAGAACATTATCTACAATCTTTTGCAGGAAGATAGACGTTGAAAGTCCCAGCAAAGTGTAAACAATTGCGCCGGTGAGAACCTGTAATAAAACAGATTTATGAGGTTGTAACAGAAACCAGAATCTTTTGGAAACGGAAATCGTCTCATTCCCTTCCATAAATGTATCTCCCGGCTGAACCAGTATTAAAACTCCTGTCCATATACTTTTAAACTGGTCATAAGTCAGCGCCATTATCTCGCCATACGCTGGATCCATGACCTCGACCGTAGTGTCTGTTACCTTGTAAACTACCACGTAGTGATGCAGCACGTTTTTGATAATCACGTGTGCGATAACCGGAACCGGCACGTGTGGAAGCTGCTCAAATGTTGCTTTTACCCCTTTTGAGTTAAACCCCAGTTTATTGGCAGCTTCGATAAGCCCAAGCACATTTGTCCCTTTTTTATCCGTTGACGCATATTGGCGGATTCTTGCAACCGGTACTGTCAGATTATAATATGCCGCCACCGAAGCGAGGCAGGTGGCACCGCAATCTGTCAAGTCATGCTGTTTTATAGCAACATGCCCAAGTTTACTTTTCGTTGAGAAATAAGGTATTTTTCCAGCAAGGCTGTTCTTGAAGCCGTTTAGTTTAGCCCATAAGTTATGGGATTTAGGTTGGTCCATAACGTATTATTTTTGAGGTGGCGTGTCTTCGGTCGCAATCAGATTCGGATTAAGCCAATCATCCGCTTTATCATAAAGGAGCTGAAAGAGCGTACGTTCCGTAACAAGAAATCTCGCCTGGAGCGTCATTCCTTTTTTCAATTTTCCAACATATCCGTTTCTTAAAGTGAGGGCATCCTTATCAAGCTGGCAGCGGACTTTGAAAAATGGCTGCTGGCTTCCATTGGTATAAACATCATTTGATATGGAGATCACTTTTCCCGTCACCAGCCCCCACTGATTGTAATTATAAGCATCAACCTGTAATCTGGTTACCGTCCCTTTATGCAGCAAACCGATATCTTTCGGCAATACGTACATCTCGGCAACCATTGAGGCATCTGGTGAAATTTCGGCTAAAAATTCATTTGGAGATACAGAACTGCCAGCCTGTAAACCCTTCAATTGCTGTACAGTGCCACTTATAGGCGCCTTGATTGTGTAAAAGTCTTTTTCTCTTAAATACTGTTCATTTTTGGAATTTAACTCACGAACTTTCATATTAAGCTGCGTCAGTTCCGATTCCCAACGAGCCTCCTCCTCTTCCATAATCGTCTTTATCTTGCTTTTTGCATTACTGTGCAATAAAACCGCGCGGTCATATTCCGCTTCCGAAATTGCTTTAACGTCATGCAGCTTCACACTTCTCGCGAAATCTTTTTCAACCGTAAACAAAGTCGTTTTCGCCTCTGTTATTTTTTGCCAAAACAGCGCGAAATCCTGTTTATATAGTCCGCTTTGAAGTCCTGGCTTTTTGCTCCAGTTGTTTGTACGGCTCAAATGCAACAGTTTTTGAAGATCTTTAACCTGATTTTCGTAGTCCGTTTGCTGGGCGAGGGTCAACTGATTCTGTTCAGTCAGGATTTCTGCCTGGATCGTCAGCAAAGTTTGTCCTTGTTTTACACGCTGATTTTCGGAAATAAAAACTGAATCAACCCTTCCGCCAACAAGTGCTTTAATTTCATTTTTGTCATTTACCGACCGGATAATCCCGGTGCTCCGAACGCTGACATCGACTGTGATGATAAACAAGGAAACAAATGCAGCGACAATAATCAGCAGCAACAGCTGATAAACCAGTTGAGATCGCGTATTATGCTGGTGAAAGTGATAGTCTGCTGTGTATTCAAGAATTTCTGGTGGGAAGATTTTGTTATTGTCCATACCGTTCGGGTTTATGACATTTTTCGCCTGGTGATGAAACAAAGAGGGGGTGACTAAGCCACCCCTCTTATCTGTCTAACCAAAAGCATCTTTTTAGTTGGTAATAGAATTAAAAATTCCACCCAGATCCAGACCTAAACCAAAGTTGGTTTTTTCTGATGATCCATCATCGTCTACTGATTCATGGCTAAAATTTAATCCCAGTGCTCCAAACAATCCGCCTGAAGAACTTGAATCATTGCTGTTGCCAAGCCCTAATAATCCACCATTTATTTCATTCATTTCTGCGAAATTTAATTCCTGAAGTTTCATAATTTCTAGATGTTTAATGAAAAATTTGCTTACTCGTTTGCAGGTTTTCAGCTATCCCTGTTATAATTTTGGTTGGACCTCTATCCGATCTTATTGTGTGATCGAGTTAAAAATCCCACCTAAATCAAGACCCAAACCGAAATTTGTTTTGTCTGACGATCCATCGTTATCGACTGATTCATTGCTGAAATTAAGTCCCAGCGCTCCAAACAATCCACCTGACGATGCAGAATCATTGCTGTTTCCCAATCCTAAAAGACCTCCATTGATTTCATTCATTTCTGCGGCATTCAATTCCTGAAATTTCATAATCTTAAAAATTTAGTTAACAATCGCTTACTCTTTTTCAGGTTTTCAGCGCTCCCTGTTTGAACTTCGTGTTCAGTGAGTGTAGTTAAAGCTTCATGCCAAATCCACATAACACCTTAGTAATCAAACAACTACAAAGAATGCTTTACAACTAAAAAGAATATTTTGAATGATCTGCGGAGCGCATTAAAACGTAAACGCGCATGGTCATTATATACTATGAAATGGAAATGAGCAAAGCCGACAAAAAATCAAAATCGAAAAAGAAGTAAGTTTTATACGAAATACTCCCCAACAGAGTAAAGCAGATATTGTAGTATAAATTCTAATAAATTAAACTGGTGAGTTTTTCTACAAACGGAGAAACTAGGTCAACACTCGCCACAAATATTACTTAATTTATACATTACAAGATTATTCTCATAAGCTCTGCCGGTCTGTTAAATGCAGAAACAATTAATACCGTCACCATGGCAAAGGTGAAATCATAGTTATTAGAAAGCTGCCATTTGGTTACATTGCCTATATTGCGCAACTTCATTAAGTTAATCCTGCCCTTTGAATTCAACACTGAATAATTATATGGATATCTACAAAATTAAAGTTCGTGAGCTTGACTCTACCGTCGTTCGCCTCAGCGAATCAATAAACCGGCTTTCCACATTCAGGCTGGCCGCATTTGTTTGTTCTATCGTTGTTATTATTTTCCTCGCAAATGAGAGATTGCTGTTGCCCCTATTTTTTGTGATCCCGTTTTGTCTTGTCAGTTTTGGTTTGTTGATAAACCGATACAACCGACTTTTTAGACAGAGACAGAAAGCCAGTTTCTTGAAAGATATAAACATGACGGAGTTATCGAAATTAGTCAACAAATTTGAGAACCTTCCGAATGGTGAAGTTTTCGCGTCGCGAGACCATGCGTATTCTTCGGATTTTGATGTATTTGGAAATCATTCACTTTTTCAACTGATCAATCGAGCGACGACGGAGTCTGGCCGCCACCTTCTGGCCAGCTGGCTTTCTCGGCCCGCCAGCAAGCCAATCATTCTGGAAAGGCAGCAGGCAGTCAGGGAGCTCACACCCAAGTTGGATTGGAGACAAGATTTTCAGGCAGCCGGGCTTCCTTACCAAAATTCGAAAAGCGACTATAATAAACTTTTACAATGGATTGAAAAACCCGCTGAACTATTACCAAGAAAATTACGGTATCGTGTGATCAGTATTGTGCTGGCAATTCTATCAAGCATTTCTACTGGCTACTTCATTTATGGTTTGGCCTATTTTATAGAAGATTTTTCGGCAAAATTCGTAATCCCGCTATTTGTAACTTTATTTATCAATTCCCGTTTTTTAAAAACAGTCAATCAAATTGCCGAAGACATTATTGATAATACACACCGGAATGTTCAAGTTTTGAACGGATATCATGCACTGATTATCCAAATCGAAAACGAAAAGTTTGATTCTGAATATTTACAAAGGATCCAGTCTGCTTTTAGCATAAATAATTATTCGGCAGCGACTGAAATCAAAAGGCTAAGATCTATACTTGATGTGTTTCAAAACAGAGGGACGAAGAAATCACTTGGAAAAAATGATTTTTATAGCATTTTTAACATTCTATGGCTACTGGATATTCACTGGATTCTCCGGACAGAGACCTGGAAAAACAAAAACAGCAGTCAAGTGCGAGATTGGGCATCAGCGGTCAGCGAATTTGAAGTACTCACCAGCCTGGCCGGATTCTCCTATTCCAATCCATCTTATACGTTTCCCGAAATAGTTGATGAGCCTTACATCATCGACTTTAGAACGATGGGGCATCCGCTGATCACAATTGAAAAGAGAATTTGTAATGATTTTAATTTGTCAGGTCGAGGAGAAATTGCGATGATCACGGGTTCCAACATGGCGGGAAAAAGCACGTTTTTAAGAACGGTCGGATCAAATCTGGTTCTGGCACTGATGGGCGCTCCCTGCTGTGCCAGATCTGCCCGTGTATCTTACATGGAAATTTTTACCAGTATGCGTACCCAGGATAATCTCGAGGAAGGGATTTCCTCTTTCTACGCAGAGTTAAAGAGGATTGAACAATTGCTTAATTTAATAGGCAGCGGAAAACCGATATTTTTTCTTCTGGACGAAATGTTTAAAGGAACAAATTCGCAGGACCGTTACAAAGGAGGTGCTTCACTGATAAAACAATTAAGCGAACTTAACGCCTTTGGTATTATATCCACACACGATCTGGAATTGGCCCACCTGACTTCCAACAATTCCGCCGTTGCCAATTTTAGTTTTAACAGCGACATAACAGACGGCATAATCTCCTTTAATTATACGCTCAAAAAAGGAATCTGCACTGATTTCAATGCAAGTGAGCTGATGAAAAGAAGTGGTATCAAAATTATTTCAGACCTTACTTGCAAATGATGGAGTGGTTTTAATCAAACTCTTTTTACTTGATAGTATCCGGAATACGCTGATTTTTCATTTTTCACGAGACAAAGTAATCCGAACAGTACATAAAATCCGTATATAATGATGAATACGTGATGATGTTTTAATTAACCTTTGATACTCTATGAATGTTGCGGTGGAAACGAGAATAAAAACGGTGGCAGCAAATATTAGGAAAGTAAGAGAATATAGAGATTATACCCAGGAATATTTGGCAATGAAACTCGGAATTTCTCAAAACGCATACAGCAAGATTGAACTTGCTTACACAAGAATCACCTTGGAGAGACTTATCCAGATTGCTGCTATTTTAGATATCGATGTGATAACCCTCATAAATAGTACAAGTGAAGACCTTTTAAAACTAAATACCTCTACTGTTCCAAACGGAGAATTGATGAAAAATTGATGATTTATAGATAAGTGGTTGGTATTTAAAAAGCAGGAAATTTTCTAATCGGAAAGCTTCCTGCTTTTTTGTTTAAATTCAATTTGATACCATTTCTGCTCGTTTCATCCTGCTTTTCCTACCATTTAAACTTTTTTTCTTTCTTCATGCAACATTCCTGCTTCTATTTGTATCTATCAAAAAAAGTCAGTCGCTTGGATTTCCGTTCATATAACAAAACAACCATTTATGTAATCTAAGGTTCTATGTTATACCAAGTACTTATCTTTGCAATGTAGTCGATATTTCGCAAGGCAGACAGAAGATCAATTTCGGGAAGCCAAGACTGATATCGCTTGAAAATAAAAATCTATTAGCCATGAAATTCTTTATTAATCTAACGGTAGCATTGCTACTGAGCGGTAGCTTTGTGCTCGCTCAAACTCCTGCAACAAAAGGAAAAGTGTCCGGAGCTATCCTGGATGAAAAATCACAACCCTTTCCTTTTGTCAATGTCTTGCTGCTTAAAGCGAAAGACTCTACCCTTTCCAAAGGACTTGCTGCTGACGAAAATGGAAAATTTCTTTTCGATCAGGTTGATGCAGGAGATTACCTGACGTTGGTATCGATGGTTGGCTATCAGAAATCGTACAGCAAAATTTTTTCTGTCTCCGACAAAATTGTTAGTCTTCCTTCCTTCATCCTTCAGCCCGAGTCTAAATCTCTCAATGAAGTAACTGTCACTGCGAAAAAACCATTTATAGAGCAGGAAATCGACCGGACAGTCATTAATGTTGAAAACAGCATTGTCTCCGCCGGAGCTACGGCACTTGAAGTTCTTGAACGCTCACCGGGTGTAACTGTGGATCAACAAAACGACAGGCTGCAACTTCGCGGAAAAGATGGTGTCATTGTGCAAATCGATGGCAAACAAACCTATCTGACGCAGGCTGAACTCGTGAATTTATTACGAAACACACCGAGCGACAATATTGAAAAGATCGAGCTGATTACCAATCCATCTGCAAAATACGACGCAGCGGGAAATTCAGGAATCATCAATATCAAGTTCAAGAAGAATAAGAATTTCGGAACAAATGGTAATTTCTCAATCGGCGGCGGCATTGCTTCACCTGGTTACGGTCGCGGAAACGGCTCGCTTGCATTGAATAACAGAAAAGGAAAAGTAAGTCTTTTTGGTACCGCCAGCGCTTTTGAAGGAGAAGGTTTTAACAGGCAAGTAATTTACCGCGCAATTCCTTATGAAGGTAAGACGACAACTTTTAACATGGACTCGAAGAGTGACTGGCGAGCGAGAAATTATAATTATCGTGTAGGTATGGACTATTTCGCAACAGATAAAACCACGATCGGTGTCTTGTTTTCAGGATTTTACAATGCGTGGAAAAATCCGATTCGTGCAACAGATGCTGAGATATTAAATGACGATCTGAGCCTTCGTCAAACCTATCATACTGATATGAATGCCAATAATCACATGAATAACATCAGCGCCAATGTTAACCTTAAACACCAGTTTAACGACAAAGGCAAAGAGTTGACATTTGATGTGGATTATGTACAATATGACAGCAAAGGATATAATTTCCTGGATACCAGATACTTTAACCCGGACGGAACGCCGACAGGAAATCCTGATATCGTTCGCAACAATATGCCTGCTTTAATCAATATCGGTGTAGCAAAACTGGATTATATGCAGCCAATCGGTAAGGGAAAATTCGAAGCAGGTTTGAAATCAAGTTATGTTAAATCTGACAACAATATGATTTTTGAAACTTTCGGAGATGTATGGCAACTGGATCCCTCACGTACCAACCAGTTTAAATACACTGAAAATATCAACGCCGGATATGCCAATTACAACGGTCAGTTTAATTCAAAAACGAAATTCCAACTTGGGTTACGTGCCGAACATACACATGCAATTGGAAATTCTGTAACCCTGAACAGCATTAGAGACCGCAATTATCTGAATATTTTCCCTAGTGTTTTCGTGTCAAGAAATCTGGATAGCAGCAATGTTTTGAATCTGTCATACAGCTACCGGATCGACCGTCCAAATTATCAGTCGCTTAACCCGTTCGAATATTATTTGGACCCTTACACGTTTCAGAAAGGCAACCCAAATCTTCGTCCGCAGTATACACATTCCTTTCAGCTGGTGCACGTTTACAAAAGCTTTTTAAATACGACATTAGCTTACAGCAGGGTAAAAGACATGATTGCCGACGAGGTTCCAATGTTGGTTCCTGAAAAAAACCAAACCTACGTAACAACAGAAAATCTTGATAATCAAAATTATATAAGCCTTACAATCTCAGCGCCAATTCCTGTTAAAAAATGGTGGAATATCCAGACAAATATATCGGCCGCCTATAACCACTACCAGACGTTTTACCGGAATGCGCCATTTGATATGAAAATTTTTACTTACAACGCATTCGTAAATAACACCTTTACGCTACCTAAGAACTGGACCGCAGAAATTTCAGGATGGTATAACAGTCCGGCTATTTATGGACTTCTATCTTCCAAAACGCAAGGCGCTATTAATCTTGGTTTGCAAAAATCACTGATGGATAAAAAAGCAACGATCCGTCTGAGCGTTCAGGATCCTTTCTGGACAAACAAATTCAGAGGTACAACGAAGTTTGAAGACATCGATTTGAGAGTAAAAAGTACATGGCCAAGTCGCCAGGCGCGCATCACGTTTACCTATCGTTTCGGGAACCAGAATGTTAAAACAAGACAACGCAACACGGGTTCTGATGACATCCAGTCTCGTGTGAAAAGCGGAAGTTAAAAAGAAAAATACAGGTCAGGTTGTGACTTTATTTATAAATTAGTTAGGTTAATAATACAGATAATCCATTCTTCAATTGAGGAATGGATTTCTTTTTTTGTTTTCGGCTGCCGGCTGCCGGCTATTAGCATTCAGATTGCAGATAATGACAGCATAATCTAAAATAGAACTCAAATCTGTCCATTGAAACAAAAAAAATTGAGAACCGGACACCAAGTGTCCAGTTCTCAATTCTTAATTTCTACAATCAGCCAGTTGTTAAACTAATACGGTTATTGCCAAAGTATCTAACCGGTTTATG
Organism: Dyadobacter koreensis; assembly: GCF_900108855.1. Lineage (GTDB taxonomy): Bacteria > Bacteroidota > Bacteroidia > Cytophagales > Spirosomataceae > Dyadobacter > Dyadobacter koreensis. The sequence continues at coordinate 586,829 of NZ_FNXY01000003.1, forward strand.
CTTGATAGCTGACGGCCGAAGGACAACTGCTCCAATATTAGCTTTCCAAAGCAGCAACGCCTGGCAAAACTTTACCTTCCATATATTCAAGCAATGCACCGCCACCTGTTGATACATAGCTCACGCGGTCTCCATAACCTGCATTGTTCACAGCAGAAGCAGAATCTCCACCACCAATTAGTGAAAAAGCATCGTTTTCTTCTGTGGCAGCAACAACTGCCTCAGCAATTGCGTTTGTACCAATAGCAAAATTAGGGAATTCAAAAACACCCATTGGGCCGTTCCAAAGAACTGTTTTCGAAGATGCAATGATCCCTTTGAACAATTCGATTGTTTTAGGTCCAATGTCCAAACCTTCCCACTCAGCTGGAATTTCGGCTGCTGGTACCGTCTGGCGATCTGCGTCGTTACTGAATTTATCTGCAATGACAGTATCGATTGGCAATACAAGATTTACACCTTTTTGTTTCGCCTTTTCAAGCAATTCAAGTGTCAACTCCAATTTATCTGCCTCAAGTAATGATTTTCCTATATTTCCACCTAATGCTTTTGTAAAAGTATATGACATCCCGCCGCCGATGATCAAGTTATCAACTTTATCCAGCAGACGCTCGATGATTAGAATTTTATCAGAAATTTTTGCTCCGCCCATGATCGCAGTGAAAGGGCGCTCCGAGTGTTCAAGCAATCTTTCAGCATTATCCAATTCAGCCTGCATTACATAACCACAGACTTTGTCAGCGAAAAACTTACCGATAACTGCCGTAGAAGCGTGCGCACGGTGAGCCGTTCCGAATGCGTCCATCACCCAAACATCTCCCAGTTTAGACAATTTCTCAGCAAATTCTTCATTTCCTTTTTCTTCTTCTTTGTAAAAACGAAGGTTCTCCAAAAGCAAAACTTCACCAGGCTGTAATGCTGCGGCCAGCTCGGTTGCGCTTGCTCCGATACAATCGTCAGCAAACTTTACTGTTTTACCTAAAATTAAAGAAAGAGGGTTAACCAAATGTTTCAAAGAATATTTTTCCGTTGGCCCATCTTTCGGACGCCCAAGGTGGGACATCAAAATTACAGATCCTCCTTCATTAAGAATCTTGCTGATAGTAGGTATGGTCGCACGGATACGGGTATCATCCGTGATCTCAAACTTGTCATTAAGCGGTACGTTAAAATCAACGCGAACCAAGGCTTTTTTGCCGGAAAAATTGTACGAATCTAATGTTGTCATGGGCTCTAAAAGTTATTTTCCATTGGAAACAAATGTAATTCAATTCTATATAAAATACTACGTTAATCAAAAATGGGCAATGTTTGTATTGTCAAAGTCCTATTTATACTATCTATTTTTCCAAAAAACAGCTCAAATACCATAAAAGGTGTGCCATGGAATAGTCTATTTTGCTAAATGCATGAATTTAATTTTAATCTTGGCACAAAAGATGTGAACAGACAAATATTTGCGTAATTGTCTCGTTATATTTGGATAAACTTTGCTGGTAATCAGCCTTAACATACTTCATTAACAACTGTGCAGATTAACGAATTTCCAAAGGATCTTCCACCAAAATATTACCACGATTACTTTGGTTATGTGCTTGACTTCGTACGCAAAATGTACGAACCCTTACTAAACGAGAATGAACTTTCATTTCTGAATGACTACAATTCGCTTTCGGAGGACGCCCAATGCCTTTTTATCAGGTTCAGTAACAGAAGCAAATCTTTTTTTCGGGTTAATAATCTTTCGTATTCTGAGATAACTGATATTCCGGCAGCGCTGAACGAGCTGCACGACAAACAATTTATTCAGGCACTCTGTGAACTGCATGAGGATCGGTTTGAAGAAGTGATGGAATTATTTACAAAACCGGAACATCTTTCGTTTACAAAAATCCTGGAACCGGAAATTATGCCCTCCAAATCAATCCGGAAGGCTGATTTGATTCGCTGGCTTTTACACGAATATGAATTTAAAATAATCTGTGAAATCATTCAGGAAACTGAGCCGATCGTAAAAGTCAGTTTTGAAGCGGAAGTAATGATGATGAAATTTTTGTTTTTCGGTAACCGTTATGCCGATATGACAGAATTCGTAGTCCGGGATTTGGGACATGTTCGGTTTCAATCTTTTGACGAAGAGCATCTGGCGATCCAGTTCGACACGCGCAAAGATGTCGACGATACGCTGATGATTTCGTTGATGAAGGAAACTTTTGACGTGCTGAAAAATGCGGCACCACCGGAAGAGATTTTCGACTGGTTTATGAACTGGCAAACCGGCATATCCGGAAATCTGAGTAAGAAGGCAATTCCCTCCTACCACCTTTTTATCCTTCGCGTTAGTGCCTGGCTGGAACGAAAAAAAATGCTGTCTCAGGCACTCACGATATATCAGCTGACGAACGACGCTCCGGCTCGCGAAAGGCGTGTAAGACTTTTATATAATCTTGGTGAAATCGAAGAGGCTCTGGCACTCTGCGAAGAAATTGCCGAAAGTCCGCAAAATGCTGATGAACGCTATTTTTCTCAGGATTTTCACGAAAGAATAGTCAATAAAAAGAAGCGCGCGGTAAAACGAACTACTCAAGCTTTAAAAGACGCCAGCAGTATCGACATTCCGATTTCCTATCGTTTCAGAGTTGAACGAGGCGCGATTGACTATTATAAAGCGTTAGGTTCAGAAGCCGTTTTCAGTGAAAACGAGCCTTGGCGTGCTTTGTTCGGTCTTTTGTTCTGGGATATTATTTATGACACAAACGTGAAAGCAATACATAATCCGTTGCAGAGGGTTCCGTCAGATTTCTTCCTGCCTGATTTTTATTATAAAAGATCGGATCAGCTTCTGGCGCGGATGAAAGATGCTGATTCAAGGGAAGCAATTTCTGATATTGCAGAGAGGACATTTCAGGAAAAGTTCGGGATAACGAATGTGCTCGTCAGCTGGTATCCGGATATGCTTGAAACCGTACTTCGTCTAATTTCTCTGTTAACGCCTGAACAAATTCATGCTGTGCTGCTCGAGATGGCTTATAACCTTCGTGAAAATACCCGGGGATTCCCTGATTTGCTGGTTTGGGATGAAAACGAGTATTCGTTTATCGAAATAAAATCACCAACAGATCACCTCTCATCCAGACAACTCCATTGGCTTCATTTTTTTGCCAATCACGGTATAAAAAGCAGGATTGTGCGGGTAAAATGGATTAAGGAAGAATTTTAAAAAGGGCTTCGCAATTTTTGCGAAGCCCTTTTTAAAATTTATTTACCCTCAGAAACCGTCACTTTTTCTGATAGGCTCTTTTAAATATTCCTGCTTTGCCTTTTTTCACAGGTGCTGAATAATTGATCTTGTTTTTCCCTTGCGGTAAACCTTCGCATTCACCCGCGACAACTGTTTCAACTGAAGTATAAACGGTAGTAGCCCAGCTTGGAATTTTGATGTTCGAGATTTCGCTGTTCAAGTCAAGTTTCGACGCATCACAGTCATCTCTTTTAACAGTTCCTAACAAATGGTACTGAGAAATTGTTTTTGAAACGGTATCCACAGGGCATATACAGCCTACGCAGGAAGTAGGCGATTTTCCATATTTAACACGTTTGACTTTAACCTTTTTATACGCATAAACTTCCAGGAAGCACTGTTTGAAGCAGCTCGGCACTTTAACCTTAACCGTATCCGGACTTTGAACTGCAAAACCCGTTGTACTTGGCTCGCTGATACAAGACGCACAGGTAGAAATCTGCTGGCTCTGTACAGTTACATAATACTGCCCTTCCACCGGACGGCCGGTTACAGGATTTAAATATGCTGCCGGCCAAGCCATTTTTGTCTCTTTTTGGCAAACAACCTGCGCGATTACATTATCCATTCCGCCATTCAACTGATGCAGACGTGCTGTGAAAGTTTCACTTTTTGTGCTGTCTAAAATCGTACGGCTTTTCCAGCTGATGTTGATACTATCCGCTTTCGAAGAATCCAGTGTACTGAAGATCATCCCCTTGACCGACTTGCCGTTAATCATCAATTCAAGATCAGGCGCTTCGCAGATGAGTGGCGGAGTCGGAGCTTTCGGAACAGGAACATCACGTACAAAATTACGACGAAAGGCGAGGCCGGCTGTAAAACCACCATGTTTACGCTGATAGCTGTAAATTGTGGCCCCGGGAAAAATATAGTTCACTTTTGTTCTAAAACCTGCTGCCTCCACTCCCCACGACCAAAGTCCTTTTTTGCTCGGAAAGAAAAGTCCGAGGGTAGCCAAAAGCCCTGCGTGATACCGTTTGTCGGTCGCCGTTACTGAGTAAATATTATTCGAAGTAGCCTCGTCATACACAAAAATAGCGGCAGGCGTTGTCCTAAAAAGACCGCCACGAACCGATGCTTCAATAAAAGGTGATCTTGGTTTCTTTCCGAAAGCATAACTCAGAACCGGCCCCACTGCCAGATAATGATCTTCTGACGAACCTTTCCTGATAACCGCCCTGTTCGAACCCGATTCTGCAATAATCTGATCAAGGAAAGTATCAAGATCGTTTCGCAAGAAGAACATTTGCAAGCCTGCAACAGCACCGACACCAAATTTCAGCTGCTTCTTCTTTTTGACATTAAAGAAGTAATCCGCATTTAAACCTGCATGGAAACCGATTCCGTTGAACAAAGATTTATCCCGGTACTTATCGGAATTAAACGTGCTTGACCATTTACCGCAGAAAGCCACAGCAGGACCAATAAACCCACCAACCCGCCATGGACTTATTTTTTGCTCAATGCCAATTGTATCACACCCGCCAGCTGGATTCGGACAATTTAAATTGGCAACATTTTGCCCCAAAGCAAGTGAATGCACAAGCAAACAAAAAGCGAGGGAAAACATTTTAAGTAAAAATAGTTTTTTCATAAGTAAAAAATAAGAATTGAGTGGATGTATAAAATATTTGTGGCTCAGTATATTAACAGTAATGACGTCAAAATACCCGGATAGTAACAAACCACGTTCACTTTATTTTTCAGCAACTTATTAACCGGATAAAAAACCTAAGAAATTAAATATGAGTGACTTATATCGCAATACCGAAAAACAGTATCAAAACCTCCCAATTCTTACCACTCATCAAATTGCCTGTTCACGTTTCGGTTTTTTGACTATTATTACAAAAACAAATTTTATATTTTGATATGAGGCTACGTAAACTATTGTTCGGAGCAGCAATGATGGCTGGCATTGGTATGGCCAATGCTCAAAGTAAACCCGAAGATGTAAAAACATTTACACTGGGCAATGGTATGAAATTCCTGGTACTGGAAGATCATTCGATACCGAACGCAAATATGTATCTGTTCTGGAAAGTGGGTTCCAGAAACGAGGTTCACGGTATCACCGGATTGTCTCATTTCTTCGAGCATATGATGTTTAACGGATCGAAAAATTACGGCCCGAAACAATTTGACCGGCTGATGGAAGCCAACGGCGGTTCGAACAATGCATATACTACTGAAAACGTAACAGTATATACGGACTGGTTTCAGAAAGACGCCTTAGAAACAATTTTCAAACTGGAATCTGACAGAATTTCGGACCTGACTATCGATCCGAAAATGGTGGAAAGTGAGCGTGGTGTGGTATTGTCGGAAAGAAGCACCGGTCTGGAAAATAGTAATTACCGCCTGTTAGGTGAGCTTGTACAATCGGTTGCTTATCAGGAACACCCCTATATGTTTCCGGTTATAGGTTTTGAATCGGATATCAAAAGCTGGACACAAAGCGATCTTGAAAATTATTTCAAAACATATTATTCTCCAAATAATGCTACAGTGGTAGTGGTCGGCGATGTGACGGTCGATCAGGTTCGCAAGCTGGCGGATCAGTATATGGCGCCGATTGAGGCAAGAGGCCTGCCCCCGAAATTACGCACAGTAGAACCCGAACAAAATGGCGAACGTCGGGTGACAACGTATAAAGATATTACGACACCCAATGTTCTGTTGTCTTATCACACGCCGCAAACCGGCCATGAAGATTATTATGCACTGGATCTGTTCAGCAGCTTGTTAACATCCGGAAATTCGTCGCGTCTGGTAAAGTCATTGGTTATGGATACGACAATCGCATCCCAGGTTTACACTTTTATGAGCGAAGATTTTGATCCGGGGCTGTTCAATGTATATGCAATCGCCGGGGATAGTATTTCTGCTAATGACCTTGAAAAGTCGATTCTGGAACAAATTGACAGTGTTATAAAAAATGGAGTGACGGCGAATGAGCTTCAAAAAGTAAAAAACCAGAAACTTATGGAGTTTTACCGCAGTATGGAAACCATTAATGGAAAGGCGAATAGCATGGGAACGTATGAAGTCTTTTTCGGCGATTTTAAAAAAATGTATGACGCGCCAAAATTATACGAGAAAGTGACTATTGAGGATATAAAACGCGTCGCTGCCAAATATTTCACGGAAAGAAACAGGACGGTTGGTTATTTATTACCGGAAAAGAAAGCCTAAACTTTCTTGTCTTAAACCAAGATTTTTAAAGATCAAGTATGAAAAATATATTATTCGCAGTTCTCGCATTTATAACATTTTCCGCTTCGGCGCAGGATAATTTCAAAGTGCCCAAATATGAAAAATTTAAGCTGAAAAATGGGCTTACAATTTATCTGATGGAGCAGCACGAGGTTCCGCTGATCAATGTTTCTGCTGTTTTCGATGCCGGATCAATTAATGACGGAGATCAGTATGGCCTTGCAAATCTTACTGCTGATGCGCTGGTTTTCGGAACGCAGAAATATACAAAATCTCAAATTGAAGAGATTACCGATTTTGTTGGCGCCGATTTATCTACATCTGCCGGTAAAGAAGGCGCGAGTATCCGTTCGTCTTTCGCTGTAAAAGATCAGGATAAATTATTCGATGTCTTACAGCAGGTGATCATGCATCCCGTTTTTGACGCGGCGGAATTTGACAAACACAAACAACGCACATTATTGGAATTATCTCAGGCAAAGGAAAGCCCACGCAGCGTGATTGGCAATTATTTCAACAGCTTCATTTTCGACAAACATCCCTACGCAACACCGACGACCGGCACAAAAGCAACCGTTGAAAAAACCTCTGCTCAAGACGTGAGGAAATTTTACGAGACTAACTATACATCAGGAAAAGGTGCGATTGCAGTAGTTGGCGATTTTAAAACAGCCGATATGAAAAAGCGGATTATATCTCTTTTTGGAAACTGGAAAACAGCAGAAGCCAGAATGATAAAGCGGGTGGTACCTGAACTGAATTTCGAAAAAAGCCGCGTACTGCTGGTTAATAAAGATGACGCACGGGAAACGACTTTCTTCATTGGAGGAAAAGGAATACCATACAGTTCTCCTGATTATATCCCGGTTTTGGTTATAAACACCGTTTTGGGTGGCCGCTTTACGTCCTGGCTCAATGATGCGCTCCGTGTTAATTCAGGGCTTACTTATGGAGCAGTCAGCCGTTTCAGCCGCTATAAAATGGCAGGAACTTTTGTAGTGAGCACATTTACAAAAAACTCCTCGACAATCCCTGCTATTGATATGGCTCTGAGCGTTCTTGACAGTTTACACAAAACAGGAATTGATGAATCTATTCTGAGATCTGCGAAATCATACGTAAAAGGTGACTTTCCGCCCAACTACGAGTCTTCCGGTGCGCTTGCAGGATTATTGACAGATATGTTTCTTTACAATTTTGATGAAAACTTCATTAATACTTTTCAGGCAAAAGTAGATGGTCTGACGACAGCTCAGGCCAAGAGTATCATCGAACAATATTTCCCGAAAGACAAGTTGCAATTTGTCCTGGTTGGTAAAGCTGCTGAAATAAAAGAACAGGTTAAAAAGTATGGTGAGATAACGGAAAAGCAAATTAAAGCAGACGGTTATTGATTTTTATTCTGCTTTCGGCATTCGGCTTGCTCGATTTGCAAGTCTAGAAGCTGACAACCGAAGTTTATTAATTTAAATATCTCAGCTTTCGGAGAGCTCCTGAAAGCCGATCGCCGAAAGCTGAGGTATCTTATGATCAATTCCGATAATCAAGTGCCGGTTTCCGTTCTCCCAATAAGGCGTTGTATTTAAAATCCGCACCTCTTGCTTTCTGCCAATCTGTTTTTGCTTTTTCGATCAGCGCCGGATCTTTAAACAAGTCAATTGCTGTCAACGCCAATGTTTTAGAAGCGACCATCATTCCTTTTTTACCGATCTCTGTACCACCGGCGGCGACTGCCTGCCAGCTATGAGCGGGAGTTCCCGGAACCCAGGTCGCCGTAGCCAGGCCAACAGTTGGGACAGCCCAGCTCACATCTCCCACATCGGTTGAACCGCCCATACTCTCCAGTTTTGTCGAAAATGGAGCTACTTGTTCAGCATCCGTGTACTTAGGTTTTGTTTCTGTCGAAGCGGGAAGTGTGCTTATAATTTTCTCAGCAAAAGCGATTTCTTCTTGAGAATATTTTAATCCGCCAACTGCATCAAGATTTGTGTGCATGACTTTGGCAAGTGATTCGATCGGCAGGAGGTCGTAGGTACCGCCGATTATTTCCACTTCCAGTTTGGTACCAGTTCCCATGGCTGCACCTTTTGCAGCTTCCATAATCCTGTCCCAAATCCCTCTTAATACATCACGGTTATGATGGCGCGCATAGTAGTAAACCTCTGCAAAAGCCGGAACCACATTAGGAGCTTCACCTCCGCGGGTGATCACATAATGGATTCGCGTATCCTGAGGAACATGCTCGCGCATCATATTGACCATATAATCCATCGCTTCCACTCCGTCCAACCCAGACCGACCTCTCTCAGGCGCCCCTGCCGCGTGCGCGGAGACGCCGTGAAAACGGAACTTTGCAGAAATATTCGCCAACGCGGAAGCCGGATTTGCAGAATTCCGATCACCCGGATGCCAGTGCAAAACGACGTCGGAATCTTTGAAAACACCTTCGCGCACCATATAAACTTTACCTGAACCTCCCTCTTCGGCAGGACAGCCCATTAGTTTAATTGTGCCCGTATTTCCATTTTGTTTAAGCCAGTCTTTAACAGCGATTGCCGCCGCAACCGAACCTGTACCAAAAAGATGATGACCACAAGCGTGACCTGCTTTTTGTCCTGAAATAACTTTTTTTTCCGGAACCGCTTCCTGTGCCATTCCGGGCAGCGCGTCATATTCCGCCAGAATGCTGATTACCGGCTTTCCCTTACCGTACGTTGCGACAAATGCTGTCGGGATTCCGGCAACGCCCTCTTCCATTGTAAAGCCCTCTTTTTTCAGCTCGTTTATTAAAATAGCTGTACTTTTCACTTCCTTATAGCCTACCTCAGCAAAATCCCATATCTGTTTGGAGACATCGCCATAATGATCTTTTTTCTTCTCCAGATTAGCGATAACTTCTTTTTTATCTTTGGAAAGTACCGCTTGCGCAGTAGTCTGCAAGGCACAAAGGCTCAGCAGTGCAAAAAATCCGATCGTATTTTTATTCATATGTAACAGTTTTGGTTCAGATAAAACAATGGCATTGTAAATGAGACAGGAAGGCAGTTTCCCGCCTTCCTGCAATTTCGTAAAATGAAATATCTTACTCTTTATTTCAGAATTAAAAATTCGGATTCATCGTTGCCGCTCCCGTCGAAGGATTCAACACGGATTCATCAGCCGGAACATCCCAATAATCCAGGAAATTATAATTGATCGTCGCATTTTTATTAACCACTCCCGCGGATGTCACAACCGTATTTCCATAACTTCCGCCACCGTTTGTTATGTCGTAGGTTCTTCCCCATCTTCTGTTGTCATAAAAAGATAATCCGCGGTAAATCAACGCAACTCTTCTTTCTTTAACAAGCTCCGTCATTGCTCCTGCAAGTGTTAAACCCGTTCCTGCAACGGGAGCCAGTCCCGCTCCGAGATAAGTCCTAACCAAGTCAATCTGCCCAAGCCCTACTGCGATATTGCCCAGACGGATGTTTGCCTCAGCCATCATAAGTGTGTTTTCTTCATAACTTCCGGCAATATAAAGTTCATAAGCACCAACTGATTTACTTCCGTAAACATATACCCCGGCCGCACCGGCACCACCGTCAATGATGTTATAACGTGTCGTGAAAATAAAGTTGTTTTTGTATGTTGTTGCAGTACTGAAATTATTCGTAAAACGCTTATCATCGGCTTTAAAATTCTGAACAAACCGCTCGCTGATCTTGAATGTCGAACTGGTATTCACACCCGTTGTCAAAGAAGCTGCCGTTCCGCCGGTTGCCGAAAAGAAATAATTGTTTGCCGTACTTCTTCCGGTGAAAACAACATCACCCTTTTGAATTCCTTTTGAACTAAGCGTTAAAACAGTATTCCAGTCCGCGGCTGTCATAACAGACGTGGAAGATTTCGTGATTGTTGCTGCCGGATTCCCGTTGACAAAAGGCGATAATTTGTTGACCAAAAGATTACGCGCAAGCATGGTATTGATATTTCTGATCCACATTTCCTTTGTTGGCACTCCACCGTTTCCAACCTGGGTGAATTCCGGGATCAGTTTACCCAAAATCGCTTCATAATCGCCTTCGCTTGTAATGCCGCTGATCGTCGTCGCCGCCAGATTATAATACTCATCCGACTTGGCCAAAATAGCATCGTGAAGTACATAATTACTACTTTTCGCGCCGACTTCGTCCAATATCAATCCGGAATAATACATCGATCCGATCGATCCGTAAGCATAACCTTTCCACCAGTAACACCAGGCTTTAACCGTAGCAATTTTCGACGCCGCGTCCCCTGAAAACGGAATATTGTCAACGAGGCTTAAAACAGTATTGCAGGCGTTATTCATTGCATACATATTCAGCCACTGATAATACGTCGCATTATTTCCTGCACCGGTTGCAGCACGCGTGTTGTAAGTTCTGAGAATACTGATGGACGGCGCCTTGTTTGTTTCTTTCGTACCATCGTCAAAAATTACATAATCCGGAACTCCGATTGTAGCAACCTGATTATTGGAAGCATCGGCAGAAACATTGTCAGCAAGAAGTTCATTATACCCCCATGGAAGCGAAAAATAACTATTTCCCAACCAGTCGTCGCCTTCTTGGAAACCGTTGATATAAACACCCCCTTGCGCCAGAGAAATTAATCCCGTTTCTGTATTTACGTTCGCATCGATCGTAGGGGCATTGGGATTTCCAACGTCCAGCTTGTCTTTACAACCAAAGTTCATAAGAACCAGAGAGGCTGTAAAAACTGTTTGAATCAATATATTTTTATTGCTGATTTTCATATTTTGAAATTTTATTGTTTACAAAAAGAGGGAAGTTGTCTTTATCTGACCTCTGATTTAGTATCAAATAACTAGCCGTCAGACTAACTAAAATCCAATATTCAACCCAACCTGATAAGATTTTGTATTCGGTAAAGTACTGTGATCCACGCCTCTGTCAAAAGACGAGTTTGGAGAACCAGAACTAACCTCAGGATCATACCCTGTGTACTTCGTAAACGTCAGGATATTTCTTCCTGTGAACACCAGCTGACATCTGCTCAAACGTGGAATATTTATCAGTTTAGCCAAATCGAAACCCAGAGAAACATTTCGTAAACGCATGAAAGAAGCATCTTCGAGATAATAATCTTTGGTCGCGTTGTTTCCGGCACCACTTGGACTTCCCCAAAGTGCATAATAAGCACTGCCATAGTATGAAGAAAATGCACCCGTTTTCCCATCGATCGTAACCGGTGTCTCAAAATCGCCATGGATACCATCACGATACATCCATTCTTTTGTCTGATTGTACAAATGGCTTTTGTAAACCCAGTCAAACTGGAAATTTAAGGTCAGAAAATCCTTGAAATTAAAATTGTTGATGAACGAAGCGTTGAACTTCGGATTGGGGTTTGCCAGCGGATATGTTTCATCCGTGAACTGAATTTGATAATCTGCTTTTCTTACCACACGACCATCCACCAACTCATAAAGGCCTTCATTCCCTTCGCTGATATACCGTTCTCCGTTTTTACGTGTAAAATCAAGACTTGGTAAAGCTTTATAACCAAAAATCTGACCTATTTGCTGTCCACCCGTCAATACCAGCGAAGTTGAGCCCGCATTGGAAGTCAGGATAATATCCGCACCGCCTTCCACAGCATCAATTTTTGATACCTGATGGCCGAAGTTTGTCGTAAAATCCCACTTAAAATTTTTTGAACTGTAAACCGGAAGATTTAACGAAAACTGAACCCCGTTCGAAGACATATCGATCGCGTTGGTCAGCTGCCCCGTTGAACCGTTTGAAGGCGCCACACTCACAGTGTAGATCACATTGGCACTTTTACGTTTCCAGTAGGTGAATGAACCGTTGATATCATTAAACCAGGAACCGCTTTGATTTGTATTAATCGTAAAATCCGTACCGACTTCAAATTCTTTCGACACTTCAACCTGAAGGTCTGCATTATTTGTAGTCGTCGGAATTGTGTACACCAACGCATCACCAAGATTTTGCTGGCCCAAAACCGGATATCTGTCAAAAGCACCAGGCTGAATACCTGCTTCTCCATAAGCCGCTCTCAATTTAAAATATGGAACTGCATCTGTTAAAGTAGAATTTTTCAGGATCGAAAATGGCAGGATATGGCCGTCAAAGTGGGGAAAAGTAAACGGTTTGGATCCTCCGCCAAATGCTGACGACCAGTCGCTTCTGAAACCTGCCGTAATCCCACCATAATCGCCAAAGTCAATTTTCTGATTGATCAGATACCCATACGTTACAAACGGCTCCTTGTAATCCCGGCTAACAGCCTGAGACGATGTTGAAGAAATATTCGTTGGCGGAGCCAAAGAAAGTCCGACACCGTAGGTATCATATTCTTTATACATCTTGTTACGATAGTCAAAAGAGACCTGCGTACTTGTTTGAATAGGCAATTTAATATTGAAATCTTTCTCAAAATCTGTTCTGATATAGGCCGTAGCCAGGAAATTCTGGAAGGTTGTGCTATACTGCCAATCTACAATTTCACCATTAAAGTCTGGTGCAAAAGTGCTTACGTAATTATCGTAATAAATTGAGTTTAAATTCTCTGACTGGTTTTTATAAGTCCATCTGGAATTTTCCGTCCGGTAGTTGATGCCATATTTTGCGTTAAGTTCAAGAAATTTATTGACGGTATAATTCGCATCAAAATTCTGAATGACATCGATTTTATGATCAATGCTGCTTGCATACTGCTGACGGTAATACGGATTACCCGCATTGATACTCAAAAAATCAGCGGTCTGATAACCAGGATAATTCCCATCTGACATTTTTGCTGTCAGGTCAAAGAATGGCGACGTATTAAGAAAGGAAAAAACTCCACTGTTCGTGCCAAGCGTATTCCCTTTCCCATAATTCTCCCCACCCGCGGCACCCAAACCAGGAACCAGGTCATTTTTGGTATATACCAATTGCGTCGTTGATCTGATCTTGAAACCTTTGAACAATTCAGTCCCCAGGTTGACAGTTAAATTGCTTCTGTCAACCGAGCCGTTTTTCATAACCGGGCTAACGGTATGGTTATTCGCAGCAGCGATTGAAAAATCACTTTTATCGGATCCACCCGAAATACTCAAACTGTTGTTGAAAGTACTTCCTGTTTTAAAAACCTGTTTGAAGTGATCATAGTATTTTAAATTGGCATTGTAAGGTTTATTTGCAATGTTTTGACTGTTTAAAAGAGCAAGACGAGCCGCACCACCGTAGGTATAGGAAATACCTTCAATTGACCCAACTTCATTATAGGTCAGAATATTCCCCTGTGCATCAACAATATTATTATTTGCATCAGTCAGATAAGGATGCAGTCTCGCTTTATGGACATCACCATTATTAAGGAAAGTATTAGCGGAATAACTTGTTGAATAATTGATCGCAAGCGCACCTTTTTTCCCTTTTTTGGTAAAAATCTGGATTACCCCGTTCGCTCCCTGAGCACCATATATAGCAGCAGAAGCCGCGCCTTGGACGACTTCCACGCGTTCTACATTACTCAAATCCAGCGAGTTAATATCCGTGGAAGCAATTTGCACGCCATCAACCATAATCAATGGCTTCGTTCCTCCCTGTACCGTATTGATACCACGCAGAACTATGTTGACCGGGTCGCCCGGATTACCACTGACGGATGAAATCTGCGCTCCCGGAATTTTACCGATAAGTGCCTGGTCGATAGAGGCAGTTGGCGTTTGAGGCAGATTTTTACCTGAAACACTTTCCACAGCAATCCCTAGTTTTGCTTTGCTTGTTGCAACGCCACTACCAGTAACGACAATTTCGCTTAACATGCGTGCGTCAGAAACCAGTTTTACGTCAATAACTGAAGAGCTGCCCAGTGTTACTTCCTGAGGAAGCATACCAACAAAACTAAAAACAAGTTTTCCCTTGCTCGGAGCGGTGATTTTATAAGTTCCGTCCATGTCCGTGGTCGTACCGACATTTGTTCCGCCAACGAGGATGTTCACACCAGGGAGTGGCGACTCATCATCGGCAGATGTTACAACACCGGTCACTTGCCTGTCCTGGGCCCATAGCAATGATGAGCAAGAGCATGCGCATAGCATGCTCAGGAGTAAAATTTTCTTCATTCAAAATAATTAGTTAGGTAGAAATGTTACTGTACTTTGGGACTCAATTTATACAAAGAATTAAACAATACAAATTTCTTAAAATTTTTAATTAAGCCATATTTAATTTGCCTTAACACGGTTATTTACAATATTTTAATAGCCAAATTAAGCAATATACCTTCTATCCTATTTTATATTTCCGAATTGATATACAACACGTCCAGCCGTCTTTCTTATATTCAATTAATTATCGTCAATCCACAATTCTCAGAAGATTAAAATTTTACATCGTTCGAATTTTTTTTCATAGGAACGATAAATTATTCTACAAATCGTCGATTGATAAACCGATTTAGGAGACAAAATTTCTAAGAATTAAACACCTGTGCATCACTTCAGGACCACACAGAACAAACTGATCAGGCAAATACCCATTGTCTCATTATTTGGCAAAGCAGTAATTTCAAGTCGGAAAATACTTTTAATACGCAGTACAGAATTCGTAACCATTGATCTGCTTAGCTATTAACCATATGCTTAAAATCTCCCATTTTTCTAAAATCATAATCGCCGCAGCACTTTTCCAGGGAAGTGTCTACGCGCAGTCAGGAAAACCCCTGTATACCAAACCGATCGGTGCGCAGGCATATACTTTCCGTTCAAGTTTCCCAAAAGGTATTGAAGCCACGCTCGACTCCATCCAGGCCTTTGGTATAACAGAGCTCGAAGGCGGACCACAAAAAGGAATGACGACGGAGGAATTGAGAAAGCAACTAGACAAAAGAAATATTAAAATGCCATCAATCGGGGCAGGCTATGAATCTTTGGTAAATAATCCTCAGGAAACGATCGACAATGCAAAAATCCTTGGTGCCAACTTTGTGATGGTCGCCTGGATTCCTCATGAAAAAGGTAATTTCAATCTTGAAACTGCCAAAAAAGCAGTCGCTGATTTTAATAAAGCAGGAAAGATTTTGAAAGAAAACGGTATCACACTTTGTTATCACAATCATGGCTACGAATTTGTACCGTACGAAGACGGAACATTATTCGATTACATCGTCAAAAATACAAATCCCGAATACGTTTCTTTTGAGATGGATGTGTTGTGGACAGCCTTTCCTGGCCAGGATCCGGTAAAATTGCTGAATAAATATGGGAATCGATGGAAATTGATGCACCTGAAAGATTTAAGAAAAGGAGTTAAAGGAGATTTATCTGGCGGAACGCCCGTTGAGAATGATGTCGCACTTGGAACAGGCCAAATTGATATCCCGGGTGTATTAAGGGCCGCAAAAAAAGCAGGCATCAAACATTATTTCATAGAAGATGAAAGTCCGTCATTCATGAAACAAGTTCCACAAACCATCGCTTACATCAAAAGCCTGAAGGAATAATAATTACTACCACCTAAGACATATAGGAAGAGCTAAATAATTGAAGAAAAAACTTAGGTAAAACTAAATATGCCTTAGGTGGTAGATAAAACGTGTTCAGACCAAATTGCGGTAAATTCGTTTACGATTGGCTTAATACCCAATTGATATTTATAAAAGCCCTTCCGGCATTTTCAATAATTTCGTATAGTTGAGAAGTTCCGCCAATGTATGAGCAGGATTGAATCTATTGCTTTTATTTTGATTACCAGAAAATGTCCGATAAGAAAATCCGCACGTAAAGCTGTGTCCAGATGAAAGCTTTTGTATAAAACATCGATGGTAGTTTCTGAAGAAAACAGGATTTGTCTTAAACAAAGTTAACGCGCAAAACGTTTTTGATGTACACTTTCTAAGAACCCGGGACCAAGGTGTGAGTGCACATCACAGGCGCCTGCAATTTAATATTACAAATCATCGGGATACTTCATTGTGACCATATCGCTTCCATTTAAAACATTTTGGTTTCACCTAAGTTTTAAATGATTTAGACTTGCAGCGGTTTTTATGGTGAGATATTTTATCTTTTCTTCATTTTACAATGGCTCTCTACTGGTGATATGTTCGTCGCACTTGCGTACTAAATCGTTAACTGTTTTTAACCAGTAACGCTGGCCTTTGATAGTCCAATGCCCGTCTCCCAGATGGTACCAGTCCGGGTGGCTGCGAATCGTATCTTGTATTGAAAGAATTGGAGTTTGAAGCTTTGGATGATTTTCTATTCTTGAAATCTGGTTGTTATATGGGAAGCGATCATTTTCACAAACGGTCACTTTATTGGGAACGAAACAGAAATAAACTTCATCAAAACCGGCTCGTTTATAATAATCCCTAATGTTGTTCATATTATTTACAACCGTATCAACCGATCCCGGTGTGATATTATAGAATGGAGAAAGTCCGATTTTTCTATCCGCTTCAATATTGTAAAACAAATATTCATGATTTCTGGAAATAATCGCCCCTGTATGTGTGCGATCGAACCAGGATAACATGATATTCGATTTCAGCTCTTTTAATTTGAGAAACGGATCAAAATTAAATAGCAAAAATTCGATGCGCTGATTAATCTCGTCTCCAAATTTATCCCACCAGAATGAAGGCTCTGAGGCAGCTTCTTCCGGAGCCTTAGGTTTCATTTTTCCTTCTATCTGAAATCCTTTATCAAAGTATAGTGCTTTATAATCATCCCGCAAACGCTCCTGAATTGTTCTTTCGATTACTTCAATGACCAGAATTGACTTTTTCGCCGGATCAAGTTTCACGGTATCGATATAAGCGCCCAGCCAAATGTGGAAGTTTTTACGGCCGGCGTAAAAGCTTGTGTCCATTGGCGTGAAACTATCGCCGATCGTATATAAATCAACATTTTTTGATTTTGTTTCCGGCTTGTCTGATGGCAAAAGCGTGGCATTCTCATTATAATCAAGTTCCTTGAATTTTCTGAGATTCGAAGTATTGTACAAATCCCCGAATCGGTATTGATCAGGAATCCACCCTTTTGCAACAATTTTCCTTTGTAAAGCAGGTGATAAACTAATTACGAAGATAATCCCTGATACTGTAAGTGCGACGTATCGGATTAAACTATTCATATATCCCATAGCCTAAAATTGAAAGTAAATAAACTGGTTGCTGGTGAAAACACCGAACAGATAACAGCAGAAACAAGTCAGTGTGAACAAAACCCAGAACATTCCGGTATCCGGAATGTACTTTGCAAAATACTTATCTTTGATCACCAGCAGGAACAAAAGGCCCAACGAGAAAATAAATTCTCCGTTATTCATCGCTATTTCCGGAATTCCATAATCTGAAAAAGTGAAGATTTTTTCGATAATTTCAATCGCTTCTGAAACGCTGTTTGCACGGAAGAAAATCCAGGCAAGCGCAACAAGTGAGAACGTCCAGATCATATGAAATATCCTTACGGGAAGCGAGCCGCCTTTTCCTGAGTGCCCAGGACGAAAAATGGCGTGGGTATTCAAAATCTGCGCTAGAATTAAATAAATACCATGAATACAGCCCCATATTATAAACTTCCAGTCTGCTCCATGCCACAAACCACTTAGTAAAAAGACTGTGAGTGTGTTGAAATAAACCCTGCTTTTCGACCTTCTGTTTCCGCCGAGAGGGATATAAACGTAATCACGAAACCAGGTAGAAAGTGAGATGTGCCACCGCTTCCAGAATTCAGAAATAGACTCGGCAAAGTATGGCGCATTAAAGTTTGTCATGAGCTTGAAACCCATAACCCTCGCTGTGCCGATGGCGATATCGGAGTATCCGGAGAAGTCACAATAAATCTGAAAACAATAGAAAAAAGTTGCTATCAATAACGCTGCCGGACTTTGGTTCTGCACATCGCCATAGGCAGCGTCCGTTACCAGAGCAAGTCTGTCAGCAATCACAACTTTTTTAAACATCCCCCAGGCTATAAGCGTGAGACCTGTTCTGACATTTTCCCAATCATAAGCAAATTTTTCTCGAAACTGCCATAACACATTTTGCGGCCTCTCAATCGGCCCTGCCACAAGTTGTGGGTAAAAAAGTACGTATAAGGAATAAATCCCGAAGTTATATTCCGCTTTCTGATTTCCGCGATAAACTTCAATCGTATAGCTCATTGACTGAAATGTATGAAATGAAAGGCCGATCGGAAGTATAAGCGACGGAAACATTTCTCTTAAAGGTGGCATTTCATTTTTCTGGCCTATCAGTTGCAGTGCGTAAGTGATGTTGTTGTTGAGAAAGTCGAAATATTTAAAAAAGGCTAGAAAACCGACATTAGCTATCAAACTTAAAATCAGCAAAAAGAGCCTCTTTCGACCTTGCGAATTTTCAATCCAGATTCCTGCAAAATAATCGATAACAATAACGACACCCAGAATTACAAGATAAACCGGAATAAAAGAAGCGTAGAAATAGGCGCTCGCTGCAAGTAAAAGCACCCACCGGAATTTGTAAGGAAGGGTATAATAAAAAGTTGTTACAAAAATAAAAAACAGTAAAAAATGTAATGAATTAAAGAGCATTTGCTTTTGAAGTATACGTTGATATTCAATCCGGATTCGATTAAATATTGCCAAACCGTGATTAAATCAGGACGTAAATATAGAGCTATCTCTTAAATAATCGAATTTCGTTTGTTTTCAAATAGCATAATTTCGATTAACCGTATTAAAATCTGTATAACCAACACAAAATAAATTTTAAGATACTATGTATCTATTAGGCCAGACTTGACTGGACGTTCGAGAAAATTAGTTGCATGAACAACAGATTGTTTTATACTTTGCATAAAAAAGAATTATGGAACCTGCATTATTAGATGAAGTACCGTCGCTTGACCTGTCAGATTTCACATCAGGTGATGCGCAAAAAAAAGCAAAATTTGTAGCAGATCTTGGCTCTGCTTTTACCAATATAGGATTTGTTGCCATTAAAAATCATGGGCTTAGCGATGAACTGAGGATAAAACTCTATGATATCGTGCAGCGTTTCTTTTCCTTTCCGGAAGCCGAAAAAAAGAAATATGAATTTCCTGAACTGTTCGGACAACGCGGGTATATTGGAAAAGGCAAGGAAACTGCAAAAGGTTTTAAAGTCGCTGATTTAAAGGAATTTTACCACGTTGGCCAGCCTGAACCACTTGGAGATATGGCAAAAAATGTATTCCCGACAGAGCTTCCAGAATTTGAGGAATATACCGTTGAGGTTTACAAAACTTTTGAAAACGCCGGTAGAACGCTTCTTCGGGCAATTGCAATTTATCTTGGGCTGTCCGAGGATTATTTTGAAGATAAAGTAAAAAATGGCGACAGCATTCTTCGCGCGTTACACTATTTTCCTATCGAAAATCCTGATCTCGTTCCGGACGGCGCAGTAAGAGCGGCGGCTCACGGCGATATAAACCTGATTACACTCCTGATGGGCGCCAGCGCGGAGGGTCTTGAAGTTTTGCGACGCGACGGAAAATGGATCGCAATTACGGCTCTTCCAGACCAGATCGTCGTGAACGTTGGTGATATGCTTGACAGGCTGACTAACCACAAATTGAAATCTACGATTCACCGGGTGGTTAATCCGCCGCGTGAAAAAATGGGCACTTCCCGTTTTTCCATTCCTTTTTTCATGCACCCGCGGGCAGACATGAATCTGACAAGTCTGGAAAGTTGCGTGAGCAGCGAATATCCTAAAATGTATGTCAACATGACCGCCGGAGAATTTCTGGACGAACGTTTGCGTGAACTGGGATTGAAAAAATAAAACCGCTGTTCTGTCACAATGCGGCATATTTTGAAGTATATGCCGCAAACCCTCAACTTTATTACCAAACTCTTGAACCATCCGATTCGGCGATTTCGATACATCATTTATCTTCTGGACATTCTCTTGCTCTCGTTTACGGCATTTGGAGGTCCACAGGTGCATCTTATGATGATGATCGAGCGCCTTGTCAAAAAAAGGAGATACATTACCGAGGAAGAATTACTGGAACTTCAGGCGCTTTGCCAGGTTTTGCCCGGACCAAGTTCAACGCAAACAGTTACGGCAATTGGTCTGAAAATAGGCGGACAGCCGCTCGCCTATCTTTCGTTATTGGTGTGGTCGCTGCCGGCAATGATTCTAATGACTTTGGCAGCCATTGGCATCCATCTTTTGCAACAAAAAGAA
Source organism: Dyadobacter koreensis (assembly GCF_900108855.1). Lineage (GTDB taxonomy): Bacteria > Bacteroidota > Bacteroidia > Cytophagales > Spirosomataceae > Dyadobacter > Dyadobacter koreensis. The sequence goes on from NZ_FNXY01000003.1 coordinate 607,566, forward strand.
ATCTCGTTATCCTTTACCAAATTTGTTGGCCCAATGGCTGTTGCATTTCTGATGCATGGAGGTTACGCGATCGCCAGAAAGGTTATCCGAAATGTGCAGGGCTGGTCGTTTTTGATTATTTCAACGATCCTGGCCTACTTATTCCCATCACCTTATATGACTCCCCTGCTGATTATTTCAGGAGGAGTCGCCGCTTCCCTGAATTTTAGAAAACATGAAAAAATGGAGCGCGGCCCGATCCGGATCACCTGGAGGCCACTTATTTTCTGGATCTCCGTTTTGGTCGTCGCGGCAGGTATCGGTACAGTCACAAAATCGTTGCCCGTTCGACTCTTCGAAAATTTTTATCGTAACGGAAGTCTGGTTTTTGGAGGCGGGCAGGTTCTTATCCCTATTCTCTACAACGAATTTGTAGAATTTAAGCATTATCTGACCGACCAGGAATTTCTTTCCGGGATGGCTTTAACACAAGTAGTTCCAGGCCCCGTTTTTTCAGTTGCAACGTACGTTGGCAGTTTATCAATGCAGCAATTCGGCATTACCGGCCAAATTATTGGTGGTTTTGTCGCAACTGCCGGGATATTTCTCCCCGGGACATTTTTCATATTTTTTGCCTACCCTATCTGGGACCAATTGAAAAAATACCGTGGAATCCGCGCTTCTCTCGACGGGATTCACGCGACAAGCTGCGGACTAACGATCGCTGCGGCTGTGTCCATGTTTGAACCAATGGCTATAAGCTGGCAACCCGTCCTTACCGTTGCGGGCACATTACTTGTACTTTTCTTTACAAAAATCCCCTCTTATCTGTTGATATTGGCGGGGCTTCTTCTGGGGCTTGCTTTTGCCTGATCTTTTTACATTTACATGTCCGATAAGCTGATCTAAAAAACGTAAGCGTTGTTTAAGTCCGTTTGTTTTCCAAACTTTGGATACTTGATACTATTTCTGTCCCAATTCATGAAAAAAGCTAGAATTTTCTTCGTATTTCAATTTTTATTATTTACGATTCAGGCCGTTAAGGCACAAACTACTACGCCTCCTCAGTTTTTAAATAAAAATCGTCAATGGGTTGATTCTGTTTTCGCAACTCTTACTCCGGACGAAAGAATTTCACAATTGATAATGGTGGCGGCGGTTTCGGACGTAAAGCGAGCGTTGATTGATCCAAAAACGAGCAATCCGGCTGTCATTGAAAAATTGATTAAAGAAAACAAAATTGGCGGCGTAGTGTTTTTTCAGGGCGGACCAGTTCCTCAGGCAAAACTCACAAATTATTATCAATCTATATCGAAAGTACCACTTTTGGTTGCGATGGATGCGGAATTTGGTTTGGCAATGCGCATCGACAGCACGGTTCGGTATCCTTATCAAATGACTCTGGGAGCGATTCAGGGAAATGATGAGTTGATTTATCAAATGGGAAAACAATTGGCTCAGCAAGCCAAACGTCTGGGAATGCATATCAATTTTGCACCGGTTGCCGACATCAATAACAATCCGAACAATCCCGTTATAAGCTTCCGGTCTTTTGGCGAAAATAAATATAAAGTGGCTGAAAAAGCGGTTGCCTATATGAAAGGAATGCAGGATAACGGATTGTTAACCAGTGCAAAACATTTTCCGGGACATGGCGATACCGGCGTTGATTCCCACTACGACCTTCCGTTGATCAATCATAATCTTACCCGGCTTGACACACTGGAACTATACCCTTTCAAAGTACTGATGAACAACGGTTTGTCTGGTATGATGATCGCGCATTTAAGTATTCCTGCATTGGATAACACACCTAATCTGCCATCCACACTTTCAAAGCCAATTGTTACAGATCTTCTTCGTACAAAATTAGGGTACCAGGGGCTGATCTATTCGGATGCGATGAATATGAAAGGCGTAACTAAATACTTTGCAGACGGAAAAGCGGATGCAATGGGGCTGGAAGCAGGAATGGATATTCTTGAATTTACCGAGGACGTTTCCAAGGCCGTAGCAGAGATCAAGAAAAGTATAGCTGAGGGACGAATTAGCCAGGCTGAGATCGATTTTCGCTGCAAAAAGGTTTTAGAAGCAAAAGCATGGGTTGGATTGAATCATTACAAGCCTGTCGATCTTACAAATTTATACGAAGACCTGAATCCGAAATCCGCTGAACTGACCAACCGGTTGCTGACTGAAAAAGCATTGACTATTTTAAAAAATGAAGGTAACATCCTTCCTTTAAAAGAGCTGGATACATTAAAAATTGCCTCAGTATCCTTAGGGGCAGATTCAATTACAACTTTCCAGAATACCCTTGGATTGTATACAAAAGTTGACCATTTCGTTGTGCCCGCCAAAGCGACTCTACAACAAATGGAAGATGTTCGTGCAAAGCTGAAAGACTACAATTTGTTATTGGTTGGATTGCATCTGAGCAGTATTTCTCCGCGTGCAAATTATGGCTTAACAGAACAAATGAACACTATGCTGCAGGAACTTATGGCGACAAAAAAAGCGGTCGTCTCTGTGTTCGGAAATCCTTATGTTTTGAATAAAATCACAAAACCGGAAACTGCCAAGGCGCTTGTCATGGCATATCAGCTTACCCCTTATACGCAGGACCTATCCGCCCAGCTGATCTTTGGAGCAATTCCTGCTTTAGGAAAACTTCCGGTTACCGTCAACGCACAATTTCCTTATGCACTTGGTATTCAAACACCGGCATTGCAACGTTTGAAATACACAATTCCGGAAGAACTTGGTCTGGATTCAAAATTGATAACTTTTAAAATTGACTCCATTGCAAATCTCGCCATCACCGCCAAGGCGACCCCGGGTTGCGTTGTTCAGCTGGCAAAAGATGGAAAAGTATTTTTTCGTAAAGCATATGGAAAACATACCTACGAAGGCCCGGCAACAGTAAAGCTTACGGATTTGTATGACCTTGCTTCTGTCACTAAAATCACTGCCTCGACTTTGGCATTGATGAGTTTATACGATCAGAAAAAATTCGATCTGGATGCTACAATGAAAGATTATCTGCCTGATTTCAAAAAATCAAACAAGGCAGATTTAACCTGGCGCCGCGTTTTAACTCACAGCGCGCGCCTGAAATCATACATTATGTTTTGGAAGGAGGTGAAAAATCCGGACGGAACGTTGAAAGATAAAGTTTTCAGCACCAAGCAGTCATCCAAATATCCTACGTCCGTCGTTGGTGACAGTCTTTTCATCCGGAAGAATTACAGCAAAAAACTCTACAAGGAAATTGCTGATTCTCCTCTGAATCCGGAGGAAGGTTATGTGTACAGCGACTTATCATTTATTCTCTATCCTCAGATCGTGAAAAGTTTGACAGGTGTAGAATTTGAAGATTACCTTAAAAATAATTTCTATAAAAAACTTGGGGCAACTTCTCTGACTTTTAATCCGAAACGTTTCTATAACCTGGATCAGATCGTTCCTTCCGAGCGCGATACTTTTTTCCGTCAAACCTTAATTCATGGTCAGGTTCACGATGAGGCAGCTGCAATGCTTGGCGGATTAAGCGGCCACGCAGGGCTTTTCGGCGACGCAAACGACGTTATGAAAGTTTGGCAAATGTATCTGCAAAACGGTTATTATGGTGGAAAGCAGTTATTGAGCAAAGATGCTTTATTCGAGTTTACCCGATATCAATATCCTGAAATGGGAAGTCGTCGTGGTTTAGGATTTGATAAGCCTACGTTTAAATATTCTGGCAATGCTCCAAAATATGCACATCCTATGAGTTTTGGGCATACCGGTTTCACAGGTATTATGGTCTGGGCTGATCCTTCGGTGAATTTAAATTATGTATTCCTGTCAAATCGTGTTTATCCGACCAGGGAAAATCCTAAAATTTCAACTCTTAATATCCGTACAGCGATTATGGATGTTGTATATGAAGAGCTGAGAAAAATTAAATAAGATTATTATCACGTCAGCATTGTAGATTGGAAAATTGGCATTGAATATATACATCCTGACATAACCTTTACTCCGTATTGTAAATCGCCGAACGGTCTGAAAAATTTCCCATTTAATAAATTTGTTTTAAAGCTAATATTCCGACAACATTGCCGGACATTTTTTCCAATTCTAATGAAATACCTTTTTCCTGTACTCCTACTAATTTTTATTACCAAAGTCTCAGCACAGTCGATTTCACCGTCACCTGAAATTATTTCAAAACATATATCCAAACTAGCTTCCGATAAAATGAAAGGCCGCGGAACAGGAAGCAAGGAGAATGCAAAAGCAGCAAAGTATGTGGAGAATGAGTTAAAAAAATACAAACTGCAACCAATGGGGACGGATGGTTTCAGACAGGAATTCGTTGCGAAAGTCAGACGCGTTGCCGTTCCGGACAGTTTACGCAAAACGCAAAATATAATCGGATTTCTGGATAACGATGCTGAATTCACAATTGTTATCGGCGCACATTTCGATCATCTCGGATTGGGAAAGCAGGGAAGTTCAAAAGATGACCATCCTGAGGGGAAAATACACAACGGTGCAGACGACAATGCGTCCGGCGTTGCAGGTTTATTGGAACTGGCACGTTATTTTTCGGAAAATAACAGCAAAGAACCTTATAATTTTCTCTTCATCGCTTTTGGTGCTGAGGAATTGGGACTTTTAGGATCGAAACATTTTGTAAACAATCCCACATTACCACTGAACAAAATCAGTTTTATGTGTAATATGGACATGATTGGCAGATATAACCCAGACCGGGGTGTAGGTATAGGCGGGTATGGCACAAGCAGTCAGTGGCCGGAAGTTTTCAAACCGGTTAAAAGCGGGATAAAGTTTTTCACAGACGCGGCAGGCAGTGGTGGATCAGACCATGGATCGTTTTACGCAAAACGTATTCCGGTATTGTTTTTCCATACCGGCGGGCATGATGATTACCACAAGCCAACAGATGATGTTGAAAAAATTAACTTCAAAGCCGAAGCCGGAATTCTGAATATCGAAATCCAGATTATTGAAAGTGCCATGAAGTTGCCAAAGTTATCATTTACCGAGGTAAAAAACTGATTATAAAAAGTTTAGATATAGAATTCGATCCGATTACTTTGATGGTAAAATAGTATATTTACTAGATGCTGTCAGCAGTTGATTTAAATAAAATGTGAACTTTAAATTCCATAAGATTTGTTCGGATTCATTGCCCCCTCAGTTACATTTGGTCAAGCCCTGACATCTCCTGAAGAGCTATTCGGCAGCTTTTTTAATGACGTCCAAAACAGCCATATCTTCAAAGACTCAAAAACTTTTGCGGACTGTATCCCGCTTGAAGATCCTGTTTTTATCATAGAAAAATATCATCACGAAAAAAACGAACCAGAATTTAACCTGGATACTTTCGTTCATAGTCATTTCAGAATTCCCGAGGAGATAAAGGCTGAATATATTCCTGATCCTGAGCTGACAACCGAGCAGCACATCCGTAAACTGTGGCCATATTTGACCCGGCAGCCGGAAAATCAGGAGCGCGGAGGATCATTAATTCCGTTGCCCCATTCCTATGTGGTGCCCGGAGGAAGGTTTCGGGAGATTTATTACTGGGATAGCTATTTCACGATGCTTGGTTTGAAAGAGTGCGGCCGGATCGATCTGATTGAAAACATGATCAACAATTTCGCCTATCTTATAAATACGTTCGGACATGTCCCCACGGCCAACAGAACTTATTATTTAAGCCGCTCACAACCGCCATTTTTTTCATTGATGGTCCGCCTGTACAGCGAAATGGAAGGAAAGAAAATCCTGAAAAAATATCTCCCGCAAATGCAGCGGGAATATGATTATTGGATGGACGCCGGAAACTCGTCAGGAGAAGATTTTACAGCATACCGTCGCGTGGTTCATTTACCCAATGGTGTTGTTCTTAACCGCTATTGGGACGATAAATCCACTCCAAGACCAGAGGCCTATAAGGAAGACGTTGAACTGGCGGCAGATGCGGTGGATCATCATCAGATTTCAGCAGATCGTGTATACCGCCATATTCGTGCCGCGGCTGAGTCCGGCTGGGATTTTAGCAGTCGGTGGTTTGCAGATGAAAATGATTTTTCTTCGATTGAAACAACAGATATCCTTCCTGTTGACTTAAATTGTCTGATGCATCATTTGGAAAAGACACTGGCGGAAGCATATCTTTTAAATGAAGAGTATGAGTGTTTTCAACTTTATGAAAATAAAGCCAGGCAACGGTGTGAAGCAGTAGAAAATTATTTCTGGGATGACAGCCGTAATTATTACATGGACTACAATTTTGTCAAAAAGGATTTTACAAAATCTGTGACGCTGGCCGGAACATTCCCTTTGTATTTTAAACTAGCCAGAAAACAGCAGTCTCATTATGTGCGAAAATACATTCGTTTAAATTTCATGCGTTCTGGCGGATTATTGACAACTGGTGTTAAGACCGGACAGCAATGGGACGCTCCAAATGGCTGGGCTCCTTTGCAGTGGATTACCTACAAAGGGCTTAGGAATTATAATTTTCATAAAACCGCCAACGAGCTGAGCGATGAATGGCTTTCATTAAATGAAAAAGAGTTTAAACGAACAGGCAAGATGATGGAGAAATATAACGTATCAGATACCAATCTGGAAGCAGGTGGTGGAGAATATGATATCCAGGAAGGGTTTGGCTGGACAAACGGAGTTTACCTTCGTATGAAAAATAGAAGGCGATAAATTCTTTAATAGAAAACAATTCAGCAAAATCTTCGTTTTCACAAGCACTTTGAAACATACGGAGCTTTTCAAACATATGTCAGGAATATAGCTTTTGACCGTTCAAGGTTGTCTTCGGGCGGAATCAAAAGTAGAATATTTATCAGATTCTAATAAAATTCTTGAAAAATTCCATTCACGACTACGTTTTATAGAAAAAAAAATTAATACCTTGGATTAAATTAACACCTGGCCCAAAATCGATGAAACTGAATATATATCAAATTGACGCTTTTACGAATCAGCTTTTTTCAGGGAATCCAGCTGCCGTTGTTCCGCTGGAAAATTGGCTGCCGGATGAAACGTTACAGAATATTGCAGCAGAAAACAATCTGGCAGAGACTGCGTTTTATATTCCTACTGAAGCTGGCTTTCATATTCGCTGGTTCACTCCATTTTTAGAAGTCGAACTTTGTGGACATGCAACACTAGCTTCTGCGTATGTGATTTTTAATATTCAGGGTTATGAAGGTGACCTGATTAAATTTGAATCGCTGAGCGGTGAACTGACGGTTCTCTGCAAAGACAACTGGTTGACGCTAAATTTCCCGGTTGATCAGTATCATATTGCTGTTCCTCCTCCTGCCTTGATGGAAGGGTTGAGAGACGCCGCCATTCTCGAAGTTTATAAAGGAAAAACAGATTACATGGTGGTCCTTGACACGGAAGCCGAAGTGCGCGACCTGGATTTTGACATCATAGTTCTTTCGACCATACCGGCAAGAGGTATTATTATCACTGCTCCGGGAGATGAAGTAGATTTTGTTTCAAGATTTTTCGCGCCACAATCAGGCGTTGACGAGGATCCTGTGACAGGTTCAGCGCATACGACACTGATTCCTTATTGGGCAGAAAAACTGGAAAAAACTGACCTAAGAGCAAAACAGTTATCAAAACGCGGAGGCTTCCTGAAATGTGATTTAGATGGCGACCGCGTTAATATCGGAGGTCAGGCCCGTCTTTATTTAAGCGGACAAATCGAAACAGATTAACCTAGAAGTTATACAAGAAGATAATCATTTGCCGTCGAGCGACCGGCGAATGATTATTTTTTTATATTCAACTTACCTGCCAGTTTCGCCTTTTGCCCGAAATACAGCCCGAAAATAACAAATAGTGTCCCGGCAACGGTATACAAAGTGACTGGTTCATCCATTAACCACCAGGCGAAGAAAAAGCCAAATAACGGGCAAAGAAAAAGCCATAATGAAGCACGGACTGTATCGATGCTAAGAAGATAAAACCAGCAGATTAATCCGATTATTGATACAGCCAGACTTAACCATAAAACAGATCCCCAAAATTGAAAATCCCAGGCAGTGGCAGAAAAGTCTCCGAAAATAAATGTAAAAGGAAGCAGGAAAATGCCGCCAAGCATAACCTGCCAGCCATTGATCAGTAAATTTGGCAACTTCCATTTGATTGTGGCATAGTAAACACTCGCTGCCGAAACAGCGATCATGCTTATCAGCAAAATAATAACGCCTTCAATTTTTGTCGTTGCTCCGTCCAATAACGGATATGTTGCAATGGCCACGCCTGACATTCCTAAAATAATTCCTAACCATTCGCCCATCGCGGGGCGGCGGCTTAGCCACCAAGCCGACAATAAAACGATAATCAGCGGATTCACAGAAACGGCAAGACTACCAATACCAGCGGCAGTATATTTCATCGCCAGGACATACAGACCGAGATAGAGCGTAGTATTTAAAAAACCAAACAACCCAAGCTGCATGAACTCCGCGCGGTTTGGCAATTTGTAGGACTCATCTTTGCCAAAAATGTAAGAAAAACCAAGCAGCAATATACCAGCAATAAAAAAACGAACGTTTGCTAATATCAAAGGAGATGCTGACTGGACACCAAATTTGGTCGCGACCGAGGCAGAAGCCCAGAGGATAGAGAATACAAGACCAATTAAAATATTTTTCACCTTAAAAGTTGATTATGTTTCAAAAATACAAGAACCGTTTCGGCTTCGACATCTCTTTTTTATATTTTTGAAGATGATTAGTAAAAAAAATGCACGGTGGCTATTTATTTTTCTTCTTGGCCACTCCTATTATTCAGTTTTTTCACAAAACCAGTGGACTTACGATTTCAATAACGGCCTGTTGCCGATTGAAAAGGGCGGCCCGTCTCTACATAAACTAGGACAGGCAGGTCAGTTCATTAAGGAAAAAGTGCCTGGAAGCGGAGAAAATGGTGTTCCGGAAATTATCCGAACGGTTTATCAGTTTGAAAAAAATTCGGGATTGCAGTTTGATAATAAGGAAGCAAATGGATTTCTTAATAAATCGTTCACGGTTGAAATTTATTTTAAACTGACTGAACTGGACAGCTGGAAACGCGTGCTTGATTTCAAAAATCGAAAAAGCGATTACGGAAGTTATATCTACGACGGCAAGCTAAACTTTTACGATTTTGCAATAGGTGAAAAAGCACCTGTCAGAGCCAATAAATATATCCACTATGTTTATTCAAGGGATTTTGAAACCAAGGCTATAAAGATGTATGTGAATGGCTTGTCAAAAGTGGAATTTAAAGACCCGGGAACAGAGGGCGTTCTGGATAACGACCAGGTTTTAAATTTATTCCAGGACGATCTGGTTGCTAATCATGAAGCAAGCGCCGGCTCCGTTGCTTTGATAAGGGTATACGATCGGGTGATGACGCCTGTATTTATTCGCAGGAGTTTCCAGACAATCAGCAGAGCACCCAAAGAATCTGTGGCCGAACTGGAACCTGTAAAAGAAGAACCAAAAACGGTGGAGCAAAAAACTCCTACGATCAGCACCAGGCTTGTTCAGGTGACCGGAAAAGTATTTGAAGGAACAAATTTAAAATCTGTCGAAAATGCAGAAGTATCTGTAAGAAAGTCGGCCGACGATTCACTGGTAGCAAAAAGCAACGTAAAAAATGGCGGATATACATTCCTGCTGACACCGCACGAATCATATAAAATTTCAGTTAACGCGCCGGGGTATCAAACGAAAAGTATACCGGTCCGAACGGCTGCACGAGCAACGGAAGTCAAATCGCTGATTAGTCTGGAACCTGAAAAGTTTGACAGTCCGTTAGTTACGCTCCTGTTCAATCAAAGTAATGAAACGTTGGAAAGCCACGCAAAATCACAGCTTGACTACATTATTTCGTATTTCAAGACCAGGACCGATTTAAAAATTATGCTTAAAGGACACACAGATAATATCGGCGATTTCGATAAAAATCTTGTTTTATCAACTCAAAGAGTTTCGGTTGTAAAACAGTATTTGTTGGAAAGTGGTATCACAGCCGACAGAATCGAAGGCGTAGGATATGGATCAACCAGACCGGCACAAAAAAACTTATCCGAAGAATTAAGAAAATTAAACCGCCGGGTTGAAGTTTGGGCTGAGCCTATAAAAAGATAAAGCCATCTCATGAAGACGGCTTTATACTGACTATTCCTAAACCCTTAACCTTTTCTTATCTTTATTTGACTGAATTACAGACTGATAGTAAACAACTTTTTAAAGTTAACTTTTGCCGATATCAGTTGTCAGGCCATTCAGGTCAAAATTATTTCTTTTATATCAAGTCCTCTGTTATAATGCAAACATTGGACGGCTATTATTTCACAAAGTCACATTGGCGTCAATAATACTTCAATTTTTTCGTTTTACAAAATTGAAAATTATTTATTCAATCTACGATTAATATTCAATTTTAGATCAGTCGAAAATAATTGTGCCTCTCGTCTATCCGTTGCACAAAAAACTTGCTCAAATATTTACTCCTGATATGAATACAAATATAATATATATTTAATTCAGCTTCATGGATTTATTCAATTCTTATTGCGTCTTTTCGATATACAAATGTCATCATAAATTTTGATATTACAAATAATCTAAAAACCTTTAAACAGAATATTGTTTGGAATAAAGTGAAATAAATTTAGTATAATTTACAATTAATATCTGATTATCACGATCAAATAAAAATAAAATTTTAAAAATAAAAGAATAACCAAATAAATACCAATCTTGAAATATTTATATATTCTTTAAAAAATACAATCATTGGTTGTAATTATTCATCGCATATTGTATTCCCAAAGTACAAAATGAAATAACCATATCACCAGCTGTATCCAAAAATATTTGTATTTCTGACATTTCTTCTTTGGAAAATGGTTTTAATACATAATCTACTTGCCTTCCTCGAGGAAAATTATTTCCTATCCCGAACCGTAGCCTCGGATACTCAGCTGTACCCAATATTTCCTCAATATTCCTCAATCCATTGTGTCCGCCATGGCTTCCCTTTGGTTTAATTCGCAAAGTGCCAAACGGGAGCTGCAATTCATCTACAATCACCAGTAAGTTTTCTTTCGGTATTTTATACTGATCCATATAGTATCGGATCGCTTTTCCACTTAAATTCATGAAGGTGGTCGGTTTGATAAAATAAAACTGACGCCCTTTATGCTTCCACTCCGCTACAAACGCGAGTTTTTCAAAAGAGAATTTAAAATCATTTTGAGCTGCAAGTCTGTCCAGAACCATGAAGCCGATATTGTGCCTCGTAAAAGCATACTCAGGGCCAATGTTTCCAAGTCCCGCGATCAGGTATTTCATTACTACATAATTGAATTGTTAAACGGCCGTTACCTTCGACTCGCCTAAGTGAAAAATCAATGCCGGTATTCAACATTGGTTTAGTCAAACACAAGATTGTTAAATTATGGTTCAAAGTTAAATTAAAGCTTTCTATTCATAAAATTAGTTATCAGACGGTGTTTTTCTTTCTGCGAAGAATTCACTTATTAGGGGGAAAAGTTTTAGATTTCATAAATGTCAGCTTAATTTAGGCTAAAATTCAGCAAAATAATACCATGTCTATTAAACGACTTATTTTAAGCAGCCCCCTATTAGAGATCATGACCAGCCGGTTATGTCAGGAAGTTATTGAAAATCACCAGGATTTTGACAATACCGTGATCATGGGTTTGCAACCACGTGGTATTTTCTTTGCTGAACGGGTTGTGGCCGAATTGCGTGAACGTACAGGAAAAAATATTCCACTAGGCCATCTTGACGCAACTTTCTATCGTGACGATTTTCGCCGCCGCGACTCCCCTTTATTACCAAATAAAACCAATGTTCCTTTTTTAATCGAGGGAAAACGTGTTATCCTTATCGACGACGTCTTAGCGAGTGGCCGTATGGTTCGTGCCGCGCTGGATGCAATGACCGCCTTTGGCCGCCCGAAAATGGTTGAGCTGATGGTTTTAATCGATCGTCGCTACAACAGGGAATTGCCGATCGAGCCGGATTATGTCGGCATGAAAGTTAATACACTGGAAAGTCAGCGTGTCCTTGTTGAATGGAAAGAACAAGGTTTCGAAGCCGACCATATCTGGATGGTGGATTGATTTCCATAAATTCAGTGTTTATCTCGGCACGCTCATTCCCTCACGATTTTCCGCCTTGTTAATACTTTCGGTTTTGTAAGTAAGCTTATTGATATAAAAAACATCTCTGCCCTGACCAATCGATGAAGGGCCGACGCGCTGCATTCCGTAAGCAAGAAAGTATTGACCATACCAAGGCGCCAGATAGGCATTTTCGTTATTGATTACCTTGTCTGACTCAGACTTTGCGCTGATCTTGAATTTTTCATTTTCAACAACAACTTTACTTCTGTTGATCACTTCCGTATGGATTGTTCCCTCCTGCGGATATGCTAGAATAAAATAGTCATTTACAGGGGTAAGCTGCACCATTTCCTGAAGCTCAAAGCTGGTCAGATCTTTTATCGGGATACAGTTGTCCCATTTAAATTTCCCATTCCGATCAAATCCACAAACAATGGCGTGTGTATAGCGGTACCCCTCCAGCGAACGGGCATAATATGGCCGCGAAACTCCGTTCGTTACCATCATAGGAGATCCGGCGCGTTGATTTGGATAATAAACTTCGGCAACCAGCACAATCTCATCCTCTGTCTGGATCAGTTCGTGAACCAGCAGGCGATATCTAAACCGATTTTCCTTCCCCAGACTTTTTCTTTTTCCAATCCGCTCCATCATGCGCTGACGACGTTTGGGTTTCATATAATTGAAAAAATTCTGCAATTCGGAAAACTCGATAAATTCAGGTTTTTCAGGTTCATTATCACTTATATGTGTAATATAAAGTCCCTGCGAGTAAGGAGTACAGCCAATTGAATAATTCCCTATCAAGTATGAGTCGTCAGCATTCAAGGGAACGATCTGACCAGAAATCAAACTGTTCCGGGGATCACTTAACGCTGTTTTCTTCAAAAATTTACCTTCATAAGAATATGTCTTTATTTCAAAAACACAGTTTTTCTTTCGATATGCGTAAGTAATTACGTTGATTATGCCATCTTGCTCGTTGATATCAACATTATTCAACTCTGTATTTTTTTCATAAAGTCCGGGTAACACTTTTGAGGATTGATCGAAAAAAGAGTGAACCACAACGACCGGCCGCGACCGGTGATATCCTGCCACGATTGCTTTGCTTCCGATTACCTTAAACTGTTGCACATCGATGCCGGAAAGCAAATTTCCTTTATAGCTCTCGATCGCTCCGTCACTAAAATTCATTTGCAAGAAAAGAAAATGATCCGTATCCGGCTGCGCAAACAACCAGTATCCGAAATGTTCACCCTGGTAAGCCATAACCGGGATATAGCGATAATCCAGTTTGTAGTTCATGCGCCAAACAGGGTTTAGCGACGTGTCGTACCGTGTAAATTCCCAGCTTTCATTTCTGTTGCCAAAACTTGCATCGCCGCGGACCAGTGCCAGAAGCCCGTCGTTGCCCAACGTAAATACTTCAAACAATTCGGAGCGCGACGAATTTGTAGGAATTTCAAGACGATCAGATTGTTCTAGTTGTGCATGAACCCTGGAAGGCCCAACGAGGCAAAATTGTATGATCAGACAACTTTGTATCACAAATAGTAAACGGTTCTTCATAACTTCTTTGGGCGGGGTGTAAGTCTGTTCAATATTTACCCTAATTTTGCATCAAAAAGAATAACATAGTCATTAATGTAAAAATATTTTTAATCAAATAAAAACTTAGAGGAATGTTATTTAATTTTTGCTTAACACTTCCGAAATTTTATAAAAACAATATTCATGACGATTGAAGCAATACTGAAAGCAGACATTCAAAAAGCGATCCACAAAAACTTTGACATCACTGTTGATGACATCCTGCTGCAACCAACCAAAAAGGAATTTGAAGGATTTTATACATTTGTTACGTTCGCATTAACCAAAGCTACACGACGCGCTCCGGCAGAAATCGGGCAGCTTATCGGAGCGGATCTTGAAGCAAACTCTTCAGTGGTCGATCGCTGCAATGTTGTTCAGGGATTTTTGAATATAAGTCTTAAAGACACGACCTGGCTGGATTTATTTGGAGGTATTTCTTCTGATGCCGATTTCGGGACTTCTCCTGCGAGCGGTAAATCTGTGATGGTCGAATTCTCTTCACCAAATACCAACAAGCCGCTTCACCTGGGTCATTTACGTAATAATTTCCTGGGAGATTCGCTTTCAAGAATATTGAAAGCAAACGGATTTGATGTTGTAAAAACTTGTCTGGTCAACGACAGAGGCATTCATATATGCAAATCCATGCTGGCTTACCGCGAATTGGGTAATGGTGAAACACCTGAATCTTCGGGAATCAAAGGCGATCACCTGGCTGGTAAATATTATGTAAAATTTGACATTGAATATAAAAAGCAGATTGCTGAACTGGTTGCAACAGGCTTAACGCCGGAAGAAGCGGCGAAAAAAGCGCCATGGATTCTTGAAGCCCAAAAATTGCTTTTGCTTTGGGAACAGGGTGACTCTGAAACAGTCGCACTTTGGCAAAAAATGAACAACTGGGTATACGCAGGTTTCAATCAGACATATAACCAGATCGGTGTAAGCTTCGATAAAACCTATTACGAATCCAACACTTATTTGCTGGGAAAAGATATCATTGAAGAAGGTTTACAGAAAGGCGTTTTCTTTAAAAAAGAAGATAATTCTGTATGGATAGACCTGACGGCAGAAGGGCTGGATGAGAAACTGGTACTCCGTGGTGATGGAACCTCTGTGTATATCACGCAGGATCTCGGAACCACCGAGCTTAAATATGGAGATTTCCACAATGACCGCTATTTATGGGTGGTAGGAAATGAGCAGGATTACCACTTTAACGTACTTTTTGCGATTTTAAAACGTCTGGGCCGTCCGTATGCCGAAGGCTGCTACCATATCAGCTACGGAATGGTTGACCTGCCCTCAGGCAAAATGAAGTCACGCGAAGGAACTGTTGTAGACGCCGACGATCTGGTTAGACAAATGATCGATACGGCCGCAGCGAGAACACAGGAACTTGGAAAAATTGATGATTTTGAAAGTGAGGAGGCAACGCAGCTTTACCATACACTCGCACTTGGCGCTTTAAAATATTTCCTGTTAAAAGTTGATCCGAAGAAACGAATGTTGTTTAATCCGGAGGAATCGATTGATTTCCAGGGACATACAGGACCGTTCATTCAGTATACCTACACGCGTGTGCGATCCATTATGCGAAAAGCGGAACAATCCGGAATTGAGGTAAAATTGCCACCGGCTACTTACGAATTGCATCAGGTTGAGAGAGAACTTATTTTCACATTATCTCAATTCCCTATTCGCGTTCAGGCAGCAGGTAATGAATTTGCCCCATCTGTGATTTCGTTTTATATGTATGAACTGGCCAAAGTTTACAACCAGTTTTATGCAGAAGTTTCCATTTTTGCCGATTCTGATCCGGTTGCCGTGAGCTTCCGTGTGGCACTCTCAAAAGTGGTTGCAGAAACAATTTACAGAGGTTTAGGGTTGTTAGGAATAAATGTACCGGAAAGAATGTAAAAGCATTTTTTTACATTAATTTTATATGTGAAATTCAATCGCTTGAAGATTAATTTTCGTATCTCATATTTTCCACCTATTGCTTAACCAAAACGATTTCTTATGGACTTGTTAAAATCAGTTTTTATTATGATTACATCGCTGATTGCCGGTATTTTTGCTGACAAAAGTGAAATCGCTCAGAAACCAGACGGGCATACCATCGCAAAACAGACACTGTACGATTTTAAAGTTAAATCTCTTGTTGGTGAAAAAACAGTTGATTTGAGCAAATACAAAGGCAAAAAAGTAGTTATCCTGAATGTTGCTTCAAAATGCGGTTACACAAAACAGTATGCTGACTGGGAAAAATTCAATAAAGAACATGGCGACAAAGTGGTTGTGTTAGGTTTTCCTGCTAACAATTTTGGCGGACAAGAACCTGGTACCAGCGAAGAAATCGCTACGTTCTGCTCAAAAACCTACGGTGTTTCTTTCCCAATGTTTGAAAAAGTTTCAGTAGTAGGCGACGATCAGGCTCCGATATACAAATGGCTTACTACCAAAGAATTAAACGGATGGAATGATAAAGCTCCGACGTGGAATTTCTGCAAATATGTAGTAAATGAAAAAGGTGAGCTTACTAATTTTTTCGCTTCAAAAATTTTGCCGACAGATCCTGAATTTTTAACCGCTGTTGGTATATAAAATTTCCGATGCAAAAATAATTGCCTGGGTTGAACAAAGTGCCCGGGCTTAATATTAAGTAATAGTAAAATGAAATCTTGGATAGAAGCTGCCCGACCACGTACATTACCTCTGGCGCTTTCCTGTATATTAATGGGCTGTTTTTTAGCCTCATCAACGGGTCGGTTCAGCTGGCCCGTTGCTTTGTTAAGTGTACTGACAACAACGCTTTTACAAATACTTTCCAACTTCGCCAATGATTATGGTGATGCCGTAAACGGCAAAGATACCGAGCTTCGGGAAGGCCCGCGTAGAGCAGTTCATTCGGGAAGTATTCCGGCTTCAACAATGTTGAGAGCCATTATTCTTTTCTCCGTTCTGTCATTAATTTCCGGACTTTCGTTGCTTTACATTGCCCTTAAAGATGCCCCTGCAAATACGTTTTGGGTATTTCTTGGAATCGGTATCGCCTGCATCATCGCCGCGATTACCTATACAGCCGGAAAACGGCCATATGGATATGTTGGACTGGGAGATTTGTCGGTTCTAATATTTTTTGGATGGGTTGGTGTTTTGGGTAGTAGTTACCTTCATACACATATCTGGAACTGGGATTTATTACTGCCCGCAACAAGCTGCGGATTATTTGCCGTAGCCGTGCTAAATATCAATAACATCCGTGATATTGAATCGGACAGAGCCACTGGTAAGAATTCCATTCCTGTAAGATTAGGCAGAGAAAAAGCAATATTTTACCACTGGGCTATACTTTTGATCGGAATGTCCTGCGTTTTGCTTTACACGATACAGAATTTTTCAAGTTACACCAGCCTGATTTTTTTATTAAGTTTCCCTTTTTTCATCAAAAATGGGCTTGCCGTTTCCCGTTTAAAGAAAGCCAGCGAGCTTGATCCTTATCTAAAACAAATGGCACTTTCAACTTTGCTGTTTGTTATCCTTTTTGGTATCGGCGTAATATTATAAGCAATCAGTGAGCCGTTTATTTCACAAACGGTTCATATGCTTTTCCCAAAATGGTATATCCTTTTGCGTTCGGATGCAAACCATCAGAAAACAGCGTTTCGTCGATTTTTCCATCTTTGTTGGCTAGCGACAGTCCCGGATCAACAAAGTTTACGTTCATAGATTTTGTCAGCTTTTTTAATTCAGCATTCAATTTTTTCACACGCTCTTCCTGCTGCCTTCTCGGATAAATCCCGACCATCATCAAATCCACGTCTGGCTGCCTGTATTTAATTGCCTCAATCAGTAATTTCCAGCCTTCCAGAATTTCTTCATCCTTGTTCGATTGAAGATTGTTCGTACCAATATTTACGAAGATCTTTTGAGCAGTATATCCATCCAGTTCGCCATGATATACACGCCATAAAACATTTTCAATTCGGTCCCAGCCATAACCCATATTGCGAACGCCGGTTGTTCCAAAGGTTTCATTCCATGATTCCTCCCCCGTTGCTCGCGGGCCCTTTGGTAAGCCTCCCCAAAAATGTGTAATAGAATTCCCAATAACAACTACTTTTGGTTTCTCTAATTTATTGGAATTTAAGATATCCCTGTGACGTATTTCCCAATCATAATTTGGCAGCTCACGAAGTTGCGTACACGGTCTGGTCGTGGAGAGAACGCCTATTGGCTCATGCAAAATGGTCCGGATGTGTCGCTCATAAGCATCTGCATACCGCATCATACCCAAATCAGTCGGATGTGTCCCGTCAACCGTCGTTTCAATATCCTGCTGGAAATCTTCCTTAGAGATCAAGTATATCTCTTTAACACCCTCTGCTTTCAGCTGCGCGAAGGCTTCCTTCATTACAGCATTAACTTCCTGATAATTTTTACGGCTGACCGGATTAATCGCTTCGTCAGTATACCCGTCATGTTCTGCCATCAAGATGGGAATGGAACTGTGTTTTTGTCTTAAATTATGAATGGCATTTAAAATTCTGGCCTTGACCTCAGCCAGGCTAATATTCACACTTGCAACAAGATTCGGCAGACAGTCCAGAACAAATATTTTAGCATCGATCTCAGAGACCAGGTCAACCACCTCTTTTTCAAGACGGCCATTTCCAGAAAAGCCCAGATTGATTAAAGGATCATCCAATTTTCTTGCTAAAATAGAAGTCCAGGCCATCCCAGGACGTGATGCGCAAGCACCCTGAGCAATTGAGGTTCCGTAAATTACAATAGGTTTGTCCGGACGAACTGGTAATGCTTCAAACCTTGCCCCGTCAGGAACACCGATTTCCAGCCATTTTACATTATTATACAGTGGCAGAAACAAGCGATATTCCCTTCCAAGTTTATGATTCTGATCGACAGGTTCGAGATTCTTAAAATTGTAAGCGACAGTATCTCCAAAAACATACTTGCCAGCGCACCAGCGCCATTCACCATCATTTGAAATGGCATATAGGTCCACACCGCTTACGCCTGTTGAAGGCATATGCGGAAGTGCCAGCTTTCCCCCGACCTGATATCTTACTTTAATTTCGCCGGAATTCGCCCTGAACCGGATCATCAATCCGGCCGATTGCTTCGATAGGTTCCATACCTGCTCTCTTACCAACTTCTCGGCTCTTCCGGGTAAGCGGTCATAACGGCTTTTTATTTCGTCCGGCCACGCCTGCCCTTCAATAACCGGGACTTTGCTGCTTGCCGGATTCCACCACGTGAATTGTGTAGTTTGGGCCTGAGAAAGTGTAACATTAATAATCAGGAGAGTAAAAAATATTAATCTGGATTTCATAAAAAATGGACACTTGTGTACTACCACAAAAGTGTCCATTGGTGTATTCCTTACTTATCAAGCGCCATTGAAGCTGCTTATTTTACCAAAACCCCGTCTGCAATAAATGTCATTTCTTTTTTAGGCTCTGTTATTTTAGCAATTTCCTCATCGCTTTTGCCCGCGTCTTTTGCATAATGCTGCAAATGTTCAACAGGAACAGTCTTCAATTGTGCATCACCTTCAAACACAACTGTCTTACCAGCAATATCTTTTGGGACGAAAAATGCATAATCTCTGAACATCACACGCATCGTTTCTCCATTATCCATTTTCACTTTCATCCAGCAACCTTTCACCTGACAAACAGATTCCACTGTTCCCGTAACTTTCGTTGCCAGCTCTTCTTTGCCAGCCATCTTCTCTGGTAGAGCCTTGGCTTCGATTGCCTTTTTATCGTTAATTTCTTTCCCAAAATGAGCATTGGTCTGCGCATAGGACGATGAAGAAATGACTACTGCGAAGATAAATATGATTAACTTTTTCATAGTTTACAGAAATAAAATTGGCACATTTTTGAATAATATTTAAAGCTAATTATTTTAATCCAATATATAATTCACTGACATTCAATTACTCTAAAACTTCCAGCCACCCTTTACAATGATTTCCGCCGGGCGTGTCAACAACGTAAAAGTAAGTCCCGTTTGTCACACCCTTACCCCAATCATCTTTATAATTTGTTGATTTGAAAACGCTTTTTCCCCAACGGTTATAAATTTCCAGATTCGAACCTGAAACGGGAATCACAAAGTGGTCATTTTTCCCATCTCCATTTGGCGTTATCACGTTCGCAATAACCAGCGGCGGTTCGGCACTTACCTCTTTGGAAGTAGTTAGCGCACAACCAGCAGAATTATAGGAAGTGAGCGTCACGATATATTTTCCTGGTGTTTCATAACTGTAATCTTCGATATTAGTTGTAGTCAGACCATTTACCGTTCCAAGATTCCATTCATAGCGTTCGGCATTGGATGTTTTATTTAACATGGAATATTTGACAGGTTTATTGCATTCTCCACCTGATCTGACAATTTCGAACGCAGGTTCATGCGCATTGTCGATGGTCACTGTTATCTGTCTTTTCGGTCGACAGCCATTTCCATAGATACCTTCAATTGTGTAAGTAGTCGTTTGAGCCGGACTTACCGTAACCGATTTCCCGCTGGTTTCGCTCAGTGTGGAATCACCGGTCCAGTTATATTGTGCGGCCTCTCCGGACACAGTTAACGTCACAGTTGTGCCAGCGCACGACGTTACGTTTTGCATCGCTACAAAATCTTTACTTTCCTCAACTGTCACATTAACTTTTTTAGTAACAGCACAACCACTTTCAGTACTGATTTCTACGGTATATTCAGTCGTCTTATCAATCGTCGCTTTGGGATTTGCAATAGCCGAATTGTCCAAACCTGTGGCAGGCGACCATTTATATTTCGTACCTCCACTGGCGAAAAGACTGATCGTCTTATTCTCACATACGATCGTATCGCTGATTATTTTGGCATTGACACTTTCTACTCTGATCGTTTTCTCAGCCATATCCATTCGCTTGCAACTCAACTTATTGTATGCTTTTAAGGTAACTTTGTACTCGCCGGCTTCTGAAAATGTGTAGCTGCCACCATCCTCTTCCCGGGAAATCCCGTTTCCATTTATTTCCCAGAAATACTCGACACCACCCTCACTTGCATTAAAAAAATCCAGCGTAAGGGGAGCACAACCTTGCAGCACATTTTTAGTTTGTCCCTGATAAACGTCAAAATCTGCTTTTAACAGATCAATATCGATTTTGAAAGCCGCATTATTACAGTTCGAACTTTTATTCGTTTTTGACCAGGCCTGCGGCGTGACAGGAAAATTACTTCCTCCACATGAACAGGTTGCGTGATAAATCACACCGTTTTTATCAAACCGGCTCGTCCCGCCATCTACGTGGTCACCTTCCGCCTGGCGGTTGTCACTACCAAAATATGTAGCATATAAAAGCGACCGCGCTCCTTCTTCCAAAATCGCGATATAAAAATTATTTCCTGTCGTTACTGGCTGAATAGCATCCTCTGTAACAGGTAGTCCGGAAGTGCTGCTGGCTGTATTATAAGAAGTTTGAATATTCACGTCGCCTCCCCAACCGGCGATATAAATATTTCCGCATTCACTAACTAAGAAGGCTGTCGGAGAAATATCCGGCGTTCCCCTGCCCGATCCGATCGTTGTAGAGAAGATAGATTTAGACAAATTATGATCCAGCGCATGGATAAACTGATTACTTTTTGCATTGCTATACAAACCTTTGGTTACCGGATACTCGCCCATTGTCAGACCATAAATGAAAACATTTTCATTCGGATCGAGGTCGAGTAAATAAGCACCATCAGCCGCAGCTGTACCTAAATACGTAGCAGCTTTTAACTTCCCGTTTGAATAAACCGCTACAAACGCGTCTTCCGTACCATTTATTTTTGCCTGATATGAAGCACTGCTTGTTGCAAGATTAGAACTCTGCGTAATACCGGTAACATAAGCATCACCATTTTTCGCAGGCTTTATCGAAAACGCGGCGTCGAACCCGTTTCCGCCGACATAAGTACTCCAAAGCAGTGAATTCAAATCAGAGGAAAGTTTGATAAGTACGCCGTCCTGAATTCCGGAAAGTTTAGTGTGATCTGCGCTTTGGACTGGGAAATTTTCTGAATTCGTTGAAGAAACGACAAAAACATTATCCTGGTTATCCAGCTCTATTTCACCACGAAAGCTGTCTCCATAATTTCGAACCTGTACAGGTCCCACGCTGCTGATCCCGTCGTTTCCACTTCCACCAATATAAGTTGAAGCAAGCAGTTGTTTCCCGTCCGCACTTAATTTTGAAACAAAAATATCACTGCCATTAAAGAGCTCGAGGCCACCAATGGGTTCGGTTGAGATCCCGCCTGCAAATATTTTTTGAAAAGCAGTTGCGCTGGTTGGAAAATTCGATGACGAAGTCGTTCCGAAAATCAGCAATTCATTTTTACTGTTAACGATCAGACTATTCGGTACGTCTGTATTGTTTCCTCCAAGATATGTAGCGTACAAAAGTTCACTGCCATCCGGACTGAATTTTAAAATTCCTACGTCTACAAGTGCAGAAAATCTTACTTGGTAAGAACCTACCGTCGCCGGAAAACCGACTCCAAAAACAGTTCCGCCGGAATATAAATTTCCTTCTGCGTCATAGGTCGCAGTATGCCCCCAGTTATCCGCAGTAGAGCCCGAATAAGTTGAAAAGATCAATTCCGGGTCAATGGTTAATGTTTCAGATTGGGTATACCCTTTTGGAAAAGAAAACTGAATACGATTATTTTCTGTCAGAACAACATTTGAAGCGATATCCAGCGTTTTTTTATTAACAAGCTGAAAAGAATAAGGCTGTGCTTCCTTAAACTGACCAACGGAAGTTTTTACTATTGTCTGCCCTGCCTCATTTACCGACACACTGCTTGCTCCCTCATATTTTAATTTGATCTGAGACGGATCGGCCTGTGGGTGAACGATAAATTCATATTTTAACGTGTTATCATAAATGTAGATCCGAAGATCAATTCCCTTATATATACCTTCGTAGACAACTTCCTGAAAGGCTCCGACATCTCCCGCACGAACCGATTCTGTACCAGCAAGGAAATAATTAAAACGAGTTTTGACGGGATATTTTGTGGTATACTTAATTTGGGTATTGCAATTTTCAAACTGAACTTCCACGCCATGCGCATTGATTATTTTAGGTTTAGCAGGCGCAAATTTCGCATTTGGAGAAGCGGGGATGGATTTCGTGTGGACAGATGAAACCTGAGAAGCATCATAAAGTGAATAAAGCAGCGACTTATTTTTCAGGAACAAAAATCCTCCGGGTATCTCAGTTCGGAACAAGATATCCGAATCCCACTGACCTTTGTTTTGAATAAAATACATTCCGGCGCCGGACGATTCTGCAATCGCTCCAAAAAAAACCAGTACCAAAATCAAAAGATATTGTATAGTTTTTGCCATAATCCGACATTGATCCGTTTCTATTTGAACGCAGAAACCGAAATGATATTTTCGCAAAAATCATATTCCTGTTTTACATTCGAACCTAACAAAACCAGTTGGTTTTCAGTTGCTTTTGTAACGTTGTCAAGATACCAGTTTATTCCGGTTACATCCAAATTTGTTGTCGGTTCATCAAGAAAAATAATTGGCACATCAGACATAAAGGCAAGTCCAAGTTTGACGCGCTGCTTCATCCCTGACGAAAAATGACGGATCACTTTTCCGCGTGCATGAGACAGTTGGATGTAATCTTCAAAATCGGAGCTGGAAATATTATTTTTAAGCGGTTTGAACTGTTTATGAAAATCGACCAGTTCTCTCAGCGTAAATTCTTCAATTAATTCAAGATAAGGTGCAGCGATGACCAGATGTTTGTACCATTCCTCAACATCAATATTTTTCCCCGCTTTGGTCGTGTATTGTATTGTGCCTTCCGTTGCCGGTGTCATACCGGTGATCAATTGCAGCAGTGTAGATTTCCCACTCCCGTTTGGCCCGACAAAAACATATTTCTGCCCTCCTTCCAACACAAAACTTGCCCGGCGGATTATCCATTCCTGAATGAATTTTTTACCTATATTCTCTACTTTGATTTGCACAATTTATTCAGTGATTGCCGGTTAAACAATAAAAAATTCAACCGCTATTTTTTTGCTAAATAATAATCCCAGGCTGCTTTCGAAATCTGGGCAATCACGCCATCGCGCGTTTTCTCATCAACAGGTGTATTTGATACAAAAACTACGATCGCTACATGTTCCCCATTCGGAAGCGTCATGATGCCGGCATCATTGGTTGCGGCTAAAACCCCATCTTTCGTATCCGACAAACCGGTCTTATGGGCAACGCTTGCACTTTTCGGTAACAAACCTTTGATTTTGTTTGGGCCGGAAGTTGTCTCCGTCATGACCTTCCAAAGGAAATCGTTGCTCGTTTTTGACAGCGCTTTGCCTTTATAAAAAATTTCAAGCAAACGCAGCATTGCTCTTGGCTTGCACCAGTTTGCAAACTGAGCATTCCAATCTTTATGCATTTCCTCTTCCGTAGCCGCTATTGCTATGCTTTTTATGCCAAGGCTATGAATATAAGCATCTACTTTTTTTGTACCGCCGATCAAACGAAATAAAATATCACAGCCATTATTATCACTTTGAGAAACGGTATAAGCCAGAATTTCCGATAATTTCAGATCAACATTTCCTTTCGGATATTTTTCTCTGATCGGGCTCCACGTATTAGGCAGAAGATCTTTTGAGGTAATATGAATTTTTTGGTTCAATGACAATTTCCCTTTATCTACCTGGTTTAAAACGGCCATCGCAAGCGGAAACTTGTATACGCTCTGCATAGGATATTTCAATCCTTCGTTGAATAAAAAAGTCTCCCGATCTTCCAAACCCATAATGGCAACACCAACAGTTCCTTTCGCCTGAGGAAGAATTTTTTCGATCTTTTGACGAAAAATCTCATGCTGTTTTTGTGCATTTACATTGTTGTTAGTCAGCAAAAACAGAGCGATCATGAACAACGGAAATACTTTGAGCTGAATACGGGAATTCATTGGAGTAATTTATAAGGGTTTATAGGTTAAATTTCATTCGCTTCACTACCTGTTTGAACGCTTCCAGTTCTTATTCTTGTAAGTTTCACCAACTCAATTCGTGTATCCTGCATAGAAATAATTTGAAACGAATAAGGCGGCATTTCTATTTCATCATTAACTTCTGGCAAATCACCGTGCATTTGAATCAGCATCCCGGCCAGCGTATCGTAATCACCCTCAGGAAGTTCCCAGCCGTATTTTTCGTTCAGATAATCTACCTCATGACGTGCACTCAGAATGTAGGTATGATCGTCCACTTTTCGCTCCGTCCAGTCTTCCGTTGAATCGTATTCATCCTGAATTTCCCCAAAAATCTGTTCTACCACGTCCTCCACACTTACAAGCCCGGAAGTTCCTCCAAATTCGTCAACTACCAGAGCAAGACTTCTTCTTTCTTCCAGAAAACGAAGCATCAGGTCGCTGGCAGGCATAGCTTCAGGAACAATCAAAATCGGGGTTACAATACTGCTGATTTCTTTTGGCTTGCGAAAAAGTGACAGTGCATGACAATAGCCAAGGATATCATCAACCGAGTCCCGGTAAACAATAATTTTCGAATGTCCACTTGTCAAAAACGTCTTTTTTAAGTCTTCAATCGTGTCATTGACATTTACAGCCGAAATTTCCGTTCGCGGAATCATACAATCACGGATCCTTAAATCTTTGAAATCAAGTGCATTGATGAACATTCTTTCTTCAATACTGTGATCGTCAAAGTCGGGATCGTCGGCAGAAACTGCCTCGTCCCGCAAATAGTATGATAAGGCATGTTCCTTTACAAAAGGCTCAACAAGCCAATACAGTGGTGTCATTACCCACTCTGCAAAACGGACAGGAAATGCTTTTAAATTCAGGATTTTTGGAAAACTATGGCCGATCCGAACCCATGTCGTATAACAAAGAATCCATAAAACTGCAAGAAATATAAATAGAACGCCAAACGTAAAACCTTCCGCCAGGCCCAGGTAATCATGTAGAATTGGAAAGACAAACGCGACAGCATAAAAACAGCCCAGTGCCACTACGGCAAGGCGGATCATACGCAATAACCTGCGCCAGTAAAGCGTCTGATATATTTCGGCAGCGTTTTCGTGCCTTAATGAATAGCGGTCAATAGAAACGTCGAGCAATACAGCCCGAACCGCTCCGTAATATCCGGCAAGAATGAAAAAGAAAACAGCAAAACCGACTGGCAGAACATTCATTTCTTTACAGTTTTGGTGACTTTTACACTTTTTCCCCTTTCTTCATCTTCCAGTTTTTTCTTCAATTCCAGAGAGGATTTCAACCGGCTGAATTGAAAAAATAAAAGACAGGTAATACTTAATAAAAGGAGCCAGTAACTATCAAATAAAGTGGTGCGGCGAAATTCCAGAACCCATACAATTAAAAAACCGACGGTGCCGGCAAGAAGAATGGTTCGGGTTAATTTTGGAGACATGCAATATTAATTTTGTAACTAAAACGGCAGAATGTTATCATTCTGTTCTTCAAATCTATTCTTTTTTCAAATATACACAGAATGAGTCAAAATGATTGCTCACAGAAATCGTCTTCATCACTTATAATATCCTTTACATATCTCGCCCATTTTCTGTAAAATAGTTAACTTGCGGCAATTCCTGTACAATCGGGCCGCAATACCCGAATTGTAAAATTTATTCTTGATAAAATATCTTATTTTACTATGAGCGAAACCACAAAACGCTTTCCTGCCGGTGTAATTACAGGCGAAGGAGTTAGCGAAATTTTCCGTCATGCCAACGAAAATAATTATGCCCTTCCGGCTGTTAACGTTGTAGGCACTAACTCAGTGAATGCAGTTTTAGAAACAGCTGCGGCTGTAAACAGTCCTGTTATTATTCAATTTTCGAATGGTGGCGGAATTTTTTACGCAGGAAAGAGCCTTTCAAATACAGATCAGAAAGCTGCTATTGCAGGAAGCATCTCAGGCGCTCAGCACGTACACCTTATGTCTGAAGCGTATGGCGTTCCTGTAATTTTACATACAGACCATTGCGCGAAAAAACTTCTTCCCTGGATAGACGGTCTCCTGGAAGCTGGCGAACGTCATTTCGAACAATACGGCAAGCCATTGTACAGCTCACACATGCTGGATTTGTCTGAAGAACCGATCGAAGAAAACATCGAGATCTGCAGCAAATATTTCGAGCGTATGGCTAAAATCGGAATGACACTTGAAATTGAATTAGGCGTTACAGGTGGCGAAGAAGACGGCGTGGATAACAGCGATGTTGACAGCTCTAAACTTTACACTCAGCCAGACGAAGTTGCTTATGCTTACGAAGAATTGAGCAAAATCTCGCCTAACTTCACGATTGCTGCTGCTTTCGGAAACGTACATGGTGTTTACAAACCAGGTAATGTGAAATTGGAGCCGAAAATTCTTCTTAATTCCCAGAACTTTATCAAAGAGAAATTCGGAACAGGCGACCTTCCTGTAAACTTCGTATTCCATGGCGGATCAGGTTCTTCCCGTGAAGAAATCCGTGAAGCAATCGAGTATGGTGCGATCAAAATGAACATCGATACAGACGTTCAGTGGTCAACTTGGGAAGGAATTCTTAAATATTACAAGGACAAGGAAGGATATCTTCAGTCTCAGTTAGGAAACCCTGAAAGCGCTGATTCTCCTAACAAAAAATATTACGATCCACGTGTTTGGTTACGTAAAGGCGAAGAAAGCATGATCGCTCGTTTGAAAGTTGCTTTCGAAGACCTGAACTGTATCAACCGGTTGGCATAATTTATTGCAATCCGCCACAACGAAAAAAGTGAGGCTTCGAAAGTGTCAAACACAATCGAAATCTCACTTTTTTTATATCTCAGTGTGCAGATATCTCCGCTTCCACCTCCAAAGGCTCACCTACTTCCAATTTTCCCATTACCTTATTTCTGTGTTTGATCCCCCAGATTCTCAGCACATCGATCAGATCTCTTAGCGAATGTCCGTGTTCGGTCAAAGTATATTCTACCACAACGGGTATCGAATCAAAAACAGTCCGTTTTACCAATTGATGTGCTTCCAGATCCCGTAATTCCTTTGACAACATCTTGTCTGTAATGTTTGGAATTTCCTTGGCGATCTGCGTAAAACGTTTGTTTCCAAACATCAGTGAAATAATAATCTGAAGTTTCCACTTTCCGTTCAGTGCATCCAGCGCATCGCGGACCGGCAAAAGGCTCCGTGCACAGTCGCTATGATTTAATCTTTCCTCCAAAAATTCGTGCTTCGCTTCCATGTGTTATTCCATTTTTATTACTATCCTATTGTATAGTACTTACAAATGTATAGTTTATTTATTTAAGTTTGCATAATTAATTTAAAAAGAAACTACAATGAATAACCTCATAGAAACTTTGAACTGGCGTTATGCTGCCAAAAGAATGAATGGAAACAAAATTCCGTCTGAAAAACTGGATGTAATTTTAGAGGCGATCCAGCTTTCTCCTTCTTCTGGCGGTCTTCAGCCCTACACGGTTTTCGTTATTGAAGATCAGGAAATTAAGAAAAAAATTCAAAAAGTGGCCTACATGCAGCCGCAAATTGCCGAATCCTCTCATCTGATCGTTTTTGCCTCCTGGACAAAGATCACAGCTGAGCAAGTTGAAAACTTCATAAATCTTATCGCAGAAACACGCGGGATTTCATCAGACTCACTGAACGGTTTGAAAACATCATTAATCAATAGAATATCCAGTCATACGGACGAAGCGAATGCCCAGTGGGCGGCTCGTCAGGCATATATCGCCCTTGGTCATGCAGTAGTGGCAGCAGCTTCTGAACAAATTGACGCTACACCCATGGAAGGTTTTGATGCGGACGGTATGGATGAAATTTTGGGACTAAACGAAAAAGGCCTTCGCAGTGTTGTAATGATGACGCTAGGCTATCGGGACACCGAAAACGACGTTCTGGCTAAGGCTAAAAAAGTAAGAAGATCTCATAAAGAGCTTTTTGTGACTATTTAATTAAGATCATAAACCTGGCTCACCAACTAAACAATAAAAACAATGAAAGTTGAAATATGGAGTGATGTAATGTGTCCATGGTGTTACATCGGAAAACGCAAATTTGAAAAAGCCCTGGAACAGTTTCCCCAAAAAGAAAGGATTGAAGTGGAGTGGAAAAGTTTTCAGTTAAATCCTGATATGGAGACGGATCCGAATAAAAATATCGTCGATTATTTGGTTGAAGCAAAGGGCATAACCACGGATCACGCCACGCAAATGCTAGACAACGTAACCAATGTGGCGGCAGAAGTCGGACTGGATTATCATATGGAAAAAGCTGTTCTCGCAAATTCCTTTGACAGCCACCGTTTTATTCAGTTTGCCAAGAAAAATAGAAAAGGGGATGCCGCCGAAGAACAGTTATTTCACGCATACTTCACCGAAGGAAAGAACACTGCTGACCATAATACTTTAATTGATCTTGGCGTAAAAATTGGTCTTGATGCTGGTGAAGTTAAAAGTGTGTTAGACAGCAATCAGTTTGCGGACGATGTCCGGAAGGATATTTACGAAGCTCAGCAAGTTGGTGCGAGGGGTGTTCCGTTTTTTGTTCTGGACCGAAAATATGCCGTTTCAGGCGCACAGCAAACCGAAACTTTCCTCGGCGCTTTGCAAAAATCTTTTCAGGAATGGGAAAAAGAAAATCCGGCTCCGATTCAGACTTATGCAGAAGGCGATAGTTGCACGACCGATGGGGTTTGTTAAAATTGACTTTCTGACATTATAAAAAAACGAGGCCCGGGTCATTGCATTTTGTGCAATCCCCGGGCTTTTCTTACATTGCCGGCTTACATATCAAATGCAGGTCATGGCCATAGATCGTAATTCGTTACGGGGGAAACTTTTCATCATAATTTTCGGAGCAAATACGAGAAAAGGACGACTATTCGACGTTTTTCTGCTCTATTTCATCCTGACAAGTATTTTAATCGTTTGCCTGGAAAGTGTTCCCAAAATCCGGAATAATTACGAACCAGAGTTTTTTTATCTTGAATCATTTTTTACAATCGTTTTTACGATTGAATATTTCCTCCGGATTTACAGCCATCCTAAACCGCTAAAATACCTGCTGAGTTTTTATGGAATCATTGATTTATTTTCAATCCTTCCATTTTATCTTACCTATTTTATGCCGTCCGGCCATTATCTGATAACCATCCGGATTTTGCGCCTGCTCAGAGTTTTCAGGATCCTAAAATTAAGCAGTTTTGTCCATCACGCTCAGGTTCTGAAAAGCGCACTTGCTGCCAGTTTACAGAAAATTACAGTTTTCATGTTGTTCATCGTAGCCCTGGTTTTGATCATAGGCACGATTATGTATGTAGTAGAAGGAGAAGAAAATGGCTTTACCAGTATTCCACAAAGTATTTATTGGGCAATCGTAACAATCACCACGGTTGGGTATGGAGATTTGACACCTCAGACATCCCTTGGACAGATTATTTCATCTGTTGTGATGATTATGGGATATGCGATCATCGCTGTACCGACCGGGATTGTGACTGTTGAAATGTCAAGGTCGTTGCCGGTTCCTAAAACAGCCGACCTGATCGAATGTCTTTCTTGTGGGAAACGAATGCCATCTAATGCCAACTTTTGCAGCAACTGCGGACATTCTCTTAAGGAATAACCGGGAATTTGCGTAGTGACTTAAAAACTGATATCCTGAACCAAACTTTATGCGCTTTCTCCTTTGCTCATTTTTGCTGTTTTTTGTTATTTCTACTTCAAAGGCAGGAGGAATAAAGGGCCGCATTTCAAATAAAACGGGAGACGCCCTGCCCTATGCCGGAATCGTTGTCAAAGCGAGCGGCGATGGAACAATCGCGAATGATGAAGGTTTGTATGAATTTGCTTTACCTGCAGGAACTTACGAAATTATTTTTCAATACCTCGGTTTTAAAACATTGACTAAATCGGTTGTCGTTGGTAACGAATTTCAGGAATTGAATATAGTTCTGGAAGAACAGGCGCTGAATTTAAATGAAGTTAAAGTAGATAATAAACGTGAAGACCCAGCCTATACGATAATGCGGAAAGCGATTGCCAAAGCACGTTTTCATCAGCTGCAGGTCCGGGCCTATACTGCGAAAGTTTATTCGAGAAGCACCGCACTTCCGACAAAAATACCTTATCTGGTCGAGCGCAGGCTAAAAAAAGAAGGCGTTCAGGAAGGAAAAGCCATCATCAATGAAAGTGTTGCGGAAATTCAGTATCGCCGTCCGAATAACTTCAAACAGCACATCATTTCTACCCGAAATAGTCTGGATAACAGTATCCCTTCGCCTAATGAATATATTTTAGCCAGTTTGTACAGTCCTGAAATTGCAGGGACAATTTCTCCCCTTTCTCCAAAATCGTTTTCATATTACAAGTTCGAGTACGAAGGTTATTTCGAAGACCGCGGACAAATTATCAACAAAATCAAGGTGATACCACGGGCCTATGGAGAAGGTATTTTTCGTGGCAGTTTATACATTATAGACGAACGTTGGGCTATCCACAGTTATGACCTGGAAACGACAACAAGCGGACTTGACATATCAGCCAAACAGATTTTCAATCCAATTCAGGACGTATGGCTTCCCGTAAATCAGCAATTCAGGATTAAAGGAAGTTATCTTGGTTTTGCAGGAGAATTTAAATATCTGGTTTCGCTAACCTATCAAAAAATGGATGTTGATCCCGGATTGAAAGAAGAAATTGTTGTGAAAGACCCGAAAGTCGATGCCGAAGTTTCTGAAAATGTCCGCAAGAAAAATCTGGAAAAGATGATTAAGGATCAAAAAGCATTTTCGACCAAAAACCTGAGAAAATTCACAAAAGAATACGATAAGGGCCTAAAAAAAGAAAGGAAAAATAAAGGCGAAGACACCAGAATTGTCCGTGAAGATTCGATAGTAGTTGATACGATGGCGAATAAAAGGGATACCACTTATTGGGCAAACCTTCGCCCGATCCCCCTTACAAACTCCGAGGAACAGAGTTATGCCATGCAGGATAGTATCAGGGTAATTAAAGAGGCTCAAAAAATCAACAGCCGCCCCGATTCTACGAACTTCAAAATTCAGCACATTCTGGTTGGAAACACCTATTCATTCAAAAATCGAAATTTTCTCAGGATTGAAAGTCCTTTTCTTGCATTTTACTATAACACCGTTGAAGGATACGCGCTAAACCTTGCCGCCGAATACCAGAAACGCTGGGGAAAATCGAGCTATTTTACAATTCGCCCTTATGCCCGATATACCTTCGGGAGAGATAAATTTAACGGAAATATCCAAGCAAACGTTGGCAACAAAAATTCAAATTTTTTGATTACCGCTGGTGAAATGGTAAATCAGAATAACCGCGACAACCCAATTACTCCGTTCGGAAATACGGTCTCAACATTAATTTTTGAAAGAAACCGTGCGAAATTATATCAGTCCAAATTTCTGAAAACTGAGTATTCCATCCGAAATATTTCGGACGTTTTAAGTTTCAATACCAGTCTTGAATATGAGCAGCGCCAGGAAGTATTTGATATGGAAAATATAAAGTCGTTCATCGACTGGCCTAAAAGAAGTTTCCACCCAAACAGGCCGCTCAACGACGAACTTGAAAGCACTGGTTTTCCGGATCACGACGCGTTAGTATTTCAAATCAGTGCAGATATTCGTCCCTGGCGTAGATATTTGGTCAGAAATGGGGAAAAGCGATATTTGAGAAGTAAAAAACCAGCATTTAGTATTCTTTACAAAACCGGATTGAGATTTGCCGGCGATGTAGATTATGATTTTTTACAAGGTGGAATCCGGCAGTCCATCGACCTTGGCCCAAGAAACACGGTTAGTTATTCAGTAAAGGGCGGAGGATTTTTAAGCAAAAAGGAAATGTATTTTCCGGATTTCCGACACTTTATGGGAAATGAATCATTCTTCCGACTGGGTGATCCGCTGACTCAGTTCCGAAGTCTGCCTTATTATGAACATAGCACACAACAATGGTTTGTTGAAGGACACGCCTTATGGTCCATGCAACGCTTTCTGATCACACAATTTCCTGTTTTTCGTTTACGTGGATTGAAGGAAACTGTTCAGGTGCATTATCTTTTCTCTCCAACGTCGCGCCATTACGGAGAACTGGTCTACGGCTTAGATCATATTTTACGCTTTTTCCGAATAGAAACCGTTGCGCAGTTCGACAGCTACAAGATAAATAAAATCGAGTTTCGTTTGGGTACGACATTCAGTATAGCAGATTTAAGATAAAAAATATCGGCTGTCCGCTATCGGCTTCCAATAGAATTTTGATGAATGCCGAAAGCTGACAGCCGAAAGCCATCGTTCTTATCTAACCTTTTCTCCCTTAAATCTTGGCGCCACTTTTGGCAAAGAAGGGTACGTATTGTTTTCCAGATTAATATCTGCCATTCGCTGACTTGGATCAATAACAATCCGGTCGACATCGGTTGATGGACGGTCGATCGTAAAAGTATATTCCGGGTAAGTCCAGCCCCAGTCAGATAATAATGTTGTTTTTGAATATAACTTCTCTGTTTTTTCTCCGCGCATCATTTCCAGTGGAACATAAAAATTTTCCTGCGTTCCATCTTTATAACTTACGACAATATCCAAAGGCATCGGCATCTGCCCGATTCTCTCAATCACCACATCCGTTTTTCCACCATTTTGTACAACCTCTTTAATGCCATAATCGATGGTTTTTGTCGTTCCAACGAAATCCTCCCAGTACCAATCCAGTTCCAAACCAGATTCCTTTTCCATAATCCGTTTTAAATCCGTTGGATTTGGATGTTTATATTTCCATTCATTGAAATAACGTTTCATACCCGATTCGAGCTTATCTTTTCCTATGATATAACCAAGCTGATTGAGAAATACGGCACCTTTCGAATAACTGGCAATGCTGTACGCGCGATTCGTATTGTAGTGATCAGCATGTGTCGTCAAAGGTTCTTCCAGGCCGGATTTTACGAGATTTCTATAACTGTTTGTCGTAGCGCGCTGCGGGTCAGATTTTGACTGGAACAATTCTGACAACACAATGTTTTGAGCATAGGTCGTAAAACCTTCGTCCATCCATGAATATTTGGATTCATTGGTTCCTAAAATCATTTGAAACCAGCTGTGAATCGATTCATGAACAGCAACGCTTACCAGACCTCCGAGATTTTGATGCCCCGTGATAAGCGTGGCCATAGGATATTCCATTCCCCCATCGCCACCCTGAATTATTGAATACTGTTTGTACGGATAACGACCAAATTTCTGGTTCATAATCTTAAACGCCTGAGCAGCCAACGGCTCCATTTCTTTCCAGACATTTGCCAGCGTATCCGTTTGGTAGAAAAAATGAAGATCCAGGTTTTCATCCACTTTAACTACATCGTGTTTGTAGTCACGGTCGGCAGCCCACATAAAATCGTGAACTTCCGGCGCAATGAAATGCCAGGTTAACTTTTCTCCCGCTTTATGTTTTACGTCTTTGTTAGTGTAGCCATAACCAATTTTGTCAGCGTTTTGTAAATAACCGGTCGCAGCAACAACATACGAAGCATCCAGTGTAATTTTCACGTCAAAATCTCCCCAGATGCCATAAAATTCACGACCGATATACGGATTTGCATGCCATCCTTCGTAGTCATATTCACACATTTTAGGATACCACTGCGCGACGGAATAATCAATTCCCTCGCTGTTATTACGCCCATTCCGGCGGATTTGAACGGGTATCTGCGCTTCAAATTCCAGATCGAAAGTATGCTGTGTTTTAGGTAGAATTTTTTCGTTTAACGTTACTTCCAAAATTGTCCCGACCACCTCATACTTCAACGGTTTTCCATTATGCTTTAATGATAGAATTTTTTCGTAACCAATTTCACTTGGAGAAAGCTTCGAGATACGATCTTTTACACGCGGGTCCGGGTCACTGATTGTTCTTGAACGAACGTCCATTTGGCTTCCTGGCTGAAATGCGTTTAAATAGAGATGGTAAAAAACCTTGGTAAGTGTGTCTGGAGAATTGTTGGTGTAAACCAGTTTCTGGATGCCTTTGTACTGGTGGGTCGCCACGTCAAAATCGACATTCATTTGATATTTAGCACGTTGCTGCCAACGATCAGACTGCGAATATGCGGCTGTACAACTTAGAGCAGCCAGAATAACAAAAAGCAATTTATTCATTCGTAAAAACTAAAAATTCATATGAAATAGTACGCAAATTACAGCAAACTAACCAGTTGACCATATCGGCCTGGAAAATCAATCCTAAATTCCTATATCAACTACGAATAAGTCAATTCCGTTGTTCCGGCATCTTATCATTGTAACTATTTATTCCATTTTTGAATAATTTGGGAAGCAATCTCTACATAAAATCTACGTTTTACCTCAATAATTGCCCTCTCAGGCATCTGAACGTCGTATTTATCTTCAGAATTTTCTGGCATATAATTAGTAATAATTCCATTATACTTTTTAATCAACTAACTATTTGTCAATTATGCTTAGATGGACAGTAATATTTCTAATCGTAGCCATCATTGCCGGAGTACTTGGATTTGGTGGAATTGCAGCAGGGGCTGCAGGAATTGCTAAAATACTTTTCTTTGTGTTCTTAGTGTTATTCGTGTTAAGTTTAATAAGCCGTGGGGTCGGGCGATCCTGACGCAGCTATATATCAGAAAAGCGTTATAAAAAGAAAAGCGAGCTAAACGGCCCGCTTTTCTTTTATATATGCAAATCAAATAATGTTATTCCCACTCGATAGTAGCTGGCGGTTTTGAAGAAATGTCATACACAACGCGGTTAACACCTTTTACTCTGTTGATAATATCGTTCGAAACTTCTGCCAGGAAATCGTAAGGTAAATGTGCCCAGTCTGCGGTCATACCATCGATTGACGTTACAGCTCTTAAAGCAACAACGCTTTCGTACGTACGCTCATCTCCCATTACGCCAACACTTTTCACTGGTAATAGCATAACACCCGCCTGCCAAACTTCGTGGTAAAGATTCCATTTTCTCAATCCGCCGATGAAAATCGCATCAACTTCTTGCAGGATCGCTACTTTTTCAGGTGTGATATCACCCAAAATACGGATTGCCAGACCAGGTCCGGGGAACGGATGGCGACCTAAAATTGTAGGATCGATTCCCAACGTTTTACCAACTGCACGTACCTCATCTTTGAATAACGTATTCAGCGGTTCAACCACTTTAAGTTTCATAAAATCTGGCAGACCACCCACATTGTGATGTGATTTGATCGTTGCTGATGGCCCTTTTACAGAAACCGATTCAATAACATCAGGATATATCGTTCCCTGGCCAAGCCATTTCACATCCTCAATTAAGTGTGATTCCTGATCAAAAACGTCAATAAATGCTTTTCCGATCGCCTTTCTTTTTGCTTCCGGATCTGTCAATCCTTCCAAAGCACCGTAGAAAAGATCTTTTGCATCTACTCCTTTAATATTTAAACCCATATGGAGATAAGAGTCAAGCACCTGCTGATACTCGTCTTTTCTCAATAATCCGTTATCTACAAAAATACAGAACAAATTCGCTCCTATCGCCTGATGAACCAGCGTTGCAGCAACGGTCGAGTCAACACCACCGGAAAGGGCCATAACCACTCGGTCATTACCTAATTTCGTACGAAGACTGGCAATAGTTTGCTCAACAAAAGACTCGGAAGTCCAGTCTTGTTTGCAACCGCAAATTTTCGCAACAAAATTATACATCAACTGTTTGCCTTCCGTTGAGTGCGTTACTTCCGGGTGAAACTGGATTCCATAAGTAAGTTCATCAGCAATTTTATAAGCAGCAACTTTGACAGATTCTGTTGAAGCGATGATATTGAAATTGTCAGGAATTGTTACGATCGTGTCACCATGTGACATCCAAACCTGCGAAGTTGCAGACAGCCCGGCAAGCAGCGACGAATCTTCATCATCTATTTCCAAACGAGCTCTTCCATATTCACGATGTTGAGATGCCTTTACCTCACCGCCAAGCAACTGAGCCATAAGCTGAGCTCCGTAGCAAACGCCCAAAACGGGAACAATTTTCCTGAACTTTTCAAGATCTACATAAGGAGCGTCTTCGTCCCTAACAGAACAGGGGCTGCCTGAGAGGATGACGCCTTTGATATTCGGAGTGAGCTCCGGGAAGTTATTGTATGGATGGATTTCACAATAAACATTGAGTTCCCGAACCCGACGCGCAATTAATTGCGTGTATTGTGAGCCAAAATCTAGAATAAGAATCTGTTCAGTCATAGAAAATGCGATATAAACCGCAAAGGTACAGTTTTACAATGACACAAAGAAAAATATCAAAAAAACTGTTGAAATATTCTCCTTCACTATGGCTTAGCAAAGAAATTACTTGATTATTTTATTATTACCTCTTGTAAATAAGTTACTCTTCTTATTATATTTGTTTAAAATAATTTCAATATAATATTTTTATGAATCAAGGAACAATTAAATTCTTTAACGACGAAAAAGGTTACGGGTTTGTTAAAGACGCAGAAACAGGACAAGATTATTTCGTACATATCTCAGGTCTTGTAGACGAAGTTCGCGAAAACGACGAAGTTACTTATGATCTTCAGGAAGGTCGTAAAGGACTAAATGCCGTTAATGTTAAGCTTGCATAATCAGGACTTAATATCAAGCAAAAGAGGGTTTTCGATATCGAAAACCCTCTTTTGCTTTTATGAACAATCTGTAATTTATCAGATTGCTTCAAGAATTCTTTCAATCGAAACCTCGTACCCGATTTTCTCTTTCAATGCGCTGATCGCAACACGCTCCTGCTTCATTGAATCGCGGTGACGGATTGTAACGGTGTCGTCTTCCATAGTCTGATAATCGACAACAACACAGAAAGGCGTCCCGATCAAATCCTGGCGGGTGTAGCGTTTTCCAATTGCCGCGCCGTCGTCGTAAGTTGTACGGAATGCAGATTTCAAAGAATTTGTGATGGCCTGAGCTTTTTCAGCCAAACCATCTTTTTTCACCAAGGGCAAAACTGCCACTTTGAATGGAGCTAATGCCGGATGCAGTTTTAGATAAGTCCGTTCTTTCTCAGAGTCTCCCTCTCCTACCGTCTCCTTTGTGTAAGCATTGCAGAAAGTTGCAAGAAAAAGGCGGTCAGCACCTACCGAAGTTTCAACAACGTAAGGGATATAATTTCCATAAGGTTTACCGTTTTCGTCAAGATCCGCGTCGAAATACTGGAGCTTTTTCTTAGACAGTTCCTGGTGATTACGAAGGTCAAAATCCGTACGTGAGTGAATTCCTTCCATTTCACGGAATCCGAAAGGAAACTTGTATTCGATATCAACTGCTGCGTTTGCGTAATGCGCCAGCTTTTCGTGGTCGTGGAATTTCAGGCTTTCCGCAGGCAAACCGATTGCAACATGAAATTTCATACGCGCTTCTTTCCATTTGTTATACCAATCCATCTCAGTGCCAGGGCGAATGAAAAATTGCATTTCCATCTGTTCAAATTCACGCATACGGAAAGTAAACTGACGCGCTACGATCTCGTTACGGAAGGCTTTTCCGATCTGTGCAATACCAAAAGGAACTTTCATCCTTCCGCTTTTCTGTACATTCAGGAAGTTGACAAAAATCCCCTGCGCAGTTTCGGGACGAAGATATATCAAACTTGAATCCTCTGCTACCGAACCTACCTGCGTACTGAACATCAGATTAAACTGACGAACTTCTGTCCAGTTGGCTGTACCTGAAACGGCACATTTTATATTTTCTGCGATAATTAATTCACGAACTGCTTCAAGATTTTCTGCACTCAGCAGACGTCCCATTTCTGCAAGCAAAGCCTGCGCCTTTTCCGGCTGGCCATCGGCCTCATACTGTTCCGCTTTTGCTTCCAAGAGCTGATCGGCCCGGTAACGTTTTTTTGAATCTTTATTATCAATCATCGGATCGCTGAAACCGTCCACGTGACCTGACGCCTTCCAGGTAAGCGGATGCATAAAAATGGAAGCATCAATACCAACGATATTATCATTAAGCTGCGTCATGGCCTTCCACCACACGGCTTTCAGGTTATTTTTCAATTCCACACCATTCTGACCGTAGTCATAAACAGCTTGCAATCCATCATATATTTCGGAAGAAGGGAACACAAATCCGTATTCTTTGGCATGCCCTACAATGTCTTGTAAAGAGGTAGCAGGTGATTGGCTCATTAGTGATTCAGACAATTGATTAATAAACGTAAGGTTTTCAGACTGTAAATTTTACAGGTTTTTACAATCAGTTGGCAAAATTAGGGAATTTGATGGCAAAGAATAACCATGTGTATAAAATTTGTATATTTGTGTGTATTCAAAATTAAAAATTATGAGAACAAATGTCGAAATTGATGATTCCTTAATGGCAGAAGCAATGAAACTTACCCAGATCAAAACAAAAAAACAGATCATTGAATCTGCTTTAAAAGAATTCATTTCAGCAACTCATCGCAAGCAGTTAATGTCGTTACGTGGAAAAGTGGAATGGGAAGGAAATTTGGATGACATGAGAACACAAGATGTACAGAATATTTGACACGTCTGTCTGGATCGCCTATTTTAATGGCACCGAAGATTTTAGAACGAATTTCCTTCATTCTTCACTGGAATACGATCAGGTTTGTACAATTGGAGTGATTGTACAAGAAGTACTTCAAGGAGTCAAAATTGACTCAAAATATTATTCTATTGAAAGCCATTTCAAGAATTTACCCTCACTACCCGCCCCCACATTCGAATTATATACCGGCTCAGCCCAATTATATAGACTTTTACGACAACAAGGAATCACAATTCGCAAACCGAACGATTGCTTAATTGCTCATTATTGTATCCATTTTGATATCGAACTATGTCACAACGACGTAGATTTTGATAAAATCGCGACGACCTGTCCACTAAAAATTTGGAAACCAATTTAACTTCTTAACGTCAAAAGCCGGACTACAATTTATGTCCTAAACTTTTGACTCATGTTCCGACGAATACTAGATCAGCTTGAAGATTATTTTGGCATTTCCAGAAAGCAGGCACGCGCTGGTTTTGTTTTAATACTGTTTTGTCTCCTTTTTATATGGACACCTTTTATCTTCCGGCGCTGGATATTACCTCATTTTCCTGTTTCCTCTGAGCCTGTAAATACGCAAAAACTGGACAGCATCACTTCTCAACTACAAAAAGATGCAGCAGCCGGTGCAGCTGAACGGGAAAATAATTATTCAAAAAAGTTATATCCTAAAAGTCCAGACCGGCCCATACGGTTGTTTGATTTTGATCCCAACATAGCCTCCGTTGAAGAACTTCAGGAACTGGGTATACCAGCCTTTATTGCCAAACGGATTGGCAAATACAGATCAAAAGGCGGCAAATTCAGAAAGAAAGAAGACTTGTTGAACATTTATGACTTCCCTTCTGATGTTTACAAAAAACTGGAATCTTATATTCAACTTCCCGAAATCAGAGCAAAACATAATACTTCAAAATATCCTGATAAAACTTACACAAACAATTCCTTACCAAAAGAAGTAAAAAATTTTTCTAGAAACGCTGTCGCTCCTTTTGACATTAATACGACAGATACTACTCAACTTATAAAACTAAGAGGCATCGGTAGCAAACTATCGGCACGCATTCTAAAATTCCGGGACGGACTCGGCGGGTTTCATTCCACAAGCCAGTTTTCAGAAATTTTCGGACTGGACTCTCTTGCATTAACCGAGCTGACCAAATATGCAAAAATTCAGAGTGATGTTAAGAAAATCAATATTAACACAGCCACCATGGATGACTTAGGACAACATTCTTATCTACGAAATAAGAAAATAAATACAGTGATCATCAATTACAGAACCCAGCATGGCCCTTATAAATCCGTTGATGATCTGAGAAAAGTACGGGTGTTGGATGAAAAATTGATAGAGAAGATTAGGCCTTATTTGGAGTTTTGAAAGGTGGGTTTATAGCTATTGACATAATATTGGTAGCCAATAAAAAGATAACTGATCAGAAAGATATAATGTGGAACCAGAAGTATCGAAAGTAAAACAGCCGCACCGCGTGCAAGAACTGCATGATATGTGAGCAGGACAACATGAACCAGTAAAATAATTTGACAGATTACAACCGGTAAAAACGCTGCTTTGTTTCTAAAAAACAGAAACCAAAGACAGCACCACGTAGTCAAAAGTAAAAAACTGAAAATTTGCCCCTCCACAGAGCATTCGATCAGACATACAGGTAAGAAGAAAAAGTTAGGCAGCGTTAATTTAACGCCAATACTTGAAACAAATAAGTAAGCGAGGTTACTAAGAAGTAGACAAATCCGAACACGGTTATTCATTTTCCCAGGATTAGGTGTGTGAATTTATTCTTTATGGACATCTTTAAATTTTAACATATCTGTTAAACGCTGCTCTTTTTCATTATCAAATCCACAGGAACTTATAAATTCTTTCGGATTTTGATACGTACCAAAAAGCATATCCCACCAGACAATATCACCATAATTATTGGTATGTTTTTCATATTCGTGGTGAATCCTGTGCATCTCCGGGCGCTGAAAAACGTATCCGATCCACTGAGGAGTTTTCACGTTAGTATGATAAAAAAATTCGCCGAGGGCAGTACATAGCGTATAGAAACCGCCTGCCTCAACATTTAAGCCCAAAAATGTATAGACCAGTAAGCTCCCGATCAAAGAATTGACGGTCATTTCCAACGGATGTTTGTAAAACGAAGTGATCACTTCCAGACGTTGCGGGCTATGATGGATCTGATGAAAATGTGTCCACAGAAAATCGATGGTATGACGCCATCTATGCCACCAATAGAAAATGAAAGTGGCGATAAAATAGGCAATAACTCCACCTGCAATGTCATTAACGTGATTGGATAAGTGAAAGATACTTACCGAGGAAAACCATTTTTCCCACGTGACACCCGCCAGCGTAACAACACCGAGCTGGACAAAATTTATAGCCAAAACCCGGATTGTCCAGGTCGGCACTTCCGGCAATTGCCAACCGGGAATCAATCGTTCCAGTATGAAACAAAATCCGAATACTATGAAGATGATCGTTAGCATGTTTTCAGTTTTTAAGTAAGGTTTGATTAATTAAAAACAGATAAAATCACTATCAGGGCA
This sequence comes from Dyadobacter koreensis, assembly GCF_900108855.1. GTDB lineage: Bacteria > Bacteroidota > Bacteroidia > Cytophagales > Spirosomataceae > Dyadobacter > Dyadobacter koreensis. The sequence goes on from NZ_FNXY01000003.1 coordinate 649,645, forward strand.
TTTGGAGCGACAGCACAGATGAGCAGGTTTTTAAGTATCCTTTTGCCTGTAACGTTCCTGCCAGAAATAATTTGAGCACCGGTCGTTATGAAAAAAGCAAGGTAGATTATTGCCCAGAAAATACCCTTCAAGGATATGCAGCCAGTTTCCGGAAATAAAAGATTTGAGATGAATAGTGTCGCAGCATACACAAGCAAGGTTGCGGCAGTAAGGCAGATGATATGCAGGAACATTCTAAGAGAAGTATCCATAAGCAGAAGATTTAAGTTGATAGATTTACAACTCAAACTTCCGGATTGTAATCACCGATTCCTTTGATAATTATCAAAATCGGTTTTTTTTAGTTAAAAAAGTATAGGTCAGCTTTCATCCTCTAACTGGCTAATGCTAAACAGCCAACCCCTACTTCCTCCCCCGAATACGGCTCAGATGCTCCTGTGAGATTCCCAGATAGGAAGCAATCTGGCCAAGTTTCACTCTCTGTAGAATATCAGGAATTTGAAGCAGCAAACGTTCATAACGCTCCTCAGCAGTACAAAACGCAAATAGCTTCATGCGCTCGTCAAGAAGAAGATAGTTTTTTGTGATCAGTAATCGTCCAAGTCTTTCTACAATCGGATGACCTTGAAAAACGGGCTCAATTTTGTTGTATTGAAGACTCCAGACTGTCGAATCTTCCAAAATTTCAATGTTATATAACGACGGTTGCCCGGTGAACAAGCTGTCGATTGCGCTTACAATCTGGTTTTCGGCGGCGAACCAAGCAGTCACTTCCTTACCGTCTTTATAATAAAAAACGCGTGCGATACCTTTCTCGATAAAATGAAATTCCCTGCATACATCCCCGTTTCTAAGCAGGGACGTGTGCAAGGAAAGTTTTCTGCGAACAGTTATCTCATTAATTGCCGACGCACTCTTTTCCGGCAACGGAACAATCTGATTGAGATAATCGATGAAATAATTCATCAGAAGTTTGGCTTCAGCAAATATTTGGAATAAAATTCGTCGATCACATGAACCGCCTCGTCCGGCGTATCAACTACGCTGATCAGTTTTAGATCTTCCGGATTGATATTTGCTTCGGTAAGCATCGTACCTTTAATCCAGTCCAGCAAACCTGACCAATAACTGCTTCCAACCAAAACAATGGGAAAACGTCCTATTTTTTTTGTCTGAATTAAGGTCATCGCTTCAAAAAGTTCATCCAGTGTTCCGAATCCGCCAGGCATTACGATAAATCCTTGTGAATATTTCACAAACATTACCTTCCGCACAAAGAAAAAGTCAAAATTGATATTTTTATCGTGGTCGATATAAGGATTGCTATGCTGCTCGAAGGGTAATTTTATATTTAAACCGACCGATTTCCCACCTTGTTCGTGAGCTCCTTTGTTACCAGCTTCCATAATCCCCGGCCCACCACCGGTGACTACTCCATAACCGTGTCTTACCAGTTTCGCTGCAATATCTTCCGTTATTTTGTAATAAGGATTGTCAGGTTTTGTCCGGGCAGAACCAAAAATAGTAACACACGGACCGATTTTCGCCAGTTTATCGAAACCTTCGACAAACTCTGCCATTACTTTAAATATAACCCAGGAATCTGCACTTTTAATTTCACTCCAATTCCGATCTTCAAAAGCCGCTTTTATTTGTTTTTCATCTTCCGGTACTGCTGCATTAAGAAGAGAAACATCTATTAACTTCGAATTTTCATTCTTTAATTCATCATTCATATTCTCAAAATTATTTTAGTTCATTGATTTGCTGTTACCTTTGTTTTCCAGTCTAAATAAATCTGGAAAATTTAACAATTCCAAAGACGAAATTGTTATTCACCTGGACACAATTAACAAAAAAGTAATGAAAAAAATTGCCATCGGTTCCGACCATGCCGGTTTCCCTTACAAAGACCCAATTACCACCTGGCTTACCAATAACGGTTATGAAGTAAAAGATTTTGGAACGTACAGCGCAGATTCGGCTGACTACGCTGATTTTGCGCATCCGGTTGCCAGTGGCGTTGAAAATAAGGAATTCGAAAAGGGAATACTTCTATGCGGGAGTGGTCAGGGTGTGTGCATCACCGCCAATAAACACCAGGGAATTCGCGCTGCTTTGGTATGGGATCTTGAACTTGCTGCTTTGGCACGTCAGCATAATGACGCCAACGTGATATGCATTCCTGTGCGTTTTATAACCCTTGAAACCGCAATCGCGAGCATCAAGGCTTTTTTAAATACTGAATTTGAAGGTGGAAGGCATCAGGCACGCGTGAATAAAATTGCTTGCTGAGATATAACATCATTGTGATAATAAAAAAGACCGGTCATTAAAGTGACCGGTCTTTTTTATTGACTTCCGTTATATTTTCTGATAAATCCCCTTCCATGGACTCAGCTTATATTGGCTTTGGAGAGCAGGAACGCGGGACAAAAGCTTCGGCATTATATTGACTTTATCGATCACGTAATCCGGCGGATCTTTCCGGAAATTATCGTAGACGTGAATCACGCTATCAAAATTATCCAGATTTTTCAAGTCATAACTTGACAAGTCCCAGTTCAGATAAGGCGTCGCTGAATAATTTTCCATGTATTCTCCGGCATGCTGCCCCAAAACCAGAATTCTCTTATTTTTTATATCTGCCGGCAAAGCTGCTGATTTTGCCCGAAGGTTTTCAAGCTTTCCCATCGAAATTCCAGGTAAAATTCCCCTTGTTCCCTGATACTGAATAAAAACAATAATCGCAGTCATCAACATAAACTGAAACTCATCTCCGAAACTTTTACGTTTGAAACTTTGAAAATAATGAGTTGCAAAAAAAGCAGCCGGCGGAATGAAAATAACGAACTGCATCGGTGCCAGATATTGCATCAGGGGAATCGTAAAAACAGAAACGATGAACCATAGTGCCATCACCTGTTGAATTCTGGTTTGATAATTTACGAAACGCAACGTCGTGAAAATTCGCATAAAACCTAAAATCCCAAAACCCAGCGGCAAAAGCAAAGATGCCAGAAGCGACGAAAAATCGGTAAGGTTATATTGTTTTACCTGAAAAACAGATGTAAGTAAATTCCGGTTCAGACTTTCGATTCCGTCATTCATATAAAAGAATAACAAAACCATAAGCAAAGGAAAAAGCGAACCAAAAAGCCCTAACAGATGATGACGGATCGTAGCACCGGTATAAAAAAGCAATGCAAGAAATGCCCATACCATGAATAGTGAGGCCGGCAAATAGAACAGCGTCGCTATGCCAATGTATAAGCCCATTTCAAAAACCTGATTGGTGGCTTCCCTGCGAACAAGAATTTTAACAATTAATCCAAAAGCAAAAAGCAAAAATGTATTCGCCATGAGCATTGGCGAAAGCGTGCCAAGATCAAAGGAGATATTGAGGAAAATAGCATATAAGGCACCAGGAATATAAGTGCGTTCGGGAAAAACTTCACGGGAATAAATTACATAATTAAAATACAGGATCTGAATAACCCCAAGTCCGGCTGCGATGAGCTGATAAACCCATTGCGCCCGTCCAAAAACCGAATCGATCAGCCAGTATGTAAGTCCTGAAAACGGACTAACGTTATCCCAAACGTCCCGGTAAAGCATAAAACCGTGGTTCATTTGCTCTCCTACCAGCATCCAGCTCAGTTCCGGTATTAACAATGGTATTCCTCCAAAAAAGAACGGCAGCCTCAGCAGTAGAAAAAAAACTACTAAACTGATCATCTGATAAGCCGCATTAACCCGAAAAAAACTAAGCAAGAAACTGGATGGTTAGATAGGACGACATGAATACTTTCACGAAATTACAACCGAGGGGTCTACAAAAACAAAATAAGTATGGATATTTGTACTAAATATAGTAGATAGCAGAAGTTAAGGAGGATAGCGGAAGGTTTGAGAATTTTATTTGAAGTAACCAGACATCCAAAGTCCGCAATCAGAAAAAGATGGAATCGAAGAGACAACAAAAGGTAGGGAGACAAATCCAGAAGGATTTAGGAGAAATTTTTCAACAAGATGCAAAACATTTGGTAAACGGCTCGTTCGTTACGATCACGGCTGTACGGGTTTCCCCGGATCTGGGAATTGCACGTGCATACCTGAGCTTTTTACCTGATAAAAATAAGAGTTTTTTACTGGAAACAATTAAGGAAAATACAAAATTCATCAGACAAAAACTGGCAGAACGTGTTCGTCATCAGCTGCGTATTGTTCCTCATTTACAATTTTATATCGATGATACTGCCGAGTACGCAGCCAAAATGGATCTTCTTTTTGCAGATTTGGTAATCCCTCCTGCACAACCAGACGACGAAGAAGAAACGAACTGATCCCAAGCGTAACTGACAATGAATCTTTCGTACAGAATTGCCATTCGCTATTTTTTTTCCCGTAACAAACGTAGTTTCATCAGTGTGATCGCACGTATTGCCATGGCCGGCGTCGCAGTTGGTACCATGGCAATGGTTGTTGTGCTTTCCGTTTTCAACGGTATGGAAGATCTGAACCGAAAAATGTTCAAAACTTTCGATGCCGACGTAACGGTCACGCCTTCGCAAGGTAAACGTTTTCAGGTTTCGGATTCTTTATTGAAAGTTGTTAAGTCGGTTGAGGGCGTAGAATTAATCACACAAGTTATTGAAGACAATGCCCTGGCCCGTTACGGAAACCAACAGACGATCGTTAAACTGAAAGGCGTTGACAGTACATTTTCCAGGCGCGGCCAGTTAGATACGGCTTTAATTGAAGGCTCTCTTAACCTTTACGGCGGCAACGGAACACCTTTTGCTGTGATTTCGGAAGGCGTAAGAAATGCGCTTACGATTTCGCTCGAAGATATTTTGACGCCACTTGAACTGTGGTATCCGAGAACTGGAACTAAAACTTTGAACCTTACTTCAACGGAAGCTTTTAACCAGACGGTTATTCGTCCGGGTGGTGTTTTTTTTATTGAAAGCAGATATGACGATTATGTTATAGCTCCGCTCCCAGTCGTTGATGCACTTTTACAATACAATGGACAGCGCTCTTCGCTGGAAGTAAAAACGGCTCCGGGTTTTACTGAGAAGCAGGTTGCGAAAGAAATTGAGGCGAAACTTGGTGATAAATTTACTGTTCGAGACCGGGATGCTATGAATGCAGATCTGCTTCGCGCCATACGCGTTGAGAAATTGTTTGTATCTGTTACCCTTTCATTTATTATTTTAGTAGCGGCAATCAATATATTCTTCTCGCTGAGTATGTTAGCAATTGAAAAGAAAAAGGATGTATCGATGCTGTACGCGCTCGGCGCAACTCCTTCGCTGATCAGAAAAATATTTCTTGCAGAAGGAGCCATTGTCGCACTTTCTGGTGCGATTGTTGGGATTATCTTCGGAGTCTTGATTTGTTGGCTCCAAATGAGTTATGGATTTGTGTCTATGGGAATGACAACAGCGCTGGTAGATGCATATCCTGTGAAATTAATCTGGCAGGATATATTCTTTACTGGTGTCATCATCGTTATCATAACCCTGGCCGTGTCGTACATACCGGCTCGCCGGGCAGCTTTATCAGGCCAGACTTATGTTGCCTGACAGAACAGCCGGTAAATAAATAAATTCGACTTAATACAAAACACTTGACTAAATTCAAATTTATGTCCAAACCACAAGCAGAAATGACCGGAAAGAGAATTGACGTATCAATGCGTAACGGTTTCTGCAAATTTTTTGGAATAGCATTTTTGTTTGCCGCTTTTAGCGTAGATGCCAAAGATCATTTTATTGAAAAAGATACGCTCTACAGAAGAAATCCTGGCGTAATTTCCAAACAAGGCCCTTATCGGCCAACCCGGACTTTAAAGCACGATCTTATTCATACCCGGCTTGATGTTGAATTCGACTGGCTCCGTCAGCAGGTTCATGGTTCCGCGGTAATTTCTTTCAAACCCCATTTTTACTCCCAGAATACTATTGAACTGGATGCGAAAGGCTTTGACATAAAAGGGATTTCACAGCTTGATAGTTTTCAGGATTTTGGTTCAGCAGCGCCAAAGGATTTGACTAAGCATATATCTAAAAAGCTGGATTATACCTACGATAAACGAAAAATTACGATCAAGCTTGGAAAGGACTACTCGGCAAAGGACACACTTTATGTAAAAATCGACTACGTTGCCAAACCTAACGATCTGCCAAGAGATCAGCAGGATGATAACCCAAATGACAAGGGGTTGTATTTTATCAATGCAGACGGACAGGAAGAAGGTAAGCCTAAGCAGATCTGGACACAGGGCGAAACTTCCGGGAGCTCCTGCTGGTTTCCCACCATCGATTCTCCGAATGTAAAATTCACTCAGGATGTCTATATTACTGTTGACAGCACCTACAAAACATTGTCAAATGGATTGCTTATTTCTCAGGAACCAGATCAAAGCGGCCAACGCACTGATCACTGGAAGCAGACTATACCTCACGCACCATACCTGACCATGCTCGCTGTCGGCGACTATGCGATTGCTACGGATATGATGCCTAACGGGCTTGAACTTAGCTATTATGTTGAACCAAAATACGGCGGAGATGCACATGCGATTTTCGGAAGAACTCCTGAAATGATGGCATTCTTTTCCAATATTTTTGGAATTGAATATCCATGGGAAAAATATGCGCAAATCGTCGTTAGGGATTTCGTGGCGGGCGCAATGGAAAATACAACAGCCACTGTTCATGAAGAAGGTGTTCAAACGGATGCCCGCTCAATCCTGGATGGAAATTCTGATGCGGTAATTGCGCATGAACTGGCGCATCACTGGTTTGGAGATTATGTTACGGCAGAAGAATGGGGACAACTCCCATTAAATGAATCATTTGCAAATTATTCAGAATATCTTTGGAGCGAGTATTACATCGGTAAAAACGAGGCCGACTGGCAAAATTTACAGGAATTAAAACAGTACCTGACGGAAGCTGAAACCAAACAGGTACCTATGATCCGTTATTTTTATAAAGATGCGGAAAATATGTTTGACAGCCATTCTTATGCAAAAGGAGGACGTATTTTACATATGCTGCGTAAATATGTTGGTGATGACGCGTTTTTTAAATCTTTACAACATTACTTAAAATCCCACGCACTTGGAACGGCTGAAATCAGTGATCTGCGTATGTCTTTCGAAAAAGTAACGGGAGAAGATTTAAACTGGTTTTTTGACCAATGGTTTTTGCGTCCGGGTCATCCGCTTATAAAAATTAAACAGGATTATTCCACCGCTACCAACAAAGTTCAGCTAAAAATTACCCAGGCTCAGGATACTTTGGCAACTACGGTTTACAGATTGCCCCTGAAAGTGGATGTCTGGACCGGAGGAAAGAAAAACCGCTACGACGTCGTGATCGACAAAGTGAATCAAACAATTGAATTTCCAGCAGCAAAGAAACCGGACCTTGTCATTTTTGATGCCGAATCGCAGCTTCTGGCTAATATCGAACAGGATAAAGATCGCCCGGAACTGGTTTATCAATACAATCATTCGGAGCAGTTTTTACCAAAATATGAAGCACTTGCAGCATTGGAAGGAAAATTACAGGATTCCACTGTTAGAAATGTGTTGGTAAAAGCAATGACCGATCCTTTCTGGAAATTAAGGCAAATGGCAATTTCAAACTTTGCCGAGTATGATGGTGAAGGTTTTGCGGACATTGAAAAGATAATTCAGAGCCGGGCACGTACGGACCGCCATCCACAGGTAAGAGCAGAGGCAATCATAACCCTTGCCTCTTTTGGAGACAATAACAATGATCCGGTTTTCCGCGAAGCACTAAGCGACAGTTCTTATCAGGTCGTTTCTGTTGCGCTGGATAAATATCTTGTCGGGCAGCCTTCTGATGCAAACGATGTGGCAGCCCAATTTGAAGATTCACCGAATGATGCCATTGTAGCTTCTGTTGGGAATTACTACGCCGGACTGGCACAACCGGAACGATATGACTGGTTCCTGGAAAAAATGAAGCGCATGAAACCTAGCGAGAAATATAACTTCTTACAGGTTTTCGGCAAATACCTGATTAAATCGAAACAGGATGTTCAGCGAAAAAGTATCCCTGTACTGGAAGGTATGGCAAGAAATAGCCCATCCTATTTCGTTCGTTTCGGAGCTTATCAGGCACTTGGATTGCTGACCGATATTCAAGGCGTACCAGCAATCAGAAAAGATATCCGTGCAAAAGAAACCGAGCCCAAACTGAAAGAAATGTATACGCAGTTTGGCGAATTCTGATTTAAAGAAAAAGCTAAACAAAAAAGAGGAATCTGAAACCAGATTCCTCTTTTTTGTTTATTTCCATATTACTGTTCCGGATCAAGATAGTATTCCAGGTTTTCCTGAGTTATAATATCCAGCGGCAAAAACTTTATTGGCGGAATATCCTTTTTAAACACCAGATGATTGGCTAGCTGATAAATCCCCCAATAACCTTGTCCTAATGGATTTTGATTAATCAGAAAATCAATAAACCCGAGTTTTAAATAGTTAAGATTTTGAGGAATCAGATCGTATCCGATCAATTTTATATGATCGATTTTTCTTTTCTCGAGATATTGGGCAACCGCGAAGGCTTTCGAATTTGTCACATAAATTGCTCTTAAATTCGCTTCTTTTTCGAGCAAATTATCCATGTTTTGATCAAAGCGCTCATTTTCAGCAAAATCCAGTTCTGCACCAATTACCTTGTATTTATCTGTCAGATCTTTCTTGACGAAATAATCTTTGAAGCCTTTTTCTTTTGTGATCAGGTGTGCCGAATTTGGCAAATCTTCATCGATATGCAAAACCAGCATGGAACATTTTTCCGGCAAACCAAAACTTAAAATCTTGGCGGCCAGAAATCCACTCTGATAAGAATCCTGTCCAATATAACAAAGAGGACTGATGTTTGATATCTGTGTGTTAAACAGCACATAAGGAATCCTTAATTCTTCCCATTCTTTAAAAAATGGCAATACCTCCTTATAAAAAAGAGGAGCAACAAGAAGTCCGTCGGAATGTTCTTTACTTGCCAGTTTTGCTTTTTCAATGAAAGAATTCACATCATGAGGATCAAATGTATAGCGGGTTATTGAAATCCCGTATTGTCTTAAATCCTTTTCCGCTTTCGCTATTCCACGTTCCGGCGCTTCCCAATAAGGATCTGTTTTCGGATCCGGTACTAATGCAATAAAACTGTAAGTTCGCTGTGTCTTTAAAGACTGAGCCAGAAAATTTGGCTCATAGTTCATCTCCTTGATGATCTTCAATACTCTCTCACGAACATCTTCAGCAACCCTTCCACGGTTATGTAAAACCCTGTCTACCGTTCCTTTGGATGTTTCTGCCCTTTCAGCTATATCTTTTATTCGAACAATCTTTTTTTTCACTGTGTCAATGCTAACGAACGGGAATATGCCCGATTTTCATTCATATAAAAATAATACAATTACAATCATATACTTCAAAATCTTATTCTATGGCCTGTTTTCAGGTAAAACAATAAAATTTCAACACATTATTTAATATTTTTTAGATTTTAAAGAAATGTGCATTAGATTTACAAATCTAAACAGTTATACCTTAAAACCTGATGTGTTCGAACACATGACAAAAAATATGGTGCGTGTTCGAACACTTTTCTTAAAAATTACTTGCTTGGTAATAGATTACAAGTAATTTTGCATTAGATAAGAATATAAGTAGAAAATTCGTCTTATTGAAATAACAGCCGTTCTTTCAATAACGCAGGTTCTAAATGTATTACATTATTCCTAAACCCTTATAAAAATTACCTACTAGTTCTAGACTCTTGAACCGGACGTGCAGAAGTTAACTTCTGCACGTTTTTTGTTAGTTTATATAATTTCGATCAACACATTTTCATCTTCCGGATAAGCAGTGCAGGTCAAAATCCATCCCTGTGCCAGGTCTCCGTCAGTCAGCACATCGTTAATAGTCATATATACATTTCCCGATCGGCAAATTGCGGCACAAGTTGCACAACTTCCGCCTTTACAACTGTAAGGCAGATAAATACCGGAATCAAGTGCTGCCTGGAGAATCGTTTTATCGCCTGGAACGTGCAACTCGTACGTGATGCCTTTGAAAATTAAACGCACATCATGTGGAAGCTCCTCTCTCTTCTCCGGCTGCGGATTTCTTATCACGAAATTTTCCCGGCGGATTTGATCCCTTTGAAAGTGCATAAAGTGAAGCGTAATCTCTGCCGAGCGCATTAGCTCAAAAGGCCCGCAAATAAAAAATTTCACCTTATTCCTGTCATGAACAAGAGCGTTGCTGACCATTTGTTCAAGCCGCGTATTATTAATTCTCCCCCGTATGCCGTTCCATTCATCAGAAGGCTGGCTGTGGATATGCATTACTTGAAGTCTGTCAGGATACCTTCTTTGCCAATAGGAAATCTGATCCATGAAAAGAGTCGTCTTCTCATTCCGATTTGCGTAAAGCAACGTAACCTGACTTTTTGTGTCCGCCGAAAGTGTTTGTTTCAAAATAGAGAACAGAGGCGTGATCCCACTCCCTGCTCCTATTAAAACTACATCCCTTGGCTCATCAGATTTTTCAAGTGTAAAACGGCCAGCCGGCGGCAGGGCTGTAAAGATGTCTCCTTCATGCACAAAATCGATCCAGAAACGGGAAATTTCACCGTTGGGAACACGTTTTACCGTAATAGACGGATACTCGTCCACAGCCGGGGCCGAACTCATCGAATATGAACGTCTTACTTCACGCCCATTTACCTCAATCAGAAAAGTAAGAAACTGCCCCGCTTCATAGTGCAACGTTTCGCCATCGATTTTTTCAAAAAAGAAAGTTTTAACCTCACTTGTTTCTACTACGATCTGACGAACGCGAAGTAGAATAGTTGTGTCTATAATCTCGTCCATAAGGTTTCGTATTCCGCCAATAAAGTCCAATTATGCGCCTCGCAAAGCCAATGCATATGAAATATCGGATGACTGGAAATATTGTAAAGTAACTTATTTTCGTAAGCCGTCAACAAGCCTGCGATAAAAAAATAGAATCCGTTGAAATCATTTTGGGTGTACCGTTCCACTGCTATCCGTTCTGTTTGCACCCCCAGACGAATCAGAGAAGTTGAAAGAAGAACGCGGTCCATGGGACTTTGTGTTTTTCCTAATAACTCTTTTGTATCATTAATCAGCTTTTCTCTGACTGGTTTCAATAATTCGGGATTGAAAGCAGCAATCAGCCGGCTTACGTGATAAATAATCAGCGGCGTTCTTGGATACTGATGCGCACATCGAAAAGGCACATCGAGATACCGATTGGTTTCGATAACAGATTTGATATAACTCAAACTGGCATTGTCATGCTCGTTGAGGAGTAACTTGCTGTTAAAAACAAAATATAGCAAATTACTCAATACACAGACATCGAATTCGATATACATATTTTTCCCAAACCACGTAGAATATGCTTTTAAACGCCGGTATTCCGGGTATGTATTCCTGATCCAGTGTTTAGTGCCATTTGCATGCAATTTGAGTTTTTCATGCAACCACTTTATTTCTGCCTCTTCCGGATCACTGGTAAGATATACGAAAGCAGTATCATCCACATCGTCAGGAATCCGGAAATGTTCAAAATGACGAAAAATGTGGCCGTTTGGAAAGTGTTTTGAAGGTTTGGTTTTCCAGAAATTATATGTTGTCAAACCATCCTTATTCTGGAAAGCAGGATAATTCTGAATTACTTTCGAACAGATATTTCTGATTTTTATAACCGTTTCAGTATCCGCTTCATCTGAAATTGACTGTAATGTAAAAGCAATAATGGCGGAAAAAAATATCGTCGTATCCGGACGGTTATAACCAATTATACTGTTATCACGAAAGGCTGGAAATATACCTTCCGGAAAATATTTGTCTCCCTGCGACTGGAGACTTTCAATTTTATCAATAAAATGTTTTATCGTATCGGTCATCGGTGGAAAGCTAGCGAATTGTCGCAAAAAAAGAAAACCCTGCCGGTTTTGGCAAGGCTTTCTTTATAGCTTTCGGCCATCAGCGATCTGCTGTCGGCAAAAAAATATATCATTGATACTCCTGGCCAAATGCCAATTGCTATTTCGATATCCAGATATCACTCAGTGAAATTACCGAAAACCGGCTGCTGAAAGCCGACCGCGATAATTAAACTCCTTCTGCAACAACTTCCTTAACGTCAGGCACCATGCGAGTCAACAGATTTTCAATTCCTGCTTTCAGAGTCAAAGTGGACGATGGGCAGCCACTGCAAGATCCCTGCAGCAAAACCTTGACTGTTCCTGTATCTTCGTTGAAAGAATGGAAGTTGATCGCACCACCGTCAGACTCAACAGCCGGACGAACATATTGATCAAGCGCAGCTTTAATTTTCTGAATTGTGTCAGAATCTCTTGAATCAACGATCAAAGTATTTTTTTCGATGGTTTTTTCAAAAAATACAGGATGATTTTCTTCAAAATATATTTTTATAAACTGCTTGGTGTCACGCAAAACTTCTTCCCAGGCAACATCTTCGCTCTTTGAAATCGTAATGAAATTACTGGCAATAAAAACTCTCCTTACGTGAGGAAACTGGAATAGATCTCCCGCCAACGGAGAACCGCTTCCTTCTTCCAAAGTCGACTCCAATGAAGGATAATCAAATGAAAGCCCTTCAGGTACCAACTCGAAATTCAGAACGAACTTCATAGAATTTGGATTCGGGCTTAATTCTGTATATACAAATACGGGACGTTTTAACATGGTATTCAATAATATCTGGTATAGGACTATTCTTTCGATCCTTGCTTACAACACTGGTTTTTATATTTTGGTTTAAACCGGTCCAAATAAAAACAAAAACCCGCCGGATAAATCCGGCGGGTTTTCTAAATCTTACGGAATTAACCGACAATCTTCTGACTATGCTTCAGCAGCAACTTCAACTGCAGCAGCGATAGGTTCGATATGAACGAAAGATTTGTTAAGACGTGTTTTACGGAAAACAACGTGTCCTTCAACCAAAGCAAACAAAGTATGGTCACGACCAATACCTACGTTATTACCTGGATTATGTTTCGTTCCGCGCTGACGAACAAGAATATTTCCTGCTTTCGCGTGCTGACCGCCGAATAATTTAACACCCAGACGCTTGCTTTCTGATTCACGTCCGTTCCTAGAGCTACCTACACCTTTCTTATGTGCCATGATATCTTACTTTTTTGTTTTTTCGATGATTGTGAATAAGCTTCAATTCGTTAAAATCTCAGCCGCAGCGGAATACCGCCTTTAATTAAGCTACGATTTCGTCAATGCTGATCTTAGTCAAATACTGACGGTGACCATTCTTAACTTTGTAACCCTTACGTCTCTTCTTTTTGAAGACGATCACTTTTTCACCTTTAAGGTGTTCAAGCACCGTAACTTTTACAGAAGCACCTGCTACTGTAGGAACACCTACTTGTACTGTGCCTTCGTTATCAACGAGTAGGACTTTGTCAAACACAAGAGCAGCGTTCACGTCACCTTCAAGCCTATGCGTGAAGATTTCGCGACCCTTTTCAACTTTAAATTGCTGACCTGCGATTTCTACGATTGCGTACATGATAATAATTTATGATAAACTGATATTCAAAAACGAGGTGCAAAGATATGCAGATATCCACAGAATCACAATGCTTTAAATTAAATTTCCTTATCGTTTTGAAGAAATAATTTACTTCCGAAGATGATTTAGATTACTTGCGCATTGTAAACACGAATAATTAGGTAAATTCGTACGTTCTAGAAGTACTTCTATGTAACAGTAAATCTAGCGATAATGGCAGGTATTCTGGTATGAAGATATACTTAAACGGGCATTAACAAAACTTAACATTTCATTCGGTTACTTTTATATTATCTAACGTCATGAGCATTGAATGAATACTAAATATATTAAGATGAAACTCATTTTGTGGATTTCTCTTGTTGCCGTCACTGGCGTTGGTTCGGTCGCATCGACTTATGAGCATAAACTCACGGAAAATCTAATCGAAATTCAGCAATCCGGAGGTTATCAGATTGGTGATGCTGTCGGGAATTTTAGCTTGAAGAATGTTGATGGAAGAATGATATCGCTTTCTGATTTTAATTCTTCAAAAGGAATAATTGTGGTTTTCACCAGTAATCATTGCCCTTTTGCGAAAGCTTATGAAGACAGAATTATAGCACTTAACAACAAATATTCATCTCAGGGATTTCCGGTTATTGCCATCAATCCGAGCGATCCAGGCACTCATGTAGATGATTCTTTTGACAAAATGAAAGAACGTGCTTCTTCAAAAGGATATAATTATCCATATCTGGCCGACGAATCCCAGGCGACTGCCAAAGCTTTCGGAGCAGCACGCACGCCGCAGGTCTATGTCCTTTCAAAAAGCAACGGTAAATTTACTGTCCGATATATGGGTATGTTAGACGATAATCCACAGGATCCGGCTGGCGCAAGCAAGTTTTACGTAGATGAGGCTGTAAGTAATCTTATTTCCGGAAAACCTGTCGTGACGATGTCCACAAAGCCTATTGGATGCGCCATTAAATGGAAAAATTAACTTCCCTTTTGCTACAATCCTCCATATTACTCAGTTTCTGCCCATGAAAAAGTTTGCATATTCTCTATTCATTACCCTGCTATTTTTAAGCACAATTTCTATTGCCCAAACAAGTAAAAAGTTCTCGGCTGAGGGAGAATTTACAGCCAACTGCGAAGGTCCTGCGGTTGATTCTGAAGGAAATGTTTATGCTGTAAATTTCGCAAGGGACGGTACGATTGCCCAAATGAATAAAAAAGGGAAATCAGGTTTCTTTGTGACATTACCCAAAGGTAGCACTGGAAACGGAATCCGTTTTGCTGATAAAAATACATTTTTCGTTGCTGACTTTACTGGTCATAATGTTTTGAAAGTGGATCTGATCACAAAAAACGTGACTGTTTTTGCGAACGAGCCACGTATGAACCAACCGAACGACCTTGCTATCACCAAGAGCGGAAATATCTTTTGTTCCGATCCAAACTGGAAAGAAGGAACCGGACAAATCTGGCATGTCTCCCCGCAGGGGAAAACCAGACTTGTTGCTGAAAAGATGGGAACGACAAACGGTATTGATATCAGTCCGGACGAAAAAACTTTATATGTTAATGAAAGCGTTCAACGCAATGTGTGGGCATTTGATCTGGCAGCGGACGGGACATTATCAAACAAACGTCTGATACACAACTTCGCCGATGGAGGAATGGACGGTATGCGCTGCGACATTCTTGGAAACTTATACATAGCCCGCCACGGAAAAGGCGAAGTTGCCGTTTTATCCCCGGAAGGTAAAGTACTTCACACAATTACTACTATTGGCAAAAAGGTTTCCAATATATGTTTTGGCGGGAAAAATGGGAAAACATGCTACATCACATTACAAGACCGCGGTTGCCTCGAAACTTTCAAAGCTCAAACAGCGGGAAGAGAATGGCAGATGATGGAAGGATTTACAGCTAAGAAATAATGATTTCGCTTTCATATTATAAGCCTGACAGGAAAATATTCTTGTCAGGCTTATTGCGTTTAAGCTTTATATCCACTTCAAGAAAAAATTACTGGCTTACCGCTAAAAAATAAATCGTTAAGACTTGAATAAGTTAACACTTATATATTTACTTTGCAACTCAAAGTACTTTATAGAAATATGAACACCGAAACATTACTCCGCTATTTCAAAGGAAACCATAAGATTGCGCTTCTCGCGCTGGTATCCGCATCATCTTTGATCCTGTTATTTTTCAGAATACTCACCACCAGGCACCTTGGATTTATCTTTCTTCCATGGAATTTATTTCTTGCCTGGATACCTCTGTTTTACATCAAATGGGTCTGGCAAAGACAACTATCACATTCTCAACCAAACTGGCTGCTGGCAATTCATTTGAGCATATGGTTACTATTTTTCCCGAACGCACCCTATATC
Source organism: Dyadobacter koreensis (assembly GCF_900108855.1). Lineage (GTDB taxonomy): Bacteria > Bacteroidota > Bacteroidia > Cytophagales > Spirosomataceae > Dyadobacter > Dyadobacter koreensis. Next base: position 665,677 of record NZ_FNXY01000003.1, read on the forward strand.
GTTACTGATTTGCTGCATTTACGAGCGACGCCCGAGCATATGATCTGGTTTGATGCGTTGATGATCTTCACTTTTGCCGTTTCCGGATTTCTTACCGGATTGTATTCTATCAGAATAGTTTATCGGCTACTGACCCATCGATGGAATCAACAGGTAGCTTGGCTGTTTATCGCTGCATCTATGTTTTTAAGTGGCTTCGGAGTCTTTTTGGGACGATATGGCCGGTGGAATAGTTGGGACATTATTGCACAGCCAATGGCGTTGGCCCGTGGTATTTTATATAGTATGAAAGACCCATTCGCCATAAAACATACCTTCACGTTTTCGTTCGTGCTGATGTTGTTGTACTTTGCGTTCCATATTTTCGCAGAACTTAAAAGAAATGAGTCAACCCATAAATATTCGTAAAGCGCTTAAAAGTTTTCGTTATGCCGGCGTTGGCATGTACGACCTGTTTCGGCAGGAAAACAACGCTAAGATTCATTTAATTGCCGCAGCACTGATTTTAATCGCTGGCATCTGGTTCGAGATTTCAACAATTGAGTGGTGCATTATCGTAATTCAAATTGCGCTGGTCTGGTCAGCAGAAGCATTTAACACTGCCATCGAAAAATTAGCTGACACGGTGACTACAGATTATCACCCTTCAATCAAAATTGTAAAAGATGTTGCGGCTGCCGGTGTTTTGATTTTGGCGATTTCAGCAGTTATCGTAGCCGGATTTATCTTTTTGCCCAAGGTCCTGGAATATCTGAATTAATATTTTATTGTCCGAACCCGATTTCAACATGTCATCAAATCAGGAATCTTTACATACGTTGAATGAAATCCGCGACTTGATGGAGCGGTCTAATAAATTTTTATCACTGAGCGGATTAAGCGGCGTATTCGCAGGCGTTTTTGCTTTGATAGGCGCAGCGGTGGCATATGTCCGTTTAAAAACAGACTGGTTCACTGAGAGTTTTTCTTATGACAATTCAGATGCACTCAGCCAAAGCGAGGTCATACGTTTCCTGCTTCTTGACGGAATTCTTGTTTTATTCCTTTCACTAACCTTTGGCATTTTTCTGACGATCCGAAAAAGCCAGAAAAAAGGATTTCAGGTTTGGAATAAAAATTCCCGCCGACTAGTTGTCAGTATGATTATTCCTTTGGCTACCGGAGGAATATTTTGTCTTGCCATGTTGTCTTATGGATACATCTGGCTTGTTTTGCCAGCAACTTTAATTTTTTATGGCTTGGCGTTAGTCAATGCAAGCCGTCATACCTGGCCGGAAGTTTTCTACATGGGCATTTTTGAAATTATTATTGGAAGCCTGGCACTGTTTTTCACAGGATTTTCGCTGCTTTTCTGGGCAATTGGTTTTGGCATATTACATATTGTCTATGGTTTTGCCATGTACAACAAGTATGACCGGGAAGGAGAAATGATTGACAAATCATCCCGAAAAGGCGGAATTGCTGCGATAGCACTTTTTCTTTTGACAGCAACATTTTGCCAGGCACAAATTTCCGCACCGACTGCTATTCCTATTGACAGCACCGCTAGAAAATGGTATGATAAAGAAACGATTTACCTTCAAGGCAGCAACAGTTATATTAAAGACAACATTCTCTATAAAGGTCAGAAAGCTATAAAACGAGAATTCATGATTTCGCCCGGCGGGATGCAGTTGTATGTCAGTTCCAGAAAAAAGAGAAATATCGCATTGGTAATTTCCCTTGCGGGCTCCGGAGGATCCATTGCTTCGTTGATAACAGGAAACCGGGATTCCTTAAAAAAGTTTTTCTGGGTTTCTCTCGGAACCGGTCTGGCATCTACAATAATCACTGCACAGGCCAACAATCAGCGCGATCAGGCTGTATGGCTGAGAAATCGCGACGCGCTACTTTTTATGGAAGTCAATAAGTAGTTTAAAAATGACTTCATAACTTGCAGGCAGAATGGAATGGTTAGAGAAATTTAATAAAGTTTTTGAAAGCAAAATCCGTCTGGGACTTATGTCTGTCCTGGTCGTAAATGACGCCGTAAGTTTCAATGAACTGAAAGAATTATTACAACTCACGGACGGCAATCTTGCCTCACATCTCAAGGCATTGGAAGAAACGGAATATATTCTGGTTCAAAAACAGTTTTTAGGGCGAAAACCAAACACAACATACAAAGCAACCGAAGCAGGCCAAAAGGCGTTTACAGACCATTTGCAAGTGCTGGAAAATATGATTCGCTCGAATATGTGAGTGATCGCTTAAAAGTTTATCCATAAAAAAAGCAGAGCTTTAAGGCTCTGCTTTTTTTCATATAGGCCGTTACTCAGAACTTCATAGGAACCGAGAATCCAGCTTTATCCCATTGAAAATCAAGTTTGGTATCTGCAACTGTGAAAGTCAGTGCTTCCTTAGAAGTTGCATAAGTCTTCGCAGGAACTGTTACTTTCAGAACATCTTTTCCTTTAATTTCTTCGTACTTATAAGCTCCCCATTGTTTCAATTCGCTGTTCAGGATAAGTGTCCACTCCTTTTCAGTTGGAATTGCAAATAATGTGTAAGTTCCGGCTTTAACAGGTTTTCCTGCAAAAGTTCCGTCTTTTTTAAAAGTGATCTCGGTCGCGTTGTTCGCTCCGATTCTCCAAACCTTACCATATTTCTCTAAACCTTCTGATCCTTCTTTTCCAAATAAAACACGTCCGCGTTTTGAAGGCTGTCCATAAGCCACAGAAACGTTTTTGCTTTCTGCCGTAATTCTTGGACTGTCAGGTGCTTTTTGTGCTGATGCGAATGTAAAACCTACTAAGGCTAAAAATAAAGTGAAAAATGTTGCTTTCATAAATTTGGTTAAGATGATGGTTGTTTGTTTTGACTAACGAAATACGTAATTCAAAAGTTGTTAATCAAGTCATTTAGTTCAAATTTCGTACTTTTGAAAAATGAGTTCCGAAGCACACATACCAGTACGTACCAATTTTTTCGATACCAAAATCGATTTCCTCAAAGGCGTTGGCCCGCAAAGAGCGGCATTGCTCAACCAGGAGTTGGGAATCTTTACCTATGGCGATTTACTTCAGCATTATCCATTTCGGCACGAAGACAGAACCATCTTTCACCGGATCAGCCAGTTAACGGAACTTATGCCTGCGGCTCAAATCAAAGGCAGGCTCAGAGAATGGACAATTGTGGGTGAAGGAGGGAAAAAACGTCTGGTCGGGCAATTCACGGATGGTACCGGAACGATCGAACTGGTGTGGTTTCAAAGTATTAACTATTTCGAAAAATATCTTCGCCCAAACGGCGAATATATCGTGTATGGAAAACCAGTAGCGTTCGGATCGAAATGGAGTATTACGCACCCGGAGATCGAACTGCTGACGCCGGACAATGAAAAAGGCGGATACTGGCAACCCGTTTATCCACTCACCGAAAAGCTTCGCAGGAAATTTGTTGATTGTAAGGCGATCAGTAAAATGATAACCAGCCTGCTGGAAATCGCCAGACCGCATATTCGTGAAACGTTGCCTGAAAATCTGGTCCAGAAATACCGGATGGTTACGAAAGCAGACGCGCTCTGGAATCTACATAATCCGCAAAGCCAAGCCTGGCTTCACCAGTCGCAGAGACGACTTAAATTTGAAGAACTGTTTTACAATCAGTTCAGGCTGATCAAAAACAAGCTCCTTCATAAGACGGAATTTCCCGGACTCGTTTTTACCAAAACAACGTTACTTCGGGAGTTTTATGATAATCATTTGCCCTTCGAATTAACAGGAGCACAAGTCCGCGTTCTTCATGAAATCCGGGAAGATCTGAAAACGGGGAAGCAAATGAACCGTTTGTTGCAGGGAGATGTGGGTTCCGGAAAAACAATTGTTGCTTTTATCACAATGCTTCTTGCACTGGATAATGATGCTCAGGCCTGCCTTATGGCGCCAACAGAAATTTTAACAGACCAGCATTATCAGGGACTGAAACAATTTGCTGATCTGTTAGGTATAAATATTGGGAAACTGACCGGTTCGACGAAAAAGAAAGACCGGGAATTAATCCACGAGCAACTTCTCGATGGTTCTATGCAGATCATTGTGGGAACGCACGCATTGATAGAAGATATTGTCCAGTTTAAAAATCTGGGTTTGTGCGTCATTGATGAACAGCACAGATTTGGCGTTGCACAGCGCAGTAAATTGTGGGCGAAAAATAAGTCGACCAATCCGCATATGCTGGTTATGACTGCGACACCTATACCAAGAACGCTCGCTATGACACTTTACGGAGACCTGGATATTTCAGCGATCAATGAATTGCCGGCAGGAAGAAAACCAATTAAAACCGTTCATCGCTATGACGCACATCGCCTTTCCGTTTTTGGTTTTTTGAAAGATGAAATTGCTAAAGGGAGGCAGGTATATATGGTTTATCCGCTGATCGAGGAATCTGAAAAACTAGATTTGAAGGATCTTATGGATGGTTATGAAAGCGTTTCCCGTGCTTTTCCCGATGTTCCATTGAGCATCTTACACGGAAAAATGAAGCCGAAAGACAAAGATTTTGAAATGGCTCGTTTTGTAAAAGGTGAAACAAAAATAATGGTGGCGACCACAGTTATCGAAGTGGGCGTAAACGTCCCGAATGCTTCCGTAATGGTTGTTGAAAATGCTGAGCGTTTCGGGTTATCCCAGCTTCATCAGCTGCGTGGGCGTGTCGGCCGTGGAGCAGAACAATCGTACTGTATTTTAATAACGGATTACAAGATCAGTAAGGAAACCAAACTAAGGCTGGAAACCATGTGCAGAACAAATGATGGTTTTGAAATTGCTGAAGTAGATTTGCAGCTTCGGGGACCGGGAGATATTTCAGGTACACAGCAAAGCGGCCTAATGGATTTGTTAATTGCAAATCTGGCGCAGGATGGAGAAATTTTAAAAGCCGCCAGAATTTCCGCAGAAGGTATCCTCAATACAGATCCGGATTTGCTTACGCCGGAAAACGCTCCTATCCGGAATCATATTAATAACATGCGGAAGGAAGAAACGAACTGGAGTCGGATTAGTTGATGGATTAAGCAGATTGTAAATTCGTAAAATTACTCTTCGAAAAATGTTTCACGGCACCTCTGCTCGCCTTTTGTTCCGCATGCCATAGATCGTAATTCTTCTGTAAATTCATCTTGTCCCAAATGCTTCCGAAAGCTTGACAGCCATCTCCGGACTTATACCTGATTTTTATTCAGAATTTGAGACAGTGTTTTTCTATTTACACCTAACCCTTCTGCAATTTCAGTTATAGTATAAGCATCACCTGTCTCTTTCCTCAATTCTTGAATCAAACCACTTAAAATCACACCTGGGTGTGAGGGACTCATTCCTCTTTCTAACATGTCGGTGGCGTTTGGTGATAATCAGAAAATCCAAATCGTAAGCATTGCTGAGAGCTTGGAAGAATTATCATCTTCGAAAAACAAATTAAATCCTTTATGCTGAATCCTTTCAATCATCTGGCAGATTTACCATCGACCAAATCATTTTAAGTTGACACGATTAATCCATTGATAAGTAATGCACGATCATAATTCACCCGGCCATAGACTTTATTCTAAGCGCCGATTAAATGTGAGAAGCAAATTAGATAAATAAAAAAGCCCCAAAAGCTATCAACTTTTGAGGCTTAGAGAGAAAATAAATATTTTCCTACGCAACAACTTCCCGAATCTCATTAATAAATTCAAACGATTGAGGACGTGTAACATGAAGTGCCGCACCAAGAGAAGTTGCATAAGGCAAATCAGTTGCGTATACTTTATGCTCAGGGAAGTTACGCGCTACAAGCCTGGTAAAGATCTCATTTTTTGAAAATCCACCGTCAATATAAATCGCCTGCACCTCGTTAATACCGATCAGGTTCAAAGATACGGTCAGCATATCTGTAAGTCCCTTTAACAAATGATGATACGCTGCTTCCGGCGTTGCGAAAGCACTAACCTGCCATTCCTTTGTATTAGCTTCCGGGAAAGGTCCGTTTCCTGTCATGCAGGCTGCGTAAAATTTGGGTGTATCTGCCTTTAAAATTTCTTCGTTAAATGCTACTTTCTTGTAAAAGTCACCATCGACATGAAAATATTCAGCGATTCGTTTGACCTGAAAATCATGCTCCCTCCCCATAAAAAGACGGGAAGTGGTCACCCCGCTTCCTTCCGGCGTCAGGTAGTTCATACAATCCCTGTCGAGCTGCTGAGATGTTAACGGTTTAGAATAAAACGGATTAAAATTGATACACCAGGTTCCTGTTGATAACAACACAAATGGCTTTTTCACAGCCATCCGGTATGGCACCAACGCAGAAGAACTATCATGCAAACCAAACCCAGACTGAATCGCTTTTTCACCATCACGATAAATGAAAGATGACGATGCAAGCACCGGCGGCAGTTTTTTCTGAATGGCTTCATCTTTAACCCATTCATGATAATCCCACATTTCAAAACTCCAAAGTGCTGTATGACAACCAATTGAAGTATAATCACTCGCTTTTCTTCCCGTTAACAGGAACAAAATATATTGTGGCAAATGCAAAGAAGAAACGATTTTAGCATAGACTTCCGGCTTAGTATGTTTCAGCCAGTAAAGCTGCATACCCGAATTCAACATACCCATTGGCGGAGAACCAGTCTGGAGGCTAATTCTGGTCGGATCGCCGTGTTTGCTGTAAAATTGATTTAATAACGACTCGGGAAGCGGTTTCAAATAAGAATATAACGGAGTCACCGGTTTATTGCTCGCATCCAAATGAACCAGACTAGCACCATAAGCAGCAGCATTTACCGCCTGAATCTGATATTTAGGATTATTTTTAAGATCATTCCAACGCTCCTGAACCCACTTGGTAAGAAGTTCAATATTTTCAGTTGGGAATCCATCCTCATCCGTCGTTTCTGGCAGTGATTCTGCAACTTCTTCTATAATCTGATACTTTTCATCAAAAAGTACATACTTTTTATTGGTCCTGCCAATATCAAAAACCGCCGTTACTTTCATTATTTTGAATGCGCTATCACTTTTAATCTACGGAAATCTATTTTTCGGTTAATATACTGACTTTACTTTAAAAGGTACACCCCTAACCGGACTTTTTAAAATCTTACTTATTCAACGAAAAGCCTAAAAGCATAGCAAGACATTTTTTACTCCGACTTTTCAAGAATCGGTTTCAAAACTGTTACCCAACGGCGATACCCCTCTTCGTTCATGTGTAAACTGTCTTTCAAAAATATCGTTCCATCAGGTCTTCCATTCTTGATCATGACCGGCCAGATATCAATATATTCATGACGACGATCGCTTTTGATAAAGTCCTGAATCAGCTTATTCGCCTTTTCAACATCTCGACGTTTATCCCAGCGAGAGGGGGAAGGTTTTAAGGAAACACCATAAATTTTAGCATCCGGCTCTTTATCCCGGATTATTTTCGTGAGCGCCACATAAGCATCACGTACCTGTTCCGGCGATTTGGGTTTGTTGCCAAACATATCATTTTCACAATAAATGACAACCGTTTTGGGATGGTATTTAAGGATGGTTTGATCCGCATAATGGATCACCTCCGGCAGAGTTGAGCCTCCAAAACCGCGGTTAATTATCGGAAGCGGAGCGAGATCTTTATCCGCATTCGTCCATTTGGTAAATGTTGAACTTCCCGCAAAGACAATTCCTCCCGGTGCGGGCATCTTTTCAGCATCACTTTTTTCAAATTTTTGGATAGCACTTTCAGAGCGGTCGACAGGATAGTCTGGTGTCCAGGGCGGAGCAATAGATGAAAAATTTGGTTTATGGCATGAAGAAACAAACAACACACCCAGGAGAAAAAAATACTTCTTCATTGAATAAAAAAAACGATAGATATCCCGAAAAGGCATTTCTATCGTTTTTCTAATACTCGCTGCTCAATTATTTATTTAGGGCACTTGGGATTGTTATAAAAAGCGGCGAACGCCAAAACCTACAACCGGAAACCGGAATGACGGAGAAAATTGATAATTAAGTGTTTTTTGCGCGGTTGTATTGTTACTGCTTTCAACACTGGATTTCAGATGGGAATAATCTACGCTAACGAAATCCGATAAGGCGATATTAGCCGTAACCCACCATTTTTGCGACAGTTTGTAATATAATCCCGCACTTAAGCCGGCAGAAAGAGTCAACGTATTTATTTTGTTCTCCCCCAAAGCCGAACCATCGCTGGTAGTCTGATAAGTCTTGGAATTATTATAACGAGCATTAATCTCAGGCCCTGCATAAATTCCGGCCTTCTCGTTAAAATGTTTGTAAAATTGCCAAAAATGCCCCACGCCTATCCCAAAACCATTAATACCATTTTTCTCTGTATTTATTGGATTCCCATTAACATAGGTAAGGAAATTTTGCTTACTACCAGCCAATGACGTACTAATTTTCCAGCCTGAAGCTCTTGTGTCGGTCTTAAATTTTCCCAGACCAATGTCAAAATTATAGCCATAATTGTTTGAAGATTCTTGTAAATCGGAATTAGTGTTACTAAAATTAACAGACGCGGTTCCGGAGATGAATTTCTGGCCCTCCAATTGCGCCAGTACAATTTGAGATGAGCTCAAAATGAGCAGTGCTATAATGAAATACGTATTTTTCATAACAGGATTTTAGTTTTTTTGAAGATACCAGGACGCTCTTACAGCAAAATAGCTGGTTAAATTTGTAGTCACGATCGAGTTGAAAAACACATTTTTAGATGTTGGCATGTGATTATAACCTGCAGACAATGACAAAAAATTCAGATCGGTTTCCAAAGCAAATCTTGGCGTTATCCAGTAAGAAATACCTGGTGTCAGGTATACGCCGGCGGCATAGCCGTCGGTTTTTGTTACCTCGTCGTTGCTCGAGTATCTCAAATGTATATAGGAAAGACTCAACGATGAATTTAAAAAGATTGCCCACTTTGGACTGAGCGATTTGTAATGTCTGATATAGGGCGACAGGTTGTAGGCAATATTGTTGCCTTTATAAACAAAATCCTGGCCAGCGTAGGAACTTTGGTTTTTTGAAAAAGCCATGCTTGTACCAAAGCCAATTCCTATCATTCTGTTCTCTTTTACAAATTTCCCATACTGAAAGGAGGGATTTAAATTAAATGCGTCATACTTGCTGTTGTTAGCACTTACACTCGGTGTGTAATCAATAGCCTGATGCGTTCCACGGAAATTAATCGTTGCCGCGACGTATTTCGTACCTTTTTCAAGCTGCGCTTTGACGGGAAGTGACAGCCAGAGCAAACTGACAATTCCGAATAGAAGAGTTTTTTTCATGACGCTGAATAATTGGTTCAAAGGACAAGATAATTAACATTATGTAACCGATGTAACTATTTAGTTTTTTTAACAAATAATATAATTGAAAAGAGGCGAACATGATGCCGCCTCTAAATACTACCAGTACCAAAATTCACCTAACTAACTTTTTATGAGGATTAATTCACACAATCCATGCTGATAATTTTCTTCTTTTTAATAAATCCCTATCCAAGTACCCTGACGATAAAATTGCAGTAACCGTTGTTTCATCATGTACTCATATCGTGCCTGGATTGCGTTTGCTTGCGCTTTTCCAAGATTTGCTTTGGCCAGTGCATATTCAAAAATATTGGCAGTACCAGCGTTCAGTTTACTTTCAACAACCGAGAAACTTGCCGTTAAAGATTCCGATTGCCCCTGCGCCGCAGCGAAGCGGTCGGCTGTGCTATTCACATCCAGGACTGCCAGTTCAACGGATTGACGCAGCAACTGTTTTGCAATATCGAACTGATTTTGGGACTGCCGCTCCTGTACTTTTGCAAGTTCAATCCGGGGGCGTGTAACCCAACGGCCCATGATCGGGATATTCAATCCAAGACTCAATGAGCCGTTTCTTGTCGCATTCAGCTGATTGAAATAATCGAGATTTCTGTTTGTAGAGGCGTAAAAAGCACCAATGTTTGCCCCAAGTGTAAGTGAGGGGTAATTGTCTGCCTTAATTGATTTCACCAGATAAGTAAAACTTTTCCGGCTTAATTCGGCAGCTTTGATTTCCGGAAATTGTTTCAAAGCATCCTGATAAACAGCTTCTGCATTTTTCGAATCAGCCGGCATGTCAATTGGATCCAGAGCTGCAAAGTCAATTGAATCATCCGGCTCGATATTCATACGCTGAAACAATGCCAAACGAGCAGTTTTATAATTATTCAAAGCCGTCACCATATCAAACTTGTCGTTTGCCAGCTGAGCTTTAATTTCAAACAAAGTACTTTGCGCTGCTACGCCTGCATTCAGTTGCTTTTCAACCCTGTCGACCTGCTGCAATGATGATTCAACTTGCTGAACATAAGACTCGTATAGTGACTTTGTCGCCAGAACATTTACATATCCCTGCAAAAGAAGAATCGTTTGAGCATTTAAAACGGCAGTACGGTTCTCCATTGCAGATTCTTTCAATAGCTGATTCTGACGAATCTGATTCTGGATTTTAAATCCCTGAAAAATAGGCATTTGAAAACCCGCACCAATGGAATTATAGTTGTAAAGCTCATCTATATACGCATTGGTATACTGGTCAATACTCCGGCCCAGATTCAGACTATGATTCGCTCCAATGTTAATCTGAGGAAAAATCTGCGACTTTGTTTGTCGCAACTGAGCCTGAGCTGCCTCCGCCTGAAGATTCCCTGCCCGGTATGTCAAATTATTTTTTGACAAAAGATCGACACATTCAGCCAGTGTCAACACTTTTTGCGCCTGCGATAATCCGGGAAGCAGACAAAGCAATAATAATAATTGTTTCATGACTAATAGATGAATTATTGAGGAGAGTTGACTGAATTATGCAAGCCAGCCATCTTTCAGCCTCACCACACGATTTCCGTATGTAGCGTTGGCCTCCGAATGCGTTACCTGAACAATCGTTACTTTATCCTCCTGATTAAGTTTTTGAAATAATTCCATAATTTCGACAGCTTGCTCCGAATGCAGATTTCCCGTTGGTTCGTCAGCGAAAATCACTTTTGGATTATGGACAATGGCCCTTGCGACACCCACCAATTGCTGCTGTCCGCCGGAAAGCTGATGCGGAAAAAGGTCTTTTTTAGCCACCATATTGAAACGGTCAAGCAACTCAGCCACCCGGCTTTTTCGCTCAGAACCCGAAACCCCTTTGTAAAGCAGCGGTGTTTCTATGTTTTCATAAACCGTGAGTTCGTCGATCAGGTGATACGCCTGAAATACAAATCCGATATGATGACGGTGCAATTCCGTACGTTTTTTTTCTGTTAACTTTTGAACCGGCTCATCCAGAAACAAATATTCTCCCTCGGAAGGCTCTTCCAGCAATCCCAGGATATGAAGTAATGTCGATTTTCCTGAACCCGAGGGCCCCATGATCGAGACAAATTCTCCTTCCTTAATATTCAAATCAATATGGCGCAGCACATATGTTTTACCGAAACCAGCTGGATAATACTTTGATATTTTCTCTAATTTGATCATTATGAATTTTGGTTTGAGATTTTTGATTCACAAGAATAAAGACATTTGAACTGTGTTTCTAAACCTCTTTTGTTTATTTAGTTTTCAAAAAGCCTTGCCAGAAATATTTATTACTGTAAATCAAATAGTTACATATTAATCCAAAATAAAACCGTCCGAAATCGTACAAAAGTGTACGGTTTCGGACGGTCCGGAATTTTAAGGCAACCTTAATTTCAGAGCCTCTGCCTGACCTCAGTTACGTCAAGCATAAAATTGTGCAGGTCTGTATTTTTAACGAAAGGTTTCAACAGCTCACTGCCCGGCCCGAACATCGCGAGTTCAACATAATCGCCTGAGTGATCCATGCCTGCCCAGCCGATGGAAGTGTAAGCCGTCTGAATTTGACCTAATTCTTTGAAAGGAAGTTTCTTCGGATTGTAAAGTCCTTCTTCATTTAAAACAGTATAGTGTTTTAATAAACTTTCTGCTTCGGCTTTTTTGATTGCATATCCCTGCGCTTCTTCCAGTCGTTCAATCACTTGTGACGCCGTCGAGTTTTTATTAATACCATTCAAAACCCAGTCATTGCTGTGTTTGAAATGATGCATATAATCAAAATTTTTCTCGGTCATCGAACCTGAAAACAGTCCGGGATTCGCATTTCCGTGATCCGTTGTGATAATGACAAGCGTTTCCTTATCCTGCTCAGCGAAATCGATTGCAACTTTAATAGCATCATCAAAAGCGATCTGATCATAAAGCAAACCCGCAGAATCGTTGGAATGGGCGGCCCAATCCACTTTTCCACCTTCAACCTGCATCACAAAACCCTTTTTATTTTTCTTTAATCTTTCAATTGCATGTTTTGTCATTTCAGCCAATGTCGGAACCTGATCACGTAACGTTGCATTGCTCTGATGATCAACCGAAAATGGCAGGCCATTATCTGCAAAAACACCAAGTAAAGGTTTCGTTTCGGAAGCCGGAAGGTTAAATAATTCCTTTTTGTTTTTTACAGTAACATATCCCGCTTCGTCAAATTTCTTGTAAACGTCATCCTTATCTTTCCGTTTGGCAGGGTCGAAATAATCTTGTCCGCCACCCATCATCACATCAAATTTCAAAGGCAAATATTGTAGTGCAATATCATTTTGATCTCCGCGAGATTTATTGTTGATACAAAATCCTGCGGGCGTCGCATGTGTAATCGGCACGGAAGTCACACAACCCACGGATTTTCCGGCTTCTTTAAATTTCTGTAATATAGGTTTATTGAAACTTCCATCCGGGTTTGCATTCAGTGAGCCATTATTGACCCGAACTCCCCCGCCCCATGCAGAACTCGAAGCGGCTGAATCGGTCACAAAGGAGTTGGCAGAAGCAGTATCCATCAAAGCCCGTTTTGCTTTGTTATCAATATACAGCTGCATCCAATGACTTTGACGGCCTTCCTTTCTTTGCAATAATAGACTTGCCATGTTAAGCGTACCGGTACTCATACCGTCGCTAACCATGAAAATTATATTTTTAGCTGTAGTACCGCTTTTTCTGACGATGCCGGAACTCTCTGTTCCTGCAAAAGCTCCAAATGGCGAAAATAACGAACCTGCCACAACTGTGAGCGAGGAATTTCTAAAAAAATCTCTTCTTTTCATTTCAATTTCTGATCTGTTTTAACCGGATTTTGCGGTCTTCTCGAAGGAACAAAATACAGATTCAGATGTTATTTGAGGATGAGCTCAATTTGGTGTTTCCGTTAAATTTCAGCACTTATTATTATCAAATTGTAAAAATAATAGTGGAAATGTATTTTATTTCAAACTTATTCATCACCCAATTATTTATTTGAATTCTACAATAATTGAGACATTTGATTTAACTTCACTTCTGACTTATCACCTGAACTCTTCGATGAAAAAAATATTTATTCCTGCAATTGCTTTCCTCGCGGCATTTTCCATTTCTGCAAAAATCACACTAACTGATAGGAAAAAAACTTCCGATGTAGAATGGCCTGAATACCTAGGGGGCGCTGACAGAAACCACTATTCTTCTCTAAATCAGATCAATACCACCAATGTTAGGCAGCTGACCAAAGCCTGGGAATTTCATTCTCTTGATTCCGGACAGGTACAATGCAACCCGATCATTGTAAACGGTACGTTGTATGGCGTTACCGCAACAAATCAGGTTTTTGCCCTTGACGCGGCAACTGGCAAAGAGAAATGGAGATTTAAAGCTGGAAAAGGTGGAGGATTAAATACAAATCGTGGCGTCACTTATTGGAGCAGTGCCAACGAATCAAGGATCATGTATGCTTATGACGCATGGCTCTATGCGCTCGATGCACTTACCGGACAACCTGTAAAATCTTTTGGAGAAGATGGGCGCGTGAGTTTGAAAAAAGGATTGGGCCCGACGGCGCAGGATAAATTTGTAATTTCTAACACGCCTGGAGCACTTTATGGCGATCTGATTGTCATGCCGCTGCGGCTTTCAGAAGGTCCCGATGCGGCTCCGGGAAATGTTCAGGCATTTAATGTCATCACCGGGGAGCTTGCGTGGGCATTTCATACCATTCCGCATCCGGGTGAATTTGGGTATAGCACCTGGCCAAAAGATGTTTACAAAAATACAGAAGTCGGCGCTGCGAACAACTGGGCCGGTATGGCTGTAGACAAAAAACGCGGTATTATTTACGTCCCGACAGGTTCCGCCGGGTTTGATTTTTACGGTGGAAACCGCGCTGGACAGAATTTATTCGCCAATAGCTTAGTTGCCTTAAATGCGAAAACCGGCAAACGTATCTGGCATTTTCAGTTTGTACATCATGATCTTTGGGACAGAGACATTCCCGCACCTCCGAATCTTGTGACGATAAAAAAAGATAACAAAACTATTGACGTCGTCGCGCAGGTCACCAAACTTGGCTATGTCTATATTTTTGATCGCGTAACAGGTTCGCCTATTTTTCCTATTAAAGAAATTCCTGTTCCTAAAAGTGATCTCGCCGGAGAGCACGCCTGGCCGACGCAGCCAGTACCAACGTGGCCAGCTCCTTATGCAAGACAAACGGTTACGGACGCTGACATTAATCCGTATTCAGAAAATCGGGATTCACTGCTTTCCATTCTGCGAAAAGCAAAAAAAGGACTTTACCAACCGTTCGGAGAGATACCAACGCTGATACTTCCAGGCTTTGACGGAGGAGCCGAATGGGGCGGCGCAGCTGTGGATCAGGACGGAATTATGTATGTCAATGCGAATGAAATGCCCTGGATTGCGAGCCTAAGCCCAACGCCAAAAGAGGACGAACTTTCACATTTGAGTGCCGGGCAACGCATCTATACCTTAAATTGTATTGTATGTCACGGTCCGGAACGGAAAGGCAATCCCAAAAGCGGTTATCCATCACTCGTAGATATCGGACAGAGACGGGACCGCTCGTATGTTTCAAAATTAATTACAAGCGGCAAAGGAATGATGCCGGGATTTACCAGCATTTCCGGCGAGGAAAAACAAGCACTCGTTAACTTTCTTTTCGGGGATGAAAAAGTGGAAGTCGCAGCGACCACAAAAGGTAAAAAGTCACCGGTTATGCCTTACAAATTCAATGGTTACAACAAATTTCTCGATAGCAAAGGGTATCCGGCAATTAGTCCTCCGTGGGGAACGTTGACCGCAATCGACCTCAATACCGGAAAACAGGTCTGGCAAAAAACACTGGGAGAATTCAAAGAATTAACAGCGAAGGGCATTGCAGCAACCGGCACGGAAAATTATGGAGGGCCAGTCGTAACAGCAGGCGGAATTCTGTTTATCGCCGCCACAAAGGACGGAATGTTCCGCGCATTTGATAAGAAAACAGGAAAACTTTTATGGGAGACAGAATTGCCCGCGGCAGGTTTTGCCACTCCAAGTACCTATGAAGTTAACGGAAAACAGTATGTGGTTATAGCCTGTGGCGGAACAAAACTAGGGACGAAAAAAGGAGATAGTTATGTAGCGTTTGCGCTGCCTTGAATTATCAGTTTATTGATTCAGGCCCTAAAAGTATTGTATCACCATGTGCGGGATTTATCGTGATTGAGATTATCGTACATACTACAAGTCGCCATACTTTCTGGATTATTTCAATTAAATAATTCCAAATCGATTCGGGTATTATCAGAAGCCGGAACGTAACGTAGCAAAGGCTTACTATTTTGTTTGGAAATAATCCTGATGGGACGACGTTATCGTAGAACGATCGCATTATATACCATAGCCGAGCCTCGACGGGGTATCGAATTCTTTGGCAACTATCGGTTTATATTCGGTAATTAAATCACACTATACAATCGTCAATCTTTCCCTTTTGTACGCCTTTAATTCTACATTATCGGGATCAAGCTCCGTTATCAAATAATTTATTTCATCAAGACTACAGACCCGTAATCGCTGAACGGAATCAAGCTTTTCCGAAATAGTTAGTATCGCTGTCTCCTTCGACGCTTTCATCATCGCCCGTTTGACCTGCACCGTTTCCATATCTGAATCCGTAATTCCTTCATTGAAACTTATTCCGTTAGCACCTAACACGCACAAATCCGCATGAATATCCGCAAATCGACTGATCACCTCTCCTCCTGAACTAATTTGTGAGGTCTTTGCGATTGTTCCACCAATGAAAATAACAGTTGCTTTCGAATGATCGCAAAGCTGTAAAGCCGTTAATAAACTGACTGTGAAAAATGTAGCGGTAGTATCGAGAGGGATATGGCGAATCAACTCACTCACAGTTGTTCCACCTCCAATAACTACAAACATGTCGTTTTTGATCAATTGTGCCGCTTTTTGCGCGATAGTTTGCTTAGCCTCAGGAGCATATGCATCGACAATTGAATAGTTAAACTGATAGGATTTTGACAATGCGCCTCCATGAACTTTCACAAGTTTCCCGGCTTCCGCCAGCTCATTCAGATCTCGTCGTATCGTATCCTCTGATACATTCAGCGTGTTGCTCAAATCCGAAGACAGTGCACGATTATGCAAGTTTATTTCCTTCATAATGAGCATCTGACGCTCTTTCTTCATGATCGAAGTCGAAGTTTGAATCATCGTTAATTCAGAATAAATTCTACAATAGTTAGGAATAGCAGTTTTATATTTCAAACAAAAGTAATTTTTAAAAATTATATACGGCATTTTCTGGAAATATTATTGAAAAAACTTTAACAACGCTATTGATATTTGAAAACCATATGCAGATATTTGTCGATACCATTGCGTTTTTATGAGCTTTTTCTGTCATCCTCTAAAAAATCCTTTATGAGAAAAAAGATTTATTTATCTATACACGTCCTCCGGTCTGTGGCCGCGCTGGTAGTGGTAATGCTTCTGACCGCCGAAGTTTTCGCACAATCCTATTCCATAAAAGGAAAGGTATCGGATGGCAGCGGCCAGGGAGTGCCGGGAGTTTCTGTGTTACTTAAGGGAACCATGGTGGGAACCGTCACAGATGTTGAGGGTTCCTACTCGTTAAATTCTGACTTGAAACCAGGAAACTATTCCCTGGACTTTTCATCCATAGGTTATGCTCCGGTAAGCCAGGCTGTAACTTTGGGTAACCAAACTTCCGTGGTCGTCGATGTGACTGTCAAAGAAGCGATCGCCCAGCTGGATGAAGTCGTCGTTACAGGATCCACGATTAAAACAACCAGAAGACAACTGGGTAACGCGATCAACTCCATCAGCTCAAAAGAATTAACCAATTCGGGGTCTGCAAATCTATTTTCTGCCTTGCAAGGTAAAGTTCCAGGTGCGCAGATCACCCAAAACTCGGGAGATCCCTCCGGCGGGATGACTATCCGCTTACGTGGTATCAAATCTTTGCAGGGAAATTCTGATCCTTTGTATGTTATCGACGGCGTGATTTTAAGTAATGCTTCCATAAACGTCTCGCAATATGCGCTTTCCGATCAGGTGGGTTCTGCGGTCGTTGGGAGCAACCGAATGTCGGATATAAATCCGGCTGATATCGAATCGATGAACATCATAAACGGTGCGGCAGCGGCGGCCCAATACGGTTCACGTGCTTCAAATGGTGTAGTTTTGATCACAACCAAACGCGGAAAGAGCGGTGCTCCGCAGATTAATTTCTCGACAAGTGTGAATGTTAACGAACTTCGCAAGAAATTGAAGATCAGCACATACGGAAAGCAATTTGGATTCGCAGCTTTGCGTCTTGGTACAATAACCGGGTTGACACCTGCTCAGATTTCTGCTAATCCGGGTGTTACAACGACGCCTGTTACCCGCGATGGTGTAACCGCCAATCTTGCAACAAATCTCGTGGATGTAAGCCGCTACGACTATCAGGACGAGATTTTCAGAACAGGATACGGAACCGATAATGCGCTTTCAATCAGCGGCGGAAATGAGAAAACGCAGTATTATGCATCTCTTTCTTACATGAAAAATCAGGGTATTGTCGAAGGAACTGATTTTCAACGTTACGGACTTCGTGTTCGTTTGGAGCAAAGACTGGCAAGCTGGGCAAAGCTTTCGGCAGGGATTACTTACAACAACAGTTTTTCCAACGAAAAACCAAACGGAAACGTCTTTTACAGTCCGATCAACTCCATTAACATCACAAATAATATTTACGACATCACAAAACGTGATGCCCAAGGTAATTTGTTGGGTGTAGAACCTACACGCGTGAACCCGTTGACTACCGTGGAAGAAATGAAATTCACACAAGCTGTGAACAGAACGGTAAACGATATTCAATTGAATTTAACACCGTTGAAAGGCCTGAACATTGACTGGGTTTTTGGTATCGATGCATTTTCACAGCTGGGAAAAAACCTTATTCCTCCTTATCCGTATGGAACGTCTTCTGGCTTACCCGCTGAACGTTATCCAAAAGGTTTTGCAGCGAATGTGAATGCTAATACTTTTTTATATAACAACGACATCAACATTTCTTACGAGCGCGATCTTTCGCCAGATTTTAAGCTGAATGTAGCAGCGGGAACCAGTTATCAAAACAGCAAAACAGATATCTCGGCTTCCAACGGACAAAATCTTGCGCCATCTTTTGAAACGGTAAATGGTGCTGCAAGTACAACGGTAAAAGCTACATACGGACTGGATCAGTGGGATTTATTCGGGGTTTTCGGGCAGGCAACTTTTGGCTACAAAAACCTTGCATTCATCACCGGAGCGGTAAGAAGCGACCGTTCTTCCAAGTTTTCTTCTTCCGAAGCCAACCAGGTTTATCCTAAATTCAGTGCAAGCTTTATCCCTTCTGACCTGGGTTTCTGGGATAAGAATGGAATCGGCAAAGTGGTCAATTCTGCCAAACTCCGTTATTCGTGGGGGAAATCAGGGAACATGACCGGTATTGGAACTTATGACCGTTTCTGGCAATTTAACTCCGTACCATTCCTGGGTCAGAATACTATTTTGCCAAGTGCAACGCTGGCCAACGAACGCGTAAGACCTGAATTTATGACGGAAAATGAAGGAGGTATTGATTTTACATTCCTGAAAAATAAACTGACGCTGGGGCTCACAGCTTACACTCAGAAAATCACGGATCTCGTTGTAAACCGCGTTTTGGCTCCGTCATCCGGCGGAACGAGCATTATCAATAACGTTGGAGAAATGCAGAATAAGGGGTACGAAGTGAGCCTGGGTTATACTCCAATCCAAACGAAGGACCTGACCTGGGATGTCAGTGTGATTTACAGCCAAAACCGCAATAAGATCACACAGCTCGGAAGTCCGTTGGTTGCATTAAATTCAGTAACAGGTGCACCTTCCTTCCTGGTTCAGGGACAAGCCGCGAGCGTATTTTACGGCACTTTCTTCGCTCGTAACGAAGACGGAACTCAATTTTTAACGGCGCAGGGATTGCCTCAGTCGCAGAAAGGTGTTCAGTCCGCCACGGATCCATTGGCATATACTCCTTCTCCAAAAGGCGCGGACGGACAATTTTCCACAAACACGACGGTCAGAAAAGTCATTGGAAATCCGAATCCAAAATGGACGGGTTCCTTCGTAAGCAATCTTACTTACAAACGTTTCGGCTTCCGGTTCCTGCTTGACGCGGTTCAGGGTATGGATGTATTTAATGCCGACCGCCGGACCCGTCAGGGCGTTGGTATCGGTGATTATGCTGAGAGGGAATTGACAGGAGAATTGCAGCGTGGCTATGTTTACTCGATTTATAATACTGAGGAATGGAGAATCGATGACGCTTCTTTTGTGAAACTTCGCGAGATTAGCTTGTCATATACGCTTCCAAACGTGATTAAGAATGTTCGTAACATCAATATTGCACTTTCGGGCCGTAACCTGATCTCTTGGGATAATTATGATGGTTTTGATCCTGAGACAAATGCAGGTGGAAACAGTGATTTATTACGTGGTGTGGATTTTGGTAATGTACCGATTCCACGTACTTATCAGGTGAAAATATCGGCCAGTTTCTAACCTACTCTATAAATTCTTGACATGAAAAAAACACTAATATATTCGACTCTTGCAGCATGGATGCTGACGGTTTCGTCGTGTGAACAAAAAGAATATCTCAACCCAAGTTCTGCCAGCGAGACGCAGGTCATCACAGATGTTTATGGACTAATCTCGCTCGCAAACGGATTGCAATACCGCTACTCAGTCGGTGGCGCAGGCGTGACATATTCAATGATTTCTGCAAACGGTTTAACTACGAAAGAACTTCTCGTCTTAAATGCAGGAAACACAGATCTTGATCTTTTAGGAAAAGGATCTGGGAATGTTCAGGGAAATAATGCAATCGTTTCAAATTTGTGGGCGCAGAGCCATCTGACGAAATCCAATGCCGACATTATTCTCAAAAATATTAATGTAGCAGCTGATCCAGCCTTAAAAAGCGGATTAACAGCTTATGCTTCTATTTTTCGAGCACTTTCTCTGGGCGCGTTAGGCGAGTTCTGGCAGCAGGCACCAATCGGAACTGCCGCAAACATTGCTTTCAACACGCGTGAAGAAGTTTTAAAAGAAGCCATCGCAACGCTTGAAACGGCGGCAACAGCAATTACTGCAACAGCACCGTCGGCTGATTTCACTACACGTGTTGTGAACAGTATCGATATGCCAAATACAATTCAGGCCTTAATTGCCCGTTACAGTTTGATGCTGGGCGATTATGACAAAGCGCTTGCAGCAGCTAACAAGGTTGACCTGACAAAAAAGTCAGCGTTTAATTTCGACGACGTAAGTCAAAATCCGGTTTTCTTCAACTCTTTTGGAAACAGAAACGTGACAGAACCCGTCAATACTGCTTTGGGCTTGCCGGATGCACTAAAACCGGAAGCAGGCGATAAACGTGTGACTTTCTACACGCAAACTGCTACTCCTGCAAGAAACCTCGGAACTGGCTTTTTTACATCCAATACTGCACAAATTCCGGTTTATCTTCCGGGTGAGGTTACTTTGATCAAAGCGGAAGTGCTGGCAAGAAAGGGAACAATTGACGCGGCTGTTACTGAACTTGATAAGGTACGTACAAAAACGACTGATGTCTGGGGAATTGGCGCTTCGCTGCCGGCTTACTCGGGAGTGAAAGATGCAACTTCTGTACTTACCGAAATCTATAAAAACCGTGCAATTGAATTATACATGTCTGGTTTGAAACTTGACGACAGCCGCCGTTTCGGGCGTCCGGCAACGGAACGCAACCGCGACTGGTATCCTTATCCGACGAACGAACGTCAGAATAATACAAGTACTCCGGCAGATCCGGCCAATTAAAGATTAATAGTTAAATCAAAAAGGCAGAAGCAGGAATTTTACTTCCACTTCTGCCTTTTTGATTTTGGCATACGCCGTTTTGATTTAAGAAGGTTTAACTAATTTCGCTTGACCGTTATACCTCAGGTAATTTTATTTTCATGGCTAATAAATAACAGGTTGTTTTTGGTGGAAATCGTGGTCCCGATAATTATCCGGACCACGACTGGATTACCTAGCAACCTATCCAGTATGATTCATAAATGAAATCTAATGGACTTCTAAATCTAAAAAACCAATGCCAATAAATAAATTACTGATTTACAAGTTATTAAAATACATACTTATTGAAAACTGTGCGATTTTGAACATTTAGTGTTCGGTTTCGCATCGGATCAAATCCACATAATATCCAAGTTCCCCACAACAAAAATGTGGACACAGCAGACCAGGTTGTCTATTGTATCCACATCATTTTAAAAGTGATACCCTATAGTTTCACGTCTCCTTCTTCCATTTCCTGCCAGTATTTGATCCTGTCTGCTTTGACTTTGATCATCGTTACACCTGGTGTGTCCAAGCCCTTTTCAAACCATTGTTCAAGTTCCTTTATCCAATGCTGTTCCATTTCTGCCCGATCGGTCGTGATATCTGCTTTTCCTGAAACAGAAATGAAAATATCTTTTTTGCCCTGAAATGTCAGGCTGACCTTATTATCTTTCTCAATATCTTTTATCATCCGGGATCCTTTCCAGGTAAAAAAATAGGAATTCCCATCATATTCTACTTGCCCGTTATTACTCATCGGACGAGATCCTAATGCACCGTGTGCGGTCGTTGTGGTCAGCATACAAAGGTCTATATCCTTCATGATCTTGCTAACGTCTTTCAATGTTTTATCTGCCATAATTCAGTTTGTCGTTTATTGAAGACTTACAACAAAACAATGCCTAGATCTGCGTAACTTAAACGGTGGAAATATTTACACAAACACTGTATCACAGAATTTAATAAACCACAAAACGCAAAGATCAGGAACGTAAAGATTTAACAGGATTCTTCAAAGCCGCTTTTATCGCCTGAAAACTTACTGTGCCCAGAGCAATAAAAACCGCTATCACACCAGCTAAGGCAAAACTCCACAAGGGAATCGCAATGCGATACGCGAAATCCCGGAGCCACTGATCCATCGCGTACCAGGCTACTGGCACAGCGATCAAAATTGCTAAGAGAACCAGTTTTATGAAGTCCACCGAAAGCAAGCCGACAATACTGACCGTGGAAGCACCAACAACTTTTCTGATACCGATTTCCTTTGTACGCTGCGTGATGCTGAATGCAGATAAACCTAACAACCCAAGGCAGGAGATGATTATTGCAAACGAGGCAAAACAGATGAAAAGTTTCCCAAAACGCTGCTCGTCCCGATACTGGTTATCGTAAGCCTCATCCGCAAAAAAGTATATCAGCGGCATGTCAGGTATCAATGATTTCCAGGCTCTTTCGAGATTTGCTATGCTTTCAGGAGTATTTTCTCCGGAAATATTTAGTGTCAAAAAAGTGAAAAATCCTGGTGCTACACGTAATGTCATTGGCTGAACTTTTTCCTGAAACGAGCGGAAATGGAAATCTTTTATCACCCCTATTACAAATCCATTTACGTTCAGCTGGGAAAATCGTTTTCCTATAACATCTTTTGGATTTGAAAATCCCAAACTTTTTACCGCCGTCTCGTTGATGAGAATTGCCTCTTTTAAGTCGTTACCAAAATCTTTTGAAAACATTCGTCCGGCAAGCACAGAAATTCCATATTGTTTTATAAAATCGTAATCCACAAAATAGGTATCGGATTGAAATTCCTGCATTTCGTTTGCAACGTTTTCTATCTGCGTAGGAAAAAGATGGTTGGGTCGTCCGGGAATACTGGAAGAAATACTCGCCATCGTAACGCCGGGAATTTTTGTCAGCTTGTCTTTAACAGATTCCTGATGGCTTATAATATTGTCGTCATACTGAAAATCAATCACCAGGTTATGATCCTTTTTGAATCCGAGTGCCTGATTTTGCATAAAGTGAAGCTGCCTGTATACAACGATTGTTGCAACAATCAGGATGATTGAGATCGAAAATTGAGCCGTAACCAGCACTTTTCTAAAGTTCACTCCCTGAGTTGCAGAAACAAATCCTCCTTTAAGTGAGCTGACTGGCTGAAAGCGAGAAAGAAAGAATGCTGGATAAATTCCGGAAAGTAATCCGATGAAAACAGCAGCAGAAAAAAGGACAAATAAATAATTAATATTTTCAAAAATCCCTGCGTTAATAATCTTGCCGGTAAGATCGTTGAAAAGCGGAATCAGCAGACTGCACACCAGAATGGAAGCAAAAAATGCTATCAAGGTCAGAGATACTGACTCGACCAGAAACTGAAAAATAAGCAGTTTTCTCGTAGTCCCCAGCACCTTTCGAACACCGATTTCTTTTACCCTTTGAATCGAAAGTGCCGTTGTCAAATTAATAAAATTGAAACAGGCGATAAATAGAACAAACGCAGCAACAAATGAGAAGATATAAACATGGCTCCGATTCCCGGTAACGGAGGTTCCGGCCTTTGAACCTCTTGGTTTCGCATTCAGATAGACACTTTTCAACGGTTCAATAGCAAGGGAATATTCACCCAGCTTTTGATCGATATGCGTTTTTACAAAATCCGGTAATTTGGCGGAAAGTTTTGAGGCGTCGTAGTTTTCTGGTAACAACAGATAGGTGTAAAAGAAAAACCGTTTTGAATTCCGCATCCACTCTTCTCCTAACGTCGACATGGAAAGCAGCATATCAACCCGGAAATGAGAATTATGAGGGATATCTTTCATGACACCTGTAACTTGCGCACGCTCTTTTCCGTTAACCAGAAGAATTCCACCCACAGGGTTTTCATCACCGAAATATTTCCGTGCGCTCGTTTCTGACAAAACGATTGAGTATGGAGCTTTCAGGATATTATCGGGGTTTCCGCTTATCAGGGGGAAACTGAACACTGAAAAGAGTGAAGAATCCGCATACGCTATTTTTTCATCCGCATATTGCTCCTGGTCTTTCTGAATGATCAGGTGATCGAGAAAAATTCTTGTCGCTGCCTGAACTTCCGGAAAAGCGGCCTCCATCGCCGACGCCATCGGTGCCGTGGTACTCAAATAATCGATTCCATTGGGCGTTTTTACGTCGGTCACCAACCGATAGATTCGCTCTGATTTTTCGTGGTACCGGTCATGGCTCAGTTCGAAAGACACAAAAGTCAAAGCAAAATAACACACACTTAAACCAACCGTTAACCCAATCAGATTGATGACGGAAAAGCCTTTTTGTTTCCAGAGATATCGGAAAGCTGTAACGAAGTAATTCCGGAACATGACGTATTAATTAGTTTAGAAAATGGCAAAAACTTAACAGGCAGTTTTTACCTTGCCTTTTCACTCCGATTTCAAGGATTTCACAGGATCTTTCAAAGCAGCCGAAACTGACTTGTAGCCCACGGTCACTGCTGCGATGATAAGGGTAGTGGTTAACGAAAGAAGAAAAACACCCGCACCGAATTCGGCTTTATACTGAAAATCCTGCAGCCAGCTATTCATCACCCACCATGCTAAAGGTCCCGCGACAATAAATGCAACGAGCAACAGCCGTACAAATTCCTTCCCAAAAATCCAGACAATGTTTGCAACGCTTGCTCCCAGCACTTTCCTTACGCCTATTTCTTTCGTCTTTTGTGTGGTCATGAATGATATCAAACCATATAATCCCAGACAGCCAATAAAAATCGCGATGGCAGCAAAAGCCTGAATCAATTGCAGCATAAGGTTATCTGTCTGATAAAACTCAGCGATACGGTCATCAAGAAATTCGTATTTGTAAACGTATTGCGGGAAAACTTCACTCCACAATTTTTCGATAGACTCCAGTGTGGATTTCATATTCCTAGCGTCAATGTTAACTGCAAAATTCTGGTAATTTGTATAATCTGAGACAATACAAATAGGCATAATGCTTTGTCGGAGAGAATAATGATGGAAGTCCTCGACCACACCAACGATAAGAGCTGAACTTTGCCCTCCATTTACGCTCAGTTTTTTACCGATAATATCTTGCGGAGATTTCAGGTTAAGTTTTTTTACCAACATTTCATTAACCACAAATTCACGGGCAGTATCTGACCGCGCAATGTTGCGACCAGCGATAATTTTCAGGCCAAAAGAATTAATATATTGATCATCCGCAAATTTCATATTGATGGAAAAAAGTTCGTCCTCGGAGCGAGAATCGAATCTCATTTTAACCGTCCGGTTGGAGTTTGCAGCCGGAGCCTCAAAACAGAAAGTGTTGTTTCCAACACCGGAATTCTGCGAAATCCTCGATCTCAACGTGCTCATTTTAGAAAGATCTTTGTCTGGAACCGGCAACATAACAACTGCATCTTTCTTGAAGCCGAGATCCGTTTTTTGAGAAAAATGCATCTGGTTTGCGATGACTATTGTCCCAATAATCAGGATTTGTGATATGGCAAACTGCGCCACCACCAGTCCTCTTCTCAGTGTAAAACCTCCTACATTTTTTTGTGAAAGCTTTCCTTTCAAAGCCGCTATTGGCTGAAAACCTGCCAGGATCAAACCAGGATATGAACCAGAACAGAATATTGCTATTAACGCCAGGCCAGCCAAAAATGCTAACAAGGAAATATCTGATAGAATAGAAATAGTCAGTTGCGACTCAAACAGCGTATTAACATAAGGCAGAATCGCGTAACACAGAATCAGGGCGGCGCCCACAGCAAAGCCTGTGATAATCGCCGTTTCGGCAATAAATTGCCAGAAAAGCTGCGATTTCCGGCTACCTAAAACCTTTCTCACCCCGATTTCCTTTGATCTGCTCAGGGCCTGGGCAGTTGCGAGATTAATGAAGTTTAAACAGGCGGTCACAATTAAGAAAATACCAATGAACGCCAGCGCCCACAGATTTTTCTTTTCCATATAACCTCCCAGCTCCGAATTAAAATGAATGTCTGATAATGGTTGCAGTTTAAACTGAAAAGTAACTGCATCTTTGGGACTATAATATTTTTTGGAAATAGCCGGAAGCGCTTTCTCAACAATCTCCTGGGAGATTCCTTCTTTTAATAAAACAAAACTTTGCGACCCGGAATATACTCCTCCCCAGCTATTATCTCCAGCGAGCCACGCGTTTTCGTCCTTCAGATTTTCATAAGAAAGGTAAATTTGCTGGCAACGGTCTGTATTTACGGGCAGATCTTGCAAAATTCCGGTTATCTTGTAATTTGTACTATTGTTGATCCGGATCGTTTGCCCGATCGCGCCTGCCTTTCCAAAATATTTAACCGCAAGTTTTTCGGTAATGATTGCTGAATTCGGGTTCTTCAAAACGGTATTTTTATCTCCTTCCAAAAGAGGAAAATTCATAATGTCAAAAAACTCCGGCTCGGCATAGGCCAAACCTTCTTTTTCTTCAAATTTGAGATTATCCTTTGAATTCGGCAGCGAAATTAATTGTCGGTCATACGATACAACCCTGGCTGTTTTTTCCGCGAACGCGAAGTCGTTACGAAAAGCTTTTCCCAATGGCGAAGGGACGCCATTTTCCTGAACAATTGTTTCCTCGTGAAATTCTGTAATCAGGCGGTAAATCCTGTCGCTTTTCGCGTGAAAATTATCAAAACTCAAATGATACCGAACGAGCATGAAAATCAGAATAGCGCAGGTTATTCCCAACGCCAATCCGCATATATTTATGAAAGTATAAGCCTTGCTGCGCTGCAAGTTTCGATAAGCGATTTTAAAATAATTTTTCAGCATGACTTTCTAATTCATTTGAAGTTTCAAGACATTATTATTTTTTTCTGATTTTGAGATCAGCAAAGTCACCACTCGCCTGGTCTCCAACCCAAAATCCAACTTTTCCATTTCCCTGATTACTCAACTGCTGAACAACCAAACTAGGCTTGTCGCTATGTTCGACAAAAACTTTCACTTCCTTTTCCTCAATCACAATTTTCACATGAAACCACTCATCAGGTTCCGGTACTGGATTTACCGGTTTCTCATACTGATTCGGATATTCTTTTCTTAGTTTCGGCCAGTCATTTGCCGGCAATGAAATGTATTGGACTGAATGATTTTTTCGCTCCGTATCGGTCGATTTAAAATTAAATGGCCGGAAATAAACGGCGTCATAAGTCTTGTCATCATGACCGTGAAAAGCAAAACCGACAAAACTTTTCTGCATCACATTTCTGCCTTTCAAATCAAATTCAATTGTCCCTTCAGAAAACGCAACTCCATCCAGCCATGCGACACCTGAATCCGGTTTTTCATCCAGATGGATAACATTTTTCCTTTCTCCCGACTCGGTCAAAGTGGCTGTTCTATTGTATGTTTTTATAGAACCAGATTTAAAAAGTTTCGCTAAATCCGGCTCGATCACGGTTTGAGCATGAACAGTGAAGCAGGAAAACAGGAAAAAATTTAATGCGATGTACTTAACAAAAGGGCGATTTTTCATGACAGGATTATTCAGATTTAAGAGATTTAACAGGATTTACCAACGCTGCCTTGATACCTTGAAACATAATCGTGAACAGAGCGATCATGATCGAAATACTTCCTGCAACAGCGAAAATCCACCAGGAAATATCGATGCGATATGCAAAATCGCTTAACCATATTTTCATAAAATAGTAACTGACCGGACTTGCAATTAGTATAGCAATGATTACCAATAGTAAAAAATCCTTTGACAACAATCCGACGATACTGGCGACTGAAGCTCCGAGCACTTTTCTGATACCAATTTCTTTATTACGATTTTCAACTGTGAAAGTAGCAAGGCCAAACAATCCAAGACAAGCAATCACAATCGCCCAGATCGACGCTGTGGTGAAAATCCGGCTATACTGTCTTTCGGAAGTATATTGTTTATTGAAGTTTTCATCAACGAAAAAGTATTCGAATGGATTTTCTGTGAAGTAATTTTTATAGATCGTTTCCAGTTTCGCAATTTTATCCTGCATCTGATCCGTGGTCAGGTTTACCGTAATGTACTCACTACTGTTTTGCGGATAGAAAATCATCGGATCAATTGCCTTTTGCAAGCCGGTATGATGGTAATCTTTTAGAACTCCGACAACTTCCAGATAGCGCTCATCCCATTTTATTTTGGTATTAACTGCTTCCTCCGCAGACTCAAACCCCAGTTGTTTTACAGCTTTTTCATTTAAAATAACCTTGTCATTTTTATTCCATTCCACACCCGTTTCCTGCGGTGTAAAATTCCGTCCGGCTTTTAATTTCAGGTCATAAACACCAATATAACGGTCGCCGATTATAGCGAATGAATAGGTTTTCAGCTCATCACCAGGCTTTGATTTTGGCTGTGTAAAACCTGATGTTGAAAAATTATACCAATTTCCAGGAACACTGCCGGATAAGCAATAATCCTTAACATAACTCTGACCATTTAGGTCATTCCAGAATGCTGTTTTTCTAGTTTTAAAAGTGCTGTCTCTCCCAACTTCCGGTCCGCGAATAACCATTAAACGGCTTGTTTTCACACCAAGATTTTGATTCTGCATAAAACGCAGCTGGCTATAAATGATGATTGTGACCAGCATCAAAGCCACAGAAATACTGAACTGCGAAACCACCAGCGACTTCCTCAGAAAAGCGCCCTGGGAAGTTTTTGTCAGTTTACCTTTAAGAATTTTTACAGGATTGAATTTTGATAAGGCATAGGCAGTATAAATTCCTGAAAGAATAGATCCGACCAGAAAAATCCCCAAACCAATCGCCCAGATATAGGATGAGCCGAGCGTTTCCAGCGAAAGTTCTTTTCCGATCAGCTGATTAAACAAGGGTTGAAGAAGATAGACAAGCAGCAAAGCAAATCCGAAACTTAGTAAAGTGACAAGACCAGATTCTCCTAAAAATTGTAAAATTAAATTTCCGGGCGTCGCGCCGATGACTTTCCTAACGCCAACTTCACTTGCCCTTTTCAAAGAATTAGCGGTTGAAAGATTTATATAATTAAACCAGGCAATAAGCAGGATCAAAAATGCAATTCCTCCGAGTGTGTAAACATATTGCACATTACCGGTGGTTTGGTAAGGATCGTTTAGCTTATCCGATAAATGTAAATTCGAGAAAGCTTGTAATCGAAATTTTACACCATCCTTATCCTTTTTCTCCGCCTCCCGATATTTGGTCAATTTATTTTCCAGTCCTCTGATATCTACACCTTTGTTTAAAAGAAAAAATGTATTGATATACTGCGATTGAAGATTATCAGGATCTGCCCAGTCATTGCCGTTTAAGTTTGCCGGATTTTCAAGTGTTTTGAGTGAAAAAATCATGTCAGGTTTTATATCTGAATTTTCAGGAGATTCAAAAACACCTTCCACGGAATATGACAAAGTTCCAAACTGGTTGGAAAGCGTCAAAACTTTACCGATCGGATCTTCTTTGCCAAAATATTTGTCGGCTGACCTGGTTGAAATAAAAACAATTTTAGGCTCATTAAATGCTGTTTTATTTCCTTTGACAACATTAAAAGTAAAAAACTCGAAAAAATTTCCGTCGGCGTACCCAATATTGTTTTCACGAAAAATCTCCGGCGTTCTGCCCTCTTTTTTAACAATACCTTTTGCGATATCATCACTGAAACGACAGTACGATTTTATCTCATTAAAGTTCTGTTGCACTCTTTTTGCCCAACCCGGTTCAACTTGCCCCCAGGTATTTCCTTTTATATCCAGATTTATAATCCTGTACATATCAGGCAAATCCTTATGAAACTGGTTGACGCTTTTCTCAAAACTTACATACTCAAGAATTAATAAAAACGCCGCAATGCCCATTGCCAGGCCGGCAATATTGATAGTGCTGTATACTTTGTTCCGAAACAAATTCCGGAAAGCAATTTTCAAATAATTCCTGATCATGATCTGTTAGGTTAAGTAGGGAAAATACATTTCTTCATTCCGATTTTAATGATTTTACCGGATTAGTCAGCGCGGCTTTTATTGCTTGCGAACTAACGGTTAACAATGCGATGGCTATCGCCAGAACTCCGGCAATCAGAAACATCCACCATTCTATGGTTATGCTGTAAGCAAAATCCTGCAACCATTTTGACATAACATACCAGGTTAGTGGCGTTGCGATGATGAGAGAAACCAATACCAGTTTCATAAAATCTCCGGAAAGCAAAGCGACGATACTGGCAACAGAAGCGCCAAGAACCTTCCTCACCCCTATCTCCTTGATTCTTTGCTGGGCTGCAAAAGCTGCCAGACCGAACAGTCCAAGGCAGGAGATCAAGATGGAAACGATGGTAAAAGAATTTACAATCCGCGATGTTCTTGCATCTGCGGAATAATTGCTCTGGAAATCATCGTTGAGAAAAGTATATGAAAACGGTTCGTCGGGTACCAGCGCTTTCCATTTGGCTTCCATAAATGGTAAAACGCTGCTAACGTCCCTGGTGTTGACATGCGCAACCATATAATTAAAATTATCTTTATTCAGAAAAAACGCGTACGGCTGTATGACCTTGTGCAGATCCTCAAAATGGAAATCTTTGACAACACCAATGATCTCCAACGAACCGATTGTATTTTCATTCATATTAAAATTAAGCTTTTGCCCAACCGATTTTTCCAATGGAATACCAAATTTGCGAAGCGCGGCTTCATTCACGACAATTTTGAGATTGGTATCTGCGGGGAAATCCGCAGAAAACATTCTCCCCGCGGCCAGCTTGAAATCCATTGTTTGCATAAAGTCGGCAGCGACGCCATTAGTTTTTATAAGCCCGTCATCATTGACACTTTGTCCGGGCAAAAATACCGACATATCGCTTGGATTAAGAATTCCGGGATAGTATGAAGTGCCGGAAGCCGCAGAAATCCGGCTGTTTTGCAGCATCTCATTTCGCAAAGCCGTATAGGCTTTTCTGGCTTCTGCGCTTCGTAAGGGAATAACAATCTGCTGGTCTTTTGCAAAACCTAACGGCTGATCTCTCATGAAATTTATTTGTCCCTGAATGACCATTGTCGCTACCACAAGACCAATTGAAATAACAAATTGAAACACGACCAAACCTCTGCGGAGTGCTGTTGCGGACACAGAATTGACAAATTTGCCTTTTATTACATCCAGAGGATTAAACACAGATAAATAAAACGCAGGATAACTCCCTGAAAGAAGGCCTGTTATCAGCGCCAGTGCGACGAAAGAAAATACAATTTCGGATTTGAATAATTCGGAAATTTGAAGCGATTTGTCTGACAGCTGATTGAAAAAGGGCAGCAATACCAGAACCGAAATAATTGCCAGGATCAATGCCAGGAAAGTTAAAACCATTGATTCGGCGAGGAACTGGCCAATCAATCCACCTTTTCCCGCTCCCATTACCTTACGGATCCCAACCTCTGCGGCTCTTTTGGCCGAACGAGCTGTGGAAAGATTCATAAAATTTATACAGGCGATCAGCAATGTGAACAGCGCAATGGAAGCCAGTACGTAAAGATACGTCGTGCTTGTTGTAGGTCCGACAATCCTGTCGATCTGACTGAAAAGGTGAATGTCTTTTACCGGCAATAGATATAGTTTTTTGTCAAAACCGGCAATTTTTAAATCTTTCCGGGCATATTTTTCAATGAATGAAGGCAGTTTAGCACTGAATTTTTCTGCGCTGGTTCCGGGTTTCAGCCGCAGATAGGTATAGAACATATTGTTGTTGGTAAAATCAATATCGGATTGTCTCAGATAGTCACCAACCCAACCTGAATGGATTGAAACGAAATAATTCGCGTCTATATGCGAACGTGCGCCTTCGTTATGAAACACACCAGTCACTTTAAAATCCTCGTTATTACCAGATCTTCCGCCGATTCTGATTGTTTTATTCAGAGCCGATTCGTTGCCAAATAATTTACCGGCAACTTCTTCTGACAAAACTACGGAATGCGGGTCGTTCAATGCAGTTTTTGCATCTCCTTCAATAAACTTGTAAGTAAATACATCGAAAAAAGTAGAATCGACGTGAATACCTTTTGTTTCATAAAACGACCTTTCCTGTTTTCCCGGCTGGGAAGTTTTAAGCAAGGTTTTATTTTCAAGAAAATTCTGCCAGAGTCTGGTTACCTGAACAACTTCCGGAAACTCTGCCTTGACGGCCTGTGCATATGGCGCGGGAGCTCTGGGATTATCCATTTTCTCACCGTTGGATTGAACATTTTCACTCCGTAAAAGGTACAAATCGTTGACGTGTTCCTGATGTTTATCAAACGACGTTTCGCTGAGAATGTAAAGTAAAAGCAGCATGCAGCACGTCATCCCCACAGACAAACCAAATACATTGATCGCGGAAAAGAGCTTGCTTGAAAGCAGATTCCGCCAGGCGATTTTCAGATAATTTTTAAACATATTCTTGAAGGTTTTCTGGCTAAGTAAATTTTGCGGATGAAATTTTTTCCGATCATTCAGGTTTTCGAAATACTCGTATTAGCAGTCCGGCGGAAAAAAACCGTCAGACGGGGCTCTATTCTGATTTCAGGGATTTTACCGGATTTACAAGCGCTGCTTTTATCGATTCATAACCAGCTGTGATTGCGGCCACGATGAACGTGATCGTGACGGCAAGGATCATAATTTTCGCATCTATCGGAATTCTATACTCGTAATCTTCGAGCCATCCCTGCATCACATACCAGCCTAGTGGCGCGGCGATGACAAACGCTACCCCGATCAGTAAGGAAATTTCTTTACCAAACAGGCCGATAATATTGATAATGCTTGCTCCCAAAACTTTGCGAACGCCAATTTCCTTCGTTTTTTGTGAAGCCATGAATTTCACCAGACCATACAATCCCAGACAGCCGATGAAGATTGCGATGAAAGAAAAAATCCTGATGAGTTTCAGCATCATGTTTTCCAATGCATAACTTTTGGCTATACTTTCATCCAGAAAAGATTGTTCATAGAGATAATCCGGGAAGTATTCGTTCCATAATTTCTCTACGCTTTTCATGGTTTTGTTGAGATTTGCAGTATTTAATTTGATAGCGCATCTGTAATTGTAGTCCTTGTAACTGAAAATCGCAATCGGATTAATATCGCTCTTGAAAGATGTATTGTTCCAGTTTTTCAGCACTCCGTATATCGGTGCGGTAACGCCCCAGATTTTAAGATTCTTGCCAATTGCCTGGTTTGGATCCTTTAAACCCAACCGCTCAACAGCTTTTTCATTGATCAGAAATCCGCGGATTGTATCGCTTTTAGGAATATTTTTCCCTGCAACATATTGCAGACCAAACGTTTCTACATAATTATCATCCGCGTTTTTCGTATTCATGCTCCATAATTCGTCTTTCTGGCGGGTATCAAACCGGACATTGCTGTTATTATTTGAATTTGTTGTCGGCAGAAAAAGGCAAAAAGAGGCATCAGAAATTCCTGGAATCTCTAACAATCTCTGACGGAATGTGCTTTGATTTATTTTCGCGGGTGTGGGAATCTGAACTTCCGCGACACCTTTTGTCTCGTAACCAACTGATTTTGAAAGCATAAAATCAACCTGATTATTTACAACAAGCGTACAGATAACCAAAAGCTGGATGAGAACAAATTGAAAAATAATCAGTCCGCGACGCAAAGAAATCCCGCCGATCTGTCGTGTTGAGACGCTCCCTTTTAAAGCAAGTACCGGCCTGAAACCAGCGAGAATTCCTCCCGGATACGAGCCGGCTAAAAGAACGACGACTACAAAAAGTGCCGCCATGAAAGTCCATAATAATGAATCTCCCCAATGAATGTTTACAGGCCAGGTTCCCGGCTGATCCAGCCAGTTATTGATATTAGGCACGACAAGAAGTGCAAGTAAAAAACCGATTACCAGCGCGGCAAATGTGATTAGTGCAGTCTCAGTCATGAACTGGATAAAAACCTGGCTTTTCGTACCCCCTACTGCTTTCCGAACGCCAATTTCTTTAGACCGTCTTAATGCCTGTGCCGTTGCCATATTTATAAAATTAAAACAAGCCGTCACAATCAGGAAAGCGCCGATCACACTCATAATCCAGATCCATTTCATCGGCATAGCACCGTCGTAAGTTTCCGAATGGTGCATTTCTGAATACGCAGTCAGCGGATGCGAGTAAAACTTATAGTCATTACCGTGGTATTTCTTGTTCAGCGCCAGCATTTGTTTCTGAACGCTTTTTATATCCGCGTTTTCAGGTAATAAAAGGAAGCAATAGGTGTTTGAATTTACCCCGGACCAGTTATCCAGCCCGCTTCCTCCATAGTCAAATTTTGGATTGGCTGCCAGCGTTTGAAACGAGACAAAAAACGCATAGGGTAAATCAGTATTTTCAGGAGCATTATCTACAATACCAGTCACTTCCAGGTTAAGCTCATTTTCCAGACGAATACTTTTCCCGATCGGATTTTCTTTTCCAAAATATTTTTGCGCCATTTTCTCACTCAGCACAATAGTGTTGGGTTTGGAAAGCGCATGTCTGGGGTCACCAATCTGCCAATGGGAATCAAAAATCGAGAAATATTCAGGCTGAACAAATGCCAGTGTCGGCCCCTCTTCTTTGAATTTTTTGACTACTTTTCCGCTGTTGTCAAGTGCCGCCAGAAATGCATTATATTTCTCGAAGACCATACTTGATTTATACTGAGGAAATTCAGCTTGTGTTGCTTTCCACATAGGCGCCGGAACACCACGCGAGTAGCCGGTTCCGTCCGAGTGAAATCCGGTTGTAATTTGATAAATGTGGTCAATATTTTTGTGTGACTGGTCGAATGACGTCTGGAAACGGATAAACCAAAAAACGATCAGTGCGCAGGCAAGCCCTATCGATAAACCCGCTACATTCAAAGATGCATAAAGGCTGTTTCGCATAAGGTTCCGCCAGGCGACCGTGAAGTAATTTTTTAACATGGCTAAGAAATTTTTAGAAGTAAAAGAATTCCGACAGATGAATCCTTCAGGCTGCTTATCTGAGGTAGGTGGAGTAAATTTTATGCCAAAAAATTATTGTACTGATAATCAAATAATTAAATAGCTATAAAGCAACAAAAGTGTCCGATAACGAACACTTTTGTTCAAGGACGAACGCCTTGCTGAATAAGAGGATTACGATGATTATTTATTGGTTAATGCTTACTGAACCGCCGCTTGCATGTAAGTTTACCGGGATTCCACCACCATTCATTTTTCCCTGTACACGATCCTTTTCCACCTGGCCATCGAAGTTTTTAAGGCTGACAGTTACTTTATTTCCTTTAAGATTCAGGTCCATTCCTTTATCCATAGGCATATTAACACGAAGGCTTCCCGCAGAAGTTGATAAATCTACAAACTTTCCTACCTGCGTAATTTCAACCTCCATGCTTCCGCCGCTGGTATGCGCTTTCACACTTCCCGAAACACTTGCAAGCCGAACAGAACCTCCCGAAGTTCCTGCATCGAGAGCGCCTTTGATTCCATCTCCTTTTATACTTCCGCCGCTTGTATGCGCAACGATATCACCATCCAGGCCATTCAACGAAAGGCTGCCACCAGAAGTCTGAAGGTTTATTTTTCCGTTTAATTCACTGGCCTTGATACTTCCGCCTGATGTATGTAATGTAATGTCCTGCTTGCATTTTTCCACATCAATACTTCCGCCGGATGTTTGTCCGTTGATCACACCAATTAGATCCGAAACTTTTAAGCTTCCACCGCTTGTTCTGAAATTCTGGTCACCTGTAAGTGATGAGATCCGGATGCTTCCGCCGCTTGTCCGCAGATTCGTTGCGATGCTGCGCGGCGTATATACTTTGAAAGAAATCGAAACGCTGTTTTTGTCCCAGCCCGCTTTGTTTTTACGTTGTGCCGTTGCTTTTACGCTGCTGCCCTCGGTACCGATAAAAATATCGAAATCTTCCAGTTTGTCTTCGATTTCTTCTTTGCTGAGATTGACTTTCCCATTCCAGTTATTTGGACGCACATACATTTCGACTTTTACACCGCTAGCCTGATTTCCAGCCACTTCAATAGAGCCCCCCGACGTTTCCACCACCAGGTTTGATACGGCAGCCGTGAATTTTTTGGTGACATATGGTTTTTCATCTGAATTCTGCGCGCGTGATGTGAAGGCGATAAACACTGCAAATAAAAGGGGTAGTAATTGTGTCTTTTTCATGATCTAATAAGTTTCGTTTGATACAGGATGTTTATTTATAAAAGGAGGTTGCGTGCGTATGATTTCTTTTTTGTGTTTTTCCTGCACTAACGTTATCCTGCTAAAACCAAATATTTATCCAAAATTTACAACATGCACATTATCAATAATTTAATTTTTATTAAAAAACAAAAAAGTGCCCAACATTGGACACTTTTTTTTGCACTATCTATAACCCTTACTTTTAATTTTTCCTAATTTCATATACTTCTATCTCATTGTATAAATTAGTTGCGCCCCAGCCGCATTGCACTTCCCGCTTCCTTCCTGTCAGGCTATAACGAATATGAACTTTTGTAAATGAGTAACTGCTTTCTATCTTGCCCAATACCTTTTCAACCTCTTTTAGTCCGTTTTCATTTGGCAAATAATAAAGTGTTGAATCTCCTGATGGAACTTCAAAATGCCATGCACAGCCGTCTGTCGCAAGCATATTAATCCATTGACCATCACTTTCGATAATTTCTACCTCTTTCTGAACAACCTTTTCATCGTTGCAGCTAATCCAGGCAAATAGTCCAAATAAAATGATACCGATTTTCATAATCTTCAAAGCTTAAGGTTTATTCTATTTGCAGGCACCGTCAGTATATCGTTTAACGCCGTCAGCACCAGCTTCACATGCATTTCCATACGTCTGGCCATTACAACCACAGACAGGCATGTAAATATGATAACAGACAACATTTGTTTTTTCTCCGACGCAATCAGCTCCGGGTATTTCATCTTTTTCATTACAACTTCCAAAAGCCAGAAAGAAAAAGCAAATGAATATCTTTTTCATAAATGGAAAGTTAATTTTTCAGACAAGACCCATTCAAACAAAAAAAGGTTGGAAACCAACCTTTTAATTTTCAAATATTCGGCAAAATCTAGTTTTTAAGAAATGACGCAAACCACTTTCCAGAATCTTTGACTATTCGTTCCTGCGTTTCATAATTGACATAAACCAATCCGAATCTGGGATGATAACCTTCTGCCCATTCAAAATTATCCAGCAGAGACCATGCGAGATACCCTCCTACTTTCACGCCTTCTTTTTTGGCTTTTAAAATACTTTTCAGATAATCCTGAAAAAACTCAACCCGCCTGAGATCTTTCACTTTTCCGTCTTCCGGTAAATCTTCAAATGCAGCTCCGTTTTCAGAGATAATAATTTCTTTGACGCCAGCATATTCACTGAATTGTTTAAGAATATCATACATACCATCCGGCGCAACTTCCCAACCCATGGCTGTCAAAGGAACATTTCTTTTTTTTGCAGGAATTTCTTCAAGCCATAAAACAGGAGCAAAATAGGAGTGTTTTACAATGATCCTGAAATAATTTTGCAGACCAATAAAGTCAAAATCAAAAGCCAGTTTATCTTTATCGCCTGGTCTCATGAATTTTTTGATCCCGTTTAAAAACGGAAAAACGTCTGTCGGATATCCTAATCCCAGGGATGGCTCCAGAAACAAACGATTCATAATCGCGTCTGCTCTCTGAGCTGCTCTGATATCCTTCGGTTTATCTGAATATGGCTTTACGTGGGAACAGGAAAGGGCGGTACCTATGTATGCATTCTGCACGTGATCCCGGATAATCCTCCCTCCTTCCGCATTGCACAAGGCCAGGTGATGTACCACAGGAAGGAAATTGAATACGCCTTTTTTCCCTGGCGCGTGCATTCCCGTTGTGTATCCAAGTCCGGCAACAGCTGTCGGCTCGTTCAGTACGATCCAGTTTTTGACCCGGTCGCCAAACTCGGCGGCGCAAAGTGTTACATATTCAGAAAACCAGCTGATGATCTCACGACTTTTCCAACCGCCCCGGTCTTCCAGTGCCTGAGGCAGATCCCAATGGTATAAAGTGATCCATGGCTCAATTTTCAGATCAAGACACTTATCTATAATCCGGTTATAAAAATCAATTCCCATTTGGTTGACACCGCCCGTTCCTTCGGGAATAATTCGCGACCAGGAAAGGGAAAAACGGAATTCTTTAAATCCAAGCTCCTTCACCAGCTCAAGATCGCTCTCATACCGGTTGTAAAAATCGCAGGCAATTTCGGCATGGTCTCCGTTTTTGATTTTACCTTTTTGTTTGGTAAATGTATCCCATATCGACGGACCGCGCCCATCTTCTGCGACACCGCCTTCAATTTGAAATGCAGCAGTCGCTGTTCCCCACCTGAAATCCGTTCCAAAGTCACTGGCGGAAATTGTATCCCTCTTTATATCAGAAACAACAGACTGGCCACGCAGGATATCAAAATTGTCAAAATTAAAATCTTTCAAAACTCACACTAATTACATTCTGTACAGGAAGTTAGCAACGTAAAACTAAACTGAATAATTTCCAAAAAGGTAACAATCTGATAATGTTATGAAAAACTTAACATTGGAAATTACATCCGGCTCATTTAAGGGTCACTCAAAAAATGGTTTTAAACAAAAAAATCCTTCACCTGTACAGAACAGATGAAGGAATTTAAACTAATAACGCTATTCAATTATCTTACAACCTGAATTCTTTGCTTGGTAACCAAGCCACTTAATTGCTTAAAGGTTACGATATAGGTTCCCTGATCCAGGCTGCTGATGTCGATATCATTGCTGCCCGGGGTGAAATCTCTTACTTTAATTCCTCTTACATCGTAAATCTGGATGCTTGCGATTTTCTCAACGCCCGATTTCAGTTTCATGAAGTTCGAACTTGGATTCGGATATAACACTGCCGATTCTTCCGTTACAAAACTTTCAGTTACAATACGGCTGTAAGCAAAAGTCAAGTCATTATCAATCATTCTCAGACGATAAAGGTTGCTTCCGTTGGATGGAGTAGTATGTGTATAGCTGTAAGTCTTTATGACACTACTTTCGCCCTCGGCAGCTACAACACCCAAAATCTCCCACTGCTTGCCGTTCAGACTATGCTGTACTTCAAATTCTTTTGAGTTAGTCTCCATGGTAGTTTTCCAAACCAATGACGCAGAATTTCCCTCTTTTTTAACTCCAAATTCCGTAAGTGTAACCGGTAGAGGTGTTCCTCCTACGATTGATAAACAACCCAGATCAAAGATGAAGGTTTCGCCATTTGATACCAGCTCAACCGATACATATTTCGTATTTTGCGGAGCTCTCTCACTCACTGTATATTTTGCAAGACCTACGGTTGCTGCGCTATAAATTTTTGTTACAAGCGTTTCTTTAATTGAAATTTCTCCACGGTCAGTATTCAAGAATCTCAACCTAAGCTTTTGTCCGTTTACCACGTTAACTCCGGCATAAATAGAGAACGTTACAGAAGATCCCGGATCAGCAGCCTTTTCCTGTGCAATCGTAGACTTACCGACTAGCTTACCAGACTTTGTTCCACAAACTACATAGTCCTCAGACGTTTCGAAAGTGCCAACAACTTTCGTCCAATCAGCTGTTCCGGTTTCGAAATTAGGGTTAAGTAATTTGTTATCGTTACAAGTTTCGCAAACGGGAACTGAAATTGTTAAACAAGCGGCATCAACTTTGAAATAATCGCCTGTTGCGCTACCGAACACTCTTACATATTTTGCACCGGCCGGAGCAACAGCTGTCAGCGTATATTGAGTCATCCCTGTGTTACTTGTTCTTGGAAAATCGTCTACCGATTTATCCAGTAACTTCGAAACACCTTCTTTAACCGTTCCGTCCGGCATCACAAATTGAAGCTTGAAAGTATGTGCACTTTTCGCGTGATATCCTCCCCAGACACTAAGCGTTGCAGTACTTCCGCCAGTAATCAAAACATCCTGATAAAAACTGCCTGATCC
This sequence comes from Dyadobacter koreensis, assembly GCF_900108855.1. Taxonomy (GTDB): domain Bacteria; phylum Bacteroidota; class Bacteroidia; order Cytophagales; family Spirosomataceae; genus Dyadobacter; species Dyadobacter koreensis. The sequence goes on from NZ_FNXY01000003.1 coordinate 706,045, forward strand.
GGTTAACAATCCGTTTTGATTTCCACAAACAGGGTATCCGCCATCCCATGAGAAGTTTGCGCCCTCAGAATATTTCCAGTTGGTAGGCACTTTTCTATTTGAAACCGTTGTAAAATCCTCAAAACTTCCGTTGCTCAGCATATTCGTTGTACAGCATGAAACCGGAGGAACGGTTAATCGTACGCAAGCAGCATCAACTTTCAGATAATCACCTGATGAAGCAGCTTCAATCCGAACAAAGTTTGTATTAGCAGGCGCTTCTGCACTTAAAAAATATTGTTTCAATTTAGGCTGTCCTGGCGCACGGTCATCAACATTCCAATCAACAGCCACGCTTTTTGTTGAAAGCGGGGTATTACTTCCTGTTTTGTAAAATGAAAGTTTGAATACCTGACCTGCCGGGTTATGATAGCCACCATAAACCGAATAGTCAACTTTTGTCCCGGGTATTACGGCGATATCCTGATATAGATTTCCAGTACCATTGACAACACCTGCTTTGTTGCCACAAACTTTCCAGTCCGTATTCACACCTGCAGAAGTTTTCTGCCAGGAGGTCAGATCATCTTCGAATCCAGCATTTTTCAGAACGTTGTCATCACAATTGCAATTTACTACCGGTGCGGTTAACTGAAGACATGCGCCATCTATTTTAAACCAGTCGCCCGCCCCCGATGTTGCAGAAACGCGAACGGTAACAGTTCCTTCAGGTGCAGTACCTTCCAGATTATATTTTTTAAGTATCGGCCCGTTACTGGGAGCCTTGTCTACGTCCCAATCAACTGCTACCGATTTTGTCAAAAGTGCAGTTCCTTTAATATCAAGGAAAATCAGATTAAAAGTCTGTCCGAATTTAGCATGATAACCTCCCCATACTGCGAATTTTGCAACAGTTCCAGGCATTACCTGTACATCCTGAGAAAGTGAACCTGCATTTCTAAGAACAACAGCTTTTGATCCGCAAACATCATACGTTGTGTTTGAATCCCAGCTACCGGATTTTGTCCAACCCTTGAAAGTGTCGTTATCTTCAAAGCTGGGATTTGTTAACACGTTGTTCGTGCAACCGCAATCATTTGTTGTCAGGGGGGCCATGGCTGTGACCATGTTAAAGAGGGATGTACATAGCATGACTATGCACATTAATGCAATCGGCTTAATAGTTTTCATGTAGTTGTATAGTTTGAAACAAATAGGGAAAAATTAAAATTTAGAATTAAACACTCGGATATCTTAACATTGAAATGTTCTATTATCTCTAATTACTGATTGAGACGATACAAGTCCAGATTGAAATAAATTTCAACTTGACTGTTTTCTACAATCACGTCAGAACAGAATAATAAACGTTTTAGCAAGAATCTCCTAAAACTCTGATGACCAATGGAAATGAGATATTTACAGATGCAAATGTAAAATAATTTCTATTTAATATTCAAGCCCTATTTTATAATTAAAATTCTATTTCAAACATTAAAAAACTAGCTCTACTAGATTATTTAAAATAGTTCTACAAAGTAAATTAAGTTGATCTACATGTAGAATTATGTAGTATTTGTAATAAATGCATCGAAAATCTAAATGTTGAAGTTTTTAAGATTACACGGTTAAAAAAACACGCGACAATAAGAAATTATAACTTTTCCAAGAAGTAGCAAGCAAACTAAGTTATAATTCCATAGCCGAAGTTATCCGATTTATTCTGTAAGTTCCAAGATTATTTATGTAATCGAAATCTGCTTTCTAGAATATTAATCTTGGCATATTATTTCGTCGTTGAAAACTTTTTAACTCTTAAAATAATACAAATTTCAATTTCGCCTAAAATGAAAAAAGCCTCAATAAATTCTTATTTCAGCCAATTGCGTTATAAAGATTAAAATAAAGATAGTTAACGACCCTAAACTATATACGTCAAAAGTCAATTTCGGGTATGTTCGTTTGCGTTCTCGATAACGCAAGCGAATCAATGCATACCAAGAGTTTTCTGATTTTTCGGACGTTGTTCAATCCTTGCAAAAGCCTTCCTTAACCAAACCCTAATAATCAATTTAAACTATAAGATAATTTAACTGGTTCAAGAATAGCGTTAGAGAAAATATTCCTTAATGGAGTAATATCTTGTAAGCGAGAATGTTTTTGATTGTAGAAGTGTCTGGATAGAGGATATCGTTTATCAGATGATTTGTAGAATCATCATCTCTAAATATTAGTCATAATTTTTTTATGATTTTAATCATGATTTAACCGAAAAATTTAGCTTCTACATAAAAAAATGAAATTTATCCCTGATATCGACACTACAGTCAGTCTTACCCGCGAACTCCAGCTCCCTACCAGACAACCTGCTCATAAAAAATAATAACAATAATTCACATTAAAGTAACATTCACTGTTTCAATTTTGAAAAAATTCTAAATCAAAATGATTACTGAGTTCAAGAAAAGATGGTTTAAATGAAAAAAAGGCAGACTGGGTTAAACCAATATGCCTTAAAATCCGGATTTTGAATCAATCTAATTCTACAAATTCATCCCATTATATACAAAAGAAGTCTGGTAGTATCAGCTATGCGGCGCCCAGAATCACCTCTTTCACGCCGAAAATTTCTCTTAATTCATTAAGTGCTTTTCGAATTCTTGATTTAACTGTACCCAACGGAAGTTTAAGCTTTGCCGAGACCTCTTCATGTGTGTAGCCCTGAAAATAAACAAGATCAATCAAAAGACTTTTCTCTGGCAATAGACGTTGAACAATTGCGCGGATGTCGATTGTCGCGGGTATCGGATTGAAAATAACCCCGTTGGTAAGATCAGCTTCTTGAACGTGTTCCCAGTTAACTGCTTTTGAAAGCTTAACATCCAGACGGAGCCTGTCAATAGCCGTATTTCTTGCAACGTTCAAAATCCATGTAAATAAAGTACCCTTATCAACATTATATGCACCGATATTTTTCCATATCTTCAAAAAAGAATCCTGCATGACATCCGCCGCCTTTTCTTCATCCTTCACAATTTTCATGATGATACCATAAAGTGCAGGAGCATAATGATCATACAAATACTCAAACGCATCTCTGTTATTACTTTTAAGAGAAGAAATCAATTCTTTTTCTGTATAGGTAAATTTCCTTGTCATCTTTTCTGGTATCGTTAACAATCTTTGTGGATAGTAAGGCAACGTATTCGAACTACTTCATAGCTAAAAATTATTGTACCCTGAAAATAGTGGCTAATTATGGGTAAAAATTTCCCAATATCCTGTGTGGAATTTTTTACGTACAACCGTTAGCTATAAGGATTTCCACAGTTGAGAACAGGAGCTTAGTAGTTGAAATTAACTAACTTATAGTTACTTTGCTCAATAGCGCATTTTATTAACCTGATCAAATCTTATGAAAAATCTTTTCAAGATCTCAGTATTTATTTTTTTCTCTGCACAGGCATTTGCTCCAACTGCCAGAGCTCAATCCGAAAAAATGGATCAAAAACTTGTCAGCAAACTGGAAGAAGCAATGAAGGGATTCCGGGGAAACGCTGGCATATATGTAAAACATCTTAAAAATAATCGCATAGCGTCCGTCAATTCGGATTCAGTGTTCCCTACGGCCAGCATGGTCAAGATCCCGATTATGGTCGGAATTTTTGAAAAGATAAGACAAGGAGGTCTAAAATTCGATCAGGTCCTCACTTACCGAGATTCTTTAAAATATGACGATGGTGTTGTGGGATCTTTTAAGGACAGCACCAAAATTCCGATGCCAAAAGTCATCCATCTCATGATCTCAGAAAGTGACAACACCGGGAGTTTATGGCTCCAGGCTCTTGCAGGCGGCGGTGAAGCTATCAATCAATGGCTTGAAACGAATGGATTTGAAAATACGAGGGTAAATTCACGGACGCCAAACCGTAAGCAGGCGCAGGCAACATATGGCTGGGGGCAAACAACACCAAAAGAAATGGCAAAACTAATGCTCATGATCCGCGAAGGAAAAGTGATCAGTCCCGACGTTAGTGAAAGAATGTACCGATATCTGGGGATGCAGTTCTGGGATGGAGAAGCGCTGTCCCAAATTCCGTCGAACGTAAAAACAAGTGCGAAAAGTGGTGCGGTCAATCAGGCAAAGTCGGAGGTGGTTATGGTCCACGCGCCTCATGGCGATTATGTTTTCTGCATAACGACCAAAAATCAGCTCGACCAACGCTGGGAAAGAAGCAACGAAGGTTATGAGCTGATCAGAAAAGTTTCGGAGATAATCTGGAATCATTTTGAGCCAAAAAGCAGGTGGAAACCTGTTAAGGATTATGAAAAATGGTGGTTTTAAAATAAAATTCCTGGTTGTCAAATCTGACGACCAGGAAAGTAAACTATAAAACCGTATCAAATCAGTGTGATTCACTGGACTCGATACCCAAGATTGTAAGACGGTAAGGCGTAGCTGAAACTTTAATTTTATTAATTTTTGAAAAATCAGCAATATCGATCTTAAGCAATTCGCCGCTTTTCGGCTGGGTCACATATAGATATTTTGACGTCGCCTCAATCTGAGGTTTTTGTGTTTCATCTTTCGACGTTGCCGGGATAATGTTCCCACTTTTCAGAACTGTGTTAGTTTTCAGATCATAAACCTTCACTTCACCGCTGTGTAACAGTGCAATCAATTTGTTTCCTGCGTAATCAACCTTTACCTGAATAATATCTGTACTTTCAATCACAGGAGTTACCTTATCCGTGGCAGGATCAATCACATAAGCTCCAACAGATGCAGAATACCCGATGAATTTACCAGCTCCTTTTGCTTCATAAATAGATCCGAACCAGGCTGTTCCGAAACTTGACGGATGGGCAATCAAATGCTGTTTACCTGTTGGTTCCACTGCTAAAATTCCACTCGAAGAGCCAAAAAGAGAGATTTTACCATCACTGGCATTTCCGTGAATCCCTTTTGTCTGAACAGTAGATTCAAAAAGTGTTTTACCTGTTCCGTCGATAATTTTCACTCTTTCCGGCAAAGTGCCAGCCACTGAACCATCTTTTACCGTAATCGCATAAGAGCCATTGTCAAATTTTGTCATAGCACCGTGATGGGCAATGTTTCCGGCACTTACCGTTTTCATTTTAGCACCACTCACATGAAAATCAGCCTCTTTGGCAATACTTAACGTTCCGTCACCATCGTTAAACGTGATTATTTCATCTCCCTTGCTTTTGAAGTGTGTTGGTTTGTTCCCATCGCCAATCAAGGCTCCAAATTTCGGAGTACCTTTTACATCTACATGATCGCCATGTCCTTCAAAACCGGTATCAAATAATTGAACAAGATTATTGGAGGTACTTACCAGAGCCCCAAAGCGCCCCGCCTGGGTAGGGTACAAAGCCGCTTTTGGATATTGTGCCTGGAAAGATTCGACAGAAAGCTTTACAGGATCAATCAATGAAAGTTCTTTCGTTACCTCATCATTGACAAGGATACGGATAAACTTGTATTCTGTCTCTTCAACAGGCGCAACAACCTCTTCATCATCCTTTTCGCAGGAAGAGAAAGCGGAAATAATAAAAACGGCTAATAGAGTTTTGAATAAATTCCTTTTCATACCAAAATTTTTAAAATGCAACAATGATGCAAATATATGAACTTGCATCATTGTTGCAATAATATTAAAGGAAATTTTGAGCTTTGATATTTCCCGGTCTTGTCAGAAATGATCTTTTATAGTCAGGAATAGACATTTATTGTCAGAGATTTTCATTTTTTTGCCTGGGGCAGTCACTGCCATCCAGAAAAATTTGGAGATACGGCAAAACTTTACAGCTTGCATAAGAAGCTGTAACTAGTATCTGCAAATAAAAAGTGATCAGGAATGTCTGCTTACGACAAGCAACTCCTGACCACTTCCTGACAAAAAATGACACCCTTCTTACAATTCCCTTCAGGCCATTGCCCTGCTATGCTGCAAAAATCGCCTGCTTTCTTTTTTTACAAAGGTGATAGGAACATATTCGTCGTTTGGAGCACCGATGTAGTATACAGCCCAGTCAGGATCCTGGTGAGCCAGCATTTCGCTTATGCAATCAGCACGGTGACCGGCTGGATTAGAACAATTGTCCCAATAAAACAGCTCTACACGATAATGAAGCTGCTCTTTTAAACCATTAACCGTTACCTCAATTTCGATCTCATGTCTTCCTGGAATAGTTGGGATCGGTATAGCTATATGACTCATATAATTGGATGTTTAAATTGTTTTTAGTCTGCTTTAAGTGATTTTACAGGATTCACAAGTGCCGCCCTGACAGATTGAAAACTGACAGTCAGGAAAGTTATCAGCAAGATTATAATTCCGGCTGCGGCAAAAATCCACCATTCGATATCAATCCTGTATGCAAAGTCCTGTAACCAGTTATCCATCGCATACCAGGCGACAGGCGTAGCAATCAGGATCGAAATAAAGACGAGTTTGAAGAAGTCTTTGGAAATTAGGGATACCACGCCGGCGACGCTCGCCCCCAAAACTTTCCTTATACCGATCTCTTTTGTTCTTGTCTCCGCGGTAAATGTCACCAATCCGAACAAACCCATGCAGGCGATAAAAATGGCGAATGAGGTGAATACCGTAAACATCCTGGACATCCTTATCTCAGTTTTGAATGTTTCATTAAATGCGTCATCCAGAAAAAAGTATTCAAAAGGTTTGTCGGCGGCGTACTTTTTATAAATATTTTCGATAGACTCGATTTTATCTCTGACATTAGATTTCGCATCCATTTTGGCAAAAAGAACAGCAGACGATTGGGGTGCGGCCAACAAATTCGTGGTATCACTTATTATAAAAAGCCCGGTCGCTTTCACTTCCTCCTGCACATTTGTGAAATGAAAATCTTTCAAAATACCGGCAATTTTTCTGTTAAAAACTTTTTGTCCGATTGGATTCCCTTTTAATCCAAGCTCTTTCACTGCCACCTCATTTAACAAAACCGCTTCTCCGTTTTTCCATGAAACACCTTCCGGTTTCGTCTTCCAGGCCAGGCCAAAAGTCTTGATAAAGTTTGGGTCAACTTCTGAATAAACAACACTAATGTCTTTTTGCGTGTCAGCGTTTTTCTCAAAAAACATATTGTATCCCTTGAACAGGCCGGTATTAGAAATAGCCACTTCTTCAACGCCTGTCAAAGATTCAATTTCATTCTTTAAAGAAAAATAGTTTTTACCGATCGATCCGCTAACTGTAATCCCAAGAATCTGATCTTTGTTAAACCCCAGTTTTTTATTTTGCATGAAGCTTAATTGCTTTTGAACAATAAAGCTGCATACGATCAGTGCGATCGAAACTGAAAATTGGAAAACCATAAAGAATTTTCGAAGAGAGCTACCTCTTTGCTGACTTGTAAACCTTCCTTTTAAGACCTCTGTGGGCGCAAAACCTGACAAGACTAATGCTGGATAGCTCCCGGAAATAAACGCACAAAGCAGAAGCACGACTGCCAGTGTTCCTAAAAAAGGAAGAGAGATGAGGAACGATGCATCAATTTTCAGGTTTAATAAATCATAAAACGGCTGACGCATCAATTCTGTTAAAACAAATGAAAGCAGAAAAGCGAGACAACAAACAAGAATGGATTCGGTATAAAACTGCTTAACCAAACTGCTTTTCCCTGCACCAGCTACTTTCCTAACACCCACTTCTTTCGCCCGGAGTGTCGAACGAGCCGTAGTCAGGTTCATATAATTGAAAAGGGCAAGACACAATATCAAAGCAGCGATACCGGCAAAAATATTGATCAACTTTACATTTCCGGCATTTGTAAAATCATTTTCGAGATGGATTTTCGAGAATTTTTCGAGAGAGTAAACCGACTGTTTGTCAAAAGCTCCTGTTTTATTTCCGGCGGTGACAATATTTTTTTCAACAAGCGGAACTGATTTTTCAGAGTCCAGCAAAAGAAATGTATTAAAAGCTCCTGCCTGTTCCCACATGGATCTTTGATTTTCACCCATTTGAGGAATTGTGTTAATCGAAGCGACGAAATCAAAATTTATCGTGGAGTTTGACGGCGGATTTTCTGCTACGCCGGTGATCTCAAACAGGTGCTTACCTTCATAAAGCAAAGTTTTTCCAATCGGATTTATGTCACCAAAATATTTGACAGCGGCCCGCTCGGAAATTACCATCGTATAAGGTTTCGTCAAAAAACTGGTTCCATTTTGCGATTTGAAACGGAAGGAAAAAACCTTAAAAAATGCGTCATCCGCAAAAATAAAATTCTGTTCAAAAAACAGGTTGGCCGGCTTTTCAGGATCTTTGATCGTGACCTTATTATATGCAGTTCTTACCCTGACAAAATCTTCTACCTGCGGAGTAGCCTCTTTTAACAAAGGTGCCAGTTTTGCATTGAAATTAATCGTTTGCATTTGCCGACCGTCCATATTCATTTTGGCAAGAATCCGGTAGATTCTGTCCCCGTTCTTGTGAAACTTGTCAAAACTATATTCGTGGACAACAAACATTAATATCAGCATTGATACGGCCATACCAATGGCGAGCCCGACAATATTAATGAATGAATAATCTTTACGTTTCCAAAGATTCCTTAATGCGATTTTGATATAGTTTTTAAACATCTGGCATATCTGAATTACTCTGATTTTAAAGATTTTACCGGATTCATCAGCGCCGCTCTTATGGATTGAAAGCTCACGGTTGCCAAAGCAATAAGGACAGCGAAACAGCCAACGAGAATGAAAATCCATCCGCTTATTTCGATCCGGTAGGTGTAATTATCAAGCCATTTCTGCATGAGAAACCAGGCTAAGGGAGTGGCAATAATTATTGATAAAATCACCATTTTGACAAAATCTTCTGACAAGGTGTACACGATACTTCGGATACTGGCACCCAGAACCTTACGCACACCAATTTCCTTTGTCCGTTGTTCAATTACCATCAGCGCAACGGCGAACAATCCGAGACACGACAATAGTATAGCAACACCCGACGCAAGGCTGAAGACCTGTGAGAGTCTGTCTTCTTCTTTATACCAGGCGTCGGTATTTTCGTCCATATATGTAGCTATGAAATCCGCCTGCGGAGCAACTTCTTTCCAAACAGCCTGCAACTTATCCATTGACCCAACCAGACTTTGCGGACTTACTCGGACAAAAATATAATTAATCGGCTCCGAATGAGAAAGATGCAAAGTGATCGGTTTTTGATCTGCTTTTAAAGAATAGATGTGAAAATCTGGAACAAGGCCGATAATCTGGTATTTGACACCTGCGGTATCAGTCTGAAAATACTTACCTACCGGATCTTTTTCACCAATCATTTTGGCCATGGTTTCGGTAATGATCACGCGGTCCAGAGAATCTGTCGGATAGGCCGGATCAAATTCTCGGCCATCAAGTAATTTAATCCCCAACGTTTTTACAAATCCATAGTCGACGGAAACCCAGTCGGATGATATCTCTTTGTCTTTAAATGTAAACCCAATGACACTTCGGGATGTGCTGTGATCTTTTCCAACACCCAGATTAACCGCGCTCCCGGAAATTTCAAGGATCGACGGATCGCTATCCAGTGTGTTTCGCATACGTCGTAAAACCTGCTGACCATCAACTTTATTACCAACGGGAATACTGATAACCTGTTCCTTATCAAAGCCAACGGGTTGATTCCGTAAGAAATCAACTTGTTGCAAAGCGATAATGGTACAGCAAATCAAAAGACTTGATAAGGTAAACTGTGTTACGATTAAAGAATTACGAAGAATCCCAGGGCGTTTAAGCGTAATTTTTCCTTTCAAAACTTCGACTGCATTAAACTTGGACATCTGCCAGGCCGGATAGCCGCCGGCAATGAATGTTACGAGTAAAAAGAGGCCGATGATCAATGCCATAGTATCCGGCTGGAAAACGTACTCCAACGTCAACTTCGATCTGAACGTGGCATTAAACTGTGGTAAGAGTGAATAAGCAAGTAAAAGTCCGACGATAAAACCAACAAAACAAATCATCGAAGTCTCACCCCAGATTTGAACAAAAAGTTGTTTTTTCAGCGCACCGAGTGACTTACGCACACCAACTTCCCGGGCTCTTGTGAAAGAACGGGCAACACTTAAATTGATGAAATTGATGCAGGCAATAAGTAAAATGAAACTGGCTATACCCATCAGTGCATATATCAGTATTGAAGAAGATGCTCCTCCGGAAATGTCTTTGTTAAAATGGAAATTTTTAAGCTTCTGAAGTCGGATCGCAAAAATATCACCGCGTTCATCCGGTTTTGCACCTTGTTTTTTTAGTGTCGTGATATTATCTGCAAAGTATTTGGCGGAGAACGATTTCAATCTTTTTTCAAAAGAAACCTGATCTGCATTGGGTTTCAATTTCAAATAAACCTGGTGAGACATTGCATCCCACTGATCCTTGCCTCGTTGGTAACCCTCATTATTTTCTATACGAATAAAAGCGTCATATTGGATTGTCGAATTGCCCGGAAAATCTTGGACAACACCGCTTACAATATACTGCTTCCCTCCGCCGGAACCCAGCTGAATCTGTTTCCCCATCGGATCTTCATTTCCGAAAACAGCCTTCGCCATATTTTGACTGATCACGATATTGCTCAGTTCGTTAAGCGCAGCTTCTGAATTACCTTTTAATAAAGGAAACGTAAATATTTTAAGAAAATCAGGATCCGTAAACATGACCTGTTTGTCAAAATATTTCCCATTGTACTCAACCAGACTGCTTCCGTTCATCAAACGGGCCGCCGCCTCCACTTCCGGATATTCTGCTTTCAGCGCGGGGGTTAACGGCATCGGCATAGAGCCGCCTCTTTCTTCTTTTTCAGGCTTATTGGCAAAAATATAGGTCTGAAAAATCCGGTCGCCATCCTTGTGAAAATCGTCGAAGGAAAGTTGAAAATAAGCAGTCAGGAAAAGAAATGTACTGATACAAAAAGCCACAGCTAACCCAACAATATTGATGGAAGCGTATCCTTTGCTTTTCCAGAGATTCCTGAAAGCGATTTTAAAGTAATTATTGATCATGGTTAGACGCGCTTATTGGATTATTGTCAAACCCAGCTCTTTTTCTGTCTCTTCAATGATGTGCATGCGCTCACTCTCAGTCTTATTTTTGGCATTGATGGTGCGCTCATATTCATATTCTTCACCATCTTTCTCATATTTATACCGCATAAATAATTCGCCGCATTCGGAATTATATTTGACCTCTTTCGAAAAAGATTGTATCTCTGCCGGGCGACGGTTTTCATATTGATCAACCATATTCTCCTCGTCCGAACCGTCTGATAAAACCTGAGCTTCCGGCACTGCGGCAGGTTTCGGTGCTCTTACAGGTCTAGCCGCTTTGGGAGCCCTGGCAGCTTTGGGAATTGTTGGTTGTTCCGGCATTTCTGAGACTGATCGATCAATTGAGTCCAGCATGTTATCTTTAAAAACCAGCCTCGCTATTTTATCCAGCGAAGAAAGATCGAATGTGTGATCAAAATCGAAGTCTTCTCCGTCGACATTTCCGCTAACGTGAATAGAAAGTGCCTTTCCGTCATTTGTAATGCATTTTTGAATTGTTTTTGATTGTCCGAATGCAACGGAATTTCCGACAGCCAGAAGGAGAATTATATATTTTTTCATGGACTTAATTATTTATTCAGATTTTAGAGATTTTACCGGATCCATCATCGCCGCTCTGATACTTTGGAAACCGACCGTAAGTATGGTGAGCAACAGTGCAAAAGCACCAACCAGCGCAAAAACGTACCATTCCAGATCCACATGATACTGGTAACTTTGAAGAAAACCTTTGATAAAACGGTAAGCAAGCGGAATCCCGACTATAATCGCGATCAGCACGAGAATAATAAAATCACGGGACAACAGCAAGGCGATCCCACTTACGCTTGCACCAAGGACTTTACGAATCCCGACCTCTTTAAAACGTTGGTTTGCAGCCAGCGTTATAAGTCCGAAAATGCCCGCGAGTGCAATAACAATGGAAAGAATTGTTACGAAATTTACCATTTTCCATATCCCGTCCAGATCGTTATACTGCCTGCTTAATTCTTCGGATAAATAAAAAAACCTGAAAGGTTTTTTAGCCGGGATTTTCCGCATTTTTGATTCCAAAGCCGCCAGCACCGAAGCTGCATTTTTACTATTATCAAATTTAATTGTCAGATAACTGTTCAATGCTGTTTTTCCTTCATACCAATGTATAAGCGGTTCGATCTTTTCCTTCAATTCCTGATAATTAAAATCCTTCATCACGCCTACAATCGTGTATACTTTTTGATTGCTTTTCGGGCGGAGACGTTTCCCGACCGCTGTTTTCCAGCCAAGTGCCTTCATGGCTGACTCATTAATCACGACGGGATTATTATCTCCATTTTTGTCAAGTTCCTCGGAAAAATCCCGACCCTCCAGCATTTTAATGTTGTACGTTTTGGTGTATGACGAACTGGTTCCAGCCTGCCGAAACCTGATTTCTTTATCAGGCTCAGATTCAGAAAAGTAGACATTATAGTTATTCCAGTATTTTGTAGGGACCACACCTGAGGTAGCTAAACTTTTAACATGAGGGTCTTGCTTTAAATCGTCAAGAATACCAGTAAACTCTCCCACTGCCGCATTCTCATCTTTATATTGCAAATCTGACTGGACAACAACGATATTATCTTTATCAAATCCCAGGTGAGCATCCCGCATATAACTGATCTGCATGCGCACACTGATAGCACCCAAAATCAAAATGATCGTGAGCGCAAATTGGATTACAATGAGGCTTTCCCTCGTCCAGCTTCTCGATTCTGTTTTCCTCGTTAATTTCCCTTTGATTGTATCTCTGATGTCTAGTTTGTTCAGGTACGTCGCCGGATAAGTACCAGCTATAAATGCAATAATTCCAATGATCAGCAACAGCGTAAGAATAGTAATTTTGTCCTGCTCCCAATTTAGCATCAGCTGCATGCGGCCCTGACGAAATTCGTTGAACTGAGGTATAAGATAAACTATTGCAAAGAATACTGACATGGCCAGCGCTGCCACAAGAACAATCCCTGATTCAATCCAGAATTGGATTAAGATCTGTCGTAAGTTTGAACCGGTAACTTTTCTGACGGCAATTTCCTTTGCACGGGTGAAAGCAATTGCTGTGTTTAAGTTGACAAGATTAATACTGATAATCAACAGAATGAATCCTGCAATAGTCATTGCACCGTAAATCATATTCTTGAAAAACGGATTCTGGTAATGGATAAAATCCCTTATCGGAGCGATACGAATTTTGCGCTCCTTTGCACCCTCTGCGAAATGAGTTTTAACAAATCCCGGAAATTGAGCTTCAAGTTTATTGACATCTGTGCCCTTGTCAAGTTTTAGATAAACAGTTGCAAAGGTGTTATACCAGTCAGCGTTTTCCCGAAAATTTTTATCAGATTCCAGATTTGTAATGGGCATCAGCACCTCAAACTGGATCGAAGAATTGGCAGGCAAATTATCCAGTACTCCTGTCACTGTAAAGTTCAAAGTATCATTTACCGTAACAATTTGTCCCACCGGATTTTCGTCACCAAATAAAGCAAGGGCTATATCGCTGTTTATGAGAATCGATTGTCTGTTTTTTAAGGCATTTGCAGCGTTTCCATATTTCAGTTTAAAAGAAAAAATATCAAAAAAGGTACTGTCAACGTATTTCGTACTTCCCTGAATATCCTTTCCGTTGTGGTGAATCCATGCATTTCCCCATCCCTGAACGTGGGTTCCTTTCTCAATCTCAGGATAAGTTTTTAATAATTGCTCTAAAACTGGATAAACAGTCTGGTTATAACGGCTTTCCTTGTCTTCCGTCTGGACAAAATAAATCTGATCGCTCTGCTGATGAAATATATCGAAAGTCAATCCTCTTTGAATAAATAAAATCAGTACAACCGCACTTGCCAATCCGAGCGAGAGGCCAAGAAGATTAATCCCGGTAAACAGCCGGTTTTTCCAAAGTGAACGAAAAGCAATTTTGATGTAATTTTTAAACATGATCAGAGCTTTTCAAAGGGTTAACGGTTAACTTGGTGTCACGATTTTTTAAAACCGGGATTTGTCCAAATATTTAATATTAAATTATTATACCATTAGCTTATATTCACTATAAAATACTGAAAATAAGACACTTATACTATTTAAAAAACAAACAAGGTGTCCGAAATCGGACACCTTGTTCATTAGCGTACTAAAAAAATATTTCAACCCCTTCAAATATGACACTAACTAAATCCATACTGCTTAGCTGTTTTCTCAAAAGAACCTATTCTAAAAGAAGTTAAAATCTTTATCTTATTAAGAAGATTACTCAGACTTCAAACTCTTCACCGGATCCATCATCGCCGTTTTTATACTCTGAAATCCAACAGTCAGAATAGCTATTGCGATTGCAAGAAGCGCCGATAAGGCAAAATACCACCACGACATATCGATCCGATAGGGGAAATTCTGCAGCCAGCTTTTTACGGCATAATATGAAATTGGCAGGGCAAACACGATTGCGACCAGGATCAGTTTAACAAAATCCAGAGACAGTAAAGCTGTTATACTTGCAACGGAAGCTCCCAAAACTTTTCGGATGCCAATTTCTTTTACGCGCGTTTCTGCATTAAAAGTTGCCAAACCAAACAAGCCGATGCAAGAAACAAAAATCGATAAAATAGCAGCAAGTGTGATCATTTCCTTCCACTTGGCCTCAGTTTCGTATCGTTTCAAATTTGCCGCATCTTCAAATTTATACTCAAACGGCGCGAGAGGAACGTATTTTCTGAATATCTTTTCGACTTTCTTTATTGTTTCAGGAATATCAGTTTCGTTAATTTTAACATAAACAGTACCCAGACCATAGTTCGGATCTTGTGTCAGAAGAAGTGGTTTTATTTGTTCTTTTAAAGAAGCAAAGTGATAATCCCGGATAACACCGATCACTTTGCAGGTTCGATTTTTCCATTCAAAATTGATACTCTTCCCGATCGGGTCTTTCCAACCGGCTTCTTTTACAAAAGACTCATTCACAATCACCGATTGGACAGGATCAGAACCATAGCTTTTCGAAAAATTTCGTCCTTTTAAAACTGGAATTTCCAGAACGTTTAAAAATTCATCATCAACACCGATGTAGCCAAAACCGATTTCGCCTTTATCAATTTTGGCTCCGGTTCCGTTGTAATTTCCATTAAACGCTGCGACTGTGTTGATACCGGGCGTACCGTACAGTTCGTGCTTCACAGCTTCTAAAATCTCCTTTCTGTTCTCTCCTCTCCCCACACTAAAACTCATCAGGTTTCTATCATTATAACCCAAATCTTTATTCGTCAAATATTCGAATTGTGAATAAATAACGAGCGTTCCGATGACCAGACAAACGGACAATGTAAACTGAAAAATGACCAGACCTCTCGTTAGATAATTCTTCTGAGTCAGCTTCGATCGATTATATAAAGTGTGTATAGGGCTGAAACCTGAAAGTACGAGTGCCGGATAAAATCCCGCGATCAGACCGGTCAGCAGGAAAAGCCCGAAATAACCCGACACAAGTTTTAGATCCAGCAAATATGAAATAGCCAATTGTTTGTTTGCCAAATCATTAAAAGTTGGCAAAACGAACTGAGTTAATAAAATGGCAAACGAAAAAGCGATAAGTGACAGCAAAAAAGATTCCCCTAAAAATTGGAAAATCAATTGCTTGCGCTGGCTTCCGACAACTTTTCTAATACCGATTTCCCTGGAACGTTTCAACGATCTGGCGACGGTTAGATTCACGAAGTTGATGCAGGCAATCAGAAGAATAAAAATTGCAATTCCCGAAAGTACATAGGAATAAATCGGACTGCTTCCGTGATCAAGACCGTTTCTCAAATCACCTGATTCTTTGTCAAGATGGATACTCAAAAATGGCTGCAGACCGAAGCTAATTCTTTGTTTAAAATGCTTAATCTTGCTTATTTCCTCCGCTGATTTGGTTTTGAAAACCTGGTTCATTTTTGGAATAACGGTTGCCGGATTCGATTTTGGATTTAATAAAACGAAAGTGTTCATATAAAACCCAAGCCATTCCTTATCCGTCCATCCTCTTGACTCCTGAAACTTGAAGGAGATTACCGATTCAAATTGAACGGATGAATTTTGCGGACAATTTTTCGCCACACCTGAAACGATGAACGGCTCAAACTCTTTATCAATTTTCAGGTTCAATATCTTTCCAACTGCATCGGTGGTCTTGAAATATTTCTTCGCGACATTTTCCGAAATGACAATAGACTGAACATCAGACAATACCGTTTCAGGATCACCTGATATCATCGGCAGAGAAAACACGGTAAAGAAATTCGGATCAGCAAACAGAATATTTTCATTCAAGAAATCACTCCCTTTTTTACTGACAAAAGAGCTGCTCTGCGTACGAACCACTTCTTCGATTTCAGGAATTTCCTCTTTGAAAGCCGGGCCATGAATGGCGTTGGTACTGCCAATAGTCCTTGTCTCATTTTCGTCCGAAAGCGTCGCCTGGATTCTGTAAAGCTGGTCTTTATTTTTTTGAAAGCGGTCAAAACTAATTTCGTCCTTTGTATACAGAACGATCAGCATGCAGCAGGTCAGGCCGAGCGATAACCCGGCGATGTTAATGACCGAGAAAGCCTTGTTCCGCGTAAGGTTTCGAAGCGCGATCTTTAGGTAGTTTTTTAACATGGAGAAATAGCTGTTAGCAGTTAGATTTTAGCGGTCAGGTCCGTGCAAGTCTTTTGATAGCGAGGTAACGGTTGGCGGGGATTGTTCCTGTTTCAGAAACTGATGATACCAAACTCAAAAAACGCAAAACCCCCGCACCATCCAAAACTGAAAAGCTAACCGTTAACCCCTAACAGCTAGCAAAAATGCCAACTATTCGCTGCGCAGCGACTTTACCGGGTTTTTCAAAGCTGCTTTTATCGACTGGAAACTTACTGTGATCAGTGCTATAGCGACGGCCAGAACGCCCGTCATACCAAAAACCCATACGGGAATATCGATCCGGTATGCATAATCTTCAAGCCATTTATTCATCGCAAACCAAGCAAGCGGCACGGCGATAATGAAGGCAACAAGCACCAATTTCACGAAATCCATCGACAGTAAATTGACAATCTGAGAAACACTTGCACCCAATACTTTTCTGACACCGATTTCTTTAACTCTTTGTTCGACAGAGAATGATGCAAGGCCGAACAAGCCTAAACAGGAAATGAAAATGGCAAGGCCTGCCAGGATTCCCACGATTTCACTTACGGTATTATCGGCGCGGTATAATTCTTCAAAATGTTCATCCAGGAATTCGTATTCGAAATCATCGTTCGGAGCAATTTCCTTCCAGGTAGACTGGATATCGGCAATCGCTTCTTTGACTTTGCTACTATTCACTTTTATAGACATTTCGCCAAATCCCCAATCTTTATTATTGAAAATACAAAGCGTTTCTATTTTATGATGGAGTGAATTAAAATTAAAATCCTTTGCAACACCAATCAAAACACCAGCAGAATCCATTCCTCCAAAACCGAAGTTTTTGCCGATAAGAAAATCAAGCGATTTTCCAGGCGTTTCTTTCAACAATTCTTTGGCCAATGTCTCATTTACTATGTATGCTTTCCCATTGTCCGAGTCACCTTCTTTAGAAAAGTTACGGCCAGCGACCAATGGGATTTTATACAAAGTCAGATAGTCACGGTCGACAACAACCTGTGACGAAGCCATCTCCCGAACCGGACCTTCACCATGGAATTTCACTCCTGTCTGGTGCATGTTATTGCCTAATTTTTGTCGGGAAGCTGTAACGCCAACGATGTTTGATTTCGATAGCAATGCATCTTTCAAGGCCTGATAATTTTTATTTCCTTCCATACCCAACGGAATGGTAATCACCTGATCCCGGTCAAAACCTATGTTCGCTTTCTGCATAAAGTTAAGCTGACGAACTGTAAGAACTGTTGCTATCATAAGAAATATAGCTCCTGCAAATTGTCCTACAACCAATATATTCCGGAACGACATTTTCTTACCAGCCGTTTGAATTGTGCCTTTTAAAACTGTCGCTGCGTTGAAGGAAGAAAGATAAGCAGCAGGATATAAACCGGAAATAAGGCCGACAACGATCGCTCCGCAAACTAACGAAAGCAGTAAGGCCGGCTGAGTAAAAATAGAGAATTCCAGTTTCCTTTGACTCAATTCATTCACGTAAGGAAGTAATAGAAAGACAAATGGAAGGGCTATCAGCAATGCAAAAAAACTCAGCATCACCGACTCACCAAGAAATTGCATTCCCAATTGAAAACGCCCGGATCCGCTAGCTTTTCTGATACCAATTTCTTTCGCCCTCCCTGCCGAACGTGCCGTCGAAAGATTCATAAAATTGATACAGGCGATAAGCAGTACGATTAGCGCGATGATTGAGAAAACATAGGTATAATTCTTATCAAATTTCTGATAATTCTGGTAATCATGCGTGATGCTTGTTGAATTGGAATGAACTTCATTAAGCGGTTGCAGGAATAATTCATAGAACTTCCATCCGCCTTCCTTCATGTTTCTTTTCAAAAAGTCGGGGAAGCGCTTTTCCAAAGAAGCGACGTCAGCATTTTTTGATAATTCCAGATAGGTCACCATCCAGTTCCCACCCCAATTGTTCATTAGGTCAGGTTTAGCAAAAGTGCTTAATGAAAATAATCCATCAAACTGCAAATGTGAAGTTTTGGGGACGTTGGCCAGAATACCTGTGACCACAAATGTGATTGTATCGCCTCCATAAACGGTAATATCTTTACCAATCGCGTCTTCGTTCCCAAAGATCTTTACTGCATTTTCTTCTGTTAAAACAACGCTGTTAGGTTTTTGCAATACCAGATTTTTATCTCCTTTCAACAATTGAAAATCAAACATTTGCAAAAAGGTAGAGTCAACATAATAACCGGAATTTAAAAT
This sequence comes from Dyadobacter koreensis, assembly GCF_900108855.1. Classification (GTDB taxonomy): domain Bacteria; phylum Bacteroidota; class Bacteroidia; order Cytophagales; family Spirosomataceae; genus Dyadobacter; species Dyadobacter koreensis. Next base: position 725,053 of record NZ_FNXY01000003.1, read on the forward strand.
AAGTCGCTTGTCGTTATACCACACCTTGACTTTGCCGAGCGTGCTGATCCGGGCAAAATTTAAAATTTCAGGATAATCTTTTTTTAGTGTTGGCCCCATGGGATACATGGACAAAGCGACTTTTTGCGGCGCAACCATGCCTTCGAATTTCTGAACTTCATCCAACCTGTAAATATTTTTGCTATGAATACCATCGAAGCTTTTTTCATAAAAAACAAAAAGCATAATGATGATACAAGCCGTTATCCCCGTAGCCAGGCCGAGAATATTTAGCAGAGAATAACCCTTATGTTTCCAAAGGTTTCTCCATGCGATTTTCAGGTAGTTTTTAATCATGGTTGCAAGAGTTATGCTTTTAGCGATTAGGCGTAAGTGGTAACAAGCTTGTCGCAAAAAATAAGAATAAAAGGTTTTTATAGTTTTTATGCTAATTGCCAAAAGCTTACAGCTAATAGCCAGAAGCTACATCTATTCACTCTTCAAACATTCCAGCGGATTAATATTTGCTGCCTTCACTGCCTGCATTCCCACCGTCAGCCATGCAATTACGATTGCAGCAAAACCGGCTCCGAAGAAATACCAGATTTGCAGATGAATATGCAACGCGAAACTGTCGAGCCAATAATCTGTGATAAAATAACTTACAGGTAAGGCGATTAAAATAGCGGCGAAAACAAGTTTGGTTAAATCGCCCGATAAAAGATAAACAATACTTAAAACACTGGAACCCAATACCTTCCTTATCCCAATTTCTTTTAGCCGACGTTCTGCGGTAAAGGCTGCCAATCCGAATAAACCAAGGCATGATATCAGAATTGCCAAACCTGCAAAATATTTTGAAAGGGAGGCTACTCTTTGCTCGGCGGCATATTGCGCCTGATATTCCAAATCCAGGAATTTGTAATCAAGGGAAAACCCGGGATTATATTTTTTGTAAAGATGCTCCATTGAAGCAAGAACAGGTTTCTCTTTTCCGGCTGCTATTTTTACCATGATAATATAAGTATCATCTTGCGCCAAACGGAAAAACAGAGGTTTTACATTTTCATGAAGCGATTCAAAATGGAAGTCTTTGGCAACGCCAATAATCTGCATGTCGCCCCCCCAAAGTTTGACCGTTTTCCCAACAGGATCTTTTAATCCCATGAATTTTACAGCAGCCTCGTTAAATATAATCTTGGAACTGTCAGCGCTGAAATCTTTTGAAAACATACGACCTTCTTTCAGTTGTATTCCCAGAGTCTGCATCATTTCATAATTTACGCCGACATGTTCAAACTCCGTTTTGTCATCTTCCGATTTACCTTCCCACCAGATTCCAAAAGTGCCGGAATTATGCCCCGTCATATCATGACCGATACTGGATGCATTTACAATTCCCGGTTCATTTCTTAGTTCAGATAGAAACGTTTCCATCTTCGAATCGTCTCCCATTTTCCCCTCTCTGGCAAAATAGACAATGTTGTCTTTATCATATCCAAGATTTTCAGATTGGACAAATTCAACCTGTTTGTATACAACCACTACCGAAACGATCAGAATTATAGAGATCGTAAATTGAAAGACAACGAGACCTTTTCTTGCCCAAACCTCACCCACCGAAACATTTAATTTACCTTTTAAAACAGAGATCGGATTAAAACCGGAAAGATATAATGCAGGGTAACTACCTGACAGTAAGCCCGTAAAAATCACCACTCCAAGAAGCGTGAAAATAAGTGTAGGATCATATTGAAGTATCAGAACCTTGCCGGTTATTTCATTAAATTGAGGTAAAAACAATAAAACGATTAAAACAGACAGAAACAGAGAAAGGAAAGTCATCAGCATGGATTCGCCCAGGTATTGATAAATCAGGGTTTCCCTGTATGCGCCGATCGCTTTTTTGATACCAACCTCCTTAATTCTGCCAGAAGCTTTGGCAGTGGATAAATTCATAAAATTGATGCAAGCGATCACTAAAATGAACACTGCAATAATTGAAAATAACCGGACATATTCTATTCTGCCACCAGCGGGTAAGCCGTTTTCATATTTTCCATGCAGATATCCGCTCGAAAAAGGACGCACAAACAGCGTTCGGTGTGTGCCTTCGCCATTGGTTTTGATTTTAACCAGATTGGCAATTTTTTTATTGAACTGGCTAACATCGGTCCCGCTTTTTAACAACACAAAAGTATCAGGACCAGAATTTCCCCAATGGACGCTGTTCGGATATTTATCCTGATACAGTTCATAAGAAACAACAAAATCGAATTGTTCGGAAGAATTCTTAGGAGTACCTTTAAATACGCCCGAAACGGTAAATTGCTTTTCATGCTCAAAACCAACAGATTTCCCAATAACATTTTGCGTGGTATGAAAAAGATTCTGAGCCAGCTTTTCAGAAATGACAATGGAATTTTTATCACTTAAAACCTGGTCTGCGTCGCCCTGTTCGAGACCATAGGAATACATATTAAAAATATCCTTTCCCGCATACCGTCCCTTACTTCTAAAATCGTTGGTTCCTTCCGATAAAGTCGCCACAAATTGCTTCGACGATATAGCATATTCAACCTCAGGTATGTCGCTTTTCAGCGTTTCAGCCAAAGATCCCGACGTCGACTGCGCAGTCAGAATACCCTGGGCCTGTACGCGATTTTCCATAACCTGAAAAAGCTGACTGTCTTTTTCGTGGAATTTGTCAATATTTAATTCATCATTGACCCAAAGGTATATCAGCAACGAACAGGCCAGTCCGGCGGAAAGTCCTGTTAAATTGATAAAAAAAACACTTTTGAACCGTTTGAAATTCCGGTATATGACAAGAAGGTTATGTCTGAACATTGTTCAAGATTTTATGAGTTGACATGGATGCTTACAGCAGAGTTTGATTTTCCTCTATGTGACCCTGTCTGGCTAATAGTTGAAAAGAGGTTTAGTATTTCAAAAAGGATTTTGAAATACTAAACGCAAAAAAACATCGGAGACTCCCGGAAATATCCGGTGATTATTTAAACATGTATTTTTTCCGTAACCACCTTACCATCAAATAAATTGACAATTCGGTGAGCAAAACCTGCATCGTACGGGGAGTGAGTAACCATGATGATCGTTGTTCCCGCTGCGTTCAACTGGCTGAGTAAGGCCATCACTTCTTCCCCATTTTTGGAGTCAAGGTTACCAGTCGGCTCATCTGCAAGTATTGTTTTCGGCGTGGCTACAACCGCACGTGCAATGGCTGTACGTTGTTGCTGCCCCCCGGAAAGCTGCTGCGGAAAGTGATTGCGGCGGTGCATCATATTCATGCGGGTCAATGCTGCCTCCACTTTTTCCTTCCGTTCAGCCGGAGGTGTTTTAAGATATAACAACGGAAGCTCGACGTTTTCATAAACCGTTAGTTCGTCGATTAGATTGAAGCTCTGAAATACAAAACCGATATTTCCTTTACGGATCTGAGCGCGTTGGCGTTCAGACATTTTACCAACCTCTGTGCCGTAGAATTCATACGAACCGTCACTAGGATTATCCAGCAAGCCGAGAATGTTCAAAAGTGTTGACTTCCCGCAACCGGACGGTCCCATGATAGCAACAAATTCACCGTCTTTGATTTCCAGATCAATCCCATTCAGGGCGGTGGTTTCTACTTCCTCGGTAGAAAAGATTTTCTGTAAGTTGTCAATTTTGATCATATTTCTTGGCTGTTGGCTGTTAGCTGTTAGGCTTTTAGCTTGGTTATGGGTATTTCTTACGTGTTGGCTTGTTACTGTTTATTATGTCTTTGTTCTTAATTACATATATCTGTTTCTAAGGCGATGAAAGATTATAAAGATCTACTTGTCTGGTTAAAGAGTCATTTATTTAAATTGGCGATATATCAGTTTACTAAAACTTCCTCAAAGGAAGAAAAATATGGTCTGACAAGTCAAATCCGGCGTTGCTCTGTTTTAATTAATCCAATATCTCAGAAGGCTGCGGAAAATTATCTAATAAATAACTCGCTCACTTTCGCGCTGTTGCAAGCGGATCGGCCTCAGAACTGGACTATCAACTTATGCTTTCAAAAGACCTTCTTGATATTTTAGTTTATAAGCACCTTAATCAAAAGCTAACAGCTAGATTAAAATTCAAGTACTTCATTATCCCCAAAGTTCTCATACGAACTTGTGATTACTTTTTCACCTGGCTGCAAACCTTCCAGTACTTCAAAATACTCAGGGTTTTTGCGTCCTAATGTGATTTTACGTTTTGCTGCACGTTTGCCGTCTGAGCCTAACACATATACCCAGTTTCCACCAGTTTCAGAGAAGAATCCACCGACAGGCAATAAAGTCGCTTTCGAAGGTTGCCCCAGCTGCAGTCTGATCGGAGCAGATTGTCCACGTTTGATTAACTCAGGAGCGCCGCCTTTTTCAAACTCCATATCCACTTCAAATCTACCGCTCAATACCTCAGGATATATTTTGATAATTTTAAGATTATACGCTTTCCCATTGAAATCCATACTTCCCTGCAAACCTGCAAATATCCTGGAAATATAATGTTCATCGACGCTGACGCGCATTTTAAAACCGTTTAGATCATCAATTTGTCCAATATTCTGCCCCTGATTGATGTTCGATCCCACTTCCACATTCATAGACGAAAGCATACCTGAAACCGGCGCTTTTACAACGAGATTATCAAGTGTTTGTCTCCACAGATCCACATTTTTCTTGGTGTTTGAAAGCGTTCCTTCCAATTGTGTGATCTGCATTTTGGCATTTTCCTCCTGATATTTCTGCGATTCAATTTCAATTTCGCGCTGTTTCGTCAGACGTTCCAATTCCCTTTTTGTTTTCAAAAAATCGGCATCAGGGATTACTTTATCTTTGTACAATTTGATATTACGGTCATGTGCATCTTTCGCCTGATCGATTTGAAAATCCAGTTCGCTCAAACTTTTCTGCAAAGTAAAACGTTCAACACGAAGACGTTGACGTGTATTTTGCAGATCATTTACCAATCGGCTCGCTTCGGTTTCAGATTGAAGAAAACTCAATTTCAAACTCTGGTTTTCAAGCCTGAGAAGGACGTCCCCTTGTTTCACCATGTTACCGCCTTCGATTAGTTTCTGTGTTACATAACCACCCTCGATCGCATCAAGCTGGATGGTTTTCAGTGGTTGAACAACACCGGTAACCACGATGAACTCATCAAATTCGCCTTGTTTTACAGTTGAAATTGTAAGCTTGTCCTGCTGGACATTCAGTTTACTTCTTGTATCGGCGAAGAAAAATTGATATACCAAAAAACTCACCAGCAACAGGCTGCCTGCAATAATGCCAATTCGGCGACTGTTCCAGAATTTCTTTGGTTTCTGTCTGTCCATTGTCGAACCTCCTGTGAAATTAGATCCGTTGCTTCCGGAAACTGGTGTTTTAACTTCCATTATATTGTCAGGCTATTTTTTATCTTAATTTTCTAGTTTCCTATTTTACATCCAATCCTTGTGCCAGCAGCAGGGAAACCACACAACTAATTGATATTCAATAAAATTAAAACTTGAAGCATTGCCTTACCTGTTCGTTATCGGACACTTTTGTTCGGCTTCGGACAAGCGAAAAAAGCTCTTCCGGGGAGTTACGATAAAGCATTTTATAAAATTTATAAAAAAGCGCTGACCTCGACACGTTTCAAAAATTTGAAGACTAACCGCAAAAATATAATTTGCGTTGTCGAATATCGACGGGAAAGATTATAATTCCTGTCTTCGTAACTTAAAATTTACACAAAAAATAGGCAATATTGCTTAATGATTTAATTATCATTGCGGTCCTGCAACAAAACCATTAGCCATACTTATTTAGCCAAGCCTACTTATATGCTCCTCTCAGAAGCCAAAATACTGATCATAGACGATGATGTCGACGTGCTTAGTGCCGCAAAACTGCTCTTAAAACGCCACGCTAAACTTGTTGATATTGAAAAAAATCCGCAAAAACTTCCTTTTCTGGTAACCAACGGAACGTATGACCTGATTCTTCTGGACATGAATTTCACACGGGACGTCAATAGTGGCCGCGAAGGGTTTCACTGGCTTGACAGGATTCTTGATATCAATCCGAATATTAAAGTCATCATGATCACCGCTTATGGTGATATTGAAATGGCCATTCGTGCAATTAAATCCGGCGCTACTGATTTTGTTTTGAAACCATGGGAAAATGATAAATTGGTTGCAACGATCGAAGATGTTTTAAAAGAGAAAAAAGGGGAAAAACTGGCTTCTGCGACAGAAGAAAAAACGGATACGAAAAAAGAAAAATCTTCCTCGGATGCCATAATCGGGCAAAGCGATGCTATGCAGCATGTATTGAAAACTTCCGAACGCGTTGCAGCGACGGATGCCAACGTTTTGATTCTGGGCGAAAATGGCACCGGAAAAACACAATTAGCCCGTTATCTACACCAACATTCTCAGCGTTCGGAGAAGCCTTTCGTGGTCGTAGATTTAGGTGCATTAAGCGATTCGCTTTTCGAAAGCGAACTTTTCGGACATGTAAAAGGAGCATTTACCGACGCCAAAGAAGACCGCGCCGGTCGTTTTGAAGAGGCCAAGGGAGGAACTATATTTTTGGATGAAATTGGTAACCTGACGCTGTCGCTTCAGGCAAAATTGTTGACGGTTTTGCAGGAAAGAAAAGTAACACGCGTCGGTTCGAATAAGTCAATTCCTTTGGATGTTCGATTGATCTGCGCTACGAATATGAATATCGAAACGATGGTAAGCGATAAGACTTTCCGCCAGGATTTATTTTACCGGATCAATACAATTGAACTGGATCTGCCTCCACTTCGCGACCGTCCGGAAGATATCGCGCCGCTAGCCGAATTTTACCTGAAACAATTTAGAAAAAAATACAATCGCCCCGTGAATGATATCAGCAGTGCATTAATTAAAAAAATGCAGCAGTATAACTGGCCGGGAAATATCCGTGAATTGCAGCATGCGATCGAAAGAGCAGTAATTTTATCACAGGAAAAAACCTTGCAGCCCGACGATCTGTTTTTGAAAAATTCAGGCGGACAGCCCACCACGGCAACAGGTTTTGATCTGGAAGATATGGAAAAAAATATGATCGTTCAGGCACTGAAGCGGTTCAACGGCAACATTACCGACGCCGCACGAGAATTGGGTTTAAGCCGTGCCGCTTTGTATAGAAGAATGGAAAAATACGGATTGTAATCGCCGAGAATTAAACGGCAATGATACATTTTAAGGAAAATGGGAATATGAAACACGAGGATCTGAAAGCCGATCGCTGATGGGAGAAAGCCTCCCTGGCATATTTTTTTGGCCCTTTTTCGTTATGATACCAGAACTTCTCATTTCAATCCATATCTAATGATAAAGTATTGCCAGCTGATTCTTCTTCTATTGATAACGCAAATTAGTATTGCACAAAATAAATCAATCCAATCGGTACTGTTAAAAAACGTCAAACTTAGTCAGGGATTCTGGCATGAAAGACTCGAAACAGGAAGGAATGTAATGCTTCCGCATGTCTTTCATCAATGCGAAGAAACAGGGCGAATCGACAACTTCGCAGTGGCCGGAGGTTTGAAAAAAGGTGTTTTTCAAGGTACAAGATTTGATGATTCTGATGTCTTCAAGGTTGTGGAAGGTGCTTCGTATTCGTTGCAAAATCACTACGATCCAAAACTGGATAAGTATCTCGACAGCTTAATTACACTTTTTGCCGCTGCTCAGGAACCCGATGGATATTTATATACCATCCGGACAATTAACAAAGACACGACCGGATCCTACGACTGGATTGCAGGTCCTACACGTTATTCTTTCGAAAATGGCAGCCATGAGCTCTACAATGTGGGGCATCTTTATGAAGCTGCTGTTGCCCATTATCTGGCAACAGGAAAAAAATCGTTATTAGATGTAGCAACGAAAAATGCAGATCATCTGGTAAAAACCATCGGACCGAAACCAGGACAGATGATCGTCGTTCCGGGTCATGAAGAAATCGAAATTGCGCTTATTAAATTGTACCGCACAACAAATAAAAAAGAATATCTTGACCTTGCCCATTTCTTTGTGGATATGCGGGGAAGATCAGATAAGCGGCCACTATTTTTAGATGAACACCGCCTCGGTCCGTCTTATTTTCAGGACCAAAAACCAGTGGTGAAGCAAACTGAGGCAGTTGGTCATGCTGTTCGTGCACAATATCTATACGCCGCGATCACTGATATGCTTACTATTGAAGATAATCCTGCGTATAGCAACGCTGTTCACAAGATTTGGGATGACGCTACAACCAGAAAACAATACATAACCGGTGGTGTTGGCGCAAGAGAAGATGGCGAAGCATTCGACGCGGCTTATGTTTTGCCAAATGATAATGCCTATGCGGAAACCTGCGCAGCAATCGCCAATCTGATCTGGAACCATAAAATGTTCCTTTACACAGGCGAATCCAAGTATATGGATGTTTTCGAACGTGTTCTTTACAATGGGTTTCTGGGTGGAATGTCCGTTTCCGGAAATCAGTTTTTCTATGTAAATCCGATGGCTTCCAACGGGATTAACGATTTTGGAAGAGGAACCGGCGCTACCCGTCACGAATGGTTTGGCTGCGCCTGCTGCCCAACTAATGTCACAAGATTTTTACCTTCACTTCCCGGATATGTTTATGCAACAAAGGCTAATGAGCTGTTTGTAAATCTTTTCATGGATAGCGAATCGGAGCTAAAGCTTGATCAGGCATCGGTAAAAATTAATCAGAAAACGAATTATCCGTGGGATGGAAATGTAAAAATTACAGTAACTCCTTCCAAAACTTCCGCGTTTCCGCTCTCGATAAGAATTCCGGGCTGGGCAAATGCGCAGGCAATTCCGGGCGATCTGTACACTTATCAAAACAAAGAAACCAAAGCCGTTAAGGTCACAGTCAATGGCAAAAATATACCTGCGACGATTGAAAATGGGTATTTGAAATTGTCACGTACCTGGAAATCGGGCGATGTTGTGACTGTTGCTTTGGAAATGCCGGTTAGAAAAGTATTAGCTAATCAGAACATTAAAAATAACAACGGCAAAGTCGCAATCGAACGTGGCCCTGTTTTGTACTGCGCCGAAGGTAGCGACAATAATGGAAAAGCGCTTTCTATTGCAATAACCAACGACCAAACTTTTAACGCTGAATATCAAAAAGATTTTCTGGGCGGATTAACAGTTTTGAAATCTACCGGAGACAAATCGGCAACGCTGATTCCTTATTATGCGTGGGCAAATCGGGGAGCCAATGAGATGACGATTTGGTTTGAGAATAAATGACAGAATTAGTCGATGATAGAATTTTGAATATTTGAGAATTTTATGTCCACAGGGTTTTGAGACTCTGTGGATTTTTCTTTTTATTTCTCTAGGTTCTCCTTTAGTTTTTCAAGATCTTTTAATTCACCTTCCATAATTAAATCCATTTCACTGTTTTGCATCATTTCGTTTTCTGAAACAACTCTGCATTTAAACCGCATCTTAAATGGAAGACTTTTTCCTTTAAAAACAAGCTGCCCCGCTGTTTTTAAAGTCTTTCCCATATCCACCTCAACAGGTATCTCATAAATCTCAGTACTTTTTGCTCTCACCTTTGTGACGCCTTTTACAGATCCTTCTGCAAGATTTTCCTGGCTTCCCAAGTCAAAAACATAGGATGGATTCTGGAATTCAACAGAAAAAGCATTTGGATTGATAAGTTTCATACGGATCAAAAGTTCCGATTTTGTCAACCTGAATTTCTCCATATCAAATTCCTCCATTTCGACTTTCGGCAAACGAATCAACGGAAGTCTTTTGTCAAATTCAAAATGCAGCGTGTCCTTACCGAGAAATGGTTTCTCAAGATTCAGCACCGCTGTCAAATGATAATCTGCGCTATCAGTTCCTTCTTTTCCCTTGTGCTCGCTAACATCAGCCAGATTTTTTATATTAATCTGAGTTGGTAGATCGACAACGGTGCTGTCGTCTGACTTTATTTGCAGACGATCGGCATAATCACTCTCGATAATCCTGACTCCGTCCAGATCGACTGTATACCTGAAATTTTTCGCTGTTATTCCAACTGGTAATGGATTATGAACCAACAATTTAAGTGATAAATCCATTTTATTATCCGTGATATGACTAATTTTCGAAATAGCGAATTCTATCCGGGGATTCAGGCCGGAAACAGGATTTTCACTTTTTGATTTATAAAAGTAGAAACCAAGTCCTCCCAAAATAAGTATCGCGATGAAAATCAATAATCCTGTTGGTGTCTTTGAACGTCTGGTCATTAGGAACTTTCTAGTTGTTTTGGTTCGGGCAGGGCAAAAATTATTCCCTCCAAAAAGATGTCAATCCATGCTTGACCCAAACACCAAATCTGCGAATAAAACCGAGATCTTTTAAAAATTGTCGCGCTTTGCGGTCAAATAAATATGAAATTGGGGATATATGTCTTCATTAAAATTTCAAAACCAGCTCCATTGAATTTCCGCCCATCTGGTATGAATGTTTATAATATTAACCCGTACAATCGAACACTTCAACTACTTACAATAAACTAATTATTAAACAATTAAGCTTATGAAAACTGCAAAAAGTAAAACCACAAAAACAATCAATGAAGCCGATCAGGAAAAACTGACAGAGCTTTTTGTGGACGGGTTAAAGGATATTTATTGGGCAGAAAAGCACTTAGCAAAAGCATTGCCGAAAATGGCAAAAGCCGCTACATCAGAAGAATTGAAAGCTGCATTTGAGGCGCATACTACCGAAACAGAGGAGCATGCCGCTCGTTTGGAAGAAATCTTTGGGTTGATCGGAGAAAAAGCACAGGCGAAAAAATGCGCAGCGATGGAAGGATTACTGGAAGAGAGTGATGAGATCACAAAAAGTACGGATAAAGGAACAATGGTGCGTGATTGCGGACTGATTATGGCGGCACAAAAGGTTGAGCATTATGAAATCGCTTCGTACGGAACGTTGAGAAATATCGCCAGGACACTTGGCCACGAAGACGTCGCCGCAATTCTTCAGACTACACTTGACGAGGAAGGTGAGACAGATCACAAATTAACAGACCTTGCGGAATCTTATGTAAATGAGGAGGCAGGTCAGGAATAATTTAATTTTTGAAAAAAACCGCCGGTCGTAAATCTTACGGCTGGCGTTTTTTTGTTCAATCCGATTGAATAGATATCAAAAAGCCGGCTAAATATTCGCGTAATGAATATTTAGCCGGCTTTTTGATCGCTTAAAACATAGATGAGATATTACGCCAGATCTAATTTTCCGTGATCTCCGGGATCACTCTGATGACCAGTGACAGCTGCCTTAACCATTGAAAAGAAGACAACCATTTTTGACGAGGGACTGTCCCAATATGCCGCCTCTTCTGTGGTAACTTTCAGGACAACCAGATTCGGATCATCTTTGCCTTCCGGAAACCAGGCTTTTGAAAGCGGACTCCATAATTCTTCTTTTTTTGCCTCATCGTGCACAATCGATGCCGTCCCGGAAACGCTCAGATAGGTATTATCACCAGGATGGGAATAAATCAGCGTCACAGATTCTCCGTTTTCCGTCTCACTTCCTATTTCTGTTTGACGGCTTGTAAAAAACCAAGCATTTCCTTCACTGTCAACGTCCAGCGTTGTCATGGGCCGGGATTCAATTTTACCATTTTCGCAGGTGGTATACATGCAAAAACGAATATCTTCAACAAGTGATTTCAGTTTTTGTATCGCTTCTTTACTTTCAAGATCCTTTTCCATGATTATTTCAATTTTAGTCTGTTATGAATAGTAATTAACAGACCGGATTAAAATAACCGTTCCAAACGAGGCTCAGGCTTTGTTTCTGACATATTTTAAAACAAATGCGTTTGGCCTGGGTTGAAACTATACCGGCCAGGTTTCAAGGCGATACGCACTGTCCCAAAATATATATTCCAATTTTGAGGCCGTCAGGTAAGCTTCGGTCATTTTCTGTCTGGTTATCTCGGAAGCCTGCTCCGCCAGTGTATTACAAATGTCAAGTGCTTTGTTTACGGAGACCGCAAATTCTTCACCTGCATAAGCGTCAATCCAGTTTTGATAAGGATTTGGCGTCGTTTGATTTGCATAAATATGATCGCCAACTTTTTTATAAATCCAGAAACAAGGCAGCAGCGCGGCCACAGCAACCTCAAATGATTCGAAAGCACTTGCCGTCAACAGATAATTCGTGTAGGCAAAACAACCTGGTGCTTTTCCACTTTCGAAATCAATAGCATATTCCTGAAAATAACTTTCGTGCAGCACGCGTTCCACAATTATCGCGTTTTGGGCAAATAACAGGAAATCCAGCAATTGCTGACTGCTATTGGCTCTGGTTCCCGCGGTTGCTAAGGCCTTCGCAAAATCAGCAAGATATAGTGAATCCTGGTAAATGTAAAACTTGAATTTTTCTATCGGCAATGTTCCATTCTGCATCTCCTGATTAAATGGATGAGCCAGAATATTATCGTAAACTGGTAAAGCAGCGTTCCAAAGATGGTCTGTAAATTTCATGAATTTGTTAAAAAATGTATTTGATCACAATGCTATGATTTTCATAACCTGTGGAGAAAAGGAATGATTAAGAGGTCCCGAGCCAGATCCCGTTTGAACATTTTTTCCAGCCCCGATCGCCTCTGCTACATATTTTTTTGCCAATCGAATTGACTCAGGTAATGAATTTCCAAGTGCAGCGTACGTCGCGATTGCTGAGGAAAGCGTGCATCCGGTTCCATGGACATTCCTGCTCTCGATATAATCACTTTCAAAAATTTCAGGCTGGCTGTCTTTTTCGGAAAACACGTCAAAGAGTTTTGGCGCTACCAGATGACCTCCCTTCAATAAAACACCCTGACAGCCCCGGCTGATCATTTCGGACGCCGCCGCAACCATCTCATTTACATTTGTGATCTCACGGTCAACCAAAATCTGAGCTTCGTCCAGATTCGGCGTGATCAAAGTGGCGCGCGGAAATAATTCTTCCCAAAGCACTTCAATAGTTTCATCCTGAATTAGCTTGGCCCCACTTGTTGATACCATAACGGGATCAAAAACGACAAATCCAGGCTGAAACCGGTCAATAATTTCTGCGATGACATATGCCGCTTCAATCGTATTGATCATACCGATTTTTACAGCATCAACCTTAATATCTTCAAAAACTGCCTCTAACTGACTTTTCAAAAAAGACGGAGGAACGGCGTGAATGCCTCGAACTCCCTGCGTATTCTGAGCAGTAAGCGCGGTAATCGCCGACGTACCGAAGGCACCCAGAGCGGCGATCGTTTTTAAATCCGCCTGAATCCCTGCCCCGCCACCACTGTCAGATCCGGCGATGGTCAATACGGTTGGATATCTGTTCATTGATTTATAATTAAAGCCTTTAAATATTTCGCCGCCTCATATGGTGATTCTGCACTGCAAATGGCAGAAATTACTGCAATTCCATCTGCGCCGTTTTTCACTGCGTCTTTCGTGTTTTCTGCATTAAGGCCTCCGATGACGACGAGCGGATGTTTACTATGCTCTCTCACCCACTTCAAACCTTCCATCCCCCAGGGTTCCGAATGATCTGTTTTTGAATGAGTTGCAAACAAAGGACTGACAGCGAGATAAGTCAAATCCATCGTCTCTGCCTCCAAAATATGTTTTCTGTTTTCTGCTGAAAGACCGATAATTTTTTCATCAGGCAGTAAGTCTTTAAGCATAGAATATGGTATATCGCTTTGCCCAACATGGACACCTTCGGCATCGCAGGCAAGCACTACATCTACACGGTCATTAATGATCAGCGGGACATTATACGGAGCCAGTAAATCTTTCATACGTTTGGCTCTTTCAATAAATGCTCTGGTCTCTAAAAATTTTTCACGAAGCTGAACCATGGTGACGCCGCCTTTTACAGCCTCTTCAACAACCCAGAACATATCTCTTCCAAGGCAGGCAGACTCATCCGTAACGAGGTATAGTTGCATTTTTATTTTTTTAATTCAATCACTTAACAACCGCCAAAAGCTCCAATTCCTCCGCCGTAATTTCAGCCAGCGCATCTAAAAATGCAATCTGAAAAGATCCGGGCGACTGCGCTTTTTCAAATGCTTTTTCGCCACAAACTCCCATTGTCACTGCGGCGGAGACGGCTGCCTGAAAAACATCCGGCTGAATGGCACAGAAGGCACCGGCAATTGCAGAAGCCGAACACCCCATTCCCGTCACCCTTGTCATCAAAGAAACGCCATTTTGAACATAAGCTACTTTATCACCGCTGACGATAACGTCCGTCGCGCCGGATACACTGACCACACATCCAAATTGCTCGCTTAATAATTTTGCAGCCTGTAAACTGTCTGTTGAATTTGTCGTACTATCGACCCCTTTCGTCTGGACATTCGCACCCGCCAAAGCAAGAATTTCTGAGCCATTCCCACGGATCAGCGTTGGCGGTGCCGAAGTTAGCAGTTCTGATAATACAGAATTTCTATAAGGCGTCGCCCCTGCGCCAACCGGATCCAGTACAATCGGCTTATTCAATTTTCTGGCAGCAAGCATCGCCTTTTTCATTCCTTCCACCCATTGTGGAGAAAGTGTTCCAATGTTCACAACCAACGCTCCGGCAATCGATACCATGTCTTCAACTTCCTCTGCAGCATGGGCCATAACCGGTGACGCACCTATTGCCAGAAGTGCGTTGGCTGTATAATTCATCACAACAAAATTTGTGATATTTTGCACAAGAGGCGATTTCGCTCTCAGTTCTGTAAGATTTGAAGCTATTTTAAAATTCATCTTAGCCGGGATTTGGAAAAAAACAAACCGAATTGGCGCCAGGCAGCGGTTCCCGAAAAGAGATAACAGAAAGAAGAATTCTGTATCAACGCTTTTTCCTACGACAGTATTAACTGTTTCAGGTTCAAAGGGTATTTCTCAGTCCAAATTGGGACACCCCTAAAGCCATTCTTAACTGCGAATGTAGTAGTTTTGATGATTATTAAAAACAGAAAGTATTTTATTAACTGCTTTCTTCGCTCTTACTGACTCACATTTTAAAATTTCTTTTTTCCAAAAATGATTAAAGCGGCAATATTTGACATGGATGGATTGCTTATTGATTCAGAACCGATCTGGACCGAAGCAGCCACCGAAGTGATGCAAAAAGTAAACTTCAAACTGACCCATGATCTAAAACTCCAAACCACAGGCCTATCAATAAAATTGTTTCTAGAGTTCTGTTACCGAATCCAGCCCTGGAATACGCCGGAGCGTGACGAACTTGAACATGATATATTAACAATCGCCACGAGAAATATCATCGCTCACGCCAAACCGATGCCCGGAGCGATTGCTCTGGTAAAAAATCTTTATGCGGAAAATATTAAACTTGCAGTTGCTTCCGCTTCCCATATGGAGCTGATTGAAGCCGTATTAAAAAGACTTGAAATTATCGATTATTTCCAAACCTGGCATTCCGGCGAACTTGAAGAGCACACGAAACCTCATCCGGCTGTTTATATTTCAACTGCTGCCAAGCTTGGAATCCCTGTACACGAATGCATTGCTTTTGAAGATTCTTTCACCGGACTACGTGCCGCGCATGCTGCTAAAATGATCACGATATGCGTTCCGAATCCGGAAGTTTATGATGATCCGAAATTTGATCTGGCACATTATAAACTCAGATCGCTCGAAGAATTTGATATTCTGGCTGTTGGCGTTTAAGAATAAATACGATATTAGCTTTTGAGGAAATCTTCTAAATGATTTCCTCCCAATCAACCTTTTCCAAACCTTCCAAAAAATGACCGGTTTACGCCATTTCAGCATCATGATCGCCGTCAGGATAACTGTTATTATCCTGACAATAATTGGTCTGTTCTGGCTTGCAAACTATCATACAAATGTTGGTCTGATTTGTATTCTTGGCTCAATAATTGTATTTGTACAGGCTGCATCTTTATATAATTACGTCACCAAGGTCAACCGGAAGCTGATTTATTTTCTGGAATCCGTACGGTATTCTGATTTTACGATCAACTTTCGTGCGGACAATACAATGGGACCAACTTTTCGTGAACTTAACCAGCAATTCAACGAGGTTCTACAGGCTTTCAGACAAGCCCGGGCGGAAAAAGAGGCCAGTCTGCAATATCTGAATACGATCGTTCAGCACATAGGGACCGGACTGATCACATTCGATGGTTCGGGGCAGGTAAATATTGTAAATAGCGCGGCTCTGAGAATGTTGGGGATTTACCGGCTTCATAATTTGAGTGAACTGGAAGATAAACATCCGCGATTATACGAATTGCTGGCTGATCTCAATTCAGGGGTCCGCGAATTATATCGCACACCTTCAGACCAGCCGCTTGCCTTGCAAGGTGCCGCAATTCAAATGCATGGAAAATGGGTGCGAATTGTGGTTTTACAGAATATCCAGACCGAACTACAACAGCAGGAAGTGGAATCCTGGCAAAATCTTACGCGGGTTTTGCGTCATGAGATCATGAATTCGATGACGCCGATCGTGTCGCTTGTAGGAACGATGCGGCTGATTGTCAATGAGGATATTGAAAAAAGTACCACCAACCAGGAGGCTGTCGGGGACCTGAAGGAAGCACTGCAAACGTTGGAAAAACGAAGCAAGGGCATGATGCAGTTTGTTAACGCATACCGCGACTTCACAACCTTGCCCAAACCAAATTTCGCCAGCCTGAACGTGAAGGAATTGCTGCATGAAGTAATCCAGCTCATGCAAACCGACCTGACGGCTGTTGGAGTTTTGTGGCAGGTAAACGTCAAGCCCGAAACTTTATCGGTCAAAGCAGACAGCAGCCAGATTCAGCAGGTACTTATCAATCTGATCAAAAATGCTTCGGAATCTTTTTCCGTTCAGACCAATCGAATGATTTCTATTAATGCTTACGTTACTGACAGCCTTACGATTATCGAGGTTGAAGACAACGGAGACGGTATCGAGCCGGAAGCACTTGATAATATTTTCATTCCTTTCTATACAACCAAAAAAACAGGTTCCGGAATCGGATTAAGCCTTTCCCGTCAAATTCTCCAGCAACATGGCGGACAGCTGAATGTTCGTTCCGATGTTGGTAAAGGGACCGTTTTCTCTTTGGTTATTTAAGATTCAGGTAACACAGAGACCCGCGGAGAATTAAAGAGGGACAAAAAAATTTTTGATAGGTTTTTGTTTTTATAATAACTGGCAGACATTTTAATTCAGCCGCCTTAACTTATCTGCACCAGATCTTTCAAACCTGCGAACGATTTTCCCAAAATAACTTTATCATCTGCTCCCAGCCAGTCTTTTAACAGCGAGGAGTATAAGTCTCGAAAATCGAGTGAATATTTAATATCACCGCCATCAAGGTCCATAAGATTGGGTGCCTCGTTGTAGATCACCGAATTTCTTTGCGCTCCTCCGATTAAAAAAACATTGTTCGCAGTTCCATGATCGGTTCCGTTACTGCCGTTTTGTTTCACACGCCTTCCAAACTCACTGAAAGTCATCACCATAGTTCTGTCAAGCTGCCCATGTTTTTTTAAATCTTCAACGAAAACACTTACGGCCTCGGCATATTGTTTTAACAACCTGTCCTGCTGATTTCTTTGTCCCACATGCGTATCAAACCCTGAAAGTGACACGTAATACACTTGTGTATCAACGCCGGAAATGATCAGCTCGGCTATGGTTTTCAGACCTTTACCGAGCTCGGAATTTGGATATTCAATCTGCCGACCTTTTACGTTACCTTTTTCAAATAAATAATCGGCGCTCGACTCGGTATCCGCCAGCGTTTTATATAGATAACTGACAGGGTCATGCTCTTCTTCATCATGCGCGAAAGTTTTGGCGAGGTTCCAGGCCATACCGTTTCGAGTTTGTCTGTAAAGTTTTTGAGGGTCCAGCATCAACAGTCCGTTAGCCCTTTTTCCTTTCATAGCGAGACTTAGCGTATCATCAATTTCCAGCATATGATGCGGTTTGATCTCGCAGCCTGCGCAACTCGAATCAAGATAACGTCCGAGCCATCCGGTCGTTAAATATTCATCCGCACTGCTGGCAGTTTGCCAGATATCCATCGACCGAAAATGCGAACGGTCGGGATTTGGGTATCCTACATTATTTAAAATACTGACTCTTCCATCATCATATAACCGGCGTAAAGATTCCAGCGCAGGATTTAATCCAATTTCATCGTTCAGTGTCAAAATCTTTTCTTTCTTGATCGCTAATGCCGGACGTTCCCGGTAATAAATATCATTTCGATAAGGAACTACGGTATTCAGGCCATCATTTCCGCCTGACAACTGGATGACTACGAGTACTTTCCCATTTGCTTCCTTTGCAATTCCCGATTGATGTGCCTTTAAAAAATGCGGCACCAACATGGTCCCGGCCGATGCGAAAACCGATGTTTTAAGAAAATCACGTCTTTTCATTGTTGGCAATTTTTTGGTATGAAAATCAACTGATCTGATATTCTGGTAAGCCCATGATGGCCAGCGTCAGTCGTTTTATATGATTGGTCCGGTCAGAAATATCTTTGTTTTTATCAATGATTAAGGCCATAACAGAAGGTTTTGGTTGGACAGCGAGGAGCAGCTGAGATAAAATAACGGGTAACTTCTCATCCTGAATTTTATCAAACCGATTCGCCCATTTTGCCCAATCCACATTGATCCGCGCATTTTCACCTTTCCGTTTTACATTCTGATCGTTTACATCGCCACTATCCTTGGCTTTGATCTTATGCACTGCAACACCGGCCATCAGATCTGGCAATTGCATTCTGAATAGTAAACCGGAGCTATCGACCCAGTTTCGCCCACCTGGCCAACCAGCAACATTGGGAGGATAAAACAATACCTGTCCCAGCACTTTTTGAATATACAAAAAGGGTTCTTTGTCAATAAATTCCGCTCCACCCAAAGTCCGTTGTATACCAATAACCAACTCAACCGGTGACTTGATCAGCATATTTCCCGAAGTGTTCTCGTAAAACCAGCCAGCACTGAAAATCGTGTGCATGAGCTTACTGACATCATAACCCGATTTGTAAAAATCATCGGCCAGTGAACTGATACGCTTTTCATCCAAATTTTCACTGACGAATTCCTTATGAAGTTTAGCGGTGATAAATCTGGCTGTTTGCCTTTGTTCAAGCAAAATCTTTATGACATCCTCCCCTCGAAAATTACCTTTTTTGCCCAAAAAGCTCTTTTCCTTATCATCATGCAGTTTTTCTCTGAATTGGAAATTTCCCTTACTATCAAATCCCCACCCGGTAAAAGCCCTGGCACCTTCTTTAATATCGCTTTCGGAATAATGTCCTCGTCCCAGCGTGAACAATTCCATGACCTCCCTTGCGA
This sequence comes from Dyadobacter koreensis, assembly GCF_900108855.1. Lineage (GTDB taxonomy): Bacteria > Bacteroidota > Bacteroidia > Cytophagales > Spirosomataceae > Dyadobacter > Dyadobacter koreensis. Next base: position 744,499 of record NZ_FNXY01000003.1, read on the forward strand.
AATTCTCATTCGGTTTATTTTTCCTGTTTTGCTGATTATTAAGAAATTGAAGCATCGCTGGTTCTTTGGAAACTGCCATCAACAAATCTCCAAAACTTCCCAAAGCATTTTTCCTGATCGTATTCAGATAACTTTCGACAAAGGCTGAATTCTGGACACGACAAGCAAAATGTCCGTGCCAAAAAAGAGCCATTCGCTCACGAAATGCATTTTCCCCGGCTGCCATTTTAGCCATCCAGGCAGCATTCAACTCACGAATTTCTTCGCGGTTTCTCTTCATACGATCTTTTTTCACCTCTTCAATATTAGCCGGCATCGCACTATCTCCCATGATTGATATATCCGGCTGCGCGCGTGCCAATTGTATTGGCATGTAAGAATCACTTTCTCTAAAAAGCCCCGCTATCGCTCTTCTGACGGAGATTTCTTTTTCAGGTATACCCCCGAAACGCGCCCGTCGATATAGATGAAGTAAGTCTCTGTTTATCAATGCATCTTTCATAGCAGCATACTTTTTTCTGTTGGACTGAACGATCACCTAAAGGTTTAACGAAACGATGTCACTCTTTACACCCGGATTCTGAAAGCTGAGAAAATAACTTTTTCAATAACAAGGGTTTCTATTTTTTATTTTATAATATTCAGATAAAAAATAGCGTTTTAATGAGCTTTGTTTGAGGATGAAACGAGAATCAGGACAGAGTTTACAACCATCATTATCATTTAAGAGTCTTATATCAAAACCCGGAATACCATGAAGAGAATCTACTTTCTACTTTTTGCTGGTGCAATGTTGCTGTCCTGCCAAAAGTCTTCTGTTGACAAAAAAGAAGATGGGATTCTTCGTTACAAAGAGTCCGTCGCAATCAACGACATTCCAAGGGCAACGCTTACTTTTTTCGACGTGACCGACAATCGCTGTCCGGAGGGCATTCAATGTTTTGTTGCAGGAAACGCGCGTGTGGACTTGACGCTGGACGGAGTCACAACGGAAGGAAGAATAACAAAACATGTCAAAATGTGTCTTGGCGACTGTTCTAACTTCGTGGCTGACACTATTAATGAAGAATTTGCGGGAAACAAATATCAATTTATTTTAAAATCAGTAAGTCCTTTTCCGAAGAAAGATATGCAGTCAGTCAAAGCTGAATACAACATATCGCTGGAAATCAAAAAAAATTAACCGAAAATCATGTCCAAATCAGTGCTGTTCTTTTTCCTTATTTCCCTAATCACTTCCTGTAAAACGGATAGAATATTATTGAAAGAAGGAAATGAAATTCTTTTTTATCAACAGCCGAATCTTTTGGATAAGAAGTCGCAGACATTTCTAACCTTATCGAAAGTAGAAGATGGGCGGTGCCCGGAAGATGTCAATTGTATCTGGGGTGGCCTGGTTAATGTCAATCTGGAAATTGATTTAAGAAATTCAAAAAAGAAGGAAGATTTAAAACTTTGTTTTGGTTGTCTAACCTTAAAAGACAGCATAAAAGCGATCCCATCTGAGTCTGAGATAAATCTGGGAGGTGCGAGATATCATATAAAACTTCTGGACGTAAAGCCGAATCCCAACGTTGGAAATCCTCCGAAAATTGAAGATTACAGGGTTTCTATTCAAATAGATCAATTGTAAAATAAAAGGCGCTGCCAATGTTTAAACACTGAAAACGCCTTGTATTATATTTTCAGTTTTATTCCTGATCTAATCAATCCTCATGTCCGGCAAGCTTGCTTTTTCTGTATCCATAACTAAAATAAATCACAAGCCCGATCGCCAGCCAGATAACAAATATGAACCAATTGGAAGCACCAAGTTCGGTCATCAGGTATAAATTTGTAAGAATACCCGCCACCGGCAGAATCGAGAAATTGTACTTAAAGCTCATGACAGACAATACAACCCAGGAAATCCAGAATATGACTGTCAGAAGTTTATGTTCGAAAATTCCGGCAATTGTCAATGCTTTCCATTCGTCAATGATACCTTGTCCGTAAAAAGCGAGGCCTGAAATGGCAACCAAAAGTCCGAACCCAACTAAAAATTTACCGTTTACGTAAGGCACCTTGAACTTGGATCTTTCTGATATTCCTGAATGATCAAGGTATAATACCCCGCCGCATACCAGAATAAAGGCAAAAAAGGTGCCGACACTGGTCAGATCGACGAAGAAATCCATTTTAAAAAACAAAGCAGGAATCCCGACAACCAGACCCGTAACAATGGTTGCAAAGGAAGGCGTATGATATTTCGGGTGAATTTTTGAAAACTTTTTCCACAATAAACCATCCCGGCTCATCGTCATCCAGATTCTCGGCTGGCCAAGCTGATATACCAGCAGTGCACTTGTGATCGCGATAACAGAACTTACCGAAATAAGCCCGGCCATGAAATCCAGGCCAATATTTTGAAAAACAAACGCTAACGGATCACTGACGTTCAATTCCTTGTAATTGACCATTCCGGTCAAAACCAATGTAATTAAAACGTATAAAACAGTACAGATCATCAGGCAATAGATCATCGCTTTCGGCATATCGCGCTGCGGATCTTTGCATTCTTCTGCCGTCGTTGAAATCGAGTCGAAGCCGATAAAGGCAAAGAAAACTGCTGCCACACCGCTCAAAACACCTTTTACGCCATTGGGAGCAAACGGTGTCCAGTTTTCCGGTTTAACGTAAAATGCACCGGCAAAAATTACGAGTAAAACGACGCTAATTTTCAGGATCACCATTATATTACTCGCTGTTCTCGATTCCCGGATCCCGATATATACCAGACTTGTTACCAGGGCAGTGATCAGCCCGGCCGGAAGATCCAGAATCAAATGAAAACCGCCTATAACAGGAGCAATTTCGTAGGCATGCGCCGCCAGTTTTTCCGCAGCACTTAAAGAGGCGATACCACTGGTCTGAAGTTTTGCGAACGCATCAGCAGCTGAGCCGGGATCGATAGTCAGATATCCGGGAATAACAATGCCAAAACCTTCCAGCATACTAACGAAATATTTCGACCAGGAAATGGCGACTACCATATTGGAGACTGCATATTCGAGAATTAATGCCCAGCCAATAATCCAGGCAAATAATTCACCGAAAGCTACGTAGGCATAAGTATAAGCACTGCCGGAAACCGGGACAGTGCTGGCAAACTGCGCATAAGAAAGTGCCGTAAAAACGCAGGCAATAGCCGTAAAAACAAACAAAAGTGATACCGCGGGGCCGCCATTAAAACTTGCCAAACCAATTGTACTGAAAATTCCGGCTCCGACAATTGCGGCAATTCCCAATGAAACCAAGTCGCGCACGCCCAATATTTTGGCTAAACCACCACTTTCATTCGCATGTGCATCTATCAGGATCTGATCAACTGTTTTTTTACGAAATAGTGAAGCGTTTCTTTTCATTCGGTATTGAGATTATGGCGAGTTTTTTAGTTCGTGAGAGCGAAAATAAGGATATTCCCATATCATCATGTTATATACCCAAAATTTGTTGATTTAATCATCCTATTTCCAGGGATAATTCCTTGTTTTTACATTTCCTTCAATCAAAATACGCCTATTTCATTCCAATTCTTCATTAATGCTTTAATTTGGGGCATTTTCCTGTTCTCTTAATCACAATTTACCTTTATATTTACGCTCACTACTTTCTAGCCCTGATGATGTAACCGTTATGAAATGTGCTCTGATATCGCCCATCGTATTTTCCATTTTTATTCATAGCACGCTGGCGCAAACTGTTGACTCATATTCCACAGCGCAGGCACATTCACATAACGACAGCAGGCAGTTAAGGCCTTTTATAGAAGCTTACGATCAGCAGTTCGGCTCTATTGAAACAGATGTTTTTTTAAAAAACGGAACACTGTATGCCGTTAATCACGAAGTAGATGCAAACGCAGACCGAACACTGGCAAAATTATATCTTCAGCCCATTTCGCAACAGCTTGAAAAAAACAACGGTATGATTTACGTCCAGAATGACGTATATCTGCAATTGGTTTTTGATCTGATCACACCGGCTTCCGAAACCATGCCTTTGTTGGTCAAGGAACTTGAAAAATTCAAGAATCTGACAGAGCCGGATTGTACTGTGAAAATCGTGATCACAGGTCAAATCCCTGCGCCTGAACTATTCGACAAATATCCCGATTATATCAAATTTGAAGGAAGCCCGGATATTAATTATACGCCTGAACAACTGGAACGTGTAGCACTTATCGGACAGTCTTTACAAAAGTATACCGGCTGGAACGGTGAAGGTCCTTTGCCTAAAAATGACAAAAAATCAATTTCGAAAGTTATTCAGAAAGCGCATGAACTTGGGAAAAAAATCCGTTTCAGGGACGCTCCTGACAATATCAATACCTGGAAAACGATGATGGCCCTTCAGGTCGATTATCTGGACACCGGAAAAGTAATTCAAATGGGAGATTATCTGCGAACCGCACCACGCTGATAAATAAAATCCTGCCGCAAATAGACTGATTAAAGATTTTGCCCGTACTATTCAAAATTCTACCTAACTCATTCTTGCATGTCGACAGACCAGGTTGTTGCCCTTAAAAAAGTTTTGAAGCCCGTTCACCTTTGGGCAATTGCAGTTGGACTGGTGATTTCCGGTGAATATTTTGGTTGGAACTATGGCTGGGGAGTATCCGGTACCATAGGTTTTTTGATTGCCACGCTTCTCGTGACGGTTATGTATGTCACCTTTATTTTCAGTTTTACAGAATTAACCACATCCATTCCGCAGGCAGGAGGTCCGTTCGCCTATGCACACCGCGCATTTGGTTGGTGGGGCGGGTTGATAGCAGGTTATGCAACTCTCGTTGAGTTTCTCATAGCGCCTCCTGCCATCGCCTTTGCCCTAGGAAGTTATACTCATTTTCTTTACCCGTCTGTTACGGTTTTGCAAACCGCATTTGCGTGTTACGTTATTTTTATCGGCATTAACATGCTGGGAATTAAGGAGTCTGCAACATTTTCACTGGTTGTCACGTTGCTTGCAGTCGGGGAATTATTGCTTTACGTCGGGATTATTGCGCCGAGTTTTTCTTATGATACTTTCGTCACCGACCCGATGCCGTTCGGATGGTCGGGAGTATTTGCTGCGCTGCCTTTTGCGATTTGGTTTTATCTGGCTATTGAGGGAGTTGCAATGGTTGCGGAAGAAGTGGAGGATCCAAAACGTACTATTTCCAGAGGGTATATTCTCGGAATTCTGACGCTGGTTATTCTTGCGCTGGCAGTAATGATTTTTACGGGAGGAATTGCGCACTGGAAAGTATTGAGCACCATCGATTATCCGCTTCCTGCTGCATTGGGTATCGTTTTAGGACGAGATAACAGCTGGACACAACTTTTTGCGAGCCTTGGTCTTTTCGGCCTTATCGCCTCTTTTCACGGTACGATCATCGGATATTCACGCCAGATTTTCGCCCTGGCAAGAAGCGGTTATCTTCCTTCATTTCTCGGGCAGGTAAATTCCCGCTTTCAGACACCACACTGGGCATTGCTTACCGGCGGATTTATTGGTTGCGTCGCTTTAAGCCTTGGAACAACGGATCAGGTGATTATTCTGGCAGCGCTTGGAGCGGTTGTAATGTACATTATCAGCATGGCTGCGCTTTTTGTTTTACGTAAAAAAGAACCACTTCTCGAACGCCCCTTCATCGTTCCGGCATATCCTTATTTTCCGGTAATTGCCTTAGTCTTATCAATAGTTTGCTTGGTTGCCATTGTCTGGTACAATCTTGTTTTAAGCTTTTGGTTTTTCGCCGGGTTATTCCTGATAACCGGTGTCTTTTTTTTGAAAGGAAAACATAAAAGTCTCAATTAATTGTTTCCATGATAAACATATTTTTTAACCGCAATCAACGCTTACAGTCCACGGCAGGGCCTTGCCGAGAATAAAATTTGCCTGACAAACCAAATTAAAATTAAATTCAAGACAAGTTTAGTTAAATAATATAATACCTTCTAAATTAGACCATTAGTCTAATAACAACCTCCCATCTTCCTCTAAAATAAGCTGATGCAGATCGGCGTTTCGGTGTCTGATAGTTATCAAAAAATTTCATCTTTTGATAGCTAATCACTTTAATAAGTTTTCTGAAAAATGCAGGTTGCAACTCTTAGTATGCGAACTACAATGTGTATTATAGAGGTATGAATTTCCGGATTCGGCTATGCAAATTATCCTCGACACATTACCTAACCTGACACTAGTATGGGAACTAAGAAAACAATATATCTTGTGGATGACGATGAAGACGATCTTCTTCTGTTAAGACAGGCACTTGAAAGTGTAATTCCCGGCGTCAGTATTATTGAAATCAGAGATGGAAAGACATTACTGGATATGGTGGAAAAACAGGAAGAGAAACTGAATCCTTCGCTGATTTTAATTGACCTTAACATGCAGCGCATGGGTGGCATCGAAGCCGTCTCCAACTTGAAGGCTAACCCCAAAACACATAACATTCCCGTCGTCATGGTCTCAACATCTAATGACGAGCAGGTGATCCGCGGGGCTTATGAAGAGGGAGTAAGTGCTTTTATTACAAAACCTTTGTCTCATGCCGAATATAAAAAAATTGCCGAAGCGATTAATGTCTGCTTTTTAAATAGTTTTTCTGGGCACGATGACGTTTTGATCCCCGACAATTTTAAAGATAAAAGTATCTTGGTTGTCGAGTGCGATGATGAAAAATGGAAAACAATGAATCATGGCTTTAAAAGTTATTTGCATGATCTGAATATAATCAGAACATGTAACAGACTGGATACCTTGAACTTCTTAACGGAAGAATGGTTCAATTTGCCAAAACCGCCAGAGCTGATAATTTTTGATATATATCTGCCCACACGACAGGAAGGCCTTGGGCTCCTTGATTCTATCCGGTATTTTTTTCTGTTTCATAGTCTACCCGCTATACCAATTATTATTTTTAGTACTTCTGATCAGACAGAAGATATTAAAGCATGTTACGAACATAATGCCAACGCTTATTTGACCAAATCGCAGGATATTAATGAATCTATGTCCTATTTTAAAAAACTTTGTCATTTTTGGTGCAGCATGATTTCAGTGCCCAAATCGATGTAATTCGAAAGAACTAACGGCCGGCGCATTACTAAAATAAAAATTTTCAGCAGAATAGATTATTAGTTACGAATTTTTCGTAGACTTACGAAAAATTCGTAACAATGGAGAAACTAACGCAGCAAGAGGAGGAAGCGATGCTGGCAATATGGAAAACCGGTGAAGGTAATGTTAAATCTTTCATGGCCGCTTTCGAAGGTGACACACCGCCCTACACCACATTGGCATCAACGATTAAGAATCTGGAAAAGAAAGGTTTTGTGAATAGCCGCCTGATAGGAAGTTTCTATATCTACTCTCCCGCTATCTCTGAAGAAGCTTACAAACAGAAATTTATGGGAAATGTCGTGAAGGATTATTTTGAAAATTCTTACAAGGAACTAGTTAGTTTCTTTGTATCAAAAAATAAGATTTCGGCCAGCGAATTGAAGGAAATAATTGACTTGATCGAAAATAAAAACGACAACCAATAATCTGAAAAAGCGATGTCTCCCTGGATTGATTACCTGCTCAAATTATCTGTCAGCCTTTCGGCGGTCGCACTGTTCTATTATTTTATACTCCGCCCTTACACCTTTTATAACTGGAATCGATGGTATTTGCTGATCTATTCGATGTTATCGTTTTTTCTGCCTTGTATTGATATCACCACAACGATTCAAAAACGGGACTTTATGCCGCCTCAACTGGTTTCTTCGATTCCGGTGGTAAATGCTTCGGGGTTACAAAATATACTGCCCGTTAAAATGGGCAACGCGGATAGCAGGTTTTCGCTTACCAATTTAGTCTTGATGACCGTGCTTGCCGGCGTACTCGTAATGCTTATCCGATTGATTTTACATTTCGCAGCCTATTTGAAAATCAAAAACAAGGCTGAATTATTATCCACCGAGGAAGGTGTTAACATTTACAAAATCAAAAACGACGCGCTGCCATTTTCTTTCGGTAATTCCGTTTTTATCAATCCGGATCTGCACAGCGAGGAAGATCTGAGAAAAATTATTCTTCACGAATATATTCATGTTAAGGAAAGACATAGCATAGACAATATCTGGTTTGAGATTCTCTGTGCTCTGAATTGGTACAATCCCTTTGCCTGGCTGATCCGCTATTCTGTCAGGCAAAATCTGGAATATATTGCAGACCGTACTGTGCTAAAAAACGGCGTTGACCCGAAGCAATATCAGTATTTGCTGTTGAAAGTGTCCGGAGTTCCTGAATTCAGGATCGCAAATCAGTTCAATTTCTCCTCTCTTAAACAGCGAATTATGATGATGAATAAAGCGAAAACGGCAAAAATCCATTTGATAAGATTTCTTTTTGTGATACCGGTGCTCCTGTTTGTGCTTTTTACTTTCAGAAAGGAAATTGCCTCGTTGGAAGCCGTCAAACAACTTACCGGAATAAAAGAATCAGTATTTACATATAATACAAAAGGTAAAAATAAGAGGATTGCCGGACTTATGCTGGATGGAGAAACCGGAGAAGCAATTGCAAACTACCCGATTGATCTTTACACAAAAATTCCGGGCAGAAAAGGTTTAAGTGAAAAATATATAACGACGCTGAAAACTGACAACGCAGGATTTTATTTTTACGAGGACACGCTGAATCCTGAAAATCAAGACTTTACCATGTATCGACTGTCGTCCGGAGATGAAATATTCAAGGAATTGTATCAGAGCTCAACCAATGTTTCATTTGAACAGGATTTTCTGAACTACTTTTATGCAGTAACCTTCACCGGAAAACGTGGAACAAATATCACAGTAAAATCTTATAATTTGAAGATGTCGAACCTCACGGAAGGGGCCAACGGATCTGAGGTATTCAGTGAGATTTCTGCCCAGCTTTCCGATATCAGACACGATTACAATCTCATCGCAGGTTTCAGGAACCATTATCCTTATCTGATACCCGAAAAAATAATTACAGAATTCGGAGACGCTTATTTTGACCAGAAAAAGGAGATGATCGGGTATGTTTCGCAAATGGAATTTTATTTGGACGGCAAAAAAGTTGGTTTTGAAAATATCAATGAGGTGTTCAGCAAAATTCCTGTTCAGGTAAAAAATATTCGCACCGAAGGCGAAAGCAAATATCATTCACCGTTTTCTGCCGAGAAAATCCGGCATTACTATTTCACATATCCGTACAGCATGGCTCCACCAGCGAAAACGTTATTAAGTAGCAATAATATTGAATGGAAAAGTATCAATGATTTCGACTTGTCGAAGCTTGAAAATGAAGCTTACTTTCTGGACGGTTTTCGCCAGGCAAATGGTATGGGGAGCAATATGAAACCCGATAAACAAGATATCCGGACAGTGGCTTTGTTTAAGGGGGATCTTGCAAAATATTATGACAAACAAGCTGACAAAGTCTGGTGGATCGAAACGCGACCGGCAGAGCAGGTTTTTGAAAGACCGATGTTTTAGATTTACCAGGCCAGGATATTAGAAAACGGCGGCCAGAGATTCCGGCAGCCGTTTTTCTACTTTATCAATTCTTATTTCACTTTCAATTCCGTTACGACCGGAAGGTGATCAGAGGCATATTTTTCATCGATAACCCGTGTTGACAAACTTTCAAAGCTCCCATCGGATTTATACATAACAAAATCAATGGTTCGGTCTGGCACATCCACAGGGATTGTAAATGCACATTCCTGACAACTTCGGGTAAAACTTTTGTCGAGATACTGAATTACTTTGCTGTCTGGCAGTGCGTTGAAATCACCTCCGAGAATCATCGGCAGATTCGATTTTTCAAAATGTTTAACAATAAGTTCTGCCTGCGTCAGGCGGTTCTGCTCTTTCAAATCCAGATGCGTGCTGGCAAAAACAATCTTTTTCCCTTTTGAAATTTCCACGGTAATTGCAGCAATTGTTCTCGTTTCCCCTTTAACCACCGGATCAATTGGTAAAATAAATCTTACTGAATCCAAAATTGAAAATCTAGAAAGCACGGCCACGCCATAATCTCCACCCTGGTGATCAATCGCTTTGGAAAAAAAGTAGTTCATTCCGGTAAGTCTTGCCAGCTCCTTCGCCTGGTCCAATCCTTTCCCCGAGCGTTCGGTGTTGACATCCACTTCCTGTAGCGCCACCAGATCAGGTTTTTCGTTATTGATCACTTTGGCGATTGCAGCCACATCAATTTTGTCTCCCGCAGAAGGAGGATTACAATGATGGATGTTATAGGTCATCACTTTAAGGGTTTTAGCTTTTCTACTAAAAGATGCCTCCGATTCACTTTGTTTCGCAAAAGCAGCCAGACTGCAACAAAAAAATACAACTTGAATAATTAATTTCATGATCTCCGATTTATCTCCTTCCTTAATTTTTTGCTTTTTTCGCTATTTGAAATTTACCTACGACTTCGCCATCGTCACGTATCATTTTAAGATTCAGCTCTTTTTTTGTTACACGAACCTTAATTAACGTCCGGTTTCCTTCGATAGGCCCGCCACCAATCACGATTGGATAATTATGCGTCGCATCAGCATCGTGAGTCATATAACGGTGTGTGTGCCCCGAAATTTGAATGTCAATTTTCGCTTTATTCAGGATCGGACCAAAAACTTTCTGACAATGCAGCGTTCCATGCCAGTCGCCGGAATGGTATGGCGAAATATGGATAAGTACTATCCGGAAATCAGCCTTTTTAAATTCTTCACTTGCCACCTCTTTTTCAAGCCATTTAGCCTGATTTTCCCGGTAGCGGTCAAAAGCTGCAAGTCCACCATACTCCACACTATCGTCCGTTTTGTCTTCTCCCGAATCCAATATTACAAATCTGACCGGGCCCCGGGTGAAAGCATAGTAAAATTTGTTTTCTGGATAGGCAAAATACTCCGGGATATGGCGCGAAAAACCTCCACGACATTCATGGTTCCCCTGCGTAAGAATAAAAGGAAACTCGTTCGAGAAAATATCGGTGGTCGGTTTGATCAGGTGATCGATCAATTGCTGCTCCTCGGTTACCCAGTCAAAACAGTCGCCGTTAAAAACCACAAAATCATAGTCGCGAATATTTCCTGTATAACCATGACGATAAAGCAGCTGCGGAATAATCTGCGGCCGGTCGTGAATATCGTTAAATACAACGAATTTCACCTCCTCTTCATTTGCAGCCGGTGTTTTAAAACTCAGCATTGCGCTGGAAATTGTTTCTCCAAATTCAACTTTTGAACCTTTAAAACCAATTATTTCTGTGGAAACAATTTTGTATTTATGGTTCAATCCCGGTTTCAGATTAGGAAGTGTGATTTTGTGGATGCGGTTGTTCGCTTCAATTAAGCCATTGTTGTAAGCAAAGGCTTTGTTGATTGCATAATTCCCTTCTCCATATTCCACCCAACTGAAACAATTCTTACTGGTAATCCACATGATCGTGACCTCGTCAGATTCCATATTCTGAAGATAAGGACCGGCGATAAAATGATTTTTTTCTTCTGGATTTGCCGCCAGAGCCGAAGTGCCCGGCACTAAACTAAGCGCCCCGATCTGAGACATTTTTTCCAGAAATGATCGTCTGTCTGAAAGCATTATATTTAGGTTTAGGAATAGCAGGTTTTTTATAAAGTAAAAGTGCGCAACATCGAAAATCTTTACCAGGAATACCTGAATTAAACCTGTGGCAAATTCAGGTATTCCTTTGGCGGCATTACCAGCTGGGATTCTGGACTAATTTCGGATTTAATAAAAGCTCCTGCGTCGGGATTGGATACAAATAATCCCTGGCCTCATTAAACTTTTTGTTAATATGTCCATTTACCACGATACTTCCTCCTTTGTTTCCATTTTCCAATAAAATCTCGCTTCCCAGTTTGAGGATTTGCGCACCTGTCGCAGCCGGTTTTTCTCCCTCATAAATAATCAGATCGACCTTTCCGTTTCTGTCCAGGTCATAACTCCCCGCACCCGGAAAGTACATTCCTTTGTATGTTTTAGTCAAAAGCTGACCTTCTTTCCACCGAATGATATCGTCCCAGCGGAAGAAATTTTCCATTACAAGTTCCACCCGCCTTTCCCGCCGAATTTCCAGTATCACACCGGCATTGCTGCCATTCAACTGTGAATATTGCTGGGCCTGATAAGGATCCGGATTTCTATTGGCCTCAATCAGATTAATACTTGGCATACCTACCCTATCTCGAATTAATTTGATGGATTTATCCAGATCATCCTGCGTTAAAATTCCTCTTTCTGCTTTCGCTTCGGCATAGTTCAGCAAAACTTCGGCGTAGCGAAAAATCGGCATATCTGTGATGTCCTTATTGAAAGTATCCCATTTGGATGCGGAAACAAATTTGATCAGCTGATAACCGGTAACCGTCGCGCCAAACTCAGGAACGAGCTGCGCGGTTTCGCCAATCCGGGTATAACCCGGAGTGCGGATGGTTTGAGATAAACGTGGGTCACGGTTTTGAACTTCGTCGAAAAACTGCATCGTTTCATACCCTTTAATATCTGTAAATCGTGAGCCGTCAGCCATCAGATAACTATTGACAAGTTTCTTTTCCAAACCGGGCTTTCCGTAGGAAGCCGTCATGGTGTAGTAATTCAGATTGTGGTAAACCTGCAACTCGTCGCTGAAATCTCTTGCTAGTATTACCTCGTCAGCAATCGCATTATCCGAAGAGAAAAATTTGAGGTAGGCCGTTGAAGGCGTGGCTTTGTAAATGGTATAGCCACTGTTTTTCATTAAGTCTTCCGAAGCAGAAATGGCAGCATCCAGAAATTTATCGGAACCTGAAAGTTTAAATTCAGGGTGATATTTACGGAATGTTCCTTCATATAACCCGATCCGCGATTTCAAGGCAAGCGCCGTCCATTTTGTGATCGTGCTCACCTGTCGTGTTCCGTCAAGATTGGCAATCGCATAATCCAGATCAGCCATTACAGAATCCATAACCATCGCACGTGTATCCCGGGCTTTCGTTAGTGATTCACCATCTTTTTCTTCAATAGGCTGTGAATACCAGGGAACATCGCCAAAGCGCTTTACCATACCAAAATAAAAATATGCGCGGAAGAAACGGGCAAGGCCGTTGTATTTCGCCACCGCTTTCGGGTCTGGGCATTTTCCAGAATTGGCCAAAAAATAGTTAATATTCCGTAAAGTAGACCAACTCCATCCTCCGCCGCTTGTCGGCACTACGCGGGTACCCTGCAATTCATCACGAAGGCTATTTTTTACAACATTGTCTACATCTTCGTTGTAGATGTCCTCAGCCGATGGCAAAGCATTGTAAAAAGAATTTGTATAAAGCAGAAGGTCATTTTCTGTATTAAAAAATGTTTCCGGAGAAATCGCGTCCAAAGGTAACTGATCGAGGTCGCAGGAAACCAGGCCGAAGGTTACGGCAATGATTGCTAATATTTTTTTCATAACTATATATTGTTAATTCCTGAGTTAGAAATTGAGATTCAGACCAACCGAAAAAGTTTTGGACAGCGGATAGGTTCGGCCATTGGTTGCGTCCCCGTCAAATTGTTCAGGGTCAATGTATTTTGATCTGAGCGGTGTGTAGGTCAGCAAATTCTCTCCGCTCACATAAATCCTGGCTTTCGGAATTTTTACTTTTCTTGTCAAAGTTTCCGGAAACGTATAACCGATCACCACATTTTTCAGGCGCAGATAACCCACATTTTGCACGTATTTATCGTTAGGAGCATTTAAATCCCCACCGCCGTTGAGCGCGGTATATCCTCTGAGCACAGGAAAATAGGCGTTAGGATTTTCTGGTGTCCAGACATCTTTTTGAAAATCTTTCGGAATGAAAGAATAATAAGGACGGGAATAAGGTCCCCAGAATTTATCCGCATTATTTCCCGGATACCAGTTTCTGCGAAGAATTCCCTGTGTCAGTGTCGACAAATCGAAGCCATTCCAGGAAGCTCCCAAATTCAGTCCGTAACGGTAGCGGGCTTTGTTGTTACCAATGATTTTCAAATCTCCGTGATCCGAAAGCGTATTAGCTCCCTGATCGATTTTACCATTGCCATCAGAATCTATAAATTTGATATCACCCGCCTGTAATTTACTCCAGTCTCCCGGTGCGCTCAGGCGCTGTTTGTTGACCAAAGACTGATCGACTGTATAGGCCTGCGCTTCTTCATTTGTTTTAAAATAGCCATCAAGAGAATACCCCCACATGTCACCAATCGTCTGCCCTTCATAATAACTGGACAAAATCTTGTTTGGGTTATCATACTTGGTGATCTTCGACTTGGTATCTGAAACAATGAAAGATGCGTTATATGCCAACACTTTTCCGGCAAGTTTGACCTGGTCATGCCAGGCTATGGATAGCTCAAAACCTCTGGTTTGCAAATCACCGGCATTTTGTGTGGGAACCGGTGCTCCATAAACTGCCGGAAAAACTTTTCCAGGAATCAGCATATCGGTGGTTTTACGGATATAACCATCAAATGCTACGTTCAGCCTATTTTTTAACAAATCGATATCCAGACCAATGTTCGAGGTTGTTGCTTTCTCCCAGGTCAGATTCGGCGAAATCGGATTTGGACTATTCACGTAGGAAAGTTTTTGTCCATTATTGATCCAACTCGACTGAGCGGTTGGCATAATCGATATGTATGGATAAAAACTGGCAGAATTGTTGTTGGATGGCAACTGATTTCCCAGCGTTCCGTAAGAAGCGCGAATTTTCAAATTGTTCACAACATCGCGGATTGGCTCGAAAAATTTCTCTTCACTGACGCGCCATCCTGCTGAAATGGAGGGAAAGAAACCATACCGTCTACCCGCGCCAAACCGGGAGGTGCCGTCATACCGGCCATTTACTTCCAGAAGATATTTTCCGAGGTAATCGTAATTCATACGAAAGAATGCCCCGAACAGTTCATACTGGTAAGAATCGCCCGTTGCAAGCTGTTCGCCTGTTCCAAGATCCAGGTCATTCAGACTTTCGGAAAGCAGATTTTTTCGCGCTCCAAAAAGCCGCTGATGTTTCTTGGTTTCATAATTTAAACCGGCAGTCGCTCCAAAATAATGTTTTCCCAAACTGTGATTAAACGAAGAAAATACGTTAACCACATTGGTCGGATCAAACCAAAAGGTTTTTTTTAGCTGATCCGTGTTATAATTTGGAACAGTCGTCAATATACCTGGCTGAATAGAATATTGCGCAACCGCGGAACGGTACCAATCATCGGCGATATAAAAGGAATAGGAATGATTCGCTACCAGATTCCAGCTCTTTGAAAAATCAATGGTCAGGGAATTGATCGTTGTCAGTTCGTGCGCTTTCTTTTCACCGCCTGCAACGCCTTTCAAAAGATTTGCAAACAGTCCATCTCCGATCGAATAGTTATTTTTTAGCGTGTTATAGGTAGCAGTACCATCCGGATTTCTTGGTGCATAAATAGGGAGCGCATGAACGGTAACACCAACAAAGTTTTCATTAGCGCCGCCTTCAATACCCGGATATTTATATTTTGAATCAAAATACTGAGTATTGTTACTCACCTTTAGCCACGGAGTCAGCTGCGCGTTAACTTTCGTACGTAAGGTGTATGAGTTGAATTTATCCGTGTTGATCTTCATAATCCCGTCTTTTGAGAAAGCAGATCCTGAAAGAAAGTAATTGATTTTTTCGGTTCCACCTGATAGGTTCAGATTGTGCTGTTGAGAAGGTTCCGTCATTGTGAACATGGTATCCCACCAATTGTAGCTTCCGTAATAATTATAAATATCTTTTCCGTTCACATTCTTCACCACTGTCCACGGGCGCGCCGGATTTTCGGTTTTATCATATCGACGGGCTTCCAGCTCTTTATAATCTTCGTCCGAATAACGGGTATAGGTATTCCCGGTCGCTCTCTTAAAAGCTTCATCATTCAGCATTGTATAGTCGTAACCATTGGTAAGAAAATCCGTGCTTACCGTTGGCGTAGACCAGCCGAAATTGTTACTGTAAGAAATACTTGTCTTACCGCTTTTCGCCGTTTTTGTGGTAACAAGAATTACTCCGAAAGCGCCGCGGGCGCCATAAATTGCAGACGCCGCGGCATCTTTCAAAACCGACACAGATTCCACATCACCTGGATTTATGCGGTTAATATCACCCGGAATACCATCGATCAAGACCAGTGGCCCACCTCCGTTAATTGATGTCTCTCCACGCACGTTCAAATTTCCTCCCTGACCCGGCCGGCCGGTAGAAAAGGTAATGTTTAAATTAGGAATCATCCCCTGGAGAATCTGAGACATGTTATTCAAAGGCCTGTTTTCAAGATCTTTCGCCTGAATCTGGCTTACCGCTCCCGTCAGGTTGACTTTTTTCTGTACACCATAACCCACTACAACAAGCTCATTGAGCGCCTTGGTATCTGGTGCAAGGGTGACATCCACGACAGATCTGCTACCGACGGTTACTTCCTGAGATACGTACCCGACAAAACTGAATACCAAAACACTTTCCGTTGTCGGGACAGTCAGTTCAAAACCACCATCATTATCAGTCGTAGTACCGCTGGCTCCACCTTTTACAATGACACTTACTCCAGGCAGAGTTCCATTATCAGCCGCAGCTTTCACCGTTCCTCTGATGCGAATTTCCCGGTTGGTCATATAAACCTGCAACTTGTTTTCAAGAGATTCGATCACTGTTTCTTCCCTTTGCGACCGCTCTCTCGCCAGGACAATTTGTTCATTAATCACTTTATAATTGATCCCGCGAGGCATAAGAAGCTGATCCAGGACCTTGGAAAGCTTTTGATTTTTCACATCAATGGTTACAAATTCCCGGAGGGAAATACGGCTGCTATACACAAATTTGGTATTTGTCTTCTCCTGGATCTGTTCCAGCGCCTCGTTCAGCCTGACATTAGTGATCCGGAGCGTAACGTCTTTACTTAATACCGACTGCGCCGAAAGCTCTCCCGCATAACTAATGCTTGCGAGTAAAACGGCCAATATCCATTGTAGCAATCCGATGCGCATTATTTTTTGCCAGTTAATGGGCTTGTTACGTACTGAATTTTGCATAATTTTGATTTGTCTTGATAGTTTAAGCACTGTTTGGATACATGAGCCTTTTGTCTCGGTGGTACGATTCAACATAGGCCATATGCTTGCTCCGGGGGTGGTGGTACACTCCCGGTTTTATTTTTTCACGGCGGGATCAGGTAGTTGTCTTTCATAAATTTGTGTTAGGATTAACAATTTATTTATCACTCGTTGCACGGCAGGCCTTGGATCAATATTGTTTTCCCGGACATGGTGTAATTTGCTTCAAGGGTGGTACAAAGCATTTCCATGATGCCTGGCAAAGGTTGTTTTTCAAAATCTCCACTGACCCGGCATGAAGATATCCCCTTGTTGGCCAACCTTATCTTTACATCAAAACGTTTTTCCAATTGCTCAATAACCTCATTCAAAGGTGTTTGATCAAAGACGACAGTAATTGGTTCGTAAATTTCCTTTTTTGTTTGTGGTGTAATTGCCGCAAAAACAAGACGTTTGCTAGCTGTTTCGAAAAATGCTTCCTGCTTCGGCTTTAATACTACCAATTGCTGCTTTTGTTCCTTATCAGGCGCTGACACTTCTACTTTGCCTGTTACTACTGAAATCTGAAAAACTTTCTGTTCGGATGGCGCTTTTACATTGAAACTTGTGCCCAGGACCTTGATAACCATCTCACCACTCTGAATAGAAAAAGGACGGGATTTATCTTTTGTGATATCAAAAAAACCTTCCCCGCTAAACGTCACGAGCCTTCTATCCTGATCAAATTCTCTGGGATACCGAATAACTGATTTTGTGTGCATCCAAACCAGACTGCCGTCAGGAAGCTGATGTCTGATGACCCGGGGCTCTTGGTTTGTATATTCAACAATATTCTCAGCCCCTTTCCGCTCAATTTGTCTTGCAATCGAGACTTCCTTTTTGCCATTTAAATTATAAGTTAAATAAATCCCCACAACCAACAAGACAGACGCTGCGAGCCAGGAAATCCAGCCCAACGGGAATTTCCTCACTTCCCGCTCATTACCCAGATTCAACCGATTCTGAATATTAGAAAATGTTTCGTTTTGTAATTGAGCTTGTTCATGTTCCGGCAGAGAGTCCAGGAAATCCGATTTCCCGCGCAGGGAAGCGAACCAGTTTTCTACCCGCTGGCGCTCCTCGTCAGTACACTGGTTATTAAGATATTTGTCAAGAAGTTGGGGTGAGATATTATCCGGCGTCATGTCTTAGTGAATGTTACAATTCCTAAGTCGCGCGCCGAGGAGGCAACCCTTAGTCGGGTTAAAAAAATATTATAAAAAATTGATCAGAATGAGCGCGTAAGCAAAATGCTCCTTTAAATATTCTTTTAAAACCCTGAGCGCCTTTGTGATATGGTGCTCCACTGTTTTTTCGGAAATTGATAATTGCAACGCAATTTCTTTGTTGGTATTTCCTTTTCTGCTTAAAATAAAAACCTCCTTACACTTTGGAGGCAGCAGGTGCAGCCCTTGCTCATAACGTTTTTGCAGATCTGAGGTCAGGATATCCTGATCGGTCAGATTTACAGAACCTTCACTTTGCACTTCCCAACGGTCGTAATGAAACTTTCGGGTATATTCCTTTCTATAATAAGAAATGATCAGATTTTTAACTGCAGAAAACAAATAAGAGCGGCAAGAATTAACCGTATTCCTGTTATTGTGCTGCCAGATACTGACAAACAATTCCTGAACAATCTCCTGAGCCGCAAATTGGTCGTTTACTTTGCTGTATGTATAGTTAAATAACATCCGGAAATAACGATCATACAGCATAGTAAAAGCTGACTCGTCGTTATTTTCCTGAATAAGCCTAAGAATTTGTTCGTCGGAGTAGGAAAAATGTACTGTTTTCATAACCTGAATTCCTGAGTCCTTTGATATACTACACTTTTTTCGCAAAGTTCGGTCAATATTATTGCTGACCATCAGTTTTCAGATTAAGTAATTTTTCTCTTTTTTTTACTTTCTTAACATTAATTTAATACATATTTTAAAAATAAAAATACCGTAAATCGGCGTTGTGAGATCCAAAACACAGGTTTACGAAAAAGTGATCGTGGAATCATTATTCCCCATAATTACCCTGGCCGCCAGTTTTATAAATAGGCCATGTTCGACAACACCGGCAATTTCACTAAGTCTTGTCGCCAGATAGGCCGGATCGGGAATAAGTCCAAAATCAGCGTCGATGATATAATTTCCTTCCTCCGTCAAAAGGGGTTCACCTTCAGTTAGCCGGATTTCTCCTTTGCCACCAAGCAAAATAATCTGGCTCATTACATATTTTGAAGCATACCTGATCACTTCTACCGGAATTGTGAATTTTCCCAGAAGCTCAACTTTTTTTGAAGAATCTGCAATGATGATTTCCTCTTTTGTAAGCGAAGCCACAACCTTCTCTTTGAGCAGCGCAGCTCCGCCTCCTTTTATAAGATTCAGATCCGAAGTAAATTCGTCAGCTCCGTCGATGGTTACATCAATCGAACTGACAGAAGAAATATCAACCGTTGGAATTCCCAGCGATTTAGCCAGTTCTTCTGATTTGGAAGATGTTGAAACGCCTGTAATTTTCAAACCATTCTTCACCAATTCTCCAATTTCCAATATGGCGTGTGTCGCCGACGAACCTGATCCCAGGCCAACAACCTGATTATCCTTCAGATATTTAACAGCCTCTTTTGCTGCCAGTTTTTTTTCGTTATCTAAATCTTTCATCTTCAATTTTACGTAAAATGAGGCTCGTAAAGATGGGAAATTAAAAAATGAAGATGAAACTATTATAAAGAATAATAATTCCATCTTCTCAATGATATAAAGCTAACATCAGGAAAGTTACTCCCGGGTACTTTTTCCCGAAAAATATTAACTGCTAACTATATACGCATTGATAAGCTTAATTTTTATGCTTCACTTTTTATGAACTGTCTCAGCATATATTGAAGAATGCCTCCGTGGCGATAATAATCTATCTCCATTTTACTTTCCAGCCTGCATCGTACGCTGAATGTTTTAAAGGAACCATCGGCGTGCGACGCAGAAACTACCAGTTGCTGGTTTGGTTTAATTGAGTCATTGAACCCTTTGATTGTAAATATTTCAGTTCCATCGAGACCTATGCTCTGCGCATTTTCACCATCGAAAAATTGGAGCGGCACAACGCCCATTCCGACTAAATTACTCCTGTGAATGCGTTCGAAACTTTCTGCTATTACGGCTTTTATGCCGAGCAAATAAGTACCTTTTGCGGCCCAGTCCCGCGAAGAACCACTACCGTATTCTTTTCCGGCGATAACGATCAGCTGCGTTGCATTCGATGTATATCCCAGCGAAGCATCGTAAATCGTCATTTCTTCACCCGTTGGAAAAAAAGTAGTGAATCCTCCTTCTTTCGAAGCCAGCCTGTTTTTGATTCTCACATTGGCAAATGTTCCGCGTACCATCACCTCGTCATTTCCTCTTCTGGATCCATACGAATTAAACTCTTCATACGGGATACCACGACTTAGCAGATATTTTCCGGCAGGCGAAATTTTGCTAAACGAACCTGCCGGAGAAATATGATCTGTTGTTACGGAATCTCCCAGCATAAGTAAAACCCGTGCGTCGGAGATAGGCTGGATAATTTCAGGTTCCGCAGAAATATTTACAAAAAACGGAGCTTCCTTTACATAAGTCGACTCGGGATCCCAGCGATATGCTTTATCCAAAGGCACCGATAATTTTTTCCAAAGGTCGTTTCCATCAAAAATTTCGCTGTAACTTTTTTGATAAAATTCCTTTTTGACAACATGGTCTACAACCTCCGCAATTTCTTCCTGAGATGGCCATACATCTTTTAAATATACGGGCTCTCCACTTTCGTCCAATCCCAAAGGTTCTTCATCCATATCAATATCCATTCTGCCTGTTATTGCATAGGCAATTACGAGCAAGGGCGACATTAGAAAGTTCATTTTGATCTGTGGATGAATCCGTGCTTCAAAATTTCGGTTGCCTGAAAGCGCGGCAGCCACGATCAGGTCGTTGTCGACAACGGCATTGGATATCGGATCTGGCAGTGGTCCGGAATTACCGATACATGAAGTACAGCCATAGCCAACCACATTAAATTTCATCTTTTCCAGACTGTCCAGCAATCCGGATTCCAAAAGATAATCGGTCACCACCTTTGATCCTGGCGCCAAACTGGTTTTCACCCAGGGTTTTACATTCAATCCTCTCGCCAATGCCTTCTTAGCCAGCAAACCTGCGCCGATCATTACATCCGGATTAGACGTATTTGTGCAGCTTGTTATGGCTGCAACAACCACATGACCGTCGCTCAGCAAAAATTTTTCTCCATTGTAATTTACCTCGGCCGTACGCATTTCTGCCTGATTATTCTCAACTACCTGAGCAGGTTCAACATTTCCGCCTTCATCGGCCCAAGTACTTAATGGACGGTCAACAAACTGGATATATTTCCTTGAATATTTCTTTTCCAGAATATCCGTAACAACATCCTTTGCATCAGATAACAGGATTTTATCCTGCGGCCTGCTTGGTCCCGAGATCGTCGGTACTATGGAATTCAGATCAAGTTCGACAATATCGCTGTATTTTATAGCATCTTCATTTTCCCGCCACAGCAAATTTTCTTTTGCATATAATTCAGTAAGTTCAATCACTTCCCGTGGGCGATTGCTTTTTTCAAGATACTGAATCGTTTTTTCATCGATTGGAAAAAATGTGATTGTACAGCCAAATTCAGGCGACATATTGCCGATAGTGGCCCGATCAGGAACGGATAACGAAGCAAGTCCGTCTCCAAAAACCTCAACAAATTTCCCAACTACTTTTGTCCTTCTAAGCAATTCGGTAATAGTCAAAACCATATCCGTGGCTGTCGTCCCGACGGGAAGTTTTCCGGATAATTTTAACCCGATCACTTCGGGAACCGCAAAAAATTGTGGCTGACCAAGCATCGCAGCTTCAGCCTCAATACCTCCCACTCCATAAGCAACAATTCCAAGACCATTGACCATTGGCGTATGCGAATCGGTGCCTACGAGTGAATCCGGGAAAGCCAGTCCATCTCTTTCAACCACACATTTCGACAGGTATTCAAGATTTACCTGATGGCATATACCCATTCCCGGAGGCACTACCGAAAAATTATCAAAAGCTTTTTGCGCCCATTTTAAAAACCGGTAGCGTTCGCTGTTTCGCTCATATTCTTTTTCGACGTTTTTTTCATAAGCCTCCTTATTTCCGAAAAAATCGACTTGAACGGAGTGGTCGATGACCAGATCAACAGGAATCAACGGATTAATTCTTGAAGAATCCTTTCCCTGTCGTTCCATCTCTGCCCGCAACGATGCAATATCTACAATCGCAGGAACGCCGGTAAAATCCTGCATCAAAACTCTGGCAGGCATAAAAGGCACTTCCTTGTCGTCTGGCTCAGGCTGCCAGTTCATCAAGGTTTCTACATGATTTTTTGTAATAACATTGCCGTCAAAATTTCTCAGCACATTTTCAAGCAAAACGCGTATGCAAAAAGGCAAGGCGGAGATATTCGTTCCTTTTTGCTCCAAAGCCCTCAAACTATAAAAATTGAGGCACTTGTCTTTTAAGTTGAGTGATCTTTTTATATCCAGATAATCCTGACGCATGGTGAAAAAAGTTTATTTAATGCAAAACAGATATTGACTCAATAACTATACCATTGTGGTTTTCTGGTCCGGTTACCAGCATTGCAAAATACAAAAAGCCGTTTCAAAGGTCAATGTATATTTACACGATAAAAAGGTTAAAACTAGGGTTTAACGATTGAAAAGGAATTGTGATCCTTTAATTTTTGCATAAATTGTAGTTATGAAACCTGATGCCAACATTAGAAATCTTTACAAACCTTTGCAGCCGTCCCTAAAAAATTCGGCTGAAAACGTCGCGTATCTGGAATTTTTGCCGGCAGCCGGATTGCAAAATTTTATTTATTGCTATTGGCAATTAAAAAGTAATCAGCCGCTTGTTGAGCCATTTAACTACACAGTTGTTGCAGATGGCTGCATTGATATTGTCTTTGAACTCAACAATCCACAAGAGAATTTTGTGATGGGATTCTCAAAAAAATTCACCGAATTTCCACTCGGTAATTCGTTCAGCTATTTCGGAATACGCTTTTTACCTGCCGCATTTCCGCAATTATTTAAAGTTAAAGCGTCAGAATTAAGTGATCGTTTTGAAAATCTGGATAGCGTTGTACCAGACACTTCTCTCTTCATCAGGGAAAATTTTCATCCAGGCGATGACTCGCTGGATATTAAATCTCGTCTGGACCAGCATTTTCTCAAAATTCTGAACAAAAACGAATTGATAGCAGACAAAAGGCTTTTTCAAGCAATCGATCTTATAATGAAAAGTTCAGGGGCTCTAATTATTGAAAAAGATCTTGATACCGGCCTGAGTCCACGTCAACTTCGCCGGCTTTTCGAGTTTTACATTGGCGATTCTGCCAAAACTTTCAGCAAAATTATACGTTTTCAAAGCCTTTTAAACATCCGGCCATCCGCACAATTAATGCGCCAGGAAAAATTATTTCTGGATATGGGGTATTTTGATCAGGCTCATTTCATCAAAGATTTCAAAACATTTTACGGCATTACACCAGGTCAGGCATTTCGGAAATAATTTGTCCGTTTTTTACAATTTTGCATTTTTTTAAAATGCAAAATTTGTTTCATTAAATCAAGCAAATGAAACATTTACTCATCATTGGTATATGCAATTGTTTATTTACGGTAGCGTATACCCAACCAAATTCCGTCACTGTAAATCGTAGCAAGATGAAATTAAACGCAGGTATTATCACAGAAAAATTGGATGAAAGCAGAGCTTTTTATACGGAAATTTTGAACTTTGGGATAACGTTTGAAAACGAATTTTATCTGCTTTTGCACACGCCCAACCGAGAATCAGAAATTAGCTTTTTGCTTCCAAATCATCCATCGCAGCAGAAATTTTTTCATAAACCATTTCAGGGACAAGGTATGTATCTCACGATCGAAGTGGATGAAGTTGACAAAATTTATGCTGAGATAAAGAAAAAAGGAATTGAAATTAAAATCGACATTCGCGATGAGCCCTGGGGCGACCGGCATTTTGCCATTGAAGATCCAAACGGAATTGGGATTGATATTGTGAAGTATTCGCCGCAGTAAAATTCGGAACTTCACCTTACGGCAGACCAAGGCAGCTTTTCTGAGGTTTCATTATCAGAAAGCTGCTTTTGCAAACATTTCTTTCAAATCTGATAAAAATCATTGTCCTAACCAGGTCTTGAAAGGCTGCATTTTTTCACGGCTTATCAGAATATCATTATCCAGACATTGGTCAAGCTGGATTTTCAACCGGCTGTTGGAATAAGTAAAAACTTCCCTGATAGCATCAACCGAACTGATGTATTTTCTGTTCAGTCTGAAAAAACCGTCCGGGTTCAGCATCGCTTCAACTTCGTCAAGCGTGTAGTCTATGATAAACTTTTTGCCATGTCTTGTCATTAAAAAAGTGACTTTATCTTCACTGTAAAAATATCCAATTTCTTCGATAGCAATGGTTTGAATTCGTTCGCCAACTTTTACCAGAAAGCGATTTTTGTATACCTTCTGAATGGGTTGAAGCAAAACTTTTATTTGATCAAGTGTTATTTCAGGCGCCTTTCTTCCCGACTGAAATTTTTTTATCGCGTTTTTCAACTCTTCCGGATCAACTGGTTTTAGCAAGTAGTCGATACTGTTCAATTTAAACGCCTTAATCGCATATTGATCGAAAGCGGTACAGAAGATGATAGGTGATTCAACTTTTACGTGCTCAAAAATCTCAAAACTTATCCCGTCCGCAAGCTGAATGTCCAGAAAAATCAAATCGGGCTGAGCGTTATTACTAAGCCATTCAACGGCAGAGGTAATTGTATCCAGATTTCCAAAAATTTCGCAGTCTGGTAAAATTTCTTTTACCAGTTTTATGAGCCTCTTTGCCGCCGGATTTTCATCTTCTACGATCAGTATTGTTGTCATTTAAAAAAAGTTTTACAGTTTTTGACCATTCAATAAAGGCAATCTCACGATAAATGACGAAAGCGATTCTTCTATTTCAATTGGTTCGCTGCTTAACAATTCATATCTTTTTCGAATATTAGACAGGCCGATTCCAGTTGACTCTTCGGATAAACTACTTTTCAACTGCAAATTATTTTTAACAACTATTCGATTTTCTTCGATCGATATTTCAATGATCAGAGGATTTGCTTTGGACGCTACGTTGTGTTTAATCGCATTTTCCAAAAGCATTTGAAGCGAAAGCGGCGGCAGGTAAAGATCAGTTGGCTGAACGGTATGGATTTGATAGATCAACCCTTCTTCAAAACGTATTTTTTGAAGCGAAAGATAGTTTTCTGCAAATTCCAGCTCACTGGAAAGCCTGACAAGTTTTTCTTGCTGCACCTCCAGAACATAACGGTAAATTTTGGAAAGCTGGCGAATAAATTGAGCTGCCGTGTCGGGATTATCGTAAACCAGATTGCTTAACACATTCAGAGAATTAAAAAGAAAATGCGGATTCAGCTGATCCTTTAAAGTTTGATATTGCCGGGCATACTGCTCCGTTTTCAATTGCTCGGCTTCAATTGCCGATTTTCTCCATTCCAATAAAAAGGACCGACTAATGAGAACAAAGGAAATTCCGACTGAGATTTTCAATGGCAGAATTGTGTCTGATATTAGTCCGTCCCAGTTAATATTTTGAAAATCTACCGAACCCCGATAAAAAGATCTGATAAAAAAAGAGAGGATCAGGCTGGTAATAATTACGTACAACAGGTATCCCGAACTTTCTAATATCAACCGTTGAACAGGATATTTGATCCAGGGCATTTTCCGGTCAAAATGATATTCAAACAGAAAACCGCCATAACTCAGGACACATGAAACGAGGAATGAAGTGGCAAAATTATCAATCGAGCGTATCCAACCGTCGATACTAAACGGGCAGGACGGACAGAATGAGAACGTTATGGCGACAGCTATAATCAAATTAACTCCAAAAAAAGAGGGAGAAAAATTCCAGAATTTTTTTGAGCCTTTTATAGAAGGTGGCATACGTTTCGTCAGTTTCTCAAAGAATGCGATTTTGAATAGCAATTCCAATTTTTGCTTTGCCTTGCCGGTCCATCAATAATCAGTTACTGACAAACTTTTGATAATTTATCCGCTAAAAATTTGCCCCAAGAAGGCATCAACGATGCCTTCAACGCGTTCTGATTTTGACCAGCAAATGAGACCTGACTTTTTTTGACGAGATCGCAAGCTTTTTCTGTACCAGAGTTGAAAAATTTCGCCATACCAAATTCCATCTGAGCCATTAATACCGCCGCTCTCGGATTTTCAGGATCTATTTTTAAAGCCTTTCCAAAATTACTCATCACCGTGCCCGACAAACTTTGTCCTCTGCTTGCAGGATCTGCGCTTACTTCTGCCATCACTTTAAAGCCTTCCAAAGTAATGATCTCAGAATTATCTGGCGAAATTGCATCCGCTTTTTTAATTAATTCTGCTGCTTTTGCCAGCGCTTCATCCTTTTTTGCAAGTGACAAAGAACCGTCAAGTCCCTGGTAAATATAGGCCAGGGCACCATAGTAATAGGGCTGCCATTCCTTTGGATTTAACTGACTTATCCGCGAAAACGCATTGGCAGATTGTTGAAATTTTTTAAGCGAATCGGCCTGATCTAACTTGCTAATTTCGGTTATCATTACTTTATGATAAGGATTTTCCTGCGCGAAAATGGATACCATCACAGCAAAAATAAGAGTGATTGTTAACAGTGACTTTTTCATAGTTTCAGATAGTAAGATTGTTACAATTCGTATTAGACTTCAGAGATTATTTAGCTGGTTTGCGTTTTTGTCTTTTGAAAGTGTGATAAATAAACCTGCGAAAAGCATTCTTGTAGCTCCCTGCCCCTCGGGAATCCTGGAAAATGCTCCTGTTTCATCCGGCTGACTGGCGTATGTATAACCGAACACGTTGTTTCTTCCAAGAATATTTGAACATGCGATGTGTAAGATCATGTTGGGCCTTGGCAAGTAACTCCAACTGAAACTGAGATCGCTATACGCCTTTGTTTTACTTTGCATTTCTCCGGAAAGATTAGGATCATTGAAAGTGTAACCGCTATTCCACGACCAGGAAGTGCCGAGCTGCGATTTTAGGCTGCTTATAAAATGTTTCACCACGACCGATCCATTGTGTTCAGGTGCGAAGGAAGGCTGTACTTTCGTTTTATAAGTAGAATATTTTCGCTTACTATTGATAAAACTATACGTAACCCAGAAGTCCGTATTTCTGAAAGTTTTTTTATCACGGTAAAAAACATCTGCCCCCCTTGCGTAACCGGAACCTTCCTGTGAGATGTTAACGGGAGCTCGATCTGTGCCGCTATATGTTGCGAGATTTTCGTAAGTTTTATAAAAAGCCTCAGCACGTAAAGTCCTGTTATTACTGACAATGAAGTAGTTAAAGATATAGTGACTGGCTTCGGCATTTTTCAGATTGTTTTGCAAAACTCTTAACTTCTCATCCGGCAACTGATGGAATCTGCCGGCAGCAATTGAAAATTGTCCCTGGTCATTTATTTTATATGCAAGAGATGCGCGGGGATCAAGCCAGTATTGTTTTGCAATGGTACTATACCCGTTTCGAAGTCCACCTCTAAAAATCAGTTTATTGCTGAAATAATAATCGGCTTCTACAAAATAAATTAATTGATTATCAAAAATATTTCGTCTCAGTTTATCGTCAACCAACTCTTCTGAATATGCTTTCAGGTACCATTCTACTCCGTTTTTTAAAGAAAGCTGGGAGCTAAAATCTTTTACGGCAACCAGCTTTGCATGTCCAACCTGATTAATCTGGCGAATCGGTTCGTAATTTAAGTTAACCGCGTCCCGATTGTGCGAATAGGCTAATCCTCCATAAAAGGACCAGTCATTCTTTTCAACCTGACGAAACGAAAGATTTCCATAGGAATAGCGATTGTTGATCTGCACGCGGTTTCCTCTGCCAGCCTCACCAGGAACTGCTTGCCAGATTGCCATCAAAGATCCTTCCGTATGCGCGTATGCCTTGATAAATCCGGCTTTTCCCCATTTTTGTTTCAACGAAACCTCCGTGTCCCAGCTTACCGGACTTTTTTCCCAGTCAAATTTTTGACTGATCAGCGACTGATAAGGTGCTAGATTATAATAATTCCCCGAAGCTGTCAGCGCATTTCTCTTCCCGACCAGCGTTTGTGTATACCCGCCTCCCAGCGACATAATGCTCAGATCACCCTGATTTCTTAGCGGCATATCCAGCGTATTCAACGCAAGCGCGGAAGAAAGAGCCTGCCCATATTCTGCGGAATAACCGCCGGTACTGAAAAAAGAGCCTTTGAACAAATTAGGACTAAAACGATTTCTC
Organism: Dyadobacter koreensis; assembly: GCF_900108855.1. Taxonomy (GTDB): domain Bacteria; phylum Bacteroidota; class Bacteroidia; order Cytophagales; family Spirosomataceae; genus Dyadobacter; species Dyadobacter koreensis. The sequence goes on from NZ_FNXY01000003.1 coordinate 773,132, forward strand.
GTAGGCACATTCGTGGCTGTGCTACCATAGGCGTTTCCAACTTGCAATCCATCAATAAAAATCGAAGTTTCGGAAGCGTCTCCGCCCCTGACGAATAAGCGGCCATCATTGCCAACCGTGGAAGTGCCGGGAAGTGTCAGCAAAGCAGCTGTGATATCACCCATAGCTCCCGAAGTTGTCACAATATCCACAGGTTTCAAAACAACAGCTTTTTTCACGTCGCTCGCCTCCATCGCTCCGGCAGTGATAGTTACAGCGGTAAGCACCTGGATACTTTCCGACAAAGTAATTTGAAATGTCATGGGCTGACCCGAACAGATAGTTTCTTTTTCCTGAACTTTAAAACCCAAGGCCTGGAAAGTCACTGTCTGATTGCCCGTTTCGGTAGTTTCAAATCTGAAATTTCCATTTTCGTCTGACGAAACTCCATCGTAAGTACCTTTGATAAAAACATTTGCACCTGAAATTCCTACGCCTTTTTGATCTGAAATTTTGCCGGTTATTACAGTCTGGCCAAAAATAGAACTACATGTAAAAAGTAGAGATAAGGAGATAAATAGTGCTTTCATAGTGACCGTCTGGTTAAGAGATAGTCAAAATTGAAGATTGCTCAGACATAGAAAAATTACGATTGACCGAAGTCTAAAAATTTGTGGATCAAGTTGATAATTTAGTTGCTGAACTGTTTCTGTATTTATGGCAAGAAACCGGCAATCAACCAAGCTTCTCATGGAATAATATTTTTAGTGTTTGTTATCAATAAAAACTTCATCTTGTCAAACACTTCAAACGAAACCAATTATGAAAAAGTCCAGATTGTTTTTAACCGCCACGCTTTTAGCCCTCCCCTTCTTCACCTTTGCACAGAGTAATGATTCATATCGAAGAAGAACCTCGAAAAGAACCACGGTCATGGACACGTCAAAACGTGTGGATTTACAGAAAGATCCCGTAATTAAAGAAAACGCCCCGATTTTGAATGATAATGGCAATGCTAATACGAACGGGTCAGTTGACGGCAGCAGAAGCAGCACCGGCAGACCTGGCATTGACTCAACCACAAGTTATACAAGAAAAAGAAAAAGGACCATAACGTCAGGGGGAGTCATATATCCGGATACCACGAAAAAAAATCCGAAACCGTAAAGCAGGGATTAGTTTTAATAATGCCTGCTCATTATTGATCGCTATTCAGATTAAAATTTTTACTACAAAAATACTTTGAAGTAGTTTTTATCAAAACTGTAAGACGACTACACTTTCTCGAATTAATTTAGTTAACGGTTTGTAACCCCCGGCAGAAAAACCTAATCTTGTGTCACCATTAGTGAACATCGGCACACACATTCCTGGATCATAGTATACACCCGCTGATTTAATTAAAATACGAGAATACATTTAATCTAACTTTCTAGAATAACCTCTACAATATTTTTTAAACATGAAGGATTCACAGGAAAATCAATCTGTGTTCGATGGAAAAAGTAGATTTTTTGTTTCGTTATTTGGATTGTTAGTTTTGCTTATAATACTGTATAATATCATGGAATATGTATGGTGGTAGGGTTAACTAATTTCAAAACAACTTAAAAAACTTGCTTCTGTCAACTTTTCCGGAAGCAGTCCGGAGAAGCGTATCACATACTTCGTTTTCAAGGTTACCAACGGCTTCCTTGCTGAATGAGAATAATTCTGCAAAAATTTTCGTAAAATTTCACGATTTATAGTATTCTTACTATGAACGATGCTTTTATTTGCAGTTCTCAACGTAATTTCAAACAAATGCCGTCAAGAAAACGTAAAAATTCCAAATTAAAGAAAGTAGCAATTGAATGGCTTAAATGGATTAGTGCCATTGTTCCTGTACTGGCATTTATCTACATCTTGTATTACTACAATCAGCTTGATTTCCTGAAGAAAGAGAAACAGGTTGGTTCGGTCACCACCGTGTTAGACGAAAAAGATTCTGCAAAACTCGCTCAGGTCATACAGAAACCTAAATTTCAGGAAGACTTCAAGATAATCGAAAATGAATGGCACTTGGTAGGCGGAATTGCAATTCACAATCTGGAAATTGAAAATAAGACAAAGCGTGCCGCAAAAAGTGTTGATGTTGAATTCAAGTACCTTTCCGATACTCAGGAGGCACTGACGACTAAAACAATCACGATTAAAAAAGATTTACCACCAGGAAAATCTACAAAAATAACAAATGTAAGTGTTGGCTTTGTCAACAATGCAGCAGTGGGCTGTGACCCAAAGGTGCTTGTTGCAAAATTCTGATTGTTTGAAACTTTGGAACATCCGCTTTTCAGATTTGCTCGATTGGCAGGCAGTCGTATGTTTTAATTCTCAGAACTTTTAAGAATTTTTTAGAGCGGATCAATCTATTTGATCCGCTCTTTTCGTATATGAAACCGGAAGACTTTAATTCCTTCCGATAGATATATTTTACAATATCTAATCTCGTTGAGTAAAAATTAAACAACCCTGAGACGATGCCTCAGGGTTGTTTTGTTATATACAATGCTAATATTTTCTATTGATATAGGAGATATTTTTTGCGCATGTTTTTATAATCTGTCAAACCAGGTTCCCAACTTTTTCTTATTTCTTCTTCGGAAACACCTGAAATGATTTGCTTTTTCAAATTTTCTGTCCCTGCCAGTTTATCAAAATTCCCCATTTGTTTGCTTTGTGACATATCGAAAAATTTCGCTTTATCAGGGTATGCTTTGTACATCTCAATAAGCAATTTCAAATTAATTTGTTTGCTCTTCCGCAAAGATGCAACATCATATTTACGAAGGTCAACTCCATAACATTCCTGATTCTGATGCAAGGGTGTTTCGCTCATCCCCGGAATACTTTTTGGCGTAAAAGAGAACTCATATTTCCCTTTTAAAAGAGGTGCGCCCAAAACTGTAAAAGGCATGTAAGTCCCTCTACCCTGGCTCACAATCGTTCCTTCGAACGGACATATACTTGGGTAGAGCACAATAGACTGCTGACTATTCAGATTCGGCGATGGAAAAACAGGAAGATCGTAAGGCGTATCATGGGTGTAGTTAGCTACTTTAATGATTTTTAATTTACATTGTAACTGTCCCGGAAGCCATTTTTCACCATTCAACATCTGTGCAAATTCTCCCATCGTCATCCCGTGCGTGATCGGAATTTTATGCATACCAATTCCGGAATAAAGATGATTTTCGAGGATCGGTCCGTCGACAACATAACCATTTGGGTTTGGACGGTCAAGTATCATTAATTCTTTATTATTTTCAGCACACGATTCCATCACGTGATCCAGTGTATTGATATAGGTGTAAAAACGACAGCCAACATCCTGAATATCAAATATTACCAGATCAACATCCGCTAAGTGTTCTTTACTGGGCTTCTTTAATTTTCCATAAAGTGAAATCACCGAAATCCCTGTTTTAGGATCTTTTTCATCACTGACTTTTGCACCATTGCTTGCGTTTCCACGGAATCCATGTTCAGGACCAAATATTTTTACGATGTTGATACCTAAGGCAAGCAGGCTGTCAACACTCGGTGTTTTGCCAATAATTGAGGTTTGGTTTACGACCATAGCAACCCGTTTTCCTCTCAAATATTTAAGATATTCGGAAGTCTGATCAGCGCCGGTTATGATGGTTTTGGCCACTGGTTGACTATTATTTTCAAGTGAATCAGCAGTCGCCAAAAAAGGACTTTTACCTCCTGACGAACTGGCACAACTGCTGGTAATGATGCCGACACAGGCAAAAAAACTTAAAGCCAGAATATTTTTTTTCATAGATAACGGGTTTAGAAATTTGATGTGACAAATAACATTTTTAGAACAATTTCATTTGTCCACCTTTTATAAAAAGTGACGTATTCAATTCAGTTCGCTCTTTCTCACCAAAATATTTGCGGCAGGCGAGCGCATGTAATTGCCGGATATGCTCGGCATACTTTCCTTCACCGCTCATGCGAAGTCCATAACGGGAATCATTAACCTGCCCGCCGTGGCACTCTTTGATCTGATTCAAAACTTTCGATGCTTTGTCGGGAAAGTGATGGTTCACCCACTCATTAAATATCTCTCCGATTGAACCATTCAGCCTGACGACAGTATAACCAGCCCACACCGCTCCGGCTTCGGCCGCTCCCTGAATAATTGATGGGATTTCGTGATCATTTAAACCGGGAATAATTGGTGCCGTCATCACACCCATTTCTACACCAACCTCATGAAGTGCCTTTATGACTTGCAGACGACGTTTTCCTGTGACAGTTCTTGGTTCTAATTTTCCCCGCAAATCTTCATTCAGCGAGGTAATCGAAACAGCGCCATGAACAAGATTTAACTTTGCCAGCTTTTCAAGAATATCAAGATCCCGAAGAATGAGGGCATTTTTTGTCAAAATGCTCACCGGATTCCGATATTTTAAGCAGATTTCCAACATTTGTCTGGTAAGCTGGTATATTTTCTCTGCAGGTTGATAACAATCCGTATTTCCGGAAAAGAAAATAGTTTGCGGTTCCCAGCTTCTTGAGTTTAAAAGTTTTTCTAAAAGCTGCGGCGCGTTTTTCTTTACAACAATCTTTGTTTCAAAGTCAAGACCGGCTGAAAACCCCCAATACTCGTGGGAGTTCCGCGCATAGCAGTAAATGCAACCATGCTCGCAACCCCGGTAAGGATTTATTGAATTAAAATGCCGCAGATCAGGACTATCCGATTTGCTCAGAATTGACTTTGAAATTTCTTCAATAAACAGTGTTTTTGGATTTGTTGCAGGCTCTTCCCATTGCATCCAATCTTCCGAAGTATATTCAATTTCCTGTTTCCGAAATTTATTATCGGTGTTGATCCCCGCGCCTCTGCCCCTCGCCCTGTTGTCCATATGATGAAGTGTTTTTGTGCATGGAATAGATTTTTCCATGCACAACTCAATATTTTTTTACTTTATATACCTGAAATCCTCATTTCCTTTTAGAGAAAGAAGCACGTCATACATAAGCTGGATCACGTTTTGAACATCATCTTTATGTACCATTTCAACCGTTGTATGCATATATTTTAAAGGAAGAGAAATCAGTGCCGATGCAATCCCTTCGGTAGAATAAGCAAAGGCATCGGTATCCGTTCCTGTTGAGCGGCTCACGGCCTGGCGCTGGAAAGGAATACCCTTTTCCTCGGCAACATTGATCAACAAATCACGCACATTATTCTGAACGGCTGGCCCGTAACAGATCACCGGTCCGTTTCCGCATTTCAAATCACCCTGTTCTTTTTTGTTGTACATAGGTGACTGCGTATCATGCGTTACATCCGTACAAATTGCCAGATCAGGTTTTAATCTGCGGGAAATCATTTCCGCACCGCGCAGGCCTATTTCCTCCTGAACCGCGTTCACGATATAAAGCGTAAATGGCAGATTTACATTATTTTCACGAAGCATCCGGGCAACTTCCGCGATCATAAAACCACCCATACGGTTGTCCAGCGCACGACCAACGTAGAATTTTTCGTTTAATTCATCCAGACCGTCTACAAAGGTTACAACCGTGCCAACATGAATTCCCATTTCCAATACTTCGTCCTTTTTGGCAGCGCCTACATCGATGAAAAGTTCGTGCACTTTTGGAACCTGATCCTTCGCTGTATCACGTACGTGGATTGCGGGCCAGCCAAAAACACCTTTTACTATACCTTTTGCCGTATGCAAGTTGACACGCATTGAAGGCGCAATCGCTGCGTCAGAACCCCCGTTGCGGCGAACATGAATATATCCGTCGTCAGAAATATAATTTACAAACCAGGAAATCTCATCCGAATGTGCTTCAATAACTACCTTGTACTCCTGCCCGCCGCCAATGACACCCACTGCCGTTCCATAGACATCAATTATTTGTTCATCGATATAAGGTTTGATATAATCCAGCCAGATCTGTTGTCCGGTCACTTCAAATCCTGTTGGGGAAGCATTGTTTAAATACTTGTATAAAAACGATTTACTTTCTTCGGTCATACTATTTTATTTGAATTGTGTAATCACTCGGTAACTGGAATTTTTCTTTTATAAATATTTTAGAAATCCCCAGAATTTTCGGTTCTCAAGATATTCAAAATCGCGCTCATTTGCATAAGCTTCGCGCTCAAAAGATATATTTAAATAGGCTTGATGATGTTTCCGGTACTGAACCAGCCGGATCAGGTATTCGATGAAATACCAGATGTAAAATGGAATCAAACCAAGTTCAAGCTGTTGCCGCAGATGGATCACCTCATGGTATATCAGAACTTTTCCTGGCTTTTTATTTTTTGAAAATACAAAAGGAAAAATTGCAATTCCCTCCACCCATAGGAATGAAAATGTGAATAAATATCCCTTGAATTTCATCGCAGTTTTCTTAGTAAAACCCAAGTTTAAACAAAAAATGTTGAATTGCGCTATGAAAAATCATATAGCAATTCAACATTTTTTTATTCGGTCTTATCTGTAATTTCAACAAACAGCCTCGATCTGTTTTATCCTATTCACTAAATCTGCTGATATCCAAAACCTCAAATTCCATCAAACCTGCCGGCACTTTTATCTCCGCGGTTTCTCCCAGTTTTTTACCCAAAAGTCCCTTTCCAATTGGAGATCCGATGGAGATTTTTCCTGCTTTTAAATCCGCTTCTTCTTCTGAAACCAGCGTATACGTTACCTCCATCCCGTTTTTACGGTTTTTAATCTTCACTTTCGAAAGGATCGCAACCTGCGAATTGTCGATCGACGATTCATCAATAACACGAGCATTCGACATAATTTCCTCCAACTTCGCAATCTTCATTTCATGCATTCCCTGCGCATCTTTCGCTGCGTCATATTCAGCATTTTCACTTAGATCGCCTTTGTCCCGAGCCTCTGCAATCTGGGCAGCAATAGCAGTACGGCCCTTGGTTTTCATGTCGTTTAATTCTTGCTTCAGTTTGTTTAATCCTTCCTCGGTATAGTATGAAATTTTAGCCATTTCTTGATTATGTTTAAATATTTTCAATGTTTAAAATTGGTGCCTGGGCAAAAAAAAAAGAACGGTTCCAAGACCGTTCTACAAGAGTTCGTTTCAACCCGTAGTAGAAGACTAGAAAACCTCAGATTTTCGACAGCGATATCTTTTTATCTTTTCCATTGTTTTTAATATGAACGACAAAAATAGCAATATTTGTAAATGGTAACAAGCCAAATAGTCAAAAGCAGATACAATCCATGCCTGAAAAATTAAGAATCATTTTCATGGGAACACCAGAATTTGCTGTTCCAAGTTTAAGAAGTCTGGTAGAGAGCAATTCTAATGTAATTGCTGTAATTACCGTGCCAGATAAACCTGCCGGCCGTGGCCAAAAGCAAATGTCTTCCCCCGTAAAAATATACGCAGAAGAACAGGGAATTCCTGTTCTTCAACCAGAAAAACTCAAAAACCCTGAGTTTATTGCCCAATTAAAGGCTTTAAATGCAGATTTGCAAGTAGTGGTTGCATTTAGAATGCTGCCTGAAATTGTGTGGAATATGCCGAAGTATGGCACTTTCAATCTGCATGGTTCTCTTTTGCCGCAATACAGAGGCGCGGCGCCGATCAACTGGGCGGTGATCAACGGGGAAACAGAATCGGGTGTCACGACTTTCTTTATTGAAAAAGAAATTGATACCGGAAAAATTATTTTTCAGGAAAGAGATCCTATCTCGCCTGATGATGATGCCGGTTCGGTTTATGAGCGATTGATGGAAATCGGCGGAAAGCTGGTTTTAAAAACCGTCCGGGCAATTGAGGAAGGTAACTATCCACAGGAGTCTCAGGATGAGTCGAAAGAAATTAAGCTTGCGCCAAAAATTTTCCGTGAAACCTGTGAGATCGACTGGACTAAACCGGCAGAAAAAATTCATAATTTCGTAAGAGGTCTTTCGCCATATCCAGCCGCCTGGACCACATTGAACGGACTTTCCTGCAAAATATTCAAAACAAGTATGACCGAGGATTCCAGTGCCGGAGAACCAGGAGAATTCAGAACCGACAACAAGACGCTCTTACAATTCCGGACGGGCGATTTTTGGCTTGCTGTTGAAGTTTTGCAATTGGAGGGGAAAAAGAAAATGGCAATCGGGGATTTTTTGAGAGGGGCGAAATTGTAAATATTGGTTTGGGTTGGATATTAGTTAGGCGGACAATATTACGGTGCGCTGCACCTTAATAATCATTCGATTAGCTGGTTTTTCTACAAATGTTCTGGTGCGCTGCACTGTTGGTTCTAAAAAAGCAGTATACCCGGCTGTTTGAAACAAAAATTCAATAGCGACAATACCCAAGGTACATGGCACCGACATAATTGTAGAAGATCCATTGCAAAAAACAAATCCAAAGGTGCAGAGCACCGAAATGATTGTAGAAAAATCAATTGCAAAAAAACAAATCCAAGGTGCAGAGCACCGAAAGAATTGTAGAAAAATCAATTGCAAAAAAACAAATCCAAAGGTGCAGAGCACCGAAAGAATTGTAGAAAAATCAATTGCAAAAAACAAGTCCAAAGGTGCAGAGCAGCGAAATGATTGTAGAAAAATCAATTGCAAAAAAACAAATCCAAGGTGCAGAGCACCGAAAGAATTGTAGAAAAATCAATTGCAAAAAAACAAATCCAAAGGTGCAGAGCACCGAAAGAATTGTAGAAAAATCAATTGCAAAAAAACAAATCCAAAGGTGCAGAGCACCGAAATGATTGTACAAAAATCAATTGCAAAAAAACAAATCCAGGGTGCAGAGCACCGACATAATTGTAGAAAAATCAATTGCAAAACAAATCCAAAGGTGCAGAGCACCGAAAGAATTGTAGAAAAATCCATTGCAAAAACAAGTCCAAAGGTGCAGAGCACCGAAATGATTGTAGAAAAATCAATTGCAAAAAAACAAATCCAAGGTGCAGAGCACCGACATAATTGTAGAAAAATCAATTGCAAAACAAGTCCAAAGGTGCAGAGCACCGAAAGAATTGGTAGCTCGTCTGATCATAATAATAAAAATTAACAAATGCTTCTTTCAATCATCGTTGCCGTTTCAGAAAACGGTGTTATAGGTTTAGATAACCAATTAATCTGGCGTTTACCAGATGATTTAAAACGTTTCAAAAAACTCACCCTGGGCCATCCGATGATCATGGGAAGAAAAACTTTTGAATCCATTGGAAAACCGCTTCCGGGGAGGCAATCCATCATCATCACCCGGGACAAAGATTTTTCTTTTGAAGGCACAATTGTCACCCACTCTTTGCAAGAAGCAATTGAGGAGGCAGAAAAAATTGAAACAGCAGAGGCTTTTATTATCGGAGGCGGTGATATCTACCGTCAGGTCCAGGCGAACTGCGACAAAATTTACATCACAGAAGTTCATACCCGGGTCGAAGGCGATACCTTTTTTCAGATAGAAAATCCTGGATTGTGGCACGAAACCGAGCGAGCGCATCATGAAGCTGACGAAAAACACCTATTCTCTTTTGATTTCGTAGATTTGAGCAGGAAATCAGCTGACAGCATAGTATAATTCTGATATAGAGCCGGGTATCTGATCATAAATCCCAAGCTTCAGATAGACAAATTCCCAATTGTCTGGAATTACAGCTGAATTAATTCATGCGCCAGTGTCATGATTTTATCATTCAGTATAACTTGGTCAAGAAATGATAGAGAATGTATGCTAAACTATTCATTCTGTTACCACTCGTTACAATTTTGTCGTAAATTTACGCCCTCATATCGACCCCGTGTTACGCAAAGAATGTTAAAAGAATTAGATACGTTACAAGAAACGCTTACAATAACGTTAACAACATCCGACTCAGACAATCGTCCCATATTTATTACTGGAAATTTTTGCAAATGGTTGCCGGACCTTCCTCATTACCAAATGACGAAGGTCGGTCCCGGACGTTACAGTTTCCAATTCCCAACAGACTTCGGGTTTCCTTTTCCACTTGAATACAAATATACAAGAGGTGGCTGGGATCAGGTAGAACTTGATCGTTATGGACGACCTTATGGCAACCGGTATATTAATCAAAATGCAGGAAATATCAACGATTTTGTGACGCGTTGGCAGCTTGATAAGTCCACTAAGCTGGACTTAATGCCGATCGTCGAGATATTATCAGAGACGTTCGAAATCCCGCAGCTGAAAAAAGAGCGTAAGGTTTACGTGCTTTTGCCGCATGATTATTACGCGCAACCTGATCGTCGCTATCCGGTTTTGTACATGACCGATGCACAAAATCTTTTCGGTGACCGTTCTCACTACGGAAGTTGGGAAATTGACCGAAGTCTGGCCGCTTTGGCGGGTGAAGATAAGGCCAATGTTATAATCGTCGCAATAGACCATGGCGGCGATGAACGCGTTCAGGAATTTTCTCCTTATGACAATCCTAATCTGGGAAAGGGCCTGGGTAATCTGTTTCTGAAATTCGTTACTGAAACGCTTAAGAAGCATATTGATACAACTTACCGTACGCTTCCGGATCGTTTGAATACAGGAATGGGCGGCAGTTCGGTTGGCGGTTTGCTAAGTATGTATGCTGCACTTATGTACCCGAATATTTTTGGCCGTTTGATGATTTTTTCGCCCTCCTTATGGATCTCACGTAAAATATATTTCGACGCAATCCACTTTTTTGAACCCTTCGAAACACGCATTTACTTATATGGTGGCGGACAGGAAGGTTCTGAAATGATTCCTAATATTGAAAAATTGCAGGAAACCTTAAAAAATCAAGGATTTGGATACAGCCGTGTTAAAATAAAAGCTTCCCTGAATCCAACCGGTAAACATACCGAAGAATGTTGGGGAAAAGAATTTTCAAAAGCTTTAAAATGGTTATACTCAGGAGAATAACCATCTTCTGTTCCAAACAAAAAATCCCTAACCTGACGTAAACCATTGGGTTAGGGATTTTTCTTAAAACAGGATTTTAAAGAATGAACTGGCTTAAATCTCTGTTTTTAATCAAATGTGCTAACTTTTCGTTAACCAGATCCGCGGTAACAACAATGTTAGAATCCGGTCCGATTACGTCCGGAATATCAAACATAAAGTCATTCAGCAACAGGCTCATAACGGTTTGCAAACGGCGCGCACCAATATTTTCGACTTCACTGTTTACTTCGAAAGCAATACGCGCCATTTCACGAAGTGCCCCGTCTTCAAATTGAAGTTCGACGCCTTCCGCTTCCATCATCGCTTCATATTGTTTTGTCAGTGCGTTCTTAGGCGTTTTAAGAATTTGATAAAAATCACTTTCCGTCAAACTATTCAGCTCCACGCGAATTGGAAAACGTCCTTGTAACTCAGGTATCAAATCAGACGGCTTCGCGACGTGAAATGCTCCGGCAGCGATAAACAGAATATGATCTGTATTGATCACGCCATGTTTTGTGTTCACGGCACTTCCTTCCACAATCGGAAGCAAATCACGCTGTACACCTTCACGACTTACATCAGGTCCGCTTCCGCCAGAACGGCTTGAAGCCACTTTATCAATCTCATCGATGAAAATAATACCAAGATTTTCTGCTTTCTGAATGGCTTCCAGTTTTACCTCATCCATATCGATCAGCTTTCCTGCTTCCTCATCCAGCAGAAGTTTTTTGGCCTCGGCAACGGTTACCTTCCGTTTTTTACCACGACGGGGAACCATGTTGCCGATCATTTCCTGAATATTCATCATCGAAATATCGTCCATGGCACCGCCGATCATACCAACACTTGGAGACTGGTTTTGCTGAACTTCAATTTCAATTTTACGATCATCCAGATCGCCGTTTCTGATTTTTTCACGGAAACGTTCACGTGTACGCTGGTTCAACTCGTTGTCATCCTCCGGAATCGCTCCATTGGATTCACCATTTTCAGGACGAGGTTTCACCGCGCTGCTTCCATGAATCGGAGGAATAAGGGCATCCAGAATAATATCTTCAACAGCTTGTTCAGCCTTGATTTTTACTTCTTCTTTCTTTTGGGTACGCACCATACCAACGGCTTGTTCTACTAGGTCGCGTACCATACTTTCAACGTCACGACCGACATAACCAACCTCTGTAAACTTTGAAGCTTCAACTTTTACAAAAGGTGCATCTGCGATTTTTGCCAGACGGCGGGCAATTTCAGTTTTACCAACACCGGTCGCCCCGATCATCAGGATATTGTTGGGAATAATTTCTTTTTGAATATCCTCGGGACTATTCATCCGCCTCCATCTGTTCCGCAAAGCGATGGCAACATTACGTTTTGCGTCATTTTGTCCGATTATATACTGATCCAATTCAAAGACAATTTGTCGTGGAGTAAGGCGATTTAAGTGTTCGGTCATAATGGAATTATCAAGGTACTTTAAACTAAAAATTTCGAAATATCTGCTTGGAACGAAGGAAAAAGCATTTTCTTGCTAAAATATTCGATATAAGCTTAAACAATCTTGTTTAAATCTATGCTTATAAAAATCTTTTTTGAATTATCTGTCCTTCCATCCCAAGGTTAAAAAAATGATACCAACAGGAAATAATTCCTGACGATAAGCGCGAGTAAATCTTTTTAGTAAATTGCCGTCCGAAAAAAGCAGCCTGCAATGGAATAGTCCCGTGAATTCATCCTTTAAGGAACACTAAAAGGATTTAGCCTCGATTTATATTAACTTGTTTCCCTGCTACCATAAACTCAAAAAGGATTATCCCTTGACATGAAAAAAATTATCTCCTGTATCGCCTTTTTTACCCTTTTGACACATGCCCACGTGTTTGCCCAAACGGTGCCAACGACAACCAATCTGGTTGATTTTGTCAATCCACTGATGGGAACTCAATCCAAATTCAGTTTATCATCCGGAAACACCTACCCTGCCATTGCATTGCCCTGGGGGATGAATTTCTGGATGCCGCAGACCGGAAAAATGGGAGACGGATGGAGCTATATGTATGACGCCGAAAAAATCCGAGGTTTCAAACAAACCCACCAGCCAAGTCCCTGGATCAATGATTACGGTCAATTTTCAATCATGCCGATGACAAGTTTGAAAATTGAAGAAAACGCCCGTGCGAGCTGGTTTTCTCACAAAGCAGAAGTTGTCAAGCCAAATTATTACAAAGTATATCTGGCTGACTATGATGTGACTACTGAAATTGCACCGACCGAACGTGCTGCCCAGTTTCGTTTTACGTTTCCCAAATCAGACAGTTCTTACGTATTGCTGGATGCTTTCGACAGAGGTTCCTATGTAAAAGTGATTCCTTCGGAACGTAAAATCATTGGTTATACTACCAAAAACAGCGGCGGTGTCCCTGCCAATTTCAAGAATTATTTCGTTCTGGTTTTTGACAAAGCTTTCAAGTTTTCATCTGCATGGAGCAAGTATAAGATCACAAAAGATACGCTTGAAATTAAAGCAAATCACGTAGGTGCCGTGGTCCGTTTTGAAACAAAAACAGGAGAGAAAATCGGATTAAAAGTAGCTTCTTCTTTTATAAGCTACGAGCAGGCTGAAAGGAACCTTACTAACGAACTTGGAAAAGACACGTTCGATGAAACGCAGGAAAAAGGTCGTAAAATCTGGAACGAGGAACTTTCAAGAATCACCGTTGAGGGTGATAATATCGACGAGATCCGCACATTCTATTCTTGTCTTTACCGCGTACTGTTGTTTCCAAGAAAGTTCTATGAATATGACGCAAAGGGCAAAGTAGTACATTACAGTCCATATAATGGCGAAGTTCGTCCGGGTTATATGTTCACGGATAATGGGTTCTGGGATACGTTCCGGGCCGTTTTCCCATACTTTACTTTGATGTACCCGACGCTGAACGCCCATATTATGGAAGGTTTAGCAAATGCTTATGACGAAAGCGGATTTTTACCGGAATGGGCAAGTCCGGGTCACCGCGACTGTATGATCGGTTCCAATTCTGCTTCTTTGATCACGGATTCTTACGTAAAAGGTATACGCGGTTATGATATTGAAAAACTATATGCAGCTATTATTAAAAATACAGAGAATGCAGGCCCTGTAAGCTCTGTTGGGCGTTTCGGACATGATTACTACAACAAGTTAGGTTATGTTCCTTATGATGTAAAAATTAATGAAAATGCGGCCCGGACCTTGGAATATGCTTATGCTGATTTTTGTATTTCTCAATTGGCCAAAGAATTGAAAAAACCACAGACTGAAATTGATCTTTATCTTAAAAGAAGCCAGAATTACCGTAATCTATTTGATCCGCAGACAAAATGGATGCGTGGAAAAAATGAAGATGGAAAGTTCCAGGCACCTTTCAATCCATTCAAATGGGGTGACGCCTTTACAGAAGGAAACAGCATTCACTATACATGGTCTGTGTTTCAGGATGTGAAAGGTCTGGTAGGTCTGATGGGCGGCAGAGAAGCTTTTGTCCAGAAACTGGATTCTGTTTTCACAATGCCTCCAATCTTTGACGACAGCTATTATGGTTTCCCAATCCACGAAATCCGGGAAATGCAGATTATGAATATGGGTAATTATGCACACGGAAACCAGCCGATTCAGCATATGATTTATCTGTATAACTACGCCGGAGCACCTTCAAAAGCTCAATATTGGTTGCGTCAGGTAATGAAAAAATTATATCAGCCAACACCGGACGGATACTGCGGCGATGAAGATAACGGACAAACCTCTGCCTGGTATGTTTTCTCTTCTTTGGGTTTCTATCCTGTGACTCCTGGAACGACACAGTATGTTATTGGCTCTCCGCTTTTTAAGAAAGCTACAATTACGTTGGAAGACGGAAAGAAATTTACAATCGAATCGCCAAAAACAAGCGCTGCAAATATGTACGTGGACGGAGCGACAATGAATGGAAAGGCATATCAGAATGTTTATCTTGAACATAAGGATATCCAGAACGGCGGAACGCTTCAATTCAACATGACAGACAAGCCTTCAAAAGCTTGGGGTGTTAAACCGGAGGTTGTGCCGTTCTCACTAACTAAATAGTTTTAGGTTAGGTAGGTGACACAGTGAACCACAGAAAAAATGAAGAGGTACACAGAGATTGTTTAAATAAAACTCTGTGTACCTCTTTCTAGCTCTGTGGTTCTCTGTGTTACCCTAACTGTGGAATAGTTGTTTTAGAACGATATTAAACAAAAACCTAATTTTTATGCTTTATCGAAAACTTGGACATTCTGATCTTGAAATTTCAGTAGTAACCTTTGGCGCCTGGGCAGCTGGCGGATGGATGTGGGGCGGTACAGAACGCAGTGAAGCGGTGAAAGCAATTCGCTCTTCTTACGATGTCGGCGTAACTTCGATTGATACTGCTCCGGTTTACGGACAAGGTTTAAGTGAGGAAATTGTTGGCGAAGCGATTAAAAACATTCCCCGCGACAAAGTACAGATCCTGACAAAATACGGAATGCGCTGGGACCTTGCAAAAGGAGACCTGGCTATGCACAGTAAAGACAACAACGGAAATGCTATTGACATTTATAAATATGCTGCAAAGGATAGCGTTATCAAAGAATGTGAAGATAGTCTGAAACGACTTGGAACAGACTATATTGATCTTTATCAAATTCATTGGCACGATAAAACAACGCCGGTTGAAGAAACGATGGAAGCGGTTTCTCAGCTGATTAAACAAGGAAAAGTGCGTCATGCGGGCGTTTGTAATTATGACGCCAATCTGATGCGCGAAGCTTCCAACCATATTGATCTGGTTTCCGATCAGGTTCCTTATAGTATGGTGAAGCGCGATATCGAAAAGGAAGTTGTTCCTTACTGCCTTGAACACGACAAATCTATTTTAGCCTATAGCCCGTTGGAACGTGGTTTGTTAACCGGCAAAATGAAGCCCGGATACAAATTTGGCACAGACGATCACCGTGCTGATATCTATTTCTACAAGGATGAAAACCTGAAACGCGTCAACGAATTTCTTGATAAAATTAAGCCTATTGCTGATGAAAAACATGCAACGTTAGGTCAGTTAGTGATCAGATGGACTGTTGAACAGCCTGGGATAACGATCGCACTTGTCGGTGCACGTGATGCAGAACAGGCTGTACAAAATGCGAAAGCAATGGATATTGACTTAACCAAAGAGGAATTGAAATTTATTTCAACCGAACTGGACGCACTAGAACTTATTAAATAAAAGCCAGTTTTGATACTGAGAAAGTAGAAAACGGAAGCCGGAAGATTTTAATAACTATCCTGCTTCCGTTTTTTGCGTCAAAACAAACCCGATATGCTTATCTTTGATCATTATCCATCCCAAAAATTGTCTCTCATCCTGAACTTATGAAAAAGAAATTTTTATCATTAAAAAAGAATGTCCCGCTGGCGTTAGGAAGTATGCTATTACTTGCTTCGTTAGGTCTTACAGGTTATAATTTTCCAAAAGCCGCCGATGAGAAAAAAGCCGGCCTTGCAGAATCTGATCTGAAAGTAGATACCGTTGCCTCTGGTCTGACTATGCCCTGGGCGACTGCATTTTTGCCAGGCGGTGAGCTTTTAGTAACCGAGCGCGGCGGTAAATTACGTTTGGTTAAAAATGGCGTTCTGGATCCAACACCAATTTCGGGCGTACCGGAAGTATATTACAAAGGACAAGGCGGTTTGCTTGACGTTGCACTTCATCCTGATTATGCAAAAAACGGCTGGATCTATATCAGTTATTCTTCGCCAAAACAGGCAGGTGAAGAAGGAGATGACAACGGTGCGAACACGGCACTCTTCCGTGCAAAACTGAAAGACCACGCTTTGACAGATATTCAGCCATTATTCAAGGCAATACCTAATGTCAAGGCCAATGTCCACTTTGGCGGCCGTATTGTTTTTGATAAAAAAGGATACGTATTCCTCTCTCTTGGAGAACGCGGCCAGAAAGAAAACTCTCAAAATCTGAGCAAGGATCAGGGAAAAGTAGTTCGGCTGCATGAAGATGGAAAAATTCCGACGGACAATCCGTTTGTGAAAACAGAAGGTGCAAGACCTGAAATCTGGTCTTATGGACATCGCAATCCGCAAGGAATGGTAATTCACCCGACAACGGGCGTTATCTGGGAACATGAACACGGTCCGCAAGGCGGCGATGAATTAAATATCGTTGAAAAAGGGAAAAATTATGGCTGGCCACTGATCACATTTGGTATCGATTATGACAACAGCATTATCTCGAAAGATACTGCCCGCGCAGGCTTGGAACAACCGGTAATTTACTGGCGTCCATCCATAGCGCCCTGCGGAATGACTTTCGTGACAAACCCGAAATTTAAGGATTGGAACGGTGATCTGATCGTTGGATCATTAAAATTTGCTTATCTGCAACACCTGAAAGTAAAAGGAAACAAAGTTTTAAGCCGGGAAATTATCTTCGAAAAACTCGGTCGTGTTCGCGATGTTCGCCAGGGGCCGGATGGAAATATTTATGTAGTTCTTGAAAACTCAGGCAAGATCGTTCGCATTAGTCCAAAAGCATAACAAAATTCAAAAGGCTTTATCAAAAATGGATAAAGCCTTTTGACAATCATTAAGGCAATTATTCACGATGAAATCAATAATAATGCTCCTATCCGGAGCTATTTTTTGCTCAGCTGTTTTTCCCCGGCAGGACGATGAGCTGGAAAAAAGCATTGCCAGAGGTAAAGGAATTTACGCGGAAAACTGTATCACCTGCCACATGGGTGCTGGTGAGGGCGTTCCGGAAGTTTTCCCACCGCTTGCAAAAGCCGACTATCTGACTAAGACGCCGGAAAAGGCAATTCACGCAATCAAGTTTGGTTTGCAGGGAAAAATTATAGTTAACGGCGTTGCATTCGACAATCAAATGCCTTCGCCGGGTCTTGACAATGATGAAATTGCAGACGTCATGAATTACATTTCAAACTCGTGGGGCAATTCATCAGAAAAGAAAATAGTTACCGAAAAAATGGTTGAAGCGATTAAAGAAAAATAACGAATTTTTAAAATCTGATAACAGCAAAAGTCTGGACGTTTGTCTGGACTTTTGCTGTTTATAATTTTATCTAGTCTAACAAAGCAATGCTGAAAAGCGTATTTTTTGTATCAAAAAGAAATTCAATTCCTGAATCCATGACAATATTTTTACGTTTTAAATTAAGAAAAATAGATCCCTGATAATTCAGATTTCGACTATTTCCAGGCTTGTCATTAATTCTGAAACCAGCGAAAGTTTTAACTCCATTCTTTATTTTCAATATATCTCCTATCTTGAAAGTATTCCCTTTCGAATCTCCGATGCTCATCAGAGCGTCAACCAGATCAAAAATCCGAAGAACGCCTTTATCAAAATACAGTTCATTTTTCCCGTATTTATATAGTTGCAAAGTGTCCTCGTCCATTTCCGAATAAAAGCTTTCTTTTGATGTTGGCTTCCCAAATAGTTCTTCACATTCTGTGCTCGTACTCTGTCCCCATATAAGACCTTTGGAAGAAGTGCCCGTTTTAAATAAAACAACATTATTTAAATCAAAAACCTGGGCATATCCCACCTGATTGAGCAAAAATATAATCAAGAAAACTGCGAAAGAATTTTTCCCGAAGTATTTCTTACCATTTTTTTCACTGATTTTCCTGCAAGTCATGACGTTAGTTATCCCGATATATAGGTGTACAAAATCAGCCAATTTTTTCTGCAAATCAAATCATTCTTTAATTATTTTTAAACATTCTAAATAAATACTTGCGCCTTACAGAAACCGTTTCTACTTTTGCGACTACTTACATTCAGTCTAAATAACAACATGCTCATTCATTTACAGTTAATGGAAATCACCGTTCGATTGCTAACGACTTTCCCGCGGCAGGTTTTTGATCTGGATTTATAAAACGTCCCGGACACACCTATTATAATTATAAACCCCTAACAATGAATTATTTGAATAAAAATTTTTACAATTAAATTAGTTAACTAAATAAAAAATGAAGAGAATTTATTTCATCGTGTGTTTTATGCTTTCAGCGTTGAGCATTTCTTTTGCACAAACCGGAAGTATTAAAGGGCGAATTATATCATCGGATGGTAAACCGGCACAACACGTTTCGATTGGAATCAAAGGCCTGAAAATCGGCTCGGTTTCCAGCGAGGACGGAAACTTTTCGATCAACAAAGTGAAGTCGGGAAAATATACCGTTCTGGCTAGCTATGTTGGACTTGAGACTTTACAGAAAGAAGTTGAAGTAATTGAAGGACAAACAACCACGGTTGATTTCACACTGTCTGAAACAGCAAATCAATTGTCGGAAGTCGTTATTAAAGACGCAAGTCAGTACAAAACTAACGAGGTTTCTTCCAGCCTTCGCCTGATGACACCGATTCAGGAAACACCACAAAATATTCAGGTTGTAACCTCAAAAATACTGTCTGATCAACAGGTTATCAGTATGAGTGATGGCTTGATCCGTAATGTCAGCGGTGCTGCCAGATTGGAACACTGGGGAGATTTGTATGCTAATATTACCATGCGAGGCTCACAAATTCAGGCATTCAGAAACGGTTTTAACGTCGTTAGCTCTTATTGGGGACCGCTAACGGAAGATATGAGCTTTGTAGATCACATCGAATTTGTGAAAGGCCCGGCAGGATTTATGCTCGCAAACGGAGATCCGAGTGGTCTTTACAATGTGGTAACTAAAAAGCCAACCGGAGAAACAAAGGGAGAAGCTGCTTTTACAATGGGAAGTTATGGTTTATTCCGCACAACGCTGGACCTGGATGGAAAGCTGAACAAGAGCGGCAAACTTTTGTACCGTTTAAACCTGGCCGGTCAGAACAAAAATTCGCATCGTCCTTATGAGTACAATGATCGTTACAGCGTTGCTCCGGTTATCTCCTATCAGATCGATGATAAAACAAAACTGACAGCCGAGTATACCATGCAATATGCAAAAATGACTGACGTAGGTTCGTATTATATTTTCTCTCCAAAAGGTTATGCGACGTTACCGAGAGACTTTACGACTATGCCTCCGGGACTGGAACCAACTAAAATAAAGGATCAAAGTTTGTTTTTGAATTTACAGCATCAATTAAATGACGACTGGAAGGTAACTGTACAGGCTGCATACTTAAACTATCAGCAAAGAGGTTCGAGCATGTGGCCGTCTACCGTTAACCCTGACGGAACCATGATCCGTTCGGTAGGTATCTGGGATGCACAAAGCGAAATGACTTTGGCTCAAGCTTTTGTAAATGGTAAAATAACAACAGGAGCTATAACACACCGCATTTTGGGAGGACTTGATATTGGATCAAAAGATTACATCGCAGACTGGGGGCAGTCTCATGCGCTGGATTCCACAGGTGCCGCGTTTAATCCTGCCTCTCCTTATTATGGAAAACCTGTCAACGGCTTTCCTTCGTTCGACCGCACGACCAGTCTTGAAGCAAGAGCCGTGTTGGCTGGCGGATCAATGGATCAAAAATACACCGGAATCTATCTTCAGGACGAGCTGGCTTTTATGGATAACAGAGTTCGGCTGACTTTGGCAGGGCGTTACACCTATGTAAGTCAATCGGCATGGGGCGGCTCACCGGAAACGGCAAAACACTTTACACCGCGAATTGGGCTTAGTGTTTCAATTGATAAGCTAACTTCTGTTTATGCGCTTTACGATCAGGCTTTTCTTCCCCAATCAGGAAAATTATCAAGAGGAAGTGTGAAACCGATAACAGGGAATAATACAGAATTCGGTATCAAGAAAGAATGGGCAGATGGTGCGTGGAACACCACCGTTTCTTTCTACCGAATTTTGAAAAATAACGAATTGACTTCCGATCCGAATGCTCCCGTAAATTCAGGATTAAGTATCGTTTTAGGTCAGAAAAGAGCGCAGGGGATTGAATTCGATTTAAGAGGCACAATTGTCAGAGGTTTAAATCTTACCGCAAATTATGCCTACACCGACTCAGAAATAACAAAAGTGACCGAAGGCGTGACTGATTATAAAACAGGCGACGTAATTCCTGGCTTCGCTAAACATACCGTGAATAGCTGGCTTAGCTACAAAGTGCAGAAAGGTGCGTTACAAGGAACAGGAATTTCCGGAGGTTTTACCTATCTGGTAGACAGAGCCATGTCTAACTGGAGTTCGACAAACACCGAAACAAATCTGCCGGATTATTTCAAGCTGGATGGCGGTGTCTTCTGGGAAAAAGACAAAATCAAACTTACGCTCAACGTATTTAACATTCTGGATAAATATCTGTACAGCGGCGGCTATTACACCTATCTTAATGCTTATAACTGGCAGACCGAAGCACCAAGAAATTATCGGTTAAGTCTTGCCTATAAATTTTAAACAATTCAGGATCGTATCGTCGACGGACGGTGCGGTCCTGAAATAATTCCCAGCATAAGCTCCTATTTAACTACCCACTTTAATTTTTTGATCAAACCCACTGCTATGCGTTTTTTATCACTATTTGACGTTTCCTACAAAAAAAGCTCTTTCGATATTTCAATGCTTGTCCTTCGCCTTGGTTTCGGTATTTTAATGATTCCCCATGGCTACGCAAAGTATATTTCCTTCGGTGAAAAGCAGGATAGCTTTATGGATTTTATGGGACTAGGTCCTGCGACATCCCTCATTCTGGCGATTTTTGCTGAAATGATCTGTTCCGCATTATTAATACTTGGCCTTTTCACCCGTGCCGCAACAGTGCCACTGATCGTCACAGCTATCGTGATCACTTTCATGGCGCATGACGGAGACGTTTTTGGTAAAGGCTATGGCGGATTTTCTTACTTGTTAGTATACATCGTTTTGCTTTTAGTTGGTCCGGGCAAATTCAGTCTTGATGCAGTCATTTCATCCAGACAAAAGTTTTAACCTGGTTTTCTGTTTATTTTTTTTCATATTAAAATAGCGGCGCACCGCATTTTCCAAAACAATGAAACGTAATATCCTCTTAATCGTTATCGCATTTTTTCTTCATACAAGCCAGCTATCCGCTCATGCATTATGGATCGAAACAAGTACTGTTGGTAGAGCCGGACAAAAACAAGCGATCAAAATAGTTTACTCCGAACCTAACGATAAACCGGAGAAAATTGCTGACTGGTATTCCGATGTACCGGAATTCGCATTGTGGTTAACAGGTCCGGACAAACAAAAGGTAAAACTTCCGACAACAGCTGCGGCAGACCATTTCACGTCTGAGTTTACACCAGAAAAAGATGGCGTATATACCTTGACAGTTAGTCATACAGCAGAGGAGTTAGGTGGAAAAACAAAATACCAGTTCAACGCAAGTGCAATTGTTTCTGTTGGAAAATCTCTGGCAGGCAATGATCCGGCATTAAATACAAATGATATCAGCCTTTATTCCGATGTCAGTAAAACGATCAAGGTTAATAAGCCTTTCCAGTTGATCGGTTTTTTCAAAGAAAAACCATCTGACAAATTAAGCGTAGCTGTACATTCGCCAAGTGGCTGGAATAAAGAAATCAGTACCAACGCACAGGGAGTGGCTGAATTCACGCCAATCTGGGAAGGGAAATACAGCATCGAAGCTTCAAAAAGCGAAAAAGAGGAAGGCGAGCACAATGGGAAAAATTATACTTCGGTATGGCGCTGTGCGACTCTTCTAATAGACGTAAAATAATAAGTTAGCAACTTCATCAATGAATAAGCGGCCCGGATTTTTCTAAAAAAAGGGCCGCTTAACCTTTTCACCCAATTTCGAATCCCGTATCAAACTTCGTTCTATTGAGCACATTTGTGTTTTTTCAGAAAATAATACTTGTTACGTAAGATCTTTTTTTCTTGATTTTCAGTCCTGCCAGATTTCTTGCGCTTTTTAAATCTTTTATAACATAAAAAAGTAATCAACGAATCTTATCCAACCTATTGACCGAAAGCTAAAAGCCTGTCAGCCAAAGTTACTTGTCAATTCCAGCCTGAATTAAAACGCCCTGAACAGAGGTATAAAACTTTTTATATACCTCTTCATACTGTTTATGGACTTCTTTGCTCGGTTCAAAAATGGTACTCACCGGAGTAAAAAAATCAAGATCCGACAATTCCTTCGCAAAACCCAGAGCCTTCAGCCCCATCATAGCCGCGCCTACCGTACCTGTATCCACTGTTTCATTCAGCGCAACCGGAGTTCCGAAAATATCTGCCAGCATTTGTACCCAAACCTGACTTTGTGCAAAACCTCCGTTAGCAAAAATTCTTTTCACCTTTTGCGTTTCAAGCAGGATTTTTCCAATGCTATAAAGATTCAGATGTATACCCTCCATAACTGCCCTGGCAAAATGTGACTTGGAATGCTGGATGTCCAATCCTAAAAATCCTCCGCGAACCGCTGAATTCCACAACGGCGCTCTTTCTCCTAACAGATAAGGAAAAAACAAAAGCCCATCTGAACCAGCCTCAATCTTTGAAGCGGCCTCGAATATTTCGTTGTAGTCACTTTCTGGGAAAAAATTATTTTTCATCCATTCAAATACGACTGCTCCGTTATTAGAAGGGCCTCCCAAAACATAGGTATCTTCATCAAGAATGTAGCAGAATGTACGCATGTCTTCATCCAGGTATGGTACATCAGAACAAATCCGTGCTGCACCGCTGGTTCCAATGGTGATAGCCATTGTTCCCTTTAAAATTGCCCCACTTCCTAAATTTGCAAGACAGCCATCACTTGCGCCCATAATCAGAGGTGTTCCGGCCGGTACTTTGAAGTCATTTTCTTTGGGAAGTTTTTCTATGTGATACGGAGAAACCGCCGTAGAAAGTTTTGTTTCATCAAGACCGATTTTCTTCAGCGTCCATTCATCCCATTTTTTCTCAGCGATATTGAACAATCCTGTTGCAGAAGCAATGGAATAATCCACGACAAACTTACCCGTTAATTTGAAAACGATATATTCTTTTATACCAATGAATTTATCAGTCCTGTCAAAAATATCTTTCTGATTTTTTTTCAGCCAGATCAGTTTGCAGGACGGCGTCATTGCGTGGATCGGCGTACCATTATTCTGATACATCTTTTTCCCATCGGCAGATGCTTTCAGCTTTTCGGCTATGTCAGCACTCCGGTTATCAGCCCATATGATCAGATTAGACAGATTTTTGCCTTTTTTATCAATGCATAAAATGCTGTGCATTGCCGAACTGAAACAGATACCAACTGGTTTCCCCTGCGCGTTACAGCTTTCACAGACTTTTTGAATAGAGCGGCAAACTGCTTCGTAAATCTCATCAGGATCCTGCTCGCTCCAGTCCGGATTGGGATGAAGCATTTCATATCCTTCACTGTGAGATGTAAGAATTCCTGCTGAATCCGAGTCAAAAGCAGTAGTTTTAACGTTCGTAGTACCTATATCACAACCGATTATAAAAGACATTTCGAAGGGGCATGAATTGAAATTTATTATCTGACAAATGTATCATATTATGTCATTCCACACTATAAAATATTCGCGTCAATGTTGATGTTACTCTTTTCAAACTGAGAGCAATAATGATAAATCCTGAAAAATCAGGAGCTTCTTGACCCAATCCTTACTACCATTCGTTATTTTTTATTATTTTCGCATCAGTAAAAAAATACTATCAAAATTTCCATTGAACCATGACTGACGACGTACACGTACATAGCAAACCAGAAGGAGCATCCGTTGGAGTTTCTATCGCCATATTTATATTTTTGGTAATTATCCTTGCGGTATTTGGGGATCTTTTCGTATTTATCCTTGGACTTATCGGTCTGGTAGTAACATTTGCTGCATTTTACAAAGATCATTCAGCAGACGGTCATTGACATTTTTTACGTTGGTGTAATCTGAAAACATACCATTATCGAACGGCCAATTCGGGCAGGACATGTTTAATGTTCCAATCGAGTTGGCCGTTTTGCGTATTGATGACCCATTCCTCCTCCAAGACACAGCTATCTTCCAGATCCCGGTATTCGGCAACTAATTTTCCACCGCTCAATTTGAGCATCACGAAACCGTTATATCCCAAAAGGTGACCTGAAAGCTCCTTACGGACTCTCCTGTCGTAAAGATGAATTTTTTCAAGATCGGCTGCGCTGTCAGGCATTTGTAATTCTACCGGCAAACCGCCGTGCCCAAGACAGCGACCATATGCTTCCGGCCCTTTTCCGTTCACAGCTTTATTGTAAACAACCAATCGGTGATCATGTCCCCAAAACCAGATTACCGGCCGGTTTGATTCGCCCAGTATTTCACGAATCTGCTCGCCGGGTTTCGTATATTCTTCCCGAAAAGCAGAAATATAGGGATGGTGGCTAATAAAAACCAGTCCTCTTTTATCCGTAGGATCACCAATTTTTGCCACGTAGCCAGTCCCGCTGTTCTTTCCGGAGATGACAGTCTGGCGGCGAAATAATTTCCAGCAGTGGGCGAGTTACCGAGGTATAACCAGTATCTACCCCAATAATTCGCCAATATTCATTTTCCAGACAGAAAAAACCTGCCTGTTGTGTTTTTCGTGTTTCCCCAACTTGAGCATACATCGCCGGCAGCAAATGTTGAAAATAAGCATTGCCATTTGAGTACATTTCATGATTCCCGGACAAAGCAAGACTTCCCGAAGCGCCGTAATACCAGGACGAGTATGGTGCTGTAAAATTCTCTTCAACTTCTTTCGGAGTTCCTACAAAATAAATATCACCCATATGGATCGTGTAGTCAGGCGCATATCGGGCTGTCAAATGGGCAACCTGATCCGATTCCTCTGTATCACTCGCCCAATCGGAAAGTAACGCGATCGAAATTTCTTCACGGCTGGGAACCGATGACTGCAAAGGATAAATACCGCTGTCGCCATTTCTTGGGTAAGCCTGGTATGGATGCCTTTTCCCAAAACGGCTTTTCAAATAATGCCAGGCAAAACCGATTAAATTTCTTTTAAAGAATTCAGAGATTACCCGGGTTACTGACGACTTGTCCTGAACATGTTTTTCATAAAGTTCGAGTTGTGTTTTCGCGTGATTCTCGGCTTCGGTATGCCCTAATTCTAAATATTTTTTCGCGCGCTCTTCTGCTGATTCCTTCATGTATGCTTAAATTCTTTTTAAATACCTGTTAAATCCTGACCTGTCAACTCCTTATAGATATGACGGTTTCAAAGTTTCGGTCCCGATTGATAAATAAGTAATCATAAGTTTGAAATCGGTGATAGTAAATTGTAATTTTCAACTCACAACCACCATTAAACAGGTCCAAGATGAGAAAATTATTACTTTCCGCAATGATGTTGCTGACAACACATGCGCTGTTCGCTCAGGTTACTACTGCTAAAATGGCTGCAGACTGGGAAAGAGCAAAAATCTATACCAAAGCTTATCTGGATGTGATGCCAGAAGACGGTTATGCCTACAAACCAAATCCGGAAATCCGTTCATTTGCCCAGCAAATGGGCCATTTGGCCGATGCAAATTACGCCTTCGCCGCTGCGGCAACCGGTAAAGCAAGTCCATCTTCGGCATCAGTTGAAAAAATGGCCGATCAGTCAAAAGCGGCGATCACCAAAGCTACTCTGGAAAGTTATGATTTTGTAATTAATTCTCTGAAATCAGCGAGTGATGCAGATTTATCGAAAGCAGTAAAAGTATTTGGGAAAGATATCACAACAGGCAGTGCGTTTGAAAAAGCATTTGAGCATCAGACACATCACCGTGGGCAGACAACTGTTTACATCCGTATGAAAGGTGTAAAACCGCCACAGGAAATGTTATTCTAACTATTTTAGAACAATAAAAACAACTCCACCGTGTTCAATCATGGTGGAGTTGTTTTATTTTTGACACCATAAGTCAGCATCGTTTCTAAAATTTTCAGCGTGAAGGATCAGCCAAATTCAGATAAAAAGCCAATGTATCGTGTCCCTGATATTTTTGCCGGCATCCCCAATTTAATTTCAGGAGAGAGCACACGCCATGGTGGAGTCAGCGTTTCACCTTATCATTCCCTGAATCTTGGTGGCTCAACGAAAGATAATCCTGAACACGTTGCTGAAAATAACAAGCGTTTTTTTGAATCGCTTGGTATAAAGTTGTCTCAGGTCGCTAAGTCACATCAGGTACATGAAGCGGAAATTCTGTCCGTTACAGAGCCCGGAAGATTTGAGGGATATGATGCTTTAATCACGAACATTCCGGATATCCAATTATCTGTGACGATTGCGGACTGTACACCCATTTTAATTTATGATCCTGTAAAAAAAGTCGTTGCCGCTATTCATGCGGGATGGCGTGGAACGGTTCAGCAAATTGTTTTAAAAACAACTGAAAGATTAAAAAATGAATATGGTACATATCCGGCCGATTGTCTGGCTTTTGTTGGAACATGTATCGATGAATGTTCATTTGAGGTCGGCGAAGATGTAGCGGATAATTTTCAATCCGTATACAAACGATGGGATGATCAAAAGAATAAATTTTTCGTAGATCTGAAATCAGCAAACCGTGACCAGCTTATTTTGGCAGGTTTGAAGCCCGATAATATCGAGGTTTCCCCCTATTCTACTGTTATTCATAATGAAGATTATTTTTCTTATCGAAAAGAAAACGGGTTAACAGGTCGTTTGCTGGCAACGATCGGCTTAACCACCTAAAATCTTAAATTTATTTTTTAACCGCGACAACTTTTAGTTTAAACTGATTTGTTTGCCCATTTGCATCAAACGTATCGATTAAAATCAGATAATATCCAGTATCCACGGTGATACCATTTTCATTTGTACCATCCCAACTGATTTCGCCATATGTGCCAATAAGCTGGTTTCTAATTAGATTTTTTATTAGCCTGCCAGCAATATCATAAATCCTGATGGTTACATATGTACCTGTAACCTGCAATTGATACTTAATTTTTGCAAAATCGTCAAGTCCATTATTATTTGCTACAAAAGCTTCCGGCTCAACAGTGAAAATAGGTTCGTCAGTTTTCTGTTCAATTTGAGAATTTGCATAGCCGGGTGTCGCATTTCCAGTTGCCGAGGCAGCCGAATGCCAGTTTTGGGGAATTTGCGAGGATATGAGAAAATTCTCCTTTTCCAGTGAAACGCCCTTGGGATTGCTGATCAACGGATCATGCATGGTTTCCGAATAGTCAAAACGATCAAAAATTGTATTGGAATCATTCCTTAGAATCACGCTTCCGGAGGCATTTGCAAAAGATGGCAGAGCGTCAACTTGTAAAAAATTTCTAACCTTGTCCGTTGGATAACTATCCTTAGTTTGACGGACATCTGTACTCAGTGCCAGATAATTGTAGGGAGCCAGAATGACATTCTCCGTGGTGATGATTCTGAAAATATCGGGTAGACCATTTTTCGTATTGCCGATAGACCAGTTATTCAAACTAACAAATCTGCCCGAATTATTATAAATTTCAACAAAATCAACTCCGTTAGCTGGTGGATTGAATAGTATTTCATTCAAGACAATATCGCCAGAATCCGCCTTGATTGGAAGTTCGATATTAAAATCAATTTTTCGCAAAATATTACCGGAACAGTCTGCCAGATTTCTTAGTGACACTGCATAATTTTTTCCAGAGACCAGAGGCGAACTCAGCTTTAGAACAAGATTACGGAAAGTCGGCAGTTCCAGCTTTTTGTTCAGAATAACTCTGCCCTCCACTTCAATCAGGGCTCCCGAAACAGCATTCACGCTATCAAGTTTTTCAGCAGCTATAATTCGTAATTCCGTTGGAGAAATAACGTCGATCCGTTCTATTTCAGGTGGTGAATTATCACGCTTATTTTCTTTCACACTATTCTCCTTTCCCGGAGTTCCGCCACTTGAATCTTCCGAAGTCTTCCAGTTATCGTTCTCGATGCAAGGATTTTTCAAATCTGACATTTCAATGGAATAACCGCCGCTATTTTTATCAGAAACCCACAATTTCAGGTTATAACTGATAGAAAAAATTATTTTTTTTGATGGACTGAAAAGTGAAATTATGGCCGCTTCATTGGGCAGCGAGAGAGCGTTGATGCCAACAACCTTGCCGTAATTTTTCATGCTGTTATAACTTGCCTGACTACAAACAATAATGAACATGCCTGGCAAGATGATTGAATCAGGAAATGTCGAAATCCTGGTTCCGACAACAAGTATCCAATTTTTAAGTTGTACCGGCTTATCAGACCGGTTGTAGAGTTCTATATACTCTACATCAGGCAAGGCAATCCCGGGAGTAGGGTCCGCCATAATTTCACTGATAATTATATCATTATAATTCTGCCCAAGACATAATGATTTATGCAAAATCAGTACAAAAATCAGAAACACCTTGAAGAAATTAATCACCATAGGTTCTATCCAAAATAATCTGAGATAGTACGGAAGAAATCGATTTTGGTAACTAGCTGGATTTGCCTTTTGGTGGCTTAAAAAACAAAAAAATTCAACCCGATCAGAGTTGAATTAATATTTTAACTGGTAAAGCCTTGATTATTTTATTTGCTTTCTTCCGTCGTAGCAGGAGTTTCAACAATTGCCTTTGGCGCTGCGGCTGCTGGCTTAGATGTCGTTTTTGCAGGAGCAGATTTTGGAGCCGCTGTTTTTACAGGAGGAGTCGCTGCTGGCTTAGATGCTGCCGAGGCCACAAGCGAAGCTAGTTTATCATTTTTTTCAGCTTGTTTCTTCTCTTTTTTTGATTCCTTCTTGGGTGCTTTTGCTTTTTTCTCCGCGCTCTTAGCCTCTTTTATTTTTCTTTTTTCCTCATCCTTTACGAATTTAGAAACTTTTTTTGCCAGTTTGGCTGCCGCTTTTTCAATCGATTTTTTTATTTTTTTTGAATCAGCCGATACAGAGTCAAGTTTTACAACCAGTGTTTCTGCGATTTCAGAACTAAGTTTTTTTGTTGCGGATTTCATAAGATGAAAATTATTTAAATAATTAAGATAAGAAGAATTAAGCAGCTAATTTTCTTGATTTCAGCCCTTTATTGATTAAAATATGTTCTTATCTTTCAACCTGCAAATACCGTCTATTAATTTCACAAGAACAAATAAATTGTGTTATTTTTATGTTAAATTTTTACTTACAAACTCCCACAATACGATTCCGGCCGAAACCGACACGTTAAACGAATGTTTTGTGCCGAACTGAGGAATCTCAACACAACCATCCGATGCAGCGATTACCTCATCCGCTACGCCCTCTACTTCGTTACCAAAAACAAAAGCATAAGGAACATTCTTCGCAGGCTCAAAATTTTGGAGCAACGTACTTCCTTCGGCCTGCTCAACTGATAAAATTCTGTAACCTTCACTTCTAAGTTTTTCAACGGCCGACAACGTACTTTCTTCCTTTTCCCAAATGACAGAATTTTCCGCGCCAAGGGCACTTTTGGTGATTTCGCGATGTGGTGGCTGTTGCGTATATCCGCATAAGATCAGTTTTCTTGCACGGAATGCGTCTGCCGTTCTGAAAAATGATCCGACGTTG
The DNA here is from genome assembly GCF_900108855.1 of Dyadobacter koreensis. Classification (GTDB taxonomy): domain Bacteria; phylum Bacteroidota; class Bacteroidia; order Cytophagales; family Spirosomataceae; genus Dyadobacter; species Dyadobacter koreensis. Next base: position 803,635 of record NZ_FNXY01000003.1, read on the forward strand.
TTGAGGCTTCTAATATTATCCAGAACAATAACGAATGGAAATTTATCCGATTCCTTAAATTCGTCTATCGACAACCGGTTCATTTCCTCAATAAGAAGTTTGCGCATTGACTTTTTGTCTTTTAGAATTGGTTTCGAACAAACGTACGATGATTTGGGAAAAGATTTCCAACAATTTTTCGATTCAGATTCTGTTCAAAGCACGACATGGAGGCTAGATAACCCTATCATTGGCAGAAATTAGAATTACTTAGATTTGATTTATAAAATTTTTACTACATTTAGAGTAGAATTTGAATTATCGAAATAGAATTTTTTTAAATTCCTCCGTTACCTGTTAAACTATCCTACGTCTAGGGTTAAGATACCTAACAATTATATGCTTAGCCCTACACCGTGAAAAAATTAATACCCGTTAGTATTGTCAGCTTTCTATTGATGTCTGTTTCCCTCACTTTCGGACAGCCGCAACTGGAAAATGACCACAGCTTTTCTATTTCTCATTTTACGGAAGATAACGGGTTGCCTCAGAATACGGTGAAAAACATAAGCGCCGATGCGGAAGGTTTTATATGGATCGTCACTGAAACTGGATTGGTGAGGTTTGACGGACGTACCTTCTACCTTTTTGACAAATCCAATTTAACGATTTCGAACAATCGGTTTTCGATGCTTCAGCCTGATATTTCCGGATCAGGAGATAAAAAGAGATTTTATGCCGTTGCTGAAAATTATGAATTTATAAGAATAGAATCCGGGAAAGCTGTTTTAGATTCTCACTATTTTAACAGCAGTATTCTTCGGATTCCCTTTATGCGAAATCCTAAAAAAACTTCGATTTTGGCTAACGGAGCCCCCAACTATTTAAGGGAATGGGCTGATCCTCAAAATTATATTATTCCCGTGAGTTCTGGGAGCGGCAACTTTTATATATGCTATCACCATAAAATTGAATACTATTCAAATTGGAAAAGAACATACGAATTACCGTTAGAGGGTTTACTATATTGGGACTTCTTTACGATTGAAAAGAAACTTTATCGCTTTTCCGGTGAAGGAAGCATTACCAAAATAACAAGTTCAGGATTGGCAAAGTTGTCATTGCGTGGCGATATTCTGAAAGACAAAACCTACAATGTCAAAAAAAAACTGCCTCAGATTTACTGGAATAATATTTCCAATCAGGTTTTCCTTTATTTTAATAAAAACTTATATCAAATAAACGAAGCATCTGAAAATCAGTTACATACCTCGTTAGTTCTTGAAAACTTCGACTTTGAAGAAAAAAACATTTCGTCCGTTCATTTTGACAGCCAAAATCAAAGATTCTTTTTAGGTAGTGTAACGAAGGGGTTATTCGTTTTAAAGCGCAAAGATTTTGTCACGCTAAGAACGACTGGTAGTAATCTCGACAATGTTTTTTATGGACAAACGGCTTATGACTCTGGTAGCGTATTGACTCCAAGGGGTTTCATTTTAAGTAAGAATCCTTCTGGGTTAGACGCAATAAATAAAGAAGCTTCAGTCATTCACAATGAAAAAAATTCCGCTGATGGATACGGTATTCTCACTGATAAACGAGGAAATGTCTGGCGTAAATCTCAGGGCAATATTTATTGCTATCGTATCAAAGAAAACAAACTGATCGGGTTATGGAAGGTCGGAGCAGAAATCAATCACATATATGAAGGAGAAGATGGTACGATCTGGATCGGTACCCGTGAATCGGGACTTTTTAAAATCAACCTGTCAGACCCAAATCCGGAACCTCGGTTGTTCGTGAAAGAAAATTTGAAAAGGATTACTTTTATTCTGGAAAAAGATTCCAAGACGTTGGCTGTCGGAACGGATCATGGTGTCTTCCTGCTTGATTTGTTTACGAAGGAAACTAAAATCATTGATGGTACCGCCAAACTTTATGTCAGGAGTTTATATATCGATCAAACCAATGGCAAAAAACACATCTGGATTTCAACGTATGAGGACGGATTATTTTTATACTCAGACAGCAGCCTGACCAAGTTTCCACTGGATAAAAATAAATACCTCGCTGGTGCCCACTGCATTTTTGCCGACAACAATAATTTCTTCTGGATCACCACAAATAAAGGCCTGTTCAAGGCATCGAGAAAAGATCTGCTTGACTACGCCAGGTTATCAAAACCGGGGAAAGTTCCTGACGTTTTTTACCTGCGTTACACCAAGGAGCAAGGATTCTACACGAATGAATTTAATGGCGGATGTCAGCCCTGCGCGATAAGACTGGCAAATAAATATGTCTCGCTCCCATCGCTTGATGGCTTGGTTTGGTTTATTCCTGAGGAGACAGGTCAGGAGTTACCTACGAAAAAAATCCTTTTTGATCGTTATCAACTTCGCGGGGCCAATGCATCAATCTCAACAGATACTATAAACCTTCCGGTCGATCCTCAGCAGATAAAAATCCATCTTGCAACGGCATATTTTGGAGATCTTTCTAATCTCGCCATTTCTTATGCCATGCTAAAAAATACAACCAAAAGTCCCAGAGATGCAGATTGGATAGATCTGGATGGTGACAAGGCAACCATTTCAGTCGGAGACCTGAGCGTTGGAAACTACACGCTTTTCGTGAAAAAAATAAATGGATTTGGAGCTGAAAATTATACGATAAGAAAAATCACAATCATTGTTCCTCCATCCTGGTATGAGACGTTGTGGTTTCAATTTATTTGCCTGCTGCTGGCCGTACTGGGAATTTATTTGTTTTTAAAAATAAGACTCCGCATCATTCGTAAAGAAAATCGCCTGCTGGAACTAAAAATTGCAAGACGCACAAGGAAATTAGAGCATACGCTTGGAGCTCTGGAGAAGTCCGAACAAGAGCTCCAAAGGCAAATGCATATCCAGACCCGGCTCATTGCTTCCATGTCACATGATATTAAAACGCCTTTAAAATTTGTATCAAAATCGGCAGGAAGAATTGATCTCATGGTCAAAAACGAGCGATTTGAATCGGTATCAGAGCTGGGAAAAACGATCGAATTCACTGCCGATCATATGCACAATTTACTGGAAAACCTGATTGGATATGTAAAAACACAGGTATATGGAAGCAGCATTTTATTTGAAGAGACAAATCTGAAACAATCACTCGGAGAGAATCTGGAAATATTTAAAGGTGTTTTGAGCGAACATGCAAACAAATTTTCGAACGAAATAGACAGCAGCATAACAGTAAACACTAATCCACAGCTACTAGGTATTATTGTCCATAATCTGGTGGATAACGCAAATAAAGTTTGCCACGGTGGTTTTATAAGAATGCATGCAGAAATTCAGGGGAACAGCAAACACCTGATCATTTCCGACTCCGGGCCCGGAATGCCTGACGATATTATGCAATGGCTAAACAATCAATCCAAACTGGACTCTTTCGAAAAATCAAAACTGTTATTTAAATCCTACGGTGGACTAGGATTAACAATTGTTAAGGAAATTTCTATGATGCTGAGATTAAGAATTTTTGTCGAGAAGTTTGACGGAACTCATGTCCATATCATTTTTCCGGAAGAAAATTAACTTCTAATTTTCCATCTCCTCCGTTTTATATAATTCCAGCTTCCTGAACATTTCAATGACGTTACTTACCTCCATTTTCTCAAAAATCCGCGACTTGTAAGTGCTAATTGTTGTCTCTTTCAAATCCAGGATTGTCGCTATCTCCTTTGTCCATTTCCCCTGGGCAAGAAGATACATTACTTCAAGCTCTCTTTTGGAAAGATCCTCAAGTGGATTAGAACTGATATATTTATTGTCAAGAATGTTTTTCACCATCAACCTCTGGACTTTGGCACTCACATACTTACCATCGTTCAGAACAGACATGATGGCAGCTTTGTAATCGTCCTCTGAGGCTCCTTTTGATAAATATCCGTTAGCTCCGGCATTTAGGTAGTGTAACGCATAAATTTCCTCTTCCAAGCCGGAGAAAATCAGAACCTTTACAACTGGCTGAATTTTACGAATGATTTGGATCATTCTGTTGTTTTCACCTTCCGGAATATTAATATCCAACAAAACCATATCGAAAGCTGATCTCGAGAGAATGTCAAGAGCTGTGCTGAAAGTTGCGGCCTGTTGTACTTCAACTGTTGAAAACATATCTGTGATCAAAAACTCAATGCCCATACGAACGATGGCGTGATCTTCAACAATCAATATTCTTTTCATAACAGATCAGATACTTTTAAGCGGGGGACACAAAATTACAGAATTTAAGCAAACCTTATTATAAAAATTTTTCTACTGAAAATAAGAACTAAGTTTACAAATCGCTGCATGATACTACCTGATTCATAAAAAAACAGATGCCGGAATTTCCGGCATCTGTCTCACATTCGGGACGAACCCATAATTTAACTGTCGATGAGTTTGATCTTCGTGATCAATTCCACAATATTTTTAACGCCCATCTTTTCAAAGATCCGAGCCTTGTAAGTACTTACGGTTGACAACTGTAAACTAAGCTTTTCTGCAATTTTTGCTGTCCCAAAACCTTCCTTAAGGAGATTCATAACATCTTTTTCTCTCGGAGAAAGACTTACAATTGGGTCCGGCAAAAACTCTTTTGGGTTGATAAGCCTGTTAATATTGATCTGCTGCATGTCAGCACTCATATATTTCTTGTTATCGAGCACGCTCAGGACTGCAGTCTTAAACTCATCCTCTGCTGCATCTTTTGACAAGTAACCATCTGCCCCGGCTTGAAGATATAACAAGCCATACAGCTGTTCATCATAACTCGAAAACATTAGAATACGAATATCAGGGCGCTTGATTCGAATTGTCTCAATCATTTTCGTGTTATTACCACCTGGAATATTAATATCCAAAATAAGTAAATCGAAATTTTGACTACTTAATTCTAAGAGCACTTTCTGAAACGTATCGACGCCGGTAATTTGAGATTCCGGTATCAGAGATTTTAGGAGGTGTTTTGTTCCGATTCGTACAACTGCGTGATCCTCGGCAATAAGTATGTGCTTCATGAAAAGTTTATATACTAGATGACACTAGAAATAGTATTACTCCAAAGTTAGAATTAATTACGAACCAAAACACGAAATTGTCATCATAATTCTAAATACTTGGTACATAGACGTAATAACTTCCCTAATAGATGGTGAAAAGATGATTAAACTATAATAAAATAACCTTGAATTTAAGTTCGACGTACCGTCATATCACGGAACATATGCTTTTTAATGATTAAACCCGCGTCATTTTAGATTAGAGGTACAAGTTAGATATTTTAGTTAAAAAACAGCTTATTAAAGTCTCGTTATTCGTTTTTTGCCTAAACTTTATTTTAAAGATGAAATTACAAAGATTAAATTACAAAGATAATTCGATAAAAAAAATCATCTAACTCCTACAAAAATTGGAAGCTTACTCTACACGTTTATAGGAAAAATGTGAAAAAAAATCAGAGTTAATATTAAATATCTATTATACAACCAATTAACAATATTATTTTATAGTAATCTATCTATTTAAAACAGGAAGCAATTAATTTTAGAATTGAAATCAAACCAATTTTGTTGATAATGAAATGAGAATATTATCCAACGGTATGTTAAAAAGTTGACATTACATTCTGATAAAATTGTTATAATTACTTACACACACACTTAGAAAAACTTGGAAAAACGAAATTTCAGATGGGTTAAGGGCCTGCATGAGGTCAGGCGGGGTACGCTATATTCCTTCAAAGATGAATCCCATAGCTTTAAACCAGACCTGTTTAACACTCCGGATCATCTCAGTACACAGGGACACAAGGACTCATTTTTATTTTGTTTGTCCAGAATCAATTCTCCCATGATTTCAGCTTTAATCCATTTTTACAAAGAGAGAGGATTGAACTTCCATTCGCCGTACCGAGCACCTTTCGGCGGAATAAACTGCAGTGAAGACTGTACTGCTGAAGAGCTTAATTTTCTTCTTTGCTGTGTCAATAAAACCGCCATTTGTGAGAAAATAAAATATGTAACGATCACAGCACGGCCATCCTGCTATAATCAAGCGCTTCATGAAGTAACGGACAAAATTTACCTGCAAGCCGGCTTCATACATTTCTTAAACCAACGCAACTTCCATATCGAGGTCAGACAGCTTCCTTTTTCTGATATTATCTGCAAGCAAGAATCGAGGAGATTAAACAAGTGTAAAAGGGAAGGTTTTGAAGTTGCGCAGGTGATGAATCCTGTTATGTCAACAATATATCTCTTTCTTGAAAATTCTTTCAAACAAAAACAATATCCATTATCGATTTCAGGAAGTCAATTAGATACACTGTTTAATCGGTTCCCTGATAAATTTTTAGTTTTTGCTGTACATAGCGAATCCAGGCTGATTGCTGTCAGCATTGCAGTCAGAGTCAATGAAAGAGTCCTTTATAACTTTTTAATGGCCGATCTTCATTCGTATAGAAGTTTCAGTCCAGGTGTGCTGCTCTACGAGGGAATCTATACTTATTGTCAGAAGGAAGAAATAATCATACTGGATCAGGGTATCTCTGTTGATCACAATGGACTGGAAAAACCAGAACTGATTCGTTTTAAGAAAAATCTTGGCGGGCAGGAATCCCTGAAAATTACATATAAAAAATATTTGTAAGCTCAAATCCCCAGGCAATTTCCGTCTCTGTAAAAAACCGTAGAGCAGCTTTCATGACCAACAATTGGCAGCATTCCCCGAAAATCGATGCTTTTATAGCCTTTATTGGTCATAAGATCCTTTGCCGGCTGATACCAGTCACGTTCTGAATTGTCCAGAATTAAAACACCATCTTCCGTTAAATATTCGGCAGCGAAAGCAGTGCACTTTACCCGATTCCGGCCATCTACAACAATGATGTTATATTTTTTTCCTTCATTTTTCACAGCCTCCACATAAGAAGGTCCTTGCGGGCGGGAATAAACAATGGAGTTTGCAGGAAGTTTCGGTTTGATTATTTCAATCCACTGGGCATCATGTTCAACGGCAGCGATATGTTTTACACGTGCACCATACCAGCGCGTAGAATTTCCCGATCCGTATTCAAAAACTTCGAAATTTGGTTTGATTCTTGGTTCAAGAAAAAAGATAAATGAGTAAGTATACCAGGGCAACGGATTTCCGGCAGCATCAACGGATTGTTTAGAGTGAAAACTTCTGAACCAACCGTATTCTTTCAGAGCACTTTTTAAATATAGCTGAACAGCCCCGCCAAAACCAACTGAATTTAGAATTCCCCAACCCTGCTTTTTTAAAAACTTAACCATTTTATCCGCTTATTCCGAAAGATATTTGTGACAATTTTAACCCTGAAATATTCTGGTTTCCGGCGTAGCTACGAAACGCCAATTTTGCACAGGGGCTGCAAATATACTACATTAGCATTCAATTTTAATATTTGTATTGATAGCGGGAATAATTTCAAAATCCCTCAGTTTTAGAATGAAATTAAAAACGATAAAGACGGTTCTGGGCCACCCTTTAAACAAAAACAGAAAGGTAAAAGCATTGATGACACTCTTCAAAAGAGGCCTGGTCATTCGCTTACATAAACATCCGATGGTCTACCCGTTTGTTGAACATGTTTCTCTGGTTGTGGATAAGGGTATGTCGAGCGCGGAACTGCAAATTTATACCGGCTTATACGATACAAATGAGATGCTTTTTGTGATGCATTACCTGCGTCCGGAAGATACATTTGTGGATGTGGGTGCTAATATTGGTGTTTATTCTGTTCTGGCATCAGGGATAACCGGCGCAAAATCGTTATCGTTTGAACCGATCCCATCTACATTTGCAAACCTGAAACGCAATATCAATTACAATAATCTTCAAGACAGATCAGAGCTTTATAATCTGGGTGTTGGTGATAAGGAGGAAACGTTGATTTTTTCAAATTCACTGGATGCGATCAATCATGTGATCAATGATAACACTTTTGGCGGTCCGGTTACAGAAGTTCCGGTAAATTCGCTGGATAATTTATTGGTTGATAAAAACATCAATTTACTAAAAATCGATGTGGAAGGTTTTGAAGCCAATGTCATCAACGGGGCTTCAAAAACACTTGAAAGGCCGGAGCTGAAAATTATTATTATGGAAACCAACGGACTTTCCGATCAATATGAATTCGGCCAGAATTACATCCACGACAAACTTTTGAGCCTGGGCTTTATGCCGTATAATTATTTTCCTTCTGAAAGAAAACTTACTAAAATAACCGCTACAAATCCTGAAAATACCATTTATATCCGTGACCTGGCTTTTGTTGAGAATCGTGTAAAAACGTCGAGGAAAATTAAATTAGGCGATAATTTGATTTGAAATTTATTTCAAAAATCTTGTCTGTAAGCCGCTTACCAGATCATTGATCTCCTCAGATATTTTAAACCTTACGATTAAAATAATAAACAAGAGTATGATGATTATTGAGCGCAAAGCCATCATCAACATGGCCGAAACAATGGTTCTAGTATACTCCGGAATCAGGAAAGTAATTGCATACAAAAAAGCCAGAATTAAGGCAACCTGTAACGTTTTATTTGTAAAGGGAAGCACACCAAATTTCCACCAAACGAAAGTCATTCTGACAATCGAGTAAACCAAAGTGGTAAAGGCAGTTGCAATGGCTGCTCCCACAAAACCGTGGATTGGGATCAACCATAGGTTCAGCAAAAAACCTAGAATAGCCGACGCAACAATAAATAATGTAGCAAATCTGAAAAATTTCGAATACATGATAATTTCTGTATTCAAACCTGTTGCGATGTCGAACACCTTTACCAAAGCAAGAAACAGCACCACGTATTTGCCTTCTCCATACGTACTTCCTTTTGGTATTAAAAAGAAAATATCGTCGATACTGGCCCAGATCAATAAAAATACAACCCCACCCGCAATAAGCTGATTCAACGCTGACTTTTGATTCATGGTCCGCACATGATCATAATCACCTTTCACCAAAGAAGCCGCCAGTAACGGAATCGATATTTGAGCAATTGCTTTTTTCGGAATTTCAATAATTCCGGCGATATAAGAAGCGATGATAAAAATCCCGGCGCTGACCAGTCCTTTTTTCCCAGCCACCATCGTTCGGTCAATAAAAAGCATCAGGTTTACTCCTACCCCACCAAGCAATGTAAATCCGCCATAACCAAGCATTTGTATGATTAACGATCGTGTCAGGATTTTTGTATCAGGAAACCGGAAATATAATCTGCCAAGCTGTTTGATATAACCAAGCAAAATGACAACCGCTAAACCATAAGATGCTACGACCAGATACAACATGGCTTCAAAACTTAGCCAGCCCAATCCAAACATCAAAATCAGCAAGACATTGGCTAATTTGAGATATACTTCTCTAATAAAATTTGGAACAGCAATTCGGGAATTATTTCTGCAATAAGCTTCAAGAACGGAAATATAGATCCAGAACGTCGTTAAGGGAATAACCAGAAAATGATATTTCAAAAACATCGGCGACTCCTCTGCGAAATAAGCATGGATCGCCGGTGTGAATACGAGATAGATAATCCCGAACATCACTGCGCCTATAAAAGGGAGAAGAAGAAGAAAAGCAAGAATTCCATGATGTTCTTCCTCGTCATTTCGGAAAAGACTGAAAAATTTGTCCGCTATAAAGGGAGTTCCTAAATGTGCAAATGCTGCAAAAAGTAAACTATTTTCAAAAAGCAAACGTGAAAGTGCGTATTGCTCTACGGATAAAAATTTCGTAGAAACATACATCTGGTTCACGATACCAATCCCTACCCCAATGTACGATCCAAGACCTGCTTTAAGACTCTGACGAACAACGATTCCCACTCTGAAAGTCTAGTTAGCGTATTTTTGTATCAATATTTCTGCGATACGTTCAGCGGCATGTCCGTCCCAGAATGGAGGAATTACGCCTTCTTTCACTCTTCCGGCTAGGATATCCTGCACTTTTTCAGCCACAGAAACCGGGTCTAGGTCACTTAGCAAAATATTGGTTCCCAACTCCACCGTAACCGGGCGTTCTGTACTTGCACGGAAAGTCAGGCAAGGCACTTGCAGATAAGTTGTTTCTTCCTGAATTCCGCCTGAATCAGTGATGATCAAAGCAGCATTTTCCATCAAATGCAAAAATTCAAGATAACCCTGCGGTTCCATCAAAATCACATTATCGAGACTTTGCAATTCATCCAGCAAACCCCAGGTTTCCATATTTTTCAGCGTTCTTGGATGAACGGGAAAAAGTACGGTTTTACTTTTTGAAGTTTCTTTAATGATTTTCAAAATATTGGATAATCCTTCCTGAAAATCCACATTGCTCGGACGGTGCATGGTCATCAAAACATAAGATTTTGACTCCAAACCAAGATCTTTCAGCAGCGTTAAAGTCGAAGCTTTCTGGCGGTAATATACCAAAGAATCGATCATCACATTACCGACAAAATGGACTTTTTCATCAGGAATACTTTCTCTTTTCAGGTTGTCTATACCTGCTTGTTCCGTAACAAAAAGATCGTCAGCGATACAATCCGTCATGATCCGGTTAATTTCTTCCGGCATTCCACGGTCGCCGCTTCTCAAACCTGCTTCCACGTGAACAACAGGAATATGCTCTTTTACAGCTACCATCGCACAGGCAATTGTTGAATTCACATCACCAACGACCAGCACCACGTCCGGTTTTTCAGCCAGCATAACCTGCTCAAATTCGATCATGATCCTAGCTGTTTGCTGCGTATGTGAACCGCCACCGATACCCAGGAAATAATCCGGTTTCGGTAATTCCAGCTGATTAAAAAACACATCCGACATACGGGCATCGTAATGCTGACCGGTATGAATGATTTTTGAATCGATTTCAGGATGTTGTAAAAAAGCGCGGTGCAACGGAGCCACTTTCATGAAGTTTGGACGGGCACCAACAATACTCAGGATTTTCATTTTTTAATCAACCAGAATTTAAACGGATCAGTGCGCCAATACATAATTGAAAGCAACCATGTATTCTTTCAGCACACTGTGTATATTGATTTCTTCTTTTATTATTCGTAACGAATTTGCACCAAAGGTGCTGATTTTTTCGGGATCCTGAAGCAATGTTTTCATTTTCAGGTTCAGACTTTCCTGATTTCCGTTTTCAAAATAAAATCCATTGTATCCTTCTCTCACCAAACGTCTTTCCGTTCCATCCGCAACCGAACAAATAATCGGTTTGGCAAAACACATGGCGTCATTGATGGATAATCCACCCATTCCGCCCAGCAAATAAATTGACGAAACATGCAGATATTTACCCAACGTTAATGCGTCATAAACTCCGCCAACAAATTTTACATTGTCAGAAACACCAAGTTTTCCCGCCAGCTTTTTAAGATTTTCCTCCTCCGGACCAAAACCTACCACGACCAATTCAATATCAGGGAAAAACCTTTTTAAATCTTTAACTGATTGAATCAGCATATCGACGCGTTTCCATTTTACAAGTCTTCCTACATGAATAACGCGGTGCGGATTTTTAAGCAGAATTTCAGGTTGTTTTAAAACTTCTTCGTAAGCAGCCAGCAATTCATCGGTATCCGGAGAATTTGCAGCGATAAATATTTTCTCCTTAGGCACGCCATAACTTCCGATGATATCCCGGCCTTCGTCATAATAATTGATATGGGCGTCGGCCAGCGGAAGATATAATTTTCGTAGCCAGGTAATTGCGCGGAAATAAAGTGCACCTTTCCAGTTTTTTTTATTTGCATCAAGATCTTCGGTAATGTTTTGTCCCGAATAATAATACTCCTGACTTTTCCCCCAATACGCCGTATTAAAGGGAATATCCCGGCAAATTAATTTTGCACCGATTTTTTTTAGTTTGAAATAAAATGGAGGATTAAGTACCAGTTGCAAAAAATATGGCCAGGACGACATTACAATAATGTCCGGTTTTATTTCCTGTAAAGTCGGGATAAGATTTTCGAAAAAAGACTTTCCGTACCAGGTTGTAAACTCAGGAAGTTCCACCAACCGGAAGTTCGCAGCTGATTTATCTTCCTTCACACCGGCGCCCAGGGCTTTGCTTTGTTGGGTTGGTTTGACGAGAATAACTTCGATTCCATAGTCGGAAACCATTTTATTCAATATCAAGGCAAAATAATGCGGCAACCCCGCCATAACAAAACAAACACGCATGCGTCAGAAATCTTGTGGTAATTCCTGCAAAAGTACACATTCGCAGACAATTTTAAGAACGGAAGAAATGTTTCGCTTACTTTAATGCAATTGGGGTCACGCCGAAGACGAAAATTTGAAATTATTTTAGAAGCAAAATAACCGGAATCATTTTAAAACTGATTCCGGTTATGGATTAAATTATAGTCTGGAATCAACTGAATCCTTTGGCAAAGTTGATTTAAGATCAAAAAGAACTGAATTCGTATTTGTGAAATCGGTCAGGTTTAATTCTTTGAAAGTATCATGCGCAACGGCCAATACAACGGCTTCATATTTTCCATTTGGTTTATCTGCAAGAGCGATGTCATACTCATGCTTGACCTCTTCCGCCGAAGCCCAGGAATCATACACATCGACTTCCATACCAAAATCTTTCAATTCTTTATATACATCAACAACACGCGTATTGCGAATATCCGGGCAGTTTTCTTTGAACGTGATACCCAAAATCAAAACACGGCTACCTTCAATTTTATGTCCTTTTTTGATCAAAAGTTTGACAAGTTTGTTGGCTACAAAGACACCCATGGTATCATTCACGCGACGGCCTGAAAGTATAACTTGTGGATAATAACCCAAAGATTCAGCTTTGTAAGCCAGATAGTAAGGATCGACACCAATGCAATGTCCGCCAACCAGACCGGGTTTATATTTCAGGAAATTCCACTTCGTTCCGGCGGCTTCCAGCACCTCTGTCGTATCAATTCCCATCCGGTCAAAGATTAATGCCAGTTCATTAACAAAAGAAATATTCACATCACGCTGGGCATTTTCGATGGCTTTTGAAGCTTCGGCAACTTTGATACTGGATGCCAAATGCGTTCCGGCTGTGATAATGGTTCCGTATAAAGTATTGACAAATTCACCGATCTCCGGTGTTGAACCCGAAGTAACTTTTTTGATTTTAGTTAACGTATTTACTTTGTCGCCCGGGTTGATACGCTCCGGAGAATATCCGCAGAAGAAATCAACATTGAATTTCAGGCCGCTTACTCTTTCCAGAACAGGGACACAATCTTCCTCGGTACAACCCGGATAAACTGTGGATTCATAAATAACAATATCACCTTTTTTCAAAACTTTACCAACGGTATCACTCGCTTTCAAAAGTGGACCAAGATCCGGCTTTTTATAATTATCGATCGGCGTCGGAACCGTTACGATAAAGATATTGCAAGTTGCCAGTGCATATAATTCATCCGAAAATTGCAGATCCTGAACACGTTGTAAGTCTTCAGAAGAAATCTCCTGCGTTCGGTCGTAGCCGCGCTTCAATTCAGCGACGCGTTCCTTATTGATATCAAAACCAAGCACCGAATATTTCCGGCTGAATTCCACCGCCAACGGCAAACCAACATAACCAAGACCAATAATTGCAATTTTACTTGCAGCAATTTCTGACAACATTCTGGTAAAATTTAAAACGAGGACATAAAACTAGCCATATTAATTATGATCAGAAAATTTTGGAGGAATCTTGTTCCGGTAGGTCTGTGGTTTGATTGATCAGTGGAAATTTGGCAGTCCAGAGCACAAAGCGTTCCGAAAGAACGCCAGGCATCACATATTTCCTATTTACTATCAACGAAATGTACCACCGGTACAGGCAAATGGGAAGATCCTGTCATTTTCAGTTTTGAAATTCACTTCGAATAAATCTAAATAAATTCGTTCTTGCTTTTCAATTCATTGCTCGTCCCAATATGCCCTCGGCATAATTTGTGGGTAGTAATTATTCTTTGCAGCATAGCCAAGCGTTCCCGAAGAACGCCAGGCATCAAAAATTTCCTATTTCCTACCAACGAAATGTACCACCGGTACAGGCAAATGGGAAGATCCTGTCATTCTCAGTTTTGAAATTCATTGCGAATAAATCTTAATAAATTCGTTCTTGCTTTTTATTTCATTGCTCGTCCCAATATGCCCTTGGCATAATTTGTGGGTAGTAATTATTCTTTGCAGCATAGTCAAGCGTTCCTGAAGGAACGCCTCGTGACTAATATCTACATTTTCTCATAGTGCTGGCAAACCGGCAAAAACTGTGACTTGGCTAGACAATTTCAAAAAACTGAATTTATGGAACTGATTGCTATACAAGACAAAGTGTTCACGCTTCGTGGACAGAAAGTTATGCTGGATTTCGATTTGGCAGAAATGTATGAAGTTGAAACGAGATCTTTGAAACAGGCTGTTAGAAGGAATATTGATAGATTTCCCGAAGACTTTATGTTTGAATTGACCAAAACAGAATTAGAAAACTTGAGATCACAAAATGTGATCTCAAGTTGGGGAGGTCTCCGCTTTCTACCCTTTGCTTTTACCGAACAAGGAGTGGCTATGTTATCCAGTGTTTTAAAAAGTCAAAAAGCATTGCAAGTAAATATCACTATTATGCGGGCCTTTGTTATGATTCGTCAATATTATTCCGATTCAACAGAATTGAAACAACGTATTCAAAGTCTGGAAAATGAGATGCAGGTGAAATTTAAAGACATTTATGAAGCGCTGAATTTTCTATTAAATCCCCCAAACCCTGAACGCAAAGCCATAGGATTTAAAAATAGCCGTGAATAAATCTTGAGGTCACAGTTTGTGACCTCAAGATTGAAGAAAATCTACTCCGCTCATATTTTTTAAAGACATCTTAATTCTGAAATTGTAACTTTGATCTTTCTGCAAAGTTTCGAATAAGTATAATCTGTTTTTAAAATATATGAATGGCCTGACGGATAAAGAATTTTGGTTGAATTATTGGGAAAGTAAAACCGGACTCGTTTTTAGCATCCCCGATAATTATCCGTTCCTATCTCTTTTAAAAAAACTGGCACCAACAAATCAGGTAAAAAACCTACTTGAAATCGGTGGATTTCCAGGTTACTATTCGGTTTGGGCACATAAAAATTTAAAGATCAAAACGGATCTGCTGGATTTCGTGATTCATCCAAAGATTTTGCATGATCTGGAAAAAGCAAATCAAATAGCCGAAGGTTCGGTTGGGACGATAGAAGCGGATTTATTCAGTTATACTCCTGTTGGCAAATATGACCTCGTCATGTCAAACGGTTTGATCGAACATTTTCAAAACACCACAGAAATTATCCAAAAACATACCCAGTTTCTTTCTGAAAATGGTATCCTTTTTATTTCCCTTCCAAATTTTCAGGGATTAAATGGTTGGTTTCAAAAGACATTTGACCGCGATAATTACGACAAGCATTATATCGAAAGTATGGATCTTGTCTACCTTCGAAATATTTGTAAGAATCTTGGATTGAAAGATATTGAAGTATATTATTCCGGTCGCTTCATGCTTTGGTTGGAAAACGAGAATAAACAGCCTGCCTGGGTTCAAGCTTTCCGCAAATCGACCTGGTTTACACTTAAAGTTTTCTCCAAGTTTTTCCCGTTTGAAACAAAGGCATTATCACCTTACATCGTCATTACAGCCCGTGCATGAACGTAGTTTTCATCAATACCAGCGACAGTAGCGGCGGCGCTGCCATTGCATGTTCCCGGCTTCAAAAAGCTCTGGAAAAACATTCGTCTGTCAAGGGTAATATACTGGTTCAGGAGAAAAAAACAGAAAATCCGGCCGTTACGACAATTGCTAACAATCCTCTAAAAAAACAATTTGTCTGGGCAAGATTTATCACTGAAAGGCTTTTGTTTTTACCCTACGAGCGGTCCAAAGAAATTCGTTTTCTATTTAATCGTGGTATTGTTGGTGTAGATATCAGCCAACATCCGCTTATTAAAAATGCGGATATCATTCATTTACATTGGGTTAACTTTGGATTTCTATCAACTGGTTCGATAAAAAAATTATTGGCCTTAGGAAAACCAATCGTCTGGACATTCCATGATATGTGGCCTTTTACGGGCGGCTGCCATCATAGCGGCGAATGCGAAAACTACCAGATTGAATGCGGAAACTGTAAGTTTTTAAAAAATCCGGGTGGGAATGATATTTCCAGGAAGGACTGGTTTTCCAAAAAATCAGCTTATCAACCCAATCATTTTACAGCAGTTGGTTGCAGTCAGTGGTTATCCAAACGAGCCCGAAACAGCAGTTTGCTTAATGGATTTAGAATTGAATCGATTCCAAATCCGATTGATATAACCTTATTTTCACCGATCTCAAAATCGGAAGCGAGGCAAAAATTAAACCTACCAACAAACAAACATTTAATACTTTTCGCAGCCATGCGTGTCAATGCGCTGATGAAAGGCTTTTCCTATTTTCAGGAGGCATTAAATATGCTAAAAAATCAGCACCCAGAGCTATCTGAAAATATTGAGCTCCTGGTTTTCGGTCAGGCGGAAGAAGAGGTGTTAAATCAATTACCATTTAAGACACATAAACTTGGACATTTGTCCGATGTAAAACAAATAGTCCTTGCCTACAATGCTGCATCTGTTTTTGTGACGCCGTCGCTGGAAGAGAATTTGCCAAATACGATTATGGAATCTTTCGCCTGCGGAACGCCAGCCGTAGGATTCAGCATAGGCGGAATTCCTGAAATGATTGATCATCAGCAAAACGGATATCTTTCAGAATACAAATCTGTTGAGTCATTGGCGACAGGAATTCAGTGGGTTTTGAGAAATAACGAAGACGGAGAAATTTCTAAAAAAGCGCGGGAAAAAGTATTGGGAAGTTACGCGGAAAATATTGTCGCGTCTCAATATGAAACACTGTACAAATCATTATTGAAAAACAAATGACAAGGCAGTTTTCATATCTTTTACTTATGTCTGAAAACTCAAATACAGAATATAAAAGCAGTTTCAGTGACGCTGTGATTGAAACGTTGGTAGCCTTTGCCAATACCAAGGGCGGACAGATTTTTATTGGCTTGAATGATGAGGGAGAGCCCGTCAAAAATTTCGTCATCCGGGAAGAGACTGTTCAGCAATGGCTCAATGAAATTAAACACAAGACCCAGCCGTCTGTCATTCCCGATTCTGAAACAGTTGAAATAGATGGAAATGAAGTTGTCGTACTTTCGATTAAAGAATTCCCGGTTAAGCCAGTATCCTTTCGCGGGCGTTATTTCAAACGCGTCCAGAACTCAAATCATCAATTAAATCTGGGTGAGATTTCGGATATGCATCTTAAAACTTTCAATACAAGTTGGGATAGCTATGCAACGAACGATTACAAACTCGACGATATTTCGCTGGAAAAAGTAAGTTCGTTTATAGATAAATCCAACTTACTCAAAGAAAGTCCGATACAGGATGATCCGTTAACGGTTTTGTATAAATTTGAACTGATCAAAGAGTCAAAAATTGTCAATGCCTGTCATTTATTATTTGCGAAAAATGACTTGTTCCTGGCAACTATTGAATTGGGAAGATTTTCTGCACCAACCTTAATAAAAGACGGCTTAACGCTCCGGAGTGATTTGTTTTCCCAGATCGAAGATGTATTAACTTTCGTCAAAAAGCATATTAATAAGGAATACATTATAACCGGAAATCCTCAGCGCGAAGAACGATGGGAGTATCCTCTGAACGCAATTCGGGAAATTATTATCAACATGATCGTTCACCGCGACTATATGCATTACGGCGATTCTTCTGTGAAAGTTTTTGATCATTATATCGAATTTTTCAATCCGGGTCCATTACCACAGTCTATTTCCATTGAACAATTACTCAGTGGCGATTACACTTCGCAGGCAAGAAATAAAAAGGTATCTTCAATTTTTAAAGAAGCTGGTGTTATTGAAAAATATGGTTCCGGTATCAAAAGAATTCAAAATGCTTTTCTGAGTTATGGTTTGGATGCGCCAGTTTTTGAAAATTTTCAGCACGGATTTAGAGTTACTGTTTCTACACAAACTGTGGAGAAAACTGTGGAGAAAACTGTGGAGGAAACTGTGGAGAAAACTGTGGAGAAAACCGAGGAAATTATCCTGAACCTGATTAAATCCGATTCCCGAATAACGACAAAAGCCATTCAACAAATTACCGGATTAAGCAGACGAGGTATTGAATGGCAGATACAAAAGCTAAAAGATCAAAAAATAATTAACCGGATCGGGCCTGATAAAGGCGGTCATTGGGAAATAATAAAAGAATGATTTACTCATTCAAAAATTCACGCGAATGCCTTTACTAACAATCATAACCATCACATACAACGCTGAACGATATCTGCCCAGAACCCTGAAAAGTGCCGAAAAAGCATTGTCAAAACTGGCGGATAAAACTGTGGTTGAATACCTGATCATTGACGGAGGTTCAAAGGACAACACTTTAACCATTGCCAGTCAATTTGATTTTATCGCAAAAGTAATTTCTGAACCGGACCGTGGACTTTATGATGCGATGAATAAAGGCTTAAATCTCGCAACGGGAAAATATTTATGGTTTTTAAATGCTGGTGATCAAGTTCAGGATGAAAATATTTTAAGTCAGTTAATTTCTGCTTTTGAAAGTAATGCAGATGTCTATTACAGCGATGCTTTACTTGTTCGCGAAGATGGCAGCGAGGTTGGTTTGCGAAGCAAATTTACTCCACACGATTTGCCTAAAAATCTGACCTGGAAAGATTTTGCGCTGGGAATGAAAGTTTGCCACCAATCCTTTATAGCAAAAAAGGAAATTGCCCCGCAATATGATTATACCAATCTCAGTGCTGATATTGACTGGGAAATTTCCTGTCTGAAAAATTCAAAAAAGACACAGTATCTGGATTTTGTTCTTTGTAGATATTTAATGGGCGGGCTGTCAATACAAAATCATCGTCGCTCTTTATTAGATCGTTTTAATGTTTTGAAAAAGCATTTTGGCCTGATTCCTTCACTTTGGAATCATGGAATTATTTTCTGGCGAGGATTTTGGTTTGCGAGGAAGAATGGGAAATATTGGTAGAAATTAGATAATATTCAAAGTATTTGCTTTTTAACCTTCCACAAATAAATATTCTATATTATGAAAGATATATCTGGCCCCGTAAGCCAGAAACGATAATATATTTTTTTTATTTCTGATCAATATCGCAAAAGCCTATCACCGTATTACTGATAATTGAAGTTAAAATTGGATACGGAAAGAACTTGTTTACAGACTTCATTGGGACACACTTAAATTCGTCGGTTGAAGTTTTATAATTGTCAAATCCCAAAAATTAAGAATCCAGAAAAAGATTTTTAAAATACTTTGTACTCCAAAACGGAATAAACATTTTCCAAAAATTCTTCCTAGTTAACTTATCTAAATGAATAAGTCTTATGCCGCTTATACCGGGATGGTAAAGAAATACGTAAACCGCGAGGGACATTGCAAAAATACCGGAAGTGATAAAGCCGAATTTTGTAGCTGTGATCATCGCCGCAAGTGGGAGAAAGATCAATCCATAAAATACAAGTTTGTTTCGCATTGTAGTGACAGCGGGCTTTACTTAATAAAATTATTTTGTATACTACCAATTCATCAAAGAGTCACACAAACAGAAAAGATCTCTTGGAGTCCAAAAGATCTTTTCTGTTTTAACTAAAAAAGTAGAAGTTATCGTTTACGGATCATCAACGTCTAGCATTTATTACACAAATTTCAAAGCTATAAGTGATTATTATTCCCATGGATATAACCACGTAATCCAGGTTCTACCATCCTTTGCACTTACCATATCGTAAGTTATCTCTGATGTTTGAATTAAATAGTAACCATTCACTTCCTCGACCTGTGCCTGAACTTTTGTATTCATAAGTTCATTTGTCCCGTATTGACCCAAAACTGAAAAGGTAACTCTCCCATCCGTTTTAAACGATGGGACAACGGCAGGGCCCATTAAATCATTTCCGTCATAAGCTGCAAAAGCATCGTAGGTTGTGCCGGAAGATGAAGCAATGGCTGGAAAAAAGAGTAAGTAGTAAAAATTAGGTATTGACGTAACGCCAAAGAAATCCTCCTTTCCTTCCGAAGTGAAGCCTGTCAATGATACCCAATACGACCCTTTTTCCGCAGCAAAAGTCCACCATCTCCTAGCCGCTGCAATATCCACTTTTAAAGGTTTTGCGGCTTCAACAACCGTTACTTTATTCCCGGCGGCAGTCATTCCGAGGGATAATCTTGACTCATCCCAGGTAAGGTCCGTAAATCCGGTAATCGTTTGAGAACCGTTCACAAAAGGGGTGATGAATGAAACGCCGGTTGAACTATAATAATAATCGGTAGTAAATGAATTGACCGTTGTACCGACTAGCCAGTTCAAAGTAACGGTTCTTGCCGACTGGTTCACTGCAATTTCGTAAACGACACCACCGATGGTGACGCGTTTAAAATATGTCAAATACTTCGAAATATTGGAAAATAGAAGACTTTTCGCCAGTCCACCGTTTCCATAAGCAGCGGCCTCTTCCTGCGTAGCTTTTATTAGGATGAGCTTACTCTGGTTTTTCGTTCCTGTTAAAGTTATATTTTCGGTATTTAAGGAATCATTGTTAAAGGAAAATTCATAGTCGGACCTTAATCCGTCGCCATTAGATCCACCATTTACACTGCCGTCAGGATCGGCCAATACATGAAGGTAAGAGTAGGTATCAAATATCAGTGAAGGCGTCTGCATCGCTTTGAGCCTATAACTGCTTTCCTTAGATGTAACCGCAGATTCGGAAGCGAAATCAGAGTACATCACTACCCGATTCTGATCATTGAATTTGAAATAAAAACTATATACGCCTCCGCCAGCCGGATAAATGATAGCCTTCCAGCCATATTGCGCTGCCACTAATTCCTGCTGATAGGTCGCAACTGTTTCGTTAATGCGCTGGTCTGCCGTCTGTTCAAAAACATCATTATCTTCGCTGCAAGACCAAAGCCCTGCAATGAAAACCAATAACAGATAGGAAAGATATTTATTTTTCATCGTGATTTTCTTTGAACGGACAGTGATTATAACAACGGAACCAAGGCGGCGCGGGTTTTCTTTTGCAATTCATAAAAGTCAATATTCCACGCCGTTTTGTAATAGTTCACGACAAGGGCTTCCTTTCGCCTCAATTTTGCCTGAGCGTCTGCCTGGCTTGTTCCATTCACACTAAAACCAGCCGGAATAGAATTAATCATCTTGTCCCATCCGGACCTGCCCTCAACAAGCATCATCGCGACTGTCTCTACAAAATCTTCATCAAAAGCCGAACTCGCGTAAGACGTAATAAAGCCATCCCGGCGGGCCTCAGCGTCAGAGACATTGATCCAGTTTTGACCCTGATACAAACCTCTGCCGATTTCCTTAAATTCAACAGGGTACAGTATTGTTTGGTGTAAAATGTGCGCGAACTCGTGCTGTAAAGTATGCGTTGATTGTTTCACATTAGCAGAGTCCCGTGCTGGAACATAACCGCTCATTCCCCTTACCCGGAAATTATTCACATCAAACAAAACAATTTTTCTTCCACCCTCCGCCTGTCCAAGAACCACTGATCCGTCAGAAAGATATTGTACGCTACCTGACATAATAAAAGTTTTTGGCGAATATTTATTAAAAAATACGCTTCCCGCCTGGGCAATATATGGCTTGATCCAGGTATTCAGGACCGCCCTTGTAACCGGAACGATCTGCTCCTCTTTTGGTGGGACAAGCGTTTTGGTAACATCTCCGAATTCAAACTGATCCCACCTGTATTTCATGATGATGTTATACGGCGTTGTCAGACTATCGGAAATGTATTTATCAATGGCAGTCGGAGGGATCACTTCACCGCCCAGGCCAGAAATTTCTTCCACATTTTCAAGCTTGTCTTCTTTGCATGAACCTAATAGCAAGGTCAACGCCATGGCCGCAAGAAAAGGACTGAATGTTATTTTTATCTTCATTTTTTTTAATTTAAATCATGCTCAAAAGCCCTAGTGAATTTGAACGTTTGATAATATCTATCTTGGATTTAACTGTATACCCGACTGAACAACTGACTGTGGCAATTGCAGCAATCTCTTGGGATCGTCGATATCTACCGTGATAACAGGACCGTTGCGGGTTGCATGTGTTACACCAATGCCATAACGAAGCATATCAAACCAACGCATACCTTCCTGTGTAAATTCAATTCGGCGCAGATCAGCAATGGATATTAACAATCCGAGAGAATTATTTTGAGTCGAATTACTCAAACCATAATAGCTACGGATTTTTTGAAGCGTCACGGCCTGTGTTCCTGCATCATAATTTCTTAATCGTTTGCTCATAAATAAATTGATATCTGCCAATGCAGCAGTACCATTTCCCAGATACAAGTTAGCCTCAGCACGGTTGAAAAGAACTTCTTCCGCAGTAAACAGCGGAACCATGACGTAAGGATCTCCAATCTCGGCATTTACAGATTGTTTAACAAAATATTCTGTAAATTTTGGAATCAATAAATTGCCTTCGCCCTGCGTATAAACGGGATATGCCCAGCTGGCATTCGTTCCGGTCAGTCCGGAGACCTGGCTGATCTCGTTCCACTTCGAATTAGTCAGTCCATAACGATATCGCGCTACATAGCGACCATATACAGAACTGGTTTCAACAAGTAACAAATTAGCCGGTTCGCTGGCTCGCGAGTATCGATTAAATAGCCCTTCAGGCGTTAAAGACAAATAATCTGTATTCCAAGGCCTTAAATTTGCAGCAATATCACCAGATGGAAAAACGTTGTTTGCGTAAGAAAGCGTCTTGGCATAATCACGTTTTACTAAATAAAAACGCGCAGCAAAAGCATTAGCCGCGGCAATGTTAAAATGATATTTGGGGACTGTGTAGGAGACATCCTTGATCAAAGGTAATCCTTCCACCAAATCCTTCTCAATCATTTCATATACGTAGGCGACCGTTCTCCTCTCATATTGTTTGATTACCACATCTTCCGGGACAGTCACGTAGGGTATTCCCGGATCGGTCGACGCTGTTTCAGGATCATAAAATTTCGAGAAAAAGCTCACCAGCATAAAATGTGCATAGGCTCTCGCGACCAGTGCTTCTCCCTTTTGCGCTGAAAAAATCGAAGGATCGGGTGCTTCACTGATTACCTGCAACGCCAGGTTTGCTGCTGCAATGGCTTTATAGGCTCTCGCCCAGTACATGTCAGGAGAATCCGGAATATCTACCGGAGCATCTACTACCTCAAAAAGATAAGATCCACGGTTGACACGGTCGTCCTGCCCTACCCCTTTATCATCAGAATTGTCGCTCATGGCCTCACTAAATCCTACATAGCCCCCCTGCGGATAAGCTGTGGTCAGTAGTTGAGAAACCTGTTCAGGGGTTTTAAGCGTGGCTCGGGTACTATCTGGTTCGGTTGACAAAAAGTCATTACAACCAAGCAGGGCAAGCAAGGGTGTCAATAAGAAAATTCGATTTATATATTTCGTTTTCATATCTGATCTCTTCTGTTATAAAGTAAATTTAAGCGCTACCGTAAACTGCTTTTGAATAGGCTGCGCCACACCCCCGGTATTAAAGAATTCCGGATCCTGCCCTTTTAGCTTTTTGTCGGCATATATAAGCCAAGGATTAATCGCTGAAATTTGAATGGAAGCGGCTGTCATACCTAATTTCTGAATTGTTGTCAAAGGGAAACGGTAAGCCAGAGAAACTGACTTCAGACGAACAAAGTTACCACTCGCAACGCGCTGGCTGGAATAGTTGTAGGTTGTATAAGGATAAATTCCTGCCAGATACTGGTTCTGTAAAATGTCCGGGATCGATGGGATATTTGTAATTTTTTCGTCGCCCGGCATTTCCCAACGATCGTTAAATTCTTTGGGAGAAGCATCAAGATCGCTAAAAGATGGCCGCGAATTATCTGTGCCTTTGTAAAGCGGGTTAAGGCGGATTTTATTTCCAGCCTGTCCTGTTAAAAATACGTTCAAGGTAAAATCGCGGTAAGTAAACGCATTGTTCAAACCACCTGTGAGTGGAGGATCGACAGGTCCTTCATATTTTAGATAAGCTGTATTCAAATCCTGAAGATATACATCTGAGCTAACTTCGCCTTTTTCATTCAAAAAAGTTGGAACGCCTGTTGCAGGATTCAAGCCACGATAATCCACAGAAAACAAACCCCTGACAGGATACCCCTGAATATTGGCACCCTCTGCTTTTACCATATCAAAAATAGTTGGCAGATTATCCACACTTGTGATTTTTGTATGCGCATACCCCGCGGTAAAACGCGACCGCCACGACCAGTCTTTCGATTTATAAATCACGGCCTCCAGCGAAAGGTCAATTCCTTTTGACTGCATGTCCGCGTAGTTGGCAATTTTATACGTCTGCCCGCCGATACCGGAAGTTTTAATTCTATCGATCAGGTCAAAACTGTTTCGCAGATACACGTCGGCAGTAATGTTGAAGCGGTTTCCTAAAAGTCCAAGATCAAGACCTATGTTTCCACTGTATAACTTTTCCCATGTAAGTTCGAGATTGGCCAGAGAAGCCAGGTCAATCGCAGATTCCTTTTCATCTGTATAAGGACGATTGGTAACCAAACTTTTAAGCAAAACTGCCGAATTGGTTGCAGGGCCGGTACTGGCAGTTAGTCCATAACTTCCCCGAAGCTTTGCATAACTGACCCATGTGAGATTTTTAATAAATTCTTCGCGGTCAAGGTTCCAGGAGCCAGCTACTGTCCATGTCGGCAACCAGCGACCAATAGCAGATTTACCGAAACGATTGGACCCATCATATCGCGCATAGGCAGTGAAGTTGTATTTATCATCCAGCGTATAACCCAAACTTGCATAAAATGCCGCAAAACGGTCGAAGCTTTTTTCCATTTCAAAGTACTGAAAATTACTTTCAATGGTTTGTTTTAAAATCCGATAGTCAACGAATGGAGTTCCGCCCTGGTCATATTGATATCCGTAACCGGTATTGTTCGCGTTTTGTCTGTTGGTAAATTTAATTTCCTGACCAACCAACGCATTAATGGCATGTCTTTCAGAAAAAGTTTTATTGTAGCGCAAGTTATTTCTTACGTTATAAAAACTCATTTCATCCTCATTGCGGTTGTAAAAACCACCTCTTGGCAAAACCACTACCGGGTAAGCATCAGGATCATCCGGATCTCTGTATAGAAATTTATTTTTGAGCGCAATGGTAGAATTTCCTGCCGCGCGGTAAGCGTTGGCCATGTTGGAATTCTCAGTGATCTGATGTTCCTGACCAGTTTTGATATACCTGAGGGCCCCTACAAAATCGTAAGACAGGTGAGGCGTAATTTTGTAACCCAGATCAGCCTGTAAGCGGATGTCAACCAGGTCCAGGTCGATGTAATTATTTTCAAGTTCTGAAAGTATATTAAATGGTGCAAAGTTTCTTCTAAAAAACTCGCGGTTGCCATTTTCGTCAAACGCGGTAAGCGTGCGACTGGTATTTAAAGCGTAACTGAAAGGGTTAATATCAAAGTCTCGTCCGTAAGTGCCATCCACCGGATTAGCCTGACGGGTCAGAGAGCCCGGGGCGCGCTGATTACGAACAGACGACAATGTTGAAAATCCGAGAGTGAGTTTGTCTGATAAATTGTAGGTATTCCTGAAATTGAGTGTATAACGCTTCACCTTGTCAACTACAGTCCAGCCGTTATCATTCAGAAAACTTGTAGAAAAATAAGATTGCGATTTATCTGTTCCGAAGGACACACTCAGCGAATGTTCCTGCACAAAATTATTTTTAAATAATACATCAAACCAGTCAGTATTCGCACCGGCATAACGAAGCAGAAAATCTTTTTTTGCCTGTGGCGTGTTAGGTATCCCAAAAGAACCGTCGTCCGTTGCGTTTAACAAGCTGTAATATTTGCCATAAACTCCATAATCAGGATTATCAAGAACATTAGAATTCAGATATCCTTTTCTTTCCAATTCGCCTAAGACAGACATCTGTTCCGCGGAATTCATAATATTGAAATTCCGGTAAGAGGGTTTTAGCTGGGTACTGAAATTACCGGAATAACTGATCACTGGCTTGCCAGACTTTCCTTTTTTCGTAGTGATCACAATCACACCGTTCATTGCACGTGCGCCATACAAAGCTGCGGCTGCGGCATCCTTCAGGATATCAAAAGATTCAATATCGTTTGGGTTAAGTCCCGCAACGGCAGAACCAAGCAAAGTTGTAGGGTCACCGCTGGAAAGCTGGTCGTTGGAAATATTGACAATATCTTCTAAAACTACTCCGTCAACCACCCAAAGCGGCTTATTATCACCATTCAATGAAGTTGCTCCACGAATACGGATTTTTGGCGCAGCCCCAAATGTGCCTGAAACGTTCTGGATAGAAACCCCGGCAGCCCGGCCTTCCAGCATACGGCTCACATCGGGAAGCCCATCGATCCGGACATCATCTGTTTTAAGTGTCACCGCAGATCCGGTAAATTTACTTTTGTCGATCTGTTGAAAACCTGTAACAACGACATCTTGAAGCCCTACTGCATCCTCAGAAAGTTCTATCAACACTGTTCGGGAAACGGGAACTTCTGCAGGAAGAAATCCGATCATGGTCACAACGAGTGTTGCGCCTTCATTAACGTCTGATAAGACAAACTCGCCTCGCTCATTACTCACCGTTCCTTTTGCGACACCTTTGACCCGGATCGTAGCGCCAATAAGCAATTCACCAGTCTTGCTCTTCACCACTCCACGTACTTCGATATTTGCAGCTGAGGCCTGCGTTGAAATAATCGTAAAAACGGCACAAAAAAAAGTACTTAACAAGAACGCAAAGAATGGCCGGAAGCCACTAATCCGATAAAAAATCCTCATACATGAATGAAAGTAAAGTTCTTTATTAAATAGGTCTTGACTTTAATGAATCCAATTATACAACTAAACAAAATAATAAACGAGATTTTTTTCGGCGGAGTATCTTTTTACCGAGAATATAATTTTGGCCTAATAATATTTTTATTATTGGTCAAAATACCAAATTTGTAATAAATAAAGGACTTATTTATCCAAGTTCAGAATGTGTAGGGGCGGGAACTTTTAAATGTACTAAAAATATTCCCATTTGCAATAAAGAGTTATTTAATTTATTTCGGTGACTTACACTCTCTGCCGATCTCTTAAAGCCATTCCTATCAACTCAGCCGTGTTTTTAACATTTGCTTTTCGCATGATACTAGCGCGTTGGTTTGCCACTGTGTTGGAACTGATCGCAAAATGTTCAGCAATATCTTTACTACTCATTCCCTCGGTAAGGCACTGAAGAATCTGCTGCTCTCTTGGAGTCATTTTATTCCAGACAGAAGGATTACCAGCTGTTAATTTAATTTCAGGTTCTTCCTCCTCCTGTTTCTGAAGAACAAGATTTCTGATGATAATTGAAGATGCGTTAGGCGGATAATACAACTCACCTGCAGCAACACTTCGAACGGCTTTTAGAATTTCCTCCCGGCCTGTATCCTTAAGCAGATAACCCGCCGCTCCGTTTTTTACCGCCGAGATGATATAATCCGGATTGTTGTGCATGCTGAAAACAAGAATTTTGACGAACGGATAAGCTGGCACCAGAGCTTTGATGGCGTCCAGGCCGGACATACGAGGCATTGTAAGATCAAGCAAAACGACATCCGGACTGTATGTTTTCACACTTTCCAGCACCTCGTCGCCATCGGAAGCCTCCCCGACAATCAGAATATCTTCTTCATCTTCCAGCAAAGTAATGATGCCTTGCCTAACAACTGAATGATCATCAACGACCAGTATACGTATTGCCATCTCGCCAGGGTTATGAGTTACATTTTAAGATTTATGACCAGCCTAGTACCTGCATCCACTTTTGATATAATTTTCATTTCACCGTTGAGCAATTGAGTACGCGTTCGGATATTTTCAATTCCGTTTTGTGATAAAAAAGGTCCGCTTTTATTTTTCAAATTACTAATTAAAAATCCTTTCCCATCATCCTCAATCTCCAAAAGAATATGATTCTCTTTTTGTTCTAATTTTATCTTTATATTATCCGATTCTGAATGCTTAATTGCATTATTAAGAGCCTCTTGCGCAATTCGGTACAGGCCGATTTCCATAGGCCGGGTCAGGGTAATCCGTTCCTTCGGACCTGCATATTTTACATTTACTCCCGACAATTCGGCAGTCTGCTGACATAATAGATTTAGCGCCGCACTTAAACCAAAATCGCTCAGTACAGATGGCATTAGGTTGTAGGAAACCTGCCGGGTAGTCTGGATCGTATCCTGAATCAGCGATACCAATTTATCAAATCTTAGCCGCTGCTTTTCATCTGCAAACTGTGCTTGTTTTAATTTTTCGGCGTGAAGTTTTAGTCCAGTCAGCATCTGTCCGATTCCATCATGTAGTTCCAAAGCAAATCTCTTTCGCTCCTCTTCTTGCCCCTCTATCAACGCGGCCGTCCGAACTCTGTCTTCTGCCAATTGCAGCTGATATTTTTCTTCCTCGCTTCTTACAAGATCGTCCTGTGCACGTAACAGCTGAGCATTTGTGACTTTCAATTTATCGTTCGCCAGCTTCACAGCATCCTCAGATTCCGCTAGCAGACGAACAACCCGGCGGGTCGTGTTGACGACCGGACGGAAAATTAAAATCCCTTCAGCTAAAAGAACGAGAAGTGTTATAATATCCAGTATCCACTCTATCTGCTCAAGAATTTTTATGCGCCTGAAACTTTCAGAATCAAACTGAAAAACGATGGTTTCCATCTGACTGAGAAAAATGGGTTCTGTTTTCAAAATGATTTCCAGGGCATCTTTCTTTGCCGAAACCGAAGATTCCGCGTTGTCTATAATCGACAGATTCTTATAAATTGTTTGAAAAACCGGTTCCAGATTCCGGTACATTTCCTTGATAGAATCGCTTTTCAGAACCACAAATTCGCTTTCCATCTTGATCCGTCCGTGAAGTAATTGCTCATGGCTGGTTTTCCAGATATTAAGTAACGAATCTATTTTGACAGAATCATCTGTTGGAATGCCCTCAGTATGTAAAATAGCAAGTTTGGTCAGCCGTTGACTCAACATCCGCTGGCGGCCGGCAACATTTACAACACGGCTGTCATGGTTTAAGTTATTAATCGTTCTCCTTATTAAAAAAAGTCCGCTGACTGTCAGCACTGCGACCAAGGTCAGCGCGACTATATAATAACGTGTCAAACGATCCGCAACCTGACTTTCTAATTTATGCATTATTTACAAACCGATGTAAACCTTATTTTCCTTTACGATAACGGGAAAGGTATTAATTTTATAATCTTCATCAGTCAGGCAGGCGCCGCTTTTTAGAGAAAATGTCTTTTTGTGAAAAGGACAGGCCACTTTTGGCTCTTCACCCTGACTTCCGATCATACCGCGCCCTATGGCCATTTGCTGTCGGTGCGGACATTCGTTGTCTGTTGCATACCACTCACCTCTTCGTGTAAAGTTAAAGATAGCAATTTGTTTGCCTTCAATTAATGCGCAACCTCCGCCGTCTTCCGGAATATCATTTACGTTGCAGGCAAGATGCCAGGTTATTCTGTCTTTTGTATTTTGTGTTGGTTCCATGATGATTTTTTATAGGAATGATTTATCAATAACATCCACATCCCGGCACCATCGGGCGTTGGCCGATGCTAAGATATGCCGGCCTTTCAGGCCTTTTTGATTAGACCCATTCTTTAGCTCGTTTTTGAGTGCGCATTTCTTCGAATGCTATGGTTGGATCTTTGTCGGGGACGTTTACAAAATGGTTGTAACGTTTTCTGAGCTCGGGGCTATCCACAACTTCTTTCCATTCGCATTTGTAGTTGTTGATCAGGGCTTGCATCTCTTCTTCGAATGCAGACGCTAGCCCTAATAAATCATCGACCACAACCGCTTTTAAGTAAGATAATCCACCATCCATTTTATTCAGCCATGTAGCCGTTCTGGTTAACGGATCTGCGGTTTTGATATAAAACATGAGGAATCTGTCGATCAGTTTGATGCAGGTTTCTTTGTCAACATCGGAAGCTAACAATTGTGCGTGCTGAGGTTTTGAACCGCCATTCCCACAGACATACAAATTCCAGCCTTTTTCCGTCGCGATGATACCAAAATCCTTACTTTGCGCTTCTGCACATTCCCGGATACATCCAGACACCGCGGACTTGAACTTATGCGGAGCTCGAATTCCTTTATACCGGTCTTCAATCTCGATCGCAAAAGAAACAGAATCCTGAACACCAAAACGACACCAGGTTGATCCAACACAACTTTTTACGGTTCTCAATGCTTTTCCATATGCATGGCCGCTTTCAAAACCAGCATCAATTAATTCTTCCCAGATCAGCGGCAAGTCATTGACGTGTGCACCAAAAAGATCAATTCTTTGTCCACCTGTAATTTTGGTATACAGATTATATTTTTTAGCTACCTGACCGATCACGATTAGCTTATCCGGTGTAATTTCTCCACCCGGAATTCTCGGAACGACAGAATACGTACCTCCCTTTTGAATATTTGCCAGATAGCGGTCGTTCGAATCCTGAATAGGAGCACGGTCTTTCGTTAAAACATTTTCGTTCCAAAGACTGGCCAAAACGGACGCCACGAGTGGCTTACAAACTTCGCAGCCATCTCCATGCCCAAATTCATTCAATACTTCACCATAGGTTTTTAATCCGTTCATTTTCACCAGATCCAGCAATTCCTGGCGCGAATGATCAAAATGTTCGCAAATAACCGTTTTAATATACTGGCCATTTTGCTTCATCACGCCCTGGATAATATCTTTTACCAGCGGAACACAGCCACCGCATCCGGTCCCGGCTTTGCATGATTTCTTCAGCAGATCGATCGTGTTATGTCCCTTTTCACCCACTTCCTTACAAAGCATCCCTTTGGTAATTGCTTCACAAGAGCAGATTAGGGCATCATCCGGCAAACTCATCACGCCCCCGCCGGCTTCTTCTCCGCCTCTTGAACCTAAAATCAGATCCTCAGAATCAGGAGGCAGAATTGTTTTATTCTTGCAGGTTTGCAGGAGCATATTATATTGTTCCGCATCGCCAACCAGAATTCCACCCAGGAGCTCTTTACCATCAGGCGAAACATTGATTCTTTTATAAATTCCTTTTGCTTTATTCTCGTATCTAATTGTTTTACAAGCCGGTTCTTCAACAAACGGATCACCAAAACTGGCCACATCTGTTCCGATCAGTTTCAGTTTCGTTGACATATCATAGGGCAGAAACTCCTTATCGACACCGGTCAACGCACTGGCAACTACGTCGGCCATTTCATAGCCAGGAGCAATTAAACCATAAATCATGTGATGCGCCAAAGCACATTCTCCGATAGCAAAAATGTAGGGATCAGAAGTTCTTAATGCGTTATCGACAATAATTCCTCCACGGGGATGTGTTTCAAGTCCTGCGATTTTAGCCAGTTCATCGCGCGGACGAATTCCGGCAGAAATGACCAGCATATCTACGTCAAGAAAAGAATTGTCGTTAAACTGCATTCCTTTAATACAATCATCACCAATAATTTCCTGCGTACTTTTCGCCAAATGAATATTCAAACCAAGAGATTCCAACTGGTTTTGCAGGATTTTGGAGCCGGCGTCGTCAATTTGTCTAGGCATTAAACGGGATGCAAATTCAACAACATGCGC
Source organism: Dyadobacter koreensis (assembly GCF_900108855.1). Classification (GTDB taxonomy): domain Bacteria; phylum Bacteroidota; class Bacteroidia; order Cytophagales; family Spirosomataceae; genus Dyadobacter; species Dyadobacter koreensis. The sequence continues at coordinate 835,497 of NZ_FNXY01000003.1, forward strand.
TTCTTCGAGACCCAGATCCAGCAGTGCTTTCGCCGCTTCGAGACCAAGCAAACCTCCACCCAAAACAGCTCCTCTTTTTGCCTTGCGGGCATAAGACTGGATCAGCTCCAAATCCTCAATCGTACGATAAACAAAAACACCATCTTTTTCCACACCTGGAATTGACGGCACAAAAGCTCCGGAACCTGTTGCCATGATCAGATAGTCGTAATGCACTACATGTCCATGATGAGAACGAACCAGTTTTTCCTCTGTATCGATGTCAACAACAGGATCTGAAAGAAATAATCTGATGCCGTGCTGATCATACCATTCCTTACTGGCCATGGTAAGATCATCCGCAGTTTTACCAGCAAAATACTCACTCAAATGCACGCGATCGTAAGCCACACGAGGTTCTTCCCCAAAAACCGTCAGCATGAATTCCTGATCATTTTTTTTCTTGGCCAGCAATTTCTCGCAGAATTTGTAGCCAACCATACCATTGCCAATGACAACAATATGTGTGTTTGTGTTTGCTTTCATAGTTATAAGTAACTATTAATTTTGAATAACCCTGTTGTTTTGTTGTACTATTTTAATAATTACTATATATAATTACCTAATAGTACATGTCAAAATTAAAACGTGTTTTTATCAATTCCTAACTTTTAATTCTAATTTAAGTTAAAATTCATACTTAATTTTTGGCAAAAGTGTTGTTTTATAAAATATTGATGCTAATTTTGATCCAACAAATCGATATAGTTAATTTTTACTACACATAGTACATTTCCAATATTCACCAGAACATATATATAAGAGATGGAGCCGAAACTTACACTCGTGGGAGCAGGTCCGGGAAACGGGGAGCTGATTACTTTAAAAGGAATCAAATCACTTAAAACGGCAGACGTTGTTTTATACGATGAACTTGTCAGTATGGAAATTCTGGATTTTGCACCAGAAACTGCATTGAAAATATATGTTGGAAAAAAGGCAGGTGCCGCATCATTTTCTCAGGATGAAATAAATGGCCTGATCGTAAGACTTGCCCGTAAGCGCGGTCACGTTGTCCGGTTGAAAGGCGGCGATTCTTTCGTGTTCGGTCGCGGTCACGAGGAAATGGAATATGCCCGCGACTTCGATATTGCCTGCGAAGTAGTGCCAGGCGTTTCAAGCTGCATCGCCGTTCCTGCGTCTTTGGAAATTCCGGTTACCCGCCGTGGTGTGAGCGAAAGCTTCTGGGTGATCACCGGGACAACCCGGAACGGAGAATTATCTGATGATATGCGCTTGGCTGCTCAATCGAAAGCTACGATCGTGGTTTTGATGGGAATGAATAAACTGAATGAAATTTGTGATCTGTATAAATATTTTGGCCGAGGACATTTACCTATGGCCGTAATCCAGAACGGTACACGCCCGGACGAAAAAAGTGTGATCGGCCAGGTTTGGGAAATGCCGCGATTAGTAAAAGAAAATAACCTGGGCACGCCGGCAATCATTGTGCTTGGAGAAGTTGTCGGATTGCACCCATCCTATGCGATGGATTATTTGCAGAGCGCGAATCTAGCCTCTTAAAATAAAAGCCGATCTGGTGTGGGGACACCAAAATCGGCTCATGTATTATCCCAACAGGGCTATTCAAACCAAGGGATATTGTTTATGTATCACACAAACGCTTCAAATAAAATGGAAAAAAGAACGTAAAGCAAATTCCTGAATATCCGGACGCACGGAGCTGTGTCTGAGATCGAGTCCTGTCACACGGTTACATCAGTATCTTTTTTTCATTTTATCAACGATTCAAATGAAAACAATTCACTACCTCCTGATTGCAGGAGTTGTGCTGGCTTTGTGCTTTTTTGTCCCATCCAGGTCTATGGCACAATTAAGTATTTCCGGCCAGCTTCGCACACGCTCAGAGCTTCTTCACGGCCAGGGTTCTCCCCTTTCCAAAGGAAGCAAACCAGCATTTTTCACTTCACAGCGCACACGTTTAAATGTTGGATACAAAGGATATCGCACACAATTTTATATTTCAGCTCAGGATGTAAGAGTCTGGGGACAAGACGCTTCTACTAACAATCGTGTCGTAAATGCCAATTTAAACGGCTTTATGTTACACGAAGCCTGGGGAGAAATCAGTTTGCTGGACACTAATCATACGAAACTTGGAAAGGAATTTTCACTAAAAATCGGTCGCCAGGAATTACTTTATGATGACAGCCGGTTATTGGGAAATCTTGATTGGTTACAGCAAGCAAGGCGTCATGACGCTGCATTAATCAAGTATAGCGACAAAGGTTTTACCGCCCATCTTGGCTTTGCGTATAACCAGAACAGTGAGCTAAAAACGGGAACATTGTACAACGGTTTTCCCAACGGATATGCTGCCGGTACGAATGGAATCGGAACAATGTACAAGTCGATGCAGTTTGGATATTTCGGCAAAAAACTGAGCCAGGGTAATGTTTCATTTTTGATTTTAAAAGACGATTTCCAAAAATACAGCCTGACACAGGCAGGTGTAAAAACGCCTGAAAAGGGCTTAAACAGCCGCCTGACATTAGGCCCGTTTTTCCAAACCAAATTTGGAAAAAGGACAAATCTGACGGCGAGCGCATATTTACAAAATGGAAAAGACAAAGACGGACAAAGCTTATCAGCTTACATGTATTCGATCAAAGGAATTTTCGAAGTAAGCAGATTTATTTCAATTGGACCGGGCTTTGATTATACCTCAGGAGGTGGTTCCGGAAGTTCAAAAAACAGAAGTTTCGACCCGCTTTATGGGACACCGCATAAGTTTTGGGGACAGATGGATTACTTCTATGCGGCAAATGGTTTTGGGAAAGGAGGACTATCGGACCTGTTTTTAAGCAGCACAATTAAAGCATCTTCCAAACTTTCCATCCAGGCTGATCTGCATCAGTTTTCCAGTGCGGCACAGATTATGAACGCGAAAGATGAAAAGCTCAGCAGCAATTTTGGCGAAGAACTTGATATTATCGCAACTTATAACTTAACGAAAACCATAAGTTTTCAGGGCGGGTACTGCACATTTTTGCCAACCAGTTCTCTTGCTCAGGCAAAATCAATAACAGATCCTCAAAAAATGGCCAACTGGGCTTACCTGATGATCAGCATCAAACCTGATTTCCTGAAATAATCAGAATACTATCGATTTCAAATTCTACATCAATCTTATTATCAAAAGTTTTAAACGTATTGAACTATGGACATGTCGAATAAACCGTTACAGAAATTAAATATTTTCAGTGCAAAAGGCGTACAGATGCGTACTTTTCACCTAACCTGGATGGCTTTTTTCCTTTGCTTTTTCGGATGGTTCGGATTGGCTCCGCTGATGACTGTTGTTAAAACTGATTTAGGTTTGACAAAAGGACAGATCGGAAATATTATCATCGCTTCCGTAGCCGCTACTGTTATTGCCCGCATCGCCGTTGGAAAACTTTGCGATTCCTGGGGTCCGAGAAAAACCTATACAGCACTTTTAGGAATCTGTTCCATACCAGTCATGACCGTCGGCCTGGTTCATTCCTACGAAGGATTTTTATTATTCAGATTGGCGATTGGCGTTATCGGCGCTTCGTTTGTAGTTACGCAATACCACACTTCGGTCATGTTTGACAAGAAAATTGTGGGTACCGCAAATGCAGTTGCAGGCGGTTGGGGAAATCTGGGGGGCGGTGTTACCAATATGGTAATGCCTTTAATTTTTGCTGGTTTTATCGGAGCAGGTTATTTACCCGAATCGGCATGGCGTTTGGCGATGATTATTCCCGGTGTTGCGCTTCTGATTTTTGCTTTTGTATATTATTTCTATACGAAGGACACACCTGCCGGAAACTTTGATGAACTGCCGGAATCGACTCAAAACTCAACAGCCAAGGTAAAAGGAACGATGACAATGGCCATGAAAGATCCCCGTACGTGGGCGCTTTTTCTTGCTTACGGAGCTTGTTTTGGTATAGAAATCACGTTTGACAATATCGCCGCTTTATACTTTTTTGAAAATTTTGATACGACGCTGGCAGTGGCCGGAATACTTGCCGGAACATTCGGCTTCATGAATTTATTTGCCCGTGCTTTGGGTGGGATTGTCGCTGATAAAGTTGGATTAAAATATGGAATGTTGGGAAAAGGACGATTACTGGCACTTTTGTTAGCGATGGAAGGAATTGGTATCGCACTTTTTGCACAAAGCTCAACATTAACAATCGCCGTCATCAGTATGTTATGTTTTGCGATGTTTTTGAAAATGGCCAACGGCGTCACTTATGCGATTGTCCCTTTTGTCAATCAAAAAGCGATCGGCTCCGTAAGCGGAATCGTCGGCGCTGGTGGAAATGTTGGTGCTGTGCTGGCAGGTTTTCTGTTCAAATCCAGTTCTATATCCTATTCTCAGGCATTTGTCTACATCGGCGTCGCAATTGCGTGTGTTGCCGCGGTTGTTGCTCTGGTGAACTTTGATAAAATGCGCACTACAATTACTGAACCAGCTACCCTTGAAACTGCAAATTCATAATCACTAATTAATTGCCTTTGCTATGAAAACTTCGTCTGATACCTTTAAATCTACTTGTTGCTATTGCGGCGTGGGTTGCGGCGTGGTTGTAACAAAGGAGCATAATGGTCGGTTAAGTCTGGAAGGGGATAAAGACCACCCTTCCAGCAAAGGTATGCTTTGTTCAAAAGGGATGAATCTGCATTACACAGTGATGGATCAATCTGACCGATTGTTATATCCCCAAATGCGGCTTAACCGTTCGATGCCATTGCAGCGTGTTACCTGGGATGAGGCACTGGACAGAACAGCGGCAGTTTTTAAAACATTAATTAAAAAATTCGGCCCTGATTCAGTAGCTTTTTACGTTTCCGGACAATGCCTGACGGAAGAATATTATCTCGTCAACAAGCTGATCAAAGGATTTATCGGCTCCAACAATATCGATACCAATTCCCGGCTGTGCATGAGTTCTGCTGTGGTTGGTTACAAACTTTCGCTGGGCGAAGATTGTGTTCCGGTATGTTATGATGACATTGAAGAAGCGGATGTTTTTTATGTAACAGGTGCAAATCCGGCCTGGTGCCATCCGATTTTATGGCGACGGATTGAGGCACATAAGGCGGCACATCCGAATGTTAAAATAATTTGTGTGGACCCACGTCGCACCGATACAGCCCGTTCATCAGATCTCCATTTAGGAATTGTACCCGGCACTGATATTGTTTTAAATAATGCAATCGGACGCATACTGATCGAAAAAAATTATATCAATGAAGATTTCATAGAAAACCATACCGACGGATTTTCGCTTTTCAAGGAAAAAGTTTTTGAAAGGACAATTAACGAAGCCGCGGAAATTTGCGGGATTGAAGCAAAAGATATTTTCCAGGCAGCCGAATGGATTGGTGAATCCAAAGGATTTCTTTCACTATGGACGATGGGTTTGAACCAGTCTGTCTTTGGCGTGAATAAAAACCTTTCGCTGATCAATCTTCATTTGATAACAGGAAAAATTGGAACGCCTGGTAACGGACCATTTTCCCTGACCGGACAACCCAATGCGATGGGCGGCCGCGAGACAGGCGGACTTGCCAATATCCTTCCTGCACATCGTGATGTGACCAATGCTACACACAGGGAAGAAATGGAAACATTTTGGGATAGCCCCGTAAAAATCGCGCATAAACCAGGATTTACGGCCACAGAAATGTTTGAGGCACTTGCTGATGATCGTTTGAAAGCGATCTGGATTATCAATACTAATCCTTTGGTAAGCATGCCGGATATCAACATGGCAGAAAAGGCTTTAAAACAATCAAGATTTGTAGTGGTTCAGGATGTTTCAAACCTGGCTGATACCGTTCATTTCGCAGATGTTGTCTTACCAGCAGCAGCATGGCTGGAAAAGGAGGGAACGATGACCAATGCGGAAAGAAGAATTACCTATCTTCCAAAAGCACTGGAAGCCCCGGGAGAGGCATTACCCGATTCAGAAATTATCTGGAAGTTTGCTCAAAAAATGGGCTTTGCAGATGCTTTTAATTACAAAAATACATCTGAAGTTTATGACGAATATGTAAAAATTACAGCCAATACTAATGTTGATGTAACGGGCGTCAGTTATGATTTGCTGAAAAATAAACGCAGCGTTCAGTGGCCTTTAGCAGCAAAAAAAATAACAGATAATGAGATCATATCGACAAGCGAAGATCAGGACATTACGTCATCCTCATTAACAGGAACAAAACGACTTTTTACGGACCACAACTTTTACACCCCTAACAAAAGAGCTCAAATTTTCGCAATTGCGGATGAAAATACTTCCGAACCAACGGATGAGAATTTCCCACTAGTGCTGACAACCGGCCGTATCCGTGACCAATGGCACACTATGACCAAAACAGGAAGGGTCACAAAACTTAAACAGCATATACCGCAGCCATTTTTACAGATTCACCCGAAGGATGCAGAAGCAAGAAATGTAACAGAGGGAAAACTGGTTGTCGTGAAAGGGCGCCGCGGGGAAGTTCGCGTGAAAGCACAACTGAGTGAAGATGTGCGTCAGGGATTATGTTTTTTGCCCATGCATTGGGGAAAAATCCTGGGCAGTAATTTAGGAAGAGCTAATAACCTTACCAATTCGCTGGTTGATCCACGTTCCAAAGAACCGGATTTTAAATTTTCAGCGGTTGAAGTTTCATTATATAAAAAACCTGTTGAAAAAATTATCATTATCGGTGCGGGTTCGGCTGGTTTAGGTTTTGTCAATACCTACCGGACGCTTAATCAGGATGACGAAATCCATGTTTTTTCAAAAGAAATATATCCTTTCTACAACCGTGTCCTGCTCCCGGATTATATCAGCGGCGAGCAAAGCTGGGAGCAGCTTGTAAAACTGCGGGAAGAACAATTTTCTGACGCCAATATTATTGTTCATAAAGGAATCAGCATCGTCCATATTGACCGTAAAAATAAAATCTTAACTGACAGTGAAGGACATGAACATGGGTATGACAAACTGATTCTGGGCATGGGCAGCAGATCTTTCAAACCAAAAGGAGTTCCGGAATTACCCGGCATTTTCAATATGCGTTCAAGAATGGACGCGGACAGACTTTTACCTTTTGTGAATCAAATTGATGCTCATGCGGTAATTGTCGGCGGCGGAATTTTAGGTCTGGAACTCGCTGCATCTCTCCGTAAAATGAATGTACGCGTAACCGTTGTTCAACGCAGCGGACGATTGATGGAGAGACAGTTAGACCCGCTGGCTAGTGAATTATTATACCAGGATTTAACAGATCGAGGTATCGAAATTTTCTTTAACGATGAAGTTTCAACGTATAAAGGAATCGATAAAGTTGAAGGAATACTATTGAAATCGGGGCGAAAAATAGCTTGTCAGGTTGTTGTTTTAGCCATTGGAACTGTCCCGACCATTGAACTGGCTCGCGAGGCGGGAATTGAAAACAAGCGGGGAATTTTAGTCAATGACTATATGCAAACTTCAGATGAGTCTATTTTTACCGCTGGAGAAATTGCAGAGTGGCGCGGACAAATGTGGGGAATAACTTTAGCTGCTGAACAACAGGCGGAGGTTGCGGCGCATTTCATAGCGGGTGATATTTCTCAGCCTTACCAAGGCAGCGTCTCCATGAATATTTTGAAAATGGAAGGTCTGCATATGAGTAGTATCGGGATGACAGAAGCGCCAGCTAACGATCCGGCTTATGAAGAGATTATCTTTATTGATAAATCGAAAAGATATTATAAAAAATGCATCGTTCATCAGGACAGGCTGGTTGGTGCCATTTTAATTGGTGATAAAAATGAATTTCTTGAATTCCGGGATCTGATCGCAAAAGGTACTGAACTGTCGGAAAAACGGCTACAATTATTGAGGGCGAGCGAAAAAGCTGATCCGATGGAAGGAAAACTGGTTTGTTCATGTAATAATGTTGGTCAGGGAAATCTGGAAAAAGCCATTCATGAAGGTTACAGTGATTTTCATAAACTTTGTCAGAAAACAGGCGCTGGGACGGGTTGCGGTTCATGTCGGCCAGAGGTCAGGGCTATTTTGGAGCGGATCGAAATGGTGACAGCTTAATAAATGAATATCACAAACACCCAAATGTGATGGGTGATAACCTAAATGCGACGGGTGATCGCACAAATACGGCGGGCCGGCGCACAAACACGGCGGACGATCGCACAAAAACGGCGGGCGATCGCACAAACACGGCGGGCGATGCCCGCCGCTAAGATATAACGCCCTTTCAGGGCTACGATGGTCGGAAGTTCCTAGCCCTGAAAGGGCGCTATATTTTAGGATGGGGCAACGCCCTATTGGGCCGGACCCGAACCCGAACCCGGATCAGATAGGATAAAATCAGACCCGATCGCAAATTTGTAATAGACATCACGAGAACAATAACGAATTACAAACAACAACCATGCGCGATTATTACACCATAAAAATCAACCTCCCCGGAGGCATCGTTTCGCCGGGATATCTCAAAGACATACTGACAGCCGCGTGGGCATCGGGTATTCGCAAAGTCCGTTTTGGAGCGCGCCAGCAACTATTGCTGACAGTCCATTACGAAGTGGTTCGTTTTATCGAAAAAGACCTCCAAAAACTTAACATTAACTACGAGCTTAACACTGAAAAACATCCAAATATCATCAGTTCCTATTGCGGTGAAGAAGTTTTCAGAACCGGACAATGGCTTGGCAGTAATGAATATCATTCGGTGCTGGATAGCTTCGATTTTCAGCCCCAATTAAAAATTAATATTTCTGATTCCAACCAAAGTTTCACCCCTTTTTTCACTGGGAATTTAAATTTTGTTTCATCACCGGAACCGCATTACTGGTATCTTTATATACGATTAAAACAAAGCAATACACTCTTTCGGTGGCCGGAATTAATTTATACCAATGAAATAGGAAGACTTTCAAAAGTTTTAGAAAACTGCATGCTTTACGAAACATGCGAAAACGACGAAAAATTATACGAAAAAGTCAAACAACACACAACCATTATTTCGATTCCAGCGAGCCAGGAACTTGAACTTCCCTCCTTCTCCCTTCCTTATTATGAAGGATTTAACCGCTACGAATCAAGAACATGGCTGGGATTGTATCGCAGGGATGAATTATTTTCCGTTGAATTTTTGATTGATTTGTGTCTGTTATGCCTTAAAACACGAGTTGGAGAAATATGCGTGACACCATGGCGATCACTGATTATCAAAGGAATCGAAGATGATCATCGTTCATCATGGAGCAATATTCTTGGTAAACACAATATCAATGTACGCCATGCGGCCAACGAACTTGCCTGGCAAACAGAAGATCACACCGAAGAAGGGACACATTTGAAAGATTTCCTGGTACGATATATAGAGAAAAACGATACACGGACTTTCGGACTTTCTTTTGGCATACAAACACGCGCAAAGTCAGAAGTTTTCGGCTCTGTTTTAATTCGCAAAAGGCCGCTTATTCAAATTGCACAGCTCTCACTTTTTAGTGTTTACGATTTATATTACACTGAGAATTTCAATCCGAATAACCGGAAACACATTCTGTTTGAAAGAGGATTGTTTAAAATCCATTTGCCTTGGCAGCTTGAAAAATTGTGCAGAAAATTCAATAACCGCCGTTCGTTGGAAAACACCGAGACTTTCCATATTGACGAACAGCCAAAAGAAATAATTGCTTTGCCATCAACCGTTCACCAATGTCCAGACTGTCTTACGATTTATCATCCTGAATATGGTGACACACTTAATAGTATTTGCCCGGGGACAACATTTGACTCCTTGCCCACAGATTATTGCTGTGCAACCTGTGGTGCCGAGAAAGATGAACTGATTGAAATTCAATTACCTGCATCTGTTTTATTTTAAATCATATCAAAATGAAAACCGAAACCATCGCTCCCTTTTTCTTTGATTTTGAAAGTGATTTCGTAGAATCGCTTCGTTGTATCCCGATGATTGTGCGCTATAAACTGGATAGTTGCGGGATCAAATTAAAACTTCCTGAATGGGTAAAAATTAGTGTTGAAGAAAAAACGCAACTGGCTTTTCTGCCTTGCTATCTGGATTGTGAAATTGAACGATACGGCCAATTTGTAAAAGAATTGGTCTGGAAATATGCAAGTCAGGAAGCAAGTTTACTGTCAGATATTAACGACAGCTGGAATGAAATTCATGAAATACCGCAGGAAGTAAAGCGAACAGCAGCCGAATGGAATTGCAAGATTCCAACATTAAAGCAATGGATCGACCTTGACACTTTGCAGCGTTTTGCCTTGGTAAAACTAAGCAGATCAGGACACGAAGGAAAGAATTTCCCAAGAGCGATGCGGGAATTTGGGCTGATGTGATAAATCGTGTTACTCCTTAATCTCAGACTTTTCAACCAGCACAGACGTGATCCGGTTTAGTTCATCCACCTTATAAGCAAAATCCCCTTTCAGCATATCTCTTACTGCTTTTAATTGTTCCATTGCGGTTTCCAGATTATCAGGTAATGCATCGTTCAACACTTCTTTAAGGCGTTTTGCCATCGTCGGCGACATACCATTGGTTGAAATTGCTACTTTCAAATTACCTTTTTTAACAACAGAAGAAAGATAAAAATCACATAACGGCGGCGTGTCGGCAACATTGCAAAGCATATGTCTTGTCCGCGCGACAGATTTTATTCTTTTATTTTCTTCCTTGTCATTCGTCGCAACTATGACCAGATCTTTTTCGACCAAATCTTCATCCTCGAATTTTCGCTCGATTAAAGAAAGTCTTTCATTACCAGCTGCGATCTCACGAATCTCCTGCCGGATTTCCGGCGACACCAGGGTTACGGTAGCCTCGGGAGAATTATCCAAAACCGCAGTAATTTTTTCCAGACCAACATAACCGCCACCGATGATAAGCGTATGAAGATTTTCAAGTTTCAGAAATATGGGAAATAGATTGTTCAAAATTTATATTTTTAACTATTAATATCTATTCCAGCCTGTTTAAGAATAGCCAGAAACGTTCCTTTTTTAAGATCTTTTCCTCCATGAAAAGGGACGATCGCTGTTTTGTTAGAATGTGCATTGAAAAAAACCTGATGCGATCCCTTTGCTCTTTTGAAAATAAAACCATTAGACTCTAAGAGTTTTATTAAATATTACGGTGATAAGTTCACGCAACAAGACTTAGAGAATATTCCAACGTATTACTATCGTCAGGAACTGGCTCCCCTCGCTCTGCTAACTCTTCAACATATAGGGAAATAGCCTCCTTCGCCATTGCCAATGCTTCGTCGATACTTTCACCATACGTAATACATCCCGGAAGAGCCGGAACGAAAACCGTATATCCTCCCTCTGGTTCTGGCACCAACCTCAACTTGTATGTATAGTTCATATCTGAAAATATTTTGATAAATTAACATCCAGGGCTCAATAGCAGACAGAAGAATCTTTTGCGATACAGAATTATCTTTGTTAAGAGAAAACTCTGTGCCCCTCTTAAACCCTCTGTGAAACTCTGTGTTACCCACAACACAAATTTACAAGATTAATGTCATATTTCGGATTAACTATTTGATTTTATAACTATTCCAACAAGTTGCATTTTCACAATCTCTATCTTATCCGTACCTTTGCGGCATGATCGCGATTACGAACCTCAGTTATTATCTTGGCGACCGCGCACTTTACGATGGCGCGTCGCTTCATATTAAGCCAAAAATGAAAATTGGCCTTATCGGTCTGAATGGAACAGGGAAATCCACCCTGCTTCGGATGATCGATGGGGAATACCAGCCGGACGAAGGGCGCATCTCTAAATCAGGAGATTGCACGATTGGCTTCCTGAACCAGGATTTGCTTTCTTATCAAAGTGATGAGTCGATTTTGGCGGTTGCTATGCAGGCATTTGAGCGCCAAAACCAGCTTCAGGTGCAGATTGATAAAATCCTGCACGAAATGGAGCATAACTACCGCGACGAGCTGGTAGACAAACTTGCTAAAGTGCAGGATGAATTTGATGCGTTAGACGGTTATACGATCCAGTCGAAAGCGGAAGCAATCCTTGAAGGACTTGGCTTTGTAACGGACGATTTACACAGACCATTACGATTATTCTCAGGGGGATGGAGAATGCGGGTTATGCTTGCAAAATTACTTTTGCAAAAACCTTCACTTTTAATGCTCGATGAACCTACCAACCACTTGGACTTACCGTCTATTCAGTGGGTTGAAAAATATGTTCAAAGTTATGAAGGTGCTGTGATCGTTGTTTCTCACGATAGAGCGTTTCTTGACAATACTGTTGATACAATTGTTGAAGTTTCAGGAGGAAAATTGAATTTGTACTCCGGAAATTATTCTTACTATCTGGAAGAAAAAGCCTTGCGTAACGATATCCAACGCGGAGCTTTCGAAAACCAGCAAGCCAAAATTAAGCAAACAGAACGTTTTATTGAACGTTTCAAAGCCAAAGCGACAAAATCCAAGCAGGTACAAAGCCGTGTAAAGGCACTTGATAAAATGGAAGTTGTGGATGCCGTTGTGGACGAAAATGCAAAAGTCCATTTCCGTTTCCAATTTACAACGCAGCCTGGCCGTCATGTTTTCCAATTGGAAGATGCCTCGAAAGCCTATGGAGATAAAGTAATTCTGGACCATACCAGTATCACCATGGAACGCGGTGATAAAATTGCGTTGATCGGAGCAAACGGACGCGGTAAATCTACGGCTTTACGTGTTGTTGCCGGTACCGAACCGATTGAAGGAAAAAGAAGATTAGGTCATAATGTGATGTTTACGTTCTACGCCCAGCATCAGCTCGAATCTCTAAACATTAACCACAATCTTTTAGAAGAACTTAAATACGCAAATTCAACAAAAACTGAAACGGAATTACGTACAGTTTTGGGTTGTTTCCTTTTCTCGGGAGACGATGTATTTAAAAAGATCAAAGTACTTTCAGGGGGAGAAAAATCGCGTGTTGCCTTGGCAAAAGTTCTGCTTTCACAAGCAAATTTCCTGCTGCTAGATGAGCCTACCAACCACTTGGACATGCAGTCAGTGAACATTCTGATCCAGGCTTTGCAGCAATATGAAGGAAGTTATATCGTCGTTTCCCACGACAGGTATTTTGTTGAATCCATCGCTAATAAAATCTGGTATATCGAAGATCATCAGATCAAGGAATATCCTGGTACCTATGTTGAGTACGAAAGATGGATTGAAGAGCGCGGATTACAGTCAGCGGTAAGTGAAAAAGCAACCGTGAGCAGTGCACCGCCGCAGGTAAAAAGCAATCAGGCTGCCAATAATAACGGAAACGCGCAAAAGAATACGAATAAAGCAACTTCTTCCGAAGATGTTCAGAAATTGAAAAAAGCGAAGAAACAGGTTGAAGAACTTGAAGCAACCATCAGCAATCTGGAAGCTAAAAAATCTGAAACCGAAGCAAAACTGGCTCAGCCGGCGATATATAATGATTCTGCAAAACTTGCTGAATTAAATCGTTTTTATGCTGACGTGAAGAAAAAGCTTGACCAGGCAACCGAATCATGGGAAACTGCTATGATGGAGGTTGAAGAATTAGGTTGATATAATTTTTTTAACAGAATTAAAAAAATGGTCACTTCGGTTTAAACTGAAATGACCATTTTTTTTCTATTCATTAACTTCTGAGATCAAATCTTCCGTCTAAGCATCAATATCTGTTATTGCCAACGTCAAACCGACACTCCTCATTTCCAACCGATCATTCAGGTTATATGCTTCCGAGACTAACCCCAAAATCCTTTTCATTTTTCCTAGAAACTTCTGCCACAAAAGATCTCGAATTAATTTAAACATATCCCCCGGATAAGTTTAAAGACCTGTTTCAGAAATATGAATACGTTGGTCGCTGGAATATGTCCTTCACGGCTTCCTTAAAAACTCCTCCGATTTCAATTGAAAGATTTTCTACAATCCGATTTTGGTTATGACCTGCCCAGGCCATTGTAAAAATTTCGCCTTTATGATATTCACTTTTATAATCGGTGTCACGTTCGATATCCAGATATTCTGCTATTGAATAATATTTTCTGGGTGGAGTAGACATAAAGTTTATCTTCTAAACTAAAATAGTTAATTATGTCAAAAAACATCGTCGCCATTCATACGTTGTTTCTTTTTGATCTTTACATTTTTTGCAACAAAATAAATTTATGCGCTATATTATTTTTACTCTTTTCAGTTTATCATTTTTTCTGTGCCGGGCTCAAAATCCGGATATCCGGTTGGAAGATTACGTTTATACAGACGATATAAAAACCGTATTACTCTATCCCGGTATCGAAGATAAAGAAAACCCTACGCGTCTGATATCACCTCCGATCATTCCGATACAAAGCAGTCTGCCGCTTGTCCTCGAATTTGATGATATGACAACCAGTATGACCGGACTTCGTGCCAAAATTATTCACTGTAATGCTGATTGGACAAAATCTAACCTCAATGATATAGAATTCACTTACGAATACAACGACTATCCGCTGACTAATTACGAGCAATCTTTCAGTACTAAGGTCGCCTATACACATTACCGGTTTGAGGTGCCAAAATTGAAACTTTCAGGAAATTATGTGCTTATTGTTTCATCGGATCGGGGCAGAAGGACACTTCTGACAAGACGGTTCATGATTTATGAGACGAGAGTTGCTATCACGGCGGAAGCACGCTTTTCTCAAGGAATCAAACAACAATTTTCTGATCAGCAGATTGATTTCAGTATAGATTACAAAGGCTATAACCTGATCTCGCCACAGCAGGATCTCAAAGTCGTACTTCGCAAAAATTTCCGGTTTGATCAGGCAAAATCTAATTTTAAACCAACCAATGTCCGGCCCTTTGATTCGATACTGGAATACACCTTTTTCGATCTGGAAAATACTTTTCCCGGTGGTAATGAATTCAGATATTTCGATAGCAGAACCTTATCGGGACGAGGTTATGGCGTCTACGCATTGGAGCGTTCAGGTGAGAATACAAGCCTGACAATCACACCAGACCGATCGCGCGCAGATAATGGATACATTCAAATAGAAGATTTAAATGGTCAGTATATCGTTGATCAAAAAGAATCAGGACGTGGAAGTGTGGAAGCAGATTACACACCTACCTTATTTACCCTTAAAATTGAAGAAGATCCTGATGCGACGATTTATGTAAATGGTGCCTTTAATTTATGGCAGCTTAATGACCGGAACAGAATGGAATTCAATCAGGACACCAAAGCTTATCAGGCTGATATATTGATCAAACAAGGCGTCGTTAACTATGAATATACCGTTGTAAAAGGGAATCCTCCAAAAGTTGATGACGGCTATGTGGAAGGAAATTATGCGACAACAGAAAATGACTACGACATTCTTATCTATCATCGCCCACCAACAAGCCGCTCTGATCTGCTAATTGGCTATAAAACGATCGAATGGAACAGAAGAAGATAGGCTGGCTTGATTTTTGTAGAAATAGTTTTATATTCGAATAGTAGATTAGCTAGATTGCAAATTAAAAGCGGACCGTATGAGAGAGTTTACGTCTGATTGGGCACTGACACCCAATTTATTTCTCACTAAAAATGAAGTTGAGATTATTGATTGCCTGGTAGATCATCGTGAAATGCCGGCGAAATTTGAAGAAAACCACGTAATATCTTTTTACAACGGTCAGGATTTCCACCTGGTATTATACTTTTCCCAGTTGCAGGACAGAGGATTTCATATGTATGTTGTCCGTGATTTTTCTGTAAATGTTGAAGATTTAATTTTGCTGCATCAGTTGTTTGCGAAACTGATCAGTGACGGCCTTAGTATACACATTTTAAGTAAGGCCCAAAATCAGATTGATGATATTATTTTCATGACGGACACCTTTCGGGCGATGATTCATAAAGATGAACCCAATTTTTTTGAATAACGAGATAATTATAAAAAACGGGCTGCCTTTCGAATGAGAAGCAGCCCGTTTTTTATTAACCAATGTAAATTAAACGTTGAAACGAAAGTGCATAATATCACCATCCACAACAACATATTCTTTCCCTTCAACAGCCATTTTGCCAACTTCTTTTACACCGGCTTCTGATTTGTATTGTTCGTAGTCTGCAAGTTTGATAACCTCAGCACGAATAAAACCCTTTTCGAAATCACTGTGAATAACACCGGCAGCCTGCGGCGCTTTCCAGCCTTTCACGATTGTCCAGGCACGAACTTCTTTAACACCGGCTGTAAAATAAGTAATAAGATTCAAGAGCGCATAAGAAGCTTTGATAAGCTTGCTCAAACCCGATTCTTTCAAACCGTATTCTCCAAGGAACATTTCATGCTCTTCCTCATCTTCGATTTCAGAAATCTGTGATTCGATAGCAGCACAAAGAACAATAACGTCAGCACCTTCGTGCGCTACTGCCTCTCTTAGCTTCTCGGAATACTCATTACCCGTTAGCATGGAACCTTCGTCAACGTTTGCAACGTAAAGAACCGGTTTATCCGTAAGTAATTTCAAATCCCCAACTGCGGACTCTTTCAGATCAGGATCTGAAACGACAAGGCTCCGTGCATTTTTTCCTGCTTCGAGCGTTTCTTTATATTTTTTCAAAAGTTCGAGTTCGGCCTTTGCTTTTGCATCGCCTGCCCTCGCTCCTTTTTCCGTTTTTTGCATTTTTTTCTCGATAGATTCCAAATCTTTCAATTGCAATTCTATATCGATAATTTCTTTATCAAATACCGGATCAACTCTTCCTTCAACGTGTACAACATTTTCATCCTGAAAACAACGCACGACGTGAACGATTGCATCTACTTCACGGATATTGGCAAGGAATTTATTTCCCAGACCAGCACCCTGACTTGCGCCTTTTACCAAACCTGCGATATCAACAAATTCCATAATCGTTGGTATCACTTTCTGAGGCTTAACCAGTCCGATCAGTACATCAATACGCTCATCAGGCACCGTTACGACGCCGACATTTGGTTCGATAGTACAAAAAGGATAGTTGGCTGCTTCGGCTTTACCGGTAGAAATAGCATTAAATAAAGTGGATTTCCCAACGTTCGGTAATCCAACAATTCCACATTGAAGGCTCATAAAAACTAAGACAAATGAGATGGGAAGGCATATTCAGCCAATGTCCTCATCATATTAAAATGGTAAATGGCCACACTTAAATAGCAAGCCTTGATAATTTCATGCAAAATTACCAATTACCTGACAGAAAAACTAAAAGCCTTCGTCAATGATTTGCGAAGGCTCTTCTAAAAAAGTAAAGTTTTTTATTCCCACTTCAGATCTGACTCGCCGATCGCGTCTACTTCATCCGCTTTGGCCTCATACTGAGAAAAATCAACTTCTGGCATCAATTCCGTTTTCACGTGATCTACCGCATCCTTCAAAGCCTCTACAAACTTATCAAAGTCTTCTTTGTACAAAAACATCTTGTGTTTTTCGTATGTAAAGCCTTCTCCCTGCGGATGACGGCGACTTTCGGTAATGGTTAGGTAATAGTCGTTGGATCGCGTAGAGCGAACATCGAAGAAGTAAGTCCGTTTTCCCGCCCTGACCCTTTTGGAGTAGATTTGCTCTCTGTCTTCCACTATGTTTAGTTTTTAATAGGTTTGCAAACGCTAAAATAGAAAGTTTATTGCTGCGAACAAAAAAACCGGCATATATTAGCAAATACCTTGCCACCAAAAATTAAAACTTTTGCGATTTATGTTGCACTTTATCAACATGACACATGTATTTCTATGTTTATTCCGTTACATTTGAATAATATGCGGGAATGTGGGTCTGCCCTACTCCGTAATTATGGTAAAAGATAAGGCTTCTTGGAGTCTTGTTATGTTCCACCTAAACGCTCAGATATGACTTATCATCGGATTCTGATTCTATTATTTTTGTCCCTGGCGGCACTCCCTGATGCAGAAGCACAGATAAGCCTAGGCAAAACAGAAGTTGGTCGCGCTTCATTTTATTCATCACGCTTTCACGGGCGAAAAACCTCCTCAGGAGAAATTCACAAGAGTACGGAACTTTCCGCTGCGCACCGCACATTACCGCTTAACACGATGCTGGAAATCACAAATCTGGCTACGAATCAAAGAGTTATAGTTCGAGTAAATGATCGCGGCCCTTATTCCAAAAACAGGATGGTCGATGTTAGTAAAGAAGCTGCCCGCTTAATCGGAATCATTTCCAGTGGTGTAGCCAGCGTTTCCATGCGCATTGTAGGTATGGAAGGAATGGTAATGCTGGACTCCAATGAGGAAGTTGATCACAAGGCAGGTAAAATTATTTCCATGCGTACAAAAGATTAATTTGTTTTTATCTGTATGAATAACAGACAACTGGATTTAGCAAAAATCAGAGAATTTGGGAATCTTGAATTTCTGGCCAAACAGCTGGTTGAAGGTTTTATTACCGGACTTCATAAATCTCCTTTCCATGGATTTTCTGTGGAATTTGCTGAACACCAGTTGTACAATACCGGTGAATCAACAAGAAATATTGATTGGAAAGTTTTTGCCAAATCGGACAGGTTATATGTAAAACGTTACGAGGAGGAAACCAATCTTCGGTGTCACATATTACTGGACACCTCCTCCTCGATGTATTACCCCGAAGAAAATTATGGCAAAATGACGTTCAGCCTGATGGCTGCGGCAAGTCTGACTTATTTGCTACAAAGACAGAAGGATGCTGTCAGTTTGTGCACTTTCTCGGATGCCATTGAAGTGCAGACACCTGTAAAATCTACCCCTTCACATGTGCACAAGATTATGCAGGAATTAAACGCGCTTTTACAAAAAACGCGTCCTTTGCAAAAAACTTCTGTTGCCACAGTTCTACATCACCTGGCCGAAAAAATTCACAAACGCTCTCTTGTCGTTATTTTCAGCGATATGTTTGAGAATATTGAAGAAGCAGAGCTGATTTTTGCTGCCTTGCAACATTTGAAACACAATCTTCACGAGGTGCTGCTTTTTCATGTAACGGATAAAAAAACGGAAGAAACATTTTCGTTTGAAAACCGTCCTTATGAATTTATAGATCTTGAATCAGGAGAAAAAATAAAAGTTCAGCCAGATCAGGTCAGAGAATCTTATCAAAAATTCGTTGGTGATTTTTATCAAAAGCTAAAACTAAAATGCGGACAATATAAAATCGATTTTATTGAAGCCGATATTGCCAAAGGTTTCGATCCGGTTTTGATGGCGTATTTAGTAAAGCATTCGAAAATGAAATAATTTTTATAGAAATTTGTTACGCAAATCTCCGTATCCGATTTGCCTAACTATTTTATGAATAGATTTTCCTCTCTTTATCTTTTTATTATCTTTCTTATTGTAGCAGGAGGTTGCCATTCTGCTAAAAAATCCCTCAAACGAGGAGATTTCGACGATTCTGTATTTCGTGCGGCTGACAAATTACGCAATAATCCTACACATGGCTCTTCGTTAGATATTTTAAGACAAGCCTTTCCAAGCGCCGTTGCTCAACATCTTGATGATATTCAGAAAAATGAATCAGGACCGGACTTGCCTAAATGGGAACAACTGCTGGCTTCTTATCAAAAGCTAAATCAGCTTTACGAAGCTGTAAAAACTTGTCCGGTCTGTATGAAAACTGTGGAGGCAAGAAGTTACTATGAAGAAGAAAGAAATAGCAAGCAAAAAGCCGTTGAATCTCACTATTCTGAGGGAATAAAGATGATAGCTGCCGGAGACCGCAGTAATGCCAGAGTTGCTTACGAACATTTCGAGCGGGTGAGCGCGCTGTCTCCAAATTATAATGATATCGAGCGCAGATTGGAAACCTCTTATAACCTAGCTTCGTTCAAAGTTGTCGTTGAGCAAGTTTTGGTAACCTCGAAGGTATACCAGCTTAGCAATGCGTATTTCCAGGACCGTATTTATGAGTTTCTGCAAACAAATCAACGGCTGAATAAATTCGTAAGGTTTTATACGCCTGCCGAAGCGACAAAAAGTAAAGTAAAACCTGATCATATTATCACACTTCAATTTGACGATTTTATTGTCGGGCAAACACTCCTTGAAAAAAATACGGAAACTGTTGTAAGTAAGGACAGTGTAAAAATTGGAGAAAAAACCGTTAACAGGAGAAAGGTAGAATTTTATGATAAAGTGACAGCGAAACTCACTAAAAACCGAAAAACCATACATTCGAGCGGCTTGCTTGATATGCGAATCGTGGATTTCAAAACGAATCAGCAGGTTAACCAGGAAAAATTCGGAGGAGAATACAACTGGGTTTGCGAGTGGGCCAATTTTAACGGAGACGAGCGGGCACTTACCCCAGCTCAACTAAGAATGTGCAAAAGCCAGGAACTGTTACCTCCCGACCCTCAACAGCTTTTTATTGAATTTAGTAAACCGATTTTTGATCGACTGACGGAAAGGTTAAAGAATTATTACGCGAAGTATTAAGCTTCTTTACCGTTAACCGCTGAACAACTTTATTTTTTATCCATCTAAGGGAAATTATTAAAGAAGAAATTACACTTTGTTTTTGATAATTGCGCCATAAAAGCCAGTTCCATTTCAAAGATCTGAATTTATTAAGATTTTTTGAGCCGGCATGAACACGGTATAATGCAAGAGGTTCTTCAATTGCGTAGGCGGTATCTACATTTTCAAACATATCAAGCCACATCTTATAATCTTCGTGTATACGTATCTCCTCATTGAAGCGATAATTTTGAAATCTTTCACGGTTGTACATAACCGTTAGACAGCCAATTTCATTTCCATGGTTTAATAGTTTATCATAGTTTACAATCTCAGGTGCTTTCCGAAGTTCCAATACCTTGCCTTCATGATTGATTACATAATAGGAAGTGAAGGAAAAGGGCATATTTCTTTTTTCCATCAGAGAAAGCTGCTTATCTAACTTTTCAGGAAGCCAGAGATCGTCACTATCCAAAAACGCAATGTGCTTATATTGCGCATTGTCAATTCCAATATTTCTGGCAACAGCAGCACTGCTATTCTTTTCCAAATGAAATACTTTTATTCGAGGATCTCGTTTCGAAAAATCGTTAATTATATCTTTCGTGTTATCAGTTGATGCATCGTTAATGATCAATAGTTCCCATTCTGTAACCGACTGCGCCAAAACAGATTCGATGCTGGAAGAAATATATTTCTGGGAATTATAACAAGGCATTATAACTGAAACCATAGTGAGATGAGTTAACTTAAAAATGTGGTTTTATGTGTGTTAAAACCTCTTATTCGAATTGATTTAATTTTCACAACGTTAGGATAAATCTCAATTGTGATTGCTTAAAGCAAATTCACGCGATATCTGCTCTGGATATATACGTAAATATATGTAAACATAAGTTGACTAGTGCAATATACCACAATTTGCAAATTTAGCCAACTATTTCTACGTTATGTAATAGAATGGCCAACTAATATTTCCTCCATACGACCGAAATGACTGATTTATAACGTAGAATTAAATAGTTGAGCAAAAAGAATGATTTATTATTATTCCTTTTAGTTGTATACGACAAACAACAGCAATTTGTTTCAAATAACTATTACTTATTTAAAAACAATTCCATAAAAAGCTGATCCAAATGCGCTACTGTTACAACCTCTATTTTAGCATCTTTAAAATCCAGACCTTTACCATTATACTTTGATATGTAAATTTTCTTAAAACCCAGTTTAGCAGCTTCTGAAATACGGCTTTCTATTCTATTTACTGCCCGGACCTCGCCTCCCAGTCCAACCTCCGCCGCAAAACATACAGAGGGCGGGATAAAAGAATCCTCATAAGACGAAACAATAGAGGCCACTACCGATAGATCGATTGCGGGATCCTCTACACGTAAACCACCGGCGACATTTAGAAATACATCCTGAACACCAAGCCTGAAACCGCCGCGTTTTTCCAGAACTGCTAACAGCATTTGTAGCCTTTTAGCATCAAAACCGGTCCCGCTTCGTTGTGGCGTTCCATATGTAGAAACACTCACCAGCGACTGAATTTCAATTAATAAAGGACGATTTCCCTCCATCATCGAACCAATTGAAATTCCGCTGATAGGCTCATCGCGTTGGGAAATAAGTATTTCAGAAGGATTGCTCACCTGCCTCAATCCAGCAGCGTGCATTTCATAAATACCAAGCTCAGAAGTACTTCCAAAACGGTTTTTTACTGTTCGCAAAATCCGGTATGTTGTATGACGGTCGCCTTCAAATTGCAACACCGTATCCACCATGTGTTCCAAAACCTTCGGGCCCGCTAATGAGCCGTCTTTTGTAATATGTCCGATTAAAAAAACCGGAACGCCGGTTTCCTTGGCGTACTTCATAAATTCCGCGGTACATTCCCGTACTTGCGATACACTTCCGGCACCGGATTCTATGTAAGCAGACTGCATGGTCTGAATAGAATCAATAATCAAAATTTCCGGTTGAAAGTCTTCTATTTGTCTGAAAATATTTGTCGTATGTGTTTCTGTTAAAATAAAACAATTCTCGCTTTTCGAAGACATCCTCTCCGCACGCATTTTGATCTGCTGTTCTGATTCTTCACCCGAAACATAAAGAACTTTTTTCTTGGTTAGCGTCAGCGCGATCTGAAGCATTAGAGTTGATTTCCCAATTCCAGGCTCTCCTCCTATCAAAACCAGCGAACCTTTCACAATTCCACCACCCAAAACACGATTTAACTCACCGTCGTCCGTTACAATCCTGGGTTCGTTTGCATATTCGATTTCCGAGATCGCTTTGGGCCGGCTGGCTAAATTGATTGCCTTCCAGGACACCGTTGTCTTTTTATCTTCTTTTTCGATTACCTCCTGCACCATGGTGTTCCACTCGCCGCAAGAAGGACATCTGCCAACCCATTTGGGTGAATTATATCCGCATTCCTGACAAAAATATGCTGTTTTGGCTTTGGCCATAAGGGTCCTTTCTTAGTTTGTTGTCGTATATGATGTTACAAAAACGTCTTTAAATTTGTCAAATATGCAACCGTTTTTCCCGTTAAATCAAAAAATAGTAGGTTTGCGTACCGTTTTTTATATCCTGACGTTATCAATCGGTTTTAGTCATCAACAATTTTTCGGTATGAACGTAATTAAGAGAACAATTTATACAAGCCTTTTATTCCTGACAACCATTATTTCTGCTCAGGCGCAGACCAAAGGTTTCGCTATCGGTTTGAAGGGAGGCGTGAATTTATCACGACTGACAATGGGTAATGTTTTTACAACCCGTTATGACGACAATGGAAATGCGTATTTGAAATACGACGGCTCAGAAGTGAAAGATAACATCAAACAGAGTTTTGACACAAAAACCGGCTGGGTTGGCGGGGTGTATATGCGTTTCGGACGTACCATATTTGTCCAGCCGGAGGTTTTGGTTTCTACCAAAGGCGGGACATTCCAGATAATTCCTGACGGCTCGACAACTGCGCAGAATGTCAGAATTAAATATAGCAATATCGATGTCCCGATCCTGATCGGATTAAAAGGCGGTCCGATCAGAATTCTGGCGGGACCGTTATTTTCTTTCCGTGTAGGCGACAATCAGAAGTTGAGTGATGCTTTCAAACAATACTCTTCAAACCGCGATAATTCATTGTCCAACGCCGTAGTCGGCTATCAGTTTGGTGCTGGCCTTGACCTCGGAAGTTTTAGTCTAGATGTCCGCAAGGAAGGGACATTCACAGATTTGGCTACTTTCAAACTAAATGGTAAGCCAATAGAAGGCAACAGCGCAACTGTCCGCCAAAAAATTACTTCCTGGCAAGTTACGCTCGGACTGAAATTATTTTAGAACCCACAGGCAAACAAAACATGCAGCCGTCGATCTGGCGATGGCTGCTGTCCTTTTGAATAACCCACTAATTTAATACCTAGTAAATTTTTTCCGATAGAGTTTCTTTTAAGCACTGATACGACGGTTGGTGTGATTCAGGATGCCGCTGATTTCTTTGATTTTTCTTCTGGAAACAATCACTTCTTTACCACAAGACATTTTCAGCATACGGTCGTCTTCCATACGTTCAACAACATAGTCCGAATTAACAAGATATGATTTATGAACGCGGATGAAATTGTTCGCAAGAATTTCGGCAAGGGATTTTAATGTTTTGGAAACCAGAAATCTTTTCCCTGCATTTGTATATATAAAAGTGTAGTTCCCCTCTCCTTCCAAGAATGTAATAATGTCAGGAGTAAGAAAAATTGTTCTGCCCATAGATTGAACAGAGATGTTAACTGTTCTGTCGGCAGAGGAATTGTCCGACAATGTTTGATGAGTAAAAGTTCCTAATGTTTTCATGATGCTTGGGGCTGGTTTTTCTGACGTTGTTTCTGATTCAAATTTAAATGGAATATTCCGACAAGTAAAGTACCCACAAATAGGTATTTTTTGCTAAATTTCTGTCAGTCAATATATTAACAAAGCACACCCAATTGAAAAGACGTAACTGAACTTACCAAAACACGTAATTTTACTTAGTGCCCGAATTGGCATTTTCAGGCTCTATTCAAGGATATTTTTGCTTGCCTTCAAAAAATCTCCTCTAACGCCTCATAACTTTATCTATCTTTGCAGCAGATTTCAATGCGGAACCAACCTGCTTGGCAGCCCGTTTAGAATAAATAGAAAATACCGGAATACGGCAGTTGGCAACCAGTGATCTGGACCCGATTACGTTTCTTTTACAACCAATAAAATTTATGATTACTGATCGGGTTAAGGAATTACTCCAAGAAATTGAAATAAGCCAGGTTGAAAATAAAGAACAACTTGAAGCATTTCGTTTACGGTATATAAGCAAGAAGGGCGTTGTTACCGAATTGTTTGAAGGACTTAAAAATATTCCCCAGGAAGATCGCCGTGCCGTTGGACAGGAATTAAATACTTTAAAAAATCTTGCTCAGACCCGTTTTCAGGATTTTACCGCAAACCTGGAAAATGCTGCAGAAAATAACGAAGACGCGCAGCTCGACCTGACGCTGCCGGTTGCTCCGAACCTCCAGGGAAGTATTCACCCGTTAACAATCGTTCGTCGTCGTATTATCGAGATTTTCGAACGTATGGGATTCAATGTTTCCTACGGGCCTGAAATAGAGACGGACTGGTATAACTTCGGCGCATTAAATTTCGCGGATAATCATCCGGCACGTGAAATGCAGGATACATTCTTCATTTCAAAAGGAGAGGGTGCCGTTAAAGATGACGTATTATTAAGAACGCATACTTCCAACGTTCAGATTCGTTTGATGGAAAGACAAAAGCCGCCTATCCGCTCGATTATGCCTGGGCGCGTATTCCGGAACGAAGCCATTTCGGCGCGTGCGCACTGCGTATTTCATCAGGTAGAAGGTTTGTATATTGATCGTAACGTAAGTTTTAAAGACTTAAAAGATACTTTGCTTCATTTCTCCAAGGAAATGTTTGGCAAGGATTCCCAAATTCGTCTCCGCCCATCCTACTTCCCGTTTACGGAACCAAGCGCTGAAATAGATGTTACCTGCTTTATCTGTAAAGGAAAAGGCTGCAACATATGTAAACATACCGGATGGGTAGAAATCGCAGGTTCTGGCATGGTTGATCCTGCTGTTCTTGAAAATGCAGGAATTGATAGTGAAGAATTTACGGGTTTTGCGTTCGGAATGGGAATCGAACGGATTACAATGCTACGCTACGGGATCAGCGATTTAAGATTGTTCACTGAAAACGACGTCCGTTTCTTACGGCAGTTCGAAGGGGCGTGAAAAGTCTTACAGATTTCGTTTAAAATAATTCCGATTTTCGTGTTGCAGATCAGTTTATCTGGCGAGCATGAAAATCGGATTTCTTTTTAAAAACGTGTTTCCAGATAATAAGGCAACATTCTTTTCCAGGTCCACCATTCATGCGGAATATCTTCTCCCCAGATATCAAGCTCATGCGGAACATTTTTAGCAGCCAGAATAGAAGAAATCCGCTGAGAGCATTCCGGATGCTCATACGCTCCCGAACCCGTAACAAAGTGAATATGTCTGCTCTCGCGATATAAAGATAATTGCCACTCAGCTTTTAATTGTGAGAGGTAATGAGTTGGAGAATTGAAGTATACGTTATCATCATAATAACCATTCGTATATTCAGTCAAATCATAACATCCGCTCATACCAATTACGCCATGAATAAAATCCGGATAGCGAAAAAATAAGTTCGCAGCGTGAAATGCCCCGAGTGATGCTCCTGCGGTGATAATTTCATTTTTTTGGCTTGTTGTATCCTTTATAAACGGAACAACTTCCTTAATTACGTAGTCGTTAAAATGTTGATGCCGAACGGCCTTGTCGTATCCGTGCATGTGTGGATTTAGCCAGCTTTCGCCATTGATACTGTTAATACAATATACCTTGACCTTGCCTGAATTTATGTATGGGGCAATACTTTCTATCAATCCATTCTTTTCATATTCCAGGTAATCTGACGCTGCTGTGGGAATTAATAACAAAGCAAATCCGTAATGCCCGTACACGGCAATATCCATTTGTTTATTCAGCGACGGACTATACCAGCCGGTTACTTCACGTTGCATTTCGTTTCCATTTAAGTTAATAAAGTTTTAGAAACAGATCTTGTTAGGTGTCCAACATTAAAAAATTAATGCCAGTGCCCGGAAAACAGACACTGGCATTAATTTCTCCAAAATTCTTCTCTAAAAACTTTTTATTCTCGACTTAGTACAATACCCAGGTATCCTTACCACCGCCTCCTTGTGAAGAATTGACAACAAGTGAACCTTTTCTTAATGCTACACGGGTAAGCCCACCCGGTATCACATTGATTTCATCCCCATATAAAATATACGGGCGAAGGTCAACGTGGCGCCCCTCTGCATGCCCATCGACCATACAGGGAACCCGTGAAAGAGAAATTGTTGGCTGGGCAACGTAGTTACGCGGATTATCCCGTATTTTTTGTCTGAAAATTTCGTGTTCTTCCTCGGTAGCTTTCGGACCGATCATCATACCATAACCACCCGCCTCGTTCGCTTCTTTCACAACGAGATCCTGAATATTGGCAAGCACGTATTCGAAATCATCAGGTTCCCGGCAGATATATGTTTTTACATTCGGTATAATTGCCTCTTCCTTCAAATAATATTCGATGATGCGGGGTACATAGGCATAAACAACCTTATCATCGGCAACGCCGGTTCCGGGCGCATTGGCCAGGGCCACCCGACCCTTCTTGTAAACCTCAAATATTCCCGGAATACCGATTAATGAATCCAGATTAAAGGCTTCCGGATCCAGGAATGTATCGTCAATACGACGATAGATAACATCAACAATCTGAAGTCCGCTTGTCGTGCGCATCTTCACATAACCATCAGAAACTACAAGATCGCGGGCATCTACCAGCTCCACACCCATTTGCTGAGCCAGATAAGAGTGCTCAAAATAAGCAGAGTTATAAATTCCCGGCGTCAGAACTGCCACGGTTGGGTTTGGCCGGTCCGCTAAGTGCTGCAGCATTTGCAAAAGCCTGGTCGGATAATCCGAAACAGGACGGACTCCGGTACGCGCGAGCACATCCGGGAAAATTTGTTTTGACAGCTCCCTGTTTTCTATCATATAAGAAACACCTGACGGACACCGCAGATTGTCTTCCAGAACCATAAAGGTTCCGTCATCCCCTTTGATCAAATCTGTACCTGTTATATGGCACCAGATTCCCTTCGGAGGATTCAAACCAATGCACGGTTTCAGAAAACATTTACTGGATTCTATAAGATCTCTCGGGACAACGCCGTCGTTCAATATATTCTGTTCATTATAAACATCGTGTATAAACATATTCAGCGCCTTGATACGCTGCTTCAAACCTTTTTCCAACCATTCCCATTCTGCATTTGGCAGCACACGCGGGATAATATCGATTGGCATAATCCGCTCTGTGCCTTCACCTTCCGAATATACATTGAACGTTATACCCATTGAAAGCAACGCCCGCTCCGTAGCTAACTGCCTGTTTGTGAGGTCTTCGTTAGTTAAATTTTCAAATTTATTTTTTAAATGTTCATACCCCGGACGGATTTGTCCATCGGGAGTAAACATCTCATCGAAGAAATCCTCGCATTGATAATCAGAGAATGAAAAATTCATACAATACAAAATTTGAATAAGTATACTTCTACTATTAACAGAACAATATATGGCCTATCTTTCAATTTGCAAAACATTTATATAATACCTGAAATCAAAATCTGATAATGCCATTTGTAAAATACAGCTTTTAAGTTAGCAATAGTTTAGTTCTTAAATGCTTACAAAAAAGAATAATACAATTTTCCGTAAAATAAGATTTAAACGATAATCGAGATATCCTCAAATAAATACGGCAGAATATTAGCCAATCGTTATTATTACATAGATAGATAAACAAACATTGCATGTCAGTCCACTTCATGTTTTATTTGTAGAGGGAATAATGAAACATAAGGTTTACCGTTTTAACCACATGCCTAAAAACTTGTTGCTTATTGGAGGAATATTACTGGGAATCACGAATAGCGCTATATCACAACACCTTCAAGGCATTGCGATGGGCAACTATTCCGGTACACAGGCTTTATATCATAATCCCGCCTTTGTTTCAGACTCGCGTTACAGCGTTTATGTAAACTTGGTCGGATCTCAGCTTTACACAGCGAACAGCGGAGTCCGCTACAATGCACCTTATTCTTTTCTTAGTTTAATAACAAATCAGGTATCGAACGAATACCGAAGCGAAAAGGGAGCAGTTTTGTTTCCAAGAGCCTATCTTAAAGAACGGTTGAACGGACGTGATAAATGGTTAAATGCCGGCGGAGATACCCGGCTTCCATCCATTATGTTTGGGCTGTTCAAAAATAAAATTGGTGTAGGGCTTTCCACGAGAGTACGATATTATGTAAATGGTTCGGGAATTACAGAACCGCTTGCCCGCCTGTTGAGCAAAACAACCAGAGAAACTGATTTGCAGGGGCAAACTTTTACCGATCAGTCCGGAAAACTGAATGTAAATGCACTGGCAGAAGTCGCTATGACCATCGGCGGTGTTGTAATTGACAACGAATCCGATTTTTTGAAAGTTGGCGTTACCATAAAAAGACTTGTCGGGTTATACAATGCAAATGCTGAGGTAAGAAACTCATCTTATTCGATACAACCGGATCCTGCCTGGGCAAACAGGCGTTATCTGATCGATGCCGGAAACATTGACGTTAAATACGGAATCACAAAAGACGAAGCTTTTCAAGATTTCAGACCAAGTGTTTCCTGGCTTTTGGGTAATAGCCCAGCGGGTAGCGGCTGGGGTTTGGATCTTGGTGCTGTTTACGAATACCGGCCCGACATTAACAAATATTCATATACCGAAAAAGGGATACGAATGCACGATGCGAGCAAGAACAAATATTTATATCGCATTGCGGTATCGCTGACTGACCTGGGAAGGGTTCATTTTAAAAACCCGACCTATCTTCTGCAACAGGAAGTAAAAACTACCGGTGGTATTTTACGATATGATGATTTTCAAAATTTGCAAGGGTCAGAAGGAGCATTTATAGCAATAAACAGGGCCTTGGGTGCTTCAGGCTCGCAAACAGCAGATTTTCACTCTATACTTCCAATGGCTTTTCAGGCAAGCGTCGACTATAATATCCAGCCCAAGATTTATGTCAATGCTTTGTGGGTCCAAAACCTGATTCCGCAAAGTGCGTTTGGTATGAGAGCAGAATCGATGTTGTCTGTAACGCCACGGTATGAACACAAATGGTATGAAATTTCGGTGCCTGTTTCCATTATGAACAGGTATAGTTCACCGGCCATCGGGCTCGCTATGCGGGCAGGTCCCCTTTGGTTTGGTACCGACCATCTTACCGGCTTACTGAATATTGGAAACCCAAAATCCTTTAATTTGTACTTTGGATTATCTGCCGGGCTATTCCGTCGCCCGCCGGAAATGGCGAATAAGTGCTGGCCCGCGGAAAAATCGTGGCTGAGGCGAATTTTCAGCAGACGCGATTCGTTCTAATAATGACAGCGGTTAGGATAAGTACAGTTATTTTATTTAAATTAACCGGTACTTCAACTTCAAATAGAAAACAATGAGAGAGATAGTGAAATCAGAAGAAGAATGGCAAAAAGAATTGACTGGAATGCAGTGTTTCGTTTTGCGTGAAAAAGGAACAGAAAGGCCGTTTACCAGCCCATTGAACGACAATAAAGAGGAGGGAATATATGTTTGCGCAGCTTGTGATACTCCTTTGTTCAGCTCAGAAACAAAATATGAGTCAGGATCAGGCTGGCCAAGTTTCTTTACTCCAATTGGAGAACAAAGTGTAGAAGAGATTGTTGATAACAGTCACGGCATGATACGCACAGAGGTTATTTGCCGGACCTGCGGAGGTCATCTGGGACATGTTTTCAATGATGGACCTAAGCCAACCGGATTGCGATACTGCATGAATGGCGTGGCACTAAAATTTGTTAAAGCGGCATAGTATGAGCCGCAGATAAAGCCGGACATACCGAGATATGTCCGGCTTTTCTTATCTTTGACACCCTTATGAACCTTAACGTTTGATGGAAGTTATCAAAACCTTCTACAATAAAATCAAGGCCATGTTTCAATTCATTGGAACACAGCTTAAAACAATAATCAAAAGCATCATCTACAGACTTTCCGCCTTCTTTGTTGGGAAAGTAAAAACGGATCGGTACTTCGATTCTATCCGCCAGAAACGCGCTGCTTACCGCGCCTGGTGGGATAAAAGAATGGACAAAAACTCAGCTTTTTACAAGCCGGTTATATTCATCTGGAAATTATTTTTATATGGTTTCTTAGGATTCTTTTTCTACATTTTTTGTGTAGAGACAAATTTCCTGTGGTTAATGGGAAGTATGCCAAGCGTTGAGGATCTTCAAAACCCGAAAGTGTCTCAATCTTCTGAGATCTACACATCCGACGGGTTGATGATTGGTAAATTTTATACTGAAAACAGGACTCCCGTTCCTTATGAAAAAATTTCGCCTAATCTTGTCAAAGCACTTATCGCTACTGAAGACGTTCGGTTTTATGAACACTCGGGTATCGACTATCGCGCGATGGCCGGTGTGGCACTTGGTATTGCAAGTGGAGAAACAGATCGTGGAGGTGGCAGTACGGTTACGCAACAGCTTGCCAAAAAGCTATTCAAAACCAGAAAAAGAGACGCGCGCGGACTTTTAGGATACATCCCTGGTCTTAGTACTTTAATCTATAAAACCAAAGAATGGCTGACGGCCATTAAACTGGAAAGAAATTTTACGAAGCAGGAAATTCTTACCATGTATTTTAACACTGTCGATTACGGGAATAATACATACGGTATTAACACAGCAGCCAAATCTTATTTCAGCAAAACACCGGACAGTCTGAACGTTCAGGAAGCGGCGGTTTTAGTTGGTCTGCAAAAAGCCACGACAACTTATAACCCTGTGCGAAATATTAAACGTTCAACCGAACGTCGAAATGTTGTGATCAGCCAGATGGCAAAATATGGCTACATCACGGCCAAACAAGCGGATTCCATAAGCGCGTTACCAATTGAATTGAAGACAAAATTCGAAACTCCTTACGACGGAAATGCAAATTATTTTAAAAATGCCGTTGTTGATTATGTAAAAAAATGGGGTGATGAAAACGGATATGATCTTTATACAGATGGTTTAAAAATCTACACAACCATCGATTCACGTATGCAGGAAAAAGCTGAGGAGGCAATGTCCCAGCGAATGAAACAATTGCAGCGAGTGTTCGAGGATCACTGGGGAAAACAAAATCCGTGGGTTGACGAGACAGGTAAAGAGATACCAAATTTCCTTGAAACGGTCGTTAAAAGAACCAGCCGTTACCGATCCTTAGCTGCGAAATTTCCTAATAATCCTGATAGCGTGTCTTACTATTTGGCAAAAAAAGACACTATGACTGTATACGATTGGAAAACGAGCGGTCAGATAAAAAAATATTGGAGTTCGATGGATTCGCTTGACTATTACAAACGCATTCTACGTGCAGGGATGATGGCTATGGATCCACATAACGGGCAAATCAAGGCATGGGTTGGTGGACTGGATTATAATTTCTTCAAATACGATCACGTAAAACAGGGCCGTCGCCAGCCGGGGTCAACATTTAAACCGTTTGTTTATACAACTGCAATTGATGATTCAACCTTCAATATGACGCCGTGCGATCAGATCGAGGATAAACCGTTCCAGAAAACGTACATGGAAGACGGTGTGGAAAAAGAATGGAAACCTAGAAATGCCACCGGTTATTTCACCTATTCCAACATGACGCTTCGCCGGGCACTGGCACAATCGGTCAATTCGGTTACTGCTCAATTGACCGACGATGTTGGAGCTGCCGATGTTGTTCGTTATGCTAAAAAAATGGGAATCACGACGCCCCTAAAACCTGTTCCTTCCATCGGCCTTGGCCCGTTTGACGTTTCTCTTTATGATATGGTTGCGGCTTACAGCGTATTTGTTAATAATGGAAACTATACCCAGCCTATTCTGGTAACAAAAATAGAAGACCGTAATGGTAAGATTATTGAGGAATTTGTCTCGGAATCCCGTCGTGCGATCAGCGAAGAATCGGCATTTTTGATGGTGCATATGCTCAAAGGCGGTGTTGAAGAACCGGGAGGAACGTCTGGGTCTATCAAATGGAGATATGATGTTGCAAAAAATAATAACGAGATAGGCGGAAAAACCGGAACAACCTCAAACAACTCGGATGGCTGGTTTATGTGCATTACACGTGATCTGGTTATCGGCGCGTGGGTGGGAGGCGACGATCGTAGTATTCACTTCAGGACAACGAATTTGGGAGAAGGTGCGAAGACAGCCTTGCCGATTGTGGGAAGTTTTCTTGAAAAAGTCTATAGGGACAAATCCATTGGTATTGAACCCGGCCCCTTTCCGAAACCCAGTTTTAAGATCAGTAAGGAATATAATTGTCCGACTTACTATGAGCCAAGCCGAAGTGATTCGCTGGATGTAGAAGGCGACAGTTCAGGCACGAGGAATGCGGATGACGATTTTCTGATCGGCCCTCCTCCGATTCCTTTGGATACGGGTGGAAGGAGAAATTAAGTTACGGTTGAGGCGATTAGCGTTATTCTAATCGCCTCGATTGTTTAAAGGATATGAGGAACTTAATCTGTGGTATCGCAATCCTGAAAGGATGACAGTATTATATAAAACGTTATAAACCGGTTTGACTAAACCCTGAAAGGGTGGCACAATTTAGTGTACCATCTCAACATTATATCATTTACCAACCTTACGTTGAGGATTTCTGTTAAGCAAAAAAATAGTTATTAAACCACCTAAAAACCCGAGAGCAATTTCTTCCAAATGAGAGCCGTGAAAAGCAGCAATATTATCAGATACCAACTTGCTTTCTAATAACAAATAGACACCAAAAATCACTAAAATTATGGATAGCAGTTTACCGGTTATAGTTCTCATTTTTAGTGTGTAAAAAGTTAAGATAAATAACGATCCCAAGCAATTCACAACGTTGAAGAATTATAACAATATCAACTAATAATCAGATACTTAAAAACTTTATTCCAACTTTGAATAAAATAAATCTGAGTACTTTATATCTTAAAATAGCAAATAATTGGCCATACCTTATTCCATCTTTTTTGACTCATTCCATCTTCTGTTTTGTAAAAGAGCTGTAAAGGCGAAAAATAAACTAATTATTAGCAATACCAGGATATCCTGCTTGGTAAGACGTTCATTTAAATAGAGCTGTTTATATACAAAGTATAACGATACAACTGAAAACAACAGAGAAATTATTTTGATAGTGGATTTCAGGTTCATCACATCAGTTAGTATCAAGTGGAATAACGGTATCTTTAATTGTTAAATTGCCATGTAATTTCTATCATCCACCTCATGCAGAAGGTTCTTCCAAAATCTGCTGTAAATATTATCTTTTTCCAGAAGATCCTGGTGTGAGCCAAAGGATGTCAGATGGCCTTCGTCTAAAATATAAACACGATCGCAAAAATCAGCTAATGTGTGTAAACGATGTGATACATAAATCACACCCATTTCTGGTCTAAGTTTTCGGATTAAATGCATAAATTTTTCTTCGCTTTTTGAATCCATTGCCGATGTAACTTCATCCAGTAAAAGTAACTCCGGCTTTTGAAACAAGGCCCTCATAATTCCAACCCACTGCTTTTGGCCTCCTGATAAATTCAGGCCCTCCTCCCCTACCAAAGTGGCAAGCCCTTGTGGCAATGTTTCCAAAAAAACCATACAGACTTCTTGTTTGAAAAATGCTTCCAGAGACGCCACATTATCTGGTTTCAGTCCGAGAAGTATATTGTCTAAAACGGTTCCGTTGAAAATATGTACATCCTGCGGTACGCAAGCAACCTTTTTTCGCCAACTTGACAGAGATATGGATTCGATATCAATACCATCATTAAGTAAAATCTGACCAGACTCAGGTTTATAAAATTGCTCAATCAATTGTAAAAGTGTACTTTTTCCGCATCCACTTTCGCCAATCACTCCGAGTATTTCTCCTTTTTTCAATTCCAGTGAAAATTCATTTAAAATAGCCCTTCTTCCTGGAAATCTGAATGTGATATTTTTAACCTGTAAACTTTGAAAGGAAAAAAAATCAGTTTTTTCGCCGTTGGATATGTTTTCAGATGGTAAACCTGTAAATTCATACATCCGCTCGAAAGCAATTTTGGCCTCATTTAACGGAATAGCCAGGAGTGCCAGTCCCGCTACCGAAGGCAACAGGGAGGAGCTCATACCAACAATTGCCATCAATTCTCCCGTTTTAAGCTGGCCATTCAAAACCATATAACACGACGCGGCAAGGATCCCGATAAGAATTATCACACCGGATATGGAAGCATAAAGATTTAAACGAAGCTGAATAATTCCCAAACCCCAGATCCCATCCTGATAGGTACCATAAACTGACCTGTTCAATTCTCCAAAAACCGTTTGACGATTAAATGCCTTAATTGGCCTTATTCCGGAAATATTGCTGATGAAATTACTTTCGCTCAATGCATACCGCTGCATCACTTCTCTTTGATTAGCGCTGATTGGCCTGTGAAATCTATAAATTAAAAGGAAATAAGCAGGCAAACAGACGATTAATACCAAACTTATCTGCCACGAGTAAAAAAACAGAAAACCTATGGAAACCGTAACTACTAAAACATCAATCAATACCTGACCTGCCAGTTCACTAACCACACGCTGAATTCGGGAGGTGTCATTCATCCGTGCGACTATATCACCTGTTTTTCGCTTATCAAAAAAGGCCTTTGGCAAATTAAGCAGGTTATCATAAAACGTAGAAATGATGCGGTTACTAAAATCCTTTGACTGACGTAATAGTATATAGGTGCGCAGCATTTCCAGTCCAATCCTCACGAAAAGCAAAAATGCAACCAGGGATATGCCGGTAAACAATTTAGTCATATTTTTAGATGGCAGGATATCGTCGATTAGCTTCTGGGAAAAAACTGCCATCACCATGCCCAGAACTGCCATCAACAATCCCAAACCGGAAGCCGTCATTAACAAACTGATGTCTTCCCGGATAAGATTTATAAACCATGCCCGCTTTTTCCCGGATTGATCATCTGATTTGATAAAATGATCATTAGGTTTTAATGTAAGACATTTTCCCGATTGCCAGATTTCCAACAGTTCCTGATCCGTTAATTCCACTATTCCCCTCGCTGGATTACCGATAATATGTTTTCGAAAACCGCCCTGGATCACTGAATGCTCAGTTTTTGAATCTGCATTCATTACACCATACCAAAGTACATAATGTTCCAGATCACCTTCCATAATAACATGCAGAATGGTTGTTCGCTATGTTCAACAAGTGCCGGGAGATCTGCTTCACAGCCTTCCGCATCAAAACCAACCTGATGGGCTGCTTCATAGAGCCCAAGTAAGGTTGTGCCCTGTATACTTGTACCACTCAGTTCACGCAGCCTTTCGAGTGAAATATCACCTCCGCAACAACGTAAAACAGAACGCAGACAAGCAACTCCGCAATCGGAAGAATCCTGTTGGCGGACAAAAGTTTTCCTGATAGCCTGTTGATGAAGCATAGCAAAAAGTGGTTAAATCAATTCAATAAATATCGGAATGCCTAGAAGGAGGCCGATTTAAGATCTTTCAAAACTGTCTCCATTTTCACAACGCCTTTATAGCTCTTAATTAAAGTCCCGTCGGAACTATATAACAAAGAAGACGGAGAAGAAGTAACACCAAAAGTGTGATAACCTGCATCATGTTTGTCGTTTAAAAGTTTGACATGGGATACGCCATTTAACTTATATTTTTTCGAAAAAGCAGACAACGAATCGACAGGCTCAGGCGATACCATCCAGATATGTAAGACATTTGCATTTATGGTTTTACCAATATTTTCAGCTTGCATCTGGCAATATTCGCAATCGGAATGAAAGAAAATAAGCCAGAGCAGCGAACCCGTGATATCATTGCGCGTTATGTCTTCCCCTTTCAATGAATTAAATGAAAAAGCAGGCAAAGACTCTATCCTTTTCTTTACATCCGACTTCTCCTCTTTCTTTTTGTAAATTCCGTAACTCAGAAAACCTAAAAAGGAAATGACGGCAACAATACCAAGTGTCCGTAGTAAAATTTTCATTTTGCTTATCCTCAAAAATTAAGTGTATGTCAAAGTCAGGAACATTACAAACGCTACCCAGATCACAAGGCCGGTACCATAGCTGGCCATCACGACCGTCATAGATCTGTTCATATCCAGCTCTGGTAATTCTTTTGTAAGTAAATAAGCCAGAACAACCCAGTAGATGATTTCAAATATGTTAAGGACTTGTAGGGGGTATATTAGCCATGGTTCAAGTGTGTTTGCTTGGAAAATATTTAAAGCGGATAACGGATAAAAATATTGAAATTCTTGTAATGTGTAGCTAGTCTGCACAAACAAAAACCATACAAGTTTAATAAACGGAGGGGCAAGAAAAATAAATTCCGCCTTCACAGTTACATTAAACATTCTATCGAATTCAAATCTATTGGACGAAAAAAATCCCTAAACTTAAACAAAAAGCCACCAACGAGATTTTCAACAAAGACATAATTAAGATTAACGGAACAGGTACCCATTCCAACTTTTTCCCTTCATTAATTAGCTCATTTATTTCGTCATAATTAAACCTTTCAGACAAGCCATTAAAATAAAGCGCATCAGAAATAAGCAACTTCTAGTTAACGAAAAATAAGGATATCGATATCACCAATAATGTCAATAAATATTTACTTTTTTCAGATGCCACTCTCATAATTACTTTTTTAGCAGATTCTTTTTTAACTCATCCAATTCCTTCCTAAGATTTTTAATTTCCTTTTTAAAACGAAAACAATAATCTGCTAACCAAACAATTGTAAGAAATATACCGGTCGTTACAAATGCCAGACCATCTTCCACATTTACATATACTCTCAGATAGCAGCCAACGATCAAAAAAAATAGTCCAACAATAAACATTACAACTTGACGATCCATTAAACAAAACTGTTTAGGTAAATTGTGAACTTTAAATGATGCATCCTTGAAGCCAGTAAACTAGTTGTCGTCCATCTTTTTACTGTAGTGTTTTAAATAAATCATAAAAAGAGATATCAGCAAAATAGCAGCTGTTGCGAGATAAAATAAATACATTTTTTCCCCTGGCTCCTTAGGCATACGATACTCTTGATAACTCATCCAGAACATCAATATGCAGATAGAAACAATGCCAATATTGTTTTTCAAAAATTTCATTTAAAGAATCGTTTAACATTTGCCTCTTACAAATAAATAATTGTAAGAGGCAAATAATTAGATGTATGAAGTTATAGTGCCACCTGGTCTTACAGTTGGTTGAACTAAAATTGGAGATTCGCAGTATAATCCAGCAGCCCCGCCAGCAATTGCCAAGACTAATCCAGCAGTTCCACCAGTGGCAACAGTTATTATACCAAAATAAGTTAATCCCGCAACTCCTATTCCTACACCACCTAAGAAACCGCCTATCTTTCCACAAACACCTCCACCGTGTATATGCTCTTGCTGTTCTTTTGTCAATATTTTCATATCTCTTTTTTTAAAATTGTTTTTGAATTATTCCACCAGGTGTAATCCCGGGTTGTACCAAAGTGTTAGGACAGGCACCAGCCCACGCCAGAAACAGTCCTCCGCCACCTACAACGATTCCTATTGGCGCTGCAATCATTGAAGTACTAAGTGCAGCCCCTAAACCTATCATTCCATAGACATTATATTCACATCTGTTACCACCTCGGATGTTTTGTATCTCAGAAAATTCAATTTTTAACAATTTGACTTCCATTTAAAGTAAAACACTACCCAAATCACTTCCCACGCGGTTTGGGTTTCCGCCTGTGCTACGTAACATCTGTCATGACGAAAAAAATATATTACAAATTTTTCTTGAATAACAAAAGAAATTTCACCTCAATTTTTGAGGTGAAATTGGCTTCTCGGACCTGAATTTACAGAAATCAAAAGGCAAAAAAAATACCTGCGCGAGCCATCCAGGAAACATCCCGGGTATCATAAATGGCTTTCCCATTTGCATAATTGTACCTTTGCAAGCACCGCCTGTTATTTCAGTCATTAGGTCTTTTGGAAACTTTCTCATGGATAAAATAAAAAGAATTAAAATTTGATTGATTAAGAAAACTCGATAGGTCATATCCGCTATCAGAACGAGTATTTCACAACTCGGCTACCACCTCCCGAAATATTTTCCATTTCTTTAAACGGCAGGTTCCTGATCTTTAAAATTTCAGCTGCCCGCCGCGGAAAAAGGAAAATCCCTAATTCAAGAAGCAAAGCCTTGTTCTCTGATGCAAAATGACCCAGTGCACCATATCCATACACCCAGTTTTTTTGTAATACGATTTTTGTAATTGTCAATACTTTTGGGAAGCACATCCAATTTGATAGAAATCTCTTTTGAAGTCATTCCCATGGCTACGAGCACGAGTACTTCGCGCTCTTTCCTTGAAAGAAAATGAACAGTCGGATAAACCGACAGGGATCGCGGTAATTCTTTTTCCATTGTTGATGTAAAGTTTAGATATAAAATCATCTCTAATACTTCACAACGTTGATAAGTAGAAGCAATTTTACACTCAAAATTCGGTCTTCCAAATTTTATTCCAGCTTCGATTAAAATAGTTTAGCAACAAAAAACCAACTTATTCTACATCAAGAACAAGTTGGTTTCAATTACTATTTTTAAAGAGATTACCTAGCCTATCTTCAAAACCTCCTTATACTGCATCCGATAAAGATTCGCATAAAAACCCTCTTTTTCAAGCAATTGCTCATGCGTTCCTTCTTCCTTGATTTCACCTTTATCAACAACGATAATTTTATTTGCTTCCTGAATTGTAGATAGACGGTGCGCAATAACAACTGCCGTTCTGCCTTTCATTAAGGTTTCAATAGCTTTCTGGATAAGCTCTTCCGTTTCGCTATCGACAGAAGATGTCGCTTCGTCCAGCACTATAATCTTTGGATCATGAACCATGGCGCGTACGAACGAGATTAATTGGCGCTGGCCAACCGACAAGGTTGCACCTCGCTCCATCACGTTATAGGTATATCCACCTGGTAACCTTTCAATAAAGTCATGAACACCAACCAGCTTGGCGGCCTCGACGATTTTTTCATGCGTAATAGTATCGTCGCCCAAGCGAATATTATTTTCAATTGTATCTGAAAAAAGAAAAACATCCTGCAAAACAACACCGATATTTCTTCTCAAAGCCGTCAATTCGAATTCATGTACTTCCCGGCCATCGATGAAAATTTGTCCTTTGTTAATATCGTAAAACCGGCTCAGCAAATTGATAATGGAAGATTTTCCAGCACCAGTCGCTCCCACAAAAGCAATCTTTTCGCCTTCATTCACTTTGAAGTTAATATTTTTCAGAACATAATCTTCATCATTATAAGCAAACCAAACGTCTTTGAATTCAACTTCACCACGAAGTTTTTCCGGAACATGCGTCCCGTCATTCGCAGTATATTCATCGCTGTCTAAAAGTGTAAGAATCCTGTCGGTGCTCACGATTCCCATTTGAAGCGTATTAAATCGATCTGCCAGCTGACGGATTGGTCTGAAAAATAAGTTGATAAACATAACAAAAGCCGTCACCGTTCCGAACGTGACTTCTGCATTCAGAATTTGTTTCGAACCATACCAAACGACGAGTCCTGTGCCCGCCGCCGATATCACGTCAGCAACCGGAAAGTAAATCGAATAGTACAGAATCGAACGGATGTTGGCGTCTCGGTGCACCTTATTGATTTCTTCAAATTTCTTATACTCAATATCTTCACTACTGAAAATCTGCACGATGCTCATGCCCGTAATATGCTCCTGAACAAATGAGTTCAAATTGGAAACCGCTGCGCGCACTTCATTAAAAGCATCTTTAATTTTTTCCTTGAACACATAAGTACAAAACAGCATCAACGGAATCATCGAAAGACTGATGATCGACAATTTCCAATCGGTATAAAACATTACTCCGATGATCAGAACCAGCTGCAAAATGTCGCCCGCAATTGCCGCCATACCATCGCTGAATACGTTGGAAAGCGTTTCTACATCAGAAATTGTTCTGGTAACCAAACGGCCAATTGGCGTGTTATCGAAAAATTTAAGTCTTAAGCCAATAATCTTTTCATACAACTGAACACGGATATCACGGATAATATATTGACCAAGCCAGCCGGCCATATAAGTATTCCAGAACTGCACGAAACCCTGAACGATCAAAACCACAACCATTACGGCCAACATTAACGCAAGCTGATTATAATTTCCTTCCGCAATGGGTTTGTCAATCGTATATTTAATCAATAACGGCGTTAACGGAGCCAACACCGCGTTGATCATAATGATCGCGATGAGCAAATAAAACTTACCCTGGTATGGCCGAACGAACGTGTATAAACGTTTAAGTGTGGGGAGATCAAATATCTGACCGCTTTTTGTTTCCTGATTCACAGACTGGTGGTTGTTTTCTAATTTTCAGCCATTGGTTGTTAAAATTCCACAGGCTTTTTCATATCACAAATAATCAACAACGAAAAAGTTAAATTCGTCACCAAAGAAACGAAGAATTCAAATTTTTGTCTAACTTTCTTATCTGCCGCACATTCAGCTCACACTGCTAAACGCTTAAAATCATGGAAATATTTCTTAGTATATGTCTCGGATTGGGTTTAAGTGCCAGCAGTGGTTTTCGGGTTTTCCTGCCTATGCTGGTTGCCAATATTGCAGCCATGAGCGGCTGGGTTACGCCGGGCGAAAGTTTTGCGTGGCTCTCCACCTGGCCGGCCTTTTTTCTTTTACTGACCGCGTCACTTGCTGAAATTGGCGGTTACTATATCCCATTTATTGATAATCTGCTCGATACCATCGCAACACCCGCAGCCGTCATTGCCGGTACATTATTATCTACATCTTTTATTCAGATCGACAATCCGGTCCTACACTGGGGTTTGGGACTTATTGTGGGTGGCGGAACTGCCGGACTTGTCCAGGTAGGTACGGGTCTTCTGCGTTTACTGTCGTCCAAAACAACAGCAGGATTAGGAAATCCGGTCGTGTCTACTGCTGAGAATATTGCTTCGTTCAGTTTTTCCGGTCTGGCCATTTTCTTACCATTGATTGCAATGGCTTTGGTAGTTCTGCTCATTTTGTGGCTTTTCAAAAGAATAGCAAGTTTAAGAAAATCAAAATAGCGTACTTTCATGTCTGATGCCATACCCGTTCATTCGCTTCCCAAGTCGCAAAGCCAGGTTCCGGCACTTAAAATTTATCGGTTTAAAAACAGCGGAATTGCATCTCAAATGCCCGATGCGTTACCTATAACCCCACTTCCTACGGATACCCCCCACCGCCATACCTACTACGAGATTTTATTTATTGAAGAAGGGCAAGGATTTCATGAAATCGATTTCCACTCCTATACCATGCAGGGAACCGGAATGCATTTCATTACACCAGGCCAAGTTCATCTGCTCACGTTTGCTGCTCCCTGCCAGGGTTTTATAGTCGCTTTTTCCGAAGATTTTTATACTTTTTATAATCCCGGCTGTCCGTCATTGTCTCACTTTCCATTTTTCCAGATTAATAAACGTCAACCGGTTTTACGGTTATCTCAATCCGAACGCCACTATTTTCACAATATCCTCGAAAATATGGTGGAAGATCATTTGAGCAGCGAACCGGATCAAAATATGCTTGGACAATATTTGGGTTTACTATTGCAGAAATGTGCCATTATTAATCGTAAAGTTTCGTATTCACACTCAAAATCCGCAGCCTCCATACCGGAAATAGTAGGTCGTTTTCAAGAATTGGTAGAAAAAAATTTCAGGGAAATACATGAAGTTCAGCAGTATGCGACCATCCTGAATGTGTCTCCCGACTATTTAAGTAAAATTATAAAAAGATTCCTGGGTGTTCAAACGCAGGAATACATTCTGGACAAATTGCTTTTAGAAGCAAAAAGACTTCTTGTGTTCACCAATCTCAGCAGTAAGGAAATTGCCTACCATATCCACATGGATGACCCCTCCTACTTTGGAAGAATTTTTAAACGTAAGTCAGGATTGACACCGAATGAGTACCGAGAGCATGTTCGGAAAAGTACCATTTAATAACAAAAATGTACCTTGCCGTCTCCTTTTTGAAAATATATCTTTGTATTATCCTAAAATAAAAAGGCTAAATAATACTTTGATATTATCCCATGGAGATTCGCAACGACCTGACTACAGCTTCGCTTCAACCAAAAATCGACCG
Source organism: Dyadobacter koreensis (assembly GCF_900108855.1). Classification (GTDB taxonomy): domain Bacteria; phylum Bacteroidota; class Bacteroidia; order Cytophagales; family Spirosomataceae; genus Dyadobacter; species Dyadobacter koreensis. The sequence continues at coordinate 878,570 of NZ_FNXY01000003.1, forward strand.
CTTGTGGCAACTTTCAGCTGAAAAAATTAATCTGATTTCAAAGGAATACGATACCGCGAAAGGCTCTCCTGTTTTCACCGTTAACGGAAAATATACCACCCGTGGCTGGACTGAATGGACACAGGGTTTCCAATATGGCGCGGAGGTTTTGCAATTCGATGCAACCGGAGATGAATCGTTTTTGACAAAAGCGAAAAAGAATACGGTTGATTACATGTCTTCGCACGTAGACCACTTCGGGGTGCATGACCATGGATTTAATAATGTGAGCACTTACGGAAACTTGCTCCGTTTGATGAACGAGGGCAGGATTGACGAGAATAAATGGGAACGTGATTTTTACGAACTGGCATTAAAAATTTCCGGATCTGTTCAGGCAAAGCGCTGGACAAAAACAAAGGATGGCCAAGGTTATATCCATTCCTTCAACGGTCCGCATTCTCTTTTCGTTGATACAATTCGTTCGGTTCGGGCACTGATGGTTTCTCATTTAATGGGCCATGGCCTGATGGGTGAAAATGATGTAAAAACGAGTTTGCTTGAACGCGGAACGTATCACTCCCTTGCTACTGCAAAATATTCCGTGTTTTACGGAGAAGGCCGTGACAGTTATGATTTGTGGGGACGCACGGCGCATGAAAGTGTATTCAATACAAACGACGGTAATTTCCGTTGCCCGAATTCGCAGCAGGGTTTTTCGGGATTTACAACCTGGACGCGCGGACTTGCGTGGGCCATGGCTGGTTTCGCTGAACAGCTCGAAACACTGCCCTCCTTTTCTGACGATGAACTGGCGCCACTTGGTGGCCGCGAAACGATTGAAAATATTTATCTGAAAGCAGCAAAAGCGACCTGCGACTTTTATATCGCAAACACCGCAGCTGACGGAATTCCATACTGGGATACCGGAGCTCCTGAGCTTTATAAATTAGGGGATTATACTACCCGGACTTCTGATCCATACAACGACTTCGAGCCCATAGATAGCTCAGCTGCCGCGATCGGAGCACAGGGTTTACTGCGGTTAGGAAAGTACTTGAACGAAAAAAATCAGATTGAACAAGGCAATCGCTACTGGCAAGCTGGATTAACTACATTAAACACTTTGTTTGATGAGCCTTATTTGTCAGCTGACCCAGCACATCAGGGATTAATCCTGCACTCGGTTTATCATCGTCCAAATGGGTGGGATAATATAGCGGCTGGTCAGAAAGTACCGAATGGTGAATCAAGTATGTGGGGTGACTATCATGCGCGGGAAGTGGCCCTTTACGTTCATCGGATCAATAAGGATTTACCTTATTATACGTATTTGGGAGCGGTTAAAAAGTAGGATTAATAATTGTCCAACCACATTAAAATTACAAATGATAGCTCTTGATCGCTGCTGTATTCACACGATTACTACAAAACCCTGGGCACTTCCCGAGGCGGTTGAAAAATATGCCGCTGCCGGTGTAAAAGGAATTAGTGTTTGGCAAAATGCCACGGAAGGTATCGGTCCTAAACATGCCGGAGAAATTATCCGGGGTGCCGGTTTGGAAATTGTTTCTTATGTCAGAGGAGGATTTTTCCCACATACCAGCAGCGCAGGAAGAGCACAGGCGATTGATCATAACAAAAAATTGCTCGAAGAAGCCGCAACTTTGGGAGCGCCGATGATCGTGCTGGTGTGTGGCGCCTCACCTGACCAATCTCTCGATACTTCCAGAAATCAGATACGCGAAGGAATAGAAGCAATTTTACCACTCGCGGAAAAGCTGAACGTAAAACTCGCCATCGAGCCTTTACATCCGATGTATGCAGCAGACCGTTCCGCTATCAATACACTCGGGCAGGCAAACGATATGGCGGAATTATTCAAATCTGCCCATGTGGGCGTCGCCGTTGATGTTTATCATTTATGGTGGGATCAGGACCTGGAAAAGCAAATCGCGCGTTGCGGTGCGAATGACAATCTTTTTGCTTACCACGTCTGCGATTGGAAAGTTAACACGATCGACCTTTTAAATGACCGTGGACTCATGGGAGAAGGATGTATCGACCTGAAAAAAATCAGAAGCTGGGTCGAAGCGACCGGATTTAATGGCTTTTGTGAGGTTGAGATTTTCTCCAATATCCATTGGGCGAAGGATCAGGATATTTTTCTCAAAGAAATAACAGAAGCTTTCCTACAACATGTTTAAAGTTTGGGTAAAGTGATTCAATTCGAAGTTTTTAAAAATCAAAATTCAGCCAACAGCCGATCGCTAAACGCTAAAAACTATAAAAAATGAAGACTCATACTATTGGTATCATCATGAACGGCGTAACGGGCCGTATGGGGACGAATCAACATTTACTACGCTCAATCAAGGCGATAATTGAACAAGGCGGTGTGAAAATTTCTTCCGACGAGATCATTATGCCAGACCCTATTCTGGTGGGAAGGAATGAGTCAAAGCTGGAAGCACTAGGCAAGCAATCAGGTATTACTAAATTCACAACGGACCTGGATTCAGTTTTGGCAGATCCCCATTTTCAGATCTATTTTGACGCACAGGTTACCGGTCGCCGCGCACCTGCTGTGAAAAAAGCAATCCTGGCAGGAAAACATATTTATTGCGAAAAACCAACAGGAACAACCACCGAAGAGGCTCTGGAACTTTATGAACTGGCAACTGCTGCCGGGCTTAAAAATGGTGTTGTTCAGGATAAACTTTGGCTTCCGGGTATGCTGAAATTGAAGCGACTAATGGAAAATGGCTTCTTTGGAAAAATCCTTTCTGTTCGTGGAGAATTTGGTTACTGGGTTTTTGAAGGCCATACCGTTCCTGCCCAACGCCCTTCCTGGAATTACCGCAAAGAAGACGATGGCGGAATTATTGTCGATATGCTTTGCCACTGGCGGTATGTTCTGGATAATCTTTTCGGTAAGGTGAAAGCAGTTTCCTGCCTCGGCGCAACTCATGTTCCTGAAAGAATTGATGAAAACGGAAAACCGTATCGTTGTACGGCAGACGACGCATGTTATGCAACTTTCGAACTGGAAGATGATGTGATTGCACAATTCAACTCTTCCTGGACAGTTCGTGTTCGTCGCGATGATCTGCTGACTTTGCAGGTAGACGGGACGAAGGGTTCAGCAGTCGCGGGCCTTCGCGAATGTTATACACAGCACTACGGAAACACACCAAAACCTGTATGGAACCCGGATATACCGCAGCCGATTCCATTTTTTGAAGGATGGTCAAAAGTACCGGAACAGGAAAACTTCGATAATGCCTTTAAAACCCAATGGGAATTATTCCTGAAACATGTTGTGATTGATACACCTTTCCCGTGGGATTTGAAAGCAGGCGCAAGAGGCGTTCAATTGGCTGAAAAAGGAATCGAGAGCTGGGAAAAACGTCAGTGGGTAACTATCGAAGATCTGTAAAGGTCTTTTCCAACAATTACTTTATGAAAAAGACTGCATTAATAACCGGCGGAAGTCGTGGAATTGGCCTTGGAATTGCAAAAGCACTCGCAAAAGAGGGTTACAATCTGGCAATAAACGGGGTTCGTGATGAAGAATTCGTAACGGAAACATTAAATGAACTTCGGGAGCTGGGCGCAGAAGTGCTCTATTGTCAGGGAAGTATTGCTATTGCTGAAGACCGCGAATCAATCATTGAAAAGGCATACAGTGTATTTGGACAGATAAACTTGTTGGTAAACAATGCCGGAATCGCCCCCCGCGTTCGTCTGGATCTCCTGGAAACGACACTTGAAAATTATCAGGAAATCCTGACAACGAATTTGGAAGGCCCCTTCTTTTTCACCCAAAGTGTTGCAAAAAAAATGGCGCATGCCAAACAGAATAACCATGCTTTTGAAGCGACTATCATTTTTGTCACCTCTATTTCAGCAACGGTGGTATCAATTAACCGTGGGGAATACTGCGTTTCCAAAGCTGGTTTAGCAATGACCAGTGCTTTATTCGCCGTCCGGATGGCAGAATATAATATTCCTGTTTTCGAAATTCGTCCGGGTGTAATTGCTACGGATATGACATCCAAAGTACAGGAAAAATATAATACGCTTTTCGAAAACGGTATGGCCTTGCAACCTCGCTGGGGCACACCGGAAGATGTCGGAAAGGCGGTCGCCTCGCTTACCCGAGGAGATTTCCCCTATTCTACCGGCCAGGTCATTGGCGTTGATGGCGGGATGCTGATTGACAGACTTTGACTTAGCTATTGGCTATAAATGGTTAACTATTAGCCACTCACCTGTCAAAACGCTTTTTGAAGTATCAGATCATTTTTATAATGCCTTTGAAACAAAATATCCGTTGATCCAAGCTGAAAGCTAATGCCTAAACGCTAAATCCTAAACGCCATGTCCGTCATTCCACAATCCCGTCCGTCCTTGCTATCGCAGCTTATGCAGGTTCCGGTTATCGTTGCTGCACTTGGTTATCTGGTGGACATGTATGACCTTTTTCTGTTCAGTGTCGTTCGGGTTCCCAGTTTGAAAGCATTAAATGTTGTTGATGATCAGCTTTTAACACAAGGCATAAGGTTGTTGAATTATCAGATGGCAGGGATGTTGATCGGAGGTGTATTGTGGGGAATTATTGCTGATAAAAAGGGACGTCTTTCTGTACTTTTTGGGTCGATCATCATGTATTCCCTTGCCAATATCGGTAACGGTTTTGTTACGTCGGTTGATCAATATGCCTTTCTACGCTTTGTTGCAGGTGTCGGTTTAGCGGGCGAACTCGGTGCCGGAATTACGCTGGTTACCGAAGTCTTACCAAAAGAAGTTCGCGGATATGGTACAACGCTGGTTGCCACACTAGGCGTTCTGGGAGCCATTCTCGCCTATTTTGTTGCTGATCTTTTCGCCTGGCGGATCTCCTATTTCGTTGGCGGAGGAATGGGATTATTGCTTCTAGTACTCCGGTTTAATGTTTTTGAGTCGGGAATGTTTGAGAAAATCAAAGAAAAAAGTGTCGACAAAGGAAATATCATGCTGATTCTGGGCAACGGAAAACGCTTCGGAAAATATCTGATGGCTATTCTCGTCGGACTGCCAATATGGTTCGTCGTAGGTATTCTGATTACTTTTTCTCCGGAATTTGGCAGTGCGAAGGGTGTTGTCGGGATCAATGCCGGGAAAGCAGTAATGCTGGCATTTTCAGGACAGGTTTTCGGCGATATTGCCAGCGGATTGTTGAGCCAATATTTACAAAGCAGAAAAAAGGTAATTGGGCTATTTATTCTGATGTCTGTCTGTATGATGGCCGTATATCTGCTGATACCGTTAAAAGATGCATTTTCGTTTTACATTGTATGTGCGTTTCTTGGCTTTTGCAATGGATACTGGACATTATTCATAACCATCGCTGCCGAGCTTTTCGGTACAAATTTACGGGCAACAGTTGCCACAACAGTACCAAATTTTGTGCGCGGCGCTACAATTCCGCTTGCAGCCTTATTCGTCCAGTTTAAACCTGATCTCGGAGTCATCAATAGTGGTCTTACCTTAGGAATCGCTACCAGCATCCTTGCCTTGATCGCCTTGTACTTTTTAGAGGAAACTTTTACAAAGGATATGAACTTTGTTGAAAAGGATTGAATTAGAACTTCACTTAAAGGATAAAAAGCAATTCCCGAGCTTCGGGAATTGCTTTTTTGTTTTTAAAAATATTCACTTTCAGTTACTTACAAAATAATCCCTTACCGTTTAATTGCTCGTAAAGTTTTAAAACCTTTTATCCTGACCCTACGTCCGCCGGTGCATTTTGGCTACCACGATCTACTTACCACGAGTATTTTTGTTACGTCCTTCAAACAAAGGACTTAACAAAAAGAAAAATTTTATAGCCATGAAAAATTCAATCAAAACAATCATTTTTGCTTTGGCAATTATCACTACTGCATCGTTTGCCGCAAACGCGGAGGACAAGGAAAATAAAAAAGCATCAAGCTTTGGAACCGGGATCTACGCTTCCAGAAACGGGAAAATCAATGTACTTGTTGATAAACAAAATGCAAACACCGCAACAACTTTACTTGTAAGAAGCAGCCAGGGAAATATCGTTTACCGCGAAACCATCGAAAAAGGAAACACAAAATTCGGACGCCTGCTAAATGTCTCAGATCTTGAACCTGGTCGATATGAGATCAAAATTATCAGCAATAAAGAAACGCAAACCAAATCTTTCGAATTATCAGCCCCAACGACAGAGCGAGTATTAAAAATTCAGTAACAATCTAAAATGTAAAAACACAAAGGACTCCGTTAACAGGAGCCTTTCTGTTTTTACAAGATTTGGATCTGTTCCAGAATACATAAAGGGTTTATCCAAATATATTTTTTTAAAAAAACGGAGACTTGCATGCAACGTTTTTTCGAAATCGGACATCTGTTAGATAACTTCAAAAGAAGCATTTTCCGGTCAATATTTATTCATTTAATTCCCTTACCACTTATCACCAAAAAGCATCCATTCGTGTACTTTGTATTACATAGTACCTGCCATCACCTTACCTTTGATATGTACTTTAAGATTAACAGTTAACAACAACACAAAATATATATAGCCATGAGAACTTCATTCAAAAACATCGCATACGCATTAGCCTTGGTTACTTCTTTCACTTTTGCTGCTTCTGCAAAAGAAACTGAAACAAAAAAAGCCTCAGGTTTTGGAACCGGTATCTACATTAACAAAGCTGGTAAAATCAATGTTTTGGTCAATAAACAAGATGCGAAAGACAACACAACGCTTCTTATCAAAAATGAAAAAGGAGATGTTGTTTACAGAGAAATCATCCAGAAAGACAACCAGAAATTCGGACGTGTATTAAATGTTGAAAAATTGGAAGCCGGTCAGTATGAAATCAATGTGGTCAGCAAAGACGAAACACAGACCAAGTCGTTCCAATTGTCTGAACAAAAAACGGAACGTAATATCCTTATCAAATAACAGTCGCTTTCAAGTTAAATATTAGCCATAAATATAAAATAAAAATAGCCATGAAAAATTCAATCAAAACCTTCATCTGTGCCTTTGCACTTGTTACTTCTTTCGCTTTCACTGCCTCCGCAGAAG
>NZ_FNXY01000005.1:0-98680 GCF_900108855.1 Dyadobacter koreensis
TATGTGGGGAATAGATAAGCGCTGAAAGCATCTAAGTGCGAAACTAGCCCGAAGATGAATCTTCCACACAAGGGTCGTTGTAGACTACGACGTTGATAGGCTGCAGGTGTACGTGTAGAAATACATTCAGCTGAGCAGTACTAATTACCCAACAGCTTGCATAACTTTTACCTCATTCTCTTTTGCTTCCAATATGACATTGATTATACACTCACAAAGAGCTTGTTGGTGACTATTGGCCTGGTGTTCACCTCTTCCCATCCCGAACAGAGAAGTTAAGCCCAGAACCGCCGATGATACTTGGGTCAAACCTGGTAAAGTAGGTAGTCGCCACAATACTATTAATTTCAATCCCATCTTCATAGGAGATGGGATTTTTTTTGGTTTAACTTCTTCCCACTCGTTAGCAAGCCCAGCCCGGAACCGCTGATGATACCGGAGGCGCTCTCTTGAACTATGCGTTCCCGATAAAAATTGGTAAAGTAGGTCGGGCCGTGTAGGCGGGACGCGAAGTCTAGTCGCCACAATACCATTACAAAAAAGATCATCTCAAAAGGATGGTCTTTTTTGTGCTTTATAAATCTTCTAGCCGTTCATACATGTTCAACTAACTCGGCAAAGTACCTAGTCCGGAACGCGCTGTCCAGCCACCACGATACTATTACAGTACAAAAGACTACCTCGAAAGGATCATCTTTTTTGTGATATTAAGGATGTTTTGAAATTTGTAATGATATTAAGGGACTTCTAATCAAAAGCTATTGCAGTTTTTCTTTATCAAGTAAGATCCTCCACTCACTTGGTAAAATTTCTAAAAGATTAATATTGCAAAGCTTCGCAATACGATCATAAAATTCAACTGGAATTTTATTTTTTCCGCTGAGCCAATTGTGAACACTGGCTTGGCTTACTTCCAGCATGAGAGCTATTTTTGGTTGGGAAATAGTGCCTGTTTTGTAATAAGTGTGTAATGCTTCCTCTGCTGTCATTCTACAACAATTTTGATTACTGAATATCATTTCTACAAATCGCTTTGCAATAAATTCTTATTTCAAAATTGAAGCTTTTAGTATCGTTGTGTAGTAAAGATATTGATAATAGAGAGGTTCGCAAGATCTTTCCATAAATATCTATAAATCAAACTTTAATAATTATTAGATAGATTTTTGATAATTAGATGCTTATGTGTTTTCGATAATGCTAGACTATTACCTCAGTAATAATATTGGATATCCTCATTAATTTATTATTAAGGTAATAGTTGAAATAAATATCGTTTTGCAGTTTTGTAGCACAATCCGAAACAATATCTGGCCAGAAGGTGGGGAGGTTGGTTTTTACTGATTAAAAATTCTATTTAAAATGAAGAGATTATCTTTAGAAGAATTAAAAGCACAGAAAGCGGAACAGTTGAAAGAAGGATTGGAAGCGATACGTGGTGGTAACGAGGCAGACTGCCATTCAGGTCTGTCATGGTGGGAGGCACTTTTGTACTTGACACCGTTTCATAGATAGCTATTATATAGACCAATTGAGGGGACGACTTAAAGTCCCTTCAATTGGTCTATATAATATAAATGAGATATTTAATTTCAGATTTACTATGTCTTTTAAATAGCGGAAGGCTTCGAGCAACCAGAAGGTTTAGTGTTAATCAATCTATAAGAGGTACATTGTACGCATTTGTAGTATCTTATATTTTGAATATTATGCTAGTTTCCATTGTATGGGCAGTAACCAATTATTTTAATATATTAATTCCAGAGAATATTACAATAAGGGGTGTTCTTGATAAGAGTACTCTTGATATGATTCTTACAGTCGTTATAATTGCTCCAATTTTAGAGGAATTTATATTTAGGATAAATTTAAGACACTCTATCCTAAATTTATCCTTGTTTTTGGCTGCTATTACATATTTATTAACTGGAGTTATTTCTGATTATGTGATTAGCATCTGGATCAGGCTAATAATGTCATTTTTTTTATGGATAATCTATTATGAATTGTTCGTGGAATTGTTTGACAGAAACATACAAACATCTTGGAATAGATACTCATTGATTTTTTTCTATGTGTCGCTATTTAGCTTTGGGTTTTCTCATATTTTCAATTATCAATTGTCATGCAAGCTACTTATTTACCTGCCTATAATTACTTTACCGCAAACAATCTCTGGCATAACCTTGGCGTATATAAGAATTAAGTATGGTATTTTGTATTCAATTTTATTGCATTCCACTAGTAATGCGTTTTCTCTTTTACTCGGAATAATATTAGTAAATAAAACATAACGATGCTGAAACGTTCATTTGAGACGCTAACAGGCGATTTGATTTTTTGTAATCAAATATCACTTTCTGACACAATTAGAATGGCTTTTTACCAAGAAAATCCTTCTCTCTTTGAAATTCTTGATTATGAAGATGATTTTACATTTCTAGAGCCATCATTATTTTGCTATTTCCTATCCGATATCAGCAAAACAAATATAATTCCGTTACTTCAGTCGGTAGTTGGTTATATTCCTGATGAAAAAAGGCTAGCCATGATTTCTCTTACCGCTGATCGGTTCGGAATGGTTAACTTGCCAAATCTGGGATATATCCGTACTGAGCCATATAATATTGTTCCGGTAGATTTAATTACACTGACTGGATGGATACCTGATCAGTTTGTTGAAAACAGTAAAATCCGTCTGTGTCTGCATCCTACTGATTTATTGGCTTATGCCAAGGATGTAAGTTTTCATGAACCTGTGGAAGACACCCTCTATAAAAATGAAGATGCTTTATCCGTAGCAACAACTTTCTTGCAGAAACAATTACCCAATTTTTGGAGTTTGATAGCATCCGTTACAAGAGAATTTGTAGTATTCAGCAGTCCTTACCACAATTCTTTTGCGGGAATAATGCATCACGGTACGGCATATTTTAATACAGAGAACAAAATCCAAACCCCTGTTTTTTTTATTGATGACATTGCACACCAATGTGGTCATATAATCTTTAATATAATTACGCTGGATACGCCTAAATATCTGAAAGTCCCAAAAGATCATCCGTTAAGAAATTATTCAACCAATCCGGGTGAAATGAGAGGAGCGTATGGCGCGTTTCATGGCTTGTTTACCTATACATGCATATTACATGCGTTAGACGAAGTTCTTCAAAGCCAATATTTTACTAATGAAAATTTGCGTTTTGAGGTACTAGGCAGAATTGGATTCTATTTGCACAAGTTTTATCTAGACTTAAAACTTATGGACAATCCGGAGATACTCACCGATGCTGGCCTTGACTTTCATCGCCAGTTCAGCGAGGGTTTTCAAGAAATATTGGCAAGGTATAAGAAAGAAATACAAGGTTTTGATTACAGCAACCAGCCTTATACCTTTCAATATGATCGTTTTAGGGAATCAAATCTATTGTCAAAAAATATGTGAACGGGAAATCAAATCTCTTAATACATGAAAATCAAAATATACACACTCATCATTTTTTTCACACCCTTTATTTCTTTTGCCCAAACTACGGCTAATTATCAAAGGGCATTACAAATATTAGAAAAATCAATAAGCGCTACCAGTACACATATTCCTGACAGCCTGTTCATAAAATCCAAGGGCGTCATACATAATCTTGGACATTATGAAGTGCCAGGGAAAACAAAAGACATTCCATATGAGGAAACGGATGTATTTTTTACAAAAGAACAATCCGGCTACATGCGCAGTACGATAGTAAACAACGGGTATACATTTGTTGAATTGGCTGTCAGCAAGCAGGATTCTGTTTACAAAAAGGGATTTTATCAAAACAAATTGTTGAAAGACAAAAATACTGACTTTGCATTTGAACTTGCCCGCAAGGTTCCGGCCAAGTTACTTCAACTAGCCTGGCTATCAAGAATTTCGCTGCGCTATTTGGGAGAAGATAAATCATACGCATGGATTTCATTTGGTTCAAAACCAGTCACCTTATTTATCAACAAAAAAACTAAACTTTTAGATAGAACTGAATATTTAGGCTATGACAATACGTATGGAGATGTAGTTTTCGCAACTGAATATAAAGGGTATTTTGATCAAAATGGTATTAAAATGCCAGCTTCCCGCATGGATTATGAATATGGAAAAGCGGAAAGAGAAGTTACTTATGAAGCTTTTCGTTCCAATATAAAACCGGATACTGCTGACTTGAAAATGACTCTGGTCCCCGAGTATTTCAAAAGAAAGATGGCTCAACGTATAGAGACAAGAGACAGCCTGGTTTTTGAAAAGGTTGCTGTTAATATCAGTCTTATAAAAATAGTGTCACAAAACAATAAGATGCTTGTGGCAGAATTTCCCGATAATATTGCTTTGTTTGAGACTCCTTCCGGGATTGAGCTCAATGAAAATATTATCGCGCAATTGAAAAAGAGATTTCCTGGTAAACCTCTAAAGTATTTGTTTGTGACGCACCATCATCCTGATCACGCTGGAGGTCTCAGGGCTTATGCTGCTCTGCCCCTAACTGTTGTTACCACTGCCGGGAATCAGGCGTATTTTGAGGCTAATATGAAAAAGTCCCACACAATGAGCAATGTCCTTATCGACAATACTCAGAAATTCCGGTTCGACTTCGTACCCTTAAATGGAGAGAAAAAGTTTATGGGTAAAGTTATTGCCTATGAAATTGGTAAAAGTACGGAGCATACCAATGAGCATTTGGTTTATTATTTTCCAGACAGCAAAATTTTGTGGACTGGTGATTTACTAAATTTCCGATCGGGTGGAAGGGTTTCATCAGCGGGCCAGAGAGGAAAAGCAGTGTACGATCTGATCACTTCAAAAAACCTAACCATAGACAGAATTTACACCTCCTGGCCTTTGCAGGGACAAAAGGAGTTTGGGACCATGGAAGAGCTACGGAAAATGATTGAAGTTAAATGACAATACTTTGAGTAGAAAATATCCTTTTTACAGACAATATGACAGAATGGACTGTGGCCCAACCTGCATACGAATGATTAGCAAGTTTTATGGAAAATCTTTCGATGGTGCTTATCTGAGAGAGCTTACAAGTTTGAGAGGAGATGGCGCTACGATGGGAGGATTGGTCGATGCTGCTGAAAATATTGGATTCGGTACCTTGGTATTAAGTTCAGATTATAAAACACTTGCCGAGCAAATTCCATTACCCTGTATTGCACACTGGCGGCAGCGGCATTATGTTGTGGTTTACGAAGCAACAGCCACCAAGGTTGTTGTTGCCGACCCGGGGCATGGACTTATTACGTATTCCCGACAGGATTTTTTGAAAGGATGGATTCCTGAAAAAAATGCAAATGAGGATTCGGAAGGAATTCTTTTACTGTTTGAAACTACACCTGCATTTTTTTCACAGGAGGATAATCAGATTTCTTCAAAATCAGTTAAGGGATTTTTAGCGCCGTATTTCAGGCCATACCAGCGACACATCTGGCAATTATTTTTAGGTCTTTTTCTGGCTAGTTTACTTCAGTTGGGATTACCTTTTCTTACGCAGGAGATTGTCGACACAGGTATAAATACCCGGAATCTAAATTTTGTAACACTTGTCCTGGTAGCGCAATTGGTTTTGTTTATATCGCAGTCGGGCCTAAGTGTGATCCGAAACTGGATATTATTGCATGTAACAAGCCGGATAAACCTGCGGATGCTGTCTGATTTTCTGATGAAACTGATGAATCTTCCGATTTCATTTTTTGAATCAAAGTCAACTGGCGACATAATGCAGAGAATTCAGGATCATAACCGGGTACAGGCATTTTTATCTGCCACTACTTTGGATGTTCTTTTTTCGACGGTCACCCTTACTATTTTTGGCGCAATACTTTATTATTTCAATCCTCAACTCTTCCTCGTATTTATCATTGGTTCGGCATTGTATATGGCCTGGGTTCTGTTATTTATGAAGAAACGAGCCAAAATTGACTATCAATATTTTGACCAGTCCTCTGGAAACCAGAGTAGTACGATTCAGCTTATCAATGGCATGCAGGAGATAAAACTGAATGGATCTGAAAAACGAAGGCGCTGGGAGTGGGAAGCCATTCAGGCGCGTTTGTTCAAATTGAACATGGCAAGTTTGTCTTTATCTCAATCCCAAAATGAAGGAGGAAGGGTTATCAATGAGGTTAAAAATATTCTAATCAGTTATATCGCTGCGAGATCAGTCATCAATGGAGAATTAACTTTAGGTGCAATGCTTTCCGTGCAATACATTATCGGACAGATGAATGTACCTGTTAATAATTTCATCGCTTTTATACGTAGTTACCAGGATGCGAAATTAAGTCTGGAACGTTTGGCAGAAATTCATAATAAAACCAACGAAGAAAATGTTGACGAACTGCTGATCAGTGAATTACCTGAGGATAAAACAATAAAAGTATCCGGTTTGAATTTTCGTTATGGAAGCAGCACATCTGCTTTGGTACTTAATAACATCAATTTTCAAATTCCCCAGGGAAAGGTTACCGCTATTGTTGGTGCCAGCGGAAGTGGTAAGACTACCTTGCTTAAATTGCTTTTGAAATATCATGATCTCACAGACGGTAAAATAGAAATAGGAAATGGAAATCTTAAAAATTTGAGTTATAATTTCTGGCGGAAGCAGTGTGGCGTTGTGATGCAGGAAGGATATATATTCGCTGATTCAGTGGCCCGTAATATCAGCGAATCAGATGAAAATGGAGGGGTAAACCGTAAAAAACTTGCTCATTCTGTTCATGTTGCCAACATTGGAGATTTTGTGGAGGAGCTTCCAAACGGATATAATACCAGGATAGGATCCAGTGGAATGGGTATCAGCGGTGGACAAAAACAGCGAATTCTTATTGCAAGGGCTGTTTATAAAGATCCGGAATATATTTTCTTTGACGAAGCTACCAGTGCATTGGATGCCAATAACGAAGCGGTGATTATGCGTAATCTTGAGGCGTTTTTTAAAGGAAAAACAGTAGTTGTTGTTGCGCATCGGCTAAGTACTGTTAAAAATGCAGATCAGATTATTGTATTAGATAAAGGAAGTATTATTGAAAAAGGTACGCATGTCGCACTGGTACAAAGCAAAGGATATTATTATTCTTTGGTGAAAAATCAATTAGAATTAGGTAGCTAATGGAAGAGATTCAGGATGATATAGACCTTAGAAGCGAAGCTGTCAGGGATTTTATGGATCAGCCTCCCAAATGGCTTATCCGATGGGGAACATTGTCATTATGTTTTGTTTTAATGGTGGCTTTTGCTGTTAGCTGGCTAATTCATTATCCCACAATTGTTCGTGCTGATTTTCGACTTATTTCGAATAATCTGCCAAAACCGGTAATTCTTAAAACAGATGGGCGCATAGAAGCATTATTTGTAAAGGAAAATCAAAGCGTGAAAGCGGGAGACATACTGGCTTATGTGGAAAGCACTTCCAGACATCAGGAAATACTTGATCTGGAAAAGGAATTAAATCAAATAAGGAATATTGTAGAACAGCATGATTTTTCAAAACTCGGCGGTATCAAACTAACCAGCTTCGAACATCTAGGAGAAGTCCAGACGCCGTACCAGAATTTTCAACAAGTGTATGTCCAGGTCAGAATGTTGTATGCTGACCGGTTTTATGAGCGAAAGAAAAAGTTATTGATGAGCGATATCAAACGGGCTGAATTAATGGATCAACAACTTAATGAACAGCGAAGTATTTATACACGTGGTTCAGAACTGGCCGATCAGGAATATAAAATCAGTAAAAAACTTCATGCAGGGAAAGTCATACCAGATATTGAAATTTACAGAGAGGAAAGTAAAGCGTTGGCTAAACTGCTTCCTGCTAAAAATATAGAAACATTGCGTATTACAAATGACAATCAGAAGAATACTAAAATAAACGATTTGTTGGAACTGAATCGCACTGTTGAGGAACAAACTGAAAACTTTGGACAGGCTCTCAATACGCTTAGAAGCGCTATTGAATCATGGAAATCACGCTATTTGCTTGTTGCGCCACAGGCGGGAAATGTATTCTTTTCTACAACCTTACAAGAGAAACAATCTTTAAAAGAAGGAGTAGAAGTGATGTATATTGGTAGCGGAACACGGCAGTATATGGGAGAAATTCGTATTCCGCAAATTAATTCAGGGAGAGTAAATATTGGGCAACGGGTGCTTGTAAAATTTCAGGGGTATCCATTTGAGGAATATGGAGCCGTAGAGGGAAATGTGACTTCGATTTCGAAAGTTCCGTCGGAGGATAACACGTATTTTTTCGCAACAGTATCTTTGCCTGCTGGACTTAAGACAAATTTTAACAAATCGCTGGTTTACAAAACCGGTATGGCAGCATCAGCAGAAATCGTAACCGAGGATTTACGACTTATTGAACGGTTATTTTATCAAATCCGAAGAATTCTGCTGACGCGCTAAAAAGCAAATCAAAAGCCCATAGGTAAAGAAGCATGCATAAGTTCACGAACTGCTCCAACAATGCCATCCTTATCAAAACCACACTCACGGTGTAATTCATCCGGCTCGCCGTGTTCAACCAATGCGTCAGGAATACCAAGTCGTTTTACACGCGAACTGTATCCATGATCGACCATAAATTCGAGCACAGCGCTTCCGAAGCCACCTTGAAGGCAACCATCCTCTATTGTGATAATCCTGTCGAACTTGCTGAAAATCTCATGAAGCATATTTTCATCAAGAGGTTTGACAAAACGCATGTCATAATGCGCTGCACTGATGCCTTCCTTAACAAGCGTTTCGCTGGCATCGACAGCATAATTTCCAACAGGGCCTAATGTTAAAATGGCAATATCTGATCCGTCCTTAATTTTTCTTCCTTTTCCTATCTGAACTTCTTCAAATGGAGTTTGCCATTGCGGCATTACGCCGTTACCACGAGGATATCGGATTGTGAATGCTTTTGTTCCTTTCTGTATTTTATCAAGCTGCGCCGTATACATTAAATTCCGCAGCTCTTGTTCGTTCATCGGAGAAGAAACGATCATGTTGGGCACGCATCGCATAAATGCAATATCATAAACCCCGTGGTGCGTCGGCCCGTCAGCGCCTACCAAACCGGCCCTGTCGAGACAAAATATCACCGGAAGTTCCTGCATACACACATCATGAACAACCTGATCATATCCGCGCTGCATGAAGGTGGAGTAAATATTACAATAAACTACTTCACCACGCGTAGCCATTCCAGCCGAAAAAGTTACTGCATGCTGTTCAGCAATACCTACATCGAAAGCTCTGTCCGGCATTGCTTTCATCATGATATTCATAGAAGATCCTGACGGCATCGCCGGCGTAACACCAACAATTTTGGGATTGCTTTCAGCTAATTCTAACAACGTATTTCCAAAGACATCCTGGTATTTTGGCGCTTGCGGAACGTCGTAAACCTTCTTCTTGATCTCCCCGGTTATTTTATCAAAAACGCCCGGTGCATGCCATTTTGTTTGATCTTTCTCAGCCGGTCCGTAACCTTTTCCTTTCACGGTCAGACAATGAAGTATTTTCGGACCAGGGATACTTTTAAGATCATTTAGAACTTCTGTCAAATGGCCAATATCATTTCCGTCAATCGGGCCGAAGTAGCGCAAACCCAAGGATTCAAAAAGGTTGCTCTGACGAAGTATTGCTGTTTTCATCACAGTTTCAACCTTCGATACAACTTCCTGAGCACTCTTTCCAAAATTGCTCATCTTGCCAAGCATATTCCAAACCTCATCTCTGAATTTGTTATAAGTCTTGGAAGTCGTAATGTCCGTCAGATATTCTTTCAAAGCACCAACGTTCGGATCAATGGCCATGCAGTTATCATTCAAAATAATCAACAGATTCGAATCTGTTGATCCTGCATGATTTAACCCTTCAAATGCCATCCCGGCCGTCATTGCACCATCACCAATTATAGCGATGTGTTGTCTGTCGTGATGATTTTGAAGAGCGGAAGCTACCGCCATCCCAAGTGCAGACGAAATTGACGTAGACGAATGTCCTACACCAAAAGCGTCATAAACACTTTCCTTACGTTTTGGAAAACCGGAAAGCCCACCATAAGTACGGTTAGAGTGAAAGTTATCCCGGCGTCCGGTTAATATTTTATGGCCATAGGCCTGATGCCCTACATCCCAAACAAGTTGGTCGTCTGGCGTATTAAATACATAATGAAGTGCTACTGATAATTCTACTACACCCAGGCTGGCACCAAAATGACCTCCGTAGACAGAAACGTTATCTATGATAAACTGGCGTAATTCATTACAAACCTGAGGAAGTTGAGTACGGTCCAGCTTTCTTAAATCCTCGGGAGAATCAATCTTAGCAAGTAGTTTTCCTGGTGTTATAAGCATATAGAAAGCTATTGAAAATCAGATTTTGGTAATCGGCCTTATCTAAAAAGACGTACAAAATTAAGCAAATAGATGATGTGTACTACTTTTTATTTTTGCTGGCTGGCTTTGAAGAGTTTTTGTTTTTCTTCTTTGGTAAGGCTTTCGTATCCTGACTTCGATATTTTGTCAAGAATCGAATCAATTTCATGTTGATCAGGCATTTCTATTGTTGACGAAGAAGATGCCGAAGAATACACGCTAGTGCTTCGGTATACCTGTTTTTCGCGATATGTTACCTGCATGGAAGGACGTTTGCGGAAAAGTCCGGACCAACCATTCATGATGGCGTAGATGGGTTTACCCAAGTCGGTACCGTTTTGCAACAATTTGATAAAAATATACCCAACCAGAGCTCCGCCGAGATGCGCAAGGTTTCCACCTGCGTTAGGCCCTACGGTCTGAGCCAATGACAGGATGATGTAAAAAAGCGCAATAAATTTAATACGGATCGGGCCTAAAAATATAAGGTTGAATGTGTAATTCGGCAATAAGGTAGAAGCACCCACAGCAACAGAAAACGCAGCTGCTGAAGCCCCCATCATCATCGAGGTTTCAACTTGCGCCTGGAAAAATGGTAAGAGATTATATATCAGCATGTAAATTGCTCCGCCCACAATGCCGCCAAGAAAATATAAAGCAACAACACGTTTTGCTCCCAGATATTCGTCTATCAGTTTTCCAAACCAGTAGAAAAATAACATATTGAACAAAATATGGAATATGTCCTCATGCGTGAAAAAGTAGGTGATCAGCGTCCAGGGCTTTCGCAGAAACTCCTGTGGAGAGGCAGGAAGTTGTAAATTATCCGTAATCCAGTAATAAATATTGGATGACTGACTGAGTGTAAAAACGATCTTTACCAATAACAATACCAAAAATACGGCCGTATTAATTAAAATAATTTTTACGAGCGAATTTTCTGATTTTTCAAATTCTCTCTTAATGTCGTCAACAATATTGCTCATCTTCTTCTTTCAATAAAAATTTTGTTTCTGTGTGCCCCAATAACGCAACAATATGTAAGCAAATAGCATTCCTCCAACGTGCGCAAAATGAGCGACATTATCGGATTGCGAATTTTGTATACCTGAATACAACTCATATAAACCGTAAAACGAGACAAAATATTTTGCCTTAATCGGAAACGGAATAAAGAGCATAAAAAGCTCCGTATTTGGAAATAATAATCCAAATGCCATTAAGATACCAAAAATAGCCCCGGACGCACCGACCATTGGCGTGTTGATACTTGCCTGGTAAACGCTTTTCACGGCGCCAATACTATTTTGAATATACGAAGGATTGGTAGGATTTTCTTCAAAAGCATTAAAAAAATCAAGATTAGCCTGATAAAAGCCTTTCGCATGGTGACTCATGAAGTCAACAAGTCCGTCCGGTGTTGGATATTGTACATAAACCTCCACAGCTTTAAGGAGTTGTGCATTTTCATAATAGCCAATTGCGGAGAAAAGTACACCGGCTCCAATCCCTGTAACAAAGTAAAAAATCAAAAAACGCTTGGGTCCCCACATTCTTTCCAGCAACGGTCCGAACATAAAAAGACCAAACATATTACTGAATAAATGTCCGAATCCACCGTGCAGAAACATGTAAGAAACAAACTGATAAGGCATGAAAGATGGTGACAATACCGGCATTAACGCAAACCTTGCGGAAAGAGGTAAGATGTATGCATCAACAATAAAAAATAAGACATTCAGTATCAATAAGTTCTTAACAGTCGGCGTGATTTGTAACATTCTTATTCTAAATCAAAAGTTTGTATTCTATAACTCTTTCAGGCTAATTTTCGTTTCCTTATCCCTTAAAGATACTGCTTAACTTATCCATCGTCAATAAAACGATAATTGCCTCGCCACTTGGCGTTCTGTTTGGATCGGTTGAGGCAAACAGCTGGTCAATCAACGTATGTATTTCCAGAAAGGATAGTTTTACCGCATAACGAACAGAAAACCTGCGTGCCAGCGATCTGGATAAGCTTTCTGGCTTATTTAATTTCAGGTCTGAATAACTTTGTTTCAGTTGTTCAACAAGCTCTTCGAAAAGATCCTGCTCACTTTCCTCCGGCAAATCAGCAGGAATTCCACGAATAATTAATTCATTGGAACCGAACTCGTCAAACTCAAAACCCAGGCTTCTGATTTCCTTTTTGGTTTCGTTCACCAGCTGCATATCCGAATGTGTCAGTCGGATTGTTTTTGGAAATAAAAGCTGCTGACATGCCCCGTTCCGGTTCGTAAGCATTTTACGGTATCGCTCATAAAGTATACGTTCGTATGCTGCTTTCTGATCGATCAGCATGATGCCGTCTTTAACCTGAGAGAGAATATAACGGTTATGTAATTGGAAAAGTACAGCGTCGCTTTCCGGTGCAGAGATGACTTCCGAAGCCATACGGTTGACCTTGCTCGCGATCGTCATGGGCTGCTCTTCATACGAAGTTGGACGGGAAACAGTCGTAGAATTCATTTCAAAAGCAGCGAGCTCACGGCTTCTGTCGTCTGTATTCTGTAATCCTTCAAATAATTTATTCCAGTTTGTAAGGTTGGTTTTTGAAGGACCATTTTCAGCATGCCTCGATTGTGCTGCCCAGTCTGGCATAACGGTACGCGGAACGCTGTCATTATTTGGATCCGAGGGAGATGGGTTCAGGAAATTAATATTGTCTTCAAAATCAATTGACTGCGAAAGATTGTAAACGCCGACTGCCTTTTTTACAGCAGCCATAATAATCGCATAAACCGATCTTTCATCGTCAAACTTGATTTCTGTTTTGGTCGGATGAATGTTGATGTCGATATGCGAGGGATCTATTTCAATAAACAAAACATAAAACGGATGGCTGCCTTCCGGTATGGTTCCATCAAATGCACTGGTAACAGCATGGTGCATGTAATTATGTTTGATGTACCGGTCGTTTACAAAAAAGAATTGTTCACCTCTGGTTTTTCTTGCAAATTCAGGTTTGCCAATATATCCACGAACGCTGATGTAGGAAGTATCTTCC
Source organism: Dyadobacter koreensis (assembly GCF_900108855.1). GTDB lineage: Bacteria > Bacteroidota > Bacteroidia > Cytophagales > Spirosomataceae > Dyadobacter > Dyadobacter koreensis. The sequence goes on from NZ_FNXY01000005.1 coordinate 13,457, forward strand.
TGACAAAATGCAAGCTGTTCGCGGTACGCGCGGCCATATATATCAATGATCCGGCGAACGAGTTTGCCGGGATGCAAATTGAAAACTTCGGTATCATTGTGATGTAAAGTAAACCCAACTTCCGGATGAGCTAAGGCGATTCTTTGAAATTCATCGAGGATATGTCGCATTTCAACCGAATTCGATTTCAGGAAATTTCGTCGTGCAGGGACATTGTAAAAAAGATTTTTTACAGAAAAACTTGTTCCCGGAATGCATGCAACCGGTTCTTGTGTTTTTATTTCTGAACCTTCAATTCTGATCAGCGTTCCAAGTTCATTATCTGCTTGCCTGGTTCGAAGCTCTACCTGCGCAATCGCGGCAATAGAAGCCAGCGCTTCTCCGCGAAAACCCATGGTACGAATACGAAATAAATCTTCAGACTGGCGGATTTTGGATGTGGCATGGCGCTCGAAAGACATTCTTGCATCCGTTTCAGACATACCGATCCCATCATCAATAATTTGTATCAATGTTCTGCCTGCTTCACGTAAAATGACCTGAATATTACCAGCTTTTGCGTCTATGGCATTTTCAAGAAGTTCTTTCACAACCGACGCAGGACGCTGGACAACTTCTCCGGCAGCAATCTGATTGGCTATGGAATCGGGTAATAATTGAATGATGTCGGAAGACGCCATATTTTTACTATGTAGGTTTGCTTTACTATAACAAATTAACAAATTTTTTTCTACACGAGCGGGTATTTTGAAAGGTAGGTCTCAATCCAAAACTGCTTTACACTCAAAAGTTGTCGAAATAATTACATTATTTATTGAAATGTTTAATATGGTTTAAACGTTTTGATTTATATTTACGTTGATCATAAATAAATTATAATTAATTTGTGATCCCTAAGATTAACCTGTGAATAACCCCCGATCCTATGAAAGCACCTGTTTTAAAGAAGTTTAATTTCACGATGGCGCTGCAATGGCTCATCTTTTTGCCGGTTATACTGCCTCTGTGTATTATTTTCGGAGCGGTACAAGGAGTATTGAACATGGTTGAGAAAATGGCTCAACGCATGTGGATCGATATGGAGCTGTAATGGAATTACATTGTAGCTTCGATCCTAAAAACATGCTGACGAATGTTAGTATGAAATTCATTGCGCACAACTATTACTTGACCCACTAAAAGTTATCATATACTAACAAAAATGAAAAGAGCTGTAAAATTTTTTACAGCTCTTTTCATTTTGATTTTTCAGTCTATCAGAATTTCCAGCGAACGAAAGCTTCCATTGCTTCATATTCTGCCAGACCAAGATCATCATATAGCTGAGCTGTTCCTCTATTGCGCTCTTCAGCACGTTGCCAGAATTCACGGGAATCGTCGCCCTGGAACACCACACCATCTTTTTGAGACTGGTGTTTGAAAATTCCCTGACGTTTTTTCAAAACCTGATCCGGGCTCATTGGTACGGCCATTTCAATTTCATAGATATCCCATTCGGCCCATGCACCACGGTATAACCATACCCAGCAATCCTTCATGAAATTCTTATGTTTCGAGCGGCCTAACGCAGCCTCGATTGCATCCCAGCAAACTTTGTGTGTTCCGTGCGGATCGGCAAAGTCTCCGGCTGCATAGATTTGATGTGGTTTAATTTCTTCGATCAAATTTTCGATGATCTTGATATCTGCCTCACCAATCGGATTTTTTTGCACCGTTCCTGTTTCGTAAAACGGCATGTTCAGGAAGTGAGCATTTTCCACCGGAATCCCTACAAAACGACAAGTCGCTTTTGCTTCCCCACGGCGTAAGGTTCCTTTTACGTGGCGGATTTCAGGTGTGTCAATTTCACTGTCTTTTGTATGCTTCAGAAATTCCTTCGCATCGGTAAATATCTTCGTTGCTTCCGGACTTTCGATACCGAATTCTTTATTAAAATCAACAACGAAATCAATGAAACGAAGCGCCTCATCATCAGCTACGGCAATATTTCCGGAAGTTTGGTAAGCAACATGTACCTCATGTCCCTGGTCAACCAGACGCTGAAAAGTACCCCCCATCGAGATAATATCGTCATCCGGGTGCGGACTGAAAATAAGCACACGTTTTTTTGCAGGCTGTGCACGTTCCGGACGGTTCGTGTCATCGGCGTTCGCTTTTCCGCCTGGCCATCCTGTAATCGTATGCTGTAATTGATTAAAGACATTGATGTTGATTTCATAGCAAGCACCATATTGTGCGAGCAAATCACTCATACCATTGTCATTATAATCTTTGTCTGTAAGTTTCAAAATTGGCTTTTTAAGGCTTTGTGACAAATGCGTCACGGCCTTTTTGATCATTTTGTTGTCCCAAACAACAGAATCAACCGACCAAGGCGTTTTTACACGCGTCAATTCCGAAGCAGCACTTTCATCAAGAATGAAAGAAACGTCCGGGTGCGCCTGTAAATAAGAAGCAGGATTACGCTCTGTAACCGGTCCTTCCACAGCACCTCTGATAACAGAAGCTTTGCGCTCACCCCAGGCAAGCAAAACGATACGACGCGCGCTCAATATCGGAGCAACACCCAAAGTGATTGCTTTGCGGGGTACTTTATGAAGTCCTCCGAATTCCATCGCCGCCGCAGCACGTGTAGAATGGTCGAGCGTGATCAGCCTTGTACGTGCATTGATAAGCGAACCAGGTTCATTAAAACCAATATGTCCGTTTCCACCAATACCTAAAAGTTGGAAATCCAGCCCGCCTACCGCATTTATCTTATTTTCGTATGAAGTACAGTAATCACGAACCATCGCCGCAGGAATTGTTCCGTCTGGCAGGAAGTAATTTTCTTTCGGTATGTCAACATGATCAAACAATTGCTCTTTCATGAACCGGTGGTAGCTATGAATAGAGTCCGGCTCCATCTGATAATATTCATCCAAATTGAATGAAATTACATTTTTAAAGCTTAGGCCCTCTTCTTTATGCATTTTAACAAGTTTTGCATAAACAGTTTTTGGAGAAGAACCTGTCGCCAATCCCAAAACACAAGGCTTGCCTTCTTTTTGTTTCTGACGAATAAGATCTGCTATTTCCTGAGCTACTGCATTAGAAGCGTCTTTAGAATCTGCAAAGATCTGGGTTGGAATCTTTTCGTAAGTTATCGGTTGTCCGACACTTTCGCCTGAGACAATAGCATTATCAGCTGCCTGCATCAAAATTGTTTCGGGATTGAGAGATTGTTGATCCATGGGTTTAATTAAATGTGATTTCTAAATCAAGAGTTTAGTAAGAATGAACTGGAATAGTCGGTCTGGAAAAATAGCTGTAAATCTTTTCAATAAATTTAATCATAACGGCCGAACCAGATAGGCAAGCTTAAAGTTATGATAAAAATATTGAGTGCAAAATTACAACACAAAGCGAATATTATTAAAATAATTTAAAAATAACTTTTGTGCAATTTAATAAAGGGTGCTCGTACACGCAAACATCTCATGAGGATTTCATCATAAAGTGTTTGTTAAAATTTTATTACCAAATAATCTATTGTATTTTTGTACCCTGTTAGAAAAATATCACATCATTTCAAGAGAAATACCATGTCTACACTTACAAGCGTCGTACGTGATACCCAAGTTTTTGACCTTATCAATAAAGAAAAACACCGTCAGGAATCAGGTATCGAGCTGATTGCTTCCGAAAATTTTACATCCAAGCAGGTGATGGAAGCATCAGGAAGTGTGCTTACAAATAAGTATGCAGAAGGTCTTCCAGGCAAGCGTTACTACGGTGGCTGTGAAGTAGTCGATGAAATTGAACAAATTGCGATTGATCGCCTGAAAGAATTGTTCGGTGCGACATGGGCAAACGTTCAGCCTCATTCAGGTGCTCAGGCGAACATGGCGGTTTTTGTGGCTTGTCTGAATCCTGGCGATAAGATCATGGGTTTCAACCTTGCACATGGTGGTCACCTTTCTCACGGATCTCCTGTCAACATTTCAGGCAAATATTTTCAACCTGTATTTTATGGTGTAGAAGCGGAAACTGGGCTTATCAACTGGGATAAAGTTGAGGAAACTGCTTTGAAAGAACGTCCGAAATTATTGATCTGCGGTGCGTCTGCTTATAGCCGTGACTGGGATTATGAAAGACTTCGTAACATCGCCGATCAGGTTGGTGCAATTCTTCTTGCAGATATTTCTCACCCGGCTGCACTTATCGCAAAAGGTTTGCTTAACGATCCGTTTGGACATTGCCATATCGTCACAACAACAACACATAAAACATTACGCGGTCCTCGCGGTGGTGTGATTATGATGCGTGATGATTTTGAAAATCCTTTCGGTATCAAAACTCAAAAAGGACAACTTCGTACGATGTCATCTTTGCTTGACTCAGGTGTTTTCCCTGGAACACAAGGCGGACCGTTAGAACATATTATTGCTGCAAAAGCGGTTGCTTTCGGTGAAGCACTTAGTGAAGGATATTACAACTACGCTGTTCAGGTTGCTAAAAATGCTCAGGCAATGGCAAAAGCATTCGTAGAAAAGGGATACCAGATCATTTCCGGTGGAACAGACAATCACTTGATGCTGATCGATTTGCGCACTAAAAATGGTGTTGCATCCGGTCTTACAGGAAAACTTGCAGAAAATACTTTGATCAAGGCTGATATCACGATCAATAAAAACATGGTTCCTTTCGATGACAAATCTCCGATGGTAACTTCGGGTATGCGTTTGGGAACTGCTGCAATGACTTCACGCGGACTTCTTGAAACAGACATGGAACGTATCGTAGATTTGATCGACACAGTTTTGGTTAACCATGATCAGGATGCAAAAATTGCTGCTGTGAAACAGGAGATCAATACCTGGATGGCACAGTATCCGTTATACAGCTAATCCATAGCTATATATTAGATTTTAAACTGCGTAATGTTACTGGAAATGTATACGTTACGCAGTTTTCTTTTTGTATGGAATGAAATTTTTAACTTATTTTTCAAGTAAAAATTGTGTTGAAATAATAAAAATTCAAACAAAAAGTTAATATAATAAAGAAGAGCAATTCAAGTCGACTGTAAAGAATTGTGCGAGAAGTGTTTTGACTTAAATAAGTTTTCATAACTTTGCACTCCAAAATACGAATCAATTGATATGAGCAAGAAAATTACGGACGAGTCCGGGCTTGAAATTATTGAAACTCCGGAAGCGTTAGCAGGCCAAATCAATAAGGCTGAAGTTTTTTTCCTTAAAAATCGCAAAGTACTGGCAGGTATCGGAGGAGCAATCCTTGTGGCAGTAGTAGCGTTTGCGGGATATCGTTTTTATATAGATGGACAGGAAGGTACGGCACAAAACGCACTTTCTTCTGTTGTTTATGATTTCGAAGCTGATTCTTTGTCAAAAGCATTGAATGGAAGCGGAGGAAACGAAGGGCTTTTGTCTATTGCGGATAGCTATAAAGGTACTGACGCGGCAAATCTTGCAAACTTTTATGCAGGTGTTGCTTTGTTGAAGCAGGGAAAATATGATGATGCAATCAGCCACCTGGAATCTTTCAGTTCTTCTGATCTGTTGGTTCATGCGCGTGCTCAATCATTGATCGGTGATGCCTATCTTGAAAAAAACCAGGCAGCTGAGGCTATTACTTATTATAAGAAAGCCGCTGATAACGAAAAAAACGAATTTTTCACACCAGTATATTTAATGAAGCTTGCACTTGCTCAGGAAAAAGCGAATCAGGCTGCTGATGCTGTTGCTTCCTATAAACGTGTTATCGAAGAGTTCCCGCTTTCATCGGAAGTTGTGAACGCTAAGAAGTACATGGGATTGTTAGAGGGACAAGTCGGCAAATAAATGGTGATCCATTATTGTTCCAGGAAAGGATAAAGCCGACACCGGTTTTATCCTTTTTTTGTTTTCAAATATTTCAACTCATAATCTATCATTAACAGGTACTTATATGTCAAGTGCAGATAAAAATTTAAGCGTATTCAATACAGAAGGACTTCCTGATATCAGTAATAAAAAATTTGCTATCGTGGTAGCCGAGTGGAATAATGAGATCACAGAAAAACTTTTCGAAGGTGCCTATCAGACATTGGTCAATTACGGTGCGGCCGAAGCGAATATTTTAAGAGGAAATGTTCCTGGCAGTTTTGAGCTAACGTTAGGCGCTCATTGGTTCGCGCAGCGTGAAGATATTGATGCCGTTATAGCCTTAGGCGTTGTGATTCAAGGAGAAACGAAACACAACGACTATATCAACCACGCTGTTGCCCAAGGCATTACAAACATCAGCATCAAAAATAATAAGCCTGTAATTTTCGGTGTTCTGACTCCAAATAATATGGAGCAGGCAATCGACAGAGCCGGCGGAGCGTTCGGCAACAAAGGCGACGAAGCAGCAATGACTGCCATCAAGATGGTGGGGCTAAAGGATCAAATTGCCGGTAAGTAGTATTGGTCAGGTATAGTCAGGAAGTGGTCATTTATTGCGGCCGCCGCGAGGTCAATTGTATTCAGGAAATGGTCATTTGTTCGGTCAAGGGTGATCAGGAAATAGTCAGGATTCGTTTATGGCAAATACAACCCCTGACAACTTCCTGACCGCGCGGCGGCCGCAATAAGTGACAATCCCTGGCAATTCAAAAATTTAGTAAATTAAAAATTTCAATAATTAATAATTATGCAAGTCTGGAAATTTGGCGGCACTTCGGTTGGGAAACCTGAACGTATGCATTCAATCCGTGAACTTCTTTTGACGGATCCAAGTCGGAAAATTGTAGTATTATCCGCTTTGTCAGGCTCAACGAACGCACTTATCGCGATCGGAGAAGCTGCCAAGGCAAACGAAGATGCATCTGCAGCGAAGCAAATCGGTGATTTGAAAGCGCATTACGATGCTTTTATTAAGGAGCTTTATTCAACTGAAGCGGGTCTTGCCAAAGGCCAGGAAATAATTGATAATGAATTCGGATTTATCCGTTCGCTGGTTGGTATCAAACCTTTTGCTTCCAAACAGGAAAAGGAAATTGTTGCAGAGGGCGAATTGTTGAGTACCCAGCTTTTCCAGGGTTATCTGGAAGAAGTAGGGGATAGTTCTGTGTTGCTTCCTGCTTTGGAATTTATGCGAATTGATGCAGATAATGAGCCGGAACTTGAAAAAATCGAAGAAAAACTTACTTCGATTTTAGCACAGCATCCGGATAAGCAAACAATTGTTACCCAAGGATTTATTTGCAGAAACCCACGCGAGGAGGTTGACAACCTGAAACGCGGTGGATCTGATTATACTGCTTCTTTAATTGGTGGAGCTATCCGTGCAGAGGAAATCCAGATATGGACTGATATCGACGGAATGCACAACAATGACCCGCGTATCGTAAAACGAACTTTCCCTATTCGGGAACTTACTTTTGAAGAAGCGGCTGAACTGGCTTATTTCGGAGCAAAAATTCTCCATCCAAGCACAATTACGCCTGCGAAACTTCGTGGTGTACCGGTTCGTTTGAAAAATACCATGCAACCAGAAGCACCGGGAACGCTTATCGCCAACCAATCTTCTGACAGAGAAATAAAAGCGATCGCTGCGAAAGATAATATTACAGCGATATATATTCACTCTACACGTATGCTGAATGCATATGGCTTCCTGCGTCGTGTGTTTGAGATTTTTGAAAAATACAAAACGCCTGTCGATATGATAACTACTTCGGAAGTATCAGTATCGGTAACGATTGACAACTCGGAACATCTTGAATCAATCACAGCAGAGTTACGTGAATTTGCAGATCTGGAAGAAAATGACAGCGACCAGAATATCATTTGTATCGTTGGAAATTTTAGCGCCGATAAGGAAGGAATCGCGCTGAAAGTACTTGATGCGATGAAAAATATTCCTATACGAATGATTTCGTATGGTGCTTCGGAACACAATCTTTCACTTTTGATCCATTCGAAATACAAAGCTGAGGCCTTAAATGTACTTAATGAGCGTCTTTTTTATTATGAAGATGCGATGAAAGGTATTTTCACGGCTCCGTGATTTCAAAAATCTGATCATTTATTTAGTGATTAGCAGTCAGCACTATGTCAACCCAGCTAATCACTAAAAGCTAATAGCCAAATATGTTACAGACAACTTTTATCCGGGATAACAGGGAATTAACAATCGCCGGATTAACGAAGAAGCATTATAAAGATCCGGAAACTGTGGTTGACCGGATTATAGAACTGGATCGCCTGCGTCGGGAAACGCAGCAGGAACTGGATGCAGTTCTGGCCCAATCCAATGCGAAAGCAAAGGAAATAGGCGGCTTAATGAAGGATGGCAAAAAAGAAGAAGCTGAAATCGCGAAAGGTGAAACAGCGGCTTTGAAAGAACGATCCAAAGAGCTTGACGAGCAGCACAAATCAATTGAAGAGGAGCTGCAAAGTGAATTGGTAAAACTACCAAACTTGCCGCATGAAAGTGTTCCGGAAGGGCGCACTGCGGAGGATAATGTAAATGAACTTGAAGCGGGTGCCAAGCCCGTACTTCCGGAAGGCGCGCAGCCTCACTGGGAGTTGATCAAAAAATTGGGCGGAAAACAGGCTCCGATCATTGATTTTGAGCTTGGAAATAAAATTACTGCGGCAGGCTTCCCGGTTTATAAAGGAAAGGCTGCCCGTTTACAACGCGCGATGATTGCTTTCTTTTTGGATGAAGCAGGAAAAGCCGGTTACAACGAAGTGCAGGTTCCGATCCTTATTAATGCAGATTCAGGTTTTGGTACCGGACAATTGCCGGATAAAGAAGGCCAGATGTATCACGATGCCCAGGACGATCTTTATCTGATTCCGACAGCGGAAGTTCCCGTAACGAATTTATATCGTGATGTGATCGTGGCAGAAAATGATTTGCCAGTTAAAAACGTAGCTTACACACCTTGTTTCCGCCGTGAAGCTGGAAGTTGGGGAGCGCACGTCCGTGGTTTAAATCGTTTGCATCAGTTCGACAAAATTGAAATTGTTCAGATTTGTAAGCCGGAAGATTCTTATCAGGCTTTGACAGATATGTCGAATCATGTAAAAGGATTGCTGGAAAAACTGGAATTGCCTTTCCGTATTTTGCGCCTATGCGGCGGAGATATGGGCTTCACATCCGCCTTAACTTTTGACTTTGAAGTTTGGTCTGCCGGACAGGAAAGGTGGCTCGAATGCAGCTCTGTATCTAATTTTGAAACTTACCAGGCAAACCGTCTGAAACTCCGTTACAAATCCGCGGATAAGAAAACGCAATTATTGCATACACTCAACGGCTCTGCATTAGCACTTCCGCGCATCGTGGCAGCTTTGCTGGAAAACAATCAACAGGCTGACGGAACAATCCGTGTACCGGCCGTATTGGTGCCTTATTGTGGTTTTGATACGATTGAATAAAATTAATTTGACATAATATAGAATCAGCCTTCACAATTTTGTGAGGGCTTTTTTATGAAACAGCGATTTTCAATAGTTCAGGAATTCCAACTTTGTTCAAAATCAATTGCCCGATTTTTTCCGAAGCAATACCTTCTTCGATCTGATAAGTATTTTTAAAATCGCTTGCGGTGATTATGGTTCTAAAACAGCGGAAAGAAACAGAGGGGCAATCCGCAAAGTTTCCCAGTAACTCATAAAGATGCGTCGACACAAGAAAAGTAGAATCGGTTCGAATTGAAAAACCGTCTACTACAATTTTAGAACAATGAAAAGCATCTTCCTGATTCGTTCCACGAAAAAGTTCGTCGATAATTACAAAACATCTGTCTCCGCTGTGAAGTGCTTCTGCAATGGATTTAATCCGCATAATTTCATTGTAAAAGTGACTATACCCTAATTCCAGATTATCAGAAAGATGTATCGAAGTAAACAACCGGTCAGAAAAAGACAGGGAGAGGTTTTCGGCTGGAACGGGCCATCCCAGATGCGCCAGGTACACAATAGCTCCGCAGGTTTTTAAAAACGTCGTTTTTCCGCTCGTGTTAGCGCCGGTCAATAAACAGAGCGTTTGCTGATTTCCCATCTCGAAACTATTCGAAATGGCATTTGAAATTAAGGGATGCCAGATTTGGTCAGCCTTAAAAATTGTCTTATTTTCAATAAATCTGGGGAAAACAAGATGATGTGATTTTCGGGTTTTGGCAACGGAGGCGTAAGCATCAAACTTGTAACAGGTATCAAGTAGCCGTCGAAATAGATTTTTATTTGTAACCCGAAAGTAATAATCGCGGTAAAATACCGATGTGAGTGAAAGATGATTTCCTTTTGTTTTAACAAAAGAATTGATGCTGGAAGAAAGTAGAAATTCCCGAAGAAACGAGAAATCGTCTTGCAATTCTTTTGGAATATCAGCGTCGTCAAACTTGAAAAGCATATCCCGCATTCCACGAACGAGAAGTAGTGTTGCTGTCAGGCCGCTTTGAACGAAATAAAATTCAGCAGGATGGCGCCAGGAATATAAAAATGTATCGACCCAATGTTTGAAAACATCCTGGGACATGGTGTAAGAAATATTGGAAGCATAATAACTTTCAGCGGCTGCAATGTAAGCTCTGGATACGTTCAGCTCCCAATTGTCCAGGTTTTCGTGTACAAAATTGAGAAGCTGCTGAAATGATAAAATTTCTTCGACAGATTTTTTAGGTATACCGATCAGCCTTTTCAGCGCATCCTGGCCTCCCTGTGTTTTGGTTTGATCAAAGAAATTCAGGATACTTCGCTCCTTACTATTTTTAGAAAGTATCTGAAGCTCATGAAGCGTTTGGATATCGACAGGTTGCATAATGAAGATTTAGCGATCTTCAAAAGTATACAGATACCTTGATCCAATTTTCTTAAATAATCTTAAAAATCAATAGGTTATAGTCAACGGGATACGTTTCCTGAAACTTCTTTTTTAGGAAAAGCAAGCCACACAAAATATCCGGTCAGGATAATAATACTCACCTGGATTAGGTAATCGATTATAGAACCTCCCGAGGCCGTTATGTCAGCCGGACTCAAATAGCGCGGCATACCTAATCTCCACCAATAGGATGGGTGAACAACACAAAGGATATTAAAGATTAAAAGAAGAAAAACCTGTTTGCGGTTGCTCCAGTCGATTACGTAAAAAACGAGCGGTACCAGAAAGAGAAAAATATAATTGCTGTAAGCGCTCTGCTGGATTACCATCATCGTCGCATATAAAACAACCCAGACACGAGAGAGCATAATCCGAAAATCGGCATGCTGCAAACGGAAAGCAGCTATCGTAGCCAAGCCAACGGAAGTTACCAGTCCAACCCAGTTCCAGAATTTTTCGCCAACGCCAATTCCGTCAAAAAACCACGGATTGATGATTGAAAGGATATTAGGAGCCCGCAAAACTTTTGCTTCATCCATCGGCTGCATGAATTCCAGACCCACGAGCGGATAAAGAATACCAAGCGAAATTATTCCGATAATAACCATCGGAATGAGGAATCTGATCTTCTGTTTTTCAATAAGAAATAACGGGACAAGGATCAGGACAAAAATTGCTTTGGTCATCAATAATCCGATGGCGAGAATTACGGCATACCATTCCACACGAACGGTTCTTTCTCTGACGAGATATGCAAGAACAACAAATAACCACATCCAAACGTCTTCCTGCGCACCTACGATACATAACACGAGCGATCCCGGAAGAACATAGTATATGAGTGCTTTAAACAAAAATGATCCGCGCGATTGAAATGGACGGAAAAAATGCCACGAAACCCAAAGCGCCACGCCATCCATGACAGCCATGGTAAGTACGATCATTTTCGGACTATACCAGATTTTTAGCCAAATGCCAAGAAAATAGGCATATAGCGGAGAATAGGGCGACCAGAAGTCGCGGTAGACAACCTGGCCCATGGAGGCCTTGCTGCCTTCGTCCCAGAAACCAAGCACATCGGAAGTTGGGGTAATATTGGCTAAAATGTAAACGGCAATGAAAGGAATTAGGCGGAAAATAACCCAGCCTGTAACCAGAGAAGCTCTGACGCCCTTATTTTCAAGCCATCCGGAAAGTTTTTTTCGTTGGGAAATAAGAATAATCAGCAGGACAATACACGCCAGGCTGATGCCCGTTTTTGCTAAAACTACACTCATGCCACAGCCAGTTTATCAGGATTTACAACGTTTTGATAAGTCTTCCGCAAAATCCAGACAAAACATAATACGTTCATAATTTGTAAAATATACTCAAAGAGATTTGACAGATTTCCAAACATGCCGAAAGAAGTGTAAGAAGGCTGGTGAATGTAAACCCAAACGAAAGGCTGAACAACCGTGAGCCAGTTTACCGCTAATAAAACGATTACATGCCAGGTTTTTCTGATATCGATAACATCAAACAAAACGGCCATTAAATAAGCGATCAGGTAGGCACCCATAGCACTTGCCTGGAAAATCATCATACAGACAAACACAGCGATAAAAATTCCGGGAAGAATTTCGCTGATATGTCTGTGGCGTGCTTTAAATGCCATATATGCTGGAAGAAAAACTGTGAAAAGTAAACCGATCCAGTTGATCATGGTTGATTTCTTTTCGTTGATATGAATGAACAATTCAATAAACGGACGGCTTACTGAGAATAAGTTTGGCGTCATCAATTGCTCCGTATGCTGAATTGGCATTAAAAACAGATCTCCGATTTGCCAGTATAAAAATCCGACAGCCGGAATTCCGACGGCCGCCATCACTAACAGCATTTTTACTGGCTTTTTAACTACAACGAGAATCGCAGGAAGGAGAAAAATGAACGTCACTTTTATTGTCAGCAGCGTCAGCGCAAAAAGCAGCCCGGCACCAATTTCGTAGTTATCCTTATGATTTATTGTATAACGCCAGATCAGTAAGGCGGCACCCCAAAACCACACTTCTTCCTGCCCGTCTACAAGGATGTACATAAATCCGGCTGGAAGCATCAGATAGATCATCGCATATTGTAATGCTCTGCTGCTTTTGACTTTATAGGTTTTGTAGGTAAGCCAAAGGATTGCACTTTCCATCAATACCATAAATAAAACGATGGCACGGGAATTGTGCCAGATCCACACCGGAATGCTGATAATATAGGCATATAATGGAGCATGATACGACCAAAAATCACGATACACAAAACCACCGGCTTTTGCAGCTTCTGCTTTATAAAAAAAGAAAGGAATATCACCGCGTGGATCTTCATTGATGATCAGGAAAATTCCGATCCATGGAATCAGACGAAGCAGGACAAAACCTGCTGCAAAAACGGCCTTTTCTTTTTCGAGCTGCCATTTTGCAAAAAGTTCAGACCGGCTGATCACCCAGAAAATACCCAGCGTAAGTCCCAGGTTGATGAAAAGCTTGATATAAAAAACGGTAAGAATGGGCATGTTAAAGTAAATGTCTTTTATGAAGTGTGTTGATTTTAGCGGTTTGAGCTCATATCAAGCCGCAAACTTAAGATAACTTTTTTTCAAAATGACCAGCAAAACGCAAAGATTTAATACGTTACAAATTCGTATGCTTGCATACTATATTACAAAAGTCTATTTTTGAGTTATTAGCAATCATCAAAAGTACCTTTCTTATGCCATATAATGCGCAACTTACCGGAATGGATTTCAACCTGAGTGAGGAACATGAGGCTGTACAATTTGCTGCCCGTGATTTTGCACAGAATGAACTTTTAGCAGGTGTTATAGAACGTGATAATGAACAAAAGTTTGATCCTGCTCTGATCCGAAAGATGGGAGATCTGGGCTTTTTGAGCATGATGGTGTTGCCGCAATACGGCGGAGGCGGCATGGATACGCTTTCCTATGTTATTGCGATGGAAGAAATTTCGAAAATAGATGCTTCGGCGTCCGTGATTATGTCGGTGAACAATTCTCTGGTTTGCTGGGGACTTCAGGCTTATGGAACGGATGCGCAAAAAGAAAAATATTTGACCCGGCTTGCATCAGGGAAAATGGTTGGTGCATTTTGTCTTTCTGAACCTGAGGCTGGTTCTGATGCTACTTCACAGCATACGACGGCGGAGGATATGGGTGATTACTATTTATTAAACGGTACTAAAAACTGGATTACCAACGGAAATTCTTCAGAAATTTGTTTAGTCATCGCGCAGACTCATCCGGATAGGGGACATAAGGGAATCAATGCGCTCATCGTCGAAAAAAATTCTGCCGGATTTACTGTGGGGCGAAAGGAAGATAAAATGGGAATCAGGGCATCCGATACCCATACGCTGATGTTCTCTGATGTTAAAGTGCCAAAGGAAAACAGAATCGGCGAAGATGGTTTCGGGTTTAAATTCGCGATGATGGTTTTGAACGGCGGAAGAATCGGAATTGCTGCCCAAGCCTTGGGAATTGCTGCAGGAGCTTTTGAATTATCTTTAAAATATTCCCAGGAAAGAAAGACTTTCGGAAAACCGATAAGTAACCACCAGGCTATACAATTTAAGCTTGCCGAAATGGCGACAAAAATTGAAGCGGCCAGAATGCTCGTTTATAAAGCAGCAAGACTTAAAGATCAGGGAAAAGATTATATAAAAGCGGCCGCTATGGCTAAGCTGTATGCGTCCGATGTTGCGATGTGGGTTACAACGGAAGCCGTTCAGGTTCACGGGGGTTACGGTTATGTTAAGGAATTTCACGTTGAACGGCTGATGCGTGACGCAAAAATTACACAAATCTATGAAGGTACCTCTGAAATCCAAAAACTTGTGATTGCTCGTGAGTTGCTAAAATAGCTCGTTTAAGGCATTTTTCTACATATTGTTCTAAATGAGGGATTAATTTCGTCTTAAAAAGATACTTTTTTTATATTTTTTGTTATTACATGCTTGTATTAGTTTTGTACAATTTATTAGATTTGTACAAAATTAGAATAATCGGTCTTTTCGGGCCCTAAATGTATACATGTATGGAAGACTATAATAAGATTATCGAATCGTTGGGAGTGAAGTTTGTGAAGGCACGACACATTCGTATCCTGCAACCTATCACGATTAAGAATTTTTATGATGTACAGAATTCACTTACAATTTTGTACGACGGAGAAGTTTCTTTCGGGAGTGAGGAATCTCATAAGGTAGAAGAAGGTGACATGTTGTTTATCCCAGGCGGAAAGCATGCAACTGTTACGTACGGAAACACGCAATCTGCGAAAACCGTGTCGAACGAAGAGTTCATGACAAACCGGGATAATTATATAGAAGCCGGACATGACCCTGCTTTAATCGGAAAATTGCCAAATTCATTTGGTCTTATCTCTTTTGAAGCAAAAGTTTTCGATACTGTAAACTTCTTTACTTCGCTGGATGTTCCTCCGTTTTTGATCAAGAGAGACGATCAGATTGCAATCACGATCAATCAGATTTTGACAGAAGATATGCTTGATATCCCTGGTAAAGGACGTATCATCAAGATTAAAACAGAAGAGGTTGTAATCGAAATTATTCGTTATATTCTTAAAAATAAATTATTTGTTGAACAACTTGTTACAAACAGTACTTATTTC
This sequence comes from Dyadobacter koreensis, assembly GCF_900108855.1. Lineage (GTDB taxonomy): Bacteria > Bacteroidota > Bacteroidia > Cytophagales > Spirosomataceae > Dyadobacter > Dyadobacter koreensis. The sequence continues at coordinate 28,996 of NZ_FNXY01000005.1, forward strand.
AAGGATCCTCGTTTGATTGACATCTTCGCTTACATCAAAGACAATTTGGGCGGTGATCTATCCAACAAAGTTTTGGCAAACGTTGCAAACGTATCAGAAGATTACGTTGGACAGTACTTCAAAATGCTGACTGGTATTAATCCTCAGGATTATATCGAATACCAACGTATGGAGAAAGCAGTTGACTTGCTTCGTACTTCGAAGAAAAGTATCCGTGCTATTGGTTCTGATGTTGGATATAAAGACACAGCTTATTTCTGCCGTCGTTTCAAAATGATGTTTGGTATTCCGGCCGGTAAAATGCGTCGTCGTGAATCTTTAATGAACGTTTAGTATTTTCTGATTATAAATTTTGAAAAATCAGCCGCCCGGTTAAGGGCGGCTTTTTTTGTAGGGGGAATAGCACAATCAATTTTTTATCGAAATAATTAAACTTTCGTATACTTGTAATTTCTATTACTTTTATTTCTTTTAGTATTAAGGTTTCGGTAAACAACTCAACAAATTTTCGAAAAGCCATGATTGTGAAAAAATCAGTACGTCAATTTCTTTTATTATCACTTTTCACTCTTGCTTGCTCGGCTTCCTGGGCCCAGGTAAGTCTCGGTGTCAGGGGAGGAGCAAATTTTGCGACTTTTGCAGTGAGTGGAGACGATCAGGACTTCCCGTTTAAACCAAAAGCAGGTTTGAACTTTGCACTTTTATTTAATCTGCCTATAAGTGGATCAACCAGTATCCAAATTGAACCGGGATTCTCCCAGCGTGGTGCCCGGATTTCGGAGAAATCCGAACAGCTGATCAATAGCCAGCAGGTAAAGATTGACATTAATGGAAAGTTGTTGGTGAATTATATTGAAATGCCGATCCTATTTCAATACAGACCTCAATTGGGAAAACTGCAGGGATTGCTTTCCATCGGACCTGAGGTGCGACTAATGACTGGTAATATAAGAGCAAAATCCAGATCGAAAGTGTATGTTGACGGTGAACTGGTTAGCGACACGAGTGAAGACGAATCTTATGGTTCTTCGGATGATACCAATAAATTTGATTTTGGTCTTGTCGGTGGTGCGGGCGTCGCATATCCTCTTGGCACTATAAAAGTTTTTGCCGAAGGACGTTATCATTTTGGGTTAAGAAACCTTGCATCGGAAGGTGGTGACGATTCCAAAGTTCACAACCGGGGAGCATCCGCTCACATCGGGATATTGGTACCAATTGGGAAATAATATTCAACAGGAATGATATTAGAAAAAGAGCTTCTGCCCAAGAAGCTCTTTTTTATTGACAAATGTTACCTGACCGGAGTCAGCTGCACTGTAGAAATTTTCCAGCTTCCTCCTTTTTTTACAGAAACGACAGTATACGTTACCGCGTTCTGAAAACTGTTGTTCTCAATTTTTCCCCGCACATTCCAGGTCCCTGTGATCACACCAACATCGCCATAATTTTTTGTCCGCGTACTCGATATCATTCCGGAATCTACCGTGATGTAGCCTTGCGCAACACCTTGAGTTAACATCTCGCGGTCAACTTGTTGTCCATCAAAACTTACTATTGAAAAATCATCTGACAAAATATCATTCAGCATATTGGTATCTTCATCTAACATGGCTTTGAAAAAAGTATTTGAACATTCCGTCGCATCCTGCGGACGTGAAAAACTTGCCTGGGCATAAGAACAAAAGCTGCAAAATGTGAGAAAACTAAAAAGAACTATTTTTTTCATCGGGATTCCGTTGATTTTTGATTTCATAATATTTTTGGAATCTGAGAAAAAGCAGAGTAGCCTGCAAGTTTTTTGCAAAATGCTTATATAAAATTATTCCGTAAAAACATTTCGGGTCGATTCCCTTACATCTTTCAACAAACGTTTTCTTCGCTTGTGAATATATGATTAGATTCGCTTTTGTTTTATAAATACCGAAGTTGTAAATGTTGATATGATAAAGATAAAATCACTAGTTTCATTAATGGCGCTTTTTCTCGGCCTTGTAGCCTGTTCGACACCTCCGGATACACTTGGCAAGCTGGACCTGAAAAAATGGCGTCAGGACCGCGGAGGATGCAAAGGAGAGCGAGCAGAATTGGTCGCAGATCTGAGAGGGGAACAAAAAGAGCTTTTGGGAAAATTCGCAGACGAGATAGGAAAGATTCTTGGGAAGCCGGATATCCATCAGTTAGGCGCAGGAAATACAAAATTCTATGTTTATTTTTTGGAGAAAGGGACTCAGTGCGAGGACATCACAAAAAAATCCGAAGCAAAAAAGGTGATTATGAAATTTAATGCGATTGGGTTGATGTCAGAGATTACTTATCAGAGCCGGCCATTATAATCTAGCCCATTCCAAACCTTGGTAATAAGTAGATCAGCCTGTTAAATTTAAGTTGATATCTAACCTCATCCTGAGATGAACTTAAAAAACTTCCACCAGGAACTTCCCCGGATAATACTTCAGCGCGGAAAAAACTATTACTACGAAGGTGCGGTGATCAGTCTTGAAGAAGAGGAAACCGGATTGTGGACTGCTTCGGTGGAGGGTTCAGAGATTTATTTGGTGGAAGTAATGCTGGGGGAAGGCGGCGAAATAGATTCTTTTTTGTGTGATTGCCCCCATGATGCAGATGTTTTTAAGCATATTGTCGCTGTTTTTTATGAATTGAAAGATAAAGTTAAAACGATTCAATTCAAGCCGGCGGCGCAGCCAAAAATGGGAGCTTTTGACGATATTTTGGAAAATCTGGCAGAAGCTGAGCTGAAAGGCTTTGTAGCATATTACGCCAGCGACAACAAAGATTTTAAGCGTCAGTTTGAGCTGTACTTTGTCAATAAACATAAGGGCACAGATGTTAAAAGACAATATGCCGATCTGGTAAAAAAAGCGATTCGTTCTGCAATAGACAGGCGGTTTAAAGATTATTATTCTTCCAATGATCTGGCTCAGGCAATGAACGCAATTCTTGCAAAAGCCAGGCAAGCTATTCACCTTAATAATTTTCAGGATGCTTCAATTATAGTCTGTACGGTTTTGTCGCAGTTGGCAGCAGATGCTGTGCCTGAAATAGATGATTCCAGCGGTTATCTGGGAGACACGATTTTGGATGCTGTCCTTTTGATACAAGAAATTGCTAAATCCACAAAGATTTCAAGTGAAATAAAAGAACAACTCTTCTTATTCCTGAATGAAGAGCTCAGTAAGGACGTGTATTTTGACTATGGAGATTTTGGGTATGAGCTTTTCAATACATTTCGGTATCTGGCAATACAGCTTGGAAGAGTAGAGGATTTTCTGATATCTGCCAGCCGGAGCGAGACGAATGATCACGAAGAGGAGGAAGATAACTATACAGCGGAATATTTTTTAATTCAGAAATTACTGTTATTCCGGGAAACCGGAAATACTGCCGAAAGAGAAAAATTGATTCATGAGAATTTGAATTTCGTCGAAGTTAGAAAAGAGCTCCTAAGCGAGCTCCTTGAAAGAAAAGATTATATATCTGCCAAAAAATTAATAACCGAAGGAATTGTAATTGCTGAAAACAAAGAGCATCCTGGAACTGTGACAGAGTGGAAAAGGAGGCTTCTTGAAATTGCCATTATTGAAGAAGATATTGAAGCTATAAGGCATTACTCACTTCAATTCGCTTTTGATCAAGGTTTTGATTGTAATTACTATCGCGCGTGGAAAAACACGTTTCCAGAATCTGAGCAGGAAGCAGCATTTTTTAAGTTAGTCGCAAAACTTACTTCGGAAATAAATATGCAGGCCAAGGAACATCTTCATCACGCATGGTGGTCTCCAAGTTATCACTTGTTAAAGGTCCTTGCTCCGTTGTATATAGAGGAAAAAAAGTGGGAAAGCCTTTACAGGGTAGTGGAATCATATCCGAGGCTGGATGTGCTTTTTGAATACCTCCCTTATCTTGCGGTCAGGTTTGAGTCTGAACTTTCAGATCTTTTTATTCCAGCACTTATTCTGGATGGTGAAAAGGCTAATTCACGCCGTGAATATGCTAATCTGGCTTATAATATGCTGGAAATTATGAAGCAAATGCCTGGAAGCCGTTCAAAAATTATCGAAGCGGCGCAAGCACTGAGAGAAAAATATCCAAAGCGATCTGCCATGATCGATGAATTGAAAAAATTGAGGTAACTGACCGTAATTGTCAGAGATAAAATTTCTTCAACCGGATCATTTCTTCAACTGGCTCTGAAACCATATAACGAATTGATTTACCGCTTTTAAGGCAGGCTCTCAGGTACGTTGCGGAAATGTCGAGCAAGGGAGCTTCAACAAATTTCACAGCCGGGTGATCTTTGAAATTATGAGATGCAGCATTTGGCCGCGGATATACATATAAGCCGACGTATTCAAGAATTTTATCGTGGTTTTTCCAATTCGGGAACTGAGCCAGATTATCTTCACCCATGATCAGCTTGAATTCATGCTGAGGAAATTTCTCCTGCATTCTGATCAGCGTATCGATCGTGTAACTCGGCTTCGGCATATGAAACTCTATATCCGTAACTTTAAGCAAGGAATTATCTGCAACAGCCCTGGAAACCAGATCATAACGATCAAATTCGTGAAGTAAACTATTATTTTTTTTGAAGGGATTTTGAGGACTGACCACAAACCAAACCTGTTCGAGATCCGTAGCCGTGACCATGGTATTGGCAATAATCAAATGACCAATATGTATCGGGTTGAAGGATCCAAAAAACAGACCGATTTTCATACGTCAGGAATTGAAACGTTTATGATGATAGAGGAGAATTTTTGCTGCATTTATGAGGACTTGAATTGTCATGACAAAACTGACAATTTACTGACAAAAGCATGACAAAGATCAGTTTGTTATGAATGAATAAAGTCCTGAATCAAAACCTCTGCTTTCGCCAAAGCTTCTTCCAGATGATCATTCACCAGTACTGTATCGAATTCATGCTCAAAACTTTGCTCATAACGAACTTTCGCTAAGCGTGTTGCAAGCGTTTCGGGAGTTTCTGTACCTCGGCTGTTTAACCTGCGTTGAATTTCTTCTTCCGAAGAAACCTTCACAAACACAGCCAATGCACTTTCGTCGTATGCTTCTTTGAGTTTAAGGCCACCCTTGACATCCACATCGAAAACTACATGTTTTCCCTCATCCCAAAGCCTTTGAATTTCTGATTTCAGTGTTCCATAATAATTTCCGGCATATACTTCCTCCCATTCTGCAAACTCCTGATTTGCAATCCGCTGGCGAAAATCTTCAATAGATAAAAAATAATAATCTTTTCCATCTATTTCATATTCACGCTGCGAACGTGTGCAAGCTGAAACTGAAAACGCTAACTGCGAGGAATATTTACTTAAAAGATGCCGGACTATTGTAGTCTTCCCAGATCCTGATGGGGCAGAAAAAATGATAAGCTTACCTTTCACGCGAAACCGGATTAACTATTTACTTTGGTTAAAATGGTATCCATGATACTTTGAGGACAAGGTTTTTTCACAAGTTTGAGACTTAATGACTCCTTAATGCATTTTTCTAGGCGATACGCCTCGATACAAGGAAGGCATTTATCCATGTTCTCCCTAAAATGATCCTTTTCTGCTTCCGTAGCTTCGTCATCGAGAATCGACTGAATGATTTTCATGCATTCGGCATGATGCTCGCAACTATGCTTCATGGTTTGTTTTTGCGCTTCTTCTGTAACAGAAGGCGTATGGGAAGATGCATTCATCACAAATTATGCTGGTAAATTGATTTTTGGAATATATATGTACGACTGTACCCTATAACCCAATAGTGCATAAAAAAAGTTCATAGGTTATGAATCATAACCCATTGAGCTAGCATAACTTTTAAGTTTTTCTTTCAAAAGATTACGCGCGCGGTGTAGTCTGGACCGTACGGTACCAATTGGAATATCCAGGATTTTTGCCATTTCCTCATATGTGAATCCTTCGATATCACATAGAATAATTACGGTACGGAAATCGACAGGCAGTGCATTTAAAGCATTGGCCACTTCGTCTCCGATTAATTCCTGAACTGCATCAGCACGAAGATCAACCGTGTAAGTTGTGTCGGATGCTTCTTCGGAATTATAAGTTGTTTCTACTTCCTGATAATCAACTTTTGAAGGTTCTTTGCTTTTCTTACGATAATCGTTGATAAAGCTGTTTTTCAAGATACGGAAAAGCCAGGCTTTGGCATTTGTACCTTGTTCAAAAGAAGAAATAAAACGGAAAGCTTTCAGGTATGTGTCCTGCACCAGGTCGTTCGCATCGTCTTCATCCATGGTTAGACGGAAGGCGAAGTTATACATGGAGTCTATGTGTGGCATGAATTCACGGTTGAAGATCTCGTATCTGAGATCATCTGTGTATCCATTAGTGGTGATCGATTCTGACATGGCAACTGACATAGGAATGCTGAATTTACAAAGATTATCAACAGCTCCAAATCGTACAAAGCAAATTTTGATGAACGGCGGTTATAAGTTCCTGAACTGCCATTATTTCGGGATGCACATTTTTTCGCTGAAAGGACTTTACCTGACACTGGCGATGATATAATTTATAGGACCGCCCCTTATTGATGTATAAACATCAAATTTCGAGCCACCGGATTTGGCACGGTCAAAATGTCAGGTTACCTCCTTGAAAAAAGTTCCAGTAGCACGATCATTAGCATTGTGAAGAGGGTACTTGCTGCGATTCGGATGAGTGTGTGCAATATCATGCCAAAATTATTTATTTCCATTAGGAAAAGCATGGCATGATGGATAAAAATTAAAGGCAAAACGTAAGCCAAAAAAGCGCCTATTCCTTGACTTCGAATACCAATATCTACGCGTTCGGCTCCTTTGGATTCCATTTGATAGTGAATCAAAAATGGTCTCAGATAAGCGATCAGGACTGTGGCTGCTGCGTGCATTCCAAATGTATTTGAAAAAATATCAACAGTAAATCCAATTGCAAATCCAATAAAGAGAAGATACATTCTGCTGATCTCCGCCGGAAGGATTAAAATGCCGGCGATATAGATAAAGCAAAACGCATAGTTGAACAAAACCATGTTGCGCATGAAAAAGATCTGCAGCAGCAGGTAAAGTATTACCATCAAACTATATTGTATTACTTCGCGTAAACTCATCGACGATCTCCTAAGCGTTGTTTTAATGTTTCCTGTTCCCCAAGTTGGCGATTTTTGACCACATAGACATAGGAAAGGTTTCTGAAGTCCGTCGCTAGTTCCAGGACGATATTATAAAATGTCTGGTCAGGGTGAACAGTAACTGATTTAACCTTTCCAACCATAATTCCCGGTGGAAAAACGGCGTTCACATTTGACGTCACCGCTGAGTCTCCTTTATAGACTTTGGTATATCTGGAGACATCCACCATATCTACAAAATTAGGGTCTTTTCCAGGCCACTTGGCAGTTCCAATTTCGTTACTTCTGATCAGTTTGGAAGAAACCATAAACTGTGGGTGCAGAATGGAAGTGACAATCGAATAATTCTTTGAGCAGAACCGGACTTTTCCAACAACACCTGTTGCCGAGATTACACCCATATCAGGTTCTATACCATCGGCAGATCCCTTATCGATTGTGATGTAGTTGTTGGTTCTGTTCGTTTCATTATCTACGACCTTGGCAACTTTGTATGTGAATCTGGCATTGAAAGCTGAATCAGGAACATAACCTACCGGAGCGTCCTTGGCATTTTTCTGGCTCAGCGTAGCGACCAATGCATTCAGTCGTGCATTTTCATTAGCGAGATCTGAATTTATTTCACCCAGGCGGGTATACTCACGGGCTGAATTAGAAAATGCAAGCGTTTTGGCAACATAATAGTTTGATGTATTGAAATAAGTGGCGCCCCAATAAGAATTACTACGCACAATCAACCATCCGCTGAAAATTTCCAGCAAAACGAACACCAAAAAAAACCGATTCCGGGCAATGAAATCTACAAGCTGAAGCATGGGCTAATATGTTCACGCCCAGCATGCCAGTGCAGGTTTTTGCCTGAAACCGACATGCTGTGAACGATCCAATACTACGAAATCAATACGGGTTTGTACAGTTCCAGATTTTTAAGAACCTCACCGGTTCCTTTTACCACCGCCTTTAACGGATCATCTGCAATGTGTACAGGTAATTTAGTTTTTTGGGAAATGCGCCTGTCCAAACCATGGATCAAAGCACCGCCGCCTGTCAGCCAGATACCGTTTTTGAAAATATCCGCTGAAAGTTCAGGAGGAGAAATTTCAAGTGCTTTCATAACGCCTTCTTCAATTTTAGATATTGATTTATCTAACGAATAAGCGATTTCACTGTAAGTAACGCGAATTTCTTTTGGAATACCCGTCATCAAGTCACGACCGCGAACCTGATAATCTTCCAAAGCTGTATCCAGTTCAGGCGATGCCGAACCGATAGCCATTTTAATTAATTCAGCAGAACGCTCACCAATCAAAAGATTGTGTTCACGACGCATATAGTCAACGATATCTCTTGTGAAAACGTCACCAGCGATACGTACTGACTGCTCACATACAATGCCTGAAAGTGCGATAACAGCGATTTCCGTGGTACCACCTCCAATGTCAACGATCATTACACCGTTAGGCTGCGTGATATCTATTCCGATACCAATGGCAGCTGCAATCGGTTCATGAACCATGTAAACTTCTTTCGCGCCTGCGTGCTCGCATGAATCTTTCACAGCACGTTTCTCAACTTCGGTGATTCCTGATGGTATACAAACAACCATACGATGGGAAGGAGTGAAAAAGCGACTGCCGGTATCGATCATCTTGATCATGCCGCGGATCATCATTTCTGCGGCGGTAAAGTCGGCAATAACACCGTCTTTAAGCGGACGAATGGTTTTTATATTTTCATTCGTCTTTTCGTGCATTTGCATTGCTGTGTGGCCAATCGCTAGTACTTTGCCGGTGGTCTTATCCATGGCAATAATCGATGGCTCATCTACAACAACTGTATCTTTGTGGATGATCAAAGTATTTGCCGTACCCAAATCAATCGCAATATCACTTGTCAAAAAATCAAACAATCCCATATATATTTTTAAAATTTTCGCTCACTTTGATTTCAGGTGTGCAAAATTACAGATTATTACCCACAAACAAAGGCATTTAACAAATTTCACTTTGAGGCCGGATTTTGGTCATTTAAGTGCTGTGATTTGTGCTTGTAGAATAGAATTTATAAATCCTGTGTACATTTGTTTTTACTATGGGAATCAGAGCACTTTTGAGCCAGCCACTGGCTAAATATATCGCAGAAGAACAGCAAAGATGGATCGTCAAAAGTACGGAAGTACAAGAAGAATGGCGGGTAAAACTGGTTGCGAAGGCCATGAATACGCAGTTTGGAAAAGATCATTTTTTCAAGGATATCCATACCTACGAAGAGTTTAAAGAAGCAGTTCCGGTGAGGGATTATGAAGATCTGAAAGGATATATAGCCCATCTGAAAGCGGGTGAATCTGATATACTGTGGCCGGGAAAACCGCTATATTTTGCAAAGACCTCTGGTACGACATCGGGAACAAAATATATTCCGATCACAAAGGAATCGATTCCAAACCATATAAATTCTGCCCGTAACGCTATTCTGAGTTATATTGCAGAAACTAAAAAATCAGCATTTCTTGATAAAAAACTAATTTTTCTTTCCGGAAGTCCTGTGATGACGGAGACTGGCGGCGTGTTGACCGGACGTTTGTCCGGGATTTCAAATCATCATGTCCCGGGGTATCTGCGGGCGAATCAGATGCCAAGTTATGAAACCAATTGTATTGAAGATTGGGAAATAAAACTGGATAAGATTATTGACGAAACAATCGATCAGCCGATGTCGCTTATTTCTGGTATACCTCCCTGGGTCCAGATGTATTTTGACAGAATCATTGACAGAACCGGAAAAAAAATAAAAGACGTTTTTCCTGAATTTTCACTGTTTATATATGGCGGGGTAAATTTTGAACCCTATCGTGCTAAACTATACGAATCCATAGGAAAGAGAATTGATTCGATTGAGCTCTATCCTGCATCCGAAGGTTTTTTTGCCTACCAGGATTCTCAGAAAGAGGAAGGGCTTCTGTTATTATTGAATTCAGGAATCTTCTTTGAATTTATTCCGGTAGAAAATTATTTTGATGAAAATCCGAAACGCCTTCGTATAAATGACGTCGAAGTAGGGAAAAATTATGCGCTTGTCGTAAGTAGTAATGCGGGACTTTGGGGTTATTCAATAGGAGATACCATCAAGTTTGTTTCGACGGATCCGTACCGGATTTTAGTAACTGGCCGAATTAAACATTTTATTTCGGCTTTCGGAGAGCATGTGATAGGAGAGGAGATTGAAAAGGCGCTGCGTTATGCCATGGAAAGGCATCCCGAAGTAGAAGTTGTCGAGTTCACCGTTGCACCGATGGTAACACCAAATCAGGGCAGTTTGCCTTATCACGAATGGTTTGTGGAATTTGCGAAGATGCCGGTCAATATGGAGCAATTTGTTCAGGATATTGATAGAAGGCTGACAGAACTGAATGTTTATTATGACGATTTGATCAAAGGAAATATTCTGCGTCAGCTGGTTATGACTCCTTTGCGTAAGAATTCATTTATCGATTATATGCGCGCAAGCGGTAAATTAGGCGGGCAAAATAAAGTACCAAGACTTTCCAACGATCGTAAGATAGCTGATGAGCTGACGAAAATGAATACGTTGTAAAGCTTACATTTTAAACTACTATGTCAATAAAAAGAATAGCCATTTTGGGGTCCACAGGGTCCATTGGAACTCAGGCACTGGATGTAATTGAAGCCAATCAGGATATTTTTTCAGTGGAAGTACTGACTGCTCAGAATAGCGCAGATTTACTAATTGAACAGGCTGTGAAATTTAAGCCGAAAGTAGTTGTTATCGGAAACGAGGCGCTTCAAGATAAAGTAGGTTCGGCGCTTTCTTCACTTCCAATTCAGGTTTATTCAGGTGATGCCGCACTTCTTTCAGTAGTGGAATCTGACAGCATTGACATGGTACTTACCGCTATGGTGGGTTATGCGGGCTTGTTGCCGACGATACATGCCATTAAAGCCGGGAAAAATATTGCGCTTGCCAATAAAGAAACGTTGGTCGTTGCCGGTGAGCTGATAACGAAGTTGGCCAAAGAAAATAACGTAAGTATTTATCCGGTAGACTCGGAACATTCGGCCATTTTTCAGTGCCTGGCTGGCGAGGAGAATAATCCGATAGAAAAAATAATCCTGACTGCTTCCGGCGGACCGTTCAGAGGAAAAAATCGTGAGTTCCTTTCAGGTGTAACCAAACAGCAGGCATTAAAACATCCCAACTGGAGCATGGGAGCAAAAATTACGATCGATTCGGCTACTTTGATGAATAAAGGCCTTGAAGTGATTGAGGCAAAATGGCTGTTCGACCTTTCTGCCAGTCAGATTGATGTGATTGTGCATCCGCAAAGCATCATTCATTCCATGGTGCAGTTTGAAGATGGAAGTATGAAGGCGCAAATGGGTTTGCCAGATATGAAATTGCCAATTCAGTATGCCCTTCATTATCCTTATAGATTAAAATCGTCGTTTCCACGTTTTGACTTTGCATCATATCCCTCGCTGACTTTCGAAAAGCCGGATATGGAAACATTCAGGAACCTGGCTGTCGCTTATGAAGCACTGGAAAAAGGAGGGAATGCTGCCTGTATTGTCAATGCAGCCAATGAAATTGCCGTCGAAGCATTTCTTTGCGACAAGATCCGTTTTTTAGAGATTTCGGATGTCATTATCGAATGCGTTGCCAAAATTAACTACATTCAGAACCCGGCATATCTGGATTATGTTGATACCAATGAAGCTACAAGGCGCTTTGCTTTGGAAATGATTCAAGTAAAAGTTTAAATGAAAGCGATTTTTTTGAAATATATATCCGTAGCACTAGCCAGTACACTTAAATTTTTTGGAGGTCCTATTACCGGTGTCATCTTAAATCTGACCTGGATTGAAACGGCTATCTGCTCCATTGCGGGCATGATGTTCAGTGTTCTGGTTGTCACATATGTCGGCAAAGTAATTCAGGCGTTGTTGAAAAAATATAGAAAAAATACGCCTAAAAGATTTAGTAAAACAAATCGGATAGCAGTAAGAATCTGGAAGAAATTCGGGATTATTGGCATTGCACTTTTGACACCTCCTTTATTCACGCCTATTTTTGGAACTGCCTTAGCTGTTGCTTTTAGAGTACCGCGAGGTTCGATTTTCCTTTGGATGACGCTTAGTGCACTCGGCTGGGGATTTTTTATCTCCTATATAGCACATAAGATGACTTTTATTCAGGAGTGGATAAAATAAAAAAGCGTACATACATGTACGCTTTCTGATATAGTAAAATTTTGATACTATCTGCTGACTTCTTTTTTCGGAGCAACTGACTTTTTCATATAATCGCCGCGCGAGAAAAATTTCTCGATGAAGCAGTACATAAGAATAAAGAAATAACGGCTTCCCATTTCTTTGATCTTCAATTTAGACTCGCCGTATTTTCTGTTTGTCCAGCTATTTGGAACAACTGCATAATTATACCCGCGAACAATTGCCTTCAGGGGCAGCTCGATTGTAAGATTGAAATGTGGAGCGAGAAATGGTTTTATACCATCGATTGTTTCCCGTTTGTATAATTTGAAAGCGTTAGTTGTATCGTTGTATTTGATACCCATGACCATGCGCACGATGAAATTGGCAACCCGGTTAATTACTTTTTTCAAAGCTGGATAATCAATCACTTTACCGCCTTTTTCCCAACGTGAGCCGAAAACACAGTCGTAATCGCCTTCCACCATCTTGAAATAATATTTTACAAGATCCTCAGGATCATCCGACATATCGGCCATAAACACAGCAACACAGTCTCCCGAAAATCTTTCGAGACCGAAGCGCACAGCATACCCAAAACCATTAGGACCTGGATTCGTCTGGTATACTAAGCTTGGTATTTCAAGAGAAAGTTCATCAAGAACACGAAGCGTTCCATCTTTTGAATTATCGTTTGTCACGAAAATCTCGTGGGGGATATTGTACTTCTTCAAGGTTTGGTAAAGTGACCTCAAAGTGTCTGAAATGGATTCTTCTTCGTTATATGCTGGTATTACAACACTTAGCTTCATGTATGTCAGGATTGAAAAACAGTACAAATTAAAGATTAATATAATTAACTGCCAATTTTTTCTAACTTTTCAAGTTGCTCTTCATACCGTGCAATGGTTTGAAGAATGGTGTTGTCATACTTTTTATCAAGCCATACGTTCACATTTTCAAACATTTCTTTACGGTTTCTTAAAAACCATTTATTGCTGTGCGAATGTACGTTGCTAAGTCCGGCGCTATGTTTTCTGTAAACTCCCATTACCTCGGGCAGGTAAGCAATCTTACCTTTTGCAGCTAGTTGAATGCTCAATGCCCAATCGCCGGCTGCGGCCGTTGCATGCCATTCTGCGAAACTTTCTGTAAGAAAATAATTTCGATATAGCCAGCTTGCTGTAGCCATAAACCAGCGATCCTGGAGAATGTCGTCAATTGTTGAAACATGAGCCTGATTCTCTTTATTAAATGGATGGCTTTTCGAACCATCTTCATACGTTACCAGCATGTTGTGGTGGCAAATGGAAAAATCCGGATTGTTTTCCATAAAATCCACCTGCTTTTGCAACTTATATGGATCCGTCCAGTAGTCATCTCCCTCACACATGGCCACGTATTCACCCCGACAAGCTTTTAAAAGTTGTAAAACATTGTTACGTCCTGCAAATTCTCTTGGTTCGAAAGGCCCCTGGTTTTCCGTGTGTAAAAATGCTTTGATAATGTCGGGATACTGTTCCTGATAACTGCGGATAATTTCTTGTGAACCGTCCGTTGAACCATCATCACCGACTACGATTTCAAAGGGAAATGTCGTTTTCTGTTCCAAAGCGCCATCGAGCATTCTGGAAATATAATTTTTGTGATTAAACGTGGGAACGCAAACAGAAACCTTGATCATAACGAGTTTATAACAGGTTTTCAGTGACTGGATTGACGGAACTTGTAAGGCAGTAATGCAACAAAACTATATGCGCTCATGATCCATTTCGGCAAAATATAGGCGCGGGTAATCTCTTTACATTCCCTAAGATCCGCTTTTTTCATTACTAAATAGTTGGCGGCAAGTATAGCTCTCTTAAAATAGCTTTTTGATAATTGCCGGGCATCCAGCATCATCCGGTAATATCTGGCAATATTCAATCGAAGCGACTTATCAAACTGATGATTCGTTTCCTCGTTAATTCCCTCATACATCATAATGCGGTTTTGCAAAAAACGCTCATCCCGGTAGTGATCTTTAAAACTTGCTCCACCCTTATTTTTCCGATAAACCGACATCATCTCAGGAATGTAGCCGATTGGGCCATGTTTTGCCAGAATGACGTAACGCGGAATATCGCCGCTTGTCGATTTTAAAAACCAATCAGGATAATACATTACATGGTTTTTAAACATCACGGCCGAAGTGGCCATAAACCAGATCTCATCTTCCCCGATCAAATCCTCCACCTCGATCTTCATTTTCTGATCCGGATGATTTACTTCAACAGACGGCGAACCATCCTCAAAAGTAATCAGGGCGTTATGAAAGCAGGCAGAATAGTCCGGATGGGAATCCATGAAATCAACCTGTTTTTGAAGTTTCAGCGGGTTCGTCCAGTAATCGTCGCCATCCAGCGGGGCAATGTATTGCCCCTGAGCCAGTTTAAGCGTCTCAATTGTATTAAAAAGGCCGTTTTGCCCCAAGTTTTTGGAATGCAAAACGGCTTTAACTTTACCAGGATACCGGTTTTGATAGTCAAGTATAATATCTCTTGCACCATCCGTAGAGAAATCGTCGCCTACAAGTATTTCGTAATCAAAATTTGTTGTTTGATTCAAAGCACTTTCAATCGTTTTACCAATAAAAGCGGCTTGGTTGAACGTAAGTATAACGACACTTACTTTAATCATAATATTTTCAATGTCAATAGATTAGCTGATATCTCTCCGGTTCTTTTCAGTATAGCCCAAGCTATAAATTTGTCAGCTAAATACGGTCTGCAATTGCTCTACACTCGGAAAGTTTGGTGTTACAAGCTCTTTTTCAGGTGCATAAATATACGCCATCGGGTAACCGCGTTCGATAAAAGTTGGTTCTTCCAAATTGTTATAACGCAATTGTACTGACCAGCGGATATTATTTGTGATATTATTACCTGACTGGTGAATCAAAAATGCTGAGAAAACTAAAATATCGCCAACCTTAAATTCAGTTTGGATAAATTCGTTGTCATTTATTCCAGCTGTGATTCCGCCCTGATAACCCGAGGTATTGGATTCTTTCAAGCCTGTTTTGTGGCTTCCCGGAATAACTTGCAAGGCGCCGATATCAGCACCTGCATCGACCATCGGGAACCAGATCACTGTGCTATCCAAAGATCCTTGTCCTGTGCGCCAATCCTGGTGAGCATCCAGTTTCCAATGCTTGCTTCCGTCTTTTGATAAAAAACGGCTGTTAAACTGCATCGCCGGGCGCGCTCCGATAATTGGATTTTCCAGGCCAACCTGTTTTAATAAACGCTCGATTTGCGGATCAACACCAAGCCGATGAAGAGAAAAAGAATGCTGAACCGTTTTTCCGGTATTGACAAATGCGTTGAAGTCCTTTTCAAAAAATTCAAACATCGCATTTTCAAATGCATCTTTGTCGTCGATGTCTACCGATTTTCCGGTTACTCTTTTGATCTGGGCTGCGAAGATTTTTCTTGCTTCCGTGTAGATCGAATTGATTAAATCTTTATCTAAAAAATCACGCAGGATAACATATCCGTCGTTATTGAATTGCTGCTGAAGTGTGCTCATTTTTTGTTGGTTTTGCGATTTTAAAAAAATGAAAATAGAAAAGTGAATGGTTATGTTCAGATTATTGAAAATCAGTAAACTATCTAAACATAACTATACTCAGATCCGGTTAATTATTACCCGCAAATTTATAACTCTTTTCGAAGTCAAATTTATGACATTCGTTATTCTTTTTTATGATTGGAAACTTAATCTTCCCAAACGGCATAAGCGAAGCCGGCAGCGCCGAAACCGTTACCATTATAGAGAAGATATTTTTTTCCATTATGCTCATAATAATTAGCATAATTGATCATCTGATAATCGAAATCTTCCGGATTGTCGGATTTGCCTATCCCAACAAGATTGTCTTTTCTTTCCCAGTTTTCCCCGTCGGTCGATTCTGCATAACCTAAGCGGTAGCTCTGGTTACGATCTGTGCGATAGTCGCGGGTATGGCGGTAGGAATAGTACATTTTATAGATACCATCTTCCTTGAAAACACTTGGGCGACCAACCGCATGAAGGAAATCGTCAAAGTCAAGTGTTGGAATATCACTGATATCCCAATGAATTCCATCTTTCGAAGTAGCAGACTGTCCGCGGTAAAACGGCTCCGGATATCCATGGATATATTCGCATTTATGTCCTGAAATGTACCACATCCGCCAGGTTCCATCATCCTCGCGCATTACGGAAGGCTGAGCAGCCCAGATCGGATTTTGAATGCTGCGATCCATAATCGGCCCTTTGAACATTTTTTCAAACGTCAGGCCACCGTCATGACTCACAGCTAATCCCATTGACAATCGGTAAGAATTGTGAGTCCTGTTCCAGCCGGTATAATAAAGCCAGATGTCTCCATTCGGCATATCTACAAACCAGGCAGGCATTGCGCCGGTTTCATCATATTCACCAGGCCCGCCCAATTCTAAAACCTGCTTGTCGTGGATATATAAAATCTTGGATGGATCTTCGTAATCTACGTCAATGAAAGTTGGTCTTGACTGACCGCTTGCATCACGTGAAGAGAAATAAACGCGTAAAAAATCTTTATGCTTGTAAGCAAACGGAACTTGTGCATGCGAAAGACTGTGCGGTAAACTTCCGTCAGGCTTGTAAACTACTCCCTTTTTAACCCACATATTTATAATTTTTTCAAAGGTTTGCCTTTCAGCAAATCGGTGCAGCAAAATTTACTGCAGATCAATGAATGAATACTATCAATTATTAAGCCTCAGCTTTGTCGGCACGCAGGCGCCAGTTGTCTACGAAATCTTTTCCTGGAATTGGAAGGTCAATATCCACCTCCGGAGCTTTTGCCGTCACAGTATATTCCATTACGTAAAACGCATTTCCAAAAACGTAGTGCAATTTGAAATTTTCAACATTTGCAGGTACATCTTCGATAGGGACCTCAGCGCGGAAAAGCGGATTTGCTTTTAATAAAGTAGCGTAAGTAGGCGTATTCCGTAACCATGGAGCAACACTTTCGTCACCAACGACAACTTTTCCCCCCGGACGAACGACACGTGTCAATTCATCAAACGCCTTTTTTCTTTCCGAGAACGTGTTGATACCACCAAAATGGAAAACAGCGTCGAATGTATCATCTGCAAAGGGAAGATAAGAACCGTTGCCAAGGAAATAATGAACATTAACATCCTCAGTAGAAAGTTTTTCCTGAGCAAGTTTAAGCATATTTGGAGACAGATCTGATAAAACAGCTGTTCCGCCCGGTTTTACTTTTTCTAAAATCAGTGCTGAATCTTTTCCGGTTCCTGCGCCAACTTCCAGCGCCTTCATGCCGGGTTTCAAATCCATCAAATCAATAAAGAACCTGCGTGTCGCTGCTTCGTCTGAATGATTTAACGTTTCAAAAACCCACGAAACACCTTTGTCGTAACGAAGAAAAGCCTGATCGTAAAGATATTGCTCATGAGCATCGCCTGGAAGTAACTCTTTGGGATAGAGCATATTTACGATGCCCGTGTCACCTACTTCATATATTGTACCATCTTCACTGGTAAGCGTTTTGCCGTCTTCGGCGATTGTTAATGGACTGCCGGTAAGTGGACAAACCAACGCTTTTAGAAAATCCTGATGCGTCATTACGTTTCTTGCTATATTAATGTGTTAAGCCAAAATTAGTTGTTTTTCTTAGAAGTACTCATATAAGTGAAGTTCCTAATTATTAAAAGGGGGCTGATATCGACTCATTTTACGAATACTATCCGGCGCGCTTTCAGCCAGATTCTATTTATTTGTACCTTTGAACCGCTTTTGTCTGACTTCACTTTGAAGCCGGCATCCCAAAATTTCAATTTTCTCTTTGTATATATGTTTGACCTGCAAGAAAAAATAAAGTCACTCGCAAAGGACCAGGCTGCCAGTGTTGTCGCAAACCGCCGGCATTTGCATACTAATCCTGAGCTTTCTTTTGAGGAATTTAAAACTGCACAATTTGTAGCAGAAGAACTTCGTGCATTAGGACTTACGCCGCAGGAAGGAATTGCAGGAACAGGATTGGTTGCGCTGATCGAAGGAAAAAATCCGGGAAAAAAAATTGTTGGCCTCCGCGCTGATATGGACGCGTTACCAATTGTCGAAGCTAACAATGTTCCATACAAATCGCAGGTTCCGGGGGTTATGCATGCTTGCGGACACGATGTACATACCGCTTCACTACTTGGTACTGCCAGAATTTTGACCCAGATACGGGACCAGTTTGAAGGAACAGTAAAACTTGTTTTTCAGCCTGCAGAAGAAAAAGCACCAGGTGGCGCTTCACTGATGATTAAGGAAGGTGTGCTTGAAAATCCAAGACCTGTCAGTATGATGGGCCAGCACGTTGCTCCGAACATTCCGGTTGGAAAAATCGGATTTCGTGAAGGAATGTACATGGCCAGTACTGACGAATTGTATGTTACCGTCATAGGGAAAGGCGGTCATGCTGCGGCTCCTGATCAACTCATTGACCCGATATTAATTGCTTCTCATATCGTTGTTGCTTTGCAGCAAATTATCAGCCGGTATCGAAAACCTTCAAATCCAGCTGTTTTGTCATTTGGCAGATTTATTGCAGATGGTGTTACAAATGTCATCCCGAACGAGGTTACATTACAGGGAACATGGCGCTGCATGGATGAACAATGGCGAGAGGAAGGTTTGCGAAAAATGAAAAAGATGGCGGAAGGTATGGCTGAGGCGATGGGCGGAAGCTGTGTGTTCGAAATTATTAAAGGATATCCTTTCCTGAAAAATCATCCTGAATTAACCCGCCGGGTCAGAACTGCTGCAACAGCATATATGGGTGCGGAAAATGTGATCGATCTTGATCTTTGGATGGCAGGAGAAGATTTCGCTTTTTATTCGCAGGTAGTAGATTCCTGTTTTTACAGATTGGGGACGCGCAATGAAGCCAAAGGAATTATTTCCGGCGTGCACACCCCAACCTTCGATGTCGATGAGACTTCGTTAGAAATTGCACCAGGATTAATGAGCTGGCTGGCTATTTCAGAACTTGCTTTTTAGCAGGAATATACCGTTTAAAGTAACTGTTGATTTTAAGGCTGATCACACCAAAAATCGCTTCTTTAAATATTCCCGGAGACATTTTGGAGGCTCCTTTTGTCCTGTCCGTAAAGATGATGGGAACCTCTACAATGTCAAATCCGAACTTCCAGGTATTGAATTTCATTTCAATCTGAAATGCATAACCGATGAATCTGATATTATCAAGATCAATTGTTTCCAACACTCGCCGCGTATAGCAAATAAACCCGGCAGTTGGGTCCATGATCTGCATACTTGTAATCATCCGCACATAATATCCCGCAAAATAGGACATTAAAACCCGGTTGATCGGCCAGTTTACCACATTTACCCCCGTGATATACCGTGAACCAATGGCTGCGTCATGTCCCTGTTCAGCACAAGCCTGATACAAACGGATCAGATCTTCCGGTGGGTGTGAAAAGTCGGCGTCCATTTCAAAAATGTATTCGTACCCTTTTTCAAGGGCCCATTTGAAACCATGAATGTAAGCGGTTCCTAAACCCAGCTTTCCTTTCCTTTCAACCAGATGAAGTGAGTCGCCGAATTCTTTCTGCAATTCTTTGACAGCAGCCCCTGTTTGATCCGGAGACCCGTCATCAATAATCAGTACATCGAAAGGCTTGGAAAGGCTGAAAACCTTTCGGATAATAGCCTCAATATTTTCTATCTCGTTGTAGGTAGGGATAACTACAATACTATGGTTCACTTTGTCTCTTTAATTAGGGTATGGAAATAGATTTTGCTGGTATCTATAACGAAGTTCAAAACGGAGAGTTTTAATATAAAATTTAACTTTTTTTAAAGTTTGATGTCCTTTTTTTTCTCGCGTGCCTCAATCTTTTTAGCCACATTTTCATAGATACGCGACATATACTCCGGATGTGTCATGTAGTAATTATAACTATTCCGGTATGCTACTGTATCGACTTTGTTCTTCTCCCAGATCTGTTTTTTCAACTGATCAAATATAAGAATTGAAGAATCAAGAGATTTTAATTGTAAGCGGGTGACCCGGGATTCGGCAATATGCACGTCTGTGAGGATCGTGGCCATTTTTTCTTCGGAAAGTGTGCCCTCTGGTGGCTTTTCTTCCTTAGTGCAGCCCGCAAAAACGATTGCCATACTTCCTGCCAGTAGTAAACTGAACGAGAAATTAATAATCCGTCGCGTCATAATTCTCAAAATACCTATCTTTGTTTAGCTGCTCTATATTACAAAGGTGGTAATTTTTTCGGAAAACATATGTTTGAACTGTTTTTGGGGAAACTCCGAAAGTATGAAATAAGGATGCGAAAAGCGGTCACGAGTGAGCGGCATGGAAACTTTCACTCTGTCTTCAAAGGCTCCGGGCTCGAATACGATGACCTTCGGCTTTACCAGTATGGCGACGATGTGCGCGCCATTGACTGGAATACCTCGGCAAAAGGGCACGGGACTTTTATCAAGATTTTTAAGGAAGATAAAGAGCAAACTGCCTTTTTCATGCTTGACGTCAGTGCGTCACAACAGGTAGGAGAGGCCAGTAAGCTTAAGATCGATATTGCGAAAGAAATATGCGGCGTGTTGACTCTGTCGGCGATCCAGGAAGCGAGCCGCGTTGGTCTTTTGTGCTTTTCTGACCGAAATGAACGGTATGTTCGTCCTTCTGACGGGATGAAACATGGGTATAGTGTTTTGTCCGAAATTTATAAACTCGTACCCGAATCAACCAAAACAAGTATTTCAGAAGCAATCTTGGTGGCGTTGAACGTCTTGAAGAGGCGGAGCCTGATCTTTTTGATTTCAGATTTTATTGATTCAAACTATCAGCATAATCTCAAGGCGCTTGCTCGAAAACATGATTTAATCGTGATTCACCTTTATGATTCAAGAGAAACAAGCTTGCCGCGATTAGGGATTATTCCTCTTTATGATGCCGAAAAGCAGCGAACAACCTGGGTAAACACGTCTTCGAAACAATATCGTGATGATATGGCTAATCGTTTTCAAAGCAGAAGTGTCGAGCTCGAAAAACTTTGTCACCAAAACCGTGCAGACTATATTTCGATAAATACACAGGAAGATTATGTTCCGGCACTTATTCGTTTATTTAAGGTCAGGCGTTATGCAAAGAGCGGAATGACTTCTTCCTAAGACCTGGAAATGTTTTAAACTTATTAAATGGTAAAAAAAATTGTTGTCGACTGCCGGTTCTAGCGCTGATTTAAAGAAAATAGTACACCTCTTATGTTTTTTCCTGACAGGATTTTTCCTGCCAACAGAACCTGTTGCAGCTCAAAAAAATTTACCGGAAGGAAGATTTTTATCGGATAGTATCGAGATCGGTAAGCCGTTTTTTTATGCGCTAAGTTATCTGCATGCTCCCAAAACAGAAGTTTTTTTTCCGGATACAACGTTCAGCTTCTTACCTTTCGAGGTTATTTCAAAGAAAAATTTTACAACCAGAACGGACAAAAGAGGTAGTCTGGATAGCACTGTATATCAGCTGGTGTCATTTAATGTGTCGTTGGGACAATCTTTGAAAGTGCCCGTTTTTATTTTTAATGGCAAAGACTGCACGGCAATCCATACAATTTCAGATACTATTTTTTTAAGAAAAGATAATTTTCAAGGCATTGCCGATACGACTTCTCTGAAGCCGGAGGTGGGGTTGCTGCCACTAAGCCACGAATTTAACTTTTCTATTTTTCTGGGCGTTTTGGCATTAACGATTGGAGCCGCAGGCAGTATTTACTGGCTTTTTGGAAGTGACATTTATAAACAATGGCAACTGATCAAACTGCAGCGGAGGCATCTTGAATATAACCGGTCCTTTAACCGTTTACTTCGAAACGCCAAGGAAAGGGAGGATATTAAAGACGCTGAAAAGGCGATCATTGTCTGGAAGAATTATCTGGAACGACTGGAAAAAAAGCCATTTGCAACGTATACAACACGGGAAATCATGGACAATATGCCAGACGACGGGTTGGCGACTGCGCTGAAAAATATGGATGGAATTATTTACGGTCAGGTCAAATCAAAAGATATGGATAAGTCGCTTGAAGTTTTGAAGGCTGGTGCCTTGCGGCTTTATCGTAACAAACGGAGACAGATTTTAGAGGGAGATTTAGCTCCGGAGATATAATATGGAAGAATGGTTTTCGCCAAGGTGGTTTTCGTGGGATGTACTCAGGTCGTATGAGTGGGCGTATCCCTACTTTTTATATGCGCTGCCCGCAATTCCATTTTTGTTCTGGTTAAGAAGTGCTTTCCATCGGAAACACCAGCAACGGTTGGTAATTACTTATAACCGTGAAAATGCAAGACGGGATTGGCTTACGCTTTTACGTTTCGTCCAGCCGATCTGCGTTGCGTTTGCCGTGGCATTGATACTTGTTGCACTCGCCCGTCCTCAAATTGTCACAGAAAGAACGGATAAATTTTCTGAGGGTATTGATATAATGCTGTTGCTGGATATTTCTGATTCGATGATGGAGAAAGATCTTAGTCCAAACAGGCTGGAAGCGGCTAAATTAGTTGCACGGCAATTTATACGCGGTAGATTACAGGATAGGATAGGCTTAATCATTTTTGCCGGTGAAGCTGTTTCCTTATGCCCACTGACGACGGATTATGAGCTGCTGTACGGCTTCCTGGATGAGATTCAGCCAACGATGATACCAACGGCCGGAACGGCTATTGGAAGTGCGCTGGCCGTGGCCGTGAACCGTATGAGGGAAACTTCCGGGGAAAGCAAAGTTGCGATTTTAATTAGTGACGGAGATAATACATCAGGAAACCTTGGCCCGACAACCGCTGCACAGCTTGCAAAAGCTTTTGGCGTTCGTGTGTATAGTATCTCGGTCGGTAAAACGTTAAGGATTATAAAAAAGGATAGTTTGAATGTTTCCAGTGCAATGGTCGACGAAAGCGAGCTTCAGAAAATCGCTGCGCTGGGCAATGGCAAATATTTCAGGGCGACAGATAATACGGCGCTGGGAGCCGTTTTCAAACAAATCAACCAGATAGAAAAAGTAAAATCCCGAAATGTTGTTTCACGGGATGTAAGTGATTATTATCGTATTTATCTTTATTGGGCCATTTTACTTTTGCTGATTGCGTTAAGCACAAAAAGTACATTTATGGCAAATATTCTTGAAGACTGATGTTAAAGGCTTTTTATAATAAGGACGTCCGCGAAGCGGGATTGGATGAAGTGGGCAGAGGTTGTTTGGCCGGACCTGTAGTCGCCGCGGCCGTAATACTTCCTCCCGATTATTTTCACTTATATCTCAACGATTCCAAACAATTGACGCGTGTTCAGCGCGATATTCTGCAAAAAGAAATTATGCAGGAAGCCATTGCATGGGCTGTTGCAGAAGTTGACAATTACGAAATCGATCGGATCAATATCTTAAAAGCAAGCTTCCTTGCCATGCATTACGCCGTGGATAAACTGCATACAAAACCGGAACATTTACTTGTGGACGGAAATCGGTTTACTCCTTATCCTATGATTCCACATACTTGTATTGTCAAGGGCGATGCGCATTATTTATCAATTGCGGCTGCTTCCGTTCTGGCGAAAACATACCGAGATGACCTGATGAGCCAGTTGTCTTTACAATTTCCTCACTATGGCTGGGAAAGGAATGTCGGTTATCCGACAATTCACCACAGAAGCGCTATTCAGCTGCACGGTCCATGTCAATATCATCGCATGAGTTTCAGACTATTGCGGGCAGAAATGGAGCAGGAAGAAGAATTTTAGACTTTTGGCTTTTTGTAAAGCGGAACAGTGCTGCAGGGCTCCCCGAACATCAGGCTTTGGGCAACCGGCTTCAGTATTGTTGTGATTTTAACATACGCTGAAATTGGAACGGGAAATTTGCTGCAACCTTTTACGACTACTTTTTTACCACGAAATTCTTCAGCATTAATTTTATTAATCGCGTCAGAAAATAGTTTGTCTTCGAGAGCAGATAAGTCGCCAAAGACAACTGCATTTGCATAGGGTTCCAGCTGGATTGCCAGAAGCATGTAAGCCCAGGTTGGCACAATGGCATCTTCTGAACAGATAATTGCTACATTTTTTCCGGTATACTGAGCCCAGTCGTGCGTTTTAAGAAATTCACGGAAATCCTTTTCTTTCAGAATCATACCCATGAATAAATTATCTTTTATATCATAAAGTACACGCTCTCCGGGATGGTATAATTCTTCAAGGTCAAACGAAATAAGACCACTGGTGGCAACGCGATTAACTATCTCTTCAGTTTGCATAGGAAATTCTGGTGTTTGAAGATTATAACACGAATTAAGCAGACTTTGTTTTCAGATTTTCCTGGAAACAATAATTTTATCTAAACAGCTGGACTTACTTTCCGGGATGGCGGTGTCATGAAATCTTTCAAATAAAAAGGTTCGAAGCTCGCAACGTCTTCAAATTCACCTTTTTCAAAAGACTTTACCGCTAACTTTCCAACTGTTTTGGCGGAAGGCCGGATTTCTTCGGAGATAAAAAATGCATTTGGGTTTTGCTCAAATAATGGTTTGCATTTTGCAGCACCATCGCCAAAGAAAACAACCTTGTGATTTTCAAGTAAATTCTGGAATGAATTTTCATCCAGAATGATAGCCTTAGTCGGTTCAACGGTAATATTGTCACCGTCGAGAACGGAGGCATATACTTCCATACGCCGCGCATCGATCATTGGGCAAAAAAGAAAATCTTTCGAAAAAAAAGGACTTACCTGAAGCGCCATCGCCTCCAGGGTATTGATCGCAATAAATGGCTTGTCCAGAGCGTAACACAATCCCTTGGCGGTTGAAACGCCTACTCGCAATCCGGTATAAGAGCCTGGGCCTTTAGCTACTGCGATGGCATCCAAGTCTTTCAAAGTGTAACCGGCGTGTTCGACACTGGTGCTCATCAAAGTTGTGAGCATGGCAGAAGAGGACCGGTCAGTATATAATTCATAGTTGGCCAACAACCCGGCGTCTCCATGAAGCGCTACGGAGCATCCGCGCGTGGAAGTGTCAATACTAAGTAAAAGCATGAATTAAATTAATTACATCGGCCGTCGGCGATAATCAATCGGCCAGACCTGATAGCTGGCAGCTATTTTTTTCCTTTTAAAAGTTCAGCGTAACGGCTCGGTTCTTTGAACAATTTCAAAGCTTCTTTCACTTCGGAATCTTCGTTGAAGGAAGCTTCGCGCATACCTTTTTCCAGGTAATAATGTTTTAGAATTTCTTCTTCCAGAATCTTTTTGATCTCATTCTTTGAAATTTGCAGATCATTATCCTTGCTGTGCGCCAGTTTTGCGCGGAGTCCTTTGAGCTGATCCTGAATTACGTCAATGGATTTTTCCTTTTTCGCAGAAGCTTCAAGATCGTTTAAATCTCTTTCAACCTGAGTTGTGTAATCATACTCCTTGTCGTTCAGCCATTTTGCAAAATCATTATATTCTCCGTCGGTCAGATGAAACTCTTTTGCCGGCTTAATAGTCGCATGCTCAAAGTGATATTTTATCGCATAATCAAAAAACAAACGGTTTCTTGCAAGCGAAGTTGCCAGAGGTGAAAATGTTTCTTTTTCAGTAACGATATCAGGCAAAATCCCTCCTCCGTCATAAACTACGCGGCCATTATGTGTTTTGAAAGCCGTCATTAGAGAATCAGGAATTTTCCCAACGCTTCCATCCTCGTTGCGATGTCCGTAATCAATCGCCTGAATACAGCGGCCGCTAGGAATATAATATTTTGCTGTTGTGATTTTCATTTTGGTGTTGTACGAAAGATCACGGGTCGTCTGAACCAGCCCTTTTCCATACGTACGTTGCCCAATCAAAACGCCACGATCATAATCCTGAATCACACCTGAAACGATTTCAGCTGCGGAAGCACTGCGGTTATTTGTTAAAACGGCAATCGGAATTTCAGTATCCAATGCCGGATTATAGGCAGTATAGGACTTGTTCCATTCTGTCACTTTTCCTTTCGTAGAAACAATTTCTTCTCCTTTTGGAATAAAAATATTAGAAATCTCAATGGCCATATTCAGCAAACCTCCCGGATTATCTCGAAGATCAAGCACCAGGTGCTTCATTCCTTTTCCCTTTAATTCCTGAAAAGCAGTTTTTACTTCGCGGGAAGCTGTGGCAGTAAAATCTTTAAGATCAATATAGCCAACATCTTCGCTTAACATACCATAATAAGGCACATTCGTCACTTTTACGATATCACGGTTTAACGTGATTTCCAACGGCTTAGGAAGACCATAACGCTTAATCGTCAGTGTGACGCTTGTTTGTGTTTGTCCTTTCAATAATTTCCCGGAATCGAAATCTTCGCGGGTTGAAAGATCGATCCCGTTAATTTTTATGATTTCGTCACCTAGTTGCAACCCAGCTTTCTGTGCTGGTGTATCTTCATAAACCATCATCACGGTATGTTTCCCTTCCGACGAATTTACCATGGCGCCGATACCGTTATATTTGCCGGTCGTCATGGTCATGTAATCTTCGATATCATCTTCCGCATAATAAACGGTATAGGGATCGAGCGATCTCAACATACCATCTATACTGGTTTTAATCAGCTGGTTAGGATTTATTTCATCGACATAGTATGCGTTCAGCTCTTTAAAAAGCGTGGCATAAATATCCAGATTGCGCGCAATTTCAAACAGACGGTCCTCTTGCTTGAATGACACAAACGCTAGTCCGGCAACGACCGGAGCGGCAAATATGAGTGAACGAAAATACTTTTTCATCTGGGATCGTAAATCATTGATTTTGATTTTTCCGGAGAGCGGAAGGTAATTTCAGCAAGCGATTTACCGATTGCTTCATTGCTGTTTCAATAACGTCAAAAGTTGATATTTCTTTCGCAATATACAAAAAAGCAATGTAAGCAGGGCGCGATTCAGCAGGAAGAGAAACTAATGCAGCCTTATTCAAACGATAGGCTTCGCGACAGCGTCTTTTCACAAGATTCCGGTCAACAGCTTTCTTGAACTGCCGTTTCGAAACTGAAAATAAAAGCTGTGGAAATGGGGGAGGAGTTTCGGTATCGTAAATGTACAATACCCTAAAAGGAAAGAGGTAGAACGTATGTACATCCGCACTACCCCTTTGAAAAAGCCGTCCGATTACACGGTGGCTGCACAAACGCTCATTTTTACCAAATGTTTGTTTCAAGTTCTCGTAGAAAAAAAACGTGTATCAAGTTTGAGAGTTAATCGAACTTAATACACGATTAAAGACAAGGTGTCTCCGATTTGGTACTACCAACAAGGCATTACCCTACTCAAACTTTCAAACCTTGATTATTGCTTATGACGTTTTTCGTCTGAAACCGTTAGTTTCCAACGACCTTTCTTGCGACGGGCCGTTACAACTTTCCGGCCATTAGCCGAAGACATTCTTTCACGGAATCCGTGCTTATTTCTCCTCTTGCGATTCGATGGTTGATAGGTACGTTTCATCTCATTATCAAATTATTGCGCTATAAATCTCTTCTACCCGTAATTTTGGCTTGCAAAGGTAAATAAATTTTCGAATTATGACAAGGTCAAAAAACTTTTTTCTTCAGATAACGTGCAGGTTATATGAAATTTAAGAAATTTTCTGCCTCATTTTCACCTCCGAAGGTATTCCCGGTTTGTGTTTACTTTAAGAAAAACTTCTTTTTGAAGTACCATTCTGCACAGCCGTTATTATATTCTACTGACCCCCATGCCGGATCCGGAGCCTCTGTGATAATCAAAATCGAGTACGGAGTATTTTTTAATTTCGGAACATAAACAGAATGCTCTTCTGTTTCATAAACCTGCTTCGTACGCGCCTCCATTTCTGCATAAAAACGTGCAGCACGGCCTGTCAACACATCCGACCAGGCCGATCGGTAATTAAAATTACTGGTGTAAATGGTAATAAAATATAGCGCAATAACCCAGCCGATCAATCCGAAACGGGTGATAATGTTGGAATTGTATTTTTCAATCGCCCAGAAAGTAATGACAAAAACATTGTAAGTGAATCCTATCAGTGTCCAGAAGGTGATCACACATTGTCCGCGTAAGTTAGGGGGGCCAGCGATCGACCAGTATGTTGGAAAATAAGTCAGGAATAGACAACCGAAAAACACAATTAGTGAAATGATCGGGTGAACGGACAAGAATCGGAATTCTTCTTTTCCTTTTTTATGATAGATCTGCGCGGCATAAGGGATCAGGACAAGTGCCAGAACACACAAGGTCGGTGCCATCTTGGAGAAATTCAGAACGCCGGTGACCAGACTATTCTGGATTGAAAAGACCAGATTGAATTTTAATGGTGTCGGATAAAGTCCCGATTCTGCGCGAACGGCATTTCCCGGAGCAGTAATTGATAACACTCCAAAGGCGAGTGCGATCAGGAACATGATCAGCGCGGAATATTGAATTTTTTTATTTGCCAGAGAGCCGAACAGGAAAAAGGCGCCTGTTAAGGCAACCAGCCATACCAGCGTATATTCATTTGTGCCAACCAAAATAATCATTGAAAGGCAGATGATTGCGATATGTTTACTTTTCAGCGTTGAGTAATTTCTGAATAGATATGCAAACAAATGCAGTGTTCCGATGTCTGCTAATGTATAGTAATAACCTGTATACCAGTAGAAATAGCCCGAAACAATCGGAAGTTCGGCAATTAAAACAAAAGTTAACAAAAACGTGATCAGTGCTGTTTGCCAGGTTACCAGCTTGTTCAAAGTAATGGCCTTAACAAATACCCACATCGCATGAGCATACAGGCAGATTAAAATGATCGGTGCGATTTTATAACCCAGATATGAGCCGTATGAAAGTGGCTGCGTGGCAGAAATAATAGTTCCGATATAACGGCCCGACCAGGTTTTCCAGTAATGTTCCTGATATCCCCAGTAACCCATGTCAATTACCCCAAGTGCGTGGCAATAATCGTCGGTTGTCGGGAAAACGAAAAACGAAAGAGCAAGGAAAGGCAACAGTAAAATGACAAAGGCTAACAGGATTATTCTCAGCTTATTGTCAGGATTTTCAAACCAGGTAGAGTAGTGCATATTTGTTTGGACTCGGCAATTATGATCTAGCAGATGGCCAAAAATAAGACAATTATTTGAAGAATCGGCTCCTGTTGACCGGAAAGGACTGAGAATGAATACCCGGATTTTTAATAAATTGACGCCTATTCATGCTGTTTGGCAAACAAATTGACCCTATTATTTTATCTTTAATCAATAGTTGATATGTACTATAACATTCACACACATCCACATTCTGTAAGTGAAGATGTCCTGTTTATTGAAAATTTATACAAAAATTTCGATCACGAAATTATGGGTCGAAAAGTAAGCATGGGTTTGCACCCCTGGTATCTTAATGCAGATTATCTGGATGAGCAAATTATTAATCTGGCCGAAAATGCAGAGAAATCCGAAGTTCTTGCCATCGGAGAATGTGGACTTGACAAGCTTTCGTCAACGGACTGGGATTTGCAGTTAAAGGCGTTTCAATTGCAAATAAAACTTGCCCGGAATTTGAATAAGCCGTTAATTATCCATTGTGTTAGAGCTTTTAGTGAAGTTCTCGCTCAATTAAAAACTGTGAACGTTCCTGTTATTTTTCATGGCATAAATAATAAATTGTCGCTTATTCAGCCTGTTATCGATGCTGGGTATTATTTGTCCTTCGGAAAATCTCTGCTTGGAGGAAATGCGGCAATTCTTAATACTTTTAAAATTACACCTCTGGAACAAATATTTTTAGAGACTGACGATGCGGATATTGACATTAGAGAAATCTATAAATCAGCGGCGGTGGTAAAAGAAATTTCTGAAAAAGAGATTGTTTTGCAACTTGAAAAAAACTTTTTAAACGTATTTCATTACTAATGGAAGATTTCGCCTGGCTTTCCCGAACCGAATTATTAATTGGAAGAGAAAAGCTTGTTAAGCTGAGCAAAGCACATGTGTTGATTATAGGTCTGGGTGGCGTAGGTTCTTTCGCAGCGGAATTTGTTTGCAGAAATGGAGTTGGGGCCATGACCATTGTAGACGGAGATACAGTCGATCCGAGCAATAGAAACAGGCAATTGCCGGCACTTTCGACTAATCATGGCGTCAGTAAAGCCGATATTATGGCAGAAAGACTGAAAGCCATAAATCCGGAATTAACGCTGCATGTTGTCAAAACTTTTATCAATCCGGAAGCTGTTGATGAAATCCTGTCGGTGAATTCGTATGATTATATAGTTGATGCCATTGACAGCGTCACTCCGAAAATTACGTTTTTGAAAGAAGCTTTTCAGCGCAAAATTCCAATTGTAAGTTCTATGGGCGCAGGCGGACGAATGGATCCGACGATGATCCGGGTGGTTGACATTTCAAAAACATATAACTGCAACTTCGCTCAGCAAGTAAGAAAAAATTTGAAGAAAGAGGGAATATATAAAGGAATCAAGGCTGTTTTTTCGACCGAAGAGCAATTGAAAGAATCTTTGATGTTGACAGATGGAAGTAATTATAAAAAATCGGCATATGGCACCATGTCTTATCTGCCCGCAGTTTTCGGGGCAACTTGCGCGTCGGTATTGATCCGCGATTTGATTGCAGACTGAGAATGTTTGTTGGCATGGGCCGACAACAATGAACCGAATCGCCGGTATCTTTTTTTTGCGAGATAAAAATAAACAAATATTTACTGTTAGACAATTCATGGATAATTGCGCCAGGATTATTAACTATTTGAAAAAATTCGTGGAAGTGACAGACGAGGAGGCGCGTTTGTTTAGTAGTTATTTCCATGAAAACCAAATAAGAAAAGGGCAATATATTATTCAGCCTGACTTTACTGCCAGGCATCGAAATTATGTCTTGCAGGGGGCGCTACGAGCATTTGTGGTTGATGAGGCCGGACAGGAACATACAATTTCCTTTGCCATTGATGACTGGTGGATTTCAGATGTCAATAGCTATATATACCAAAAGCCGGCGACCATGTTTGTAGTTGCCCTGGAAAACAGCCGGATACTTCAAATAGAATTTGAAAAAGAAAAGGAATTGAAAAGCCTGAATCACAAGTATGAAACGTTTTTTAGAGTGATGGCAGAAAGAGGAATGGCGTTTCATCAAAGAAGATTTATTTCTAATCTGACACTTTCTGCTGAAAAGCGATATGATGACTTTTTAGAAAAATATCCCCAGGTAGCTCAGCGTATGCCACAATATGCCCTTGCTTCTTATTTGGGAATGACTACGCAATTCCTTTCGAGAATTCGAAAGAGGAAGGCGAAAAGTGAAACTGGTTTCACCTGATTTCTTAATCTGGTTTCTCTTCCTGGCGATAAAATTGGCGGAGCTTTGCATTGTATTTAAATCAAACACAATGTCAGGGAAATTAAACAATAAAATAGCCGTAATTACCGGTGGAAGTGCCGGAATAGGATTGGCGACTGCAAAATTATTTGCAGCAGAAGGGGCAAAAGTAATAATCACTGGACGCAATGCAGACACGTTGAAAAAGGCGACCGGCGAAATCGGCGCAGGTGCCATAGCCATCCAGGCAGATTCTTCAAAACTCGCAGAACTGGATCATTTATACAAATTGGTCGGAGAAAAGTATGGAAAAATTGATGTGCTCGTGGCAAACGCCGCAGTTTATGTCCTGGCTCCGTTGACCGACTTTACCGAGGAAATGTTCGATAAACAAAGTGACGTAAATTTTAAGGGCACTTTTTTTACCGTACAAAAAGCGGTAAATTATCTTAATGATGGGGCTTCGGTTATTTTGTTATCGTCCATAGCTAACGCCAAAGGTGTGCCAAATCATGCATCATATTCTGCTACAAAAGCCGCAATTCGCTCTCTGGGCCGTAGTTTTTCTGTTGAATTGATGGATAGAAAAATTCGCGTAAATGTGCTTACGCCTGGTCCCGTTGATACAGATGTTTTTGACCAGGTTACATCTTCAAAAGAAGAGGCGAATGCATTCAAGGAAAATATGGCACAGTTTACACCGATAAAAAGGGTAGGTAAGCCGGAAGAAATTGCCTCAGCAGCACTTTTCCTGGCTTCCGACGATTCAACCTTTATGATTGGCTCAGAATTGCTGATCGATGGAGGCGTTAAATCGTTATAGTTTTTCAATATAGATTGAATGGTCATCAAAAATTTGTTTGAATAATAATGGTGATTCTTCGCGGCTCCTTCGGAACATCCTGTTTATAGCAATTTCAATTTTAGCACCCATCCTTAACTCCATCTGAGTTTTTGATATTGCAGGAGGCTCCGATGGAGCCGAAGAAATAGCATATTGATACAATGCTATAAACAGGATGCTCGAATGGGAGCAAGATTAATCAGGTTGTTTTTCTTCATGCCAGAAACGCAAAAAGGGCACCATCTTTCGATAGTGACCTTTCTTTTGTAGCGGGAGCTGGCCAGGATCGCCTGCTCGGTCGGACCAGCGACCTTTGGATTGCTGCCAACGAACAATTTTGAATAATTTAAGAAAAGTGGCAGAAACTCAAAAAGGCCACCATCTTTCGATAGTGACCTCTTTCTTGTAGCGGGAGCTGGCCAGGATCGCCTGCCCGGTCGGACCAGCGACCTTTGGATTACTGCCAACGAACAATTTTAAATAATTTAAGAAAAGTGCCAGAAACGCAAAAAGGCCACCATCTTACGATAGTGACCTCTCTCTTGTAGCGGGAGCTGGCCAGGATCGCCTGCGCGGTCGGACCAGCAACCTTTGGATTACTGCCAACGAACAATTTTAAATAATTTAAGAAAAGTGGCAGAAACGCAAAAAGGCCACCATCTTTCGATAGTGACCTTTCTCTTGTAGCGGGAGCTGGCCAGGATCGCCTGCGCGGTCGGACCAGCGACCTTTGGGTTACTGCCAACGAACAATTTAAATAATTTAAGAAAAGTGCCAGAAACTCAAAAAGGCCACCATCTTTTGATAGTGACCTTTCTCTTGTAGCGGGAGCTGGCGAGGATCGCCTGCCTGGTCGGACCAGCGATCTTTGGATTATTCGCCCAACTACCCATTTGCTTGAATAATTGAATATGCCTAAAACGCAAGAAAGCCACTATCTTTCGATAGTGACTTTCTTTTCTTGTAGCGGGAGCTGGACTCGAACCAGCGACCTTTGGGTTATGAGCCCAACGAGCTACCAACTGCTCCATCCCGCGGTGTCGTTGAATTGGAGTGCAAACATACGACTAATGTTTCAATAAAAACAACTATTTTTGTAAAAAATTTCTAAAAAATATTTTCAACGACCTCCTGACACCATTAAAATAAATATGAATTTTCCGTTGCCCCTTTCTTCTATATTGGGTCGTATACATGTTGTAATGCTGTTTCGAATACTTTGGGTTATGATTTTATTCATGATTTGCCGTATTTTATTTTATGCATTCAACACTGTTTTTTTTCCTGAAATTTCTTTTGAGCATGCTTTGAGTTTAATGGGTGGGGGAATAAAATTTGATATTGTTGCCGTTTTCTACGTCAATATTCTTTTCATTTTCCTGATGTGTGTTCCTTTTACGTTCAAGTATCGGAAAGGTTACCAGAGATTTCTCGACTATCTTTTTGTGATCACTAACAGTATTGCCCTGATGGCAAACTGTATGGATTTTATTTATTATCGCTTCACAATCAAACGTACTACCTGGACAATCGTGAAGGAATTTTCGAATCAGGATAATATGGGCTCGCTCTTTGGCGGATTTCTTGTCAGGTACTGGTATGTGGCTGTAATTTGGATTTTGCTCGTGCTCTCACTGATTAAAATTACACAGCTATTGAAAGTTAAAGGACGCACGGATGTTCCGATCTGGGCGTTTTTCCTGATTCATGCGGTATTGATGGGGATTATCGTCAAGCTTTTTATTGGCGGAGTCCGCGGAGGTTTTGACCATAGTATTCGTCCGATTACATTGAGTAATGCCGGAGAATATGTGAAAAAGCCGAAGGAAATGTTCATCGTTCTCAATACGCCTTTTTGTATTTTCAAAACGATGCGCAGGAGCGATTATGAGCGTGTCAGCTATTTTGACAATTATCAGGAAGCGAATAAGATTTTCAATCCTGTACATTTACCAGAACCAAATCAACCTGCTTTCAAACCCATGAATGTGGTAATTCTGATCTGGGAAAGTTTTGGAAAAGAGATGGTTGGCGGATATAATCACGATCTTGAAAATGGAACTTATAGAGGTTACACGCCTTTTATTGATTCGCTGATGCAGCACAGTAAGGTCAATTGGTATTCGTTTGCCAACGGAGCCAAGTCGATTGAGGCCATCCCGTCAGTTTTAACCAGCATTCCCGGTATTAAGGAGCCTTTTGTTACGATGCGTTATACAGACAACAAGCTTCCAAGTTTCCCCCAAATTTTGAAAGCAAAAGGTTATTCTACTTCGTTTTTTCACGGTGCCCCAAATGGTTCTATGGGTTTCCAGGCATTTGTCAATTTAATTGGTATCGAAAAATATTACGGTAAGACGGAGTATAATAACGACGCGGACTATGATGGGATCTGGGGAATCTGGGATGAAGAATTTTTACAGTTCTGGGCCGATAAAATGGGTACATTCAGAGAGCCATTTATGAGTACGCTTTTCACAGTTT
This sequence comes from Dyadobacter koreensis, assembly GCF_900108855.1. Classification (GTDB taxonomy): domain Bacteria; phylum Bacteroidota; class Bacteroidia; order Cytophagales; family Spirosomataceae; genus Dyadobacter; species Dyadobacter koreensis. The sequence continues at coordinate 64,153 of NZ_FNXY01000005.1, forward strand.
CTTCACATGACCCGTATAAAGTGCCGCAGCGGTATGAAGGAAAATTTCCGAAAGGTCCATTGCCGGTTTACCAGACAATGGGATATACAGATTATGCGCTGCGTAAGTTTTTCGCCAAAGCCAAAACGATGTCCTGGTATAAAAATACTTTGTTTGTGATTACGGCAGATCACGCTGCCACATTTGCGCATTATCCGGAATACCAGACTTCGGTAGGAAATTTTTCTATTCCGATTCTTTTTTACGCGCCGGGAGACAGCACGGTGACGGGCCGGGACGATACTACTCTGGTACAGCAAATTGATGTGATGCCTTCTGTTTTAAGTTACCTGCACTATGATAAACCATATTTTGCTTTCGGGAAAAACATCTTCCAAAAACCGCCAATTAACTTTGCTGTAAACTACGATGGTGTATATCAATGGTTCAATGGTCCATATATATTGCAATTTGATGGCCAGAAAACCGTAGGTTTGTATAATTATCAGGAAGATAAGCTCTTGAAAAATAATTTAAAGGATAAATTACCCGCCATACAAGGCCCGATGGAATTACAAGTGAAGGCTTTTGCACAGCAATATGTAAACCGTATGCTGGAAGATAAGCTGACTGTAACACCTTAATAGTTTCGTTTTTTATAGAATTAAAGGAGTTCTGAATCAACGAAATACAATAAAAACCTTATGAACGAAAATATAGAAAAACCAATTGCTCTCCGCGACTTTCGTGCCGGATTTGTGAGCATTATAGGTAAGCCGAATGTCGGTAAATCCACTTTGATGAATGTGCTGGTAGGTGAGAAGATGTCGATCATCACTTCTAAGGCACAGACGACGCGTCACCGTATTATGGGAATTCTGAACGGAAAACATGAAGATATTCCTTTCCAGCTTGTTTATTCAGATACACCGGGTGTTGTAAAACCTGCATATAAATTGCACGATTCCATGATGACCTTTGTAAAAGGGTCTCTGGAAGATGCTGACGTTGTGCTTTTTGTTACAGAAGTTGGAGAAAAAGCAGCGGAACACGAAGTGATTCCTTTGCTTCAAAGAACAAATGCACCGATCATTCTGGTATTAAATAAAATTGATTTATCGAATGAAGAAGAGCTGAAACGTAAGACAGAAGAATGGGAAAAGGAAATTCAGCCTGCTGCAATTATCCCGATCTCGGCGCTGTTAAATGCCAACGTGCAGACTTTATTTGATGCAATTATTACCCGGTTACCATTTCATCCACCATACTTTGATGAAGATGAACTAACCGATAAACCTGAACGTTTCTTTGCTTCGGAAATCGTTCGCGAAAAAATATTTCTGAACTACCGCCAGGAAATTCCATACAGCAGCGAAGTGGTTATTTCAGAATTTAAGGAACGCGACGATATGATTGTGATCCGGGCAGAAATTCTGGTCGAACGTAAAAGCCAGAAAGGAATTATCATCGGGGAAAAAGGCGCGATGCTGAAAAAAATCGGCAGCGAGGCGCGCAAGGACATGGAAGATTTCTTTGGCAAGAAAGTTTTCCTTGAACAACACGTAAAAGTAGAACCGGATTGGAGAAGCAAGGAGAACAAGCTTCGTCAGTTTGGATATGAAGAATAGGAAACGTCATTCTCAATCCTGAATTCAGATCCTGACAATCAGGGTTCTATCATTAAGAATAAATAAAAATGGGTTTCTGTCCAAAAACTTTCTGGCAGAGATTAGAAAAATAAAAATGGCAAATATTATATCAATCGTAGGGCGCCCGAACGTGGGTAAATCTACACTTTTTAACCGTCTGATCGAAAGCCGCAAGGCCATCATGGATAACCAGAGCGGCGTTACACGTGATCGTCACTATGGCTATGGTGAATGGACGGACCAGTACTTCACCGTGATCGATACGGGAGGATATGTAGTAGGATCAGAAGATATTTTTGAAGGAGCAATCCGTGATCAGGTTGAGCTGGCGATTGAAGAATCGACGGTAGTTTTGTTTATGGTGGATACTATGACAGGACTGACCGATCTTGATAAAGATTTTGCAAACGTTTTGCGTCGTTTCAACAAACCGGTTTATCTGGTTGCTAACAAAGCTGAAACAACAGACCGTTACCAATCCGCAGCTGAATTTTATGAATTAGGTATGGGCGATGAAATCTATCCGATTTCTGCACAAACCGGTTTTGGAACGGGTGATTTGCTTGATGAGGTAATCAAACATTTTGAAACGCCTGGAATTGAAGATCCGGAAGCTGGTATTCCGCGTATCGCAATCATGGGCCGTCCGAATGTTGGAAAATCTTCTTTCCTGAATGTACTGACAGGAACAGACCGCAGCATTGTAACCGATATTGCCGGAACGACACGCGATGCAATCCACACGCATTACAATGCTTTTGGTATGGAATTCATTTTGACGGATACGGCTGGTTTGCGTCGTAAATCCCGAGTGAATGAGGATATCGAATATTACTCAACGCTTCGTTCGATCAAAGCGATGGAGGAATCTGACGTTTGTATCATTCTTTTGGATGCAACATTAGGTTTGGAAGGACAGGATATCACGATCATTGGTCAGGCTGATAAGGCCAAGAAAGGTATCGTGATCATGGTGAACAAATGGGATTTGGTTGAAAAAGATTCTAAAACAGCTGATACTTTCAAAAAGCAGCTGTTGGAAAAACTTGCACCGATGAACTACATGCCGATCATTTTTGCGTCCGTTGTTGAAAAACAGCGTATTCACCAGGTGATGGAAATGGCGATGCAGGTTTATAAAAACAAGACGAAGAAAATCAGCACTTCGAAGTTGAATGACGTAATGCAGGCTGAAATTGAAAAATATCCGCCGCCGGCTCACCGTGGAAAGTATATCAATATCAAGTACATGATCCAGTTGCCTACGCCTTCGCCGACGTTTGTATTTTTCAGTAGTAATCCAAAACATGTGAAAGATCCGTATTTGCGTTACCTGGAGAACAGGATGCGCGAAAACTTTGACTTCGCAGGAGTACCGATTACGATTTTCTTCAGAGAAAAGTAAAAATTTAAGCCGGGATAATTTCAAACAATTTCCCGGCTTAAAAATTATAAAATCTTACCAACCCGCGCTTCATTAAAACTTTGTCAGGTATAATTTCAGGCATGAATGATTTCAGGTGAACAAAAAATCAAATTAAGTTATTACAAAGAGTTAGACGGAGTAAGGGCGATTGCCATTTTGATGGTAATGTTTTTCCACTTTTTTTCTGATTTCGAAACCCAGGGCAGCATATTTCAATTTCTTAAAAGGTTTGCGCTTAAAGGAGAATCCGGCGTAACGCTGTTTTTTGTATTATCCGGATTTCTGATCACCAGAATATTATTATCGACCAGAGAAAGCAAAAATTATTTCTACAACTTTTTTGTCAGAAGGTCGCTCAGGATATTTCCACTCTATTATTTGTTCCTGGTTATCTATTACCTGACCCCGTTATTTTTTGGTGGCAGCATCCCTGAGTTTGGTTTGCAGGTATATTACTGGATCTATCTTCAGGATTTTTCTACCACCTTTGGTTGGAAATCGGAAGGGCCCGGACAATTCTGGTCGCTTGCTGTAGAGGAACATTTTTATCTGGTCTGGCCATTTTTGATCTACTATTTAAGAGAACGCGCGATAAGTTTCTGGATCGGCGTGATCATTATTACCTCTTTCGTGTTGAGGATTTATATGAGTCAGCATTATCCGCTTATTCATCATTTCACGTTCACAAGAATGGACGACCTCGCGATCGGTGCAATTCTGGCACTTCTGGAATACCATGGATTTGTAAAACGTAAAAACGCAATTTATTTTCTATTGCTTTTGATACCCGTCAATATGGTTTGGGTTTTTAACCGGTTTGTCGGCCCATCGATCCAGGAATCTGTCAGTTTTTTACAAACCTCAATTTCTTTTTGCAGCCTTATCGGTTTCGTTATCTGTCTGAACGAAGACAACTGGTTGAAGAAATTTTTATCGCAGGGCCCACTTATCTACACAGGAAAAGTCAGTTATGGACTTTATGTTTTCCACCCTTTCTGCTTCAAACTTTTCGAAATTTTCCTGAATACGAAGTTTTGGGCTGTGAACCTGATTGGCAGTCTGGTCTTCACGTATGTCATCGCTACACTAAGTTATTATTATTTTGAAGCTTACTTTTTAAAGTTGAAAGAGCGGTATAGTGGTAATAAAAAAGTTGCCCCGGTTGCAGGTTAATAATGTTTTGATTTTTCCTGACAACCCCATGCCCATAAATGACCACTTCTGACAACATAGTTTGATCAGGATATTCCACACTTCGTCGGGCTTTTCCGTCAGTTCAGCATTGTTTATTTTCTACGTGCAACCTTTCTTCCTAATTTTCCATCTCTCAACAAGCTGACAGACCGTTCATTGATGTTTTTTTAGCTAGTTTGAAAAAAAATTAAAAAAAATGTTAAAAACAAGGTACTATGTATTGCAATGTACCTTATAAAACATATATATTTGTACTATCAATTAGTTACAAAGATTTCAATAACAACATTTTTTGTAAACGACTGAAATAACAGAGCCATGAAAACTATAAAATTACTTATCGTATTAGTCCTTTTCAGCTTACAGGCAAGTGCTACCGGATATTCTCATAATATGTTTGTCGCGCATAAAAAGCTTCAGGCGGGAAAAGAAATTCATGCGGTAAAAGAATATGGCTCAAAAAGGGTCCCGGCGAAATCTGTCATACACAAAACAGCAGTAGTTCATCAATCAGGACTTTCGGCTATTTCCTACACAAAGGATCTGGCTACAAAAATGAGCCGTATGGTGACGTTGAATGAGAGAATAATCGAAGAAGTACCAACTTCCTTTTTTGAGAAAGAAGAAGCATGTGAAATTAATAGTTCTATTGCAACAAAACTTGCAGGATTTATCAAAGATGTGCTTTATACTTTTTTGGGAGCATCTTCTTTAACCGGATCTTAAAATTTGATTACAAGAAGTTTACAAATATTAATTAAGGTTGGCAGGTATGATTTTCGGGTCATACCTGCTTTTTTGTATCCCTAACCAACAGTATTGGTAAGTGTTCCGATCGGTTCGATGGTAATATGCACAGTATCACCGATTTGAAGTGTGAAATCAGATGGAGGAATAATTCCGGTGCCTGTCATAAGGTAAGAACCAGTTGGAAAGGACATCTCGCGGTATAAAAAACGCAGCAGTTCGTCTGCCTTACGTTTCATGGAAGCGAGAGTGATTTCTCCATTAAAAACTTCCTCACCTTCGCGGATGATCGAAAGATCAATAACAGTATCAGGAGAAAGGGGTTCTTGCGGAACATAAAGACATGGGCCAAGCGCAGCACTCCCAGTATAAGACTTTGCCTGAGGAAGATACAAAGGGTTTTCGCCTTCGATACTTCTCGAACTCATATCATTGCCAATCGTATATCCAACCAAAGTTCCCGATTCAGAAGCAAATAAAGTTAATTCTGGTTCAGGCACGTCCCATGTCGAATCCCGACGAATCCGCACGGTCCCATGATTTCCGATCACTCGCCAGGCAGTGGATTTGAAAAAAAGCTCCGGGCGTTCTGCATCGTAAACCCGGTCATAGAAAGTATCGCCACCCGCCTTTTCAGACTCTTCCATCCGGGCTTCCTTACTGCGATTATATGTTACTCCGGACGCCCAAACTTCCTGGGTACCAATCGGCGCCAGGACTTCCGGCATTGGAAATTCGTCGGTGAAAGTCACGGAGATTAAACTTTCTGCCTGAAGTGAAAGCCATTCATAGAGGTCATCGCGGTTGACCACAATATCCCAGTCTGTTTCTGGCAAGCGATAAAAAGTATCTCCCTTTTCAAGTATTATCCCGTGTTCGGTTTTATATAACTTCATGGTTCCAATGTTTGTTTTGCTTCAATAAGCCACAAAAGTGATGCCTATACTTTAAGATAAGTACGAATTTTAGAAGCATTGGGCTATCTGGACACGAAATTTTTTAAAGAATAGAAAAATATTTTTTACTCTTTTAAACGCCATAACCGTCTGTCAATCGGGATTTTTTCCTGGGAAATTAATTTTACCTGAACAAATAAGTCATGGTTAGGGTGAAGCAGGATATTATAAGAGAAAGGAACAAGGACGGAAGGTAGGCCAATCGCAAGAACATCAGGATTTTTTAACCAGCTATCAAGCCAATTCTGTGTTCTTTCGTAATTTTTATCCTGCCAAAAAGCAGGTATTTCTTCACGAGAGTAGAATCGTATATTTTCAGGGATATTGATTGAAGAGAGCCAGTATGTGGGAAGATCTTCATACCGGACGCCAGGAGCATGGGCAAGTGCTTCAACCAGCCCTAATTCCGGTGTAGACGTTGTGTAAAGAATACCAGTTCCCTTTGGGTTCCACCGCGCTCCATACAGGCGACTTCCTTCCGCCGATAAAGCCTGGTCCCGAAATTTTTCCCGGATAATTCTGTAAACTATCTGCATATCAGGCAGGTAAGCCAAAGTCTAGTCGGCCAAGCACGTCATCTACAAGTGAGAAACCTGTAACAGTATCCATCAATTGAAGTGGGCTCTGATCATTTAATTCTGATAGTGGTGTCCTCAACCAATTTCGCACGATGGTTTCTTTACCTTCAAAAGTATCCAAAGCATGAATCAGAATATTTTTTAACAGGAGCAACCTTTCAGAAGCATCTGTTCCCAATCGTTTATTCAAAGGAATGCGGTGAAGATTGCGAGGCGTCATTCCCAATAAATATGCCATTTCATTATCGGTAAGTTTTACCAGGTTAGAAACAGTGTCTACCAAAGAACGATCAACGCCTTCACGGGAAGCCCTGATAACTGAAAATTCAGAAATTGGTATTGCGCTGTAAGAAGCTGCCCGCTCTTCAAACATGTTGTATTTAGCCATAGTCGTGTAAAAAATGGAATTGTGTCATAAATCTAAGTGACTTATGTCGCAATTCCAATTCTTATTCCAATTTCAACTAAAAAACTAAAAGCCAGCTTTTTATATCTTTTCTTTCAAAAAATCAGCCGTAAAGTTTCCTTCAAGTTTTGCCATTTCCTCAGGAGTTCCGGCAAAAGTAAGATAGCCGCCGCCGTCACCGCCTTCTGGCCCAAGGTCTAGAATCCAATCAGCGCATTTGATCACTTCCATATTATGTTCAATGATAATCACGCTGTCTCCCTGATCGACCAGTGCATTGATTGCTTTTAATAATTTTTTGATATCATGAAAGTGAAGGCCCGTCGTCGGCTCGTCAAAAATGAATAACGTTTTGCCTTTATGCGAAGAACCTTTTCCAAGGAAAGAAGCAAGTTTCACACGTTGAGCTTCCCCACCGGAAAGGGTATTTGACGATTGCCCAAGACCAACATATCCTAACCCAACTTCCTGCAAAGGCATCAATTTATCCGCCAGTTTCGGTTCCGATTTTCTGAAAAACTCAATGGCTTCATCAACCGTCAGGTCCAGAATATCGGAAACATTCTTCCCTTCATACTGTACTTCCTGAATTTCCTGTTTGAATCGTTTTCCATTACAACCCTCACAAGTCAGATAAATGTCAGCCATAAACTGCATTTCCACTTTTACCTGACCTTCTCCCTGACAAATTTCACAGCGTCCGCCATCGACGTTGAAAGAAAAATGGGAAGGTTTATACCCACGCGCTTTCGATAAAGGCAGATCAGACATCATCTGGCGGATGTGATCATATGCCTTGATGTAAGTTACCGGATTTGAACGTGAAGACTTTCCAATCGGATTCTGGTCAATCATTTCGATTGACTCAACACGATCTACACTTCCGCTTAGCTCATTGAATTTTCCGACATCTTCACTAAACTCACCTTTCAATCGCATCAGTGCAGGATACAGAATCTTGCGTATCAAAGTTGATTTTCCTGAACCGCTGACACCGGTTACGACAGTCAGGTTATTCAAAGGGATTTTTACATCCAGGTCTTTAAGATTGTTTTCCCGAGCACCTTTTATTTCCAGAAAATGCAATGTTTTTCTTCTGACAGACGGAACAGGAATTGAATCATGCCCTAATAAAAAATCTAGCGTATGAGAATTCAAACTGTTTTCTTCACCACTCTCCTTCAATTCTCGAATCTCATCCCAGTTTCCCTGGAATACCAGATTTCCTCCACCAGTTCCTGCTTCCGGTCCGATATCAATAATCTGATCTGCGGCGTGCATAACTTCTTCTTCGTGCTCTACGACAATCACGGTGTTGCCCAAATCACGAAGAGATTCCAGAACACCTACGAGCCGTTGTGTATCTCTCGGATGAAGTCCAATACTCGGTTCATCGAGTATATACATAGAACCCACAAGCGCGCTTCCAAGTGAAGTGGCAAGTTTTATTCGTTGAAACTCTCCGCCAGAAAGTGAATTCGTCAGACGATTTAAAGTCAGATAACCAAGTCCCACCCGGTTCATATAATCTAAGCGGGTTTCAATTTCCGTCAAAATTCTTCTCGCAATGCTCCGGTCATGGTCGTTGATTTCAACGTTATCAAAAAAAGTAATAACATCCTTGATCGGCATTAAAACTAAATCCGTAATTGAAACGCCACCTACTTTCACATAAGAAGCATCTTTTCTAAGACGGGAGCCGCGACATTCCGGGCAGGTTGTCCGGCCTCGAAAACGCGATAACATGACGCGATACTGAATTTTATAGGTCTGAGATTCGAGCTCAGCAACAAAGGCGTTAATACCAGAGAAATATTGATTGCCCGTCCAAAGCAATTCTTTTTGCTCGGCAGTTAAATCTTTATACGGACGGTGAATCGGGAAATCAAATTTGACGCCATGACGTATCAGCGGTTGCAGCCATTCGCTCATTTTTTCAGAGCGCCATGGTGCAATCGCACCGTCATAAACGGAAAGATTTTTGTCAGGAATGACCAGTTCCGGATCTATCCCTAAAATTTTACCAAAACCTTCACAGCGTTTGCAAGCTCCAAATGGGTTGTTAAAACTGAAAAGATTAACTGTTGGTTCTTCGAAAACCATCCCGTCAAGCTCAAATTTATCAGAGAAAACTCGTTGTTCTCCGCCGACCACCTGAACGAAACAAGCGCCTTCCCCTTCAAAAAATGCAGTCTGGACTGAATCGGAAAGGCGATACTGTGTATCCTCATCATCTTTTTGAACGGAAGCCCTGTCAATCAGAATAAAAATTTCTTTTCCTTCAAATTGATAATCTTCTGGTTTTTCCAGCACTTCCTCAATGTAGGCAGTATCTGAACCGATCATGATCCGGTTATATCCTTTCGATAAAAGTATCGTCAATTCCTCTTTAACAGACCGGCCGTCGCGGACTAAAAGTGGTGTTAAAATTAACACACGGGCTCCTTCTTCTTGTCCAAGAATATAGTTTACTACATCTGTCACTGAATCTTTCCGAACCAGTTCCCCTGAAATGGGTGAATAAGTATGACCGATCCGGGCAAAAAGAAGTTTTAAATAATCGTAAATTTCTGTTGAAGTTCCGACTGTCGAGCGTGGGTTTCGCGTATTTACTTTCTGCTCAATAGCGATTGCCGGTGAAATTCCTTTGATGTATTCCACCTCCGGTTTTTCCATACGACCCAAAAATTGCCGGGCATAGCTACTCAAACTTTCTACATACATACGCTGGCCTTCTGCGAATAACGTATCAAAGGCCAAAGAAGATTTTCCCGAACCCGAAAGTCCGGTTATTACAACCAGTTTATTTCTTGGAATAGCGACGTCAACACTTTTCAGGTTATTAACGCGCGCGCCCTTAATCAGAATAAATTTCCTCGGATCTAATTCGTCAAACTGAGCAGCTTCAATCCGGGTCACAGGTAATTGCGTCATATATAGAAAATCAGGTCGATTAGCTCGGGTTTTTTGCTTTCCCGATCTAAATATTAACCCAAAAATCGTGCAATTAGTTTGTGTTTCCTAACACGAATTGTCGACTTCGATACTAAAAGTAGAAAAATAACGGAATAAAAATTAAGAAATTGATACTCAAAATATCAATTTACTTTGAAGCTACTTTTGCCAGTATATATCCATGTTTGTTATAAAAAACTTGCTGTAAAGGAATATTTTTAAGATGATCTATTTTTGTGAATACAATTTCACCTGCGGTCGGCTCCCGTTCCTCTGCATATAATCCTGAATAAAAATGAAAACTTGGACTATAATGATCCAGTACGACAATGGTTCGAAAATCATTTTTTTTTGCAAAAAGTGCGGCTTCTTTTACTGGTTTTTGCAATAAAGCGCCAAGTCGGGGCATCCATAAAATGTTGATCGTTATCAACATAGTGAGACCAGCAATGCCCATCCTGATTTCGGCTGACCAATTCTTGTTCAACCAAACCAGTAGTAATGTTGCTAACAACACCAGCATGGCAATCAAATAGAAATGATCAAATTCAAATGGTACTCCTTTTAATACTTCCAGAGCATAGGCGTCGCTAATTTTTGGAACGACAAAAGGAAGTAGAAATGGAATTGCGGTAAGTAAAATCAATAACACGGATGCTGGCCAGATAATCGGGAGCCGGTCATTATTTGCCGCATACCATCCTCCCAAAACGCACAGTGGGGAATATCCGTAGATAATATAATGATGTAATTTCGTACCGGAAAAGGAAAAAAGAACGAACACAAAACAAAACCAGATCATCAGATAAGACAGCCATTTTTTTGACCAGATATAATTTATTTTTGTAAAGGATTTTAAAATAATAGCGGTGAAAGGCAGCAAGCCAAGCAGCAATACCGGGATGAAATAAAATATTCCACCGTAGTGTCCTTCGAATGCCGTCTGAAAACGGTTTACGTTATGGTTCAGGAAAAATCCATTAATAAAAGCATCGCCGCTGTATTGATATTCCAAAATATACCAGGGAGCAGAAATGGCCAGAAAAACCAATATCCCGATCGGATCCAAAAGACGTAAAATCGAATTCCAGGTTTTCCATCTGATGAGGTAAAAAATAAACACAACTCCGGGGATTAATACTGCGATAGGGCCTTTGGCAAGAAACCCGATACCGGTAAAAACGTAAAAAGCCCAGATGAATTTTCTGTTTTTCTGTTGAATAAAATCAAAAAGACAAAACATGGCACCTGTCAGTGCCATGTTTAAAATACCATCTGCAAGTGCTGCTTTTCCAACAATTGTTATTTGAAGAGACGAGGCAGAGATAAGTGTCGCAAAAAAGGCGGATCTTTCATCCAGTCTTTTCTTGGTGAAAAAATAGATCAGGAACATCCAGAAAACCGAGGCGAGGCAGGATGGAAGACGCATCGAAAACTCGTTCCAGCCGAAAATTTTTGTCGTTCCGTATTGAAGCCAGTTAGTTAACGGAGGCTTGTCGAAACGCTGTTCCTGATTAATAAAAGTGGATATAAAATCTCCGCGAACTGCCATTTCTCTTGTTCCTTCTGCGAAAAAACCTTCGTCTTCATCGAACAATGGTGCATTGCCGATACCCCACAGGAAGCCGAAGAGTACGAACAGCACAAGAAAAATTTTTCGGCTTATTTCTGTTGAAAGCATGGCCAGTGTGTGTTAGGAATTGTTTTTAGAATGATTTTCTAAAATAATTTCGTCAAGCCGCCGTCAAGTCTTGGATCGGTTTGTGCTGCCCAGTATTGGTTCATGTAAAAATAAACCAGGACCGAAACCGGAATTGCGACAAAAGCGGCAACGTAAACATCACCAAGAAAATGGGCTAATAAATAAATCCTCGAATAAGCGACCAGTAGCGGAGGAATTAGCAGGAAAGGTTTAATAAGCGATGATTTGCATTCAAGAGCAAGGACTGTAAAAAGGGCAAATGCAGAAGTTGTATGTCCGGAAGGAAAACTGTTGAAATGATAAAGCTGAACACCTTCAACTTTATGCAGCACAGGAAGTAAAGAAGCGAGGATTTTAGGAGGACGATAAATTTCAGCGAAGACCATTTGCTTCAGGAATTGCACAACAATTCCTGAAATGGCATAACTAAGAAAAATTTTTACTGCAAGCCGATAGGAAAAGAGCGCGGCGACAAGTCCTGAAACTAATATAAAAACGCCGTCTCCGATGTGCGTGCAAGTCTTAAAAAAAATGTCTGCGAACGGTGTCCAGTGTTTGTTGACAAAGAGAAAAATAAAGTTCTGAGTAAACAATAACTGGATGATACTGAGGACGATCCAGATAAGAAAAAAAGGTAGAAAGAATGATCTGTGTCGCAAACAAAATAATCTCATGAGCTGGTAAATATGTCCCTGGAAGTTTTGAATTCAATACCTTTTTCTTTGGCTTCTTCGAAGATCGGGTCAGCCAGATGTCCCCAGCCTGTTACGTCCGACATGCAGTCTGCAAGGACTTTAACTTTCGGTGAAAGCTGAGGAGCATAAATTAATATCTGTTTAATACTGGTAGCCACACAGTGTGAACGCGCTTCGCCAACAATGAGAATCTGATCGAAAGAGCTTAATTCATCAATAAATTTCTGATCCAGTTCTGTCTCTTTTTCGCCTTCGATAGGTACCTGCGCACGAAAAACACCAAAGTGTTCGGTCAATGGATTTGTTCCTTTGATGACAGCTTTGTAGTCCGTACCTGTGCGGTGCGTCCACGAGAGAAGCGCGTGTAAAATGGTATCATCCAGTGAAGCGCCGCGGGATCCGATCAGGCAATGTTCCGGCCAGATAAAATGTTTAAATTCGCCTTCACTTTCCAGCGTTTCAAGATAATTTAAAACATACTCCTTTTTATAGCGAGGTGTCCATTTTCCGGATTTTACAGCGTTTGCCGTAATTAAAGTAAAAGGCGCAACCGTATTCCCATTTGGATCTTCCCAAAATAAAGGATGCGCAATATCAAGAACTTTGTGTGTGTCGAGTGTCACAAAAATCTGAGTGATGCGCTCACCATAGGAGGCGATAAGCTGTGCTATTCTTTCGACATCATTTTCTGCGCCGGGCACAAACAAAGTGCCTTTTGGGTTGCAGAAATCAAACTGAGCATCGATGATCAATAATGCTGTTGTTTTGTTGGTCATATAAGAAATTGCTTTTCGGTTGACAAGAAATATAAAATTCAGGATTACTCTGTTACGTCAGGATTAAGTTTAAGTCATTCTTATTCCCATTCCTCTGGCACATTTAATTGTCGTGCATACATTTTGGAGCATAACTGATGCACGAGTTTGAGCATTTTATTTGTGTCTTTTTTATAATCGACACGGTAATCTTCTTCCAGTTTATTTAAACCATTCAGAATTGTCAGCGCTTTCTTGGCAATGTATAAAGCACATTTGTCGGTTCTGGAAGTATACACTTTCAGCTTGTCGGAATAACTGCTCAGGAAAGTATTCAACAAAAAAATATTCAATTCCAAAGCGCCGATTTTATCTTTTGTCACTTTCACATGATAGGTAATATCGCCGCTCAGATTTCGCATATCCATCAGAATCCATCCCGGCGAATCCTGCACATTTTTTGTCAATCGTGTAATTCGTGCCATAATCGACTCGCGCCGCTCCTGAATTGTTGACGATTCTTCGATCAGTTCAAAATATAATTTATCAGTCAGTGCTTTGTCCTTCGTGATCAGTCTGATAAGCAGCTTATCTTTTTCCTTTGGCGGCATTTGAATAATAGCCTTCTTCAGTTGGTCTTCTATCGGCATATCGGTTTCCCGTTAATAAGTTAAATTTTGGTATACGACAAAACTAGGATACCTTTGATTTCATAACACACTATATCAAATGAACGTAATTCTATCCTTTTATCAAACGTCAGCATATGATGTAACATCTATGCCCGGCGACAAGTGTATTCATAATTCTTCCGTTTGAATATGCACACTTCAAAAATTTCCGAAATGTCTAGCCATACAACAGGTATGCTATGCGACTCATTTTCGTGGTAGTCAATGATTTTCAATCCTTTATTTAGATAAAAAAATAAAATATTAATCCGGAAAAGGGTTTCTATCGTATGCTTATATATTTTATCGTAAATCTCTCTAAGCAATGGTGAAAAGTTGCGGTTCGATATTCAATAACACGAATTTGCCGGTTATAGATATTGCATTTTTCTTCGAAACTTTTTATGCAATTGGAGAAAACGGCGTTAAAATTTTAAAAAGCGAAGAATAGTTTATTAAGTAAGGCTCTTATTAATTGAAAAAATATATTAGCCTCGTAACTTGCACTCTTTATGTATTTAAAATTCCGATACACAATATGATTTCAGTGGCCATGTGCACTTACAACGGGGCAAAATATCTGCCTGAGCAGTTGGAGAGCATAGCCAATCAGATAGTCCCTGTTGATGAACTGGTTGTGTGTGATGACGGTTCGAATGACGATACCATTCAGGTTTTAAGATCTTTTTCGGAAAAGTTACCTTTTCCCGTTTTCATTCATCAGAATGAAAAAAATCTTGGGTCTACAAAAAATTTCGAGAAATGCCTTTCCCTATGTAAGGGCGATATTATTTTCTTTTCAGATCAGGACGATGCCTGGCGGACTGATAAAGTTCAAAAGCAGATAGAATATTTTGATACTCACCCAAATATTGACGCTGTCTTTTCCGACGCGATGATGATTGACGATGATTCAAATCCAACCGGCCGAACAATCTGGCAGGAAATTGAATTTGATGATATTGCGCAAAATAAATGGGTGAGTGGAGAAGCGCATGAAATTCTTTTTAAAGGATTTGTAGTAACGGGCGCAACGCTTGCAATCCGTAAATCTGCGTTACCAAGGTTAATGCCATTTCCGACGCATATACCTGACCTGATTCATGACGCATACATCGCGATGATTTTAAGCCTTCAGGAAAAAATTGAGTTTATCAGTGAACCTCTGGTTTCTTATCGAATTCATGCACGTCAACAGGTTGGCTTCGGCGCAAAAGTTGAGCATGTCAGATTCAGGGACCGCTTTTTTCGCGACAGAAATGAAAAACTTCTTCCCTTGCAGGAACGGGCCGATAAACTCGAACAGATTTATCAGTTGTTAATGGGGATTCCTCTTTTTCCAAAAGATAAATTAAAGAATTTGCTGCTTGCGAAGGAGCATTATAAAAAAAGAGCAAAATTGCCCAAAAATCGCCTTGTGCGCGTAGTTCCGGTGGTAACAGATATCGTAAAAGGAAGATATCTGTTTAGCAGCAAACATTGGTGGCTTCCGGTTTTCGGCGATTTATTTGAGTAATAATTTATTTATAAGTGAAGATACAGAAACAGGAACCGGGTGTAGCGATTGTTATTCCAGTTTATAAATTGGAATTGACGGAATCGGAAAAGTTGTCGCTGCGGCAATGTTTGAAGGTTTTGTCAAGATATCCTGTCATTTTTGTTAAACCTGATGGTCTTGATTTTGCTGAAATAAAACAAGAATATCCGTCGATCAGTTTTAAGTCATTCGAGGATCATTACTTCAAGGGTATTGATTCTTACAACCGGTTAATGATTTCCACGGATTTTTATAAAGCTTTCTCGGACTTTGAGTATATATTGATTTATCAATTGGATGCTTACGTCTTCAGGGATGAATTAACAGAGTGGTGCCGGAAAGATTATGACTATGTCGGCGCTCCTTCGTTACATCAGGAAGAATTTGACACGTTATCTTCTGATCAGCAGGATATCTTTGCTAAGGCGCTTTCAGGTAACCGCATTGTTTTGAACGGAGGTTTGTCGCTTCGGAAAGTTTCTGCTTTTTTGCGTTATCTGAAAATTTACAATACTTTTTATCCGGCCTGGCTTGGTAATGAAGATATGCTGTTTTCACAGGAGGCCACCAGATTGATCCCCATGAAATTATTTCTTAAACTTCCGCCGTGGAAGGAGGCATTGCGTTTCTCTTTTGAGAAAAGTCCGGCGGCGACTTATGAAATAACTAATCATGAACTTCCCTTTGCCTGCCACGCCTGGGAGCGCTACGACCCCGAATTCTGGTCGGCATTTATTCCTCAGAAATAATTGTTAAGTCAGTTTAACAATTTTTAACAAACTATCCCCCGCGCTGCTGCGTTTTTGAAGTTAATTCGTAAAAAATTAACAAAGAATAACCATGACCTATAAATCGCTTTTTGCCTTTACTTGTGCTGTTGCGCTTTCACTTACTGCTGCTTTTGGGCAAATAACTGAAAACCCAAGAGTAGAGGAACAATCTGCGCCTTATGTGAAAATTAAACGGGTTGAACTGACGGATGAATTCACCATAATTTATTTACAATTCACTGAAAAAGGCTCGCTAACAATTCCGGAAAGATCTCCTGTTCCTCTACCGGATTTTCGACAAATACCATCACCTAGAAGGCAACAAGTTCCGGAAACGCCAAGAATATGGCTAGATCCGGAAACCAGGCTCTACAAGCCGGGAGAAATTAATATGAAATTCAAGCTGATCAAAGCAAAGGATATCCCAACGCAATCAAGACGTGAAGTTACACCTGGAGAGGTAGTAGATTTTGTCGCATATTTTGAAAAGCTTTCTCCCGGGATCGAGATTTTTGATTTTTATGAAGGTAGGGCGGGAGAAGGTGGTCAAACCTGGAATTTCTATGGTGTGCATATCAAAAACCCTTTAAAGAAAAATTCAAAAACAACATCGAAAGTTGCGCCTAAGGCTGTTAAACCAGCTCCTAAACCGCCATTAGCAAACAAACCCGCGGAGAAAATTGAAGAAAAACCGACCCCGGTCGAAGAGGAATTTGTCATGATCAAAGGGACAGTTTACGATTCAAAAACTAAAAATCCGATTCCTGCCCAGATAACTTATTTTGAAAAAGGGGATTCGTTGCAGTTCAAATCTTCATCAGGGAATTACCGGATTGGTATCGATCCTAAATCCAGTTATGATTTTAGTGTTTTGGCAAATGGTTATTATGGAGCAAATTTCAGTTTATCACCAGCTGATTCTTCTGCAAGAGGCTCGTTTTCAAGGGATATTTACCTGATTCCGCTTGCAGTTGGTGAAACCATTGCACTTCCTAATATCTATTTTGAAACCTCAAAGTTTACTTTACTCACGGAATCATACGACGAGTTAAATCGGCTATCGGAAATGATGAAGGAAAATCCGGGTATCAAAATCCGAGTGGAAGGTCATACCGATAATGTGGGTGACTTTGATAAAAATCTCGAATTATCGGCGAACAGAGCCGCATCAGTGAAAAAATATTTAACTGGAAAAGGAATAAGCGAAGACCGGATTGAAGCAAAAGGTTTCGGGGCCACAAAGCCTCTGGCAAAAAATGGTTCAGAGGAAGAGCGGAAGAAAAACAGACGGGTTGAATTTGTCATAACACAAATAAAATCCGCAGAATAGGAAAGGAAAAGGTCATTCAGCATTCGCTGAATGACCTTTTTTATATCTGAATTATCTCGCTTTGATGATATTGATAAACTCGCGGGATTTCAAAGAAGCACCTCCAACTAAACCTCCGTCGATATCAGGTGAAGCGAAAAGTTCGTCTGCGCTCGCAGCTGTTACGCTTCCACCGTAAAGGATAGAAATTTCCTCAGCAACTTCGCTTCCATATTTTCCAGCCAAATGCGCACGTAAGGCGGCATGCATTTCCTGAGCTTGTTCAGCGCTTGCCGTCAAACCTGTTCCGATTGCCCAGATTGGTTCGTAAGCAATAACTACTTTCTGCAATTGCTCAGCAGAAAGGTGGAAAAGACTTTCAGAAATCTGATTTTTGACAAATCCGATATAATCCTCATTTTGTCTTTGATCCAAAGATTCGCCGCAGCAGAAAATTGGAGAGATACCGTTTTCAAGCGCAATGTTTACTTTCGCAGCAAGCAATTCATTTGACTCAGCAAAATACTGACGACGTTCGCTGTGACCGATCAAAACGTATTCGATACCGATCGACTGAAGCATAGCAGCAGAAATCTCGCCTGTGAAAGCTCCTGAGGCTTTATCTGAGCAGTTTTGCGCAGCTAATGCAAAATTCGGAGATGTCTCAATATATTTTTTAAGGGTAGTCAGATAGATTGCAGGAGGGCAAAGGATCACTTTAACGTCTCCTTTAACTTCGTCGTTCGCAATGTTTACAAGCTCAGATGCTAAAGCAACAGCTTCATCTGCAAGCTTGTTCATCTTCCAATTCCCGGCAACTATTTTTTTTCGCATAATTAATTTTATTGTGTTAAATCCTCGTTTTGCGCTACAAACTTACCATTATTTCCTCATTTCCGGTATTCTATTCTTCCTTAAAAATATCTTCAGAATAATAAGGTAATTGCAAGATTTTTTTGTGTTTATTATAGAATAAAACATTATTTTTACATAAGAAACCGATTTCGATCAAATGACTACTTATCGTCCCGGACAGGATATAAATCATTCGTAATGAGACCAGTTAATTCATGAAAATAAAATAGAAACCAAGGTTAAAAAGAAAGGAGGCCACGATGAAAACTTTTATCTGGTTATTGGTAATCAGCTCGCTCTTTATTTCTGATGCTGCAATGGCTGCATCACCGGATGGCACTGAGAACGCCGAAGAAAAATATGGATACTTTTTAGATAGAAATCATAAAACGGCCCGGATACCTTTTGAACTGCATTCAAATCTTATCCTGGTTTATGCGCGCATTAACGATGTCGACTCGCTGCGGTTTATTCTCGACACCGGAGTAAGTTCAATCATTATCACGGACCCGTCTGTTCTGAAACCGGATAAATTGCGGCTGACCAGAAAAGTAAACCTGTCAGGAGCGGGTGAAGGGAAGTCAGTAGCAGCACATGTTGCTATTGATAACCGTTTTGCAATGGGACGGCTTCGGGCAAATCATCAAAATATTGTTGTTATCGAAAAAGACTTCTTACGACTTTCTGAGTATGTCGGAGTGCCGGTTCACGGAATTTTTGGCTACGACATTTTTAACAATTTTGTAGTAACCATCGATTTTTCAAAGAGAGAACTTTTACTTACGCAAAATGGAAATTATAAATACAAACCCAGCAAGGGCGATAAACATCCGATTGTAATCGAAGATACCAAACCATTTACGGATGCAGTAACTTTATTTGCTGACGGAAGAGAAAAACCAATCCGTGTTTTAATCGATACAGGTGCTGGACACGCTCTTTTACTGAATAATTCTCCTAAGGAAACCTACCGTCTTCCTGAAAAAGTCATTCGTGCGCAATTAGGCAGGGGGTTAAATGGCGTGATCAATGGAAATCTGGGCCGTGTTGACCGAATGAAACTGGGTCGTTTTGAACTGGATAACATCGTGGCTTCTTTTCCCGACAGTGCAGGGTTCAGTGCCAAAATAGGAACTAACGTAGAACGCCAGGGAAATATTGGCTGCGAATTGCTTCGCAGGTTCAAAGTTACAATGAATTACCAAGAAGGTTATATGGTTTTGAAACCTAACAAAAGTCGGTTGCGTGAAAAATTCGAACATGATATGAGTGGTATGGAAATTCGGGCGGAAGGAAGTGACCTGCGTTCGTATTTTGTTAATCACGTTCAGGAAAAATCACCAGCTGCCGGTGCAGGCCTTATCGAAGGAGATCAGTTGCTTTTCATAGACGATCATGCGGCAACGGAATTAAATGTCAGCGAAATTTATAAATTGATGCAGCGTGGCGACGGAAGGAAAATCGATTTGCTGGTTAAACGGAATGGAAATATTTTCTTTACCAAGCTTACACTGCGAAGAATGATTTGAGTATTTTTAAGGCCGCAACTAACTATTTGCTTTATTTTGGAACGCCTTAAATTGACAGAGGACGGGTCGCACTCCTTACTCAATTCGCAATACAATCAGCATTATCACTCTGTGTCTGGAGCTCTCAAAGAGTCCAGACACATTTATATGAACCTAGGACTAATTCCTGTTCTTGAAGCCGCGGAAAAACCTGTCCGGGTATTTGAAATGGGTTTTGGAACAGGTCTCAACGCATTCCTTACCTGGCAGGCCGCCGATCAGTATCAAAAATCAATTTTATATACAGGCGTTGAAGCGTTTCCAGTTTCAATGGAAGAAGCCTCGCAGTTAAATTATGAAGATGTAACTTCGTTTAATGGGTTTTTAAAACTGCATAAATCTTCCTGGTTTGAAAATCATCAGCTTTCAGAATATTTTACTTTTAGAAAAGAGCAGCTGACTTTACAGGAATTTTCCAGCGAAGAACTTTTTGATGTCATTTTTTACGACGCTTTCGATCCCAAAGCTCAGCCCGAACTATGGACCGAAGAAATACTCGGAAAAATTGCGTCTCAAACCTGCCCGGGAGGCGTTTTGGTAACATATTCTTCAAAAGGAATTGTAAAACGAGCCTTAGCTGCGGCAGGGTTTTCTGTCGAAAAACATAAAGGGCCAGGGAAAAAATGGCATGTTTTGAAAGCTACCAAAATCTGACAAAAACTATTCGGTTCGGTATTTAGTTTGTGAGGGTTCGGTTATTAAATACTTTTGTCAATCGTTACGATCTTTGTAAATCATTATTATGGAATTTCAGAATATTATTAGCCAGGAACTTCGTGAAGCACAAATTGTTCTCGAAACTTTTTTAGGTGATCCGGTTCAGATAGAAAAAATAGAAAAGGCAGCGTCTCTGATGGCGGAAGCAATTTCAAATAATCATAAAATTATCTCTTGCGGTAATGGCGGTTCACACTGCGATGCGATGCACTTTGCCGAAGAATTAACAGGAAGATACCGTGATGATCGCCGTTCACTTCCCGCGATTGCTATCTCTGATGTAAGTCATTTAAGCTGCGTCAGTAACGACTTCGGATTTGAATTTGTATTTTCAAGATTTGTCGAGGGATTGGGACAATCAGGAGATGTTCTTTTAGGACTTAGTACCAGTGGAAATTCTGCAAATATTATCCGTGCCGTTGAAGCCGCAAAGGCAAAAGGGATGAAAGTTGTAATTCTGTCGGGAAAGGACGGAGGAAAACTCGCTGGTCAGGCTGACGTGGAAATCCGGGTTCCGCATTTCGGATATGCCGACAGAATTCAGGAAATACATATCAAGGTGATACATATTTTTATGCTTCTGATCGAAAAAATGGTGATTGGGAATTAATTTATAATGAAAGTTACTATTTTGCCGATGCACTAATCCAATCAAAACTCTACATGAAAGTACGTCCGGCAGTTATTATCGTCCACGAAGATTCTGTTCTGACCATGCGTTATAAGTATGGAGAAAAGGAAGTGTTCGCACTTCCCGGAGGAAATCCAGATCCCGATGAATGTCTGCCGGAAGCCCTTCGTCGCGAGTTAATGGAAGAGTTAGGAGTAACTGTCGAAATTGGCGAAATGGCACTTTGCGGCGAAGTTTTGTGGGGTGAAACACGAAAGGAAACTTTGCATATGGTCTTCAGTGCGAAAATTGATGAAGGTTCACCTGTCATCAATCCCTTAGAAACAACAGCTTTGGAAGTTGTCTGGGTGCCTTTTTCCGAACTTGAAAACCGGCTGATGTATCCGAACGTTGGAAAAGATATCCGGCAATATTTAAAGGGAAGTTTGAAATCTGCATATATCGGCGTCATAGATCAGCCCTATGCGAAGTAGATTTTGACTATAAAATTTGCCCGCTATTCCTTTGAATTCTACATTCAGAATAGATCCGGAAATAAAGTTTAAAATCGTCTCGCAGCACTTTATTTCTGAAACCTGAAATAAATTATAGTGCAGAGTTGCATTTTAGAAGGCTTTTTAATGCTATTTCCACTATACTTTTAGAATAGGCTTCACAAAAACAGAAACAAACCGTACTTTTGCGGTTTAACGAGTTTCTAGGATAAATGGACAACGAGAGGAAGGAGCGATTATCACAGTTTTTAAGACGGAACTCTGAGGGCCAAACATTATCACAAGGACGTTCCATTTTCAGTAGCGGTGGTTACAGCATCGTGAAATTGGACTACAATGGAGGAGGTTATGCCGAGTTCAAAGTAAAAAGTGATTACTCGGTCCGGGATTATGTTATAAAAATCCAGGATTTTCTTACCCCAAATATTAGTACTTCCTGTACATGTACGCATGATTACGGCGGACTTTGCAAGCATCGTATCGCGATGACGTTGTATGTACTGGACAAAATGCCAGCGTACGTAAAGCCAACTGAGCATCACATGGCTGATACAATGGTTGTGCTTCCTTCACTTAAAGACGTATATCTTGAAGATATCGTCCAGAGGGAAACATGGAATAATAGAAATCAGCTTGCCAAAGTTGATATTGTTTCGACACGCGACGGATTTGCAGATTGCAAAGTGAATATCAGAGATAAAGAGTTTTCAGTTCAATTCACGAAAATTCCAAATTCCAATCAAATACAGACAAGCTGTTCATGCGAACAGACGCTTTATGTTCCGATTTGCGAGCATAAACTGGCTGCATTGTTAAAGCTGCGAGATCAGTTCGGAGAGCGTGCGTTTGATATGATGCGTGACTGGACGGAAGACAAAACAAATCTTTTGGCAGAATACGGTTATACGCTTGAAGATAATCTGGAAGGAAAATTTGATTTCAAAATTGACCAGAACGGTGCCTTGCAGTTAATCAAGCAAGATAAGGGAATCCAGAAAGTAGGTTCTTTTCAAAACTGGCGTTCGTTGCGGGACAAGGTAATTCCGGATTTGCAACCGACGTATCAGGTTACAGATAATGATTCGCATTCCGGTGACGAAAGGCTTTCGCTATATGTGTTTTGGCCAAGAGGTGCTGATAGTTTACTCGATGTAGGTTTTGGTATTTTTTCTGCAAAAAGCAGTTCGAAAACGCAAAAGTATACTCACATACGCAGTATTGCAGGTGGGTCGGGAACGGCTTATTTGCCTGAAGAAATTCCGGTTTTAACTGCTGGGGATTCCAGACTCGTCCGTATCGCAAGACATTTTAGTCCGGAAGGTCTTCAAAAATACATGAAAAGTCGCGGACAATCCAGTGCTCATTTAAGCGACGAATCTTCGGATTATCAAAATGAAGCGCATAAATGGGTTGGCCGGCAGCTTGTCAGGATTTTCAAAGACCTTAGCGGCGAGCGATTATTCATTACAGAAAATGATTATGTAACGAATCAAAACCAGCTTCAGGAAGTAAAACTTCATCCGACTCCGGCAAAAATATTTTTTGTTTTAACGGAAGATCAGGAATTCATAAGCCTGAATCCTTATGCCGAAATCGAAAAGGGCAAACCAATCGATCTTCAGCAAGTAGCTGCAACGTTCGATAGCTTCTGGTTGGGTATCTACAAAGAAGATATTTTGTTTCGTTGGGCAAGTATCAACGATGCGGAAATGGTTGATTACTTGCGTCAAAACGGATTTAAAATCCGTGTGCGTAAGGATCACGCTGAAAGTTTCATGAAGGACTGGGTTATGCCGGTGACAGAACATTTCGAAGTTATTTTCCAAACCCGTCATGAGTTGGAAACAAGCGCGATGAACTATGTCAAGGGCAGAATTTATCTGAAAGAAGATGAATCGAACCTGTTGATCGTCCCGACATATGTTTACGAAGGCGATGAGGAATCTGAAGAAACAGAATTAATTCACGATAATCAGCGTACCAAAGCTGGGTTTGAGGATAACAAAATCCAGTTGCTTGAACGTGATACAACGGCAGAGAAAACACACTGGGACTGGGCGAAATCGCTTCATCCTGATTTTGCGCAGCAGCCGGATCAGCCATTTTTCTTCATTCCTTTTGAAGAGGTAATGAAAGATGGGTGGTTGTTTCACTTCGTGGATACGGTCGAAGAAAAGGGAATCCAGCTTTTAGGTTTTAAGGATCTGAAAAAAATGCGCATCAACCCGAACCGGGGGAAAGTGCAGATCAGGGCTTCTTCTGGAATTGATTGGTTCGATATGCAGATCGAAATCAGTTTTGGTGATCAGCAGGTAACGTTGGCTGATGCGAAAAAAGCCTTGTTGAAAAAGCAGAATTACGTGGAACTGAAAGATGGTTCAATGGGAATTTTGCCGGAAGAATGGATACAGAAACTGGAGCCATTATTAAAATTCGGCAGAGTGGATGGCGACGAAGTGCATTTGTCAAAATTTCATTTTTCGCTGATCGAAGAACTGGCTTCACAGATTGATAACGAAGAGGTTTTACAGGAGCTTTGGGAGAAAAAACAAAAACTCCTGAATTTTAAAGAAATCCCAAGTGTGCCGCTTCCTGAAAATATTAACGCGACACTTCGACAATATCAGGAAGAAGGATATAAGTGGCTGAATTTCCTTGAAGAATTTGGCTGGGGAGGATGTCTGGCTGATGATATGGGTTTGGGGAAAACCCTGCAAATGCTGACGTTTTTACAGCACCAGAAAAATAAGAATCCGGAATCTACGAATTTAGTCGTAGTTCCTACTACGCTGATATTCAACTGGCAGGCAGAATCTGCTAAGTTTACGCCAGATTTGAAATTGTATGTTCATCGTGGTATGGATCGTCGTAAGGATCTTGAATTTTTTGAAGAATATGATATCATTCTGACGACTTACGGCACAATGAGGAGTGATGTGGAATTGTTGAAAAAAATACAATTCAATTACATTGTTCTTGATGAATCTCAGGCCATTAAAAATCCTGATTCATTAACTGCCAAAGCTTCCAGATTGCTCAGATCGAATAATCGCCTGGCCATGACGGGTACGCCGGTTGAAAATAATACATTTGATTTATATTCTCAGTTTGAATTTTTGAACCCCGGATTGTTAGGTCACGCCGACTTTTTCCGTGCAGAATATGCAACGCCGATCGATAAGTTTCAGGACAAAGTTAAGGCGGAAGAATTGCGTCGTCTGGTATATCCTTTTATGTTAAAACGTACCAAGGAAGAAGTAGCGACCGACTTGCCGGATAAAACTGAAACAATTCTGTATTGTGAAATGGGCAAGAAGCAACGCAAGGTATATGAAACGATTCGTGAGAAATACAGATTGCAGATTGCGGAAAAGCTGGCTACCGATGGTTTGAACAAAAGTAACTTCTTAATTTTTGAAGCGCTTTTGAAACTTCGTCAGATTTGTGATTCTCCGGTGCTACTTTCAGACGACGTGGATTATGGAAATGAATCTGCAAAGCTGGAAGAAATCGTAAGGGAAATCGAAGAAAACGCGTCGAATCACAAGATTCTGATATTTAGCCAATTCCTGGGTATGCTTGATCTCATCCGTCAGCACCTGGAAAAAGTTAATATTCCTTATGAGTATCTGGATGGGCAAACAGTTGATCGCGCCGGTCGTGTGAACCGTTTCCAGAACGATCAGAATTGCAGGGTGTTTTTAATGAGTTTGAAAGCGGGTGGAGTAGGACTTAACCTGACCGAAGCAGATTATGTTTATCTGATGGATCCGTGGTGGAACCCGGCAGTTGAACGTCAGGCAATTGACAGAACGCACCGTATTGGACAAACGCGCAAAGTGTTTGCTTATAAAATGATCTGTAAGGATACGATAGAAGAGAAGATATTGCTGCTGCAAGAACGCAAGCAGGAACTGGCCGAAGACTTGGTAGGCGGCGAAGCCGGATTTATCAAAAAGCTGAGCCAAGACGATATCATGGCATTATTTAGCTAAAAAAGAATGGTCTACGATTTATTTCGTAGACCATTCTTTTTATTATTATTTACTCCACAACAGCAGTAAATTCGATTTCAACAAGATAGTCAGGTGAAACCAGTTTGCTGATTTCATAAATACCGGTTGTTGGTTTTATCTCTCCAAAATAAGCACCGTGTGCTCGTGCGATATCATCAAATTTGGTAATATCTGTTGTGAAGATTCTGGTACGAACGACATCTTTCAAAGAAACACCGGCATCTTCAAGCACTTTTGAAATTCTTTCAATGATGTTGTTGGTTTGTGCATAAGCGTCATCTGCTTTCACAATTTCTCCGTCTACAATAGCAACAGTTCCTGAAACTTCTACGATGTTTCCGATGCGTACCGCACGGCAATAACCCATTTTATCTTCCCAGGGAGATCCTGTAAGAATGTTTTGTCTTGGCATGGTAAGGAATTTTTAAATTTTTTGTGGTTGTAAATATATTGGTTGAAATTGAAAGGAATGTATTGATAAAAAGATTTATAAAGGAATTTAGGCAAATCAAGGACGGCATCGCCGTCTCCTGTTTGTAGCAAGAATTTCAGCGTGCCAAATCCTGGCACTTTCGGAGCGAGCCTCCGGGAATATGCAGGAAACTCCGATGGAGTTGTGGATCAGGCGTTGGCTCGTCTTTCTATAAACGGGAGGCTCCAAAGGAGCCGTATTCGTCAGGTGTTGCTTTGGTCAAGGGAATTATTTGAGATTAATCACCTTAAATCTTTCTTTCTTAAATATTCAATCAACGCTTCCGGATGATCGGTTTGTAAGCCTTGAACGCCTTTATTAATTGCTTCATCCCACGAGGCCGGCCCTTCCGTTGGACTTTGCACATCGAGCCAGGTTGAAATTTTCTTTTCCTTTATTATTTTTTCCATGTCCGGATTTACAACATTATCAATGACGCTGATCTTTATATCGTTTAAAAAAGATGATAACTGATCAGTATTCTTAATTTCATCAGGAATGCTGGTCATTAATGGCATTTGAGGTGCTATGGATTTCCATTGCGGATATTGTTCTTTTTTATTGATATAAACTACAATCTGCTTTTCCATGCCTGCGTCCTGAATCTGCTTCCAGGTTTGCGCCACATCGGCATCTTTAAAATCCAGATAAATATTGATCTTGTTTTTACACAATTTGAGAACGTCCCTGAATTCCGGAATTCTGTAAGTTTTTTTATTATTATTGAAAATTTTAAGTTTTTTGATTTCCGGCAGTGTGTGATCAATTATTTTACCTTTTCCATTTGTGGCGCGGTCAACCGTTCCGTCGTGACAAATGATTAAATGGCCGTCTCTGGTTGTTCGCAAATCTACTTCAACATAATCTACACCGTATTTAATCGCTTCCTTAATAGAAGCCAATGTATTTTCCGGGACATTGACGTGGTTTCCACGATGGGCAATTACAATAAGTTTGTGCTTACTCTCAGGCAAATTCTGACCAATTGAAAAGCTTGAAATAAAACAGAAAACAATCTGAATAAGAAGCGATTTATTTTTGTCGGCGGACATTGTAAAATATTTGTTGTTTGAAAAAGCGGCTGAAAACACCTTTTCAGTACTAATTTTTCAACAAAACAGGCCACTCACACGTATTAAGAAAAAAGGTCTGAGAATTTGAGATTTATCTCCCAGATTCTCAGACCTTTTATATTGATCAGAAATCGTCTGTTGAACCAGGCTAAAAGCTAATCGATAACAGCCAACAGCTACTAAACTATTTCAAAGCTTGACAACTTCACAAATTCCTGAACACGGGCGTCGATTTCTTCTTGTGTAAGATTTACAACGCGCTCTGTGCCAAATTTTTCAACACAGAAAGATGCCATCGCAGAACCATAAATGATAGCGCGTTTCATGTTTTCGAAAGAGATATCGTCTGTTTTGGCAAGATATCCGATAAATCCGCCAGCGAAACAGTCACCGGCTCCGGTTGGATCGAATACCACTTCTAAAGGCAAAGCCGGAGCAAAGAAAATTCTATCGCCCTGGAATAAAAGTGCGCCGTGCTCTCCTTTTTTAATGATTAACGTTTTTGGTCCCATGGCCATAATCGTTTGAGCTGCTTTACGCAAAGAATAATCTCCTGAAAGCTGACGTGCTTCTTCGTCATTGATCGTCAATACGTCAACCAAAGTCAAAACATCTTTCAAATCGTCCATGGCGATGTTCATCCAAAGATTCATCGTATCCAGCATGATCAGTTTAGGACGTTTTACCATACGTTCGATTACCGCTTTTTGCGTAGCGGGAACGGTATTGCCCAACATCAGATATTCCGTTGTCTGATAAGATTCAGGAATAACCGGATCAAAGTCAGCCATGACATTTAACTGAGTTTCAAGTGTGTCACGGGTATTCATATCTTCATGGTATCTTCCAGACCAGAAGAAAGTTTTACCATCCGGGATTGTTTTTAAACCTTCGGTATTAACTCCGTGTTCTATAAGAAGGTCAACCATTTCCTGAGGAAAATCACCTCCTACAACTGCTACCAGGTTATTTTTTTTTGTAAAATACGAGGCTGATAGTGTGATATAGGTTGCCGCGCCGCCAATGATTTTATCGGTTTTTCCGAAAGGTGTTTCAAGGGCATCAAACGCCACAGAGCCAACTGTTAATAAACTCATAAAGTAGTATAGTATTGATTTTTAGTAAGTTTCAATTTTTGATTTGAAGACAAAAACGCTGCGAAGATAATAAAAACGGCTGAATAGCATATTTAAAGGATGGCATAATGCTAAACAGTTGGCGTCAATCCTGAGTTATTTGCTATTTTTGTCAGGCAACGTTAAAATATGGTGTGAAAGACTTCTTATGAATTTATTTAATCAATTATTTCTTCATACAAAAGAATCGCACTATCATGGAAGCAATTATCGAAGCAAGAAGACACATTGACAATGCAAAGGGATTTCTTAGTAATAACGCAAATAAAAAAGACGGTCTGTATAAAGATAAAAAGTATGTGAAAATAGCCGGACACACTGCATACACGGGAATTTTACTTGCGCTTGATGAATTGTTAGGAGAAAAGAGGAAGAAGACAAAAAAAAGTGTTGAATGGTATCAAAACGAACTGTCCGGAATAGACAAAAAAGTCACTTCAGATTTTGCTACCGCGTATCAGGTTTTACACTTAGACATGGGTTATGAGGGTTCGCCCAGTGCTGACTTGGCAAAATTTGGAGTGGATAAAGCTGAAAAAATTATAAGTTGGGTTGAAAACAGACTTTCAAAACCTGAAAGATAAATTACTAAAATTGATTACAAGAAAGTAAAATATACATGACTGATAAAACTTACCAGCCGCTTAAAATATTCAACACGCTCACCCGTAAAAAGGATTTGTTTGTTCCGCTTGCTGCTCCATATGTAGGTATGTACGTCTGCGGACCGACGGTTTACAACAATGTTCACCTTGGAAATATCCGTACTTTTTTATCTTTTGATATCCTGTATCGTTATTTGACACACATCGGCTACAAAGTCCGTTATGTGAGAAATATTACAGATGTTGGCCATTTGGTTGGCGATGGTGACGAAGGGGAAGACAAAATTGGTAAAATGGCGAAGCTTCAGAAGTTGGAGCCAATGGAAATTGTTCAGCGCTACACAAATGACTTTCACGATGTTACAGCTGAATTTAATTTGCTTCCTCCTAGTATCGAACCAACTGCTACAGGACATTTGATTGAGCAGATTGAAGCGGTAACTGCGTTGATTAATAAAGGAGCGGCTTACGAATCAAACGGTTCTGTTTATTTTGATATAACAAAATACAACGATGCCGGAAATGAATACGGAAAACTTTCAGGCAGGATTCTCGAAGACCTTTTGAATGAAACCCGTGATCTTGATGGTCAATCTGAAAAGCGCAATCCGCTTGATTTTGCTCTTTGGAAAAAGGCAAGTCCAGAGCATATTATGCAGTGGGATTCTCCCTGGGGAATGGGCTTTCCAGGCTGGCATTTGGAATGTACCTGCATGAGTGCCAAATATTTAGGTAAACAATTTGATATTCATGGCGGTGGAATGGATTTAAAATTCCCGCATCATGAATGTGAAATTGCGCAAGGGCGGGCTTTGACAGATATTGAGCCGGTTCGCTACTGGATGCATACAAATATGCTGACGGTAAATGGACAGAAAATGTCAAAATCGCTTAACAATTCCTTCCTTCCAAGCCAATTATTTTCAGGCGATCATGAGTTGCTGGATCAGGCATATAGCCCAATGACCGTTCGCTTCTTTATGTTGCAAAGCCAGTATCGCAGTACGCTTGATTTTTCTAATGAAGCATTAAAAGCGGCGCAAAAAGGATATAAAAGGCTGGCAAATGGCATTCGTCTCGCTAAAATTCTGAAATATTCTGACGAAGAAGTTGCGCGCGATGAAAAGAAAATTGCAGATATCGAAAAATCAATTCAGGGTTTCTATGATGCAATGAATGATGATTTGAATACTTCGGTAGCAATCGCAAATTTATTCAACATGCTAAAGTATGTGAATATGCTGAATATGAGTCAGGTGAAGTCTGCTGCCCTAGGTGAAGCTACTTTTACCTCATTATTAGAAAATTTCATCGTTTTCATTGAAAATGTTCTCGGACTTAAGGAAGAGCTGACAGAAGGGCACGCAGTTCTGGATGGGATGCTGAATCTTTACCGAGAATATAAAGCAGTTCAAAATTATGAAAAAGTAGACGAAATCCGTACCTATTTCAAGCTTCAGGGACTTGCAATACGAGATAGTAAACTACGCGTGGAGTGGGCATATGAAGAGTAGGATGATGAGATTGATTGGAAAAACGATTGTTTCAGTATTGTTATGCAGTTGTTTGACTGGCATATTATTTCTAGCCAGCTGTAAGTCAAAGACAAGTTCGGAGCAAACGACAGAACAATTGCAAAAATTAGTATCAAGTCCTGAATTCAATGGAGATTCAGCATTTCAATTTGTAAAGAAACAAGTTGAATTCGGGGCGCGTGTTCCCAATACGGCGGCGCATAAAGCCTGTGGTGATTATCTGGTTTCAACTTTTAAAAAGTTTGGACTGGAAGTAACCGAGCAAAATTTTACGCCGGAAACATATGATGGAAAAAAGCTTAATGCAAGAAATATTATAGCTAGTTTCAATCCAAAAGCTTCTAAAAGAATTCTTTTAACTTCCCACTGGGATTCCCGTCCTTTTTCAGATCAGGATTCTGTTTCGAAACTAACGCCTGTTTTGGCTGCAAATGATGGAGCGAGTGGCGTAGGGGTTTTGCTTGAAATTGCGAGAGTGCTTTCTTCTTCCGGAAATAAGTTAAACCTCGGTGTCGATATCATTCTTTTCGATGCGGAAGATTGGGGAAATTCCGAAAAAGCGTCCGATAAGTTTGGCGGATTTTGTCTGGGATCTCAATACTGGGCTGCAAATAAACATCTCCCAAATTATACGGCTTATTTTGGCGTATTGCTCGATATGGTGGGGGCAAAGGGTGCAACTTTTCCACAGGAAGGTTATTCGGTAAGTATGGCTGACGGCGTAGTTCGAACTATTTGGAGCATCGCCAGTCAGCTCGGGTATAGTAATTATTTTATCGACAAGGCAGGACCTTCCATCACGGATGATCATATTCCTGTAAACGAAACGGCAAAAATCCCAATGATCGATATTATTCATATTAAGCAGAATGATCCGGAACGTACCTTTTTCGATCAGTGGCATACGGCGCATGATGATCTTGAAAATATAGATCCGAAAACATTGAAAGCGGTGGGACAGACTTTGATTCAGGTATTGTATCAGGAAAGTGAAACTGTGCTTTAAGGGGTTTCACGCAAAGGCGCAAAGATTAAAAAACGCAAAGACCGCTAAGAGTAAAAACTTAGCGGTCTTTGCGTTTAAACCGCGCGGCGTCCGCTTTTTTGCTTTACGTGACCCCCCTTTAAATCTTCTTCACCAAAATTGAAATATCAGAATTCCGACCCTTATCATCGCTACAAGAAATCTTAACCCGCCCAATCGGCGGACTAATAAACACAGCTTCATGGGGAGAAGACCGCTTTACCAATTTATCATTCACATACCAAAAAACCTCCTGAACGTCATTCCTCGTTTGGCAGCTTAACTGAATTTGCTGCGGTTCATTTGTTTGAATAAAATATTCACTTCCATCATTCGGGCTCGTAATCAAAGGTGCGCCTTCCCGGAAAACCCTTTCGCAGGAAGGATTATGTGGAGGTAATTTCTGATAAGGAATTTTCTTTGATTCATAGTAAGCAATGAGCTCAGGAGCCAGATTTGGGTATGTTTTTTTCACAAAACCACTTTCAGGAAGACAATAAGTACAATAAGAAATTTTTGATGCAAGATCTGTAAAAACATACCGCAGGTGCTGACATTTTCGATATGGAGAAACGCCCATGATGAAATAATCCGTAATCTGATGATCGCAAAAATCGCTAGGAATATCTCCGCTGGCCGCACAAATTTTTCGTAAAGACACGTTTTCCGGCATTTGATACCAGCTTCTGGAAGAGTTATAATCCAGAGAATTGAAAATTGAAAACAATAATGGAGTTGCAGTATTGGTTCCGCTTAATTCAGGAACTCCTTCTCCTGAAAAATTTCCAACCCAAACTCCAATCGTATATTTTCGATTGTACCCGATACTCCATGCATCCCGTTTTCCATAAGACGTTCCGGTTTTCCAGGCGATTTTTGGTAAGTGGTAAGTATTATCAAAATTAGTGGGCAGATCAGGCCGGGTAATCTGTGTCAAAATGTTGTTTAATAGAAAAGTTGATTCTTTTGAAACAAGCTGTTCACCTTTTTTTGAAACAGGATTTTCTGTAGCATATCGGATTGGTTTTAATTCTCCTTCATTTGAAAAAGCGGCAAAGAGTCGCGTCAACTCTTCAAGGGAAACACCGCAACCTCCCAAAATCATAGATAGCCCCAAATCTTTGGATTGCTTTCTGATCGTTTGAAAATCGGCTTTTTTTAATTTATCAATCAAAACCGGCGTGCTCACTTCTTTCAAAATCTTAACTGCCGGAATATTCAAAGAATTAGCAAGAGCAAATTCCGCAGTAACCTGGCCATTGAAATGCTGATCAAAATTTTCGGGTTCATAACCACTGAAATTTGACGGCACATCGTTTAATGCTGTTTTTGGAGTAATAAGGCCTTTGTCAAAAGCAGTTGCATAAAGTATCGGCTTCAAAGTACTTCCGGGAGACCGGATTGCACGGATTCCATCCACTTGTCCGCCGTCAAAAGGATTGTTAAAATCAGCCGAACCCACATAAGCTTCAGCCGCCATGGTTTCATTGTTAATAACCAAAACCGCGGCATTGTGGATATTCATGCTTTGTAGCCTGTTAATATAGTTTTTCACCTGTTCTTCGATTTGTTTTTGGGACTGGATTTTTATCGTCGTGTTAATAATCGGCTGATCTGGAAAGTCTTTTTTTAAGCGCTGTGCAAGATGAGGCGCCTGTTTCGGCGTAGTCAATCTTTTGACAGTCAATGGCTCTGCAATGGCGTCCTGAATTGTACTTTTATCAAATAAATTATCGTTACTGAACCGTGTAAGCCACTGATTTCTGGCCGTTATCAACGCATCATTTCTCATTCCAGGACGTAAACTTGATGGTCGGTTTGGCACAATGGTAAGCGCGGTAATTTCGGAAAGACTCAACAGCTGAGGCATTTTACCAAAATAGAACAGGGAAGCTGCTTTAATACCTTCAATATTCCCGCCATAAGGCACGAGATTAAGATACAATTGAAGAATTTCATCTTTTGAATAATGTAATTCCAACTGCATTGCCCGAAAAGATTCAGTCAATTTATTTAAGTAGGTTCTTTTTTTAGGCTCTAATAACCTGACAACCTGCATGGTAATTGTCGAAGCACCAGACGTTCTTTTTCCGCTAAAAATATTTCTTCCGGCGGCCCGTAACATAGCAAAGGGATTAATTCCGGGATGGTAATAGAAATATTGGTCTTCCTTGTGGATAAGCGTTTTTTGCAAAAGGGGCGTAATTTCAGAAATATTGGTATATAGCCGCCATTTATCGTCCGGACTTAAAAACGCGTGTAAAATGGTTCCGTCGTTGGCGGTGATTTGGGTTGAATATTGGACTTTTGGTTTGAATGGGAATAGGAGGTCCAGGAGGAGGAATAATGAAATAAAGCAACCAAACAATAAAGCAGCTCTTTTCAGAAAAATTACCAGCGGGAGTTTTAGGAGTAACAATTCGATTCGTGATAAGAGGAGTTGACATAATATGAAACCTGAAATTTTACGCCATCGGCATATTTCATAGGTGAAAAAATCCGAAATCCGTTTTACGAGCCGTTCCTATTGGAACGCTTTGTGATAAATTTTTCTATGCCTTCTACCGACAAAATGTACCTTAGGTACATAATCTGCGGATATTGATCTTCAACTTTTTTATTGTCAAACGTTTATGCCATCGGTATATCCCGTAGGTAGAAATATCCAAAATCCGTTTTACGAGCCGTTCCTATTGGCCGCTTTGTGATAAATTTTTATGCTTTCTACCGACAAAATGTAGCTACCTACTTAATCTGCGGATATTGGTTTTTAATTTTTTTATTGTCAAACGTTTATGCCATCGGTATAACCCGTAGGTAGAAAAATCCGAAATCCGTTTTACGAGCCGTTCCTATTGGAACGCTTTGTGATAAATTTTTCTATACCTTCTACCGACAAAATGTACCTTAGGTACATAATCTGCTGATATTGATCTTTAATTTTTAATTGTCAGACGTTTATGCCATCGGCATACTTCGTAGGTAGCAAAATCCGAAATCCGTTTTAGGAGCCGTTTCTATTGGAACGCTTTGTGATAAATTTTTTATGCTTTCTACCGACAAAATGTACCTT
>NZ_FNXY01000005.1:99260-142036 GCF_900108855.1 Dyadobacter koreensis
ATCCGAAATCCGTTTTATTAGGCGTTCTATCGGAACGCTTTGTGATAAATATTTTAGGCTTTCAACCAACATAATGTACTTAGAGAAAAATCTAGGAATTTAAGTATTTTCCAAATAATAATATTTGTCCGTCACACATTTGCTAACATTTGTCCATCCCGCCAAAATTTCCTTATTTACTGACATATTACAAATAAAGACAATCATAATACCATTATGTCAAAATATATTGCGGCCATCGACCAGGGAACAACGAGTACACGTTGCATACTATTTAATCATCAGGGAAACATTGTTTCCGTCGGGCAAAAGGAGCACGAACAAATATATCCGCAGCCGGGCTGGGTGGAGCATAATCCGGAAGAAATCTGGAAAAATACGCTTGAAGTGATTGCTATTTCCCGAATAAAAGCTTCCGCTACGGCTGCGGATATTGCAGCAATTGGCATTACAAATCAAAGAGAAACAACAGTTGTCTGGAATCGGCGGACGGGAAAACCATACTATAATGCACTGGTCTGGCAAGATACAAGGACGACTGATCTTGTATCAAAATATGAAAAAGAAGGAGGATTAAACCAGTTTAGAGATAAAACCGGACTGCCCGTTTCGACTTATTTCAGCGGTTTAAAACTGAAATGGCTTCTAGAAAATGTTGAAGGCCTGCGTGGAGATGCGGAAAAGGGCGAAGCGCTTTTTGGAAATATCGACACATTTTTAATATGGAACCTGACAGGCGGAGGTCATGGCGGAATTCATGTGACGGATGTTACCAATGCCAGCCGAACGCAATTGATGAATCTTCGCACTTTACAATGGGATCAGGAAATGTTGGATGCTTACAATATTCCTTCCTTAATGTTGCCAGAAATCAAAAGCAGCAGTGAGGTCTATGGAACTGTGAGCAATGAAGTTTTACCTGGCGTTCCTGTGGCTGGAATTCTGGGTGATCAGCACGCCGCCCTGGTTGGACAAACTTGTTTTGAGCCCGGTATGGCGAAAAATACATACGGAACCGGGTGTTTCTTAGTAATGAATACCGGAACGGAATTAAAAATGTCTGAAAATGGGCTGCTGACTACGATTGCGTATAAGTTTGGTAATGAGCCTGTTCAATATGCACTGGAAGGTAGTGTTGCGGTCACAGGAGCACTCGTACAGTGGGTACGTGACAATCTGGGGCTGATCAAAAAAAGCAGTGATATTGAAAGTCTGGCAAAAACGGTTGAAGATAACGGTGGGGCATATTTTGTTCCTGCTTTTTCAGGATTGTATGCACCCTATTGGCGGAATGATGCGCGTGGCGTCATTGCCGGTTTGACACGTTATGTCACAAAAGGGCACATTGCGCGGGCCGTTTTGGAAGCAACAGCATATCAGACACTTGATGTTGTGAATGCGATGGAGCAGGATTCCGGGATCAAATTATCATCTTTGCGTGTCGACGGGGGAATGGTTTTGAATCAACTTTTAATGAAATTCCAGGCGGATATGCTGAATACCCAGGTCGTTTCTCCAGCGGTTGCAGAAACCACCGCATTAGGTGCCGCTTATGCAGCTGGATTAGCGGTTGGTTATTGGAAAAATACTGATGAATTGAAGAGTAACTGGGCAATTGCGCATACCTGGAATCCGGATATGGAAGGTGAAAAAAGAGACGCCTTATACAGAGGCTGGCAAAAAGCAGTAACGAAATCATATGCATGGATGGATTAATTATCGGGTAGTACTTCGATAATACTATTTTATAATCTGTATAAACTATTTTCTTTTCTTGGCCTATGTCCACTTAAAGCTTAACTTCGCGGCGCGAAAACCTA
Source organism: Dyadobacter koreensis (assembly GCF_900108855.1). Classification (GTDB taxonomy): domain Bacteria; phylum Bacteroidota; class Bacteroidia; order Cytophagales; family Spirosomataceae; genus Dyadobacter; species Dyadobacter koreensis. The sequence goes on from NZ_FNXY01000005.1 coordinate 101,081, forward strand.
ATTAAAGTAGCCTTATGCATACCCTTCATCTTAAAAAGCCGCTCGCTTTTTTTGATCTTGAAACTACCGGAGTAAACATTACCCGGGATCGGATCGTAGAAATATCGGTGGTGAAGGCTCTGCCCAATGGAGAAATTGAAATTCGTACGAGAAGGGTTAATCCGGAAATGCCTATTCCGCTGGAAAGCAGCCTTATACATGGAATTTACGACGAGGATGTAAAGGATGCACCGACCTTCAAAATGTTTGCAAAAAACCTTGCAACGTTTCTGGAGGGATGCGATTTAGCGGGTTTTAACAGTAATCGTTTTGATATCCCCATGCTGGTGGAAGAGTTTTTGCGTGTTGGTGTCGAGTTTGATATCAAAAACCGCCGTACCGTAGATGCACAACGGATATACCATATGATGGAGCCGAGAAATCTTTCGGCAGCATATAAATTTTACTGTGATAAATCATTGACGGATGCGCACAGCGCGGAAGCCGATACGATTGCTACTTTCGAAGTTCTGCAAGGACAAATAGCTCGTTATCAGGGGATGAAAGTAATTGATTCTCACGGAAAAGAGCTTGGAACGGTAGAAAATGACGTTGCTGCCTTGCATGCACTGACAGCATCAAAGCTTATAGATTTCGCAGGAAGAATGGTTTATAATGAGAAAGGAGAGGAAGTTTTCAACTTCGGAAAGCACAACGGGAAACGCGTTGCTGATGTTCTGAAAAACGAGCCATCTTTTTACGATTGGCTTATGAAATCGGAATTTCCTTTGGATACAAAACGTAAGCTGACCGAAATAAAATTACGTGCTTTGACACAGAGATAGTATAATAGATTCGCATCCCACTTGAGTAAGCGGGATTTATGTCTATTTTTGCCAGTGTAGAAAGAGAACTCAGCGATTTGGGAAATGAATCTGATATCCTGAAAATTAAATTATTGACAATTTTTAATCGAATACCCATTAAGGTAAATCTGCTATGATCCCGAACCCGAATATACCAGAGGTTATTCAGAATGTCCCGCTTCAATATTATCTAATCCTCAGCACATTACTTTTTGTGATTGGTATTATTGGCGTACTTACACGTCGCAACGCCATTATCATTTTTATGTCTGTTGAGTTGATGTTAAATGCTGCCAATTTATTGCTGATCGCTTTTTCATCTTTTCGGTCAGATCCGTCCGGTCAGGTTTTCGTGTTTTTTATCATGGCAGTGGCCGCAGCAGAAGTAGCCGTTGGTTTGGCGATTATCGTTATGATTTACCGGAATACGCGAAATACGGATATCGGTTTCCTTAATAAATTGAAATGGTAAGCCTTATTGGTTAATATACAAAATATAGAATATGTCTGCTTCATTACTAGTTCTGATTCCATTATTACCTTTTCTCGGCTTCCTGATCAATGGTATCGGTTTCCGGACAATACCAAAAGGTGCAGTTGGAATAATCGGGTCATTAGCTGTTATCGGTAGTTTTGCTCTTTCCCTGAATGCCTTCAATGCATTCGTTGCCAGCGGAAGCACCCCGTTTGTTTTGCCCCTTTTTGACTGGATAACTGTTGGCGATCTCAATATTCCATTTTCTTTCCAGATCGATCAGCTTTCTTTATTGATGCTGATGATTATTACCGGTGTCGGATCTCTGATTCACATTTATTCCATCGGCTATATGAAACATGACGAAGGTTTTGGTAAGTTTTTTGCCTATCTGAATCTCTTTCTTTTCTTCATGTTGCTGCTTGTTCTTGGATCTAATTATGTGATCATGTTCATCGGTTGGGAGGGTGTAGGACTTTGTTCCTACTTGTTGATCGGGTTCTGGAATAAAAATACAAACTATAATAACGCTGCGCGTAAGGCATTCATTATGAACCGTGTAGGGGATTTGGGTTTTCTTTTAGGAATCTTTACAATCATCGCCACTTTCGGTTCGGTAGAATATCTTGAAGTATTTAGTAAAGCCACAGGTTTTCAGGTTGGTGATCCTGTTATTATTGCGATCACCCTGTTCCTGTTTATTGGAGCAATGGGAAAATCAGCGCAAATTCCATTATATACCTGGTTACCTGACGCAATGGCTGGCCCAACGCCGGTTTCGGCGCTCATTCACGCAGCGACGATGGTTACGGCTGGGATTTATATGGTGATCCGTTCAAATGTCCTCTATTCTCTTGCGCCTTCGACACTCGAACTGGTTGGAATTATCGGTGGCGCAACGGCTCTTTTTGCCGCTTCAATCGGTCTTTTGCAAAACGATATCAAAAAAGTATTGGCTTATTCTACTGTAAGTCAGTTGGGTTATATGTTCATGGGTTTAGGTGCGATGGCTTATTCAGCTTCGATGTTCCATGTAATTACCCACGCATTCTTTAAAGCATTATTATTCTTGGGCGCTGGTAGTGTTATCCACGCCATGTCAGATGAACAGGATATTCGTTCGATGGGAGGTTTGCGTAAAAAACTTCCGGTTACATTTCTCACATTTCTTATTGCAACGATAGCGATTTCGGGTATTCCTCCATTTGCAGGGTTCTTCTCAAAAGATGAAATTTTAGCGCATGTTTTTGAGCATAACAAATTACTTTGGATAGTTGGTGTATTGGGTTCGTTGATGACATCCTTCTATATGTTCCGTCTTCTTTTCCTTACTTTCTTTGGGAAATTCCGCGGTACACATGATCAGGAACATCATTTGCATGAATCGCCTGCTTCGATGACAATTCCTCTGGTTATCCTTGCCGTTCTTTCGGCTCTGGGCGGGTTCATCGGAGTACCGGAGGCTTTGCACGGAACGCATCATCTGGCCGAATTTATGAGTCCTTTATATGAAGGCTCACGTCAGGTAAATCCTGAAGCTTTCTTGCCTACAACTCTATCTCATTCAGAAGAATATATTCTGATGGCTGTTTCGGTGGGTGTTGCTTTGATTTCTCTGATCGTCGCTTATGTGATGTACGTCCAGAAGGAAAACGTCCCGGCGCCAGATTCGGAGGAAAAATCAGCCATTCAAAATCTTGTTTACAACAAATATTATGTAGATGAACTGTATAATGCTGTTTTTGTAAAGCCGACTAAAATTCTTTCAACTGTACTTTATAACGCGGGTGAGTTTGTTATCGATCTGTTTGTGAACGGAGCGGCAAGGCTGATCGCTTTCCTTGGCGGTTTATTACGTAAAACACAGACAGGCTCGACAGGAGACTATGTATTCGCGATGGTTTTAGGAATCGTGGTTATTTTGTTCTGGAAGCTGTTATTATAAGCATTTGCTGAAACCGACATATTAAATAATAATACCGTTCACCATTTATTGCTGACCGTTGACTTGAAAATATGCTTACTCTTCTTTTAATACTTTTGCCCCTTGTGGCTGGCGTTATTACCCTCTTGGTTGGAGCAAATCTGGCGAAACAGGTAGCCTTAGTCGGTGCTCTTGCAGAGTTGGGACTCGCAATTTTTGTCTGGTCTCAATTTGACCCGGCTGCTGGTGTGCAGTTTGGTTTTAAATATAACTGGCTTGCATCTGCCGGGATTTCCTTTGCTGCGGGGATAGACGGAATCAGTTTGGTACTGGTTTTATTAACTGCTTTTTTAACACCGCTGATTATCCTGTCAACATTTAGCCATACTTATAAAAACAGTGCAGCTTTTTATTCTCTGATATTATTCATGTCGGCAGCGCTGGTTGGGGTATTCATGGCAACCGATGCTTTCGTATTTTATCTTTTCTTCGAGGCGGCACTTATACCGGTCTATTTCCTTGCAGCCGTTTGGGGGGGAGAAAATCGTTTGAAAGTTACCCTGAAGTTTTTCATTTACACGATGTTTGGTAGTTTGTTCATGCTTGTGGCATTAATTTATCTTTATTACCAAACTCCGGGAACACATACATCTGAAATCACCGCATTTTATAATTTACAACTTTCGGCCAAGTCTCAGGGATTTGTATTCTGGGCGTTTTTCGTTGCTTTTGCCATTAAAATGCCATTGTTTCCTTTCCATACCTGGCAGCCTGATACGTATACAGAATCGCCTACACCGGCTACGATGCTTCTTTCAGGTATCATGCTTAAAATGGGGGTTTACGGTTTAATCCGATTACTACTTCCGATCGTTCCGCTTGGACTGGAATCGTGGGGAATGCTGGCAGTGATATTATCTGTGATAGGAATTATCTACGGTTCGATCATCGCGATTCAGCAGCACGATATGAAGCGGCTTATTGCTTACTCTTCATTTGCTCACGTTGGACTGATGGCGGCGGGTGTTTTTGCTGCTTCGCCAAATGGTTTACAGGGAGCAATTATTCAAATGCTGGCTCACGGTATCAATGTTGTCGGTTTATTCTTCGTAATCGACATCATCCTTTCCCGTACTAAAACACGGAGCCTGGATCAACTGGGAGGAATTACGCAGGTGGCGCCTCAGCTAAGCGTATACTTTTTAATTATCCTGTTGGGAAGTGTTGCCTTACCTCTGACGAACGGTTTTGTAGGTGAATTTCTATTACTTTCCAGCGTCTTTGCATTCAACAGCTGGCTCGGCGCAATCGCTGGTCTGACCATCATTCTTGGGTCGGTATATATGTTACGCCTGTTTCAAATGTCAATGTTTGGCCCAAGGTCTAAATGGGTTGAAGGGTTTCAGGACCTTACGTTCAATGAAAAAGCAGTATTGTTGCCTTTGGTTATCATGGTTTTATGGATAGGGATATACCCCAATACTTTTTTAAGCATTTCCGAACCGGCTGTAAACCAGCTTTTACAACTGGTTGCAAAGTAATTTCCGAAGCGAAAAATAATTAATTGATATAGTCCGAAAGCCGAAAGCTGACCGCCGACCGCTCTCTATTAATGACAAACGATAATAAATAATTATGTATCCCATTGTTTTGTTGTCAGTTCTTGGAATCGTAACGCTCTTCATCGGGTTCTCGAAGTCGAAGAATATTTTATTGCCAGCTGTTTTGCTTTTCCTTGCCGTAGCTCTAGCCGGTAATTTTTTTGAGTGGAACAAAGGGCCGCTGTTATATTTCTACGATATGTTCCGGGTTGATAACCTGACATTAGCTTTTAATGGCATTGTTCTGATTTCAGCGTTTATGATCGTTGCAATCTCAGGGGGTTTTCAGGATAATGCAGAAGCGGAACCGGCAGAATATTATTCATTGATGCTTTTTTCTCTGGTTGGCGCTATCATGATGGTCGGCTTTGAACACTTGATCATGCTTTTTATCGGCGTGGAAATTCTTTCTGTGGCGATGTACGTGCTGACAGGTAGCAACAAACGTAATCTGCGTTCAAATGAAGCCGCTCTGAAATACTTTTTGATGGGTGCTTTTGCAACCGGCATCATGCTTTTTGGCATGACTTTGCTTTACGGAGCAACTGGTTCATTCAATCTGAGTGCAATCCAGGCTTATGTTTCCACAACGCAACAGGCGGTTCCGTCTTACTTATTATATGCCGGTCTATTGTTACTGATGATTGGTATGCTGTTTAAAGTTTCTGCCGCTCCTTTTCACTTTTGGACACCCGATGTTTACGAAGGCGCACCAACGATTTTTACAACTTTCATGTCAACAATTGTGAAGACAGCTGGTTTTGCCGCATTATATCGGCTGTTGTCACATTCTTTCACAGGAATTTATGATTTCTGGTGGTTGGTTGTAGCGATTATTGCAATACTTACGCTGATGGTTGGAAATATTGGAGCAACAACGCAAAATAGCTTCAAACGGATGATGGCATATTCCGGTATTTCTCATGCCGGTTATTTGCTGATCGCATTAACAGCGCTTTCCAAACCAACACAAAACGCGATTGTTTTTTACTCATTGGCATACTCTCTTTCAACAATTGCTGCATTTGGTATTTTGATGCTTGTTTCTAAACAAAGATCATTTGAAGGCCAGCCTGACGAGCGCTATGATGCTTTCAATGGCTTGGCAAAAGAAAATCCTTTCCTTGCTTTTGTATTGACCGTTGCGATGTTGTCGCTTGCCGGAATTCCTTTGACCGCAGGTTTCTGGGGGAAATTTATGGTGTTCAGCAGTGCTGCCGAAAGAGGAATTATCTGGATTCCGGCAATTGCTGTTTTAATGTCAACCGTTGGTATTTATTATTATTTCCGTGTAATTATCGCATCTTACCTGAAAGAAGGCGATATTGCTAAAATCCGCGTAGCACCTTTTTACCAGTTTGTTTTGGTACTTGCTACCCTCCTGACCATCCTGTTTGGACTTGCGCCGGGCTTGCTTGAAGGACTTTTTTAGACCTAAAATTTTACATTACAATATATCGTAGAAAGAGTTACACCTTTGGTGTAGCTCTTTTTTTGTTACTTTTTATAAAAACTGCGTAAGAATAAAAAAACATAACGTTAGGAATAATCTTCATTCGTCCATAATTCATCTGTAATTATAGTTGCTATGATTGATTCCTCTGCTAAAGAAGTAAGTCAGTTTAAAGAAGATTTCAGTAACAATCCGTACCAGAGACAACGGAAACATTTTGATCTGGAAGAGCTGCTCGATAGAAATCCGATTCAGGTAGATACTGTTAACATCAAAAGTTTTGTCCGGAATAAAAGGATTATGATCACCGGAGCGGCGGGCTCGATAGGGAGACATCTGTTTAAACAGCTTATTCTGTTTAAACCTAAGCGGCTGCTCCTCATTGATAGTTCAGAAGCGGGAATCTATGAGTTGGACGAAGAATTGAAAAATATTTCGGAGGACATTGAGATTATTACAATTCCGGCCAACATTACCGATCCTAAACGGATGAAACATATTTTTCAACAATATCAACCACAGATCGTATTCCATGCAGCCGCAAATAAGCACGTTCCGATCATGGAGAAAAATCCTTATGAAGCAATTAAAACAAACATACTTGGAACGAAGATCCTGGCTGATCTTTCCAACGAATATTGGGTGGAAAAGTTTATCTTTATTTCCACTGATAAAGCCGTAAATCCAACCGGGATCATGGGTGCTTCGAAGCGTTGCAGTGAAATGTATCTGCAAAGTCTGGCAGGTGAAATGGGTATTACAACCCAATTCGTGATTACAAGATTTGGCAATGTTTTGGGCACAAATGGTTCGGTAATCCCGCGCTTCGCTAAACAAATTGATCAGGGCGGGCCCGTAGAAATTACACATCCGGACGTGATGCGTTATTTTATTACGATGCAGGAAGCCTGTCAGCTGTTACTCGAAGCCGGCGCAACTGGTCAAAGCGGGGAAGTTTTTATTTTGGAAATGGGCGACAGAATTTTGTTAAAAGATCTAGTCCAAAAAATGATTCGTTTATCCGGCTTCCGTGTAGGGGAAGATATCGAAATTATCTACATAGGTCTGCGTCCAGGTGAAAAGCTTTTAGAAGAAAGGCTGAGTGAGCGTGAAGAAAATAATCCTTCGCGAAATTCCAGTATAACTGTTTCTAACGGCAATTCGGTTGACAGTCGTTTCATGGCCGACACGATCAGACAGCTCGAAAGTGCTCTTGATTCAGGAGAAGATAACGAAATGGTATTGATTCTTAAAAACGCAATTCCCGAATATATCAGCCACAATTCGGAATTTGAAAAACTGGATATGTTATCCCGGAAAACAAATCAGACATAGAATGATCACGGAACGAAATTATTAGTTTTCATCCAGTTTAAACATTCGCCAAACCAGACATCGAAGGCTGGTGTTTTTGAATATCCATGTTCTCCCTTGGAATAAATATGAAGGTCTGCGGGTATCTTATTTTTGTTCAGTGCTTCGTAAAATAGAATACTGTTTGAAACCGGAACCACAGTATCGTCGCCGGCATGCGTCAGAAAAGCTGGCGGCGTGTTTGGCCTGACTTGCAGTTCACTGGAAAAATATCTTATCTTTTCTGTGGCCGGCGATGTTCCAATCAGGTTTGCCCGTGAGCCCTTATGTCCCTGCGCTTCCAGAAAACTGATTACAGGATATACCAGTATCATGAAATCCGGGCGGAGATCCGTGCCGGTTTTGTTATCGATAAAAGAATCCTCGAAATGTGTTCCCGCTGTGGATGCGAGATGTCCGCCGGCTGAAAAACCCATAATTCCAATCTTTTTGGTATCAATTTTCCATTCATTTGCTCGCTCGCGAACTGTCTTTATTGCTTGTTGTGCATCTTGCAGAGAGACGATAGACTTATCTTCGGAGGATTTATCATCAGGAAGCCTGTATTTTAAAACGAATGCTGTTATTCCTTTTTTATTTAAAGCTTTTGCTACTTGATAGCCTTCCCGGTCAATTACTAAAACACCGTAGCCACCACCGGGACAGATGATAACAGAGGTCCCATTGCTAGTCCCATTTTCCGGAAGAAACACAGAAAGCGTCGGAATTGTTACATTTCTGGCGACACCATTCACAATTGTTTCTTCGTTCGGGACCGATTTCGCATTAGGAATTTTTTCCTGAAATAAAGGAATTTCCTTTTGCGCATAGCTGGTAACCGATGTTTGCAGAAAAGATAAAAATAGAATGATAAGGACGAAACGGCTCATGTTGAATGTCGATAGGTGATTATTTAATTAAGCTTGGCATTAAGGCAGCTAGAAATTACTTGATGCGAAATTTCCGGTTTTGTCGCGTTAATGTTAAATTGAAGTCTGATAGCCCCTGACATCAGCTTCTAGACCAAAATTTCTTTTCCCGGCAGATCCGATAATCTATGAAGTCGGCTGCATAGAAAATATACCCATGAGAAAATTTGGTCAGTTTAATAAGACAACGGTTCCCGGGAACTAATCTGTCAAATTGCACCTTTCTATGTAAAATGTATTGATAATGATATAATAATATAATATTTACAAGAAAATAAAATGATTTTAATTGTCTGGCAGCATCGGACAATCTAAAAAAAAGAACTAGTTTTGTATACTATCAAAAAAGTAGTTTTATTATTTTGCTATATTTTTATTGGAAATAATTGAACTCTTTCGCTTTTAAAAAAATTCTGAATAAAAATAACTCTTGGTAACAGAATGAAATATAAGGTACATGCTGAAGGCAAGTTTCAATTCATCGACGAAGGAAAGGGCGAAACGTTGCTGCTATTGCATGGGCTTTTCGGTGCTTTGAGTAACTGGGATGGAATAATTGAGTGCTTTTCGGATCGCTATCGCGTAATTATCCCTCTGTTGCCAATCTACGAACTTCCTCCGCGGGAGGCTGGTCTGGATGCTTTGCTTGATTTTTTAGAAGGTTTTGTGGTTTTTAAGAATCTTACAAATGTGACAGTTCTGGGTAATTCCCTTGGAGGACATATTGGTTTGCTTTATACTTTAAAGAATCAGGAAAATGTTCAGCGACTTGTTTTAACAGGAAGTTCAGGACTTTTCGAGAATTCAATGGGAGGGTCTTTTCCGAAAAGAGGAAGTTATGAATACATCAGGGAACGTGTGGCATACACTTTTTATGATCCTGAAGTAGCTACGAAAGATTTGATCGACGAAGTTTTTGAAACGACTTCAAGCATCCCTAAGTGCATGAGTATCGTAGGTATTGCAAAGTCGGCGCAGCGTCATAATCTTGCAAAGGATTTATATAAAATCAAAGTTCCAACGTTATTGGTCTGGGGACTGAATGATACGATTACACCGCCTCATGTAGGTTATGAATTCAATCGTCTTATTGCAGGTTCAGAATTGCACTTTATAGATAAATGCTGTCATGCTCCGATGATGGAGCAGCCAGACAGATTTAATGTCATAGTAGAACGCTTTTTAGAAAAACATGTGTCAGTTCCGGTGGAATAGTCATTTTTTAAAGAGCCTTTAACGGCTCTTTTTTGTTTTATAAAATATTCTTTTTACATGAAAGTTGACAGGTATTTAGTTTTTTCATAGATTCGGTAAAAACACCCTTTTCAGTTATGCTAGCTGCAACGTTAATTAATCCCATGATTCCCATACTGAAACTTACCGACACGGTGGGTACAGCTTTGGATTGGATGGATGAATTTCGGATCGGGCAGCTTGTGGTGGCCGATGCCGGAATATATAAGGGGATTGTGTCAGAAGATATCCTTTTCGATATCACGGATTCTACGCAGCCAATTTCGAGAATTATTATTCAGCACGAAGATGTATTCGCAACCGAAGATCATCATCCGTATGAGTTATTAAGGCTCGTCAACGAATTTGCGTTGGACGTCATTCCCGTTGTTCATGAAGGCAAGGCCGTTTCAGGAAGTATTTTGGTCAGAGACCTGGTCGAACGCTTCGTCAGCGAATTAGGGATTCAGGAAAAGGGAGCTGTGCTTGTGCTGAAAATTGCCGAACGAGATTATTCTTTATCTGAAATAAGCCGGTTGATTGAATCGAATGGGACGAAAGTTTTAAGCAGTTATTATTCTTCAAGCGAGTCGTTACATCCGGCAGATCAGTCCCTTCTTACCTTAAAACTAAACCGTACAAACATCACACCGGTAATTGCCACATTGGAGCGTTTTGGGTATGATATAGAAGAGGCGCATGCCAACGATCCGATCGAAAGCGTTGATCAGGAGCGGCTTGATATGCTGCTTCGCTATCTGGCTACATAATTTTCCCTGAATAGTACATTGCCAATCGGAATTTTGTCCCGTATCTTTCGGGCAAAACGGATCACATACTTTTTCTTTCATGAAAATAGCAATTCACGGACGCAACTTTAATGAATCTGCCCGCCCGTATATAGAGTCTATGTTCGGTGAGTTGGCTCGTCGGAAGATTGACGTGCAGCTTTCCGCAGCATTCAGATCTTTTCTGGACGAGCAGAATATTCAGCATCGTTCGCATATGGTTTACGGCTGCCCCGATGAGCTATGCGACGCGCGTCTCGTTGTGAGTATGGGTGGAGACGGAACGCTGTTAGAAACGATTTCCCACGTCGGAAAAAGAAGAATCCCGGTAATTGGTATCAATGTAGGGCGTTTAGGTTTCCTGGCGACGGTTTCTCCCGAGCGGATTTCGGATATGATCGAAGCGCTTGAAAACAATCAGTATAAGATTGACGAAAGAACGCTCGTAAAAGTCGAATCAAATATTGATTTATTTGAAGGAAGAAATTTCGGCCTGAATGATTTTACAATCACGAAAACGGATACTGCTTCCATGATTACAGTCCATACTTATTTGAATGACGAATTTCTGAATTCTTACTGGGCAGATGGACTTATTATTTCTACGCCAACCGGTTCGACAGGTTATTCGTTAAGTTGTGGGGGACCGGTCCTCGTTCCTCATTCCCAGAATTTTATTATTACGCCGGTTAGTCCGCATAATTTAAATGTACGTCCACTTGTCGTGGAAGACTCTTCTGTCATTAGGCTGGAAGTTAAAAGCCGCAGCAACAATTTTCTGGTTTCGATGGATTCGCGTTCCCGCGTGGTTGATGAAGTTACGGAATTAACGGTGAGCAAAGCGGATTTTACAGCACGTTTGATCAAGATGAGAGATGACAGTTTTCTGGATACTTTGCGCAGCAAATTGTCATGGGGTCTTGATATGAGAAACAGATTATAATCTTCTTTTAAAAATACAGCATGCAGCTTCTTTTTCATCCCTTCGACCTTGAACTGAAACATACTTTTACCATTGCTCACGATTCGAGGGATATTCAGCCTACGCTTATCGTGGAACTAAGGGATGGCGATTTTCGAGGATTCGGCGAAGCGACTTCAAATCCTTATTATGGCGCAACGATTGAAAAAATGATCGCTTCGCTTGAAAGTATCCGAGCTGCTATTGAGGCAGATGAATTGAGTTCTCCTGAATCTTTGTGGGCAAAAGTAAATCCTTATCTGACGAATAATTCTTTTGCACAGTGTGCATTGGATGAAGCCGCTCATGATCTTTTTGCTAAGAAAAAAGGTGAAAAACTTTATGAAAGCTGGGGGTTGTCAGTTGATCATAATCCGCTGACAAATTTTACGATTGGTATTGATACTGTTGAAAAAATGGTATCAAAAATGCAGGAACTACCCTGGCCGATTTATAAAATAAAACTGGGGACAGATAATGATCTCAGGATTGTAAGAGAATTGCGATCGCATACTACGGCAACTTTTCGGGTGGATGCAAATTGCGCCTGGACGGCAGAGCAGACCATTCGTTTTTCAGGCGAATTAAAAAAGCTTGGCGTTGAATTCATTGAGCAACCTCTGGCCGCTGATGATATTGAAGGAATGAGAAAAGTCTTCGCAGAAAGTGCGTTGCCCGTTATCGCCGATGAAAGCTGTATTCTGGAAAACGATGTCACTAAATGTCATGGACTTTTTCACGGTGTCAATATAAAACTTACCAAATGCGGCGGATTAACCTCTGCAAAACGTATGATTGCGGAAGCGAAAAGTCTTGGTATGAAAACTATGGTTGGCTGTATGACAGAATCCAGTGTGGGAATTTCAGCCATCGGGCACTTATTGCCTCTGCTGGATTATGTGGATATGGACGGCTCACTTTTAATTAAAAATGATCCTGCAACAGGTGTAACTTTTGATTATGGTAAGGTAATTTATGCTGCGGAAAATGGAACAGGAGCTGTTTTAAAATGAGCATATACCCAACCAGTCACCTCCCCGGCAGGAAAGTTTTACTGAATAATGGTAAAGAATATTTCTGGTTTAGCGGGACGGATTATCTGGGAATGGGGCAGGACGAAGGGTTCCTGAATTATCTCCGCCAAGGAATTTCAATCTATGGAACACATTATGGAAGTTCCAGAAATAATAGCCTGAAACTTAATATTTACGAAGAAGCCGAAACAGCACTCGCAAAATTTTCAGGCGCTCCTACGGCGATAACAACCTCATCAGGCATGTGGGCAGGGCAGCTGCTCGTAAAAGAATTGCCAGAAATTATCAAAGCAGGATTTACATCTGAAAATGTACACTTACCAAAGGTGCATTATCACTATGCTCCAAGAATTCATCCGGCACTGTGGGGCGAATCTTATGAAGTAAATAATTCAAGTTGGGGAGATTGGGCCAAAAACGTGGTCGTGAACGTACAGGAAAGCAATCATGATGAGATTCATATTATCTTATCGGATTCTGTTGGCTCGCCTTTTGTTGAAAATTTCGACTTTTCAATTTTTAATGCTCTCCCTTTTTACCGTCAAATAATTTTAATTGTTGATGATTCTCATGGTCTGGGAGTCTTGGGATCAAACGGGACCGGAATTTATCGCAACTTATCCTCGATCCAGCAGGTAAAGCTAATAGTTACTTCGTCTCTGAATAAAGCTTTGGGAATTCCTGCGGGCGTGATTCTAGGTGATGAACGCATCATTTCGACTATTCGAAAAAGTCCGTTTTTTGCCGGTGCTTCTCCTGCTCCGCCAGCTTATATGTATGCTTTTAAGAACCTACTTGATACGAATGCATATGCGCCTGCGCATCAGAAGTTACAGGAGAATATTCACCACACTGCGGCTCGTTTAGCTGATACTAATCTTTTCATCTTTAAAAATGATTATCCGGTCTTTTGCAGTCTGGATAGCAAACTTTTTGATTTCCTGGAAGCGAACGGAATTCTAGCGTCTTGTTTTTCTTACCCGCAGCCAACAGATCCGCCGGTTACGAGATTGGTGATCAATGCAATCCATCAAAAAGAAGACCTCGACCGATTGGCCGAGGTCTGTATGACATTTTAATATTTCTTCTTTTTAATTAATGCTTCAGACTATTATAATGGTCCCTGGAGCGCTTTTTCTTCACGTAACTTTTCTCTTTCGATTTTAGCCGATACGAAAATACTGATTTCATAAAGCATCAATAGAGGAATTGCGACCAAAATCTGGCTGTAAATATCAGGTGATGGAGTAATGATCGCAGCAACGATCAGGATAACGATCATCGCATGTTTGCGATACTCACGCATAAAACCTGGTGTCAGCACACCTACTCTTGAAAGAACAAACACGACAATTGGCAACTGGAAAGCAATTCCGCAAGCCAATGTTAAGGTTGCTACGGTTGAGATATAAGAGGAAATGTTAAACTCGTTGGCGATTGATTCATCCAGCTTGTAATTTGCTAAAAAGTTAATCGCCAGTGGCGTCACAACAAAATACCCGAAAAATACCCCTGAGAAAAATAATATTGTGACATAGAAAACTGCCCCGCGTGCTGATCTTCTTTCGGATGCTTTGAGACCTGGTTTGATAAATCTCCATATTTCCCAGAAGGCATAAGGAAAGGCGAAGATCAAACCTACGATAATGGAGGATGTCAGCCCCATTGTAAATTGATCTCCAACGCCGATACTCTGAATTTTGAAATCAAGGGCTTTGATACATAAATCGTCATAACCTACAACCTCAGATAACTTACACATCATTTTGTAAGTCCAGAAATCGGGCTTCGCAGGGGCAAGAATTACGTAACGGTAAATTTCTTTAATGTATATATAGGCAACAATGGCGAAAACTAATATGGATCCTACTGCACGGATAACATGCCATCTTAATTCTTCGAGGTGGCCGATAAACGACATCTCCTGGCCTGTTCCTTCTTCTTCTTGCTCAAAATCTTGATCTAAGGGCATACAATTTTTAGGGATTGATCACTATATACGGGGAAAATGGCTATTGCGATCTTTTTTGTTAACTAAAAGTCGAAATTACTCAAAAAACCCGTCGGATCATGTCGACGGGTTTCTTTTCATAACGTTATAATCAAAAATTAATCCATGATGAATGGATAATCATTTTCAGCGTAAACATCTGTGTAAGCTTCTGATGCATCCGGGAAATCGGAGTCTTCTGCAAACTGAACAGATTCTGCTACGATCTCTTTTACTTTTTTATCAATCGCTTCAAGTTCTTCCGCTGTGGCAAGTTTGTTATCCAAAATTACCGCTCTGATCTGCTCGATCGGGTCACGGTGTTTGTATTCCTCAACCTCTTCTTTCGAACGGTATTTCTGAGGATCAGACATGGAATGTCCACGGTAACGGTAGGTACGGAATTCAAGGAAAGTTGGCCCGTCGCCTTTACGCGCACGTTCTGCGGCACGAGAAACAGCTTCGTGGATCGCTTCCACACTCATTCCGTCAACAGGTTCAGAAGGAATGTCATAAGCCTCACCCAATGTGTACAATTCAGTAACGTTAGATGAACGCGCAACGGAAGTTCCCATCGCGTAACCATTGTTTTCAACAACGAAAATAACAGGCAGTTTCCAGGTCATCGCCATGTTTAGCGCTTCATGGAATGCACCCTGACGAATTGCTCCGTCCCCAAAGTAGCAGATACAAAGTTTGCCTGTTTTGTTATACTTCTCAGCAAAGGCAATACCCGCTCCTAATGGAATTTGTGCACCAACGATACCGTGCCCTCCAACAAAGCCATTCTCTTTATCGAAAATGTGCATAGAACCACCTTTTCCTTTGGTTGTTCCTGTTTTCTTGCCGTAAAGTTCAGCCATAATCGCTTTTGGATCTGTTCCCAGAGCCAACGGAATACCATGGTCACGATAAGCAGTGATATACTTATCTCCTTTCGTCAGTGCAGTCGCAGCTCCCGAAGAGCATGCTTCCTGACCGATATAAAGGTGACAAAAACCGCGGATTTTCTGCTGTCCGTAAAGCTGGCCAGCTTTTTCTTCAAACCGGCGTTGTAATAACATGTTCTCGAACCAGAACATATAGCGTTCTTTCGAATGCTGTAATTTGGGAGCTGATGCTTTCTTTTTTTCAGTAACGGTGGCCATGTATTTGGTTCTCGTTTATAAAGACAGAACTTTGTCTTAAAGTTAGTGGTTTGAACAAGATCTGTTTTTGCCGGTAACGACGCAAATGATTTGCGAAAATAAGCATAAACTATATAACAAAGAAGTTCATGTGGCTAGAAAAGCTCCACCTTACGTACTTTAAGAGCTATGAAGAGAGAGGTTTTATGTTTGGTATGCGTGTAAATTGTCTTGTTGGAGAAAACGGAAGTGGTAAAACAAACCTTTTGGACGCTATTTACTTCCTGACACTTACAAAAAGTGCCTTCCATAATCAGGATGCATTAGGCATTCGGCATGCGCAGGATTTTTTTTTACTGGACGGATTTTTTAATGATTCTGATAAAAATATTCAGATCACCTGCAGTTTTCAGCGTGGTCAGCGGAAGGTTTTTATGGCAGACAAGAAAAACTACGACAGATTAAGTGATCATATCGGACTTTTCCCTCTGGTATTAATTGCCCCAAACGATACCGATCTGATCCGTGACGGAAGTGAGGAACGAAGAAGATTTTTTGATGGTGTACTCGCGCAGGCAACGCCGGAATATTTGAATGATTTTTTACAGTACAATAAAATATTAACCCAGCGGAACGGTTTACTCAAACTTTTCGCAGAACGAAATTATCTTGACGAAGATTTGCTGGATACCTATAACGAGCCGTTAATAGTCCTTGCCATCAGAATTTATGAACACCGGCGTGCGTTCATGGATCGGTTTCTTCCCTTATTTAGAAAATATTACCAGTTTTTAAGCAGTGGAAAAGAGCAGGTCGATGTGTTATACGAAAGTGAGGTCTCTTCATCAGATTTTCCATCCGAGTTTCGCAGGAACCGTTCAAGAGATCTTCATGCACAACGAACAGGAAAAGGTGTGCATAAGGATGAATATGTTTTCGAAATTGATGGAATAACGTTGAAAAAATTCGGATCGCAAGGACAGCAGAAATCTTTCGTTATTGCCTTGAAACTGGCGCAATTTGAATTACTTAAAATAGAAAAGGAAAAAACACCGATTCTGCTGCTGGACGATATTTTTGACAAACTGGATGACCGAAGAATTAATAAACTGATCGAGTTAATCGATGACGGTTTTCTGGGCCAGGTTTTTATAACGGACGCAAGGCCTGAAAGATCTCAGAAGATTCTGGAAAAAGTAAAAGCAGATGTCCGCTTCTTCGAAATAAATCGGTAGGGTTAAACGCAGAGGTAGGGGAGTTTGACACGGAGTTTCACAGCGTCTTGTTTAGTTTTAGTGAAATTGCTTTTCCGGTAACTTCTATGAAGTCGGATTTTCCAACTGATTTTGGCTTAATCTCTTTTCCGTTTACAATCCAGTTTGTGTATTTATTTTGAGGAAAAGCAATTTTTAGTTTCCAATTTTCCTTTGTTTGCGTCAGATCAAGATTAATTGAGGACTTGGTTTTAGTGTATTTTATGTCAATTTCATTATCACCAACTAAGATGTTTTCCAAATTTGCCTCATTCCACGTAGAAGGCATTTGTGGGCTGATGAAAATTGTTTTCGTTGAAGCAATTGGATTGATACCGAAAAACTGAGTCACAATAGGAACTGCGTAACTGTAAATATTCCACGCCTGAGACATCATGCCATAATCAGGGGAAACTTCATAAATAGATCCCGGAAGCGCATAACTGAAAGATTTTGTCATACGTTTCAAATAGTTTAAAGCTTCGTCCGGTCTGCCGTAATTATTTTCTGAAATTGCTAAAACGCCCGTTGGCAATGTCATTACCGCACCGGTATAGTTGAAAACTTTTTTGTTCACAGCAGCCGAACTTTCATCTTTTCCAGCGGATTCGTCGCGGTCAATGCCGGTGACAAACACTCCAAAAGGATTAATGAATTTAGTAGCTGTATTTAATGCTGAGATCGCTTTTGCAGAATCAGCTATACCCATTTCCATCGGCGTATTCACAACCCAGTTATGATGTACTACAAAACCCTGTTTTTTATCTCCGGGTAATTTTGATAATCGGTTTTTACTCGCTCGAAGTTCTTCAACAGCCCATGGTTTTTTCAAAGTATCTGCCCTGATGATGGCATCATCGATCAGGTGAATGGCTTGTTTTGTTGTGCCAATGAAATCGGCAAATGAGTTATTGTCCGCTACCCAAAAATCCTGATTAACTTTTTGTCGAATTTGCCCGGAGATATTTTTATATTTTTCGGCCAACTGATTTTCACCCATTTCTTTTGCCATTTCAGAAGCAACCGAAAAAGCTTTTTGGGTATAGGCGGCAACATCGATCATCTCACTGTTCATGCCGTGAATTTCCATCATACCAAATCCGTCAGGCAGCAGATTTCCATCTTTGTCATTTTCTTTTAACAACCATTCAAGTCCTTTTTTGATGGTCGGATAGTATTTTTTCAGAAATTCCTTATCGCCTGTCCAGCGATATACAGTCCATATCAGGATAGCAAACTGTGGTGTTTCGTTGACATTTCCAGGATTAAAAACAACGCCATTCGTAGAAACTTCATGTACGATCCGGCCATTTCCATTCGCTTTTTCTGACAACTTGAAAATGTTATCGATCGATTGATATACCAGATCTTTTCGGCCGGTGGTAATCAATCCTTGTAAAGAATACTCACTGTCCACACCAAACCACCAGGGATAATCCGGCGCTCCTGCGGATAATCCGCGACCCACTTCGGGCACGTCCCTGACCAGCCAATCCGTATTGTACTTAACCCAGCGAAAGGCTTGCTCCAGATCTTTATCAGGAATTGTAAGTTTTGTCTTTTCTGCCAACCCGGCATATCGCTTCTTTTTCTCTTCTAATAACTTTGAAGCATTTTGTTTGACAGCAGCAAAAGTCTCCTTCGCATTGGATTCCGATTTATACGAGCCAGCGATGACGATGGATATGCTTTTGCTTGTATTTGGTTCAAGGGAAATTTCATAAATCAACGAGGCCTGGCAACCTTTCCCCTGGGGTTTGTAGTCACATGATTTTTTATTTTGCTGATGTTTCTGTGCCTCAGTTTCAGAACCAAATGTGACGTACCATTCATTCAGACTATCTTTGGCCATCCAGCTTTTAGAATTTTCGTTCCAGGAAGCAAAGTCGGCGGCATCCACCATGTTGGTTTTTTCGCCAAGCCAAACCGGACGTAAATCTGTATATGCATTAAAATCAAAGGTCAGTAACTTGTTTTCGCTGCCGGTATTTGTAAATGAATATTCGATGACGACAGCCTCTTTTCCGTCAGGAACAAATTGAAAACGTTCCGCCTTGATATCTTTCAGGCCAGAAGTGAAAATATGTTTGTTGGCATAAGGATAATTAACAAAAGTATCTGCCTGATTTAGGCAAATAGATTGATTATCAATGGTTATTGAAGCAGTAAATCCGTCAAGCAGCTTAATGGGATGATCCCAGATTCCGCCCATTTCACCAGCCACATGCCAGCCGAGATCCGGAAAGGTCCCGTTTTGATGACCAACCATATACACGCGGTCGCCAGCTGTAAGAAAGGGTGAATTGATATAATTACTTTTACCTGTAATACTTTCCGAATCAGAAACCTGATCTGCCAGTCGTTCCTCAGAAAGCACTTTTTTTGCACAGTTATTTAAAATAAAAGTACTGGTCAGGCAAAGCAATAAAATGCCAATTCTTGATCTGATCATGAAAAAGTTCGTTGTGAAGATTAGGGAATTTTCAACGAAGCTAGTAAAATCTTAAAATAATATCATTTTAACTTTGCAAAATATATTACGAAACAACATATCTGAATTTAAAAACAAAAAAGGTGACCGGGAGATCACCTTTTTTCAATATCTGAAATTTCTATACGTACTTTACATGTAGCTCTTTAGCCTGCGCGACAAACTCTTTCACCTTTTGTTCTTCTTCCTTTCTGCAAATCAATAAGACGCCGTCATATTCAGCGACAATAAAGCCATCAAGACCATTGACAACCACAAGTTTTTCCTGAGGCGTCTTAATAATGCAATCTGTGGTGTTGTGTAAAATTAAATTTCCCTCCGTCACATTCTGGAATTCGTCTTTTGGCGATACGTCGTATAAAGATTTCCACGTCCCGAGATCTGACCAGCCAAAACTGCTTAAAACAACATGTACGTTGTCTGCTTTTTCCATAATTCCATTGTCAATGGAAATACTTCCGCACTGCGAATATGCTACTTGTATAAATGATTCCTCTGATTCGCGGTAATAATGCGGTGTTCCGCGTTCAAAGATTTCTGCAATATCAGGCTGGTATTCGGTTATTGCACGTTTGAAAGCTCGCGCGTTCCATACGAAAATGCCGGCATTCCAAACAAAATCTCCACTGTCCAAAAATTGTTCTGCCAGTTCCAGATGAGGCTTTTCTGTAAATGACTTAACTTTCTTGACGGTCAGTTTATCAGGAATGTATTGAATGTATCCATATCCTGTATCCGGCCGTGTCGGCTGAATTCCCAGTGTCACCAGTATATCTTCATTTCTGGTGGCACCTAAGGCAATACGGATCGTGTCTTTGAATACATCTTCTTTTAAAATTATGTGGTCAGCGGGGGCGACAACGATATTTGCGTCAGGATTTTGAGATGCAATTTTATAACACGCGTAAGCGATACACGGAGCAGTATTTCTGCGGTGAGGTTCAAGCAGAATCTGATCATCAGATAACATCGGTACTTGCTCCCTGATGATTCCTTTATATTCCTGACTACTTACGATATATATATTTTCGGGAGGACAAACGCCCTCAAATCTTTCTACTGTCTGTTGGAGGAGCGTTTTTCCGGTACCAAGTACATCGTGAAATTGTTTCGGAAAATCAGTACGACTAAACGGCCAGAAACGCGTTCCAACTCCTCCTGCCATTATTATAACAAATGTATTGTGCATTGTAGAAGTGTAAATTAATAGTTTTTAACGTACGGTAAAGCTAAGTATAAACCATTCATCTCTCCAACCGTTACGTATTAAGAATTGATTTTGAAATCAGTTTTATCGTATCGACTCCCTTTTCGCACGCTCTCCCCGTATCAGGATCTGATTATTTTAATATCAATGCAGAGCTTACTTATAAGTTTATTCATATCGTGAAACTAAATCTTGCATTTTTCTCAGTAACCATCATAAAGAAAAGAAAATTTTATTGATAATCGTAGAATAAATAGAATAAAAGTTATTGAAATATTAATTATTCATATAACTTGCTATAACAACAAACTAATAACCCACTTATAAAGATGAATAGTATATCTACCCAAAAAGCATCATGCTTTGTCATGATGTGGCTGTTCTGCTGTACACAAGCTTTTTCGCAAACCGATATTGGTGGAAAAGTAGTAGAAGCTTCGACGAACAATGCACTGATCGGTGTTAGCATTCAGGTTAAAGGAAAAGTGATCGGGACAATCACTGATGCAAATGGAAACTTTAACCTGTCTGTAGCCTCTGCTCCGCCTTTTACGCTCGTAGTTTCTTCCGTAGGTTTCGAAACGCAGGAAATCGGCATTACCGGAGGTCTGTCTCATATTGACATTCAACTGGTTGAGCAAGCTGTTCTTGGTAAAGAACTCATTGTCTCGGCGTCGCGTGTCGAGGAAAGTGTCATGAAGTCTCCTGTTTCTATTGAAAAAATCGACATCCGGACCATTCGTGAAACTCCTCAGGCTTCCTTTTATGATGCTTTACAAAATTTAAAGGGTATCGAAATGAGTACACAATCGCTGACTTTTAAGTCGGTGAGCACTCGCGGATTCGGCGCCAATGGAAATACCCGTGTCGTTCAGCTGATTGATGGAATGGATAATCAGGCACCGGGTCTCAATTTTGCAGTCGGAAATGTGGCCGGTATTCCGGAGCTGGACGTCGAAAGTGTGGAGATTTTACCGGGTGCTGCTTCTGCACTGTATGGTCCGAATGCGATTAACGGGATTATTTTAATGAACAGTAAATCACCCTTTACTTTTCAAGGGCTGAGCGCTTATGGAAAAACGGGGATTATGAGTGCTTCCAATCGCGCGAAGGAAAACACACCTTTTTATGATTTTGGGATACGTTATGCAAAAGCGTTTAATAACCGGCTTGCTTTTAAAGTAAATGCCTCATATCTGACAGCAAAAGATTGGCAGGCAACGGATTATCGTGACCAAAGTTTGACAAACAATACGACCTTAGAAAACAATACAGATAATATTCTGAACAACCCGACCTATGACGGTGTAAACTGGTTCGGAGATGTGGGCGCCAATGTTTATAACGTTTTGTATGCCAATGGTATACCTGGAGACGGATCGAATGGTACTTCCGCTGCTCTGGGTGCAATTTATTCAACGCAAATTCCTCAGGCCGGTAATCTTACACTTCCCCAGCTTTTGGGCGCTCAAACTCCTCAGCAGCAATTGGAAGTAGCCCGGTCGATTTTTGGACAAGTGGTTCCTCAATATTATTTAAGTGCGCCTGGTTATGCTGAGAATTCTTTGACCAATTATCCAGCTAAAAGTCTGAAATTAAATGCCTCTCTTCATTACAGGCTAAACGATAACGTTGAAGCTATTTTACAGGCCAATTGGGGACGAGGTTCAGCTGTGTATACTGCCGCTGACCGTTATAATATTCAAAACTTCACGATTGGTCAGTACAAAGCAGAAATTAAGGGCAGCAATTTCTTCGTGCGGGCTTACATGACCCGAGAAAATTCAGGTGATGCGCACGCATTGGGTGTTTTAGGAGGATTAGCAAGTCAGACTTATCTGCAAACGGCATTGGGAATCGGGCTTCCGTCATTTTTGGGAACTGCACTGACACAATATGGAGGAGCTTTGCTTCAGGCATATCAAGCCGGACTGGCTGGAGGGTTGGCTCCTGCGCAGGCAATTCAGTCGGCGGCCGCGGCGGCAAATACTTATGCAGGCGCAAACAGCACGCAATGGATGAATAATGCACTTGCACCGGGAATCAATACAGCCAACGAGATGTATTTGCCTGGTGGTACAAAATTCCAGTCGACACTGGACGATATCAAGACGAAACCAATTCCAGGCGGAGCAAAATTTCTTGATAAGTCGAATTTATATCATGGTGAATTCATGTATAATTTCACAAAACTGATTAATCCTAAGACGGTTGAACTGATTGCAGGAGCGAATTATCGAATCTATGACCTGAACTCGGAAGGGACATTATTCGAGACCCAGGACGGAACACCGACGGGAAAGGAATTTAATATCAGAGAATATGGTGCTTATGCGCAGGCATCAAAAACATTTGCGGATGTATTTAAACTCACCGCATCTGTTCGTTATGATAAGAATATGAATTTCAAGGGGCAATTCAGTCCTCGGATTTCCGGAGTTTATACGGTTGCGAAGGATCACAATTTCCGGGCCTCTTTTCAGCGCGGCTTCAGAATTCCTACCACTCAAAACCAATATATAAATCTATTAACTCCGAGTGTTCGTCTGGTTGGGGGCTTGCCGCTTTTCCGTCAAAAATACAATATGGAAACCAACGCAGTTTTTGAGCAAACGGCTATCACGCAGCAGTCTTTGACCGACGGAAGTTTGAAGCCTTACCAGTTTCGGGAATGGCAGCCGGAGCGGGTGGAGACGTATGAAGTGGGCTATAAAGGTGTTTTTGGTAATAAACTTTACATTGATGCCTTTTACTATTTTAACCGATTCATCACTTTCGACGGGGTTACGGTGCTTTTGCAGAGAAAAGATCCGAATGGTCCGATCCCAGATCTGTTAGATCCTTCCAAAAGAAATACGTACAGTATGCCTGTTAACTCAGCACAAACCGTAAAAAACTCAGGGTGGGGAGTCGGGCTGGATTATGTTTTAGGCAAGGGTTATACTTTTAATGGAAATCTTACCAGCAATATTTTAAATAACAATGCCGAGCTGGAAAGAAATGACCCTTCATTTGTTACATTTTTTAATTCTCCGAAATACCGCTTTAATCTTGGTTTTTCAAACCGAGATATCAAAAAAAGCGGCTGGGGATTTGGAATTACTTTTCGTCATCAGACAAGTATGGTTTGGCAGGCGACCGTGGCGAGTATTGCAGCAAATGTCCAAAGAAAGACGGTTATTCCAGCTTATTCAACTTTGGATGCACAGATCAGCAGAAAAATTTCTTCCATTAAATCGATCGTGAAACTGGGTGGAACTAATCTTACCGGAAGACTTTACACAACCGGTTGGGCGAATCCCTCCGTCGGAGCGATGTATTATGTTTCAATTACTTTTGATGAACTTTTAAATTGATTAATTGGATATCGGCAGTCAGCTATCGGCATTCGGTAAAATGTCGATGGCTGACAAATTTATTCAGTTCGGTGTCTGACCGATCACCGCCTATAGCTGAGGTAATTTTATTTAGAACCGTAAGCCAGATCGCCTGCATCTCCCAGGCCTGGAACGATATAATATTGTTCGTTCAATCTTTCGTCTACTGCACCAACCCACAATCTGCATTGCGGAACACGTTTTTGCAGAAAATCAACGCCTTCCGGACTTGCAATTACCGATGCAATATGCGTTTGAGCAGGTATTCCGAAACGTAAAAGTGCATGATAAACTTTTTCCAGCGAGCGTCCTGTTGCTAACATCGGATCGATAAGTATCAATGTTTTACCACTCAGGTCCGGACTGGTGATATAGTCCATTTCTACTTCAAATTCATCATCTTTAAGATTATGTCCGCGGTATGCGCCAACAAATGCATTATCAGCCTGATCAAATATGTTAAGAAATCCCTGGTGAAGCGGCAGTCCGGCACGCAGAATCGTGGCAAGCACAATCGGCTGGAGCAGTGAGCGGGAAGGTGCTTTACCCAACGGAGTTTCTACGGATTCTGACCGGTAAGTAAGAGTTTTTGAAATTTCATAAGCAAGTACTTCTCCAACACGTTCAATGTTGCGGCGGAACCTCATCCGGTCTTTCTGACAGTCAACGTCGCGTAATTCTGCAATGAAATGATCAACGATAGAAGGCTTCTGGGACAGTAAAAACATAACTTTGATTGTATTTTAACCTATTCGATATAAGATATTACAATTTGATTGACGAAATTTGACACTTTCGATCCAATTACTTGGCGGAATTGCCAATCTTTACCTGCATAATAGAATCTATTATCTATGAACCAACGCTTCGACAAGTTCTTTATATATGCTTTTTTTATACTAATTACGTCATCCTATGCTCAGGCGCAGAGTAGTTTTGTTCCAATAAACGACGATTATTATCACCTTATCGACCGGTTAGAAATCAAGCGGGGTAAGTTTTCCGAGGGATTTCATTCAAATGTAAAACCATTTGAGAGAAAGGCAATCGTTCAGCTGACGGATTCTATATTAAAAGAAGGAAATGTTTCTCTGACGGAGCGCGATTGGGAAACAATTGACTATTTACGAGAAGACAGCTGGGAATTTACAAACGGATTTGCCGCAACGGATTCCGCACGGTACGCCAGACTTTCCCGTCTGGATCCGGGAAATAAATTTAAAGTATTTAAGGGAAGAAAAGCGAACGGACAACGAAAATTCTGGCAGCACACTGCGGATTTTTACAGTTATCACGACAAAGATTTTGACCTGCATTTAAATTTTACAACCAATAATTTTATCGGCAGCGATAACAATGTGAGTTCGCCGCTTTGGCTGACGGGCCGGGGCATCGAAATCCGTGGGATGATCAATGAAAAACTTGGGTTTTATACTTTTGTTGGAGACAATCAGGGTGTATTTCCAAAGTATGTAACGGATTATACCAGGAGATATAATTTCCCCGGTGAAGGTCTTGCCAAGAAAATACAGAATGAACGAGGAGTTGATTTTTTGTCTGCTCGTGGGTATATCACTTTTCGTCCACTAAAAAGTATTAATGTAAAATTTGGCCAGGATGTCAATGTTTTTGGAAGCGGTTACCGCTCGTTGCTTCTTTCTGATAACAGCAGTCCCTATTTATTTCTTCGGATTGACACTCAGCTTGGCCGTTTTAAATATACCAACTTGTGGACCAGCATGGTTAACGAGCAGGAAAGCAAAGGCCTTCTGCGGTCAAAAAAATTCGCAGCTGTTCATCATTTGAGTATCAACCTTACTGATAAAATAAACGTCGGCGTTTTTGAAGCGGAAGTTTTCAGCCGTGATTCAACCAGCGGAGGTTATGATCTGAATTATCTTAACCCGATTATTTTTTACCGTTATGTTGAATCCTATATCGGAAGCGAGGATAATGCGCTGCTTGGTTTTGACTTTAAATGGCTCGTCGGTAAGAAAGCTTCTATTTACAGCCAGTTTGTTTTAGATGAGTTTTTAACAAAACATATGTTCAACGGCGACGGATCCTGGACAAATAAATATAGTTTTCAGTTGGGGGGGAAAGTGGTTGACGCCTTTGGAATTCCTAATCTGGATTTGCAGTTGGAAACCAATATCGTGAGGCCTTATACCTATTCTCATAAAGATGGTGGAAGGAATTATGTGCATTATAATCAATCGCTTGCGCATCCACTCGGTGCAAATTTTAAAGAATACATTGGTATCCTGAGGTATAAGGCGACGCCGCGACTTTCGATTTACGGAACACAAACCTTTACAGATCAAGGATTGGATCCAACCGGCGCTTTTACAAATTATGGCGCGAATATCCTTCTGGATTATGATACGAGAACGGGCGTAAATCCCGCAGATAATGATTATGGGCACAAAATCGGACAGGGAATTTCTGCAAAAACTTCCTTTACAGACCTACGTTTGACATATTCGCTGGCTCATAATTTATTTCTTGACGGCCGCTGTTTAATCCGAAACACAAAATCCGCGGATGTGAACGTAGCTCAAAAAACAAATGTTTTTTCATTTGCCATCCGTTATAACATGGCATACCGAAATCAGACTTTCTGATTTTGTGACTTCATCATTAAAAAAACGTATCTATAAAGTATTGAAGGAAATAAATATTTTCAGTTTTGATTTTATTTAAATCCTGAATACAGATCATTCTTAAATATGGAAACCAACCCGCATGTATTACGCGATTTAATTCACCTGGCGTTAATTGAAGATATAGGAGACGGAGATCACTCATCATTATCCAGCGTGCCGGCGACCGCCATGAAAAAGGCACGTTTGCTGGTAAAACAGGATGGAATTTTGGCAGGTGTTGAAGTTGCCCTCGTTATTTTGGAAGAAACAGCGGAGTTATACAATCATCCAAAAGCTAAAGTGGAGGTATTTATCCAGGATGGTGCGCGTATCAAAGTTGGAGATATTGTTTTGACGATCGAAGCAAGCGCCCAGTTAATTCTAAAAGCGGAGCGGCTTTTGTTGAACATCATGCAGCGAATGAGCGGTATTGCAACTTATGCGCGAGAAATGGTTGATATTATTGGTGACTTGCCCGTAAAATTGCTGGATACGCGTAAAACGACACCTAATTTTCGTCTTTTTGAGAAAATGGCAACTAAAATTGGGGGCGCGGTTAACCACCGGATGGGGCTTTACGATATGATTATGCTGAAAGATAATCATGTCGATTATGCAGGAGGAATTGAAGCCGCGATTACGAACGCAAGAAATTATCTTAAAGAAAACGGTAAGAATTTAAGGATTGAAATAGAGACACGCAACCTGGCGGAGGTGGATGAAGTTTTACGCGTCGGCCAGGTAGATATTATCATGCTGGATAATTTTTCACTCGCTGATATGCGCGAAGCGGTGAAACGGATTAACGGACGTTTTGAAACGGAAGCTTCCGGAAATATTACCGAAAAAACATTGCGCGCAGTCGCAGAAACGGGAATTGATTCCATTTCAAGCGGCGCATTAACTCACCAGATACAAAGTCTGGATTTAAGTTTAAAAGCTTTTTGACCTTAACTCAAATCCATTAGCGATGAGGAAAGATAACCGGAAATCGCACGTGAAACCTGAGATCAGGCATTCATGTGCGATTTTTCGGTTATATGTTTTAACAGTTTTATGCATATTTATTCCTCTCCGGAAACTGGTTGCACAAGAACCGCCACGTCCCGAAATTGATATCAATCAGTTTATTCAGGATCTGATCCCCATCGCTTCGGAGGATAATATTAATGAAGGATTGTTTGAAATATTATTTCAACTTTATACCAATCCCCTCGATCTGAATGTCGTAACAACTGACGATCTGGCCTCAACAATGCTGTTGTCTGAAATCCAGATTAATTCCTTTTTTGAATATCGTCAAAAGTTAGGTCCGTTTATTTCGCTTTACGAATTGCAGGCCGTACCTGATTTTGATTTAATCACGATAAAAAAACTATTGCCTTTTGTGATTCTTCGGCCCAAACCGTTGCCATTGAGAGAATCTTTCAAAAACCCAACCCAACATTTTCTATTGGTTCGTTCCGGGCGGATTTTAGAACAGCAAAAGGGATTTTCGGAAATTGATACCTCGGGGCGTTCCACTTCCCGTTATGCCGGGAAGCCTCTGTATGGAAGTATCCGTTATCGATATGCCCGTGCGGGACAATATAGTTTTGGCTTTACGATGGAAAATGATGCTGGCGAAGCGTTGACCTGGAAACCCGGAAGACAAATTTTCGGTGCCGATTTTACATCCTTTCACGCCCAGATCATAAATCGTGGAAAAATCAAAAATCTCGTTGTTGGTGATTTTCAAATGCAAGCCGGACAAGGCTTGATCATGTCAGGAGGTTTCTCACTGGGAAAAGGCTCGGAAGTGATCAGGACAACATACAGAAGTACAATTGGTTTGCGTCCTTTCACCTCTGTTTTGGAAGCGGGCTTCTTTCGTGGAATTGCTGCTACCTATGCGGCTCGAAAGAATTTGGATGTGACTTTGTTTTATTCATATACAAGAAGAGATGGCAGCGTTGAAAATAATGCGACGGTTCAGGATGAGTTAACTGTTTCAACATTACAGATATCTGGCTATCATCGGACGATAACCGAACGCGCCAATCATGGGGCTGTTGGAGAACAAAATATTGGATTTCATACGCTTTACAAGTTGCGTTCGCAGCGTGGACAAATTGGGATTTCGGTTTTGAATACATTTTACAATGCCACTTTACACAAGAAAGATGAGCTATACAACAATTTTGAATTTCAGGGAAATCAGAATATCGTTTTCGGAATTCATGGAGATTACCGCTGGCAGAATATGCACTTTTTCGGAGAAGGTGCGCGGTCGAAAAGTGGTGGAGTAGGTGGCCTTGCTGGTTTTATCACCGGACTCGGAAAAACGGTTGATTTCACTTTGCTGTTACGACATTATGATCGCGATTTTCATTCCCTATATGGAGGATCGATCAGTGAAGCAACGAGGCCTGTTAATGAAACCGGCGTCTACTGGGGACTTCGTTATGCTCCGAACCGGCGCTGGCAATTCAGCGGATTTTACGATCGTTTTCATTTCCCATGGCTGAAATATCAAATCAATGCGCCGTCTGACGGTCAGGATTATTTTCTTCACGCACTTTGGAAACCGAATAAGAGGTTAAATATGTATGCTGTTTT
This sequence comes from Dyadobacter koreensis, assembly GCF_900108855.1. Lineage (GTDB taxonomy): Bacteria > Bacteroidota > Bacteroidia > Cytophagales > Spirosomataceae > Dyadobacter > Dyadobacter koreensis. The sequence goes on from NZ_FNXY01000005.1 coordinate 130,365, forward strand.
TCATGAAAAACATAAAGCGCATAATGAGCCGGATTCACCTTTTCCGATACCGCAGGTGTTGACAACAGTTCGCAGAACCGTAATGATTAATTTTGAGTATGAAGTTCCGTTAAAATTCTCAGTTCGCACGCGCTTGCAGGGCGGCGATTTCTGGTATGAAGGAAAATCAAAATCTTCCGGTTTTACCATTGTTCAGGATTTGAATTACCGTCTCTCAAAAATAGAAATCAGTGCGCGGATTGCTTTTTTCAAAACTGATAATTACGATAGCCGGCAATATGTTTATGAGAAAGACATGTTGTATGCATTTTCACTTCCGGCCTACTATGACCAGGGAACGCGGCACTATCTGATGCTTCGTTATCCGCTTTTTCAGAAAATGAAACTATGGATTCGCTGGTCTCAGACAAGGTATGTCAAACTGGAAGAAATAAGCTCAGGTCTTAATGAGATACAGGGGAAAAAGCGCAGTGAATTGAAAGCGCAGCTCATGTATCAGTTTTGAATCGTTACTTTTGCAGATATTTTCGTTTTATCATTACAATGTTCAGGTTCGAAACAGGAAAAAATCTTGTAAAACCGCAATCGCTGACCGCTTCGCAATCACTTCATCATGTCTATAACTAAGGAACAGGCTTTAAAACAATTTTATGGTTACGATTCTTTCCGCCCGCAGCAGGCAGAGATAATTGATACGGTTATGGCCGGAAATGACTGCCTGGTTTTGATGCCCACAGGTGGAGGGAAATCAGTCTGCTTTCAAATCCCGGCAATTTTACGTGACGGTCTGACCGTTGTAATTTCTCCATTGATCGCATTGATGAAAGATCAGGTAGAAGCACTTCGGGGAAATGGCATCAATGCAGCTTATCTGAATTCTTCGCTTTCGTCAGCCGAACAGGATAAGGTCATGTGGCAGCTGAAAATCGGAGAATTAAAATTACTTTACATCGCCCCGGAGCGTCTTTTTTCGGGCAATACTTTTGAGTTTTTAAGAGATTGGAATGTTTCCCTTTTTGCCATTGATGAGTCACATTGTATTTCCTCCTGGGGACATGATTTTCGTCCGGAATACAGGCAGTTAAATGCTTTGAAAAAATATTTCCCTCATGTTCCGGTTATTGCTCTGACAGCCACAGCGGATCGTGTAACGCGGAAAGACATATTAAAACAAATTGGAATTGAAGACGCGCAAACATTTGTCGCCAGTTTTGACCGGCCCAATTTAAGTTTGAATGTTTTACCGGGAAGAGGCAGAATACAGCAGATTCAGAGTTTTTTGAACAAGCATAACGGACAGCCCGGAATCATTTATTGTTTAAGCCGAAAAGGTACTGAAACGGTGACGGCGAGTCTGCAAAAAGCTGGTTTTCAGGCTGAATATTATCACGCAGGTCTTCCGTCAGAAAAAAGATCAAAAGTGCAGGAGCAGTTTCTGAAAGATGATATTCAGATTATTGTGGCGACGATTGCTTTCGGAATGGGGATTGATAAATCCAATGTCCGCTGGGTTATCCATTATAATCTTCCGTCAAACGTAGAAAGCTTTTATCAGGAAATTGGTCGCGCCGGTCGCGATGGATCGCCTTCGGATACTGTGCTTTTTTACAGTTATATGGATATCATTACCCGCCAGGAAATGATTACGAATTCGGATCAGTCGGAGGAACAGAAAGAATTATTGAATGCTAAACTGAACCGGATGAAGCAATACGCGGAAGCGGATATTTGCCGGAGAAGGATTTTGTTAAGTTATTTCAACGAAGCAGTTGATCAGGACTGCGGAAATTGTGATGTATGCCGCAATCCAAGGTCGCGTTTTGATGCAACAGTTATTGCACAAAAAGCACTTTCAGGCATTGCCCGGACGAAAGAAAAAGTGGCGATGGGAATGCTGATTGATATTTTACGGGGAAGTAAAAACCGAAATATTTTACAGCATGGTTATGATAAACTTCCAACGTTCGGTGTTGGGCATGATCTGCGCGGCGAGGAATGGGCTGAATATATCAGTCAGTTGTTGAATTCCGGTGTGATGGATATCGCTTACGATGAGGCACATTCTTTTAAATTAAATCCTGCGAGTAATCAGGTGTTATATGGAAAAAGAAGAGTCGAGCTGGTTAAATTTATTCCATTATCTGAAAGAAAATCCAGGGAAGAAGCGAAGCTTCCCAAAGAAAAGCCAAAACAGGAAATTATCAGAGACGCGCTGTTTGAACGTTTGCGTGTGCTTCGGAAGCAAATTGCAGATCGGATGGGTGTTCCTCCTTATGTGGTATTCACGGATTCTACATTATCTGAAATGGCACAAAAACGCCCAATTTCCGAGGCCCAGATGAAAGCTATTTCCGGAATTGGAACTGAGCGCTATCGAAATTATGGAGATACTTTCATTAAAGAAATTGTAGCTTTTGCCAAAGAAAATACACAACCCGGAACTCGGATTGCGAAGGGAATGACTTATATAGAAACCTGGGATTTGTTTAAAGCCGGTTATTCATTGAAGGTAATTGCTGAGAAACGCGACCTTAATCCGGTGAGGATTATTTCCCATTTGGTAAAATTGAAGGAAGATGGTCACGAGATCAATTTGAAAGCTTTGATTGACCGAAATGTTTACAACATCATCGTTAAAGCTGCTGAGGAATTAAGCATTCGCCGTGACGAGCCTTTGAAGCCTCTTTTTGAATTGCTGAATGAAAAATATGATTACGGACAGATAAAACTTGCTCTGGCAATTTTGGAAGAGGAGAGAGGAAATTAATTTCTCTCGATTTTCTTAAATACCGGACATTCAACACTGTGAGCACCAGGCAAATAACCGGTGCTCATTAGAAATTCATTCACGATCTCACCGCCTACGAATTTAAAATTCTTTTTGAATAATTTCAGCCAGTCAGTTATCGTCAGCGGATGATGTGCGTCAAGCCAATTTTTGAAAGAACCATATTCTTTTTTTAGCTCTACAATTTTTTGTGCATTGACGATAGCAGCATTTATTTTTAATCGGTTTCGTATGATTCCCGGGTTCTGCAATAATCTTTCCCTGTCTTCTTCGGTATATACAGCGACTTTCTCGATAGAAAAATCGCTGTAAGCTTTTCGAAAACTATCCTGCTTTCTTAGCATCAAAGTCCAGCTCAGACCTGCCTGATTAATTTCCAGAAGCAATCGCCCAAAAAGCTCATCATCATCATCGATTCGAAAACCATATTGATGATCGTGATAATGTTTATGCAATAAATAATCCGGAAGATCGGAAGGATTGTTGTTTACGTAGTCGCAATAAGACATAGAATATCAGTGCTCGGTAATGCCAATTTGAATTTCTGTTATATTGGCTTCGGGGTTTTGGAAATCCATATTTAAATAAATTTCACGATTTTCGCCACTCATAGTCAAACCGCCGGAAAGTATTGTTGGGATCAGTGATCCATATGTTTCTCCTAATTTACTCCAATTGCCCAGATGCTGTTCTGAAACGCATTGAAATGGCATAAGACTTTTCAACTTAAAATCGGAATTTTCCAGATAGTTATCCTTAAAAGATATCGGCAGCGCAATGGTCAAAGAAAAAACAGTTTCAGGATTTCCATCCATCCCATCATAAATCCAGTAAACAGGACCCGTTATCTCCAAATCGTTTTGAACGGCAGCCTGGTACATTTTATGAGCGACAACGCGGACATAATCTCCAATTTCCGAAAGTTGTGTTTTTGTTTCAAAACACAAAACCTGCATCGGGTGCACCTTCTTCAATTCCATAAGCGTTTATTTTGTTAGTTGTTCCGCAAAATAAACGGCCTCTACTGACAACCCTATGTCAGTGGAAATTCAGAAAAGAGAAATTTTTTAATGCTTTTTACTTTTTTCGGATTCGGCGAACCGTTTGTTTCAGCCACGGATAACTGATATAAACTACTTTGGTTGCAGCAATCCCAATTCCCGCACCCATTAAAACGTCTGCAAGCCAGTGTTTGTTTTTCATAATTCGCATCGCTCCCACGCTTGTCGCCGCAGTATAACCTCCTACACTGTACCAGACGCTCCTGTGTCCATATTCTTCATGAAGTATAGTCGCGCTGGTAAATGCATTACTGGTATGGCCTGAAGGAAAGGAATGATTGTCTTCGCCGTTTGGACGTGGATATTGTGATATCATTTTCAAGCTTCCCGTCACTCCCTGGGCCACAAGGTTGGAAAGAAGGGCAAGAATAAGCTGATCACCAAAGGAATGTTTTCCCTTCACACCGGAAGCGCCAAGGCTTAAACTTACAACGGCAGGCAAATAATGAAGATAGTTATCGAAATTTCTGGTGCTGAAATCGGGATATCTGCTAACGACATGCGACTGAAGATGTCTGCTGATCGATCCCTGCGTAACGAAAGCGGCCAGCGCGAGAGAGACAGGAGCCACAGCTTCTATCGGGCGAACCTGCCACAGTTTCTCTTCCTTCTTTGGACTCAAAGAATCATGTTTCTGAACCAGAGAATCCTGATAAACTGAATCAACAGCCTGTGCCGAAGCATAATTTGAAAACAGGCCCTGACAGATAAAAATTACAAGACAAATGTAACGTGTAAACTGTTTCTTCATAATAGAGTTCTGAAAAATGAGATTGCGGCCAGCACCGCAATCTTAATTTTAAGGGTTGGTTACAAAATCGACTCCCTCACCCGCACTAATTTCTCCAATAATCCTTCAAGCTGATCCAACGGCAGCATATTGGCGCCATCCGATTTTGCTTCTGCGGGATTGAAGTGGGTTTCAATAAAAAGACCGTCAGCGCCAACAGCGATTGCCGCTTTTGCAATTGTTTCAATCAATTTTGGTTTTCCGCCTGTGACACCGGATTCCTGATTTGGCTGTTGTAACGAATGGGTGCAATCCATAATTACCGGAACATCAAAAGCACGCATGGCAGGTAAATTGCGATAATCCACAATTAATTCACCATAACCAAAACTGTTACCACGATCGGTTAGCAGAACCTGGCAATCAGGATTCGTGTCATTTATTTTTTCAACTGCAAATTTCATTGAGGCACCGGAAAGAAATTGTCCTTTTTTAACATTCACCGCTTTTCCGGTACGCGCAGCTGCCGCAATTAATTCCGTTTGACGGCATAAAAAAGCGGGGATCTGCAAAACGTCCACGTATTCCGCAGCGAAAGCTGCTTCATGCGATTCATGAATATCGGTAACCGTCGGGACGCCAAAAGTCTGGCTGATTTCCTGCAAGATCTTCAATGCTTTCTCATCACCGATTCCGGTAAAAGAATCCACTTTTGTACGATTGGCTTTACGATATGAGCCTTTGAAAATATAAGGGATTTTAAGTCTGTCTGTCAGAGTCACAATATGTTCCGCAATACGCAATGCCATATCTCTTCCCTCTATTGCACAAGGGCCAGCCATCAGGAAAAACTGGGGAGAATCAGTGTTTTTTAGTTTTGGAATTGACAACATAATACTAATAATCAAAAATTAATAAAGTTCTGTAAAGGTAAGGTTATCTGCAATCTTCTCTATGTGATTCGTTGTATTCGTGGAACTTATATGGTTAAGCATTTGATATTCTGTTTCTTTTATTTCCCCGTCTTTGTGGACAGTATTATTGCACGTATTAAAAAAATGTTGACAAAGTGAAGTAGAATATCTTTCTTTGTTGCGATTTTAACCAAAAAGTGTTTACAAAATGTCAGCAATTGCAGAAAGAGTTAAGCAAATTATCGTCGAGAAACTCGGCGTAGAAGAGTCGGAGGTAACGCCAGAAGCAAACTTCCAGAACGACTTGGGAGCGGACTCTCTAGATACCGTTGAGTTGATTATGGAATTTGAGAAAGAATTCAACCTTTCTATTCCTGATGATCAAGCCGAGAACATTGGTACAGTTGGTCAGGCTGTTGCATATCTGGAAGAAAACGTAAAATAGTTTACGCTTTCCAGTATCATCTTCTTTTTCTGTCCCTATTTTATGAGTTTTAAGCGAGTTGTAATTACCGGTATGGGCGCATTGACGCCTATTGGAAATGATGTTGCCACCTATTGGAAAAATTTAGTTGCGGGCGTCAGCGGTGCTGCGCCTATAACAAGGTTTGATGCCGAACGGTTTCGAACCCGTTTTGCCTGCGAGGTAAAAGGGCTGGACATACATGATTACATTCCGCGTCAGGAAGCTCGTAAAATGGATCCATTTACCCAGTATGCCGTAATTGCAACTGACGAAGCAATGAAGGACGCCGGCTTTGACGCAGATACACTTGATCTCGACAAAGCCGGTGTAATTTGGGGTTCGGGAATCGGTGGTTTGAAAACATTTGAGGATGAAGTTCTGAACTTCTCAGATGGTGGAAGAAATCCACGTTTCAACCCATTCTTTATTCCGAAAATGATTGCTGATAGCGCATCGGGAGTTCTTTCCATTCGTTACGGCTTTCGCGGACCAACTTTCATTACTGTTTCTGCATGTGCTTCTGCAACCAACGCGCTGATCGATGCCTACAATTATATCCGTTTGGGTATGATGAATGTATGTATTTCAGGAGGTTCCGAGGCGGCGATTACTAATGCGGGTGTGGGTGGTTTTAATGCTTTGAAAGCATTGTCAGAAAATAATGAGTCGCCTGAAACAGCGTCACGTCCTTACGATAAAGACAGAGATGGATTTGTTTTGGGAGAAGGTGGTGCAGCGTTGATTCTTGAAGAGTACGAGCATGCCAAAGCTCGCGGCGCTAAAATTTACGCCGAAATGATCGGCGGAGGTATGTCTTCTGATGCATACCACATTACTGCCCCACATCCTGAAGGACGTGGTGCTTACATGGTAATGAAAAATACACTTGAAAATGCCGGATTAAAGCCTGAAGATATTGACTATATCAACACGCACGGTACTTCAACACCAATCGGTGATCCACAGGAAATCAAAGCCATTGAGAAATTCTTCGGTGAGCATGCTTATAACATGAACATCAGTTCTACCAAATCCATGACCGGGCATTTGCTTGGAGGAGCTGGAGCAATTGAAGCAGCAGCATGTATCATGGCAATTCAGGATCAAATTATTCCACCGACGATCAACCACTTTACGGATGATCCGGAGATTAACCCACGGTTGAACCTTACTTTCAACACAGCACAAAAACGCAAGGTCGATATAGCCCTAAGTAATACTTTTGGTTTTGGCGGTCATAATGCTTCTGTTATTTTCAAGAGGTTCGAGGAATAATTAACTTATTGATTTTGGCAAAACGAATTCTTTTACCGATCCTCGCTTTATTTAGAACCGGAAGTCCTGAGGATAAGAAATTTAAGGAATCTATTGCGCATGTTATTGGTGACCGCCCATCAAATTTGGGTGTATACCAACTAGCATTTCGTCATACATCTGCCTCTCGTGAAACAGCGATCAAGGGTTTTCGTGAATCAAACGAAAGACTTGAATATCTGGGCGACGCGGTGCTGGGGATGGTTGTTGCCGAATTTTTATTTACCAAATATCCCTACAAAGACGAAGGATTTCTTACTGAAATCCGTTCCCGGATCGTTAATCGTGAATCGCTAAACCAGATTTCCCGTAAATTAGGTTTAGACAGACTTATCGAATACGATGGAAACCGTCGCGGTATGTCGCCAAGATCCTCTATGTATGGCGATGCGCTGGAAGCCTTTGTCGGAGCGATTTATCTGGATAAGGGGTTTCGTTTTACCCGTAAATTTATTATCAGCAAGTTGCTGACGCATTACGATCTGGATGATATTATCCAGAACAATATTAACTTCAAAAGCCTTATCATCGAATGGGCGCAACGGGAAGGCAAGGAAATCCGCTTCGAAATTTTGGAAGAACGCGGTACACGTCATCACCGTGAATTTATCTCTCAGATTTTAGTAAACGACGAGCCGTTCGCTGTTGGTAATGGCTTTACCAAGAAAAAGGCCGAACAATCTGCGTCAGAAAGAGCTTGTGAACAATTAGAGCTCAAATAAAACACTTCTTATTTCCAAGTTTGCTTTTGTCAAATGCTAGTTGAAAAATATTTCAAATTAGCGTAGTATTCATGTTGTCTGCTTAAAACTTTCCAGCGCCTCAAATTGAGTTTGGTGATATATTTCATTGAAATCAAAAGGCACTTTTATCGCCTGATGACATTTTGAAGCTTCCTAGCCATTGAATTAGGACAAAATGACATGTATTTTTTGATTTTGGAATATTTAGTGCCATTATGTCTTGTTTTTATTTGTGTTTTTGAGTCGGTACAGATATTTTAAATTATCCGTCATATCGCAACGGTTCTAAATTTAAAATCACAAAATTAAAACCTTATAAAAATGAGCACATTAGTAAAAACCCACTTCGCAAATCCTAAATTGTATAATGGATTTTTTGGCAAAGAAGCATTGAATGAATTTTTCGCTCCTGCTTATGCCGGAAGTATTCCTGCGGTCAACGTTGTTGAAAGCAAGGAAGGATTCAGGATTGAAGTTGCTGCGCCTGGTTTGCAAAAATCAGATTTCAAATTAAATCTTGAAAAGAATCAGTTGACAATTTCGGCTCAGAAAGAACAAAAAGAAGAAGAAACAACTGAAAAGTATTCCCGCAGAGAATTCAGATATGGTTCTTTCCAGAGGACTTTTAATTTACCAAATTCGGTAAATGGTGAAAAGATCGCTGCAACTTATGCAGATGGTATTCTTAATATCGAACTTCCTAAACGCGAGGAGGCAAAGGAAAAGCCATTACGTGAAATCGAAATTGCTTAAAATTTAATTTTGGAAAAGGCGTTATTTATCATGAATAACGCCTTTTTTATCGGGTTGTGCATAATTATTCCCGACAAAGATGTTTTAGTGAATTTTCAGATTCATACCTTTGTTAAAATATGTTAAATGGTCATACGGAGGGAATAAATTATAAGTTAGTTTACGTTATTCAATCAATAAAATTATAACCCCAACAGATGGATATGAAAACAAACTGGAAAGCTCTGGTTTTGGTTGGGCTGCTTTCGAGCGCAACAACCCTTGCAGGCTTCAAACTTTTAAGTTCAGATAGTGAGAGAGATGTAATCTTCAAAGAATCTCCTGCGGAATCGCTGGCACGTTTTACGTCGAGTGGTGCACCTGCCGGGTCTCCTGGTGATTTTGTTTATGCTGCGGAAGCGACCACGCCGACCGTTGTGCATATCAAATCAACCATGACAAGAACTTCGCGTGGAGGTCAGGGTGATATTCCGGATATTTTCCGCGACTTCTTTGGAGATGATTTCGGTGGCGGTTCTCGCGGACCTCAATCTTCCGAAGCATCGGGTTCAGGTGTTATTATTTCTCCTGACGGATACATAGTAACAAACAACCACGTAGTTGAGGGAGCTCAGGAACTGGAAGTTACGCTTTCAAATAAAAGCAAACTTCGTGCAAAAGTTATAGGTACCGATCCATCGACAGATATCGCTGTGATTAAGGTAGAGTCAAAAAATCTGCCAGCGGTTACTTTTGGGAATTCGGATGCTGTAAAAGTTGGAGAATGGGTAGTTGCGGTTGGTAATCCTTTTAATCTGGAATCAACTGTTACTGCCGGTATAATTAGCGCAAAGGGACGCGGTTTAGGAATTATCGGCCAGTCGCAGAATCGTCGTTACGGAAATGCCAGACCAACAGCCGCAACAGCCGGAGACTCGCCTCTTGAATCATTTATTCAAACAGATGCTGTGGTGAACCCTGGTAATAGTGGTGGTGCTTTGGTAAACCTGAAAGGAGAACTAATCGGGATTAACACGGCGATTGCCAGTCCGACAGGAAGTTTTGCAGGATATGCCTTTGCAGTTCCTTCCAGTATTGTGAAGAAGGTTTCCGGAGATTTAGTAAAGTTTGGAAACGTTCAGCGAGGATATCTTGGTATATCATTGGATGAGCTGGATAGCCGTAAGGCAGAAGAATATGGTGTAAAGGTGAACGACGGTGTTTACGTACGTGACTTTACTGAAAACAGTGCAGCGAAAGCAGGTGGTATTACAAAAGGTGATGTGATTGTAAAAGTGGATGGATTGAACACACATTCAATTCCTGAACTGCAGCAATCAATTGGTCTTCATAAGCCTGGTGATAAAGTTGTTGTGACTGTAAACCGTAATGGTACTGAAAAAGATCTTAATGTGACTTTGCGAAACCGCACGGGTGGGTCTGATGTGATCAAACGCGACGAATCGGCTGCTGTTATGACGACGTTGGGTGCACAGTTTGGTAATCTTACAGATCAGGAGAAACAACGCCTTACGCGTTATAAAGTAGACGGTGGTGTAAAAGTTCTTTCGATTGACGGAGGAAAACTAGCCAGAACGGGTGTGGAAGAAGGTTTCATCATTACCAAAGTGAATGGCAAACCAGTTAAATCAGTTAAAGAACTTGAAGCTTCGCTTGCCGGAAAATCGGAATCAATGGTTCAATTTGAAGGTTTGTATGCAGATGCACCGTATGATGTTTATTCGTTCGGATTCAGGATGTAATAAAATTCAGCTGATAGCCTCAGCTGGATAAATACGACACAAAAAAGGTCTTGGAATCAATTCCAAGACCTTTTTTGTATGGGTATTTGAAAATTATTAAAGCATAAATTTCAATCTCACAACTTCTTTTTCACTCAGGAAACGCCATTTACCTCTCGGTAAATCTTTTTTATCTAACCCGGCGAAAACAGTACGATCGAGTTTTTGTACTTCATAACCCAGATGTTCGAACATACGACGGACAATCCGATTTTTTCCGCTGTGAATTTCTAGTCCAACAACCATGGCATCTGGCGTAACAATTCCTAGTTCGTCAGGTTTTACAAAACCATCTTCCAATTCCAAACCAGCCTGAAGCAATTCGAAATCTTCTGTTGTTATTGGTTTGTCAAGTTCAGCCTGATAGATCTTCTTGATTCCGTTTGAAGGGTGCGTCAGCTTTTCAGCCAGTTCTCCATCGTTTGTCATCAAAAGTAATCCGGTTGTGTTTCTGTCCAAACGACCTACCGGATAAATACGCTCAAAACAAGCTCCTTTGATTAAATCCAAAACTGTTTTACGTTCCTCAGGATCGTCAGTTGTGGTGATATAATCTTTTGGTTTGTTAATCAATACATAAACCAGTTTTTCACGGCTTAATGCTTTCTTGCCAAACTTAACTACGTCAGATGTTTCAACTTTATGACCCATCTCCGTAACAACTTTTCCATTTACAGAAATTTGTCCCGATGCGATCAAGTCATCTGCTTCGCGACGGGAACAAATACCGGCGTTGGCAATGTATCGGTTCAAGCGCATTTCAGAACTTTCCTGCTTTCTTTTTGCGCCTGGTTTTTTATCGTAACCACTTAAATCATAACGAGGAGCAGTTTCAAATCTTCCAACACGACGGTTCGCGGCTTCTTCTGCAAGCCGTTTTTCAGTTTCGGGATCTTTCGCAACTACCTCTTTAAAATCGCTTTTTTTTTTAAAAGCGGGTTTTTCGTGTCTTCCATTTGAAGGAGTAGGTTTGAAAGAACGCGGCGCATCGCTGCTTCTTTCTGAACGAGGTTTACCGAAACCTGGTTTATCAAAACTTCTTCCTTCTGATCTTTCTCTTGGTCTGTCCTGACCGGGCGCAAATTCACCTCTGGGTTTAAAACCGCGGGAATCACCATCACG
>NZ_FNXY01000005.1:142206-266616 GCF_900108855.1 Dyadobacter koreensis
CTTTCTCTTGGTCTGTCCTGACCGGGCGCAAATTCACCTCTGGGTTTAAAACCGCGGGAATCACCATCACGGTCCGACGAACGTGGTTTGTCAAAGGATGGTCTATCCGAACCGGATCTGTCAAAACGAGGTTTGTCAAATCCTGGCTTTGAAAAGCCCGGTTTGCCGAAATTTGGTTTGTCGTAACGTGGGCGTTCTGAATCAAAGCGAGGTTTATCACCGCTTGGTCTGCCGTTAGAAGATCTTGATGATTCAGCGCTGGGACTTGCTACTCTAAGACTGGATTTTTTAATACTTGGCTTGCTGAAGCGACTTTCTGCTTCCGGACGTTTTTTACCAAATGGGCGGCCTGAGGCATCACCACTTCTCCCCGGAGGACGCGAAGAGCTCGCATCACTCGATTTTGTTATTCTTTTTCTCATTAGGAATGCAGTATCACTACTGGATTTTTGTTTCCTCTCTACAAACTTGTCGCTACTTCGGTTAGTGGGCGATGACCGTTGTCATAACAGAATCCACTAAAACGCATTTACAAACGTATCTGATGTTCAGAGTACTATGTGTTATTTATATTTTGAAATGCAAAGATACACTAATTTTTATTAGTAAATATTTTCGTTTCTTTTATCCGAAAAGTGTCATTGCGACGTTAGTAATAATCGTTATATAAATCTTGCTCACGGTCAACATCCAAAACGTGAATAAGAGTTCCGGTGTAAGCGGAATAAAATGAGGATTGATATGAAGATGAACATGTATAACACCTTGTAATTTCATTCAATAAACGGACTTCTATGCCTACCGATATACAATTACAACCTCTGTGGAAACCAGGGAAAAAACTAACGGAACAGTCCAATCTCAAAAAATATATGGATTGGCTTTTTGTAAAAAAGGGACTTTATTTCCGTGGATATCATGATTTGTGGGAATGGTCGGTGACGGATCTGGAAGATTTCTGGGAAAGTCTCTGGCAGTATTTTCATATCAAATCGCACGATATTTACCTTGAAGTTTTGCGCAGACCAAAAAAGGGAATGATTGGTACACAATGGTTTAGAAGATCAAGCCTTAATTATGCCGAACACATTTTCAGAAATAAGACAAAGGATCATCCTGCTATACTTTTTCAATCTGAAACACAAGGATTAACGAAGATTTCCTGGGAAGAACTCGAATTGCAGGTAGCGGCTGTTTCAACATGGCTCCGTCAGCGGGGCGTTCGGCCGGGAGACAGGGTAGCGGCGGTTTTGCCCAATATCCTTCAGGCGGTTGTAGCTTTTTTGGCTGTGAATGCAATCGGGGCAGTCTGGTCCAGTTGTTCACCAGATTTTGGAAGAGCGGGAATTGTAGAGCGGTTCTCTCAAATTGAACCCAAAGTATTATTCGTTACCGACGGCTATCATTACAACGGAAAAACCTTCGACACTACGGCGACAACGATGGAACTTGGATCTTCTCTGCCGTCAGTAAAAGATATCGTCATGATTTCCAATATTGACTCCCGGTCAAAACCCGAAGGGATAAGGTCCTGGGAAGACATTTTACACTTACCAAACTTTGGAATTGATTTTGAAGCTGTTCCCTTCGAACATCCGATCTGGGTTTTATATTCTTCCGGAACCACCGGAAAACCGAAAGCGATAACGCATAGTGTGGGCGGATGTTTGCTGGAACATTTGAAAATATTAGCAATTCACCAGAACGTAAAACCCGGCGACCGCTATTTCTGGTATTCTACTACCGGCTGGATGATGTGGAATTTTGCCTTGGGCTCCATGTTATGCGGAGCAACGCTGGTGCTGTATGATGGTTCTCCGGCTTTTCCTAGCACGCAGGTATTATGGACACTGGCAGAACGTGCGAAAATTACCCATTTTGGAAGTGGGGCAGCTTATTTTATCAATTGTATGAAAAGCGGCACGAATATTCCTGCTGAAAAACTTTCACATCTGGAAACTATCGGTTCAACAGGTTCTCCGCTTCCGCCGGACGTTTATGAATGGATTTATCAGCATGTGAAAAAAGAAGTATGGCTAATTTCGCTGAGCGGCGGAACAGATATTTGCAGTGCTTTTGTCGGGGGAAATCCGATGGAACCCGTTTATCCGGGAGAAATTCAAAGTCGTGCTTTGGGTGCCAAAGTTGAAGCATTTGATGAAAATGGAAATTCCGTTATTGAAGAATTGGGAGAAATGGTAATTACCCAACCGATGCCTTCTATGCCGATTTATTTCTGGAATGATGAAGATAATGAGCGTTATGAAAGCAGCTATTTTGAAACCTATCCAAACGTCTGGCGCCACGGCGACTGGATCAAAATCACATCGAGAGGTTCTGTAATTATTTACGGAAGATCAGATGCCACCTTAAACCGTGACGGAATTCGTATCGGAACTTCGGAAGTTTATAGTGCGGTTGAAAGTCTTCCGGAAATTAAGGATAGTTTGGTTGTTTATCTGGAAAAGGAAGATGGAGGCGGATTTATGCCTTTGTTTGTTGTTTTGGAAGAAAATAAAAAGCTGACGGAAACTCTGAAAGAGGAGATCAAGCATGCATTAAGAACGCAATACAGTCCACGGCATGTACCTGATACTATCGAAGCTGTTGCTGCCATTCCATATACGATCAATGGAAAAAAGATGGAAGCACCGGTTAAGAAAATACTGATGGGAATGGATCCCACCAAGGCGGTTAGTAAGGATACCATGCGGAATCCGGAGGCTTTGGATGGGTTTGTTTGAAAGTTATTAAATATTAAAACTTTGCTAAAAAAGAAATTGCAGTAAGGTGCTGCCATTCTTTAATCTAGTGTAAGCACGATCTTAATATTTCCAAGCGATGCGCAACGTAATGTTCCCTTGCTGTCAGGGTTCGGATACAAAGCGAAGTCGGAACCCGAAACGACAACCTTTAACTCATCTACGTAAAGTTCAGCATTGTATGAAAATGAAACCGCTCCTTTACTCAGCTTTATATGATGATTGTAACCCACACGCCTCTTTTTAGAATATTCAGAAACCGGTTGAGTTCCTAAAATTGTCAACGTCACATCCTGATTCAATTCCCCTGTTACTTTCATAATATAACCATTAGGCTTAAAATCCGGCTGAATAAAAAAAGCGTCTGCATAACAAGTTCCAGGTAAAACTGTGTGTTGCCATGATTTTTTATTGTTACATGTGGAAAATACAATCATGACTAAAAAAAGAATGCAGATTCTCATGGGTTAGAATTCTATGTCGGTTCTGGTGCTCAACGTTTCTCGAATATTAAATAGTATCTTCAGATATTTTTTCTACTTGCCATGACTTTTCTTGTTTTGGTTTCATTTTTATTTTAAACCAGTGACCCGTCGCACGAAAAATTAAACCCAGCTCTATTGTCTTATCCTGATTCAGTTTGAATTCGCTGATTTCGATAAATGGTAAGGGCTTAAATATATTTTTGTGAAGGGAATCGGGAAGCTTATCTATAACTTCGCATTGTTTCCCATTGATCGAAAATTTGGCCTTATCAGGAATGTAGGCTGATTTGATAATTTTAATAGGAACTATGTAATAATTTGGATTGAATTTTTGTGTCTCGAAAACATATTCAATACCTGTTTCTATTACGCTGGCACTATCAATATCTTCACTTGTTGTACTACGGGTTGAGCAAGATGTAATTGCCAGAAATAGGATGACTGGAATTATAATTTCCCTAATAGTTATTTTTCTTACCTACTTTCATTTTTGTTAAAGTCCATCTATGCCTTTTTTCTCCAACGGAGTTTACTAAATCCGCCATTAGACTTGCGTATTCATTAAGTTGACATTAACCGGTTGATCATGAAATGATTATGATGTTGAAAGAAGCAAAATAAAAATGAATGATCACATAAAGTAGGGGTTAGGCATAACCTGACTTAAAAACTAAATCAGGTTATGTTACTTGACATCTTTCAATACATACTTTTTATCAGTTCAAGATTTTCATTACAAAGCAAGGTAAAATCAATCATTAATGTCATGACACTAGTTCAATGGACTTTTCAAAGTGCTGGACTTAGTTTTTCGACAAAAATTGAATAAGAAATCTGGGAATAGTAAATAGAATAATGATCCCACCAAAAAAAATAACCGATGCAATCAGAAGCCATTTATTTTCCTCAGTTTTATTTAATATCACCTTTTCATACTTGTCGAGTAATTTAAATTGAGAAAACATAACCACAACCAGAGGGAGGAAAAAAATGACAGACTTAATCAATTTCTCGAAAAGGCTATCTCCATGATCTCTCCTGAGCACCCAACAATCATCAGAACTTTTGATCACTACTTTTAAAATAGATAGGATTGCAAAGTAACATGGCAAAATCATTGCAGACATCGACAATTTGTAGCCAAAACGTTTTTCGTCCGAAATTCTGCTGGAACGGGTATAAAACATGTTGCGTAAGTTGACTAGAAAGCTAACATCCATAATGTAAGTTGAAGTATAGCGCTCATTGTAAACGTAAAGCTGAAAAAGCAGTCTGTCAATGGCAAAGAGCTTTCTCAACATAGGTTGATTCATGTTGCTACATTGATAATTTTCCGGGCAATTTCTCTTCGAATGCGAGAAAGATGAGTAGGCGTTATGCCAAGATAACTGGCATTGTGCTTATTCAAAAGATTTTCATACCGTCACATAAAAGTATTTAATTAAAAACGACAAATAATCACTATAAACCGCCTGTTTTAATCAAATATCGCATATACTGTCTTCGTTCATATGCTAAAAAATTGCACAGCTTTTTTCAATTTACAGAAGTGGAATAATCCTTTTTGAGATACCCCATTCTTTCCGTATATTTAAAACCAGCACAAGGTTTTTGGTTAGCCGTTCGTTGTAGCCTATCCGTTATTGCCTAAATAAAAATTTTTAACTTTACTTATTAAAAGTAATTTATAAATGAGTCACGAAAATCAGGAAAAGCCGGTCAGCAATTCAAAATCTGTCATCCGTTTACCCATTATTATCAGCATCACGCTGGCTGCCGGTATGTTACTGGGCAGTACTTTTTTTAGCGGAGGCAAAAAGCTGACCGACGTGGCGAAGGGTTACGCCAAATTCCGTGAAGTTTTGCTTCTGGTAGAAAATAATTATGTCGATTCTGTCAACACGGAAGAGCTTGTTGATTATTCCATTTCCAAAATGTTGGAAAAACTTGACCCGCATACGGCCTATTTTAATACAGAAGAAGCAACTGCGGCCAGGTCGCAGCTTGATTCAGGATTTGATGGTATTGGCGTTGAATTTAATATTTATAATGATACGGTTTATGTCGTGACACCATTGAGCGGTGGACCGTCAGAAGCTGTTGGAATTCAGAGTGGCGACAGGATTCTTAAAGTCAACAAGGAAGTACTTTCTGCACCCGGGGTTACGAACGGGCAGGTTTACAAATTGCTTCGTGGAAAACGTGGAACGAAAGTTACCCTGACCATCGAGCGTCTTGGATTGAAGGACAACATGAATTTTGAGGTCGTCCGCAATCGGATTCCTACCTATTCGGTGGATGCTGCATATATGGTCGATAAGGAAATTGGTTATATCAAAGTAAGCCGTTTTTCTGAAACTACGTTTGATGAATTTAAATCCGCATTGAGTACGCTGAAGGCTGACGGTTTGAAAAAATTAGTGCTGGATCTCCGTGGAAATCCGGGAGGTTATATGGAACGGGCCACCAGCATTGCCGATGAATTTATTTCCGGAGATAAGCTTTTAGTCTACACCGAAGGGAAAGATAGTCGCTTCGACAGGAAAACCCGTTCACATGTTGAGGGTGGCTTTGAGCAGGGAGCGGTTATCGTTTTGGTGGACGAAGGAAGTGCGTCTGCGTCAGAAATTTTGGCCGGCGCGTTGCAGGATCACGACCGCGCGCTGATCGTTGGCCGTCGTTCCTATGGAAAAGGGCTTGTTCAAATGCCGATCAAACTTTCTGATGGAGCGGAATTGCGTTTGACGATTTCAAGATATTATACGCCAAGCGGGCGGAGTATTCAGAAGCCGTATGAGATGGGGAAAGGTGAAGACTATAACCAGGATCTGACACACCGTTATGACAGCGGCGAATTTTTCAATGCGGACAGTATCAAATTTGACAAAACGAAGGCATATAAAACGGACGGCGGGCGAACAGTTTATGGGGGCGGAGGTATTATGCCGGATGTTTTTGTACCGCGTGATACGCTGATGAACAGCAAATATCTGTTTGAACTATACGCCAAAAATATCATCCGGGAATATGCTTTGCGTTATGCAAACGACAATTCGAAAAGACTGGAAAAACAAACATTTGACGAATATCTGAAAACATTTGAAGTTTCAGATGCCATGATTTCAGAGCTGGTAAAAGATGCAACGAAGTCCGGGATTAAGCTGAATGAAAAGGAATTAAACCGTTCGAAACCTATTGTTCAATCGCAGACCAAGGCAATTATCGGACGTTACGTTTGGGGTAGAAAACATAAAAATGGCCTGAATAACGAAGTATATGAGGTACTGAATCCGATGGATAATGTTTATCAAAATGCGTTGAAACTTTTTAGTAAAGCTTCTGAGTTGGAAAACGGAAATTTCAGCAGTTTAAATACAAAAAAAATTGATAAATAATAAGTTTCCGGGTTTGCAGACCGGAACTTTAAATAGAGTTGATAATGTCTCGTATTGCATTAATAACCGGAGCGACATCCGGTATAGGTAAAGCCACAGCAGAAGCGTTTGCTGAGGCAGGAATTGATCTGATACTTTGCGGCCGTCGCCAGGAAAAACTGGAAAGTGTTGTTGCAGAATTATCAGATAAGGTGAAGCTTACAACATTGCTTTTCGATGTAAGAAATAAAAAGGCAGTATTCGACGCCATATCGTCGCTTCCGGAAGAATGGAAAAATATTGATATTCTGGTCAATAATGCCGGTAATGCGCATGGACTTGGAACTTTGGATGAAGGCGATACCGAAGACTGGGATTCTATGATTGATGGAAATGTTAAAGGCCTCTTGTATGTGTCAAAAGCAATAATTCCCACCCTGATAGCAAACGGAAAAGGCCATATCGTGAATATCAGCTCGGTCGCTGGTAAACAAACTTACATTAACGGCGCTGTTTACTGTGCTTCAAAAGCAGCGGTCGAAGTGCTGAGCGAAGGGATGCGTCTGGAATTAACACAACACGGAATAAAAGTTACCAATGTTGCTCCTGGTGCTGTGGAAACCGAATTTTCTCTGGTGCGTTTCAAAGGCGATGAGGAAAAGGCGGAAAAGGTTTACCAAGGCTTCGATCCTTTGCAGGCGAGTGATATTGCCGACATGATTTTATATGCCGTCAACGCACCAGCAAGAGTAACGATTGCTGATGTAACAATTCTCGCTGCTGCGCAATCTGCCGCCACTACGATTTATCGAAAATAATAACCTCGTTCAAATATTAAATTGCTCTTCCAGTCCAAACTAAAATTTGGCCTCGAGGAGCAATTCCTTTTTTGCAATTAAATATTTTTGTACTTTTGAAACATCAGATGATATGATGAATAAAGAGAACATAATAAAGAGGATGAGTCTGGCAGATGATGTGGCCAGCAGATTACAACAGAAAATCTCGAAAGGAGAGTTTGCTGTGGGAACAAAACTACCTACTGAACCGGAATTGATGGCAGTTTTCGGCGTAGGCAGATCCACCATCAGAGAGGCGGTCAGAAATCTTTCCAATACAGGTTTGGTCAGAGTGCAGCAAGGGTTAGGAACTTTCGTTGAAAAGCAGCAGGCCGACTCAGAATCTATGTCCGAACGCTTTTTGAGAGCAAAAGGGCGTGAATTAAACGAAATCCGGCAACTTTTCGAATTAAAAGTAGCTGAAAAAGCAGCCTTGCACCGGACAGATAAAGACATTGTTGAAATGAAAAAGTATCTGGCAGAACGTAGGGAAATGGCCGCTGCCAATATTCCCGCGGCCTGTATCGAAGCGGATATCAATTTTCACCTCAGCATTGCAAGAGCATCGCAAAGCGAGATACTCCTTGATTTATACAAAACCGTCGCAAGGAATCTGAAAGAATATTTTTCAGAACTGTTTATCGATACTGAAAGTTTTGTTCAAACGCAGATACTGCACGAAGAACTTCTACAGAGCATAACCGATCAAAATCCACAGAAGGCCTGGGAATGTGCTGCAAAAATCACGGGCCAGCCTGTTTAATATTAGTTCAAGAAGAAAATAAGTTATGAAAACGATTGAAGAAAATCCCTCCGGCGCATATCAGGCGCCAGCAGTAAGTGCAGAACAGGCCGTTTTTCCCATTTTATTAGCGCTAAGTTTTTCCCATCTTTTGAATGATACTTTGCAATCACTTATCCCGTCTATTTACCCGATGGTTAAGGATTCTTTTCATTTAACATTCTCCCAGATTGGATTAATTACGTTTACATTTCAATTAAGCGCTTCCGTTTTTCAGCCACTTGTTGGCTTATACACGGATAAAAAACCACAACCTTTTGCATTAGCGATTGGGATGTGTTTTACCATGCTTGGATTAATTTCCCTTTCCATGGCACCAAGTTTTGAAATCATTCTTCTTTCTGTGGCTTTAATTGGTATAGGATCAGCAGTTTTCCATCCGGAAGCCTCTCGTATTGCGCGTATGGCCTCGGGAGGAAGACATGGAATGGCGCAGTCGCTTTTTCAGGTTGGAGGAAATGCGGGCAGCTCACTTGGGCCTTTGTTGGCAGCACTAATTATTTTACCATTTGGCCGGTTCCAGATTATCTGGTTTTCGCTGGTTGCCTTAATAGCAATAATTATCTTGTCGAAAGTGGGCGGATGGTATAAGAAAAATATGCATTTGAACCTCAAAAAATCCGGTGCATCCTCAGGAAACGATCAGTCTATGAATCTTTCAAAAGGTAAAGTTGCCTTTTCAATTGGTATTCTTTTGCTTCTTATATTCTCCAAGTACATTTACATGGCGAGCTTAACGAGTTACTATACGTTTTACCTGATCAATAAATTTGGAGTTTCGGTACAAAGTTCTCAAATACATCTTTTTGTCTTCTTGTTTTCTGTCGCTGCAGGAACATTTGCCGGCGGTCCGGTAGGGGATAAAATAGGAAGAAAATACGTGATCTGGATATCTATTTTGGGTGTGGCGCCGTTTGCATTATTACTCCCTTATTGCAATCTTTTTTGGACGGGAGCACTAACTGTAATAATTGGTTTAGTACTATCATCAGCATTTTCCGCAATTCTTGTTTACGCTCAGGAATTGATTCCAGGTAAGGTTGGAATGGTTGCTGGTTTATTCTTCGGATTTGCATTCGGGATTGCAGGAATAGGCTCCGCTATTTTAGGTAAGCTGGCAGACAGCACGAGTATCGAGTACGTATTCTGGGTATGCTCGTTCCTGCCATTAATTGGATTATTAACAGGATTTCTGCCGAATTTGGAGCGGAAGAAAGTTTAAACGCAGAGTCTCGGAAGTTAAAAAAGGAGTTTCGCAGAGTTTTTCATTATTCTCTGCGAAACTCCTTTTGTATTCCTTTACCTCTGCGTTTAACCGTATATTCGCAAGATTAAATCTGGATCAGGACAAAGGTTTAGGAAATATTCTCGGTCAGAAAGGCTACTTACTCCGGGAAAATCCCCATTGTTTTCGCCAATTTCACTTATTATCTGAAAATGTAGATGCGGAGGCCAATCGCCATTTTCAGGAAATGATCCAATCGTGGCAATTTGTTCCGCCGGCATTAGTAGTTTTCCAATATATAATTCATCCAGTGATTGCAAAGAAAGGTGGCCGTACAAAGTAAAAAAAGGCAGACCTTCCAGTACATGTTTTAAAATAATCGTGGGACCATAATCTCCGAAATGATTATTAAATGCAAAACTATGTATTTCTCCGGCGATCGGCGCATAAACCGGCTCACCGGCATCAGCCCAGATATCAACTCCGAGATGGATGCTCCTGGCATTTTCCTGATTCGTGAAATGTTCTCGTTGGCGATAAATTACACGATCTTCGTCATATCCTCCAATTCCAACATATTGATTTTGGGACAACATTTCGCCAAAAACATATTTGGAAAATACCGAAGTCTCAGTTAAGTCACGACTTAACAAATCTTTATTGTTTTCAGAAAAATCAAGTTTTCGAAAAGGTTTTTTGCTTGAAATAACCTTTTCGAAGTGAGGATAATCTCGAAGAATTTCGGATAGTGATTTCATTAAAATCAATTTTTCCAATTACAATTGCTACCAGACATTTAAAAACTGATTTCTTGTCTTAGTTGTTTGGATTCAGAACCAAAGTGATTCTTTGTAAAACATCTTTTAAATGATACCTGGTGATCTTGTCGGTCTGAACTGGTATCGCTTTTTGAATTGAGGATTTTAGAATTTCCAAATGTCCTCGTGCAATGGATGGGAGATCTGTTTTTTCTAACTCAACGACGCGTGTAGAGGAGGCATATACAGTTCCGGGCGGGATCGACTGAACGTTTGCCTTTCCCGGCTTCAGTAAATTTATCATTTTCTCTATATATACCTTCTGTAAGTTTCTTTGATAAATGTCAAGGGGTTGACCACTTTTAATTCCTGTCCAGATATTACTTTCCAGATCAGTAAAAAGATCATCTTCTGTATAAAACTTGGATGATATTCCGGTCTCCATTAATCTGGCGGCTCTATCTCCTGAAAATAAAGAAGTTAAGGCATATTCTTGTAAAGATTTTATGGCCTCAACACCCGTTTCCGGTTTTATTTTACGAAGTATATTTTGATCCAGTAACCAGGTTGGCGTTGTAAAAAGTTGCGTGTTGAGAAATTTAACTGCTTCTCTCTGTGTACTTTTAGGTACGGTAGCAAAAACGACATTATCCATGTCATAGGTGGTTGGTGTATCATAAACGCCGCCGATATTTTTTATGACATGCCCTAAATAACGGCGATATTGAGTAATGACATTATTATATAGTTCATCAAGCTCTTTGTAGCTTTCTCCATCTTCCGTACTCCATTTCACAAGATTTGGTAAAATTCTTTGCAGGTTTTTGATACCATATTCAGAAGCTTTCATAGCATTATCACCTAAATCTTCGGTTTGGTACCGCGGATCATAAGGGCTATTTTCGGTGCCATAATGTAGACGCGAGTTTTTATAAGCTTCTTTGGTCCAATTGTTTAGAATAGTTTTTATCTCCTTTTCGCTTTTGTCTGGGAAATAACTATAACCCCACTTTATTGCCCATTCATCGTAATCTCCGATTCTCGGGAAAAGGTTGGTAATACCGTCTTCGGGCTGTGCCACGTAGTTAAATCTCGCATAATCCATGATGGAAGAAGTGTGGCCATTTTTCTGAATCCAAACTTTATCGCGAAGCTTTTCAACGGGTGTAGCGGAACTTGCACCCATATTATGTCTCAGACCAAGCGTATGCCCTACCTCATGCGAGGAAACGAAACGAACAAGCTGGCCCATTAATTCATCGTCAAATGTCTTTGTGCGAGCTGCTGAATCGACTGCAGCGCCTTGAATGATATACCAGTTACGAACCAACCGCATAACGTTGTGATACCAGCTTATATGGCTTTCAAGTATTTCACCACTTCGGGGATCATGTACATTTGGGCCAGACGCATTTTGAACATCCGACGCGAGATAGCGAATTACAGAGAACCGGGCATCTTCCAAGCTCATCGTTGTATCTTTTTCAGGCCAGTATTCTCCGCGAATTGCGTTTTTCCAACCTGCTTTTTCAAAAGCAATTTGCCAATCATCTACACCAGCTTTTAAGAATTTACGCCATTTATCGGGAGTAGCCGGATCAATGTAAAAAACAATCGGTTTTTTCGGTTCTATCAGCTCTCCATTCTTTTGCCGTTTTAAATCTTCTTCAGTTTTTGGCTCTAATCTCCACCTTACAGCGAAGATTTCATAGTCAGATTTTTGAGATTCTTCTCCAAATACAGCATATTGATTTGCAAAATAACCAACACGGTTATCAAATATTCGTTTTTTCATCGGCACTTTTGGGAGCAGAACAAGAGAGGTATTTAGTTCCATAGTAACAACTCCGGCGTCATATCCAGATGGATAATATTGTCCGATGCTTGGCGTCGGAGTGGCAGTAACGGTAGGAGTTACTACTGCGAAGGTCTTTATTGTACGTATTTCGGTATTGTTAGTATAAGAATTGATCTTCTGAATGAAAGATGACTCCTTTTTAAAAGCAGCCAGTTTGTGATATTGTTTTAAAATAGGAGAGAGAGAAAAGGTTTGATTGTCTCCGTTAAAAAACTCTGTGACATCAATCACAGAGGATTTTTCCGAATCTTCGCTTTTCTGAGCCTTTATATCAAAGACACCTATGATAGGGTCTGAGTTAGAATTTTTTACGGCCTGAGATATCGGTTTTGTACTATCAGGACTTGCCATGACAACCGTAACTGATCTTAATAAAAGACTATTGTCAAAACCTTTTTCCCAACGAATCATTTGACGTTTAACTTCCTGTCCGCCATAAACATTTCCGCCTGCAGCAGCTTTCGAATAACGTGTGACCGCCATGATGTCACGGTTTAAAAGCGAATCGGGAATCTCAAAATACCATTTATCAGACATTCTGTGAACGGAAATCATTCCCTTTTGACTCACCGCAGAATCGTCAATAAAATCTTTGAATGCTTTTGGAGACTTCTTTTTTTCGTCTTTCAACTTGTCTTTTACAGCATCTGCAACGGCGTCGACTGCCTTATCGACTTTTTTCTGGTCTTCCTTTTTATCTTTTTTCTTCTGCGCTTGTGCAAAAGAAACCGTCGTTAAGATGAGGGAAAATAATAGAAGAAGTTTTTTTAATTTCATGAAGATTGAGAACGTATTTTTAATGATTGAGTAAACAAAAATAATAATTTGGATGGTATGGCAATCCCCCTTTCACCGCCAACGATTTTCGTGTGCCGTTGAAAGAGGGATTTTCGAAAAATAAGTTGCGCGGAATTTCAGAGATCGAGCAATTTTGCCAGAACGCCTTCTTTCAACGCATGGCTGGAAACTTGTATCTTGGAGATTTTATGGCTTTTTAATACATAATCAACTAGGCAAACTGCGACAACGATCATATCAACGCGAAGCGCAATCATACCAGGAATCGCCATGCGTTCATCATGATTCCCGGAAAGAATCAGTGCGTATGCCCGATAAAATTCGTCAAGAGATATTACGAAATCAGTTTGAGTCCGTGAAGGCCATTCTCCTGTACGGTATTGATAATCAATGTCCACAAGTGTATCGAATGTTCCGGAAGATCCGACCAGTTTTACGGGAGCATACTGGTGCACTGCATTGGCGAGCGGAATCAAATTTTCATCGAAATAATTGTATAAGCGTTTTTTATCGCTTTCAGAAATCGGATCGTTTTTCATGAATTTTTCCATCAGACGTTGTCCGCCAATCTCGAAACTTTGTTTCCAGAATATCTGCTTTTCGTTTCCGATAATAAACTCAACGCTGCCGCCACCAATGTCCATGATGAGCGAAGGTTCTTTTCCTAAATTTACTCCTGTCCGGACGCCGTTGTAAATATATTCAGCCTCCTGATTTCCATCAATAACAGTTATTGTGATACCGGTTTCTTTCAGAATTTTCTCACAAAAGAGATCGCGGTTCTCTGCATTTCTTATGGCGCTTGTTCCAAACGCGAAAGTATTTTCCTTTGAAACTCCGAAAATATCAAGCTGTTCCCTGAAAAAATGAAGCACTTTCAGCGCGCGCTCCGTCGCTTCATCTGTAATGAGTTTTTTGTTGATTCCACCCAGTCCAATCTGGGTTGGCTGGCTTTTATGAAAAAGCGTAGCAATATTTTCGCCATTTTTTTCAACAATCAGCAGATGAAATGTGTTTGTTCCTAAATCAATAATACCCAATCGGGAGCTCATAGGCGGTGGTTAGTCGGTTAATCCCTTCATTATAATGGGCAAGTTGCAAAAAATACCTAATTTTTAATGAGTTATTTCTTGATTTTCTGTTTAATAAGTCTTTTCTTTGCAGTCCAATTTCAGAAAACCAGTTCAAAGAACATTATATCTTATAAGCATGCTTATTATTAACATTAAGGACAACGAATCGATCGATCGCGCTTTGAAGCGTTACAAAAAGAAATTTGAAAGAACTGGCACAATGCGTCAGCTTCGTTCTCGTACCGCATTCGAAAAACCATCTGTAAAGCGTCGTTTCGAAGTTTTGCGTGCGGTATACAAAGAAAAAACTTACGGTCACCTGGAAGACTAGTTCTTTTTGAATTGTTTTTCTGTTGAAAAGTAGGATGGGATAATTATATCCCATGCAATAACATTGTGAAAAAGGGTTGTCTTGTATAAGACAGCCCTTTTTTGTACGTTAGGGCCATGATAGAGCCCTTTTTGGAATACCTGGCATTTGAAAAACGATCCAGTGAACATACGGTGATCTCATACCGGACTGATCTGGACCAGTTTAGAAAGTATTTGCTGTTCCAATATGAACTTGACAAGCCTGAAACGGCGAGCTCTGTAATGTTGCGCTCATGGATTGTCAGTTTGATGGAGGAGAAATTAAATCCGACATCAATTAATCGCAAAATGGCTTCCTTGCGATCCTATTACAGCTTTCTGCGCCGAAGAAAATTTATTACCAAAGATCCTTCCGGGATTTTGACATCGATGAAAATGCGGAGAAAACTACCGGCTTTCGTTGATGAAAAAGCTATGGAATCACTTTTTGATTCGGAAGGATTTACAGATGATTTCACTGGCTGCCGCGACCGAGTAATTATGGAACTATTATATGGAACAGGCATTCGTCTTTCCGAATTAATTGATCTTGAACTAAGAAATTTAGAACTCGAGTCGCGCATTATACGGGTAACGGGAAAGCGTGGCAAAGAACGCTTGATTCCAATATCAAGCCTGCTGGTTGATTTTTTGAAACAATACCTTATTTACCGGTCGCCTGAGGAACCTACACAAGCGCTGATTTTAACGGATTCAGGAAAGCCGGCTTATCCGGTTTTTATTCAAAGAACGGTCAAAAAGTATCTCTCTGAAGTAACAACCTTGCAGCAGAAAAGTCCTCACGTTTTGAGGCACACGTATGCAACACATTTACTGAATCGGGGTGCAGATCTGAATGCAATTAAGGAATTGCTGGGCCATGCAAATCTGGCTGCTACTCAGATTTATACACATAACTCCATAGAAAAACTTAAAAAAACACACCAACAAGCGCATCCAAAGGCCTGATACCGATTTTTTTCAGGTATATTTGTTTTGTATTGCCGGTCTCAAAATAAAATTTTGTCACGCTATTATGAATAACAGTTTCCAGGACGTAGTTGTTACTAAGTACAATATTTTCAATAGCCTATTTTTAAGTTTGCCGTACCGCGGTATCTTCCAGACTGGCTCATTACTTCCGTTATTAACGCAGCATAGTGAAGTTGGGTTTCAGGAAGGAAAATCGCCAAAACAGATTATAGAGCTGTTTTTTGAAGAGTTGCTGGTTACAGCCACGCCAAAAGAACGTACCGACCTTCTTTTTGCATTTATTCAATACATTGAAAGACAAGTCGTTCTGTTTGATTCTGTGGAGGATGCAGCATTCGACCAAACACATGAATTGAATGGTAAAGGGTCTGTCACTTATTTGACAGACCGCTTGGATAATGAATCGCTGCGACAAAAACTTCTGAATAAACTGGAAGATTTCAGTGTACGTATCGTATTGACAGCGCATCCCACACAGTTCTATTCAGGAAAAGTATTGGGTATAATCAATGATCTTGAAGATTCGATCAAGGTTAATGATTTTACTGAAGTAAATCAGTTATTACTTCAACTTGGAAAGACAGCGTTTATCAATCATGAAAAACCTACGCCTTTCGACGAGGCTGTAAGTTTATGCTGGTTTCTTGAAAATGTATATTATGATGCCATTCCTGCGATCCTTATCAAATTGATCAATGGTTTGGGAATGAATGCGCACGACTGGCCATATCCGAATGTTTTCCGTCTTGGTTTCTGGCCAGGCGGCGATCGTGACGGTAACCCGTTTGTGAATGCAGATACCACTTTAGCAGTGGCCGACCGTCTGCGTGAAACGTTGCTGCGCAGCTATTACCGGGATATTCGCAATCTGAAACGCCGATTGACTTTCAAAGGTGTTGAAGATACAATTTCGGTGGCTGAACGAAAAATGAACAGCACGATTTTTGGACCTACGGAAGAAGGATATAACAATGCTCAGGAATTAATCGATGAACTCTTGCTTGCCCGCGTCGTGCTGGTAGACAAACATCAGGGATTATTTGTTGAACTTCTCGACAATTTTATCCTGAAATTAAATCTGTTCGGATTCTTCTTTGCAAGTCTTGACGTTCGTCAGGATAGTCGTAAACACGGCAAAGCATGGGAAGATATTCTGAAAAGACTTGAAAAGAAAATCCCATTATTGAAATATAGCGACTATGAAAATTGGGAGGAAAGCAAAAAGATAGATTTGCTTCTGTCTCTTAATATTCCGTTGCGAGTTGAAGATTACGAAGATGAATTGACAAAAGACATTCTTGGATCGATTAAGGCGATTAAAACAATCCAGGGAATCAATGGCGAACAAGGCGCTCACCGTTACGTAATCAGCAACAATACATCGGCATTAAACGTGATGCAGGTAGTTGCTTTGGCTAAAAACCTGATTGCGGATGAAAGCGGTTATCTTGCTCTCGACGTCGTTCCTTTGTTTGAAACGGTGGACGATTTGGCGAATGCGCCGGAAATCATGCGTACGCTTTATACCAATGAATACTATAAAAATCATTTGTCGAAACGTGAAAATCACCAGACGATTATGGTTGGTTTTTCGGATGGCACAAAAGATGGTGGTTATCTGCGGGCAAACTGGTCGATTTATCGCGCCAAGGAGGAGTTGACAAAGGTATCCCGAGAGTTCGGGATTAAAGTCACGTTCTTTGATGGCCGTGGAGGTCCTCCGGCACGTGGCGGTGGAAACAATCATAACTTTTATTCTTCTCTTGGAAAAGATATTGAGGATAAAGAAATCCAGTTGACCGTACAAGGGCAGACGATCAGTTCTAACTACGGGACTGTTACAACAGCGATGTATAATCTGGAAAGACTTTTCACAGCGGGTCTTGAAAATCACCTTTTCAGAGGAGATAGAAAAGAGGAAGAATTAAGTCCTGACGATAAGGATTTGTTGGAGGAAATGGCGGAAGCTGCCTACAATTCGTATCTAGACCTGAAAAATCATCCGATGTTTGTAAAATATCTGGATAAGAAAACGCCGCTTCGTTTTTATGGACAAACCAATATCGGAAGCCGTCCTACGAAACGCGGAAATGGTGATGAAGGATTGAAATTTGAAGATTTACGTGCTATTCCGTTTGTAGGGTCGTGGGCGCAAATGAAGCAAAATGTGCCGGGTTTTTACGGATTCGGCACTGCAATCCAGGAGCTTTCGAAAAATGGGAAAAGGGATGAAATAAAAAATCTTTATAAGAAATCGCTGTTCTTCCGCACATTAATAGAAAACTCAATGCAGTCACTTTCGAAGGCATTTTTCCCGGCAACCAAATATCTTCGTGACGAAGAAGATTACAAGGAATTCTGGGATAAAATGTATGCTGAGTTTAAACTGACATTGGATTCACTATTAGAAGTTTCTGAACAAAAAGAGCTTTTGGATAGCAATAACGTGACGAAAGTTTCGATCAAAATCCGCGAACGCATTGTATTGCCGCTAATCACCATTCAGCAGTATGCATTACAAATGCTGGCAGAGGATCCAAAAACGTTGCCTGTTGATGTTGAAACTTATAATCAGCTGATCATGCGGGCCATGTTTGGAATTATTAACGCGGCGAGAAATTCAGCCTAGCAGCTGAACCAGAGAATTTAAATATCAAAAAGCCAGACAATAAATAATTGTCTGGCTTTTTGATATAAATGAGGTTTAAAAAACACTTCGAATTATAATTTTCAACTTGAAAGCGATAAATCTTTGATTGAATTTTCAACCATTAGATAGAAAGACTAAAATTTCAGTAATATTTGCCCCTCAATTATTAGTAGACTAATAGTTGGACTGACTTACTGTTAGTAAATAAATTATTCGTATTGGACATATACCAGCATTATCATGACGCATCATTCTGACCACCGCGCCTATTTCTTTAAGATTGATACAACAATCAAAAAAATTCGTAATGCTTTACAAAAACAATTGATTGAAGCAGGCTTCGATCTGACGGTTGATCAGTGGGTACTTATTGATCACATTTACCGCGAACAGGGAATCAGCCAGAACGGTCTGGCCGAACTGACTTTCAAGGATCCGCCTACTGTAACACGTATCATTGATTTGTTAGAAAAAAAAGGATTGGTTGAACGCGGACTTGCTGCCGGCGACCGAAGAAAGTTCAATCTTTTCCTGACAGAAAAAGGACAGACAACTTATAGTGAAGCATTTCCTATTGTTGCTGAAATTCGGAGAAAAGGCTGGGGCGATCTGGATGAGGCAGATTATCAGCATTTTGTGAGAATTATGGATTCGATTTACGCCAACTTTACCTGATCAACATGTTAATAAGTGTGAATCCCTTTCCAACCCTTTAAACTTTAAAGGCATCTATATATCTAAACATCGTGTCTGCAATAAGCTTTTGGTTGCACCGTTAAGCTGAAACTTTGACAGACACGATATTTATTTTATTAATTTAATCATTTTAATTTGGCCATGAAAAAAGTCATTCTTTTAAGTTCGCTTTTAATGGGAGCCGTTTTATATCCTTCATTTTCACAAACAGCCACTGTGTCCGTTACACCGCCAACCAGAAAGATAGAAGTAGCAGGTTTCGCAGAGTTAGAAGTTATCCCTGACGAAATATATTTTAGTATTTCACTGAGAGAATATTTTAATGACGAAAAAAATCAAAAAGATAAAGTCATCATTACGACTTTGGAAAAACAGCTGATAAAAGCGGTCGCAGATGCCGGGTTACCTAAGGAGGCTTTGTCTATCAGTGGGTTAGGTGGTTACCAGAATTATACGGATAAGAAGAAAAAGCCTGCAACATTCCTTGAAAGCAAACAATATGAACTGAAAGTTGATCGTGCCGACAAGCTTGATGGAATTTTGTCGAAAGTCGAAAGCCGTGGTGTGCAGTATGCAAATGTTGCACGCGTTGATCATTCTAAAAAAGAAGAATATAAGAAACAGGTTAAAATTAACGCGTTGAAAGCGGCGAAAGAAAAGGCGACTTATCTGCTGGAAGCGGTCGATCAGAAATTGGGACCGGTTTTGGAGATCAGAGAAGTGGAAGATAACGTAAACTACCCGCAGCCAATGTATGCGAAAGCTGCGATGCGCGTGATGGGTGCAATGGAATCTGCTGATATGGTGCAAGATAGCGATGTACAGTATCAGAAAATAAAGTTAAGCTATCGCATGCAGGCTGCTTTCGAAATTAAGTAAGGTGGAACAATATTTGTTGACCCGTAAGTTGCTTATTTATTGTATATTCACTTATCAATCAACGAACCACTTAAAACGATGAGCATTAACGCAAAACATTTGGCTACATTTATTCTGGGTGCAGCAGCCGGAGTAGCAGCCCATAAGTATCTTCAGAGCGAAGAAGGAGAGAAACTTCTCGAAGATCTGAAAACCAAAGCGAGCGACTTAAAAGCAGAAGCTGAAGGAGCTGTGGATAAAGCGCCGGAATATTTTCAGGAATTGAAAACAAAAGGATCAGAAGCGATAAAATCCAATTTTCCGGATGCCGAAAAGTTTTTAAAAGATTTGATCGATAAATTCACAGGCGCTGGTGCGACAGGTACTACATCTACCGAAAACGGCGATGTAGCCGCTGTGACGCCATCAGCGCAATAAAATCGGAAATATAAAAACGACAGAAGTGATTTATATCTTCTGTCGTTTTTTATGATAGTAAATCATTTATCTGTGCGTACTGAAGCAGCATAATGGTTTTTCCATCTTTGATTTCTCCCGAACTTATCATTTGAATGGCTTGATTGAAAGGAATTTCCATCACTTCAATATTTTCCTGTTCGGTTTCACATCCTCCGCCATCGCCTACTTTCATCTCAGCTGAATATTCGGCGACGAAGAAGTAAAGTATTTCAGTGACCGATCCCGGCGACATATAGGCTTCAAAAATCTTTTTTACAGATTTAATTTTATAGCCAGTTTCTTCCTCGGTTTCTCTTTTGATGCAATCTTCTGCATTATCTTTATCGAGCAATCCGGCACATGCTTCGATCAGCATTCCGGTTGTGTTTCCGTTGGTATAAGTTGGCAGGCGAAATTGTCTGGTAAGAATAACGGTTTGTTTTTCCCTATTGTACAACAGGATGGTGGCACCATTTCCGCGGTCATAGGCCTCCCGCGACTGACGCTCCCAACTTCCATCGGCAAGCTGATAATCAAAGGTAAATTTTCTCAGCGTGTACCAGTTGTCTGAAAGGATTTCCTCGGAAACAAGATTGACTTTTTCATTCATGACCAATGATCGTTTTTGATTTAAAATGATTATATTTGATCAAATGTACAAAAATTTATGAATTTTCAAAAAAGAAAAAATATAATCTTAAATATCCTTGAAGAGCGGGGAGAAGTGACTGTCAAAGAATTAGCTGATGAATTGGCTATTTCAGAAATTACTGTACGGCGTGATCTTACTGTTCTGACTGCGGATGGGCTTGTTTACCGTACGCATGGCGGGATCATGAAAGTTGAGCTGACCAAAACGCCTTTTCATTTTGCCAATAAGGCGGCAGTCAATGTAGAGGAGAAAGATAATATCTGCCGGCTGGCTGCGAAAGAAATTCAGGAAGGTGATATCATTTTTATGGATTGCGGCAGTACGGTTTTCCGCTTATGTCAGTTCATTCGTAATAAGAAAATCCATGTGATAACAAATTCTCTCCCGGTTGTTTATGAACTATTGAATTCGTCAGTGAAAATAAATCTGATAGGCGGAGAAATTGATCCGGAAAGACAGGCAGTGCATGGCCGAATTGCAGAAGAACACATCGGACGTTACAAAGCGGACCGTGCTTTTATAGGCGTCGACGGGATTTCTGTTGAAAATGGTTTGAGCGCTTTTAGTGAAATTGAGGCAGGAATAACGCTGGCAATGTTTGCAAATTCTGCAATTTCTTATCTGCTTTGCGATACATCCAAAGTTGGAAAAGATAAATATTTCAGGTTTGCTCCGATAAATTCTCTGGATGTGATGATAACAAATAAGAAAACAAAGGAAACCGAACAAATCGAAAAAGCCGGTATTCGGGTAATTACTTTTTAAATACCAAATCAACAAACTATGAAAAAGGCAACTTATTGGGTAGAAAAATATAATCTTGCTCCTCATCCTGAGGGAGGCTTTTATGCAGAAACGTACAGGTCTTTCGAGAATATTCCGCAGGCGGCTTTGCCAGCAGGTTTTACCGGAAACCGGTCATTTTCGACAGGAATTTATTTTCTTTTAGAGAAGAATAATTTTTCAGCATTTCACAAAATCAAGTCTGATGAGATGTGGCATTTTTATCAGGGAGAAACATTGGAAATTTTTGTGATCTATCCTGTTTCGGGTAAACTCGATGTTATCAGACTTGGAGATAATCCTGACAAGGGTGAAACATTTCAGGCCGTTGTTCCTGCCAATACCTGGTTTGCTTCGCGGCCTGCGTCTGACAGTAAATATGCTCTGGTGGGTTGTACAGTCGCTCCGGGATTCGATTTTGAAGATTTTGAAATGGCTGACCGGGAAACATTACAGGCCAGTTTTCCACAGCATCTAAAGCTGATTGAAGAACTGACCCGCTGATATTTTAATAACCAATGCTCACATCATCTCCTCTCGGATCAGACCCACCTTCCAGCGAGCCATCCGGGAGGACCAGGATACAATCCATGCGACCGATTGAATTGCGTTGTTTTTCAATGATATAACTTCTGGCTTGCAGCTTGTTAATTGTATTTTCAGTAAAAGCACCTGCTTCAAAAACTGTTTTATCTGGCAGCCACTGGTGGTGAAACTTAAATGCGTTAACGGATTGCTGCATCGTCATGCCATGTTCCAGTACGTTAAGTATGGTCTGGTAAACTGATGTAATAATCGTTGAGCCGCCTGGTGTTCCCACAACCATAAATAATTTTCCATCCTTTTCGACAATCGTTGGCGTCATAGAAGAAAGCATACGTTTGCCGGGTGCAATTGAGTTTGCCTTATTTCCTACTAACCCATACATGTTAGGCGCGCCAGCTTTCACGCTGAAATCGTCCATTTCATTGTTCATGAAAAAACCTGCACCCTTTACGACAACTCTGCTTCCATATCCACCGTTTAAAGTTGTCGTAACCGACACTGCATTACCGTCTTTGTCGACCACCGAAAAGTGTGTCGTTTCAGTGCTTTCATATCCCGGAAAAACACCGCCGGTTATATTTTTGGAGTCCGTCGCCTTATCAAACGAAAAATCCTTCCAGCGCTGCTGCAGATAATCTTTGCTAACCAATGTTTCCGTCGGAATTTTTACAAAATCCGGATCTCCTAAAAATTTGGCACGGTCTGCATATACACGTCTCTCTGCCTCTATCATTACCTGAACGGTCGAATCCGTATGCCATCCCCATTTTTTTAAAGGATAAGGCTCAGTAAGTTTTAAAAGCTGGATCAGAGCAACTCCACCACTTGATGGAGGGGCCATCGTTATGGTTTTATAACCTTTATAGTGATCAGAAATTGTTTCACGCCATTTTGCATGATACTCTGAGAGGTCTTTTTTAGAAATAATCCCCTCTTTTTTGTACTTCATTTCTTTGGCAAGAAGTCGGGCCACTTTTCCGGAATAAAATCCTTTCCGGCCTTTTTTCTGTATCCTGCTTAATACCTTTCCCAGATCTTTCTGAACCAATGTGTCTCCTGCAGACCATTCTTTTCCGTCTGCACGCTGAAAATATTTAGTTTCAGGATTGAGAGCTATCAAATCTTTTTTTACCGCATTTAATCCGCGTGCTTCTCTTTCGGTTTGTATCACGCCTTTGTTTGCCAAATCAATGGCAGGCTGTAAAATATCTTTCCAGGGAAGTTTTCCATATCGGGTATGCGCTTCAACCATACCATCCACCGACCCGGGAACACCGGAAGCCAGCCGTCCTAGCGTACTTAGTTTGGGAATAACATTTCCATCCTTGTCAAGATACATATCCTTCTCGCTTTTTGCGGGACCTTTTTCACGGTAATCTATGCTTGAACTTCTCCCGTCTTTATCACGAATGACCATGAAACCGCCGCCGCCAATATTTCCCGCAGAAGGGTGAACGACAGCCAAAGCAAATTGTACTGCAATGGCGGCATCAATTGCGTTTCCACCAGCTTTTAAAATATCAACACCAACTTTGGAAGCCTCGGGATGTGCAGCTGCAACCATACCATTTTTGGCAAAAACACCTTGGCGATCATTGTAAAACGGTTTTTGGTTCGGATCATCCGTTAAAAACTGATAAAAACCTTTGGATTCCTGAACCTGCTGCTGGGCAGCTGAAAATCCGGAAATCATTGAAAACGACAGGATAAGAGTGTAGCGTATATTCATTTCTTGGTGTTCATAGATTCTAAATGTAATTTAGTAAATGTAAATAAGAGCAGTTGTATCAACTTGGATATTTGAAATAATTTCAGGGGATTTTAGTATGCTTTCCGTCATATTCAGCTGCTCAAACGCTCAAAACACCTTTTATACTAATTTGTTTTTGAGCAAGATAGTTTCCCGTTAACTTTTGGAATTCAAAGCAAGGCGTCAGAAATCTAGACAATGAAGCTATTATGAAATTTTTACGGCAGATATACGAGAGTTTCCGCTTTGCCTGGCAGGCGCTGCAATCCAATATTACACGCACAACTTTATCTCTTTTGGGGGTTACAGTGGGGATTTTTGCCATCGTTGCAGTTTTTACAATTGTCGATTCGCTTGAAAAAAGTATCCGCGATAGTATGAGCGCGATTGGCGATAAGGTTTTATATGTACAAAAATGGCCATGGGGTTTTGGAGGAGAATATCAGTGGTGGAAATATTTTCAGTGGCCAAGTCCATCGAACGCAGAATATAAATATTTGTACGACAATCTTGAAAATGCAAGTGCCGTTGCCGTAATGGATTTTAAAGGTGGAATTACCTTGAAAAATGGATCCAGCAGTATTGATGCATTGATTCAGGGAGTTTCGTATGAATACAGCGAAATTTCGGAGGTACCTCTGGCAACCGGCCGTTATTTTATGCCTATGGAAACGACTAATGCACGTAATGTCGCAATTATCGGCGCCGACATCGCGCAGGCGCTTTTTCCTAATCAGGTGGCAGAAGGGAAAATTTTCAAGCTAAATGGAAATAAATTTACCGTCATCGGAGTACAGGTAAAAAAAGGGGAGAGCCTGGTCGATTTTGGTGGAAATCCGGATAAGAAATGCATCATCACCTATGGGTCTTTTGCCAAAATGTTCCAGTCCGGCCGGCCTGATCCTGATATCGTCGTAAAAGCGTTTGAAAGTGACGAAGGTATGAAAGAAGTGGAAGCTGAGGTAATCGGCTTGATGCGAACCAAACGTGGAATTAAACCGAGAGATGACAACAATTTTTCAATCAACAAACCAGAGGCAGCAGCTCAGGCAGTTTCGGGCTTATTTGCTGTATTATCGCTTGCTGGATGGGTAATAGGGAGTTTTTCGATTCTTGTTGGAGGGTTTGGTATTGCTAATATTATGTTTGTTTCGGTTAAGGAAAGAACCAACCTGATTGGCATCCAGAAGTCACTCGGCGCAAAAAATTATTCAATTCTTTGCCAATTTTTATTTGAAGCGGTGATGTTAAGTTTGGTTGGAGGTTTGGTTGGTATATTTCTTGTATACTTACTTTCATTCATGCAGCTCGGCACGCTGGTGATTATTCTGACACCTAAAAATGTTATCCTGGGTCTTGGAGTTTCCTGTATCATTGGTATTCTGTCAGGCATTATTCCTGCCATGTTAGCTGCCAGGATGGATCCCGTTATCGCGATCCGGGCGAAATAAGGATAGGAAAAATCATTCTGTTTTCCGAAGTTGCTTTAATTATCACACAAACTTTTAACCGACAAACTAATCATGCGTAAATGGGTTATTATTCTTGTTCTCCTGGCAGTTGTTTTTGGAGTGCTATATTATCTGACTTTTGGCTATTACAGTGAAGGAAAACGCGGCGGGTTTATCACCCGTCTGAGCAATAAAGGTTACCTTTTTAAAACCTACGAAGGAGAATTAAAAATGGGCGGTCTATATGAAGGAGATGGTTCCCTGAACGCATCTGAATGGACATTCTCCGTTAGCGGAAAAAATAAAGACGCTATTACGAAACTTGAAGAAGCGATTGCAAGCGGCCACCGTGTTTCGCTTACCTACGAAGAAAAATTCTTTACACTTCCCTGGAACGGAGATACCAAATTCTTTGTGACGAACGTGGAAGTATTGGCGGGTAGTGGAGGCGCAACCCAAAATCCAAACAATTTTCCAAAAGTACAGCCAGAGCAGCCGACTGAGATTGATACGACCAAGGTGCTTTAATATTTGAACGATAGAATGAGTGAATGATAGCATGTCGGATTGGGCATCTTATTCACTCATTCTATCATTCACAGCTCTGGCAGCCTGGTTATTCAAAAATTATTTCAGCCTCCTGCTTTTTTTGCTTTGTAGCCCTTTCCGGTCAGCCAGGTAATTATTTTTTCTCTGTGATCTCCCTGGATCAGGATTTCACCTTCCTTTACCGAGCCTCCGCTTCCGCATAATACTTTTACCTGTTTGCCAAGAGCTTCCAGATCTATGTTTGTGCCTATAAATCCCTTGACGACCGTTATTACTTTTCCGCCGCCTTTGCGATCCAGCCAGATGCGTAAATCCTGTTGAGCTGGTGCTAATGTTTCTGCTTCGTCCTGATTGGAATCAGAATACTCGAAATCGGGATTGGTTGAATAAATAATCCCGGAGCGGTTCTTTTTAGACATAAGAAGATTAAGAATTTAATTTTTCAAATCGGTTTAAACGATAACCCGTAGACTTTTGGGTTTGATTTTTACTTCGATCTTAGTGGTATCAAGCTGCAAAGGTTCGCCGTCATAATGAATCATCGGCGGCTCGTCAGCTTCGACCAATGCATCCTGAGCAAGTTGATAAGATATGTATTTTGAAGGTTTCAATTGCTTCGTGAACAGACGGTATGTCAGGTTTGACCCATACCATTTTGGAAAAGGAATGATTGTGCAAATATCCAGTTGCCCATCAAATAAACTCGCCTGAGGCGCAACCCAGGCATTGTTGCCATATTGGCCGGCGTTTGCAAAAGAGAGAGAAAAAACTTCTATTTTCTTTCCGTTGAGTTTATATGACTGAGGCTTATAATTCCAATAAGATTTCAGAGAAACACTCAGATAGGTGGCAAGCCCGCGAGAATTTTCTTTACTGAACAAATCACCTACATAAGCATCAAATCCCATTCCGGCAGTGCAAAAGAAAGGAATTCCGTTAAGTTCTGCCGAGTCAATCGTATTTACCGAACCTGAAAAGAGTCTTTCCAGTGCAGCGTCGAGTGTTAATGGCAAACCTAAATGGCGAGCAAGTCCATTTCCTGACCCTAATGCCAAAATCCCAAGCGGAGTAGAGCGGTTTACTAATGCTTTTGCGACTTCATTGACCGTCCCATCACCGCCAACAGCCACGATTGCTTTCCACTTTTCTTTGTCAATATTTTCCCTGACCAACGTTGTCGCATGCCCGCGCCCTTCTGTAAAAAATATCTGTGCCTTTCCCCCTTTGATTTT
The DNA here is from genome assembly GCF_900108855.1 of Dyadobacter koreensis. Taxonomy (GTDB): domain Bacteria; phylum Bacteroidota; class Bacteroidia; order Cytophagales; family Spirosomataceae; genus Dyadobacter; species Dyadobacter koreensis. The sequence continues at coordinate 169,151 of NZ_FNXY01000005.1, forward strand.
CACAAAGTCTTCAATTGCTGTGGAAATCTTTTCAGGATGCTGTCCGATGGAAGTACCGGAGCTTGGGTTAATTATAAATAAATAAGAATCAGCCACGGATCAAGCGAAAAATAAAAAGAGGATGCCTATAAAAATGATAATAAACAGATAGTACAGGCCATCAATAAATGGATATTTCTGGCGGTCCAGCTTTTTAAAAATATCATCAAACATGCTCATTATTCTAGTCAGTTATTTGTAAACAGTACTTTCTGACACATTTATGGAGAAATCATTTCGAAAATGAATCTTTCCTGTATCTTTAAATGAAAGAAACTTTCTACAAAAATCCGTAAAAAATATGAGAAACTGTGTTTTGACTTTACTTCTATTATCATTAAGCTACTTTGCCATAGCGCAGTCGAAGGCGGATCAGGATGAAATTTATGGGATTCTCAATCGTCAGAATGGTGATTGGAACCGAGGCGACGTTAAATCGTTTATGAAAGGCTATTGGGAATCTGATTCTCTGATGTTTGTCGGAAAAAACGGAGTTACTTATGGCTATAATCAAACGTATGAAAACTATTTAAAACGGTATCCGGACCGCGCTTCGATGGGAACACTGAAATTTGAATTCATCAATCTGACTTTTCCAGCAAAAAATGCCGCGTTTTTAGTTGGGAAATGGAACCTGACGCGTCCCGAAAAAGGTGATATTGGAGGACATTATACTTTACTCTGGAAAAAAATTAAAGGAAAGTGGCTTATCATTTGTGATCATTCAAGCTAAGTATCTGCTGGAATTTAATTAAGCTGAAAACAAAGTAGCCGGCCTGCAATCATGCAAGCCGGCTATTTTATATATAATATCTTACGTTACAGCCTTTTCAAGCTCATCACTGCGTTGACGGGCGTTCCTGTCCCGGTGGTATTTGTATTCACAACGATTTTCATGTCATTCGGATTTTGAGTCAGCCCGAACGTGTTGCTTGTTGAACCGTTTGTTAAGGTAAGTTTTCCGGTTTCAACCTTCCATTTGGTATCTGCAGCGATGTTAACAAAGGCACCGATGAGTGCAACCGCTGCATCACAATCAGAAAGCGTTACTTTATTATCATTCGTAAACGTGAATTTTAATTCTTTATAACATGGAGCAAGTGTTGGCAGTAGAGACAATTGAGGTATAGTTGTTGAAGAATTTTCAGGTTCAACAGCGGTCAATTGCCACTTTCCAACGATTTCATTATTGTCGACAGTTCCAGGAGTTTCATCATCATCGTCTTTACAGGAAACAAAAACAAATGCGACAAGAAGGAAAGACAAAAAAGCCGTTTTGCTCAACAGATTAAAAATTTTCATAGCGAAGGAGATTATTGATTAAGACTTGACATGATATTCAACTTCAAACTTAGTGTAAAAATTGTACCGATTATTAAATTAAGACTTTTACGCTTAAAATATTGAATACAAACCGCCTAGTTTTTAGTTTTCAAAAAAGCATTCAACAGCTTTTGGGCGGCGGCTATCGGTAGTTCTTTACCCTCTGAAACCGATTTTTCAATAACTTTTACTGATTTTTTCATTGTTGGATTTTCATAAAATTGATCTTCCAGCGTCTGGCGGATATAATCGTGCATCCATTCCAAATTCTGACTCTGACGGTTTCGTTTAAAAAAACCATTATGTGCGGTTAGTTTTTCATAATCCTCAATCAATTCCCAGAGTTCGGGAATTCCGGTTCCTTCCAAAGCAGAACAGGTTATCACACGAGTAGTAAATCCTGAGTCTGATTTTGGAAATAAATGAAGTGCATTCCGGTATTCGTCAACCGCTTGCCGGGCGGCAGTTTTATTTTTACCGTCCGCTTTATTAATGGCAACAGCATCTGCCATTTCCATGATTCCTTTTTTTATACCTTGCAATTCATCACCTGCTCCTGCCAGCATAAGGAGGAGAAAAAAATCAGTCATTCCGCGGACTAACGTTTCGGATTGTCCAACGCCAACAGTTTCAATGACGATGATTTCATAACCTGCAGCTTCGCATAACAACATTGCCTCACGCGTATTTCTTGCGACACCTCCCAACGATAATCCGGCTGCTGATGGCCGGATGTAAGCGAGTGGATCATGTGCAAGGTTTTCCATCCTTGTCTTATCAGCAAGAATACTTCCACCTGATTTTTTGCTTGAGGGGTCAATTGTCAGGACGGTGATTTTTTTATTGAGGCTTGTAAGGTGTTTCCCAAAAACTTCGATAAATGTACTTTTTCCAACGCCGGGAACGCCTGTGATTCCGATTCGAAGCGATCTTCCGGTAGCTGGAAGTATGTTTTTCAACACTTTTCCAGCAATCTGCCGATCGTTTTTTAGCCTGCTTTCGATAAGGGTAATGGCGCGGCTGAGAATAATCCTGTCGCCGGCAAGAATCCCTTCTGTATAAGCATCGACGGTAAGGCGCTGGCGCATGAACTCGGTTTTTGATGTAAAAACGAAGTTTATAAAATTCGCCGGTGAATAGCAAAAATGAAACTTTTTAATATTAAAAAAGGCGAAAAGCCGTATATTGCTCGTTTACAATTACATATTTTACTTTTCAACAATACGAATGAAAATCTTATCAAATCGCTTATGGCTTATGGCAGTTTGGTGCCTGGGTTCAGTAAGTGTTTTCGCTCAGGAGGCGGACAAACCGAAGTACGATGCCCATGTACTTTTTCACCCGTTATTTAATTTTCAGCCAGGTAGTGAATATCGTACAGGCAGTGGTGCTCCCGGGCCCCGTTACTGGCAAAACCGCGCTGATTATAAGATTAATGTGGCTCTAAATGAACAAGAAGAAACGGTATCTGGCGATGTAGAAATTACCTATAAGAATAATTCTCCCGAAGCACTGGAATTTGTCTGGCTTCAACTGGATCAGAATGCATTTAACAATGATTCGCGCGGGGGCAAAACCACTGCGATTACAGGCGGAAGATTTGGAAACACCGGGTTCAATGGTGGTGATGCGATCAAAGCTGTTTCCGTGCAGCAGGGAAGCGGCAAAGCCGTGGATGCAAACTTTATCATAACGGATACTCGTATGCAGGTTCGTTTGGCGACGCCAGTGAAACCGAACGGTGATATTATCAAAATCAAAATTACTTATTCTTTCAAAATTCCTGAGTACGGTTCAGACCGTATGGGAACGCTTGAAACGAAAAATGGTATCGTTTATGAAATGGCGCAGTGGTATCCACGTGTAGCAGTTTTCGACGATATTGAAGGCTGGAACGTACTTCCTTATCTTGGAGCCGGCGAGTTTTACCTTGAATACGGAGATTTTGAATATGCTGTTACTGTGCCGTGGGATCATATCGTTGTAGGTTCCGGTGAATTATTGAATCCTGGCGAAGTCCTTACATCTGAGCAGAGAAAACGTCTGGCTGATGCTGCAAAAAGTGATCAGACGATAATGATCCGTACTGCTGAAGAAGTTACAAATCCTGCATCACGCCCAAAACAATCGGGAACACTGACATGGAAATTTAAGTGTCTTCAGGCGCGTGACGTAGCCTGGGCAACCTCAAAGGCTTTTGTCTGGGATGCTGCACGTATGAATCTTCCGAATGGAAAAACAGCTTTGGCGCAATCAGCTTATCCTGCCGAAGACGGAGGAAAAGATGGCTGGGGCCGTTCGACGGAATATGTTAAGGGTTGTATTGAATTTTACTCAAATTATATCCATGAGTATACCTATCCTGTTGCGACAAACGTTGCTGGAATTGTTGGCGGTATGGAGTATCCCGGAATTGTTTTCTGCAGCAGCAAAAGCCGCAAGGATGATTTGTGGGGCGTTACAGACCACGAATTTGGTCATAACTGGTTCCCGATGATCGTTGGAAGCAACGAACGTAAATATGCATGGATGGACGAAGGATTTAATACGTTCATCAATTTTCTTTCAGGAGATAATTTCAATAACGGTGAGTATAAAGATATCCAGATGAATGATCTGCACCGTTTAGCTCCGATTATTTTCCGTGATAATGCCGATCCGATCATGACGATTCCGGATGTTGTTCAGGCAGCGAATCTTGGCTGGGAAGCGTATTATAAACCAGCGATTGGTTTGAAAATGTTACGCGAGCAAGTTCTTGGAAAAGACCGTTTTGATTATGCTTTTCATGCTTATGTAAAACGCTGGGCATTCAAACATCCAACACCTTATGACTTTTTCCGTACCATGGAAGATGCAGCGGGTGAAGATCTTGGCTGGTTCTGGAAAGGTTGGTTCTTTGAGAATTATAAATTGGATCAAAGTGTAAAAGATGTTGCTTACATAGAACAAAACCCTTCAAAAGGATCAGTCATAACCATTGAAAATCTTGATCAATTCGCAATGCCTGCCAAAGTTGATGTAGAGGAAGTGAGCGGCAAGAAAACACGTGTAGAATTGCCCGTTGAAATTTGGCAGCGTGGCGGAAAGTGGACTTTTAAAGTGGATACGCAACAGCCGCTTAAATCCGTAACGATCGATCCTGATCACCAGCTTCCGGATATCAATCCACAAAACAATAGCTGGAAACCTGGTAAGTATTCAGTTTCAGAGACAAACTAGGACTGACGTGAAATACATTAGCCTTGCAGATTTGATTAGTATCAAATCTGCAAGGCTTTTCTTTGTCGTATTAATTCAGTTCCGATGATTTATTAGATTGTAATCAGCATTGCCCCGTACGAATATCCGCCACCAAAAACAGTGATGACAATATTTTGGCCCTTCACAAATCTTGATCTGTTTTCCGAAAGTGCAATTGCGCAACCTGCGCAACCCGTATTTCCAAGATACTGAATATTTGAAATCAGTTTTTCTGCCGGAATACCAAGTGTGTTGATTACGTTCAGACTGATTCTGTGATTGGCCTGATGCGGGATCAGATAATCCAGGTCATTAATCGTTAAACCACAAGCCTGCAAAACCTGCTGGCTGACCTTCGGCATATAGATACAAGCATTTTGGAACACATCCCGACCAAATGGCATAATCACACCGCGTTCGTTTGGCCGAAGCACTACGGCTTCAATTGCTTTTCCACTTGTCGCGGCACCGCCCGTAATCAGTTTTTTAATCTGCATGTCCGAGTCAGACTGTCTTTCTTTTGAAATCAGAATGGCCGAAGCACCGTCTCCCCACAAATGACCGGAAACAGTATCGCTTTCATTGTAGTATGCTGTATTATGATCTGAAACAACAACCAATGCCTTCGAAGCTTTTCCCATCGCAAAGTATCCTTCTACAATTTCGATTGCGTTCAAAAGGGATGAACAGGCCGAAGAAATTGTCACAACCGGAATGTCAGGCAAAGCTAAATGATGCTGAACTGCATGCGCAACTGTGACTATGGTATCATATGGCGTATAAGTACCACCTACGATGAGGTCAATTTCATTCTTACTAAAAGGGATATTATCTTCCAGCAATAACTTAACGGCTTCAATAGCCATGGTAGAAGTATTCTCTCCTTGTGCAGCTTTGCGGCGTTCGTAAATTCCCGTGCGCTCAACAATCCATTCACTGGACAGGTTATTGAGATTTGTAAAATATTCATTACCAATTACTTCACTTGGTAGATAATGACTGAGTGTATTAATATACATGGTTGAGAAGTTGACTTCGCAATCTACAATTCTGTTTAATTCCGAAAGTTAAATATTTCGTAGAAAGCATAGTACTTAATATTTGAACAATTCAATAATAAGTTTATAAAATTATACAAATAATTTAAGTTGTTAAAATTCTGTTTTTTTGGATTTTAAATAAATTTTTATAAAAGTGCAGCAAAATCCGTTCCTCACTTACCCAGTTATAGTTATTTTCCGCTGCGATTCTTCCTTTCTGTCCCATCGTTTTCGCCGCCTCCTTGTTCTCTATCAGCCATTCAAATGTTTTCGCCAGGACATCTGAATCATATGGTGAAATGCAAAACCCACATGCCGAACTTTCTACCACCTGCCGATACAAGGGGAAATCGGAAGTGATTACCGGCAAATTTAACGCCATATACTCAAACAGCTTTGTGGTATAAGAATCGGCGTAATCAGCCACCGGCTTCAGCAAAGCTATTCCGGCTGTGGCGCCACTCGAATACCTTATTCCCTCCAGAAGATCGGTATATCCATGAAATGTCAGATGTTGTTCAACATTCTCAAAATAAGGCAATCTTCTTGCTTCATCCCAGTCAAATTGAACCTTGCCAAATAAATGAACATGAAATTCAGAATATTTTATTTTTAAAATAGCTAATGCTTCAATGAGCGTATCAAAAGATCGTTCCATCGATATCACCCCGGAATAGAAAAATACCGGAGGATATTTTACAACTCTTTCTCTTTCCGCATGGGCATCAATCAAGGGTAACGAAACGTAGTTATGAATAACTGCATGAGGCAAAGGCAAATTTTTATATTCCTTTAAATAAGCGTCTTCCGTAAATACACAATGAAATTTTTTGCGTGCCAGTTTATCAAAGAATTTGAATAAGCTGCGATAGATGATTGCCTTGTTATACCGCTTGATCGGGAATTTCTTATAGAGATTTTCCTGAACTTCATAAACCACTTTCGCGCCCAGAATTTTGAACAAAAATGCCGCGGGAATCAGTTCCGGCACAAAGATATGAACAATCGAAGGACGAAAAAGTAAACATTTCCAAAGAAGAACAGGATGACAAAATAAAATTCTAACCAGCAAATTTCGAAAAAACGGTAAACTTACGAACCGGATATTTTGATTTTTTGCGCGATCTGCTTTCCCTGATATCCCGCATATTACGTTATAAAACGGAGCAAGTGACGGAGCGATCTTGTAAACAATTCGTGGATCAGTAGCCGGATGAACTGTGCTCAATAACAAAACTGTTGGTTTCATCCTTCCGTTAAAATCGCCACACCGGAAGATGTTCCGATTCTATCAGCACCTGCTTCAATGAAGGCAAGGGCTTGCTGCCGTGTTTTTATACCACCCGATGCCTTGATTTTAATCTCAGGGGGAAGTATGGACCGCATCTTTTTCACTGTTTCAATTTCAGCTCCTTTGGCTCCAAATCCCGTGGAAGTTTTTACAAAATCTATTTTGGATTCAGCGCAGATTTCACAGGCGGTATAAAGCTCAAATGAATCCAGATATGCCGTTTCAATAATTACTTTTAACAAAGCATTCCCGTTGTGTGCGATCTCAGCCAATTGCCTAAGTTCTTCCCGGATACTCAGATAAGCCATAGATTTGAATCGGGAAACATTCATGACCACATCAAGTTCTGTCGCCCCGTTTGCCAGTGCATTCTGAGCTTCAAAAATTTTAGTTTCCGTAGTTGAATATCCCAAAGGAAATCCGACCACGGTCGCAATTTCAATTTTTACGGGACAGAATTCAAACATTTCCACGGTATACCCAACATAGGATGGTGCCACACAAACAGCTTTAAACTGGTGAACCCAGGCCTCTTCGCACAATTTTCGAATATCTGTTTCACTGGCCGCTGGCGAAAGCAGGGTATGGTCTATATAGCGGGAGAGGTCTGTCATTTTGCATTCAATTGAAAAGATAAAGCAAAAACCCCGTCTATTGACAGGGTTTTTGCTTTAGATATATTTACCTGAATCAGATTTCAGTTTTAGGAGTTTCAACGGCTTCAACTGTTGCCTCTTCTACTTCTTCTGCTCCGGCTGATTCACCGGCAACAAATAATTCGGGCACATATTTTGCCAGTAAATTATACCACGTTATCACTTTTTTGATATCTGAGCCATACACTCTCGAACGATCGAAATCTGGAAGGATCTCATTCAAAAACTCGATAAGATCTTTGTCAGATGAACTCTTGATCTGCAAAGCAACCTGCTCGCCATGTACTTCTTTAATTTTTAGGAAAACATCCGCCAATGGAACAGACTCTTCTTCTCCCTCAGTGAAAATAGAAACGTCTTTCAAAACAGAAACACGTGCCGTTGGTCCGATCAATGACTTTTCACGTTTTTCATCCAGGCTTTCTACAATTACACCTGCGCGGCTTGGTTTCAAAATACGGAACAGTCCGCCCTTACCTGAAACGTTTGCTATCTCTTTCAACAAATCCATTCCTGTTGATTCTACTTTCTCGCTCATCCTTTTGTTTGTGCTATTAGTGGTCTCTTTATTTAAAGTCGATTAATATCATGAATGAAATCCTTCCGTGTCGATTGTATTTTAGTGAGCGTTCACAAAAAAGTAAATGACTACGTGATAACGATTTATGATAATTTAAAATTTCCGCAAAATAACGGAAAGATTGGTCGGTAAGCAACCTTATTCAATGTTCGTTTTCTCAAACGTGTGATTATAAGATTCTATTGTTTCAAGAATTCCTTCCCGTCCTTCGCCTTTTTCTGCGGAAGTAACAAACATAGGAGGTATTTCTTCCCAGATTTCACCCAGTTTTTCTTTATATTTTGTTACCTGAACCTCCTGCTGATAAGGTTTCAGTTTGTCTGCCTTTGTAAAAATGATATGAAAAGGAATTCCGCCTTGTCCAAGCTCTTCCATAAATTCCAGGTCAACAGCCAGAGCTTCATGTCGAATGTCAATTAAAACAAAAGTGCAGACCAGATTAGGGCGGTTGTGCAGATAATCTCCGATCATCTTCTCCCATTTTTCCCGTTCCGTTTTGCTTACCTTGGCATAACCATATCCGGGCAAATCGACGAGGTACCAGTTGTCATTGATGAAATAATGATTGATGAGCTGAGTCTTCCCTGGTTGCTGGGAAGTCTTTGCAAGTGACTTTTTCCCAGTTAACATATTGATCAGCGAAGATTTTCCCACATTTGACCGACCGATAAATGCATATTCCGGCAAATCTGGTTTTGGGCATTTCTCATAATCAGAATTGCTCATCACATATCTGGCATCTTGAATCTTCATGACGGTTGGTTGTTAATTTAGGCACAAAGGTACGGTTTTCTTTTTTAACAGAATATTAGATATGTCTTAGAAGTAGTTTGTATGGCATTCTACAAAATCTGAAATTTTAATAAATTCCAACTATTTCTGTCTACGTATATGGACAGTGGTTTTACATTTTTTCGAAAAGTATGTCTGACAATATTTTAAAATTAGTTCTACGAATGAAAGTAAAAAATACGTGCACATTTCCAATTCTTTCTTACAATATAGTTAATTGAGCCAATTAGCTTTGTATCAGGTTATTCGTCAGGAAAAAGATATTCCCAGCACCCATAAATAGATTGACACGCGTAAACCCCGGGGCTTGTAGAAAAAGTGAGACATATGAGATATTTTTAGTGACTCAGTAGCTCTACAAGCCCTTTCTATCAGAATTAGAGTACAATGAGTGATTGCAAAACCCAAATTTTATCTTGTTTTAAGTTTTTTAAATTTTTTACCTTGGTCGTGCTCCTTTCGGGTATGGCCTTTGCTTCTGAAGCACAAAGTTTCTACGCCGGCGGAGGAGCAATTCACGACTTTAGAGGTGGTTTTAAAATAGATTCGTTTCCAATAAAAGTTGAAGGGCTTGATTCGAAAATTGATGAGAATTTCGGACTATCGAAGATTTGCTTTACAATTCTCCATCCAAGAGTATCGGACCTGAAGATTGAATTGATTAGTCCGGATGGTACAAGTATCTGGCTAACAAATCGTAATGGTAGGGATGAGGGCAGGCATTACACAAATACATGCTTCCGTTCTAACGGCTTTTCCGGTTATGTACATCAGGCAGAGGCTCCGTTTACCGGAGAATATATTCCGGATGGAAGGATGACCTTTTTGAACAATGGCCAGAATCCAAATGGTACCTGGTATTTGATGGTCCAAGATTTACGAACTGGAGAAAAAGGAGCTTTAAACTTTGTTACACTGGAATTTGGTAAAAATCCTACGCCAAACACGGACGTAAGCCCTTGTTCACTGGAAGACGGAACTGCCTGCAAATGTGCCGATGGAAGTGCCGATTGTGAACTGCTTCCGGATCTGGTTATTCTTTCGAGACTTACACTCGATCAGGTTAAAGAATATCCCTGGAACGACCCGTATTACCCTGGTCAACTAAGGCTGGCAGCTTCTATTGCAAATATTGGGGATGGTCCGATGGAAGCCTTCGGAAATAATAAGTGGTATTGCGGAAGCGAGGAAGTTAAAGATTCGACGGTGATTTGTAAGGATAAAACACATCCTAGACAGCAGATAAACCAGCGTATTTATAAGAAAAACGGAAATAAAATGGAATGGCAGGACCGTGTTGCCGGAACCAATTATTTCGATGATAAACCCGGACATAATCACTATCACGTTGATGATTGGGTTGAATTCAGAGTGATAAAAGAAATCAAGAATAAGAGCGGCAAAGTAACTAAAAGGGAGCTGGTTTCGAAAGGAAGCAAGGTAAGTTACTGTCTGTTTGATTCCGGAATATGCAACAATAACGATAGCCTTTGTGTCCTGAACGGAAAAACTTATGGCGATCAAAACCTGACCAATTACGGACTGGGTAATTATGTGGATTGCAAATCTCTCAAACAAGGCATCAGTGTCGGAGGTTACGATACGTACGGAATGATGTATGAAGGGCAATCAGTTTCATTGCCAAAAGGATTAAAATCAGGCGATTACATTCTTGAAATCGAAGTCGACCCGACGGGTATCTATAAGGAAAAAGACAAGTCGAACAATACGTTCAAAATGCCAATCCATATTTCGAAACAGGAATAGCGGATTATCAGGATAGAAATAACTGACATCGCTGGCTCTGAAAAGGTGCCGGGGATTTATATGGATTTACACTAACAAGCATTATTAACTCAACTCTATTATTAATTATTATGAAAGGGATTATTTACAAATGGCTTCTTCTGGGGCTGACATTGTTTTTAACAAATACTATCTACGCACAACAATGCCCTTCCGGAGACTTTACAGCAGTAACCGGTGGAACTTACAAACTTGACGGAAACAAAACATTACTCATTTCTTCCAACGTCACAAATCTTACGCTGGAAATCAGCAACAGGGATAATATCATTTGTGTTGCTCCGGGCGTAACGTGGGAACAGAATAAACAAACGAATTTTAATGGTTCTGTAAGTATTAATGTTTACGGGACTTTCAACTATAACAGCAGCGATAATTTCAATGGAAATGTTCCCTCGTATCTGAATGTACAGGAAGGCGGAACATTAAACACAAATACAACTGGTATTGGCAGCAACTTATTAATCAATAATCAGGGAACTACGACTTTTACTACTACGGGAACTGTTGAATTCCGCGACTCTTTCTCTTTTTATAATTTGGGACCTAACGCTAAATTAATCGCAACGGCGCCGGGTTTGGTAAAATTTGGCACAAATACTACAATCTGCAACGCCGGAACGATGGATTTCGGAAGTCTTGAAAATGCAGATGCAAAACGTTTCAAAAATGAAGCGTCAGGTGTAATCAATATCAGCCGGTATTTCTATAACCACGGATCAATTCTAAATGATGGTGAAATCAACACGCTTTGTGGGAAATTCGGCTCATCGGGTTGTGAGTTTATAATCGGTGATAAGGGTGCAGGAAAAGAATTTGAAAATAATGGATGTATGAATATCACAGGAAATGTGAATATTCGTGGTGCCGCTTTTAACAACGGAACGATTACGATTACAAATGGAGACCTTACTATTGACAAAAAAATATCAGGTTATAACGGGTCGATCATCGTAGTAAATGGAAGAAGCGTGATCAATAGCGATGGCGGATATAATGGAACGAATATGTTTTTCTGGGACGAAAATACTACGGGACATGATTTTGATGAAAAAAGAAATAATAATCCAACAACGACTACTGTATATAAAGTTGAGAAAAGAACGTGTGTTAAGGAAGAGGCTTTCGGCTCGATTGGAGATTATGTATGGTATGATAAAAATCAGGATGGCAAGCAGGATGATACTGAACTTCCTGCAACAGGCTTGAAAGTTCAGTTGTATAAACTCGTTTCGGGCGTGTGGACGTCAGAAGTAAGTGCTGTCACTGATAAATTCGGGAAATATCTTTTTGATGAATTAACATCCGGTAAATATAAAGTTCAGTTTACATTGCCAACCGGTGGGAAAGCTTTCTTCACATCATTCAAAAGATCAGGCGTGGATGCGGAGAAAGACAGTGATGCAAATACTGATGATAATAACTCGAGTGATGAGATTACCATTGATACAACATATCCGGCAGGAAACCCCAAACGTGATAATATGACATACGATGCCGGAATTTATGAAGGTTCAACGCCGCTTCCGGTTACTCTGATCAGTTTTACAGCAAGCAAAGAAAATGAATCGGCCCAGTTGAAATGGTCAACTTCCATGGAGACAAACAGCGAAAGTTTTGATGTAGAACACAGTTTGACAGGAAAGAACTGGCAGAAAGTTGGAAATGTTCTGGCTTCCGGAGAAAGCTCGGCAGAAATTAAATACTCATTTATTGACACAAATCCCGCAGACGGGGAGAACCTTTACAGGTTGAAAATGATCGATGCTGACGGAACCTTTGCATATAGCGGAATCCGGAGTGTCAGCATCGAGCTTGGCGAAGGAGTGGTTGTTTATCCTAATCCTGTTGCTGACCGTCTTTATTTAAAAATTACAGACTGGACAAAAATAAATAAGGTCCAACTATTTGACCTTAACGGAAAGGCTATTTTCAATTCAGCAAAGGCTCCTGTTGATGGAATTGATGTTAAAAACCTGCCGTCCGGATTGTACGCTGTGAGCGTAACACGTACAAACGGAGCTACGGACAGTTTCAAAGTCGTTATCAATAAATAGAAAAAGGAAGACTTCTCGCGCCATTAGAAGTTTAATAAGACCAATCAAGTTCGCGCCCTTGCAGATAGTAATTGCAAGGGCGCTTTTTTGTTCTGAAAATTAAGTAAGTTCGCTTCATATTTTACAAAATGAAATTGAACCTATTGGGATAGAATTGGTGTAATAAAATAAACCGTACAGGTATTTTCGTTATTTGTTCAAACTATAATATAACCAAGCAATGAAAGGTTTTCAAAAAATGATTTCACTGTTGCTAGTGGCAGCACTTACCTTTTCAACGGTATATGCTAATGACGGCGACAAGAAAGACGCCAAAGCAGTTGGAATTAAGTTCTCGGAAGGAAATTGGGCTGCAATTTTAAAGAAAGCAAAAGCGGAAAAGAAAATTGTTTTTCTTGATGCGTATACAACCTGGTGCGGGCCCTGTAAGCTTTTGCAAAAAAATGTTTTTACAAAACCAGAGGTAGGAGCATTATTCAATCAGAAATTTATCAACGTGAAAGTAGATATGGAAAGTGGTGAAGGTCCGAAACTTGCTAAAAAATATCCTTTGGAAGGTTATCCGACATTATTCTTCATCGATCCGGATGGAAAAATCGTTAAACAGGTTATTGGCTATCAAAATCCTGAAACTTTGCTTAGTATCGGTAAGGCTATTCCTGCAATTTAATTATTGTCAGGAAGTTCTGAAAAATTCAGGGTTTGTTGAAATGAGAGTCAGGTATGGTCATTTGTTGGCCATACCTGTTTTTGTTTAAAATAAAAAATGTCAGGCTTTATCATTGCTCAGGCATTTCCTGACTACAAATGATAAAACCTGACAATAAATGACTTATAAAATTCTATTCGTAATAGTTCATCACACGGTGACCGCTGTTTTCCAGCAACTGATCTTTCTTGAACAGCGTTAAATCTGCGGTAACCATATCATTGACAAGTGCTTTCAAATCATATTTTGGTTTCCAGCCAAGCTTCGTCATTGATTTGGTTGGATCACCAATCAATAATTCAACTTCTGTCGGACGGAAATATCTTGGATCAACCGCGACAACTTCCTTGCCAATTTCGATTTGATATTTTGGATCGTTACATTTAACTACCTTTGCTGTTTCTGCCGCACCTTCGCCTGAAAATTCAAGTTCTACGCCAACCTCAGCAAAAGCCATACGAACGAAATCACGGATACGCGTTGTAATACCTGTTGCAATAACAAAATCTTCGGCAACTTCCTGCTGCAAAATCAGCCACATCGCTTCGACGAAATCTTTGGCATGCCCCCAGTCACGCTGTGCATCCAGATTTCCAAGGAAAACTTTATCCTGTAAGCCCAATGCAATTCTCGCAACAGCTCTTGTAATTTTACGTGTAACGAAAGTTTCTCCGCGCAGTGGAGATTCATGGTTGAAAAGTATACCATTTACCGCATACATATCATATGCTTCGCGATAGTTTACCGTAATCCAGTAACCGTATAATTTTGCAACAGCATACGGAGAACGAGGGTAAAATGGTGTGGTTTCAGATTGAGGAACCTGTTGCACCAAACCGTATAACTCCGAAGTCGAAGCCTGATAAATCTTAGTTTTTTTTGTAAGTCCAAGCAGACGAACAGCTTCAAGGATACGAAGTGTTCCAATTCCGTCAACATTTGCAGTATATTCTGGTTCTTCAAAACTCACCTGAACGTGAGACATCGCACCAAGATTGTATATCTCGTCCGGCTGAACTTCCTGAATTATTCTGATGATGTTCGTAGAATCACTCAAATCACCATAATGCAAGTGGAAACGAACATTTTTTTCATGCGGATCTTCATAAATGTGATCAATCCTTTGGGTATTGAACAAAGAGCTGCGGCGTTTGATACCGTGCACTTCATAACCTTTGCTCAATAGCAATTCCGCCAAATAGGCACCATCCTGCCCGGTAATCCCTGTAATTAATGCCTTCTTCATCGTAAATTAGTATGTATATAAAATACAAAGATAAAATTATTAGTCAACTTTGAAATTCCGCCTATTCTGCGGATGCGCGGACCATCATACTACGCTTGATATCAACGCGGTCTGCCAGGATCACTGCGGAGGAATATTGCCCGCGGATTTGTTCAAGATAATGTTCTGCATCACTCCGGTACATAAAATCTCCTGCTTTCACACGGTAGGTGGGCTGGGAGTAGCTTACATAAGGACTTAGATCAGGAAATAACTGGTAAATGTAGGCTTTCGCATTATCAGCTTCCTGACGCACATTTCCCACATACAACTGTATTCTGAATCCGCTTATAAATTTGATCGCTTTATTCTGCTGAGACAGGGTGTCCAACACTGTCTGAAGTCTTTTATTGACATTTAAAGTTTTTCCGTTCGCAACTTTGGTATTATTTTCAACTGCGGTAGGTTTTGATTCTGCCTTTTTTCCGAAACTGGGTTCTACGTATTCAAAACGTGGCCTTACCGAAGAAAGGTCTTCGCGATAATCTGCTGATGAAGCGCTCATTGTACTCTTTTTACTACACCCGGAAATTGCGAGGAAGCCAAGAGGAAGAACGAACAAAAATATTTTTTTTTTCAGCGACATGGATAAATCAATTCGTGATGAACTCACAAACTTAACCAAAATTAGAGAGATAATCCATCCCGGTGTGCTATTTTGAATCTAATACCTAACTTTGCTTTGGTAATTGAATACAATCCATACAAATGCAACACCATGTTTCCCTGCGCAATCTGAATACCTTCGGTCTGGAATCACAGGCGCAATCTTTTGAGGAGGTAAAGTCGGTGGAAGAGCTTACCGAAATCCTTAAAAATCCGGATCTGAAAAATACACCGAAGTTCATTCTGGGGGGTGGAAGCAATATTTTGCTTACCCGGGATGTCGATGCTTTGGTAATAAAAATATCAATTGGCGGTATTGAAAAAGTTAAAGAAGATGATGAGCACATTTGGCTTCATGCGGGCGCTGGTGAAAAATGGCATGATTTCGTAATGTATTGTGTGGAGCACGGATATGCGGGTATTGAAAATTTATCTTTAATTCCGGGGACGATCGGTGCAGCGCCGATGCAGAATATCGGAGCCTATGGTGTTGAAATAAAAGATGTAGTTGAAACCGTGGAAGCAATTTTTTATGATTCGGCAGAAACGAGAGTTTTCTCAAAAGAAGAATGTAATTTCGGATACCGGGAAAGTGTTTTCAAACATGAGTTAAAAGGAAAATGCATTATTACCGGCGTTACCTTTCGTCTTAATAAAAAGCCTGTCTATCATGTCGAGTACGGTGATATTCAAAAAACATTGCAGGAAGCAGGTATAGAATCACTTTCTATAAAAGCTGTCAGCGATGCGGTGATCAAGATCCGGAAAAGCAAATTGCCGGACCCGGCCGAAATCGGAAATGCAGGAAGTTTTTTTAAAAATCCTGAAATCCCGGAAGAACAATTTAATAAACTTAAAACAGATTATCCGGCATTACCAGGTTATCCGGTGAGTCCTGGATTCATTAAGGTTCCGGCAGGCTGGCTGATCGAGCAGGCTGGATGGAAGGGCTTTCGCGATGGTTCAATAGGTGTTCATACCCGGCAAGCGCTTGTCCTGGTTAATTATGGTGGCGGCAGTGGAGAAGAAATTAAATTGTTGTCACAAAAAATTCAAAAATCCGTTGAAGAGAAATTTGGTATTTCTTTGATCGCCGAGGTGAATTTTATCTAAAATAAATATCATGAGTAGCAGAAAGCTCTACACATCCATCGTTATTCTTATCCTGTTCGTCACAATATTTTTTCTGAAACAGAATTTTTTGGGAGAACTGTATCAGGATGAAAATCATTATCTGCCGACAGCTGTTTTTTTTAGTAAGGAACCAGTTCCGTCACTGGATCTTTTGAAAAGTTATAACGAGCTTAACACTCCGGTTCCGTTTATTCTTGGTGGCTGGACCGTAAGTGTTTTTGGAGAAAATATTCAATGCCTGCGTCTATTGACTTATGCTGTAAGTTTTGTTTTGCTAATGACCTTTGTATGGTCAAGTCCTGATAATTCGAAGCGTTTTTTTCTGTGTCTCGCGGGATTGATGATTTTCCCGAATTATTATTTGTGCAGTGTTTATTACTACACAGATATTTTTGCCATGCTTGGAGTCCTGGCTGGCACGGTCGCTTATTTGCGAAAGACGCATTGGTGGGGGATGCTTTTCTTCATTGCCGCGGTCAGCAGCAGGCAATACATGCTGGCTTTTCCTGCCGCAATTGTTGCTTATGAATTTCTTGAACTACTGAAAAAAGATTTCAGTATCCCGAAATTTATATCTGGTTTGTTCAAGGATCTGACATGGCTTCCTTACGCACTGGCTGTATTAAGTATTCTTCCCTGGGTTTTACTTTGGAAAGGACCGGCACCGGCGGCGGTAATGGCTGACCAATATTACGATTCTGATAAGCTTATTCAGTATAACTTCGGTTATGTGATTTACTCATCTGCCTGCCTGGCGATTTATTACGTTATTCCGGAAATTTTAATCACGAAGAAGTTGCGGTATTTTATTGAATACCCTAAAACCCATCCCGGATTTTTCATTACGTTTCTTGTCCTGATTGCGGCGTTGATAACGCTTTTTCCCGCCAAACAAGCTTATAATCCTTATTTTACCTGGCCGTATCTTGGTTACGTTGATCAGTTGTTAATGACGATCGGGATCACAGGCTTTATCAAACAGGTTGTTTTTGGCTTACTGATGCTGATCACTTTGATGCGTTTTATTTCTCCTGGGTTCAATCTTGCAGGTTGTGTAGTGGTTATCAATATTCTGCTTTTAGGAAAGGCTCAATTGTCGTGGGACAAATATTCTCTGCCGATGATAATGGTATTATGGTTTCTGGCCATGTTTGACTATCACTGGCCTTTTTCGGTCAGTGATAATCAAAGCGAAAAATTACTTCACAACCAAAACCCGGTGCGTGGTTGATTTTTCGCCGGAATGCACTTTTACGATGTAAGTACCCGTGCTTAGTTTATTCGTATGAAGCGTCACCCATTCATTTCCAGGATAGATTCTTGTTTCCATTCTAACTCCGGATGAAGAAAAAATATCAACCTGATCAATCTTGTCGGAGGCTGAAACGATATTGATCACATCAATCGTTGGGTTCGGATACACATTAATTTTAGCGATTGCTTCATCCACTACGTCGTCCGATCCTTTGATGAGTTTTAAATAGGCAATTGGAGATTCCGATTTATCAGTATACCCTCTGATCTGATATCTGTATTCTTCTCCTTTTTTTGCCGAAGGGTCAGTGTACTCAGTCTGATCTTTCGATAAGTAAACAATTTCGTGAGTCTGCAGAGAATCTTTCCCGTGCAGCCTTTCCAAAATATATCCCGTAACATTGGGGAGTTTGTTCCAATTCAGCACAATGTTATTTTTCGGTTCAGAGCCGGTAAGGGTTAACGTTCCAAGGTCAAAATAAGGATTGATCGTGTTATGATGGAAAGCAAAGGCCCGGAAACCTCTCGTGTTCTTTAAAAAAGGACCAATATATACCCAGGGCGCTGTGACAAGACCAGAGTAATGATATTTTGAAGGTAAGTATTTTATTAACGTATCGTTTCCGACGGTTTTAAGTGAGACAATAATACGGTTCGCTTCGGCCCTTCCCGCCTTTAATTTCTGCCACTCTTTATTTAAGTAGAAAAAATCCTTGACAGAATAAGTGGAAAATGGTTCCTGACTACCTTCAATATTTGCATTAAGCGTATCATTCGGATAAACCATCTGCTGATAATCTTCAAACACCATCGTGATCTCATCCCGATTAGGAGTGGAGTAAAAGGCTTTTTGAAAACTAGGAGACGTTGCTTTTTCTTTTTCGCCATAATGATAGAATCCAGCCATTTCTGCAAGATCCCGGCCAACCTGCAGATAACCATTCAAGCCGTAGTGAAAGCCATTCCAGTCAGGAGCACCTAGTGCGGCGTAGGGCTGAATGATCGGATATTTTTTATTTAAGAGTCTCTGCTGTTCCCTGAAAGCGCCGATTCTGTCGTCGTAAGCTCCTCCTCCAAACAATGGCAATTGGAAAACATACATTTTTTCAATCATGGGATAGTCTTCCTGCAAGTTTGCCATGAGCTTGTCAAAACGCGGAGCCCAAACGCTTGGATCGTCAGAAGCCGCTTCGGCTTCTCCCTGCCAATAAAATATGCCTTTCAGGTTTGGTAAAAGACCTGTTTGCTGAGCGTAATTCAGTAGAATACCATATCCCGTAGAAGCATCTGCATGATTATTTGGGTTTCGGTTTGTAAGGTCGAGGATCGAAGCACCTGCTAAAGCTCCGTTGATAACACAGGTAGGAATTTTGTATTTTTCGGCGACCCTACGTTGAAATTCAATGCCAAAAATTCCTACGCGTGGTGTGATCTCATTTGATAAGTCCCAGCCATTTCCATTTCCCAGCGATCCAAAAGTGCGGCAAAATTCGTTGCGATACATGTAATCAACTTCCCAGGCAACAGCATTGGATTGACCATAAATAATGTAAAAATCTCCCGCTACAACATCATCCCGGCGAACAATAAGGGCGGAATCCGTAGATGACTTACATGCGTAAACTTCAAAAGCATATTCTGCCAGCTCTGCCTTAATTTTGGATGTCAGGCTGAACGGGGCGGTTGATCCTGAATACGCCAATGCGCCTTTCTGGTATCCGATTTTCGTTTTGTTTCTGTATTTAACGACAGAAACATATGCATAGCCGGAGGATTGAATTTTACCGGAAATCGTGATATCTGCTTCCTTGTTTTTGTCTCTCGCGAAAAGTTGTTTGTTTGCCGGAAGCTTATCAAAAGCGGCCACGCCAATTGTTTGTGCATCAGTCCGGTAAAGACCGATTGCGAGCAAAAAAAGAAAGGATAATAGTAGATTTTTTTTCATAGATGTATAGCGGCTCGTCTGTATTAATTCGCTGAGCGATCGGATGATTTTAGTGCGATTTCTTTAAAGCGTTGAAATTAACTCTTTTAAACAAATATTACAGAAGGGATGGATGAGTTTATGAATCTCTCCGGGTAAATTCTATTATTGAAGCAATCGAATATTGCTTCGTTCGCGAAGAAGTTGGTATTATCAGGGATGAAATAAATTCATCATAAAAAAATTTATTCAGGAAAATGATTGCAGTGCGAAGCCTTGCATCAACTGATCAGAAATATAAATTAGTGAATAAGTAACAAAAAATAATAAGCCTGGCTAGCCGGACTTACTATTTTTGTTGCTTATAGCCGGACTAGTTTCCCAGTCCGTAGCGAAGAATACAATAGATTGCTCTAAAACCATCCTTCCAGTTTATTTTTTTGCCCTCTTCGTAGGTGCGGCCGTAATAAGAAACACCGACTTCATAGATGCGGATGTTAGGAACTTTGGCAATTTTTGCCGTAACCTCCGGTTCAAACCCGAATCGTTTTTCTACCAGTGTCAGGTTTTTAAGAATATCTGCTCTGAACAACTTGTAACAGGTTTCCATATCCGTCAAATTCAGATTTGAAAACATATTACTTAAAGCCGTCAGAAATTTATTTCCGATTGTGTGCCAGAAAAACAGGATCCTGTGCGGCTTTCCGCCCATGAAACGTGAGCCATATACCACGTCTGCGAATCCGTTTATTATAGGTTTTAATAAAATATTAAACTCCCGCGGGTCGTATTCCAGATCGGCATCCTGCACAATAATATAATCCCCGCTCGCTTTATGTATTCCGGTATGCAGCGCCGCCCCCTTTCCCTGATTGTACTCGTGACGAAAGTAACTTATTTCAACAAATGGATTCTCCGCAATAAATTTTTTCACCATTCCTTCTGTATTATCAGAAGAACAGTCATTTACAACCACTATCTCGCGTTGAAATCCTCCGATGAGCTCGATGGATTTTAACTTGTCCAACACATTCCAAATCGTCTTTTCTTCGTTGTAAGCAGGTACAATTATGGATAACTTCATGCGGGGTTTATTGGTAAACAAAAAATATTATCAAAGGCCGGATAGACAGAATTTGTTATTCAAAACACAATGATGCAGCACCCAATAACCCAGCGTCGTTTGCAAGCGTGGCTCTTTTGATGCTGATTGTCTTCATATAGTATGGAGTGAGCCAGTAACTAAACCTCTCATTAATCGCCGGCAAAATATATTCAAAGGATGCTGAAATACCTCCGCCGATCAAAATCGTAGTGATATCCAGAATTCTGATCATGGAAACCAGTCCTTCTCCCAAAAGATAACCCATTTCCTGGAAAATCTGCTTCGCCAATTCGTCGCCGGCCCCGGCAGCTGCAACCAAACCAGTTGTAGAAATGGTACCATTGTCGGGCAATTGCGTTTTTCCGGTGTAAGACGCTCTCATAGAATGCGCCAGATCCAAAAGTTCCTTCTTTCCAATGTTGCGTTCAAGCACTTTTCCACCTTTTGAAGGAACGTGTCCTGGCTCCATTGCATTTCCGCCTCCGCCTTTGAAAACTTTTTTATCAATAATCGCAGCACCGCCGATACCGGTTCCAAGTGTTACGAAAATATAATCTTCAGGAAGTTTGTCTTCACCGAAATAATACTCTCCAAGCGCAGCTGCATTTGCATCATTTTCCAGAAAAAAATCATGTTGAGGAAAACGGGCTTTTAAATCGGGAACAATCGCAATTCCGTCAATTTCAGGAATCGCAGTGATTTCCAGTAACGTGGTACGATCACGTGAGATCAGGCCGGGAACGCCTATTCCTACTCTTTTAACTTCTGTATGTTCAACCAGCTGCAAAGCGATGGCGTCGCCGAGTCTTTCGATAAAATGTCCTGAATTGCGCCAGCTAGCGGTATCGTGGCTATAAAAATTAGAAATTCTCCCGTCTGTAGCGTCAACGATCCCCATTTTTACGTTAGTACCGCCCACGTCTATACCAAGGTATTGTTCCATGAAATGAAATAAGGGTTTTATAAATAATTTTAAAAATGCGGCAATTTAGCAAAAATGCTTTATTCTTTACTAATCAATCTAGATCTCCGAGCTGTGGTCTGATTAAAATTTCTTCGAGCACTGCTCTGGAAGAGAGCGAGTAGGCCGACCAGATCGCTTCGGCAACATCGTTCGGATCTATAAATCTTTCAGTAGGAAGATCGGTGCCTTTCCAGCTGTCTGTGAGTGTCGCACCTGGTAAAACTGCTGTTACTTTCACGCCGTGCGGTTTCATTTCTTCTCGTAAAACTTTGGTCATACCGTATAAAGCAAACTTTGAAATACAATAGGAACCTCCGTTTGGATATGCCGTGATGCTGGCCGTAGAACAAATTGTAAAAATATGTCCTTTTTTTTCAGTCATCATTTTATCAACAACGCCTCTTGTTAGATGATAGGCGCTATAAAGATTTGTTTCAATAGTTTTTTCAAGCGTTCCTTCTTCCTCGTTATGGACTTGCCCGGGAATAAAAACACCGGTATTATTAATCAGAACATCCACAGGACGTTCAAGTGATTTAATGAAACCGATAAATGAATTCAATTCAGGCCGAATTGAAAGATCTGCTCTTTGGAAAAAAACTTCTGCATTTAAAAACTTCCCCTTCATCTCTTTTTTCAGTTCAAAAAGATCGTTTTCGTTTCTTGCGCAGGTAATAACATCGAAACTTGCAGCCAAAAACCGTTCAATCAAAGCTTTTCCAATACCTTTTGTCCCGCCGGTTATTACTACTAATGGATTCATTTTTCTATTTGGCTCTTTTTTTGTCTAATTTTCCCGAAAATATTGAATACAATTAAGATATGATGTCTGTAATCGGAAAATACTTTATTTTTTTAGGCTCCCTCTTTGGCAAAGGTGAGAAATTGTCGGTCTACTGGCGGCGTTTTATGGAGGAGAGTGTCGGAATTGGTGTTAGCTCTATCTTTATCGTAGCGATCGTTTCTACTTTTATTGGAGCAGTTTCCTGTATCCAAACCGCTTACAATCTCGTCAGCCCTATTATACCCGTGTCCACTGTTGCACTTATCGTGCGTGATATGCAGATTCTGGAACTTGCTCCGACAATTACATGTATTGTTTTAGCAGGAAAAGTTGGGTCAAATATTGCCAGCGAACTGGGCACGATGCGCATTACTGAGCAAATTGATGCGCTGGAAGTGATGGGGATTAATTCTTCCTCGTACCTGGTTCTGCCGAAAGTACTGGCTGCGATGTTTACCTTTCCGATGTTGGTTGTTATGGCCGCATTTCTGGGAATTTTTGGTGGATATCTCGCCGGAACTTTAACAGGTGTTATTACTGAAAGAGATTATCTGTACGGTATTCGCGATTCATTCGTGCCTTACAACCTCTTTTTTATGTGTGTAAAACCGTTTGTATTCGGTTTTTTAATTGCTACTATATCCTCTTACCAGGGATTTTTCACGCAGGGCGGAGCTCTGGAAGTTGGTAAATCCAGTACGCAGGCTGTTACAAACAGCTGTATTTCTATCCTGGTAGCCGATTATTTGTTAGCGCAGCTATTGTTATAATTAGAATTTCTGATCATCCTTTCTCAACGATTGTTTTGATCTCAGATAAATTACAAACCTGAAATGATTGAAATAAAAGATATTAACAAAGCATTTAATGGTAAGACCGTACTGAAAGGTATATCGAGCACATTTAAAGAGGGTGAAATAAATCTTATTATTGGTGGTAGCGGAACAGGAAAAAGCGTTTTGTTAAAATGTATGATCGGTTTGATCAAACCCGATCAGGGAAGTGTTTTGTATAACGATCGAGATTTTTATAATTCGGATAAAGAAACACGGCAAGCGATCAGAAGAGAAATGGGCGTTTTGTTTCAGGGAGGCGCACTTTTTGACTCGCAGACGGTTGAGGAAAATGTACGTTTTCCATTAGACATGCTAACAGAATTTTCAGCAAGCGAAAAGAAAGAACGTGTTGATTTTTGTCTCCAGCGCGTCGGACTCGAGGCTGCCGGAAAAAGAATGCCATCGGAGATCAGTGGTGGTATGAAAAAACGTGTAGGTATTGCCAGAGCAATCGTAATGAATCCGAAATATCTTTTTTGTGATGAGCCTAACTCCGGACTGGACCCGCTTACATCAGTTAAAATCGATGAACTGATCAAAGAGATAACTGAGGAATATAAAATCACGACCATTATCATCACCCACGATATGAATTCGGTAATGGAAATTGGTCAGAACGTGATGTTTTTATATCAGGGTGATAAACTCTGGGAAGGTATCAATACGGATATTACCAAAACGACAGTGCCCGAGCTGAATGAGTTTATTTTTGCGAACAAACTTTTACGGGATGCAGCAAAGGAAAACGAAAATAAATGATTATTTAAAACCAAGTTTCCGCTGAAACCTTACCGGCAAAGCTTTTCGCTCCACAAAAAATACGATTCCACAGAATACAACGAAAAATAACATGTGATAAGCCAGGCTCACTGTGGAACCTGATGGAATCAGGTATGCATCAAGTAAAATAAAAGCCCCACCGCCGATAATGTAGCCGAGTGCCGAATTGAGATGATAAGGGATCGGATAATATTTTTGTCCGTAATAATAACAAAGGATCATCATGACTAGTCCGGAGGAGGCAAAAGCAAATCCACAGCCCAGATACCCAATTTTAGGTACTAAAATTAAGTTCAGCAGGATCGTAATTCCTGTGCCGGTTAACGTGATATAAGTGCCGTACTGCGTTTTATTGGAAAGTTTGAACCAGGTGGCCAGGTTATAATAAATCCCCAGAAACAGAAAACCGAGTAGAAGCCACGGAACAACGGATAAACCTTCGTGATAAATTTTCTTTCTTAAAAATAATTCTGCCAGTAAGTGCAGGTTCAGACAAATCCCAACCCACATGGTTGCACAAATCACAATGAACCATTTCATTACCTCTGCAAATAGAGACGGCGCATTTTTGTCTTCTGCTTTGGAATAAAAAAATGGCTCTGCCGCGTATTTGAAAGCCTGAATGGCGAGGTTCATGAAAATGGATAATTTGAAACATTGCCCATAAATTCCGATTGCGTCTTTGGTTGTCCGGTTCGGATAGAAGTTTGGCTGAAGAAGATACTGTAAAAATGTCCTGTCAAAAAGCAAATTTGTTACGCCTGCAAGATTCATGATGAAAAGTGGAAAGGCATAAACCCACATTGGTTTGAATAATGTCGGATTAAACACAAACCTGAAATCGGCAAACTCACGATACAAAAACGCAAAAAACATAAGGTTCGCGACCAGGTTTGCCAAAACGATATAACCTGCTGCGACATTTGGATTATAGAAAAGATCGATAGCAGGCTTTAAGACACCAAGATATTTTTCATTGTAAATATCCCTGCAGACGATCAGAAAGAAGAAGTTTAGTGCAATATTCATCAGGATATTAAAAACGCGGGCAGAGACGAATTTTTTTGCCTTCTTTTCAAGTCTTAATCTCGCAAACGGAATGGAAACAATTCCGTCAATAGCCATAATGACTGCCATCCAGCGAACCAACATGACTTCTTCGGGGTAGTGAATTATACTGGCAACCTGTTCTGCGAACAGAAAAATGCTTCCCGAGAAGAAAACACTGACCAGAATTACGGCGCTCAGCACCAGGTTAAAATATTGCTGGCGGTCACCTTCTTTCCTCGCAAACCAGAAATAAGCACTTTCCATTCCGAAAGTATAGATTACAAGGGAAAGACCTGCGTAGCTATATAACTGAACCTGCGAGGCGAGCTGCTCCGGTAAAAATAATTTTGTATGTAAAATGACAAGCAGGTAATTGAGCATTCTCCCCAACATGGTACTCACTCCGTACATTACCGTATCCCCGGCAAGTTTCTTTAAGCTGCTCATATTTACTGACCTGTCAACGAAGATCTAAGATTTGGCATGATTTTGATTGTATCTCCGTCCTGCAAATATACGCGAAGTGACTGCTTTTTACTCGTATCAAAAATAAAAAGAGTCCTTCCCGTATCTGGGAAGGACTCAGAAGAATCGATTTATTTTTACGCGATCGTTGCGATGATCCTATGAATAACGTTTTCAATTCGTTTCCATCCTTCGTCCGAATGCAAGTCCACATCGATCATTTTCTCACGATAATCCGTTGCGATCGTCATGTAGTAGATACCAGCGGTAAGAAAAGCCATCAGCGCACTTGTGTCTTTAAAATTTGGCAGTTCTCCAACTTTTTCTACAATCCTTGTAGCAATTTGATTTCTCGCGTCGGAGAGCATCGATTTACCTGTACCGATTTCCCAGCGCAACAAATCTCTTGTCGCCTTACGCTCGCGTAAATCTGTCAGGAATGTCTGCATGAGATCTGAAAGTACCTGGCTGCGTTCTTCGGGCGGAACGACGTTCATGTTGTCGATATATTCATCGGCCATCGTGGATGTATACTCTCCGGATTTAACATATTGTTCCATCAATCCGTCTACGCTTTCAAAGTATCTGTAAATCAGTACTTTGTTTACGCCGGCTGTGCGAGCAATCAGGTTTACACCAACTTTTTCCGTGCCATGCTGCTCAATAACTTCGCCAACGGCTTTGAGAATTTTTCCCTTGGTTCGTTCTCTGTCTCTTTTTTTAACTTTTGTGTCGATTTTCATTTACGGGGCATTTAGGTTATACATAGTAAATGTAACATTTCGTCCGAAAATATTTATCATATTTCAAGAAGTTATGTAACCTTTTTTCTTCTTTGGTTGCCTAATAATTATTCACCGGAAAATAAATCTCACGAATTGAAATTTTGGCGGACCTGAATTTGTAGAAGTTTTTTAAATCGACGTGCAGGATTTGGGGCAAAAAGAAAAAAGAGCTCATTTTAAAATGAGCTCTTTGCTAAAAAGTTGTTGGCCGACAAGGACTCGAACCCTGAATGAGACAACCAAAATGTCCAGTGTTACCATTACACCATCGGCCAATACCGTGTTAGTGGGTGCAAAAGTAATATGAGATTTTTAAGTTGTCAAGTTTTTTGGGAAAAATTTTTAAAATATTTTTCAGATGCTTTTCAACTCAACGCCGTTTGAGATCTTTTTAATCAATCCCTGAAGTACTTTTCCGGGACCGGATTCGATAAATATTCCAGCACCATCAGCC
The DNA here is from genome assembly GCF_900108855.1 of Dyadobacter koreensis. GTDB lineage: Bacteria > Bacteroidota > Bacteroidia > Cytophagales > Spirosomataceae > Dyadobacter > Dyadobacter koreensis. The sequence continues at coordinate 196,113 of NZ_FNXY01000005.1, forward strand.
ACCATTTGTTCAACAGACTGCGTCCATCTCACCGGAGCGGTAAGTTGCGCAATCAGATTTTCTTTGATAACAGAAACTTCGGTAGCTGGTTTTGCATTGACGTTCTGATAAACAGGGCAAATCGGAGCTTCGAATTCTGCACTGTTAATGGCAGCTGCCAATTCTTCGCGAGCAGGTTCCATAAGGGGAGAGTGGAAGGCGCCACCAACCGGAAGTATCAGTGCACGTTTTGCACCAGCCGCCTTCAATAATTCGCAGGCCTTTTCCACACCTTCAATGGATCCTGAAATTACAACTTGTCCAGGGCAGTTATAGTTTGCCGGAACCACGATTTCGTCAGTAATGCCTGCGCAGATATCTTCTATCGTTTTATCGTTTAGGCCAAGAATGGCTGCCATCGTTGATGGGCGTATCAGACAAGCTTTTTGCATGGCATCAGCACGTTTTGCCACAAGGCGTAACCCGTCTTCGAAAGATAAAGCTCCGACAGCAACTAAGGCGGAAAATTCTCCTAGAGAATGTCCTGCTACCATTTCCGGTGCAAAATCAGGACTCACTTTTGCAAGAATAACCGAGTGGATAAAAATGGCTGGTTGCGTAACGTTGGTTTGTTTAAGCTCTTCGTCAGTACCCTCAAACATGATCTTCGTGATATCGAAGCCCAAAATTTCGTTTGCCTGATCAAACATTACCTTTGCTGAGTCGGAATTCTGGTAAAGATCCAGACCCATTCCTTTGAACTGAGAACCCTGGCCTGGAAATACGTAGGCTGCTTTCATGATTATTGGATTTTTTAAAATTGTCTTAACAAAATTTGAGCCCGACTCTTGCGAATCGGGCTGCAAATTAACGACTTCAATATGAAAGAAAAAAAACGCAGTTCGCTGGTATTATCGTAAGACCTGCACCCATCCTTTAAATTGCGCTGGTTTTCCTTCGCGTTGAACGGATTCGAAATAGACAGTCAGTTCGTAATAATATTGTCCGGCAGCAAGCTCGTTTCCGGAATTATTTTTTCCATCCCAATTGATGTTTACATCATTAGTCTCAAATACTTTTGCTCCCCAGCGATTAAAGATTTTAAATTCAACTGCCTGAACAAAACTTGGACAATCCAACGGTTTGAAAGTATCGTTTTTTCCGTCACCGTTTGGTGTGATAACGTTTGGCAGTTCAATGATCGGACAGTTGTCCTTGCAAACCGTATTGCTTGGCGCACTTTCTGTTCCGTATTTATTCACAGCGGTTACGTAGTAACAGCCCGCAAAAGAAGTCATTCCTTCATGTGCAAAAGAAGTGGAAGCCGGCGCGGCAATTTCTTTCAGCAAAGTAGGCGTGTCGCCTTCATACCGTGTATAGTACAAACGGTAAGCAATAATATTCTGGTCACATTCATCATTTTGCGGATAAGTCCAGGACAGATTATTGGTAAATGAAGTCTGTCCGCAATACGTATCTCGATTAACTTCCGCACAATTCAGCTCATCGATGGATAACACAGGAACGCAAGGCTTTGTCGTATCGGAAGCCGATATGCAAATGATCTGCGAGAAATTGTAGAGCGGGTCAACCTTAATTTGAGAATCGTTGTATGATCCAACCGTCTCAACTTTATAACAATAAACAGAATCCCTCGCGATCGATACATTCACTGTTCCATCCGCAGCATATTTGTCCGTTCCGTCATCTGTGAAGGTATAACTCTGTGGACCTTGTACCGTAACATCCGCAATCCGGTTAAAAGTACCAGGTCTGGATTTATCTTCCCTGTAGACTCTGTGCACCTGATTATCATTGCTCCAAGGCACATTTGCCGTCCAGTTTAAGCGGATACTTGTCGGATCAGCCTGTCCTTGGGATAATCTCACACTACTTGCGATTTCAGTTTCGTCCAGTTTTACGAGACTGCCATTTTGGGTATAATAATATTCAATTTTATATCGATAGGCATTGGCAACTGTATTTAGGTTTCTGTCGATGTAACTTACCAGTTCATCTGAACCAGGGTTAATCGTACCATCAATTGTAGCAATATTTGAAAAATCTGTTCCACTCAGCCCGCTTGCACGGAAAAGTCTGTATTGAACCGGATTTGAAGCGCCGGCAGGCAGTGTAGGTTTCATCCATTTCACTGTAATCACTCCCGTTGTTTCACTTGTTGAATCAACTGTCACATTCGTGATTACAGGCATAATTAAAGGTTCCTCGATACAAACCTGTTCAGAAGCCATACTTTCTCCACCGCCAATCAAATAGCCAGGTTCATTGATATCAGAACCTGGTCTTGGAAATTCAACTACAATTCTGTAACTGTATGAGACACCAGCTTCAAGTCCGGTATTGTTATTATTATCTACATAAAAGGTTTCTCCGATACCCACCCGGGCAATTTCTTCATAACCCGAACTCGCTGGGATACCGGTTATACAAACGTCGGTCGGGATAGCTCTACATCCTTCTCTTCTATAAATCACAACTCTTGCACCAGGTATCTGACATTTGTAAGAATCCCACGTCACTCTGAAAGCTTTTCCGGCAGCATCCGTCACCGGAACAGCCCGGAGATTGTCCGGCTGCGGTCCGTAAACTCTGATCTTCAACGTTGTCATATCGACGAGTTTCCTGAACAGAGTAGGATTCGGAGCTCCCGGCGCCGGGCCGTCTTCGACTTTAAAAAGTACGTCGTAAGGTTCGAGTCGTATATGATTACAACCTGTTTGCCAGGTAAGCTGGCCGGTGACCGTATTTTGCGCACCCTGCTGCGGGACATTGAAAGTCGCATAAGCGGGTGATATCAGTGCAGCATTTTGATATAGGCCGCTTGTACTTGTCAGCGTTAACCTGTCTCCATTTTTGTCAGTTGCCCGTACCGTTTGATTGATGAGTGTACCTGCTTCAACACAAATGTCAGGCAACGGTTCAAGAACAGGTCTGTCATTTCTCGCATCCTCAACAATGATTTGCATATCACGGACAATCTCGCCGATTTTTACACCATCTCTCCATTCTTCTACTATAAAAGCAACATTGTAGTATCCTTTTGTAGTGGGTGCATCCCAGATCAAATCCCCGGTTATAGGGTTCATACTAAAAGTAGCGGGCGATTGACCTGCCTCTGTGGCACCGGGAGGAAATGCAAGATTAGGTTGTGTGTATCCCAAATTAACTCCTAATCCTCCTCTGCGTGTGCTTTGTTGCGGCCGGTAAAGGCGATAGGCAATACTGTCTCCGTCTGCGTCGAAAGCTCCGGGATTGTGAATGTATCGTTGTCCGACTGCTGCAAGATCAATCGGTGCATTTAGAAGAACAGGCGTTTGATTTAGGCCAACAAAAGAATTGATCACAATGGAAGTATTGACATAAAAATTCAGGGAATTAGTAGGCAGCGGGGTTAAATTTAGGATCCCGTCATTCCTGTTATCAATCGTGACAGAAATATTCCAGTTGCCAGCCGATGGAAAAACATGCCGGGTAGTGTAGACGTTTTGTGTGGTGCTGTTTCCAATATCTCGGGTTAATATTCTATCCACACGAACAGGTGTGGCGGCAGCTCCATCCGTTGGGCCATTATAAAAATACATTAAAACAAAAGTCTGTTGGTCGGCTGCCGGTTTACCGGTTGCGATATCAAAATATCCTGTATAGGTTACATCATAGGCAAGTGGATTGCCGGGGACTCGTTTCGCAGTAATTTCACCTGCCCGCGAGTGTGTAGCATATGCTTTTTGACTTACGGAAAGACTAATAATAAGTATCAGAAGGTACAGACAATGTAGAGTTGAGCGCATGTGCTTATAACTTTAAAAGATAGAGGTTGCCATTTTTCAACAACGGCGATCATTGTTATTGGAAGATTTCTTACAGATAATATCCGGGATTGTTCCACAATTATCTATTCAACGAAATTTTTTTAAAAAATGTGTGTGCTGAGTAAATGAATGTCGATCGTCGGATACTTGATTTAAATATTTGTATTTATCAGTAAAAAGGAAAAAATAAAGCCCGACTCAAAAGAACCGGGCTTTAAAATATTTTTCAAAAATTCAGAGACTATCTCAGCACCTGCACCCATCCTTTAAATTGCGCTGGTTTTCCTTCGCGTTGAACGGATTCGAAATAGACAGTCAGTTCGTAATAATATTGTCCGGCAGCAAGCTCGTTTCCGGAATTATTTTTTCCATCCCAGTTGATGTTTACATCATTAGTCTCAAATACTTTTGCTCCCCAGCGATTAAAGATTTTAAATTCAACTGCCTGAACAAAACTTGGACAATCCAACGGTTTGAAAGTATCGTTTTTCCCGTCACCGTTTGGTGTGATAACGTTTGGCAGTTCAATGATCGGGCAGTTGTCCTTGCAAACCGTATTGCTTGGCACACTTTCTGTTCCGTATTTATTCACAGCGGTTACGTAGTAACAGCCCGCAAAAGAAGTCATTCCTTCATGTGCAAAAGAAGTGGAAGCCGGCGCGGCAATTTCTTTCAGCAAAGTAGGCGTGTCGCCTTCAAACCGTGTATAATACAAACGGTAAGCAATAATATTCTGGTCACATTCAGCATTTTGCGGATAAGCCCAGGACAGATTATTGGTAAAAGAAGTCTGTCCGCAATACGTATCTCGATTAACTTCCGCACAATTCAGCTCATCGATGGATAACACCGGAACGCAAGGCTTTGTCGTATCGGAAGCCGATAAGCAAATGATCTGCGAGAAATTGTAAAGCGGGTCAGCCTTGATCTGCGTATTGTTGTATGATCCAACGGTCTCAACTTTATAACAATAGACAGAATCTTTAACGATCGATATACTTACCGTCCCGTCAGCTGCATACTTATCTGACCCGTCATCTGTGAAAGTATAACTCTGTGGACCTTGTACCGTAACATCTGCAATTCTGTTGAAAGTGCCGGGTCTTGATTTATCTTCCCGATATACTCTGTGCACCTGGTTATCATTGCTCCAAGGCACATTTGCCGTCCAGTTCAGACGAATACTTGTCGGATTTGCCTGACCTTGAGACAACCTTACGCTGCTTGCAGTTTCTGTTTCGTCCAGCTTTACAAGACTTCCTGCCTCTGTATAATAATATTCAATTTTATAATTGTAGGCATTCGCAACCGTATTCAGACCTCTGTCCACATAAACCGTATCCGCTGCATTGGCCGATAAATTGGTATTAATCGTTGCAATGTTGGTAAAAGCAGTGCCGTTGAGCCCTGTTGCACGGAAAAGTTTGTATTGAGCAGGAACGGAAGCTCCTTCCTGAAGCGTTGGCCGTGTCCATTTCACAGTGATTTGTCCGTTTGTCTCATTCGTCTCGTCAACCGTAACATTAGTGATGACAGGCATAATTAACGGCACTTCGATACAAACCTGATCAGAAACAATGCTTTCTCCACCGCCGACTAAATATCCTGGTTCATTGATGTCTGAACCTGGTCTTGGAAATTCTACTACAATTCTATAACTATACGAAATACCCGATTCCAGGCCAGTGTTATTATTATTGTCAACATAAAAAGTTTCTCCGATACCAACCCGGGCAATTTCTTCGTAACCTGAACCTGCTGGAAGTCCTGGCTGACAAACATCAATTGGAATAACTCTACAGCCTTCTCTTCTGTAAATCACAATTCGCGCACCTGGAACAGGGCATTTGTAAGTATCCCATGTTACACGGAAAGCTTTTCCAGCAGCATCTGCCACCGGAACGGCGCGCAAATTTTGCGGTGGCGGACCATAGACACGGATGTTAAAGGTTGTGAAATCGACAAGTTTTCTAAATAATGAAGGATTCGGAGTTCCTGTTGCCGGACCATCTTCTACTTTAAATAATACTTCATATGGCTCGAGCCGGACATGATTACAGCCAGTCTGCCATCGGAACTGACCTGTAATGGTTGATTGCGCTCCTTGTTGAGGAACCGTGAAGGTTGCATAAGCAGGCGATATGAGTGGCGTTGCCTGGTAAACGCCGCTCGTGCTTGTAAGCGTGAGTTTGTCGCCGTTTTTATCTGTAGCCCTGATGGTCTGATTGATCAGCGTTCCGGCTTCGACACAAAGTTCATCTATGGGATCCAGCTTTGGGCGGTCATTTCTGGCGTCCTCCACTATAATCTGCATATCTCTGATGATCTCACCAATTTTAACACCATCGCGCCATTCCTCCACCACGAACGCAACATTGTATAATCCTTTGGTAACGGGCGCATCCCAGATGAGATCGCCGGTGAGAGAATTCATGCTAAAAGTTGCCGGCGTCTGACCAGTTTCGGTCGTGCCGGGAGGCGTTACCAGATTGGGATTTTTGTAGCCAAGATTTTCACCTAAACCTCTTGAAGTACCTTGTTGAGGTGTGTAAAGTCGGTAAGCAATACTATCTCCATCAGCATCAAAAGCACCGGGATTGTGGATATAACGTTGTCCGACAGCGGCAATATCAATCGGAGCATTCAACAAAACCGGGGTCTGGTTAACGCCTACAAATGAGTTGATTACAATATTGGTATGTACATAAAAATTAAGACGGTCAGTTGGTACCGGACTCAAATTTAAAATGTTAACATTTCGGTTATCAATAGAAACAGAAATACTCCAGTTGCCGGCCGAGGGAAAGACATAACGCGTAGTATAAATATTCTGAGTCGTGTTGTTTCCAATATTCCGTGTCAAAGCATCGATACGGTCCACTTGTGTCGGTGCTGCGTTGGTGCCGGAAGCTCCGTTGTAAAAATACATCAAAACAAATTTCTGAGCTTCTGCCGCTCCGATACCATTTGGGCTGACATCGAAATAACCAGTAAATGTTACGTCGTAGGCAAGCGGATTGTTGGGAACACGTTTAGCTGTAATTTCGCCGGCTCTTGCGTGCGTCGCATAAGCCCTGTTTCCAAAGGCAAAGCAGATCAATAGAAGGAGTAAAACCTGAAATTGTAGATTATTGCGCATATAATTTAATTACTTTATCCTGAATAGAGGCAAACACTTCACTATCGGTCCAAAATACAGATTGTCTGCAATATTAAATAATGACTGTGATATCTGTTAAAGCAAACATTTTTATCTCAAAAATAAAAATGGCTGGTCTCAATATCATAGAAACATCAACGAAAAATCTATTTTAAAATGTATTTACCTATTCGTAATAAAACCACTGTTTGCGGCAAATTAACCTGTTAAATTTTGGCCTTTAATCAGTCTGGCGACTTTCAGCGGTAAATTAATCAGAAGGGGTATTTAATAATCATTATAAATTGTAAAGCGGTCCATAAAAATGATCCTCTTTTATTGTCTCGCAAACGTTTGTGCCATACCTTTGAAAGGTTCTAAATATACCTCATTTTTTTGTACTAAAACTATTCGTGTTTGCTATGTCTTGGTTTACACAAGCGTTAACAAGTTCCATCGGTAAGAAGCTGATCATGTCGCTTACCGGTTTATTTTTGATCAGTTTTCTGGTAATACATGCGACCATCAATGCAATGATTTTTTATAATGATGGCGGCGAAACTTTTTCTCATTGGGGGCATTTTATGGGTACTAACCCCATTATCCGTACACTGGAAATTGGTCTGGTTTTAGGTTTCCTGATCCATATTGCTGACGGCCTCTGGCTGACTAAAAATAACAATGATGCACGACCAGTGAAGTATGCTGTGACAAATGCCAAAGCAAACAGCACCTGGTATTCACGCAGTATGGGTTTGTTGGGTACGCTGATATTGATCTTTCTGGTGATTCACACATCGCACTTCTGGATTCCGAATCGCAGCAACCAGTTTGCAACAGGAGAAGAACTTAATCTGTATCAGATGATGCTTGACATATTCCAGAATATCTGGGTTGTCATCATTTATGTACTCGGTTGCTTTTCACTTGCATGGCATTTACTGCATGGTTTTCAAAGCGCATTTAAAACATTGGGTTTATACCATTTTAAATACAATGGCGCGATTCAGGTCGTAGGGGTTGTATTTTCAATTGTTGTCCCGCTTCTTTTTGCACTGATGCCTGTTTCGATATACCTCGGATGGGTTTATTAAATTCCAAGTGTTTGACCGTCAGTATAATTAAATAGCTGACTGTTGAATATTCTTGACAAAGTTGTTGAATCTAATTTTTCAGGTTAATTAACATTTCAAAATATATGGCAACTTCATCTCGTCTGGATGCCAGAATACCTCAAGGCTCGCTGGAAGATAAGTGGAAAAAATACAAATCATCAGTACCCCTTGTAAACCCTGCCAACAAGCGTAATATTGAAGTAATTGTAGTTGGAACCGGTCTGGCTGGTGCTTCTGCTGCTGCAACGCTGGCGGAAATGGGATATAAAGTAAAAGCTTTTTGTTTCCAGGATTCACCTCGCCGTGCGCACTCAATCGCGGCACAGGGAGGTATTAATGCTGCTAAAAATTACCAGAACGATGGTGATTCTGTTCACCGTCTTTTTTACGATACTATTAAAGGGGGGGATTACCGGTCACGCGAAGCCAATGTGCATCGTCTGGCGGAAGTTTCAGGAAATATTATTGACCAGTGCGTCGCACAGGGTGTTCCTTTTGCACGTGAATACGGCGGGCTTCTTTCCAACCGTTCTTTCGGTGGAGTGCAGGTTCAACGTACATTTTATGCAGCAGGACAAACAGGTCAGCAGCTTTTGTTAGGTGCTTACTCAGGTTTGCAGCGCCAGGTTGGTATGGGGACAATCGCCATGTACAACCGTCACGAAATGCTTGACGTTGTAAAAATCGATGGAAAGTGCCGTGGTATCATTGCAAGAAACCTGATCACAGGAGAACTGGAAAGACATTCAGCGCACGCCGTTTTGCTCTGTACAGGTGGTTACGGAAATGTTTTTTATCTGTCGACAAATGCGATGGGTAGCAACGTAACGGCTGCATGGAAAGCACACAAACGCGGAGCATTCTTCGCAAACCCATGTTTCACACAAATTCACCCGACTTGTATTCCGGTATCTGGTGAGCATCAGTCGAAATTGACTCTGATGTCAGAATCACTTCGTAATGATGGTCGTATCTGGGTGCCGAAAAAACAAAACGATACACGTCCTGGAAACGAAATTCCTGAAGAAGAAAGAGATTACTACCTGGAACGCCGTTATCCTGCTTTTGGGAACCTGGTTCCTCGTGATATTGCTTCCCGCGCTGCGAAGGAAAGATGTGATGCAGGATATGGAGTAGGCTCTTCTAAACTGGCAGTGTTCCTTGATTTCTCCGCTGCTTTCCACCGTTACGGACAAGGAGAAGCAAATAAAAATAACATTACTAACGCCTCAGAAGCTCAGATTCTTGAATGGGGTAAAGCAGTAGTGAAAGAAAAGTATGGCAACCTTTTCGATATGTACAAGCAGATCACAGGAGAAGATCCTTATGAAGTGCCTATGCGTATTTATCCTGCGGTTCACTATACAATGGGTGGACTCTGGGTTGATTACAACTTAATGACAACTGTTCCGGGATTGTATTCATTAGGAGAAGCAAATTTCTCAGATCACGGTGCAAACCGTTTGGGGGCTTCAGCATTGATGCAAGGTTTGGCGGATGGTTATTTTGTAATTCCAATCACTGTCGGAGCTTACCTGGCAGGAGAGATCAGAACCGGTAAAATTTCTACCGATCATGAAGCATTCGTTCAGACTGAAAAAGAAGTAAAAGACAGAATTGAGAAATTGATCTCCATTAAGGGAAATACTTCGCCTGAGTTGTTCCACCGCCGTTTAGGTAAGATTATGTGGGATAAATGTGGGATGGCACGTAATGAAAAGGGATTAAAAGAAGCCATTGTGGAAATCCGTGCATTACGCGAAGAATTCTGGAAAGATGTGAAAGTAATGGGTAAAATCGGTGATTTCAACCCGGAACTTGATAAGGCAAACCGTGTTGCGGATTTCATCGAGTTAGGTGAGTTGATGTGTATCGATGCGCTGACAAGGAATGAATCTTGCGGAGGCCACTTCCGTGAAGAATACCAGACAGAAGAAGGTGAGGCCCTTCGCGACGACGAAAACTTTATGTTTGTGTCGGCGTGGGAACATATCGCGACTGAGAAATGGGAACTTCACAAGGAAGACCTTGTTTATGATAACATTAAAATCGCTCAGAGAAGTTATAAATAGCCAGGGGCTTTCGGCTTTCAGCTATCGGCTTTAAATCCGGTACTTCTTATGAGTTTTATAACTAAATAAATTTCGTTAATAGTTAATCATTAACAGTTTAGAAAAATGAGTGCAGGCAATATGCGTCTTACGCTTAAAGTGTGGAGACAAAGCAATACAGATACACAAGGAGGATTCGAGAATTATAATCTGGATGGTGTTTCTCCGGATATGTCTTTCCTTGAAATGTTCGATATTCTTAACGAACAATTAATTGAAGAAAATAAAGAACCAGTCGCATTCGATCACGATTGTCGTGAAGGTATCTGCGGAATGTGTTCTATGTTTATAAATGGCCAGCCTCACGGACCTTTGAAAGGCGTAACAACCTGCCAGTTGCACATGCGCTCTTTCCAGGATGGTGATACCATTACTGTTGAACCATGGAGAGCAGCAGGATTTCCTGTTATCAAGGATTTGGTTGTAAATCGTGATGGCTTTGACCGTATTATATCCGCAGGTGGTTTTGTGTCTGTTAACACAGGTAACGCGCAGGATGCCAATAGCCTTCCGATTGCGAAAGAAAATGCCGACGACGCATTTGCAGCTGCCGCTTGTATCGGTTGCGGAGCTTGTGTAGCAGCTTGTAAAAACGCGTCTGCGATGTTGTTCGTATCAGCGAAAATTTCACAACTTGCTTTGTTGCCGCAGGGGCAGGCAGAGCGAAGTATCCGTGCAGAGAAAATGGTTGCACAGATGGATGCGGAAGGTTTCGGTAATTGTACTAACACCCACGCTTGTTCGGCTGAATGTCCAAAAGAAATCAGTTTCGAGAATATTGCACGTATGAACCGCGAATATCTAGGAGCGAAAGTTTCTTCGAAAGCAGTTTAGAAAGTATAAGTTCGAAGGAAATCAGAGATATAAAAGGGACGGCTTATTCATTTAAGTCGTCCCTTTGTGTTATAAAACGTCAGCTTTATTGTCAGAAATTGAAATGGCAACACGTTTAAAAGGCATCGCTCAGAAAGAGAAAAGGCGACCGATATATCAGTCGCCTTCGCACAAAATTCCTTGATTAAGAACTGTCAGAAATTATTTCTTAGCAGTACTGTCAGCAGAAGCCTTACCAGCATCCGATTCTTTGTAAGTTTTGTTCAAACCTTCGATGATTTTCTGAGTTACATCAAGAGATTTGTCAGCAAATAAAATTCCGCCGCCCAAAGAATATCCCAGCACATATTCGTAGTTATTTTCTTTGTTATACTTTTCAATATAAGCTCTGATTTGCTTGTAAAGCTCTTCATTCTTACCAGCTTCTTCCTGTTGAAGTCCAGCCATTGCCTGATCACGGTAAGCAACAAGATCCTGCTGTTTTTTCATCAACTGAGCTTCGGTAGAACGCGCTTGATCTGGCGTCATTGTTTGTGCTTTTTGTTGGAAAAAAGCAACTTCATTCTGCAAAGAGCGTCCTTTTGTGTTCAACTCATTTTCCAATTGGAAATGTTTGTTTTCAAGCGCTTTCTTGGTATCCTTAAAGAAATCGTAATTCGTCAAAAGAGAATCGACCTGAACATACACAGTACGACGGCCAGCCACAACTCCTCCGTCTGATGATCCTGCACCTGCTTCTGATTTATTTCCTGAGAAATGTAAGAAAAATAACACCGCTACGGCTATGCTGAGCACGATGTTCCAAATTAACGAAGTATTGTTATTCACGTTTTTAAGGTTTTGTTTTTTTAGAAAGAGCCGCAAAGATAATGATTTGTGTTTCAAGGCCTACAATTCCGTAATTTTTTACTCTACTTTAAATATCGAAGGATGATCTCTCGAATAAACAATGTCAATTAATTGTCCGTTTTTAAGGTGTGCAAACTGTTTAATATCCAGTCCCTGACGTAGGACCCCGTCCGGAGTGATATACTCGATCGCCATAAACGGCTGATGATAAGTTGATTTTAATGTAAAGCGAAGATTTACGATACCGACAACTCTGGCTCTGGTGCCTTGTACTTTTCCTTTTAAATAATAAGCTTGTATTGCCTTATTAGTCGAAATTGCAGTTTTTTCGATTACCATGTAAAGAATAGTTAACGAAAGAATAAAAGCCAATAAGGAAAGAACGCTGATATACCACTTCTTTGGTGTGAATAATATCTGATAGATATAAGTGGTCTTAAATTTTTCCATAACAGGAAAAAAAATACATAATGAACCAATCGTTACAGTGTTAAGCGACCACCATTTGACGGCTACCCAGTAGTCCAGATTATGCACAAATAAGGCGATAAGAAGAAAAGCGAAGAGCAACAGAAATACGCCGAAATATATTCTTTTCATTGAACGGTCTTTCTGAGAAAATATCCGGACAGCCCTGATAGGCCACCAATAATTCCTCCCACAATCGTTGTTACCACGAGAAGTAAAATTCCATTTGGCAAGGAAAAAATCTCAGCAATCCGGTTCGACATGGCACCTGTGGTACTTGTATGGAGATATAAGCCATAAAAAAACCATAGTAGCGCAATCGCGAGAAAACCAGTCACAAAAGCATGGAGCGGGGTTAATGGCCGCCAGAGCATGATTAAAAAGGGAATCAGTGCGACGGTCCACCAAGGCGCGAAAAGTTGCAATATCGCCGTGACGATGAAAATGATGAGAAAATTCATAGCGCTATTTCTTTTTAAGAATGACTCTGGATGTAAGGCGCTTATTCTGCTGGTCAGGGGAGGACAAATAAACGAGTTCATTTAATTCTCCCTTTTCCCATTTTTCCAATAAATTCAGATAATAAGGACTTCCCGGATTTCCTGATTGTCCTCCCGGAAAAATCCCGTAAGCTTTGGGAGTTGGTCCAAGTTCAACAACCATGCGCCAGGATGGGCCGTTTCTCTTTGTGATTGCATTGACAATTCCTGTCCCACCGCCGAGTTTCAGATGAGGTGCATTAAAAGGCTTTAAGCTTCTGCTCAAATGTCTGATTTCGGTATCTTTCACTTCTGACCATTGCCATGACGGACTCATTGCGCCATGTCTGGCGTTTAATGTATCCACAGCGGCTTTAAAACTTGAAATGGTAATGTCGGCTAATGTTTCTTTCTTAGGCGTTTTTACATTATCAAACCACTTGGCGTCGGGCTGTTTTAATATCATATATAAGAGCCGGTCTCTCGAAGGAAATGCCAGAGGTGCTTCCGAAGAGTCAAATTCATCATTCCATACCGCATTTCTTAAAGCGGGAAGCCATTCCTCAAAAATAGAAGGAGCTATTTTTTCAGGAGAATTCTGATAATTCCATTCTGTCAAAACCTGTTGAGCAGCTTTATAAGTTGAATTAAGCGGGGTAGTTTCTAAGATGGAAAGTAGTTTCGGAAGTATAGTCCGGGCTAAAACATTGTAGTTATCATTCTGCAGTATTCTCAAACTATCGGCATTAGCAGAATTCATTTTCTCCAGTCGTTCATTGATCCTTATCCCTCGTTCAGCGGGAGCGAAAATCCAATTGATATAATATGGATAACTTGGATCCGTTGAAGATTGGTTCGCAGAGCTTACAAAACCTCTTGTAGGATTTTTCACAAATGGATTTTGGTCAGCAGGGATCCAGCCTTTCCAGTCGTCGTCCGGACTGGAACCGTCCAGAAGGAATTTTCCCTGATCTTTTCGTTTCAGTGGTAATTTCCCATTTACCGTCATGGCAATATTTTTTCCATTGTCAGCAAAAACAAAATTCTGGGCTGGGCCGACATATTTTGCCAAGGCATTACGATAGTCATCGTAGTCCTTCGCTTTATTAAGTTCGTAGAAAGTCAGAAAGCTGTTTCCGGGTTCATGTCCTATCCATTTGGTGGCCAGATATACCGATCCGGTCAGCTCATCATTATATTTGGTGACGGGGCCGTGATGAGTATAAGTAACCTGCTCCCGATAAGGTTCTGCTTTCCCTTTTATATAAATTAATTCCTCACGCTTGCGAGCAGGCTTCCATTGATTGTCATACCAGTAACTCGACTGAGACGTATCTTTAAAAGTTATTTTGTAACGATCATAGACATCTGCGTCAACATTGGTTACACCCCATGCCACATTCTGATTAAAACCAATAATCACACTCGGAATTCCCGGTAACGAAACTCCGTAGACATTTACATCCGGCGAATGCAGCTGAACCTGATACCATATGGACGGAAGCGTCAACTCGAGGTGCGGATCATTTGCAAGAATAGGGTAGCCGGTTATCGATTTTTCGGCACTTATTGCCCAGTTGTTACTTCCGATTCCCTCAGGTTTCATCTCTGGTTTTGAAAATTCATTTAACAGTACTGAATCTTTTGATTCAGAATGTTTGTCATCAGGAATTGGCAGTGGTTTAAAATCCCATGCAGTCCCCACCGGAATAATCGGACTTTCCTGAAGCATCGGGTAATCCGGAAAAAGATCTTTAATAACTTCATTTCCATACTTTTTTAAAACATTTGACATATTCAGATCATTTGAACGCCCGGCGAGCGTCAATGTCATTTGTTCCAGCATGTACATGGTATTGATTGGTTTCCAGAGCTCCGGTTTATAGCCCAGCAATTTATATTCTACCGGATAATCCTTTGGAGAAAGCTGGCTGATAAAAGCATTAACGCCAGCGCTGTAGCCAAGTAGCGCTTCTCTGGATTTAGGATCGCTTAACGCAATTTTTATATTTACCTCGGCGCCATAGGCCATTCCAAGGCGACGGCTGTTTTTATCCATTTCAAGTGTCGCGGGGCCGAGTATTTCGGAAAGTCGCCCGGACGCTGCCCTGGTTTGAATATCCATTTGCCACAGCCGGTCTTTTGCAGTAAGATATCCCTGTGCGTAAAAAAGATCGAAGTCATTTTTGGCAAAAATGTGAGGAACGCCGATATCGTCAAAGCGGATGATAACCTCTTCCCGAAGGCTATCCAGTTTTAAAACAATTTCTTCGTTCGGCTCGTAAATCTTTTCACCGTTTTGCCAAAACCCTGTAAAAGGGCTTAGAAAAGGGCCTAAGGCAGGAACTGGTCCCCATGGCCTGTTCAATGCATATACTAAGCCAATTGTAAGTATAACCGTCAAAACAGCTTTGAAAAATTTCATATCACGGAGACTTGGGTGAAAATTCCTGCCTTGCTTTATTCTGTATCTGCAACCGCCTCCACTATCGCTTCAATAAGATTTAAATCACTATATAATACTGAACGTTCGTCCGGAATTTCTCCTGCCATGGAAACATCTGCGGGAAAAAACTTTTGCCTGCCCGGGCGGAATGCTTTGGCGGTCAAATGGAGTGCATGGACACCGGCTTCTTTTAATTCTTTTGCATTGTGGTGATTAACACCGCCACCTGCCATAATTTCTATGGAACTTCCAGCTGTTTTTGCCAATTGTTTCAAGAGCGGGACAGCCATAGGAGCACTGGCTTTTTGTCCTGACGTTAATATTCTTTCAGCTCCTGTTTCGATTACGGCTTTCAAAGCTTTAACAGGATCGGGAGTGAGATCGAAAGCCCGGTGAAAAGTTACTTTCATTGGTGCCGCGAAATCTACGAGTGCTTTCGTACGTGCTACATCAACCTGACCGTCAGGGAGAAGTATACCCAGAACCACACCTTGCGCACCCAGTTTTTTAGCGAGTGAAATATCCCTTTTCATAATTTCTTCTTCAAAGAAATCATAAACGAAATCGCCTCCACGCGGACGGATCATCACAAACACCGGAATTTTGATATGTTCAAGTACCATTTCAATAAGGCCTGCGCTTGGAGTGGTTCCTCCTTCGCCAAGCCCTCCGCATAATTCAATACGCCCTGCACCACCAACCTGGGCATTTAAGCAGGATTCAAGTGAATATGCACAAACTTCAATTGTCATAATTGTTTCAAATTCTAAATGTTGGGGAAATTTACAAAAGATTTTGTCTCGCCGGTGATAACGATTAAATTTCTGCAAAATGACTAAAATTGGCGGGGAATGCTTTTTGTATACAATTAGTGATATCAGAATAGAAAGAGGTGCATCTTTTAAGGAGGTATAAATTTATGATATTCAAATGTTTATCCTATCCGGAAAAATATTAATAATAAAAAACAATTATTTTTAATATTTTTTGTTTAAAATTATCAAAAGATGCAATTTTTTTTACTTTTGCAATCCTTAAAAAATTAAGTAACTATTTAATAGGCGAAAAAACTATGTACTGGACTCTCGAACTTGCATCATATCTGGAAGATGCTCCTTGGCCAGCTACCAAAGACGAGCTGATTGACTTCGCAATTAGAACAGGAGCTCCGTTAGAAGTAGTTGAAAACCTACAAGAATTGGAAGATGATGGTCAGCCTTATGAAAGCATTGAGGAAATCTGGCCGGATTATCCGACCAAAGATGACTTCTTCTTTAATGAAGATGAATATTAAATGAAGAGCGGCGCCAGCAGGTGCCGTTTTTTGTTTTTACGGGTTTCTCGTTTTATTAACGGCATTGTTTTTTAGTATCTGAAAAAGGGATTTTGTGTAGATTAATTCAGTTAATATTTTTTTAATATTCTGAAAGGAATGTATATTAGTAACGTTATTATGAAAAGCATTTAGCCAAAATCCAAATTGTTTTTTTCATAGTTAACTATCTATCCAGGCCAATTGATGGAACTACGATTGCTTAAAGAGTTGGTCAGAAAGGGCGAGGGTGATCATGTGGAATTCAAGTTGAAATCTAATCACCCCGAGAAAATTGTCCGTGAACTAGTCGCTTTCGCCAATTCTGGCGGTGGAAAATTATTCGTCGGTGTTGGAGATGACCGGACGATCAAAGGAGTGAAAGATTCAGATGAAGATGAATACACACTCGTTAAAGCGATTAATACTTATTGTTTTCCCAAACTTGATTACCGGTTAGAAAAAATTCCTATCGATATGGAGCGCGAGGTTCTGGTTTTGACCATTCCGCGAAGTCTCGATAAGCCACATTATGTTGTAGATTCTTCGGGAATCAAAAAAGCTTATGTGCGCGTAGCGGATAAGTCGATCCAGGCTAGCAAGGAAATGCGTGAGATTATGCGTCGTGGCCGGTTCAAACGGGATATCCGTTTTCAATACGGCGACAAAGAAGAAAAACTAATGAAGCTTCTGGACGAGAAAAAGACGGTGACGGTCGAATTATTTGCAGCTGCCGCAGGAATTTCCCGGAAAATTGCTTCAAATACTTTGGTTATGCTCGTACTCGCTAATGTATTGGAGGTGCACCCGCATGAAGTGCTGGATCATTTTACCGTAGCGATGGCGTGAAATGCCATGAAAAAAAACAAGCGGTCCGTCGTTGCTGAAATTGCAAGGGACGGACCGCTTTATAATATCTGAAATACTAGAATGGAAGATCGTCCGATTCGTCTTCAGTAAATGTAGTTACAGGAGGCAAAGTGCTGTTGCTGCTTCCAGAGTTGTAAGAATTTCCGCCACCGTTTGCAGCACCCGCCTTATCAACTTTCCACGCTTTTACTTCTGTATACCAGCGATTGTTATATTCGCGGCTTTCAACATCGATCGATGCAGTTACAGCGTCGTTAACCTGTAAACCAGCCTGATCAATTTTGTCACCCCACAATGAAATGCATACTTTTTTTGGATACTGCGAAGGGATTTCAAGAATGAATTCCTGCTTCCGCCATGTTCCATTTTTACCCTGACCAGATACCTCAGGGAGTAAAGCGATGACAGTTCCTGTTAATTCCATGGAAAAACGTTTTGTAAGTTTTGCTAAAAAATAGAGATCAAAAGTAATGGTTTTGCTTATGGAATGCAAAAGAGAATCGCATTCTCATCCAATTGCCTGCTCCAGATCTGCGATCAGATCTTCCACATCTTCGATGCCAACGCTAAGTCGGATCAGCGTATCTTTGAGCCCGGTTTTTTCACGTGCATCCTTGGGGATACTGGCGTGCGTCATGCTTGCAGGGTGCGTGCAAAGCGACTCAACACCTCCCAAAGATTCTCCCAGCGAAAATACTTCCAGATTTTCCATAACCCGAACAGCCTGTGCATAATCATCCCCTTTCAATTCAAAAGAAATGATACCGCCATATCCGCGCATCTGACGCGAGGCAAGCAAATGTCCATCGTGTGAAGGAAGCCCGGGATAATAAACCTTTCCGACTTTGGGGTGATCTTCCAGCCACATGGAGACAACTTTCGCATTTTCACAATGGCGCTGCATCCGGATATGTAAAGTTTTAATTCCTCTCAAAACAAGAAAACAGTCCTGCGGGCCGGGAACTGCACCGCTTGCGTTTTGAATAAATGCCAGTTGTTTTGCCAGTTCATCATCATTCACGATCAGAGCACCCATAACTGTATCTGAATGTCCGCCAAGATATTTTGTAACCGAATGCATAACGATATCGGCACCCTGATCCAATGGATTTTGCAGGTAAGGCGAAGCAAATGTATTGTCCACTACGCTCAAAATTCCTTTGCTTTTGCACAAACCGGTTACAGCTTCGATATCAATAATTTTCAGCAAAGGGTTTGTCGGCGTTTCAACCCAGATCATTTTCGTTTTTTCGGAAATCACCTTTTCAATTTCTGAAATATCGCTCATGTCAACGAAATGAAATATTAAACCGAACGGCTCATATATTTTTTTCATGATCCTGTATGTGCCGCCATAGATATCGTTGGTCGCAATAATTTCGTCGCCGGGTTTAAATAACTTCAATACTGCATCTGTTGCAGCTAAGCCGGAAGAATAACAAATGCCATGTTTTCCGTTTTCCAAAGCAGCCAGCGCAGTTTGCAAAGCGGTGCGCGTTGGGTTGTGAGTCCTGGAATACTCATAACCTTTATGTTTTCCCGGACTTTCCTGAACGTATGTTGAAGTCTGGTAAATGGGCGTCATGATTGCACCGGTTGTCGGATCAGGTTCAACGCCTGCGTGTATGGCTTTGGTAGCGAATTTCATAGAATATAATGATCGTAAATTGATTTCGCAAAATGTAAAAAAATCAAAGATAATCTTCTTGAAAAACCTTTTACCGAAAGAAGTCGTTAATTTGATATCTGAAATGTTTGTGTTGACTAAAAATATCTTCTTTTGGCAAATCCATTAGTAAAAAAACTCCCTTTACCCCTAGTTGTAAGCGTTTTACTCACTGTTGTTCCCTTGGTTACTACCTCATTACTGACCGCGTCTGCGATTGCGAATGAAGAAATATTACGCGGCTGGTCCTTTGGGACCTGGACGCTTGTCACACTGGGTTTGACATTTACGTCTGCCATCGCCTTAACACCGCCGACTTTTCTGGCGCTGGTCTTTGGCTATTTTCTTGGATGGTATGCAGTTCCGTATTTATTTATTTTAAATATGGGTGCAATCGGAATTTTATACGTTCTGGCAGATTTCTTCAATGCCGAATCGATCCGCATTTATCTGGTTCAGATTTATCCCCAAATCGAATCGCTCATCAGAAAATTCAAAGCAAACCAGTTTCGTCTTATCTTCTTTGCCAAGCTTTCGCCAGTTCTTCCTTTTACGATAACAAATTTATTTTTTAACGTCGTGGGTGCAAAGCTGCCTCAGGTACTCGCTGGTGGTACTTTGGGAATGATTCCAAGAACTGTTCTGGCCGTGTGGGCTGGAAGAGAAGCGCAGGAAATCCGTTATTTACTGGAACATCCGAATGAAGGTTTGGGTACTAAAATCCTTCTTTTATCACTGATCGTTATTTCCTCGGTTGGCATTGGATATTTGTTTAAGGACAAGGAAGAATACAAGCATTGACATTACGCAAATGTTAAATGTGTTCAGAATGATAATATCGTATAATAACAGGATATAAAACCACATAAATACATGAAGTTAATCCTGTTTATTTGCATTTAAGTTATACTTATTAAAAAAGTAGAATGAAATCCTTACCCTTAATCGATCTGCTTATTGTCATTGTCTATCTGGTAGGGATGGTCGCGGTGGGTATATACTTTTCGCGAAAAAATACGACGGCAGACCAGTTTACGAAGGCTTCGGGAAAAATTCCGGGCTGGGCGATAGGGATTTCAATTTATGCAACTTTTTTAAGCAGTAATACTTTTCTGGGAGTGCCTGGAAAAGCTTTTGGAAGTAACTGGAATTCATTCGTTTTTAGCTTATCCATGCCGCTTGCCGCCTGGGTCGCTACGAAATTTTTTATACCATTTTACAGAAATACGGGAGCTGTCTCGGCTTATACTCATCTAGAACATCGCTTCGGTCCGTGGGCCAGAACCTATGCAGTTGTCTGTTTTCTGTTGACGCAGCTTGCCAGGATGGGTTCGATATTTTTTGGAATCGCGCTCAGTTTGCAGGCTTTAACCGGATATCCGATGGCTACGATAATGATCGTAGTTGGAATTTGTATCGTGCTTTATACCGTAATGGGCGGAATGGAGGCTGTTATCTGGACAGAAGTTGTTCAGGGAGTGATCAAAACTGCCGGTGCTTTGATCATTTTATATCTGGTAGTTTCGGGTATGGATGGAGGCGTGTCAAAAATTATTGATATTGGAAAAGTAGATAATAAATTCAGTCTCGGAAGTTTTGCGCCAGACTTTACGCAGTCTTCATTTTGGGTAGTGTTGTTGTACGGTTTCTTCATGAACCTCAACAACTTTGGTATGGACCAGAATTATGTTCAGCGGTATCATACGACCACATCAATTAAGGAAGCGGCGGGCTCTGTCTGGTTATGCGTTTATTTATATTTACCGGTTTCGCTGATCTTTTTTATTCTTGGGTCATGTCTGTTTGCATACTATCAGAGTAATCCGGAATTGTTAAATGCGGTCCAGATGCAGGTGGCAGGGGAGCGTTTGCCTAATGGTACGCCGGAAGCAATTCGCACGCTGGCTTCGACCTTGACACCGGCAGACATAGGCGACAAAGTGATGCCACATTTTATGGTTACGAAAGTTCCCGTAGGCCTTCTTGGGCTAATTATTGCAGCGATTATGTCTGCCGCGATGAGCACGATCAGTTCAGGAATGAATGCCTCTGCAACCGTGTTTATGGTAGATATTTATCAGCGGTATGTTAAAAAAGATATGTCTCCGAAGCAATCCATGACATTATTATACATCGCTACAACAGGGTTTGGGCTTTTGGGCATGGTCACCGGAATTGCGATGATTGGTGTAAAAAGTGTACTGGATGTCTGGTGGCTGCTGTCAGGAATTTTCGCAGGAGGTATGCTCGGATTATTTCTTTTGGGAATAATCTCAAAAAATACTAAAAATACTGAAACGCTGACAGCAACTTTAATTGGTATCGTAGTTATTATCTGGATGACGTTTTCGGCGAAATTGCCGGATGAGTATTCGTTTCTGAGAAATCCGCTTCATCAAAATATGGTGATGGTTGTAGGCACACTTTCTATTTTTCTTGGAGGTTTGTTGCTGACAAGATTAAAAGGAAAACCCATAGAGATTGAAAAGGAAATCCTTGCCGACGGCCATATTTCCTGATGAAGTGATTGTACTTAAACAAGTAGTCAATAATTTGATCCGCTAAGATCCAGGTTGAACTGGCGCATTCTGACAAAATTTTACGCAATATTTATAAAACTGGTATGACAGCAATTACCAATTCTTTGCCGCAAGGATTTATTCCTGTTATGTTAACACCTTTTCTGGAAACAGGAGAAGTGGATTATGCTGGCTTAAAAACACTAACAGAATTTTATTTAACAACAGGTGCAGCAGGACTTTTTGCAAATTGTCTTTCCAGCGAAATGTTTGAACTGAGTGAAGATGAGAGGATTTCTGTAACAAAAGCTGTTGTGGATCAAGTGGCGGGAAGATTACCAGTCGTCGCAACAGGAACGTTCGGAGGGCCTATTTCTGATCAGGCTGAATTTGTAAAACGTATATACGGTACCGGTGTGCAGGCCGCCATTATTATATCAGGTCTGATAGCCGATGAGAGTGATTCTGATGAGGAATTTTTGAAAAATGCGCTAGAATTAATTTCCCTGACCGGAGATATTCCTCTCGGTTTTTATGAATGTCCTGTTCCTTATAAAAGACTGGTTCCGAGCAACATTCTGGAACCATTAGTTGCAACCGGGCGAGTGGTTTATCATAAAGATACTTGTCTGGATCTGGCGGAGGTAAAACAGCGGATCGCTCTGGCGGACGGCCAGCAATTTGGTCTTTATGACGCATATATGGTAAACGCCGTTGCGTCATTAAAAGCAGGAGCTGCTGGACTTTCCTGTATTCAGGGAAATATTTATCCGGAACTTGTCGTCTGGATCTGCAAAAATTTCAATAATCCGGAACGGCAGGAAGACGTTAAAAAGGTGCAGCAGTTTTTTATCGATTCGATGGATCTTGTCCATACTGCCTATCCGATTATCGCAAAATACAGTTTACAAAAAAGAGGTTTCCCGATATCACTTTATACAAGAAGAGAAGTTGGAGTGTTAACTCCAGAATTAAAAACTCAGATGGATAATTTGTTGGTCGAAGTGGAAAAGATACAGGCCGATTTGGGTATTCCCAGTAATTTCACCCAGTATTTGGTAAAATAAAAAAAAGGTTACTAAAATGAATTGGATTCGCATAACATTTCTTGCAGGTTTATTGACGCAGACAGCATTTTCCCAGACCACAAATTCTTTGGGAATTACACTGGCAGATATTCCCGCAGGAAAATTTTACATGGGTTCAGAAGGTGAAGGAGAAAATGCGGATGAAAATCCGGTTCATCGGGTGACCGTATCGAAACCGTTCAGAATGGCGATAACAGAAATTACGAATGCGCAATTTGAAGCTTTTGATCCATCACATAAAAAATTCAGAGGTAAGGACGGATTTTCCAAGGAAGATGATGAAGCCGTTGTTTTTGTCAGTTATCGGGACGCGACGGCTTTTTGTGAATGGTTGGGTAAAAAAGAAGGTAAAAAATATCGTTTGCCGACAGAGGCGGAGTGGGAATATGCTTGCAGAGCAGGAACAGTTACAGATTTTTCTACGGGAAGGTTTCTATCGAAAGCACATTTGAAAAGTCAGAAAACGGATCGGGAACAGGTTATCGTTTCATTAAAAGTGGGTCAGGCCGAGGCAAATAAATTTGGATTATACGACCTGCATGGAAATGTCGAAGAATGGTGTTCGGACTGGTATGGCGCTTATTCGGCTGGCGAGCAAAAAGATCCGGTTGGAAGAATTTCTGGTCTATACCGCGTGACGCGAGGCGGAAGTCACGGTACGCCACTGACCTATCTGCGATCGTCGAACCGTATGGCCATGATTCCGGAAGACAAACATTTTCAGCTGGGTTTCAGAATCGTTGAAGGAGATCTTCCCGTAACAAAACCGCTTCCGGCGGAGCCTGCTACTTTTGTTTATCAAAATGTTTCCCAAAAACCTTTTTCATGGAAAAAAGTGTCAGACACAAAGCCGATTTTCATGGAACCTATCCGGTATGTGAACAAACCGGAATGCACAGACGAAGTGCCCTTTTTTCAACATAATCACTGCCCGGCAATCACGTGGTGTCCGAATGGAGATTTGCTCGCTGCATGGTTTTCAACCAACCAGGAATCAGGAAGGGAAATGACAATTCTGGCCAGTCGTTTGCGGGCAGGACAGCAGAACTGGGATAAGCCTTCGGAGTTTTTTAATGTACCGGACAGGAATATGACAGGAACTTCGCTCTTCGACGATGGAAAGGGGACTTTGTATCATATGAACGGAGTTGAAACGGATGGCGATTGGAAAAATCTTGCCATGGTCTTACGAACCAGTAAGGACAACGGAGCAACCTGGTCCATCCCGTCAATGGCTGATCCAGAGCATCAGGTCCGGAATCAGGTTATTGCAGGTATGAGTCAAACAAAAGAAGGCTGGCTGGTTCAGGCGGGAGATGCCGATCCGGGACCGGTCGGAGGAACAGCGATACATGTGAGTAAGGATGGAGGAAAAACCTGGGAAAATCCTTATCCTGGAAAGGAGACACCGGATTTTAAGGAGGGGAGGTCAGGCGGATTAATTGCGGGAATTCATGCGGGTGTCGTACAATTAAAAGACGGTAGTCTGTTTGCGCTGGGAAGAAATAATAACATAGAAGCGCAGGAAGGATCTGGTTTTCGAATGCCGGCGAGCATATCGAAGGACATGGGAAAAACCTGGAATTATGCTGCTTCTGAATTTCCGCCGATTGCCGGGGGACAGCGGTTAATCTTATTCAGGCTTAATGAAGGGCCGCTGCTGGTGATTTCATTCACGCATCATCCCGAAGAAACGGATGAGAAAAAAATCGGAATGACTTTCAAAGACTCAAAGGGAAATTCTTACAAAGGATACGGCATGTATGCGGCTTTGTCCTATGACGAGGGAAAAACCTGGCCGGTTAAAAAATTATTAACAGACAAAAAAGAACGATACCTGAACGGAGGTGCATGGACTGGTGCATTCGAAATGGATGAAAAAAATGCAGAGCCGAGGGGATACCTGGCACTGACACAATCACCGGACAACCTTATTCATTTGATAAGCAGTAGTATACATTATCGATTCAACCTGAATTGGTTAACAGCTGACTAATCCGAAGATTTTTATAAATTCTTACTTCCTGACCCTATGAACTTTCCTAATGAACAAATTCTTTATCGCGTTAGTCAGGGAGATGAAGCGGCATTTTCTCAATTGCGCACGCATTTTCGTTCGCCCGCACTAAAATTCTGCAGGACTTTGCTCAAAGATGAACAGGAGGCCGAAAATGTAATAAAAGATGTGTTCGAGAAAATCTGGGACTGCCGTGTTCAGATAAAACCGGAGGTTAGTTTTCAAAGTTATCTGTTTATTAACCTGCGAAATCATATTTTTGATCAGTTTAAAAAGTTCGAAAAGGATCAGATACTGAGGCAACAATATCTAAATAAGGTTATCTGATATTCTACGATTTTATCAAAAGGAATTGCATCATTATTTCGGAAAAAAGATTTAAATCCTTTCATAGATAGAATGGTGAGGTTTCGTTCTTACTTAATTTGAAAACGACTCATACAAGAAAGTATAAGTCTGGTCTTGCTAGTAAATACGATGAAACCTCACTTTCATAAAGTTCCGATCAAATCTCAAAACTCGTTCAGTATCAGACATGAACGGGAGTCCAGCTTTGGTACGGTCTGGCATTATCATCCTGAACTGGAATTACATTATCTTATTAAAGGAAGCGGTGTTCGGTTCATCGGCGATAATATCAGTAATTTCTCAGATGGAGAATTAATTCTTTTAGGCGAAAATCTTCCTCATACCTGGCGAACGGAGGGTGAAGCAGCAAATTCTGCGGTTGAGGTGATCATCATCCATTTTTTACCGGATTGTTTGGGTGGAGATCTGCTGACTTTACCGGAGGCTTACCTTATTCCAAAGCTTTACGAAAAAGCGAAAAAAGGTCTTGTAATTAAAGGGGAAGCAAGGGAAAAAATTATAACCTTAATGCGTTCAACAGTACAAGCAGAAAACCTTGATCGCCTGATTTCGCTGCTCACAATTTTAAAAATCCTGACGGAAACAAACGAAACAGATACTATTACATCTGCGCACGCTTTTTACAAATCCAACGACTCTGAGACTTTGCGTTTGAATAAAGTGTATGCTTATACATTGGCAAATTATAAAAATCCGATCGCATTGCAGGATGTAGCCGCAATAGCAAATCTGGGAGTCACGTCGTTTTGCAGGTATTTTAAATTAATGACAAAAAAAACCTACAATGATTTTCTTGTCGAGATCAGGATCAGCCACGCCTGTCGCTTTTTAATTGAAGACAGCCTGACGATCGAAATCATATGTTTTGAATGCGGATTTAATAATATTTCCAATTTTTACCGGCACTTCAAAAATGTAACGAATATGACTCCATTAGAATACAAGCGGAAGTATTTATTTAAAAACACACCCGAAGGAAATAAATTGGTTGATGAGGTGAAGACCTTTTAAACTAAAAACAGTACAGTTATCAAGCAGGCGATTTTCAGTTGCCGTGCCTTAAAACTGCACTGTTTCGCGGAACATGTAACGTTGAATTTCTTAGTTATTATGATTTTTCAACCATTCGTCCATGGAAAATTTACCAGAACCTATGACAGTGAATGTTAAGACCAATAAAAGCGTGATCATCGATAACCATAATTCTGAATTGAAATAGGAAAATCCAGCGCGGACATTTACAAAGAAAACGGCGGCGATGAGTATCGGAATCTGGAAAATTGCAGCCGTCCGTGTCAGGCATCCAAGGGCGATCAGAAAGCCTCCGAAAATGTGAGCAAAAGCTACATAGTGCACCGCCATGACAGTATACAGGTGAAAATCCATATCACTGATCAGATGCGAAAGTCTTGCCGTATCGCTGATAAAGCTTATGCCTTTTACGAAAAGAAGAACACCCAATCCGATACGCACAACATCCATCCACGCAGGATGATGTGTGTCTCCCCAACGTTCAATTCGATTTATCATTTCCATAACTCTCAGAATGTTTTGGTTTCCAGAAAGTTATAAAATTAGAAAATCGAAATCAATAGATAAATTATCTTTTTAATTAGAATAGTACATTTTAATTGACTTCTTAAATTTACTGTCAATGTTCTATAAGAGAGGTGTGTTTAGTATCCTTCATCGTGATGTATACTGTGAGTGAAATAAAAATGCAAGCTGTAACATACCAGTAGTAATAGTTTTCGTGACCTGCATTTTTAAACCATAGAGCCAGATATTCAGCCGTTCCGCCAAAAATAGCAACGGTTAAAGAATAGGGTAGCCCGACTCCCAAAGCACGTACTTCAACTGGAAATAATTCTGCTTTTACGACTGCATTGATCGAGGTGTAACCACTGACGATTATCAGTGCTGCCATCAATAAACCGAATGCGCCCCACATCGTTGAAGTATGGCTTAATGTTGTAAGCAGTGGAATTGTGCAAAGCGTTCCCAAAACCCCAAAACCGATAAGCAAAGGTCTTCTCCCAACCCGATCACTCAGAGCTCCGAAGACAGGTTGTAACAAAGCGAAAATTAATAAGGAGCAAAATGTCAATGTTGTGGATTGTCCTTTCGTGAGTCCCACCGTATTTACCAGGAATTTCTGCATATACGTGGTGTAAGTATAAAATGCGAGTGTTCCTCCCAGGGTAAGTCCAACAACAACAGCAAGCGCTTTGGGATGTTTGAGCAATTCTTTTATTGACCCCTCTTTCTTTTCCGCAGACAAGCTTTTATTTTGAAAAGCGTCTGTTTCATGAAGATTGCTGCGTAAATACAAAGCGATTAGTGATAAAATAGCGCCAATCACAAACGGTATGCGCCAGCCCCATGCATGCATTTGCTGGTCTGTCAGGAATATTCTCTGCAAAATAAGTTGGAGGCCTAAGGCGATTAGTTGTCCGCCAATAAGTGTTACATATTGAAAACTGGAATAAAATCCACGCCGTTCTTTTGTGGCCACTTCGCTTAAATACGTCGCAGATGTTCCATATTCTCCGCCAACACTGAGGCCTTGTAACAGCCGGGCGATTAATAATAAAATGGGTGCGGCAATTCCTATGGTTTCATAGCCGGGTAAAAATGCAATTAATAACGAGCCGAAAGACATAAGTAAAACAGATAAAGTCATCGACTCTTTTCTCCCTTTTGTATCTGCAATTTTACCAAACAAATATCCGCCGATCGGCCTCATTAGAAATCCAACTGCAAAAATTCCGGCAGTGTTGATCAACTGAACTGTCGGATTTGAATCTGGAAAAAAACTACCGGCGAAATAGAGAGAAAAAGCCGAATATGCGTACCAATCATACCATTCAACAAGGTTACCAATGGATCCGCCCATGATGGCTTTGAGTCGCCAGTTGGTGTCATTTTTTTGAGTAGCGGTGCTGGAAGTATTCGTTTCTATCATGTACTTCAAGGATTTTGCAGGAAAAAAGGAGTCCTTTAAAGATAGAAGATTTTATGGAGAGGTTAAGCGGATGGGTAGAAATTGTTATTTTTAAGCGTAACAATCGTTCCGGAGGAGATAACAATCTGATGGCTTTTGTTGAATAATTAATATTACTTGGGTCATGAAAATATTCCTTAACAAGAAAATACGAAATATTTCCTTAGTATTGACGGTTGTTCACGCTCTGGCATTAATGTATACGCCCGGGTATTATTGGAGTCATAACCCCGCCGAACCGGGATTTTGGATTGCGATCTGGAGTGCTGTTTCTAGTACTGTTTTACTTAATTTTTTGTTCCTTAAATTTTCGGGTAAGGGTTAACTTCTTGCAATATGATTTTTATTTAATAGCAACGAACACTTTCCTTTGGTTGCAAGCCTTACACACGCTCAACCATGAAACACCGGTTTCAAATCGGTGTTACCGTCGTATCATGAAACTATTTGCAGGATGATATCTGCAGCCTTTTCAACAAGATTTCCATGCCCGGCGGGTAGCAAAAAATACTGCTCTTCCGGAAGAAGCACAGACAATTTCTTCACATCTTTTGCCTTTAACAACTTATCGTATTTACCAATAAACAAATAAACCTTCGTTCCATCAAGTTTTTTGTAGATCGCAGAAATGTCAAATTTCAGCATCCGGAAAGCCAGCCAGGAGCGGTAAATAATTTCCTGTTGTTGTGGATCGGCGAGCATGAATTGTGTAAAACGGATCAGGCTTTTGTGGATTAGTCCCACTTTTTCGAACAAAAGAGCTGATTTAATTAAGATATCAGGATTTTGAAGTACCCAGTGAAAAAGTTTTCGGGTTGGCCAGAAGCGTGAAGCCAGAGTATAAAGAGGATGTTCGGAAACTCCATCCGGCGCAATTAAAAATGCATTATCGATTTTTGGTGAAAATTCTTCCAAAGTCGCCAGGGCAAATCTTCCGCCCATACTAAACGCAGCAATATCAAAACGGTCAATTTGATTTTCTTCTAAAAATTCAGAAATCAGTTTGCTCCAAAATGTTTTGGTGACAATATCCTGATCTGAAAAATCATCATTTCCATGAAGACCTTTACTTTGTCCGTGGAAAAACAGATCGAAAGCGTAGATTGTATAGTGATCTCCTAAAAGTTCTGAAAAGGATTTAAAACATGTCAAGCCGGTTTGGCCAATGCCGTGGAAGGTTAGAAGGATTTTTGGGCCGTGGCCGAGGCGATGATAGTGTAAATTCATTAATAAACTACCAAAAAAGATTAACTCCATAGGCTGGAAAGTTCGGATCCTTTCCGATGATGCGCAGGTTTTCTTCGAGGCTTTGGCAAATGATGATTCTGTCAAATGGGTCTTTATGAATAAATTCCAACTTGCTTATTCTAAGAAAGTGAGAAAATTTAAGCGGAAGGATATTGATATTGGTTTGTGAGAGGTTATCCAGAAATTCCTCCAAGGGCTTTTTTAATAACAATTTCCCTAGGCTAATTTTTATGGCAATTTCCCATAATGAAGCCGTACTTACATATTTAGTGTTTTGCTCATCTTCTCTTGCGGTTTTGGCATTGGTTGAAAGAAAGACGTCTCCTTCCATAAACCAGATAAGCGTGTGTGTGTCCAAAATATAATTCACGGCATATATTCCTTAAAGTCTTCCAACGGCTCATCAAAATCATCGGCAATTTCAAAAGTACCTTTCATCATACCAAATGTTAGTGGCTTCTTAGTTGAATTTCCTAAATGCTTGCTTATCAGAAAATCAACATAATCAGAAACCTCCTCTTTCAAGTTGGGAGGAAGTGTGGCTACTTTATTGATCAAATCTGCCTCGTTCATAATTTCTTCGATTTGATAGTAAGTTAACCAGAAATTAAAAGACCTCCAATTTTATTCAAATAAGGAATAAAATTGGAGGTCTTTTAATTTAAATATCTTTTAATACTCCATCAAATAAGCTTTAATGAAATCATTGATCTCACCATTCAATACCGCATCAGTATTAGAAGTCTGGTGATCTGTACGGTGATCTTTAACCCGGCGGTCATCCAAAACATAACTGCGGATTTGAGAACCCCATTCGATTTTACGTTTGGAAGCTTCCACTTCGGCGCGAGCAGCGTTTCGTTTTTCCAGCTCGATCTGATAAAGACGCGATTTCAATAAACGAATCGCAACTTCCTTGTTCATAAGCTGGGAACGTTCCTGCTGACAGGCGATAATGATTCCCGAAGGTTTGTGATGCAGACGCACTGCCGTTTCAACCTTGTTCACATTTTGTCCACCCGCACCACCGGAACGGTAGGTATCCCATGTAATATCCGCCAGGTTAACATCAATTTCAATATTGTCATCCGCCAGAGGATACACATAAACAGAAGTAAATGAAGTATGGCGGCGGGCATTGGAATCAAAAGGAGAAATCCGGACCAGGCGATGAACGCCGTTTTCCGATTTCAAATTTCCATAAGCATATTCGCCGGAAATTTCCAATGTAACTGATTTGATACCAGCCACATCACCATCCTGCAAATCTACTTCACGAACTTTGTATCCATTTTTTTCAGCCCACATGATATACATCCGCATCAGCATCGATGCCCAATCCTGGGATTCGGTACCACCGGCACCTGAGTTAATTTCAATAACGGCCGGAAGTTCGTCGCCTTCTTCGCCCATCATTTTTCGGAATTCAATTTCGTCAAGTTTCGCTTCCAGCTTTTTGCCTTCTTCGTCTACCTCTTCCTCGGTAGCTTCACTTGCTTCATAAAATTCCCAGATTGTATCCAGGTCGTCGCGTAATCTCGAAAGTTCTTCAAACCCTGTCGTCCAGAATTTAAGTCCGCGAATTTCCTTCATTGTTTTCTCAGCCCGTTCCGAGTCGCCCCAGAATTCCGGTTGAGAAGTTTGTTGTTCAAGGTCGTCTAGCTGTTTTTTACGGTTAGCGTAGTCAAAGATACCTCCCCAAAGCCTCTACACGGGCCTTCAAGTCTTTCAATTGATCAAGTGTCATTGAATTTTTTGAATTTATAGTTGAAAAATTTATTAAGATTTTTGGCTCCAATTGTTATAGAATATTGTTACCATCTATGCAAAGGTATAACAATTCAGGATTAGTGTCAGTTTCACATAAATACGTAACTGTTTACATGTAGTGTTTCCAGCAAATCCTCGTACCTTTGCATGAAATTTTTGTCAACCCATTTCTTTCAAATAAAAATACTAGAAAATGGCTCAAACGTATGACGTAATTGTCGTTGGTAGCGGTCCTGGCGGATATCCGGCAGCTATCCGTGCTTCACAATTAGGATTGAAAGTAGCAATTGTAGAAAAAGAACTTTTAGGTGGAATTTGCCTTAACTGGGGCTGTATTCCAACCAAAGCCCTTCTTAAAAGCGCACAGGTATTTGAATACATCAAACATGCGAAAGACTACGGAATTAACGTAGGCGAATCTTCTGCTGATTTCGGAGGCGTTATCAAACGTAGCCGCGGTGTTGCAGACAGCATGAGCAAAGGAGTTGCTTTCCTGATGAAGAAGAATAAAATCGACGTCATCATGGGAACGGGAAAAGTGAAAGGTGTAAAAACAGTTGAAGTTACTGATAAGGACGGAAAGAAAACTGATTATACTGCTGGTAAAGGTGTTGTGATCGCAACAGGAGCCCGTGCCCGCGAATTGCCAAATATTAAAATCGACGGTACGAAAGTAATTGAATACCGTAAAGCAATGAGCCTTGAAACACAGCCAAAAAGTCTTTTGGTAGTAGGTTCTGGCGCGATCGGAATGGAGTTTGCGTACGTCTACGCAACAATGGGAACCAAAGTTACTGTTGTTGAATTCCTTCCAAATCTTGTTCCTGTAGAAGATGAAGACGTTTCGAAAGAAATTGCAAAGCAATACAAAAAACTTGGCATCGATACTTATGTAAACTCTTCTGTTGAGAAAGTGGATACAAGCGGAAACGGTTGCAAGGTTTCTGTTAAGACCCCGGATGGAGAAAAAACTTTTGAAGTTGATGTAGTGCTTTCAGCAGCTGGTATCGTTTCGAACATCGAAAATATCGGTTTGGAAGAAGCTGGTATCAAAACAGATAAAGGTAAAATTTCTGTTAACGAGTGGTACGAAACCAACGTTCCGGGTTTCTACGCAATCGGTGACTGTACGCCTGGCCCTGCTTTGGCACACGTTGCTACTGCGGAAGGTATCATCTGCGCAGAGAAAATTGCAGGTCATAAGACAGAAGCTCTGGATTATGGAAATATTCCTGGTTGTACGTATTGCCAGCCTGAAATCGCATCTGTTGGTTTCACGGAGAAAAAAGCGAAAGAAGCAGGTTACGATATCAAAGTTGGTAAATTCCCATTTAAGGCATCTGGTAAAGCTACGGCTGCCGGCGCTACGGATGGTTTCGTAAAAGTAATTTTTGATGCTAAATATGGTGAGTTCCTTGGAGCGCACATGATTGGTACAAACGTTACTGAAATGATCGCTGAGGTTGTAGTGGCCCGTAAACTGGAAACTACTGCACATGAAATCATGCGTTCAATTCACCCGCACCCAACCATGTCAGAAGCTTTGAAAGGAGCAACTGAGGCGGCTTATGGTGAGGCAATCGATTTGTAATAAGGCTTTCGGTCGTCGGCTATCAGCTTTCGGCAGATAAAATAATAAAACCCTGGTGGATTTTGGTCTGCCGGGGTTTTTGTATTTAGCTCATATAATTTGCGAACTAATTTTTAATAATGTTACTTGTAATTAAGTAAAAGCAATGGTTTTAACTCATATATTTTATGAGCTATTTTATAACAGTATAAAAATCGTAACCATGCCTGATAGTGACTTTCATACAAAATCGCAGTATTCTGAAAATATAGAAAATTTCAGCAGGCTTAACCGTTTGGCAGGAAAACTATATCGTTCGAATCCACTGAATAAAAAATCGATTTTTATGGATATTAGTAGTGAAGATGTGCAGCAGCTTTTGAAAAGTCTTAATCAATTTCAGGTAAAATATCTTTTAATAGGAGGAATGGCAGGAGTAGTTCACGGGCACATTCGTACTACGCAGGATATGGATCTATGGGTTAAAAACGACCTTGACAATACAAAAGCACTCATTAAAGCGCTATCCGAAAATGATGTGGTTGGTAGCGATTTGCTTTTAAACATGCCACTTATTTTCGGTTATACCTCCGTCCGTTTTGGAATGTCAGGATTTGAACTTGATTTGGGACATTCACTAAAAGCATTTTCAGAAGCTGATTTTGATGCTTGTTATGAACGTGCTTTGCAAGCCGATCTTGATGGAATTCCATTTCCTGTCATCCAGCTTAGGGATTTGATACAAGAAAAAGAGGCAACAGGACGACGTAAAGATTTAGCTGACATTGAAGAATTGCAACGTATCTGGGAAGAGCAGCAATCTTAATGGTTTGGTGTACTAAAATTGTGAATAATCGGATCAACTTACTGTTTTCGATTATTTTTATCCCTCAAAAATTCAATGTCAATTAAAACAGCAAGTTTTTTAATTGTATATTGGAAGACTCAACATTAAAAATGAAAAAGTCAGTTTGGATAAGTTAGAATATTCAAGTCAGTTTAATGACATTTGGAAGACTGAACATGATATTAAAACGCAGTGGGGAAATCGAATTTTCTGTTTTGCTCACCTTATAGGATACCCCATAACTTCTTTTTTATACTACTTCAACCATAATCCGGTATTTCTAACCATTCTGAAAATTCAATTGCTGGCAAGTGCAATTATTGCCGGCCTTTTATTTTTTCATTTTTATAAAAAAGCACCGAGTCGGGTCATTGCATTTTATACTTTCCTTACGATTATCGTTTTTCATTCACTTATCCTGGCGACAATTCCGCATACCTCTTACGATAGGGCGAGTTTCAACATGACGCTTGCGTTGATATTTATCACGTTCATTTTGTGTTGGCCCCCCAAGGAATCCATTATTTGTACGGTTATGGTGCTTTTGCTTTTTCCCGCAGCACTGTATTTTCTCAGTCCCGATTCGCTACTACAATTTATCCGGGAAGGCGGGTTCTTTCTGTTTCTTGGACAATTTCTTTTTCCGTTTGTGATGAACGTCAAATATTCGAATGATAAACGGGCATTTTATTATCGGTATTCGCTCCGGGAAAAAAATGAGTTATTGGAAGAGCAGATCAAAATTTCGCAAGAGGCGACAAAAGCGAAAACAGATTTTCTGTCCATGATGAGCCATGAGATACGGACACCTTTAAATGGTATTGTCGGTATTGTTCATTTGCTTTTGAAAGAAGATTTACGAAGTGATTTTCAAAAAGAAATGATTCAGACACTGCTATTTTCATCAAATCACCTGATGACTGTGGTGAATGATATTATGGATTTTAATAAAATAAATTCTAATTATGTCAAGCTTGAAGTGAAGCCTTTTAATCCGGCTTTATTTTTTAAAAGCCTTGAAAAAACATTTATTCCGAAGGCTGATGAAAAGAATCTGAATCTCATTTTCGAAATTGCAGATTCTTTGCCGCCTCAATTGATAAGTGATGAGGGCCGACTTAACCAGGTGATAACAAACCTGATTCATAATGCCATCAAGTTTACTGAAAAAGGCGAAGTGAAATTTTCTGTAAAAGAGCAGGATAGGCAAGATAATTCCATAAAATTATTATTTCACATCACCGATACCGGGATTGGAATTCCGGAAGATAAGCAGTCGGTTATTTTTGATTTATTTACTCAGGCACACACTTCCGGAGACCGGCAATACGGCGGTTCGGGTTTGGGACTGGCGATAAGCAAAGAAATTTTACGGCTTTTCGGAAGTGATATCCAATTATCCAGTGTGCAGGGGGAAGGCTCAGATTTTTCGTTTGAAATTGATTTTAATTACTCGATGTTACCCATTATAAAAAGTTACCCGGTAAAAGATTTACCCCTTTCGTTATACCCTGATTGCAAAGTTCTTGTTGTCGATGATAATTATACCAATCTTTTGTTGGCGACCACGTTATTGAAACGGAAATCAATTTATTTTGAAACCGCTGAAAATGGTAAAGAAGCCTACGATAAATACAAAGCTTCGCAGGATTATGATCTTATTCTGATGGATTTAAAAATGCCTGTTATGGATGGTTTTGAAGCTACAAACCTGATCCGGGCAGAAGGTTCGACAGTACCGATCGTTGCGTTAACGGCCTCAACGTTTGAGGACGAAAAGGAGCGAGCCTTGTCCAATGGCTTCACAGGATATCTTGTTAAACCATTTTTACCTCTGGACTTTTACGAAATGGTTTATACGCATCTGGATAAGAAGACTATTGAAAAATAGTTTGTCATTTAATTTTTGCACGTCGCTGCATTGCCTCTCTCCAGGTTGTCAAAATGATGCCTTCTTTTTCAATATAACTTCTTAATTCCGGGTCAATCATAGCCAGGAAATCGCCCTCGCGTGTTATATTGGAATCAGAGATATGAGGAAAAACTTCGGTATGGATGGTGCAATGCATAATCACCATGGTCAGTCCGGGTTTTATATTTTTGATTGCATTAATATACTTTTCAGTCTTATATTTTTGAAGTGCTTTTTCAGATTTATCACCTGATTCAGGACCTTTCCAACCATAACTGGAATTTTCGAGATCGTCCAAAACAGGCAAGCCCGAGTCCCAAAGTTGTTTCCCAACCGTTTTCGTCATAGCAAGCTGATCGGCAATTATTTTTTCCTGTTTTTGTACCACCGAATTATGTCCGCCAGGAAACATCACCGGAATTTTTTCTTCCATCCCGACTTTTAGATATCGCTGCAAAAATTCAGGAGTCGCGAAAAGTGTTCCCATGTGTGAGTCCAGATGGGTAGGTGTAAATCCCATTGTCCGTGCTCTGTCCAGCTGCGCGCGAATTTCCTTTTCTACTTCATCCGGTGAGGCATTTTTGACAACGTCTCCGACACTGCGCCACATCGCTCCTTCGGAATCTACCAAGCCTTTAACCTGATTTTTCCCCGCAAGCGGCCCCCAGCGGTAATCTTTCCATTCAGAAGTTAACGTTAGATGTAATCCCGCATCAAGCTCAGGATTTTCCTTAAGATAATGCACAAAACCCGGTACCCAACCACAAGGCATCATCACGCTTAAAGAATTGGCTACTCCTTCTTTTATTGCCCTGATTGCTCCCTGGTTAGATTCGTAAGACATCCCGACATCATCGACGTGGATAATCAACACTTTTTTACCCTTTGGATAACCGAGTTTTTCAGCATAAGTCTGCTCCGAAACCTGAGCGATTGCGACGGAGTAAACCAGCATTATAGATATTAAGAAGATATGTTTCATGAAATTTTATTTAATTATGCATTTAAACATGCAGGCTATAAAACTATACATCGAATGAAGTATTTTGTACTATTCTTTTTACTGCTTTCTTTTATGGGATTTAAGGCTGAGGGGCAAAAAACCAAGGCAAAAGAGATAGTAGCGCAGGCACTTAAAGTGCATACCTCCGGGAAAATAATGGAACGTTTTGAGGTAAAGATTGTAAATGATATGCCAGGCAAGGCACCAGCATCACTTCAGCAGCCTGACCCAATGATGAATTTTTTGGATTCTCTGATGAAAACCTTACCTGATTCGATGCGGAAGGAAATGGCAGATCAGAAAGTTAAAGGAGAGGCAGAACTTTTCAAGACGATTGTTGAGGAATATGAGGGCAAAAAATATCAGCATTTCATTGATATCCCTTCAAAGAAGGTTGCAAGCAAGTCTATAAGGCTGAATCGCTTCAGGGAACGGGAAGACACAACGGCTTCATTACATAATTTCGAGGATTCCAATAACTTGATATTCGCTTGTAAAATAAATCCTGTGCTTCTGTTGCAGGTGATGAATCAGGATTCTGCTCAATTACATTATACTGGAAAGGTTTTAATGGATGATCAGGATTATCTTGTAGTTCAGGTGAAGCTACACAACAAATGGCTGGAAGTATATATTGATGCAAGGAGCAAGCTGGTCAGCAGGTTAGTAACATCGATGAAAGATGAAGATCCTTTGATGGGACAACGACCACTTCATTACAAGAATGTTATTTCCTATAAAAATTACAAGCTGCAAGATTCGTTTCTGTTACCAAACCGGATCGAAGAAACCGATAGCCATTTACCATTTACAGACAATAAATTAGTTACCTGGATAAGTATTAATAAAGTTTTTCCTGCTTCCGTTTTTGATCCACCGCTGCCGTATGAAGAAAAAATTAGTTACTTATTTTATGCAATTAGTGACAATTTATTTTTGATGGAAGAAAGGGACGATTACACAAATAGTCGCTCAATAATTAGCATGAATCCTGATAAGACGATCAGCATTTTCACTAATCTCGCAAACAATGAGATAGTTAATAAGAAGAAGCTGAAAGCGATTACTACCAAATTCGGAGATATTGAAATCAAATCCGTTTATAGCCTATCTTACCTCTCAGGACTGATATCGCTCTCCTGTTTTTTCTCAAAACAAATTCAGATAGCAGCACCAAAAGCAACGGGAATTTTCGGTGCTGTTTTAAACTCTGGGAACCGTGAGGAAGATTCAATGAAAATTGCTGTCCATGAAAAGGCTTTATTAAAAACCTTTGATCAGGATTTTGAAACTCAAACCGAAAAGGTGTTCATTTTAAATCCTGGAGCAGATCCAGAGCAGTCTGGTATTCGGGTGGCTTATTATTTGGAAAAAGAACATGTTGTTTATCTTGAAGGTTATTATCCTCACCAAAATAAAAATAAGGAAAAATGGATTGCACCAGGAGAAAAAGCGCTTTTGAAACTTATCGAAAATAAGGCGCTGGAAGTTGAAAAAATTATTTTCTCAGGATCCTTTGTTGATAATGCGCCACTCTTCATGACGTACGCTGATTTTGAAAATCGGGTGAAAAATTAGCCCGCGCCAGTAGAACAGGATGGCAAAAAGTAAGTGATGTGAGATTTGCCGGATACAATACGAAAACCCTTTTCTCGTTATTTGCCGACAATTACACCCCGGAACATCGCATGAAATTTTCCCGACATTTACTTTTCGGCTTACTTTTTACGACCATATCTTCGGCTCAGGCTCAGCATTTTGCGTTGAGCAGATTGTTTTATCCTAATCTTACTTTAAAGGCGGATTACAACGTTCCCTCGAATTTGGGCGGTGGAACAGGAAAAGATTATGGCCTGACGCGAAGTGGTTTTTTTGGTATTATTCCAATCCAGAGTGAAGTCCAGCTCGGATACAGTTTGAGGAAAAAGTTTGACCTGCGCGCCGTTCATACCGTTCTGCTTACTCAATTTACGCAGCTACAACCTACGTTGGATGGAAAAAATATTCCTGATAACGGGTATAAAACTTTATCAGTTGGTGTACTAAGATTACAGGCAAGTATCAAAGACAGGCTTTGGGTATACGGCGGCGGTCTCGGGATGACCGAAAGTAATGAAACATTTTTCTCCCCTCAGCCATTTTTTTGGGGAGGTGCAGCGCGTATGCATATTCTTGGCCTGCACACGCAGATTATGTATGGTTCAATTTTAGCCTATAACCAAAAACTTCGTTTTGTTCCGGTATTTGGTGTGAATAAAAGATTTGGGAAAGACTGGCGGGTTTCGGCACTACTGCCTTTCATGATGAATGTGAACTATCGGACAACCAAGTGGTTTAACGTTGATATGCTTGCCGGGTTAAACGGATACAGCGGCGGTTTCCAGATTCAGACACCAGAAGAAAAAATGCTGCGACGAGAAAATTATCGCCAGATTAAACTGGGCGTTTCTGCAAATGCGCATTTATTTACAGCTATAAATATTTCTCTGGAGGCTGGTGTCACCACCTTTCGGCAGTTGAAAACATTTAATAGTGCCCGCGAAACGCTAACAGCTTATACTCCCGGAACTACGCCTTACATTGGCGCAAGTGTACGCTATATCACAAGCAGGTCAAAATTATCGAACCGGTTCACAAGAAAAATGAATTTAGGTGGAGGCGGTGGAATTAACTGGTAATGAGTTTATTAACAGATGTTTTTTATATTTGATTCGGTTAAGAATCCAGGTTTAATTAAAATTCTTATTATGAAAAGATTACTGTTTTTTTCATTGATGTTTTTTGGAATTTTGTCAGGTTGTAAAAGCAGTAAAATGAATTCAAAATCTGTCGCTGCTGAGAATTCAGCTTCATTGGAAGGAACGTGGGTATTGAATTATGTTTCAGCCCCCGGAAAATCAGTTGACGAACTTTATGCAGAGAAGAAGCCGGAGATCAAGTTTGATTTGAAAGAAAAAAGATTCAGCGGGAATACGAGCTGCAATTCTTTTTCGGGTAAATTAAATATGGAGGATAATCAGATCAATTTCAGAGATCCATATGTGATGACGAAAATGATGTGTCCCGGAGAAGGTGAAAATGTTTTCACAGAAACACTCAAAAAGGTGAATTCGTATTCTATTAGTGATGGAAATACGCTCAATTTTATCGGCGGAGATATTGCAGTAATGCGTTTTACCCGAAAATAAAAAAGGTGATAACCAGTTTGAAGTCTGGTTATCACCTTTGAAATATTTTTGGATTTTTTATATCAATCCTTCTTTTTCAGCTTCTGTTTTCAAAAGAGCTTTATCAATCGGTACAACACCTACCAACTCACAAACCAGTCCTCCTCCTAAATTAGAAATTCCTGCAATCGACTGAGGTGGTAAGTTAAGTGCGACACAGCAAGCGGCGATACTAATCACGGTATCACCAGCGCCGGAAACATCAGCAATTTGGCGGATATGTGCGGGTAGTTTGTGAGTCTCTTCTTTAAAGTCAATATAAACTCCTCTTTCTGAGAGCGTTATCAGAGCACCTTTTGCGTTCAAAGTTTCCTTCAATTGCTCAACGGTTTGTTTCAGTTCTTCCGGATCGTCTACGTTGAATTCAACTTTTAAGCCTTCCCGTAATTCCTTCAAGTTTGGTTTGAAAAGTGTTACGTTGTTGTATGATAAAAAGTTGCGTTTTTTGGGATCTACGACTGTCGGAACGTTATGTTCATTCGCATACTCAGTAATTTCTGCAATTGCCTCCGCCGTCAGAACTCCTTTATCGTAATCTTCAAAGATAATTACGTTGCTCGAAGGAATTAACTCTTTAGCCTTACTGACAAGCCTGTCTTTTTCTTCGGTTGATATAGGTTTGTCGGTTTCGGTATCGATTCTTACAACTTGCTGAGAGCCTGCGATGATTCTTTCTTTTATAGTCGTGATTCGGCTTTCGCTGCGTATTAAGCCCTCACAGTTTAAACCCTTTTCAATCAGACTGTTTTTGAGTGAATCACCCGAAGCATCTGTTCCGATAACAGTACAGATAATTGCTTCTGCGCCAAGTGCCTGAACGTTTAACAGTACATTTCCCGCGCCCCCCAGACGAAATTCACGATGACTTACATTGACAACGGGAACTGGTGCTTCGGGAGATATACGTTCAACTTTTCCCCAAACATAAGAGTCCAGCATGACGTCACCAATGACCAGTACGCGTAAAGAATTGAATGATTCAAAAACCTGATGGATATTCATTAATATAATTTTGACGGGATTTACCGTTTGTTGACGAATAGGTTTGGACCAGTAAATTCCAATACTGGAAACTTTTGCTGCCAAAATTCGTACAAAGGGCTGTAAAAATCAAACCAATCAGACATTTGCCACGAAATGCATGCTGGTGATTTGAAAACGTTTGTTGAGATAAAGGCGATGCGCGTCAGTACGGTTTGGATTTACGCCTGAGTCCAGATGGATTTGGTCATATTTTTCTTTTTTTGCAAAATCAATAATCCAATCCAGAAGTATGCCCGCATATCCGTGACCCCGATGTTCGGGAAGCGTTGACAAGTCGTCGATATAAATATATTTTCCACGAAAAAGATTATAACCCGTTTCGAAAACGGCTACGGCAGCAGCTTGTCCACCGGTTTCAACAAAAATGATCTGCCTGTTATCAGCCATCGTTTTTTGAACCGCCTCGAAATAAAGCTCGTCAGTTAAAGAAGGCCGCAGTGCCTGAATTGCACTGCGGCATTTTAAAATATCAGCCTCCGTTGCAACAACCTGAACCTGTGTCATACCTGATTTCCCGGGAAAGTTAGGTTACTCAAATTGTGGCCCATCTTATCACGTTTTGTGATCAGATATTTTTCGTTGTAAGGATTTGAAGGTATTTCAATATTGACCGAATCGACAATCTCTAATCCGTAACCGATAAGTCCGGCGCGTTTTTTAGGATTGTTGGTGATCAATTTTATTTTAGTAATATCCAGATCGCGCAAAATCTGAGCTCCTACGCCATAATCACGCTCATCACTTGCAAAGCCTAATTCAAGATTTGCTTCCACGGTATCGCGGCCCATTTCCTGAAGTTTATATGCTTTTAATTTAT
Source organism: Dyadobacter koreensis (assembly GCF_900108855.1). Taxonomy (GTDB): domain Bacteria; phylum Bacteroidota; class Bacteroidia; order Cytophagales; family Spirosomataceae; genus Dyadobacter; species Dyadobacter koreensis. The sequence goes on from NZ_FNXY01000005.1 coordinate 237,646, forward strand.
TGAGCAGGCCTATCCCTCTGCCTTCCTGGTTCATATAAACGATTACTCCTTTTCCTTCTTTGCTAACCAAATCCATGGCAGCATGAAGTTGAGGGCCGCAGTCGCACCGGCATGAACCGAAAATATCACCCGTCATACAGGATGAATGAACACGAACCAAAACGGGTTCATCTTTCTCCCATGTACCTTTTACCAAAGCCAGATGCAAATCTCCGGTATTGACCTGGCGATAAGCAATCAGATCGAAATGTCCCCATGCCGTTGGCATATCCACTCCAATTTCTCTTTTGATCAATGACTCTTCGCGCAGACGGTATTCGATAAGATCTTTGATACTCACCAATTTCAAGTTCAAACGATCTGCAATTTCCCGAAGCTGAGGCAAGCGGGCCATGGAGCCGTCTTCATTCAAAATTTCAACCAAAACTCCGGCAGGTGACAAACCTGCAAGACGAGGGAAATCGATCGCTGCTTCGGTATGCCCTGTACGGCGTAGAACGCCGCCTTTTTTAGCTTTTAAAGGAAAAATATGTCCTGGACGACCAAGATCCGCAGGAACTGTATTAGGATCAACTAACGCCTGAATGGTTTTTGCACGGTCACTTGCTGAAATTCCGGTTGTACAACCATTGCCAAGTAAGTCGACAGAAACTGTAAATGCAGTCTCGTGAAGCGCGGTGTTGGTGCCAACCATCATATCAAGTTCAAGTTCTTCACAACGTTCTTCCGTTATCGGAACACAAATCAAACCACGGCCTTCTCTGGCCATAAAATTGACTATTTCGGGAGTTACCAGCTCTGCGGCGCAGATAAAATCGCCTTCATTTTCACGATCTTCATCATCTACCACAATAATTAATTGGCCGTTTTTTATGGCTTCAATGGCATCTTCAATCGAATCTAATACTATGGGATTACTATTATTATTCATTATTCGGGTAGACAAAAAATAGTTTTACGGGAAAACACGTTTTAGAATATAAAGGTACAGTCTTAATGTTGAAATGTTTTAATTTTGAACCTTCTTTAGGTGAACAATCGATTTTTCAGATGGGTTTCAAAATAGGTCATTTCGAAGTTTGTAGATGTCCTTATTTACTATTACTTCAGAGTTCATGAGAATACAGTTACTGTCGATATTTTTTATTTTTTTAGTACTTCAATCCTTTAGTGTTTACAGCCAGGCTCCCGTTATTACTGACGGGGACTATTGTAAAACAGGAGGAGGGGATTTTTCTGTGACTCCATTTGAAGGTTGCGGAACTCTTACTGCTACGATAAAGAACAACCTTCCGAGTGCAACAAGTGTTGGTTACAATACCAATTACGATTTAAAAAGCCAACCGAATAATCTAGCCAACGTAACTTCTGCAACCTATAATGCTCCGGGGACATATACCATTTTACAAGTTGGGAGCCTCCAATCAACAGGATTCACTCTCTGTAAACAGGTTAAGGTTTATGAAAATAAAGCGATTAATGCGAAACTGGAAGTTTTCTGCAGTATTTTAAAAGTTACAATTGAAGACGATATTGTTGCGAAAGCATATAATACTGTTGAAATTAATTGGGGCGACGGGCAGAATAATTCTATATGGAAAAGCGGAGATGGTCCTATGACGCGGTCTTATTCAGGAGCTATCCCTAAAATATCAATTCAAGGTAAACATGGTTCAAATGTTCCTTGTGCGGGTGAAACTAAATTTCTTGATCCGGTTGCTGTCGAAAATTCTATTGAATCCATTCAGATAAAGAGACTTGAAATGCAGTCTGATGGTAAAATCACGATGCTTTATAATGGTATGGAAAAAGTCTCGACTGAAGTTTTTTATTCCGAGGCTAACGGCAATTACTTAACCACAGGCGAAGTTCGCAATGTGGCGCAACCCGGAAGTATAGTTTTAGATAAAGGTCTCAGTGCTGAAAAAGAATACAGATTGAAATTGGCTTCTGAAGATAATTGTGGAGGGAAAAAAGACAGCAGAGAAGTTAAAACAATGGTTCTTGAAGCCACTTCTCAGGAGGGAGAAATTGCATTAAAATGGAACCGCTATCTTGAGGGTAATGATTTCGTAGGTTATCAACTATTTCGTGATGATGTACCAATTAAAAGTTTCCCGTCTATTGATGATTTAACATTTTCAGATACAGATATTGATTGTAACAAAACCTATAAATACCAGATTGTTGCTTCTACGAGCCTGGTAAATTCTTTTTCTGCGCCGAAAAGTGAAAAAATGCTTAGCACAATTCCTGATAGGATTAAGGAAGCGAGCGTTACTGTGGCTGATAATAATTTAATTAGTGCGGATGTTATTTTAGGAGAAAAAGGGGTTACGAATTCATATAATTTAGTCATTGAGCGGGCTCAGCATGGAAGTGGGAATTTTACGCAGGTTTCAACAGATCAAAATCAGGAACTTCATTTTGAAGATAATACTGTAAATACGGGTTCAACTTCTTATTGCTATCGATTTAAGTTCGAAAATTCCTGCCAGCTAAGTACAGAATTTACTGAGCCGGTTTGTTCTATTTTGCTTCGCCAGTCTCCACAGGAACTTACTTGGAATGATGCAGTTCCATTTACCGAAGGCCTGGATTCATATGACGTAATTCAAAGCGAATCCGGAGTGCTAACGCCGATGGGACTAAATACGACCTATCCGATTGACTTGACAAATCAGCCTAAAACAGAATTTTCTTTCCAGATCAGAGCTAAATCAAAGAGTGGCAGTTTGCTAAGTTTCTCGAATTTAATTAAGTATGAGCAAAATGTAATGTTGTTGATTCCGGACGCCTTCACGCCAAACGGAGATAACGTCAACGAAAGGTTTGAAATAAAAGGCCTTTTTATCAACTCTTTCCAAATCTCTGTTTTTAATCGTTGGGGACAAGTCGTGTTTCAATCTGACGACATTTTACAGAGCTGGGACGGAACGATTAATGGTGCCAATGCGCCGGCGGGATATTATACATACAAAACCGAAATCAGCGATATTGAAGATAAGCCATTTGTAAAGGAAGGTACTGTTTTACTGATTAGGTAACTTTCCGTTTACTATATTTTTTACAGATATTTTGGTTGAAAATGAAGGACTTAATTGATAGTTTTTTAAATTTGACGCCTTTGTTAATTGACTTGACGTAAACCACTCAGGCGGCGAATACCTTAAAAGGTTCTGCTGCTACTCTTAAAAATACACACATATGAAAAGAAAAATACTTTTTATTGCTTTAATCTCGCTAGTGAGATTTAGCTCAGTTCCGGTCTTTGCTCAGGGACTCTGTAATGTAGGTGGCGGCGGCTTTGACCTTCTCCCTAGAGCAGAAGGCTGCGCACCGTTGACTGTCAATATTAACACCACAATTAACGCATCATCGCTTGCATACGCGCAGGAATATGACGGGATGACTGACAGTCCTACATTAATTCGAAATGCTAAACAGTTTACTTATAGAGGAGCTGGAACTTTTACTATTTTGCAGAGTGCAAACGTTGGAGGAACCGAAGTTTATCATTGTGAAAAGGTAAAAGTTTACGAAAATGCGACTCCTCATACTGAATACACTTCATGTGGGGGAGGGAAGATTAAAGTCGTTATGACTAAGAATTATGTCCTTGACGCGTATGATCAAGTTGGGATAGACTGGGGAGATGGATCTGGTGAGCATATCTGGAATCAAGGAGAATCTCTGGAAATAGAACATATTTACACGAATACTTCGGTAAATCCGACGCTTAAGGTTAGAGGAATATATACCTCGAATTCTGCTTGTAAAGGAGGTTATCAATGGCCGTTGACGATTAGTTTCCAACAGCCACTACTTAAAAATATCCAGATCAAAAGCGTCGAAATGACTGGAAACGGACGCCTTCTGGTAATTTACGAAGGATTGAGCGGAATTTCCACCGATGTAATGTACAGTACCGACGGAACTAATTATCAGATTGGCGGTACCAAAACTTCGGGCGGAACACAGACTAGCAATTTTAATTTAAATGCTGCTCAGGCATATCAAATTAAACTGGCTTCAAAAGATTTGTGCGGAGGGAAGCTGGATAGTGATTTTGTGACAAGTATGGCTGTTAAGGGTAGTTCGGCCGACGAAAAAAATGAGATATCCTGGAATAAATATGCCGATAACACCGACTTTGACAGTTATGCCTTGATGCGGGATGGAATTGTGCTGCAAACTTTTGATGATATAAACACTACCTCTTTTTCAGACGAGGACGTTCAGTGTGGCGACAATTATGAATACTATATTGTTGCTAAAACAAAAACAATTACTTCAACCTCGGCGCCGGTAACAGTAAAAACAACATTATCTTCTCCTAAGGCCATTGATCAGGCATTTGTAAACGTCGTGAGTGATGGACTGATTGAGGTTGCTGCTACAATTCCCGGATCCGGGACGAAAACAAATTATGATTTAGTGGTGGAGAGATCAGAGAACGGCGGAATTTTCAAGAAAGTGAATACACTTTACGGAGAGGCTACCTATCAGGATTTTGATGTAAAAGTGAATGATTCCGGTTATTGCTATCGTCTTATTTATCAGAATGCTTGCGGCCAGAGAGCTCCGGCGTCGGAACCTATTTGTTCGATTTTATTAAAAAATCAATCACCTTTGCTGACTTGGAATACTGAAAAGCCGTTTTTAGATGATATTGATTCCTATACAATAATCAGGACTGGCGCGGCTGGATCTAATGATTCCAGAAATGTAAAACTGGCAAGTACGTTTTATCCTGATTTGACCAAACTCAGCGATCTTTCTTTTACATTTCAAGTCCGGGCAGATTCGAAAAACGGGAATTATCAAAGTTTTTCGAATAGCATTATCTACAAAAGAGACACAGACATTTTTGCTCCCGATGCTTTCTCTCCAAATGATGATGGCTACAACGATACTTTCGAAGTAAAAGCGGCCATGTTCAAAACATTTAAAATGTCAGTAGTCAATAGGTGGGGAGAAGTAATTTTTCACTCTGATGATATCACCAAAGGATGGAATGGAATGATTAAGGGAAAACCTGCACCCGTTGGCTCATACATTTGGCGGATCGAAATTGTTAATAATTTAGACCAAACCGTGAAAAAAAACGGTACTTTTGTGCTCTTGAAATAGACTTAATTTTTAAATCACTTCATAATTTTTTGATTATGTTTGGAAATATGGCTGACATGATGGGTCTCATGGGTAAAATGAAAGACCTTCAGTCGCGCATGAAAGAGGCGCAGGATGAACTTGCTACAATCGTTGAATCGGCAGAGTCTGGCGGAGGAATGGTGCGTGCGACTGTAAACGGACAAAAAACGCTTATTGGTTTAGAAGTTGATAAAGATTTGGTTAATCCGGATGATAAAGAAATGTTGCAGGATCTGATCGTTGCAGCAGTTAACAAGGCATTCGAAAACATTGAACCAAAAATAAAAGCTCATCTGCAAAAAGCGACCGACGGAGTTCTTCCCAATATTCCCGGTTTGGACTTAGGGGGATTCATGAAATAATTCCCCTCTTTTACGAATGACTCCATCTGTTGCAATTGTCATCCTGAATTATAACGGCAGACATTATCTTGAAAAATTTCTTCCTACTGTGCTTAAACACTCTGAGGGTTATGAAATTTGGGTAGCTGATAACGGATCAACAGATCAATCTTTGGAATGGCTGAAAGGCCAATATCCTGGTGTTAAAACACTTGTCATTTCTGAAAATAAAGGATACGCGGGAGGTTATAATAAGGCGTTAAGTCAAATTGACGCCGAATATTACGTCTTATTAAATTCTGATATCGAAGTTACTCCTAACTGGATTGCTCCTGTGATTTCTTTTATGGAGTCGGATCCAAATATCGCCGCCTGCCAGCCCAAAATAAGGGCATACGATCTGCCAACCCATTTTGAATATGCTGGTGCTGCCGGTGGATACATGGATTATCTCGGATATCCGTTCTGCCGTGGCCGCATCTTTGATACCCGGGAAGAGGATCTCGGGCAGTATGATGATGTAAAAGATGTTTTTTGGGCAACAGGCGCATGTCTCTTTGTGAGATCAGAAGCCTATCATAAAGCAGATGGCTTTGACGAGCGGTTTTTCGCGCACATGGAAGAAATCGATCTTTGCTGGCGTTTATTGAATATTGGTTATCGTATCACTTTTTGTTCTGAATCAACCGTTTATCATGTCGGCGGCGGTACACTTCATAAGTCGAATCCACGTAAAACATTCCTAAACTATCGAAATAACCTGATCATGCTTTTCAAAAATCTTCCGAAGGGGAGACGTAAGAAAACATTAGCATTTAGATTAATATTGGATGGAATTTCAAGCGTAAGGTTTATCGCAGCCGGTGCCTGGCCAGACGTTTTTGCCATTATTCAGGCACACTTCGCCTTTTATGCACTGATCCCGAAATTATTAAAAGAACAGCAGGGGAGAACGCACTATCGCGCTCCTCTCTATTATCGCAGCATTGTCTGGGAATATTTTGTTTTGGGAAAACACCGCTTCTCCCAATTAACTGGCATTACGTTTCCCAAAGAAACTACAATTCCCAAAATGTAGGGCTATTATGTCTGCGCCAGTTTTGGCGCATTTCCATCCAGAATGCAAGTACCAGATATATAATGATCGGCGAACCGAACGTCATAAAGGTGGCGTAGATAAAATATCGACGGATACTGCTTGCCGGAAAATTGAGCTTTTCACCCATCCTTGCACAAACACCAAATATCTGATTCTCTACAAAATATCGAAAGCGATTCATACCTGATTGGAATAATTAGCTCGGAACTGGCAATTCTCAATGCAATATACAAAAGAGTATTTGAATTTTCAGCGAACAGTTTTTCAATGAATTTATGCCGTTAACTTGGAAATTTTCAAATTCTTGGTACAAATAAATTGTTTTCCCAACAATTTTTGTTTCTTTGTGATTGAAGAAATTGTTAGCACGACATTATTATTGGGATGCCTCAATAAAAATTGCCAAAATTTATTCTGTTAATTGGTTGAGCCTCCCTTAATTCTTTGGCAGAAGATAATCAAGGTTTTGTAATGAAACGTTAGCAACTCTTTATGTATTTTCAACTTATTTCATTTTTTTATTCCACTATTATGCCAACAGGTACTGTAAAATTTTTCAATGAAGCTAAGGGATACGGCTTCATCGTTGAAGACGACACAAACAGAGACATCTTTGTTCACGTGACAGGATTGGGAGGACTTACTATCCGTGAAAACGACCAGGTTGAATACGAGGTTGTTGAAGGGAAAAAAGGACTAAACGCTGTTCAAGTTAAAAAAATATAGTTTTTTTCTACTTGTCAGAACAAAAAAATACCGCAGTTTAAGGTTGCGGTATTTTTGTTTCCAAGTGAATTTAACCTATTCTACCCAGGTTTTGACATCGTCAAGCAAAGGCATTTTTTCATCGATCTTCAATTTCTTACGCATACCTCCGAGATCGTTGAAAATCTTATTTGGGTTAGCCGCTTTCAGCTGTTCGATCGTAAGAATGTTCATTTTTTGTAAAGCTGGAATCCATACTGCTGGTACGTTAGCTGCCACATAATCAGCTTCTTTCGCCAATTCCTGTTTCTTCTCAGGACGCATGTGCGGGAAGAAAAGAACTTCCTGGATACTTGAATTATTGGTCAGCATCATCGTCAGGCGATCGATACCAATTCCAATTCCTGATGTGGGCGGCATACCATATTCCAGAGAACGAAGGAAATCTTCATCCATTTCCATAGCCTCGTCGTCTCCGCGTTCTTTTAATTTTAGCTGATCTTCAAAACGTTCACGCTGCTCAATCGGATCATTTAATTCAGAGTACGCATTTGCAATTTCCTTCCCGTTGACAAACAATTCAAAGCGCTCAACCATACCTGGTTTTTCACGATGCTTTTTCGTCAAAGGAGACATTTCAACAGGATGATCTGTGATAAAGGTTGGTTGGATAATAAATTCTTCCACTTTTTCTCCGAAAATCTCATCGATCAATTTTCCTTTACCCATGCTGTCGTTTACTTCCATTCCCCATGCGCGGCATTGTTCGCGAATGGCAGCTTCGTCCAGTTCATAAACGTTCAAGCCTGTATATTGGTGGATGGCGTCTGTAATGCTCAGTCGTGGATAAGGACCGGCAAAATCAAGCTCAGTCTCTCCAAATTTAACTTTTGTAGTACCATTAACCGCAATTGCAACATTTTCAAGAACTTCCTCTGTCATTTTCATCATCCACAAATAATCTTTGTAAGCAACGTATAATTCAACAGTCGTAAATTCAGGATTATGCGTACGGTCCATACCTTCATTACGGAATAATTTTCCGAATTCATAAACACCCTCAAATCCACCGACGATCAAACGTTTCAGGTGAAGTTCCGTGGCGATACGAAGGAATAAATCAGTATCAAGCGCATTATGATGTGTCTCAAACGGACGTGCAGCAGCGCCACCGTGGATCGTTTGTAGAACAGGAGTTTCTACCTCAAGCCATCCTTTGGAATCAAAATAAGAACGCATCGTCGTAATGATCCGCGCACGTTTCTGGAAAATCTGACGAACTTCCGGATTCACTATTAAATCAACATAACGCTGACGATAACGTAATTCCGGATCCGTAAATCCATCATAGATATTGCCGTCTTCATCACGTTTTACAACCGGAAGCGGGCGAAGCGATTTGTTTAAAATTTTGAATTCCTGCACATGTACTGAGATTTCTCCCGTTTGTGTTGTGAATACAAAACCTGTAACTCCGATGATATCACCAATATCCAGAAGTTTTTTGAAAACCGTATTATATAACGTTTTATCTTCTCCCGGACAAAGATCGTCACGGCGGAAATAAAGCTGAATACGATCAGTGCTATCCTGTAACTCTGCAAAAGCGGCGCTTCCCATAATACGGAAACCCATCAAACGGCCTGCAATCGTTACATGTTTATAATCTATCTTATTGTTTTCGTAGTTCTTAATTATATCAGCAGCAGTAACATTTACTAAAAATTCTTCCGCAGGATAAGGTTCAATCCCCATCTTGATTAATTCTTCGCGCTTTTGGCGGCGCAATATTTCCTGTTCGCTCAGTAGCATTTTATGGCAATATTTATGAAAATGATAACTCTTTGAGTTGCAAAAGAGTGCGCAAAATTAGCATTTTTTACTGTTAATACCGAAGTTAAGTAAAGGAAGATCGTGTTGTTAGACAAAAAGGGGAATTTTAACTGGCATATAAATTGTATTAAATCCAGTACCACTATTTGGTCATAATTACTTAGTATCCGCTAAGTTTATTTTGGTTACCTGTATCGTGGTAAGTTTAATAAAAACAACTATTTTTATTGTAAACAGTCCCTATCTCTTCATGTTTCAAAAACTCTTAAAAGGTATTGCAATTTTTGCACTTTTCATCGGCTTGCTTATCGGTGGAATAGAGTTTTGGTTTTATAAAAATCAGGAAGAGATTTTTACAAAGGTGAAGGCAGCAGTCAATGAAGAAATTAGTGGAAGTCTTGATATAGAAAGTTTTAGGTTCCGACCCTTTCAGGATGGATTTGGGTTCAACTTCACGCTTTATAATGTAGTTCTACGGGATAGCCTGTATAGCCAGCATAAGACAGATGTGCTGAATGCAAAACTGATTCATGTAGCGCTTGATTTCAGCAGTTTTTACAAAGGAGCGATCCGGCTCCAGAATTTAGTTTTGCAGGACGGCGACATGACTTTATTTGTTCGAAAGGACGGCTATACCAATTTATCGGTTTTTGGGCCCAGAAAGCCCAAGGACAAAAAGAAGGATTCAAAACCGGATAGGCTGATCGATAAACTTGGACGGATCCATATGCATAATTTTGGATTTCGCTTTGCGGATTCGACGACAGGAAAGAATTTCGGCGCAATTTTCAGAGATGTAACAAACCGGGTAAATTATGCGGATTCTGCATGGATCGCTAATATAAGTGGGCCGATTTATTTTGAAGGGCTGACCTTTAAGCCTGAAAAAGGTGGATTTTTAATCAAGCAGGAAACCTACGCGAATTTTTCTGTTTCTTATAATCAAAAAGACAGATCACTATATATTCGTCCTTCTTCGCAGCTCCGAGTTGCCTCCCAGGACGTAATTGATATCAAAGGGAATTTCGATTTGTCGGAGAAACCTGCACACTTCAATCTTGGCTTTGCAGCGCAAAAAATTCAGGTTAATACTGCCCTAAAATTACTTCCAAGACAAATTGAGAATGTAATTGATTCAATTGGAATTAAAACCAGGGTAAACACACGCGTGACCGTAGAAGGTATTTTTTCTCACGAACCGCCCTCTGTTCATGTAGATTTTGAAACAGATACTTTTCAATACCAATTGCCGATCGGTTTGTTGAAAAACATGAAAGCAAGGGGAAGTTATACGAACCAGTTTAACAAAACCAAGCCTCCTGGTTTATTAAATACGCAAGTAAATGTGCCCCACGTGAGCGGAGCCTTCGAAACTTTGCCATTCAGTTTTGATTTAAAAATTGATAATATCACAGATCCGATTGCCTTGATCCGAGGTAAAGTTAAGGCTGATTCTGCGTCCATTAACGGACTACTTGATCCCAAAAGATATGTCGTGAAGGGAGGTGAGGCTTATATTCAAATCCACTACAACGGTAGCTTGCGAAATTTTTATAATCCAAAGACAGATCAGTTCAATGGTAAATTGACGGGCAGAGCCTATGCGGAAAATCTTTCATTGGATTATGTACCGCGACAAGTCCACTTATCAAAAGTAAACGGAGATATTTATTTCGATGAAAAAGATTTTCTGCTTCCGAAACTTGATATCAACGACGGGCATAATCTGCTTCATGTCAAAGGAGGTATTACCAATCTGATCCCATATCTTTTTGGTTCACCGAGAATACTCAAAGCGTCCCTCGATGTCAATATTCCAAACTGGAAAATGAACTGGATGGAAATTTTTGTCGGGAAAAGGCGGGCAAGCCAGAAGCTCAACAGAAAGAAATTTAAGCTTTCGGATCTTCTGGATAATGTTATTGACCAAATGGAAATCGAGGCCAAACTTCAATCCAATCATCTGGTATATCACAACTTTTCGGCGGACAATATGAAAGGGATGATAACCGTAAAAAATAATACGGTAAGTCTTAACAACTTCTCTATGAAGGCTTTTGGTGGCGGGTTCAAAATTTCCGGGTCTATATTTAATCCATATACCTCGGAGCCGCCAAGACTTCAAATCGCCGGGAATGTGACCAACGCAGACGTTCATTCCGTATTTTATTCATTCAATAATTTCGGACAAAAGGCAGTTACACATCAGAATCTGAAAGGAAAACTGAACACTGAATTCAAGTTTGCCACAAATCTGAAAAATGATGCGACTTTGCTTCCAAAAACGATGAAGGGGGAGGTGAAATTAAATCTTGTCCGGGGTGAGATCATTGATTTCGAACCGTTTTTGAAAATGAAAAAACTTATTTTCAAAAACAGAAATCTTGAACAGGTGAAATTTGCTCCGATTAAGAATGATCTTATCCTGACCGGCCAGGAAATTGAGATCAAGCAGATGGAAATCGAATCGAATGTAATGACGCTTTTTGTGGAAGGAATTTATAGTTTTGGAAACAAAACGGATCTGAGTATAGCGATACCATTAAGCAATCTGAGCCGCCGCGATTCGACCTATCAGCTTAATCCAAACGACCCGAAGAAAAAGAAAGGTTCTCGGATTTATCTTCGGGCCGTGGATGAAGATGGTCAGGTCAATATAAAACTGGCGTTCCGGAAAAAGAAGCCTAAGGACAAAAAAGAGGACGAAGAGGAAGAGGAAAATGATGATGTAGAAAAATAGTCCAAATCACTCTGCTTCGTCTGTGAACATGTAACCAACTCCCTTGAGCGTTTTGATGTACCGGTCACCAAGTTTTTCACGTAATTTTCGAATATGAACGTCAACAGTGCGTTCCAAGACATAAATGTCTGCGCCCCAGATTTTTTGCAGCAATTCGTCGCGACTGAAAACTTTATTAGGAGTCTGTGCCAGAAAAAACAATAGTTCAAATTCCTTTTTAGGTAAGACAACAGATTTGTCTGCACCTTGTGTTACCGTATAATTTTTCCTGTTAATGACCAGATCCAGCACTTCGATTTGGTCGCCTGAATCTGCTTTTTGGGCTTCGCGGCGGAACAAAGCATTAATGCGGCTCATTAAAGCGCGTGGCTTGATTGGTTTTGTGATATAGTCGTCAGCACCTACTTCAAAAGCCGCTACCTCCGAATATTCCTCTGAACGGGCTGTTAAAAACAAAATGTAAGTATGTTTGATATCAGGGTTTTGGCGCAATATTCTGCCCGTTTCGATACCATCAAGCTGCGGCATCATAATGTCCAAAAGGATAAGATCCGGGATAAAGGTCTTCGCCGTTTCTATTGCTTTCTTGCCATTGGAGGCTGTTTGAACAGAATATCCTTCTTTAACCAGATTGTATTCCAGAAGCTCTACTATATCTGAATCGTCGTCAACTACTAATACTTTCGGTGCTGAGTTTGTTGCTTTTGCACTGCTCATGTGATGATTACCAGGTTAAATCCAGTTCGAAATTAGTTGTTGTGTTTTTGACATTATCTACTTTATTGCATTGTTAACAAAAAAATAATATCAGCGGTAAGTAATACGGAAAATTTGCTGTTGCTCATTTGTTACGATCATGTCTGTATTATTTACAAAAATCATCGCTTCGGCCTGTTTTCTCGCAAATTTGAAGCAACCCAGCGGTTTTTTAAAATTAATAATTCCATCATCAATTCCGAAGGTTAGAATTTTTCCATAGGTCAGCAGCGCGAACGTCTTTCCATCCGGACTAATATCAGCTGAGGTTACCTGCGTTTTGATTTCGATACTATCGATTGGTGCTACCGAATAATTCCCTTTTTGACTGGGTAACTCATATAATTTTACATATCTATTTTGCCGGCTGCGGTTTTTGGAAAATAAGTACAGTTTGTCTTTGTGATGAAAAAAAGCTTCGCAGTCGAAATTTAACTGATCTTTGGACGGTGGAAATTCTTTTTGATCCGCATAATTAAACGTGATTTTTTCTGTTTCGCCCGTTACCTGCGGGACTTTGTAAACAATTAACGCACGTCGGGAATTGCTGTTGTTTCCAAAATCTCCAATGTAAATATTCCCATTTTCATCCTGTGCCAGATCTTCCCAATCTTTGTTCTCAGAATTTGGAATGACTTTTGTAGATAACAACCTGCCTGTGGAATCAATTTCATAAAGCTCTGGTTTTCCCCCACTATCATTATGGGTCCAAAATGTGCCTTTCTTCGTTCTGGCGATGCCTGAACTCTCGTTAGCTACATCAGGAAGATTGCCAATTTTACTAATTTTGTAATCAGAGCGGACTTTTTTAAAACTATTTGTCCGCTTGTCAGGGTTACAGGTACATAACACCGTTTCAATAGCAAACATCAGATATACTAACTTATTCATGAACCGTTCTTTACATTCTGTGCCTGGCAAAGATAATCAAACACCGACTTACCTGAAGCTGGCCAGTGTTCTTGTTGCCCTTATTGCTGGCGTTTATATTCTTTTTGTACTTCGTGAAACCCTGATTCCGCTTGCATTTTCAGTTTTGCTCGCCATTTTATTGCACCCCGTGTGTGTTTTTCTGGAACATAAGAAAGTACCTCGAATTGCTGCAATTCTGTTAAGTATTCTTGTGCTTATTATTGTCATTGTGGTACTGGTTTATGTTGTTACGTTACAAATCGGAAGTTTTGCCGAAGAACTTCCTCGCATCACTGAGAAGGCAGAAGTCCTTTTAGATCAAACATTGACAATGGGCGAGCGGTATCTAAGTCTGAGTAGAAGCCAGCAAGTGACCGAAGCGAAAAAATATCTGGTTAATATGCTTAGTGAAGGCCGGGCGGTTTTGTTGAATACGCTGGTCACGACAACAGGGGCAATTTCTACGTTTATTTTATTGCCCCTTTATGTTTTTTTCTTTCTCCTTTACAGAGATTTTTTCAGACGATTTTTTTATAAGGCAATTGCCAGCGTTCCCAATGAGAACTTAAATGCCCTGCTGAAAAAAATTTACGAAGTTATTCAGAGCTACTTATCCGGATTATTTCTGGTAATTATAATTGTTGGTGTTTTGAATAGTATCGGCCTTTTGTTACTCGGAATTCCTCATGCCATTTTCTTCGGTTTTCTGGCTGGTTTTTTAATATTGATTCCATACATAGGAATTCTCATCGGTTCCCTATTTCCGGCGCTGTTGAGTATCGTTACCATGGATTCGCCCTGGTATGCTCTCGGCGTGATCGGTGTAATGAGTTTTGTCCAGTTTCTGGAAGGTAATTTCATTACGCCAAATATTGTCGGATCGAAAGTAAGTGTAAACCCGATGGCAGCAATCGTTGCTCTTTTTCTTGGCGGACAACTTTGGGGATTATCCGGATTAATCCTGGCTTTACCTATTACGGCCATCTTAAAAGTTGTTTTAGATACAATTCCAAGTTTAGAACCCTATGGTTTTTTATTAGGAGAACCGGTTCACGAAGTGGCAGAAGATAAAGCCGAAGAGCAGCAAAAAGCAGTTGAGCAGAAAGAGGGGCAGAAGAAACGTTATCGGAATTACAGAAACCGTCCACGTAAAAAGCCGGAAAGCCGGGAAGGAGGTCAACCTAACACAAATATTCAATAATAAAAATGGATTCTCCGGTAGGAGAATCCATTTTTATTATTTCCCATTCTCAACTTTCTCGACACTTATACCAATCCCCATAATAAATGGTAAAGGGTTTTGCCGCATGGATTGTGACAACGTAAATGTATAAGTACCATTTCGTGGAAATTTGTGATTTTTCAGGAAAGGGATCTTGTGATCAAATAAATCTCCCAAACCCTTGCCAAACGGTTTTCCAGTTGTCTCATTGGAAAGAAAAACTTCTTCCATATTCGTAGTCACCGAACTGTCTGGGGCGGTAATTTTTCTGGTCAGATATAAGTTATAGTAAGGATATTGCAACGTATTTCGCACCAGATAAAAAATATTATACGCCTGAGAGGAATCCGTTATTTCAACCTTGAAAGAAGGTGTATTTTTGATAAACCACTGCCCGTCATCAATATCTTCGTAAGCTTTGTAAACAACATTTTTGTCGCATCCGGCAAGCAAAATTCCCAAACAAATCGCGGCAAACAGTCCAAAAGTTTTCATGCAGGTATCAGTAAGTAGTTTGCAAAGCTAAGCCGCCAAAGAAACCTTTCAAAACTAAGATGCAGTTTGTGCAGAAAAATAACGGCTAAGCCATGAATCTGCTGCCGGAATTTTCCAGCGTTTCATCCATTGTGCCTTTGTAGCTACCTGATTATCAAAAATGGTGGTATAAGGTGTAATGATCTGATCTGTAACAGCCTGCTTTATTTTCGGTACCGGAATAGTTTCAACATTATTGTCATCGTCAAGATAGGCCAATGAACGATCAAAGAAGTCGACATTCAGGCGCGCACCGATTTCTTGTAGCCAATGAACCGATTTATCAATTGAGCAGCCGCTTGGTAATTCCTTGCTTTCATCCACCGCGATCACTACAAAGCGATGTTCGAAAATTTTCCCTGACGCCGTTAAAGGATGTCCGTGTGCTTCCCAGCCTTCGAGTGCAGCTTTGAGTGTCTCTGTCAAAATTCCAACTTCTTCTTCTGAAAACTTTCTGTTTGCCTGATAGATCCAGACGCGGGCAGATAAATTAATTTCATTAAAAGGGATATACATCAGTAAGTCTGGTTAATCGTTTTAGAATAATATCTTCCATTATCTCAGCAATCAAAACAAGCTTGCCAGAAACTAAGTTCGGAATAAAAGAGGGCGGCAGCTTTGGATTAACGAGAAATTATTAATCGATATTACAGATTTATTCAGTGGTATCGAGAAATAATTATTTACAATCCTTCTGCCTGGGCAATTAATTCGGCCAGGTCGAAAACTTTCACGGAATCTTCTTTTTCTTTATTTTTAACGCCGTCCGTCATCATAACCATACAAAATGGACAAGCCACCGCAATGGTTGTTGCGCCGGTATCGATTGCTTCCTCAATTCGCTCAATATTAACGTCCTTTTTCCCAGGCTCCGGCTCCTTAAACATTTGCCCGCCGCCTGCGCCGCAGCATAAGCCTTTGACTTTACTGCGTTTCATTTCTATCAAATCAGCATCCAATGCTTCCAGGACGTGACGAGGCGCCTCATAAATTCCATTTGCTCTTCCTAAATAACAGGAATCGTGGAAAGTAATTTTTCGGCCTTTAAAGGTTTCTCCTCCTTCAATCCGAACTCGACCTTCGTCGATGAGTTGCTGTAAATATTCGGAATGATGTAAAACTTCATAGTTTCCACCGAGTTCCGGATATTCATTTTTCAAAGTATTAAAGCAATGTGGACAAGCCGTGACGATTTTCTTGACGCCATACATATCCAAAACCTGAATGTTGGACATCGCGAGCATCTGAAAAGTAAATTCATTTCCAGCACGACGCGCAGGATCTCCGGTACAGCTTTCTTCGGTACCCAAAACCGCAAATTTCACACCCGCTTTGTTTAGAATTTTAACAAAAGCTACCGTAACTTTTTTGTATCGATCGTCAAAAGATCCTGCACAACCAACCCAGAAAAGCACTTCTGGCGTTTCATTTCCAGCGGCCATTTCTGCCATAGTTGGTACTTTGTTTATTAACTCACTCATGATTTTATAGTCTTTAAGGCAAGTCGGTCGTGCCGGGTTTAAACCTCATTTCTTAATTTTTCGGCCCAGTTAAAACGGTCGTCAGGTGAAAATTTCCATGGAGCCTGATTTGTATCCAGATTTTGGAACATCGTATTCCAGGACCCCGGTGCCTGGGCCTCATCCATAATTTTATACCGGCGTAATTGCAAAATAATATCGAGCGGATTGATCAGAATCGGGCATTCCTGAACACAAGCGTTGCAGGTTGTACAAGCAAGAATTTCTTCGTTACTGATATAATCGCCCATCAGGCTTTTTCCATCGTCGACAAATTCTCCCTTATTTGTCTGCATATTTCTTCCAATATCTTCTAACCGATCACGCGTGTCCATCATAATTTTACGCGGAGATAATTTCTTGCCCGTAAAATTTGCCGGACACGCAGAAGTACAGCGGCCACATTCCGTACATGAATAGGCATCCATCAGGTTTTTCCAACTCAGGTCAGGCACATCTTTCGCGCCAAATCGCTCTGGAATAACACTTTCGGTTCCGGAAGCAGGATCTTCTGAGGTAGTCAAACCCAACATGATTTTCACCTCTTTCGTGATATCAGGCATATTATTCATTTCTCCTTTTGGTGTTAAACGAGAGAAATATGTATTGGGAAAAGCAAGAGCGATGTGTAAATGTTTGGAGTACGTGACATAAACGGCAAAAGTAAAAATGCCAAGGATATGGAACCACCAGGCAAAACGTTCGTAAATAATTAACGAGTTTTCTGACCAGTTAGCAAAAATGGGTTTCAGGAACTGGCTAAAAGCAAAGTCTCCGGTGGGCGTGTAATGTGGACTTCCCATTTCCTGTAAAACAGTATCCGCCGCATTCATCGTTAATATTGCGATCATTAATACGATTTCGAAGAGCAAGATGATTTTGCCGTCCAATTCCGGCCAGCCATTCATTTCCCGATGACGCGAGGGTTGCAACCGTTCCACTTTTAATATTGCCCTTCGAATTAAAAAAATCGAACAGGTTACTAAAACGCCAATGGCCAAAAATTCAAAAAAGCCGATAAGGAAGTTATAAAATGTTCCTAAAAATGGAGCGAAAAGCCGGTGCTTTCCCAGAACTCCATCCAGCACAATTTCGAGAACTTCAATATTTATAAGCAAGAACCCAGCATACACAACAAAGTGCATGAGACCAATTAATGGGCGATCAAACATCTTTTTCTGGCCGAAAGCGACGCGTAGCATAATAGAAAAGCGCTGCGCCGGCTGATCGTAACGGTCTTCATCCCGTCCTAGTGAGATAGTTTTTCGGATCAGATTGGCGCGTTTAAAGACGAACCAGCCGACTATCCCAAGAACAATTAAAAAGATGATTTGCTGGATTATCGCCATAATACTTCGATTTGCTCCGTTGATAACTAATATTCGTTCAGATAGTATGCAAGCATACTAAAAGCAAATATGACAAAAATGTATTTAGCATCAATTATTTTAAAATAAATATTTTTTTTCATTCTGGTAAGTGATAGAAAATCAGAATGCTAAGTCTTAGTTGTACGGTAGCAAATTAAATTTTTGAAAAATATTTGTCCAAATAATTTGGAAAGATAAATCGTAATTCTACCTTTGCAGTCCCAAAGGGAACGAATTGAGCTGGTGATGTAGCTCAGTCGGTAGAGCAAAGGACTGAAAATCCTTGTGTCGGCGGTTCGATTCCGTCCATCACCACAAGATCCTGTTAGAAGAAATTCTGGCAGGATTTTTTGTTTTAGCATTAGCTGATGCCAACCTTGTATGGCTATAATATTTGAATTTTAATCCGATTAAACTTAGAAATTGTGATTATAGGAGGTATTGCCAAGTAATGCTTTGCAAAAAGGCGAGAAGAGATTAAATGCTATAATGTATTTTGGGGAGATAACTCTTACGAAAGACCCTTTAGGAATCTCAAAAAGGGTTCGTGATGAGTGGGAGTAAAACAATGATCGATGATAATATTAGGCATTCTTCTTCTCGCTGGCGGATAAACAATTTAGTCAAGTTGCTGATCCAACCTTCGTTCTGTATGAACCCTAATTGCTGATTAAATTATCATTTCCCAAATATCTTCCGATCCGTTATCTCATTCCGGTGTTCTTCGAGAAAATCGCAAAATAGCTTAATCTGAATTTCCTGCACTGAAAAATCAATTGTCTGGTCGTAATTTTCCTGGTAGACATCCTGAAAATCGGTGATGACGTACCGCAAAGTCCGTATACCTTTTGATCGCAGGGCGGGCAAATAGAAATTTTGATGACTATGAGCAAACCGACCTTCCTGATAGCTGCTCGTTGTTTTAATATCAACGGCAAGAGTTTTCCCGATCACGTCAACGTATCCATACAGCAACACATTATCCAGCTGATACTCACAGTAAACCTGCGTTTTCATCATCGGACGAGGCAAAAGCGCACGGACTTTGTCAAGGATCTCAGGATCAAACGCATCCTCATTAACGCCTTTTATTACTGCTTCCTCAAACGAGGATCCTTTGAACTGTGCCTCTGTTTGCGGCATTGGTACACGATTGATCCGGTTTAAAAAATCCTGTCGTTCGAGATATCCTTTTTGATATCGATTAAAAAGATTAAGCAGTGTCGGGTAGAAATTATATGCGATTGAAGCCAATGGATGAAAGTTAAGCCGCTTTTATTTACAAAGATAAACATCTGTCATCTTTTCCCGCGCTTCGGGTATCTGCTAAATTTATAGGTTGCAGAAAGTGACAAAAAGCTGAATTTGTCATTCGGTGTTTTACTGTACGAGTCTGCTTCTTCCGGATTGATCAGTCGCATACCTGATGTGGCGTCTACTTTGTCCGTTCGCACGAAATAAAAGCGGTAATCAAAACCAAAAATTAGTTTTTCAAAAAGTTTGTAGTCAACGCAAAGGCCGACTGGAATAATTCGTTCGTTTGTTTTTTTGATTCCAGGGCTTCCATGAGGATTTCCCCAACGTAAAAAAAGTGGATTTCGGGCACTGGATGGACTGTTGGTAAATCTTAAAAGTGTGTTGCTCGTAATGTCATATGCATTAGCGCTGAACATCATCAATCCTAAGCCTCCGTAAATATTCACATTCAGTTCTCCGTCGTAACTTGGAATAAACTGCCCTGTTAAATCCCACATAGCAAGCAATTCAACTGAGTTATATTCATTGATAAAGTAGGAGTTGAAAAACGAAATTTCCTCGCCGCCGAGTTTTCCGGTGGTATACTCTAAACTCAGAGAAAGCGGATTATTAAACTTTCTGTTGACGCCCAGTCCAAGCATACCTCGCATATCCTGTTTCTGTAATTCACCATAAAATTGCGTGAGTCCTCCACGGACTATAACGGAATATCGTGAAGTAATTTTCGATACCATGTTTCCATTTTTGTATCGGTTGTATGCCTCATTCCAAGTTGAACGCTTTTGTGCATAAGTTGGAATGTATAGGGTAATTATGGCAAATAATTGTAAAAATTTGCGAATCATATCCATATCGTGTGTGTGGTCGTAAAACAAATTTAAAACTATCTGCATGTTTCCAAGGATGTTTCTCTTAAAAATCAGTCGTTTATGCAAACTTTACATATATGCATGAAAACGATAACCAACAAATATCTGTTAGTTTTGTACTTCTAATTTTATGCTAATCGAAAATGAGTGTAGTACCCTATAAAGATAAGGACGGCAGCAAGCGTGAACAGGTAGCGGAAATGTTTGATAATATTTCCCCGAAATATGATTTATTGAATCACGTTTTGAGTGGAGGCGTCGACATTTACTGGCGTAAGCGTGCTGTTAAATTATTAAAAAAACAGCAGCCAAAAGTTATCCTTGATATTGCAACAGGTACCGGTGATTTTGCTATTGAGGCACTTTCTCTGAAACCTGAAAAGATAATTGGTGTTGATATTTCAGAAGGAATGCTGGCAGTTGGTCGAGAGAAAATTGCCAAACTTGGAAAGCAGGATATTATAACTTTACAAAGTGGCGACTCGGAAAGTTTGTCCTTTACAGACAATTATTTCGACGCTGTTATCGTTTCGTTTGGAGTACGGAATTTTCAGAATTTGTTGGCCGGGCTTACTGAAATGAACCGTGTGATGAAGGCGGGTGGGACTTGTGTCGTTGTTGAATTTTCAAAACCGCGCTCTTTTCCATTCAAACAGTTTTATAATTTTTATTTCAAATACATATTACCATTGATAGGAAAGACCGTCTCAAAGGACAGTTCTGCCTACACCTACCTTCCTGAATCCGTTCAGGCATTTCCGGACGGGGAGGCTTTTCTTGAAATTTATAAAAAAGCAGGTTTTAAAAATACTAAATGCATACCATTAACCTTCGGGATTTGCTCCATTTACACAGGACAAAAGTAGTTATCGGAATCTTGTTCCTGTTTGTGGCCTTACAGGAAGTTAAAGCACAGGGACAAGGTTACGTACGCCGACATCTGGAATATTATGATGATAAGCCGATCCACTACGGTATTTTATTTGCAGTTCCTTTTACGCGATATAATTTTCGGCACAGCGAACCAAGCGGCTCTCCGACAGCAGGTGATTCGGCTTATCTGATCCAGTCTCCTATGAAAGGAGCGTTTCGGATGGGCTTTACGATTAATGCCTATTTGAATGAGCGATTTGATATCCGGACAACACCCTCGGTTTCTCTTTATGAAAGGGAACTAAAATACAGCTATCCTAATAGTCCTGATAAAACCAATAAACGGGAATCTACCTGGCTGGAAATTCCTTTGCTGGTGAAATATAAATCCAAACGCCGCGTAAATACTAGAATGTATATGATTGCCGGTGTGACGATGGGAATTGAGACAAATGTCAAACGAAGCAGGGGAGGCGGAACGAGCAACGGCAGACTCGATACTCAAACTTCTGACTTTACTTTGGATTATGGCGTTGGGTACGAACGCTTTTTTGAATTTTTTAAATTCGCGCCGGAGCTGCGCTTTTCCCATGGTTTAAAAAATGTTTTCCAAGGATCGGCAAATACCGGAATCAACAGGTTAACGACGCATACAGTCACATTATACTTAAATTTTGAATAAATTATTTTCTGATTACCAGTTGTTTATAAATTATTGTTGAAAATTTTTAAACTATAATTTGGATAAAGAAAAACAGTCGTGCATATTTGCACTCCCGAATGACGACAAGAGGGGCTCTTAGCTCAGTTGGTTCAGAGCACCTGCCTTACAAGCAGGGGGTCGCAGGTTCGAATCCTGCAGGGCCCACAAAAAAAGCGATTTAGAAATAACTCGCTTTTTTTAATCTTTTTCTGAAAGCAGAATAAGATTCGTCAAAATGGAAATCACGAAAGGGCTCTTAGCTCAGTTGGTTCAGAGCACCTGCCTTACAAGCAGGGGGTCGCAGGTTCGAATCCTGCAGGGCCCACAAAAAAGCGAGTTAGCAATAACTCGCTTTTTTTGCTTTAGACAATTTGCCGTTCAAAAACGGAAATTTGAATTACAGATTAAGCAAAAATTGATCTGTCAAAGTTGTCTTCATATCAGGTAATTCTTCATGCGGAATTGTATAGTAGTTTCCGGCAAGCCTCAATTTTCCATTTGATTTCTTAATTGCTATTTTAAGAAATCCATGTTTGTTATCTGCGTAATTTTCTAGCTTAATACCTTTAAAAAGTTCAGGATTTGTGAAAAAACGTGGATCGCTGATTTGGGCAACAGGATGCAACTCATCATATCCACCCGCGCCTGCAACGATAAACGGAATCGTTTTTCCGTTTTTATAAGTTTTGGTAAAACGCTGATAATTATGAACGTGACCGCTGAAAACAATATCAGGGAATACACCTGTTTCTTCAAAAGCTTCTTCCAGAAATTGAATCATCGGGATGCTTGAACCATGGTTTACATCTGCGGTGTAAGGCGCATGGTGAATGGTAACGATCAATGCTTTTTCTGATCGTTCCAAAGCCGCAGCCTTCAATTCTTCTTTAAACCATTTTCTCTGGTCTGGCGTAATAACTCCAAATTTAGGAACATTGCTGTGTAAACCGATGATATTGGCCAAAGGCGCTTTCAGCGTCCAGTAAATGTTGGGCTGGATCATACTTTTTCGATCTACGCCGCGTCCAAAAGCAATAGGTCTTCGTTCTGTGTCACAAAAAACGGCTTTGAAGGCATCCAGGCTTTTATATGCTTTTGCTGCATTTGGATTTACATCACTGTCATGATTGCCGGCAATTGCGAAAATGGGACCGGGATATTTCTGGTAAGGCTCAAAAAACTGTGTCGAATATTTATCAGCTTCCCCGAAAGTATAGACAACATCACCCAAATGATATAAAAACTGAGGCTTTTCGTCTTCCTCTGTTTCATACTGTTTTGCCATTGCCGCAGCCACAAAATGCTGAAAAGCAGGATTTACAATACTACCGGTATCGCCAAACATGTGAAAAACGGTCGCCACTTCATTAATTTCCGGACAGATTTGCTGCAAAGACAGGCGATAAGGATACTGGCCCGTTGGAGTTGGCAAAGGCTGAAATTTATAGGTATCGTCTGGCTGGTCTTTTTTTATTACAGGTACCGTATATTTTGAAGATTTATCAGGACTCATGTGCACAAGGTATTATAAAAATTACTGCCGGATTTTAACGTGTGGTTAAGAAAATATAATTTTTTAAGTCACGTCTCTAAGGGACAGTACTGAAAATTTCTCCAAAGATAACCTTTTGTGAAACCGCAAGCTGTAAAAAAGGCAAGTTGTTGACGGTTTCTCTATCTTGCACTTTGAATAACACACACTTTCATGAAACAAATTATAAAAAGCTTAACCGCTTCGAAAAATGCTTTACAGCTTTTTCAAAATATGGGCCTGCGCTATGTTGCGTTCAGATTTTGGTTTGAGTTTCAAAGACGCACGGGTATATTAAAACTTCGTTTTCCCGTCAATCCCAAAAACCAAGTATTTATTTCTCCGGAGGAATGGCAAAATCAGGCAGTCCATTTTTTCTTTAAAGATTCTGTTATTGCCGGCGAAATCAATATTTCTCATTCGGATTTGCGACAACTCGTAAAATGGGTTAAAGCTTTTCATCAAAACAGGGTCTTATTTTTTTCTTCCAAGTATTTTACGGTTACAGACTGGCTGACAAATCCTGAAAACGGCTTTCGTCATGATATTTCTAAACATTGGTCAGAAATTCCTGATTTTTCAGAAGAGGCAGGAGATATCAAATATGTCTGGGAAAAGTCTCGTTTCACATTTTTGTACGACTTAATCCGGTATGATTATCACTTCGAAAAAGATAAATCTGATATCGTTTTTAAAGAAATCGAAAGCTGGATTGATGCCAATCCGGTCAATCAGGGGCCGAATTGGAAATGTAGTCAGGAAATTACTTTAAGAGTTTTGAACTGGACTTTCGCGCTGCACTATTACAGGAAATCTTCAACGTTACAGGGGCCGCATTTTTTTAAAATAATTGACAGTATTCATCAACAAATGCGGCACGTTGCTGAGAATATTAATTTTTCCCGAATCGCTGTTCGCAACAATCATGCGCTGACGGAAACGCTTGGATTGTATCTGATTGGTCTGTTGTTTCCTTTTTTTAAAGAAAGTAAAGTCTGGAGGAAACGCGGTAAAAAATGGTTTGAAAAGGAAATTGCTTACCAGATTTATGAAGATGGCACATTTCTTCAATTCTCCATGAATTATCATCGTGTAGTGGTTCAGTTACTTACTTGGGGCATTCAATTGGCACATCTTAACAATGAAAACTGGGATCCTATTGTTTATGATCGTGCCAGGAAATCTTTACATTTTCTTAAAACCTGTCAGGATCAGAAATCAGGACAATTGCCCAATTATGGAAATAATGATGGTGCATTATTTTTTCCACTAACAGATTGTGATTTCCAAGATTTTCGGCCGCAGTTACTGGCGCTGGGCAATGTTCTGGGAGAAAAATTAAAGTATGGAACAGGCGCTTGGCAGGAAGAAAGTTTATGGCTGGGTATTTCTGGAAATCAAAACAAATTAGAAACCAACCTTAAAAATGTTCAGTGTTCCGTATTCTCTAAAGGCGGCTATTACATTTTGCGAGATCAAAAAACCATCACATTTCTTCGCTGTGGAAGTTACCAAAACCGGCCTTTTCAGTCAGATAATCTCCATCTGGACATCTGGATTAACGGGAAAAATATCCTTCGGGATGCCGGCTCTTTCAAGTATAATACAGATAAAAAATGGACGAATTACTTCTCGGGAACGGCTTCTCATAACACAGTTATATTAGGAGATTCAGATCAAATGAGAAAAGGCAGCGGATTTATATGGTTCGACTGGATTAAGGAGAGTGACGGATTTTGGAAAGCAGATGGAGATAAAATAATTTTTGAAGGCTGGTTTATCGGTTTCAGGGAACTAGGCAAAAATATTATTATCAGACGCAGGGTTACGAAAGCCATTGGGTTTTTTCACTGGATTATTGAAGACTGGATCGAAAATGCACCAGAGCAAATTTCGATGTGTCAAATCTGGCATCCGTCAGATGATTTTTTTGAGCAGTTTGATATTACATCAAATCTTAAAAATGGGGCGGGAGTAAAATTGATAAAAACTGAAGGTTGGTATTCGATTAATTATGGAGAAAAAAAGTCTGCACACCGGATAGTTTTTCTTACTAACGAAAGATATTTAAAAACTGAAATTGGTATAAAAATTAAACCCGGAAACCGGCATGCAGATTCTTTTGATACATCAGTTTTTTCTGGAAGATCATGATGGCGGAGGGTCGCGGTGGAATGAAATGAGCAGAATCTGGAAAGCGGCAGGGCATAATGTTACGGTTATTGCAGGAATGACGCATTATATGGGAGCTAATGTTTCCCGTAATGATAGGCACTTTTTTCGCGTATCAAGAAATCAAGACGATATTGAGGTAATTCGCTGTTTTGTCAGTCAAAGTTCTAAAAGCGTGTTTGGACGCATCGCTTCTTTCTTTTCTTTTTCTATATCCGGGATTTTGGGTGGACTGTTTTATGCCAAAGATAATTACGACCTTATCATTATAACATCGCCTCCCTTGTTTGTCGGCATAACAGGCTTATTCCTAAGTCGATGGAAAAATATTCCTTTTATTTTTGAAGTAAGAGATTTATGGCCGGAGTCAGCTATTGATCTGGGACTTTTAAAAATCAAACAACTAATTCGTCTTTCCTATTGGTTTGAAAAATATTTATACAGGAAAGCCAAACTGATAAATGTTTTGACGCCCGCTTTTCGAGATGTTCTGATTGCCAAAGGAGCGGACGCCAAAAAAATAATTTACATCCCAAACGCAGCGGATTTCTCACTTTCTGAGAAAGTGATGTCAACGTTTAACGAATCGATATTTCGTCAGCAGCATCGTCTGACAGGAAAGTTTTTAGTCACTTATGTCGGAGCGCACGGTTTTGCAAATCATCTTATTCAAATATTAGAAACCGCAGAATTGCTGGCTGATACTAATGTTGTCTTTTTGCTCATTGGAGACGGCGAGCAAAAACGGTATTTGATTCAGGAGGCTCAACAACGAAATCTCCAAAATGTCCGGTTTATTGATTCCGTATCCAAAAGCGAGGTTTTTAATTATATTCTTGCGTCCGATATGGGTACCTCGGTTTTGAAAAAAACGGATACGTTCAAAACCATTTACTCAAATAAAACCTTCGATTATTTTTCTTGTAAAAAACCTGTACTTATGGCAATTGATGGCGTGTCGAGAGAATTGGTGGAAGGTGCAAACGCAGGCGTTTTTGTGGAGCCTGAAAATCCAGCTGACTTTGCTGCAAAAATTCGTTTTTATTTAGATAATCCATTGCTGATCAAACAACAAGGTGAAAATGGCTATTGGCATGCAAAAAATCATTTTGATCGGCAGGTACTGGCTATGCGGTATTTGAATTATATTCGGGAAGTTTGAAAAACTAGATTCCAGGAATACCTGTTTAGCTTAACATTAATGGAAAATTTCAGAAAAATTACAGTTAGCAAGCGCATTGCGATGGTTGCCCATGATAACAGAAAAGTAGAATTACTGGATTGGGCAAATTCCAACCGGGAGCAGCTTTCAAAAAATAAGTTATACGCCACAGGAACAACCGGAAAATTACTCGAGGCGTTGCTCAATCAGCCCGTTGAATTGCTTTTAAGCGGCCCGCTTGGCGGTGATCAGCAGGTTGGATCTATGATAGCAGAGGAAAGAATCGATTTGCTTGTTTTTTTCTGGGACCCAATGTCCGCGCAGCCGCATGATCCGGATGTGAAAGCATTGCTAAGATTATGCGTCGTTTGGAATATTCCTGTAGCCTCTAACCGGGCAACTGCTGATTTCATTTTTACCTCTCCACTGATGAACGAGGATTATATCGCTGTCCAAACCGATTATACGAAATATTTGAACCGCGTTGTCTGAACTGAAATGCGGCTGTTGGGGTTTTTTCTATGAACAAAAATACTTTCATGAGGAACTTAGCGGATTTATTTCAGAACGGGACGGAGCGGAAAATTTATTCTTATTCGGATTATATGTTATTGATGGAACTGGTTGTTATGGAGCAAAGAACAACCGGTCCAAAACAATCGGAAGAACTTAATGATTACACAAAACTCAATCTGCATAGAATGCAGCGGCTGAATAAAACTGTTGTTCTCAGTGAAAGTTTGAAAATAGCAGTTAGCCAAATTCAGTTTCCACAAACCTGGTATGTACTGACGGAAGCGTGGTGTGGAGATGCAGCGCAAAATATTCCCGTGTTGGCCGCAGTTGCAAAGTTAAATCCGCTTGTTGATCTCCAATTATTATTGAGAGACGAGAACCCTGACCTGATGGATTTATACTTGACGAACGGAGGCAAATCTATTCCAAAATTAATTGCTGTTGATGGAGCATTTAACGAGATTTTTAACTGGGGGCCGCGTCCGGCAGGAGCACAGCATATGATGGAAGAGTACAAAAAAAATCCTGTGAAATCGTATAAAGAATTTGGAGAGGATATCCACAAATGGTATGCGGCTGATAAAACTCTGTCGGTTCAAAAAGAATTATTGGACATATTGGAAGGTGTTTTAATAGATAAGTAAGATTTTTCAGAGTTTACTCTATCTTTGCAATAGGCTTATTTTCGGAACTTCCGGATGTCGTTATGAATTGAAAATTGAGACCTGCTAACATTGTCCACTTATTTCAAAAATATATCAGAGGGAATTAATACCACTTTAACGGGTATGAAGCTGACGTTGCGTCATTTATTTGCCGCAAAAAACCGTCGGGTAAACAATGATATCCGTACAAGTAATTTCTTCGATTTGCAGGATGGTCTGGTGACTATCCAGTATCCTCAGGAAACAATTCCAATTCCCGATAATGGACGATATAGGCTTCATAATGAGATTGATGACTGTATTGTTTGCGACAAATGTGTAAAAGTTTGTCCTGTTGACTGCATTGAGATAGAGCCAATTAAAGCTATTGAAGAAGTAGGACGCGCTTCTGACGGTTCTCCGATTCGGCTTTATGCTGCCAAGTTTGATATTGACATGGCGAAATGCTGTTATTGCGGCCTTTGCACGACCGTTTGTCCAACGGAATGCCTGACGATGACAAAGACTTTCGACTACAGTGAAGTCGATATTCGGGATATGGTTTATAATTTCGGAAACCTGACTGTGGATGAGGCACAGGAAAAACGAGATTTGCTTGAACAATTCCAGAAAGAAAAGGAAGCTTTAAAGGCGGCACAAAAATCAGGAGCTCCTTCGGAAGTTGCTGCAAAATCTCCTGTCGCTCGTCCCGCTTTTAAACCAACAATTAAACCAAAGCAAGAGGAGATAACGGCAAAGGAAGACTCAGATGAGGTCGCGATACCAAGACCGAAGCCTGTTTTTCAACCTAAAAAACCAATAACCGTTGAAGCCAAAGCAGATAGCGGAATTTCACCTGAAGAACCAGGAGTTGAAAAGCCTGCGGCCAGTCTACCGTTTAAGCCGTCAATGAAACCGAAAGCTCCGGTTTCTGATATTCCCGAATCCGAAAGTAAAGAAATTAAGAATGAAGAAGTAAAATCAAAACCGGCTTTCCGTCCTACGATGAAACCTAAAACATCGGTTTCTGATGTTCCTGAATTACCGGTTGAAGAGAT
>NZ_FNXY01000005.1:267060-730543 GCF_900108855.1 Dyadobacter koreensis
CGTCCTACGATGAAACCTAAAACATCGGTTTCTGATGTTCCCGAATTACCGGTTGACGAGACACCAAAGGAAGAAGTCAAATCAAAACCGGCGTTTCGGCCAACGATGAAACCGAAGATCACTGATGTAACTGCTTCTGAAATACCTGAAAAAACGATTGAAGGTAAAGCTGAACAAGAAAATCCTGAGGCAAAAGACGAAATTCCTAAGCCAAAACCAGCTTTTCGCCCGACTATGAAGCCGAAACCAAAATCGCCCGATCAGGAATAGACAAATTTAGATGAATATGGAGTTAGCTGCTTTTTACGGATTTTCTGGCTTAGCGATTGTTTCGGCACTTTTTATATTATTTTCCCGAAACCTGATCTATGCTGCCTTTGCCTTATTTCTAACATTTCTGGGTGTTGCAGCTCTTTATGTTTTGGCAGGCGCAGATTTTCTGGCAGTTGCCCAGATTATGGTTTATGTAGGTGGTATTTTGGTGTTGCTTATATTTGGTATAATGCTTACTCAAAAAGCTGAAAGGGATGTTATCTCATCCACTCCCAATCAGGTCATTATATCTGTCAAGCGCCAGTTTTGGGGTTTTCTAACAGGTATAAGTTTGTTTTGCTTTCTTACCTATATCATCGCAACAGCTAATTTTACAATGACCGGCGAAACGAATATTTCTCGTTCTACATTGAAAACTATTGGGGTAGAGTTGATGACGAGTCATCTTTTACCTTTTGAAATCGCCGCAATACTGTTGCTGGTGGCGTTGGTAGGTGCCGCATACCTTGCTTTAAACAGAAATCCATTGTCTCATGATTAATATTCCGGTCGAACATTATTTGATTGTTGCAGCAGCATTATTTTGTATAGGTTTGGCGATAGCCATCACTAAGCAACATTTAATTGGGATATTACTCGGCATCGAATTAATGTTGAATGCGGTTAATATTAATCTGATTGCATTTAGCCGACATGACCCTGAAAAAATTGGCGGGCAACTTTTCGCCTTGTTTGTAATTGTTGTGGCGGCCGCAGAAATAACAGTTGCGCTCGCTATTATTCTAAGGGTTTATGGGCATTTCAGGACAGTAGAGCCGGATAAAGTTAGTGAATTGAAAAAATAAAAACTTCCAAATCTGAAACCAAATCTACATTTTCTGCCTCTATGAATTGGTTTTTTCTGCTTCTGGCTTTTATGATTGGAATGGCTAATACACTTCAATCCGGAGTAAATGCCCAGTTAAGAGTAGCGCTGGGAAATCCGATTATGGCTGCTATAACATCATTTAGTCTTGGGCTTTTTGTCTTACTTGTGGCCTTTGCATTCTTTAATCAAAATCCGATTCCTACGCTTGCGACATTCCGGGACATAAGTATCTGGAAATATGCCGGAGGATTTTTAGGTGCATTTTATGTGGTTACTGTTATTTTTATCGTCCGAGATATTGGGCCGGCCAATTTAATCTGCCTTGTAATTGCCGGACAAATGTTAGCCGCAATGATCGTCGATCACTACGGCTTTCAAGGTTTTGCAGTTCATCCGATCAGTTTTGCCCGAATATGCGGTGCTGTTCTTTTGATTGCAGGTGTTTATCTCATTCTCAAAAATTAAGGAATACGGTTAAAAACAAAGAGGTCCATAAATTCCCATTTGTTATTTTCCAGTTTTCCTCTTCTAATGACCAGTTGATTCTGGCTGCGTCTTTCGTAAATAATTCTTACAGAAATATCATCCTTTTCAAATAAAGCTTCATTTTTTTTTGCTTCAATAAAATTGTAGGTATCTGAAACTTCTTTTTCTTCCAGCGATATCATTCCTGGTTTGAAATGTTTTACATGTGCAACAGGTCCTTTTTCCGTTTGTTCAAATGCAAATAGCTCATAAAGCGTTGCTTTTCCATCTTTCACCATACGAATAAAACCAACGATATTATCACCTTCCGGTGCAGTCCAGGAAGCTTCAATGGTTCCGCCGTTATAGCTGCCTTTCCAACGGCCATCCAGGAAATCAATATCTTTTAAACTTCCTTTTGTTGCAGTCTGGGCAATTGAAGAGGCTGATAACAAAGTCACAAAAATGAATACAAACGATAAGGTTTTACTAAAAGTGAATTGGTTGAATCGGATCATATGGATTTAGGTTTAATAAAATGCCAAATTAGAAGTAATTTTCAATTTTACCGAATTAATTAAGCTCTGGATATATCCAAAACAGATTGGGCAACACAAAAAAACAGCCGTCCGGAAAACAGACGACTGTTAGAATATATAAGAAAGTCTTGTTATTAATAAGCTCTTTCCAGTTTGCCTTCGTGAGAATTGGCAAATGCTTTGTTAACTACTTTATTGCCACCCGGCGTTGGGTAATTTCCAGTGAAATACCAGTCCCCAACATGGTTAGGACAAGCTTTATGAAGGTTATCAACCGTTTGGAAAATCACAGAAAGCTCAGCATTCAAATCCTTTGGACGAATAATTTCAGCAATTGAATTTGAAATTTCATCGTCTGTAAAAGGATCGTAAAGCGCCTTTACGTAATTAGTATGAAAAGAATTCCTAGTTGCAATCGAAGCCACCGCTTGTGTGTAAACTTCTTCGATCAAATCCTCCATATTACGGTCTTCCAATAACTTCAATACCGCTCTGAAGGCCACGAAATCCTTCATTTTCGACATATCAATACCATAACAATCAGGGAAACGGATTTGAGGAGCAGACGAAACAACCACAATTTTCTTTGGCTGTAACCTGTCAAGCATCGTTAGAATACTCTTTTCAAGTGTTGTACCACGAACGATCGAGTCATCTATAATTACAACAGTATCAACATTTTTCCGAACCACTTCAAAAGTTGTATCGTAAACGCTGGATACCATATCATCGCGAAGTGCATCTGCGGTGATAAATGTCCTTGATTTTACATCTTTCGTCACCAGTTTTTCGATACGCGGACGGAAGGATAGTACTTTTTCCAGGTCAGCTTCAAAAAGAATTCCATCCATGATGGCTTGTTTTCTTTTCTTAGCCAGATATTCTTCCAAACCTTCGATCATTCCTAAAAATGATGTTTCGGCTGTATTTGGAATATAGGAGAAAATCGTATTTTCAAGATCGTAATTGATTTCCTTCAGAATCTGTGGAATCAATAATTTGCCAAGTTGTTTACGCTCGTAATAGATATCGGGATCTGTCCCCCTCGAGAAATAAATACGTTCGAAACTGCACGCACGTTTCTCCAAACGGGGTAAAATAGGGAATTCGTTATATTCTCCGTTTTTATCAATAATAAGCGCTGAACCAGGAGTAATTTCCTGAATTTGAGAATATTCTACATTAAATGCAGCCTTGATTGCCTGTTTTTCTGAAGCGACTACAACTACTTCGTCGTCAGCATAATAAAATGCGGGACGAATACCTGCCGGGTCGCGAATTACAAAAGAAGCTCCGTAACCTGTCAAGCCACACATCGCATATCCGCCATCAAAATCACGGCAAGATCTGTAAAGAAGTCTTTGAAGGTCAATATTCTCTTCAATTACATCAGAAAGTGTAGGATTTTCATAAATGCCTTTGAAGCGATCGAAGACACGTTGATTTTCTTCATCCAGGAAATGTCCAATTTTCTCCATGACCGTCACGGTATCGACTTTTTCTTTTGGATGCTGACCTAATGATACCAATTTACCAAAAAGTTCGTCAACATTTGTCATGTTAAAGTTTCCGGCCATAACCAGATTCCGGCTTCTCCAATTACTCTGGCGAAGCATCGGATGACAGTTTTCAACTTCATTGGTTCCGTGCGTTCCGTAACGAAGATGGCCAAGCCATACCTCTCCGGTAAATGCAAGGTTTTCCTGCAACCATTTCGCATCGGTGATGCGTTCTTTATTATTCTTCAGTCCTTTACGGAATTTCTTGTGAATTTTGGAAAAAATATCAGTAAGAGGCTGAGGTTCTACCGATCTGTAACGGCTGATATAGCGTTTTCCAGGCGGAACATCAATTTTGATGTTGGCAACACCGGCTCCATCTTGTCCCCGGTTGACCTGTTTTTCCATCATTACTGAAAGCTTGTGCACGGCATATAGCGGCGTGTCGTATTTGTCAATATAGTATTGAAATGGCTTTCGAAGACGGATGAGTGCAATCCCGCACTCATGCTTTATGGCGTCGCTCATAAGAAGAATAATGAGTTAGAAATATGTTCGTTTGCTGGCTGCAAATCTTATTCCTTTTAATAATTTGTTAACGAACGAAAAACGTTCTTAGTTCGTAAACCTGGAATAAAGGTACAAATCCTTTCCCTTAAAAAACTTCTAATCTCCCTGTTTTTTTCTGGTCATTTCAGATGAAGTTGTCTTGAAGTAAACAAGTTATGCCCCCGGAGCTACATGGAACTGTGTTAATGAAAATTTTAACATTATTTTTTTATATATTTTTCAATTTGGTAACCCATTTTGCCGGCTTAAATAGTTTTTAAATTTTTTTATTTTGACTGCTTTAAATTTGAAGCCGCAGTCTGATCATCCCCGTTCTAATAGAAATAATTGGATTTGAATCCGTTGGTAAAAGTTATGGTATTGTTAATTCTTACCTTAGCAGAATAGTCCTCATTATGTTACATAAAACCAAAGGAATTGCATTAAGTTATATCCGGTATCGCGAATCTTCAATCATTACGAAGGTTTACACCGAATCTTTTGGCATACAGACCTACATTGTGAACGGAGTGCGCAGCAGCAAGTCTAAGACGAACAAAATTGCTCTTTTTCAGCCATTGACCTTGTTGGATATGGTGGTTTACCATAAAAGCAAGGAAGACACAATCCATCGGATTTCTGAGTTAAAGTGTTATAATCCGTTTCAGACACTTCCATATGATATGTACAAATCAAGTCTGGCAATGTTCATCACTGAAATATTGGGGAAAACATTGAAAGAGGAAGAAGCCAACGAGCCGCTATTTCAATTCATTGAAGAATCAGTTCTATATCTTGATGAAGCAAATGGCCGTTTTGAAAATTTTCACATCCAGTTTTTACTTCAGTTGGCCGCATATCTCGGTTTTGGCGTAGAAAGTACAGCTGATCTAGAAGGGGAATTAAAGGAAAATCATTATCCGCATATCGCTGATGCCAAAGAACATTATGCTACCGAACAATTATTAATGAATGGATATGGTTTCGAAGTTGCGCTGGACAGAAGCCGGCGGATTGACATTTTAGAAAAGCTGCTTTTCTTTTATAAAATCCACATGGATACTCTGGGAGAAATCAGATCATTAGAGGTGCTGAAGGAAGTTCTTCGCTAAATCAAATAACAATTGATTAGGTATTCAAAAAATGCTGGTTATTAATCTGGCATAATTTTGATGCGGTAATTAAGCAAACGTAAACTAGAAAAGCATGAGACAACTTATTATTTTTTCATTACTATTATGCGGTACCGCCGCGATGAGCCAGGCTCCAAAAGGTGCCTGGAAATCCCAGGAGCCCACAGGTAGTACTTCCACTTTAATTGTTGCTGATAATTATTTGACGATCGCTTCTTACAGCGTTTTAAATAAATCCTACGAAAGAACCGAAGGCGGCCCTTTTACGATTCAGGGCGATCAGATGACATATACGCCAGAGTTTAATCCCTCCGATACGGCAAAAGTTGGTATCCCGATCGTTTTCACTGTCACGAAAAAAGACGGAATTCTGACTCTGAAGTATGAGGAAGCGATGGTCTGGATGAAAATTGATGAGAGCGAAAATGCACCTTTGGCAGGCCTTTGGCAAATTACCGAACGCGCGAATGATGGCCAGGGTGGACTTGTGAAAATCCATCAGGAAGGAACGAGAAAAACATTGAAAATTTTGTCGGGAACGCGTTTCCACTGGATTGCATTCGATGCGGCAGACCGAACTTTTTATAATACCGGCGGTGGAACTTACACAGCGAAAAATGGCAAGTATGCCGAAAAAATTGAGTTTTTATCCAAAGATAACAACAGGGTAGGGATGAATCTCACTTTCGACTACAAGCTTGAAAACGGTCGTTGGGAGCATACCGGGAAAAGTACAGCTGGAAAACCTGTTCATGAAATCTGGGAAAAAATTAAATAATTCCACTTCTCTACGCATGAATATCCGGTTCTGGATTCAAATTTTATTGAATTCAGAACCGGTTTTTTATTCGACAACTTCTGCATTTTTCAAGATGTAATTCAAATGTTCGATATCATTTGGATTAAGTTGCAAAACACCTCTCACGGTTCTCACCTCGTCAGTTTTGAAGCGCTGTCTTTTATTTTTAAATTGTAATTCCATAATAGATTCAGGTCCAGATCCTCCACAAAAAAAACACATGGCCATCGGCTGAGCTGAAACGACATAGATATTTTCGTTCTCATCCACAGGAATGATATATCCTTTAATTTGAATTTCTTTTCCCTGTAAAGCTTTCACAGTCGGCCCAAAAGTGGGATAGAGAAAATACATATTGACTTCCTTGTTCAGTTTTCTCGTAAATTCCACATCCGACAATTTCTTCCAATTTATTAGCAGAGGACTTGTTGCGGCAGATATTGTCAACGCCGCTGTCAAAAGGAAAATAGTGGCACATGTTTTCATTTTCTTATCCTAATCATTTAGCTCCTTTAAATTTTTTTGTAGTTGCTCGATCGCAGCTTTCGTATTGCGCTGATATTCAAGCATCGATTCATCCGTCATTTGCGGAACGGGTTTGTGTTCATGATGATGCTCGCCTTCCCCGTCATGATGTTCATGTTCGAAACCGGGCACCTCAATTATTCCTTCTTCCCACAATTCAACCAGATTATCTATACTGTCCAGCCTTGCCAGAAAGCCCGGTTCCTTGTTTTCAGTCGCTGATTTCTTCTTTTCTTGAATCTCTTTTTCGACATTTTTATGAATAGCAACGGATTCCAAATGTACTTTATTTGCTTCGATAAGCGCTTCACTTTTGGTCTTTTCGTTTGAGCATGAATTTAAAATAAACAGACATACTGCACCTGAAATAACATACATATTTATCATATCGACTGAACTCTATTATTTGCAACTATGTTGCAAAAATGAATAAAAAGATTGATTCATACAATCGAAACCTTATAATTATATGAGTAACAGAGTATTTTTTACAATACCACTTGTCTTCACAGCGACATTGCTTCATATGGGTTGCTGCCTTTTGCCATTGTTTTCTATTATCGGTACCTCCCTTCCTTATCTTGAATTTTTTAGTCGATTTAAATCATTTTTCACCTGTTTTCAATTGGCAGTCCTGCTCTATCTGACCGTCAGAATAATGCTGGATCAGAAGAAGGTGAAACCATTTTGTAATATGAAAGACCGTATCATGCATTTTGTCAGCCTGGTGATTGTAATTACCGGTATGACGATAAGTTATTATGAGCCTTTTAAAACAGAAGACCAGATGCTGGCAGAACGACAATTTCTGTTATTTAAAAATCATCGTCAGCTGGAAGTCAACCTTTTCGGAGAATATGATGAAGAAGCTCTGAGAAAAGATTTAGAGAATATGAAAGGAATTAAGTCAAACCGAATATCAATCGGTAATGATACACTTGCACTTACTTTTCATAGCAATGAGGTTTCCCGCCAGGAAATACTGAGAAATTTACGATTGAAAGGATATAGTTTCGCTGAATAGATTTTAATTTATGCAACATTGTTGCATTATAAGTTAATTTATATATTTGCAACATTGTTGCAAATATATAAATGGCGAAATATGACCTATAAAAAACTTCCGGTAACAGTGCTCAGTGGTTTTCTTGGTGCTGGGAAAACCACTTTGCTAAACCATATTCTTCATAATAAAGAAGGATTAAAAGTTGCAGTGATCGTGAACGACATGAGCGAAGTTAACATTGACGCGCAGTTGGTGAAAAATGAAAATACGCTGAGCCGGACCGAAGAAAGGCTTGTTGAGATGTCAAATGGATGCATTTGTTGTACGCTTCGTGAAGATCTGATGATTGAAGTACAGAAGCTGGCCAAAGAAAACAGGTTTGATTATCTGCTGATTGAGAGTACCGGAATTTCGGAACCTGTCCCGATTGCACAAACATTCAGCTTTGTGGATGATGAAAATGGCATTGATCTGTCTCAATGGACTACAATCGATTGTATGGTTACTGTGGTTGACGCATTCAATTTTTCGAAAGATTTTGGTTCTTTAGATACTATTGTTAGCAGGGATCTTAATGAAGATGATTCGGATAACCGTACGATCGTGAACTTGCTAACCGATCAGATCGAATTTGCTGATGTTATTATTTTAAACAAAGCGGATCTGGTTTCAGGCGCTCATCTTTCCGAATTGAAAGCGGTGCTAAAAGCGCTCAACCCAACGGCACGTCTTATCGAAAGCAGTTTTTCTAAGGTAGATTCAAAAAATATTCTTAACACCGGTTTATTTAATTATGATGAAGCCTCCCAATCTGCGGGGTGGATTCAGGAACTTAAAAAATTGGAAAAAGGAACTCATAAGCCGGAAACTGAGGAATATGGTATTAATTCTTTCGTATTTAGTGATAAGCGCCCTTTTCATCCCGAACGTTTCTGGAATTACCTCTCACAAAACTGGCCAGCCGGAATTATCCGAAGTAAAGGATTATTCTGGATTGCTTCCCGCCCGGGCGATGCTCTAAATTGGAGCCAGGCAGGAGGTTCACTCCGTGCAGACAGTGCGGGAGTCTGGTGGGCGAGTATGCCGTTAGGTCAAAGGATTCGCTATCAGGCATATGTTGAGAATCGGGAATCAATCGAGTCGCGCTGGGGACGGTTTGGTGACAGAACAAACGAGCTTGTGATTATCGGTCAGGATCTGGATAAGGAATTAATTATTGCCGAATTAGAAAGTTGCTTGTGTACTGATCAGGAAATTCTTCACATGGAAAATCAGGGGAAATTCAAAGATCCGTTTCCGGTTTTATAATTTGATTTATGGGTCTATTTAGATTAGTTCAAAATAATTTCAGTAAAAGTTTTGAATGATTCTAAATAGATTATACATTTGTCTCATCAATAACGGAGATGAAATGAACGAGTTGATTTTTAGTGAACCAACAATACTTTCGGAGTCAAATAATTTTTGGTCAAAATCGCTGCCTCAACAAACGGAGTGCGTTTTTAAGGATTGTTGCAAAGCCTATAAAAAGAAAGGGAAATACTGTAAAAAGTGCCCTAAGAAATAAGTTTTAGTTAATACAGTTCATGGTGAATAATTGTAAGAGAGGGAGTGCCGGTGAGCGTTCCCTTTTCTATGCTGGAGTTTGGTTTAGACTTTTCTTTTCAACTCAAAGTTTTGTCCCAGGTAAACCCTTCTCACCTGTTCGTCTTCCGCCAGATCTTCTGCGGTACCCTGTTTTAGAATTTTACCTTCAAATAATAAATAAGCCCGGTCAGTAATTGATAAGGTTTCGTTTACATTATGGTCCGTAATCAGAATACCAATATTTTTGGTTTTCAGTTTTGCGACAATGCTTTGAATATCTTCAACCGCAATTGGATCCACACCTGCAAAAGGTTCATCAAGCAAAATAAATTTCGGATCAACAGCAAGTGATCGGGCAATTTCAGTTCTGCGACGCTCACCGCCAGACAGAACCATACCTTTGCTTTTACGTACGTGCTGCAAGTGAAACTCTTCGAGAAGTTCTTCAACTTTTTGTTTTTGATCCGCTTTTGAGAGATTTGTCATTTCTAGAACGGCCAGAATGTTTTCTTCCACCGTCAACGACCGAAAAACAGAAGCTTCCTGCGCAAGATAACCCAGACCCAGGCGGGCGCGCTTATACATAGGAAGGTCGGTAATATCTCTGTCATCCAGAAAAACCTTTCCGCTGTTTGGTTTAACCAAACCCACGGCCATATAAAAGGATGTTGTTTTGCCGGCACCGTTTGGTCCTAACAATCCAACGATTTCGCCCTGTTCAACCTGATAGCTTACATTGTTATTGACGAGACGAGCTCCGTATTTCTTGACCAGATTTTCGGTTCTTAATATCATTTTTTAATTAAGGGAATTCAATAAGCGTCAGACGGCTATTGGAATTTGACATCTTTCAGAAATAATTGTAACGTTTTTTTATCCCGAAAGTTATTTTCTTCAAGATTATAACAAATGGAAAATGGCTTGCCTTTGATCAGTTCAGAGTAAATATGTGCCATACCAAATCCGATAGCTGTAAAAATAGACGAGCCGTTTTGTTTAACATCAAATTTAATGTGCTTTTCCTTCATGATCGTCGGCTGTCCGGCCAGTGAAACATTTTTACTTTCAAACACAGGCGTCATATTACCAGGTCCAAAAGGTCCCATTTGCCTGAGGATATTATAAAATTTTGGTGTCACTGCGTTCAATTCCAGCTCAAGATCAATATTGATCATCGGTATCAGCTGATCCGGAAGGATTCTG
Organism: Dyadobacter koreensis; assembly: GCF_900108855.1. GTDB lineage: Bacteria > Bacteroidota > Bacteroidia > Cytophagales > Spirosomataceae > Dyadobacter > Dyadobacter koreensis. The sequence goes on from NZ_FNXY01000005.1 coordinate 277,507, forward strand.
CTGCTGACAATCTTGTCAAACTTGGCCCTAAATGCGTCGATATTCTCCAAGGGCAGGGTTAATCCTGCTGCGAAAGTATGCCCTCCAAATTGTTCCAGTAATTCAGAACATTCCTCAATCGCTTCATAAACATCAAATCCCGGAACCGAGCGTGCCGAACCGGCAGCCTTTCCATGAGATTGTGTTAATATAATGGTAGGGCGATGATATTTTTCGATACACCGGCTGGCAACAATTCCAATAACACCTTTATGCCAGTCTTCCTTATATAATACGGTACTTCTTGCTTCCGTAAACCAGCTGTCATTTTCGATCATGAGCAGCGCTTCTTCCGTAATACTGCTGTCAAAAGTTCGGCGCTCACTATTATGCTGGTTTATTTCGTAGGCAAAATCCGTGGCTTCCTGTTCTTCTTCTGAAAGTAAAAGACGAACCGCTTCTTTGGCATGCTTGATCCGGCCAGCCGCATTAATTCTCGGCCCTAATCCAAAAACGACATTTGTAATATCGAGTGTGCCTGTTATTCCTGCAATTTGTATCAACGCTTTCATGCCGATACGAGGTGCAGCATTAAGTCTTTGAAGACCATAATAAGCAAGGACCCGGTTTTCTCCGGTTATAGGAACGATATCGGCCGCAATACTTACGACCAGTAAATCGAGATATTCATATAAAGTTTCCTGCGGGATGTCGTGCTGGATACAAAAAGCTTGCAATAATTTAAATCCAACTCCGCAACCGGTCAATTCCTTATATGGATAAAGGCAGTCTTCTCTTTTCGGATCTAAAACGGCAACGGCTGGTGGAAGTTCATCGCCAGGGCGGTGATGATCGCAAATTATAAAGTCAATTCCACGCTTGTTGGCTTCTGTGACTTTATCGACAGACTTTATCCCGCAGTCCAGGGTGACAATCAGGGAAAAATTATTTTCCTGAGCAAAATCTATACTTTGCCACGAAACTCCATAACCTTCATTATACCGGTCAGGAATATAGTAGTCGAGGTTATCGTAAATTTTTCTTAAAAATCCGTAAAACAAAGTGACCGAGGTAGTTCCATCGACATCGTAATCTCCATATACCAGAATTTTTTCACCATTAGCAATCGCTTTTGACAAACGCTCGACTGCCAGGTCCATGTCCTGCATAAGATAAGGATCATGTAAATGGGAAAGGTCGGGGCGGAAAAAATTACGGGATTGGTCATAATCTTTAATGCCGCGCTGTACCAAAAGTGTAGCCAGAAATGGGTTCACTTTTAGAGCCTCAGCCAGTTTACGGGCAACTTCCAGTTGATCAGAGGGTAATTCAGGGATTTGTATCCAACGCTTTTCAATCATATCCACAAAGATAATCGGATTCTGTGATGCATGTATGAAAATCTATTATCGCACATCCGAATCAGGGAAAGCTAAGTGAAAGGTCTTATCTTTGCAAGATTATTTTTAGTCATATATCGACTATTCACTTAGAGTTTACAAAAATGCCGCGTCTATTGGCTATTGATTACGGTGCAAAACGTACTGGTATTGCAGTAACAGATCCTTTGCAAATTATTGCGACGGCACTGGAAACGGTCAGAACGCATGATCTTTTAGAATTTTTGAAGAAATATTCTGAACGTGAGGCCGTTGAAGCATTTATCATTGGAATGCCAAAAAGACTTGACAATACTGAAAGTGATAACGCAGCAAGAGTACACACTTTTATAAAGCTATTGAAAAAAAGTTTTCCTGACATCCCCGTTCATACACATGACGAACGATTTACTTCATCTATGGCTTTGCAGTCGATGATTGCCGGAGGATCAAAAAAAAGTGACAGAAGGGAAAAAGGAAATATTGACAAAATAAGCGCAACCATAATTTTACAGTCATTCATGGAAAGCAGGAGATAATTTCGGAATTTCTGTTTTAAACCTAATTATATAATTTTCAATACATATTAAGATGATTTACCCAATCGTAGCCTTCGGTGACCCTATTTTAAGAAAGCCAACCCGCTTTATAGAAAAAGATGAAATGGATCTTAAAAAGCTTTCGGCGGATATGTTCGAAACGATGTATTCTGCCAACGGTGTAGGCTTGGCTGCGCCTCAGGTTGGATTAAATATTCGCGTGTTTGTAGCAGACGGAACTCCTTTCAGCGAAAAGGATGAAGATGACGACGAGGATGAAGAAGTTGATTTGAGCCTTGTAGGTTTTAAAAAGACTTTTATCAACCCTGAAATCCTTGAAGAAGATGGAGAAGAGTGGGCGTTTGAAGAAGGATGTTTAAGTATTCCCGGAATTCGCGGAGATGTTTATCGTCCGGAAAGGCTTGTAATCCGTTACCGTGATACCGATTGGAATGAATTCACCGAAGAGTATACCGGAATGGCAGCGCGTATCATCCAGCATGAATACGACCATCTGCTCGGGAAACTGTTCGTTGATTACCTTCCAACATTAAAGAAACAGCTTATAAAGAAAAAGCTGACTGATATTTCCAAAGGAAAAACGGATGCAGATTATCGTATGCGTTTTCCAGGTCGCAGATAAAATAAGTCAACTTTCGAATATTATTCCGCTATGACAAATGCCCCGGTTGGCAAACTTGCTGTTTGTCTGATACAAACTGAGTTGTATTGGGAAGATATAACTGCGAATCTTTCATCACTGGAAGAAAAAATCGCAAATATTGACCAGCCGGTTGATGTTATTGTTTTGCCCGAAATGTTTAACACGGGCTTTACAATGAACACAAAATTTGCAGAGCATATGAACATGACCACGACCAAGTGGATGAAACATATGGCTTTGCAGACAAATGCATTAATCATTGGAAGTTTTGCTGTGAAAGAAAACAGAAGTTTTTTCAATCGCCTGATGTGTGTCCAGCCGGACGGTGATTTTTTTCATAGCGATAAGCGTCACTTATTCAGAATGGGGGAGGAGCACCAGAATTACAAGCCAGGGAATTCGCAGTTACGTGTTACCTGGCGAGGCTGGAACATCTTCCCTCTGGTTTGTTATGATTTAAGATTTCCGGTCTGGAGCAGGAATTCGTCTTCCAATCCTTATGATCTGCTCATATACGTCGCGAACTGGCCGGCACGACGCGCCCACGCATGGAACACGCTACTAAAGGCACGTGCGATTGAAAACCTGAGTTATGTTCTCGGCGTTAATCGGATCGGAGAAGACGGAAATGGAATCATGCACCAGGGCGATTCTGCTGCACTGGATTTTCTGGGAGAACCGCTTTTCAATCTTGGTAATAAAGAAACTGAACAGATAGTACACCTTTCACACGCCGAGCTAGAAAATTACCGGCAGGCTTTTCCTGCTCATCTGGATTCAGATGATTTTAATATCCTCCCGTAGTAACCTATTCTATCACCTTGGGTACCTTTATATATATGCCGTCCTGACTTGGGGCAGTAGCAAGCGCTTCTTCTCTTGTCAAACTATTATTTCCCGAATCTTCTCTCCAGCTGTTGACTTCATCCATAATATGGGTTAAAGGCTCCACACCTTCGGTATCAATCTCGTTAAGCTGTTCCATCCAGGTCAAAACATTGTCCATACTGTTGAGTAGAGCAGCCTCCTCTTCCGGCTTTACATGAAGTCTGGCCAAATGAGCAATTTTATTTAAAGAGTCGCGATCAATTTTCATTATGTTAAGAATTTGTTATGTTAGCGTCCGGAGGTAAATTAGAATCCAAAATTACCACATTTTTGCGAACTGAAACAGATAATGGTTTTTTGAAAAGAAATGGCAGTAAGAAATTGGATTTGCTGACTTAAAAATAATCCGAATTTGAAAGCAGGAGATTTTTCAATTCGATAAATCTTTAAAATATACTAATTCGAGCAAGTAGTTGACAAATATTATTTGCTTTTGCAGGCAAAAGATAAAATTTTTTAAAATGTATTGTCGTTTTAAAAAAATATGTTCCTAGGCTTTGAGGCGGATAGTGCAATTTTATATAAGCCTATTAAAATACTATATATCGTTCTTTATCAATGTAAAATACCTAATAAAAACAAAAACGGACGAAGCAGGCATTCTTAAAATTATACAATTGTCTATTTATTCATGAAGAATTAGAATAAAAAAACCGGACAAATGCTTGCTTTTTTTTAAAAGGAAAACTCATACTTTTGTAGAATTCAAAATAGTAACACCACAATCAAAATTTTATTTTACAAAAACCTAGTTTAACCAAAACTTTTATTTAATTCACAACCAAAATCTCAATTTAACCTTTAAAAGTAAGTCTGATGGAAAAGAAAGCAACGACTCCGGCACCAGCACCAAAGCCTGCAACAGCAGCACCAAAAGGCTCAGGTGGTTTGAACCCGGCATTGGTAATCCCCCTACTATTTGTTATTGCCCTTTGCGTTTACATGTTTGTTTTAGGAGCTCCTGAGCACTTTATTGACGGAGATCATGAAAAAGGGCCAAAACCAGGTGATTATTTTGGTATCGTCCATGAAGGAGGACCTATCGTACCTTTGTTAATGACTTGTTTTCTTATTGTTCTTGTGTTTACAATTGAGCGTATCATTACTATTGGAAAAGCTAACGGTACTGGTAGCATCGACTCATTTGTACGTAAAGTGAAAGCGCTTCTTGACAAAAACCAAGTTGATGAAGCTATCAAAGAATGCGACAAGCAAAAAGGTTCAGTTGGAAACGTTATTAAAGCAGGTCTTGTTAAATACAAACAGCTTGCAGTTGATGGCGCTCTTGACAAAGAACAAAAACTTGCTGCTTTGCAAAAAGAAGTTGATGAAGCAACTACTTTGGAATTGCCTATGTTACAGAAGAACCTTACAATTATTGCAACACTAGCAGGAGCTTCAACACTTATCGCTCTTCTTGGAACGGTACTTGGTATGATCCGTGCGTTCGCAGCTCTTGGAGCATCAGGTTCTGCTGATTCAGGTGCACTTGCAGCAGGTATCTCTGAGGCCCTTATCAACACAGCGATTGGTATCGGTACTTCGGCAATTGCAACAATCTCTTACGCATACCTTAACAGCCGCGTGGATGACCTTACTTACAGTATTGACGAAATCGGTTTGAGCCTTCAGCAAAATTTTGCTGCTCATTATTAATAGTTACATACTATTGATATATAATTTTCGTTAATATTAAAAAAACTTATATATTTGTAAAGTTATGGCAATAGTTAAGCCTAAGAAACATCCGCCTCATACCGATATGACGGCCATGACGGATGTGGCCTTCTTACTACTGACATTCTTTATTATGACGGCAACGTTCAAGACGAATGATGCGGAGGTTACTACTCCGAGCTCAGTGTCTACGATCAAAGTGCCAGATGATAAAATTATGATCATTAGTATTGACAAAACGGGTAAAGTTTTCTTTGGTGTCGATGCTCAGCCAACAAGAATTTCAATGTTGGATAACATCGCTCAGACAAAAGGGATCACGTTCACAGATTTAGAGAAAAAGAAATTTTCGCTTCAGTCTAGCTTTGGATTTCCTTTAAATCAGTTGAAAGCCTTTTTGAATACGCCTGAGGGGCAAATGGCTCAGATCAAACAACCAGGTATTCCAGTTGATTCAACAGGAACAAGTGAGTTAGCTGACTGGGTATATGCCGCTAGAAAAGCAGATCCTGGATTGAGAATCGCTTTGAAAGGAGATAACCTGGCTAAATTTCCTGTTTTCAAGGATGTGTTAGGAAACCTTCAGTCGCAGAATATTAACAGATTCAACTTGATCACAGGCAGCGAAGAAGCTCCTGCTGGTTTTAAGATGGACTAGTATTTCACTTAGAAATAAAACACTAAAATGGCAGCAATAGAAGAAAGCGGCGGTGGTGGTGGTAAAGACGGCGGTAAGGTTCGGGGCAAGAAAATGTCCACCCGCGTCGATATGACACCAATGGTGGATTTGGGTTTCTTGCTTATTACATTCTTTATGCTTGCAACGACAATGTCGAAACCTACGTCGATGACATTGAACGTTCCTGACAAGACAGAAAAGAATGACGAGACTGAGCCACTTAAAGCCTCTAAAGTACTAACACTTTTCCTTGGGAAAAACGATGATGTATACTATCTGGATGGTATTGCAGCTGATGATCCTAAGGCAGAAGAATCTTTGAAAACGACACGTTTCGGTTCTGATTTGAGAAGTGTGATTTTTGAATCCGCTAATCGTATCAACGCAGCGAATGCGAAAGATGAAAAGGGGTATGGCGCATTTGTTTGCGTTATTAAGCCTACGGTAGTTTCTACTTACAAAAACATGGTGGATGTCCTTGATGAAATGGCCATCACTAAGTCTAAGAAGTATGCTCTTGTAGACAACCTTACCGATTCGGAAAAGAAGTTACTTGGAGACAAAGTAAAACCTTAAGGATTTTCCTGGGTTTATTAAGTAAGGATATTTTTAACATTTTAATTTAAACGCCATGGCAGAAGTTAGCCCGAATGCAACACTGGATGATATAGTGTTTGCTAATCGTAATAAGGCGTATGGTGCATTTTCACTGAGAAAGGGATATCGTGCAGATATTACCAAATCAACTTTGATCGGCGCTGCTCTTTTTGTTTTCGCAATGTTTTCTCCTGCACTTATAGATGCGTTTAAAGGCGAAGAAGAGAAAGAGGAAGTAATGGTTAATGTGGATTTAATGAACTTGCCGCCACCGCCAATAGATCCGACGGAGCCGCCACCGCCACCACCGCCGCCAGTTGAGCAGCCTAAGGTAGCAACGGTGAAGTTTTTGCCTCCTGAGGTAAAGATGGATGAGAAAGTTCCTGAGGAAACACCTCCACCAACTGTTGAGGATCTTAAGGAAGCAGTAATTGCTGATAAAACCGTGGAAGGTGATCCAAACGCGGATGAGGTAATTGTAGCACCTGAACAAGTAGCTGCTCCTAGTAAAGGAACAGTGGTTGAAGCAGCTCCTGCGGAGGAAAAAGTCTTTACTGTGGTTGAACAGCAGCCAGAATTTCCGGGTGGAACGGCTGAGATGTACAAGTATCTAGGAAAGAACATAAAATACCCAAGCGCAGCTTCACGTGCCAACGTTTCTGGTAGAGTATTTATGTCATTCGTTGTTAATACGGATGGAAGTATTCAGGACGTTGCAGTACTTAAAGGTTTAGGTTTTGGTTGTGATGAAGAAGCTATCCGTGTTGTGAAAGCAATGCCGAAGTGGAAACCAGGTAAACAATCAGGACGTGCAGTTAGGGTTAAGTACAACTTGCCTATTAATTTCCAACTTGAGTAACTCATGAAGGAAAAACCATTGCATGAGAAGATCATAGATCTTGCTTCTTTGTTAATGGCTCTTACATATATAGGAGGAGGGATCTACTTGATCTCCTCCTCCTTATCTTTTAATTTGCTACCTGTTGGAAGTATGCAACGAAATGCCTTTGCTGGCATACTTATTTTATACGGTTTTTACCGTGGTTACAGGGTTTGGAAGAAATGAGTTATCTAAACAGAAGCATGAGATATTTGTTCAGGGCGGGGATAGAGAGTATTGTATTGGTAACGCTTCTGCTTTTTGGATGTTCAAAAACATCGGAAAACCAGAGAGATAATCCTGTTCAGGGAACAATTACAATTGCTGCTGACGAATCCTTCAAGCCACTTGTTGACGCATTGACGAAGGCTTACACCGGAATTTATCCACGTGCACATTTTAATGTCGTTTATAAACCTGAGCAGGAGGCAATTCTTGAACTGCTGGAAGATAGTGTCAGAATGGTATTTACCACGCGGCAGCTGGGAGAGAAGGAGATTTTAATGGTGAAGCAGCAGGATGGTATACAAAAAGCGCATCATATTGCTCTGGATGGACTGGCGCTTGTTGTCAATCAGAGTAATTCTGATAGCTTGATAACAATGGTTGAATTGAGATCGATTGTTGAAGGTAAGATTACTGATTGGTCCCAACTAAAAGGCAGTAGCCAGAAAGGTCCGATTACGTTGGTGTTTGACAATGCAAATTCTAGTAACCTGAACTTTGTGATGAGCAAGTTTGAGTTAAAAAGCATTCAAAAACTGCGGATCAAATCGGCAGGGTCGAATAAAAATGTGGTTGATGAAATCAAGAAAAATCCTTTAAGTTTGGGTTTTATTGGTGTAAACTGGATTAGTGACGGTCACGAGAAACTAGCCAGAGAACTTTCAAACGGAATCAGGGTTTTGGGAGTATCAGCTAAATCAAATCCGTCTTCGATCGCAGATTATTATCAGCCGTTTCAAAATGGATTAGAATTGAAAAATTATCCTCTTTCCCGAGATGTATATATTATTATAAGGGAAGGGTACGCCGGACTTGGCGGAGGCATGTTAAATTACATTGCCAGGGACGTTGGAGGATTGATCATTCAAAAAATGGGATTAATTCCGACTGTAGTGTATCCAAGAGAACTGGAAATAAGGACCGGACAAAATTTTTAGTGTTCTTATACAATTTATTACATTTGGAACTTGTTTATTGAAAGGCCAAATTTTTTGTCATTATATTAACCGGGTAAAAATGAACAGAAACATGAGAATGAAGTTAGTAGCGCTGGTATTATGCGTATTTTCTTTAGTAAAGGTACACGCACAAACAGTACAGGACGGTTTGGCCTTGTTGCACGCAGAGCGTAATAAGGAAGCAGGTGATGTGTTTACCAAATTAGCTACGGGAACTCCGTCAGCTGATAATCAATACTATCTTGGTTACTATTACGTAATCACTAAACAACTGGATGAAGCACAGAAGGCATTTCAGAAAGGGCTTGAACTGGACGATAAGTCATATCTGAACCAGGTTGGTTTAGGTACAGTGGCTTTGGGTAAAGGTGATCGTGCTAAATCTAAGGAGCTTTTTGATCTTGCAGAAAAGAAAAAAGGGAAAGATGCAGAAATTTTGTTCCGCATCGGAGAAGCTTATACTTTATTTGAAAAATCAAATGATCCTGCTGAAGCAATCAGACTTTTAGACGAAGCGATCAAGAGAGACAAAAATCTTGCTGATGCTTATATCGCAAAGGGAGATGCCTTGATGTTACGCAACGAAGGTGGTGCGGCTGTAACGGCGTACGAATATGCTTTGACTGCAAAACCAAACTATGCTGTTGCCCACAACCGTATCGGTTCGGTTTACCTGAGAGGTAAGAACTACAATCTGGCTCTTGAAAATTACAAAAAGGCAATTGAAGCTGATCCTAATTTTGGCCCGGCTTACAAAGATTTAGCAGAGCTTTATTTCTTTGCTCAGAAGTACAAACAAGCTGCTGATAACTACGACCTTTATATGCAGAAAAGCGGAAATCTTGATCCTGAGACTAAACTTCGCGCTGCTCAATTCGCGTTCACAGCTGATGATTATGCAAAATCATTGCAAATCCTTGACGAAATGAAAGGAAAAATCAACAATCCTATCACACTTCGTATGTACGGATGGTCATATGCTAAAACTAATAATCCTGATAAGGCAATTGAAAACTTGAACGAGTTTATCAAAGTTGCTCCGGATAAGGTTATTGGTGACGACTACAAGTATCTTGGACGTGCTTATAATGCAAAAGTGACAGATGGCAAAGGTTACGATTCAACCGGCGTTCTTTACATTTTGAAAGGTGCTGATATGGATACCAGCAAAACAGACGCAGCTACCACTTATAAGGAGGTCGGTGCGCTATATTACGCTGCTAAAGATTTTCCAAACGCTGCGATGACCTATAATAAAGGTATTAATCTGGATACTGCAAAGGCATCAGCAAATGATTACTACTATTTGGGTCTGTCTAAGTTCCAGTCTGCTGGTGCTCTTGGTGCTCTCAACAATACCGCTGGTGATAGTGCGCAAATTGCTGCAAGCAAGACTGCTATGTATCTGTCTGCTGACTCAACCTTTGCGATAGTTACACAGAAACTTCCTGATTGGCCATATGGTTACTACTGGAGAGCAAGTGCGCTTTACAATGCATATGACAAACAGGAAAATATAGATAAGGGAATTTCAGCGCCATATTATTTGAAACTTGCTGAATTGGCTGAGAAAGATCCAGATCCTTCTAAATTTAAATCTTATTTAAAATTAGCTTACAATTATCTTGCTTTCTATAGCCAGACTACGTTGAAAGACGAAGCTAAATCGAAGGAATACTGGACTAAATTGTTAGCAATTGATCCTGCAAATGCTGCTGCGAAAGAAGCATTAGGAATGGCTCCTTCTGCTGCTACCGACTCAACAGGTACAGCACAACCAAAAGCAGCTGCTGCTAAGAAACCAGCTCCGAAGAAAAAATAGTAATATCGGAAGATTATAAAACGAAGAATGCCAGTCGAAATATTCGACTGGCATTCTTCGTTTTATCTTATCAACAAATTAATTCTGTATTTTAAATAGATCAGCCAAGTGTAGATGGCAGCGGAAAGCAATTATTAAGTACAGTTAAATGCACGGCGCCATAATTTTCGTAGCACCAATTCCTTAAACGTTTGACTTCAGCGGGCATTAACATGCGGATTGCTTTTCTTAATTCTTTTTCAAACAATCTGCGGTCGAAACTAACCTTTTGCAGAATAATTTTAATGTATTCAAGCATAGAGGCCATAGTATTATGTAGTTTTGTGGTTTAGGTAAAGACACAACATTTTAGGAAAAGCCTGAGGGAATATTACCCACTACAATCACCAATATGTGTAACGAATATTTTCCATGAAATTATATGTAATTTTAAGCATAATTTTGTGTTTTTCTTGTACTATTCATGCGCAAATTATAAATAATGATCCGGTAATCGAATTTGGTCCGAGAAATCTTAAAATAGATGAGCCGTTTACTATATCAGTAGTAATTCCCGACGAGGAAAACAGACCGGCGGTAACATTTCCTGAGATACCCGGATTGGAAAAGCGCAGTAAATCTGCCACTAGTGCTATTAACACGGTTGGCGGTAAAAAGATTGTTGTTCAAACGATAAGTCAGCAATATTTCGCCTTAAAAGAAGGAATCTATACAATTGAACCGTTTACAATTTCTGTAAATGGTATGAAAATTAAGTCTGACGAAGCCACCGTTGAATATAGTTCTGCGGCATTAGCCAATAACGGCTTTATTGGTCCGGAAGAAATGGAGCTTGTTCCGGAATCAGAATATAACGGCGCAGATATCTTCCTGTCAGTTGGTACTAATAAAAAAAGTGTTTTTATCCGAGAGGGATTTGCCTTGGGAATTTCACTATATGTTGCTGAAAACGCCCCTGTTCAAATGGATTTTTATCAGGTAGGTACGCAATTGCAGGCGATACTAAAGAAATTGCGTCCGGTTGGGTGCTGGGAGGAAAATGTCGGAATCGAAGAAATTATAAAGCGAAGAATAACCATAGGCGGGAGGAAATATACGGAATATAATCTCTATCAGGCGCAGTTTTTCCCGATGGTTTTACAAGATATTCTATTTCCCTCGGTAACTTTGGAGATGCTTGTGGCTGGCGACAACAAGGACGGCAGCGATAAGGCCGAAAAGAATATCAAATCTTTCCGGTCAAAAGCGGTTAAAATTAATGTGAAGCCTCTTCCGCCGCACCCGATGAAAGATCAGATTGCGGTTGGAGAGTATAATTTGGTAGAGCGGCTGTCAAGCAAACTGGTATATCCGGGTGAAAGTATTCGTTATCTGTTTAGAATTGAAGGCACAGGAAATATAGCCGCGATACCAGCGCCGGAAATTGCCAGTAATTCGGCGTTTGATTTTTACCCGCCGGACGTTAGCCGGGTTATAAAAAGAAGTAGCAAGAATGTTACCGGAGAGGAGAGCTTTGATTATTTTGTGGTACCGAGGCAGGACGGAACATTTCCTCTTGGTCGTTATTTTCAATGGATTTATTTTAATCCCAAAAAGGCAAAATATGATACGCTGATGTCTAAGCAGGTATTGCAGGTAAAAGGTGAAGATTACAAGCTGGGAAATATATCGCTTCATGGATCTGCGGGCTTATATGATAATCTTGAACGTCTTGACAGCAGCCAGGAATATTTCGATTTCAAAAAAAAATTAAAAGAAGCAACTAATGCCATTGTAATTTTATTGTTGATTACGATGGTTTGGATATTTAGAAAATAATCTTTCAATGGGCAGTACATACGGAAAAATATTTAAGATTTCCACATTTGGAGAATCACACGGAGTTGGGATAGGAGTTGTGATTGAAGGATGTCCATCCGGGGTAGATTTTGATACAGATTTTATTCAAAGTGAATTAACGCGTCGTAAGCCTGGACAATCGCGTATCACAACGCAACGCAGGGAAGCAGATGAATTTGAGGTGTTATCGGGCGTTTTCGAAGGAAAAACAACAGGTACACCAATTGCTTTAATCATCAGGAATGAAGATCAGCGAAGCAAAGATTACTCACATATAGCAGCTCAATTTCGCCCGTCACATGCTGATTATACCTATCAGGTAAAATATGGTGTCCGTGATTATCGCGGAGGAGGGAGAAGCTCTGCAAGAGAAACGGCTGCGCGTGTAGCGGCCGGAGCTTTGGCAAAACTGCTCTTAGCGAATTTTGGTGTAAATATACAGGCATATGTTTCTCAGGTTGGAGTGATGAAGCTGGATAAATCTTATACCGAGCTGGATTTATCAGAAACAGAAAATAATGCAGTACGCTGCCCGGATCCGGCAATGGCTGAGAAGATGTTTACATATATCGATGATGTTCGGAAGAAAGGCGACTCAATCGGAGGGGTTGTCAATTGTGTTATAAAAGGCGCTCCTGCCGGCTGGGGTGAACCTGTTTTCGACAAGCTGCATGCAGAACTTGGGAAAGCAATGTTAAGTATCAATGCAGTAAAAGGTTTTGAATACGGGAGTGGTTTTGATGGTGTGGCCATGCTTGGGTCGGAACACAACGACGCTTTTTTTATTGATGATAAGGGAGAAGTTCACACAAGATCCAATCACTCAGGTGGCATCCAAGGAGGCATTTCCAATGGTGAAGATATTTATTTCAGGGTAGCTTTTAAGCCTGTGGCTACCATTATGCAGGATCAGGAAAGCGTAGACGACAAAGGTGATATTGCTATTGTTCAGGGCAAAGGCCGTCATGATCCTTGTGTTGTTCCACGTGCTGTACCAATCGTAGAGGCTATGGCGGCAGTGGTTTTGGCAGACTTTTATCTCAGAAACAAGGCAAGTAAGCTTTAACTTTTTTTGCGCCTCTGGTTCAGGCTTAAAACGAGCCATATCGTTCCTAAAAATTCAATAGTAAGACCGCTTAACATAGCGGGATTACTATATTGAATATGGGTCGGCCTTATAAAAGCGCCCGTAGCAACGATAAGCAAACCTGCCAATAGTATGATGATAGCGTTTAATAGATTCAGTTTCACCCGATTATATCGTTCGTTCCACTTTATTAAAAACTCCGGTTCAAATAATTACCATATATCGAATATAGCGATTCTGTTTTTCGTTTGCTATTTTCCTTCCCAATTATTTGCGCAGAACAAACGGTATACGTTCGAAAAAGGCTTAATGGGGTCACCATTCAGGTTGATCATTTATGCGAATAATGACTCATTAGCCGCTAAATCTGCCAGCGCCGCTTTTAGGCGTATTGAGGATTTAAATGCCTCACTTAGCGATTATAGAGACGACAGTGAAATTAACGCTGTATCCGCAAAATCTGGTACCAAAAAATGGATTCCTGTAAGTAAAGATCTTTTTGATATCCTTCATATTTCAGATGACATCAGCAAAAAAACAAGAGGCGCTTTTGACGCAACATTAGGGCCAATTGTTCAGGAGTGGCGCCGTGCTACACGCAAAGGATATTTTCCCGATAAAGAATTGATTGCGGATGCTTTGGGTCGTACCGGCTATAACAAAGTTAAATTCGATGTTTCTTCTCAGAGTATTCAGCTTCACGACAAGGGAATGCGTCTTGATATTGGTGGATTGGGTAAAGGATATGCGGCAGACGAAGCTGTGAAAGTTCTGAAATCTTTTGGAATAAAATCTGCAATGATTGATGCTGGCGGAAAACTTGCATTGATGGATCCTCCTCCCGGTGAAAAAGGGTGGAAAATTGTTATCTCTTCTGGCCGTGACTCGATTGAAACAATCGAATATTCTAATGTTGGGATTGCGACATCAGGCCCTACTTACCGCTATCTTGATTACAATGGAAAAAGATATTCTCACATTGTCAATCCCAAAACAGGTATCGGTTTGGAGCATCATGTCAGGACGACGGTTATCTCACCCAACGCCACGGAAGCGGATGCGCTGGCAACGGCGTTTAGTGTTTCCGGAATAAAAGAGGGAAAGAAATATTTAAAGCACTTTCCAAATAATAAGGTCTGGCTGGTAGAGACGAAAGGGGAAAAAGTAAATTCCTGGAACACGATCATTAAGTAAGTATAAAATAAAAGCTGCGATTTTTCAACCGCAGCTTTTATTTTATCGTAACAAAGTCTAAATAACAATCGTTTTTCCTGGAACAGCAACCGGATACAATCCGTCCGGACCTGGTAAAACTTTTGGATTTGCATCCCAGGCAAGTTTATCCGGGAACAAATTGATATCAGAATTCAAGGCTTCATCCCATTTGATCATCTTTCCTGAGTAAGTGGCCATACGACCCATAATAGCGGTCATCGTACTTTTTGCACCATTTTCAGCGTCCGCAAATTTATATTCTCCTTTTGCAACGGCAGCAAATAGATCATCGTGTTCAACCTGATATGGATTAATATCACCTTTATCGTCGTGTTGATAGATCACACCACCTTTGTAGTCTTTGAGAATAGTTTTCTTTCCATCAAAACTATCAATACGTCCTTTTGTTCCTACAAAAGCTTCATCTACTTTATTCCAGGTACCTTCAAACTGACGGCACTGACTTGAAATTGTTGTACCATCCGCATAGACCAGGTCAAGTGTATGATGATCAAAAATTTCTCCGTATTGCTTACCTGTACGAACTTCGCGTCCGCCTGTTCCTTGAATCTGCACAGGATATGCGCGTTTCACCCAGTTTGCAACATCAATATTGTGAACATGCTGCTCGTTGATGTGGTCACCGCACAACCAGTTGAAGTAATACCAGTTTCTCATTTGGTATTCCATTTCTGTCTGGTTAGGCAAACGTTCCTTCATCCATGGGCTGCTTCCAACCCAATAAACTTGTCCGCCCACGATATCTCCCAAAGCACCGTCATGAATTCTTTTGATTGCTTCAAGATAATTACGTTGGTAGTGACGCTGAAGACCTACCACAACGTTCAGTTTTTTCTTTTTAGCTTCTTCTGCAAGAGCCAGAACTTTACGGATACCAGGCGCATCAGTTGCAACCGGTTTCTCCATAAAGATATGTTTGTCATTTTTTACGGCTTCTTCGAAATGAGAAGGACGGAATCCGGGAGGTGTTGCCAAAATAACAACATCTACATCTTTTAAAGCAATAGCCTTTTTGAAAGCGTCGAAACCAACAAATTTGCGATCTTCCGGAACGTCAACTTTTGTTTTTATATCTACAACAGTTCCTGCCGCATTTTTATATTTTTTGGCAGTAAGGTTTTTGTAAGATTCGTCTAGTCTGTCTTTGAAAGCGTCAGCCATCGCCACGATCTGGACATTCTGGCTTGTGCTTAGTGCCTGCGCCGCCGCACCTGTTCCGCGTCCACCACAGCCAATCAATGCAACCTTTATGGTATCACCAACTGCGCTGTTATATCCGTAACCCGTAAGAGGGCTGAGGATAACGCCACCAGCAAGAAGGCCGGATGCTTTAAGGAATTCGCGTCTATTCTTTTCCATTTAAATTTTGAATTAAGAGTTTATATATCAATAATCTTCTATTAACGCAGGACTATAATATTTGGCAATTTCCTCAGCAGACGGCGTTTTAACAGGTCTTACAAGACGGAAGCCAACGAACGAAGCGCTTGTCATCCACCATTCGCTTTTTGGCAATTGCGGATCTAACACTTTCCATTCAGGTTTTGATGGTGTACGGGCAGCACTTCTCAGGTCAGCAGGTTCATCATCCCACGAGCCACCACGAACGGATGTAGGATAAAGTTCTTTAACTGGTGCGAAAGTTTCGCCGGCTGGTTTTTTTGCATAATAATCAGGAATATACTGGTCCAATGTCCATTCCATTACGTTACCATGCATATCGTGCAAGCCCCATGCATTCGGCTTTTTTGTACCGATTTTTTTATAAGCAGCATTACTGTTCTTACGGTACCATGCATATTCATCAATTTTGGAAGCATCATCTCCAAATGAATAAGCGGTTTTCGATCCGGCACGGCATGCGTATTCCCATTCAGCTTCTGTTGGAAGGCGATAGAAAACGCCTGTTTTTTCATAGAGCCATTTGCAGAAAAGGATCGCAGCATATTGCGTCATATTTATCGCCGGATAACCCGCGCGCCCCATTCCGAACGACATGTCTACGTATGGCGGACTCGGCCGGGTGCTGGCGTCAGTTTTGGCAACACTTTTTTCGGGATCAGGATTACGCAGAGCCATTTCCTTTTCCATGTT
The DNA here is from genome assembly GCF_900108855.1 of Dyadobacter koreensis. GTDB lineage: Bacteria > Bacteroidota > Bacteroidia > Cytophagales > Spirosomataceae > Dyadobacter > Dyadobacter koreensis. The sequence continues at coordinate 294,051 of NZ_FNXY01000005.1, forward strand.
TTTGAAGGCATACAGATCGTAAATATCCCATACTACTTCATGTTTTCCCATCCAGAAAGGTTCGATTTTAACCTTGTGCTGAGGGCCTTCATCTTCTCTTCTTCCTTTTTCGGAAGCAGGACTTCCCATTTGGTACTCGCCGCCTGGAATGGCAACCATGTCATAAACTTGTGCACTTCCGCCAATTTTTTGTGTGTAACTCTTGAAATTACTGTCTTGGGCAGAGGCATTTAAACAAAGAAAAATTACAGGGATTAGGTTAAGGATTTTTTTGTACATAATTTTTAAAAATGTGTTCGCATAGAACCATATAACAAAGAATAAGTAGCAATATTATGCTATTTACCCTATGAAAACGAATTTTTTCTTTCTTCTTTAATATCTATCCTACCTTTGTATATATTGAATCCAAATTTTACCTATGAATTACCTTTCAGCAGAAAATATTGCAAAGTCATTTGGCGACCGGTGGCTTTTTAAAAATATCAATTTTGGGATCAGCCGTGGTGATAAAGTGGCACTTATCGGAACCAACGGAACAGGCAAGACAACATTTTTAAATATCCTGACAGGTAAAATACCTCCTCAGGAAGGGTCAGTGAGCATTAGAAAAGATATACGCGTTGGTTATCTGGATCAAAGTCCGTCTTTTGATCCGACGTTGCCGATTCTGGAAGTGATTTTTTCTTCCAACAATCCTGTCGCGATCGCTGTAAAAAAATATGAACACGCCATTGAAACGGATGATCACGATGCGTTGTCGGTCGCAATGGAGGAAATGGACACGTATAAAGCCTGGGATTTTGAATATAAAGTAAAGGAAGTCCTTGGACGTTTAGGTATTCATAATACTGAAAATTTATACGGAACGCTTTCCGGAGGTCAGAAGAAACGGGTTGCGCTGGCAAAAATTCTTTTGGAAGATCCGGAGCTATTGATCCTTGATGAACCTACCAACCACTTGGACCTTGATACGGTTGAGTGGCTTGAAAAATATTTAAATACGCAAAACACTACGCTGCTGGTGGTGACACACGACCGGTATTTCCTTGATACCGTTTGTAATCAGGTACTTGAACTCGATCACGGATCGGCTTACACCTACAAAGGAAATTATTCCTACTTCCTTGAAAAGAAAGCGGAACGTGAGGAATCAGAAGCGGCAGGAATCGATAAGGCGCGTAACCTGATGCGCAAAGAGCTTGAATGGATCAGAAAGCAGCCGAAAGCACGTGGGACAAAAGCAAAATACCGGGTTGACGCTTTCGAAGAACTAAAGGAAAAGGCAAGTCAGAAAAAAGTCGATACGCAGATGGAGCTTAACGTACGCACGGCGCGTCTGGGAAGCAAGATCATTGAAATGGAGAATGTCAGCAAAGGTTTTGGAGAAAGACAGCTGATCAAGAATTTTGAATATACTTTCCGCAAAGGTGACCGGATCGGAATCGTAGGTCAAAACGGTATGGGGAAATCGACCTTGCTCAATATGATCACAGGTGAACTGGAACCTGATTCAGGCCAGATTGTAAAAGGAGAAACGGTTCAGTTTGGTTATTATAAACAAACTGATCTTGTTTTTGACGAAACCCAGCGTGTTATCGATATCGTGAAAGATGTTGCCGAGGTTGTTCAGTTAGGAACCGGAGAAACGGTAACTGTTGGGCATTTGTTGCAGGCATTTTTATTTTCCCCGTCAAAACAGTACGATTTTATTGCAAAGTTAAGTGGGGGAGAGAAAAAGAGGCTACAACTTCTTCTGACTTTGATCAAGCAGCCTAACTTCCTGATTCTGGATGAGCCAACAAATGATTTGGATATCGCCAGTTTGAATGTTCTGGAAGAATTTTTAATGAATTTCCCGGGTTGTATCATGATCGTTTCCCACGATAGATATTTCCTTGACCGTTTGGTAGAGCATATTTTCGTATTTGAGGGAGAAGGCAAAATCAGCGATTTTCCTGGTAATTATACGGAACTTCGTGATTATCAGGATGAGGTTGAAGCGGAGAAGAAAAATTTAGCTTCTGGCAAAACGAACACACAGGCCGCCGCACCTGCACCAGTTAAGGAAGTTGCGGTCGCACCAGCAGTACCGAAGAAAAAGTTAAGTTTTAAGGAGCAGAGGGAACTGGAACAGCTGGAAGTTGATATGGCCGCATTGGAAAAGAAAAAAGCGCAGCTGCTTGAAAAACTTGAAAATGGCGGATCGCATGTTGAGGTAACATCCTGGGCGCTGCAAATAGAGGAAATAACAAAAGCGCAGTCGGACAAAGAAATGCGCTGGTTGGAACTGTCGGAAAATGCTTAGTTTTGAAAAAGATTGAAGTTGGGCTCCAATGGAAATCTGGTAGCCCAACTCATTAAGATTACCCTATGAATTCAATTGTCGAGTTTTTTCAGTATTTATTAAATTCAGAAGAATTAATTCGCACCGGCGGATTACTTGTCATAACATTTATTGTATTCGCGGAAAACGGCCTCTTTTTTGCCTTCTTTCTTCCAGGAGATTACCTGGTTTTTCTGGCAGGGGTTTTCTGTGGTACAGGAATTTTGGAAGTGCCTATTCTGATTTTGCTGCTTTGCATGTTTGGGGCAGCCGTGTTGGGTTCACTATGTGGTTATATCTTTGGAAAATACTTTGGCGATATGTTTCAAAACAGACCGGATTCTCTGTTTTTTAAGAAAAAGCATTTAGAGACAACACGGAAATATTTTGAGAAATACGGAAGCAGAACGTTGATCGTAAGCAGGTTTTTACCCATTGTCAGAACGTTTGCACCGATATTAGCCGGCGTAGCGAAAATGTCTTTTCCCTCTTTTCTGTTAAATAACGTAGCAGGTGGAGCTATCTGGATCGGTGCTCTGACCGGCGGAGGATTTCTTTTTGGAGAAAGATTTCCATGGATTGTAGATTATGTTCATTACATCATTCTGTTCTTCCTGGCCATAACCACATTTACGGTAATCAAAGGATATTTTAACGCAAGAAAGGGAATGGTCGAAGATTAACCTTTTTGATTAGCATTAAAAAGTACATACTATGAAAATTTATTATAACAAAAAGCAACTGGGCCTTAACTTTTTGTTCGTTGCCCTAATGGCTATAGAATTAATGGCTTTTATTGAACGCGGAAGTTTTGATCCAAGAGAATCGGGATTTTGATCATGTCTGCTGCAAGCCTTGTTTACCAACTTGTTTTTTGGTCCGATATCATTTAAGAAGACAGTAAATAATCCTAACTTGTTGATTGGGAACAAAGAGTAGCGGCTTATTCCTCTTCCTTGAACCAACCTGAATACGTAATATAATTATTAGCAGTTCTGTCGATAGCAGCATTTAAATCCGGTGAAACATCTTTTAGATATTTTGCCGGATTTCCTGCATAGATAGTTCCTGGCGGCACTTTTGTGTTTTGCGTGACAATCGCCCCGGCGGCGACAATGGCTCCGGTGCCAATTACTGCTCCGTCCATTACAATTGATCCCATACCAATTAAAACATGATCTTCAATTGTGCAGCCATGCACGATGGCGTTGTGTGCGATCGATACGTAATCACCGATGTAAGTTCCGTTTTTTTGGTAGGTACAATGAATTACGGCACCATCCTGAATATTTGAATAATTTCCTATCCGGATGCTGTTAACATCGCCCCGGACAACGGCATTAAACCAAACGGTACAATGTTCTCCCATCACGACGTCTCCCACGACTGTTGCATTTTCTGCTAACCAACAATTTTCACCGAATTGAGGATGATTTCCGCGAACCGACCGGATAAGTGCCATATTTAAATGAGTATATCTTGTATTTCTGAAATAAAATTTACTTTTTTCGTTAATCAACGAAGAATATAAAATTCAGGTAATGTTACTTAAAAATAAATATATTTCGTTTTTTAAATAATTAAATCTGCCTCGTTATGCCACTTTCTGAAAAGCCGTCAAAAGGAGCTTTACTGATCGCCAAACCTTATTTGGGGGATCCGAATTTTGAGCGGGGCGTCATTTTACTTTGCGAATATAACGATCAGGGAAGTTTCGGGTTTGTGCTTAATCAGGTGACAGACTTGTTTTTAGGTGATGTTCTGGAAGACACAATTTATCAGGATATTCCTTTACACCTCGGCGGGCCGGTTGAAAAAAATACCTTACATTTCATACATAGAAGACCGGATCTCATTCACGGAGGTGCGGAAATTATGCCGAATGTTTTTTGGGGCGGAGATTTTGAACAGGTTCGCACGCTGATCAATATCAATACGCTGAAAGCAGATGACGTCCGTTTTTTTATAGGATATTCGGGATGGAGCGGGGGGCAACTGGAAAATGAGATCAAAGAAAATTCCTGGATTATCACGCAAACAAAATCGAATTTTTTATTCACTACGCCTCCACGGGATTTTTGGAGAGAAATACTAAAAAATATGGGTGGTGAATACCGCTCGATCGCGCACTATCCAACGGATCCCAGTCTGAATTAGCAAAAAAATTAGGTTGTTGTTAATTTGGACTATTCAGGCCGCGAATCGAGTCATAGTCTGATTTTACTCTGGCCACTTCTTTTACCAAAAATGTTTGAAGTTGTTCATTAAAATCAGCTTTATCTTCTTCTGGTAAAGAAGCGTATAAATCCTTTAATTCCTGATTAATTGCTGCCCGCTCCTCGTCGGTTGCATTCATGGAACGGATGTGGAATCGTTTGAAGTCAAATTCTGGCATTTCCTTTCATTTGGTTTTCGGCAAAATTAAAAAATTAAACCTTTTGTATGAATAACCAAACCGCTTAAAGAGAAATATTTCCATTGAACTATTTTTCTGCGTTTTAAATCGGAGCTCACGAACGAGAAAAAGAATCGTGATGTTAATCCCGGATATAAATAGATTTTTTTGGAATGAACCGCACTCTTTTTTTTATATTATTTACCGTTGTGCTCTTTGGTATCGACTGGTATGTCTGGCAGGCATTAAGATTTGTAATCAGGAATTTTTCCCAGCCGACACAAAAATGGATAACCTGGGGTTATTGGAGCTTCACTTCGCTGACATTATTCGCCTATGTGATGATGCAATTTCTCCCTGCTGACTTTTTTAACCGTATTACCAGAACATTCATTATTGCCGGCATTGCTATACCTTACCTATCTAAACTGCTGGTTGTTTTCTTTTTATTGATCGATGACGCTCGCCGACTTGTTCAATGGATTGTCAGTTATTTCGTTCCATCGGTCGCTCCGGTTCCTGTCGATCCTGTTGATCCGGCGGCACCCAAAATTCCAAGATCAGAATTTTTGGAAACAACCGCGCTTGTGGCAGGTTCGGCTTTGATGGGAACCTTTGCTTTCGGGATATTATCAGGCGCGCACGATTATCGGATTCGCAGAGTTAAAGTTCCGTTGAAAAACTTACCGAAAGCATTTCATGGAATGAAAATAGCGCAGCTTTCAGATATTCATTCAGGCAGTTTTTTTAATAAAACGGCTGTGAAAGGCGGTGTGGAAATGTTGATGAAGGAAAAACCGGATATCGCATTTTTCACTGGTGACCTGGTAAATGACCGTGCTGTTGAGGTAAAAGATTACATCAACATTTTTGACAAAGTGAAAGCGCCGTTAGGTGTCCATTCAACCCTTGGAAACCACGACTATGGAGATTATTTTCAATGGAGTTCTCAACAGGAAAAGAACCAGAATCTTGCCAATTTGAAAAAGGCACATGAGCTGCTGGGCTGGAATCTGATGCTGGATGAAAATCGGGCAATCCGGGTCGACAATGAAGAGATCGGTTTGATTGGTATCCAAAACTGGGGAGCAGGAAATTTTGCGAAATATGGCAATCTGGAAAAAGCATATCAGGGAACGGATCAGTTTCCTGTGAAAATATTATTATCCCACGACCCAAGTCACTGGCGTGCACAAGTGCTTCCAAAATATGATGATATCGATCTGGCTTTTGCCGGACACACCCATGGAATGCAGTTCGGAATCGAGGTTGCTGGTATCAAGTGGAGTCCGGTTCAGTATCGTTACAAGGAGTGGGCGGGGTTATATAAAGAAAACGATCAGTATCTTTATGTTAACCGCGGATTTGGATATCTTGGATATCCAGGTCGCGTAGGTATCCTACCTGAAATTACGATCGTTGAGTTGGTAAGGGCGTAGCAAAATAAGATATTGCCGGCATGATGTATTAAATTGTTTCAAATATACTTATTGACCGGGTCGAGACGTTAAATATGCAGGTTCCCGCGATTATAAATAATAATAAATATGAAAAAATTTGCTGTAGTATTTCTTTTGTCAGGCATTGTTCTCGGTTTTTCAGGAATTCAGCCGGCGAATGCTGATCCGAAGCATGTAGAGTCAGAAATGTTTTTGAACAAAAGAAAGAAAAATCGCGGTTACCAAAAGCCGAAATCCAAAAAAATCCTTGGAATATTCAAGCGAAAAACAGATTGTGGCTGTCCCAAACATTAAAACGAAAAAATTATTCATTTTGAACATATTCAAGAGTAAGCATTCCCGATTTTCTCTCAGAGATTTCCTCGGATTTGCTTACTTTTGTATTTTATAACCAACTATATAACGGTCTCGTTTACCCAAATAATGAAAATCAATCTTCGAAGCCAGGATAAATTCGAAAACCGTCATCACGGTAAGAATGAGCAGGAATTACAGGAAATGTTGCGCACGGTTGGAGCATCTTCTCTGGATGAATTGATAGAACAAACGCTTCCGGCGGCAATTCGCCTGCCAAAGCCTTTGAATTTACCTCGCCCGAAATCGGAGCAGGAGTTTTTGGACGGAATCAAGAAACTGGCACGCAAGAATGCAATCTTGAAAACGTATATCGGAACAGGATATTACGACACCGTAACGCCTAACGTTATTTTAAGAAATATTCTTGAAAACCCGGCTTGGTATACAGCATATACTCCTTACCAGGCAGAGATCGCACAAGGAAGACTGGAGATGCTTTTAAATTTCCAGACTGTCATCACTGATCTGACCGGGATGGAAATTGCCAATGCGTCTTTGCTTGATGAAGCGACCGCGGCGGCAGAAGCGATGACCATGTTACATAGCCTTCGCTCATCGGCGAAGAAAAAAGCGGACACGTTTTTTGTTTCAGAACTTTGTCACCCACAGACCATTGATTTGATTTATACAAGAGCAAATCCGATTGGTATTAATGTGGTTGTTGGAAATCATGAAACCGTAGATCTGACAGATGAAAATCTGTATGGTGTTTTGGTGCAATATCCTGCAACAAATGGTGAAGTGATTGATTATACAGATTTTATCGGTGCTGCACACGATGTTAACATTACTGTGGCAGTTGCAGCGGATTTGCTGGCGCTTACGCTATTGAAGGCTCCGGGAGAAATGGGCGCTGATGTGGTTGTTGGTTCGTCGCAGCGTTTCGGTGTTCCTATGGGTTATGGCGGACCTCACGCTGCATTTTTTGCAACGAAGGAGTCATTCAAACGTAATATCCCGGGTCGGATTATCGGAGTTTCGGTAGATGCAGAGGGAAACCGTGCATTGAGGATGGCTCTCCAAACGCGTGAGCAACATATCCGTCGTGAAAAAGCTACTTCAAATATTTGTACGGCACAGGTTTTACTTGCTGTGATTGCAGGTGCATACAGCGTTTATCACGGACCAGAAGGAATCAGGAATATTGCTTCCCGTGTACATGGTTTGACGCGCCTGTTTGTTGATACGATCAAGAAATTTAATTACGATGTATTAACGTCGAATTATTTCGATACGGTTACGATTAAAACAGAGCTTTCCGGCAAGCTTAGAGAAAATGCGCTGAAATGGGGTATTAACCTTCGTTATAACAAGGATGGAAGTGTAGGAGTATCCTTCGACGAAGCAAAAACTTTTGATGATGTAATCGCACTTTTAAACCTGTTTGCCGAAGTTTCCGGTTTTCAGGGCGAGATGGTGATCGATGAGGAAATGGATTTTACAATTGATGAAAATCTTGCCCGTACATCTTCCTATCTGACGCATCCGGTTTTCAGTTCTTACCATACAGAACATGAAATGCTGCGCTACCTGAAAACACTTGAAAATAAAGATCTTTCTCTGGTGCATTCCATGATTTCTCTTGGTAGCTGTACCATGAAATTGAATGCAACTGCTGAGATGATTCCATTGACCTGGCCGGAATTTGGGGCAATACATCCGTTTGTTCCAGCGAATCAAGCCTTAGGTTATGGGCAGCTGGTTGCCGAATTGAGCGCCTGGTTGTGCGAGATCACGGGTTTTGCTGCGATGTCTATGCAGCCAAATTCAGGTGCGCAGGGTGAATATGCAGGTTTGATGGCGATTCGTGGTTACCACGAAAGCAGAGGCGATCACCACCGTAATGTGGCGTTGATTCCTTCTTCTGCACACGGAACAAACCCGGCTTCTGCGGTTATGGCCGGTATGAAAGTGGTTGTTACCAAGTGTGACGATCGTGGAAATATTGATGTAGCTGATTTAAGAGCAAAAGCCGAACAATATAAAGATGAGCTTTCTTGTTTATTGGTAACTTATCCTTCAACACACGGTGTGTATGAGGAAAGCATCATTGAAATCTGTTCGATGATACATTCTTTCGGCGGACAGGTTTATATGGATGGTGCCAATATGAATGCTCAGGTTGGTTTGACAAGTCCTGCTTCAATCGGAGCTGATGTTTGTCACCTTAACCTACATAAAACATTCTGTATTCCTCACGGCGGGGGAGGACCTGGCGTTGGACCAATTGGGGTGGGAGAACATTTGATCCCGTTCTTACCAGGCCACGTTAACTTAGGCAAGCAGTCTGAACATTTGAAAGAAGGACAGGCTGGAGCGGTTTCAGCTGCACCTTATGGAAGTGCCAGCATTCTCACAATTTCTTACGCGTATATCGCAATGATGGGCGGAGAAGGATTGACGAATGCTACGAAATTTGCAATCCTGAATGCGAATTATATTAAGGAACGTCTGAATGGTCACTACGAAGTTCTTTATACAGGAACAAATGGTCGTTGTGCACACGAAATGATTCTTGATTGCCGTCCGTTTAAAGCTGCTGGTGTTGAAGCTGAGGATTTGGCAAAACGTTTGATGGATTATGGTTTTCACGCGCCAACTTTATCTTTCCCGGTAGCTGGAACGTTAATGATCGAACCGACAGAATCTGAGTCAAAAGCTGAATTAGATCGTTTCTGCGATACAATGATTGCGATTAGAAATGAGGTTCGTGAAGTTGAAGAAGGAATCGCTGATCGCACTGATAACGTTCTTAAAAATGCTCCGCATACATCACGCGTTGTTCTTGCCGAAAACTGGACACATGCATATGGCCGCGAGAAAGCTGCCTTCCCATTGCCACATTTGCGTTTCAATAAATTCTGGCCAAGTGTTAGCCGTGTAGACAGCGCATTCGGAGACAGAAATCTGATTTGTTCATGTATCCCTGTTGAGGCATATGCTGAGGTGGAGTAGGAGATACGGGAATAAAATATAAAAGTTGGAAGGAGCCATTTCGTGAGAAGTGGCTCCTTTTTCTGTAAGAAGCGATAGAATGTGCGGACCGCCCGTGTACAATTGTATTGGTTTTTATTGTCAAGGAAATTTTGGCTTATCAAATATTTATCTATTTCTAGGATATTTGTGCAAGCCTAGGTCAATACGCAAAGGCATATTTGCATACAAAAGTTGACGACAATGAACTTACCTGCTTTATTGATTTCAATTTTAAAACTTTAAAACAATCTTTAACCGGGCTCCAGGCATATGGAAACAGGACAGTTGACGATCGAAGAAAAGTATTTTCTCTTATTTGTCAACCAAGATTTGAATGACAGATAAATTGGTAATAATTAAAGATTTTTACGAGACAAAGATCAAACTATCAGTATTAAGGAAATCGAATCAAAATTCGGAATTGCTAGTCAAACTGCAAGAACAGATTTACTGGATTTAGTAGATAAATGATCTATAAGAGTAAGAAAAATGTGAAGCAAGATGATCTTTTTTCCCATGGAAGATCTTGAAGATACATTGAATAAATAAGAGTCGTAAACAAAAAAAGCGGATCAGTTTCGATCCGCTCTTTGATATTAATATTTTGAAATCTATTAAAAGTGCCTTTCACCAATTTCCCTCTTACCTAACATTACCGCACCTACCATCGCTACCAAAAGCAAAATCGAGGCTAATTCGAAAGGAAGTAAATATTCACGAAAAAGAAGTTTTCCAAGACTTTCAATCATCCCGACCTGCGAGTCAAATGTATTTGGATCGGCAGGCATGATAGCTGTTTTACGATAAGCTCCGAAGAGGATCACAAAGACAGTCCCGCCTACAATGGCTGCGGCTATTTTCGTGAGGTTGGTTTTAGCTTCTTCGTGATCGTTTTTGATATTTAGAAACATGATTACAAAAAGGAAAAGAACCATGATTGCGCCTGCGTAAACAATTATATTCACCGCAGCAAGGAATTGAGCATTTAGCAATATGTAATGCCCTGAAAGCGTAAAAAAAGTTAGAATAAGATAAAGTACGCTATGGATCGGGTTGCGCGAAATGATGACCATTAACGCGCTAAGCACCGTTAAAAACGATAGAAAATAAAAAAATGATAGTGTCGGATTCATATGCTTGCGAATTGCGGTTCAATAGTAAGGTCGAAAATCAAGGAATAGCTCTTGGAACCACGTTGGTTGCTTCGCCATTCGCTCTCTTCAAGTCAAGCGAGCGAGCTTCCTCTTTGGTCCATGCCTCACGTGTGTAACGATTGTTCATATCTTCAACCAATAAATCTTTACCCCAGATTACCTGGTCACGGTCGCTGAAAACAGGAATGAATTCGTCGTGGCGAAGGTATACCGCCTGTTTTGGACAAGCTTCTTCACACAATCCACAGAAGATGCAGCGCAACATATTTACTTCATAAACCGCAGCATATTTTTCTTCTCTGTATAGTCCTTCTTCACCTTTTTCGCGCTCAGCTGCAACCATGGAAATCGCTTCTGCCGGACAGGCTACAGCGCAAAGGCCACAGGCCGTGCAACGTTCACGTCCTTCTGCATCGCGTTTTAATATATGGCGTCCACGGAATACCGGTCCAAGATATCTTTTTACCTCGGGATATTCAATGGTTACTTTTTTCTTGAAAAAGTGCTTCAGAGTAATTGCCATACCGGTTGCAATAGCGGGTAGGTAGGCGCGCTCCATCAGCGTCATTTCTTTATTGCTTACTTGCTTCGAGCGATTTGTCAGTTGCATGGCAATACTTGTTTTTTGTTGCTTAGTTCAACAGAGACGTAATAAATGGCTTCAGAAAAAGCACACTTGCTCCGGTGATGATAATATTAATAATAGCCAAAGGAATAAGTTTCTTCCAGCCCAGATTCATCAATTGATCATAACGGAAACGTGGAAGCGTCCATCTTACCCACATGTAGAAAAAGACAAAGAATAAGGCTTTTCCAAAAAATACGCCAGTACCGATCAAGGTTGCAATATTATGGCCTGTTGTAGTTCCCATCGCAGCGGTTAGCTGGTTATAGACCCAATCCATTCCGGGGTAGTTGTAACCTCCAAAATAAAGTGTTGAAATAATCGCCGATGAAACGAACATATTGATATATTCTGCAAAAAGATAGAAACCAAGTTTCATACTTCCGTATTCAGTATGATATCCACCTACAAGTTCGGTTTCACACTCTGGAAGGTCGAAAGGAACACGGTTACATTCTGCGAACGAGCAGGTAAGGAAAATGATAAACCCAAGCGGCTGATAAAAGATGTTCCAGTTTCCTCCATGCTGCTGCGCAACGATATCTCCCAGAGAAAGCGAGCTGCTCATCATCAAAATAGCAATAAGGGAAAGCCCCATGGCTACTTCATAACTAATGTTTTGAGACGCTGCACGGATAGCACCAAGTAAAGAAAATTTATTATTGGAAGCCCAGCCACCAATCATGATACCGTAAACCCCCAGTGCTACAACACCAAAAACGTAAAGTATACCAATGTTTGATTCAACGCCCTGTAGTACAACTTCAACGCCATCATACCGGAAAGTACTGCCAAATGGAATAACGGCGCTCGCCAAAAGTGCCGTAAGCATAGCCAAACTTGGTCCTGCGATGAAAAGCCACTTGCTGGCTAATGCAGGAATAAAATCTTCTTTAAAAAACATTTTACCTGCATCCGCAAGAGGCTGCAATAATCCGCCTGGTCCTGCTCTGTTCGGCCCCATCCTATCCTGGATAAAACCGGCAACTTTGCGCTCTCCCCAGGTTGAGTACATTGCTATCAGCAGTGTTAAAACAAAAACAACCAGGATTGTCAATGTTTTGATTATAAACTCAGTTAATTCCATTTTTTCAGTTCACAGTTAATAATATATATTACAGAAAATGTATTAATTGTTGTTCTGTGGCAGTAAGGAACGGTGGTTTGCCTTATCGTTATTTTCTATGCTTTGGTGACGGACTGTTTCGATATCAGTTGTATACTCACGTTCATCATCAATTGGTTTAAACTGCGTTGCTGCAAGTTTAAGAGCGAAGTCAGGTTTAGCAATAAGATCTTTTCTGTACTTATTAGCTGAAATTACTGAACTGCGTTTCACTTTTGTTGGTCCTTCGATCGTCCAGTCGCTTGTTTTCTTTCTTTCGAAACGGCAGGTATTGCAAATAAACTCGTTGACTTCACCCCAAATATTCTTACGCGCAGTCACACGGATCACTTCGTCTCCACGATACCAAAGTGTTACTTTGCCGCTGCACTTTTCACAATCGCAATGAGCATCAACTGGTTTCGAAAACCACACGCGACTTTTGAAACGATATGTTTTATCTGTTAAAGCGCCAACAGGGCAGACATCGATTACGTTTCCTGAGAAGTCATTATCGATCGCTTTTTCGATATAAGTACTGATTTCAGAAGCATCTCCTCGGTTCATAACACCATGAACACGTTTGTTTGTAATCTGGTCAGCGGTATAGACACAACGGTAGCAAAGTATGCAGCGTGTCATATGAAGCTGAACAAACGGTCCGATATCAATTTTTTCAAAAGTTCTGCGCTCTTCCTCGTAACGGGTTTTTGCAGAACCATGCTCAAAAGAAAAATCCTGCAAATGACATTCTCCTGCCTGATCACAAACCGGGCAATCAAGCGGGTGGTTGATCAATAAAAATTCAACGATACTTTTCCGGGTATCCAAAACGGCATCATTAGTTGTATTTTCAACAATCATACCTTCCTGTACCTGCGTAATACATGAAGGCACCAACTTTGGCATAGGGCGCGGATCCTTTGCAGAACCTGCGGCTACCCGTACCAGACATGCACGACACTTACCTCCGGAGGTCGGAAGTGGTTTGTAATAACACATGGCAGGCGGGACCAAATACCCCTGGCTTTCGTCAGCTTCTGCAATTTTGCGCGCAGCCTGCATTATCGTCGTACCAGGTTCAACTTCGACTTCAATGCCGTCGAAGGTTATTTTGATTAACTGAGGTTTTATTTCTTCCATATCAAGACTTCTCTAAATCGTCTTATTTATTTTAATCTATAAACCTTATATCCATGAATGTCTTTTTCCAACATGTAATCGTTCAGATTAAATGTATAGTCAAAGGCGTACAAATAAGGAGGACTGTTTTTATCCAGCACTAAATACCGTATTTTTTTCTCTTTCACTAAATCATAAAAACCGCTGAAATCAAATCTCTTGGCTTCAAACAAAAAGCGCACTTCGGTATCTTGATAAGCTAGTAAATGCTTGAAAAGCATATGTTGTAAAAGCCATCCACGAAAATCTTCGCCTCCTGAAATCACAACTTTTTCATCCTTTCCGATATGTGCAAGCACGTATTTTTTTACATCGTTTTGCTCAACATAGTCGGAAGCATATTTCCCCAGATTGGTATTGTAATACTTCTCCATTTGCTGACTGGTAAAATAGAGCATCGTCATACCCACCATTGCCGGGAATAAATAATATGTCAAAGACGTCTTTGTTATAGACAGGTTTTCATTATAAAAGTAATAAAATATCCCAAGTAACCCTACGTACGCGTACTCATGATAATACCCAACTGCGGCTCCGTGTTTGAATGCCGTTGCCGTTGCAAAACCAAAGAATAAGAAAGTCGACAGCGACAGAAAAATTCTTTTTGGATCTGCTGCATTAACCAGCCATTTTAAATTAATTACAAAACTAACTGCTATAAAAAGGCTCATTGCCGGCACTACATAGCGGAAAGTATACGCGTAAAACCATCCCGGCACAATCGGAAGCTGAAGACTTCCAAATAAATTATCGTAAAATACTTTAAACTGTAATTGACTGAAAACCAATGTAAAGACAGTAAATAATACTGCCAGTACGCCTGCCATTTTAAATAACGAAGACCACTGAAATCTGTAAAAGAAATAACCCAGCAATACGATGCTGTGGATCAGCGCGCTTTGTTTGGTAAAAAATGCAACAACCGCTAAAAAAGCGGCCAGCACAAAATATTTATTCCATTCTTCCTTCTGTTCAAGCGCTTTGAATATCACATGGATATACAAAACGGTAAAAAGGAACAGCAGACTGTCGATTCTGGAATTGGTTAAATGCCATTCCTGAAGCTGGCCAAACAGCAGACAACAAAAAACGACACTCAGTAATTTTGAAACTTTTATAAATCTCCTGACCGTGAAATATGCAACGAACATTGAGATCGATACCAGAACAAAAGATATAAATCTGCTTAAAAATTGTATCCTGAAAATGTCCGTGGGATCCCAGTTCAGCAATTGATACGTTTTTCCGACCAGGTAATAATATAAAGGTGCGTATTGCACAATCCAGAAAGGCGGAACTTCCGGGTTTCTGTAAAGCGGCTGATTATCCGCTACGATTTGTATTCCAAAGGTTGTCCCGCGTTCACTACCTGATATATCCGGGTGATAACTTAATATAAATACTCCCTTGATATAGAGCATTATAACAGTACAAACAATACAAAAAGCAAAAGTTAAAGGATACGCGTTGTTCTTTATAAAATTGTAAACCGGCCTGATCAATAACTGCATATTGGAAATTTTTACATCATCCGGAATATTCCGGCCTGACCCACAAATGTATTAACGAATCAGTTTATGGTGTATAAGAATTATTTTAAGGTTACTAACAACTCCTATCAGGCCAAAACTGCACCCATAAATACAGCTCCTGGCTGAGAAGCTTCATGAGGGTTCGTGATATGCCATTCAAATTCATCCCGGAAATGACGAATAGCGCTGGCAACAGGCCAGGCAGCGGCATCTCCCAATGGACAGATTGTATTACCTTCTATTTTTTTAGCCACATCAACAAGCAAGTCAATATCATGCATGCTTCCATGACCATGTTCAATGCGGTGAAGTACTTTTTCCATCCAACCCGTTCCTTCACGGCAAGGACTGCACTGTCCACAAGATTCATGATGATAGAAACGAGAGAAATTCCAGGTATTACGAACGATACAAGCTGTTTCATCAAAAACAATAAAACCTCCTGATCCTAACATTGTACCCGTTGCAAAACCACCGTCTGATAACGATTCATAGCTCATCAACCGATCTTCGCCAGCCGCTGTTTTTGTAATTAAATGCGCAGGTAAAATAGGTACAGACGAACCGCCTGCAACTAATGCCTTCAAATGGTGCCCTTTACGTATCCCACCACAATATTCATCTGAATTAAGGAATTCATCTACGCTAACACCCAGTTCAATTTCATAAACGCCTGGTTTCTGAATATGGCCTGAGGCAGATATAAGTTTAGTTCCCGTACTGCGTCCAATCCCGATGGCAGCATAAGCATCACCGCCATTGTTGATAACCCACGGCATGTTAGAAATTGATTCAACATTATTAACCACAGTCGGACTTTGGTATAGTCCTTTAACCGCAGGGAAAGGTGGTTTATTACGGGGATTTCCTCTTTTGCCTTCCAATGATTCAAGCAAAGCTGTTTCTTCTCCGCATATGTATGCACCGCCGCCCGGCTGTACTACAAGTTCGAGGTCGTAACCGCTTCCTAATATATTTTTACCAAGAAAACCATTTGCTTTCGCTTCCTCAATGGCTTTTTCAAGGATACGGATCACATACATCAGCTCTCCACGAACGTAGATGAAAGATTTGTTTGCTCCCAAAGCAAAGCTGGAAACAATCATTCCTTCGATAAGTAAGTGAGGAATGCATTTCATCAAATGGTGATCTTTGAAAGTACCAGGCTCTGATTCATCTGCATTACATACTAAATAACGGGGAACGCCTTCCGGTTTTGCCAAAAAACCCCATTTCATCCCCATTGGAAATCCTGCTCCTCCACGTCCGCGTATTCCGGATTTTTTAGCTTCTTCCACAACTTCCTCGGGAGTCATGGTTTTTATCGCTTTTTCAACAGCAGTATAACCTCCCTGTTTACGGTAAACCTCGAAGGTTTCAATACCTGGGACGTTAATATGTTCAGTTAATATTTTTTTAGCCATTTTTCAGGATACTATTTATAAAAGGCTTACTTGCTTAACTCTTCGATTATTTCGTCAACGCGCTCGCGGGTCAGGTTCATGTAGAACTTCTCCCGAATCTGGAAAACCGGACCCCAGCCACAAGCTGCCAGACATTCAACTTCTTTCAAAGTAAAAAGACCGTCAGGAGTTGTTTGACCAGCTTGGATACCAAGTTTCTGTTTAAGATAATCGTATATTTCTTCACCGCCCATCAGGCAACAAGGGCCGGTACGACAATATTCAATTACATGTTTTCCAACCGCGTCAAGGTGGTACATTGTATAAAATGTAGCTACCTCATAAACTTCAACCGGTTCGATGCTCAACAATTCAGCAACATGATCCATAACCTCGCTGCTAACCCATCCCCATTGTTCCTGGGCAACATGTAAAACAGGAAGAAGAGCCGATTTTTGACGGCCCTCGGGATAACGTGCAATGATTTCTTTTACTTTCGCCAGTCGTTCCGGAGTAAACGCAACGGGATTTGGTGTTTCAGTCATTTCTTTAATACGATCTTTTGAAAATCAAATAATCAATCTGATTTTATGCGTCCAATTCTCCTGCAATAACGTTCAGGCTACTCATCGTCAGAATAGCATCTGAAAGCGTGCTTCCTTTGCACATTTCAGGGTAGGCCTGATAATATATAAAACTTGGTCGGCGGAAATGCAAACGGTATGGAGCTCTTCCTCCATCGCTGATCAGGTAAAATCCTAATTCTCCGTTACCACCTTCAACAGCGTGATAAACTTCACCGATCGGGGCGTCTATTTCTCCCATTACAATTTTGAAATGGTAGATAAGTGCTTCCATATTGCTGTAAACCTCTTTTTTGGGAGGAAGATAATATTCTGGGGTATCCGCATAATATGGTCCTTCCGGAAGATTTTCCAAAGCCTGCTCAACAATTTTCAGACTCTGCCACATTTCTTCCATACGCACGTTGTAACGATCAAAAGTATCACCGCTTTGTCCGACAGGAATACTGAAATCGAAATCTTCGTAAGAAGAATAGGGCTCCATAACACGAACGTCGTAATCCAGACCGGCAGCGCGTAAGTTAGGGCCAGTAAAACCGTACGAAAGCGCGCGTTCCAGAGAGATTGGTCCGACATTGATAACCCGGTCCATAAAAATACGGTTACGGCTCATCAGTTTTTCGAATTCACGGAGAACAGGCGGGAATGTCTTGATAAATTCACGGATTTTACGAAGTGCTGTCGTGGACAAATCACGTTCCATTCCTCCGATACGGCCCATGTTCGTCGTCAGACGAGCGCCGCAAACTTCTTCGTAAATTTCATAGATGTCCTCACGTTTTTGCATTACGTAGAGGAAACCTGAAAACGCTCCTGAATCCACACCCAGGATACTGTTACAGATCAGGTGATCGGAAATCCTTGCAAGCTCCATCATGATCACGCGGATATACTGCGCACGTTTTGGAACTTCAATCTGCAAAAATTTCTCCATCGTCATATGCCAGCCAAAGTTATTGATCGGTGAAGAACAATAATTCATTCGGTCGGTAAGTGTCGTGATCTGGTAGAATGGGCGTCTTTCAGCAATCTTTTCGAAAGCTCTGTGTATATAACCTATGGTCTGCTCTCCGGAAACGATTTTTTCACCATCCATTTGCAGGATATTTTGAAAAATACCGTGTGTAGCCGGGTGCGTCGGGCCAAGGTTAAGGGTAGTAAGTTCCTCGATCAATTCAGGTAATTCTGATTGAGCAGGAACATTATGAGGTAATAATTCGATATCTGCCATAGCTTACTCTTTTCCTTAAAGGATCAACGACCAAAAAGCGCATCAATTTTATCTTCGCGCGTAGCATCTTCCAAAGCATATTCTTTACGCATCGGAAAATAATCCATTTCCTCAATATTCAGAATGCGGACAAGATTAGGATGCCCGTCAAAAAGGATACCATAGAAATCATATGTTTCCCGTTCCATCCAGTTAGCACTTGCATAAAGTCCTGTTGCTGTCGGAATATGAATATCTGCCTCAGAAATAAAGACTTTAATACGAATCCTGAAATTATGGATAAAGCTGTGCAAGTGATAAACCACAGCAAATTCTTTATCTTTATTATCAGGATAATGAACGCCCGTAATGTCTGTAAGGAAACTAATCTGATATGTTTTATGCTGATTTAAAAATTCAAGCATCGGAATAATCTCCTCTCGTGTTGTGGAGAGAGTCAATAATCCGTAAGGTTCTTCGAAATCAAATACCTGATCACCAAATTTCCCTAGTAGCTCTTCGGCTACTTCCTGATTGCTTAGCATAGGGTACTTATTGAATATTATAAGATGCTAAAAGTTCCTGATATTCGTCCGTGTTTCTACGACGAAGTTTCTCATTTTGTGCCAGTTTCTGGATTCCCATAAGCCCGTCAATAATTTGCTCCGGGCGGGGAGGGCATCCTGGCACGTATATGTCAACAGGAATAATACGGTCGATACCTTGTAAAACGCTGTAAGTGTCGAAAATACCACCGCTGGATGCACATGCTCCTACAGCCAAAACCCAGCGGGGCTCTGCCATCTGAAGATAAACCTGTTTAACAACAGGCGCCATTTTTTTAGCAATGGTACCCATCACCATAAGTAAATCTGCCTGACGCGGTGAAAAACTTGGACGTTCTGATCCGAAACGTGATATATCATAATGAGCCCCCATGGTAGCCATAAATTCAATACCACAGCAAGATGTTGCAAATGGTAATGGCCAGAGTGAATAACTTCTGGCAAGACCGATTGCTTCATCAAATGAAGTAGCAAAAAATCCTGATCCGCTATGTCCTTGAGGTGCTTCTGCTATCGTTACTGCTTTCATAATCTGTCGGATTACAATGTTTTATAATCTAGTCTTCCCAATTCAAAACGCCTTTACGGATGATGTAATAAAATCCGGAAAGAAGTAGTGCCATAAACAATAACATTTCTACAAACCCAAACATTCCCAATTCTTTAAAATTGACAGCCCAGGGATACATAAATATTACTTCGACATCGAAAAGAACAAAGAGAATAGCTACTAAGAAATACTTAACCGAGATCGGTGTTCTGGCATCACCAACGGATTCAATCCCGCATTCAAAAGGATCGTCCTTAAGTTTGCTTTTACGGCTTGGTCCGATTAAATGTGTTACAATCATCGTGCCTCCGATAAAACCGGCCGCCAGAAGAAACTGAACGATAATTGGCAAATAGTCAGAAGGAAGATAGTTATTATTCATTGATTTTTAAATTTCAATACAGGTCCGGCTATCAGAATCCGTAGGAATTCACACTTTGGGAAAACTTTATTACTGTCAAAATTAGCCTTTGCAAATTTATCAATCAAATTCTTTAAGTCTTCTTTTATCTAATTAGTATCATACTAAATAAGCCACGATTGCTCGTGGCTTATTTAGTAAATTTCTAAGAAAAAATATTTATCTAATCATAATTTGCTTCGTCAGATCGACGTCTGCAGACTTAATTCTGATGACATATTTACCCGATGGAAGATTTTTTGTAAGTATTTTTACACGGCTTGTAAGGTCTTGGGTTTGTGTAATTACAACACGGCCAAACATATCATAAACTGTAATTTCTGCATTGCGCATATTGTCGCGAGATTCGATATAAAGATCGTCAGCCGCACCCGGATTCGGGAAAACTACCACATCGTTTTTCGTGTCAGTTATTACCTCCTGAGTTCCGGAGAACGCAGAGTAGCAGGTAAGCAGATTATTACCAAGCGTGTAGTTGACCTTTGCCCGAGCTGAATATTGTCCTGATGTATCTGTTTTGATGATATTCGAATGCAGAGATAATATTTTCTGATCTCTTTTCCAGTCATACTGTTCGTTCATACCAGTTTCTGCAATAGTTGCCATCACGGTGAACGGACCCGATTTTGCAATGGTTGGCTGAGGTATTTGCGGGCGAATAACAAGCGAAGCCGCAGCAGACACATCGGAAGTACATCCAAATACATTCTGGCTTCTCACCTGATAGCTTCCTGCTTCTTGAACGGCAAACGTTGGAGTTGTGGCCAGAACGTTCGTGGTTCCTTGTTTGAACCAGCTGTAAGAATCGTTGCTCGTTGTCAAAGAAAAGACGAACGCCGAATCGGCACAAGCCTGCTGAGAACCTGATTGAACAATTGTCGGTGTTGCCGGTTTGATGGATGAAGTAACAATAAGTTTTTGGCTATGAACTGTATTTCCTGAGGCATCCTTAACTCTTGCGCTATATTCTCCCGGGCTGGTTACGGTGATCGTCCGGCCGGTAGCACCGCTCGGTAACCATGTGTAAGATGCGTAGCCCTCAGGAAGCGTTAGCGTTAATGAGGTGTTATTTGGCGCACAGATGCTGGTAATTTTCGGTACGGCTGTCGGCAGGAGCGGACTTACCTTTGTGAAAAATTCAGTGTTTAATGTGCTGTTCCATGCGTTGGCAAGAATTGTAAGTCCTTGCGTTCCCGAAAAATGAGTTCCGTCAAATCGTTGCGGATAAAGAGGATCTGTTTCCGGACCAGGGTAAGCAGAGCTGAAAAGTCCGTCTATCACTGCATTCTGGGCACCAATAACAGCCGGGCTTGTCACCGACTGTAAATTAGCATTTTGTATTCTGGAAGTTCGCGCAATAACCCATGTTACGCGGCCATTGATATCAGCGCCAAGTTTATCGAGTACTGATTGCAATCGGCTTCTATATGTTTCGTAATCTGTTGCCAAAGGATATGTATCTGTTTCTCCCTGCATCCACAAAATTGCTCTAACGCCGAATTCTTTTGCATAATGCTGCATCGACAACCGAAGATTGGCATACGGCATCTGGTCAGGATAAAAGAATCCGAAAGAATTTTGTGTTTTTCGTCCTTGCGCACTTTCACTCCAGTTTCCTATCGAAGTCCCTTCCCAGGCGGTGTTTATGAAAAGAACCGGGACGTTTAATTTTTGAGTTAACAAGTCTCCCAAAATGCCCCAGCACCAAGGCGTTTTACCTCTTGGTCCTACCGTTATGTTTACGGCATTCATACGCTCGAAAATTGGGTAAGGAGGATCGTTTAGAGAATTTACAGAGTTATTATAGTTGATATAATTAACCCGATCATCAGTCGCTACTGGTTTGTTAGGGAATTCATAATCAACACCCTGCGCGTTAGACTGGCCTGATATCATAAAAACCTCTCCAACTCCCATCCGTGAAACGATCGCAGGCTGCCCAACAACTGTTCCGTTCAGAGAAGCTCTTGCTTCTAATGTATACCAACCTTGAAAAAGCGTGATTGTGCCGCTGAACAAACCTCCTGTCGGATTGGTCTGTAAAGGCAACCACGCCGTTGGGATTCCCTGGCCGTCAATTGCAGGAAGTGCACGAATCTCCACTTTGTCGATTGGGACAGTATAATTTCCCGTCACAGAAATAGTTGCCTGTCCTGATGGATTCCGTTGATAAACAGCCCTTTCAACAGGCGTTGTAATCTTAATTTGGGCACTTAATCCTAATGGAAGCAAAAAAAGAAGTAGCCAGATCCTTAGAAAACAAGAGGTAAAAATTTTATCAAGCATTAGAATGTAATTAAAAGAATATTTCTTGTGTAACAACCTTGCAATTAAAACAACTAAGAAGCTGTCAGGAAATTCTGGCAAATTTAAAGATTAGTTCTGGTTTTGATATACTTCTTTTTCAGGATGTAATATTTTAGTTGTAACAAAGGTGAAAAACTTGGATAATTCTATTATTTCTTAACGGAAAATACGGTGTTTATTTTATATCCAAGTGGGGCAATCGTATAAATTTCTTTATCAAGACTGTCACTGATATCCATATGTATTCCTTTGAGCAAGTCGTGGTCAACAAATTTGTAATTGGTTATGTAATAGTCACTTTCCCGTAGTGACGGTTTAAAGACAATTCTGTCGCGATCTTTTTCCGGGAGAATTCTTTTATTCATTGTCATAGGCTGATTTCCAATTCTGATATATGCAATCTTAATTGTGTCTTTATCAGAATTCTTGCAAAGCCATTCCAGTGATTGTTTGTAGGATTGTCCCCAATAATCGAGTTCGTAAGCAGTTTGCGGAAATTTGTTGAACATCGTAAAATAAACCTGCTGTTGTGGATGCATCTTAATTATTAATGCAACATAAAAGAGCAATGCTGCTGCCCAGGCCATCTTCGGATAGATAGCTAATTTTTTTGGAAAAGCCTTGATTATAAAATAACCGCCCAGGGTTGCCAGGTATGCAATGAAAACGTATAGGTAAAAAAGATGCCGCCAGCCATCATAGATAATGGAATGCGCAATGATAATTGCGGCAATGGGGAGCAGGAGAGATGCAATGGTATAAAGGTCAATGAAGTGAATTTTGACCACGTTTTTCTGAATAAACTTTTTGATAAAGTTATAGATTACAACAACTCCTCCTACGTAACCCAGTCCCAGATAGAATGGCGGAATAGTGATTAATAGCCAGACCGGGATATAGTGCCAGGGAATTTGTTCTCTGTTTATAAATTCGCCGCGGTAGAGCATAGGGCTTTGCTGCCGAACAAAATGCGCCATTAGACGGAGTGCTTCAAAAAACCTTGAAAACGGTGCTTCCCATAAAAATGGCCATAACATATACATAAAAATACATGCTGCCGTCAGGTAAGTGCCAATAATCAGAATATTCTTTTTCAATGCTGTTCTTTCAGCTGCGAAAAGAACATAAATAAAAATAAAAGCCAGAGATAGCGCCACGGAAATAATGCCCATCAACCGTATCGAAATTAAAAATCCAGTTGACATCCCGTGAAAGAATGCATTTTTGTAGGTGAATTTGGAGAAGAGCAGTGC
This sequence comes from Dyadobacter koreensis, assembly GCF_900108855.1. Lineage (GTDB taxonomy): Bacteria > Bacteroidota > Bacteroidia > Cytophagales > Spirosomataceae > Dyadobacter > Dyadobacter koreensis. The sequence continues at coordinate 317,457 of NZ_FNXY01000005.1, forward strand.
GAGCGTATAGGTGTTGATTACAAAGAATGCCAGGAAAATGGTGTCCTTGGAATTATAAAATGAATCAGCGAAGATTCGTGGAGAGAGGATATAAATGGATGTCCCGAGAAGGCAGATAAAAACGCTGTTTATTCTCAGTCGGACAAGCTTGTAAAAGAAGATACTGGAAATCCAGAACACCAGCCAGGTTATAATATGACGAAGATAGTAGGCTGAACTATCCATTTGCAGGTGATCAAAAACAAATGGTTTGATGAACGCGAACTCGGCGCCGGCTAGAATAATTTCGAAAAGACTGCCATATTCGTGATTGATGAAAGTGCTGAAATCTTCGATTTGGTTACTGATGGGAATAACGAAAGGACTGCCGAATATTTCGTTGACATATTTTAGGCCTACCAATCCAAGTAATCTCATAATGGGTTCGTCCCATGTGACCCCGTAATCTTTAACTATAAAAATTCCGATAAAAAACCACACTGTGAAATAACCTGCTATAACCAACCGGTTAACGCGTAATTGACTTTCCATAAAATGATGAATACAGTTTTTTGTTAAAACAATCTGTCTACGTAAAGGGCATGCTTACTTTGTGCTAAAATTTATTGGACAATTATAATTTTCTTGGTTTTTCTGTAAGTGCCTGCTTGTACAGACAATATATACATTCCGTTTGAAAGAAGAGATAAATTGATAAACCTTCTCTCATTAAAATTTAGCGACGCATATGTACGTAAAAGTCTGCCATTCAGATCAAAAATCTGTACCGTTGCATTTTCCAGGTCGGCAAGCGTTTCAATCGTAAAAGCACCGTCGTTGCTCGGATTTGGATAAACGCTTAGCTCCCCGCCAGTGACATCAAAGGTGAAGATAAACGGATCTGAAAAATCCGAAAAACAGGTAAGTGTCGGACTGTAAATGACTGTGTTGTTAACCACGTAACTTCCTGATTTAACTGCTTTCAGCGTGATCCCGTCTTCTGTTAAATTCGTTCCGTTTAGCTGCCAGACATGATTTCCATCATTGATATTATTTTCTGCCAGTAACGTATAAGTTCCGACCTGGCGGATCGCAGGTTTTGACGGCAACGGTTTTACGTCGACATTAATTTCTTTCGAATAAGGAGAAAAACAACCCTGTGTGTCCTGCACGCGGGCCTTATAACTTCCTGAATTACTTACAACCAACGTATTATTTTGTTCGCCGGTGTTCCAGAAAAAGGCAGCTCCATTTGAAGCCTGCAAGGTTACTGCGTCGCCATCGCAAAAGGAAACTGGTCCCAAAGCCTGAACGGTTGGTGAAGGAGGAAGCGCAAGCACATTAATTCTTACCGAATTTGACGGATCAGAATAGCAGGTAAATTCGTTGATGGTTTTTACGAAATAATCTCCGGATGTATTGATATTCACCGATTTAGTATCGGCTCCATTACTCCAGACATATTTTGCTGCATCATTAGACTGCAAGTTTACACTCGCATCCGCACAAAAAGTTGTAGGTCCGCCCGCTGTAATAACCGGTTTTGGAGGCAATGGATTTACAATTACCCTGATACTTTCGGTTGGGATAGACAAGCATCCGTTTGCGTCTTTTGCGGACACAAAGTAATTTCCTGAATTTCGTATTTCCACCTCCCGGTTTGTTCCGCCGTTGCTCCATTGATAAGCATAAGTTTCGCTGCTTCGCAAAGTGGTATAATCTCTGTCGCAGAACGTTGTAGGTCTTAAAGCAGCAAGTGTCGGCGTGGCTGGCAATGGATTTACCCTGGTTGTAATCGGATCGGATGTAGACTCACAGCCATTTCCATCACGTTGTTTTAAGCTGAATGTTCCCGCTGTTGTGATCGTGATTGCTTTTGATGTTGCATTTGTAGTCCAGATATTCCCATTGTCATAATTTGATGTCAAGACCACGTTTTCCCCTTCACAAAAAGTCGCAGAACGGCTTAGACCGATGATCGGTTTTGCCGGAAGTGGGTTAACTTTGACAGTAACAGGATCAGAATCAGGTGAAAAACAGCCAAAGTTATCTACGGCCTTTACACGAAAATCTCCGGATATTTTTACCGAGATCGTAGCATCCGTAGCGCCATTTGACCAAACACTTTTAACATTGGAAGTGGATTTTAAACTTACAGTACCTCCGTCGCAAAATGTCAACACACCCGTAACCGCGATACTTGGTTTATCGGGCAGGGGAGAAGTAAGAACTGTAATCGCCGTTTTAGCTGACGCGCTCTCGCAGCCATATGCATTTTTTGTTGTTACAAAATATTCACCTCCGGTTGTTATGGTTAATCTGTCACTGGTTTGTCCGGTATTCCACTTCAAATTTTCCGACGTATTCGAAATTAATGTAGCCGTGTTTCCTTTGCAAACGGGATTGCTTCCCTCTAATGTTAAAACTGGTTGGGCTGGTTGTATCGACTGATTAATTTTTATTTCCGGAGAAAAAATAATGTTTCCATTTCCATCTCGTCCTCGTGCGCGATAATTCCCATTTCCAACCTGAATATTGGCCGATTGCTGTCCATTGTTCCAACTGACAGAAGAGACCCCCGCGGCGCTTACCGATAGATTTAAACTATTATTTCCCGCACATGACGCGGAAAGCTTCAAAGGACTTACTGCTTTGTAAGGCTCAGAACTTGCGAAAAAATTATCATTTAACTGAGCATTCCAGGCTTCGGCCAGTTGGGTCAAACCTTGATTTTGGAAATGAACTCCATCAACCCGCGGAATCTGGATGACATCGGTGTTTGGACCTGCAAATACATTCGATACACTGGCTATAACCTGCTTTTGTGCATCAATGATAGGAGGATTGATTCCTTTTTCAGACCCATAGGTTGTTAAACTCACCATCCAGGATACATTTTTTCCTGATTCATTACGGGATGTTTGAATCACCTGGGTCAGATCGTTGAGATAAGATGCCTTTGTGCTGCTTTGGTCGGTAGATTCAGCTTCACCCTGAAACCATAATACTGCTCTGATTCCTGTTATCGGCACATAGGTTTGAAATACGGACCGTAAATTATTATACGGCGCACCGCTTGGATAAAAAGCCTCGCCGTTATAAACTGAATAAGCCGTTCCGTTAATACTTTCCCGCCAGTTTTTTGCTGCGGATCCATACCAGCCAACATTATAAAACAGAATTGGCACTCCAAAACGGCTTGCCAGCAAGTCGCCAAGTTTCCCCCACGACCAAGCCGAATTTCCCCGTGGTGCTATGTAAGAATCAGAATCTAAATGGGAAAATTCCGGATAATCCAGGTCGCTGTTTGGATGGTTATTATTGTAGGAATTAATACAATTTACCCGGTCGTCTCCTGCACCCGGCCCACCGTAATTTTTATAGCCCTGAGCATTTGACTGCCCCGCGATCAAAAAAACTTCACCTATTCCTACTTTTGATATTTGTGCTGAACCAACCAGCTGATCTCCGTTCCAGCCTCGCACCTGAAGTTCATACCAGCCTCCGCTAGCATCGATACTTCCCGAGTACACACCGCCTTGCAAATTTGACTGAATCGTCACCCAGTTTGTTGACGATCCGCCATTAACTGCGTTTAACCTTGCTTCGACACGATCAATAATTTTGGTATAGCTACCTGCGATATAGATCGTAGCATTGTTATTCTTATCCCGCTGAAAAACAGCTCTGTTGGCAGGGTAATCAATATTAACTTGTCCAAAAGAGGGGAATATTCCCAGGCATATAAATAGTGTGGTGCTGAAAAAATGCAATAAAATGTGTTTCATGAATTGGAGAGGCTCATTTGGAGATTACCTTTTTAGACACAAAGGAGCGATAAATGGTTGTGCTATTAACAGAAATAAATTCAAATTTTATCCGATGAGGAAGTACTTGAATTATCCAACGGGATTTGCTTCGTTTAACAGATTCCAGATATTGTCTTTCAACTGATCGATTCCTTCTTGGGTCATAGATGAAATAAATGTTGTAGAAATATCTTTCGGTAATTTTTTGATCAATTCTTCACGTTCTTCATCGAGCAGCATATCCACTTTGGAAATTGCCAGAAGGCGGTGTTTGTCAAGCAGTGACGGATTATATAATTGAAGCTCATTAACCAGCGTATTGTATTCTGCTTCAATGTCTTCGCTATCGGCCGGGACCATGAAAAGAAGGATTGAATTCCTTTCAATGTGGCGAAGGAAACGTAGACCTAGCCCTTTTCCCTGCGAAGCCCCCTCAATAATTCCGGGAATATCCGCCATTACAAACGATTTGTAATCACGGTACGAAACAACGCCAAGGTTTGGAACAAGTGTCGTAAATGGATAATCTGCAATTTCGGGACGGGCCGCTGACACAACAGAAAGCAAAGTGGATTTTCCGGCATTCGGGAAACCTACCAAACCTACGTCTGCCAAAACTTTCAGTTCAAGAATAATCCATGATTCTACCGACGGGTCTCCAGTTTGTGCATGCTGAGGAGTCTGGTTCGTTGCAGATTTGAAGTGATCATTTCCCAAACCGCCTCTTCCGCCTTTCATCAGGATAACTTCCTGGCCGTCTTCTGTAATTTCAAGAAGCTGTTCGCCCGTTTCTACATCTCTGGCGATTGTTCCCAAAGGTACTTCCAGAATAATATCCTTTCCGTCAGCGCCTTTTCTTCTTCCGCCTTCTCCGCCTTTGCCGTCAAAAGCGCGAATATGTTTGGTGTATTTTAAATGTAAAAGTGTCCACACCTGTGTTGTGCCCTTCAAAATAACGTGCCCTCCACGACCTCCGTCTCCTCCGTCAGGACCACCTTTTTCAACGTGTTTTTCGCGGCGAAAGTGTAGTGCTCCTGCGCCACCTGCGCCGGAACGGACATTTATTTTTACGTAATCTATAAAGTTGGAAGATGCCATACCCTGCTGCCGATTTATGCTTAAATTAAAAAAATTGAGAAGTGTAATTTACGTTGCTGTTTTTACAGCAAAAAGGTGCAGAAATCGGGCTGAAAAACCCTGGTTATCCACACCTTTTCAAAAACGTTGTTATGCCTGTTCGATCGCGCCTGTAATACCTTCGAAAATCGTTTCGATTTCACCGATACCGTTGATCGCTATATATTTTCCCTGTGCCTGGTAGTAGTCAGCCACTGGTTTTGTTTTGCTGTTATACTCATGGATACGTTTGCTGATCAGCTCTTCGTTCTGATCGTCGGGTCTGCCGGAAGTTTTTCCACGGTTCAGCAGGCGGGTCAGTAATTCGTTATCATCAACAACAAGTGCTACCATTACTGAAATGCTTTCGTTATGACCAGCCAACAGAGCATCCAGAGCTTCTGACTGTGCCACAGTTCTTGGAAAACCATCAAAAATAAATCCCGGAGCTCCTTTGTGTTCCTTTAATTTGTTGTCGATCATCCCAATCACAACTTCATCAGGAACCAATAACCCCTGGTCCATTAAGGTTTTTGCCCTAAGTCCTAATTCGGTACCTCCCTGAATTTCTGAACGAAGCAAGTCGCCGGTCGAAAGGTGAATGAGCTTGTATTTTGCTATAATTTTCTCACTTTGGGTGCCTTTTCCAGCGCCCGGAGGACCAAATAGTATAAGATTCAGCATAGTTGCTTAATGAAACAAATTTTGGACAAATTGATGGTTTGGGCACAAATTTACAATTACTTAATAGATGTAAGCGTTATTGTCCCGATTTTTTCCAATAAAAAATCCTCTTAATTATTACTAATCAAGAGGACCAACATGAAAAAGGCCAAAAAATTAAGGGATTACAATACGCTTTACTGCGCCGTCCTCATTTTGTGTAACTGTCACAAATACAGTACCTTTTACATTTTTCTTGATATCGATTTGACCAACAAAATCGCCGCTGAAGTCTTTGATTTCTTTGCGGCCAACTTCTTTTCCTTTTGTATCAGAAATAATAATATTCACATCACCTTTCTGCAGAACAAAGAAGCGCAGGTTAAGCACACCGTTGTCAGGGTTATTCGGATAGGCTGACAACTCCCGGACAGTCGCAGCCTTTGCAATATCATTGTTCCAGAAATCGCCGACGCGTTCCCCAAACCGGTTTCCAAGATTTTCCATATCCCGCATCATGATTTTTGCTTTTGGTCTGAATTCTCTTTCCAGGCTTCTGGTTTTATCGCGCAGCTCGTCAAAGTTGAAATCGTGATTGAAATTGTAGGCAAATACATCACCATCGTCCGATTTATTTTGCGTTTTCAGACGGCGTCTCTGCTCGCTTGTATTTCCTTTGCCATCGTCAACGCGAATCGTAACCTGACTTTTTCCTTTGGAATCAATCTTCAAAGAATCAAGTGCTTTGTCCACAAATTCTTCCCGGTCGCTTCTTGACATTTCGGGTAATTCATAATTTTTTTCGATTGTTTTGCTTTTGCCGTCCTTATCTTCCGTTACCTTAATACGGATGGAAGTTTTTTTTTGGTCGTCCTTTTCAGACTGTGCAAATGCTTTCTCGTTCAGGGAAAGTGTGCTGGCGAGGAGCACAGACAAAGCGATTTTGGATAGGATGCCTGATGTCATGATATTGTATTGGTTTGTTTTTGAGATGATTACAAAATTACTTTTACTTTAAATGAGCGGCTGTTAAATTTTGTTAAAAACAGGAAGGGCTGCTCAGGATAAGTTAAATTTGTTCTGCGGTATAAAGTCGCAATAAAAAAAGAAGTGTTGCATCAAGAGTTGAGCGAAAGATCAAGAAGCAAATGACGAAGCGGAAAATTCAGATTATTATTGGTTTAATGTGCCTGGCGCTTATAGGTCTTATCGGTTTTCAGTGGTACTGGATACGCGAAGCCATCGCGATCAGGAATGAACAGTTTAATAACAAGGTCGCGGAGTCTGTCCAGGAAGTTGTGCACCGGTTGGAAAAACAGGAAATGATGTACCTGCTTCAGCAACGGATCGAAACAGAGCAGCAAAAAGATAAATTAAACCGTATTACGCAGTTACGGGAAATGCCGGTGAAAAGAACTGCGCCGGTCACGAATACAAAAAAAACAGTTTCAGCTGTTTCGGCTCCGCCTAATATTCAGGTTTTTATTGGCCCAAACGGAGAAGAAATTCATTATCAGGTACTGGCAGAAGCTGCACCGTCAGATGTTCTGATCCCGAATTTCAGAATAATGGTGGATCATCAGCAACAAATTATCGAAGAATTTTTTCAGGCTCAACGTTTTGGTGCGGAAGGCATGGATGAGTTTATGAGAAGAAGGCTGGAAGATGAAAAGAAATTGGGGACTGCCTTTCAGGAAGTTTTTCCTAATCAGAAAAGTGCTGTTAAAAATCAGGGCAACGGAGAATCTTCAAATAATCATATTGAATACTATAAGGTAAATCCGCAAGCAAAAAAATCTGCGAGTCTTGCCGGAACAAAACCGCTCATCAACGGTAAGTCAAAAGATCTCGATCGGGCGGATTTACTCCGTGAAGTAATGAAGGATTTAATGTATACTAAGCGGCCGATCCAGGAACGCGTTAACCGTTTTTTACTCGATACTTTGTTGAGAAAAGAACTAAATGAAAAAGGTATAACGCTGCCTTTTGAATTTGCCGTCCAGGCGAATGCAAACAATGGGATGATCTTCTCCACTGCAAGTTTGAAGTCCAACGAGTGGCAGCAGCGCTCCTATAAAGCGTCACTTTTTCCGAACGAAACGTTGCAGGGAAATAATTTGCTATATGTGTTTTTCCCGGATCAGCAGAAATACATTTTGAATGATATGGGCGTCATGTTTGGCGGCTCCGGAATTTTGATCGTAGTAATTATGGCCTGTTTCTATATGGCAGTTTCTACCATTCTTCATCAGAAAAAACTTTCGGACATCAAGAATGATTTTATCAACAACATGACCCACGAATTTAAAACGCCAATTTCCACGATTGCGCTCGCAGCGGATATGGCACAGGAAAATTCCAGGTCGGCAGGAAACGAGGCTTCCCCAAGAATGACGCGATATCTCGGCATAATCCGGGAAGAAAATAAACGACTCGGAACGCATGTTGAAAAAGTGTTACAAATGGCTCTTTTGGATAAAGGTCATGTTAAATTGAAAAGAAGCGATGCGAATATTCACGATCTGATCGAAAAAGTTTTGAATAGCCAGAGTGTTCAGATTGAGCAAAAAGAAGGTGAGCTGGACCTGGAATTTGAAGCGGCAAACGAGGTCATTTCTTGTGATGAACTTCATATTTCTAATATTCTTAACAATCTTGTGGATAACGCAATTAAATATTCTCCTGAAAAACTTCATTTGACCGTCAAAACAGAAAATGAAAATAATGGGGTTACTATTTCCATCAAGGATCAGGGTTTAGGCATGAGCAAAGATCAGATTCACCGGATTTTTGATACTTTTTATCGCGTTCCGACAGGTAACGTGCATGATGTAAAAGGTTTCGGCCTTGGACTGAGTTATGTAAAGAAAATGGTGGAAGCACATCAGGGAACAGTTAGCGTTCAAAGTCGTCCGGGTCATGGAAGTACTTTTATTTTATGGCTTCCGATTGCTCCCTCAGAACAATAAATATTCCCGGCCCAGGCATTAATCTCCTATCATTCACGTGAAAATATCGTTTTCAAATGATAACTTGCCGTCTTTTTAAGACTGCAATTGTTTACAACGCCCATATTTTACAAAAAGAATGATCTCCAAAACCTACGCGCCGCAAGAGATAGAAGATAAATGGTATAGCTACTGGATCGAAAATAAATATTTTAATTCAAAGCCAAATCCTGATAAAGAACCGTATACCATTGTAATCCCACCGCCAAACGTGACGGGTGTTTTGCACATGGGACATATGCTCAACAATACCATTCAGGATATTCTGATCCGTAAGGCGCGGATGGAGGGCAAAGAAGCCTGCTGGGTTCCCGGAACGGATCACGCATCGATCGCTACGGAAGCGAAAGTGGTCGCGATGTTGAAAGAGCGTGGTATCAGCAAACGAGATCTTTCCCGTGATGAGTTTTTAGAATATTGCTGGGAATGGACGCACAAATATGGCGGTATCATTTTGCAGCAGTTACGAAAGCTGGGTGCTTCCTGTGACTGGGACCGCACACGGTTTACCATGGATCCGGATCTTTATGATTCGGTGATCGACGTCTTTATTGATTTATACAAAAAAGGAGATATTTATCGCGGTCACCGTATGGTGAACTGGGATCCGCAGGCGCGCACTACCGTTTCCGACGAAGAGGTGATTACAAAGGAGGTAAGCCAAAAACTGGTTTATATCCGTTACGACCTGGTTGGCGGTGCAGTGGGAGAGGGAATTATTATAGCAACCACGCGTCCGGAAACAATTATGGCGGATTCCGCCATTTGTGTGAATCCGAATGACGAACGTTACCGGAATCTGATTGGAAAACAGGTTACAATTCCTTTAATCAACAGGGCAATCGATATTATTGCTGACGAATATGTGGAGATGGAATTCGGTACCGGTGCGCTGAAAGTTACTCCTGCGCATGATACAAATGATTACGAATTAGGTAAAAAACATAACCTGACAATCATCGATCTTTTAAATGAAGATGGAACGCTGAATGAAAAAGCGCAGATTCTTATTGGAGAAGATCGTTTTGTGGCCCGTAAGAAAATCATCAGGTTGCTTGAAGAATCAGGAAATCTGGTTAAAAGCGAAGAATATAAATCGAACGTAGGCCACTCGGAACGTACCAACGCGGTAATTGAACCAAGACTTTCAGAACAATGGTTTTTGAAAATGAGCCGGTTGAGCAAGCCTGCTTTGGAAAATGTGATGAATGATACTATTCAGCTCATTCCACCAAAATTCAAAAATACATACCGTCATTGGATGGAAAACGTTCGCGACTGGAATATCAGTCGTCAGCTTTGGTGGGGACACCGTATTCCTGCTTACTATCTCCAGGACGGAACACTGATCGTTGCCAAAAGCAAAAATGAAGCACTGCATATCGCTCAGCATGAATACCAGCTTTTTGCTTTGACCGAAGAAGATCTTACGCAGGATGCCGATGTTTTGGATACCTGGTTTTCTTCCTGGTTATGGCCGATTTCTGTTTTTAATGGAATCAAAGAGCCGGAAAACGAAGAAGTAAATTATTATTATCCGACAAACGATCTGGTTACAGCACCTGAAATCTTATTTTTCTGGGTAGCGCGTATGATCATTGCCGGTTACGAATACAGAGGAACCTACCCATTTAAAAATGTATATCTGACCGGTATCGTTCGGGATAAGCAAGGGCGAAAAATGTCGAAATCCCTTGGGAATTCTCCTGATCCGATTGATTTGATCGATCAGTATGGAGCAGATGGAATTCGGACGGGTATGCTTTTCAGTTCTCCTGCCGGAAATGATTTGCCTTATGATGAAAAACTGGTTGAGCAGGGAAGAAACTTCTGTAACAAAATCTGGAATGCATTCCGCCTTGTAAAAGGTTGGACCGTTGATACATCTCTTTCAACACCGGAAGGTTCGGCACTCGCTGTGAAATGGTTTGAAAGCAAATTAAATCAGACGTTGGCAGAAGTTCAGGATCACTTTACGAAATTCCGTATATCTGATTCTTTGAATGCGGTTTACAAATTAATCTGGGATGATTTTTGTGCACAGTATCTGGAAATGATCAAGCCGGGTTTTGAACAGCCCATTGATGCCCAAACTTTCGAGGCAACGCTTGAATTCTTTGACAAACTAATGCGTCTGGCTCATCCTTATATGCCTTTTATTACTGAAGAGATCTGGCAGAATATTCGTGATCGAAAAGAAAAGGAAAGTATTTGTGTGGCTGAATTCCCGACGGTCGGTGCTGTTGATACTGCCTTAACAGCGAATTTTGAAATTCTTTTTGAGTTAATTTCCGCGGTCAGAAATCTTAGAAATACAAAAAATATCAGTCCGAAAGTGGAGCTTCCTTTGGCAGTGAAAAGTGATCAGCCAGAGCTTTATAAAGGATTAGAAGCATTAGTAAGAAAACTTGCGAACGTCGCTGAAATTAATTTCGTGACAGAGCAGGCGCCCGGTATGTCATTCCTTATTCGTTCCGATGAATTTTTTATTAATCTTGAAGGAGAGATTGATGTAGAAGCAGAACGTGAAAATCTTCAAAAGGAATTAATTTATACCGAAGGCTTCCTGAATTCGGTAGCTAAAAAACTTTCGAACGAACGTTTTGTTCAAAATGCAAATGCTGATGTTGTTGAAAAAGAAAGACAAAAAATGGCAGATGCGGAGGCGAAAATCGCTACGTTGAAAGAAGCTTTGGTAAGGTTAGGATAACCATAAAGTCTTTTAAATATAGGTTGTGGCGCTGGAAACGATTTGTTTTCAGCGCCATTTTTTTTAAGTCTCTACAGTGAATTTAATTATTTAACGACAATCAGGATTGTTGCGTATCCTGAAACCACAGTGGTTAGCTCAGCCTAAATTAAATCATTAAGATTACGGCTTTGCAGTCATACCTGTCACCTGTGACATCATTCTCTATCCTCTCTAAAATAAATCCGTTAGATAAATTGTTTTATAAAATTTCGAAAATAACCTGCTCTTCGATTTAGTGTTATTTCCTGGTCTATGTCATAAATTTCCTTAAAATAATTTAAAAATATAAGGAAAAAATTTCTCCGACGATCTAATAAATGATTCACCCTGAACGACGTATATAGGTAATTTTCTACTTGAAAAATATATCACATTACTTGCTGAATTGTCCGAAAAGTGTTTGAAATTTGGTATTAAAGAGGGTCAAATTTATAAATCAATAACTTCTTCGTATTAAAAGATGGGTGTTATGGAATCAAAAATTGAGCAGGAACTTGCGTTACCGGTAGGAGTGACGCTTGATCGGTTTATTATGCACAGTCAGAGTGCTTTTCCTTATGCGACAGGCGAACTTTCGCAGTTGTTGAGAGATATCGCATTAGCAGGAAAAATCATCAACCGTGAAGTAAATAAAGCCGGTTTGATCGACGTAACCGGTGCAAATGGAACAGAAAATGTTCAGGGAGAAAACCAGCAGAAGCTGGATATCATTGCTAACATCCGGTTTATACGCGCATTGAAAAACGGCGGAGAAGTTTGTGCGATTCTTTCAGAAGAAGATGAAGACATTATCCATACAGGCAATGACCATGGGAAATATGTGGTCGCTATGGATCCGCTGGATGGTTCGTCTAATATTGATGTAAATGTGTCAATCGGTACCATTTTTTCAATCTACCGACGCATCACACCGATCGATTCACCTGCTACGATTGATGATTTTTTACAAGGCGGACGAAAGCAGGTTGCTGCCGGGTATATTCTATATGGTTCATCCACCATGCTGGTTTATTCGACCGGCGATGGTGTGAATGGTTTTACTTATGACCACTCGCTGGGTGAATTTATTCTTTCTCATAAAAATATTGTCTCTCCTGAAAACGGAGTCATTTATTCAGTAAACGAAGGGAATTATAACAGCTATACTACCTCAACTCAAAACTACATAACAAACTGTAAACGTAAGTCTTACAGTGCCCGTTACATCGGTTCTCTTGTTGGTGATTTCCACAGGAACCTTTTAAAGGGTGGGATTTATTTATATCCTGCCACGGCAAAAGATCCGAAAGGGAAGCTGCGCTTGCTTTACGAATGTTACCCGCTTGCATTTATTGCCGAGAAATCCGGTGGCAGAGCAAGTGATGGTTTCAGAGAAATTCTGGATATTGTCCCTTCCAATTTTCATCAGCGTTCTCCTATTTATGTGGGTTCAACCGCGATGGTTGACGAAGCTATAAAGGCCTAAGTTATGGAAGCTCATTTTTGTTTTCGTACCTTTGCGCGATGCAAACTACGCAAAATAAATTTGAGCTATTTAAGCTTAACCGTCAATTACTCAATGCGATTGAAGAAGCAGGCTACGCGGAGCCTACACCCATACAAGAGCAGGCAATCCCACTAGCGCTAGCCGGACAGGATATTTTAGGTATAGCACAAACCGGTACAGGAAAAACGGCTGCTTATACATTGCCATTACTTATGCGCATAAAATATGCGCAGGGAGAGCATCCGCGCGCCCTGATCCTGGCGCCTACGCGTGAGCTGGCGATGCAGATCTCTGAGGCAATTGTTCAGCTAAGCAAATATACAGACATACGTACTGTTGTTCTTTTTGGTGGAATTGGTCCAAAAGCACAGATTGACGCGATCCGCAAAGGTGTTGATATTATTGTTGCCACCCCGGGCAGATTCATGGATCTTTATCTGAAAGAAGAGATCGTGGTGAAATATATCAACTGTATGGTTTTGGATGAAGCTGACAAAATGATGGATATGGGTTTCATGCCGCAGATTCGTCGCTTTCTGGAAATTCTTCCCCGTAAACGCCAGAATATGCTTTTCTCTGCCACTTTCTCCGAGAAGGTTGAACGTCTTTCATTCGAATTTCTGGAATATCCGACAAGGATAGAAGTTACGCCACAAGCAACGACGGCGGAGATGGTGACGCAGGTGCTTTACGAGCTGCCAAACTTCCGTACAAAAATCAATTTGCTCACACATTTACTAAAAGATGAGGAGACATTTAATCGTGTCCTGATCTTTACGAGGAGCCGTGAAGTAGCTGGCCAGGTTCATAGTTATCTACGGAATACGGTTGTCAAAGAGGATGCGCTGCGGGTTATACATGCTAATAAAGGACAAAATACAAGAACGAACGCAATGGATGCTTTTCGTGAAGGTGCTGTGCGTGTGATGGTCGCGACGGACGTAGTTGCCCGGGGGATCGATATTACAGAGGTTAGTCACGTGATTAATTTTGACGTTCCTTTGATTTATGAAGACTATGTGCACAGAATCGGACGGACAGGGCGAGCAAATACGGTTGGACAGGCGATCACTTTTATGACGGTTGCAGATGAATATCATATTGCAAAAATTGAAAAAATGATCCGGATGGAAATTCCCCGTGAAAATTTACCGGAAGATCTTGACATCATGAAAACGCCGGTTGACGAGAGACAAATGATGCTTCGGGAGATCGATAATCAGAAAAGAAAAGAGGATCCTACGTTCCTGGGCGCATTTCATGAAAAAAAGAATGCACATCTATTTAGAGCAAAACCTACGACGAAGGGCAAAGACACTGGCCGTCGTAGGACTGCTACAAAGCGAACTAAACGCAAATAATACAATACGATATCCAATATTTCCGTTTAACTTGGACAATAGAAAAACCTGTTTCTCTATTTTTTAATTTATGAAAGAATCTGTTGTTATTTGGTTTGCTCTTTTAATCCCTGCTCTTGGGCTTGCTCAGGAGAAACATTTAGCAAGTGCGGCACCTATTTCTGATACGAATATTTCGCAAAGAAGGCCGTTGGAATTAAGAGAGAGACGCGTAGTACCGTTGTTTGGAGAAGAAAGTAAGAGCTCTGAACAGATTGATGAAGAGATACGCTTCCTGAGTGAATGCGATAAATCTTTTAGCAGCCGACCAGAAGCGAGCAGTTTTTTTTCTGCCCGGGCCTGGGAATATTTGCAGGAAGGTTCATTGGACACAGCCTGTTACCGTTTCAACCTGGCCAATTTGTTGAACGACAAAAATGTCGAGGCTTATTGGGGACTGGGAGTTGTTTGTTACCAGAGAGAAAACTGGGTTGATGCAAAACGCATGCTGAGCCGTGGAGTCAGTCTTCAATCCAACAATGTACCTCTGCTGGTAGATCTTTCTACTGTTGATCTGAAACTTTATGCGATGAACAAACGGCAGGAAGAACTTGATGAGGCGTTTAAATTATTGGAAGATGCCGTAGCGCTGGATTCTACTTACGCTTTGGGGCAATATAATCTGGCCCTGGTGCATTACAACCGGAATGAGCCTGAGAAATCATGGGAACATCTACACAAAGGTAGAAACCTGGACTTTAACCAGATTAATTTTGAGTTTATAGAATTATTAAAAGCAAAACTTCCTGATCCGCAGGGATTTTTCAAATAAGATAGTAGATAGTCAAGTTAGCAAGTAGCCAAAGAGGTCAGGTTTTTAAAACCTGACCTCTTTTTTGTGTCCAGAAAATGCTTGTACATTATCTGAAATAAAATCCCGTTGGAGCGATACCAACTTTTACTGAATCAACTAATGTCCCGTCTGCGCGGTAACGAATCGCGTATCCGGATTGCGTATAAGATGGTGTAACACCAGCATAAATCAAACCTTGTCTTGGATCAACTGCCAAACCTGAGAACATTCTTTTGGCGAAAGGTGTAGCCAAATTAACGGCTGTATCTGTGATTTGAAACTTATAAGTCTCTCCGCGAGTAAAATCACCAAGGACGAAATAGATTGTTCTAAGATCAGGACTCATCGCAAAATTGCTAGCCGATTTAGACATATCAGTACTGATTTTTATGGTAGTTTCTTTTTCATAAGTATCCGGATTTATACGAATCAGATCAAGTCCGGCCTGAACCCATAACTTGCCATTTGCATCCACTCCGATTGGATTTGGCTCCTCAGTGAAAGGAATAGAATTGATAACCTCATCGGAAGTTGTATTGATCACCGTCAGGTTTTTGCCCTCGCTGTAATCATAATTACCAACAAATATTTTGTTGTTATGCAAAACCAGATTTTCAGGACCTTTATCCGTAGTGATTTTCTTAACAACTTTTTTCGTTGCAAGATCAATCACTGCAATATACCCGGCTGGGTAAGAATAATCAGAATTTAAAATACCCCAGTTTGTCACATAAGCTTTTGTGCTTCCTATGGCAACAACTTCACGAGGATTTTCTATATCAGGTGCTCCGATGGATCCTGTCGATGTAAACAGATTGGCATCTACGATTTCAACCTTATCGGAACCGGGATTAGAATTATCAACCAAAATTATTCCATGATCACCCGCCACAGCATATCCTTGCATTCCACCTTTTAGTGAACTTCCGTTTACAATTGAAAATATGTCAGAATCTGCTATATTTTTTTCTCTCGTAAGGAAAGAAATGTTGCCATTATTTTGAGAAAAATTCCCTTCATTGATCACAAAAACGCCTTGTACATAGGTGCCTTTCGGAGCCGGATCACTTTGGTTACAAGACCAGGCAATGGCCGATATGAGTGTAACTGTTAAAATTCTGGTTAGCTGTTTTTTCATTATAATCGTATTAAAGTAATCGTTAAAAAGATTTTGTTAGCATTAATTGGTTGAAAAAAAGTCTCCGACATCATCGGATTGTTTTGGCTGACAGCAACAGGCTGACTGCAAAACTACGCCCAGGCATGGGATTTCCGTTAATGGTCTGATAAAAAGTATTAGAAACGTTATTGACTCTGCCTTGTAACGATGCTCTAAAATGCGGCCGGTTAAAGTTCGTTTCGATGATTAAATTTTCGAGCATGTAGGCTGGCACAGATTGGCTATGATCAGCGGTTGTATACCGTTTGGAAATGATTTGAAGCTGGTTGGTCAAACGAAAATTTTTGTATTGCATAAACATAGTAACGTTTCCGGTATGCAAAGGGATATGCGGTAACTGCTTTCCGACAATGTCAGACGCGTAGGCATCGAAGGTCTTTTCCTGCGAAGTGCTGGTTAGTGCATAGTTCAGCATGCCTCCAAATTTCCAATATTCCCAGTTTCCTTTCCAGCCGAACTGCATTTCTGCGCCGCGAGCGATAACCATCTGAAGATTTTCTACACGAAAATTATTGGTGGGATTCCAGTATGTCCAGTTATCGATCCGATTATGATAGGCGGTAAGATTTGCCGTAAAAGAATGAATTTTATTTAAAACATAACCTGCCTCTGCTCCGGCTTCTTTATTAAATCCGTTTTCTGGTTTAATGTTTGGGTTGCCCAGATCTTTCCAGTAACGCTCATTTAAAGTCGGAACGCGATAACTTCTTCCAACCGAACCTTTTAATTTGATACTATATGGAAGATTTTGAATAAGTCGATATTCTGCTCCCAAAGAAGGAGTGAACGGCGGATTGTAACCGGTGACAAGGGCCTGTCTTAAATTCGCGGAAATCAGTAGCCTTGAAGTGGTTTGCCAGCGTGTAAGTATAAAAAAATCGCCGCGGTTTTCTGTTATGACGGGGCGTTCATAATTTTCAACCTGAGTTTTATAATGGGTAAATTCACTACCGGTCTGCATTTGGATTGTACTTCCTGATTTCCCCACTTTCCATTCAAAAGTGCGTTCGCCACGAATTCCGTAACGGTCCGTAACTGCATGATCCAGCGTTGAATAATCTCCAATCGCATAATCAATAATGTCCCGTATCCAAGAAGTTCGCACTGTCCACCCTTCAATTTCATAACGAAGCATCGTCCGGTACGATTTAATTCTCGTCATTTGTCGCCCGGCCAGATTCTCGGGATTGTTGGTTAATTTATTATCTGTCAGCCAGACATGTGCCGACAACTCATGTTTATTATTTGAAAAAAACAGATCCTGAACCAAACCTTTTTGAAAAGTAGTTGAGGGACTGATAGCTTCGCCATTTCGTTCGGGATGGCGATACCTGTTATTCATATTTCCGTCATAGGCCGCTGTTTTTCCTGAAAAATTCCAGGTACTATTTAGGCGGGTCCCAAATTTTATGGTCGCCTGGGTCTGGCTGTTTCGAAAACTTTCCTGCTGCCTTCCAATCATGACCTGCAAACCGGCCTCAGGTTTCGAGCTGCTGAGCAAAATGCTTCCACCAACCGCATCAGTTCCGACAATGCTCGCCGAAGACCCATACTGAACGGATAATTGATCGAATCCTGCAACGGGAATAGTTGAAAAATCAGTTTGCCCCAATGTTGGAAGATTAATGTTCAGGCCATTCCAAAGTACCGCGGTATGATTGGATGCTGTTCCACGAAAGGCAACCGTCGACAATTGTCCCGGACCATAATTTTTAAAAATCACGGGTGTATTCAGAGAAAGCAGATCAGCTATATTTCGAAAACGAAATTGTTCAATTGTGACCGAATCGATTTTCTGAACTTTTAATCCGCTCATAAAACGCTCCGGCACGAAGCCAAATACGGTTACAGGAGAAAGAAAAATCGAGTCTTTTTGGGCAACACAATTTTCTGCTACTGCCAATAATGTCAGAGCCGGTAAGAACAGACGGCGAAAAACTTGTCTGTTAAGCACCTTAAAAGTATAAAAAGACCATAGCGAACCGGTTTTGTGATTTTTCCTCCGAAAATCAAAACGTTGAATAATTTCTGGCAGGTCTCCTGGCTTGTCTTATTGATCAGATACCTTCCCGTTTGAACAGTGGTTTTGCAGTTCAGATCAATGTTTGGATAAGACTCACAGTTGCGGGGACAGCTCCCGTTTTCGCGGGATTCCCTTTTAAGCCATTAAGTTAAATTAACTTCTGGCACCAAAAACTTTACAAAGGTAAGTAATTAATGGCGGGTGTGGATACTGCTTTTAAGAACTAAACTTCGCCGGATAAAATCGTATACCTTATCTTTGTCGAAACTTTAAATGATTTGTTAACCCGCAGCACAAACCGCATAACACTTTCCGCACCGCAAAAAGGAATTTTTTTGATGCTTTGCGCATCGTTTTTCTTTGCTTTGATGTCGGCGATTTCTAAATGGCTGAGCCAGGATTTTCACATCGTACAACTCGTATTTTTCAGAAATATAATTGGCGTCTTGTTTATCGGGGCCAGTATTTTACAGCGGCCGATGAAGCAAAAGGGAGGTAAACTTGGGCTGCTTATTTTCAGAGGTATAGTCGGGACATTATCCCTTTATCTGCTTTTTTATGCCATCCGGACACTGGGCCTGGGAAGAGCATCCACTTATCAGTATACTTATCCGATTTTTCTCGCGTTTCTTTCTTGGCTATTTCTCGGAGAAAAATTGAGCAGTAAGGAGTGGATTGCGATCCTGCTGGGGTTCGGCGGAATATTGTTTGTTTTCCGCCCCGACTTATCCATGTCGTTGCGAAATCATGTAATCGGTTTAGGTAATGCGTTGCTGACTGCTGTCGCTTATCTCGCCATCCGGCAGCTTGGACAGGTGTATGATACACGTGCTATTGTTTTATCTTTCATGCTGAGCGGAATTATCTTACCAATTTTTTCGATGATTATCGGCACTTATTTTCCAAATGAAGATCTGGATTTTCTAATAGGAACTTTTAAGTGGCCTACAACCATGGCGCATTGGTTTGGGTTTCTTGCCCTGGGAATTACTGCGATGATCGGGCAAATTATGATGACGCAATCATTCACGTTTGACAAAGCGGGCCGGATCGCTGCCGTTGGTTATTCAAATATTTTATTTGCGTTGTTTTTCGGGCTCTGGCTTGGAGAAGCGGTTCCAACAGTTTCGATGATGATCGGAATGGGTTTAATTATCGGCGGAGGCTTATTGGTATCACTTTCAAAAGATAAAACAAAAAATATTCCTGCCACGAATACACAAATTTCCACGAAAGATTAGTGGGAATTTGTGTATTCGTGGCAGGAAAAAGTTATCCTTTAGATTCATTGAAAAGTAATTTATTCCCAAAAGGATCAGAAACTTCCATCGTTTTGGCGTTCCAGGGGGCATCTTCTAATCCCGGGCGGTTAAACCGGTAATTCATTTCCAGTAATTCCTGATGGTATTCCGTTAATCCGGTGCACTCGATAAAAACCTTGCTGCCGGGCGTGCAGTCTCCATGATGTTCTGTCAAATGCAAAACAATTCCATTTTTTGAAATTTGCAGGTAAAGTGGAAAGTTATCTCCAAACCGGTGCGTCCAGTCAATCGTGAAACCGAGCCAATCAATATAAAACTCTACTGCTTTGGCTTCATCAAAAATTCGTATCAGAGGAATAACTTTACTTGCTTCCATAATATTTGGAAATAACTGAATTTGGAAAATCGTCTGATCTAAACGGTATTTTATTTTAAATTCGTTCTAATAACTGAGACGAAAAAATTATTTGTATTAAATATTCGTTTCCTACCAGTACGCACTCAATCAATAATGAAACGACTGACTTATACAATTATTTTTTCCTGTATTTTATTGACAGGCTTAACGGCATTTCGCACAGATTCTTCTCCTGAAAAGGAGATTGAAATTCAATGGCTGACGATTGAGCAGGCGTATGCGAAAAACCAGAAAGAACCGCGAAAAATATTAATTGATATTTATACTGACTGGTGTGGCTGGTGTAAAGTAATGGATCGGGAAACCTACAAAAACGCTGAGGTGATCGATTATATAAATAAAAAATTCTACGCTGTAAAATTGGATGCGGAGCAAACCGGCCCAATAACAATCGGCGATCAAAAGTTTGAGTTTGTACCGCAAGGGAAAAAGGGTGTACATCAGATCGCAATGGCTTTAACTAATAACCAGCCAAGTTATCCAACGACTGTATTTTTAGATGATAAATTTCAAATGATCCAGCCATTGCCTGGTTATATGAAGGCAAAGGAATTTCATGAGGTGATTACTTTTTTTGGTGATAACTTTCACAAAAAAGAATCATTTGAAGATTATAAAGCAAAGACTTACAAAAAGATTTATTCGAGTAGATAGTATAGTTTTAAAAGCAAAAAGGCAAATGGTTGTTGTATTATTTGCCTTTTTGCTTTTTGCTTTTTTATTTTTTCTTAAATTCTGACAGTCGATTCATCCCATCGGGATATGCTGTTTATAGAAACATAATGGCAACAACCAAGATTTTGACTCTTTCGGGGGCGCCTGCATTTTGGTTGGTTTGGTTCTATAACTAATATCAGCTACAGAAAAGAAGCTCCTGAACGAACTTGGAAATTAAAACGAATCGCCTTCCTGCATTCTTTCCGCATTTTCTGCAATACGCAGACGCTCAATAAATTCGGCAATATCACCTTCCATTACTGCCGGTAAATTGTAAACTGTATAACCGATACGGTGATCTGTGATACGGCTTTGCGGATAATTATAAGTCCGGATTTTGTCAGATCTGTCACCACTTCCCACCATCGATTTACGCTGAGAACTTACCGCGTCGTTGTGTTCTTTTAATTTGATCTCGTAAAGACGTGAGCGCAAAACACCCAAAGCTTTGTCCTTATTTTTTAATTGAGAACGCTCATCCTGGCAACTTACCACCAATCCCGACGGAATGTGGGTTAGGCGTACCGCAGAATAAGTTGTGTTAACTGACTGTCCACCAGCACCAGACGACATGAATGTATCAATTCGGACGTCATTCATATTGATCTGAACATCAACTTCTTCTGCTTCCGGTAAAACTGCCACAGAAGCTGCTGAAGTATGGATTCTGCCTTGTGATTCTGTTTGCGGAACGCGTTGAACACGGTGAACACCGGATTCAAATTTCATTTTTCCGTAAACATCTTCTCCTTCAACTTTGCAAATAATCTCTTTATATCCGCCGTTTGTTCCTTCTGTAAAGTCCATAATGGACGATCTCCAACCCATTTTTTCAAAGAAACGCTGATACATGCGGAACAAGTCGCCGGCGAAAATTGATGCTTCATCACCACCCGTTCCACCTCTGATTTCAAGAATAATGTTACGACTATCGTTCGGATCTTTTGGGATTAGCAATTCTTTGATAATCAAATCCATTTCTTCCATTTTAGGAAGTAATTCATCCAGTTCTTCTTTTGCCATCTGACGAAGCTCTTCGTCTTTTTCCGTGGCAATCATTTCTTTTGTGCCTGCAATGTCTTTTTGAAGCTTTTGGTAAATTGCATATTGTTCTACAATCTTGCCCAAATCCTTATATTCCTTGCTTAGTTTGGAATATTTGGTAGAATCGGAAACAATCTCAGGTTGTATAATCTGTTGCGAAACTTCTTCGAAACGTTCTTTTATAGCTTCTAATTTATCTTGCATATCGCGTTAATGTCTTTTGGCATTGCATATTCGGGCGACAAAGATACGCATTTTAGGTTGAAGAATGTTTTTCGTACGTTCGTTGTCTGTTTTGAATTTCAAAGTTGTAAATGATGTTGATCAATACAGAAGGAAAAATGTGTCAGTTTTCTAAATCCGATACTGAACTTTCTTCGCTACCATAACTTATTTGACTTCTAATGAACCGCATTTTATCTTGTCTCGCTTTGAGTTTGTGTTTTTACAGCTGTAATAACAAACGGTTGGAAAATACAAAAGAGCTTTCGACTGAAATCAAGGCTTCAAAAATTGTACGTGTCACCAATACACAGCTTATTTATACTGTGGATGAATGGGGCAAAAAAATTTCAAAGTTGTCTCAGAAATCTCTTCTGGAAGCACTGGCAAAAAATCCGGAAAATTCTACTGAATTATGTGCTGATCCTTCGAAAGTTGCTATTATTGGAGCATTACAAAAAGAGTATGGCGTCAAAATATCGTTGTTAACGGCCAGCGATACCAATAATATAAAGCTGAATAAAAAGGAACAGGAGCTTTTGCATGCATATTTATATAGTGCCAGCAGCAATACGCCGTTGAGCGATAATGTTCAGCCATTGAATGATACAACGGTGGTGTACAATCTTCCGGCTGATATACAGATCTGCAAAACTTGCTTGGGTGATAGAACACCTTCGTTTGCATTATGGCGCTTGTTATTTGATAAAAAAGAAATTCTGAGAAAAGTTGATGTAAAAAAGTTAAAAGATTGATTGGTTCAGTTTTTTTATAACTGAGTTAGTATACCCCACGCATTCTAGGCTTATGAATAATTCAGATTTTAATAATCCAGACAATTTTGACCACTTTCGTGAAAATAAAAAAGTCCCGAAGGTGATTGAAAATGAAGTATTAAAAGCGCTCTCTTTTTATCCGGAATTACAAAGCGTCCCTATTGATTTTGTGTTTAAACAAAATATTAAAAAATCAGTGATGCAGGCGCAGCCGAAAATTAAAACCATGTTTTCTTCGCGGAAAAACTGGGCTTATCAGATTAATATCAGCGCATTATTCAAGCTTACGCACACCGCGATTCCTATCCATCAAATCCCCCCGGACATTATGGTGGGCTGGATAGGGCACGAGCTAGGCCATATTATGGATTATCATAACCGATCTATTTTTGGTATGATCCGTTTTGGTTTTGGCTACCTGTTTTCAACTAAATATATTCAGCAAGCAGAAAAAGTTGCTGATACTTTCGCGGTTACGCATGGTTTGGCTTATTACATTATCGAAACCAAAAAATTTATCCTTAACCACGCCGAATTACCGGAGAGATATAAACAGAAAATTGCCCGCTTATATCTTTCTCCGGACGACATTGTGGAACAGGTCAGATTATTGGAATCACAAAAACCCGCTTTATGAATTCGCGTTAACGAACGCTTCAAATTCAAGAAAATCTTCTTCTTTCATTACCCTTGGAATTTTGACCTGCCCGCCTAATTTTTTGGTCTCTTCACTCCATTTGTGAAAAGTGGTTTCCGGGATAAGAACAACCTCAACCCCTTTTAAAGCTTTTCCACGAGCGACTTTATAATTTTTATTGCTGTTCTGTAAGGCATTATCGAGTGTTTCTGAAACTTTGAGTGAATCCGGGAATTTATCGCAACTGATATACCATTTAAGAATGAATTCATTATCTCTGTTTATCGCTGCTGCAATAAACTCAGTCATCACTACATCAAAATCTTTTTCCAAAACTCTCAGCGCATCATTCATTTGGTTAACTGAAAGTTGTTCTCCGACGACATTGAGATAATGTTTTGTTCGTCCGGTGATCTTAATTTCAGCTCTCGATTTGTCGGTAATCATCACCGTGTCGCCGATCATATAACGCCAGGCACCTGAAACTGTAGAAATCAGCAAAACGTAATTTATATTTTCTTCGGTGTCTTCAAATGGCAGTATCGTAGCACCATCTCTGACCAAGCCATCATCATCAATATTTTCTGAATCCATCGGGACAAATTCAAAGAAAATACCACTATTTGTGAAAAGAGCCATCGAAGTAGTTTCGGGCCGGTTTTGGATGGCAATAAAACCTTCGGAAGCGAGATAAGTATCGATATAGATCAGCGGATGGGCAAGCAGTTTCTCCAAACTTTTTCTATAAGGTTCAAAGGCAACACCGCCTGTGGTGTAGACTTGCAGATTGGGCCAGAGCTGATGGATGTTATCAAGCTTGTGGTATTTGATAATTTCTTTTAGCATCAGCTCAATCCATGCAGGAATTCCGGAAAGACATCCGATGTCCCAGTCGGCAGCTTGTTCGGCAATTTTTTTAACCCGTTCGTCCCAATCTTTTATGTCGGCAATTTCGCGGCCCGGCTTATAATAACCGCTAAACCAGCCCGGGATATTGCTTGCGCTGATCCCGCTGATTTCACCTTCCAGGTGGTCGTCTTTTTCGATTAAATTGGTGCTGCTTCCGAGCATCAGGATCTGTTTTTCAAAAAAGTCAGAAGACAGATTAAAAGCTTTCAGATTCATTATTTCCTGAATGCCGCTTTTCCTGATCGCATCAACCATCTCATCAGTCACCGGAATGTGTTTACTATGGCTGGTAGTTCCGCTACTCAACGCAAAATATTTTTGTCCGCCCGGCCAGGTAACATTTTGGTGGCCTTCCAGCAGATAGTGCCACCAATCGGCGTTCATTTTATCATAATCATGGACTGGGACATTCTTTTGAAACGAAGAAATAATATCCTGGCTTTCCAATATCTCTCTGAAATTATATGCTTTACCAAAGGCCGTTAATTTTGCTTTTTCCAGAAGAGTATTCAAAACCTCCCGCTGCTCCTTGACCGGATCTGGGTCCCGCATTATATAACCCGATAGATCAATCGCTTTTTTGATAAGCTCGCCGATAACTGCCATGAATTTTAATTTATGAAGTGAGTAAAGTAATTACAGTCTACGGTTAAAATCTTGTGCCAATGACAATTTTGAAGAAGGTAGTCGCGGTGAACTTTTTAACTTTACGAAATACATTTTCTATCCACGATGAATTAAAACTTCGAAAGCGATATGATCCCATTTTCCTGTTTTACAATTTTCAGGTTTAAGAAACTGACCTGCAGAATACTTGTACTCTTATTGCTCATCTCTTTTAGCAGTCACTCACAAAATAATATCCTTGTTTTTCAATCTGATTTCGGATTAAAAGATGGGGCTGTTTCTGCTATGAAAGGTGTTGCGATGGGCGTTTCGCCGAACCTGAAGCTATTTGATGTAACCCATGAAATTCCGGCCTACAATATCTGGGAAGCATCGTACCGTCTGGTTCAAACGGCACCATACTGGCCGGCGGGAACCGTTTTTGTCTCTGTCTGCGATCCGGGAGTTGGCACAGAAAGAAAATCTGTCGTATTACTAACCCGGTCTGGACATTATTTTGTAACCCCGGATAATGGAACGCTGACGCTTGTTGCAGAGCAATTAGGTATCCAAGAGGTGAGAGAAATCGACGAAGTAAAAAATCGCAGGAAAAATTCAAATGAATCTTATACCTTTCACGGCCGGGATGTGTATGCTTTTACTGGTGCCAGACTTGCTTCTAAAACCATAACTTATGCGGAAGTAGGACAAAAGCTTCCAAATCAGGTTGTAACAATTGATTATCAAAAACCTTCGTTTGAACAAGGAAAAGTTAAAGGGACTATACCAATTCTTGATATTCAATACGGAAATGTCTGGACTGATATTGACAAAAAGCTTTTTAATCAATTAGGAATTAAAATCGGAGAAGATATCAGAGTGCAGATTTTTAACGAAAAAGCGAAGGTTTATGAAGGAACCGTTAAATATGTAAATACTTTCGGTGAAGTAGAGGGAGGCGTTGATGTAGGTTATTTCAATAGTTTGTTAAATTTCTCTCTTGGAATCAATATGGCAAATTTTTCTGAGAAGTATAAGGTTTTTAGTGGAAATACATGGAGTATCGTGCTTAGTAAAAAATGACATAGGCAATAATCGTTCAGTAAAAAACCGCTTCATTAGAGGCAGTTTTTTACTGAACAGTCTATTTTCGACCGGGCTTAAAGCTTTTTCGCTTCTGCTTTCACTTCCGCGCCTACCTTATTGGCTACTTTTTTTGTCCCGTCATACGCCTTTTCAGCTCCTTCGCCAACTTTTACAGCGCCTTTCTTCACACCTTTTCCTACAATTTTCGCATCCTTTTTAATTTCAGCTCCAACCTTTTTTGCGGTTGCTTTCGTAGCTGCAACTGCTTTTTGGGTTTTGGTGGAATCAGAATCCTGTGCAAAAGAAACCGTTGTTACCGTTAATAATAAAGCAGCAAAAACAAATAATTTTTTCATGTTGTTTTGTGTGTTTTCAGATAAGTTATTTACTGGTGAGAACGAGCTAGGAAGAAGATAAGTTTATTAATTTAATGAATAATTATTCTTATTTCGATTAAACAGAGCCGCTTTTAAAGTTTTATATGAAAAATGAAAAAAGAGAATTTTGGGGCTGGATTCCTTTTCTTATCGCACTGGTAACCGGGACATATTTATTTTATAAGTCTTATGAAACAGACAAGCAAATTTTAGCAGATAGTCAGCTGATCTGCGTGAAGGTTATTGATAAAAGAGTCGGGGTGGGTAAGGGAAAAAGTAAAATCGGGATCAGACATGGTCTGGTCCCGATTTATGTTTACGCCGGTCGGAAGTGGTTTAGGCAGGCAGCCATTGATTCACTTACAACCGTAAGACATAGTTCTAAATATCACGCTTATATGGACCCGTACCGAAATTTCTCTGCTGATAGAGCCTTTTTGGGATTCCTGATCATTATGATCTTGGCAGTTACCTGGAGGTTTATCTGGCTTGGATTATATGTCTGGCACTGGAAATAAATCCTTAATCAGGTTTTACTTTGCCAGTGACCTGATAGATTTCATACCAATCCTGATGCGTTAATTTGATATCCGACGCACTTGCTGCATTTCTTATTCTCGATTCTGAAAGTGAGCCTACGATTGGTAAAGTGCCCAGCTTCATAAGCCACGCTACTGCGGTTTGTTCAATGTTTGCATCGTACTTTTTACCGATTTCTTCCAGTTTCGCCCGTAGCGCAACCGCTTTCTCATCCTTTCCATCGAGGATTCGTCCGCCGGCCAGAGGAGCCCATGCCAATGGTTTACTGAAACACTGTTTGATAAAATCAATCCGGCCATCTTCGATCGCCGTTGTGTTCATTAAGTTTAATTCAATATGGTTCGTCACAATTGGAATACGCAAAAACGAAGCAAGCAATTGATGCTGGAAAACTGAGAAGTTTGCGACACCAATATGTTTTACTTTCCCGGATTTTACAACCTCCGCCAATGCTCCGGCAGTTTCTTCCGGATCAGCAAGAAAATCAGCATGTTGCAACAGGAATATATCGAGATAATCGGTATTCAATCTCTTTAAAGAACCATTGACGCTGCTTACAATATGTTCTTTCGACGTATCATAATATTTAAAGTTGCCGTCGTCAGACTTCCGGATACCGCATTTGCTGAACAAAACGATATCTTCTCTTTTAAAAGATTTATTTTTAATAACCTTTCCGAAATATTCTTCGACGGTAAAGTCACCATATATATCGGCGTGGTCAAATGTGTTTATACCAAGTTCCAAACACAGATTTACAGTTTTTTCAATAGATGAAGTGGTAGCCGTACCTTCATCTTTCCATCTCCAGAAACCATAAATTGCTTCTGATACTTTTGGGCCAGAATCACTTAAACTAACTTTTCTCATTCGGTGGCGTTGGTTGGATCATGGTGCAAAAATAGCCTAATTTTAAAAATAGCAATCCGAATTTTCAGATTGTCTGGTCACAGGTTGAACTTCGGGACTTTTGAATTCATAAAAAATGAAGCTCCTTATTCTTTTTCAGAACTTCGGAGCTTCAGATTAAGGGTATATGATCAAGTAGCTAATTTCCAATCAACACTTTTACAGGATTTTCTTTATCTGCTATGCGCAGGTAATATAAACCGGGTTGTATAGTATTCTTCACCTGGATTTTGAAAACGTCATCGTGATCCGTTTGAAAAGTTTGAATATTGATCTCTCTTCCAGTCCTA
The DNA here is from genome assembly GCF_900108855.1 of Dyadobacter koreensis. GTDB lineage: Bacteria > Bacteroidota > Bacteroidia > Cytophagales > Spirosomataceae > Dyadobacter > Dyadobacter koreensis. The sequence continues at coordinate 345,459 of NZ_FNXY01000005.1, forward strand.
TCAAAAAGTTTTAGGTGTTCGGATCTTGCCCTGGAAGATGATAAAGTGAAATTTCCTCGGCTAGGATTAGGATATATATAATCTTCATCCTTCTCGGAGTCAGAAGATTTGAGCGAAATAATTTTGGAATATTCAAATCGTCCGTCGATATCAAGTTGCTTCAAACGGAGATAATAAATTCTGTCAGAAAACGATACCGGATATGAAAACTCATAATTCGAGCTGGATTTTGTCGTTGAGTTCCCCGTTACAAATCCAACCTTTTCAAAATTCACAGCATCCGTACTTTGCTGTATTTCAAATCCCTCATTTTGCTCCTCCCAGGCAGTCTGCCATTTTAAGGTAATTGTGTTTTTGTTGGAACTTCCTTGAAATGTGATCAATTTGACAGGCATGGGATTTAAAACCGTTCCATTTAAAATGATATTATCAAGCCTTATCGTCCCGCTGGCTGATGCTCTTGTGGTTCCGAGATCAGATCTTTGTGTTCCATAGGGATAAAATCGGAATGTTACCGTCTCTCCGGCTATCGTTGAAATATCATCAAAATCCCACACATTCGTTATACCGGGAGACGTAACCGTTTTTGGTGCCGCGCCCCAGTTTGTAGACGTTGCGAAACCATCTGAACTGTAACGAACTTCCAACTGATTAGGAGCGGTAATACTACCCTGAATGAAAAAACTCAACGAAGTAATGTTCAATTGATACCCGATGTCTGGTGTCACTGAAAATTCGATGTAAGAACTCTCATTAATGGCAGCCGTGTTATTTAATGTTGAAGAGTTCAATACGTTTGACGCCGCCATACAGGTGATGGTGTTTCTCGTGACCACCGTTCCCGATGCATTGGTTGCCACAGTTGGAAGATTTCCAGGTGTCGGGCATGATGAGGAACCTGTAAAAACATTGGAATAAATTTGGGCAGATGCAGAAGAGAAAGCATTGGCCAACAGCATAAGCAGTAGCCCTTTCAGGTAAATATTATTCATAGTCAGTATGTGTATTGATGAAGTAAGCTGACTAAAAATACCTAAAAGAAAATTCTTGAAACTATTCGTAACGAATAAATTAGAGATATAATCAATATTTGATTATGGTATTCTTAATGATTAAATTTTATGCGAATTAGTCGTTAGTATTAGCGGAAAAATTGAAGTTTTAATCAATAATTAAAAAACCGGGGAGTCAACTTTAGAAAGCTGACTCCCCGGTTTTTTTTCTGCAAATATGTTAAGAAAAACAATTAACTATTAATCAACGCTTCTTTCCACTTGCCATAGGCTTCTTTTGTTGCTTCTTTTAATGAAGAATCCGGCTCGATAGTCCGGAGGGCAGATAACCCGACAAAAGCTTCGTTTCGGCTCTTGTAGTAACCCAGGCCCAGACCTGCTGCGCGCGCAGCACCCTGTGCTCCGTCGGTATTAAAAAGCTCAACGGTTGCGCCTGAAACGTTGGCAAATGTTTCACGAAAAACCGGGCTTAAAAACATGTTTGCTTCACCAGCTCTTATATTTTTCAAAGAAACACCAAGCGTTTCCATTACTTCCATACCATAATATAGGGCAAAGACAATACCTTCCTGAGCAGCGCGTGTCCAGTGATTTATTCCATGGCGACTGAATTGAAGTCCCTGGAAAGTTGCTCCCGGATCCTGATTTTCCAGCATTCTTTCTGCGCCATTTCCAAAAGGAAGGCATAGCAGTCCATCAGAACCAACTGGTGCCTTTGCTGCCAAATCGTTTATTGCCGGGTAAGAAACATTTCCCTGCAATAATGTATTTCTCAGCCAGCTGTTCAAACTTCCGGTTCCATTTACACAAAGTAAAACGCCATATCGAGGAGCTTCAACCGTGTGGTTTACGTGTAAAAATGTATTGACCCTTGACTTCTCGTCAAACTTGATTTGTTCGCTGACGCCATATACAACGCCGGAAGTCCCCGCTGTCGCTGCTACCTCTCCCGGTTCTAACACATTTAGGGAAAACGCATTATTTGGCTGATCTCCTGCGCGATACGTAATAGGAATTCCTGCTTTAAGGCCTAGTGATACAGCGGCATCGGCAGTAAGGCGGCCTTGTTCAGAAAATGTTGGAAGGACTTTGGCAATCAGATTTTTATCAAAACCAAAATAATCCAAAAGGAAATCGGCGGGTTTTTCATCCACAAAATCCCAGAAAATTCCTTCTGATAATCCTGACGGCGTGGTTACAACTTCTTGCGTCATCTTAGCCGCCAGATAATCGCCGGGTAGCATAAACTTGTGCACCTTTGCAAATACATCAGGCTCATTTTGTTTCACCCAGCCTAATTTCGAAGCTGTGAAGTTTCCTGGCGAATTAAGCAGATGAGGTAAAACTTTGTTCTCCCCAATCGATTCCATCGCCTTATTCCCAATTTCAACCGCGCGGCTGTCGCACCAGATAATGGACGGACGTAATACGTTCAGATCTTTATCAACAACCACCAAACCGTGCATCTGGTAAGAAATGCCGATTGCGCCAACAGCATCTGCCGAAATTCCGGATTGTTTCATGACTGCCTGGGAGGCAAGGCATGCATTTTCCCACCATTGTTCTGGTTGTTGTTCTGCGAAACCTGGCTTTGGAGCGGCTATTGCCATTTCTTTTTCAGGGTAAAAAGCCGAAGCAACTACCTGCCCGGTGTCTGCATGCAAAAGACAAGCTTTTATTGATGAACTGCCTAAATCGAATCCCAGGAAATACATATTTATCGTTTTGAGTTAGTCGGTTTGATAGAAAAATTATAATTATTAACAGACAAATTTCCGAAATACAAAAATGTTGAATTTGTATCATATTACAACAAATTATTAAGTGTATATATTACACTTTTAATGAATTTTCAATTATTTTTATAGCTAATGGCAAATTTGATTTATGCACTTTTAAATGATTGGAGAAAGCTTGTTCTTTGTATAGGAATCCTAAATTGAGTCTAAGTTATTTCCCTGAGATAATTAAAACGAAATTCTTTGTTAACTTAGATTCTGTAAATCTACATCGTCCTTTTTAAGGAAATTATGAAAAAAATAATATTAGTTGCATTAGCCGGCGGATTATTCTTTTTAACCGCTGCATTCAATTCAGAGGATAAGAAATGGGAGAAAACTTTTACACGTTTTGACACTGAAGTAAGAAAGAACAGCAAAGCGTATGAGACGCTGGGTAAAGCTACCGAAACGATTGGTCATCGCTTGACGGGAAGTGCCAATGGGGAAAAAGCAGAGGAATATGCCTTCAATTTACTGAAAAGCTATGGTTTTTCTGACGTTTCCTATCAGCCTTTTGAAGTAGAGGCCTGGATGCGTGATACTGTAACATTAAGCATCGTTCCTTCAAGCAGCGATAATTTTCGTGAAGTTCCGGTTGTTTCTTTGGCGCATTCGCCGGTAGAAGCGAACCTGAAAGGTGAAATTGTGGACGTTGGAAACGGTCTTGAAGAAGATTTTGAAGCACTTAAAGATAAAATAAAAGGTAAAATCGTCCTTGCCAATATTGGTCTTGTTGGGGTGACAGGAAAGAAAAATCTTCACCGTTCAGAGAAGACCGCACTTGCGATCAAGTATGGTGCAGATGGAATCGTGATGGTGAACCAGGCTCCCGGCAAAATATTGTTGACAGGAACTGCTTCAGTAACAGGTGCAATTATTTCAATTCCTGCGGTTTGTGTTTCAAGCGATAGCGGAAAAGAAATCCGTGGCTGGCTGAAAGACGAAGGCCCGCTGCAGGCGCATGTGGAAATGCATAACATTTCGAAAAAGATAAAAGCCAGAAACGTAATTGCTACGCTTAAAGGAAGGTCGGACGAAAAAGTAATTATCGGCGGACATTTAGATTCCTGGGATCTTGCAACAGGAGCCATTGACAATGGAATCGGATCGTTCGCTGTGATGGATATAGCCCGTGCTTTTAAAGCGCTTAAAATTAAGCCGGAACGCACGATCCAATTTGTTTTGTTCATGGGAGAAGAGCAGGGACTTTTAGGTTCAAAACATTTTGTCAGCGAACTGAAACGTACCGGAGCCATTGACAAAGTAAGTTATATGATGAACCTGGATATGACCAATGATCCAAAGGGAATCAATGCATTTGGCAAAGCTGAAATGACTGATTTTTTCAAAGGAGTTGGTGATGCAATTCATAATATTGACCCGGCTTACAAAAATGAGCAAGCGAACAGAGCAGGTCTGCACAGCGATCACCAGCCGTTTATGCTGGAAGGAATTCCTGTGGCTGGCTTGTCCGGAACTTTGGCGCCTGATGTGATCCAGTGTTACCACGCCGACTGCGATAATTTTGATCTTGTTAATAAAGAGCAGCTTGAAAATACTGTGAGAATTGCTTCAATGTGTTTATTCGCACTTTCAGATGCTAAAAAGCTTGAAGGGCAAAAACTTTCAGATACTAAAACCAGAGACTATCTGATCTCGCAAGGCCTGAAACAGGAACTTGTGATAGGGCAGGAGTGGAGATGGGGAGACGCTAAATAAATGACTTTCAAAAATGGTATCGAAAGATTATTTCGATACCATTTTTAATCCTATGATTGATCCGATTAATAGAAATACAAAAAATAATCGCCAGAAATCGGCTGGTTCTTTATAAAAAAAGATTCCCATCAACACGGTACCTACCGCCCCGATTCCCGTCCAAACTGCATATGCTGTACCTAAGGGAATAGTCTGAATGGCTTTGTTTAGAAACAGAAAGCTGCAGATAATACAAACAAAAAACGCCGCGCTCCACTTCACGTTTGAGAAATTGTCTGAAAGTTTCAGACAAGTCGTAAAACCAATTTCGAACGCGCCGGCAATAAAAAGAAGTATCCAGGAAATCATTTTCGACTTTGTTAGTGAATAAGCTAATAACTTGCAGTTAGCTGTCTGCCATTACTATCACAAAGGTCGCCTTGTTTTTTCAGACAAAATTTTACAATTGTTAAAAAATAGATTTATTTGATTTCAGCTCTGATGCGGCTCAACGTCACTTGACTAATGCCTAAATAGGAAGCGATATGGCCAAGCTGGACGCGTTGAAGAATGTCCGGGCTGGAACGTATGAAATCTTCGTAACACTCTTTTGCTGTTTTGAATTGTCGCGAGATAAAAGATTCTTCCAGCTTAATCAATTCTGATTCAGCCAGCTTTCTCCCCCAGTTGGCAAATTCCAGATCAGTCTGATATAAATCCATCAGTACCGAGTCTGACACTTTATACAATACTGCGTTTTCCAGAAGTTCGATATTTTCATACCCGGCCTTGTTAAGGAAAAAACTATTGTAGGAAAGTAAAATATTTGATTCAGAGCCAATCCAGAAGTTAATTTCCTTATCCTCTTTATAGCAAAAAGCGCGCGCAATTCCCTGTTCAATGAAGTAAACAGAGCGTTCAATTCGCCCGGCTTTGAAAAGCATATGTCCTTTTTGAAACGTAACTTTTTCAAGCAGAGGAAGTAATTTAGCGAGTGACTCCTCTCTTAATCCAAGTGCCAGAATTTTTTTAATCGTGTTTTCCAAGAAGTTATGGGTTAGATAAGAACCTGAATAATTCGCAGTTGATAACTTTTAACACATATTTATTCAAGCGCACTTTCAAGTTAGCACGATTACTGCGGATATTTGTGGACTAATTTTAAATTCTATGCTTGTATTTCCAAACGCAAAAATTAATATAGGACTAAATATCGTTGAAAAACGGTCGGATGGCTTTCATAATATCGAATCCTGTTTTTATCCGGTGGGCTGGTCCGATGCTTTGGAAATAGTACGGTCAGAAAAATTTGCGTTTCAATCGGACGGAATTACTATCCCCGGCGATTTTTCCAATAATCTTTGTACAAAAGCATATCAAATGCTTGCAGCGGATTATACTTTCCCGGCTGTTAATATTCATTTATTAAAAGCTGTTCCAATCGGAGCGGGGCTTGGCGGAGGGTCCTCCGACGCCGCTTTTACAATTAAAGCCTTGAACGATCTGTTTTTATTGAATATTTCTTTGGAAAAACAATTGGATTATGCGCGTAGATTGGGCAGTGACTGTGCCTTTTTCATTGAAAATAAACCCTTATACTGTTATGAGAAAGGTGACAAATTTGAGGAGATTAGTCTAACACTTGCAGGTAAATGGATTGTTTTGGTAAATCCGGGATTACATATTTCGACTGTTGAGGCTTATTCGGGAGTTAAGCCTCGTCAATCCGAAACGGATCTCAGAGAATTATTGAAACTGCCGTTATCAGACTGGAAATCAGCTGTTAAAAATGATTTTGAAGAATCGCTTTTTCCTAAATTCCCTGTTTTGCAGCAGATCAAAAATGAACTTTACAAAACAGGTGCCGCTTATGCGGCCATGAGCGGATCCGGGTCAACATTGTATGGTATTTTTCAGGAAGAGAAAGATTTGTCAGCACATTTTAAAGAATGCAAAATCTGGCAGGGGCTGTTGAAATAATATTTGTCTGACCTGTTGTACAGAAACATAAAAAAATCTCGTTGTAAAACTTATAGTCTCGTGTAATCTTCCTACTTTGTTATAAAGAAAATAGAAATAATGAGTCCTAAACACTCTACCAAAGACAAAGAAAATCCTTTCACAAAGCGAAGAGAGCCTTTCGGCTTCATGCTTTGGCTTGGAGTTATTGGTAGTTCGCTTTTGTTCGCCGTTATTTTTATTGAGTATTTTCTGAGAATGGACGGTGCCAATTGGAGGTTTGTGGCACTTCCGGATATGTTCTGGCTAAGTACGCTGGTTATTCTTTTTAGCAGTATCACACTTCACGAAGCAAATCTTGCTTTTATTCAGGAACGCTTCCTGCACTATCGTATTTTCCTTGCTGCAACGCTGACGCTCGGTATTACCTTCATGTTTTTACAAGGAGGCGGCTGGATTGAAATGATCGAGAACGGGAGTTTTAATAATATAAATTCTTCTTCAGGATTCATTTATCTGCTTACCGGGCTACATTTGCTGCATATCCTGATTGGTGTGATCTATATGGGCATTATTTTCCGTAAAGCACTTAAGAACAGGACTTATGTGGATTCTTTTGTTTACAGCGTTAATCCGCCAAACCGTTTGCAGCTTAAATTAATTACCCGTTATTGGCACTTTGTTGATATCCTTTGGGTAATCGTTTTTCTTTTACTGCTTTCGCTAAGTTTCTTCAATATATACTAAAAATTACTTTTAAGACTTTTTCTGGCCAGATATGCGCTTAATAATGTCAGTACTGCTGCCGTCAACATAGGCGCTCCGGGGAAATAAACGGGTGCTTCTGATTTGGTGAAAAAGTAAAATAAATTACTCATCAATGGTGGACCGATAATAGAAGTAAGGCTCATCAAACTGGTAAGTGCTCCCTGTAATTCTCCCTGTTCATTGGATGGAACCTGTGTTGATATGATACCTTGTAAAGACGGCCCCGCAATTCCTCCCAGAATGTAGGGAACCATGAAAGCAAACATCATCCACGTTTCACGCGCGAAAGCAAAAAGAACAAAGCCAACAGAATATAAGAATAAGCCGACATAAACTCCTCTTTTCTGTCCTATTTTTGGAATAATCAACCTTATCAATCCTCCCTGGACAATAGCACCTAACAATCCCATCGCACCGAGTGAATAACCTATAATCCTTTCATTCCATTGAAATTTCTCCATCGTGTAGTACGACCAGTTGCTTTGAACGGCATGCATCGCCACATAAAGTAACGCCAGAGAAATGATCAGACCGGAAATGACAGGGTATTTTTGCAAGTGTTTTAAAGCACCAATCGGGCTTGCGCGTTTCCAGCTGAATTTCCTTCGATTCTCTTGTTTCAGAGACTCTGGTAATATAAATAGCCCGTACAGAAAGTTAAGCATGGATAATCCTGCTGCTGCTAAGAACGGAACGCGGGAGCCATATTGACCTAACAATCCGCCTAGTACAGGTCCGATTATAAATCCTAATCCGAAGGCGGCACCGATCAAACCGAAATTTTGTGCACGTTTTTCTGGCGTACTGACATCTGCGATATAGGCAGCACCCGTTGTAAAACTGGCCCCCATAACCCCGGCAATAATGCGGCCAACGAATAACCAGACAATACTTGGAGCGTAGGCAACAAAAAGATAATCAAGTGCGAAGCCAAGTAATGAAGCTAACAATACAGGCCTGCGGCCAAACTGATCGCTCAAACCTCCTACTATCGGCGCGCAGACAAACTGTACAAAAGAATAAGAGAATAAAATCCAGCCTCCATACCTGGCCGCATCGCTTAAACTGCCGCCAACAAGTTCACTGATAAGTTTCGGCATGACCGGAATAATAATTCCAAGTCCCATTACATCAATGAGCAGAGTGATAAATATAAATCCGATTGCCGGAGATTTCTTAGAAGTCATAAGGAGTAATTATTCACCAAATGTACGCCTTAATTTGAGGCGGAAGGATTAAAAAACGGTTAGTAATTGGGATTTTAAACGACGAAACAGAGGTGAAGGGTCTTAAACCCGGCAATTTATCACTTCTTCAAAATCCTGAACTCAACGCGTCTGTTAATTTGCTGGCCTTCGGGTGTATCATTTTTAGCAACGGGCTTTGTCTCTCCATAGCCTTTGCTCTGAACACGATCAGGTTCAATTCCTTTGCCTATCAGATATTCCCGAACTGCATCTGCCCGGTCTTGTGATAGTTTTAGATTCGCTTCATTTCCGCCTACATTATCGGTATGTCCACCGATTTCGATAAATAATTTCTTATTATCATTCATCGTGATGCCGATTCTATCAAGTTCGGGGAAAGATTCTTTGCTCAAAGTCGCTTTTCCAAATGCAAAGAAAATATTATTCAAACGTACAATCTGGCCTTCTTCGATCGGAATTAATTTCAACGATTTATTAGTAATTTCTTTGTAGTTTTTCCCTTTCCCGTCAGCCGTTGAATCGGTCAGATCTATACTTTCGCCCTCTGCAATAAAATCGGGTGCGACAGCGCGCATACTATATTTCTGACCGTAAGGGAGTATAATTTTATATTCTCCTGTTGTTGGATTTGTGGTTGCGGTACCTGCTTCCTCACCGTCAGGAAGCGTTTCATAAATAATGGTTGCTTCAATCGGTTTTCCCGTTTTAGAATCAATCACACGACCGCTGATCATAACGACGGGATCTGATGTCGGCACAACGGGTTTTGTGGTTGCCGTATCACCCGGCACAACTTTTGGCTGTAAATTATATCTGACCACATCACCTTTTCCCTCTGTGCCTTTAAAGGAAACCATGTAAGCATAATCGCCCGCCGCAGAAATTGTATAATAGGCATCATAGCCATCCGTATTGATAGCTGATCCAAGATTAACGGGACGACTCCATCTCTTCCAGGATTTGTCGATACGCTTGCTGTAATAAATATCATTACTTCCTTGTCCGCCTTTTCTGTCTGTTGAAAAATATAATGTCACTCCATCCGGAGCCAGAAAAGGGGTTGTTTCAGTAAATTCCTCCGTATTGATCTCTTTTCCCAGATTCATCGGCTTCGTCCAGGTACCATCTTTTTGCTTAAAACTAACGTATAAATCGTCAACCTTGCTGTTCTTTTTTTCACTGAAAGACATAACCAAGACCTTTCCATCCGTCGATAAATAACCGCAGTCGAACTGTCCTTTACTTGTTTTTGAGTATCCGGGAATCTCAATCTTATTAGGAGCAGACCAGCCTCTTGCTGTTTTTTTGCTTAGTGAAAAACCCCGGGTTTCATATACCCCGTTTTTGTAAGCTCCTTTGAGTAAAAGGGTGTTTCCGTCAGGTGTAATGCTGTATAAACTGTTGTATTGTTCTTTATTTAGTGGAGAAGGTAGTCTGCGCGCCGCGGTCCATTGTTCATTTTTTAATTCTGAAAACCAGATATCCTGGCTTCCTTTTGTTCCATTTGTATTTTGAGGATGGCTGATTCTGGAAAAATAAACCGTTTTCCCATCTGGGGAAATAATCGGCGCTATTTCGTTAAATTCAGTATTAACGGTTTTTCCGAGATTTTCAAGCTGCGCCCAAAGCGGAGAATTTAGTAACGTACAAAAGGTAAATAACAGAACGAGACGCATTTTATGTCAGAGGATATGGTGTGTTATGATAATAGAAAACGAAATTTACTTTTCTATATTTTTCACATACAACGATGTATCAAGCGGGTTATTTTCTTTCTCGCTTAGGTGGTATGCCTGCATTTTTTCCAGAAGTTCGGCGGCATTATCTGCAACGATCAGAAGATCCCGGTTTTCGATATGTAAAAAACCTTCCTCAACGGTCTTATCTAAATGTGCGATCAGGTGATCATAAAAACCGTTGATATTCAGCAATCCGATAGGTCCATGGAAAATCTTCAACTGTGACCAGGTCAGGATTTCAAATAATTCGTCCAAAGTCCCAAATCCACCGGGCAGCGCTATGACCCCATCTGAAAGCGAGACCATCTTTGCCTTTCTCTCGTGCATCGTTTCCACAAAATGGAGTTCGGTCAAGGTTTTCTGAGCAACTTCCAGTTTGGCAAGAAAGTTAGGAATAATACCGGTTGCCGATCCATTATTGTCCATTGCGCCATCTGAAACCCGGCCCATAAGCCCCATATTGCCGCCACCGTAAATGAGCTTGATATTATTTTTAGCTAACGCAATGCCTAATTCATAAGCCGATTCACTGTAAACCGGCTTATTCCCAAAATTTGATCCGCAATAAACTACGATGGACTGCATTGAATTTGTCTTTATTTCCTTTTAAACGATTATTCCTTATTTGATAATATCTTCGACCAAGCCGTTCAGGTCGAGCTCTCCGAAAGTTCCGGAGCTCATCAACAGTAAGTTAGATTGTTTCCACTCCTGTTTTTTTAGAAAATTCGATAATTCACTGCTATCTGTGAAAACATTTAAATCCTCACGTTTGAAAGCTTCGCGAATATCGCTTTCAGAAATCGGCTCTAATCTTTTATGTTCAACGGTCAATGGATTGTAATAAACTACTGCCACATCTGCTGCATTTAATTTACGACGATACTGTTTCAGGAAAGTTTTGTTAAGGCTGCTGAAAGTATGCAGTTCTGCTACGGCGACCAGCGTTCTTTCCGGAAATTGCGCTTTCACTGCCGAAGTTGTCGCTTCCACTTTAGAAGGAGCATGCGCAAAATCACGGTAAATATTGATTTCACTGTTGCTTCCTAACAATTCCATGCGTTTCGAAGCTCCTTTAAACGTTTGAATTGCAGCATAAAAATCTTCATCGGTGACACCCAGGCGCTCACAAACAGCTCTGGCTCCGCTGATATTTTTCATATTGTGTTCCCCAAAAACTAAAATAGGAACATCACCTTGCTCAGCTGTTGTGAGCAAAGTTTTTCCGTTTTCAATTTTATATGGATGTGCCTGATAAGGTATGCTAACAACATCGGCACGTTCTTTCTGACCAATTACATCCAGCATATCATCCGTCTGGTCAAATATGATGGCACCCGCTTTTGGTATAGAATCTGCTAGTGATTCGAATTGTTTAACATAAGATTCCCAGGTTGGGAAAACATTAAAATGATCCCAGGCAATACCGCTGATGAGCGCGACGTGAGGCTGGTAATGCATGAATTTGGGAGTTTTGTCCAGAGGGGAGGTGAAATATTCATCACCTTCGATCACGATGACCGGAGCTTCATCAGAAAGTTTTACCATGTTTTCAAACCCTTCGATCTGCGCGCCAACCAGGTAGTTGAATATGCGTTTGTTGACGTTCAATACATGCAGGATCATGGAGGTGATCGTTGTTTTGCCATGGCTTCCGGCGATCACCACGCGCTGTTTGTCTTCGCTCTGTTCAAAAATATATTCAGGATATGAATAAACTTTGATACCCAGATCCTGAGCTTTTTTCAATTCCGGATTATCTTCCCGTGCATGCATCCCTAAAATGACAGCTTCCAGATCCGTCGTAACTTTTTCAGGAAACCATCCCATTTCAGCAGGAAGTAAATTATGTTTTTTTAAACGGCTTACCGACGGCTCGTAAATCTCATCGTCAGATCCCGTGATTGTGAAACCTTTTTGCTGCAATTCGATGGCGAGATTGTGCATCACACTGCCGCCTATGGATATAAAATGTATTTTTCGGGATTGGGTATTTTGACTCATTATTATAATCGGAATGACTGATTCGAAGCGAAGTTAGTAAGAATTGATCTTTGGGCAAATGCCAAGCAAATCGCCTTTGACAAAAATAGTCAATCGGGCGTCATAAAGACAGTCAATTTATTGAAGCTATCTCAGCCTTTCTTTACAAATTTCAGTGTTTCGAAGGCACCATTTTTTGAAATGAACCTGATAAGATAAGTGCCTTGGCTTAATGATGTGATATCAATTTCGGGTTCAGGCTTGCTTCCGGAATCAAATATAATATTCCCGGAAGTACTTAAAATTTGGACATTTTTTATTCCTTTCCAGTTTTCAGTCGCAATTACCAATTTGTTACTGGCAGGATTAGGGTATATGGATAAGAAAGTTGAGTGTTCAAATTGCACACTTCGGATGGCACTAAATGCAAAAGTTTCATCCCGGTCAATCATCTTTAAACGATATAAGTTCTCACCTGACGCCGGGGAATTGTCAGTAAATGAATAATTGGAGATGGATTGGTAGGTATCTCCATTTGATTTGACACTTCCTATTTTATTCCATTTTTTCCCATCCAGGCTAAGTTCTATTTCGAAACGATCGCTATTGGTTTCCGAAGTTGTCTGCCAGGTTAATTGAGTAGTTTTATTTTCTTTGGTCGCACTAAATTCAACCAAAGTTACGGGGAGGGGATTTTCACTGAGCAAGGTAGTCGTCGAAGTTTTCGGCATACATCCGCTTCGGCTTGTTTTTACGGCATAAACATAATTTCCAGGCGTTGAGGGTACTGTAATTTCAACTGAGTTTCCGGTTACGTTACTGACTCCCTGACCATTCCAGGTGAATTTCGCACCGTCACATTCTCCTCCCGAGCAGGCTACCGATAAAGTTGTTTTTGCTCCGGGCTTGGGTTTGTTATTTGAAGCCGCAGCATTAATTGTAAAAGTACAAGGCAACAGATTATATGAATCCCAAAGGTTATCCCAATAGCCTTCATCCGACATCTTAATCGATTTTGGAGTATTGTCAGTTGCGCCCCAATCCATTCCACCGTTTTTCCATTCCTCAAACAGATAATTTTCAGTAAAGACATTTGGATAAATATTAACCGGAATTGCGGGAGAGCGGGCAGGGGCTGTGTATGTATTGTTCACAAATTCGGCCCGGCATTTGGCGAGTGCAGGTTTCAGTTGGTAAATTTCAAGATCGGTGAAATGCATTGCGATATGGACATAATTTGTACCATGTTTGTATGCTCTCGGCAGCCATTCCATCGGAAGATTTCCTTCCAGGCCGTTACCGCCACGAGGTTCTCCCAAATCTTCCGGATCAAATTCTACGGCCGCTATTTTATTTGAATTGGTTCCTTTCACAATATCCGGGACCGAAATTTTTCTCCACAGATCCCAGGGGTTTGTTCCATCGGAGCTATAAATACCATCTGCAAGCTGCAGTGCCAATGGAATGGTACTGTTATGAAGATGTCTTAAATTCCCTTGTTGAGAGCCGAAATCGGAGATGAAATATAAAACCTTGATCGAAGCACTATGGCGTTTTACGAGCCGGTAAAAACCTTCGAATTTCTTTAACAGCCCCCAGCCTGCAAACCGATGCAAATCTTTTCCCATATCAGAAGTCCAGTTCCCGTCCATCGGCTGCGGAGCATTTTTTATTTCATATTCCTGATTTCCCCATTTTGCCGTTGTTTTGTTTGGAAAACGTAACGGAAGAAATTTTTCCCGCCATGCTTTAACGGCAGCCTGTTCATATAAACCGGGATCGGGATTGCCGTTATTGAAAGGCATTGCAAATTCTTCGGCCGGACTATTTCCCATTTGCACATACAGTAATTGCGGATAGTACGCTGAAATCTGCGTCAGCACGTCGTCTACAAAAGCGTAAAAGCGGGTCGTTGCATAATCTGAATACATCGACGGGCAGGCATATGCAATTTCATTCCTTACAAAAGCACCGAATCTGGTCTGGGCGATATCATCGGTGGAAAAATAGCTGTCGTTCCAATATCCCGGTCTCTGGTAAGGAAAATGCAGTGCGAATTTCATTCCCGGTTTTAGTGCCAGAATAGCTTTTACGGCTTCTACAATTTGTTTCCGCTGATAATTTCCCGGAGTCGGCTCGTATTGGTGCCATTCAATATGCAGCCGGACAGCGGTAACACTTGCATCCTGACCGTTGTAAGAAATGTTTACAAACTTTTTAATGTAGTCCCACTGTTCTGCATTGATTCCATTGGCTTCACTTTTATTAAAACCGTAGCCGGTTGTATTAATGATAAGCTCGGTTTGAGCGGGCAGATACGTTTGGGAAAGAAAGATTAGAAAAAGAACAAGATAAAATTTCTTTAAAAATAAGGACGAAGAAAGTCGCTTTATGAAGGTTTTTTTTCTGTCCATATAGCAAGAGTTTAGCATTGATCATTTCCGTTTCAATGTTAAACATACTATATAATCGTAGAATAAATACTATAAAATTGGTCGTTATGTCACCAATCTACCTGTATCATAAAAAAAATTTGCGTGAATTAAGTTCTGTTCCGGGTTTAAGAAGATGGTTTTAATATCTAACATTATATGTTTTCTCAGATAAATTACTTTTTATTGTTATCAATAGAGCTTTTTAGAGTAAATTATTAAACGGTAAAATTTTTACTATAAATTTTATTAAGAAATGTTTTTTCAAAAGATGACTCTAAAACAAAAGACGACTTCACTTTGTGTGAGCCGTCTTTTGTTTTCAAATATTATTTGTTAATCTTTTCAGGCCAGTTTTTTGTACTTGATTCGGGTAGGCGTAGACTCGTTGCCAAGTCTCTTTTTACGGTTTTCTTCGTACTCCGAGAAGTTTCCTTCAAACCAGTAAACCTGCGAATCACCTTCGAACGCAAGAATATGTGTCGCTACGCGGTCAAGGAACCACCGGTCGTGGGAAATAATTACAGCACAACCAGCAAAATTTTCCAGACCTTCTTCCAATGCACGAAGCGTGTTGATGTCCAGATCATTGGTTGGCTCATCTAATAAAAGAAGATTTCCGCCTTCTTTCAATGTCATCGCCAAATGGACGCGGTTACGTTCTCCGCCTGAAAGCGTTCCTACTTTTTTCTCCTGATCACCGCCCCCAAAATTAAACCTGCTTACATAAGCACGTGCGTTAGACTGTTTTCCAGCCATCATGATCCAGTCATTTCCGTCGGCAATGCTTTGATATACCGTTTTATTGGCATCAAGATTATCATGTTCCTGATCCACATAAGCGAGTTGAACGGTATCACCAACGTCAAAATGTCCTTTCAGAGGTTTTAATTCTCCTGTAATCAATTTGAAAAGCGTTGTTTTACCGGCACCGTTCGGTCCGATAATTCCAACGATACCGTTAGGCGGCAATGCAAAATTCAGGTTTTCATAAAGAAGACGATCGCCGAATCCCATCGAGACGTCATGCGCTTCAATTACTTTATTACCCAGTCGAGGACCTGCCGGGATAAAGATTTCCAATTTATCTTCTTTTTCTTTTCCTTCCTGTCCTAATAATTTTTCATAAGCACCCAGACGTGCTTTTGATTTTGCCTGACGGCCTTTTGCACCCATCCGAACCCATTCAAGCTCACGCTGTAAAGTTTTCTGACGTTTTGATTCCGTCTTTTCTTCTTTTTTCAGACGTTCTTGTTTTTGTTCCAGCCAGGAAGAATAATTTCCTTTAAACGGAATTCCTTCACCACGGTCTAATTCAAGAATCCATCCTGCTACGTTGTCAAGGAAATATCTATCGTGGGTAACCGCGATCACAGTTCCTTTATATTGTCTTAAGTGTTCTTCCAGCCAAAGTACCGATTCCGCATCCAAATGGTTAGTCGGTTCATCCAGCAATAATACGTCTGGCTGGCGAAGCAATAATCTGCACAAGGCGACGCGGCGTTTTTCTCCACCTGATAATGTGGAAACCAGCGTATCGGAAGGTGGGCAACGCAATGCATCCATGGCAATTTCAAGACGGTTGTCAAGATTCCAGGCATCAGTCGCGTCCAGTTTTTCCTGAACTTCGCCTTGTCTTTCCAATAATTTGTCAAAATCGGCGTCTTCTTCTCCGAACGCTTCGTTGATTTTGTCGTATTCTTTTAGAAGATCCACAATTTCTTGCACACCTTCTTCAACAACTTCGCGAACGGTTTTGGTCGGGTCAAGCTTTGGTTCCTGTTCCAGCATGCCGACAGAATAGCCAGGAGAAAACACAACGTCCCCCTGAATGTCTTTATCTATACCTGCAATGACGCGTAAAAGTGTAGATTTACCAGAGCCATTTAACCCTAGTACACCAATTTTAGCTCCATAAAAAAAGGATAAATAAATATTTTTTATGATATGTCGGTTGGGGGGAATGATTTTGTTAACTCCCGACATTGAGAAAATAATGGTTTCGTTACTCATTTTTTAGTTAATTTGTGCTTAGCAAATATCGTTATATATCCCTACACTTAGCAGATAAAAAACTTTAAAGAATGGAAAATGCCACATTGAATGACGAATACGGCTATGTTAAAGACAGCAAAGTATTTTTAAAAGGGTATCTGGAGTACCCGGATCGGCAAATTGGAGAAGTAAAAAGGACGGAGCAGGAAGCAATTGATTATTTCAAAAACCGGTTTTCTATCGTACTTAACAAGGTAGAGCAGCTGGAAACTGAGATTGATGAAGCGCTTAACAAGGGCTCGTACTTGACAAAACTTATACAGTTGCAGCGAAAACTGATAAGTTTTGACGCACTTGGGGATTTTGTCCCCTTGTTGGAAAGGCTTCAGGAGAAGGAAGAGTATCTCAGAGGTTTGATTGAGGTAAATCAATTAAAAAATCTTGAGATCAAACGCGCACTGATTGAAGATGTGAAAGAAGCGGCAGCCATTGAAGATTATGCTGTGGCCACAGATCAAATTCAGGAAATTAAAGCAAAATGGATTCGCACAGGTCCGGTAGAAAAAGAATTTCAGGATGAAGTAGAAACAACTTTTCAGGAAATTCTGGATAATTTCTTCCAGAGACGCCGCGATTATTTTGACGAACAAAACAAAATTAATCAGGAACGTATCGATGAATATGAGCGCCTGATTAAAATTACAAAAACTTTAAGCTACTCGCGGGATCTTGATGATGCTTACAACAAAGCGCGTGAAGTTCGTGTGGCGTGGAATAATGTCGGGGAAGTTCCTCCAAAGAGATTCTTTAAGGTCAACAAGGCGTACCGCCATTTCCTTAAATTATTTTATGACAAGTATAACCTTGCCAAAGGAATTGAGCCAAAAGTACGTGTTGACCCAAGAATTGTTGAACAACAGGCTTTACTGGCTCGCGCTGAAACTTTATTGAGGCAGAAAGACATTGTGGAAGCATCGCAGGAAGCAAAAGTGTTGTTAAGCAAATGGAAGGAGATCAAGATACCCTTCAAACTTGCTGATAAAGAATTAGCTGAGCGTTTCCGTTCTGTATGTGATAAGATTTTTGAGTTAAGTTATCTGGCTCGTGTTATCAGCCGAAAATATCCTGCTTTTGAAATGAAGAGCGAGGAAGAACAGCTGCGTACGAAACTCAGAGAACTAGAGTGGCTTGCCAAACGTGAGAAAAGTGATCTTGAATTTGCGATCATCGAGTTTGACAGAACTGCTACCGGCGACCCTGAGCAGGATAAACAAGCACAGGGACGCATTAATATCCAGAAGCGTAAAGTGGCAATGAAAGAGAGAATTTTATCTGAATTTGAAAGAAAGTTAAAATCAATTACTAACTAATTCTTTCATAGAAGATTGTCTTATAATAAGGTTCGAAGTAAGCACCCTGGTCTCGAAAGCGGCCGGGGTGCTTTTGCTTTCGATGAGGTCTAATAATAATGTTGCGGCAAGCTGGCCCATTTCAAACGACGGCTGTGCAACTGAACTTAGCGGTGGGTCCAAAAGTGAAGAAATGGAAAGATCTGAAAATCCTACCAGGGCAATATCATCAGGCATTCGGTAGCCAAGCTGGCGCAGTGCCCAGTGTACACCGATCGCGATCCGGTCGCTTGCAGCAAAAATTGCGTCCGGGCGGTTTTTTAAAGCCATTAATTGATAGGCACGTTCCGTTCCGCCAGCCTGATTATATTCGCTGCTGACAACCCATTCGTCATGAAATTCAATTCCATGTTTTGTCAATGCATCCTGATAACCTTTTAAACGGTTACGGCTGATGGATAAATTTGGTGGTCCCGCGATATGAGCAATACATTTGCATCCCCGGCTTATTAAATGTTCCGTGGCTTCAAAAGCTCCCTTGTAGTCGTCGACCCGAACCTTATGGCTTGGCGTCGACTCACTGACGCGATCAAAAAATACAACCGGAATTCCTTGTTCCTGCAATTCTATAAAATGGTCATGATTTTCCGTCTGGCTTGAAATGGAGACGATCAGTCCGTCCACACGCCGCATGGCAATGTGCCTGGTGTCGGCCAGTTCTCTTTCATAAGATTCATGACTTTGATAAATCATGGTATGGTATCCGCGGCTGTATGCAATATCTTCAACACCTCCGATGGCTGTTGAAAAAAATGGATTCGCAATGTCGGGAACTATGATTCCCAACGTTTGTGTACGGTTACGGAGTAAACTTAATGCAATAGGATTGGGCGAATAATTTAAAGACTCAGCCAGTTCGATCACTCTCTTTTTTGTCTCCTCACTTATTTCGGAACTGTCACGCAACGCGCGTGACACTGTTGATTTCGAAACATCCAGTTGACGTGCAATTTCCTTAATTGTAATCGAAGCCTTTCTCATATGTAGGGTGTATATTAAAATAATGCAATCGTGATATTATTTCTCCGAAATGAACTAACTGTTAAGAACTCAGTAAAGTAACCGTCACTAACCATGTTCCGGGAAAAAATACTAAATCGGGAACGGTTTCGGGAACGGTTGCGTAAATATATTGATTTTTTTCAAGATTAATTTTTGTATATCAACGAA
The DNA here is from genome assembly GCF_900108855.1 of Dyadobacter koreensis. Lineage (GTDB taxonomy): Bacteria > Bacteroidota > Bacteroidia > Cytophagales > Spirosomataceae > Dyadobacter > Dyadobacter koreensis. Next base: position 364,614 of record NZ_FNXY01000005.1, read on the forward strand.
CCAATCATTAAACTAGACGAATGATTGCAATAGTTGCACTGACTGGTGCGTGCAGTAATCAAGGAATTTTTCTATATTAACCTACCCAAAGTTTAATGGAAACGAAATCATTTACTAATGCATTACCGACTACGTATTCTCAAAAAAGCGTTTTAGAGAATCTTTTTGGTAAGGTAGTCGCTAATGGAGATTATTATGCTTTTCGTGAATTGTTTACACATCATTACAGATCGCTTTGTAATTATGCCATGCGGGTGGTTGTAACCCGGGAAATTGCTGAGGAAGTGGTTTCGGATGTATTTGTGAAGCTTTGGAAAAACCGGGAACAAATTGAAGTGCATACTTCTTTCCAGGCTTATATATATAGAGCGGTTCGGAATCAGGCTCTTGATTATTTGAAATTACGTATCCATCGCCAGTACGAACGGGAGTCGCTCGACTCCGTGCAATGGAATCTGACACATGCAGATCATTACACACCGATTGAAGAAATGGCATTTAATGAATTCTACGAACGAGTGGAGGGCTGCATTCAGGATTTACCAAGGCAATGCCAGGTTATTTTCAGATTAAGCCGCGAAGAAGGTTTACGTTATCGAGACATTGCTGAGCGTTTGCAGATTTCTGTTAAAACAGTTGAAACACAAATGAGCCGCGCTTTGAAAGTGTTACGTGAAAGAGTCCCTGAACATCGGTTGGTAGCATAGCTTTCGGCTGTCAGCAGTCGGCTCTCGGCTTTCAGTTGATTGACTTGGAAGGCTCTTTGTTACTATTCTGTTTTAGAAATTATAAATATTTTATAAAAAATAGGTTTGCTGAGATTAACTTGGAGTGCCAAAAGTAGATTTGCTTAGGTACAAGTAGCTCAATAAATTGTTATAACTAAATCTGCTGAAAAGTAGGAGGCTTACTGGCTGACTGCCGAAAGCCGACTGCCGACAGTCACTAACATATGTCTTTAGAACAAACTTGGCGCTGGTTTGGCCCAAATGATCCTGTTACGTTACAGGATATCCGTCAGGCAGGAGCCACGGGAATTGTATCCGCATTACATCATATACCAAACGGAGTCGTTTGGGAAATAGACGAGATTTTAAATCGAAAAAACATCATTGAAGAGGCAGGTTTGTCCTGGTCTGTCGTGGAAAGTGTGCCGGTTCATGAGGCGATAAAAACACGCACGGGTGATTTTGAAAAGTATATCCGGAATTATCAGCAATCACTGATCAATTTGGGGAAATGCGGAATTGATACGGTTTGTTACAATTTCATGCCGATCCTGGACTGGACTAGAACAGATCTGGATGCGCCCATGCATGATGGTTCGACAGGTTTAAGGTTTGATGCGACCCAATTCGCCGCTTTTGATCTTTACATTTTAAGACGCGAAAATGCTGGTGATCAATATAATGAAGGACAAAAAACAGCTGCGTTGAATTGGCTGGAAAAAGCAACAGGCGATGAGGTTAATAAGTTGACCCGAAATATTATCGCAGGTCTTCCTGGTTCCGAAGAAAGTTTTACGATTGAAGAATTTCGTAAGGTCCTGGAGACCTATAAGCATATTGGTGATCTGGAATTACGCACGCATTTATATCAGTTTATTCAGGCGATTGCGCCAGTTGCAGAAGAAGCAGGAATAAATCTGGCAATTCACCCGGACGATCCTCCTTATCCGATTTTAGGATTGCCACGTGTTGTAAGCACTGAAAATGACGCAAATCTTTTGCTGGACGCCTATGACAGCAAGTCAAACGGACTTTGTTTTTGTACGGGTTCTTATGGCGTACGTGCCGATAATGACCTTTCGGGAATGGTTTATCGTTTAGGAAATAAAATTAATTTTATTCATTTGCGGGCAACAACCCGCGAGCCGGACGGAAGTTTCTACGAAGCGGATCATCTCAATGGAGATGTCGATATGTACAGTGTGATGCGCGCGTTAATTACTGAACAAAAAAGAAGAATTTCGGAAGGCAGAGAAGATTTGAGAATGCCTTTCCGTCCTGATCACGGACACAGAATGCTGGACGATCTTACCGCAACCAAGCGAATGAATCCGGGTTATACGGCAATCGGCCGGTTACGCGGACTGGCGGAATTGCGTGGTTTGGAAATGGGAATCAAAAGAAGTTTGGAATAATTATCAAGAAAGACTGAAAGCTGAAAGCCGACAGCCGACGTAAAAATTCAGCAATGATAGACACAAATACCACCGCCCAGAAAACGTTTATTGACGAAGATTTTCTCTTACGCTCAGAAACAGCACGCATATTATATCATGATTATGCGAAGGAAATGCCGATTATCGATTACCATTGCCACCTTCCGCCTGATCAGATCGCAGAAGATAAGCAGTTTGAAAACCTGACGCAGATCTGGCTTTATGGCGATCACTATAAGTGGCGTGCGATGCGCGCGAACGGCATCGACGAAAAATTTTGTACCGGAAACGCAGGCGACTGGGAAAAGTTTGAACAATGGGCGGCAACAGTTCCTTACACGATGCGTAACCCGTTGTACCACTGGACGCATCTTGAATTACTGAGGTATTTTGATGTTGATATCATCCTGAATAAAGATACTGCACGTGAAATTTATGATGAATGTTCTGCAAAATTGAAGCAGAAAGATTTTAGCGTCCGCAGTTTATTGAAACGTATGAATGTGAAAGTGATATGCACAACGGACGATCCGACAGATTCACTGCAATATCATCAGCAAATCCAGGATAGCGGTTTTGATATCAAAGTTCTACCGACTTTCCGGCCGGATAAGGCGATGTTGTTAATTGATTCACCTACCGATTTTCAGGAATATCTGAACAAATTATTTCAGGTAGCAGGTGTTTCGAACGGGAGTACGTACGAAGATTTATTGGCTGCGCTAAAAAATCGTCATGACTTTTTTGCAGAAATGGGCGGGCGCTTGTCAGACCACGGCCTTGAACATATTTATGCATCTTTCGACGAAGCCGCCGCGCGCACTGCACTGGCTGAAACGTTATCAGGCAAGACAAGTTCGGCTGAATTGCGTACCGCTTTCAAATCAGTTTTACTTTATGATCTTGCTAAAATGGATCATAGCAAGGAATGGGCGCAACAGTTTCACCTTGGAGCTTTGAGAAATAATAATTCCCGGATGCTTAACAAACTTGGACCGGATACGGGTTGGGATTCAATCGGTGATTACAGCCAGGCGCAGGCTTTGTCTAAGTTTTTGAATAAACTGGATTCAACAGATCAGTTGGCCAAAACCGTATTATATAATCTGAATCCAGGTGATAATGAAGTTTTAGCTACAATGACCGGTAATTTCAACGACGGAACCATTCCGGGAAAAATGCAATTTGGATCCGGCTGGTGGTTTCTAGACCAGAAAGACGGTATGGAAAAACAAATGAATGCACTTTCCAACATTGGTTTATTAAGCCGTTTTGTAGGTATGCTTACCGATTCCAGAAGTTTTCTTTCTTATCCGCGTCACGAATATTTCCGAAGGATTCTTTGTAACCTGATCGGTACTGATGTTGAAAATGGCGAACTGCCCAAAGATATTCCCTGGTTAGGAAAACTGGTGCAGGATATATCTTATTACAATGCCAAAAATTATTTTGGGTTTTGACGGTAGGATTTCTTTTTAAAACCTTATTGCAGAAAGCCGGTCTGATTTTGCAAATCGGCCGGCTTTTGGTATAACTTAGCGGTCAGTAATTTAAATCCTATTCCGGCATTTAAAACTGATGCCATCTTAACCATTTCAGATTAAATTGACCTAGTAATTATGTCTAAAATAGTAACATTCGGAGAAGTATTAATGCGCCTGTCGACGCCAGGTTTTTCACGTTTTGAACAAGCCAGGCAACTTGACGTTACCTATGCCGGCGGAGAAGCCAATGTAGCTTCTGCATTGGCTTATTGGGGACATCATACCGCTCACGTTACGCGCTTTCCTGACTCTCCGATCGGACGTTCAGCTGCACAATATCTTCATTTTCATGGTGTTGATATTTCAAATATCATTTACGGTGGACCTAGAATGGCGGTTTATTTTCTGGAAACGGGTGCAGCTTTACGTGCCAGCCAGATTGTTTATGACCGTGTAAATTCTTCCCTTGCAACCATCGATCCAAGTGAATTGAACTGGGATGAAATCCTGAAAGATGCGAATTGGTTTCACTGGGCAGGTATTACCCCGGCGCTTTCACAAGGAGCGGCAGATGCTTGTCTGGCTGGAATTGAAGCGGCCCGCAGAAAAGAAATTACAGTTTCAGGTGATATTTTTTATCGTGCTAATTTGTGGAAGTATGGCAAAAAACCCTCCGATGTACTTCCCGCGTTGACAGCGGGAACCGATATCGTGATCGCAAACCGTGAAAACATAAAGGAAATATTTGGCATCGACGGAAACGATTTTATCGAATCTTGTGTCAATTTAAAGAAGGCTTTTCCTCAGGTTAGCAGGGTTGTAGATACAAAAAGGACTTCAATAAGTGCGACGCATAACTTGCTAAGAGCATATCTTTGGAATGGAACGAGCGTATTGGAAACGCCTGATATTGACATTAACCCAATTGTCGACCGGGTTGGGGGAGGAGATGCTTTCATAGCCGGTTTGATTCACGGTTTGATTTCATTTAACGACGAACAGAAAGCGCTTGAATTTGGCGTTGCAGCATCTGCTTTGAAACATACCATTGAAGGTGATGCACTTATTTCTACGGTTGCCGAGGTTGAAGCAATTCGCCAGGGTGAAACTTCCGGAAGAATCAGAAGATAAGGTGCAACGCACAGCAATATTTTTAGGGAGAATGTATGGGCGACGGGTATTGACGGTGCAGCGCACGATAATAACTCGTATGCCGGAAAATCTAAAATATAAATTATGGCAACAATAGATAAAGATACTACGATCATTTTATTGAATGAAACGGGAATATTACCGCTTTTTTATCACGCAGATGTTGAAATTGCTAAAAAGGTTTTGACTGCCAGTTATAACGGAGGTGCAAGAGCATTTGAGTTTACAAATCGTGGTGTAAATGCCTACGAAGTTTTTGTTGAACTTATCGCTTATGCGCTTGAAAACCTACCAGGCTTAGCATTGGGAATTGGTACAGTTTATGACGCAGAAACAGCTCAAAAATACATTGATGCAGGTGCAGAATTTGTCGTGGCACCTTTCACAAATCCTGAAGTTGGAGAAGTTTGTAATAAAGCAGATATTCCATGGATACCAGGAATTGCTACTTTGACTGAAATTTTTCACGCGCTGAAAGGCGGAGCAGAAGTTGTAAAACTTTTCCCGGGTGAAGTTGTTGGTTCTGCGTTTGTAAAAGCAGTAAAAGGACCAATGCCGCATGTGAAAATTGTGGTAACCGGCGGAGTTTCTCCTACCAAAGAAAGTATTGAAGAATGGTTTGGCGCAGGCGCTTATGGCGTTGGAATGGGTTCGAATTTATTCCCTAAAAACGTAATTACAGAAGGAAATTATGCCTGGATCGAAGCAAAAGTAGCTGAAAGCATTGCTTTGATTAAGGAATTTAGAGCGAAAGTATAATTGGAATTTTGTTAAGATAAAAGCTCAACAGGTACCTGGTCTGTTGAGCTTTTATTTTAACAACGGTTATGAACTACGAACGATTGGCCAAATTATAGAGATTATCGATAGTCACTTTGATCTTCTTTGTATTGATATCGGTGAAGGAGAATTCATCGGAATAGCGGTTAATTCCTCTGATGGCTTCTAAAACCTCAGCTTCATCCGTGTTTTGTTGGATAAAATGATGCTTTTCCTGAACGTATTGAAGGAACTGGCTATTGTAGGAATCGAACTTTGATTCAGCGGTCAATAATGTTATCAGTTCCTGAAATAAATTGTCTGTTTGAGCTTTTAAGTTGCTTACCATGGTAACGGAATTTCTTGTACAAGAGATTTAAACGCAGCATCTCTCACTACAAATGGGATAAATAATTGTTCGGCTTTTCCAGCCAGAAACGGATTGATTACGCCGTCTGCAATTTGCTGAGCAGCCGTTGTGCCTCTCCATACTTTCAATGTTTGACCTGCCGGAACTTCATAAACGTACATTTTAGAAAAATTATTCCATGCAGGACGCACCGCAGTTCCACCAATGACATCTCCAACAGAACCAGAAACTTGAATCGTCCAGTATCCGCCTGCTGGATTTTCCCCTGTTACACGGTAGATTTTTGTTCCGGCTGGCAGATCATCAGCTTTCGCATCAACAAAGTTCGCCGCGTCCGCCGCCGACAGATCAAGCTCAGAATTATTCCAAACAGGATTAGAAGCGCCGGATTTTAGCCCGTTGGCAACGTAATTTCCTCTTTCAATGCCAGGAATGCGATCCCAGTCTTCAATATAAACGCGCTGATCGTAAATACTGATTGCTGTTTTCAAACTGCTAAACAATCCGGCTTTATTTCCTGATTTTCCAAACGCTTCTTTTGTTTTTTCTTCGTCAAGGCCCGCGTTGATCCAGCCTTCTATTGTTGTTTTGGTGCCTTGCCCCAATAAAGTTTCCAGATCATTTAACCACGCTTGCGGCTCAATGTCGTGGTCGGTACATCCAATAAAAGAAATACCCAGAAAAGCCCAGAGAAGGATCAGGGAAATGTAATTTTTTTTCATGACGTTGTAATTTGTGTGAGAAATAAGCTTTCTCCACAAAGTAACTGCTTGTGTCCAAAATGACCAAAACGTTTACGAAGTATTCCTGTTTGTTTTGGTTATAATGAGCGAGCGGCGGGATTAATATTCGAGCATGTCACTCAACCTTAAAGAATAATCAGTTACTACCCGGTCACCATACAATACATCATTGAAGGAGCATAGCATAACCTCTTTTGCTGGCTCATAAATTTAGGCGATCTGATCTTCGGTAGAGACGAGCCAGTCAAGTCTGACTCCATTATCTATCCATTTTTACATCTTTTGCTTTCAGATCATTCATACTGTCCGTTTCTGATTTAAGCTCAATAATAAAATCACGAGCGAGGTATGGGAAAGTTTTTTTTTAGACATTGAAAGCAGATCCCAGCGCCCTATTTTAATCCAGTCGACGTCAGGAACACGCATGGAAGAATCATAAAAAGAATCCGCCGTTTTTTGTTCAATCAAACATAACAAATGCAAGTAATTATCGCTATCCGGTTACGCGCCCAAAAACTCCAGATGTTTTAAAGCTGCGCGTAGCTCAGCGTAGGTAACGTCATCAGGTAAAGCTGCCTTCGCTTCGTTCAAAGTGACTTGTTTATTTTCCAGGAAATAATCAATGATCTTATTGATCTTCTCTTTCGGGAAAATATCGAAGATTTCAAGTTCGCCGGTGCCGATATAATGGGCAAGATGCGTTTCAATCGTCGAAACTCCAAAACCTCGTTCTTCTGCAATCTCTTCGATATTCTTTCCGGAGTGGAAAAGGTCAAAGCTTACTTTTTTCGTATCTACTTTTTCCTTTTTAAGCGGAAGCTCAATCGTACCCTTGTCTATCTGGTTTTGTTCACAATAAGCAATAACCATTTCAACCAGCTCTTTTCCAAATTGTTTTACTTTCGCTTTACCAATACCTTTTACACTTTCAAGCTCCGGCAAAGTGGTAGGTAATTTGGTTACCAGTTCTTCCATCGCTTTTTGCGGTAAAATCATGTACACAAAAACATCGTTTTCAGTGGCAATGTTATTGCGCCAGTTTTTAATTGTTTTGTAAAGCTCAGGATTGGGTATATCTTTTGAAACCGTTGTGGCTGTTTTGGTAGCGGTAGTGGTTTTTATGCTTACTTTGAAATCGATTTCCGCATTCGATTTTGCTCTCAGATAATTAGAAGTACTGAACTCTTCCTTAGTCGCCTGCATGACCGCTCGTTTGATAAAAACGGCTCTCTGGAAATTTTCAAGCGCCTGAACTGCAACTTTTTTTACCGCCGTATTATCTGTTTCAATCTCAATAGATCTGCTTTCCTGATAGATAGACTGGTCGATTTTGTCGTAAAAATAGACAGCACCTTTTTGAACACGATTAATCAGAACTTCATTTTCCTCAGGAAGACCTGGCTCTGTAAAAAACTGGTTTAACTGATTTTTAAATTTATCTGCTACGTTGAAAACGTCATGGTCTGCCGCAGCTTTTATCAGTTTCATCGTGGTGTTGGCAGATTTATTGATAATACTTTCATTCTCTTCCAACACACGGTTCAACCGGAAAGCCGTATTTTTGACTTCGCTGAAATCAAATAATTCCTGCAGAAGAGATCTTTGAAAAACGATCTTGGAATCAGTTAACTGGCTTGTATCCGGTTCGTTTGCGCTCGCTTCTTTTACATAAGCAGCAACCGTTCCATCCGTTTTTACACTGTTCAGGGAAATCGGTGTCCGTAAGACCATACCTTCAAAACTCTTACAACGACTCAGCGCAACATATACCTGACCATGAGCGAATGAATTATTAGCGTCAATAATCGCTTTTTCAAAAGTCAGGCCCTGACTTTTGTGAATCGTTATGGCCCAGGCCAGTTTAAGAGGATACTGGGTAAAACTTCCAATAACCTGCTCTTCAATTTCTTTTGTCTGAGGATTCAGCGCATACTTGATATTTTGCCATTCAGCCGGATGAACATCAATTTCAGAATAATCTCCTTTGCATTTTACATAAATCGTATCCTCATCAAAACGCGTTATTGTTCCGATTTTTCCGTTGTAATATAACTTGTCGCGCGAAGAATCGTTTTTTACAAACATTACCTGAGCACCGACTTTCAGCTCCAGACTTTGTTCGGTCGGGAAGGTTTCCTTTACAAAATTTTCCACGACCCGAGCTTCGAAAAATTTCGATTTCGCGCCAAGATCGGCCAGTTTTTTACTATTGATTTCTTGTGCCGAATGGTTATGAGAGGTCAGCGTGATATAACCTTCGTCGTCAGCTGGTTTGAAATTCGGGATAAATCGCTGATTCAAAGCTTCTAATGTAGTTTTATCAAGCTTGTTTTCGCGGATGCGATTTAGTATATCAATAAAAAAAGTATCTGATTGGCGGTAAATATGTTTCAGCTCAATTCTTACGGGCGCTGTTTGTTTCAAAGCGTTACTGCTAAAAAAATAAAAAGTATCGTAGTAAGGTTTAAGCATGCTCCATTCCTGATCTTGCACAACAGGTGAAAGCTGATGCAAATCCCCGATCATGAGCAATTGTGTACCGCCAAAAGGTTTATTTCTGTCTTTATATCTTCTTAAAACCTCATCAATTCCGTCTAAGGTATCAGCGCGGACCATACTTATTTCATCAATTACCAGCAGATCGAGCCCTTTAATCAAGTTGATTTTCTCCGTATTAAAACGGCTGTATCGCTGTTCATTTGTATTACTTTCAGGAATATATGGCCCGAAAGGAAGTTGAAAAAAAGAATGAATCGTGACTCCGCCAGCATTAATGGCTGCAACTCCGGTTGGAGCCACAATCGCCATTCTTTTGCTTAAAGTTTTTTTGAGATTATGTAAAAAAGTGGTTTTCCCGGTACCAGCTTTTCCGGTAAGGAAAATATTCTTATTTGTAAAATGAACGAATTGAGCCGCTAATTCCAGTTGTGTGTTTTGCTCCATGACAATGGGTTAATTACCGCAGAATTTTGCTTTCGGTTGTTAAAAGTTGATTTCGGAAAGAAATTTTCCACTTATCCTTTTCTTATTTGTTTTCCGTGTACTTTGCGTTTTATTGCAATCGTAGCATATCGGTGACAAATCGTTTTACTCTTCACAAATATATCACGATGAAAAACACATTACTAATTACATTCCTTTTACTCATATCTTTTGTAGCCCGTGCTCAGGATATCTCCGGACAATGGTATGGAATTCTAAAAATTTCGGGAGCTCAACTGAAACTGGTACTTAATTTATCCAAGAATGGCAGCGGATATGCTGCAACATTAGACAGTCCTGATCAGGGTGCGAAAGGCATTCCGGTCAACAGCGTCGAATTTTCCAATTCGGTTTTAAAAATACAATTGTCAGGTATTAATGCAGAATACCAGGGAACACTGGAAGCCGGAAATAATTTTAAGGGAACATTCAGGCAAAATGGCATGTCCTTTCCTTTGGACCTTGGCCGGGAAGTTTTAGAAGGTACCAAAGCCTTGCGTCCGCAGGAACCTGCAAAACCTTATTCATATTACACAGAGGAAGTGAAATTTGAAAACAAAAAGGACAAAATTACGTTGGCGGGCACCCTGAGTTTGCCATCGAAAGAAGGAAATTATCCGGTAGCAATTTTAATTTCAGGTAGCGGTCCGCAAAACCGGGACGAGGAAATTATGGGTCATAAACCATTTTTGGTCATAGCGGATCATTTAACTAAAAATGGAATCGCTGTTTTGAGATATGATGACAGGGGAACCGCACAGTCAACAGGTGATTTTAATGCTGCTACATCCAGAGAATTTGCGACAGACGTTGAAGCAGCGATTTCTTATTTGAAGACTAGAAAAGAAGTTAATGTTAAGAAAATAGGTTTGATCGGGCATAGTGAAGGCGGGTTAATAGCTCCGATGGTCGCAGCAGATTCTAAGGATGTAGCTTTTATCGTTTTGCTTGCGGGACCAGGAATTCCCGGAGATCAAATTATGATAAAACAAAATCGTCTGATCGGAAAGGCTGGTGGTATACCAGATCAAGCATTGGATAAATCAGAGCAAATGAACAGGAAGGTATATGCAGTTTTAAAACAGAAATTAGATCTTGCTGAGACTAAAAAGCAGATTAAAGTACTTCTGGAAGAAGATCATAACAATGCGCCTGCCGAACAGAGACTTTCTGATCGTGACAAGGAAGCGGTAATTTCCAGGATGGTCAATTCAATTGTATCGCCATGGACCCATTTTTTCCTGACTTATGATCCAGCGCCAGCTTTGGAAAAAGTAAAATGTCCTGTGCTGGCTTTGAATGGTGAGAATGATTTGCAAGTACCACCTAAAGAAAATCTTGAAGCGATTAAAATCGCGCTGGAAAAAGGAGGAAATGAAAATTTTACGACAAAGGATTTGCCGAACCTGAACCACCTTTTTCAGGAAAGCAAAACCGGATCTCCTAATGATTATGGCAAGATTGAACAAACATTTTCACCGAGTGCTTTGTCCGAAGTAACAACGTGGATCAATAAAATAGTTAAATAACATTGAGTAAGTATATTTTCCGGGATTTCAACTAATAAGAAATCCCGGATTTTTTGTATCTTATAATTGATAAAATGATTTGGCAGCTATCCGAATATTTATTAACGTATGCTAATTCCTACACTTATTCTTTCAGTCATATTTGGCTCGCTAGCGTTTATTGTTACAAAAAGTAACGCCAGATACATTCTTTCGGGATACAATACCATGTCTGATTCGCAAAGAGCTTCGGTTGATATTGACCGATATTTAAAATTCCACAAACGATTTCATTTGTTTCTAGGCATATCTGTATTCGTTTGCGTTATGTTTTTTGAAGCGATCAATAAAAATCTAGCTGGGATTTTTCTTGGTATATATCCTTTGCTTGCCTACGTTTATTTCCTTATCAAAGGCAGGAAATATTTTACGGAAGTTAAAAATAATAAAGTTGGGACGATAGTCGGTGTGTTAATTTTAATGCTTACGATAGTGGGTGTCGGACATTTATTTTGGAATGGATTGCAGAATAGTGAAATCCTAATTAACGAGGATAATCTCGAAATAACCGGAATGTACGGCGAGAAAATCAGTCGGGAGGAGATTTTAGGACTAACACTGGTGCCAGAGTTACCGCAAATAGCAATCCGTTCAAATGGATTTGCCGCAGGTGATTTCAGGAAAGGATATTTCAGGACGAAAGATAGAAAAACAGTCAAGCTGATCGTCAATAATAAACAAAAACCTTTCCTTATGTTAAACACACGAGATGGGGAAATATATTTCAGCTCCACACATCAGCCTTCGGAAACTTTGATTTGGAAGATTGAGAAGTGGAAGGGGCTATAAGAAATTAGAATTTTGAAGTCATGAGGTAACTTTAAAACGATCTTGCCAACATTATTAACAAGATCGTTTTTGGTATAGTATAAACTTAATTAATGATCGTCTCCTGTTTTGAAAGTAGTTTCAAATTTTTCACAACTGCATCGTTAAATCCTGAAAGTGATGAAAGATCGGCGCCCCATAAACTCTGGTCACTTAAAACGGCGTTAACAAGTTCAGTCTGAGATTCTGCATTTTCCCATTTTTTTGCAAAATAAGCTGCTGAATCACAACGGATCGGATATAATTCGCCATTGCGGTCACCTGAATAAATTCCATCAACCAGTTGAACCGGCTTCATGAACAATAAGAACGCAGCAAATCCTCTGGCAAAAAGAGCAGGTACTTCATCTGATTTTTGATAATGATTTAAGAGCGTAGGAATATTACGCATTTTCATTTTCGCAGTATACTGAACAGTTATATCAATCAGCTGGTGACGAATAAACGGATTTCTGAAACGATCCAAAACCTGATTCCCAAATTCCTGCGCACGTGCCGGATCAACTTCATAGGGAATTGCGGGTGCTAATTCTTTCAGCATCACACCAGAAATGAAATCCGCAGTTTCCGGGTTTTCCATACTTTCCCGAACGGTATTAAGTCCATGTAAGAAACATAAGCCGGAAGCCAGGGTATGTGTACCATTTAAAAGGCGCAGTTTCAATTCACGGAAAAGGTCAATGTTTGGTTCAATCACCACACCCTTATCTGCCTGAGCAAAACTCAATACCGATTTCACATGATCACCACCTTCAATCGCCCACAGACTGTAAACCTCCGAAACGATCAACAAGTCATCTTTGTAACCGGATTTTTCGCTCAGTTCAGCCACAGTTTCAGCATCGGGTTTTCCCGGAACAATGCGGTCAACCAACGAATTGCAGAAGTGATTGTGCTTTTCGAGCCAGTTGATAAAATCAGTACCTAAATTATGTTGCTCAGCTTGTTTCAAAACGATTTCGCGAAGCTTGGTACCGTTTCCAACAATTAACTCCGTTGGAACAATCACCATTCCGGATTCCGCTGAGCCTGAAAATGCGTTGAAACGTCCGAACAAAAAGGCAGTCAGTTTTCCTGGAAAAGAAACAGGCGGAGAAGCTTTCAAATCGTCTTCCACATACTGTATCCCAACTTCGGTTGTATTGGAAACAACAATTTGCATTTCAGGATTGTGAGCACATTCAAGAATTTCAGCCCAGTTATTGCTGGCTGAAAGTGTTCTGCTGATGGCACTGTTTATTATCGTTTCGTCAATTTGCTTCCCATTTTCAATCCCTCGGATACTGTGTGAAAACATATTTTTTTGAGTTGCAAAAGCATCAACACCGCCTTGTGATGTAGATTTCACAACAACAATACGTCCATTAAAAATATTTTGCTGATTTGCCTTATTGACAAAAAAATCAGGGAGACCGCGTAAGAGTACGCCGGTGCCAAACTGAATAATTTTCTCAGGCAAAGCCAAAAGTTTTTTATGGTCAGGATATAATTCAGGTCTTTGTTCGATCAATTCCGGAGAAAGCTGTGGTGCAGTCATTTTTGTAAAGTTCTTGTTCGTAGGTATGACGCCGTTTCTTGAATGAAACCCCTAAAAAAAGAGGCATCGTTTGGATGCCTCTTTTAACATATTATTTTTAGATTAAAGCTCTCTTTAAACCTATATTTACGCGTTAAGCGTTACAAAACCACTTTCTTCTTTTTCTTTCTTCTCTTCTGGGAAAACAAAAGTTGTAGCATTGTTAACTTTTTCTGGTAAAAGCGCAATGGCCAGCACTTCATCAACTTTATCTACATAGTGGAATTTCAAATCCTGGATATAGTTTGCCGGTACTTCTTCTACATCTTTGCGGTTTTTCACGCACATGATAATTTCTTTAACACCAGCTCTTCTGGCGGCAAGAATTTTTTCTTTAATACCGCCAACCGGAAGCACTTTTCCACGAAGTGTAATTTCCCCTGTCATGGCCAGGAACGGGCGGATACGACGCTGTGTGAAAATAGACGCCATCGATGTTACCATGGTGATACCAGCCGAAGGACCATCTTTCGGAACTGCCCCGGCAGGAACGTGCACGTGTAAATCGTAGTGATTGAAAATCCTGTAATCGATATCCAATTCATCTGAATGCGCTTTGAGGTATGAAAGTGCAGTAATTGCAGATTCTTTCATAACGTCGCCCAACTGTCCGGAAAGTGTCAGGCCACCTTTTCCGCGGCTTAAACTTGTTTCAATAAAAAGAATTTCACCACCCACAGAAGTCCAGGCTAATCCTGTTACAACGCCTGCAAAATCATTATCCTGATACAGATCTTTATCAAAAATTTCGGCACCAAGGAATTTTTCGACGTGCTCAATTTTGATGGTTTTAGGATATTCCTGTTCCATCGCAACTGATTTTGCAATTTTCCGGATCAGCGTTCCCACCTTTTGTTCAAGATTCCGAACACCAGATTCGCGGGTATATCCTTCGATGACGCGAAGAAGAGCGGCGTCGTCAATTTTAACGTCTGTTGCCTTCAGTCCATGATCTTTACGCTGTTTAGGCACAAGATAACGTTTCGCAATCTGTAATTTTTCTTCAATTGTATAACCTGTCATCTCGATAATTTCCATACGGTCACGAAGCGCCGGATGGATAGTGTCAAGAGCATTGGCTGTTGCTACGAATAGTACGCGCGAAAGATCGTATTCCACTTCCAGATAATTATCTGTAAAAGAAGAATTTTGCTCAGGGTCCAATACTTCCAATAAAGCCGAAGCAGGATCGCCGCGGTAATCCGAGCTTACCTTATCAATTTCATCCAGAATGAAAACCGGATTTGCAGAGCCTGCTTTTTTGATATTTTGAATAACTTTTCCGGGCATTGCACCGATGTAGGTTTTTCGATGACCGCGTATTTCAGCTTCATCATGCACACCACCAAGTGCCATACGGATATATTCCCGGTTCAGGGATTTTGCAATGGATTTACCCAAGGAAGTTTTACCAACACCGGGAGGGCCATACAAACAAAGGATCGGAGCCTTCAAATTACCTTTCAGTTTCAAAACAGCCAGGTATTCGATAATCCGCTCTTTCACTTTCTCTAAACCAAAATGATCAGAGTCCAACACCTTTTGTGCACGAACAAGATCAAAATTGTCCTTTGTATATTCACCCCAAGGTAAATCAACCAATGTTTCCAGATAGTTTAAAGTAACCGGATATTCTGGTGCCATTGGATTGATGCGCTGTAATTTGGCAAGTTCCTTGTCAAAATGCGCACGAACAGAATCAGACCACTTCTTTTGGCTTGCTTTTGCACGGATATCGTCCATATCGCGCTCAGGGCTATCAATTCCAAGCTCATCATGCAAAACTTTGATTTGCTGACGCAGGTAATAATCACGTTGCTGCTGGTCGATATCAGAACTCGCCTTCGACTGGATTTCACGTTTCAATTCAAGCATTTCAATCTCCCGCATCATATACTGAAGCAGAAGTGTTGCTTGTTTATGGCCGTTTCTTTCTTCCAGTAATCTTTGCTTATCCGCGACTTCAACATTAATATTTGAAGAGAGGAAATGAATCAGAAAAACAGGGCTTTCGATATTATCCAGCGCAATTCTGGCTTCCTGAGGTATTTCGGGATTCAGACGCATGATTTTATGCGCACCGTCGCGAAGCGATTGTAAAAGTGCTTTTGATTCTTTTTTAGTCGGAGCAACGAAAGAATCTTCGATAGCTTCCACTTCCGCAGTCAGATAAGGATCTTCGCTTAATATCTTTTTAATTTCAAAACGCTGGCGTCCCTGCACGATGATCGTCACATTTCCATCTGGTAATGTGATCATTTTCAGGATATGCGCGACGGTTCCGATCTTATGCAGATCTTCCGCAGTAGGATCTTCTTTATTTGGTTTTGCCTGCGTAACCGCTCCCAGAATCCGCATATTAATATCCGAATTCCGATATATTTTCTTTACGAGACGAATTGCTTTTTGGCGTACTACGGTAACCGGAATTACCATGCCGGGAAAAAGTACAGTTTGCCGGATCGGCAAAATGGCAAGTTCATTAGGTACTTCAAATGGTTCATCGGATCCCTCAGGACCACCAAGGGGTACAATTTCAAGGCTATCTAAATCCGAATCGGACATAAGTAGCCGACTATAGAGGTCAGAAGGTTCAAATTTCATAGGCATTCTGTCATAATGACAGATAATCTTTTCCCAATTTATAAATAATGACTTTCAAAAGAAAGGGAATATAAAAACAAAATAGCCGTGCCAATGGAATTAGTGTCAGGCATTTTGCAAATAATCCGCTTAAAGTGATTGCACAGTTTGTCCTTTCTTGAACAAAAAAGTTTTTGGGCCGGCCGGCGATTTGACATTCGTCATATTGACTTGATCATCAAACACTTCCATTAAAATGCTATTTTGAAGTTTCCAGCCCTCCGGATTTTCTGAAAATGGAATTTCAAGGTATACCCAGGTTGCGTCAGCTTCCTCTTCTTTGCCAAGATACTGAACTTCTGCTTTTTTCTGTCCGCTGGTTAATATAAAATGTTTGCGGATGTAACGTTCAACGAATGGATTGTTCTGATCGTTATTTTTAATCGTAAAGATTCGTTTGTTATTGTCTTCCGAAATACCTTTTTCAAGATCATCCGTAAAAATCCGGATACTGATTTGAAAAGATTTCCCCGGCTTGTCGTATTGCATTTGCGTAACACTTACATGATACTCATGTTTTGGAGCAAAGGAACTTGACAAACAAAGAATAATCAGCAGAAAAGGGAAACAGGATATCTTCAATGCAAACGTGTAAGAAGATGTAAAATTTATAAAAATAACCGGTCTCCATTCTGGAAACCGGTTAAGCAATTTTTTAGAAAACAGCTTTCCAAACGTCGTTGAAAATGGCGAAGGCCATGAGGCCCAGTAAGAGAACCATCCCTACTTTCTGTGCATTCTCAAGGAAAGCATCCGACGGCTTCCGGCCGGAAATAATTTCATAAGAAAGGATGACAGCATGACCACCATCCAAAGCCGGAATTGGCAAGGCATTCATAAATGCCAGAACCATGGAAAGAAGTCCTGTTAAATACCAGAACCGGCTCCAATCCCAGATTCCGCCAAACATACGGGCAATTCCGATGGGTCCGCTCAATGCTTTTGATGCAGAAACTTCGCCGCGGAATATTTTGCCGAAACCTTTAATGTTGTTAAATACTACGGCAAATGCATTTTCTGTGCCCTTGCTTACAGCCTGGCCCAAAGTATAATTTATCGTTGTTGTAGCTAAAAGACTTTCAGGATAAAACCCGATCGTGCCGTCTGCCGAAACATTTACATTTATTTCCTGTTGCCTGCCTTCACGTTCAATACCAAGCTTAGCTTCTTTGCCTTTTAACAACGGAAGTTGTGCCTGAATTTCATTGTAAAAACGGATAGGAGAGCCATTGATCGAAACGATTTTATCGCCTGGTTTCAAACCTGCCTTCGCAGCAGGCATTCCAGGCACAAGTTCTGCGATTTTAAACGGCATCGCCGGACGAATAAAATTCCCTTTTTCTTCCGGGTCAGAAAGTTTTTCAATAAAATTATTCGGGATATCAATGTCAACTTCCTGGCCGTTACGATTCACCGTGTATGAGCTATTGCTTCCCAAAAATACATCCGAGCTAACAACATCATTGAAATCGGTGAATGATTTACCGTTCACTTTCACAATTTTATCGCCTGTTTTCAAGCCAATTTGTTGCGCAAGATCACCCGCCACAATTCCATATTTATTCACTTCTTCTTTCGAAAGAATCTTTTCGCCGTCCTTGTACGCAATAACAATAAAGATGAATACACCGACAATAACATTCACGATAATTCCGCCTAGCATTACGATTAAACGCTGCCACGCTGGTTTCGAACGGAACTCCCATGGCTGAGGCTCTTTGTTCATCGCCTCGGTGTCCATCGATTCATCAATCATACCTGATATTTTCACAAATCCACCCAGTGGAATAGCGCCAATTCCATATTCAGTTTCACCTTTTTGTATACTCCATATTTTCGGAGGGAATCCGATAAAGTATTTCTCTACACGCATACCAAACATCTTGGCGGCAAACATATGCCCCCATTCATGCAATCCCACCAAAATAGACAAACCCAAAATGAGTTGTCCGGCCATAATTAAGATTTCCATTCAGGTCTTTGAAATAATTGAAAATTGATAATGGAAAATTGAAAAAAGAAACTGCTTTCGCTATGCGAGTAACAACTTTTAATTTCAAAGATTAAACTTTTACTTTTCTTGCTAATACAAATAAACGTAATCTCAAACAGTAAAGTTACGCAAAAGGCACAATTTCGTGTAAAAACCTTTTACGAACGGTACTTTGGCCTGATGTTATACTTCAATATCGATACCCATCATCCGCATCAATTCAGAGGCATTGAAGGATTTACAAATTCCGTCGTGCAGTTGGTAATCAAATTTGAGCTGTCCGTTTTCGACATCTGACCGGAAATGGAAATTATGGACGTATGACTCATTCGCTCCCCATTCGCCAAGTTCAAGATCGTGGGTTGAAACCAGGCCTGCCGAATTTTTGGTATGCAATTGACGAATTAACGCTTCTGCACCTTTGTGACGGTCAGCGGAATTTGTTCCTTTTAAAATTTCGTCTAAAAGATAAAATACAGGAGACTCATTCTTTTCATCTGACAATTCTAGTAATTGTCGCAATCGTTTCAGTTCAGCATAAAACGACGAAGTACTTTCTTCAAGGGAATCCTGAGTACGCATGCTGCTAAACACACGGACAGGTGCGCAGGCAAACTTAGCAGCAGAAACAACGGCGCCCATTTGCGCAAGAACGAGATTCAGGCCGATGGTTCTTAAAAACGTACTTTTTCCGGACATGTTGGAGCCGGTCACCAGAATGGTATGGCCTAATCCATTCATGTTAAAATTATTGCTTATCCTTTTTTCTTTCGGAATAAGCGGGTGTCCCATTTGTGTTGTTTCAATGTAAACATCTTTTTGCCAGGTAACCTGCGGTACGGTATGTTCCGGATAGGCAAAGGCATTTCCTGCCAGACTGTTCATTGCTTCCGTATCGGCAAGCACGTCCAGCCAACTGTTAAGCTGTTCTTTATTTGCCTCTTTCCATTTCTCCAGACCTGCAAGACAATGCATATCCCAGAGCGTGGTAATACCAATGAAAAGAGCAAAGAATGGATGGTTTCGATAATCAAGTCTTTCAAATAAAACACCTGCTTTTCTCAACAAATGGGCAGAGCCACGAATCAAAGTCTGGCGTTGTTTCCACCACCGTGAACGATAGGGCGCAGCGTCAGCAATGTCAAGTAAATCTGCATAAGCTGCGAGTGTAAAACCTAATGCTGTTGTGCGGTTGACAAGACCTTGCAAAGTTTCCTGGTAACGTCGCAGGATAACAAGGTGCCAGACTAAGCTTAGAATGAGAGTCCATGCGGGAATTAAACCTATGTAGACCAGGCTTCCAACGACCAGTGTTACAAGTGGAAAAAATCGCCAGCGCAAGGATGATTTCAAAGAATCCGGCAATGTTTCGGTTGCCCAATCCCGAAAAGCTGTAACCTGATGGGCTGCGTGTTCATGTAAAAGAGCCGTCGCTTCCCAGGATTGTCTGAGCTTCGGATTCGTTTTAAATTCTTCAACAGCTTCCTGGCGCATCAGAATTTCTTCCAATGACGCATGATGTTTGAGCCATTTTGCAAGCCTTCTGGCTCCTTCGGCAGTTCTTGTCCGGTTCAGTAAACGGTATAAGGAATAGTCGCCGAAAATATCGAGGTCAGTAGCAAACGAATGATTTTTTTCCTGAAAGTGAATTCCGGTATCTTTTCTCTTAAAGCGAAATGATAGCCTTTCTATTTCATCTTCATTGATCGCCTGAAGATTGCGCTGGAAATTCCGGGTTCTTTTAGCTGCCTGCTGAAGACGCATCAGTCCCAGAAAAAAAACCAATGCGATGGCTGTGCCAATTCCCCAGCTTGATTGACCGGTATCATTCCATAACCACGCCGTTCCGAAAATACTTAGAAAAGCAATGATCCGGCCGATTGCAAGCATATTAAAGCGTTTCTGTGCAATGGATTCGGTGAGTTTCGCTTTTTGAAATTCGTTTTCAAAAAAAGTGTGCGGGTTTTGAATTTCCTTTTGATTATCCATCAATGGCTCTCAGCAGTTTCAAATTGTAATTTTATCAAGCTCGCATATAAGCCGTTGTCCAGTAGCGATAATTCCTGGTGTGTACCCGATTCGGCAATTTGGCCTTCTTTTATCACATAAATGGAATCAACCATCCGAATGGTTGCCAGCCGGTGCGCGATGACAATCGTTGTACGGTTTTTCATCAGATCGTTTAGTGCAATCTGAACCAGTTTTTCTGACTCTGCATCCAATGAACTTGTTGCCTCATCCAGGACTAAAATTTTCGGATTTTTTAGTATTGCTCTGGCGATCGCAATTCTCTGACGCTGTCCACCCGATAATTTTATACCCCGCTCACCAACAACGGTTTCAAATTTTTCAGGGAAAGTATCGATGAATTCAGTGGCATATGCTTTTGTGGCAGCTTCCAGGATTTCTTCCCTTGTAGCGGATGGTTTCCCGTAAGCGATATTTTCGTAAATCGTTCCTCCAAAAAGCATAACCTCCTGCGGAACAATAGCAATGTTTTTCCTTAACTCAGAAATTCCATAAGTATTTATCGGTTTCCCATCAATTAGGATTTCTCCTGACTGATGATCATAAAACCGCATAAGCAGTTGAATAATCGTCGATTTTCCTGCACCGCTATATCCAACCAAAGCAATTTTCTCTCCTGCCTTCACGTGAAAAGAAATACCTTTTAAAACAGGCAGGTCAGCTCTCGACGGATATGAAAATTGTACATTTTGATAGGAGATATTTCCGGCGATATGAACTGCCGAAGTTTTTGCAGAATCTTCAACTGACACTTCCGAAGTTTCTTCGAGCAATTCAAAAATTCTTTCTGAGGCACCTACCGTTTTATTGATTTGTGCATAAAGGTCGCCCATTCCTCCAATGGAAGCACCAATAAAGGTGGTATATAAAATAAATGTGAACAAGTCGGATAATGACATATCTCCCGATTGAACCAAACCGGCTCCAAACCAAATCACACCGACGATTCCTCCTGAAATACCAAAAATAATAAACGAAACAAACCCTCCGCGGAAAGTGGCTGCATGCAAAGCTAGCTTCACTACCCGCCCCAATGCGGTTTCATAACGGTTGACTTCCAGATGTTCGTTCGTAAATGCTTTTACAACATTTACCGATTGAAGTGTTTCTTCAACAATAACGTTTGCAGCAGCCAGTTCGTCCTGCGCTTTTTTAGACAATCGACGTATATATCTTCCAAAAAACATGGCTGCAATGACCAAAATCGGGAATGTCCCCATCATGAATAATGTCAGCTTCCAGGAAGTGTAGGATATTATCGCTATACCAACGAAGAGTGTGGCGACCTGACGGAAAAACTCGGCAATAGTAAAAGATAAGACACCTTCCAGTTGAGAAACATCAGAGGTTACGCGACTTGTCAATTCTCCAACACGACGTTGTTCGAGAAATCCAATCGGCAGTGTGATAATTTTGCTATACGTGTCACGGCGCAAATCGGCCATTGCCCTTTCACTGACCCGCGTGAAAAGGAAGATTCTGAAAAAGGAAAATATAGACTGAAAAACAAGAACAAAGATCAGAAAGCCTGAAATCTGGTTGATTGTATATTTTGATTTTCCTTCAATAACTTCAACAATGCTCCCTACTAATTTCGGAAAGGCAAGCGAGGTGAAAGTTGAAAGAACCAGGAATATCATTCCAACAATTAAAATCCATTTATATGGAAGTATGTAACGAAAGAGGGCAAATGTTTTTTTGAGTCCTTCCCAACTTATTTTTCTCACTGCAAAAGGAGATTCTCCATCTCCCTCATCACTATTTCTTCTTTTGGCCATTACAAAAAGATATTCGACAAGCGTTTACTTAATTTACTCCTGAATATATGCAGCTTAAAATTTTTTCATCTCAAAGTGCTGATTACCATATATCTATATTCAGAACGGCAAAAGTACGGAATAATTGATAATTAAGTGGCAAGAATCAGAAGTCAGACAATTGAGATTTGTCATGGTTCGGGAAAAAATTAGTTGTGAGGTTTTTTACTGGAAAATACCTTGCCGGCTCTGTTCATGTGGTCCAGCAACTCCGGGCTGTTTATTTAATGATAAATGGATTGGTCGAAGTGTAGGGTAGTAACAGATCGTCGAGCTGTTCATCTACTTTTCGTAAAATAAAGATGTAACATTTTCTTTTAAACCGTATTCCATATTAAATTAGAAACTGTGTCATTTTAGTTTGAAATTCTTTAAAGGCAGGATAATATAAAGCAATTATCTTCTTCGTTATTTCATCAACAACTTCTTCATTGTAGATATGCGTTGTCAAATTCCGGCTATTGATCACATCCAGTTTTCTCCGTCAATAACCAGCCCTTTTTTGAAAGCTTCTTGGGTTACGCTTCGGGATCCCTTGCAAGTTTTGAAAATGCTTTATTAAATTTTGAAATCTTTGAATCCACTAAACATTCTGCTACATAATTTTAAATCAGATACTTAACTTAATTTTTATTCACTTATTTTCATTTGAAAATAGTTAAAATTTTGTGAAACCAACCAGGCAAATTTTTCATCCGGGAAAACAGAACGGCCGGGACTGTTCGCCAAAAACTGCATAATAAAAAAATATTTGAAAAAAGATTTCGGCTCACGCAACTGTTTTGTCACTTCGCTCGTAAGTGCTAAAAAAACAAAGACATGCCCGAGTATAACTCCGCCGTTCTTCAAGAACTACTCGACGGCTGTTTGAAAAAGAACCGCCGTAGTCAGGAGCTGTTGTATAAACAGTTTTATGGCTATGCTATGAGCATTTGTTTGCGCTATACACGAAGCCGGGAAGAAGCAAAAGAAATACTGAATGATGGCTTTCTGAAGATTTTCACAAAGCTGGATAGTTTTGATCAGAGCCGTTCTTTTAAAAACTGGTTGAGCAGAATAATGATCAACACCGCACTGGATCATTATCGGCATGAAATCCGTCATGATGTTTTGGATGATGTGGAAGCTGCGGATCAGGTATTTGTAGATGAAACGGTTATCAACAAAATGGCACATGAGGAGATTATCAGTCTTATCCAGGATCTGACGCCGGCTTACCGGCTGGTATTCAGTCTGGCTGTAATTGATGGATACACACACGAAGAAATTGCCGAACAATTGAATATTTCCGTAGGAGCTTCAAAGTCAAACTTGTCGCGGGCACGGGAGAAATTAAGAATTATGCTATCCAAGATAAATATAGACAATTATGAAAGAGTTTCCAGATGACGAACTGGACAAGCTCTTCAGAAAGTCTTCCGAAGAGCTTGATTCTACTTTCGACCCCGACGACTGGAATGCGTTGAAGAGAAAGTTAGATGAACATGATGGAAAAACGCCTGGTACTTTATTTAAAAAATGGTGGCCGATCGGTTTGCTGGCTTTGCTTTTTATTGCAGGTATTACGACCTACATGTTGACAAGAGACGAAAGAGCCGGAAAAGTGAATGCCAGCCTTACTCCTGGGGAGAAAAGGGTATCAGAAAAAACCGGACAGCTTGGTAATAAACAGGTTGCCCAAAGTTCGAAAGAAACTGTTTTAAATGAATCAGGCTCGGAAACGAAGTCAGGAGCTGAAAACGAGGTAATCGACGAGAAAATTTTGGTACCTGGAAATAGCCGGCAACAGCAAAAGGAAGAGATTTTAAACACTAAACCTTCTGAGAAGAAATTAATTAGTAAAGCTGAGAGCAAGAAGATACTGCCCCGTCGCTGGTCTAAGACAGGCGGAGTGTACTTAGAACCTGACCGTTCTATTGGGAGAAGGGTTGACGGGGCATTTTATTCTAAAAACGAAACTTCGGAGTTTTCGCGGAGTGAAAAAGGTAGTTCTTTAAAAGAAGAAAAAACGGTAACCGGAATAGAAAAATCAAACGCTGTAATGCATTCGGAAAATGCTGATAATCAATTAAGAGGAGAAAATAAATTAGCCGGATCGTCAACGGCTGGCGATCAGGGTAACTCGGTTTCAACTGCCGATTTAAAGTCAGAGGTTGAGCAAAACAGATTATCAATTGATGCAGATCTGCTAAAATCAAGATCTTTTGTTTCTGACAAGTCAAACAAATTGCCGGAAATACAAAAAACGGATACGCCGCAAATTGCCGAACCTGTAAAGCAGGCCGATGCAAAAGATGTAACTCCAAAATTAGCAGTCCGTTTTGGTTTTTCTCCGGATCTGAGTTCAGTGGGTCTGAAAAACTTTACAAAACCCGGAACGGCGGTTTCGCTATTGATAGAGTATTCGTTTCTACCTAAATTATATTTTCAAACAGGATTGATCAGAAGTTCGAAAGGGTATAATGCGAAGCCGGGAGAATATGAATGGCCAAGTTACTGGAACGATCAAAAAGCGCGGCCAACGAGTGTAGATGCGATTTGTAAGGTTATTGAAGTTCCTTTGAATTTACGGTATGACTTATCTCAGAATGATCGATCCAGATGGTTTGTTGGTGCTGGAGCATCTTCTTATTACATGCAAGATGAAAAGTATGAATACAATTATGCGCCACATACCTACAATGCAAAATATTACGAAAAAAATGCAGCGACGGGCTGGTACTGGCTTAGCCACTTGAATGCCTCGGCTGGATACGAATACCGGTTTTCAAAAAAAATCTCCCTTTTGGCAGAACCTTATGTCAGAGTTCCGATTAAGAGAGTTGGTTATGGAAAAGTTAATTTGTTCACGACCGGTGTCTGGTTTTCAATAAGATATACCCCTCATTTTAAATAAGTAATATAATTTTTGTCGTCATAGTAATTCCCTGAAAATCCGGGAACAGGAACTCTTTGTGTCAATTTTTTTCATTTCAAATTAATTCATCATGAACGTTAAGCAAAAAGAAACAATGAAGAGGGGAGAATTTCTAAGAAGTCTCAGTCTCGGAACATCGACATTAATGGCCATTTACTGCCTTGGTTCAGTGACCTCATGCAGCACGGGAGACATGGATCCGATCTCGTCGACGCCGACCACACCGACCACACCAGGATCGACAACCGGGCTGACCGGCAATGCGACGACCTCAGCAGGTGCTATCAATTTTACTGTTGATCTAACCAATGCTACGTATGCCAAATTAAAAACTGCCGGTTCATTTGCAATCATTGGCGATCTGATCGTGGCCTATTCGACAGCTTCTGCCTATGTAGCACTTTCGAAAGTTTGTACACATGAGGGAACAACTGTTCAGTACCGTTCTGGGGAAAATGATATCTATTGTGCAAACCATGGATCAGAATTCACTTTGACCGGAACAGTTGATAAGGGGCCGGCGGTGGCAGCACTCAAAGCATACAAAGCCGTAATCTCAGCAGACGGAAATACATTAACAGTTACAGCGTAAACTCGAAAAACTATGAAAGCACTCCGCCTCGCAATCATTTTACTTATCGCAACAACACAGCTGCATGCCCAGAACGACCTGCTCGGAGAATTAACCAAACTCGACAGCAACAGCAGTGCACCGGTACAAGCTACCTTTAAATCCACGCGGATAATCAACGGGCATTCAGTTGAAACCGTGAAGAGAAATCATTTGGATTTTCGTATTTCTCACCGTTTTGGTAGGTTGAATTCCGGATCTTATGAACTATACGGATTAGATCAGGCGACATTGAGATTAGGTTTCGAATATGGTCTGACCGACGATCTTATGATCGGCGTTGGACGCAGCACGGAACAGAAAGCATTTGATTTTTTTGGAAAATACAGACTTATCAAACAATCGGCCGGAGCTAAAGAAATCCCGGTTTCGGTAACACTTTTTGGAAGCGCTGCCATCCGGACGGTTCGCCCGGTGACCGAAGAAGAATTGACCCGTAGTTTTCAAAACAAACTTACGTATGTGTATCAGGCGCTGATCGCGCGCAAATTCAGCGAGAGGCTGTCGTTGCAAATTACACCAACCTATCTATATCGAAACCTGCCTGAATTAGAGGGAGATAAGCGGGGGCTTTTCTCCCTTGGTTTAGGCGGCCGGCTTAAACTGAGCAAACGTGTCTCCGTCAATGCGGAATATTTCTGGACGGCCCGGGATAAGAACTCTACGCTTCCCTATTACGATTCAATGGCACTTGGCGTTGATATTGATACTGGCGGACACGTATTTCAGCTGCATTTTACCAATTCGCTTGGGATGATTGAAAAGCAATTTATCGGAGAAACAACCGGGAGCTGGGGGAGAGGGGATGTTCATTATGGATTTAATATTTCCAGAACTTTCAGTTTTGACAAGAAAAGTAAACAAGCGAAATAACTAACCAGACTGATTTATGAAACATCATATAGTCCTGAGCGTGATCTTTTTCTTCGCGCTTTCGGGAGTATCACGGATAACTTTTGCCCAGGGCGGCATGTTTGCAACTGCGGCAGGAAACACAAAATTTTCATCCGAAACACCGATGGAGAACATCAATGCTGAAAACAAAAAAACGCAGGTTTTGTTAAATACGGCAACAAATGAGATTGCTATCCGAATGAACATGAGGGATTTTGTTTTTCCAAACAAACTGATGCAGGAACATTTCAACGAGAACTATATGGAGTCGGATAAATATCCTAATGGAACGTTCAGCGGGAAACTGGACCAAGCCATTGATTTTTCCAAAGATGGTTCTTATGATGCTTCGGCAACCGGAAGTTTTACGGTGCACGGTATATCCAAAAACAGAACTATCAAAGGAAAGCTGAAAGTAGAAGGAGGGAAAATAAGCCTGACTTCCGATTTTGAAGTGGCTTTGGTGGACCATAAAATCGATGTGCCGCAGATCGTCTTTGTAAAAATTGCCCAATCCATAAAAGTGAAGATAGAATATACCCTCTCACCTTATAAAAAGTAGGAAAGGGCATATCCTGGATTTATCTTCTTCTTCTTCTTTTCTTTTTGGAAGCAGATTTCTTTTTAGATTTTTTTCTGGAAACCGATCTCTTCTTACGGGTCGGTTTCTTCTTTTTTATTTTGGAATATTTTGAAGAATATTTTCTTACCGTCGGTTTTATAACTTCTTCTTCATCCGCAGCATCGGCCTCGCCTTCTTCCACTTGTTCGTCACCTTGTGCTGCAACAGGCTCGATGACTTTCGGAGCGATAGCGGGTAGTTTTGAATGTGTGATCTGATCGATATTGGAAGCATTATCAATTCCTTTCAATCTGAATGAATAGGAGTAAGGTTTTGCTGGCAGGCGGTATTGCTCGTGCACACGCGGCGACCAGCTGTCATCACCCCCGAGTCCCATTTGAGCAAGGTCTATGTTGACAAGTGTTGTATTTCCTCTTGAAAAAACAGATGCGCGTTTTTGGGCATCCAATAACTCCTTGTCCGTGTAATCATGAACATTAAAATTAAAAACAGAATCACTGATGGCGATCAAACCGAGGCCGTCTTCATTGGTAACACGTGCCCAGCGAACGTCGGTTTTATTTCCGTTTTCCTGTGGACTGATATATGAAAAGTGCTGGTCAGCCACACTTCCTGCATACAATCCAATCTGTCCGCTCGTTTTGCGATCTGCATAGGTTTCAAACGGACCGTTTCCGTACCATTCCACTTGATTGTAGCTTACCGGCATTTGGAACTGCATACCGACTTTTGCCAGAGAAGGCCATTCGCCGGTTGGAGTAAATGTATTTTGCACATGAATATCACCGGAAGCATAAATCGTGTAAACAGAACTGACAATCATGGCGCCTGCTCTGCTTCTCAGGCTTTTCTTCAAAGTAACTTTATAAACATGCGGATTCAGTTTTTCCACACGCAAATCCGTTCCGGTCAATTTTAAAGAATCCAGGTTCGCTTTTCGCCATTGTGCAGCGAAGCTTTGTTTTCCGCCGCCTTCATCATTATCAGTCGGTACACGCCAGAAATTGGCATTTAATCCTGATTCCAGCATTTCTTCTTTTTTGTAAATAAATGAAGAAATTGTTCCGCTTTTCTTGTTGAAACTGACGGAAAAATTCTGTCCGCTGACAGTCACTCCTTTTCCCCGAACGAGCGATAATCGTAAAGCAGGACTGCGGGTGTAGGGAACATCTTTCCGCTCGTCCGTTTCAACTTGTACCGGAACTTGATAAGCAGCAACTTCGTGACCTTCGGCTGCCCAGGCTGTCTGTCTTTTAAGGCGTACACTAAGATTCAGGAAATATTCATAACCACCAGTAGAAGCTGATTTTTTGCTTGCCGGTATTTGATATGGAATGGTAAGCTGCTGCGATTGCTTTGGCAGGGCAGAAAGAGCCGCTATCTTGCCGTCGTCAACAGTTTTGCCATTTTGCTGCAATGACCAGACCAGTTCAACATCTTTCAGGGATATGAAATCGTAATTATTTTTTACCGTAATTTGCTGCTGGCCGGCTCTAAGCGTGTCGGGCGTTTCGAATTTTACATACTGATAAACCTTTTTTACTTCATTGATTTCCGGTTGCGGAACGCGGTCTGGATTCACAAGACCATCACCCGCATTTGCACCGTCGATATAATTAAAATAATCCCAGTAAGGTGTCCCATCCTGTGTTTTAAGCTGTAAACCCTGATCAACCCAATCCCAGATAATGCCGCCCTGCATAGTGGGATATTTCTCAATGACGTCCCAATACTCCTTAAAATTTCCAATGCTGTTTCCCATACCGTGAGCATATTCACATACGATTAATGGGCGGTTTTTATCTTTTTTTACCAACTCGATCATGTCGTTGACCGACGGATACATTACCGAAATTATATCAAAACTGCTTAATGTCGTCGGTTTATAATTGCTTCTTCCTTCATAATGAATCGGGCGTGTAGGATCAGATAAACGGATATAATCAGCCATTGCGGTGAAATTAGCACCCATGCCTGATTCATTGCCCAAGGACCAGATGATAATGGATGGATGGTTTTTATCACGTTCCAGCATCGCAGTTCCTCTTGCCAGAAATGCAGCTTTCCACTGTGGTTTATCTGCCAGAATTATATTTTTTCCCCACAGCTCATGACTTTCGATATTAGCTTCATCCATCACATACAATCCATATTCGTCGCACAGATCATACCATTCCGGAACATTTGGATAATGAGAAGTTCTGACGGCGTTGATATTATGCTGTTTCATCAGGGTGATATCCTTGATCATCGACTCCCGGCTTATCACACGGCCAGTTTCAGGATCAAACTCGTGACGGTTAACGCCTTTAATCGTGATCGCTTTTCCATTCACCAACAGTTGTCCACCGGAAATCTTTATTTCTCTGAATCCTACGCGCTGACTGACCGCTTCAATTGTTTGGCCATTTGAATTAAGAATCTGAATCGTCAGCGTGTAAAGATTCGGATCTTCTGCGCTCCATTTTTTAGGATTACTGACGGGAATATCAATACGGACCGGAAGTTCGCCGTCTGATTCCAGATTGCCAATAAGATGATTTATTGGAGAAACGATGACCGATTTTTTGTCATC
Organism: Dyadobacter koreensis; assembly: GCF_900108855.1. Classification (GTDB taxonomy): domain Bacteria; phylum Bacteroidota; class Bacteroidia; order Cytophagales; family Spirosomataceae; genus Dyadobacter; species Dyadobacter koreensis. The sequence continues at coordinate 394,321 of NZ_FNXY01000005.1, forward strand.
ATATAAAGTCAATACCAGCTGATTTCCTGCGGCTGCCTGTTTTGAAAAATTCTTTACAAACGTGCTGACTTTCAACGTGGCATTCTGGTAATCGGCATCAAGATCAGTTCGAACAGAAAAATCATTGATATGTATATCAGGAACCATAATCAGATTGACGTCACGAAAAATTCCGGATAACCGCCAGAAATCCTGATCTTCAAGATAACTTCCATCTGACCAGTTCACGACTTCAACAGCGAGATCGTTGGTCCCAGATTTGATATCTTCGGTAACATTAAATTCAAAAGGTGTCATGCTGTCTTCATGATAACCTATTGCCACACCGTTCAGCCATACATAACAAGCTGACTGGACACCCTGGAACTGAAGGAAAAACGTTTTGCCTTTGTCGCTTTCGGATACATTAAACGTTGTGCGGTATAGTCCCGTTGCATTTGTGTCGGCATCAATGCTTGGGGGATTTGCTTTGAACGGATGTTTGATATTAGTAAAAACCGGTCTGTCATACACTCTGCCCTCTCTTGCGCCTATAACCTGCCAGTTGGAAGGTACAGGAATATTATCCCAGTTGGATGTAGAAAACGCAGGTTTGAAAAAATCAGAGGGAGCCTGGGAAGGATGGGAAGCCCATTTGAACTTCCAGCTGCCATTTAATGAACGGACAAAAGGAGATTTTTTATCAAGTTGAAGTGCGCTTTTTTCATTCGCATAAGGCACAAAATCTGCACGTCCTTTTTCTGTATTGACGCTGATGATTTCAGGATCTTTCCATTCCGGAACATTTTGTGCAGAGGTTGATAAAATATTTAAAAAGAGCAGTATAGAGAATGTTAGAAACCGGCAGTCATTCAGGTAATACATGTTTTTTACTAAATCGGGATGAAATTTTCTTATTACAAAAGTAACAGGAAAGAGAAGTTTTGGCTGTTGTAAAAGTATTAAATGTAGTAGCAAACAAAAAAGAAACTAAGCCTAAAAATTGCATGTATTGCGGTTTTATTTCGATAATGCTTTTATTTGTCCTCTTAATATAAAAATCTGAATATGCTGCTTGCTGTCGATGTTGGTAATACGGATACTGTTTTTGGACTATATCAAACAGGCGCCTGGTCGCACATCTGGCGTGAGCGTTCCCTTAGTCAGGAAAGCGAATCTCACTATGCATCAAAGCTGATGCTTCATTTTCTGGAAGCTGGCATATCGTTTGAGGCGGTCAATACTGTAGTTTTAAGCAGCGTCGTTCCGGATCTTACGCCGGTTATTCAAAAAATGTTGCGCTCCCTTTTTCAGGTTGAAACGATCACGGTGGGACCAAATACTTTTCCAGGATTAAGTATTGCCATTGATCATCCTCACGAATTAGGAGCTGATCTGATCGCCAACGCCGTTGCCGTGATCACGCGTTACAAGCAAAATTGCGTGGTCGTAGATTTTGGTACCGCACTGACTTTTACAACGGTTTCTAAAAAAGGAGAGATCCTCGGAGTTGCAATTTTACCAGGATTAGTAACTGCGGTGAAAGCATTGTTTGCGAACACTGCACAGCTTCCCGAAGTACCTCTGAAACTTCCGGAATCAGCGATTGGAAAAAATACTGTCCAGTCCATACAAGCGGGGATTTTACTCGGTTATGAAGGTTTGGTGAAATCATTGATTCATCGGATCCGCTCTGAAATGGGGGGAGAATGTATTGCTGTGGCGACAGGCGGTTTATCTTCGATTATTGACACGCTTCGCGATGAATTTATTGAAATAGACAGGAAACTTACCTTGGATGGATTGAGAATTATCGGAGAAAAGATAACGGAGGACCGCTAACCTAATTTTCAGTTATAATATCTTTAAAATTTCCACTTTCAATTTTTTCTAAACTTTTCACATCTTGATTATAATGATAAACCCAGCACAGAAGCTGCGTTCCGTCCTGCATGTGGATGGAAATTATTTTTCGTAGGTACAAGCTTTTAGTTTCATCTTCAAAAACATCTTCATAGTCATCCAGTTCTTTCAATAAAGTTTCCTTCTCTCTGAGTCGGTAAACTTCTCCATGTACTTGATTGTCAGATTTTTCCTTATAAATAGCACCAGGATACCAACTGATTTTATATAGCGCTCCCGGGAATGTTCCTCGGCCTTCGAATGTTGATAAACTATGCAAACGCCGGGCGAAAGGATTCTCAAATCCACGCATCAATGTACCATAGGTAAACAAGAATTCGGTATTAGCAGGCATATGAATTAAATAATTTAAATCTATCTGGTAAAAATAATATTATATAGAATTTTTCGGTTCTAATATATAATCCGTAATTGTTAATAACTATTAGGAATGGGATTTTTCTTATATTTACGAGTAGAGCTCTTCATCTAACCCAGAATTGATATGTACGAAAAAAATCTCGGTACGAAACAAAAGGCGTTACGAATTAATCTTGATCGCCGGATTTATGGCTCATTTGCTGAAATCGGTGCGGGACAGGAGACGGCTGCGTTCTTTTTCAAATCAGGCGGTGCATCGGGTACAATCGCGAAGACGATGTCGGCCTATGATATGACCTTCAGTGATGCAATATATGGAACAGAAGAAGGCGGACGATATGTAGTGGAATCGAGGTTGATGAAGATGTTGAACCGGGAATATAACCTGGTTGAAAAACGTCTTCAGGAAAAAAGAGGCGAGGAGAGCCAGTTTTTTTCTTTTGCGAATACCGTAGTTGCGCTTAATTTTCAAAAAACAAATGAATCTCATGGCTGGATTGGCTTACAGTTCCAGCTGACGCCACTCGGGCCTACAAATTATGTAGTCATTCACGTTCGTATGCGTGACGACGAAAACCTTCTCCAGCAACAGGCACTCGGAATTATTGGTGTGAACCTGATGTATGGCTGCTTCTTCTACCATAAATCTCCGGAAATACTCCTGTTGTCGCTGATGGACGACCTTACGCCAGACAGGATAGAAATAGATATGGTACGTTTCAGCGGACCGGATTTTGTCAAAGTGGATAACCGTTTAATGAGTCTTCGTCTTGTGAAAAATGGTTTCACGGATGCTGCCTTGTTTGGTTCTGACGGAGGCGTTTTGCAACCTTCCGAAGCGCTTTACAAAAAACATATTTTGATGATGCGCGGACGTTTGCGCCCGATTACGAATGTCCATATTGACCTGATCAGCAATGGACAAAAACAGTTTTTGGCTGAACCCGATGTTGATGAATCGAAGGTGGTACTGGTTTCGGAGCTTACACTGCACAATCTGAAAGGATCTGATAAAGATATTGATGAAAAAGATTTTCTGGACCGGGTAGATATCTTGTGTTCTTTGGGACATATGGTAATGATCTCCAACCATCACGAATATTTCCGATTGGTGGCCTATCTTTCGAGACTTTCGAAGTTAAAAGCAGGGTTATTGCTGGGAAGTCCGAGTTTGCAGGATATTTTTGAAGAAAAACATTATGAATTCCTGCCAGGAGGTATTCTTGAATCCTTTGCGACCTTATTCAGCCGGAAGGTAAAACTGTTTATTTACCCGACATTGCAACCGGACGGCTCCGTTTACAGTTGCGAAAACTTTATCGTTCCAGACCACTTGCGTCCTTTGTTTCAATATCTTATTATCAATAACAAGATTGAAGATATTATCAATTACAACAAAGAACACATGCATATTACGACGGATAGTGTGCTTGAAAAAATTAAACGCGGAGAACCGGGATGGGAAAAACTTGTTCCTGAAAATGTTGCTAATATTATCAAGGAGAAATCATTATTCGGTTTGCCAAATGAGGATAATAGTATAAATGCGGTGAAGTCAATTCATCAGGTTGTGGGAAATTTATAAGAGAGAATTTTAAGGTGTAATATAAAGGAAATTAAGAGCGCTTTTAGTGCTCTTTTTTTGTTGTGGGAAGATTGAAATGAACGTTAAGAAAATCAGGAAATAATTTGAGTTTGCAGGAGTAGAAAATTTTGTTTTTAGTATTAAAGAATAAATAAATTGTATTTTAAAGTTTTTCTTTTTCGGGGTAACAATATATTTACTCGTCTAAAATATTAGTTACCAACGCGATACCAAAGTTTTCCTTTTTGTGCCTGATAAAATTTCATATTCCTAAATCAACGACTCATGAAAAAAGAAAACGAAGTTTCCCGCCGCAATTTCATCAAGAATACTGCGGGCGTCGCCGTCGCATTTTCAATTCCTTCTATTATTCCGGCTAGTGCTTTTGGCGCCAATGACAGAGTTCGCGTAGCTGTTATTGGTGTAAATGGCCGCGGGCAGGACCATATCAAAGGTTATTCAAAACTGGCCAATGTTGAAGTTGCGACTTTATGTGATCCGGACGATGTAATTTTACAGACACGCGCAAAAGAATTTTCTGAAAAAAATCCGGGGAAGAAAGTTAAGACGGAGAATGATCTTAGGAAAGTATATGACGATAAATCGATTGATGCAGTCAGTATCGCTACACCAAATCACTGGCATTCCTTAGCTGCAATTTGGGCTTGTCAGGCTGGAAAGGATGTTTATGTTGAAAAACCTGGCTCGCATAATCTTCACGAAGGAAGAAAAATGGTCGAAGCTGCGCGGAAGTATAAGCGTATTGTGCAGCATGGCGTGCAGTTGAGAAGCTCAGAGGCACTGCAGGAGGCTGTAAAACATATGCGCGATGGGTTGATAGGAAATGTGTACATGGCCCGCGGTCTAGTTTACAAGTGGCGACCGGATATTGGAAATAAAGGGACGGAACCCATTCCTGCGGGCCTGAATTATGACCTTTGGACAGGACCTGCGGAGATGAAACCATTTTCAAAAAATTATGTGCATTACAACTGGCACTGGCACTGGAATTATGGAAACGGGGACGTTGGAAATCAGGGGATCCATGAAACTGACATGTGTATGTGGGGACTAGGTGTTGATACTTTCCCTGAAAAAATAACATCTGCGGGAGGAAAATTTCTGTGGGACGATGCCAAAGAGACGCCTGAACTTCTGACTTCCTCTTTTATATATCCAAAAGAAAAGAAAATTATAGAATTTGAAGTGCGACCCTGGATGACAAATGACGAAGGTGGAGTTGGTATTGGTAATATATTTTACGGAAGCGAAGGATATCTGGTTGTAAAAGGATATGATTTTTATGAAACCTTCCTGGGGAAAGATAAAAAACCGGGGCCAACGAGAAAGGCTGGGGGAGATCATTATAAAAATTTCATCGACGCCGTGATCGCACGTGATTCCAAAATATTAAATGCACCGGTCGAAACCGCTCACTTATCATCCGGATTGGCGCATTTAGGAAATATTGCATATCGCACAGGCCGTGCATTAACCTTTGATCCCAAGTCAGAAAAATTTGTGGGTGATGAAGATGCAAATACTTATTTGACTAGAAAATATCGGGCACCTTATACGGTTCCGGAAATCGTCTGATAGATAGTTAGCGTGTGTTTATAGATAGAAAAGCCCGGATCGGTTTGATTCGGGCTGTTTTTATGACAAAGGTATTTCTTAGAGTTGCCCGGAGAAAGTATCTTTGATTTTTGTCTACATCTTGAAAATTCTGCTCTTAATTAATTCCGGACGTTCTTCTATAATAAACAATCTGCATAGGTAGAAGCCCATTCATATCCAGCTGATAACATCCATTAAGATAGTAGGTGTATCCTGTAAATTAATGATTTGAAGCTATTTAATTTATTAAAAACCTTAAAAACAGAAAAGGTGCCCGGTTAAAAACCAAACACCTTTTCAAATATTATATTAAATAAACTTCCCTAACTCAGCGCAAAAAATTCAATAGCTTTGCGTTTAAAGTGTAGAGAAATCAAATGATTCCAAAAACTTCGTAGTGAAATTACCAGATTGAAAACCCGGATCATCCATTAACTTGATATGGAATGGAATTGTAGTTTTAATACCTTCAATTACAAATTCCTGCAGAGCACGTTTCATTCTTGTGATCACTTCCTCACGCGACTGACCGCTAACGATCAATTTCGCAATCATCGAGTCATAGTTTGGCGGAATGGTATATCCGCTATAAACATGTGAGTCAATGCGAATGCCATGACCACCAGGGAAATGCAAATTCGTGATTTTTCCAGGAGAGGGACGGAAACCATTTGCAGGATCTTCCGCATTGATACGGCACTCCATTGCATACAATTTAGGGGTATAATTGATACCTTTAATTGGTTCTCCGGCGGCTACTTTGATCTGTTCTTTGATCAAATCGAAATCAGTAACCTCTTCTGTAATCGGGTGTTCAACCTGGATACGGGTGTTCATTTCCATAAAGAAAAACTCACCGTACTTGTCAACCAGGAATTCAACCGTTCCAGCACCCTCATATCCGATAGCCTGCGCACCTTTGATAGCAGCGGCACCCATTCTTTCGCGAAGTTCAGGAGTTACAACCGGTGATGGCGTTTCTTCAACTAATTTCTGGTGACGACGCTGAATCGAGCAATCACGTTCAGACAAGTGGCAAACTTTACCAAACTGATCACCGATAATCTGGATTTCAATATGGCGTGGCTCTTCAACAAATTTTTCCAGATACAAACCATCGTTTCCGAAAGCCGCAGCAGATTCTGTACGGGCATCATTCCATGCCTTTTCAAATTCTTCAGGCTTGTTGATGATACGCATACCACGTCCACCACCTCCTGCTGTCGCTTTCACAATAACAGGATAGCCAATGCCGATAGCAAGTTCCTTCCCTTGTTCAATCGATTCTAGCAAACCTTCTGAACCAGGAACAACAGGAACGCCAGCTTTGATCATAGTCGCTTTGGCCGTAGCCTTGTCGCCCATTCCATTAATCTGAGCAGCAGTTGCACCGATAAATTTGATACCATAATCGGCACAAATCTGAGAAAATTCAGCGTTTTCAGACAAGAAACCGTATCCCGGATGTATGGCGTCTGCGCCGGTAACTTCGGCAGCAGAAATAATATTTTGAATGCTTAGGTAAGACTGACGGCTTGGCGGTGGTCCGATACAAACTGCTTCGTCAGCAAAACGCACGTGAAGGCTGTCACGGTCGGCAGTTGAATACACTGCAACCGTTTTAATGCCCATTTCACGGCAGGTTCTGATCACACGTAATGCGATTTCACCTCTGTTGGCAATGAGAATCTTTTTAAACATGAAATTTAATTAAGTTTTTGAAGACCGGTCATTGCCGTTAAATAGGTTCAACAAGAAACAAAGGCTGGTCAAATTCTACCGGAGTGGCATTTTCAACCAAAACTTTCACAATTCTTCCTGAAATTTCAGATTCAATTTCATTGAACAACTTCATCGCTTCAATCACGCAAACTGTTTTTCCCGGTGCGATTTCATCTCCAACACTCGCAAACGCTGGGGTTTCAGGGCTTGAAGCGCGGTAGAAGGTACCGATCATCGGTGATTTGATTGTAATCAAATTTGCAGATGCTGCTTCTGCCGGTGCAGCAGGTGTCGAAACTGACGACTGAGCCGCGGAAGAGGAAGCCGTGTTGCTTTGGACAGGAGCCGGGGCAGAAATTTGTGCCGGAGCAACAGATGCGACCGGAGCGGAACCGTATCTTTTTACTTTAATTTTAAGATCAGTTGTTTCAATGTTTACTTCATCAAGGCCAGACTGGGCGATGAAGTCAATTAGTTTCTGAATTTCGTTAGTTTCCATTTAGTCAAGTTTATACAGTTGCAGGAATTGTAAGCCTATGATTTTACTCTTTCTACGTAGTCGTAGGTGCGGGTATCTACTTTGATTTTCTGACCTTCTTCGATAAATAAAGGTACCATGATACGTGCACCTGTTTCTACCTCGATCGCTTTTTTCGGAGAGTTTGCAGTATCTCCTTTCAAGCCTGGTTCAGCATAGGTCACTTCTAATTCTACAAATGGAGGCAATTCACAAAGTAAAGCAGCATCTGTTTCTGTGTTGATCAGGATTTCAACCTCCTGTCCTTCCTTCATCAAATCAGCGGCTGTTACAAGTTTTTCATCGATCAGAACCTGATCGAATGTTTCTGAGTTCATGAAGTTATAACCAACTTCATCTTTGTATAAAAACTGGAATTTATGTCTTTCTACGCGAACCGGAATAATAGTAGCACCGGAAGAAAAAGTATTATCCAGCACTTTTCCGGAAGTCAGGCTTTTAATTTTAGTACGAACAAAAGCGTTTCCTTTACCAGGTTTTACATGTTGAAACTCAATAACCTGAAAAAGGTCATGGTTAAAATGTATCACTAGTCCGTTACGTAAATCTGCAGTCGTTGCCATGTTTAATTAATAAAAAATGTATAAAATCTTAAATGAAAAAATGAATAATGAAACACGATCATTATTCATTTTTCATTAGTCATTCTTTTTATCGTAGGCCCATTTCAAATACAGCGCTCCCCAGGTGAATCCTCCTCCAAAGGCCGCAAGTACAAGATTATCGCCTTTCTTAAGTTGTGATTCATAATCCCACAAACAAAGTGGTATGGTAGCGGAAGTGGTATTTCCATATTTCTGGATATTCACCATTACCTTATCCATTCCAACGCCCATTCGGTTGGCAGTCGCTTCAATAATCCTTCTGTTTGCCTGATGCGGTACAAGCCAAGCAACATCTTCACTTGCCAGATTATTTTTCTCCATGATCTCGGCAGAAATATCAGCCATGTTTTTCACGGCAAATTTAAACACCTGTGCGCCATCCTGGAATACTGAATGCCATTTGTTGTCAATCGTCTCGTATGTAGGCGGAAAGCGGCTTCCTCCTGCTTTTTGATGCAGATAAGGATATCCTGCCCCATCTGACCGAATGATGGAATCTACAATCCCATAGCCTTCTGTGTTTGGTTCCAAAAGAACAGCTCCTGCGCCGTCTCCAAAAAGGATACAGGTTTTTCTGTCCGTGTAATCTACAATGGCAGACATTTTATCTGCGCCAACGACGATTATTTTTTTATATTTTCCAGTCTCGATAAACTGAGAACCTATTGTCAGTGCGTAAACAAATCCGGAACAAGCAGCCTGAATATCAAAACTTCCTACGTTTCTGATTCCCGTCATATCGCATATCAGATTGGCAGTACCAGGAAAAATAAAATCGGGGGTTGTAGTAGCGCAAATTAATAAATCAATGTCTTCCGGAGACGTATTGGTTTTGGCAAGTAACCCTTTTACAGCCTCAGCGCCCATATGTGAGCTTCCTAAACCTTCTCCTTTAAGTATGCGACGTTCTTTAATGCCGGTGCGGCTAACGATCCATTCATCGTTTGTCGCCACCATCGTTTCCAATTCAGCATTTGTTAGAATATAGTCAGGCACATACCCGTGTATTCCTGTTATAGAGGCTCTTGGTTGGGTCATGGTTAATTTCTAGCATTCAAAATTCAAGTGAATTCTGGTAAAAAATAGTATCAGAGTTTTCGCAAATATAGCTTTATCGATCATAAATCAGTTCAACGCATTTGCAATATGCAGATATGCTTTTGATTTGACTTGTTTATATGCCCATCCAAGCATGTTCTTAATTGCCAGCGGCGAAGAAATACCATGGGCAATCATTACATTACCATTTACTCCGATAATTGAACTTCCGCCGATGGATTCATAATTTGTCTGATCGATGAAATCATCCTGAATCCCTTTTTGTTTGGCAATTTCGTAAAACGACTCTCCTAATTTAAATAATACATTTCCTGTGAAACCGTCTGTAACGATCACATCTGCCTTGTTAGTGAAGAGATCTTTCCCTTCAATATTTCCAATAAAATTGATTTTTTTATTATCCTTAAGCAGCGGATAGGTCGCCTGAGCAGTCAATGAACCCTTCTGTTCTTCTTCTCCAATATTCATTAATGCTACACGAGGACGTTCAATCTGGAATGTGTGTTGAACAAATAAAGAGCCGATTTCGCCAAACTGCGCCAGAACTTCCGGTTTGCAGTCTGCATTGGCACCAATATCCACCATGATGGCGTATCCGCCTCCAACCTGAGGTACATAACCTGCAATAGCTGGTCTTAAAACTCCCTCGATAGCTTTTATGCTAAAAAGAGCACCTACGTGCATTGCGCCAGTGTTCCCTGCGCTGCAAAAGATGTCAATTTCTTTTTCTTTCAGAAGCTTAAATCCAATTCCTATACTTGAGTTGGGCTTTTGAGAAAGAGCTTTTGTAGGGTGCTCACCCATCTCAATAACATCTTCAGCATGAATGATGTCAACGACTGACGATGAGAAATTATTCTGGCGAAAAATCTCCAAAATAGCATCTTCCCGGCCAATTAACACGATTCGGGCATCCGATGGCAGTTCGGAAGTGGCTTGCATAACCCCTTCAACTATTGCTTGTGGAGCTAAATCTCCCCCCATAGCATCTACCGCAATTTTCATTTACACGCTGTTATTTTGTACTAAAAGTTAGAAATCGAAGGTGTAAATTTAGCAGTTGTGCCTTAGTAAAAAAGAATTTCGCAACAACTTTTATACGGCTGTTGCGAAATTGGCATTCTTATCATCAAAAATTAAACCGTTTTGGCATAATTTTCAACAACAACTTTGCCTCTATAAACTAGATTTCCTTCGTGTACGTGCGCACGGTGGAACTGATGAATTTCCCCTGTTGAAGAATCAACTGACAATTGCTTGCCTGTCAGGAAGTCATGTGCTCTGCGTGTATCGCGACGGGTTTTGGAAATTTTCCGCTTAGGATGTGCCATGATGCTTTATGTTCTGTATGTTAATATTCGGTTTGAAAAACTTTTATATCGCAGCCCGGAATTAATCCTGGTTGCCTTTTAATTTTTTTAATGCTTCCCAACGTGGGTCAATTTTTTCTTCAGATTCGTCGCCTTCTTCACTTTCGTCCTCTTCTTCTGAAGAATAGACAAGAATTACTTCGTCGTCGTCCAAATCATCATCATCGAATTCTTCGTCACGAAGACTAGGATGTAATTTTTTTACAGGCAGCGAAAGTGCGATGAATTCGAAAATATATTTCGCAACATTGATACGGTTCGTATTTCTGTTTATAATTTCAATCTCGTCGGTCAGTTCTTCATTGCGATCTCCGAATTTTAAAATGATTCGTTCATCCGAATCAATCGGCTCTTCAAACGGTTCCAAAGTCCTGTCGCAAAGTAATTCAACCGATCCTTCAGTATGAAAATGAAGCTGGATCATCGTAGCCGATTTTGTCAACACAACATGTGTTTTAAAATGACCATGTTCAATTAAATCCTGCTCTAATTCTTCGAAAAACGCGTCTCCCGACTCCATATCATAGTCATACTGTTTGTCTTCCAAACCGTAAATGTCTATGTTGTATTTACTTAGCTCTTTCACTATTTCTGTCAAAAGGACTGCAAAGGTAGTGTCTTTTCGTGTTAATAAAAAAACTATCTACAATTTTTATTGATTTGAACTGAGGGATTTAACATTGAACATGCTGTTTCCCAATACAAGACGACTTTTTACTGCGTTATGACCTAGATCTTGCGTGCAGGATTTCCGAAAAACGTTGTATTTGCAGGTACATTCTCTACAACCACAGATCCTGCGCCGATTCTTGCATTTTTTCCAATTTCAATACCGGCAACAATAATGGCTCCTGATCCAATAAATACGCCATCGCCGATCGTCACGCGGTCGTTGATTACAGCTCCTGCACCAACGGTAACATAGTCACCAATTTTTGCGGAAGTTTCAATAACAGAGGAAGTCTGAAATAAGGAATGGCTTCCCAATGTTGAAAGCGGTCCTACTATGACGCGAGCTCCAAATAAGTTGCCATGACCAACTGCGGCCATATCGGAAATAATTGCGCTTTCGTGAATAGCGTTAACGGGCATGCTTTTAAAACGTTCGTTTAATCCTTCCGTTAATTGTTTCCGGACAGAACGTTCGCCAACGGCAACAAATGTTTCGCATTTTTCGCCAATAATATTGATAAAAGCTTCGTCGTCTGTCGCGCCCAAAACGCTTACATCGCCAAACTCTTTTCCATGCAATTCCTTGTTGTCGTCCAGTATACCGTAGACGAGCACATTATTTCTTCTAAAAATATCAAGTGCCTGCATTCCTAATGAACCTGCACCAAAAATTAAAACCGGATTTTCCATAATTGATTAAAATTTCATCAAGACAAACAGGGTCCGATGAAAGAGGTAATTGTATTGTTAATAAATCTGGGTGGAATTTCTTATCAGGTTCCAGGTTTTTATATCCCCAACTGATATTTCAAAACTTGCAGAATGTTGTTTTTTTTACAAAAGTACGGATTTTACAGGAACGTTACACGAAATACAAACGGGCTTCCGTAAGGCGACAGATTTTCCAGATTATAAGGATCTATCTGATTGTTATAGTTAACATTATAAAGTGCCGTGAAATGTACTGCCCGGATCAGTTTTCCTCCAGTCGGCTGGCTATATGAAGCGCCAAACATCGGAGAACTTAACCAGGTTCTTTTCTGATATGACATGGGTACATTTAAAGTTTCATATTCCGCGATGATATTCACGACCGGAACAATCTGGTACATCAAAAAAGCACGTCCGCCGTAATTGATCGTATTATAATTGTAGTAACTTGATTTGAACCACATTAAAGTGGCACCAACGCCACCCACCAGTTTGTCGGTAATCTGGTAGCCAGCCATAGGAGAAACATTAACGTTTGTAAATGTCCCGAAGCTCAAACCAAAACTTCCTCCCAATCTTATTCTTTCCTTAAACGCAAGATTTTTTAAGTCACTTTCAAGTTTTTGTTTTTCAACCGGTGCCTTTTTTTCAACCGGCGGCACTTCGTTTCTGATCGGCCTTTCTTTCTTCACAGTATCCGGACGGTAATATTCGTCGGTTTGGGCAAATACTACTGAATTAAATGATAGTGTGATGATAAATAAGCAGGATAGGAGGATTTTCCTTTTCATTTTTAAATGGTTTATTTTAATATTGTTAATACTAACGCAAAATTCTTAACTTTTGGTTTATTATTGATTAAGCCCTCATCAATTCTGCCTCATTCACTGTTTGACTGCCTATGCATTATCACATTTCTGTAACAGACCCTGCTTCTCATTTCTTAATAATTACCTATACAATTCCTGAAATAACGACGGATCGGATTGAAATTCAGTTGCCTGCGTGGCGCCCGGGGCGTTATGAAATTCAAAATTTCGCCAAAAATATTCAATTTATTGAAGCAATTTCAATAAGTGGTGATAAACTGCCAATACGCAAAATCACAAAGGATCGTTGGGAGATTAATACAAATAATGAAAAGGAAGTTCAGATACGCTATTCTTACTACGCAGCCATTCAAAATGCAGGGAGCAGTTATGTCGACGAAGAGCTCTGGTATCTCAATTTTATTAATTTTTGTTTTTATACAGAAGGTCGCATCAACGACGAATATCGCATAACGCTTGCATTGCCGGAAACTTTTAAAATTGCTTCTGGCCTGGCGTCTGACGGACTAAATAAATTAATTGCCAGAGATTTTTACCAGCTGGTTGACAGTCCTCTTTTGGCTTCAGAAACTTTACAAAAGTCAGACTATACTGTTCGCGGGGTTCAGTTTCATATCTGGATGCATGGCCGCCTGAAGCCAAACTGGAAACGGATTCAGCGTGATTTCAGAAGATTTTCGAGAGAGCAGATCGCTACAATGGGAGATTTTCCGGAAGAAGAATACCATTTCCTGAACCTGATCCTGCCACATGCGTTTTATCACGGTGTTGAACATCATAATTCTACGATGATCGTTTTAGGGCCCGATGATGAGGGAGAAGGATTGTATACTGATTTGCTGGGCGTAAGTTCGCATGAACTCTTTCATGCGTGGAACATCATCCGGATTCGTCCAGTCGAACTTTTGCCTTACGATTTTACAAAGGAAAATTATTTTGAAACCTGTTTCGTCGCGGAAGGCTGTACTACTTATTATGGTGATTTATTTTTGAAACGTGCAGGCGTTTTCAACGATGAAGCTTATGTGAAGGAATTACAGGTTTACATGAAACGGCATTTTGAAAACAGTGCGTCTGCGGCGCAGTCACTGGCGCAATCTTCTTTCGATCTTTGGCTGGATGGATATGAAAAAGGAATTCCGCACAGAAAGGTTTCTGTGTATCACAAAGGTGCGTTGGTTGCGATGATATTGGATTTATACTTAAGAAAAAAATCCAACCATGAGGTTTCTCTGGACACCGTTATGCAGATTCTTTGGCAGCGTTTTGGCAAACCTTTTATAGGATATACCATCGAAGATTACCAGAATATTGTGGAAGAGGTGGCTGATGAAAAACTGGATTGGTACTGGCAGGATTGTATTTTCACCAACGAACCTCTGGAAACAAGATTGAATGAAGCACTAAGTTTTGTCGGGCTACAAATGACAACGTTTAGTAACGGAAACATTCAGCTGAATGTCCAGGACGATTTTAAGGCGAAAATTCAACGCGACAAATGGCTTGAAACACGGCAAATATTGTCGGATGAAGAAGAGGAATAGGGTTGGCAATCGGCTTTCAAATTTTTTGAATATAAACACTTATCAGTTTTAAACGTGAATTTGAGTTTATATTTAACCTGATCTTAAAGTACACTGCTGAAAGCTGACAGCCGAAGTCAATTTTTTAACACATCCTTCAAAGCATCCAATAAATCCGGGAACTGGTATTGAAAATCGGTTTCGTCCTGGATACGCTGATTGATGACGTAATTACTTCCCAAAACTACATTTGCCATTTCACCGAAAGTTAGCCGGAGCGCAAATGCAGGAACATTTGGGAGCCACTGAGGTTTATCAAGAGCTTTGCAAATTAATTTGGTGAAATATTCATTTGTTGCAGGCGGTGTCGCAACAGCATTATATGCACCATCCCAGGATTCATTTTCCATGCATTGGATATATAGCGCACAAAGATCATCGATATGAATCCACGAAAGCCATTGTTTTCCTGAACCCAACGGTGCACCAAAGCCAAATTTTGCAGGTTGAGCCATTTTTGGTACCGCTCCGCCGTCATTGCTCAATACAATCCCGGTTCTCAATTTCACGGTTCTCACACCTAATGCAGCAATTTGATCTGCGGCCTTTTCCCATTCAATCGTTACCTTAGATAGGAAATCCTTTCCTGGTGGCGAGTGCTCGGTATGTTGAAGATCTCCTGTATCTTCCCCATAAAAACTGCTTCCGGATGCGGAGACGAATGATTTAGGTTTTATATTTAATTCTTTGAATTTTCTTGCAATGAGTTCTATACTGTCCGTACGGCTGCTGAATATTTCTTTTTTTCGCTCTTCCGTCCAGCGTTCATCCGCTACTCCGGCACCGGCAAGGTGAATCAGATAGTCTGTATTTTCGAGTGCACCCGCTTCGATGTAATTATTTTTCACATCCCATTCATAGACTGTAACAGAAGGAATGTTTACTTTTTTTCGGGTCAAGTACGCGACTTCATAGCCTTTTTTAAGAAGGAAAGTCGTAAGTTTTTTTCCGATCAGACCTGTACCTCCGGTAATCAAAACTTTTTGTGCCATAAATTCTTTCATAAGATGCTAAAAAGGAGAGGTACAAAAATGGTGCCGCATTAATCAATAATTGTATTTACTTCCTTCGGCGGCTCCTGCTCGATTGCTTTGGTGACCCGTTCAATGATGCTGTCGATGGATTCCTCCGGCAAAAAGTGCATGGGAGGCTTGAAATGAACGGTCAGCGTGGTATTTCGCTTTTTGAAACGCAGTCCTTTTTTATCAAATGCTCTTCTGAAACCATTAATGACAACAGGAATCACGATCGGTTGGTGTTCTTTAATTAAATATGCAGTTCCTTTTCTAACCGGTGCAAAAGGCTTTGTAGTGCCTTGTGGAAAACTCACTACCCAGCCATGTTTCAAGCCCATTCCTATTTTGTCCTGTGCAGAATTGTCAAGTTCGCGTTTAACATTTTCGCCGTTTGCACG
Source organism: Dyadobacter koreensis (assembly GCF_900108855.1). Lineage (GTDB taxonomy): Bacteria > Bacteroidota > Bacteroidia > Cytophagales > Spirosomataceae > Dyadobacter > Dyadobacter koreensis. Next base: position 410,289 of record NZ_FNXY01000005.1, read on the forward strand.
CCAGGACCTGTCGATGGTTATTGCGCCGCCTATACTAAATAATTTCGGCAGAATTCCTTCTTTCATTGTTTCAGAAGCGGCTACATAATAACAGCGGGCTCTGGGTGAAAACAGATAAAATGGTGGTGAAATGGTATCTTTATATCCCCATTTGGTTGCACAGAAAATATGATAAAATGCGATTACGTCGGCGAAGTAGGTCTGATGGTTTGACAGGAAGATAACTCCGTGATCGGGCAGATCTACAAGTTGTTCGCTGCCTGTAATTTTTATTTTATTTACCGCCGTATAGCGATAATAGGTAAACCAGCCGATCACGAAAATGAAAAAGCGTTTAATGCTCAGGAAATTGCCGAAAGGATCTTTTTCGAACAGTCCCAGAAAATCAAATCGTGCAAGCCACGGCGGAAGTGCACTGAATATACTTTTTTTTGAATTCATTTAGAAAGTATGGTTCAATAAAGCGGCTCAAAGTTAGTTGTCATGTTGAGTTTGGATCAACAATATTTTAAAAATTTGTTAACGAAGGTAATATATAAAGAGATTCTTTGATTTAATAAAAACTACGCCACAAGTCAGGCGTAACCAAAACGTTATTTTCCAGTCAAATATATAATCAGAACTATTGGCATGATTCTTTGATTACCGATTAATACTTAGTTAATTTTGACCAGCTCACTAACAAAAAATACCCAAAAATAATATGACTATAAAGTATCAATCACACATACTTGCCTGCGTTTTGGCGGCTGGAGTTTTTTCTGGTTGTTCGAAAAATCCTGTAACTGGGAAAAATGAAATTATTTTCATGTCGCCTGAAAAGGAAAAGGCGCTAGGTGCAGAGTCGCATCCGTCAGTAGTCGCTTCGATGGGGTTGTACGACGATAAAAATCTTACTGCTTTTATTAACGAAAAGGGAAAGGCAATGGGAAAAATTTCTCATCGTCCTGATGTAAATTACCAGTTTTTTATTGTTGACTCTCCGGTTGTGAATGCGTTTGCTGTTCCGGGTGGTTATGTATATTTTACGCGCGGAATCATGGCGCATTTCAATAATGAAGCAGAATTCGCAGGGGTTTTAGGACACGAGATCGGGCACATTGCAGCACGTCATTCGGCTAGTCAGCAAACGAAACAGGTATTTACCCAAGGCGTTCTGTTGGCAGGATCTGTTCTTTCTCCAACTTTCAGAAGTGTGTCAGAACAGGCTTCGCAAGGTTTGGGATTATTATTGCTAAAATACGGTCGGGATCATGAAACCCAATCTGATGAGTTGGGTGTTGAGTATTCAAGTAAAATTGGATACGACGCCAACGAAATGGCAGATTTCTTTGGGACACTGAAAAGAATCAGTGAAAAATCCGGACAAACGATTCCAACCTTCCAGTCTACTCACCCGGATCCGGGAAACAGGCAGGTTAAGGTTAAGCAGCTTGCAACTTCCTACCAGTCATCACATCAGGCAAAATATGATGTAAACCGTGATGTGTATCTCCGTAGAATTGAGGGTTTAATTTACGGTGTTGACCCAAAACAAGGATTTGTGGAAGGTGGTCAGTTTTATCATCCAGGCCTGAAATTCCAGTTCCCTGTCCCATCTGATTGGCAGACGGAAAATACTCCGGCTCAGTTTCAGATGGCTTCGAAAGATGGTAAAGCGATGATGCTTTTCACAATTGCTGAAGGAAAAACGCTGGATGAAGCGGCTCAGACCATAATCAAAAATTATGGTTTGCAGGTTTCGGAGAATAACAAAACGACGATCAACGGTAATCCTGCGATTGCGATGATTGCAAAACAGGTAGCACAGGGACAAACTGCCGCCGCTGCTAATGCTGCACAAATTGCAAGCTGGCTTATTCAGTATAACGGTTCTATTTATGTCATCCACGGAGTTGCTGCAAGTACTGACTTTGGAGCAAATTTGAATAAGTTCAAATCAGTTGCACAAGGTTTTAAATCGTTGACCGATGCTTCTAAACTGAACAGGGAGCCGGATCGTATTCGTATCAAAACGGCTCAAAATGATGGGACGCTTAGGGATGCTTTGAAAAGTGCTAACATGCCAGACAGCAAACTGGAAGACCTTGCTATCCTCAACGGTATGGCACTGACGGATAAAGTTACCAAAGGAATGCTTTTTAAAACTCTGGGTAAATAATTTTCGAGACATGTCGGCTGCGACTATGTCCTAAGACTGACACAAAGACCACTTGTATTACTGAATTTTCAGTTTTGCAGGTGGTCTTTTTGCCATTAGTCAGCCGGTAGCTATGCGAAGAAAAAATGACATTTTATTGAAAAGCACTTTTGCAGAGGCTTTCTCAGATCTACTTCTTTTCTGAAACGGTGATGAGCTATTTGATCTCGAACGCGGCTTCGAATTTATGAATAAGGAACTTGCAGAGCTTTTTCCAGATTAAGACTTTTATCCTTGATGAAAATGCTGAAATAAATAGAAAATTGGTAATGAGGTAAATATGTTACTGGAAATGAGACATCTATGGGAATTATAGAAGCCATTAAGATGATCACCATGGAGGAGGGGATTGAAAAAGGTATCGAGCGAGGTGAGCGAAGCAAAACGCACGAGATTGCCAGAAATATGTTGCTTAACACAAATTTCGATAGTTCCAAGATCGCTGTTCTTGCTAACTGTTCGGAATCATTTGTAGAGGAGATTAAGGAAGACATTCGCAAAAATTAGTGCAAGATGAATAAACTTGGTACTCATCTTGCACTAATTTGATTATTTCAACTTCGCTTCCAACACCTTCATATAGTAACCTCCAACTACCGAGCGCGCCCGGAAACCTACTGACTTTCCATCTTTTGTTTCATGCCAGTCCGAGAGCGGAATACGATCCGGAGTTTTAGTCGCATAATGATATACCGGCTGGATAAATGCCTCAAAATCTTTTTGATTGTCCGCCAAGGTTGCTGTCCAGATAATCCAGTCTGATTTTGTGTAAGTTTTTCTGCTGTCCAGCGGTAAGCCAAAAGCTAATTGTTTTTTCAAATAATAATTGATTTCCTTTTTTGCAACTTCTTTTGGGAACACATTCAGGTCCAGAAGTTCATCCCAAACCAGATTGTATTTTTGGCTCCACGTGCCTTTTTTATCAAAAGTTAGTGCATAGTGATCTCCATCGTTTGCCATCTGTATCCATTTTTGAGCAAACTCTTTTACTAACGCATTAACTTCTGCTGCTTCTTTCGTTTCGCCAAGCTGTTCGGCTAGTTTCGCATAGGAGGCCAGGCCCATAATGGCTTTAATGGACAAGTTGGTATTTCGCGCGAGGTGTCCTGCGAAATCATCTGTACAAAGCTGATTAGCCGGGTCAAAACCTTCTCTCTTTAAATAGTTAGCCCAAACGGACAAAGTTTTCCAATGCTTTTTTGCGAAGTCAGTACTCTTTTCTGTTTTGCAAATGGCATAAGTTAAAATCAGCATGTTACCCGATTCCTCCACAGGCATATCTTCGCCGTAAGTTTGTCCGTTTCCAAGCGGATATGTGCCGATATCGTGCGCTGCAAAAGGTTTGGTCCATTTTCCGCTTTCCGAATAATAGAATATTGGTTCCATCATTCCTTTCAGGAGTGTTGGATTATATACCAGAAAAAGCGGAGCAGATGGGTAGGTCACGTCTACGGTTCCAATCGAACCATTGCTGAAATTTTCCTTCGATAAAAATAAAGGAGTTTCATTTGGTCCTGCTACTAATTTATGGGCAGCAATTGCCTGGCGATAGGCCATTACGCACAGATCTGCATACATTTTTCCACCAGCTTTGACAGCATCATTAAAGATTTTTACGTCTACCGAATTACAAGACGCAAGAATCGAATTGAAATTAGTTTCGGCGTCCTTTAATTCTCCCTGAATAGTTTTATCACCATTTTTATTCCACCACGGCAGCAAATTTTTCCCGAAATACTGAACAGAAAATTCGTCGTCATACCCAATCATTACATGTTCTGAACTACCCTTGTTAACTTTCCCCAGTGTTGTAACAATGGCCATTGCCCGATCCCCGCCTGTGCCGATAACAGCCATATTCATCTGGTCAAGTTCACCTTTCTCAGTAAAGTTTTTTATCAAACCGGCAGGAGTTCCAAGTCCTGCGCTGTGGACTGATTTTGCATTTGCAGCCAGATATGCGTATCCCCAGTCTATTCTTACATCATCGCCTTTGCGCTGCAAGATTTTTTGATCCACACTTCCAATTGCAAGTGTTACCAGATCACCGTCTTTCCCTTTTCTTTCTGTTACTTCCTGATTTCCCTCATGAACGGCGAGCAATCCGGATACAGAAGTAAGTATTTGTACATCATGCAACTTACCGTCATTTGATCTGGCATCATAAATAATATAATTGACCGGTCTGGATAACAAGGCAAGATTATCCATTAGAAGCGGAGACACAAAACGTGCAGTCAGGTGAACCGGCCCAGCGTCGAATTCGTATATACTTTGGGTAGCTTTCATCATAAAGTTCGATTGCTTTGCATTCATAATAATTTCTGAACCTTTTGGTGCCAGCTCATCTGTCAAACCAATATCAATGTAACCTGGACCCGCTCCATTTTTACAATAAGCCGCAATCGTATTTTTACCTTTTCTTAATGCTTTTTTTGCAGCGGCACTGATTTTACGAATTTCATAATCACCGGTAAAGCAATTTGAACATTCATATGCTAAGACGCCATTAATATAAACTGTCGCATCATCGTCATGGAAAATATTCAAGCCAATATTTTCAAAATTGACATCATCAAGGGTGAACTCGCGGCGATACCAGACCTCTTTCGGGAATACTGTCCCGGTTTTTAACATCGCATCATTTCGTTCTTTTGTTCCAAAAGGAGCGTTTCCTGTTTTCCACCCGGCTGTTTTGAAATTTTCTTTGTACCAATCCGCCGCTGGTTTTTCTGTTACATAAACTGCTTGGTAAGATTCTGTTTTTGCTGTTGGGACAGCCGTTTTTAAAACAGGCGTTGGCGAGCCCATGAAGCGATAGCTTTTTCCATCTACACGAATTAATCCTTCGATCGGGTTTGGTTTACCAGTCCAGTGTTTGGTTGAAGAACCCGATAATTCATTTCCAAATGACCAGACGCTCGTATAAGGATCGATAGTGATAAGCGGCACAGCAGGCGGATGAAAAGTCTGCGCGAAACAAGCCTTAAATCCGCAGAATAAAATGGAAATTATTGACCAGCGTTTAGTCATTAGCGTGATTAATTGTTAGGTTAAAACGTTTTAGCAATTGATTTGGGCAAAAATATAGTAAGATCTGTTTTCTATGAAGACATATGGTTTATAAATCTCATCACTTTTTTCATATTTCCATAAATAAAAGTGGTTCTATTGTTCAAACAACAGAACCACTCAAACTGGATTTAATAAAATCAGGCCTTATTTTATTATATTTTCTTGTAAGCCGTTTTTGCACTTTCAAGAAAATCGACAAAATGTGCCGGGTTCAAATCATAATTTTTTGGAGCAACCAGCAAGTTTCCGTTCTGATCAACGATACAATAATGAGGCTGGGCATTGTTATTATATTTTACAATTTGTAAATCAGCATTTTGTGCTCCAATGGTTTTCTTAACCTTATTGTCATATTTTGAAGTATACCAATCTGCTTCGGGCAATTCTGTTTTGTCATCAACATAAAGCGCAGCGATCACAAAATCGTTTTGAAGACGTTTCAAAACTTCGGGATCCGACCAGACCCGTGCTTCCATTTCACGGCAATTCACGCAGCCATGTCCTGTAAAGTCAATAAATACCGGCTTGTTAACTTTTTTTGCATAAGCCTGAGCTTCCTTGATTTCAAAAAAACCGTCCAGATCATGCGGCAGATGAAACAAATCAGCATACTTTTTAGAAACTTCTGCTGAACCGGCAGCGGCTGTGGCGTTTACTCGTTTACTTAAATCAAAATCAATAGTTGACTGTGGAGGCAGATAACCGGCAAGTGCTTTCAAAGGAGCGCCCCACATGCCCGGAAGCATATAAATCACGAAAGTGAATGTGATAATTGAAAGTAAAATTCTTGGCACGCTCACACGTTCAATCGGTGAATCATGCGGTGTAAGAATTTTTCCCAGAAGATAAAATCCTAACATCGAGAATATTACGATCCAGAAAGCAAGGTAAACTTCACGGTCAAGCAGGTGCCAGTGATAAACCTGATCCGCGATACTCAGGAACTTTAAGGCTAACGCAAGTTCAAGGAAACCTAAAACGACTTTTACAGTGTTCAACCAGCCGCCTGATTTCGGAAGTGATTTAAGCCATTGCGGAAATAAAGCAAATAATGTAAAGGGAATAGCAAAAGCAGACGAGAATGCTGCCATACCGATAATAGGTTTCACGACAGCACCGCCAGCTGAGGCCACCAAAAGGCTTCCCACGATTGGACCCGTGCATGAAAATGATACCAAAACAAGCGTGAATGCCATAAAGAAAATCCCGGCATACCCGCCCTGATCCGATTTTGCATCCATTTTATTTACAAAAGCACTCGGCAAAACAATTTCAAAAAGTCCCAGAAACGATAATCCGAAGACGAAGAAAATGGCGAAGAAAAGTACGTTCGGTATCCAGTGGGTACTCAGAAAATTAGCAAAGGCGGGTCCGTTTAATCTGGAAACAACCGTCCCGATTAACGTATAGATCAATACAATCGAAATTCCGTAAAGCAGTGCTTTTACCTTTCCGTTTGTCTGATTGGTAAAATAACTAACGGTCATTGGAATAATAGGAAACACGCAAGGCGTTAACAAAGCCACCAAACCTGATAAAAATGCGGCCAAAGCGAATCCCCATAAAGATTTATCTGCGCCCTGATCTTCACTGCTCAAATCAATTTTTGGAGCAACTTTACTAACCGTTGCTTCAGAGGAATCACCGGCTGTGATTGATATATTGGCAGTTTCCTGAGCTGTCGTATCTGTCGATGACGTTGCTAGCTGATTTGCTTCCGCTGGTGTGCTGCCGACACTTGTTTCTTCTGAACCGCCTGCGTCCGCAACAACCTTCAACCCTTTGAATTCAAAATCATCGTTTCCAGGAACGCAAAGACCCGAAGTATGGCTGCATGTCTGATACTCCGAACTTCCTTTTATAACCGGATTTGCAGTCAGGATTTTAACAGATTGTTTGAAAACCGCTTTATCATCGAAGAATTTGACATTTCCTCCCCAGATTTCTTCATATTTCGTTTTCGGGTTTTGCGGCTTTAATTTACCCACCAGCGCGAATGACTTATCTGGTTTTAAAGTAAAAGAGGTAAGCATCGGGCCCAGATCCGGATCGAAATCTGAAGAATACAGGTACCAGTCTTTATCCAGTGTGGCAGTAAAGATCAGATCAATTGTTTCACCCGCTTTTACATCGGTTTTTGAAAATGTATAAGACCAGTGCGCATGTTTCTGGATTTGCGCGAATACCATAGTTTTTGCAAAAAAAGCGCAAACGATAATGAATAGAAAAAGACTTCGTTTCATTGGATATTTTGATAGTAGGAGCTGAATTTATGAAGATTCAAGCTGTCTTTATTAATTGATTATCTAGTAAACTGGTGGAGTTTACAGAGACTTATTTACTCAACGTTTTTTTACTGAAAAAATTCACTGGCCGGTTTTCGCTTTTGAGAATACAAAACTGCAAATTGTCGGGCAGAATACTTTCGCGTTTGATCAAAAACTCTTGCTAAATTTTAATTTTGAAGGAAATAACTTTCTGATTTAAGTCGGATTTGTAATTGTGCTAAACGTTTTATGCTAACTTTGCGACCTCAAAAAAACACAGTAAAACAGCAGATCAATGTCGCAGCCACTTTACGTAGTCAAAATCGGAGGAAATGTAATTGATAACCCGGAGGCTTGTTCCCGTTTTTTGGAAGCCTTCTCTAAATTATCAGGGACGAAGATTCTGGTTCATGGCGGAGGAAAAGTGGCAACTCAGATTGCGGCCAAACTTCAGATCGAAACCCAGATGGTTGATGGTCGGAGAATTACGGATAAGCCGATGCTTGATGTCGTGACGATGGTATATGGAGGTTTGGTAAATAAAAATCTGGTGGCCATGTTGCAGGCGGCTGGCTGTAACGCGATCGGACTGACCGGGGCGGATGGAGGAATTATCCGTTCTGTGAAAAGACCGGTAAAAACGATCGACTACGGTTTTGTGGGAGATATTGAGGAAGTAAATGATATTCAGGTCAACGCTTTATTACATAGCAGCCTGGTTCCGGTGATAGCACCGCTGACGTATAGCAATGATGGGTTATTGCTAAATACCAATGCCGATACTATGGCTTCGGCAATGGCTGTGGCAATGGCAGGCCACTATGATGTAAATCTTATCTATTGCTTCGAAAAAAAGGGCGTACTTTCAGACCCAGAAGATGATAATTCTGTTATTTCATCTTTAACACCTGGTCAGTATATCGGTTTTAAAGATTCAGGCGCCATTAATAAAGGCATGATCCCGAAATTAGACAATGCGTTTGCAGCATTAAATACCGGAGTAGCGAAAGTTACAATCTGTCACGCGGATGAGTTAAGAGAAGCGGCAATAGGAGCGGCAGGTACGGTTATACATCTGGGATAGTGTGCATTAGACATAAAAGTTTCTTCCGAAGTTTTACGCTTCCCATTTTTGACGGAAGGATTTCTGCTATTTTTCACGTTAATGTTTTTGTTGTCTCCTTAATGCTTTGATAACAATTCAGCTAATTCTGCACTTTTTCTAAACGTCGAAATTTTCTTCGTTCTTCTTACTCTATTCAATATATATATTATTAATAATATCTAATAACATAATTTATTTTTAATTTGTTTAGGTAATTATTAAAATAACTTATTAAGTTTGTGTTAAGCTTTTTAATAATTCAAAAATTAGCAGGCATCCAAATTCATTTAACTCTCTATGGGAAAAAATTTACTTAGGCTTATTGTCATGTTTATGGTAATGAGTGCACCTGTATTCGCTCAGACGATAACGGGAAAGATTACAAGCAGCCCTGACGGCTCTTCGTTGCCAGGCGTGTCAGTGCTTGTGAAAGGTACCACGTCAGGTACTACCTCAGATGCCGACGGGGCATTCAGTATTTCAGCTAAGGCAAGCAACACGTTGGTTTTCTCTTTCATTGGCTACAAAACGAAAGAGGTAGTTGTGGGAACGCAATCCGTTGTTGATGTAACAATGGAAGAAGATGCTTCTCAGCTGAACGAAGTTGTTGTTACCGCCCTTGGTATTCCAAAAGAACAACGCGCTTTAGGTTATGCAACGGCTACAATCAACAATGAATCTCTGGTGAAAACGGCATCTCCCAACTTTGCAGCCGCATTGTATGGAAAAGCTCCTGGTGTTACTATTAACGCTACGCCGGGTGGTGCAACCAGTGGGGTAAGTGTTAGTATCCGTGGTTTTAGTTCGATTTCTGGAAATACGCAGCCGCTTCTTGTATTGGATGGGGTGCCAATCCGTAACGGTGAATCTAGAAATACAGATTTTTGGGGTGACCAACGTATACGCGGAAACGGTCTGTTAGACTTGAACCCTGCTGATATCGAAAGTATCTCTGTTTTGAAAGGTGCATCGGCTGCGGCTCTGTATGGTTCAGAGGCAGTGAATGGCGTTATGTTAGTAACGACAAAAAGTGGAAAAGGTAAAAAAGGATTTGGTGTTGATTTTACTGCAAGTTATAACGTAGATAAAATAGCATATCTGCCAAGATACCAGAATGTAAGAGGTCCTGGTTATCCATTGAATTATAACAATGGCGGACAGGATGCAGCTGGCTTTATTTATTATGATACTGACGGTGACGGGACTAAGGAAACAAGAGGTTTGCTTAACGCCACTGTTAACTTTGGACCTAAATTTGACGGACAGCCAGTGATGGCTTTTGATGGGGTGATCAGACCATACTCTCCATCCAATAACAGCTATGCAAATTTGTTCCAGAATGCAAGCAGCTCAAATATCAACCTTGCAGTTTCAAAAGTAACTGACAATGCCAATGTTCGTTTTTCTTTCACTCGCCAGGACAATGGAATGATCAGTTATGAGTCTAAAAACAGCAAGAATATCGCGAACCTTAATTCCAGCTTTAACACAGGTAAAAAGTTAAAGACTGACATTACAGTAAACTTTGTAAATCAGCATACGCACAACAGACCTTTCAAAGTGGATCGTATGATCAACAACTTCACGGGTATGATGAACCGTTTTGAAAATGCTGAATGGTATTTTAACAAGTATCAGACAAGCCAGGGTTATAAATATGTAACAGCTGCTTCGGGTAACCCAAGCTTGACACCTGACGAGAACATTAAATACAATGGTTTCAAAAGTGACATTGCCGACTATGTATGGAGCACAAGAAAAAATACATACGACGAATACAGCAACCGTATTATCGCAAGTTTAACGCAGCACTGGGATATTACTCCTGAGTTGAAGTTGAGAGGTAGAATTGCGACTGATTTTACATCTGAAAGAATTGAAGACAAACAGGCTTCTGAAAAACCGCTTGCTTTTGGTTACTCCGGTTCGTTCGGTATGAGTAACAATCTTTACAACAATGTCTTTGGCGAAGCCTTGATGACATATACCAAAAAGTTAAACGCAGATATGACCGTTCAGCTTACCGGTGGATATAATGCTCGCAAAGAGCTTACCACAATGTTTGGTGTGACGACAGATGGCGGATTAAGTACAGAAAGCTTTTATGATTTGTCTGCTTCTGTAAACAATCTTAAGACGCTTGGAACAAATACCCGCAGCAGATTCACAAGAGATGCTTACATCGGTACTGCAAACTTCGATTACAAAAACTTGTTTTTTATTGAAGGAACAATAAGAAGAGACCGTACTTCAACTTTGGCCAAGGGAAGCAATTCATTTGTTTATCCTTCTGTTAATACCAGTTTTGTTTTCTCGGATGCGTTTGCAATGCCTCGGTTCTTAAGTTATGGTAAAATAAGAGGTTCTTTTGGTGTTGTGGGTAACTATCCTCAGACTTATCAGGCAAACGTTGCTTATCAGCAGGGAAGCTTGCAGGTGCAACAGACTGGTGGGCAGTCGGTATTATATACGTATATGAATTCCAGTTATGGTAACGATAAAATCCGCCCTGAACAAAAACGTGAATTTGAATTCGGTTTAGAGACTAAGTTTTTCAATAACCGTGTTGGCCTAGATATCTCTTATTACAATGCGCAGATTGTTGATCAGATCTTGCCTTTGTCAATCGCTGCAACTTCTGGCGCAAGATCAATCCTTGCTAACGTTGGGACTTTGAGAAATAAAGGTTTAGAAGTTGGGATAAACTTCTCCCCGATCCAGGGTACAGGAGCTAATGACTTTAACTGGGATATGATCGTCAACCTTGCTCAAAATGCTAACAAGGTTGAAAAACTTGCCAATAACTCAAAAGAATTGTTACATGCTGATTACGATGGTAACGCAGCACAGCTAAGATCTGTTGTTGGCCGTCCTATGGGTGATATTTTTGCACATGGTATTCTGAAAAACGCACAGGGACAGCAGGTTGTTGGACCTAACGGATTGTATCAGCTTGATCCTGAATTTAAACTAGTGGGTAATGCAATGCCTAAATTGACAGGTGGTTTTATCAACAATCTGAGCTACAAAAATTTCAGCCTAGATGTGGTAGCAGATTTCAGATGGGGCGGTTCGATTATGCCAACAGGTATCAACTGGATGACTTCAAGAGGTCTGACTGAAGAAAGTTTGAATGCTATGGATGCGGAGCATGGCGGCTTGTCTTATTATGTGGATGCCAACGGTAAAGGTGTTCAGACGAATGCCGCAGCAGGTCCTGCTGGGCAAACCGTATACCACGATGGTATGTTGATGGACGGTGTTACTACAAGCGGAGAAGCCAATACGAACGTAATTTCACAAGCCGTATATTACAACAGCACTTATAACTGGGGTGGGCCGCAATACAGCAGCTCCCGGTATGAATTGTATGTAAAGAAGAACAACTTTATTAAAATGAGAGAAATCTCTCTTGCTTACAGATTGCCAGCTTTTATAGCGAACAAAATCGGAACGCAGAATGTAACAGTTTCTGTTTTCGGACGTAACCTGTTCTTCATATACAGATCAATCAAGGATCTTGATGCAGAACAAACCAACGCAAGTACAAGATGGTATGAAAACGTGAACAATGCAGGTAATGCACCAGCTTTCCGTACCATGGGTGTTATGTTAAGAGCGAGCTTCTAATTTTTAATTCGATTATGAAAATGAAAAAAATATCATCATTAATATTAGCAGGGCTTTTGCTAAGTGCAGTGTCCTGCAAGGAATCGGATTTTACTGATTCGTATGCCGATCCGTCAAAGATTGCTGAAACTACGGTTGAAAAACAGTTTACAGGTTTTCTACAATCTACAAAGGACTACATTCTTCCAGGTTATACCAATTATTTCGTAGCACTTCGTACTTCGATCAACCACTATAATCAGGTTACTGGATGGATCAATGATTCCGGACAATATATTCCGGGGTCAGCAGGAACAGAAGCGGTTTGGTTTAATTACTATAATATGCTTGCTCAGTATCGCGAGCTTCAAAAAGTATATAATTCTAAAACAGCAACCGAACAAGCTGACCGCAAGTTCTTCATGACTGTCGCCACCATTTATTTGTATGACCAGACAGAAAGAATGATCGACCTTTTTGGTGCTATTCCTTTTACAGAGGCTGGTATGTTGAGTATTAAAGGAGGTGACTATGCAGGATCGTTGGCAAAGTTTGACGATCCGCAAGCGCTTTACACCATGATGCTTGACGATTTGAAAACTATTTCGACAGAGTTGAATTCAACGACAATTAATGCAGGATACCTTAAATCTTTCCAGACTCAGGATTTTGTAAACAAGGGTGACCTGACAGCGTGGAAGCGTTATAACAATTCACTTCGTTTGAGAATGTTGAACCGCGTTTCCGCAGTCGAGACTTTCAAGTCAAGGTCTGCTACTGAAATGGCAGAGATTTTGGGTAATACAACAACCTATCCGATTGTTGAGACAAATGATCAAAATATTCAGATCAATGTATTTAATATCAATACGGATATTAACTCAAAAGGATTTCAAGATGGTATTGCTTCTAATGGAAGCTGGTATGGCAACACGGCGGGTAAAAAGATGATTGATTTCATGAATACAAACGCTGATCCTCGTTTGCCAATTCTTTTTGAACCAGGTGCTAATGCGGCAGGAAAGTATATAGGCATCGATCCAACAGCACCTGCTGCTACACAAACTGCACTTTCGAATGCAGGGCAGGTTGCAATTTACAACCGTTACGTAACGAGTCATAACCAGTTTTTTCCAGGTGTGATTATTAATACGGCAGAGGTTAACCTGATCAAAGCAGAATATTATCTGAGAGCTGGAAATGATGCATCGGCAAAAACGGCATACGAAACTGCAATATCCCAATCTACAAAATTCTATAACGGAATTTTGGCGGTTAGTAATGCAACTGGTGTAAATGCTGCGCCGGCTCCTGCTACTGATGCTTCAATTGCGGCCTACATTGCAGCAGATGCAGTAAACTGGGATAAAGCAACTTCAAGCACAGCAAAACTTGCTTTGATTGCTACACAAAAATGGCTTCATTTCAACCTTGTTCAGCCTTACGAAAACTGGGCAGAAACGCGCAGACTGGATCTTCCAACGTTCTCTTTCCAGGTTGATAATGCAAATAACCAGACATTACCTCCGGTAAAATGGACGATACCAAGTAATGAGATTTCTTACAATGCTAACAATTACTCATCAGTAAGAGATCAGGATAAGCTTACAACCAAGCTTTTCTGGGACGTAAAATAGTTCTGCTTTTATGTTCTTATTTAGATAATCAAAAAGGGTCAGCTGTAAAGTTGACCCTTTTTGATATCAATGACTTTAATTCAGAAAGAATAATACTTTTGCATAAACATAAAACACACCCATCATGATCTGTTTCTCCTTTGAAAAAGTCGAATTAATCGGAATAGGCGCTAATCTTATATTTCTCGGAGTAGTTGCTTACGTATTGATACTATTAATAATCGCTTTAAACCTCTCCATAAAAGTCCTAAGAAAAAAACTTAAAGAGTAAACGAGATTTTTGAAGTCACTTCGTCTTATTCTCCAAAACCAAAAGCTGCGGATAAACTGTAATACCTTGAAACATCAGGACTGTCAGTTCTGAGATATTATGAAAATAGGAGCCTAGAATAATATCTTCATCGCCATCCTTGTCATAATCCGCGGACTCCATAATCATCCATTTTCCAGAAACTCCTTCGGGCGTAGAATATGGCTTGAAATTTAAATTGCCTTCATTAGAAAGGTATATGAAACCCTGCTCTGGATTATCAAGATCAGTGTAAAAAGAGGTAGCAGCAATGTCAATATCACCGTCACCGTCGAAATCCCGGGCCATCGCTTTACTGGCCCCATATAAAGGATAAAACCAGGCGCGTTTAAAATTATCTTTACCGTCATTTAAATAAATGCGGATACCGTGGTAGTTTTTCTTAATCCCTGAATAATCCCAGTTATCTCCATTGGTCAGAATAATATCCTGAAAACCATCCTTGTTAAAATCGGCCAGTTCAAAATAAATAGAGCCGAAAACAGGAGGAAATTGCAGAACCACTTTTTCCCTGAATTCATCGTTTCCCAAATTGTAAAATATCGAAATTTCCTCTCTCGCCTGTGTCATTAATGCTATGATATCAGGTTTTTTATCATTGTTAAAATCGGCAATTTCGACTTTTCTGGCTCCCGGCAATTCTTTAAGGACGTGTTGCTTTTTAGATTCAAAATTGTCCAGCCATAACAGCCTCCCCGTATGATTTCCAAACTCGGAGATAATAACATCCTCTTTCCCATCCATGTTGAGATCAGTCGCCACAAAATTTACCGGCCTGTGCAGTAAATGGATATTAATATTAAACTGATCTTTTTTGCCCTCTTTTACCAATGATTCAAGACTTCCGAATTTTTGCTGGGAGGGTTTCAGTGAGCCGACAGACAATAATCTCGGTGAGGCGTTGTCAGGAAAATCAATGTCAGATGCTGGCGTGCTGATCCAGATAGAATCCTTTTGCTGAAATTTTTCGTCAAGTATGTACAGTGTGTTTTGTGCATCGCCCACATAAAGCTGTGAGGATTTTTTATCAAATTTCAGGAGTGTCGTTTGCGGAAACATTTTTTTGCCAACGAAAACTGCTTTTGCTTGAAAAAAAGATAGCTGGTTGGTAACAATTGGTCCTGGCTTCTGAGGAATGGGTTTTTCAGGTGCTTCTTTTTCGTAATACTCAACGATTTTTTTCCAATCCTTCCGGGAAATAGAAGCTGTCCGGGGATAAACATTCAAGTCTCGAACCAACTTTTCTTCCTCGGCAAGCATGTCTTCATAAACATTTTTGCCGGATGGATTTATTCCCATACGATAACCCATATTCGGCAATACCGAAGTTGTCCAGGTTTTTTTATCTAACAGGGAAGGACTTGGAAAAAGGTGGCAGGTGGCGCAATATTGTCCTGCTAATTGCTCGCCAGTAGGTAAGGAATCAGATAGCGAAACTGAATTTAGTGGAGTTAAAACGTCATTATTTTTTGTATCGATAAAAGCAAAAGCTGTTATCCAAAGAGAAAGGAGTGTAACAATTACGTATTTGTAAACAGGCATTCCTGAAACTTATTTGGTTAATTTATAACCCTAAAACACAGAGAAGCCAACACGAAACTACTTGTTGACTTCTCTTATCCATACTGATCATTTTCTTTGTTAAGAAACAATCAGATCGCTTAAAGCCTTTTCAACCTTTTCAAAGCCGAACCGGGCCAACTCCTGATCCATCCGGGCTTTGATCAAATCGTTCTGTAAATTTCCTATGCTGCCTTCATGCGTGTGTTTCAAATCACGAGGAGCAGTATAACTTCCATCTCCGATTTCAGCACCAACCTGACGGTAAGCGTCGCGGAAAGGAACACCATTTATGACCAATTCATTGACACGTTCTACACTAAAAAGAAGATCATATTTTGTATCAGCCAGTAAGTTCTCCTTCACCCTGATATTTTCCAGCATAAACGTGGCAACATCCAGACAATCCAGAATTTCATCAAAAGCCGGCATCAGGATTTCTTTCAGCAGCTGCATATCACGATGATATCCGGAAGGAAGATTGCTCAAAACCATCGTAACTTCCATCGGCAGTGCTTTCATACGGTTTGTTTTTGCGCGAAGTAATTCAGCCACATCCGGATTTTTCTTATGCGGCATAATACTGCTTCCCGTGGTCAGGTCATCCGGCAAAACGATAAAACTGAAATTCTGGCTGTTGTACAGACAAACATCCATCGCAAGCCTTGAGACGGTTGCTGCAAGCGAAGCAATCGCTGTGAGCGCTGCCTGTTCCGTACGTCCACGGCTCATTTGCGCATATACTACATTATGGTGCATTCCCTCAAAACCTAACAATTCAGTTGTCAAAGTACGGTTTAATGGAAAAGAAGAGCCATAACCAGCGCCAGACCCAAGCGGGTTTCTGTTTGCCAGACGATAAGCTGCATTTAATTGAATGACGTCGTCAATCAAAGCTTCTGCATAAGCACCAAACCATAATCCGAAAGAAGAAGGCATGGCAATCTGCAAATGTGTGTAACCCGGCAATAAGTCGTTTTTATGTTTTTCAGACTGGCTGATCAAAACATCGAAAAGTTTTTCTGCTGCCCGAACAACCTGAAAAAGGCGGTCGCGGGTATATAGTTTCATATCAACTAAAACCTGGTCATTTCGCGAACGTCCGCTATGAATTTTCTTGCCGACATCACCCAGTTTGCGCGTCAGCATTAATTCCACCTGTGAATGAACATCTTCAACGCCCTCTTCAATGATAAAATTTCCTAACTGAATTTCTTTGTAAATTGAAAACAGCTCAACTTTCAGCGCAGAAAGGTCGTCAGCAGTTAATAAACCGATCGTTTCCAGCATTGTGGCATGCGCAAGATTTCCAAGCACATCGAATTCAGCAAGGAAAAGATCCATTTCACGATCACGACCAACGGTGAAGCGCTCAATTTTTTCAGAAGTTACAGTATTTTCTTTTTGCCAGAGTTTCAAAATCGGTAGACGAATTATGGTTACACAGAGGTGCGCAGGGTAGGAAAGTGAAACACATCGGTGTTAATTCCAGTCAATCATGCGCTTAATGCTACAAATTTACAATCAATTGAGGAAACTCAGAGGAAATTGTTTTGCTAATGTGTCAGGTTACACAGATCGGACACCGCGCGCGGGGCACAGCGTTAGGTACACAGAGCTTTGATTTAAGTTAATGGACAAGCACAGCATTGTTATTCAGGAAAGAAAATTCTGTGCCCCTCTTTTTTCTCTGTGGTTCTCTGTGTAACCTAAAAAATCAGTTAATCATTCGCCGAATCGCTACAAAGCGTTTTTGATAATAATCAGCACTCAGCAGATCGTAGCGTACGCCTCCGTTAAAGGCAGAATGTATAAAACGGATATAACCAGGAGCGGTTTCGGTAATGATCCCGACATGACCAATTCTGGAATCTTTTGAACTCTGTCCTTTAAAAAAAATAAGATCGCCTTTGCGTGCTTTGGAAAGATCAATTTCTTCTCCCTTTTCTGATTGTGCCGCGCTGGAATGAGGCAGGGAAATATCCCATTTGCTAAAACAATAACGGACAAATCCGGAACAGTCAAAGCCTTTTTTTGAGGAACCGCCGGAACGGTAAGGAATATGTAAATGCTTGTTTGCGAAAGAAACCAGTGACTCGATCGCATTTAGCGTATCTGCATCAACCTTCTGTGGATTTTTTGATTGGGCATTGGCAGGATTGCCGAAAAAAACAGCGCAAAAAAGTAAGCCTAGGAAAACGGTACGTTGAATCGTAATAAACATTCAGCTTGGTTTAGGTTCTGGGTATTAAACTCCTAATCAGTAGAATATATTGTCTTTTCAAATTTGACCTTCGAAGTGTAAAGCTAACGATCATTTTTGGTTTAAAAAATTTTAACTTTTATCAATTTGTTAAATTTTTCTGTTTTAGCTGTTAACTCACTTAGGTCCAGTACTTACGGTAATCTCCAACGTTATCCGGAGATGAAGCTTCATTCCACCCATCTTTTTTGCTATTTTTGTGCCCTTCAAAAGATTATTCAAGAATTAACCATACCTATTGCATGGAAACCACCGACCGTTATTTGCAACGCGGCGTATCTGCATCGAAAGAGGACGTACATAAGGCAATTGAAAAAATTGACAAAGGATTATATCCCAAAGCATTTTGCAAAATTGTGCCTGATACGCTGGCCGGTGATCCTGAGTATTGTACAATAATGCACGCGGATGGCGCTGGTACAAAAACTTCGCTGGCGTATTTATACTGGAAAGAAACCGGAGATATTTCGGTCTGGAAAGGTATCGCTCAAGATGCGATTGTGATGAATACCGACGATTTGTTATGCGTAGGCGCAACCGGTCCGATGTTATATTCATCGACGATCGACAGAAATAAAAACAGGATTCCGGGTGAGGTGATTGCGGAAGTGATCAACGGCGCGGAGGAAATCCTGGATATGCTGCGCAGTTATGGCGTGGAAATATATAGCACGGGCGGCGAAACGGCCGACGTGGGTGATCTGGTAAGAACTGTAACGGTTAACAGCACGGTCATCGCCAGAATGAAAAGATCTGAAGTTGTCGATAACGCCAATATTAAAGCAGGTGACGTAATTGTCGGACTTGCATCTTACGGACAGTCAACGTATGAAACTTCATATAACGGCGGAATGGGAAGCAACGGATTGACATCTGCCCGTCATGATGTTCTGGGTAAATATCTTGCTGAGAAATATGGTGAGAGTTTTGACCCGGAGGTAAGCAGTGATCTGATTTACAGCGGCTCGAAAAAATTAACGGATCCGGTTGCAGGAACGCCGTTGAATGTTGGCCAGTTGATACTTTCGCCAACACGTACCTACGCGCCAGTTGCCAAGGCATTACTTGACGAACTTCGTCCGCATATTCATGGAATGGTTCATTGCAGCGGCGGAGCGCAGACCAAGATTTTACATTTTATTGACAACCTACATATCATCAAAGATAATCTGCTGCCGGTTCCTCCTCTATTCAAATTGATCCAGGAAGAAAGCGGTACTTCATGGCAGGAAATGTATAAGGTTTTTAACATGGGCCATCGCCTGGAAATTTATTTAGCCGAGGAACATGCAGCACGTGTAATCGAATTGTCACAGTCATTTGGCATAGAGGCGCAAATTATCGGTCGTGTGGAAGCTTCACCCGTGAAAAAACTTACCATTTCAAGCGAGGCCGGTACTTTTTTGTATGAATAGTATCACAACTGTTGCGTAGAAAAAAGAACTCATAAAGCAGGTGGCCGGTATGAATCAAATTTTTTTGATTCATACCGGCCACCTGCTTTTGCTGGATACCTGCCAGTAAAAAGCTTTTAAAGGAATGTTGTTCTGTAATTACTTGAATATGAGTGTTTGAGAGTGAGTTTTGGCATGAATATTTTAAATGTAACTTTTATTATAATTCTGTTACTTCTCAACGCTAAAATTCAGGATCTATGAAAAAAATTGACTCAACAAGCACAATGGTTTATCTTACTTCTCTGCTATTTTTTTGTTTAAGCTTTTCTGCAATTTTTTCGAAAGCGCAACCGACGGTGAAATTTGATCCTGTTATTACAGGTTTGAGTTCTCCAATGCAAATTGTTCATGCAGGTGATGGTACAGATCGTCTTTTTATAGTTCAAAAAGGCGGCAGTATTGAAGTTTATGACGATCAGTATATTAGTAAAGGCACATTCCTCACGATAACGGATTTGGTGTCGTCTGGAGAACAGGGATTGCTGAGCATGGCTTTTCACCCAAATTACGCGACAAATGGTTTTTTCTTCATTTATTATACCAATACTGCCGGAGATCTGGTTGTAAAAAGGTTCAAGGTCAGCAGCGATATGAATGTTGCAGATCCGTCTTCAGGAGTTGTTGTTTTGACAATACCTCATCCAGGGCAGGCTAATCATAATGGAGGTGAAATGCATTTCGGACTCGATGGGTATTTATATATTTCAACTGGCGATGGCGGCGGCGGCGACGACCCCAATAATAATGCTCAAAATACAAACGTTCTGTTGGGGAAAATCCTGCGAATTAATGTCAACACTTCTTTAACTGCACCCTATTATTCCAATCCCGCGGATAATCCCTTCAACGGAACAGATGGTGAGAAAAATGAAGTTTTCGCCGTAGGCCTTCGCAATCCATTTCGCTGGAGTTTTGACAGACAGACGAATGACATGTGGATTGGAGATGTCGGCCAGGGAGCAGAAGAAGAAATAAATCGCCGTACGGCGTTGACTACACTGGGAGCCAATTATGGCTGGAGGTGTTACGAGGGGAACGGAGCGCATATTACGGGAGGATGTGCTGATGAATCTCAATTTCATTTTCCGATACATACCTATCCAACAGGGTCAGCGGCCGGACAATCGGTCGTTGGAGGGATTGTCTACAGAGGTGTCCAAAGTCCACTTCTACGAGGATATTACATCGGTACAGATTTCTATTCAGGAGATTTACATATTATCGGCCCGTTTAATGATCCGGAAGACGTGGCAACAACTTCCGTTCTTTCGTCGACATATACTTCTATCTCGGATTTTGGCGAATCAGAAAACGGAGAAATGTTTGCTGTACAGCTGTCGACAGGGACTATATATGCATTGTCAGATTCGGAGCCTTTGCCAGTTACGCTCATGAATTTTACAGGTACCCAAAGTTATGAGGCCGTACGTCTGACCTGGGAAACTACCTTAGAAACAGATTTTCGGCAATTTGACATAGAATATAGCTCCAACGCTAAGGTTTTTAATAAAATAGGAACTGTGGAATCACGCAAAAATTCGACTGGGTCGAGCTATCAATTTTCTCATATAATAACTTCGGAAGGGCCAAAATACTACCGGTTGAAGATGGTGGATGATGATAATACTTTTAAATATTCCAAAATTATAAGCCTGGGGCAAAATACAGAAGAATTAACAGCCAATTTCATCAGGCCATCGTTTATTGATAACAAAACGCTGAATGTGTTACTGGAAGAACCATTTCATTCCCTGGAACTTGTAAGTACGAACGGCAGCATATTATTTAAAAAAGACATATCCAGTCAAACCGGAAATTTCACAATTCCGATGGAAACAACAGCATCAGGAATGTATATCGTCCGATTACAGAGCGAAAACAAAATCGTCAATCAGAAGATTCTGGTATCTCAATGAGGCTAATAAAAGATCAAGAAAAAAGCATGTTCCGAGACATGCTTTTTTCTTGATCTGAAAACCCTAGTTTTTTTTCCAGATTTTAATTTTATCAAAAACCTCTTTTGCGGAAATACTGTCCAGAGTTTCTGTCTGCGTTTCAATATAATCAGCTTTTGCTCCGATTGGTCCCCATCTCCCGCCGTGTTTTGGCCTGAAATTCGGGTATAATCCCAGAGCATTTATTCCTAATGCCGCAGCAAGATGTAGCGGGCCAGTACTGGCTGCCAGTAAACCATCCGTATGTTTGATAAAGGTTATAAGCTGATCCAGCGGAAGTTTTCCTGTAAGATCAATTACATGCGCTGGCAAGGTATCAATCCATGGTTTCAGCTCCTCCTGTTCTTTTTTTGAACCAGTTATAAAAATCTGATACTGATCCTTATCCAGTAAATTAATCAGCTGCGAAAATCTTTCGAGATCCCACTCTAAGGCATTTTTATTAGATTTTGGGTGCAGAATGATCGTGAATTTATCCGTGTTGAGGAGATTAGAATATTCAACAGGCAATGTTGCAAGTTTATTCATCTGATAATAATGCCATAAATTCTCCGGAACATCGTTTATTCCCAACGGTTTCAATAAACGAAAATGAAGGACAGCCTCATGTTCGTCAGAAACTTTCCGGCGTAACCAGATCAGTCGGTTGCAGTCGCGCCAGTGGTACGGGCGGCTAATCGTGCCCACCCGGACAGGAATGCCGGCCTGACGAGCAAGCGTACTAATGTCTTTTTGTGTAATTAAATGGAGAATTGCATCAAATTTGTGTTGTTTGATTTGTGCTATTTGTTCCTTTTCCGGTAAAGCAAAAATCTGGTCATAATCGATAAAGCTATCAACGGAATCACTTGCGTCTACTACTGCTTTTGTATAACTTCTTGCTAAAATAGTGATATGTGTGTCCGGCCTGATTTGTTTCAAATAACCGCATAAGGGAAGGGTTAAGACAACATCGCCGATCGCGTCTACTCTTGTTATTAAAATATGCATGCTTCGGAAGTGAATCTGGTTTTTATAAAACAATAAACACAGATCTTGGTTTACGTCGTTTTTTGCAAAAATACTATACCACTAACGGTATTTCAGTTAAAAAATTAGATTGGAAATATGAGAAAAGTATAATTTCTCAGTTAAGCCAGTGGTGCGCGCAGGTTTAGGACGGTTCAAATTTACTATCATAATATAAAAAATGCAGAAAAGATAGATGTGTTTTTACATCTATCTTTTCTGCATCAGGAATTATAAAAGAATAAAAATCTGAGACGATTTTTTATTTATCAGATAAAGGCACAAGCTGTGCTTTCAAATCCGGGTCTTTCATGTCCTTATCCAATGGGAACATCGGATGTTTAATTCTTTTATAACCAAGTCTTTCCAAATCCTGATCAACACCGCCTGGCGTTAAAGCCAACAGCCAATCCGCGCGCATATTGTAAAGTTCAGGTTCCAGGTAACCGATTTTTACAACCACAATATCAGATTTCCTTGGGTTAAGACCAAGTCTGGTAAAATCAGCTTCTTTATGATATGGTTTGCGTTTTTGTGTAACGATTACATGCACGCTGCCGACTTTTACGACAACCTCGGTTTCTGCATTTCTATCTCCATATTCAATCGATTCCACAGTTCCGGCCAGACGAACCGGAGGCGCAAAACGAGCATCGACGGCAGCACCGGCCAATGCATCTACTTTTCCACCAACACCAGCGGCGATAGCAGCTTTTACGAATTCAGGACCTGGGATAGAGGCATAAATTAAAGAAGGGCCATTTTCAGATTTGAATTCAGGGCGAGCCAGAATTTCAGTTAATGTCCACGTGACATCACCAGCTCCACCCGCCGTCGGGTTATCGCCCGAATCGCTGATGAAAAATGGATGTTTCTGACTTTTAACTGCTTTATCTAATGCTTCTTTTAACGAAGCGGTTGGCGCCACAAACTCGAATTCTTTCCGTACTTTCCAGAATTTATCAGCCAAATCTTCGGCTGTTTTCGTAACCAGTTCTTTATCATCACCCGTCACCATCACAACAGCGTGGTTTCGCGGCTCGTCGGCCCAGGCATACCCGATCCAAATTGCCGCATCAACTATTCCCTTTTGCAGAGAAGCAGGAGATACTGCCGAGTATAACGTTTTTCCGGGCTCAATTCTCGTACTCGTTTTTTCTCCCGGCAATAAGATCGGAACAGGTATCCAGGCTTTGTAGGCCGGTTTTCCTTTACCATTTTCAAGACGGGTCAGTAAATTATTTACCGCGCGTCTTTTCGTTGCCATCGCATCTTCGTGCGGCGCCATACGATAACAAGTGATTATATCGGTATTTTTCGCCAGTCGCCAAGAGACATTTCCATGCAAATCCATGGAGGTAGAAATAAGCGTTTTCTTGCCTACTACTTCCCGAATACGAATCAGAAAATCTCCCTCAGGGTCATCCATACCAACCACACTCATGGCACCATGGATATCATAAAACAAGCCATCGTAAGGCAAATTCTTCTTCAATAAATCTAAAGCCTGTTTGACCATCGACTCGTAAGCTTCTTTGGTTACCGTTCCGCCCGGAAGCGAACGACCAACCATTGCCGGAAGCCAGTTTGCACGTTTCGGAATGGTTGAATCAGGCGAAAAGAATGGATAAGAAGTGAAAATTTCCGCACCATACTTAGCATGAAAAGCTTCTTCATGGGTTCTGGCAGGAGAAAACGTACTTGACTCAATAGCTAATCCGGTAATTCCCACGCGGGGTAAAGCCTTCTGCGCAAAAGTCTGCGATAAAAGCAAAGAAAATAAAGCAGCCAGGCAAAGTTTAAGTTTCATATATAAAATTTGGTCTAGGAAACATTTTAAATTATTTTATTAAATGTAATCAACTTTTCGTCTCCTGTTAAATCTGGTATCTAAAACTTTTAAAGGATATTCTTAAACTGATATTTATTGGTTGATAAGTATAATTATAAAAAGCCGATACGAAATCAATTGGAAACGTTCGGGTTGATTTAAGTCGGGTCTGTTATATTTACATGATGCTTGCACCACGCCAAACCCAAACTTATTCTCGCTTTTGTATAATGAATAAATTATTTCTTACCGTTTTTCTCTGGCTATTATCACTCCCTATATTTGCCCAATTCCCTTTACAAAAAGATCTGCCACTGTCTTATCTGGTCAGTCAGCCTAAGACAAAAACTTCCAAACCGGGTTTGCTTATTTTGCTTCACGGATATGGAAGTAATGAAGCAGATTTGTTTTCATTGAGAGAAATGCTGCCGTCCGATTTTTTCATTATGTCGGTCAGGGCTCCGACGGCGCTTGCTCCGAATGCTTATCAATGGTTTAGAAGCGAAACGATAAAAGGTGTGAAAGGTGGAAATTTAAAGGATCTTGAAACAAATTCTGATCTGATCAAGGCTTTCATAAAAGGCGCTGTGAAAAAATATAAGGCCGATCCTTCGCAGGTTTATCTGATCGGTTTCAGTCAGGGAGCAATGATGAGTTTCGAAGTAGGGCTGACATCGCCTGAACTGTTAAGAGGAATTGCGCCTTTAAGCGGACGAATTTTTGAGTCGCTGAGGCCGAATATAAAACCATCAAGTGCTTTCAAAAATTTTAAAATATTCATTGGTCACGGAACAACCGACGAAAAAGTGCTTTATCATTATGCCACCGAAGCTGTTTCAATTTTAAAAGAAAAGCAAATACCAGCCGTTTTACATACTTACCAGGGTATGCCGCATTCTATCAATGAACAGGAAATCAATGATCTGATAAAGTGGCTGAAAGAAAAATGAGAGCTCTTTGCTATCAAAAAATGATCTATACATCTCACAAAAACGCACGTTATGATTTTTGATAATAAATCATTCAAAACATTTTTAACTATTCTTTCAATTTTTTCAGGATTAAATCTGGCGATGGCTCAGAGGCCTGCCTGGCTTGAAGAATACAATGAACATCAGGCTTACAAAGACATTTACGTTGTTAAAAAGATCAACAATACTAACGGCACTTACAGCAGTTTTCTGGTGGATAAAAATGGCAAAAAACTCACGCCTGCTTATCGGGACATTGGCAAATTCTCCAACGGTCTCGCAGAATTTGTCACCTTTGAAAACCATAAGGGCGCGCTGGGTATGCACGGATACCTGAATAAAAACGGCAGGATCATCATTCCTCCAATTTACCGCGGAGCAGGTGATTTTCAGAATGGGATCACCTATGTGATTTATCCAAAAGGCAAACAGATGGGACTTTCCTATCTGGACACGCTGGGGAAGGAAATTTATAAAGTCCCGGTCGAGTTATTTCCAAATGATTTTTTGATCAATAAAGCAAAAGCGGCATATGTTGCTTACCACGACTGCCAGGAAGATTTTATCTGGTATGTCAATGACAATGTGACAACACTCAACTGGAAATTTGGAAAATATACTGAGGCTGATATCAAAAAAGCCAAAGAGCCGTTCCGCTTTTACTACAAAGGGAAATATGGCGTTGTTGATAAAAACCTGATCTTACGGGTTCCAGTTGCGCTGGACGATATCGACCTGATTTATAAACATTCGGGAAGAGGTCTTGCCAGGGTGAGGTATGGCGACAAGTTCGGCTATATCAGCTCAAAAACAGGTGAAGTCGTAATTCCGTTTATTTATGAAGATACCCAAAAACCGTCGCTGGGACGTTACTGGGTGAAAAAAGGTGGAAAGTGGGGTTGTATCAATAAGAAAGGAGAGACTGTTATTCCATTTTTATATGAATATGCCGGTCGATTTATGGATGAAAACAGAGCTTCTGTTTCACTTAACGGCAAGTTTGGGCATATCGATACAACCGGAAGAGTTACAACGCCAATTATCTATCAGTCAGCTTCGTATTTCAAGCATGGCGTTGCGATGATACAGCTGGACAATAAATATGCCTACATTGATACAAGTGGGAAAGTTATCACAAAGCAATGGTTCAGCGAAGCCCAGCCATTTCGGGAAGAAATGGTGGAAACACAGCGATTTGGGCTTTTTTACGAAGTTTTGCCGGATGGAAGCGTCAAATTTAAAAGAATCTCGGGATACTGGAAAGGAGGATTGATCTTGCTTGGCCTGGTACTTCTTGCGATTGCTCCATGGCGATTTTTCAAGGCGAGGATGAAAGGAAACAGATGATTTCGCTAAATCAAAACTTTCCGCTTGCTGAAATAAAAAACCATCATTTACACCAGCACTTTCCGCTGCGAATATTCCTTCCGTGAAGCTTGGATCGCCGGCATATTTTTGAGCGCCCAGTCTACAAGCAGCGACATGGCTGGCAGCAAACTTTCGCCAAGTGGTGTCAAAGAATATTCAACGCGGGGCGGAACCTGCGGATATATTTTTCGCGAAATCAATCCGTCAGCTTCCAGCGTTTTTAAGGTTACCGTCAGCATTTTCTGTGATATCGTACCAATGACAGCGTTGAGTTCATTGAAACGCAAAGTTCCGCATTCACCTAAAATCGTGATCACCAGTATCGACCATTTATCTCCAACACGATCGAGTACACTTCTTACAGGACAATCTTCTATTAACTCAAATTTTTTTAAATTTTCTTTTATCATAATCTTTTAATAGTCAGCAATAGTTACTTGAAAGTGAGTAATTGATCTAGGCGTGCGTTCTTGTGTGATGCTAAGTTACTATTTACCTTTAACTATACAAAAGTAACTATTGACAAAAAACTTTAAAAAGACAAGATATGAGCAAGATTTTGGTTACCGGAGCTACTGGCCATCTTGGCGCGGCAGTAACAAATTTCCTTCTTGAAAAAACAGACGTTACTAATATTAGTATCCTGGTTCGTGATCCAGCCAAGGCAGTAAAGTTTGGGGAAAGAGGTGTGAAAGTTGAAGTCGGTGACTACGACAATACAGAGGCGCTTACGAAAGCTTTAACTGGTATCGACAAATTATATCTGGTTTCCGGATTGGACGCTAATCGTGGAGCCCAGCATGAAAATGTAATTAACACGGCAAAAAAAGCGGGAGTGAAGCACATTATTTACACCAGCTTTCAGCATAAAACAGAAGGCGGACACCCGGCGCTGGCTTTTATCGCGGAAGGACATTTATATACAGAGAAAGTACTGAAAGCGTCGGGTGTAACTTACACGATTTTACAGCACGGTTTGTATGCTGAAGTTATCCCCATGTTCGCTGGAGAAAATTTACTTCAAAGTAAAACCATTTTTCTTCCTGCAGGAGAAGGAAAAACGGCTTTTGCAACACGAGAAAATATGGCTGAGGGAGGTGCCGTTATTTTACTGGATGAAGCAGGGAAATTTGATAATCAGACGATTGAGCTGGCAGGTTCTGAAACAGTTTCATGGAGCGATATTGCCACTGTCATTTCTTCAAATGTTGGCGAGACAATTTCATATATCAGCCCGTCGGTCGTTGACTTTACTTCGGCTTTGACCGGTGCAGGCGTTCCTGCTGAGATCGTTGGTATGTCAGCTGGTTTTAGTCAGGCGATCAACGATGGAGAATTTGACGCTGTAAACGGAAAACTGGAAGATTTATTAGGACGTAAATTAACTACCGTGGCAGATTTTCTAGCTGAAATTTACGTGAAGAAGTAATATATACGATGCCAGATAGGGGATACCCTGACGGTTAATCCCTGTCTGACATCGTAACTCATAACTTTACTAGTCTCCAGCTTCCTGATCTTCACAAACTTTGCCCGAAAGTCAGCAGATTGTGCTCCGGGTCAAGAATGGAAAATTCTTTTGTTCCAGGGTTTTTCTGCAAATTCGTCAGCAGTGGTATCCCTGCTTTTTGATCCAGCGCCAGCTGGTACCATTCCTCAATAGCATCTGTGCGGATGTAAACCTGTCCATAATTTTCCAGTTGATCAGGAGCTTTGAATGCAAAGGATATTGTCTTTCTGCACCATCACATATCGTTATAGTCAGCGTTGCCAAATTTCCGAGGGGCTGGTTTGTTCAAACAAAATTTCCTCGTAGCCGATTTTTCGAACATGGGAAGTTTTGGATTGATATCGATTTGCATAATTGATTTTCGTTACGGTTTTCTTCGTACATTCGAAGATTCATCATTTATCTAAAATTAACCCAAATGACCAGCATTAAAAAATCGGCATCAGCTTTCAAAATCCTTATTCTGGGGCTTGCAAGCTTGTTTTTTACGACTACTTCTTTTGCTCAGACGACTATAACGCTGGGAGGTAATACCGTCCACACCGTCGGGAAATTGCCTGCTGTCGGAACGGAAGTAAAAAATTTCACTCTAACCGGCGTTGATCTAAAAGACAAAACTCTGGCTGATTATAAAGGAAAATACGTGATCATGAATATTTTTCCGAGCGTGAACACAGGCGTATGTTCGAAGTCGGTAAGGAAATTTAATGAAGATGCGGCCAGCCTGAAAAACACAACCGTGCTTTGTATATCCAAAGATCTTCCCTTTGCACAAAAGGCATTTTGCGGAGCCGAAGGAATTAACAACGTCGTGATGCTTTCTGATTTCAGGACTGATTTTGGAACATCCTACGGTGTTCAAATCGCCGATGGACCCATGAAAGGTTTGCTAAGCCGTGCCGTAATCGTGGTAAATCCGGAAGGCAAAATCGTATACGAACAACAAGTTCCGGAAATAGGGACGGAGCCGGATTATACTGCGGCGATTGCAGCGATTAAGTGAGGGTTTGGGGTTGAAGTTATTGTGGGAATTTGATTAGGGTTGCGTTGCCTGGCCGGTTGGTTTGGGTGACGCAATTTTTTTAGTTTGGGAGCAGTCGAATGTTTTCAAAGAATGGATCGTCCCATTATCCGTCATGCAAGACGGCAAAATTTCTGTAACCTTCGATGGGCCGGAAGAATCTAATTTGAACTGGCGGAAGAATTCTTAGATTTCGGATGTTTGGTTGTTGAGGGAGTAGGTTAGGTTTGATTTGGGACTATTGAGGTCTGCGATCGATTTGCAGACCTTTTGTTATTCTCGTGTTTCCCATAGACTTTCATTCTCCCAACCAATAGGGAAATCCATCGCCTTTGGATCGACATTTGGATATTTGTCTAAAAGCGCTTTTAATTTTTCGGTAAATCGTGAAGTTGGATTTACTGTTTGCAATAAAAATCTTACCATCGACAACATAAAATAGGTTCTGCTGTTCCGGATATTTTTGTTGACAAGCCAGGTTTTCTTTGGAGATCGTGGCATTTCCGGTCGAATGCTCAATGAACGATTCCATAGTCTGGTATGATGCGCACAAATATTTCTTAGATAGAAAATGCTATGTAACCAAGTTTCGAATACAGAATCGGAAAGCCCAAAGTGATTAGCGATTTCTCGTTTTTCCCGACTTGGGCTTAAATTTTTATAAAGCATGGATAACGTTCCAAACGAAGTAATCTCCATAATCATCCATGCCGGAGGAAGTGGGTCTGAATATTTATTACGAAATGCTTTTATAAATTCTTCATCGCTACGCTTATATTCTTCTCCAATTTTGATAATTGTTTTTCCATGTTGAACTAGGTCATGAAATAAAGTATTATCCTTGAACCAGAAACAGTCATGTCTATGAGATAAAACGTAAATCATTTTAGCACGTACACCAACTTCAATTTTTTCCAATTCTGAAATAATCAAAGAGCGTAAATCACGGTCGAAGCAATATAAATGAAAAGCAGCCGTAAAGCTGCTATTGGGTTTGAACGAATGTTATTGTTTATCTAAAAGTAATGGATACCAATATCCACTTAAACGATAATAGCTGACAGTTTCTAAGAGATGAAGAGCTTTTGGCTCATCCTCGAAAACCATTCCTCTGTCTTTGAGTTGTTGAAGTTGTTGCTGAAAAGTAAGAGGAGGTTTTGAATATTGAACCTTATTCATAGAGGCTGTAAAAATAAAAAGTTCACCCTAAGCGCCCTGTTCTTACGGGAAGGGGGGTGAACATGTTGATTCAAAGGTAATATAATTTGCGTGCTTTGTACAAGGCGTGGTGGAATTAATCCAAATTTGATTAAATAATCGGATTTGGTATTGTCTATCTTTAACCAAATGTAGTGTTTTAATTAAAATGGTTTATTTCGGTTAATGACAAATAAGGCTATGAGTAGTCTTAAATTATGCCAAGCTGGGTTATATAGTAAAACTATCGTACTAACTAAAAATATATAAATAACATACTACTTGTCCCTTAATCATATTTAGTCGGTTATGGATTATAGGAGGATCAAAAATGTGCATTAAAAAGGAATAATGCTTTCTGTGTTAATGCACATTTTGAGTGAGAATAGTTAGGATTGTAATAGGGTGGGTTAAGCAACCCGCCTCAGGTGTACTTGGTTATCAAAAGAGAATACATCCTTAATAATATCTACTGGTAGAGACATAGATACTGCTAAATCTTCTTATGGGTTGCCGCGACTCGAAGCATATTTTTGTTTAGAGAGCATTGCATGTATCTTTTAAAACACTGGTAGTATTACTGACTAAAAACTGGAGTTTATACTCAGCTAATTCGCTAAGTACATTTATTTTTTGCAAGAGTCGCTTAAAATATATGAATTGCTATGACGGGTGTCTTCCATATGCCCAGGTGCAATCCTCAAAAGAAAGAATTGCATGTCAACTTAAATTACAAAGTTCTTGCAGTAGCATAAAAATCAATCATCGGTTTTCACCAAAATTACGAAAGGGAAGATAAAAAAGCCCAAGAGACTTTATGAATCCTAAGTTTGTTTTGGCAATAACAGAATCCTATATCTGTGATTTGAACGAGAGTTTAAATCATAGATATAGGCTAATGAATAAAGTTAAATACTTTATAATCCTTCCGTCGGGATGACAGGATTTGAACCTGCGACCTCTTGCACCCCATGCCGATTTTTTGGTATTTTTTTAATAATTTATTTTAACAAAAATTAATATATCTATCTTGTTATCAGATATTTAACTAATTTTTATTAAGTTTACCTAAGTTTACTTAGACATCAAATGTTCGACTAATGTTCGACGTATGTTCGACTAAATTTAGGCTGATATGGCAGTATCCACAAAGTTTGTTTTGAGAAGCCAGAGTACTTTGAGCGACTCAAATTTCCCGATAATGGTTCAGATAATCATTGATCGGAAGAACCAACTCGTCAGTACAAAAAAGTACAGCACCAAGGAACACTGGCAAACCAGGGAACAATCCGTTTCCAGGAGTCATCCCAAACATAAGGAAATTAATCTTCTTTTACGAACGATCACGTCTGAAATAGACTTCTTTATTATATCAGAAGGAAAAAAAGGTAACAGGCCAGGTTTCGAAGAAATTAAGGATCTGGTCCGCAGGCTGACCGGTGGACATACCGAACCTGAACGCAGAAAGCTTTTCGTATTATTTGACGAGCAGATCGAGGCTCTGAGAGCTCAGAACCGGATCGGCTATGCAGATACTTTTAAATCTACGTTGGGCAGTTTGAAAAACTTCATGAAAGACAAGGATAAAGAGCTTCTGTCTATCAACACTGCTTTTTTGATCAAATACGAAGCTCACCTTATAGACCGAGGATGCGCGATTACAACCCGCAGCGTATATTTTCGAACCTTTCGAACCCTTTGGAGAAATGCCATCAGAGACAAGTTCTGTCCGGAAAGTCATTATCCGTTTAAAGAGTTTGCGTTTAATAAGTATAATAAACCACGAACAAAAAAGCGGGCTATATCGAAGCTTCAAATTGATTTGATCGCAGCGGCTCAGATTGATCCCAAGAATGACATTCTGATCAATGCGAGAAACTACTTTTTGTTCAGCTACTATTGCCGCGGAATCAATTTTATTGACCTGGCCAGCCTGAAATGGAATAACATCGTTGAGGATGAACTTCATTATATCCGGGCGAAAACCAAGGAAGAGTTTCGGTTTAAACTGCATCCGGCAGCTTCGAATATTTTAGAGTACTATAAGAATCTAGAGGGAAATAGTGATGCTGGGTACATTTTCCCAATCATTTACAAAAGACATGCAACTCTCCAGTCTATACGAGATCGCAGACAGAAGGTCCGTACCCGAACCAACAAGGAGATGAAGGCATTTGGTGTTTCTCTGGGAATTGAAAAGCCTCTCACCACTTACGTAGCCAGGCATTCCTATGCGACGGCACTACGGAAAAATGGAGTTTCCAAAGAAAATATCGGTAGATCACTCGGGCATGATAGCCTGAAAACTACGGATATCTATCTCGAAGACATAGGAGATCCGGTTCTGGATGATTTGATTAACTCAACTATTTAGGTTATGTATTTTTTTGATTTGCCAGGCTTTCATCCCGTTAGCGGAATCGATACGGAGGATCAGGGACAATATCCGTATCTCCATTTTAAGAATAGTATGTTCGAAAGAGAGGAAATCAATTACTATAATTCGAATTTCCCGTTTAAAAAGCTTGTTTTTAGCAACGGAGAAACATTGTTTGTTAGTGAAAAGAATCTGATTGCAGTTTTTCAGTACAATCCGGTTTTCAAAGATGATCTGCTTATTGATCACAGTCATCCTATCTCGGCTGAACAGCTTAATATAATAAAGCATAATTTTTCTGCGGGATATTCGGCTGGGTGTTCTGACTTCCCAAGAGAAATCCATTCAATGATAAATCTGGTAGATGGTGTTATCAAGGAAAAGAAGCTTGGGGATTTCATCGAGTTTTGTGGCTATCATCTATTTTTTGAAGGTTTTGCTACTCCCAAATGTCTTTACGCATTAGGATTTATACAGGCATATTTACTTAAAGCTTTTGGAGAATACCGTAATTTGATCCAGAGTCTTGAAAATAGTATTCCAGTCGTGAAAGTTGAGGAGTGGACATCGGAAGATGAGATAGAAGAATCAATATTTTTAGAAGTCACACAGGAAGACGAGTTCACTGAAGAGGAGCCCGATGAAGAAGTAGCCAATGAACCGGATGTCACACATGACCTTCCGCTATTCTCACCCACTGATGAGGTGGAAAAAGCAACATTTGATAAAATACCATTGGACTATCCGGTGGAGGAGATTATTTCGCTCTGGATGATTTTATTGGAAGTGTGGAAATGTCGGCCTGTTAATTCCATCCAGGTGTTTTTTGAACCGGAAGAGGTATTGGAATTATTAGGCTGCATGTTTGACGATTCGAAGAAGAAGGGAATGCTTCCACAATCGGAATTTAAATTTTATAGTTTACCACCCGGGAAATATGAAAGAATTCTGAACATGCTGATGCATGTTACATACAAGCTTAACACGGATCGAAACAATATTAACCTTGAAAGATATTGTGAAGCGCTAATTGGCACCTTTTCCTGTTACAGTAAAACTAAGGTCACTAGTTTAAAGAGTAATATCAATAAGGAAAGGGGAAATATTATTCAGAGTATAAAATCATTACCGAACAGCGATTTGCTTAATGACTTTTTTAAAACTTTAGGAAAAGTTAATGAGTATAAAATTTAGAATTTCTGATTGTAATGGTCGAGACACCAAATTGTCCGGCAGACAATAAACAAAAAGCATTCAATGAAATATTTTTATTCCCTTACGCTCGGCTTATTACTCTTAATTTCTAGTTGTAAAAAAGAGTCAGATATTATCGCTCCTGTTTTGGGTATTCCAACCGTAATTACTCACCCATATTCAGACCTAACGAATTATTCTGTTAAAATCAGTGGTGCGATTGTTAAGGAGGGGGATTCGAAGATTATTGAGTCTGGTTTTCTTTTAGATACCATTCCCACACCCACGGTTGAAAAAAATGCGAACAAATTTGTTCGTGAATTGGATACTAATGGTCATATGTCAGTGACATTAACCGGCATTACAGATGAACATAGAATTTATATTCGAGCCTATGCCTTAAACTCTAAAGGTATTGCTTACGGCAACGAGATAAAGTTTACTGGTCTACCATCTAAGTCTTTTCCCGGAAGCATTTCTCTTTCGAGCCAACAGGAGGTGATAGAATTTGGTAAAAACCATTATACAAGTGTGGGTGAATTGAAAATCACGGGTACTGTAACAGATCTGTCACCTTTAAGTACTATAGCTTCAATTGCCTATGGATTGTATATTCGAAATACTACTGCACTTTCCAGTCTGAAAGGATTGGATAATTTTGAAGCTGCTAATTCACTAGGTCTTTTCCATGGGATGTATATTGAAAACAATTCAATGCTTAGAAGCTTACAAGGATTGAATAAAATGGTAGCAGCAAAGGGTGAGTTATATATCATTAACAATGACGAACTAACTGATCTCGAAGGGTTAAATAGCTTAGCTTATATACATTTTGGAGATTTAATGATTAAAGGGTGTGAAAAGCTGAAGAACCTTAATGGACTGGAAGAGCTAGGTTGGCTCAATGGTGATCTGGTACTTATTGATAATCCACAACTTGCCGATATCAAAGCATTGAGGAAATTGAATACCGTGACTGACAATTTACATATATCAAACAATCCGTCATTGGAAAATCTGATTGGACTTGAATCATTGCGAAAGGTGGAATCCATACAACTTGAGGACAATCCCTTGTTATCGGATTTAAATGGTCTTATTAATGTGGACAGTATAGCTGGATTATCTATTTCAAATCACAAAATGCTGAAGAGTCTGGAATCGCTCTCAAAAATATCAAATATTGATTTTTTGACGGTTTCAGACTGTCCGTCACTTCAGACTATTGCCGGGGGTAAGATTTTCAAAAGTATCCATGGCGTTATTTTAAGAAACACAGGTTTAACATCATTGGATGGTCTTCAAAACATGGTAAGTGCACGTGTTATTGAAATATTTAATAACGGAAAATTAACGGACTTGCAGGGGCTCAACGGTTTGCGGCTGCTTGAAGGGGAAACGTATTCGTTATTAATTCATAGTAACAAAAAGCTCATTAGCCTCTCAGGTCTAGAAAATTTAAGACGGGGTACATCTCCAACAGGAGATGGAAGTGTACAAATAATTGATAATCCATTACTTGAAAATTATTGCGGGCTTAGACCCCTGCTTGCTTCCAATTGGTTCGGTTTTTTTTATGTAAATGGGAATCTAAGAAATCATACCAGAGAAGACATAATCAGTATGTGCAAAATATAAATGGATTAATAGGTTGATCTCTACTTATTCTCGAACCTTACTGAACAACTAAGCAGTTAAGCTATTGTTGAAATAAGATATATTAATCGAATTTAGTATGTTA
The DNA here is from genome assembly GCF_900108855.1 of Dyadobacter koreensis. Lineage (GTDB taxonomy): Bacteria > Bacteroidota > Bacteroidia > Cytophagales > Spirosomataceae > Dyadobacter > Dyadobacter koreensis. Next base: position 445,945 of record NZ_FNXY01000005.1, read on the forward strand.
GTTGCTTCTTTAGACATAGGCCCCCAGTAATAATAACCGTTCCGGCCCACTCTTTAGGATTAGCACCATAAATTTCCTTTGCTTTATACGTATGTTCGCCTTCAGATAGTTGGCTGAAGGTCGTAGCAAACCCATTCCCACATTCTGGCTCCTGGGAATTGACGTCCTCAATATTGCCTATAAAACCAAAATTATCAATAGAAACCGCAATATCCGATTCTCCTTTGCTGTTCATCCAAAACATCACTGATCCTAAGATGTTTTTAACAATGACTTGCTGTGTCACAGTAATCTCTCCCCCTTTCCCCTTAGCTGTAACAGAAACATTATATGTTCCATTTTTGGAGTAAATATGAGTGGGGGATTCAATTTCGTTAAAATGCCCGTCTCCCAAATCCCAATAGAAATTTTCAGCATTTGAACTATTCACCTTAAAAATCACCATCCCCTCCTTACCATATTCTATAGAAAATGAAATTACAGGCTGCGGCTCTTTTTTCGAGCAAGAGAAAAGAATTAAGAGCAAAGATATTGAATACAAAAGACCGATACTAAAAACTTTAAATCTGATATAATTTAAAATATTCATAAAATTATTCTTTGTCAAGTTGTTTTGAACAATTTATCATTAATATGCTTTTATCTATTGAATATTCAACTTGAAATAATTATCATCGATATGATCCATTAATTTCTGTTATGGTGTATGTAACCTTAACAAATAGTTTGCTGTCTTAGCAAGGATATAAAATTACAATTATTATTATCTGCTAAAAGACAAAAATCAAGAAAAAGCATAATTACTGAAAAGGCTTTATGGACGTAGTCAACGTTTTATTCCTTTTTTCAGTTTATTCCAGTTTGTTTTGCCCATCACAAAAATCAAACAGATATGATGGACACAACGGTTTTAATCTCACTCTCAGGTCAGCAGCTGCATGAGCTGATCGAATCCTCGGTTAGAAAAGCACTGCAAGTGCAACCGGTTCTCAAACCAGATGACACCGACACGCTCCTGGATACAAAGGAAGCAGCCCAGCTCATTAAGTATAAGGAGACCTCTATCTATGGGCTGGTGAAAAGAAAAAAGATCCCGTTCTGCAAAATTGAGGGTAAGCTTCTATTCTCCAGACAAAAGCTTCTGGAATGGGTAGCTAAAGGTCAAAACGAAATCTCGGGTAAGCTATGAAGAAAGAAACCAAGTATTTACGTATCGGCACTAGCTACTTCAAGGAAGTTCGCAAGCCACTCTCTTCTGGAGATACCATGACAACCCTGATTCCCTGGTCTGCGCATTGTATTAGATTGGATCATGGTAAAACATTTCTAAAAGATAATGTAGGCCTGTATGACGGCTTTTGCTTTGTGCCCAGTCATCTGCAATATGAACAGAAGGTTGCTGGCTTTTACAACCGTTACCAACCGTTTCAGCATACGCCCCGTGAAGGTGATCCGGCTACCATAACCGGCTTCCTTCACCATATCTTCGGAGAGCAGATCGAGATGGGCTATGATTATTTCAAAGTGCTTTTGGAAAAGCCTACGCAGATCCTGCCCATCTTGTGCCTGGTCAGCGAGGAGCGCAATACGGGGAAAACGACATTCCTGCATTTTGTCAAATCTATTTTTGGAGAAAATATGACCATTAACAGCAATGAGGATTTCCGCTCAAACTTCAACATCGAGTGGGCCCAAAAGCTAGTCATTGGCGTAGACGAAACATTCCTGGACAGAAAGGAGGATTCTGAAAGGATCAAGAATCTAAGTACAGCCAGGTTTTATAAAGCCGAAGCAAAAGGTTTTGACCGGCAGGAAATTGAGTTCTTTGGAAAGTTTATTTTATGCAGCAATAACGAAGACCATTTTATCATTGCCGAGCCAGGCGAAATACGCTACTGGGTACGGAAGATTCCTGCACTTAAATTCGATAATGAACAGCTTTTGGCTATGCTTCAGTCGGAGATTCCCTACTTCATTCATTTTCTTATACACCGGAACTTCGCCTATCAGCAGCAGACACGCATGTGGTTTACCGCAGGTCAACTGGCAACACCTGCATTGAAAAAACTGCTCAACCAGAACCGGAATAAACTGGAACTCGAGATTGCGCATATCCTTCTGACCATTGTGGACGAAAAAGACCTGGACGAGATCCGGTTCTGTACCGCAGACGTCCAGGACTGGCTTAATAAAAAGCATATCCGCTACAAAGATCTTATCCAGATAAAACGGATACTGCAAAACGTTTGGAAACTGGTTCCGGCCAAAAACTCACTGAGCTACCCACAATACAAGTTTCTGACCGATGGCAGTGTCTCAGAGCAAACGGGGAAAGGCAGGTATTATACCTTGTCGAAAAAGCAAATAAATGAGTACAATGATATCTTCTGATATTTTGATGAATTGATGAGATAGAGATTTAATATATTAATAATCAATAAATTATGGCGCATCAAAATCGCATCAGCAGCGCATCAAGCCTAAAACCATGATGCAGAATTCGATGCTTTTTGATGACACTTTGATGATTAGCTAAGCTATTGAAATAGAACAAGATAAGCGTTTGGCGCATCAAATCATCAGTTTTTCAACATTTTAACTCCTTTAATTATGACTTGCCAGCAAGCCAAAGAGATATCTATTGTAGAGTTCCTGAAAAGTAATCATATCCTGCCTGAATACATTCGTGGAAAGGATCATTGGTATCTGTCTCCATTGCGTCAGGAAAATACAGCCTCTTTTAAAGTTAACTCCGAGCTCAACCTGTTTTATGATCATGGAAGTGGCATTGGCGGAGATATTATTGATCTGGGATGCCAGCTGTTTAAATGTGATGTGAAAGAATTATTATCAAAGCTTGAATTCGATTCTTTTTTATTTCAACAGCAACCGGTTTTTAAGCGACCATTACATATACTGAATAGCGTTACCCAGAATGCGGACTTTTCGCCAATAAAAATTATGCATGTTCAGCCATTGGGTAACAATCCTGCGATCACGGATTATATCAAGTCAAGAGGGATTGCTCCTGAAATTGCCCGACAATATTGCCAGGAAGTTTATTACCACATCGGAGGCAAAAGCTACTTTGCAGCAGGCTTCAAAAACAACTCCGGTGGGTACGAACTTCGCAGTCAGTACTTCAAAGGCTCCTCTTCTCCCAAGGATATCAGCCACATCGAAAATGGCAACCAGTCGGTTTGTGTAATAGAGGGGTTCATGGATTTTTTATCCCTTCTGACGCTGAGGAAAGAAGAGCCGATCCGTAGTGATTTTCTGATCCTGAACTCTGTTAGTTTCGTGGATCGCAGTATGGAGATTTTGAAAGATTACAAAAATGTGTTTCTATATTTGGACCATGATAACGCAGGCAGAAAGGCTTTGGGAAAATTTGAAGCATCTGGTCTGAACACCATCGATTCATCAGGTACGTATCAGAAGTTCAAAGATCTCAACGAATATTTATTAGACCAAGACACGAGGCAGCAGGAGCAAAGCCAACGCAAGGATTTGAAAAAGTCTAGGGGACTTGGCATATAAGTGTCTTTAGGGAGCAAGTTTGTGTTTTCGCTTCGCAAAAACCCGTCCCGCTCCCACGTGACTCAACTTGCCTTTTTCTCCCGCTGGTCGCAAAAGGTTTGTAACAGATAATGGTATGTGTGATGAAAGAGACAGAAAAGAGAGACCAGAAATCTTATAATCCAAAAGGCGGCAGACCGCCCAAGAAAGTCAAACGCGAAAGTCAGCTGATGGTCAGGCTGACGGAAACCGAACGGTTTCTGATCGAGACGAAAGCCCGAGAAGCAGGTATGAAACCCAGCGCATGGTTTCGGCTGGCTGCTAAAAAAGCCAGGGTTATTGCCAGGCTAAAACCCGAGGACGCAGGACTGTTGAGAATGCTGGCCGGCATGGCAAACAACCTAAATCAACTTACACATCTGGCGCATACGGACGGGTTACTATCTGTTCAGAAAAAATGCCGGGAGCTGCTTTCTGATATTGATGATGTACTTAAAAAACTAAAAGACGATGATCGGTAAGGTAACAGTCGGCAGCAGTTTTGCAGGGGTTGTCCGGTATGTTATTCAAAAACCGGAAGCCAGGTTTATCTATGCAGAGGGTATCAGAATGGAAAACGTTCAGACCGCAATTGATGATTTTAATATGCAGCGAAAATTAAACCCAGACCTACGCCGGGCAGTCGGCCATGTTGCCCTGAGTTGGAGTAAAAATGACGCCGACAAATTAACGAGTGAAATCATGATGCAGCGGGCAAAGGAATATATGCAAAAGATGAAGATCAATTCAACCCAGTACCTGCTCGTCGAACATAAGGATAAAAACCATCCGCATGTACATCTAATCTATAACCGCGTCAACAACGAGGGCAAAACAATTTCTGACCGTTTTCAAAGAGGAAGAAATCAAAAGATCTGTAAAGAGATGACCTTGAAATACGGCTACTACCTGGGTAAAGACAAATCCCAGGTCAACCGTTTGCAGTTGACTGGTGTGGATAAGATCAAATATGAACTGTATGACGCCATTACGGCTGCCAGCCAAACGGCGCGAAACTGGAACGAACTGGAAGCAGCTCTGAAAAAGCAAGGAATCGGTTTGGTACTGAAATACAAATCCGGAACTGAGCAGATCCAGGGTATCAGCTTCAGTAAAGGTGATGTAAAAATGAAAGGATCTAAAATCGACCGAAGCCTGAGCCACGGCAGACTGGATGAGAAAATCCGGCAGAATCAGAAACGGTTGATTGTTGGCCAGGCTGCCTCGCCAACCTCAGTAAAGCCGGACATACACAGTCAACAACCTGCCTTCCAGGAACCTGTCAAAAGATTGGATTCCAATGACAATTTGCTCAAAGATCTAATGAGCCCTGTCGAATCGCATTCACAAACAGACTCGTATGAGCTCAGACAACGAAAAAGAAGAAAAAAGTATAAAGGACAATCACTATGAAAAAGATAGAAGAACAACTCGACGCAATAGAGGAAGTGCTCACGCAGCTGGTTAAGAAAATCTCTGCTGCCGAAGAACAGAACAAAAATCAGAAAGTCACGCCGGATGATAGAATCAGTAGTATGCTGACTGAAATTAATACCCAATTAAAGAAACAGCCATCCGGGCAGTTGTTAACTGCTCAAATCAATGGTTTACAAAAGAGTATTGAAACCATTTCGCAGCAATCCCAGGTCAGCCACCACCATCATTTTGACCTGCAATCCAGGGGTTTTATTATTTCAGCCGCAATTCTATTGATTGTATCTGCTATTAGTGTCGGCATTGCCGTCACAAACAGCGGCGAAAATAGCCGGCTACATGCAATGGATGTTAAATATCGGATGATCCGGCAGGTCAATCCGGAAATTGCTGCCTGGACTGATAGTATATATTACCACAATCCGGAGCTGGCAGAACAGGAGACAGCAAAACGGGAAGCGCATGAGTTGGTAGTAAAGGATGCGGAAGCACTTTTGAAACAGAAGCAGCAGGAGACTAAAAATGCTCAGATTCTCCTCAAAAAGCTTAAAAAGGATTGATTTTGGCTTTTGCTGCTCGATAATGCCTTTTATTAATCTAAATGGACGCGTTGGGCAGCAAAAGTTTATGAAAGTTCGTGTTTGGCAGGAAAAGTTAAGCTTTGGCCGCGTTTATCTCACCGGCTACCAAATCTGTGAAAAGTATTCTTGCCTGTCTTATGGCGATTGCTGCTGATTAGCCGGGTTTAGATCTTTACTATTTACAGGGGCTAGCTCGTGCCCGAACATTCAAAGTACCTGATTTACCTTTTCGAGGTTCAGATTTCTTTTATCCTGCTCGATTTTCCGGATTACCGTGAGTGCGATCCCGGCTCTGGATGCCAAATCTTCCTGAGTCAATTTTACTTGCTTTCTTTTTCGCTTAACGAATTCTGCTAATTTTTCCACTGGTTATATGTTTAAGCATATAATTATTCCAATATGCTTAAATTTATATGCAAAAGCGTACAATTTGTCCAGTATTTTTTTACCCATGGTATCAACTTTAGGACTCATATCCCAAGTTTAATTCTTGGGCTTGATGAGCCATTAACTCCAGGCTGCTTTTTCTCACTAGCTTTTGCTCCATTTCATAAGATAGTAATACTTCTAATGGAATTTTTCTACTGCTTTCAACTTTCTTCAATGGGATTACACCTGTTTCAAGTAGCCCCATTATATGCAGCTTGGATACATTCAGGATGTCCACCGCCTCCTGAGTACATAATTCAGAGTCAGGCGGTGTCAGGGAAATTGCCTTTCCTTCTGCCATGCATGATAAAATCTGCGAAAGAAATCTGAGTGCTGTAAGGGGGATCTTAAAGATTTCGCTACTCTCTTCCATCTTAATATGTACAATATCTGACCTGTAGTTAGCCACTGCTGCGGAAAAGTTGAATACTGATTCGCTTGCCATTTTTTGTTCTCGGCGAGTTGGCTTTTTCAATACTGGTTTGATCTATTTCAGGGAATATCTTGTTCTTTGTTCGCAAACAAAGAACAAAGCTGTTATATAGTAATAGAGGGAGAGAATAACTTCTAGGGATTTTTTAATTGATAGCCGAAGTGACGTTTCTTTTCCTAAATCTAAACTAACGACTTTCTTAGTTTAGATTTAGGGTGGAAAACTAAACTAACGATTCAATTAGTTTAGTTTTTGTATCATTTCTAAACTTACATTGCTTTCTAAAAACAGTTTTGAATTTTTAAGGAAATATGGCTTTAAAACCGTTTTTCTGCAATACCGATGAAAGCTTATTTTTGATTTAATTTCCCTTCCACTATTCTGGTTAGTAACTCATTTTTATCCTGTTCAGCTTTCAGAAGACGTTCGTACAGAAGCTTGTTCTCTTCTAAGACCTGAAAAAGTTTTTCTACAGGGTTAATGTCGCAATTTTGAAAAATTCCAATTGTACCAGTGCTTGCATTAGAGCCCTCGTAATTATTTTGAATATTAAATATTGCAGTTTCTTCATCAAAGTTCTTTATCGCATCTGCCGGTACCTTTAGAATGTTGGCAATCTGATCTAAAATATCTTTTTCGATAGTTTCTTTCTGTTCAAGCAACGACACCCTTTTCTGAGTCCAGTCACCACCCAATTCATAAGCAAGTGCCTCCTGCTTTATTGACATCATTTCCCGGAAACGCTTCACATTTCTGCCTTGGTGTATGTTTTTGGTCATATCAGATGATGAGCTCATGCCGTAAATGTAATGCTAATAGATTGTTATCAAAGTTCTAAAATAGTCGTTTCTGGCTAAAATTCCCAATTTCAGAATTTTTTAGAAATCGGGTTTAGCTCAATTTCCGGAATGGTTTATCATAACTGACAGCATTATGAGATTCATTTCAGAAGATGACGCAGACGTTCGCCCGCTTTGGATGTCGCCACAGGAAATTAGCGATCCGTCCGAATTCATTCGTCAATTTTGCAGGATGCACAGCATCGCTGATTGCAGGTTTTTCCTTTGGCAAATGTTAAGCAATTCCGTTTCGGCTAATAACACGGATGCAGACGCATCTGCCGGAGAACAGCTTTATTTTTTTGAAAACCTGATGCCCTTTATAGAGGCAGTTTTCTTATTGCAGTATACTGATGCGGAAAAGGTTGTAGACGTAAGTTCCGAAAACAATGCCTACCATGAGAATATCGAAAGTTCGGTATCAGACAAAAACTCCGTCATGGGCGCTTCCGACTATTTTCCGTTAACCGATCAAATTGAAAAGAGTAAACTCAAAAAGAAGCTTAAAAAGTTAAAGTACCACTCAGTTTGGTACAGGGAAAGGATAAATGACCCCTGTCAGGTTATACAGAGTTTCTTTGACTATTCTTCACTTATGAGCTTCAAAACGAATTTATATGAAATATTGAAAGTAACGTCGGAGGATTATTTTTATCAGAAAGGAAGCCCAAACAGTGTTTCGCATCATCTTGAAAGACTTGAGTCTATTATCAATGTGGCCTATCTTATGAATGGAGAAAACCTGGGGCATATAGACATAAAGTCCAAATTAGAAGATCCGCAATTGCCTCCCGTAACTCAGGAAATGTCTCACTCCTTGTTAACAAAGGAAGAAATACTGAATCCAGAAAAAGTCCTAACATCCTTTTTTGACTACAAATCCCTGAAAGAGTGGAAGAAGGCCTTGATCGAAATCAATGATTTCGCATTAAGCAAACATCCTGCCCATGAATGGGGTGTATGGATTGACGCACTTCCGGTTTTTGTACATTCAGTTAAGCTTGCAGAAGCTTTGTGTCTGATTGGATGCAGTGAGGAACAACACATCGAACAGAGATAATACACTCCATCTTAAATAAATAAAACTTGGAAAGGAATCGGTTTGGCTTAATCGTAGTCACTTGACAGACATATTTGCCGAGATTTCAAGACAATTGGTAAGAGTGCAAGTGCGAACACTGTATTGATAAAGGTGGGTTAGAGAAGTCCGTAGTTATCGCAAATTTTGCGATAACTACGGCGGTCTACAAGGTATACTAAGTAGATCATGATAATAGTAAAATACATTAATTCAGTGAGTTAAATTTAGCTCCAACCTTTTCCAATTTGGAAAAGGTTGGAGCTAACGGAAAAAAAATGCACTTTGTATAACCTGGATGTAATCATACTTGTTGGTTACCGGCTCAATTTAGCCAAAACCACTCAATTCCGGCAATGGGCAACACTTGGCTTAAAAATTATCTGATCAAGGGTTATCCGATTAATGAGAAACGGCTGAATCAAAAGCAGCAAGAGGTGCAGACCTTAAAGGATGGTATCCGGATACTGAGTCGGCAATGCAGATCTGACATTGCTCCGCCAATTCGCGAAAGTTCTTGAATACTGGACGATTACGATAGTTAAAAATTAGATCCGAAAGGCATTACAATCCGGCAGCGGAGTATTTAGATTTACCGGAATACAGAATAGCATTACGCAGTCTGTTTATTTGAATTTGGGACGTTGTTTTCTAAAGGATAGTTGGAAGGTTATAGCAACGGGGTTGTCAAAATAACCATTGTTCTGAAAATAGTTTCCAGATATGGATTATCTATTCGAAACTGGTGGGATCCGAAGCATTCTGTGACTTTCTTTAAGATGAGTATACAAACTGCTACAATCCGTAGCAGTTTGTATAGGATGTAATTTGCTATTCTTGAGCAAATTATACCCCTTGATAAAGTTTAATTAGGCCAATGGAACTCACATCGAGGGTCGGTCGAGCGATTTATTACTAAATGCTGTTAAAATTTTCATTTAATTCTAATTTCATTTTCAACTTCAACTTCATTCTCTATTCTAATTTCTTCATAAATAGGAATTTCAGCACCAAGCACCTCAATTGAAACTGTAAATGCATATGGTATTTTCTCAAAATCTTTATCCCAACCCTTATGCCCGCGGATAGCAAATGACAATTCTTCACGTAGCTGGTACGATTTCAAGATAACCCAGTCCTTTTGAAGACTACCTTGATTACGATTTATTTCCAAAACTTCGCCTAAATCACTACGCTCCCTAATTTTCCATTGTATAGCTTGTCCCCCTTCATTTTGTGCTCGTTCGCGCCGAGACCCATCGTCCGGCTTCAAAGCTCGTTCCGAAAAAGCATTAAATCGCTCATCTAATTTCGACGAAGTCCAATCCAGCCAAGTTGCTAAATAGGATTTCAGCCGTTGCCTGGTTCGTCGCACTTTGGCTGTATATGCAAGCGTAACTTCGATCAATACATCATATTCATTTCCTGGATCGCGAAGAGATTCAGGAAGTTTTAGAGAATAAAGATGACCTTCATTTGCAGCAATATTATTGGTACTATAAAATGTAGCTCTGTAATCTGTATTCCTAGTAACACGATCGATAGATGGCACGCCGTAGCCAAGCTGGCGAATTCCTAGGAGAGTTGGACTATGGAATAATTCATTGGGAAGGCGTGCCCCTTGTACTAGTAGAGCACGAATTAAATTAATACCTTCATCAGGATAAAGCCCTTTGAGCACTGCCGCAATATGAGTAACCTTAGGTGCACTGTAAGAAGTACCGACCGCAGACTTTCCAATTGCTGATCCTCCATGAAGCGTAGAATGAACTAATTCTGTTGCCGTATCTACATTTGACACCACTTGCATTAAACCATTTTTGGACACAACAATTCCACCGCCATACTCGACCAAATCGGGTTTAATCTGTCCCCAGATCCCGCTACCAATTCTCGAATATCCTGAAACTTTATCATTACCTCCCAGTGAACCCCAATCCTGATTGTCAAAATCTACGTGATCAATTGATCCAACTGAAATGCAAAAACTACTCTGAGCAGGATTGGCGATGCGGCAAAAAGGATTTTCTAAATAGGCAGGATAGTTCCGATTAGTTCGAAGATATTCGCGAAGAGAAGGAAACGGTACATTTCCTGCGGAGAGAATGAAAAGGACGTTATTTTGATGCGTCAACTTGTCAATGGTTGCTGCCCAAGATGACATGTGTTTCAGCCGAAATGGCCTAGTCGAGTTAACCGACAAATTATACAAAGAACAATCACCATTGTCGTCGACAATTCTCTGCATTAGTTCTGCTGGATATTTTTCCTCCAAATTGTTATTGTCATTCAAAATTCGAAGATTTCGAACAAAACAGGGGGGTGAGTAAGGCACTGTCAGGATTGATAACCCTTTAGGATACAAGACCGCACCTGCAACTTTTGTTCCATGCCCGCCGTCAATAACGTGATCGGCGGTAGAGGGATTGTTGACAAGATATGAGATTGAACGTTCTGCATCAATAGCCGAAGCTAGATAGCGATGACCTTCCATTATTCCGCTATCTATTATTCCAACAATCGGAGCATTATCAGACGGAGGTAGAATTTCAATATCATTTAGAACTACTTCTTGGCCTGCAGTATCGCCTATCGATGTATCCTCTATCTCTATTACTTCAAAGACAAATGGGTAGTTTTCTACAAGATCTTTTAACCCCTTTCCGGAAATTTCAACCTGAGCACAGAAACTATCGTCTAATCCAACAATATCGCTTTGCCTTGAACCGTAAAATGAAATAAAGCTGTCGAAGTGGGCTTCGCGTTGCATTAGCGCTTCGTCTCTTTCTTCTAGTTTTTTAGAATATTCTTCTAATCTGAAATCTCCGCCTCTTTTGCTTGAATCTGGCCGTGCACCTAGCGGTTTCGCAAAGGCGACGGATACTTCAAGTTTGAATTGATCATCGTCTTGAATATCGCCCCATCTTGCAAAAAGGTCTTCGGAAAGAATATGTTCAGCACGCCAAAGATTTCTATCGCCATCAATGATTTTCCACAAGTCACCAATCTTCGCGCTGCCACGTTTTGCAGCCACAAAGTCATCTATTTTCTCTTCAAGTGATCGAAAATTATCAAAAGCAGCACCTATTATAAAGCCATCATCTTCTTCTGAAATGATTTCAATGCCGAAGGATTCCAAGTCAAAAGTGGGGAGTAACAGATCGGGATTGATTTGAAAAAGAACTGTGACAACATCCTTGTCCAAGGGTGCGAGATTATTCTTTTCTCTCTCCTTGAATTCGTTTTCCCAACTTGTCTTTGTATCTGTAAGCCAACGTTGTAGCTTGCCTGAGTGACTTTGCCTGTCCGCCTTATTTGCTCTGGTTTCTTCTGCTTCTTGTCCTCCTCCGGGGATTGCGGCTATGCCAGTTTGTTTTGCGATTAGTCTTAGATGAGCGAATTGTTCCATTTATTTTGTGAGGTCTACATTTTCCATAAAGGCGCTTTCAATATCCTTGTTTGATATTTCTGGCCTTAGGCTAATGATAGACTTCTTGGCGGCGTCATTCGCAATTTTCACGATGATTGCGTACGAATGTCCAACCATTTTCTTCGCGTACATCTTCAAGTCTATTTCTTTATTAAGCTTTAATGCAGAGAAGGATATTTTCAACAGTTTCTCGATTTCAAGTTCAGTCGGCTTTTGAAATTCAATAATGTCATCAAATCGTCTAAAAAGCGCCTTATCCAGGCTACTTTCAAGATTTGTAGTCGCTACTAATATTCCCTCGCCTTGGTATTCTTCCAATAAACCGAGCAATACATTCACAATCCGGTGGATTTCACCAACCTCATTGGATGAACTATTTCTCTGCTTACCAATAATGTCAAATTCATCAAGCAACAAGACACATGGAAAGTCACTTAAGCTCTCAAACAAGCTTTGTAGATTCGACGCAGACTCTCCGAGGTATGAGGAAATAATGGAGTCGAACCGTACTTTATAAAAAGGAAGCCCAAGATCCCATGCAATGCGTTCAGCAGCCATTGTCTTCCCGCATCCTGATGACCCGTAAAAAAGGATTTTACGTCGAGGTTTTAGTCCGTGATGTGCAAGGCGCTCCCGCCCAAGATACTCTTTCTCAATCCGTGATATTTTTGCGCCTACCTCGTCCGATAAGACCATTTCATGCCGTAGATGATCGCGTTCGGTATGCTTTGCAAGAGGTAATTTATATCTTCTATCAACAGGAACTTTATATTCAATGTCCTTTACAAGCCTTAGGCTAGGTGTACTCCGCTCTGCTCTCACGTCTTTTGAAGCTTCTTTGCTTGAAAGAATTGTAGTCAATTGATCTGCTAACCTTTCATGACCTTTTTTCTTTTCCTCTTCAATAATGCTGTATGCTACCTTTAAAAGCGGTGAGGTACGCTCACCCTCCATTGCTCTAAATAGGCGTGTCAACAACTCCTGTCTCATAAAATTCAAATTTATGCAAAGTTAGGCAATATTCGGTCCAATGACTAAGCCTATGCTAGATGAATTGGTATGCTTTTGTATTTTACACCATACTGATCTAAACTGCATAGTGCCAAGAATCTACTTACTAGACCATACACCAATATTGTGTGGATCAACCTTCTGAATACGAGTAGCAAACCCTCAATCCACTCCTCCCCGCCATCAGAACTTTCCTAGATAAATTGGCATAACCTTATTACTTTTTGTAAGTGCAGTTTCGTCAAAATGGCCTTAGAGCGGCGGACGAAACAACTGCCTCAGCCTCGCAGAAGTGTTTCATCGCCGAGGTTTGTGGTAAACTCTCCTAAGTAAATTTGACTAGTTTGGATTCTTTCAAATATAACCAGCATTCAGTGAAAATGGGTTCAGTTTGTACAAACTTGCCGGAGAACTTTGATAGAGGTTGGGTCTGGTTAGATGTATTTTTACAATGTTGTGAAGCAATGTACATCTATCAGTGGGTTAATTTTTAATTTTCTGGTAACTGCTATATTTACAAAAGAATATATCACGGTAGGCCAATGAATGAGGCTACTGATAACATGTTAAGCTATACTGTGTGAAACTATTTAAATATGTGTGTCCCGAGCGAATCGATATTTTTGAAATTTATGTATCCGATTTACACAGCCAAGCGACCTGAACGATCCCTTCGAGCTGTTGTTAAACGTGTCCGCCTTGATGACGGAATCTCAATATCGGGCTTTTCATCATCCACTATTGGCCCATGCTGAGATACAAAATGACTTTCATAATCTTCTTCAGAATGTTATAGAGGAAAATTTATCTTTTCTCACCCCGGCCGAAAAACAAGGGGTACAGCAAACACCAGTTTATACACTTTTTATTACATTGACATTAAACTTGAGAAGAAGACAAGGATGATTACAAGCATTATCGAAAAATACCTATTAGGCATTGATCAAGCTACATTTCAAAAGATGATGAATCATCTTTTATTCCTAGAAGGCTACAAGTTTATCTCGTCGCCGGGGTCAGTTGCTGGTAAGAATAAAACAAGTAAAGGTAGCCCTGACAGCGTCTTCGCCGAAAGTGACGGGTTATTTGTCTTCTGTGAGATGACTACACAAGAGAAACTCGCCACAGGCGAGACTTTCCAAAAGAAATTGCGAAAAGACATTCTTCACTGCTTCAATTTAAAGGAGACTGATATCGCAAACGAGCAGATAACAAAAGTTATACTTGCATTCAATCAGAAAATTGAAGCACATGAAATTCAAGAACTTCACAACTTGGTTAAAAAAAATAATCCATATGCGGAACTAGTCATATACTCGATTCAAGAGATTCCGTTTCGCTTGCTGTATTATCCAGGTCTTGCAGATAAGTACATTCCTGGTGTAAAGACTACCCAAGGATCATTTCACACTTTGCCGGATTTTCTGGCAATTTCCGAACGTGGCATTCAACCTGCCTTGACTAATCCATTTGTTGGAAGACAGGCGGAGATTCATGAGGCGCTTACAATGCTGTCATCTAGTGATTTACTAGTATTAAAGGGAGGGCAAGGCATAGGAAAGTCAAAATTCGCAGTTCATTTTGCAGAACATTTGGAAAAAGAGCAGGGTTATGAAATTAGGGTTATCGATAGTAGTCCAGTTCCCATTTGGGACGATCTCCAAACCTTTCTTCTACCGGGACGCAAATATGTATTGATTTTCGACGATGCAAACAAAGCGCTTCCAAACCTCGATTATCTTGTCCAGTTCATCAAGGAGAAACAGGTCGGGTCAATAAAAGTCATAGTTACTGTTCGGGATTACATTAGCCATCTCTTGGAAAAAAGCTTGGTGAACGTTCCCCATCGAATACTCACTATTTTAACACAAAATGAATCTGATCTACGGAAAATAATAGACAAACATATACCCGACCGCATTTATGTCAGCGAACAGGTTATTGATCGAATCGTGTCTATTTCGAAAGGAAACACCAGAATTGCGATAATGGCTATCACATCCATACTTCAAAAGATGGACATTGATATTCTTAAAGATATTTTTTCTCTTTATGATCAATATTTCAAAAATGTCAGACTTGACGTATCAGCATTCGAAAAGTCAACAAAGCTTCAAACACTAGGAATTTTATCTTTCTTAGGAATACTCGATAAAAATGACGAGTCAACCCGACAAATTTTAGAAACAAAATTTGATCTAAACTGGAATGAATTGTGGGAAAATCTACTAGATCTTGAAAGATCGGAAATGGTCGATATTTTCAATCGAGAAACAGCGAAAGTGAGCGATCAAGTTTTAGCTGTTTATGCAATGTATAAAACATTCGTCGATAGCCGTACATCTTCAATTAAGTATTCAACATGGGTATGTGAATTTCTAGACAAGTATTCGCACAAAATTGAAAAATCGATTCTCGACCTTATTAATACATTTGGATATGAAGAACTCAAACCGGCTCTCGAAAGCGATGTGATAGAAATTCAACATGTCGTAGAATCTCAAAACGGGAATCTGCATAAATTCTTTGACATTTTTTGGTTTTATCGAGAGATCGACACACTGTACTTTGTAAAGAGTTGGATAGATCATTTGCCAGGTGACACGATTCAGACTGATGCAATAGAATATGATTATGAAGTGAACGACTTCGTATCAACGCCCCCCTATGTCAGCCTCCTGGTGAAGTTCTGGCGGACAGACACCCCATATACATCCCAAGCTATCGATTTGGGAATCAAATTGATGCACCACCAACCTTCGCGGATACCGCAGACATTAAAATTCTTAGTAGAACATACGTCCTTCAAGCGCTATGATTATAAAAGAGAGTACGTAAGGCAGTTTTCGCTTTTTGAGTCTTTTAGTAAACCAGTTTTTGGAAAAGTTCAAAAGGAAGTAAGTGATGGGATCTTCCTGTCAGCTGCGTGGTCCTTTCTAGAAGCCGAGTATCGTGAACACGAGGGAGGACCAGGCGGGCATTTTGTTATCTACACCTTTAAGCCAGTTAAAACAGATAAGCTCATTGAGCTCCGTGTGCTGATCCTTACACGGCTATTCTCACTATTTTCTGAGTACCCGGTTAAGGTACTCAACACATTCAATGGATATCTACGAACATTAAAGCATTTTGATGAGAATATTGCAGAGGCCGAAAAATCTTTGGTGGATGAGTTTATAAATTCAAATTTGTCAATCGAAGAATATTCTCATTGTGTAATAGCGATTATTTACAAAGATGTTCTCATAAGACATAACAAACCTGTAGACGATATTTTTGACAATTTCGAAAATTCTGAGATACTCAAATTTGCAAATGAATTTAAGTCAATAATAAGAGATACAAATTTGCCAGGAGTAGAGCGATACGAGGTATTGAAAAAGGCGATTCAAAAACGAACGGATGGTGCAACATTTGAATCAGTTAGAGATATCATCAATAATTTTAACAAAATATTTGAATCAACAAACACACTTAACGGAAATAACCATTGGGTAGGCACCGCAATCTATTACCTATTTCATTCATTAGCAGAAACACAACCCGAGTTATATTATAAAGCATTACACTTAATATTGAGTGATAAATTTTCATTTGAGATGGATTATGGTATACTAATATCCTACCCTCTAAGACAGAAACTACTGCCTTGTAATGACATATTTAGGCGGATAGACGACAAAAAGTACCTTCGTAGGGATCAAATGATACTTTCATACTATCAATCTTTTGACGAAACTTGCATCGACGAATTAGTTTTAATCAATTATATAGATTTTCTATCTGTTACAAATGAGAGATTATATTTTTACAACTTTGAAAATTTAGATAGATTCGACAATGTATACAGATCGACATCATTGATTCTGGATAAAAATTTAGAGTTGAATCCGAACATTGTGACTTACTTAGTCGAGCATTTGCTAGTGAGATTGGAGAGAAAAAATCTGGTATTTGAAGATCAGATTTGCGAATTGAGTGTCAAATATTTTACAGACAGACCTGATCTCTTACAAGAAATCTTCTATTATCAACGAGAGAAGGATCCACGCTACGATCATGGCGGAAAAGAGATTCAAGCCATCACCTCAATAGATAAACGTTTTATATTGAAACTCCTAGAAAGGCTACCCCGGAAGGAGTTGAAGGATAGCTATTGGTTCAGTGACCTAGATTTGAGCTTCGTTTGGGAAGAACCTGATTATATAGAAGTTGTTGATTCTGCCATTGAGTCAATCATGAGAAAGTTTCCGTTTACCTCAAACTTTGAAGGAGAAGCGGGAGTTCTTTTCAGAATAGACAGAAATATCAAAGTCTTAACAGATCGCGTTGAGAAATATATTAGCTTATTTATTACTAAGAATTGTAAGTCCCGCAAACATATACGATTGATCCTCAACATAATTACCTATCAATTCAGAGATAAATTACTTCATTTCGTGAAGGATTTTTTAACGATAAACAAGGAACCAAAATTTTTAGAGGTGTACTGGCTTGAAACCAACGGAGTTTACTCAGGAAGTCGAGTACCGAAGATTGAGGCACATATAGCATTCCTAAAATCACTTATTGAGCTAGTCAAGGGGCTGCCCGATCCACTTGATTATTTTGGATATATTCAAGAATGGGAGCGTGAGATTGAATATTCCAAGCAGGATAAGTTACGAGAAATGAGAAGAGATTTTGTTGAATTGGGCGAGTGAAACCATTTTCTTAGGTTCCGCGCTCCAGTTTACATCAGGACATATTCAAATACTTTGAAGCATTTTCTGAAATGGATGATGACAGAGGGGAGGCATTTGAGATTTACTGCTGAGATATTGTATCCTGGCCAGCCAATGGAAATGATCTGGAAGAAACATTGGAAGTTTTCAAGTGGGCCCACCTGGCATCGAACCAGGCACCTACTGATTATGAGATTTGATGACCTGAGGTTGGATAGCCGAACTACGATAAACAATATTTCTGATGAGAATTTGGTAGCCGCCAGTCATACAGGATTTGTTATAGTCACTAGCTAGAGATAACTGTCATGCGGCTAACAAAACTGAAAAAAAACTACCCTAAATGAGACAAAACCTAAAAAACCTAAAACAATACTAATAAAAATGTTCGACTGATGTTCGACTAGACAAAAAAGACACTTACAGGTTTACTTGTAAGTGTCTGATAACCAGTGTCGGGATGACAGGATTTGAACCTGCGACCTCTTGCACCCCATGCAAGCACGCTACCGAGCTGCGCCACATCCCGTGATTTTCCAAGGCTGCAAAACAAATAAAAAAAACGCAGAGTAAAAAGAGTTGAACGCAGAGTTTCACAGAGTTTTTATTTTAACAATTATCTCTGTGAAACTCTGCGCACAACTCCCGTAACTCTGCGTTTAAACAAAGAAGTTTAAATACTCTCGTTCTGCCAGTTTGGGTTGATCACCTCCTGTTTGCCTTTACGGAACCATTTGTCGCGGACTTTTTCGTTGACGTAATACATACACGGAACGAGCAGAAGCGTCAGGATGGTTGAGAAGGTAAGTCCCATGATGATCGTCCAGGCCAGGATATTCCAGAATACGGAACTTGCTCCCCCTGTTGTAAGGTTCGGGGCGAAATCTCTGAACAGCGCCACGAAATCCAGCGTGATACCGAATGCAAGCGGAATCAGACCAAGTACCGCCGCCGAGGCCGTCAGCAATACAGGCGTCAGACGAATCGCTCCTCCTTCGATGATCGCATTGCGTAGCGGGTAACCGCGTTCACGAAGTTCATCAATAAATTCAATGAGCAAAATCCCGTTTTTCACCACAATACCGGCCAGTGCAATAATACCCACACCGGACATGATCACGGAGAATGTTTTATCAAAAATCACAAAGCCAAGCAATACTCCGATCAGCGAAAGCACGATGGTAAAGAAGATGATCAGCGGTTTCACAACCGAGTTAAACTGTGTAGCCAGGATCAGATAAATCAGCAAAATCGCTGCACCAAATGCGCCGGTCAAGAAGTTCATGGATTCGGCCTGATCTTCCTGTTCTCCGCCCATTTTTACGGTATAGCCGCTTGGCACTTTCACATCATTTACCAGTTCCTGAATCTGGGCCACGACCTCGTTTGCATTATATCCAGGTAAAACGTCAGAGCTCAGTGTTACAATGCGTTGCTGATCCTTACGGTTAATCTGACTGAATGTTGTTGAGTAAGAAATGTTGGCTACGGAGGTAATCGGAACCTGACGAAGCGCGCCGCCGGAATTCATATCACGGTATACAATGTTCAAACTCAACAGTTTTTCAATTTGCTGGCGGTCGTCTTTTTTCAAACGGACCATGATCGGATATTCATCTTTCGCATCACGGAATTTGGAAACTTCCAGCCCGAAAAGGGCGGTCCGGATCGACAGCGCGATCTGCGAGGAACTGATCCCTTCACGCTGTGCTTTTTCACGGTCAATATCAATCGTGATTTCCGGTTTGTTCGTTACCAGATCGGATTTCAGCTGGTCAATTCCTGCGATACCGGAGTTTTGTACACGTTTCAAAAGATCTTTTTCCAATACCTGCAATTCCTCAAAGTCGTCACCCGAAATTTCAATCGAAATCGGCTTTCCGGTAGGAGGGCCGGTACTTTCACGTTCTACGGAAATTTCAGTTCCGGGAATTCCGGCGACGGCATCACGTACTTTGGTCAGCAATTCCTGCGTCGAGCGGCCGTCACGGGATTCACTTTTCACAAAAGCCACCGTCACTTTGGACTTATGCGGCGTAGCGGCGCGGTCCGGGTTGTTTGGGTCACCGGCATTTTTACCAACGTTGGAAATTACCGAATTTACGATATTCATCGCTTTCTCCGTTTTCAAAACTGAGAACACACGTTTTTCAATCACTTTGGTAATCGAATCCGTCGTAAGTGCATCCGTTCCCGAAGGCAGTTTGTTGTACACATAAATATAATCCGGATCACCGCTCGGGAAGAATTGCACTTCCGGTTTGGCAATACCGACAATGATAAACGTAGCGATCAAAAGCACGACCATCGAGATGATCGCGAATACCGGACGGTATCCTTTGATCAGCCAGGTGATCAGCTTTTTGTAGTTATTTTTAAGCGCCGGAAGTAATTTATCCTGGAATGGAACAAGGATTTTCGGCGTCAGGATGTAATGATTGAAAACGAAAAGTACGAGGATAATTACAAAGAAGTTACCCACACCGCGATCGACAAAATAGCCAACCAGCGCCATACCTGCCAAAATCAACATCGGGCGCATGATCGCTTTGATGCTCGTGTCGTGTTTTTCTTTTTCATCTTCATGACGGCCCATGAATGTTACCGCAAAAACCGGGTTAATCACATAAGCGACAAAAAGTGATGACATCAGTGTTAAAATCAGCGTCAGCGGCAGAAATTTCATAAAGTCCCCGACAATTCCCGGCCAGAAAAGAAGCGGGAAAAACGGTGCGATTGTTGTCAAAGTACCGGAAAGTACGGGTACGAAAACTTCTCCCGCGGCAGCTTTCACAGCCTGCTGGATCGTCCAGTCTTTATGATTGTTGAACAAACGGTGGGTATTTTCAATAACCACAATCGCATCATCCACCACGAGACCAATCCCGAGCAGGAAAGCAAAAAGTACGATGGTATTCAAGGTGAAAGAAGTACCAATCACCGGTCCTAATACCGGCATTAACACAAAGGCAACGAGCGCAGAAAGCGGTACGGAAAGTCCGATAAAAATCGCATCACGGATACCCATGAAGAACATCAGTACCAAAACCACGAAAATAAAACCAATGATAACCGTATTGATCAATTCATGCAAATCCGCGCGGGTACGTTCCGACTGATCGGCTGTGATCCGGATGTCCAGTCCTTGCGGCAATTCGGATTCCTTCATTTTATCAATGATCACTTCAATATCATCAGCCGCCTTTACCAGGTTGGATCCGGCTCTTTTAATCACGTTCAGCGTGATTACAGATTTGTTATCCAGACGCGCAAAATCAAGTTGCTCTTCAAAACTGTCGGTCACTTCGGCTATATCTCCCAAACGAACAACTGCGCCAGTTCCGGTACGGATACGCAGATTTGCAAGCTGGGTCATGTCAAGGAATTCACCTTTCACACGAAGGGTACGACGCACATTTCCAACTTTCAAATCACCACCTGAAACGTTGATGTTTTCACTTTGAACGGCCGTTTGAATGTCTGTAAAAGTAAGTCCGGTTGATTGCATACGCGGCAGATCCAGGTTAATCTGGATTTCCCGGTTAAGCGCACCGACGATATCCACGCGGCTGATTTCCGGCATGGCTTCAATCGCATCCTGCATATCTTCCGCATATTCCTTCAATTGTTTCAGCGAATAATTACCGGCCAGGTTGATGTTCATGATCGGGAATTCCGAAAAGTTCACATCCTGTGCCGTCGGGCCAGAATCCAGTTCCTGCGGTAAGTCCTGTTTGGCCTTATCAATTGCATCACGGACACGCTGCAAGGCATCGGACACTTCAACATCCGGCGTAAATTCCACCAGAATTACCGAAACGTCCTGCAAAGCGTTAGATTTAATATGTTTTACACCATTGATCGACTTCAACTGTTTTTCAATGGGTTTGTTAATCGTGTTCTCCACATCGGCGGGAGCGGTACCAAAATAGACCGTGTTGATATAAATCTGCGGTATTTTGATATCCGGAAACTGCTCTTTCGGCAGGTTGTTGTATACCACGAAGCCCGCCAGCGTGATGATAACCGTAAAGATGTAAATCGTCGTCCGATTCTCTACGCACCAGTTGGTAAAACTTAGGGTTTTATGATCTTCAAATTTCATGGGTATGCTAGCTGAAAGTGAATGTTAGTACGAAATCGTTTGTCCGTCCGAAACCTCCTGATATCCGGTCGTGATAATTTCGTCTCCTGCCTGTAAGCCTTCCGTTATTTCGATTTTTCCGTTGTAAATCAAACCTGTTTTCACAATTTTCGATTTAGCGATTTTCTTTCCACCTTCATTAACTGCAACATAAACAACCTGTCCTTTTTCAGTTCCCTGAATAATGTTCTGGTCAACGATCAGCGCATTTTTCTTGGTCGCGTCATTGATCTGGACTTTCGCGGTCATGTTTGGTTTCAATGCAGGACTGGAAGGAAGATCGGCCTCTATTGTAAAGGTGCGGCTCAGCGGATCAACTGTTGTTCCGACGAAAGAGACTTTTGCTTTATAATCCTTATTCAAATCAGGAAAACTGATCAAAATCTCGTCGCCGCGTTTTACGCTTGCGGCATAGGTATCTGAAACTTTGGCCGTAACTTTCAGATTTCCCAGGTTAACAACCCGGAAAAGACCAACGCCAGGAGCTGCCGTTTCACCCACTTTTACATTCACCTGATCCACTATACCCGAAATAGGAGCAGAAACTCTGGATTGCGAGAGCTGCGTATTTAATGTAGAAAGTTTCCTTTCCAAACCTTGTTTGTTATTTTCAGCTTGTAAAAACTGTACTTCTGTACCAATTTTCTGATCCCAAAGATTTTTCTGTTTGGTGTAAATCGTGTTTGCCAAATTAAGCTGCGTTTTTACCTCCTCAATACTTTCACGCAAAATACTGTCATCCACTTTCGCCATCGCAGTTCCAGCCTTTACCTGGTCGCCTTCACGCACATAAACGGCCGTGATCACCCCGCCGGATTTTGGCGTAACCATTACACTGTTTTTTGCATCAATTGAGCCTTGCAATTCAACGTAATGACTTAATGTACCGACTTCAAGCGGTTTTACGGTAACTACTTTTATATTGGTTTCAGCTCTTTTCGTCGTGTCAAGTTTTGCTATTTCTGATTCAAGTGCTTTTATTTTTTTGTCTGTTTCGCTTTGTTCTGTTTTAAGCTTGGTCAGCTCTTCCTTTTTTCCAGCCAATCCGTCCTTTTTCTCTCCTGAGCAAGAAGCCAGCAAAGCAGCAGCGATTGTGATTGATAAAATATGTGTTTTCATGATATAGGTAAGTGTCTGTTTCAAATTTATTGTAGTGTATTTTAATAGTTAGTCACAAAGCATGACCAACTGCAGTGTTCCGGCGCACCGGCATTATTCATTATATAATTCCCCTTTTGCTTTGCTGAGATCAACTTTTGCAATAAGAACATCGTAGAGTGCCGAGAAATAATTTGTTTGCGCTTCTTTAAAAGATGACTCCGCGTTGATTACTTCGATATTGGATCCAACGCCCTCTTTGTATTTGATTTTGGAAACGCGCACGATTTCCTGAGCCAGATCAACATTTCTGCGTTGTGTTTCCAAAGTCGCAAAAGCATTTTTGATATTGATGGCTGCCTGTCTGGATTCCAGATCGATTGATTGTTCAAGAAGAGTCTGACTTAATTTCACTTTGTCAAGTGCAACTTTCTTTTGCTGAACCTGGTATTTCTTCGTGAAACCGTCAAAAATTGGAATATTTACGTTCAGTGCCAATACAGAATTGTTGAACCATTGTGTCCCGAATAAGTCAGGAAGTGTATTTCTACCGTTATTATGTCCATATCCGAAAGAGGCGGAAACAGTGGGCAAATAACCACTGCGAATATTTTTCAGATCGAGTCCTGCCAGTTTCAATTGGGTATCGAGCAAAGAATATTCAATCCGGTGATTGTAATTAACCGCAGTTTCTGAAAATTCAGACTTCATCGTTTCGGCGCTCAGGTCTTCCACTTTATCTTCCAAAACAATCGTTTCGGAAAGCGGCATACCCATCTGATATTTTAAAAGTGTATAACTTAGTTCAATCAGGTTCTGAACTTTCTGACGTTCAGTAACTAAATTATTGATCTGAACTTCTAAACGGTTGACATCTAAAAGTTCTACAAAACCGCTTTTGTTCATAATCTCAGTTTCGCGTTTCAATGAGTCAACCCGGCCGATATTAAAATCCAGAACTTTTGCGCGCTCAACTGCAACTTGTGCTGAATAATATGCTTTGGTAACCGCTTCAGCAACTGTCACTTTTGATTGCGTTACGTTTTTGCTCGCAAGTTCCCGATAGGTCGTTGCTGCACGCAAACCAATAAAATAGGAACCGCTGAATATTAGCTGGTTTAAAGTTGCGGCTGCACTTCCTGAATATTTTACCCCGAACTGAACGGCCACGGGTGCTGCATCCGGTGATGCATTCGGGTCGGCAAAGTTGGCGGGAAGAAATACGCGCTGAATGATTACGTTGTCGCTTAAATTCAGGTTGGCGGCCACCTGGGGCAGACCGGCAGCTCTGATCTCACCAATTCTTGCCTCGGCAGAGACGGCGTCGAGTTGTGAAGTTTTGATGTTAATGTTATGTTTTATCGCATAATCGACAGCTTCCTTTAACGTAAAACTGCCCTCCTGCGCTTTAACAGAAATTATGCTTAAAAACATCGCGAGCGCTACTAGTCCGCTGCGAATGGATTGGTCATTTTTCATGGGTGTTTGCTTGTGTTGCTGATTCTTCTGAATATTTAGTATAGTATTCGAACCCTGGTTCGGTCAATATGCCACGTAAAAAATGGTGTACGAATTCCATCTGAACGTTCATCATATTGAAACGGTCCGCGGGAAAAATGGTTGGGTCGAAAGCCATTTCCACCTGTTCAATCCTGAGAAGAGAGAGCATATCGATATCGATACTTTTTCGATACAGCCCCATACGGATCCCTTCATTCAGATTTTCGCGGATACTCTTTAAAACATACTGATGCTTATACTTATGAAAAAGGTCCCACGCCATCGGGTGGTATTTTTTTAAGTCGTTAAAAAGCACCGGATTCATGTGAGCCAAAGAAATTCGCATATAATCGGCAGCCTGGATCATTTGCTCGATCGGATTCAGTCTGTCTTCATCCATCTTCTCCATCTGGCATTTCTGAACTTCCAGCTCTTGCTGAACGGCCAGAATAACAATAGCATCCTTGTCAGGATAGTGCTGATAAATGGTTCGTTTGGATATGCCAAGCTCTTTCGCGATGTCATCCATCGTAACACTTTTGATGCCATAGCGCCAAAAGAGGTTAAATGCTTCTTTTATAATTCTTTCTTTCACAGGGTAAAGTTGAAATTTTCCAATGATAAAAACTATGAAAACTTTAATAATGTTTAAAGTTTTCCCGGCTTTTTCTGAATTGTTCTCTCAACCGTTGAGATTTGATAATTTAATGATTTCTTAATTTGTTGATCCTTACTTTGTTTGGCGAGGTTTTTATATTTGATTCTCTGCTTTTTTAACAAAAAATTTTGAGCTGACTTTGATGTTACAGGACGGTTTTAGAAATGAAAAATAGTACTTTATTGACATTTTGTTAATTGTAAGTAAGTCGTAAGTCTACCTTTATGTCACTGTTAAATACAATAAATGTCGTTTTTGGAAATTTAAAGTAAGTTCTTGAAAATAAATTAACCTATCGAAAAAGTACCAAATAGAGGTTTTGAGGTATGAACTTTAAAATATTGATGATAAAGTGATCTGCCGGAATGTTTTAAACTTAAATGATGTTTGGAAATAATACATATTCTGACCAAATTTCGGGTCTTTTCTTTAACCCGATTTTAGCCGCTGAATAATTAAATAATAGGAGACGGAAAGAGGCAGAAAGAAGTAGAGATAAAATTCAATTATTTATTCAAATTCACTAATAGCTACCGCGAAAAAAAATAAATGAAAAGCTACATTGACCTGATTCAGCAAACGTTCGAGTTCCCTACGATGGAGTTTAACGTTGACAAAAATGAGTTGCTGTTCAACAATGTACCACTGATGGACATCATCAAGGAACATGGTACGCCTTTGAAACTTAATTATCTGCCCAAAATCGGTGAACATATTGGTAATGCTAATATGTTTTTCAAAAATGCATTTAAAAGGCATAATTATAAGGGAACTTATACTTACTGCTATTGTACCAAATCTTCGCATTTTAGTTTTGTGCTGGAAGAGGCGCTTAAGCATAATATACATCTTGAAACATCTTCGTCTTTCGATATCCCGATTATCCGGGAATTGTATCGCCGTGGAAAAATCAGTAAGTCTACTTTTATTCTTGCAAACGGATATAAACGTCCGCTTTACACACAATATCTTAGCGAGCTGATCAACGAGGGTTTCAACGTTATTCCGATCCTGGATAACCTTAAAGAGATCGAGTTTTACGAGCAGCAGGCTACGGCAGATACAGTGAATTTCGGTATGCGTATCGCAACCGATGAAGAGCCGAACTTTGCTTTTTATACCTCGCGTCTGGGGATTCGTTACAATGATGTGCAGCAACTATATAAGGATAAAATCGAGTCAAATCCTCGTTTTAAACTAAAAATGCTCCACTTCTTTATCAATACCGGAATTAAGGACAGCGCTTATTATTGGAGTGAATTGACACGGTTCATGTTCAAATACTGCGAAATGCAGAAAATTTGTCCTGAACTTGATTCGATCGATATCGGTGGTGGTTTGCCAATCCAGACTTCATTGCAGTCGGGCTACGATTACCAGCAGATGATTGATGAAATTATTGAAAATATTC
This sequence comes from Dyadobacter koreensis, assembly GCF_900108855.1. GTDB lineage: Bacteria > Bacteroidota > Bacteroidia > Cytophagales > Spirosomataceae > Dyadobacter > Dyadobacter koreensis. Next base: position 472,273 of record NZ_FNXY01000005.1, read on the forward strand.
AGTGGATCTGTAATAAAAACAACGTTCCAGTTCCTCATATTTTCACTGAATTCGGAAGTTACACGGTTGGAGAAAGTGGTGCGGTGATTTACGAAATCATTGATAAAAAACTGCAAAATGATAAGGAGCTTTGGTATATGATCAACGGATCATTTATCACACAGCTTCCTGATTCGTGGGGTATGAACCAGAAATACATCATGCTTCCGATCAATAACTGGGATAGTCCTTATCAAAAAGTGAACCTTGGCGGTCTGACGTGCGATTCGCAGGATTTCTATAACAGTGAGATGCACAGCGCCGATTTATATATGCCAATTTTTGAGGAAGAGGCTGAAAAACAATACATTGGATTCTTCCATACCGGTGCATACCAGGAATCTTTGGGAGGTTACGGAGGAATTCAGCATTGCCTGATTCCGGCTCCGAAACACGTACTGATTGACCGTGATGAAGAAGGCAAAATTGTAACAAGAGTTTTTGCAGAGGAGCAGGACAGCGATTCGATGCTGCGAATTCTTGGCTTCAAAGATGAGTCATTCGTAGCGCCGATCAATAAGGATGAAGATTCTGTTGAAGCGGAAGAAGAATTAGTGGAAACAAAAAATTGATACATTATATAACGTTCTTGGAATGAATTCGTTAATCTTACGAATTCATTCCAAAAATGGAAGTCTAAAAACTAACGTTCTTATACTACTCTAAAAATTTTTTATGAAAAAGGTATTCTTTCTTCTGGCTGTTTGCGGAACAATTGGCTTTGCATCTTCCTGCACAAAGCACCAGTGTCCGGCTTATGGTTCCAATGTGAAGGTTGAGAAACAAGCGGTTAAGGTACGCGCTTAACCTGGCAGGTTTAAAATAATTTTGGCCGCTTCGAATAAGCTGACGGCTGTAAAATCTCCTGCTGAAACTTCGCTTTCCGGAATAATATGAATCGTTTTGAGGCCCACTTTATGTCCGGCCTGCATATCCCGTGCGCGATCACCGATCATCCAGGATCGGGTAGTATCAATGTTATATTTTGAAATCGCTTTTTCAAGCATCAAAGAATCCGGCTTTCGTGCAAGCGACTTTCCCGTAAATTCAGGATGCGAGGGTGCGAAATAAAGATCATCCAGAATACCTCCCGATACTTCCTGCATCTTTTCATGGATGGCATAGACAGCTTCTGCACCATACATTCCTTTTGCAATTCCGGCCTGATTGGTAATAACGATCAATAGAAAACCTGCTTCTTTCAACAATTTCAAAGCTTCCGGCATTCCCTCAGGAATAACGAGGTCATCCAGTTTATGTAAATAATCGCTAAGGTCCTCATTTAGAACACCATCACGATCCAAGAAAACGCACTTTGTTGTTTGGTGCATGGAGATTTTTTTAGGTTACACAGAGAATCACAGAGTTAAACAGAGAGCCACAGAATTGAAATTTGAGAAAACACCTCTTTGTATCTCTTTTTAACCGGGCGGCATCCGCTCTGTGTGCCTCTGTGTCCCTATTAAAGAGCTGAATATTCTTTTACCGCTTCGATGAAACATTTTACTTTATCTGGCTGCATATCCGGGTAGACACCGTGGCCCAAGTTGGCTATATAGCGTTGGGTACCGAATTGGTTTACCATTTTCTTTACCTCCGCTCTGATCTGATCGAAAGAAGAATAAAGCACGCAAGGGTCAAGATTTCCCTGTAATGTTTTATCAGGGATCAACTTACGCGATTCGGTAATGTCCATGTTCCAGTCTAATCCTACAACTGCACAATTCAGTTTTCCAATTTCTTCTCTTGCAAAAAAAGCACCTTTTGCAAAAACCGTTACCGGAACTTCCGTGATTGCGTCACAGATCTGTTTGATATAAGGTAACGAGAATATTTTGTATTGTTCAGGAGACAGAATTCCTGCCCATGAATCGAAAATCTGGACAAGATCGGCACCGGCCACAACCTGTGCTTTCAAATAGGCAATGGTACTGTCCGTGATTTTTTGTAATAGTAAATGAGAGAATTCGGGATCAGCATAAAGATGTTTTTTCGCCACCGAAAAGGTTTTCGAGCCTTTTCCTTCTGTCATATAACAGAAAATGGTAAACGGAGCTCCGGCGAAACCGATCAGGGGAACACGTCCTGCCAATCCGCTTTTGGTAAGACGAATGGCTTCCAAAACATAGCCAAGATCATTTTCAGGATCTGCGACCCGAAGTTTGTCAAGGTCAGCGATCGTATTGACCGTGGCAGGGAAAACCGGACCTTTTTGCTCAGCCATTTCGTAGGGTAAACCCATTCCTTCGGGTACTACCAGAATGTCTGAAAATATAATCGCGGCATCCACGCCTAATAAATCAACAGGTTGTATTGTTACTTCCGCCGCCAGTTCAGGCGTTGTAGCAAGCTGAATAAAACTTCCGGCTTTCTCACGAACCGCACGGTACTCAGCCAAAATTCTTCCGGCCTGACGCATCATCCAAACAGGCGTACGCTCAACTTTCTCACCACGCGCAGCCCGAAGCAAAAGATCATTTTTCAATTCCATGCCGCAAAGGTAGGAATAAGTATTTAAAGTGAATGCTGAAAGGAGGAAGTAAGAGAAAGAAGTTTCGCTAATTCATTAATTGTAATTTTGATTGGAATGTGTTCGTTAAAACTGGCGTTGTGGAATGGTTTTTAAGGTGTTAATAAAAATAAATAAACCCGGCATATGAAATTCGTTAGCGTTGTATCATTACTGATCTTAATTGTTTCTTCTTATTCCTGCACGAAGGAGAAAAAAGAAATGTCTTCAGATGAGATTACACAAATCGGCATGTCTCCATGCAGATCTTCTGCTCCCTTCGTAAAACAACTAGGTTTTGATCCGACACGATCGGATTTGTCGACATCCGAACCTGGTATGGTCGGAGTTGTGCTGGTTGAACATCCGAGAAAGGCGGCGGACTCGCTTAGCAAAAGGACTTATCAGGATGTGTCCTGGACACGTAATGGTTGGATGGGAAACACAACAGTTGATATCGATGGCAACATTTACACTGCGCCATTCCCGAAGGGGCGAGAGACGGGAACCCCTTTGAAGGAGATGGACAAGGTTTTTAAGATAGATGCAGAAACGGGGGTGATGGAGGTCTTGACTAAATTATCTCAACCGGATAGCTCAGCGGAAGTCGTCCCATTTGCCGTTTTGGGCTTGTATTTTGACTGTCATGGAAAGAAACTATACGTTAGTAGCATTGCGGAAAGTACCAAGACGAAAGAGAATGGTATCATTTATGTTATTGATCCTTCCAACGGAAAAGTTGAGGACCAATTAAAAGGCCACGATGCAGGAGCTGTATTTGTCGGGGGAATTACGGGAGAAAAAAGATTGTATTTCGGAGGCTTGCGTACTTCTGATATTTATTCCATTCAACTTACCGATGACGGGAAATTCGAGGGGGAAGCTCGTTCAGAGGGAACACTTCTGCATACCGGAAATTCCAGCAGCGATCGCGCCAGAAATATTCGTTTTGATGAAAACGGGAATTTGCTGGTGTCTGCCTCTGCATTTGATTTTACATTGGCAGACGCAACTGTTAAAAAAGAAACATCCTATCAGTTTTCTTATGACAAAGGAAAAAAGAAGTGGACGATGGTCGACGGCGGTTAATTTTTAACACTGAAGCAGATACCTGAAAATTATTCGACGGCTGCTCCAAGCGGAATAGCCGTCTTTTTTTGTAGCAGTCCGAGCAAAAGATCAAAATATTTTGAGAATCAGTGCCATTTTTTTCTGAGATACGATGATATTTGTGGTTACCTATCTATTAATGGATGTATTATAATGCTGGAAGAATTAAGGAGAATTGCTTTTAGGTTTCAGATTGACCCTCAACAAACTGCCGGACATACGGCAAGACTATCTTCTGTTATCACCGTCTTGAATAATATCAATACCTCTTTTTTAAATTTTATCGAAATAGAATTTTTAAAGAATGACAAGTTCAGGGCAGCTTATGAAAAATCACCCAAAGTGCTCGAAGGGTTGAAAAAAGAACTGGAATTACTGGTTGTAGATCTTAAATTCAGCAGTTTTGAAGCAGCAGTTGCTTCCAACATCGTGGAACCACCAAGTCTTTTCACTACCGATATTGATGATTGGAAACGAAATGCGTTTTCGGATTACAAGAAAAATATTCTGTTCGGAAATTTTGAAGAGCCGCAGTATATGACCCGTATTATCGAGAAATATACGCCGGATGAAAGAAGCAGAATCTACAAGCCTCTGTTCACCGCATCGGCTTCGGACAGGCCATTCAAGCTTTTCTTGATAGATCCAAAAGGTAAAAAACTAAATCTGAGACAACCCGATAAAAGCTTTACGGACCGTTATTTCCCAAAAAAGGAAAAGATTAAAAAGGAAAAAACGGTTTATCGTTTTGCTAAAATATATGCAAAAATAGGCGGGAAAGATGCTTCTGCCGATTTGAGCAAAAAAGATATCAAAAAAGTACTTTTGATTGAGGAAATGGAGCACGGGACCTATCCGTTCAATCCCGATATTATTAAGTACGACGAGAAATTATACGTCCTGCACGAAAAGCTGGATTGTGAAGTGAATTTCGAAAACCAGGCTTATGTAATATCTTTTCAGCCACTGAATCTTTGCGTATGGGGAACAACCAGGGAAGAAGCGGAAGCTGCTTTCAGTTTTAGTTTTCATGCTTTGTATCAAAACTTTGCTTTGGAATCCGACAGTGCGCTTGCAGAAAACGCGATCGTGCTGAAAAATAAATTGTTGACTATTGTTAAGGCGATTAAATGAAAGCGAGAAAAAGTAAGGATATACAGAAAGCTTTGCAAAAACAGGGTTTTGAATCTTTCACAGAGAAGGACCATCATCAGCTGCATTACCTGGTTGTGGATGGAAAAAAGCAAGCAATTTTTACTTATGTTGGAAAAGCCCCGCTAAGTCCGGAATTGATGGATACGCTGTCAGGACAACTGCAATTATCGGAAGAAAAAATGGCTGAGAGCTTTTTCTCCGGCAGATTGAATCCTGAAAAATATGTCGGGATGTTGAGAGAAAAAGAGATAATTGGGTGAAGTAAATAGTATCGATTACGGTACACTGCACCTTACACTTGATCTGGATTAGCGGTTTTCTACAAATATTCTGGTGCTCTGCACCAAAATTGAGTTAACATATTTACTGACACAGCGAATCACATTATTTGTAGAAAATCAGAAGGTTAACTCTCGATATAGGTGCCGATCAAGCAATATTTGTAGAAAATCAGAAGGTTAACTCCTAATACAGGTGCAGAGCACCGAAATATTTGTAGAAAATCGAAAAGTTTGAATTTTAATAAAGGTGCAGCGCACCGCAATAGGTGTGGCTGATAACCAGTCAAAACAAAAAAGAGAACGCCAGCCGACGTTCTCTTTTTTGTTGCATTTTCATTTCTAAGTTAAAAATGAAAGTTAAGTCCAACTAAAAAGTTACGACCAGCTTGTGGGAAATAGAAATTTTCCTGTGTCAAAGTTTCACCGGCGATATAACCGTACGTATATCCATTCGATTCGTAGCGTTCGCTGAAAACATTATTCAGTAAGAAATTAAATGTAATTTCTTTTGCCCAGCTCGGTTTGATCGTCCAGGTCATACGGATATCATTTGTAAAGTAAGCATCTAGTTTCCTGGTTTCATTAGAGGTATTGTCCAGATATTGCTTTCCTACATATTTGGTCAGCAATGCGAATTCCAGATTTTTTTGCGGACTGTATGTAAATTGACTCCCAGCGATCACATTTGGAGAAAACGAAATGTCCGATTTTCCGTGATTAATAAGGTCATAATCACCTGTGTCATAATTGACGATATATTCCGTAAAATCGGCGATTTTATTCTGGCTGAATGTTGCATTTGCATTCCATTTCAAACGGGAGTTAAAGGCGATTGCACCTTCCAGTTCAATTCCGGTACGATAACTTTTCGGCACATTTACACGAATGGAATTACCAACATCGTTGATCTGCCCGGTCAGTACCAGTTGATTTTTATAATGCATCAGATAATAATTCGCTGAAATCCCCCAGATTCCTTTTTGCATACGAAAACCTGCTTCAACGTTATTCAATCGCTCGCTTTTTGGGAAAAGGCGTGTTGTTGAAGCTGTGAAATCATCACGGTTTGGCTCTTTATTACCCATACTATATGACGCGTAAACAGAACTTTGCGGAGCGATTTGGTACGTAATTCCGGCTTTTGGATTGACGAATGAATAGGACTGGTCAAAATTAAACGTGATCAGATCATTGTCCATCCCGTCAATTTTGTGACTCACCCTACGGTATTGAAGATCTCCGAATGCATTCAGTTTTTCAGTGAACTGGTAGTAAAGTTTTCCATAAATATTAAAATCCTGCTTAATTCCTTTATTGAAATAATAACGCTGCTCATTTTCAGTATTTCCGGCATTTCTTGCCCAGATAATTTCTCCGTAATGATCGCCGTCGTAATAATTATATCCGCCACCCACGCTGGCTGTCAATTTTTTGAAGCTGTTGTAATCCAGAGAAAATGTAGATCCGTAGAAATAATTATCCAGCCATCTGCGACGGATAAGGTCGGTGCTTGAAATCGTATCATTTCCGGAAATAATGTTAGGCAGATTGTAACTGCTGAAATCGTCATTCTTACGATATTGCTCATAATATCCCAGACCACGAACGAGAAAACCATTCAGGTTTAAAGTCAGATTATTATTCAAAGTATGAGAAGTAACAACCTGGTAATGATCCTGGCGATAGTTATCAACTTCATTTTTGTACGTATATGAATTGTAAGTGCGATTGTCTGCGTTGATCAGATTGTCGGCATCTTTTTCATCCAGTCCGTTTCTGTCAATATAGGCTAAAATCCCTTCCCGGTCTCCACGAAGTTTCGCTTCTGGAACGCCGTTCCAGGACTGGTAAGTTTTTTCTTTTCCTGAAAACACATTGACCCTCACAAAACTTTTTCCTCCAAAATAAGCACCGGATAAATAATAGGAATGAAGTTCCGAAGACGCGCGGTCAACATAACCATCGGACGAAACGCGCGACAAACGCGCATCAAACGTAAATTTATCTTTCACCAAACCACTTCCAATCTTAATCGTATTTTTAAATGTGTTGAAAGAACCATATGAATTGTTGCGCTCTGCATAAGCCTCTTTGCGGAATTGGTTGGTACTGATATTCACAGTCGCGCCGAACGCTCCGGCGCCGTTTGTGGAAGTCCCAACGCCACGCTGAATCTGAATACTGCTTACCGAGGAAGCGATATCTGGCATATTAACCCAAAAAACACCCTGACTTTCTGCATCGTTATAAGGAATTCCGTTGACTGTCACGTTGATCCGGGTTGCGTCCGTGCCGCGAATCCGGATTCCGGTATAACCCACGCCGCCGCCTGCGTCACTCGTGCTGACGAGCGAAGGCGTAAAATTTAAAAGTACCGGAAGATCTTGTCCAAGATTTTGTTTATTGAGTGCTTCGGCGTTTACATTGGTATAGGCCATCCCCGTTTTGTCGGTCACACGCGTTGCGTTTACGATCACTTCATCGGCCTGGAAAGTGCTTTTTTGAAGTTTAATGTCAAGCGGTTTTTCAGAACTTGTATTGGCAGCATCCAGTTTCACCGACTGATATCCGATGTATGATATTTCCAGTGCGGCAATATTATCAGAGATATTCCGGAGCGTAAATCTTCCGTTGGCGTCCGTCGTAGTTCCTCTGATCTCACCAGCTTTGACGGTTGCGCCGGGAAGTGGTTTTCCATCTTCCTGATCGGTAATCTGACCGGTTAATGTTTTTTGAGCAAAAACAGATGTGCTCAGTAATGTGCTGATAACGAGTGTTAAAAGACAGGTCGTAACTTTTCGCATTGCGATCATTAATTGTTACGAACAGGCAAGGGGCCGCCTATCCTTTTGGTTCAATAAAAAATGGTTATTCGATTCAGCTTATCAGGTAAGTTTGAAAATACGTAATGACACAATTTTCGCTAGTCCTGAGTTTAGCTTTCTCTTCCTACGCCGGCATTATCCGGATCAGGTAATATGGGTATGATCTCAGCCCGTTAGGTAGGGCACCCCTTTGAGATTATGCTGCAAAGATATGGATATTGGCGTGGGGAAGCAAGAGAAATCGCATTGCGCCCAGATTGCTTTTGCTAATGAGCCTATGCGGGTTTCTTATTTTCACTACTTCATACTTAGTGTATTTTCTGCTATGGAATTTCGTAACATTAACCCTGACGAGACACTCGCTAAAACCAGTTTTGTCTCGTCATCCAAATGTTTTTTAAGCCAGACTTTCCCCTGGCTGATCGTCGAAACAGCACCGATGACTTTTCCGTTTTGTTGGAATTCATAACCATATACCTGGTTTTGTGTGATAAAATCAGACGCGCCTTCAATCGAGCGAATACCAGTTATGTCAATTTTGATTGCTCCTTTTCTTACAAAACCAATGGTTGAATTTTGTTTTAAACTACGGCTCGCTCCGTCAATGTCATGAACAATAAAATCCCATTCTTCCGAATTATCCAGCCTTATAGCGCCGGCAAAATAATTTTTATACCTTAAAGAGACCGCGAAGTATTCTTTAACAGGCTCGTATTCCGTTTCTTTAAATTTACTTACCATAGCAACGTCTGCTGATTTTCCATCTGCTGATGACAAGCTGAAACTTACCTTTTCTTTGGCTCCCTGGAATTTCACAAAAAATGGGATTGAATAACCGGATGTCCAACCGCGTTTGACTTTGTTAGTTTTAAAATCGCCAAAGGATATGACTTGCCCGATTTGCCAACCTTGCAGTCCTTTTACAGAATAGGCATCAGTATCGTTTCTGAGATTTTCGTTGACAGCAAGTTCGGCAGTTCTGCAAGAAAAAATTGAAACTGAAATACAGGTATAAAGGAGGAATGCTTTTCCCTTGTATAAATAAAAATTGAAAGTATTTCTCATGGCCATTATTAGTTAATAATAGCTTTGAAACAAATAATTAAGCGAAAGTTGGAATGAGACGCTTACTTGTGAGTGAACGGCTTATTTATCAACCAGACTCAACCAAGATTTTAAAACACTCTGCAAAGCCTTCTCTTTCGATTTGACATCTTCCAAATCTTTAAAAACAACCGTTCTTCTACCATCTTCATAGTTGCCTTCCAGTAACCCAGACGTGTCATTCACCTTTGCGCCACTTGGCAAAACCAGCATAATTCGCCCCTTATGAAGATTCATCACCACGATATCGCGTTTATATTCTTTGGGATCAGACGGTTTCATCTCTCCGGAATAGTAGAAGCTTGGATTATTCCATTTGATCTGCTCGGCGATTTCTTTGTCTGTATTTAAAATAATTTGTCTGATCGCTTCCACAGTGTCGCCTAATGCCGTATCAAGTTTTTTTATATGATTGCTTACCTGCTCAGAATCTGAAAGTTTCGTGGTCTTTGCCGGTGCTTTCTTTTTCGTAACTCCTTTTTCAAGATTTTTTTCAATCCTGTATTTCGTGATTTTTGTTATCAGATCAAGCGGAAGTGGTTTGTCTAACGGAAATTGAACGGCGCCTTTTGTACCTTTATATCCTGCCAGTTCTTCTTTAAACTCTTCCAGTCCCTGGGGGGCAGGATAAAATCCGATGTGATTTTTATAGGCGGCATAGTGAACAAGATTGCCATTCAGCGTCAGGGTTGGGATACCATAACCAATTTTTTCTTCCGCATCCGGCGCGGCCGCACGGATCGTTTTGCGCATTTGTTTCAATAACTTTTGAGTTTCTGGTGGGAAACTGGCTATATATTGATCGACCTCCGGACTATTTTTAGACATGGCAGTTCTGGCTTTAAAATGCACTTCTTTTTATGACAAGCAAGATTGCGATTTCATCAATTTATTCAAAATAAAACCGATGTTTTTGATTATCAGTATCTAAGCGATCATTTATTGCAATTTGTTCAAAACTTTAACTGGCTGCCTTTCCGCTATTTTCTTATTTTTTTCTTTCAAATAAATGTAGGTTTTGTGTCCTGTAAGTGACTGATCAAGCTTTTCAAACAAACCTTTATCCTGAAGGGCATACCAGTTTATTTTTAGTAGGTAAAGACTGACATAGGAAGCGGGATTTTCCAGTATAAATGCGCCGGTTTTTTTGACTAAATCTTCTTTTTCAAGCGCCTGCTTCTCAATCCAAAAATTCAGACTATCCGCATTTCTGTCTTTTCTAGCCTGTTTTTCACCCAATGCATAACTTCTGATGCGATCATCTGATGGCTTCTGTATATTTCTCTCAAACGCCTGCCACTCCAATGTACTTCGTGAATTTGTTACAGTGGACTTTGTAACGTCATTGGTATCAAGCCGGATTTGTGTTCCCTGTTCCAGAAAGAAAAACAGCGATCCTTTAATTTGAGAAACATGGAGCTGATATAAATCAGGAACAAGATCATTATCAATATCCAGGTTGAAGATATCAGAATTGAGTTTGATCGAATGTACAATAGCTGCAAATCCTTTTTCCCGTGTTAAAAGAACGGCTTTGCGGCCTTTTAATTCTTTCGGACTAAAGATCTGGAACTTCACTTTTTGAGAAAAAGAATAGTTTGCTGAAATCAGAAACAAAAGGAGCAGGATTGAAAATTTATTCATTTCGCATGGATTACAGCATGAATATTTTCTAAAAGTGACTGCTCCCCGGTGGTATCCTGCAACAGTTGCCAGATCATAATTCCTCCTGATTTTTCCAGCGCAAGTGAAGTTTTTTTTCTAATCGTTGGAATGCCATTATAATAAAGATTTCCGCCATTCACACTGAATTCATCAGCGGTGGATTTATCCGGATATTGGAGAATCAGGTTCTTCCAGGAAATACTTTCCGGCGCACTCCCACCAAATCCATAGCCATAAAACGGAACACCCAGACTTAATTTTTCTTTAGCAATACCGCGTGTTTTTGTCCAATAATCCAGGTCCTCAACGGCCATTTCATAGGGTGCATGCGGACCGGGTCTTGAAGGATTCCAAGGTCCGGTTTTGTCATATGACATGATATTTACGAAGTCAAACTGCGCGAGAGCTTTATCTGTAAACTGATCTTTGTATACAGTAGCGATGGCGGCAGTGATCATTTTATTTTTAGCTCGTAATTGTTCTGCCAGGTCGATCACAAAATTTTCATAATTGCCGTCTATTAGGGCGCCTTCCAGGTCAACATCAATACCGTCCAGATTGTTTTCAACAGCCAGGTTTGCGAGATCATTTATCAGTTTCGTCTTTTTTTCTCCAATTAAAAAAGACGGATAATATTTGGGTGCGCCGCCGCCGCCGATCGATGCCATGATTTTAACCTTTTTTGCATGAGCGATGGCCGCTACTTCTTTAAGATTTTCTGTTCCTTTCAAATTTCCCAGAGAATCGGGATTGATGAAAGCGATATAAAGGTGGGTGATTTTGTTGTAATCGATTGTTTTGGCTGATGCCAGTAAATTTTCCTTACCAGGCAGATAACCAATAACCCGAAAATTTGATCTGGTGTTATCAACGGTGATTGTTTTTTTGCTGCAACCAAAATTAAAAAACAGCAAACTGAAAAAAATGAAAGTAAGTGTAGATTTTAATTTGATTTTTATATTCACAAGATTGATTCTTAGAGTTTTAAAGTCAGTTAATGTAGCAAGTTACAATTCCTTTACATAAAGCCAATACATCTTTCCAAGTCGTATTTCAAGTTCTTTTATTTGTTTAAAACCCATCGCCTCATAAATATGCCGCGCCGCGCTCATAAATTCGGACGTATGCAAAGCAATGAATTTTTCACCCGTTTGTCTTGCATGATCAACGCAGAGCTGCATCAGTTTTTTGCCAATCCCTTTTCCTGCGTATTCTGTATGCACACCAACCATTCGGACATACGACCAGTCTTCCTTAAAAATATCGGTCGGGTTGCCATTTGGAATTAAAAACGCCATGCCGACGATTTTTTCATGTTCTTCACAAACAAAACATAACGATTTAGAAAGCAGATCCGGATATGTTTTTTCACTTAGTAAAATAGAATTCAGTTTTTCCCAGTTTTCTTCGGTCAGTACAGTTTCGAACTGACCATAAGCATTTAAACCAAGCTGTTGTAATTGTGGAATATCGTTGTCTGTCGCAGTTCTGAAATTCATCGGTTTGACTGGGAGAGTTCTGATTAGGGATAATACCAGATTTTTCTAAATATATGGGTTTTGCAAATGTGAAGCCAGGGAATTTATCTTTTGGAAATACAAAAAAAATTCTTCAAAAGCTTCGTATTAAGAACTGGATTTAAAAATTAAACTTTTCTGCAAACAATTATCCACACGCAGGATTTCCGTATTTTTACCTTATCTAAATCGAATGAATCCGCTTAAACGTAAATACAATGGCAAACTATACGGAAATGACGATGCTTGAAGCAACGCAGCATGCAATGGAATTGGAGGGGAAATATGGCGCGCATAATTATAAACCTATGCCCGTTGTACTTGCGAAAGGTTCAGGCGTATATGTATGGGATGTTGAAGGAAAACAATATCTGGATTTTTTATCTGCTTATAGTGCTGTAAGTCAAGGACATTGTCATCCCCGAATCATTGATGCAATGATTGAACAGGCGCAAAAACTTACCCTGACTTCACGTGCTTTTTACAGCGATAAATTGGGAGAATGTGAAAAGTTCCTATGCGAATATTTCGGTTATGATAAAGTATTAATGATGAACTCAGGCGTTGAAGGCGGCGAGACGGCTTTGAAGCTGACACGAAAATGGGCATATAAGGTAAAAGGTATCGCACCGAATAAAGCAAAAACGGTTTATGCTTCAGGTAATTTCTGGGGACGTACTTTGGCGGCAATTTCTTCATCAACAGATCCATCCAGCACGGATGATTACGGTCCGTTTTTGCCAGGTTTTGAAATTATTCCTTACGATGATCTGGAAGCTTTGGAAAACATCTTCAAAAGCGATCCGAATATTGCAGGCTTCATGGTAGAGCCGATTCAGGGAGAGGCCGGTGTGGTCGTTCCGAGAGAAGGATATTTAAAAGGTGTACGGGATTTGTGTACAAAATATAATGTATTGTTCATCGCAGACGAAGTGCAGACCGGAATCGGTCGGACTGGAAAAAGGCTTGCTTGTGACTGGGAAAATGTAAAACCTGACATTCTGGTGCTCGGAAAAGCACTATCAGGGGGAACAATGCCGGTTTCAGCCGCTTTTGCTGATGACGAGATTATGCTGACGATTGCGCCTGGTGAACACGGCTCAACGTATGGTGGAAATCCTTTGGCTTGTGCAGTGACTATGGCGGCTTTGCAAGTTGTAAATGATGAAAACCTTGCTGATAATGCGGAAGTTATGGGTAAGCTTTTCCGAAAAAGAATCTCTGATTTACAGCAGAAATGCGACCTTATATCGTTAGTAAGAGGCAAAGGGCTTTTGAATGCAATTGTAATAAATGATACGGAAGAAAGTGCTACGGCGATGAACCTGTGTTATAAAATGATGGATAAAGGATTGTTATGTAAACCGACACACGGGAATAAAATTCGTTTTGCGCCTCCGTTGGTGATTACGGAAGATCAGATGAATGCTGCCTGTGATATTATTGAAGAAGTATTTTTGACAACAAACTAAGTCGACGTTATGAGAAAGGTGTTACTGCTTGTGCTGGTTTTTACAGGTGTTTTGAGTTCTTGCCGTGATAAAAATGTTGATCCGGCAACAGACCTGGAAACCAGTAACTGGATTGTCGATCAGATGAAAACCTGGTACTACTGGAATGACAAGATCCCGGCAAACCCTGATTTAACCCTGGCACCAGAAGCACTTTTTAATTCGTTGTTATACAAATTTGATGCAACTGCACGCCCTGACGGGGACCGTTTTTCATGGATCGAAAGCGATGCTGACGCATTAAAAGCGGAGTTGAGCGGTTCGACAAAAACTACGGGTCTGCAATTGAGATTGTTTTATTACCCGACCGGCGGTACAAATATCGTAGGTCTGGTTGGGTATGCTTTGCCGGGCTCGCCAGCTGCTCTTGCTGGGTTTAAAAGAGGCGATATCATCACACGGATAGACGATAAGCAGTTGACCGCCTCGAATTATTATGATTTGATCTATTCAGATGTTGCCAGAAAATACACCTTGGGAGCACTTAATGAGCAGGATGCGATTGTAGAAACGACGACAACTAGAAATGTTACGCCGGTTAGTTTCCAGGAAGATCCCGTGTTTTTTGATACCACGCTTCAGTATGGAAGTAATACAATTGGTTATCTGGTTTACCATCAATTTATTGCCAGCAAAAGCGGCAGCGATAAAAAGGAATATGATCAGAAAATCGACAATGTTTTCGCATCTTTCAAATCAAAAAATGTAAATTCTCTGGTGCTGGATCTGCGTTACAACCCGGGCGGTTATGTAAGCTCCGCGACTAATCTGGCAAGTTTGATTGGAAAAGGAATTACGTCGAATGATATTTTCTATTACAAAGAATACAATTCGACACTTACACCAATTCTTGAAAAACGGTATGGTAAAGAGTATTTCACGGATAAATTTTCTGCAAAAAGTCAGAACATTGGTTCTGGCCTGCAGCATTTAATCATCCTTACTTCAAACAGAACTGCTTCTGCCAGCGAATTGCTGATCAATGGATTGAAGCCTTTCATGAAAGTTACTGTTATCGGCGATCAGACGGTTGGGAAAAATGTCGGTTCGGTGACGCTGAGTGATGATAGTAAAAAAGTGAAGTGGGGCCTTCAGCCAATCGTGACCAAGTCTTTTAACAGCCTGAAACAATCGGATTACAGCAAAGGTTTTACGCCTGATATACCAGTAAAAGAAGGGTTAAGGCTATTCCCGTACGGAAACCCAAAGGACCCTCTGCTTGCTGCCGCAATTCTGGAAATCACAGGATCAGCCACAGTTCGTCAAAAAGCTGACCAGCTTCGTACAGCTGGGTATGCCGACGATTTTAGCACTACTTTCGAAAGAAAGGCGGGAGGAAGTAATATGTTTTTTGATAAATAAATATTCTTATTTGTTTATCGCAGATAATCAGGTGATTGGGCTCCTTTTCGCTTCGTCAGGTGGAAAGGAGTTTTTCTTTTTGAGATATATTCTGTTGAAATTTTCTGATACGGTATACTTTTTATAATATTAGAACAGTAACTTTTTCTAACACTATAAACAGAATACACTATGGGTATTTTAACTTGGATTATCGTAGGTCTAGTAGCCGGAGCTATCGCTAAGGCGTTGCATCCGGGTAAAGATCCGGGCGGTTTTATTGTAACGATTTTGATAGGAATAGCAGGGGCTGTCGTTGGAGGCTGGATATCGTCGCTTCTGGGATTTGGAACTGTTGACGGTTTCAATATCGGAAGTCTCTTTATAGCTATTCTGGGAGCAGTGCTTCTATTATTCTTATATAGAAAGTTTAGTACAAAAGCTTAATCTGTTTTAATAAAATGGAGAGGGAATGAGGTCGTAATCTTATTTCCTCTCCATTTTATTTGCTATTTTTGACAAATTCCGGGAAGAATTTATATCAACAATCTGACTACTATGAAGCTGGTGAATAATATGACTGTCTGGTTTTTAAAGCGGCGCTTTGAAAGGATCGAGCAGTTTATGAATAACCCCATTGAAACCCAGCAACGTATATTTTCCGAACTTATCGAAACGGCGCGATATACCGAATGGGGATCAAAATATAATTATGGTCAAATAAAATCCATCAAGGAATTTCAGGAGCAGGTTCCTGTTTCTTCTTATGAGGAGTTATATCCTTACATTGAACGCGTTTTGAAAGGGGAGCCAAATGTGCTTTGGCCTTCTCAGATCGAATGGTTTTCAAAATCTTCGGGTACTACAAATGCCAGAAGTAAATTTTTGCCTGTTTCTCCGGAGGCATTGGAAGAATGTCATTACGAGGGAGGAAAGGATATGATGACGCTTTTGATTCATAACCGTCCCGAAACGCGCGTTTTTGATGGAAAAGGACTTTCAATTGGGGGTACTTTACATGCTAATCCGTTTGATGATTATACGCAGGTTGGCGACGTTTCGGCGGTGATCATGCAAAATCTTCCTGCCTGGGGAGAATTTATGCGCACTCCGCCTTTGGAAGTCGCTCTGATGGACCATTGGGAAAGCAAGCTGGAAAAGATGGCAAATATCTGTTCTCAGGAAAATGTGACCAGCATTCTTGGCGTACCAACGTGGACAATCGTTTTGCTGGATCAGATTTTAGAATTGACGGGGAAAAGTAATATGCTGGAAGTCTGGCCGGATTTTGAGGTGTTTGTTCACGGAGCCGTTTCCTTTGAGCCTTACCGTGATTTGTTTACACAAAAATATTTCCCGTCCGAGCAGGTAACTTACCTTGAAACTTACAGTGCCTCGGAGGGCTTTTTTGCCATTCAGGACGATCTTTCCAAAGTAGGAGAAATGCTGCTTATGCTGGATTATGGAATTTTTTACGAATTTCTTCCTGTGGAAGAGGTAGGGAAACCACATCCACGAGCGCTGTTACTTGATGAAGTTGAGGTGGGTAAAAATTATGCGCTGGTGATTTCTACCAATGCTGGTTTGTGGCGTTATCTGATCGGGGATACTGTTAAATTTACTTCGAAATACCCCTTCCGATTGAAGGTGAGTGGAAGGACGAAACATTTTATCAATGCTTTTGGCGAAGAAGTTATTGTTGAAAATGCCGATCATGCCATAAAAGTAGCATCTCAGAAGACAGATTCGTTGGTAGCCAATTATACAGCCGGTCCGGTGTATATGGGCGATGGCTCTCGAGGTCGACACGAGTGGGTGATCGAATTTACAAGAGAACCGGCGAGTCAGGAAGAATTTATCCGGATACTTGATGAAACATTGCGCGAAGTCAATTCAGATTACGATGCAAAAAGATATAAGGATATGGCGTTGCTGTCGCCCTTGGTACATTTTGCGCCGGCCAATACCTTTTACAACTGGATGGCAAAACGAAAGAAACTTGGTGGGCAAAATAAGGTTCCGAGACTGAGCAACGATCGCGTTTACTTGGAAGATTTGCTGGGGCAGTCGGCTTTCGGCAGTCAGCAATCGTCTTCTGACGTAAGCCATTTATAAAAATATTAAAATAAATCCTCCATAAAAAGCGGATATCCGGCCGACGGTCGAAAGCTACATCATGATTCCCAAGTATCTCAAAATAAAAGGTTTATATTCTTATCAGTCTGAACAGGAAATTCAGTTCGACGCGTTAACTGATGCGTCGTTGTTTGGTATTTTTGGAGCTGTCGGAAGTGGAAAATCTTCAATTTTAGAGGCGATAACCTTTGCGCTTTACGGCGATACGGAAAGATTAAATCGCTCAGGTGATGATCGGACGTATAATATGATGAACCTGCGCTCAGACGATTTGCTGATTGATTTTGAATGTATCGCAGGAAAAACAGCTGACCTTTACCGGTTCACGGTAAAAGGCAAGAGAAACAGCAAGAATTTTAAGGAAGTAAAAACTTTTGAAAGGAAAGCCTATAAATGGGTGGATGATGCCTGGAGTCCGCTTCCGGACGAAGAAAATGCAGAGAAAATTATCGGATTAAGTTATGATAATTTTCGCCGTACTATTATTATTCCGCAGGGACGGTTCCAGGAATTCATTGAACTGAAAGATGCTGAGCGTACCCGGATGATGAAAGAACTTTTCCAACTCGAAAAGTATGATCTGAGCCGGAAAGTGGGAACGCTTAGCAAGCAAAATGATCTGGAACTTTCTAATCTGGATGGACAGCTGATGAGCCTGGGCGAAGTGACGCCGGAAATGGTTGCCGGCGAGGAAGTGAAACGTGACGAAATCCGGTTACAGATTAAATCTGTTGCAGACGAACTTTTGATGCAAACAGAATTAGACAATCAGTTTCAGAAATTAAAACTGGTTGCAGAAAAATTACAGCTTCTGACAAATCAGATATCTTTGCTGGAATCGCAGAAACCGGATATGAAACTTCGGGAAGAAATGCTTCGGGTTTTCGAGATCTGTTCCCTGCATTTTAAAGCGTTACTTGAAAAGAAAAAGTCGTTAAGCATAGGAATTGAGCGTGATAAGCTGACGTTTGATAAAAATTCTATAAGAACCCGGGATTTAGATTCTCTTCTTGTTCAGCAAAGGGAAATTTTAACGAAAATTCAGCCACAATATGAAAAGCGTCAGGAGCTTCTGGACACGGCTGAGGAACTGGAAAAAGTAATTCAAATTATTGAAAGCAAAGCGTCTCTTGAAAAAAATAAGGCTACACTTTTAAGAGGGGAAGCAAGGCTCCAGGAAAAAGAAAATGCGATTGAATTATTAAAAAAGCAAAAACAGCAAAAGGAAGAAGAGAATGATAAAAAGAAGGCTGGCCAATCTGATATTCAGGAGCTGAGTCAGGTAAACGCCTGGTTTACTAACTTTTCCAATTTAAGTGAATCGAGATCAAATATTAAAAAGGAGGCGGAAGATTTAAAGGCTGAAATAGAAAAGCAGCAAGGTGCCCTGCATATCAGGACAAAGGGTGCAAACGAGATTTTTTCATTAAATATTCAACCGGAGGCAAGTCTTGAAATGATTCAAAATATCGTTTCCGAATATTTGCTAATCAACGAAAGGGAAAGTGAAAATCTTAATAAACAACTAGTTTCTGCGAAAACGAAACTGGCTTTGCAGCAATATGCCAATAGCCTCGAACCCGGCGAGCCATGTCCGCTTTGCGGGTCGGAGCATCACCCGGCGGTGCTTCATTCAGACGATATGGTTTTCCAGGAGATTAGATCAATTGAAGATCAGCGCAGTGTTTTAAATAAATTAGAGCAGCAAATCCGTCAGTTTCAATCTCCGGTTGAACGAATTTTTAATCAGATCGATAATCTGGAAAAACAGAAAAGCACGATCAAACTGCGATGGGCTGAAAATAAAGAACGCTTGGAAGCACACGAAAAAGCTTTTGTCTGGACGAAATTTGATAAAAATAACCGGGAAGCCTTCGATAAACATTTTGAAGAGGTTGTCCGGATTCAGGCTGAGATTAAAGATTCAGAGGCGGCAATCAAGCTGATTGCCCAGCAAATTGAAACTGAAACCAAGGAAAAGGCTGAAAAGATAGAATTACCGCTGCAAAATTTGCGAAACGAGATTCTTCGGATTGACAACACGATTACAACTTTATCAGGTCAGCTTGAAAAGGTAGATCTTCGCGAATTTAACGATCAGGCTAACGAATCGATTTCAGGAAAAATACAGTTGCTGGAAAAACAGTACCGGGAATTAAATCTGCTGTTTGAGCAAACCGAAAAGCAGTTGGATACTCTGGAAAAAGAAAAGGATACAATTGCCGGAAGCCAGAATATTTTACAGGAAACGCTGGACCGAAGTCGTCAGGAATTATCGTTAGCGCAGGCCGAGCTAGCTAAACAATTGAGCTTTTATCAGTTTGAGTCAGAAGATTGGGTTAACGAAATGCTTCAAAAACCAATACTTATTGACGTCGAACGAAAATCAATTGAAAGCTTCAAGAATACCCTCAATAATGCATTGAGAGATCTCGAATTATTACAAAAGGAACATTCGGCAGAAGTATATGATCCTGAAAAACATGCGGTTGTCACGATCAAGAAAGATGAACTTACGTCGGATTTAAACAACAAGCGGAAGGAAGAAGGACGTCTGGACGGCTTATTGTTAAAAATGGCACAGGATCTGGCGAAAAAGGCGCAGCTTCTTAAAGAAAAAACTCGTCTGCAATTGCGGAAAGAACATTTGGACGATCTTGCCAAATTATTTCGTTCAAGCGGGTTTGTGGATTATGCGTCAAGTATTTATCTGCAAAACCTTATCCATGCCGCGAACGAGCGTTTCCATCAGATGACACATCAGCAGCTGCATCTGGAACTTGGCGAGGGAAATAGTTTTTGGGTAAGAGATTTGCTGAACGGCGGGCATATGCGATTATTGAAAACGCTTTCCGGGGGGCAAAAATTTCAGGCAGCGCTTTCACTGGCTCTTGCTCTGGCTGATCATATCCACGTGCGCAATGAGTCAAAGCATAACTTCTTTTTCCTGGACGAAGGTTTTGGTTCGCTCGACAAGAATTCTTTACAAACTGTTTTTGATACATTGAAATCTCTTCGGAAAGAAAACCGGATTGTTGGAATCATCAGCCATGTGGAAGATCTGCAGCAGGAAATCCAGACGTATCTTCGAATTATTGAAAGCGAAGAAGGAAGCAAAATTATGAAGAGCTGGATGTAGGAATTGTCAAAACTTAACTGGTATCTTTATAGCACGTTATCAAGATAATTTCCCCTAACAACATGCTATTTGAGGATTTTTACCATTCATTCGAACGACGAATCGAATCTTTTCTTGCGTCCGGATATTGGTTATGGAAACTAGTTGCGCTTTCTGTATTTCTTTCTCTTTTCCTTGCTTTTCCTCCTTACACACTGCTAATCGGTCATCTCAGTGAACATGGGATGAAACTGGATGCCTGGGTTTTTGTACAAAATCAGAGCGCCGATCTTTTTCATCCCAAGGACATGGATTACGATGTACGGCGTGAGAACATGATCTTTCGCTGGGTTCTGCCAGCTCTGTCGTTTATAACAGGGCATAATATCGTGCTTATCGTCCTGCTTCAATCGATACTGGGAGTTTTCTTTATCTATAAAATTGGTCAATGGCTCTATGCCGTTTCGAAAGATAAAATAGCAACCTTTCTTTTTGTTCTTGCCATTGCAAACACATTTGTTTGTGTCTGGACATTCGCAGATATTTATGGTTATGGTGATGGCTTTGCCTATTTCTTTCTTTTGACTGCACTTTTTAGCCGAAATCCATTAGTTACATTTTTCGCTTTGCAGGGTGCTTTTTTCACTGACGAACGGGCAGTGATCGCAGGAGGTTATTTATTGCTTTTTCATATTGTAAGAAACGCATTTGATAAGAATGATTTTGGTTTGCCTGCGATGGTTAAAAATGCATTTTCCGGCACAAGTTTGATTGTTTGGGTGGCTTGGGTCATTTACTTTGCGATTAGGTTTTATGTACAAAAGGAATATTTTCCGAACCATAGCTACTCCACTTTAGGAACCCCGGTGTTATTTGCTGACGCACACAGGCATGGCTTAGGAAGTAGTATGTGGACAGCGTTCGAAGGGATGTGGATATTGATGGGGGCGGCGATTTTATCGCTCATACTTCGACAACATTATTTGTTAATATTGGCGTTAACTTTTGGCTTCGTAATTTTAGTTGCGTCAGGAATTTATGTGCATGATATTGACCGGGCATTATCATACGGATTTCCGTTTTTGCTTCTTTCTATGTACATACTTTTTCAGACAGCTTCGCTAAGGTCTATTAGGGTAATTTTATTTTTTACGGCAATAGTCTGTGTTAGTCATCCCATGATTTATTATATGGGTTACAACAGAGTGTTATGGCTGGAACCGTTTCCGTTAAAAATATTTATGCTCCTGGACCATTGGAAGCACTGGAATCTGTTCAATTAATTATAAATTACATTTGATAACTAACTTGACGGGTCATAAAAATTATTATATTTTATTTATGACTTTGACATATAAGGATTTCAATTCATTACACACTGTATCACATTATAAAATTTAACCCGCCCGTATGCCAAAATTATTACAATTAGACACTTTTCAGTCTGATGCCGGAAATCTGACTGTATTTGAAAAACTTATTCCAGGTACTATTAAAAGAGTTTTTTACATCTATGGAGCTACGGATTCAAGCCGCGGCGGACATCGGCATCATAAATCCTGGAATGCTCTGATATGCCTCCACGGGAGCTGCCACATTTATAATAATGACGGTTTACTCAAAGAGAATTTTATTCTGGATAATCCAAAAACATGCCTCATCCTTGAACCAAAAGACTGGCATATAATGGACTCATTTTCACACGACTGTATTTTGCTGGTATTGTCAAATGAGTATTATGACAGGGCAGACTATATTGATCAACCTTATTTAATGCAACCGCAACAAGTAGCTTTATGATTCCGTTTCTGGATTTAAATCAAATCAATAAACCTTATATACAGGCTATTGAAGAGGCTTCATTACGCGTGTTGCGTTCTGGTTGGTATATTTTAGGAAACGAGTTGAAATCATTTGAAACCGCTTTCGCTCGTTATTGTCAGGCAAAATATTGTATCGGCGTAGCCAATGGACTGGATGCCATAGGGCTTATTCTTCGCGCTTATGATTTTCCGGAAGGCAGTGAAATCATCGTGCCGGGCAATACGTATATAGCATCAGTGTTACCTGTAAGTTACTTAAATCTTAGACCGGTTTTTGTTGAGCCGGATCTTTGTTCTATGCTGATCGATCCTTCAAAAATCGAAGAGAAAATCACCTCTGATACAAAAGCGATCCTATGTGTTGATCTCTACGGCCGAAGCTGTGAGATGAAAGAAATTTTGTCTCTGGCTAAGAAATATAATCTGAAAGTAATAACAGATGCTGCCCAGGCGCACGGAGCACTTTATGACGGTCAAAAAGTAGGAAGCATAGCGGATGCAACTGCTTTCAGCTTTTATCCAACCAAGAATCTTGGAGCATTGGGCGATGCCGGAGCAGTTACAACAAATGATCCGGATTTGGCCGAGCGAATTATTTATCTGCGTAATTACGGTTCGAAAGAAAGATATAAAAATGAATTTCAGGGAATCAATAGTCGATTGGACGAGATTCAGGCAGCGATTTTGAAGGTTAAGTTACCATTCCTGGAAACAGAAAATGAAAGACGCAGAAGTATTGCGCGACGCTATCTGGCAGAAATTAAATTAAACGATCTGATCTTACCTCCCGGTGATAGGATCAATTTTGATGCCTGGCATTTGTTTGTGGTAAGACATCCGGATCGGGGTACCTTTATCGAGTTTCTGGATAAAATGGGAATTCAGACCAATGTTCATTATCCATTGCCAATTCATAAGCAGAAAGCCTATGCGGAAATAAATCATTATCATTTTCCAATTACGGAGGAAATACATCGGCAGGTGGTCAGTTTGCCATTGAATCCGGTATTGACAGAAGAGGAAGTGACGTACATTATTGAGGCAGTCAACCAGTACCAGCAATGAAATTATCAGTTGTCATTCCGGTTTACAACAGCGAAGCAAATATTGTTTCGCTGATACATAAGTTGCAGGTGGCTTTACATGCGATTTCTTTTGAAATTGTGTTGGTTAATGATGGAAGCAGGGATCGGTCCGAAAAGATTTGTACTGAACTGGCAAAGGATTTTGATAACGTGCGTTTTATCTCATTACGCAGAAATTATGGCGAGTTTAATGCCGTTATGTGTGGCTTGAACTGGACGAAGGGAGAGTTTTGTGTTATGATAGATGACGACTTCCAAAACCCGCCTGAAGAAATTTTGAAGTTGGTAGAAACGGCTGAGCGAGGTGATTTTGATGTCGTTTACACGTACTACTCGAAAAAAGAACATGCTGTTTACAGAAATTTGGGTAGTCGGCTTGTAAACTGGATTACCACCTATTCGATCAAGAAACCGAAAGATTTATATCTGTCAAGTTTTAAATTAATCCGTAGTGAAGTTGTCGAAGAGATCATAAAATACCAGGGCCCTTATCCTTATATCGACGGTTTAATTTTTCGCATCACCAAAAATATTGGAACAGTTCAGGTTCTGCATCAAAAGAGAGAGGAAGGTAAATCCAACTACACCTGGCGGAAATTAATTTCACTTTTTCTTAACATTTTGTTTTGCTATTCTTCCTTGCCGATCAGACTTTTTATGCCTATCGGGGTTAGCCTATTCGGACTCGGTTTCTTACTTCTTGCGTTTTTCTTCGTGCAATGGATCATCGGCCCAGACCCGAAAGGTTGGCAGGTTGTGACTGCGGCAATGATTTTTATCGGGGGGATTCAGTGCACCTTATTAAGTGTTCTGGGTGAATATATCGGGAAAAGTTTCATGGCTCAAAGCGGGCAACCTCAGTATGTCATCAAATACAACAGCGGTAAAGATTTATGATTGATAACCGGGAAGAATACAAAAGCATGTTTGAGGTAGAGCAAAAACTCTGGTGGTATCAGATTTTGCACGAACGTGTTATTTATCAAATCAGAAAGCAGTTTGGAAAGGATCGGAAAATCTCGATTTTAGATGCTGCCTGTGGAACCGGAGGACTTTTGTCATTCTTGAAGCAACAAGGTTTTCAAAATTTAAGCGGCTTTGATTATTCGCAATATGCGATCGAATTTTCCAAGGAAAGAAATCTTGACGTAAGTTTCGGTGATTTGAAAAATGTTGACGATTTTAGAAAGAATGAGCGCTATGATGTGATCTGCTGTAATGATGCGTTGTATTTTCTTGACGATCAACAGATCGTTAATGCTTTAACGATTTTTAAAGCACGTCTTAATCCAAATGGATTAATCTTAATCAATATTCATGCACATGAAGCTTTTTCCGGCACGCACGATGTCGCTGTAGGAAGTTCAAGAAGATTTGTATTGAGCGACTTTACTGCCTACGCAAAAACAGCGGGACTGAAAATTTCTTACAATACCTACTGGCCATTCTTCCTTTCAATACCCATTTGGATTGTCAGGAAATGGCAGCGTCGTCAGATGCGATCGGGGAAAATAAATGCAGCGGATCTGCATTCGGATGTAAATTATCCGGGAGATTTTATCAATGGAATTCTAAAAACCATTACCACGATGGAAGGGATATTCCTGCCTTCCGCTCCGTTTGGAAGTTCTTTGTTTATGGTTTTGAAATAAAATTATATTTCACTTCTCCACTTTTATCGGACAGTATACCCGTGACCATACCCAGACTGCTGGCCATTAATCCATAAATCAGCGGTGGATATTCGGTTTTCATCCAAACGGATGTGAGCCATACGCCAAGGCCTGCGACCATCGACAAAATGCAACCCAACTGATTGGCTCTTTTCCAGTATAAGCCGCATGCGAGAGGAATAAACAGACAGACAAGACTGAACGCCGAGGATTCTGCCACAAGTTCGAAAATGCTTTCGCGAGTCGACGCCATGAAAATGCAGATGGCCGTGATGAAAACGATCCCTAGCCGGATAATGCTTAACAGTTGTTTGTCGCTAAGCTCAGGTCTGAAAAATTTGATAACATTTTCACCCAAAACCGCCGCAGGTGCCATGATTGCGCTACTTGTCGTGCTAAGTATCGCGGATACCAATGCGCCGAAAAACAATATCTGTAGGGGCAATCCGGTATGCAGTAAAATCATATTTGGGATAATCATTTGCGGATCATCTTTTCCGAGTTCCGGATAAAGATGATGGCCGCAAAGTCCGATAAATAATGGCAGCAATGCAATTGTTAAATACATGAAAGAAGATAACAACGTCGATTTTACGGAAACGTCCGCTGACTTGGCTGACATCACACGCTGGAAAACATCTTGCTGAGGAATAGAGCCAAGTCCGATCGTTATCCATGCGGCGAAATATTCGACAGAGTCTTTAAACGTAAACTGCGGATATGCTCTGAAAAAATCTTTTGGAGCCGCTTCAATCAGCGGAGAAAACCCTCCGACTTCAAGATATAACACAATAGCTACAATCAAGAGACCGATAATGATCATGATCGTTTGCACAAAATCGGTAATTGAAATAGACCACATTCCGCCCCATATCGTATAGAGTATGACGACGACGGAACTGAGCAGGATACAGTCCGTCAACGGCCATCCCAGAACA
Organism: Dyadobacter koreensis; assembly: GCF_900108855.1. GTDB lineage: Bacteria > Bacteroidota > Bacteroidia > Cytophagales > Spirosomataceae > Dyadobacter > Dyadobacter koreensis. The sequence continues at coordinate 498,103 of NZ_FNXY01000005.1, forward strand.
ACTTTCAGTACAATACCCATTGCGAGGAGCTGCGCAGCAATCCAGCTGAAATAAGAAGGAATAATTAATAAGGCAGAAAGTAATTCCGCAGGGCGGCCGTATCTTATCCTGAAAAAATCACAGAAAGTGATGATTTTCATTTTATAAAACTTGCGTGCAAAAAATATTCCCACCAGAAAAAGACATAATGCAGCACCAAAAGGATCTTCAATAATTCCTAAAACTCCGTGTTCGATAAATTCAGTTGGCGCTCCCATAATCGTTTCCGAGCCAAACCACGTCGCGAAGGTGGCGGACGCCGCGAGAAATAAAGGAAGTCTTCTGCCGGCTAACACAAAATCCGTTGTGGTGGTAATTCGCCGGGATGCCCAGAGACCTATTCCCAGATTTAAAAGCAGGTAAGCGATGATGGCAGCAGCAAGCATGTTGGAAAAGATCAGAAAGTTTACGGCAATTTTATAAGCAAAAGTATGCAGCCAGCCGATTTTACAATTTTTTATTAATAAAAATTTCGAAAATAGGGTATTTTATATCGGATTTCGCATCGTTTACTTATATATTGACTTAATTACTACTATGATCCGGCGTTTTATCTTATCAATTCTTCTTATCAGTTTCTCCTTTTTTTCTCAGGCACAGCAGCAAGTCGCCAACAATCCGGAGCGGATTAAATGGTTTCAGGATCTGGGTTTTGGTATGTTTATTCACTGGAATGTGGATGTTTCGCTTGGTGCTGTGATCAGCCATTCGCTGGCCGGCGCTTCCGATGAATATGTTGACAGATACATTAAAGAACTTCCGAGTTTTTTCAACCCAAAGAAATTTGATCCGGACGAGTGGGCGACTCTGGCTCGTTTGGCAGGAATGAAATATGTGGTTTTTACAACGAAACATCATTCAGGATTTTGCATGTTCGATACAAAATCGACACCGTTTAACGTGATGAATACGCCATTTAAGCGGGACGTGACAAAGGAAATTATTGATGCTTTTCGTAAACAGGGCATCGCGATCGGGATTTATTTTTCTCCTGAAGATTTTCTGTTTTTTCATCAAAATAACATCCCACTTGGTAGGCTGCAAAATGAGAAACAGTTTCCAATGAACAATCCGAAATTAATGGATTATGATAAGCAGCAGGTGAAAGAATTATTGACCAATTATGGAAAAATCGATATCATGTTCTTTGACGGTCCGGGTGACGGGTTGCGTGAATATGCGTGGAGCATTAATCCGGATCTGGTCATTACACGTGATGCAATGAACACACCCGAACAAAATATTCCTGATAAGGCGTCTCCGCGTCCTTGGGAGGCATGTTATACAATGGGCACAGACTGGCAATATAAGCCGACAAACGATCCGCATAAATCCGGAACGGAAATCATTGATATGCTTATAGAAATCCGTGCGAAAGGTGGAAATTTCCTTTTAAATGTTGGTCCGAAACCGAATGGAGAAATTCAGATTGAACAAGAAAGCTTGTTGCGGGAGATCGCGCTTTGGAATTTTGCAAACCGAGAGTCAATCTATGCTGTAAAGCCGTTACCGGTTATCCGCGACAAAAATATCTGGTTTACACAGTCTAATGACGAAAAATTCATTTATGCTTTTGTGACAAGAGATAAGCCGTCTGACTGGAAATATGGCGAACGTCGTGATTTTTTATTGCCTATGATTGAAGGAAATACGAAAACGAAAGTTAGCATTTTGGGTTACAAAAGTGAACTGGTAGAGTATGTGAACAACTTTGACGCTTCTGTAAAGGTTTCGCCAACGCCAATAGGTCTGGCTGTAAGTGCTGTTAACGGGCAGCGTTTTTATACCAACCGCCAGTGGCCGAACACGGTAGTTTTGAAAATAGAAAATGCCAGATTTAAACCGCCTGTCGAAGTTAAAACTTCCAAGTCAGGAATTGATGGTGCCAAGTAATTGAAAATTGTATTAGGTTTTAAAAAACAGAAGAGCTGGACACTACAAAGCGTCCAGCTCTTCTGTTTTTATTCTGATTCCGATCAACGCGGACCGCGAGAACGCTCGTTATGTCCATACCGGTTATTTCTCTGCTTGTTGTAATATTTATAGCTGCGGCGGTCATTTCGATATCTCCGAGGACTATCACGATAAATCACTCTCGGAGGCGGTGTTGGCCTTACAATAATAGGACGTGGCGGATGATGGTATCTGTATCCGTAACCATAATTATCGTGATAAGGCGCTCTTGAATGATACACACAAGACGACACACTCATGGCTGCTATAATCAACACAATATATAAACTTGCAATTCTGATCTTCTTCATGGTTCGTTTGTTTATGTTGTTATCTATATAACGACAGTCTGACAAATTATTACCCTTAACGTCCGGAGAAGACAAAAGCTAATCGGACAGTTTTTGAGTTATCCACACATGTTAATAACATCAAATGTCCGTTTATAGTTGCACAGAGAGGCTTTTAATGACGATATCCACAAGTTATCCACATAATCGATGTGGATAACTTGTGGATATCTTTTTTGTGAATATTTGTTAAGCCTCTACATCGTAGATTACAACTTTCTCCCAAAGGTGTGCGCACTCTTCAACGAATTTTTTATGAAGCGGGTGAACCTGATACACATCGTGACCGGCTTCATCGTCAAAAATAAGAATTTCCGCAAAGTCATAAGTTGCGTCAATCACGGGTCTGCGCGTTGAAGCAGGGGGGCCGATATAAACCGACTTGATCGACTCGATAGCTTCCAGCGACTTTATACCGGCAAGAAGTGCGGCCTTTGCTTCTTCGTTTTCTTTATCTTTAAGCCAAAAAAATACGTTGTGTACGAACATGTTTTATTAATTATAGTTGGTAATTATTTATAAACTTGCCTGAGAAGTTAAAGATTCCTCATTTTCAGGATGAGCGCCCTGAAATACTTTTTCCAATTTAAACGTGAACGTTGTGCCCTTATCCGGTTTGGACATTACTGCGATTTTTGTTCCATGCGCATTGATAATATGTTTTACAATCGCAAGTCCTAAACCAGTGCCGCCGCGTTCTTTTGAACGGCTTTTATCCACACGGTAAAACCTTTCAAAGATACGCGTTAAGTGTTCCGGTGGTATGCCCGGTCCATTATCACGGACCGAAATTTCAACATATTTTTTTCCTGAATTAAAATGAACGATGACTTTTCCTCCGTCATTTCCATATTTGATAGCATTTTCAATCAGGTTTAGCATAACCTGCTGCATTCTATCCTGATCAGCCTTCACCCATACTTCGGAAAGATCGTCCGGTTTTACCTTTAAAGTAACATTCCGGTCTTCTGCAATATTTTCAAGCCGGCCAAAAATGTTAAGGCTCAATTGTAAAATGTCTACTGCTTCAATATTCATTTTAATATCGCCCGTTTCCATTTGCGAAAGTACGAGCAGATCTTTTACGAGAACATCGAGGCTGTCCAGATTTCTCGCCGCTTTTTTCAAAAACCGCTCACGGACATTTTCATCTTCCATCGCACCGTCGAGTAGTGTATGAATAAAACCTTGTGCGGCAAAAATCGGTGTTTTAAATTCGTGGGAAACGTCTGCGAGAAATTCTCTTCTGAACAATTCCAGTTTTTTCAATTCGTCTATTTCCTTTTGTTTTTTGGTCACATAAACGAAAATCTCATCATTAAGGGTTTTCAGCGGGTTCGATTCACGGATCAGGCGCTTGCGTGGAACCATGTTGAAATCCTTCATTTTAAGTTTGTGAATAGTCCGGTACATTTTATTCACTTCCCGGAAAACGATGATATCAATGGTATAAAGCACCAGAAAGAAGCTTGAAACGAAGCAGGCAATCGCGACGACGAAAAGCATACTTCGATCGACACCTTCCACAAAAGCTAAAAAGGTTGTTGTGATAAGGGAGATAAGTAATGCTAATATCAGGGCAATGAAACGGGGACTCAGCGACATAAGGAAAATAGACTTTTGTACTTCAATAAAAAGTTAAAGTTAACATTCTCAAAGGAATGAATCCAGATTTGCTGACGGGATCATGCTGAATTAATATTTACTTAATATGGATTTAAAACAAAAACGGAGAAGGACGCAGCTTTCTCCGTTTTTGTTTCTTTAAAAACTTTTCAAAATCCGCCACGGAATTTATAGGTACTCGAGACTTTATCGATAGCAACGATATAAGCTGCAATCCTAAGTGATACTTTATATTTCAGGGAGACTTCATATACGTGGTCAAAAGCATCTTTCATGATTCTGTCGGTACGGCGGTTCACGCGCTCCAGCGTCCATTTGTAGCCGATACGGTTTTGAACCCATTCAAAATAAGAAACCGTAACCCCGCCGGCATTGGCAAGAATATCGGGAACGACCATAATTCCTTTGTCATTAATGATATCGTCAGCCTTGAATGAAGTTGGACCATTTGCGCCCTCCACAATCATTTTAGCCTGGATGCTTTCAACATTTCTGCGGGTGATTACGTCTTCTTTTGCGGCAGGTACCAGAACATCTACCGGGATCGAAAATAGATCATCGCCCGAAATTAATTCCGCTCCCGTAAAACCGTCAAGCGAGTCGTTATTCTGATCACGGTAAGCAATTGCCGCGGTTATATCAATTCCTTTATCATTAAAATAAGCACCCGAAATATCACTGATTGCGTGAATACTGACACCGCGTTCCCGTAAGAGAGAGGCGGCATGAGAACCAACGTTTCCAAATCCCTGAACAACAGCGGTTGCACGGTAAGGATTAATTCTCAACTTTTCCATTCCTGCCAAAGCTGAAACCATCACACCACGGCCTGTTGCTTCCGTACGGCCCAGGGAACCACCAAGTACCAAAGGTTTTCCAGTCACCACGGCCGGGATGGTCATTCCTTTTGCTTTGGAATATTCATCCATCAGCCATGCCATTTCACGTTGCCCCGTGCCCATATCCGGTGCAGGAATATCCTGATCCGGCCCAAAAACATCAAGCAACGCCATGGTATATCCGCGCATCAGACGCTCCATCTCGCCGGCAGACATTTCTCTTGGATTACAGGCAACGCCGCCTTTTGCTCCTCCATAAGGAATATCGACGACGGCACATTTCCAGGTCATCCAGGCAGCAAGTGCACGCACTTCATCAATGTTCACATCCGGATCAAAACGGATCCCGCCTTTACTTGGGCCAAGAATTGTAGAATGTATTACGCGATACCCTTCAAAGACTTTTATTTTGCCGGAATCCATCGTTACAGGAATTCCTACTGTAACTTGTTTACGAGGCACTTTCAGAATATGGTACATTTCGTCAGAAATTCCCAGAAGTTCCACCGCCTTGTCAAATCTATGCATCATAGACTCCAACGGATTTTCTTTATCCTTGATAGGAGCAGGTTCTATATAAGCCATTTTGAATTTTAATTAAATATCTGATATTAAGTATGTTAATGAATTTATCTTTTTTACTCATACAAACATACGCCTTTTCAACATATTAAATTAAATAGCCGTTCTTTCTTGAAATTGTATAAAATTTTTGGGAAAAAATATTGTTTTATAATATTTCTTTTTATTGAAAGGATGCCGCTGTATAACAGCCTTCATCCAAATATTTCATATGGTTTTCAGGAAAAAAAAGAATCAAAAAAATACAAAAAAAAGGGAACACAAATTGTGCTCCCTTTTTTATTAAAAATTTGATCCAACGATTGTATTAAACCATTTCGATTTTAGCACCGAAACGTTTACGATCGTTTTCTTCAAGATATATTTTCCGCATACGCATGCTTTGCGGAGTTACTTCAAGATATTCGTCTTTCTGGATATATTCCATTGATTCCTCCAGAGAGAAATTAATTTTCGGAACAATACGAAGTCCATCATCCGTACCCGAAGCACGCATGTTTGTTAATTTCTTCGCTTCCTGCAAGTTTACAACGATATCATTTGGACGAGTATGTTCTCCAATTACCTGACCCGTGTAAATTTCTTCACCTGGTTCAACAAAGAAGCGACCGCGATCCTGCAATTTATCAATTGTGTAACCTGTTGCAGCACCAGTGTTTTTAGAAATGATCGATCCACTGTTACGTCCTGGAATTGGTCCGCGGAATGGTTCAAAGCTCTTGAAACGGTGTGTCATTACAGCTTCTCCCTGTGTTGCAGTCAATACGTTAGAACGAAGACCGATCAAACCGCGAGAAGGAATTTCGAATTCCAAATGCTGCAGATCTCCTTTTGGTTCCATAATCAAAAGCTCACCCTTACGTTGTGTAGCCAATTCAATTACCTTACCAGCAGATGATTCAGGAACGTCAACGACCAATGTTTCAATTGGTTCAAGACGCTGTCCGTTTTCGTCTGTTTTGAAAAGAACCTGAGGTTGTCCAACCTGTAGTTCATAACCTTCACGACGCATCGTTTCGATCAAAACTGACAAGTGAAGAATACCACGTCCAAATACCAGAAATTTATCTTCAGTATCTGTCGATTCAACACGAAGTGCAAGGTTTTTCTCCGTTTCTTTCATCAAACGATCACGTAAGTGACGAGATGTTACGAATTTACCTTCTTTACCGTAGAAAGGTGAGTTGTTGATTGTGAACAACATGTTCAATGTTGGCTCATCAACAGAAATACGTGGAAGTGCTTCAGGGTTTTCAGCATCTGCCAAAGTATCTCCGATTTCGAAATCTTCAATACCTGTAACAGCGCAGATATCACCTGCTTCAACTTCACTTACTTTCACTCTTCCAAGACCTTCAAAAACCTGAAGTTCTTTCACTTTTACTTTTTTGATAACGCCGTCTGCTTTACAAAGAGACATTGTTGCGCCTTCCTTCAAAGTTCCGCGCAATACACGTCCAATCGCGATACGACCAACGAATGCATTGTAGTCAAGAGACGTAATCTGCATTTGTGGAGTACCCGGGTGGATGATAGCCGCAGGGATTTGTTCGATAATAGTATCAAGCAAGTACGTAATGTTGTCGGTTGGTTTAGTCCAGTCCGGCCCCATCCATCCTTGTTTAGACGAACCGTAAACGGTTGTAAAGTCGAGCTGGTCTTCAGTTGCACCCAAGTTGAACATCAAATCAAAAACGTTTTCCTGAACTTCTTCAGGGCGGCAGTTTTCTTTGTCAACTTTGTTAACAACTACGATTGGTTTCAAACCAAGGCTAATCGCTTTTGATAAAACGAAACGCGTTTGAGGCATAGGACCTTCAAATGCATCCACGAGTAACAAAACACCGTCAGCCATTTTAAGTACACGTTCCACTTCACCGCCAAAGTCGGCGTGACCCGGAGTATCGATTACGTTGATTTTGTAGTCTTTGTAACGTACAGACACGTTTTTCGAAACGATAGTAATTCCACGTTCGCGCTCAAGATCATTGTTATCAAGAATCAGATCGCCGAATTCCTGGTTTTCACGAAAAAGCTTCGAAGCATGAATGATTTTGTCGACCAATGTTGTTTTGCCGTGGTCAACGTGCGCAATAATTGCGATGTTACGAATGGATTGCATTGTTTTATAAGTCAATTGTTTACGGTTAACAGCAGGCACAGTAATAGGTGCCCCCTGGCTCGCCGCTATGCTGTGTTCTTGCTGAACTTTCTCAAAGAAGGTGCAAAGATACGGACTTTTTTCGCTGAATAACAGTAATTTACAATTTTTTTATTGTTAACATTTCAAAAACGCCGTTTAGGCTAAGAGAAGTGCAAAAAGTATATAAAAATATTAATTAGATACTATTTCTGGTTTCAACATTTTGTAGATGTTGTCAGGATTACAATCAACACCATTTTCCGGTTTAGTGTGCGTAAGAGTTAGGCTGTACAGCCCTTTGTTGATCTGACGAAGTAAACTAATTATCCTGAAAGCAAACCGTTATTGATTTGCAATATGATACTGCTGATGTTAAATATTAACACCGGCCGGTAATTTAAAATTCATTCGCATAACAAGAATTTGGGTTTCGCGGCTGTCTTTGTTTTCTTTGCAGAAATTCTTTTTTTCTTTTAATTATTACCATGAATAAAAACATACTCGCAGGAATGTTCCTGACGCTCACGACTTTGAGCTATGCGCAGGATGATGCGACGAAATATGCAGCGAGCATAACACCTGAGGATTTAAAAAAACATCTGGTCATTATTGCCTCCGACAGTTTGGAAGGACGCGATACAGGATCTCCCGGACAAAAGAAAGCTGCGGAATATGTTTCGAAATATTTCAAGTCTTACGGTTTGCAGCCGATCGCCGATAATGGCGACGGGACAAAATCTTATCTCCAGAAATATAAACTTTACAAACGCAGTTTTGGCGATGTATATGTAAAGATTGATGGAAAGAAATACGAGTTCAATAAGGATTTTTACCTGAACGGATTATTAAATGTTCCTGACGAAATCGAAACGCAGGTTGTTTTGGCTGGTTATGGAATTGAGGAATCTTCCTATAATGACTATGCAAATGTTGATGTAAAGGATAAGTCAGTATTGATTTTTGAAGGTGAGCCAAAATCTGCAGACGGAAAGTTTCTGTTAAGCGGAACGTCAGAAAAGACAAAATGGAGTGGTCCGGTTTCCTGGCAGCAAAAGGCCAGATTAGCTTTGGCGAAGGGTGCTAAATATGTATTTATTATCACGGAGAAAAGTGGGGAAGATCTGGATAAAGAGATTCGTCAACGTGCAGTGATGTCGAGACGTTTCAGTGCGCCTACTTTAAAACCGGTTCAGGAATCGCCAAATGGTATTGCGTCATTTGTTTTGACGCCCGATATGGCGGCGTCATTACTCAAAACGTCACCGCAGAAATTAAGTAAGATAAAGGCAGATCTTGATAAAACAGGGAAACCTTTGACTAAGGGTTCTACGGGGTACATCGCTTTCCGTGTTGAGCGGGTGAGCGAGATTATTGATACGGAAAACGTTGCCGGCTTTATGGAAGGTTTGGATAAGAAGGACGAAGTTTTGGTGATTTCCGCGCATTTAGACCATATTGGTATTTCTGCAAACGGTGAAATTAATAATGGTGCAGATGACGATGGTTCCGGAACAGTTTCAATAATTGAAATCGCTGAGGCTTTTAGTAAGGCAAAAGCAGAAGGTAAGGGGCCGAGAAGAAGTATTCTCTTCCTGAATGTAACCGGTGAAGAAAAAGGACTTTTTGGTTCGGAATATTATTCTGAAAATCCTCTGCTTCCTTTGGCGAACACGATTGCAGACTTAAATATTGATATGATCGGACGCGTGGATGAAGCGCATAAGAATGATCACAAATATGTTTACGTGATCGGTGCAGATAAATTGTCGTCTGAGTTACATGCAATTAGTGAAGAGGCCAATAAGAAATATGTAAATTATAAATTGGATTACACATTTAACGATCCCAAAGATCCAAACCGTTTTTACTACCGTTCGGATCATTATAATTTTGCCAAGAAAAATATTCCTGTAATTTTTTATTTTACAGGGGTTCATGAAGATTATCACCGTCCTGGCGATGATGTTGAAAAGATTCTTTTTGAAAAACAAGCGCCGATTGTTAAACTGGTTTTTTATACTGCCTGGGAACTGGTCAACCGTGAAGGCCGCATTAAAGTGGACAGTCACAAAGAGTAAAATTGATATGGTCACACAGAGAGACGCAAGGAATAGCCAAAACTTTGCGTCTTTTTGTTTTTAACATAATTGAAAAGTTAATAATACCTGCCATGAAAATTGTTTCATTTCTTCTCGGTCTGCTTGCGTTGACAAATGTTGTTTTCGCTCAGAATGCGCCAAAAGAAAAATCATTGCTTTGGGAAATTTCCGGTAAAGGGCTTACCAAGCCATCATATCTGTTTGGAACGATACATCTAATTTGTCCAACAGATTTTTATCTGAGTCAGCAGTTGAAGAATTCGATTGTGAAAACCCGGCAGCTTGCGTTGGAGATTGATATGGATGATCCCGGATTGATGGCGGCAATGACAAAAACGATGTTTATGTCAGGTGATAAAAAGCTTACGGATATTTTACCCGAGCAAGACTATGAACAGCTCAAACAATTTTACAAGGATTCGTTAAAAATGGATATCTCGGTATTTGGGCGGGCTAAGCCGTTCATGATGATGGGACCGATGTTTAACAAAATTCTCGGCTGCGAGCCGCAGTCTTATGAAATTTCTCTGATGGGATTGGCAAACAACCAGAAATCGGAGATAATCGGATTAGAAAGTATTGAAGAGCAGATGGCTATTTTTGATACAATTCCTTATGATCGGCAGGCGGGTATGCTGGTGAGTATGATTGATAAAATGCCGGAAACAAGAAAAGAATTTCGCGACCTGGTAGGATTGTACAAGCAGGAGGATTTGCAAGGTTTATATGATCTTACATTGAAAAGTGAATTTGGATTGGATGGCCAGGATGAGGTAATGTTATTTCAGCGCAACCAAAACTGGATCAGCCGTATTGACAAAATTATTCACGAAAAGCCAACGTTTATTGCTGTCGGAGCGGCGCATTTGGGAGGAGACAAAGGAGTTATCGCTTTATTGAGAAAAGCCGGATTTAAGGTTCGGGCTGTGGTGAAGTAGATTTAAAAAGCAGAAATCCAACCCATGATCCATTCCGGATTAAAGAAAAGTAACAAAACGGCGGCTAGTAAAACTCCGGCGATAACTTTTCCGGTCATACTATCACTTGCCTCTTTGCTTAGCCCATTGGTATTTTTGAAAAATAACAGATAAGGAAGTCTCAAATAATAGGCAAGCGCAATCGCAGCATTTAAAATTCCACCGATTAACAACCAAAGCATCCAGGGGAAACCCTGGTCATGGTAGCTGTCCCAGAGCGCAGAAAAAACCAACCATTTTGCGGTAAAACCTACGGTTGGGGGAAGACCTGCCAGCGCAACCATAATAACGGTCAGAACGCCGGAAATCCAGATATTTTTTTTTCCTAGTCCTTCAAAAGCTGACAGCTCTGTTGTAGCCTTTGGCTGTAAAAGATCTATCAGGAAGAAGGATGCCATATTGATTACGACATAGGCTGCGGTATAAAAAGTGGCCGTTTCAAATCCAAAACGGCTGTATGCGGCAACACCGACAACAAGATAACCTGCCTGGGCAATGGAAGAATACGCCAGTAATCGCCGGGCGTTTGTCTGCCAGAGAGCTGCGACATTGCCAATGGTAATACTGATCAGAGAAATTCCACCCAGCACCGGGAAATATTGTGCCGGTAAAACAGAAGCCAGTCGCATCAATACGAGAATAACCGCAGCTTTGGGCGCAACGGAAAGAAAGGAAACGAGTGGGGTAGGGGAGGCTTCATAAACATCGGGTGTCCAGACATGAAACGGAACGAGTGACAATTTGAAGAGAGCTCCCGCCAGAGTCAGTACGATCGAAACAGTGATAACCAGGTTTGAATTATTCATCAAACCTGCACTCATAGCTCCATTTGTAATATCCATGGTACCTGAAAGTCCATAAATCAGGGAAATGCCATAAAGCATAATCGCTGAACTTGCTGCTCCGAAAAGCAAGTACTTCAAGCCTCCTTCCGCCGCTTTTTTATAAGGTGAAATAGCCACCAACAGATAGCTGCTGATTGATATTAATTCAAGGGACAAGTAAATAGTCAGCAAATGCGTAGACATCGTCAGCAGATTCAGACCAGCTACTGTGGCAATGAGTATCGCGTAAAATTCAGGAGGGAAATCGTATTTTAAAACTCTGACGTGAATCAGGGCGAAAATCCAGGCGATGACTATCAACAATTTGAAAAATACGGCCTGATGATCAAGAAATAACATGGGATAAAACCGAAACGCGGGTTTCTCATTCCATTGTCCCAAAACCAATACCAGTGTTATCAGGCTTCCTGCAAAAGCTATATTTTGAAGCCATGAAGAGGCTTTCTTTTTTTCGAACTGTTTAAATAAAACCAATTCCGAAAATAGAAAAAAACAAAAAAACACTGCCAGGAAAATCTCAGGAGCAATTCCTCCCAAGCTTTGGCGTATATGGATGAGTTGTTCGTTTAAGTTCAAAAGCGCGGGTACAATTTTTTTGGCAAAAGTACACAAAGATGGTAGGGAATCTATAACATCAAAAGGATTAAACCAAAAATTACTTTATAAACTAAATCACATCATGAAAAATTTACAACAGCTTCTGTTTATCGTTTCTTTATTTTTCGGGATGAATGCAGTGGCTCAAGACTCAACCGGCTTGACTGGCACTCCTTTAAAAATAGCTGAATATACAAGTGAGAACTCGCCCTATTTGACTAAAGAATGGTACCGTGGGCTTGTAAGGGATAAAGCAGGAAAACCATATGACGGCGTTCTTCTAAATTATGATCTTGTGAAGGATGAGATTATATATAAAAACGATTCGAGTGCCTTTATACTTGGGCCGGAAATTACCGAGTTTAACATCCCGACCGGCACAGCGTTATACACTTTCAAACGTGGTTATCCTGCGACGGTCGGTTTAACTGACCAAAGTTTTTACCAGGTTCTTTATGATGGGAATACTAAACTTTTGAAACATTATAAGAAATCACAAAGCAGTACACCAGATGAAAGCTTGTATATCTTGAAAGGTGATAAATTAACGCCAATCCAGTTGAAAGACCGGAACAGCTTTTTGAAGGTATTATCGGATGAAAAAAATAAAATGAATTATGTGATCAAAGAAGAAAACCTTGATTTCGACGGCGCGGATGATGTAGCTAAACTTCTTGCCGAATATGACGCATACAAAGCAGGCAGAGGAGGAAATTAATATTCACCCGTTAATAAACAAGAAGACCCGGAATGGAGCAATCCATTCCGGGTCTTCTTGTTACCGGTATATGATTACTGAGCTACATCCTCAGTTTTCTTCTTCTTTTTGGTGAAAACATAAACCACGCCGAAATGACTTTTTAAGACACCACTATCAAACTTATCTTTAACATAAGGATTCAGTTCGAGCGCCAGTTGAATATTCCGGTTTTGTGGTAAAGGTTTAATTCTTACGCCAACGTTTAAGGAATAACCATCAACAGTGATAAGATCTGCTTTTGAATCAGCAATTCTGTATAACGGGTTGAGGCGTACACCTCCGCCGACATACCATTGCGTTATCTCACCTCTTTTTAAATTGATCATCGGGAGGATATCCACACTCAGGCTGCTGAAAAGCGAATTAGTCTGGAAACGCCCGTCGACCCAAAATATATTTCTCGGATTTGTGCTGACAGTCAGTAAATTACTCCATGGGTAATAACCCGCCGATCCCTGAGCTTTTAATCCGTTGATACCGCAAATCAGAAAAAATACGGGCAGTACTAAAAATCGTTTCATGTATAAGGTAATGTTGAAAAGTATACTGCACTCAGAAATTAAAGAGTTTAGCGACGAAGTGCTTTGCTCATTTTTCCTGCTGCCTGCATTGTATTCATTTTCTTCATCATCTTACGCATTTCGTCGAATTGTTTCAGAAGATTATTGACCTGCAAAATTGACGTTCCACTACCGGTAGCAATGCGTTTTTTACGGCTACCGTCGATAATATCCGGATTTTCACGCTCTTTTTTCGTCATTGACTGGATGATGGCTTCGATCGGTTTGAACGATTCGTTGTCAATGTTCACATCTTTCATAGCACTACCCATACCCGGGATCATACCGATCAGATCTTTCACATTACCCATTTTCTTGATCTGCTGAAGCTGTCCCAAAAAGTCGTCAAAGTCGAATTTGTTTTGACGCATTTTTGCATTAATGCGTTTCGCTTCGTCTTCGTCAAACGCCTGTTGAGCACGTTCAACCAAAGAAATAACGTCACCCATACCTAGGATCCTGCTCGCCATACGATCAGGATAGAAGGAGTCAAGGGCTTCCATTTTTTCCCCTGTACTGATATACTTTATTGGCTTGTCAACAATCTGGCGAATCGAAAGAGCAGCTCCACCTCGCGCATCACCATCTAATTTGGTTAGCACGACGCCGTCAAAATTCAAACGTTCGTTGAAGGTTTTGGCAGTATTAACTGCATCCTGACCCGTCATCGAATCCACAACGAAGAGGATTTCAGAAGGTTTTACGGCAGATTTAATATCTTCAACCTCCTGCATCATCACTTCGTCCACTGCCAAACGACCGGCGGTATCGACGATAACAATCTTTTTACCAATTTTTCTTGCATGAGCTACTGCGTTCGTAGCGATCGCAACAGCACTTTTGTTTTCAGGCTCTGAATAAACCTCAACACCAACCTGCTCTCCAAGAACTTTTAACTGGTCAATCGCAGCAGGACGGTAGACGTCGCAGGCTACCAAAAGCACCTGTCTTCCTTGTTTTTTCAACAAAGCAGAAAGCTTTCCTGAAAAAGTGGTCTTACCAGAACCTTGTAAACCGGCGATCAAAATAACAGCAGGATCTCCCTTGATGTTGATTCCTTCCGCCTGGCCGCCCATTAGTTCAGTTAATTCTTCCTGAACAATTTTGACAAACATCTGGCCCGGTTCTACGGATATTAATATTTTACGGTCCAGCGCTTTTTCTCTGATCCGGTCTGTAATTTCTTTGGCAACTTTAAAGTTTACATCAGCGTCAACTAACGCTTTACGAACCTCTTTTGTAGTAGCGGCAACATTTATATCGGAAATGCGATCCTTCCCTTTTAAAGTACGAAAGGCATTGTTTAGCTTATCCTGTAAGTTTTCAAACATAAATTGGTATGGATGAGATCGGAACTTGAATTGAAATAATTCACAAAGGTATAAATAAAATAAGGAGTACAGGAAAGTTGCTTCCCATACTCCTTATTTTTATTCAATTTTTATAAAGTATTTGTTAAAATGTTATTGTTTTAGTGCAACACTTAACTCGGCAGGTTTTGGAGCCCCGATGTTGTCAACCGAATATTGTTTGCTTATTCCTTCGTTTACATAGTAATATGTATCCCAATAATTTTCACTGAGCGTCCAGACACGCACATCAAAGAAAATTGCATTTTCGGTCAGTTTGGTAACTAAAATATCATGTTCAACATCTTTCAAAGCCGTCGGGCAGGAATTAGTAACTTTTCTGATCGAAGATCTGATCGCGTCAACTCCGTTTTGGCTGCCGGCTGCAAAAACCATATCTACTCTTATTCTTCCCTTACCTGAAATATTAGTAATCGGCGCTGTAGATAAAGCACCGTTTGGAAGAATGATCGTTTTATTATCCACCGTAACCAGAATGGTATTAAAAATTTGAATCGCTTCTACAACGCCCGTAAAACCCTGTGCATTAATCAGATCACCGACACGATAGGGCTTGAAGATCAGAATTAAAACCCCTCCTGCAAAATTGGCAAGACTGCCTTGCAATGCAAAACCTACGGCCAAACTGGCTGCACCCAGCACGGCAACAAATGAAGTCGTCTGAATTCCCAGAATTCCTGCAATACTTAAAAGAAGCATCACATTGAGCATGACACTGATCAGAGAGTTGAGGAAGGGCTGAACATCACGATCAACATGTCTTTTGTCCATTAACGTACTGACCATCGAAGTGATTTTTCCGATAACAATTCGTCCGATGATTAGAACAAGGATTGCGAGTAAAATTTTGCCGCCGTACTCGGAAGCCGTAGCAATAATCTGAGCCTTGATAAGGTCGTAATTCATAATTTTGAGGATAGAGAATGTATAATGATTTGTTATTTTATTTTTTAGACAAATACACTATAGAAAAGTCACTCCTATCCTCAAAATATATATCAATGAGCGGGTTAAATTAATTAACAGATTAATAGCTTTTATTTTACATGTCGCTCTTATTGCCCGGCTACAATTACTTTACAATCAGCGACTTTCTACTTACATCTAAAAAATAACTGGGTTGAAAATCCGCCTGAAAACAATAGCTGAGACATATCTTTTGTATAGCCAATGCCGGGGTAATAATCAGGAGGAGGCATATCCCCTGGACGAATAGCAATTGCATTTCTGATTAGAAAGCGAAGAGATAATTTTTTGTTTAATTTCAGGTCGTAGGCCGCATATCCTTCTGCACCAAATGCCAGACTTTCCTTTTCATGGAAACTGCCGGTATAGTCTCCGAACGTCGGACCTTTAAATTGATAATTACTCTTAAAGCCAGAAATTGAAAACATAGGCCCGACGCCGCCGCTTATTGGTATTCTGCGATTACTTGCTTCAAATGCCATTTTAATATAAACTCCCTGAAATTGCTGGGAACTGACCTGTCGACTGGGATCAATCTTGGAGCGGCCTTTCGCAAAACCTGCGCTGATCAGGATACTTTTTCCTGGTTTTTGTCTGTTAAACCGAACATAGGGTTCTATGACGAGCGTTTTCCTAATAAAATATTTTTCAGGAAACACGTAAGAAGGAATCCCTTTTACAACGTCAATGCCAACATAAACCGGCGTTGAGTAAATTTTCTGTGCACTGGCATTTATACAAACCAGACATACGATCATAAAGGAGAGGAGCGCTTTCATAAAGTTACGTCAACATTAATTCCATTACCGCCTGTTCCACCCGTAAATGTCACTTTTTCCATCAGATACGAATCATAAGATACATTCACCTTACTGAAAGTAGATTTACTATCCTCTGATCTGGCTGGCCTTTTGGTGTCCACCACAAAACCGCAGTCTTTTTTGTAATAAAAGTCTCGTTGATAGAAAAGTGTTAAGGTGTCGGTTCTGTTTTCAAATTCAAACACATAAGTTGTGCTGTCAGCCAACAGAGATATTGGAAAAGCCAGTGTGAGAAACAGCCGGGAGTTATTGAAGTCTTCAGTTTGCTTATTGAATATTTGCTGATCCAGCGCTCCCAAGGCATAAACCTGATTTAAATGAAGAGAGTCTTTTTCTCGGTGAAAATTAATTCCTACTGTCAGTTCTTGTTGAGGACCGCAATCTACACAACCGTATAAGACCACAATAATAAAAAGGAGGGGCAAAAATTTTTTCATTGTTGAGTAGTTAAATGTTTGTTTTTCAAGGGACAATAATAGCGTGGGAATGGTTGTGCCCATATTAAAATTTTATGATCCCATACAGATTTGTTAGTTTAGTTAACCAATATTTTATAGAATGTCAGCTGTCACACAAATTACTTATACTGAAGGAGAATATTTTCAAATGAAGGTGAAAGCCGATTACAAAAGTGAATATTTCCGGGGCGAAATTTTCATAAAAGCATGAGGTACGCCTAATCATAATCTCTGACTCCGTGCAGAAGATGCTGGTAACTTTATCGCTCAGCGGCCATTCAAATCATCGAGATAACTTGGAATTATCCGATTTATGTGAAGGAACTGATAATGTAAAAGAAGGATGGACTGTTCCCGAAGAGTAATTTTTCTATCTTTGCCCTTTAAACAATAAGGTGCAATTTGCTCCGTTTATTGTCAAGGTTGTTTTTTACCGGCCTGACCTCAGTTACAAAAGCTTAAACATTCACTTTTTACCATTAATATGATGCTTCTACAAGCACTTACTGACTCTACTTTGGCCGCACCCGCCGCTGCTCAAGGGCTCTCTGTTATTGACCTTCTTGCAAAAGGAGGCTGGGTAATGTTCCCGCTTGGGTTATTATTTTTGGCAACTTTATTCCTGATTATCGAACGTTGGCTGGGAATTGGGTCAAACGGAAAAATTGAAAGCCAGTTTGTGGATAATGTTAAAGATTTTATTCAGCAAGGTAATTTGAAGTCGGCAGAATCTCTTTGCCGCAATCAGCATAACGCAGCAGGGCGTATTTTTGAACGCGCAATCGGTCGTATCGGATATCCGATAAAAGATATCGAGACGAGCATTGAAAACGCGAGCCAGATAGAAATTCAGCGCATGGAAGGAAATTTACCATACCTGGGAGTAATTGCCGGTATTGCGCCCATGCTTGGGTTCGTTGGTACAATTTCAGGTATCATCAAGATTTTTTACGATATCTCGATGTCTAATGATTTCAATATCAGTACAATTGCAGGTGGTATGTATGAAAAAATGATCACGTCAGGTTCTGGTCTGATCATCGGTTTGATCGCTTATGCAGGATATCACATCCTGAATATGAAAATTGACCGTTTTGCTTTGAGACTTCAGATGGCAGCTTCAGACTTTCTGGACGTTCTTCAGAAACCAGTTTCTTCGAAGTAATAAGTCAGGTGAAACAAAAATTGTCTCGCCAAGTATCTCATAGTCTTACTTTTTAAATTTCTTTCAATGAAAATACGTCGAAAGAGTCGGTTTGCCCCAGAGGTTTTTACGAGCTCGCTCAACGATATTATGTTTTTTCTTTTGCTGTTCTTTTTGATCATCTCCACGATGTCAAATCCGAACGTAATTAAACTGATGCTGCCAAAAGCATCAGCGACCCAGCAGATGTATAAAAAACAAATTACTTTGTCGATCGACGACAAGAAAGTTTATTATATCGATAAAGAACCTTATGCGTTTGAGCAATTGGAAATGAAACTCCAGGAGCTTTTTTCAGGTGTTGAAGACCGGACGATTGTACTCCGTGTCGATAAAAATCTGGCTGTTCAGGATCTTGTGGATGTACTTGAACTCGGAGCAAAACAGGACATAAAAATGGTGATGGCAACGGCCAAATAATCACTTATACAAAAAAATAAAGCACTGATGTCGGGCAGATATCAGTGCTTTATTTTTTTAACGGCGCGCTAAAATATTACTGCTGAGCACTCAGGTAAATTTTCTCAATAATTTCCTGCAAAATCGCCCCTTCTTCCGCAGTTGCTATATTGCTTTCTTTCCCAAGAACCGCGTGGATAAAAGCTTCTGTATTTTTGAGTTGCGTATCGAGATCGGCCAGGTGCGGAAATGTAATGTCGGCCAGTTCACCCGCGATTTCTGTCTGGATAGAAAATGGTTTTAAGTTTGCGCCTGCCTTACTTCCAAAAACTTCCAGATTAATAATCTCTTCTTCTTTTTGATTTAAAGCAAATGAGCAGGACAGCGCAATGCTTTTGTTTCCGGGAAAAGTCAGATGGGCAAAACAGGCATCTTCAACATCGAATTTTTCGGGATCCCATTGTCCTTTTAAACCTTTGCCTCCCGTTCGGCCAATGAAATCGTGAATGTTAGCGACGATTTTTTCCGGTGCCTGATAACCTATAATTCCCATTGCCAGGTCGAGAATATGTACACCAAGATCAATCAATGCACCGCCACCCTGAATGGTTTTATTTGTAAAATTCCCCCAACCCGGAATGCCTCGCCGACGGAGATAATTCGCTTTGATATGATAAACTTCACCAAGATTTCCCTGCTGGAAATATTTTTTCAGTAGCAAATATTCAGAAGTTTGCCGGCGCTGAAAATTATAGGCTAAGACTTTACTCTTTTCTTTTGCCAGCGCATCCATCTCATGAGCCTCAGCGGCAGTCATTGCTGGTGGTTTCTCGCAAAATACGTGGCATCCATTTTTGAGTGCCTGCATGGTATATTCGTAATGCAGATTATTCGGCGTGCAATTAATGACTAAATCCAGATCACAGATTTTGTATAAATCCTCTGTGTTGTCAAACGCTTGCGGTATATCATACTTTTCAGCCAACGCTTTAGCCTTGATAATATCACGGCCGCAAATGGCTATGATTTGAACATGATCTGCTAATTTTTTTAATGCCGGGATATGATTTTGATCGGCGATATGACCACCGCCAATAATAGCGGCTTTTAGGAGTGCCATAGAATAGGAATTTAAGAATGTTGACAAAAATATTGAAATGAAATGATTTGCAGAGAAAGTAAAATAAAAATGCCCTGGAAGAATTTTCCAAGGCATTTAAATGACATTAGAATTAGTAAGGAAAAGATGATTCTTATTCTTTCATGTTTGAATTTCCTTCTATGAAGTGATAAATCACTGTTTTTTTCTTGCCTGAACTGGACCGGTACATCCCCACTCTGGAATCTTGTATTTTTAAGATAGGTTTATCGTCGTCAGGAAAGTCTGTTTTATTTGAAAAGAATTTGTCGACGTCCCTCATACTTGCCAGAGCAGCTTTTTTGTCTAGTTTAATACTTTCATCCAGACCGGATTTCATAAAACCTTGTCGCGTATCTTCCTTGCTTTCTTTTTCTACTTTAAAGTGTATTGATAAAGTATATTCCATCGATACAGGTTTGCCATTTTGTCTGGCGGGTTCCCATTTAGGCATATTCAGTACGACGCGAATAGCTTCTTCATCAATGCCGTAACCTATTTCTTTAACTAACCTGGGCTGACGAACATCTCCGTTCTTATTTACTACAAACGAAATCAGAGCAATTCCGTCCATCGTTACGCCCATTGCCTCCTCAGGATATTTCAGGTTTTTTTGGATGTATGCAAGCATTGCTTCGTGTCCTCCCGGAAATTCTGGCTGACGTTCTGTTATTGAAGCAAGAGCTTTCGAAGTTTCTCTCCGTTGTTTTTCTTGTTCGTTAAGTTTTTCAATATTTTGGTAAGCAATAAAAGTTGGTCCGCTTAACTCGTTGATGCCTTTTTTGAGTTTTATGACATAGTTTTTTACCGATTTTTCTATGACAAACGACTGTTCAGTATAACCGACATATCTTACGGTCATAGAGCTTCCGGCAGGCACTTCCGAAAGTTTGAAATGACCAAGTTGATCTGTCGTGGTGGCCAGTTTGGAATCATGAATAAATACATTAGCTCCTGCAAGTCCTGATCCTGATTCACGGATCACATCGCCCTCAATCGTTATTTTTTCTTCATTTTGTTTTGGCAAAACGGTTTCCGTCTGGAAAATTGAATTTGCAGCTGCCTTTGTATCACTGATTGTTTTTGATACCCGATCGATCTTTTTATCAACCCGCTCCAAAACTTCTTGCCGGGCGGCTGTGAGAGTAACTGCCAAAAGCATAACCGGAGCGATCATCAGATACTGCCCCAGCGACCACCGCGAGTTTCGATTTTTATAGATCATCTGGATTCTGGTTTTAAGGATAGATGAATTAAAAAAGTGGTTTGTCAAGGAAGCGGCAGGAACTGATAAAGAATAAGAAACCAGGAACCTGGCGTAATGATCGCGATCTGGCGCGTCTTCGTCTGCAAGAAATTCGTGAATTTCCTGTAAAGAATTTTTATAAAACCATAAAACGGGATTGAACCAGAAAAGTATTTTTAAAAATTCGATAAGCAAAATATCCAGCGAATGCCATTGCTTGATGTGAACCAGTTCGTGTCTGATAATCTCATCCGGATGATTTTCATAATCGAACTTATTAATGACAAGCCACTTTAAAAAGGAAAATGATCCGATGTTTTGTGATGGAAATAATATTAATGTATAATCTCCCAAAAAGAATTTCTCTCCCTGATTTATTATTCTGAATAAATCCCGGAAATTTTTTCCAATTCGGCTTACCATAAATGAAGAACCCAATGCAGGAATAATCCATAAGAACATGGTCCAGTCAAATACTGGCTCAGCCAATTTTGGTTCTAAATTAATGGCAGAAAAATTTGTCACCGTGTTTACCGAATATAAGATCGCAACCGGAGCAGAGTGGTCAGTTTCGGGAAATTGTATAAGAGGTAACAGAAATGAAACAAGCAGTGTGCCAATAAGATAAGTCCTGTTCCAACGGAAGAAGGTGTTTTTGCGAAACAGCAGCCAGTAACAGGCATAAAACAAGATCCAGCAAATATTTACCTTCGCTAAATAGATCAACGTTTCCATAACAATTATTTTTTGGACTTGATGAGAATCACACCATTTTCACCTTTGGAACCATAAATTGAAGTCGCAGAAGAGCCCTTCAAGACACTAATAGATTCGATTTTATCAGGAGTCATTGTCTTGTTATATTCTTCCAGGTCTATTATTTTCCCGTCAAGTACATATAGCGGTCTTTTGGTCGGATCAAGAGAAGGGCTTTTATCTATGGTAATTTTAACACCCGGAGAGGGTGGTGAATCGTTATATTGCGTAGTTCCCGTTTCGGGCAACTTGTAAGAGCCTGGATATTGTCCGGCAATACTACGAGTATTATAATTGATTGCCATGTTTTGGGCACTTGAACTTTCGCTTCCCGCTACTTTACCTATATTTTGCGCTGATTCAAAATCACTGAAATTATACGAACTCTTTTGCTGACTTGCGGGAGTCGAATAATTGTAAAATTTGGAAGGTTGCTTTCCAGTCAGCTGAAAAGTTATGGGTAAATTATACTGAACGGCGACAGCTTCACCACCTTGAATTCCAGGTTCCCAGCGAGGCATTTTTGTTACAATCCGCACAGCTTCTTCATCCAGTCCTGCACCAATTCCTTTCAAAATTTTTGGATTACTGACATCTCCGTTTTCACTCACAGTGAAAGAGACAATCACTCTTCCTTCGATCCTCTGCCTGGCAGCCTTTTCCGGATATACAATTGCGGAGGACAGATATTGCATGAGTGCATCCATACCTCCTGGAAATTGAGGCTGCTGTTCAACGACGGTAAACTTTTCAGCCTGATTTGATTTCGGCGACGGCTTGGTTTGATCACCTGTGTTTTCTGATTTTACCGTTACTTCCGAATGTACATTAGCTCTTTTACGTAAAATAATTTCATTCAACGCATCGCTTCCATTCATATCAATTGTGAAAGATTCATAATTGATATGAGAAACTACCAGCGTACTACCGACTGAAATATTTTCAAGTTTGAATCTCCCATTCCGATCAGTGGATGTGCCTTCGTTAGTACCCTTTACGATGACAGTCGCAGCCTTGATCGCTTTTCCATCTTCATCTTTTACCGTACCTTCGACCGTGATATTCTTGGAAGAAATGAGCTGGTAATCTTTTCGCTCCACCGCATTCAACAATCTTTCTCTCGCCGCGGTCAACATCAGAATAATACCGATAAGTGGAAAAATCAGAAAGTATTTTCCGAGCACCCATTGCGAGTTCCGGTTTTTATAGATCATAATGATTCGACTTTTAAGCATGGAGGTGTTGAAAAAATGATTTGTCAGGGAAGCAATCGGTGCCGACAATGCATACGAAACCAAGAAACTTGCGTACTGATCACGATTTGGCGCTTCTTCGTCTGCCAGAAATTCATGGACTTCCTGCAAAGAATTTTTATAAAACCATAATACTGGATTAAACCAGAAGGCGACTTTTAAAAACTCAACTAAAAGAACGTCCAGCGTGTGCATTTGCCGGATATGTACGGATTCATGTCTGAGTATCGGGTCGAAATGTTTGTCGTAATCTTCGTGATTAATGACGAGCCATTTGAAGAAAGAAAACGATCCGATTTCATTATGTGGCAGTAAAACCAGCGTGTGTTCTTCCATCGGAATTGATTCGCCCTCCCGGATAAGCCGCAACAGATCGCGAAAACTTTCAAGCAGTTTAATAAACATCAGAGAGGCGCCGATAATCTGAATTGCCCAGACAAACTGTGACCAGTGCAGTGCAAATTTTTCAGTTTCTTGTGTTGATATATAGACTGGAATAGCTGCCACTGCATAAACCGCGGTTGGCATTACACGTGCGTTATCAGGGAAATGAATAAACGGTAATAAAAAGGATACGAGCAAGGCGCCGATAAGGTAGAATCGGTTCCAGACAAAAAAAGTATGTTTACGGAACAGAAACCAGTAACAGGCGTAAAACAAGATCCAGTAAATATTTACTTTTCCCAGATAAATCAGAGCCTCCATTTTCTACATCTTTTTAGTAATAATAGAAATCACCCCATGACGGCCATCTTCGCCATAAGCATCCAATGCCTTTTGATCTTTTAAAATATTTACCGACTCGATTTGCGCCGGATCAATTTTCTTTAAAATATCAGCATCTCTTTCAATTTTGCCATCAACGATGTAAACAACCTTAGCTTCCGTGATACGTACTTTTTCGGTACTATTTTTTCCGGGTTCCTGTTCTACACTTCCAGATTTGGTCAGCGTTGTTTTAGAGCCGTCTTTATTGTCAAACTGCTTGTCGATCAGAGAGGTTCGTTTGTTTTCATTCGATTCTGATTCCTCCATTTGAAAATTTATCGGCAAGTTGTAGCGAACATTCACTGGTACGCCATCTTGCTTCGCTGGTTCCCATGTCGGAAATAAGGAAAGTACTCTGACTGCTTCCTCGTCACAACCATATCCAATACCTTTTAGCACCTTGATCTCCCCGATTTCGCCTGTTTCTGTAACAACAAATGAAAGAAAAACACGTCCTGTGGCACCTGCGTCAACAGCTGCTTTCGGATACCTTATATTTTGACCAAGAAATTTATACATCTCTTCGATACCGCCCGGAAACATCGGCTGCTGCTCAACTACGGTATAGATTTTCTTCCCTTCCAGATTGACATGCTTTTTACTTTCGGTCAGTTTTTCCATCGTCTCAGAAAGCTCATTATTTTCTTTTTGCTCACAGCCAGCTACAAATAGTGCAACCATACCGATGGTGGCGAATGCGAATACATAGGAGCCAAGCATCCATTTCGAAGTGCGATTTTTATAGATCATTTGAATTCGGGTTTTAATTTGAGATGGTTTGAAAAAATGATTTGTAAGCGACGCTACAGGTGCATTTAGTGCATAGGAAACCAAAAATGTAGCATAATTTTCTCTGTTAGGAGCCTCAGCGTCAGCTAAAAACTCGTGAATTTCCTGCAATGATTTTTTGTAAATAATCAGTATCGGATTGAACCAGAAAACGATTTTCATAAATTCGACCAACAAAATGTCCAGGCTGTGACGCTGCTGCATATGAACCATTTCATGACGAAGAATTGCATCAAAATGATTTTCGTAATCGTTCCGGTTTACGACAATCCATTTAAGAAAAGAGAATGACCCGATGTGATTGGAATTGATCAGCACGACGGTACAATCGTCGAGTTCAATTTTTTCACCCTGCTTCAAGAAACCGGAGAGCTGACGGATATTTTGGTGTAGCTTGAAAATCATGAATGAAGCTCCCGCCAGATATAGAAGTCCGAGGATATTCTTCCATTTGAATAGACCTGGCGGCTCCTCCCTATTTTCTGATATAGTAAATGAGGTAGCATTTACTTCATAAAGAACAGAAATCTTAGGTGCCGCTTCGGGATAAATTAAAAACGGGAGGATTAGTGAGACGATCAGTGAACCGAGGAGGTAAAACCGGCTCCATGTAAAGAATGTGTGTTGACGAAGAAATAACCGGTAACAAGTATAGAAAAGTGTCCAATACAAACTGACTTTTCCAATATAAATCAGGAGTTCCATGGCTAACGGATGTTTGAAGGTTAGGTTACATTTTTTCTGTTAGTTCATTTTAATGTTTCACCGTTTTATGATCATCACTTAATTTAATCAGACAGATTCAGGAGGATTTACGTTGTTCATGAGATTTCATGGCTAAGGAAGCGAATTTACTCGCCTTTATGATCGTTGATCAGCTTCATGATCTCGTCCAGATCTTTTGTCTTTAAATCATTATCCTTCACGAAAAACGAGACAAGATTTGGAAGAGAATTGTCAAAATAATTAGTCATTAATTGCTTCATTTCATGACGCTTATATTCTTCTTCCGTAATTAGAGGATAATATTCATGCGTTTTTCCATAAGCTGTATAACCAACAACTTCCTTTCTTTCCAGGATCCGGATAATTGTTGATACTGTATTGTATGCAGGCTTTGGTTCAGGCATTTCTGTTAATATATCTTTTACGAATGCCTTTTTCAGTTGCCAGAGAATTCGCATGATTTCCTCTTCTGCCCGGGTTAATGTTCGAATTTCCATATAGCTGTAAGAGTTGTATTTATAGGAGTTTAAATGATGATGTTCAAAGGTAATACTAATAAAATAGTTTTACAACTATTTTATTAGTTATTAAGAAAAAAAATAAAACGACAATGATTCGACTCGTCGTTTTATAATCTCTAAATATCGTGGTTAAGCAAATTCTGATCCTTTTCTTTTAGATATCCGCCAACATAAAAAGTAATCCCGTCGAGTATTTCAATTTCCTTATTCCAGTCGAAAACCTGCCATTTGTGAAATTTGGTAGCTATGACGACTTTCTTGGAAGCAGTTAAAAACCAACCTCAGGGTAACCTTTTCGGTAAAAAGGTTTTCCGTCAATTATTTCATGGATCAAAACGTTGGGAATATCCTTCTCAGAAAACGCGGTCAAAAATCGGGAGGGACCTGTCGAAGCTATCATGGTCGTTACTTTTGCTTTATTCAATATAAAAAATTGGAACGATTAGTTTGCTGACATCCTGACTTATACGCGATTTTTGAGTATTATATCATTGTTGTTTCCTAAAATAAATAACCAAAAAAAGCAGCAGAAAAATATTCTGCTGCTTCTCAAAAAATGGTATATATATGCTTATTCTACTACGCTCAACTTAACTGTGTTCGTTTTGCGTTGTTTC
Organism: Dyadobacter koreensis; assembly: GCF_900108855.1. GTDB lineage: Bacteria > Bacteroidota > Bacteroidia > Cytophagales > Spirosomataceae > Dyadobacter > Dyadobacter koreensis. Next base: position 524,505 of record NZ_FNXY01000005.1, read on the forward strand.
GAAACAGGCATGCTTAATGTATTGATAAATACATCGCCTTTTTTCAATTCACCTTTCTCGATCAGGAAAAGTTTGATGTCCTCAATCAAGTCATCCGTCGAAACGTCCTGGTCTTTATCGTAATAAAATACCTTTGTTCCCCAGTAAAGAGCCAAAGTATTCATCAAAACTTTGTTTGACGTGAAGATCAAAAGACCTGCTTTGGGACGGTGGTGAGACAAACGGAAGGAAGTATAACCTGAACGCGTGATACCGATAATAGCAGCAGCATTCGTGTCACGAGCTAAACGACAGGCACTCATCACGACGTTGTCATTCAATTTGTCCTGGCCTGGCTTTTCGTTTACAAAGGCGTGGTATTTAAAATATACGTCATTTGTATTTTCTTCCACTTTTTCGATTGTACGGCTCATGCTTTCAACCGCTAACAAAGGATATTTTCCGGAAGCAGTTTCTGCACTTAGCATTACTGCGTCAGCACCATCAAGAACAGAGTTTGCAACGTCGTTAAGTTCCGCACGTGTTGCGCGGGGGCTTTCGATCATACTTTCAAGCATTTGAGTTGCAACGATAACCGGTTTGCCAGCTTTGTTACATTTTTCAACGATCATTTTCTGGATCATCGGAACCTCTTCTGCCGGAAGTTCAACTCCCAAATCACCACGTGCAACCATGATAGCATCAGCTGCTTCGATGATTTCGTCGATGTTCGCAATAGCCTCAGGTTTTTCGATTTTCGCAACCAGACGGGCAAATTTGCCTTTATTGGCGATATATTCTTTTACTTTAATTACTTCTGATGCAGTACGTACGAATGAAAGTGCTACCCATTCCACATTATGTTCAAGACCGAAATCCAGATCTTCATAATCTTTGGTCGTTACAGAAGGCATTGAAACGCGCGTATTTGGAAGGTTAACGCCTTTTTTAGATTTAAGCAAACCTCCGTAAACCACCTGTGTGATTACGTCACTTCCTTCAATTCCTGTTACAAGTACTTCAAGCTTTCCGTCATCCATCAAAATACGATCGCCGATTTTAACGTCGTTATACATCCCGTCATATGGTGTGCTTACTTTTTCAGCAGTACCCAGAACTTCTGTATTGGAAAGGATAAGTTTATTTCCAGCCTCGATCAATACACCATCTTTTTCAGCTACGAGTCCGATACGGATTTTTGGGCCTTGTAAATCTTGTAAAATAGCAAGGTTCAATCCGAATTCTTCATTGATTTCACGAATGGTAGTAAGCCTGGCCAGGTGGTCTGCATGTGTACCATGAGAAAAATTTAGACGAAATACATTTACTCCGGCTGTTGCCAATGAGTGAAGCATTTCTTTTGTTTCTGATGTTGGGCCTACGGTAGCAACAATTTTGGTTTTCTTGGAAGACATAGAGTTAATTGCAGTATTATATGAATTTACTAAACACAATCCACATCAATGATGATCTGGACGCCTTTTATGGTTTTATCGGTTAGAATATCGATGACCTTTTCTTGTATAAACGACTTTGCCGCCTTAAAATTAATCTTTTCTCGTTCAAGTTTAATGAGAATGTCGAACAAAAACTGATTTCTTACTCTTTCAACCAACGGAGGCTCTGGTCCAAGCACTCTGCTTTTGCCTAAATTCGCCGTCAATTTTTCAGCCAGAACTGTCGAAGCGCGTTTCGAAGTTGCCTCATCAATATGTTTTGTTGTAATTTTTATTAACCGGGTAAACGGAGGATAGTGAAACTGTTCTCGCTCAACGATTTCCGTCTCATACATCCCGACGTAATCATTCTGAATAATTCTTTCCAGAATTTTCTGGGCCGGATTTGCTGTTTGGATCAAAACTTTTCCAGGTTTGTCGGCTCTCCTTCCAGCGCGCCCGCTTACTTGTGTAAGCATTTGAAACGCTCGTTCGGAAGCCCGAAATTCGGGAAAATGAATAATTCGGTCGGCGTCAAAAATACCTACCATACTCACATTATCGAAATCGAGCCCTTTACTCACCATTTGCGTACCTACTAAGATGTCAGTCCCGCCTTGTTCGAATTCCTGAATAATTTGCTGGTAAGCATTTTTTGCACGCGTTGTATCCAAATCCATTCGTTGCACACGTGCAGCCGGCAAGAGCAGATGAAGTTCATCTTCAATTTTTTCAGTTCCGTAACCTATCGTTTTTACACGGGTTGAACCGCACGCAGGACAAGTTCTCGGCACCTCTTCCTTATGACCGCAATAATGGCAGCGCAGCTCACGCGCTTTCATGTGATAAGTAAGGCTTACATCGCAATTGTTGCATTCTGAAATCCAGCTGCATTCCTCGCATTGCATATAAGGCGAATATCCCCGCCGGTTCTGGAATAAAATAGTTTGTTCTTTATTGGTCAGATTCGATTCAAGGTGCTGAAGCAGAACGGATGAAAATTCATTTTTCATTGTCCGCTGCTTTTTTTCCTTTTTAGTATCAACCAAAAGAAAAGTGGGCAACGCGGCATTTCCAAACCTTTGAGACATTTCTACCAGGCCATATCTCCCGCTTCTTGCATGAAAATAACTTTCCAGCGACGGTGTTGCTGAACCCAATAAAGTTTTTGCTTTGTGCATATAAGCCATGATAACTGCAACATCACGCGCGTGATATCGCGGCGCCGGGTCATGCTGCTTGTAGGATGTTTCATGTTCTTCGTCAACAATGATCAGTCCTAAATTATCAAAAGGCAAAAATATGGCAGACCGAACGCCCACAACAAACTGGAATTTTCCATCCAGAATGCCCTTCCATACTTCAACGCGCTCGTTATCTGAGAATTTAGAGTGATAAATTCCCATTTGATCACCAAAAACTTTCCTTAGCCGAACAACGATCTGGGTCGTTAATGCAATTTCAGGAAGTAAAAAAAGAACCTGAGTTCCACCTTCCAGCGCTTGTTTGATGAGTTCAATGTATACTTCCGTCTTACCGCTTCCCGTGATTCCGTGGAGTAATACCACTTCTTTTTCCGAAAACGATTCATGAATTTGTTCAAAAGCAGTTTTTTGACTTTCCGTTAAATTAATTTCAGGTGATGTTCCTCCCGGAATATCAGAAAAGCGCGAAACGACTATTTCAAATTCTTCAAAAACACCTTTTTTTACCAGCGTTTTCAGAGCCGAATCAGAGACGCCGTTATCCTTCGAGAATATTGTTTTGTCAAGTCCTTTTTGATTCAATTCTGCATTGTTATGCACAGGGACATGGCTCAGATAACGCATCAGAATATCCTGCTGCTTTGGCGTTTTGTCGAGCGAAGCGGTCAGGTCCATCAGAGAATTTTCCGAAGTAAAAGCCGATGTAAGACGTACTTTTTTTACAATCTTTGGCTGGTATCTTTCCTTCACTTCTTCAAAAAGGATCACAGCATGTTTTCCAACCAAAGATTTTATGATGGCAGTAATATTGGTCTGATTGACTAGACGCGCCACTTCCTCATAAGAAAGGGTAGTATGTTTTTTTATCTCATCAAGAATATATCTTTCCTGATCTGTCAACAATTCTTCGTAGTCAAATTCAGGATTATGCTGAATGCGCGACTGGCTGGTAATTTTCAGACCGGCTGGCATAGCAACATTCAAAACCTCTCCGATATTGCACAAATAATATTCTGATACCCATTTGAAAAGTTCAAGCTGATGCGTGGTGATAATCGGCTCGTCGTCCAGTAATTCGAGAATATATTTTGCCTGATACTGCGCTGGCGGATTTGAATGGATATTGGCTACAACGGCTGTAATAACACGTTTTTTGCCAAACTGAACAATTACCCGCGCACCAACCTTAATCATTTCCGACATATTTCTTGGGACTCGGTACGTAAAGAGTCTTGGAACTGGAACCGGAAGGATCAAATCGGCAAAAAGGGTGATTTCGTCCTCAAAAAGGGAGGTCATTGGCTGTGCAGACAAAAATTTTATTAATTATTAAGAAGGCGCAAGTTACGATTTTATTGGCTTAAAGTGTCTCAAAGAAATTGCTTTGAAAGCGACAATTATCGATTTTGCTTTTTCTTAGGACGTTGACGAGTGTCAAAGATTACAAGCAGTACAATCTGTTTTCTGTAAATTTTATATTATTAAAGTTGTGTTTTGTAATCATTGCATCTCGCACTGAATTTCGATTTGAGATTTGTTTCATGAAAGTTTTCCAACGCTTTCAGAGACCAGATGGTATTCAAGGCCTTTTTTTAAATGTTTCTCTGGCTTTGGAATGGCTAATACCTTCCCCATTTTCAATTCGTTCCTTAGATATTTTTACATCTGAAATTACCTGTCAAAATGTGAAATATGTAACAAGTTAGAAAATATTTTCAACCAACAATTCCGGGGCATTTTCCCAGTTGACCATCGCGTTGAACAATCTTATGTGACTGAATGAAGTTATATCATTTTCCGAAATATCCGTCTCTTCAATAACTCCTGAATCTAAGAGATATGCCCTTTGTGTTCCCGGCAACAGAGGTGTACTTGGCGTATACCATTTTCCATTTTCCAGAAAAGCGACATTACAAAAGTTAGTATCCGAGACCTTCCCATTTTTTATGATCAGAATTTCGTCCGAGTCTTCGCGTTGTTCGTAAAGAAAATTCAGATCGTTTCTATCATTGTATTTATAGGAGTAATCGATCGCATCGTCGTAAACCTTCTTGATTTTCCTTATGGTTCTGGGAATATAAAGCTCCCATTTTATATTATCAACCTTACCAGCATATGCCAATCTGCACTTATGCGGTTCTGCACTAACAAACTCTGGAATGCGTATTAATTTTGAAAGCTCCCATTGGTCGCGTAAACCGAACAGCTCGGATCTGGTTTTATTCAACCGCGCTTCATGATAATCAAGATTTTGAAATTGGCGATTTTTGACACAAATCGTTTCAAAGCACAGCGGATGGGACATGGGCAAATGGTAAATAAACTTTATCAATTATTTCCTGATATTCGCTTCGGGCATCACTTTTTGCAGTAATTCCTCCACCGCTTTTGAAAACAAGTTTGCCGTTTTGGTTTTCTATGTAACGAATCATCACGGCACTCTCAAAATTTTCTCCGTCAAAGTAACCCATGACGCCGGTATAGTATCCGCGGTCGTATCCTTCTGCATCTTTAATTATTTGCAAAGTACTTGGCTTCGGAGCTCCGCTTATAGAGCCGGCAGGAAGTAATTTCATCAGTAAATCACCAAATTCTCCGTCAAAATTATCGGGTAAAATTCCGGCAATCTCAGAACTTACCTGTAAAAGTGTTTTTTGATATGTATGAACCGGTTCAATATACCGATAACGTTCAACCCACACTTTTTCAGCAATAATACTGATATCATTTCTAATCAGATCGACAATCGTTGCATGTTCAGCTGCTTCTTTTGGATCTGAAAGGATCACGTTTTCAGCATTTGGAAAAGACGCGTCGATGGTTCCTTTCATAGGAAATGAAGAAATCCGCTTACCATGAATCTTTATAAAAATCTCTGGTGAAAAACAGACAAACTGATCTTTCAGCCAAAAGCGATATGGCGCTTTGCTATAGTGAAAAATATCTTTTAACGAAAGACTGGTCTCTATCGGCGTTGGAACAGAAAGATTGACTAGAAAAGAATTTCCCGCTCGCAGATTAATTACAACATGATCAAATTTCTGTTGATACACTTCAAAAGAAACAGGACTTTTCCGAAAGTGAAAATCTTCTCCGTACCCCGGATCGATGGCCTTTTTACTGTTAGTGAAACCGTTGAAATCATATAAAACTTCCATCGGATTAATTTCCTCCAGGCGCCAGACAACTGGTTTTTGAGCTAAAAAGTCAATAAGAAAGACAAACGGAATTTTCCGTTTTCCACAGTCATTGAGGCTTTTTACGAAATTGTGATCGATGTCTTTCAACGATTTTTGAAATAATTACAACAGGTATTTCTAACAGTCGCGCAATTTACAAAGTTCAGAAACCAATGTTCTAAATAAAGAGTTAATATTATGGAGCCAACAACAGGAGGACAGGTATAGGCTTACCTGAAGTCTGTCTTAATTTTGACCTGTAAAAATCCGGGCAAGCGCGTTCGTTCAATAAGATTTCGTAAAGATTTATGCATATACATGACGTTATAATTATCGGTGGAGGGCCCTGTGGCCTGGCAATGGCTATTGAGGCGACAAAAAATGGTCTTGATCATCTGATTCTAGAAAAAGGAAATATCACAGAATCAATTCGTCGTTATCCGAGAAGAATGCGTTTCTTTTCAACGGCCGAAAATATTGAAATCGGAGGGATACCTTTCGCCATTTCGGAAGTGAAGGCTAATCGGAACGAAGCCTTGCAATATTATAGAAAGGTTGCCGGCTATTACGATCTGAATTTTAAGCTTTTTGTCGACGTGGCTCGCACAGAAAAGCAGGAAGACGGGACATTTTTTGTCTATGCAACCGACGGTCAGGTTTTCCAGTCACGCAGCGTTGTGCTTGCCACAGGTTATTTTGATGTTCCGCGCATGCTCAATGTACCAGGAGAAGATTTACCACATGTTTCGCACTATTACGATGAACCTTTCAGGTATTCCTACACAAATGTTGTATTGGTTGGCGGTTCAAATTCTTCGGTCGAAGCGGCGCTTGAACTATATCGTCACGATGCGCACGTAACGATTGTTCATAAGGAAGCGGATTTTCGTACTAAAGTAAAATACTGGCTTGTTCCGGATGTTAAAAACCGGGTGAAAGAAGGCAAAATTCACACACGTTTCAATAGCATTACGAAGGCTATTGAGCCGGGAAGAATTCAAATCGAGAATCTGGAAACGGGTGAAACAGAATGGATGCCAGCAGATTTTGTCTTCCTGCTCGTAGGTTATCTTCCCGATGAACATTTGCTTTTCCGTTGCGGAATTACACTGGACCCATTGACCAAAGTACCAACTTTTGATCCTGATACATTCGAGACCAATATTCCAGGCCTGTATTTGTGCGGGACGGTTATGGCGGGTGTATTTACTGAAAAAATATTTATTGAAAATGGTCGGGAGCATGCAGCTGCAATAGCCGATCATCTGATGGGAAGAGAAGTAAGGAAAGTGAAGGAGTTGATTGATCGGATTTAATATTAAAGGATGCAGAATCAAATTTCCTGCATCCTTTACTATTTCATTCTTCCCGAACAAACACAAGTTTCTTCCTCTTCTTCTTCATTGAAACCTTTTCAATTTTAGCGATGAGGCCGCTGCCGCCAACAGCATAACCAACATTTCCGGCAAAACTTACTGCATGGAAGGGTTCGTTTCCGACTGATTGCCATGATTTTCCTTGTTTGGTAGAAGAACTGCTTCCTGACGGGCCGACTGCCACCAGTGCAAAATCATCTGATCGAATCTGCCCATCTCCGTTCCACGTCGAGTGCCGCTTATGATATAATGCAACAGCTTCTTTCAACCCAAATGGTTTTGTTGTTGCGCCAAATTTCCAGGTTACACCTCCATCTTCGGTTAGCAGAACATTCCTTGTGGTATCACTTGTATTTTTATAATCACCGCCTACAGCGATTCCATGTTTTTTAGACCAAAAGTGCAGCCCAAAAATTCCACTTGTCGGTCCGGCAGGCATTGGCGTTTCTGATACTTGCCAATGGCGACCCATATCGTCTGAACGGAAAACCCTTGCCATTTTCCCTCCGCCTGTTCCTATAAAAGCTTTATCTTTTCCAACAGCCAGAATTGAAGTACCGCTTGCTGCAAAACAAGCTTCGCCGGCCTGTGCTTCAGGGCGGTTTTCCATAGGTAATTCTTGCCAGCTTTTTCCGCCATCTTCCGTCGTCAGGACAAATAATCTACCGTTAATCGGATCTCCAAGGCAGATTCCCTGGTTTTTATTCCAGAAGTCGATGCCATCCAAAAATACCCCGGTTTGTGTAGTTTGGTACACAAGATTCCATGTATCTCCTCCATTTTCAGTACGATAGATTTTTCCTTTGTTTAATTCGGCTGGCCCTGCGCTCATGGCGATGGCTGTCTCTTTACTGAACGCATGTATGTCACGAAAATCAAGCGAATCAGCTCCTGGAATCTTAAATGCAGACCAGCTTTTACCACCATTGTTTGTGCGTAAAACTGTGCCCGAGGAGCCTCCGATCCAACAAATTGTAGGCGTAACTGTGTGAACGCCACGCATACTGACTTTTGTTTTTGCGTCAATAATGTCCCATTGACTGAATGCGGAAGTCGAAGAAAATAATAAAACCGTAATAAAATTTAGTAAAAAAGTACGGGGAGCAGCAAAAAAGGCGTTAAAGAATGGATTTGGCACGGTATTTGTTAAATTTGGTTGACTATCTATTTTTACATCACACAAAATAAGAATTTGGTATGAACAAGAATCAAAAATTTCTGATCGGAACGGTAGGTGCTTTGCTTACAGGTGTTGCCATTGGTTTGTTAGTTGCTCCTAAAAAAGGGAAAGATACACGTAAGCTGATTAAAAGTAAAGCAAATGATTTTGGTGGTACTGTTAAAACCAAAGCTGGTGATATAGGTGGGACAGCCAAAGATACCTATGAAAAAAGTCTTGAAGAACTGGCTGTATTAGCAGACAAGTTGAAAGAAGGATTTTTTAAAAATGTGAACTCAGCGAAATCGAAAGCTGAATCAGTAGCAGATAACGTAAATGAGAAAGTTAGAAGTGTTGTAAACAACGCATAGTTTTTTCTGAAATATAGTAGGCCGGTTCTGATCAGAACCGGCTTTTATTGTTTTATGGAGTTATTGATTTAAAAATTTCGGTAACAACTTCATTGATTCCCTTCACAAAATTTTCCTCTTTCCCGGGCAAAATTCCTTCGCCGCCGCCCTTCCATACCATTTTATTAGACGAAGCATCTACAAGATCGATCAGCAGAGTACCTTCCTTATATCTTCCCGTTTCCACTTCCTTACTTTTCCAGGAATATCTACGCTGTCCCATGTAAAGCGGCCGTCCGTCATTCTGAAAATTAGTTTGTCTGGTTTGAATTTCTTCTTTGACAGATATTGCAATATTTACTTTTAACGCCGGATCCTGTGCTTGGTTCAATCCTTTTGCTTCCAGATTTTTTGAAATTGCATCTTTAATTATCGCGATATTTTTCTCAAATGTTACGGGCGAAGTGTCACCTTTTGCTTCAACATCGAAGAAACCAAAGGTAGAATAATCTGTGAGACGGAAATTTTCTTCCTTTTCGGGTTTCAAAATTTTATGGGATGGGGCGCAGCCAAATAGTGTGGAGGTAAGCAGAATTATTAAAATTGAAGTTTTCATAGCTGATAAGTCTAAGTTTTCAGATTATCAAAAGTTAGCATTTAAACTGGCCTTTTTCAACAAAACGAGCCCATTTTTTAATTCAGTAACAGGATAACCAAAAGTGACGTAACAGAAATAGAAATCCAGAGAATTGTTCCTTGCAAAAAGGGTCTTATACCAACGGATTTTATGGTTTCCAGATTTAAGCCCGCGCCAATCAGAAACATTGTCAATACCAGTAACTTTTTTGATAAGCCGAGCAGGTTTATGTAAAAAAATTGATACTCCCTGAAATAGTTACTGAATAAAACGGCTAAAATAAAAAACCCGATAAAATATGGGAAACTGATTTTTCCGCCATGTTTACGATTAAAAAGCATCGTAACAACAGATAAAGGAATGATCCAAAGAGCTCTTTCCAGTTTTACTGTTGTTGCCGTTTGTAATGCTTCGGCACCAAATTTCGCAGAGGCACCAACAACTGAACTCGTGTCATGGATAGCAATCGCACACCATAATCCGAAATCATGCTGAGACATGTGAATCCAATTTCCAAAAATTGGAAAAATAAACAGAGCTGCGGAATTTAGAACAAAAACAACGCCCAGCGCAGAGCTGATCTGTTTTTCATTTGCCTTAATCAGCGGAGATAAAGCAGCTACGGCACTTCCGCCGCAAATAGCGGTACCGGTAGAAATTAAAAATGAGCTTTTAAATTCAATACCAAGTTTTCGTCCAAGCCAAAGTCCTGCGGATAAGGTAAGAGCGATAGAAAATAACGTAAACAGAAAACCTTCCCTTCCTGCTTCAAGTGCCTGATTCAGATTCATTCCGAAACCCAAACCAACTACGGAGATCTTCAAAAGTATCTGTGCCGCTTTATGAGTTAAATGCGCAAAGGGATTTCCGATAGCCGGCGTCAGAATAAATCCCGATAATAGAGCGATTGGAGCGTCTGCCCACGGGGAAAGGCACAACAGGAAAACAAGTATGAAAAGAATATGTTGAGCAGTTACCTGAGAATGTTTATGAGCAGCTTCCATGATTTCCTGTCTGATTTTAGACAAAAATACCATGAGAATTTCCCAAAAGTAAATCAAAAAAGGTGTGGTTTAATAACTTATAGTTATCGTTTGAGCGAGCAAAAACGAACGAAAAGCCTGGAAAGAGGCGAAGGCTGTCCCTGGCGAGTAACGAAAGAAAATGTACGAGTCATCTCCAATTCGTCGATGTCTATAATGCAGAGTCTGTCGTCAGTTAAATCTTGCTTCACACTATAAACTGAGAGAAAAGCGAATGTATCCGAAAAGAGCAAGTAATTTTTAATGCTTTCTGTGCTTCCCAGTTGCATATGAATATTCAAATCTCTCATCTTAATTCCGAACTTTTGCAGATAATCTTCGATGATCTCGGAAGTCCCTGAACCTGTTTCACGCGTCAGCAATGGAAGTTTTGTTAAGTCTTTTAGCGAGATAGCTCTTTTTTTTAACAAACTGTTTTTGGGTCTGCTTACCAGGACAATCTCGTCTTTTACAAAGGGTGAATATTTAAGATCAGAGTTATGTGCTGTTCCTTCAACCAGGCCTAATTCAATTTTTTTCTCTACCAGCATTTGCTCGATAACCAGCGAATTCGCCATTGTAAGCTCGATTTTTATTTCCGGAAATCGCTGGTGAAAGCGGGCGAGATAGGAGGGAAGGACATATTGCGCAATCGTAGTGCTCGCGCCGATGTGTAAAACCCCTTCGGTTTTATTTTGCAGCAGATTAATATCAAAATCGAGTTTTTGATATTGCTCAAAAATTAAATGTGCATGCTGCAACAGTATTTCCCCTGACCGTGTGAGGATAATCCTCTTCTTCGCTCTGTCAAAAAGGGTAGTATTATACTGTTGCTCTAATTCTTTGATATGTTTGGTAACCGCAGGCTGACTGATATTTAACTGCGCTGCTGCCCTGTTAAAATTCAGAGTTTGAGCAACCGTGTAAAAAACTTTTAGTCGAAAATCGAGCATAATCACCAATAAAATTTATCCGATTACGCTACCAAGTTCTTTTGCAGCGGCCATGCTGATGCCTTTATAAAATATATATTCGTTCATGATTGCATTTTCCTGGTCCTCTGTGGTCGCTTTTTTCAAATCTTCCATGCAGATTTTCATTTTCTCTTCGATGAACGCTTTTTTCAGCCGCAGAATATTAATGAAACTGCTTTTATCAAGAACGTCAAGCTCAGAAGGAACATAAATCTCGAACTTTTCTGTCCATAGCGAGCTCAATTCATACTTGCTCGTCAACCAGCTAATCGTCAGGTCCCGTATTTCAGGCTCATGGTGATTTTGAAAATAGTCGGTTGTAAGGACTTTTTCCCGGCTATAATTTTCACGGAACAAAGTCAACAGGTGATGAAAAACCGGATCCTTGAAATCAATCCCTTGGATTTCTCCCAATACATATGCACAAACAGAAATCGTCGGTTCAAGCTCATTGGCCCCATATAATACCAAAAGACGGATAAATGCTTCCTCTTGATAATATAACTTTGTCCGCTGAGATGGTTCTTCGACCTCAGCTGGCTCTAATGGAGAATCTCCGGCAAAAAAATCAGCTGGTGGTCCATCATCAGCAAATGGAATATCCTGCGGACCTTGTGGTGTAAAATTTGGTGGCCTGCTGTTTCCCCGGTCTTGTGGCTTAGGCTGTGTATGAAGTTTTCTCAGCAATTTGTTTCCCTCGGAGATAAGCATTTGCTCATCGACTTTCATCATTTCTGATGTCCGGTGAAAAAATACTTGGCGCTTTATCGCATCCGGAATTTTGATAATGCTGTTTACAACTTCACCGATTACAGCCGCAAGCCTGAACGGATCATTGCCGGCATCTTGCAGCAAAGTTTCCGTTTTAAATGTGATGAAGTCACGAGATGCCTTCTTTAAATAATCTTTGAAAGCTTCTGCACCTACTCTTCGGACGTAGCTATCGGGATCTTCGCCATCGGGAAAAAGAACAATACTGACATTCAGGCCTTCTTCAAGAACCAGATCCAGTCCACGCAGAGCGGCTTTAATCCCGGCCATATCTCCATCATATAAAATGGTAATATTTGGGGTAAATCTACCGATCAGTCTGATTTGTTCTGTGGTAAGTGATGTTCCTGAAGAGGCGACCACATTCTCAATTCCTGCCTGATGCAGAGAAACAACATCAGTATAGCCTTCAACGAGATAACAAGCCTCTTGCTGCCTGATGGCATTTTTTGCCTGAAAAATACCATAAAGAATATCACTTTTATGGTAAACTTCTGTTTCCGGAGAATTCAGATATTTTGGTTGCGACTTATCTGTTTTGAGAATTCTTGCGCCAAAGGCAATTACTTTCCCCGCGACATTATGAATCGGGAAAATTACCCGGCCCCGGAAACGGTCGTAACCCGCCGTTTGACTTCCCTCCTTATGAATTAACAATCCCGCTTTCAAAAGAATATCGGCAGTGTAGCCTTTGCTTAACGCCTCTTTTGTCAGCGCGTCCCAGGTATCTGTGCTGTAACCGAGTTCAAATTTCTTCTGAATGTCACTGGTAAAGCCTCTTTCACGAAAATAGCTGACACCGACCGACTGCCCTTCATCGGTTTGGGTAAGTTGTTGCTGGTAAAAATTTTTCGCAAAATTCAGGACCAAATATAAACTTTCACGGGCATTCTGGCGCAAAGCTTCTTCATCCGTAACTTCTTCTTCCTGAACCTCGATCTGGTATTTATTAGCCAGATACCGAAGCGCTTCTCCATAACCGATTCCATCAATATCCATTACGAATTTGATAGCATCACCAGCAGCGCCGCAGCCAAAACATTTGAAGATCTGGCGGACAGGATTTACGTTGAATGAAGGAGATTTTTCATTATGAAAAGGACAGCAAGCAGAATAATTGGCCCCTTTCTTTTTTAGAGACACGAAATCCCCAACCACTTCCACAATGTCAGCAGTTTGTTTGATCCTCTCGACCGTTTCGGGATTGATGCGCATTCTTTTTAGTATCGGTAAATGTTTATATTCAACCTGCTCAGATAATTTCGCAGGCTGTCAAATTTAATCTTAAATGTCGGTAACTAGCGATCTCTCAATTATGAACAACAAAGAGCGCGCTAAAATTTTATCGGCTAGCTAATTATTTTTGGCAGATGTTCATTTTAAGATAGAAACCAATCGAATTAAAAGTAGCAAAAAATCGATATAAATGTCTTCTTAAAAATTTTCCATTTGTCGCGCGATTGAAAAATTTTCCTGCAACTATATTATCAAAAGTAATGTTATGGAACTCAGACATGATGAAATAATGAAAGGTTATTAGTCTTCTTATGTATTGATTCATCAGATGTCTTCCTGACTCTGAAATGTAACCAGTTGTTGAAGTACATTTTTTCGCGGCAATAAAGTATTTTTGTTTCTCGTTAAGCTTTTCTTTAATAATTTAGTTGTTTTCAGAGTGATATATATAAAATCATAATCGAAAGTTTTTTTCTGATAACTTTAATGTGTTATTTTGTGTTTTCGAAATAGAAATTCAATCAAATCAAATTTGATATAGAAGATATCAAAAATATAGTGTGTGTATAGTGTGAAACAGGGCATGAAAATTTTTTCATGTCTTTGTTTTTTTCTGGGGTTTCCTGAATTACTTGGATAAATATTGTAACCCGCGCGGCATAATCCATATGATCATGGTGTAAAGAAAAAATATCTGACCCGGAATCAGATTGTATTCCACCCAATTGATAACCAGTGTTGGAAAGAACAGGATTAAGTAGATTTTTATCCAGTTTGCATTCGCATATTTAAATAAAAAATTAAAGCTCCTCGCTAAAACAATCAACATCAAAAGCGCCCCTGCTAAGCCCGTTTCAGCCAATAACCCTACAAAAGTGTTATGTGCCGAAACGCCTTCCGGGTTGTTTTTAAGATTGCTTTTTATGCACTTCACAGCAGCCAGACCCTCGCCAAAAACGGGTTTTTCGTAAAACCTGTCCAGATATATTTTCCAGATCTTTTGTCTTTCTGTTTATGAGGTTTCTTTCCGTCCTTTGATCAGCCCCGACATTCTCTCAATCCTGTATTTCATATAAGATTCCGGTAGAGATTTTATCATGTGTTCTCCCGTTATGGAATTGAATAATATGCAGAAGAAAAGAATCAGGATAGTAATAGCCAGGATGTGTGGAGTTCTTGGGGGAATGAAAATTAAAATCGTTGCAAAGGTGAGCGAAAACAGCGGGCTGCGGCGCGCTGAAAAATATACTGCTGCCAGGCAAATCAGAAAGATGCTGAAATAATATATTTTCTTGCCAAGTTTTGGTGCCGTAAATCGCATTTTGATAATTGCCAGTATACCCATGATCATAGTTGGATATGCCCAGAAAGTATTACAAGAGAAAAACATCTGATACATGCCACCGTGCGGTTTCATAGATACCATTGTCGCACCGTCAAGCACGAGAATTACAAAATTTCCAATCCATAAAACATGAAGTGTCGTAAGCAAAAATTCTGATTTTGTCCGGGAAGTAATGGATGAGAATGAAATGTATAGCAAAATGGAAAGCATCGAAAATAATGACCAGATTCCGTAAAAAAGGTAACTGGCGATATCAAGGCTAATCAGACCGGAAATCATCCAGCTAAAACCAAGCAATAAGATGTCAAAGTGATCGGCAAAAATTCTGCAGGTGAGTTTATGATTCATCCACAGGCAATAGCCGATAATCCATACCGGTATAAGGAGTCTGATGTATGGCGCAAGTTTTAAATATAACGGTGCATTCTCAATTCCATGAATTGAATATCTGAAAAATGAATAGTTTCCAATCGTTAGAAAGAAGAAAAGGACAATTGGCAAGACTACATTGGTATGGATTCTTGGGGCGACAATTTGTTTCGTTGCAGGCACATCATGAGGTTTTTATATTCTGAGGTAATCAGGTATTGATGCTCGGGGATTCTTTTCATGGAATGTTCGACGGCAGACAAATAAGCATACGTCAAGGCTGAACATAAGTGTGAAACAACCTGATCTATTTTATCTAAATCTATGGTGACAGCAATATTACCCAGTGCCTCGGCTCGTTCAGCGTAGGCGCTGCCTTTCTAGAGAATAATCGGTTTATGGAAAAACAAGCTTTCATAAAACCGGTTTGTTCTTGCCCATAGGTGGTTTCCAATATTATTATTTGAAAAAGGATAAGCGGCCCAAACAATATCTACTTCGTTGTAGATACCCGATAAATCTTCCGGCACTTTGTACGGGCCAAAATATTTGATGTTTTCTAAGTTTGAAATTTGAGCTTCAAAATGACTGGTTGCAGGCATAAAAATACCTCGTAAAATTATCTCAAACCGATTTTTATCTGCCAGAAGAATAAGGCAACTTAGCGACGCTGCACATCTTAGAACGCCAAAATATCCAATTTTTATTTTATCCGGAATCTTGCACTTCTGAGGGTTTGAAGTTTCTGACAATTGAGCTTGATGAACTTTATTTTCAATTATTTGGTAATCCGGGATGTCTATTTTTCGAATTTTTGTAAAATACTCGGAAATAAATTCGGGTGAAGTGGCTATCAGCAAATCGATTTTTGGTATTGTCAGTTTTTCGAAGAACCGTATCAAGGCTGGCCCAATACCCCTGGAAAAAAATATCTCCCGAATGTCCGGAATTTCGTAAATGACAAAGATTTTTCTTCGTGAAAAGTGTTTGAAAATCAACGCAACCGCAGCCAGATCAAATCCATATACATAAATGAGCTGATCGGACTGTGAATTTTTAGTTAATTTGTAAAGAAGCCAGATGTAAACTCTAAACCGTTTTCCGTATGAAGCATGGTTCATCTTACCAATCCATGCTGGCAAACTTTCGGGACTTACCGGATAATAATTTCTGGACACAGCAAGGCAATTGTTCTTGATGTATAAAATGAAGTGTGAGATCGGAGGAACGTTGCTTTTGACCTATATCATATTCTTTATATGATTCTAAGAGTTTCTCTAAAAAGTCTTTTGCGAACGGCTTGTTATGGTGTTCAAATGCCAGTGTTAATACGGGCATTTCTTCTTCTTCAAGCAGATCGATCTGTTTGATAAATTTCCGAGCAAGGCTGGATGGAATATTAAATACAAAGATGACTTCATAACCATTTTGATTATTAATTTTTTCGATCTGAAAACTCAAACCTGGAATAGTATAAACCATACCGGCGATCAGCTTTTTGTGAAAGGAACCTTCGTAGGAGAGTTCATTTTCCTGATCGAGCAGAAATGTTCAATTGGTGAATTTGGAAGGTTCAAAATCGATAACTTTTAGTGACAGGGGTTTTACGGGGTACAGATCGATTTTTCTCAAGTCTTTTAACCGGTAAAATGTAACCGGGTTGTTAAGTTTGGTCAGAGCAGTTTCAACAAATTCCTGTGATCTTACATTATATTTTTCAATGAGGTAATCACTGCTGCCATCGTTGAGTAGCAATGTTGGTGTCGAACTCGCGATCTCATCAAGTTCAGATTGTTTATTTAAATATTTAAGATTTATGCTGGCAACATATCGAGGTGTAATCAGCCTTAGATACAAAAAGCATAACATACCAAAAAAGAAAAGCGATCCGGCCAACCAATACCAGCGGCTACGAATCACTTTGAAAACCTTTTGAACATCGAGGGAATCAGAGTGATTTAGAAACTTTTCAAAATAAGCACTGTCGTTCCCTTTATCCATGGGATTAATCGGTTCGTAAGGTATGGTTCAGCAGTTTTATATCCTTCAAACTTTCGAAGTAGGGATTTTCCACGGCCTGTTTTATATACTTATACTGCCCAATCCGATGAAGGTCACTTCCCAAGGCACCGATCCAGCCTTGTTGAATCAATTTTTCGGCCATAAATTGTTCTGTTGGCCCATATGCGCCACCGATAGAAAGAATATTAATCTGAAAAATTATGTCCAGCTCGTGAATTTCGTCGTAACGTTCAGGCTTATCATGCCATGCGCGATACCTTTCAGGATGTGCAACGACAGGTTTATATCCCTTTAAAATCATTTCCTTTAAAATGTCGGGAAAGTATACCAGATCATGCCGCAATGATGTTTCTACGAGAACATAATTTTCTGCCAGAGGGAGTATTTCACCTTTATCTAAAAGTGATAAAAAATAATCGTCTGCAAAGTATTCAGCGGCGTACTGGATCGTCAAATCCGGATACTGTTCATTAGTTATTTTTGTTAATTCGGTCCAGGCCTGATAAATAGAATCCCGTGTGTTTACAAAAAAATCCATGCGTATGTGAGGCGTCGCAATAATTTTCCTGATTCCGGCGCGGTAATGTGCGTCGATCAGCGCAAGGCTATCATTAAGATTTTGGGCTCCATCGTCAATTCCAGGCAAGACATGCATATGCAAATCCAGTCCAAGAGTCTGCAAGATTTGGGAACCATCAGAATCAATAATAGCAGGAATCATCATTTTGTAAGATTTATAACCAGAATAGCCAGGTTGAGTGCTATCAGTATGGGTTGAATGAGTATCAATTTGCGGGATAATTTTACTGATCGTATGCCTTCCCGCGAAGGTGGAATATAAATAATATCATTGTTATAAACGACAAGATTCATGATTCTGGGTTCTCCAAGCTGCTGAAAATCGTATTCGATTATTTTTTGCTCCTGCCCGTCGCCCCGGATTATCTGAATTTTTTCTCCTGCCTCGTTAAATTTAATTCCGCCAGCTTTCGCCAAAACTTCCCCCAGGGATTGTGTTTCCTTATCCAAAACCACAACCCCCTGAATGTTACACGCGCCAAGAACTTTGACCCGTAAATTCGTTATTTCCACTTCGAAAATGGGGTCACGGATAATGTCTCGATATCGGAACGATAAGGAATCTGCCAGCTTCAGACGCGTAAGTCCTGCAACACGAAGCAATCCGATTTCAGGTAATTTAATTGTGCCATCCTGATTTACACTGGCGTGGTATCCACTTTCAGAGCTTTGCGAATGCTGCGTTTTTACAGGGTCGGGGAATAATGATGAAAACCAGTTCAGGTTGCTTATCCGCAACATATCACCAGGTTTTATCAGGTAAGCAGCTTTATTCTGATAACCTGGATTATCGGTAAAATTTTCGGATAGGATGCGTGGAGAATTCCGGTTAGAGCTGCACCCGAACACAATTACCAGCAGCAGCAGAGCTGCGATGGCGATATATAAAACTTTCATAAATAATAGCCGGAAGGCCGTATAGTGTGTGTATTGTGTTTACGCTTTATTCACCAAAATGAACGCGTACTTTTTTCAAAGCGGAACCGATAACCTGGTGCATATCGTAGTAACGGTATTCAGCAAGACGGCCACCAAAAATTACGTTGTTTTCGTTTGCTGCCAACTCTTTGTACTGACTAAAAACAGCTGTATTCTTATCGTCATTTACCGGATAATAAGGTTCTGCGCCTGTTGTCCATTCGGACGGATATTCGTGCGTAATGACCGTTTTCGGCTGAGTACCGAATTCAAAATGTTTGTGCTCGATGATGCGGGTGAAAGGCGTTTCTGCATCAGTATAGTTGATAACCGCATTTCCCTGATAGTTTTCCTGATCCAGTAATTGATTATCAAATCGTAAACTACGGTATTCCAATGAGCCGTGGCTGAAATTGAAATATTCGTCAATCTGTCCGGTATACACAACTGTTTCAGCCAACGCACTTAATTCTTCACGATTGGCAAAAAAGTCAGTATCCAGTCTTACTTCAATTCCTTCCAGTAATCCTTCGGTCAATTTATTATAACCCCCGATCGGGATACCCTGATATTTGTCGTTGAAATAGTTATTGTCGTAAGTAAAACGAACCGGAAGTCTTTTGATAATAAAGTCCGGAAGCTCGGTTGCTTTTCTTCCCCATTGTTTTTCGGTGTAACCTTTAATCAGTTTTTCATAGATGTCGATACCGACTAGTGAAATTGCCTGTTCTTCCAGGTTTTTTGGGTCTGTAATTCCCGCTTCTTTAACCTGCTCCTGAATTTTTGCTTTTGCCTCTTCGGGTGTACGCACCTTCCAAAGTTGGTAGAAGGTATTCATATTGAAAGGAAGATTATACAGTTCTCCGTTGTAATTGGCTACAGGAGAATTGGTGTAGCGGTTGAATTCGACAAAAGAGTTTACATAATCCCAAATATCTTTATCGTTGGTATGGAAGATATGAGCACCATATTTATGCACGTTGATGCCTTCCATATTTTCACAATAAGTGTTACCGCCGGTATGCTTGCGTCGGTCGATTACTAAGCACTTTTTACCTCTTTTTGTTGCCTCATGTGCAAAAACAGAACCCCAAAGTCCTGCACCTACTATTAAATAATCGTATTGAGCCATGTGTAATTTTGTGTGAACTATTTAATGGTGTGATATGGAATTTCAAATCTAGTGATTTGAAATGAGAAAGGCTCCCAACCGGGAGCCTTTCTCATTTTTCGAATTATATTTTTGCTTATGGAAGAAGTTTCAATTCTACACGACGGTTTTTCAACAGACCATCGCGAGTTGAGCTTTCAGCGATTGGTTTGAATGAACCGAAGTAGTCTACGATTACTTTGCTAGGATCTTTCAAGCCAGCTTCGTTGACAAGGTAGTTTTTAACTGCATCTACACGACGGCGAGAAAGTGCCATGTTGTAACGGTCAGTTGCACGACGGTCAGCGTGACCAGCCAATTGCAGACGGCATCCGTTTTTGTTCATTAACATTGCAACGTTTTTCAACATTTCCTGGAATTCAGGTTTCAGAACGTTTTTATCAGTGTCGAATTGAACGTTTGCAAAGATTTCGCTACATGCCGCTCCTGTTGCCAATGCATTTTTCACGTATGTATCAAAGTCAAGAACACGACCGCTACCATCTACGATACTTCCAGCTGGTGAATTTGGCTCTTTATCGAAAAAGTCAGAAACACCGTCACCATCTGTATCAAGAAGTAATCTTGGATCGATATCTTTTGGACGGTTTGCCTTTGCAACTGAATCCATTTCTTCAAGTGTAAGGATCTTAACAGGTTTCAACAATACTTTTGGGTCTGTATAACGAAGATGGTAGTATCCATCCTCTGGCTTATAAGCCCATTTTCCATCTTCTTTCTTAACTTTAAGTGGTTTTTTACCAAGTTTGTAAGTAAGAACAATAGAACCGTATCCGTAGCTATCTAGTTCAGAGTTTCCTCTGCGAGAAGTTTTTGCATCTTTGATGGAATTCAAGTCGGCATTTCTGTCGTAGTCACCACCCCAGGTAGCATCAAGATAGTCAGAATTTGTGTAGTTAAGACGGAAGTCAAGACCAAGATCCAAACGAGAAGTCAATTCGTAGTTTACGTTAAGACCTGTTGGGATAATCCAGTCATTTTTCTTGCCCGTTTCGCGAACTAATGGACGAGTTCCTGACAAATCATATGCTTTCGAATCATAGAAAATTTGACCAAACCCAGCATAAGCATCAACTTTCCAACGCTTCATTTTATTAGGTCCCATTAAAAGACCTTTAAGGTTAATTGTTCCAGAAAGAGAGACATCCTGGTAATCACCTTTGAAGTAACGGTTGTAGTTACGGCGTTTCATACCTTTCAAGCTACCGATAGATCCGTCTAAACGAGCTCCGAACCAGTAAGAAAGTTGTTTGTTAATCGTAATACCTCCTTGAAAAGATCCTGATTCTTTGCGGCTGTCGTCGCTGTTTTTGTTAACAGGCCAGAAATCATATTCTCTCAAATCACCGAAAAACATTGATGGCCCTCCATGGATCGCAATCGACCATGTGTTCATTTTGTAGGGTCCGTCATAGGTAGCTTTTGGATTGTAATCCGGAGAATTCGGTTGCTCTAAGGGCTGTGCAACTGAAGGCAAAGCCATCAATGACCCCAAGGCAAGCGAACAAATCAACTGGGATACTTTTTTCATACTATTCAAGTTAGCGTTATTAAGATTAACTAGGATTGATCGTTAATAATCAATTTATAATAAAAACAATATTTTTTCGTGGCCAGATATTCCCTTATCAAAATGCCTAGTGGGCACAAAATTAGGTTAACAATGTCATTTTACCAACCTCAATTTTCGAAATACAGCAATAAAACTGTAATTAAAACAAATTCTTCCCGAAAGAAATGTTCTTTTTCTAACTTTCAAAGGCGTTGCATCAATTTTTTTTCAATTTCTTTCTTCCAAATTGTGAAAGTACCTTCGATTATTTTCTCTCTGGCAGTATTTACAAGCCATAAGTAAAAAGTCAGATTATGGACACTCGCAATCTGAGCTCCGAGCATCTCCTCCGATTTCACCAGATGACGAAGGTACGCTTTAGAATAGAATGTACTAACATAACCTCCGAGATTTTTGTCTATCGCTGATAAGTCATCTTTCCACTTTTCATTTTTAATGTTTATTATGCCTTCGGTAGTAAAAATCATGCCATTGCGCGCGTTGCGGGTAGGCATCACACAATCGAACATATCTACGCCCAGAGCGATGCATTCGAGGATATTGGCAGGTGTACCGACACCCATAAGATACCTTGGTTTATCTTTTGGTAAAATATCACAAACTACCTCGGTAAGTTCATACATTATTTCAGCAGGCTCGCCAACTGACAATCCTCCGATTGCGTTTCCTTCCCGTTCATAGGATGCGATAACCTCTGCGGATTGTTTTCTAAGATCTTTATACACACTCCCTTGTACAATCGGGAACAATGTTTGACTATGTCCATATAATGGTTGAGTCTCATCAAACCGTGTGCAGCATCTGCCCAGCCAACGGTGTGTCATTTCCATCGAGTTCCGCGCATAAGTAAAATCGCACGGATAGGGTGTACATTCGTCGAAAGCCATAATAATATCGGCGCCGATCGTACGTTGTATGTCCATAACACCTTCCGGTGTGAATGTGTGTATCCCACCGTCAATGTGTGACTTAAATACCACACCTTGCTCGTTGATTTTTCTCCCCGTGCCTGCAAGCGAATAAACCTGATATCCGCCGCTGTCGGTCAGGATAGGTCTGTCCCATCCGTTAAATTTATGTAACCCGCCTGCCTTCTGTAGAATATCAAGTCCCGGACGAAGGTACAAGTGGTAAGTATTACCTAATATAATTTGTGCTTTTATATCTTCTTTCAGCTCGCGCTGGTGAACGGCCTTTACAGTTCCTGCGGTACCGACCGGCATAAAAATAGGCGTCTGGATTGTCCCATGGTCTGTTTCCACAACACCCGCACGTGCTTTTGATTGTGGATCCTGAGTTTGTAGCGTGAACTTCATTAATGTATTGTAAAATATGAGTCTGCAAAAATAGGTGGAAGGGAACAAACAATCCTGACAATGACTGTATATTTGTAGAATTACATATGGAAAAATTTTACAACCCCTCTTTATCGTGACGGATTCTCTACTTTATGCGCTTTGCGCATTTGTTCTGATTCAGCTGTTTTATTATCTATTTATTTTCACGCGTCTGGCCTTTTACGGAAAGAGTACGAACTATGGAAGTGATTCACCTGGTGTAACAGTATTGGTATGTGCATTGAACGAAAAGGAAAACCTGATGGAATTACTGCCTCTTCTGGATGCGCAGGAGTATCCAGAGTTTGAGGTAATTCTTTTAGACGACAGATCGGATGATGGCAGCGAGGATTTTATGCGTGGAAATATTCACAGCTGGAAGCACATCCGCTATATCAGAATCAACGACGAGTTTAGTCACGTTACACCTAAAAAATATGCATTGACGGTTGGTATGAAGCAGGCAAAATATCCGATCGCATTAATGACTGACGCCGATTGCCGACCAAATTCGGTGCACTGGATAACTGCTATGACTTCTCAGATCAGTGAAGAAAAAAGTATCGTAATAGGATTTTCCCCTTATGAGAAGGAGCCCGGTTTATTGAACTGGTTTATCCGCTCTGAGACATTTTACACGGCAGTTCAGTATCTTTCTTTCTCTCTCGCCGGGCTTACTTACATGGGAGTCGGAAGAAATATTATGTACAAAACGCAGGTGTTCTTTGCCAATAAAGGATTTTACAGACACCGCCACATAATGGGCGGTGACGATGATATTTTTTTAAATGAAGTGTCAACCAGTACAAATACTGCGATTTCAATTGAGCCGGAATCGTTTGTTTATTCCAAACCAAAAACCACCTGGTCGGGCTGGTTGAGGCAAAAGAGGAGGCATTTGGCAGTAAGCCAGTTTTATAGAAAGCGTAATAAAATGATGTTGGGACTTCTCTCGGCTTCGCACGTGGCTGTCTGGGTTCTCGCTTTATTGACGCTGGGGTTGGCTTTGATTAACAAAGATATTTTGCTGCTTCAGGAACTTGGAGTTGTAGTAGGAGTTCGCTGGATTATTCAGTGGATTTTGTTTTTTATAATTAACAGAAGACTTGACCGGACGGTGGAATGGTTTAGTTTTCTGTTGATGGATTTTGCATTTTTTATTTATTACGTCTTCTTCGGATTTTTTGTGATGACAAGAAGAAAACCTCGAAACACATGGAATTAATATTGAAATATTTTCCTGATCTGACAGAAACTCAGATTGAGAAATTTACCCGGTTAGAAGAATTATATAAGGATTGGAATTCAAAAGTGAATGTAATTTCACGTCAGGATATCGACACTTTATACGAGCGCCACGTTCTGCATTCCTTGGGCATAGCGAAAGTGATGCAGTTTAAATCCGGGACTTCGGTACTGGATGTGGGAACGGGTGGAGGTTTCCCCGGAATTCCTCTTGCTATAATGTTTCCGGATACGCAGTTTCATTTGGTCGATAGTATAGGAAAAAAAATCAGAGTGGTGCAGGAGATTGCAGGTGCGCTTGATTTGAAAAATGTGAAAGCAGAACAAATCAGAGCGGAAAAACTTGACGATACTTACGAATTTGTAGTTAGTCGTGCGGTTACGCGTATCACGCCGTTTGTGGGGTGGGTCCGAAAAAATATCAGCCGTAATTCCTTTCATTCGCTGAGGAACGGTATTTTATACCTAAAAGGAGGAGATCTTGTGGAGGAGCTGGCGGAGTTGAATATGAAAACCCGCACGTACGATCTTTCCGACTATTTTACTGAAGAATTTTTTGAAACAAAAAAGGTAGTATACGTACCTTTGTGACCATTTTGAACAGCGTAAACTTTTTCCAAAGACAATACATATGAATGATCGTTTTAAAGCCAGCGGGCTAATGAACCCAATGTTTCCTGATGAAGTATCATTTGGAGAGAAGGGTGTAACTTTTACAGTGAAAAAGCTTTTCAGAAGCACAGATAATTTCGTTTTCTATTCTGATATCTCTGGTGTGGAAATCGAAAACAGTATGTTCTTTTCGACCATTCGGGTGATTCCTCGCATGCGGCCGGAAATAATTATAAATAATTTTTCAAAGGC
This sequence comes from Dyadobacter koreensis, assembly GCF_900108855.1. Taxonomy (GTDB): domain Bacteria; phylum Bacteroidota; class Bacteroidia; order Cytophagales; family Spirosomataceae; genus Dyadobacter; species Dyadobacter koreensis. The sequence goes on from NZ_FNXY01000005.1 coordinate 549,252, forward strand.
AGATGCCAAGAAAGTCAAGGAGTTAATACTTTCAAAGGTTCAAAGTTGAAAAATATTTTTATCCGAGACTTGCGTCATATTTATCGAACCGCTATATTTGCACCATAATTCAGATAAACAATCGGATTTAAAATTCCTGAATAGCTCAGCCGGTTAGAGCATCTGACTGTTAATCAGAGGGTCGTTGGTTCGAGCCCAACTTCGGGAGCCCTGAATGAGAAGCACTTAACGAGAAATCGTTAAGTGCTTTTTTCGTTATTGACCACGTCAAAAAAAACATTATGTGATAGTTGATTGATAGCCTCTTTTGAAATCCTAAATCATTAAAAATAAGCTAAATACGATTAGGAAATCATATAAATTTCCCGCACTTTCCCTTTTTAATATTTGTTATTGTGTTTAGATTGCAGAATAATTTCTGAAATTGATTTACGTTATACAATGAATATTTTAGCCCGCATTTAATCGTTGTCCTTTATGATATCAGCAGAGATTGTAGCAAAGGAATTTGTGCGGATGGGTTCTTCGTCAGAAAGTCCGGTTACGCAGATGAAGTTGCAGAAAATGGTCTTTTTTGCACATGGATTACATTTGGCTCTTTACGACACGCCATTATGCAGTGAGCCTTTTTTTGCCTGGAAATTCGGCCCTGTGATTCCTTCAATCTATCAGCTTTATAAAAAGTGGGGAAGCAGCCCGATTATTGCTCCGCCCACCGCTTTTAAACCTTCTGAAGCTACCGGAATTTCTGAAAGTTACACGTTATCTTCAACAGAGACCGAGGCTATTGAATATACCTGGGAGATAACAAAAAACCTTGACGGCGTAACGCTTTCCAACTGGTCGCATGCCGCTAATTCGCCCTGGGCCCAGGCCTATGCCAAAGGGGAAAACACAATAATTTCCAACGACATTATTAAGGAATATTTTGAGCAAAATCTCATCAGACAATCCATCCGCGCCCAGTCCTGAGCAGATCGTTGCGCATGGGATCCAAATGGTTCAGGAGGCGGGAAATGAGAATGTTGTTAAAGAGCCGAATTCGGTAACAACGGAAATGCTGCTTCAGGAAATTCGTAATCTGCAGGAAGTTCGGCATTTGGATAAAGAAAAGGATATATCGCTTCAAATGCAGATCGCCCAGTTGCAGGGTATTATTCAGGATATCAGTGAAAGGAAAAAATATGCCGCCCGCATTTTTCAATTGGTGGCTACATTTCTGTTTATTGTTGTCCTGATAATCTGGTTGCACGGCGTAGGAAGTTTTTATTTAATAAATCCTTTTCACGGCGGGATTTTTAAAGGGCCTGACCATTTTGAATTTTCTTTTGAACTTTCCGATACTGTTATCGTCACTTTATTAACGACCACCACGGCCAATGTTGTCGCATTCTTTATTCTGGTTACGAAATATTTATTTCCCAATTCACCGGGTGTAACCAACGGCTCTGACAAGGTCGGCTGATATAATATACTTACAAATAAGACACGGTGATGTCATTAGAGAAATTAAAATCAAAACTTCTTTCAAGTGGAATCTCTCAACGGAGTGTGCCAAATCCTGGCGGTTCTTATGTGGCGGTTAACGTTAGAGGAATTACGGCCTACGTCGCCATTCAATTCCCGATTGATAAGGGAGACTTACATTTTGCGGGAAAGCTTGGAGCGGAAGTCTCGACAATCGAAGGTTATCAGGCAGCGCGGATTGCAGCGATGAATGTGCTGGGGCAAATCGACAAACACCTTGGTTTTGAACAAATCGAAGGACTAAATCATATTGATATTTATTATACAGCCAGCGGCGACTGGAACGATGCTCCGAAAGCAGCGGATGGCGCTTCTGATCTATTTCTGGAAATTATGGGCGACGCGGGAAAACATACCCGTGCTATTTTTGGTGTAGAGAGACTACCGAATTTTTCGTGTATTGCTGTTACGGCATCGTTTACAATCTTAAAATAAGAAGATTAATCGAGCGACTTCAAAAATTGATGAGCCGTATTTAACAAGCCTTTCTGCTCCTCAGTTTCCATTTTATCAAAACTGCCGATCAACATGCCCAGACGCGGATTTTTCTGAAAGAAGTCGCGGTGTACGTGCATAAAACGCCAGAAAAGTGCGTCCCAGATTTCCTGCCAGGGACCTTTTTCAAAATTGCTCATTTTCATGATGTAGTTGCTGCCGGCAATGTAAGGTTTGGTTGATAACATCCCGCCATCTGCAAACTGGCTCATGGCGTAAACATTCGGCACCATCACCCAATCATAAGCGTCGATAAACAGTTCCATGAACCATTGATAAACATCGTCCGGGTCAAATTCACAAAGCAGCATGAAATTGCCTAACACCATCAATCGCTCAATGTGGTGGCAATAACCGCGATCCAGAACTTTCCTGATTGTTTGGTCAATGGGTTCAATTCCGGTGCTTCCGTCATAGAAAGATTTCGGTATTTTTCGGGTGAAATTCCAATAATTTTTCGTCCGTGCAACAGAGCCTTTTATTTCATAATATCCACGCATAAACTCACGCCAGCCAATTAATTGCCGGATAAAACCTTCGGTGGTATTTAATGGAATATCGTGTTCTTCTGAATAATCAAGCGCGGCTTTAATAATCTTGTCAGGCGTAATCAAGCCGACATTCAGCATTGGCGTAAGCACACTGTGATGCAAAATACTTTCTTCTTTCACAATCGCATCTTCATAAGGCCCGAATTCCTTAAATCGGTCATCCAAAAATTGTTTGAGCCAGGATTTGGTCGATTTGAAGTCTTGGGGATAAAACGGGTATTTAGTCAAATGCCCAAGATTATCTTTAAAATGTTCCTGAACATAGGTCTTCGCTTCTTCATAATACGAAGTGGTTTCAGGATAAGTGATATGCGGCGGCTCTTTTTTTCGTGGATATTTTTTACGATTATCCACATCATAACTCCACGAACCGCCAATCGGCTCATTGTTTTTATCGACTAAAATTTCTCGTTTTTTGCGTTCCTGAATGTAAAACTCAGTCTGAAAAAACTTTTTCTTTTTATCATGAAAAAAGACACCTAATTCTTCTCTACTATTCAAGAATAAAGGATTTCTGTATTGAATTAATTCTATGTTTGCTTTGGCAGAAGCAGAGGCTAATCGCTGTTCAAGCCAGTTGTCTGTCGGATCGATATAATGCAGCTTTTTAATAGCCTGAGAAGCCAGCGCAGCAATCAGTTTCCGTACATCAGAAAGCGGATCAACAGAATCAATATAGTGCACTTCCACATTTTTCGATGCCAGATAATCAGCATAACATTTCATCGTTGCACGGTGAAAGGCAATCTTCTGTTTATGAAATTTGAATTGTTTGAAATACAGCGTTTCTTCAACCAAATAAACCGGACAGCCGTTTTCTGCAACCGGATTTTTCTCAAATAGCTGATGTGGAAAAATGATACTAGCTGATTTCATGTGCTTTATTTTTATTTCCCCGGCATTTGTCGCTGCAGTATTTTACCTCATCCCAAACTTTTTCCCACTTCTTCCGCCAGGAAAAAGGCCTGCCGCAAACGACGCATATCTTTTCCGGCAAGTGCTCTTTTTTCATTTAAACGTTTTATTTTGAAAAGTCAGGCAATGCATTCGGTCGTGCATAAGGGAACTGTGCAATTTTTTCCAGTTTGTAGTAGGTATTCAATCCGGAAATTCCAACGTCATTTGGTTGGCTCAGGTCAATTTGTCCCTGATCATCCACGGCGGCATCCGGAATAATCAAATGTTCAACTTCACCAATAATCAGCACCGTTCCATTAAGTTCGATCGGAATCGTTTGTACAATTTTCATTCCCAGCTTCAATTTACTTTCTTTGACAAACGGAGCTTTGTGATCACCAATAAATTCTTCCGTTAAAGCACATTTTTCAAACTCCGATTCATCCCGCGCAAACTTCGCCGACGTATAATGCGCCTGTTCGATGAAGGACTCGTGAATATGGTTAATAGTATAGGATCCATTTTCCTTAATGTTGTCAAAAGTGTGCTGGCCCGCTTCACGATCCGGTCGTAATATAAAACCGATCAGTGCCGGATTACTTCCCAAATGAATAACAGAACTGAAAATGGCCAGATTTGTTTTTCCATCATTTGATATCGTACCGATTAAATTTGCAGGTTTAATACCGGTGATCGAATTGATGATATTTAGACGTTTGATTCTTTCGGTATTTTGAATATCTTCTTTTGTAAGGTGCATTTACTGAGCGTTATATAGGGTAGAAAGTTCTTTTTTACATAGTTTCCAAAACTTGAAAAATGAGGAATGATAGCCTTTGACAGAAAACATCCAGTCGCGGCTTTCCTCAGTTCCTTTGTAATGAGCCGTAGTCGGATGTTCTTTAAAGTAAATATTTTCAGGCTGATATTCTTTTACCAAATCATCAAACGCACCGGTGTAAATCTGTAAATTTTCAATATTTTGACCGAGTGCTAAAATGAAATCGATGGACTTTTCTGAAACCGGATACTTTTGAAAATGGGATGGTTCAATTAGTAAAATCCGGTTTGCGGCGACCTCTTTTTTCCAAAGCGGATCGAGATTATAGAAATTATAAATCAGCGTTGGTTGTTTAGAATCTATTTTCAAGGATTGTTTTTCAGGCAGAATGGTCAATAAATTTGGAGTCGTCAATTCGTGCAAAATTCCAGGAATCTCTGGAAGAGGGAATTTACTATATTCCACATCCATAAATGTATCTTTTTGATCGGAGTAGAAAAACTTATTCATATTCTCCTGATTCGCAAAATACTTGTTATTGCTGTTTGAGCCGGCAACCCATTGCCAGCTCAACGCATTACTTGCCCAGTCAGCATCAAGCAAATGATAATACAGCCATTTTGCCGGAAGTTTCCAATGGCTTTTGGCGACGTTACAAATAATGCTGGCTATGTATAAGCGCAGATGATTATGCAAATATCCGGTTTCGTAAAAATCCGAAATAGCTTTATCAATAACCTCAATCCCGGTTTTTCCTTCAATAATCGCTTTTGGAATTTGATGATTTTCAACATCGGTTTGAGTGGATTTAAAATCTTCATCAATAAGATTTCCTTTTTCAATCCAGATCTGCTGCCAATAATCCCGCCATGCCAATTCCTGAATCAAACGTTCAATTTCGTATGGATTAAATCCGCGGTCTAATAAACTTTTAAAAACATGTTTTGTCGAAATGACGCCTCGTGAAATGTAAGGCGACAAACGGGTTACCGCACCATCCTGATAGTTGCGGGTGCTGCCGTATGCTGTGGGCTGTATGTTTTCAACCTGATGAAGTATCTTTTCAAAATCTGTTTCAAACATTGTATTTTTCGTTTTGCTGAGACAGTAATTTTGAATGAGGATCTCAGCGAACTCTAATCTTGAACTATTATATCAGGTTTGCCACTTAAAATCTTGACATGACAGCAATCATGGCCGATTGTGTACCGTTGCTTTACAATTTCTATGCCATTTTTAATTCCTGTAAACTCAAAATCTGTACCGCATTTTTCAATCGTTTCTTTTTCACGATCTGATATTACGGGGTAGGCTCCCCAGGCACGCCTTAGGCTATCTAATCCAAAATCCTTTGAAATTATTTTTTCTCCGTTTGATATACGGATTGTATAATATTCATCCAGACTTATTGGTTGGCTATTTTGATTTTTAATATTTATTACGACAAAATCAAGTTCTAAAGTACAATTCCGTTCTTTTGGACAATCACAAGGGTTCAAGACTTCTTTTTCATTATCTTTTTTACAATTACTGATAATTAAAATCAAAAGAAGGAACAGCAGAATCCGTTTCATGGCTTATCAATTTTAACGTTGAGGATAAACCAAAAATAACAGAAATTCCAGAAGAAAGAAGTAATGTTTCGATGGAATTACAAAACCACGTGCCGGTTATATATTTTATATTCAGGACAGCCATTATATTTCACCGACAGATCAATATCAACCCAATCTCTGTTGAGCGAATTGATGTAGGCTCCAAAATAATCCGGGAATAAATTCGTGAGAATGATCACAGAATCCGGCTCCATATTCAACTCCTCATGACCAAGCTCATTGACAAAATAATAACCGGTACAAAGTCCTTTGGAGGTTTCAAATTCGATTTTTACGTGACTTCCAACTACTTCATGCTGCACCACTTCCACTGCTATCTCCTCTCTCAAATCCTCAGCTGTTCCCAAAGTTTCTTCCTGATCGCCTAAAATCTCAATATTAGTATCCATGTTCTTTGTTTAAGGTAAATGTCGAGTTCTATATCTAGCTTAAAAAGTTGTTCCCACGAGCAGGGAATGGATAATATTTGTGATTAAATAATATTCGAAGTCAGACTATATCAAGAACCACCACCTCGCCATAAGCCACCTTTATGTCAAAAGCTTTTGCAAGTTCAATGTTCCGTAAATGCGCAAGAATCAGCCGAATCACACCTCCATGTGTAACAACAACCGCCTTTTTATGACCGGATTGTATTAATTCAGACCAAAATGAGAGCACACGCACAGACATTTGCTGCATACTTTCACCACCCGGCACGACGATATTAACAAAATCATCCATCCAGATCTTTAAGTCAACTTCGTTTACAGTATCCCAGGTTGCACCTTCCCAATCGCCAAAATCGAGTTCGGTGAGGCGGTTATCCGTGTGAAAAACGGGATTTATTTTTTGTGCCAATAAGGTACAACGTGTGGAAGGACTGGAATAAATGATATCCTGATTTTTGGGAAGTTTCGTTTTGATAATTTCAAATTCAGCTGGAAATGTATCTTCCAAAGTAACATCCAGCCTACCGTATATCAGTCCGGGCGATAAGGATGGCGTAGTATGCCGGACTAAATAAATTTCCATAAAACAGCGGTGAACATGTAAAACCCGATTTCGCAGACCTGTTGGGTGGCACCCAGACAATCGCCGGTATAACCACCAATCCATTTTGTGAAGTATCGGGCAAGCATAATTTTAATCAGATAAAGAAAGGGGACAACAAGTAAAAGTACCGGCTGATTCAAAAGAAAACTCAAAGCAAGCAAAGGTACAATGGCAAAAAGTGCAGCGATGAGAAGTGTATTTTTGCTTCCAATTTCTGCAACCGGTTTTGATTTGCTGTCGTTGGTAAAACGTACATAAGCGTGTGTGAAAATCATCGTCACAGCCATAAATCTACTTAATGTGTGAGCACTTATTAAGGTCAACAAAACCAAAACCGGTTGATTTTGGATGAATGGTATTAATGCTTGAAGCAGAGAAAATTTTAGTCCTAACAAAAGAATCAGCCCGACAACAGCATAGGTTCCAACCCGGCTGTCTTTCATAATTTCCAGAATTTTTTCTTTCGTCCACCCCCCGCCAAAACCGTCGCAGGCATCAGCAAATCCATCTTCATGAAAAGCTCCGGTTAATAAAATGGAAGAAATCATGGAAAGAATAATTCCGGTTGAAAGGTCGATCAGAAAGCTGCCCAGAAGTAGAAAAACGCCAGAAATAAACCCGACAATCCAGCCGATCAGCGGAAGATACCGGGTTGATTTATTCATATCTTCCGGACTATAACCAATCCAGGCAGGAATAGGGAGACGGGTATAAAATTGGAGCGCAGTGAAAAAGAACCGTAATTCCTGCTTCATAGGTTTGTGTTTATTGCCAGTGACTGGCGAACTATACCGATTTTCGGATGATATTTATTTCTTCGTTTTTTAAACCAATATGCAGATGCTGATGATCCATGAAATTGAAAACCTGACCAGTATCCCGGACGGTTTTTATTTTGAAAAAATCAAGCTCCTGAATAAGCCAGCCTACTTTTTGGGGTTCCAGTTTGGAAATTATTCCCTCTTCCGGCATATCCTTATCGGGCGTTGAATAAAAAGCTGCAAACCCATAATTAATATCCACAGCCGGCGACCAAAGTGCATTTCCAACTGTTTGGGAAACAACGGTATAAACTTGATTTTCCATCGCCCTGGCCCGTGCTCCTATATGTACACGCGTAGCGCCACGGATGGTTTCGGTACAACTTGGAGCCAAAATTAGCGAAGCACCCATGGAACTCAACAGTTGGGAACCCAGGGCAAACTCAACGTCATAGCAAATCTGAAGACCAAAAGTACCCCATGAAGCTTCAAAAAGAGTAAGATTTTTAACACCACTTTGAATTCCCCATTCTTCATTTTCAAAACGGGTCATGAAGAATTTATCCTGGTAACCGATTAATCCTTTATCAGAAAAAACATAAACGCGGTTTACATTTCTTTCATTCTCAATCACCGGAATGCTCGGCGCGACAATAATGACGTTATATTTTTTGGCGAGCTCAGAAAAGACGTTGCAAAATTCATCTTTTAAAGAATCAAGCTCAATCACCTGGCGTCGGATATCACTTCTGATTTCGCTAGAAAAAATACTAACCAATTCCATTGCACCATATTCAGGAAAAAGTAGAAGTCCGGCATTTTTATTGACAGCATCAACAACCCAAAGTTCAACATGTTTACGCCAGTTGTCGAAATTTGCATGTTCAATTATTGGATAATTGGCGGAGGCGATGATCATGTTGAGATAATGTTGTTGCGGTGATTATTCCAGAATGTAGATTGAATAATTTTACGGTGCGCTGCACCCTTGCTAGACCAAAAGTTAAACGCTTTCTTTCATCCAGAATATCATTGTTTTCGGTGTTGATTCCGTTTCTCCGATATCGGGCCATTCCATAGTAGCTTTGAGTTCAGGCACTTTATGATATCCCCGTTTGATCCAAAATGCATCATTCGGGCGATAATCTGCTGGTTGGGCCAAGTGATTTATTCTTTCTACCGAACAAAAACAGGTTGTTTTATAAGTGCCAAAGCCAGCTGCATGTTTCTCGCGTTCATCAAAAAAACGATGCCCTAAGCCAAGTCCACGGTATTGCGGAAGTAAAATACTTTCACCAAAATAAAAGATACTTTCAACATCTGATCCAGCATCGTTAAAAGGTGCCTGGACTTCCTCAGTTTCATCACCTAAAGGAATACAAGTAGTGGCACCAACCATTTTCTCGTCATCATAAACGGCGAACAAAAAGGCCCGTTCCGAATTCGCATAGGTCTTCAAATATTCCTTCTCATAGTTCAGCGAACCTTCATACAAATAAGGAAAATCCCGAAAAACAGCTATCCGCAATTTCGCCAGTTCATCAAAAACGGATTCGATGGCGTGGCCTTGTTTGGTTAGAAAGGAAAGAGACATAGGATTGTGGCTATCGGCTTTCAGCTATTGGCTGTCAGTTCATCGCCCGTTTTAAATTTACTTGAAAATGGTAGTGCCTAAAAATTATTACTATCCAAAGTCTGACAGCTGATTGCCGAAAGCCGACTGCCTAAGAAACCAGCTTAATCCAAAGTTCAAGGTTGTAATACGTCGTTACCCTGCTGATTTTTTCGTCTGTTATCTCCAAAAATGCAGCGGCTGGCAGAACGTATTTTTGTCCGTGTGCCTCCGGGAAACCTTCGTCACCCTTTTTATAAATTCCATTTACGACAAATTCAACTGAAACTCTTTTGTCGGTTGGTTCGGTGAAAAATACCATGTCCGTCAGCGTTTCTTCATACGAATCGTCCATCATTTTCATAAACTCCGTAAACTTTTCGATTCCTACTCTAACTTCTCCCTGGTTTGGTTCATGACGAACTTCCGGATGAAGAAGAGCGAGCATTCCTTCAAAGTTTTTTTCGTTGAATGCGTTATAATATTGCTTTACGATGTCTAATGCAGCCATTTTAGATAGAAATTTTAGTCAAAACGTTTTTTACAAAGATAGTTTTCGCCTTATTGATTAAAAGGAGTTTTGGTTAAAGAAACCTGTCCGTTTGCATCTTTTTCATATTTGGCAAGGCAATTAAGCTGAAATTGGGTATCGAAATTCGGTTCCTCCAATTTGATCGAGGCAGGTGCAGGCTTCCCTTCCTGAAAAAAGAAAACTTTGGTATTGCCATATTTGGTATAGGGCATCAGATCACCATATTTCTGCATTTCTTCCCAGGGTTCACCCTTGACTGTCACGGCATAAATCCGTAAAATCGGCCCCGTATTATTAGGATTGCGATATAACGCGACTTCCTTGAAATTTCCTTTCAGATCATCGACGGTAGGTTGAGAAGTGGAATCGTAAATGATATAACCAATTAAGATAGCAATAACAGCCGCAATGATATACTTAACTTTCTTCATAATAATTTTAGGTTATACAGAGGGCCACGGAGATAAGGAAAGGGACACAAAGTTTTTGTATTGTTGCAGATAAAAACTCCGTGTATCTCTTCATTCCTCTGTGGCTCTCTGTGTAACCTCAGAAATCAGAACAAAATTCATTTATCAGACACCCCGGCACTTTCGAAACTCGCCATTTCGTTTAAAAATGCTACTGCACTTTTAATTAATGGATAAGCAACTGCACAGCCAGTTCCCTCGCCCAGGCGCATGTCCAGATTTAGCAAAGGTTTGACATTCAGGCTTTCAAGTAAAATCCGATGACCTTTTTCTTCTGATTGATGACAAAAAACTGCGAAATCTTTGATCGCTGGATTTAGCTTAACAGCACATAAAAATGCTGCCGAAGAGATAAACCCATCGACCATCAAAACCATTTTTTCCTCAGCTGCTGCCAGGAAAGCGCCGCACATCATGGCAATTTCAAAACCGCCAAAAGTTTGTAAAACCTGCATGGGATTTATTGAAACTTCTGCATGATTTGAAATCGCTTTCATAAGAATATTGATCTTGTTTTGATACTGATCCGGATTAACTCCGGTACCTTTTCCAACGCAGTCTTCAATCGGGATATTTAGTAATTTACTCATAATCACCGCAGCGGAGGAAGTATTTCCAATACCCATTTCACCAAAACCGATCACATTACAGCCTGTTTTGGCAATGTTTTTCACAATCTCTTTTCCTTTCTCAATCGCCCGTTGACATTCTGATTCTGTCATGGCAGACTCAGATAGAAAACTTTTTGTACCGCGATTAATTTTAGCGTCAATCAGGTTTTCATCAGGCTCGAAATCATGGTCAACTCCTGCATCAACCAAGGCTAATTCAATGCCATTTTGTTTGGTGAAAACATTAATTGCAGCACCACCTTGGAGAAAATTCAAAACCATTTGAAAGGTAACTTCCGAGGGGTAAGCGCTCACGCCTTCACTGGCAATTCCATGGCTGGCTGCAAAAACGACTATATGCGGCTTTACTAAACTTGGCGTCAAAGTTTCCTGAATCAAAGCAATTTGCAAAGCCACCTCTTCCAGTTTCCCAAGGGCGCCGAGAGGTTTTGTTTTGTTATTTATCTTATGCTGTATCTGTTCTCGTAAAGTCATAAAGTCTTGAATTTTTAGGTTACACAGAGAACCACGGAGTTAAAAAGAGATACACGGAGTTTTTTTATAGATTATAAATCTCCGTGTATCTCTCCTTAACTCTGTGTCCCTCTGTGTAACCAATCATTTTAAATTTAAAGGTAAGCCGGAGACCATGAAGATGGCTTCTTCGGCCTTACTAGCCACATATTGATTAGCCCAGCCTTGCAAATCCGTAAACTTTCTCCCGATTTCCGTCTCGGCATGTACGCCCATTCCTATTTCGTTTGAAATGATGATGAAAGTGCCGGAAAGCTGTGCGATTGCATCGATTTCTTCCCTAAACGCAGCGAGCGATTTTTCGATATTGTTATCAAAAGCGACAAACAAATTCGTCAGCCAGAGCGTCACGCAATCAATAACGACAACCTGATTTTGGATAGGAAGTTTATGAATATTTGTTTCAGATTCATAAGTAGTCCATTCCGGTCCTCGTTCATTTTTGTGGAGCTGGACACGTTCCGCAAAATTGTCGTCCCAGATATGTGCAGTGGCCACATACACCGGAGATTTGCTTAGCTGTAAAGCTTTTTCCTGTGCAAAACGGCTTTTCCCACTGCGTGCGCCTCCGGTGATGTAGATGATCATTTTTCTTCCGGTGCTTTGAAACGTTTGTATAAAAACAACTGCCATTTTTCCTCCGCAACACCGGCTTTGTCCATTTCAGCTCTTGCCAACGTGAAAAATAAATCCGATAAACGGTTGATATAGGCAGGAATCGCCTCATGAACCGTATCGGTTTTGATCAACGAAACCAGACGCCGCTCTCCTCTGCGCATTTGCGTGCGCGCGACATGGCATAAGGCAGAAACTTCATTACCACCCGGAAGCAAAAAATAGTCAGAAGGTGAGGTCATTTCTGATTCCAGTGTATCGATCCAGTTTTCACAAAAGGCTGCACCATCTTCCGGCATCGGATTTTTGTTTTCTTTTTTCGCATCGGAAGGACGGGCTAGATGTGACATCATATCCATCAAATCTTTCTGAATTTTATGAAGATTTGGCTGCCATTCATGATCATTTCCCAGTTTTACACGAAGCAATCCGATGGTAGAATTCGCTTCATCCAGCGTTCCGATACATTCAATCCGAACATCATCTTTTGAAACGCGACTTCCGCCGAATAAACCTGTGGTGCCTTTATCGCCTTTTTTAGTATATATTTTCATTGATAAAAAATCGTTTTTTTAATTTTATTTTACCTTTTTGATATGTTGTAAATCAGCAATCAATTCGCTGATGTTCAGATGCTTTTTAGAGGTTAATCCATTATCAAATACCCAGACAGGACTTTCTTCACTTTCTATAATTTCAATTTTGTGAGGCAAAGCAGGATCGTCACTTACTATATAATCTTCCCGTTGCAGCGCGCGTTTTGTCCAGAAAACAAGATTGGTTTTTCCTGATAAATAAATAGGAGTAGAGGAGGCCTCTTTGTGAATCGTAAATGTGCCGGTATTACGGTCAAAGTGAAAGCCGTTTTTAATAAAAGCTGCTTCAAAACTTCCATTCAAAACCAGATCTTCCGGTACGCCGGAAACGAGTTTTCCATCCGGATGCATCAGCCAAAGCTTGTCCGCAGCTTGCAGGGCCAGATCCAGTTCGTGGGTGGAAAGTAAAATAGCTTTATTGGTTTGTCGTGCGAGGTTATGCAGCAATCGCATCATTTCAACGCGGTTCGGCAGATCAAGATGGGCAGTCGGCTCATCCAGTAAAATCAGTTTGGTATCCTGCGCTAACGCTCTGGCTAGCATCACTTTTTGCCGCTCGCCATCACTCAATTCGTTCATTCGTCGCCCGGCATAGCGTTTTGTATCCGTAGCGTCCATCGACCAATCAATTTTTTCCTTGTCAATTTCGGAAAGTGTGCCCAGCCAACCGGTGTAAGGCGTTCTCCCCAGCGCTACCAATTCTCTGACTGTCAAATTTCCTGCCTCAATCCGCTCAGTTAAAACCAGACTTAATTTTTGCGCAAGGTCAACAGGTTTCAGATTTACCAAAGATTCATTATCAATTATAATTTCTCCGGAAAGTGCGGGCTGCAAGCCTGAAAGTGTTCGCATAAGCGTTGACTTTCCCGCGCCATTTGGACCTAATAAACAAACCAGTTGCCCCGGCCATAAGTCCAGATTCAGAGCTTCTGAAACGATTCTGGGCTCTCGTTTTCCGGTTTTATAACCGATGGTCAGGTTCCGGGCAGATAGTAGCGGCGTATCGTTCATGAGAAAGAAGAACGTAAATTGTTGCGACTGACAATAACCCAGATCACAACCGGCGCGCCTAATAATGAGGTGACCACATTAATCGGCAGAACGGTCTGCGTTCCCGGCATTTGAGAAATAATATCACAAATGAGCATCAAAACAGTACCTACCAGACAACAGCAAGGAATTAAAATACGGTGATCGGAAGTGCCTAAAAGTGATCGGGTGATATGTGGAATCGCGATACCAACAAAACCAATCGGGCCGCAAAAAGCGGTGATACTTCCCGTGAGTAAACTGGTACTGGCCATGATAATGAAGCGGGTTTTTCCAACCGTCAAACCCATACTTCTTGCATAATTTTCTCCTAATAACATGGCATTTAGTGCCTTTGAAGAAGAAAAAGCGATGAGTAAACCAACGATCACGACGCCGGAGAGTACGTACAAATGATATTGAACAATGCCGCCAAGTGAGCCGAAAGTCCATAGAATATATTCCTGCAACTCTTCCGGCTGACTGAAATATTGCCAGATGCTGATCACGGAAACCGTTATCGTCCCGACCATCACGCCGACAATCAATAAAATAACATTATCCTTAATTCTTCCGGCGATCAATAAAACCATGGACAAAACCAAAGCGGCGCCAAGCGATGCCATCACAACAATCAGCCAGCTCCCGGAAACACCCAATTGCCGGATTGCATAAATACTTGCGGTACTTCCGCTCGTAAGCATTACGGCTGCAACGCCTAACCCGGCTCCGGCCGTGATACCCAGTTCGGACGGGCCAGCTAATGGATTGCGAAATAAAGTCTGCATTTGAAGTCCGCTGACGGATAATCCGCAGCCCACAATGATGGCCGTAATCGCTTTTGGTAAGCGTATTTTTTCAATAATAAATAACCATGCGGTAGTGTCCGATTCTCCCAAAAACACAATTCTCACCACTTCACCAAACGGAATGCTTACCGACCCCAGCATGATATCCAGCAGAAAAAAAAGCACAGCCAAAACCGACAGAACAATAATGATCAGCCGACGGGAATTGGAATAAGATTGAGAAGAAATTTGCATAACTAGTATTTTAATCGGCCCAGAGTTCGAGTGGCAAGAGCCGGAAGCTGACCGCCGATTGCCGACCGCCTAATTCACCTGCTTATAATAAACCAGCTCATGCTCCGGTAATAATTCCGGATGCAGGATTTTGATCAGATCCGACAAAACAATCTGCGGATTCACAGCACCCGATTCCCAATAATCATTCGAACCGCGGTTGTTCACACGTTTATTATAGCTGTAAATCTGTCCGGATTTATAAGCTTTGAAATCGGTATAACGAGGATCTTTCGCAAGAATTTCTTTTTTGTTATCGTAGTTGCTGATCCCGACATTCAGCCAATAATCAGCTGTCAGAGCGATCGGGTAAACGGCTTCAAAATTTAACGCCAGACTTCCCGTTGCTTTGGTATTATTCCAATGATAATCTGCGCCGGCATCCCGGAAAAACTGCGCCATATAACTATTTCCATTCGGGACAAACCATGAATCTTTGGAATTCATACCGGTAATAATGCTCGGTTTTGCTTTTACTTTTTGAGATAAAGCCGCAAGACGTTTGTATTCCTCTTCCATCTTGGCAAATTTCTTGTTGACAAAATCTTCCCGGTTTAGCAACGCAGCAAGAAGTTTAACCCACTCCGCACGGCCGAGTGGCGTCGTTTCAACCCATTCAGAATTAATCAAAACAGGAATTCCAGCAGCGTTTAAAGTGGTGTATCGCTCCATTTTTGAAACCGGACTGCCTGTCGTCATGATCAGGTCAGGATGCATGGTGATCAATTTTTCCTCATTCAATCCCTGATCTTTTCCAACTTCGGCAATTTTGCCAGCTTCAATTTGTTTGATGATCTCAGGATTGGAAACGTACTTCAAATTGCCAAGCCCTGTTACAATTTTTTCTTCACCTAAAAGTCCAACCAAACCCACGTGCATGGACGACATCGCTACCAGACTCCGGATTGGAATTTCAATAAACTGGCTGTTTGGATATCCTTTTGGCTTTTTTGTGCCTCTTTGAAGCAGAACATATTTAGCAGTATCGGTACTTTTCTCGAAAGGACTTAATATGTTGATTACCTTAAAATTATCGTGGTATTCGATCGTGAAGCCCTTGGCATGATGAATCTGGATTTTTTCAGAAAAATAGTCTTTCCCCGAAGAAGCCGTTTCTGCACTTTCAGTGAGATTTGAAGAAGTACCGCAGCCTGCTAAAAATAGCAGTGGGATAAATAATAAAGCCGCAAACTTCGCAGCTGCAATAAAAGTGGAAATGCACGCAAAGTCATTGCGAACTTCCCAAAAGGAGTTCTTCTGTTTTTTTGTCATTTGTGCTACCAGCCTTTCTTCCGAAAGCTATGCGTATTAAGTGAATAAGGCAGGTCTTCTGACTCGTTCCATTTCCTATGACGCCTTCCCGGTTTAATTTTGAATGAGTGAATGTGAGAATGGGAGTGAGCCAGATCTTGGAGCGTTCCATTATTCAAAATTCTATTATTCAATCATTGTCCCCAGTGGCAATTGTCATGAATGTTTTTATGAACTTACAGCAGCGGAGACTGTTCCGGACTTGCACCGGTATTCCCTTTTAAAGTAACCGGATTTTTTGAGTCCGGGATACTACCCTGATGAGTGCAAAACTACTAAGATTTATGTGGGGTTGGTGATTTGTGACAATAATTCTGACAGCGTCTTTAAATAGATTTGTTTTGTTCTAATTTTTCCAGAACGAAATCAACTCTTTCTTCAACACTACAACTCGGAAGTTCGATAAGAGTATACCCGGCAGTTTGATACGTTTTCGTCAGCATATTGTAAAGCTCAGTGGCTTCTTCAAAAGTTTGCCAGCGCTCGTTATCGTTAATGTAAATGGCTTCCCAGGGTGGAGCCATAAATACATTTGATTGATATTTATAGTTTTTAAGTGCCTCGTTGAATTGACTTTCTACCCTAATATTTCCGACTTTCAGATATGCAATTATATCAGGAATTGCCCGGTCAAAAAAAGTTGGTTCTTCAAGCAACAAGGATTTTTTATATTCTTCGACCATCCGTTCTAACGCAAGTTCAGCGAAGGAAGAAAGATTTTTCCAGGGTAAGTTTTCAGAATTTAAGTTGACTTGTTCCTGAATAAGCTGACGGGAAATTTCATCGGAACAATTAAAACCACGTGACTTTAAAGCATTTAGTAAAGTAGTTTTTCCTGATCCCGGGCCACCGGAGATTACAATTGCATTCATAGCAGCAAAATTACCAAATATTATTTTCGGTAAGGAAATATCCCAGGATTATCATAACCATCAAAAAACAGCTTTTATGGTTGATGACAATAACTTTCCGAATCTCGCCCGGCTCAATAATCCGGTCATTTTCTCCAATAAAAGGTTTGTCAACCCAATTCCCATGATAGACATTCGAACCGCCAAAACGACAATCAAGAATTCCTGCCAGAGCGGATTCAGGATAACCTGAGTTTGGGCTTTTATGCCGGTTTCCATATTTGAAGACAAATTGCAGACCGCGATAATTTACTGTTACAAGCACCATAAGCAATGCCGTAATCCGTGCCGGGATGAAGTTTGCAATGTCGTCCAGTCGGGCTGCAAATTTTCCAAATTGCTCGTATTTATCGCTTCGGTAACCGATCATTGAATCCAGCGTGTTGATCGTTTTATAAACCATCATGGCTGGAACGCCACCGATTGCGTAGAAAAATAATGGCGCAATAACACCGTCGCTTAGATTTTCCGACATTGTTTCAAAAACTGCTATCCGAATTTGCTGTGCATTTAATTGAGAAGTATCCCGGCCAACGATGCGGGATAATTGTTTTCTTCCGGCTTCCAACCCTTCTTTTTCCAAAGCCAAAAACACATTTCGCCCTTCTGTAATCAATGCATTATTTGCTAAACCATACCAGACCCAAACACTGCTGACAGCGATAAAAAGCCACGGGTTAATGTTTAAAAGTATAATGTTTGAAAAATAAAAAAAGAAAAATGTTAGCAGACAAAGACTTGTCGATAGCAACATTCCTTTTAAAAATCGGGATGAATTTTTATTCAAAAGCTTGTCACCAGCCGCAATGGCATTTCCAAATACACGAACCGGATGGGGCCAGTTGTCAGGATCGCCGATAATTAAATCCAGAATATAACCGAAAACCAACGGAGCAATGATCAATAATTTCTCCATTCGTCGAGGGCTGCGATTAGCAAATTATTTTTTTCAGGCGACAGGGCAGCGATCCGGAAATGTTGTTTTGTTAAATCTCTGAAATTACTCGCATCACGAATTAAAAGTCCGTGTTTTTCGATCAGGAATTGTTTAAGTTTTGATGCATCATCTTTCAATGTTTCTGCCAGGAAGAAATGCGTTGTACTTTCATGGATTTTCAGTACCGGATTTTGGCTCAGTTTTTCTGTAAATCTTTCTTTTTCACGGAGCAGATTTTTTAAAGGGATTTGAATGTTATGATAGTTTTCAAAAATGAATTTCCCCGCCTGAAGCGCCATCGTATTTACTGTCCACGGTTGTTTTATACTTTTCAATTTTGAGATTAAAACTTCCGAAGCAACAATATAACCCAGCCGTAACCCGGGAATCGCATAAGCTTTGGTGAGCGAATGCATGATCAACAGATTTGGATAATGGTTAATTAAAGATATCGAAGAATTGATTTGCACTGTGAAATCGATAAAAGCTTCATCAACAACAAAAACCGTTTCGGGATTTTGCTGAACCCAATTTTCGAGTTGAGAAAATGATTTTCCGGTTGGATTATTTGGGTTGCAAATGAAAACCAGATCGGTTGACAATGCAGGCAATTCCTGTATTTTAGTCCAGGGCAAAAATATCAGATCGTGTTGATATAATTTGCATGCGTCTTCATATTCAGCAAAAGCGGGCGTTACAATGGTTGTTCTTTTGCCCGCAAATGCCTGCGCGATCAGATAAATGCTTTCTGTCGTTCCGCTGTTAATTAAAATTTGTTCCGGATTTAAGTGATGATGAAACGCAACCATTTCACTCAGACTTTCAGCCATCACTTCCGGATAACGATTTATCGCTGACCATTGCTCAAAAATATATTCTTTCAAACCCAACGGTTCGCCTCCATACCAGACATTGGTACTGAAATCTGCGATTATTTTTTGGGCATAACGGTACGAGTCGTCGCCGTGGCCTTGTAACATAAATTTTATTTTTATTCCAGACTTTTATAAATCATTTCCATATCCACATGCGCTCGGATATGATCTGCCAGCCGGTCGTATTGTAATTCTTTAAATTGATAATAATCGAAAGTTTCAGCAACCGTTTCTTTTGAAAAATCAGATAGTAAATCTTCGATTACCACGGCATTGTCCAGAATCCCATGCAGATAACTGCCCCAGCAATTTTCATCTAAAAAGTAGCCATCAGGTTTTCCATTTGATAAAACAGTAACCGGGGAGTTAATTTCAGAAGTCGTTTCTCCCATATGAATTTCATATCCGGTACAAACTTCCGGATTTTCCCGGTAGCTGAATTGCTGCTGCAATGTTGTTTTTAAGGGTTTTAAAACCGTTTTCACAGGCAATAACCCAAGCCCTGGCACTGATTCCAGCGAACCTTCTACATGATCCGGATCTTCAATGAGTTCTCCCATCATTTGATAGCCACCACAAATTCCAATGATCTTTTTGCCGTTTTTATGTGCAGTAATAATTGCAGCGGCGGCACCGTTATTCTTGATTGTCAACAAATCATCAAGCGTATTTTTACTGCCGGGAATGATGATGATATCGGCCTTTGTAATTTCTTCCGGTTGCGAAGTATAGAATAAATGTACGCGCGGATCTTTTTCCAGCCGGTCAAAATCAGTGAAATTTGATAACCGTTTCAGTAAAATGACCGCTACATTTATTTTCCCTTCCTTCGTTGTATTGAATTTATTTTGAAGCGAAACGGAGTCTTCTTCTTCGATATGGATGTCTCTGAAAAACGGCAAAACACCGACGACAGGAACGCCCGTTAATTCTTCCAGCATTTTTTTTCCATCTTCAAAAAGTCGTGAATCACCACGAAACTTGTTGACGATAATTCCTTTGATACACTGACGTTCTTCTGGCGTCAACAGCGCGATTGTACCATAAACACTTCCGAAAATTCCGCCCCGGTCTATATCTCCAATCAGATAAGTTGCAGCTCCTGCGTGCAGCGCCATCCGCAAGTTTGTAATATCCCGTTTTTTAAGATTTAGTTCAGAAATGCTCCCCGCTCCTTCCATGACAATAGGGGAGTACCGAGCCGATAATCGATCATAAGCCTGCTTTACAGCAAGAAATAATTCTTCCCGGTCGGTGGTTTTGAAATATTCATAGGCTGACTGATTGCCTACTGGTTTTCCATTTAAAATCACCTGGGAAGACTGGTCGTTGGTAGGCTTCAATAAAACCGGATTCATATCAGTATGACAAGGAATTCCGGCTGCTTCCGCCTGCACTGCCTGTGCCCGTCCAAGCTCCAAACCCTCAGGTGTGACATAGCTGTTCAAAGACATATTCTGGGCTTTGAACGGTGCGGGATGATAACCATCCTGTTTGAAAATTCTGCAAAATCCAGCACAAATCACACTTTTGCCAACATCGGAAGCAGTGCCGACGAACATAATTGGTTTGGTGAGGATGCGGGGATTAGACATTTGGTTTTGTAATGTTTCATGCAAAGCAAATAAGAAAAAGGGCAAAGATCGTAAAGAATCTTAGCGTTCTTTGTTTTTTTATCTTTTTCACTTTGCGTGAAATAACGTGAAAAGTTAAGCAATACGCCCGGAAATAGTAACCGTGATATTCTCCGAAGAAAGTTCTTCAAGCGACAAACATTCTGCGCCCATCACCTTCGCCATCTCCGCGGCTCTACCAAAACGGAGGTAATCGTTTTCAGTATCGAGCACCAAAGCTGGGATATTGGCCTGGAATAATTGACCCGATAATTGTAAAGTCTGCTGCCAGGCATCACCACCTCCCGGAAGCGGCACATTGGCTTTCCCATCACTGAGAATAACCAATAGCGGTTTCAAATCTTTATCCGGATTTAATTTATTAATCAACCGGAAAGCCAGCTGCAAGGCGTGTGGCAAAGGTGTTCTTCCGCCTGTTGGCAAACTTTGCATCGCATGTTCAGCCTGTTCAACGCTATAAGTGGGTTCCAAAAGTAGCTGCGCTTCCACACCCCGGAAGGAAATCACACCGACCATATCTCTTCTTTGGTAAGCATCCGTGAGCAAACTCAGCACACTTCCTTTTACCGCTTCCATCCGACTGCTCGCCGCCATGGATCCCGAAGCATCTACAACAAACAGAATTAAATTTCCCGTTTTTCCTTTTCTTACCTTTTGATGCAGGTCATTTCGTGTAATCTGAAAATCATCCTGATCACGGATTAAGGCAGATTGCACCGTTGCCATAACTGACATATCACTTGGTGATTGATCCTGGATCGCTCTTAATTCAGGCCCTCGATTTGTATTAATAGCCTGGCTTCTCCTACCTTCCGGCATCTGGTGCGAAACAGGATTTAAATCAACTTTGAAATTAGGAGCTTCTTTTTGAGGTGCTATACCGAATACTTTTTCTTGTTTTGAAGAAGGTGATTCGTGGTTATCGTTATTATTTTGATCGTCATAAGGCAACTGCTTAGAAGGTAGTAGGTCTTCTTCCTCTTTTTTCGATTCAGCTTGATTTTGCTCTTTTGGCTGATTTTTTTGTTGCGTCTGTTCCTGCTGCATTAGTTCATCCAGCCTGTTATCTCCTTTACTGTTTCCTTCAAACGGCTTTTTTCGCTGTCGGTGAATGAGCACCATCTCAGCAGCCTGACGCACATCATCTGCTGTAACCGTAGTTCGTTTATCCAAAGCAGCTAACGTTATTGCCGTTTTATACATCACAATGTCAGCCCGCAAACTTGTCACATTTAATTCGGTACAAAGCTGGCTGATCAGCGTCAGCAGACCATCGGGCAAAATAACGGACGGTAATAATTGCTGAGCCGTTTTGATTTTGTTTTGTAAACTTTTTTGAGCGGCAGTCCATTGAACAGAAAAAGCGTCCGGATTATGTTCAAAATTAATTCTTCGACGCACGACCTCAGTTCTTTCTGCGACATCCCGAGGCGCTTCAACATCCACCATTAACCCAAAACGATCCAGAAATTGTGGACGAAGATTTCCTTCTTCCGGATTCATGGTACCGATCAAAGTAAATTTTGCAGGATGACTTTCAGAAAGTCCATCGCGCTGGATTGTGTTAACGCCCATCGCTGCAACGTCCAGTAAAACATCCACCAGATGATCGGGGAGCAGATTTACTTCATCAATATATAAAATTCCACGGTGTGCAGTTGCCAATAAACCCGGCTGCAATCTTTTCTTTTTTTCTGATAAAATGCCTTCCAGGTCCAGACTTCCCAACACGCGGTCTTCGGTCGCACCAAGTGGAAGATTTACAAAAGGGACTGCAATTTCTTCTATATTAACAGGACATTCTCCACAAATATTCTGAGAATCGTTTTCCTGAAATATTAATGGAAAGGTTTCATTTTTAGGAATTAACGGCATTATTTCAGCTAATCCTCTCGCAGCAGTACTTTTCGCCGTTCCTTTTTCTCCTCTGATCAATAAACCTCCAATGGACGGGTTGATTGCACATAATAGAAGGGCGCGCTTTAATTTTTCCTGTCCAACCAAGGCTGCAAAAGGGTATTTCATAGAGAAGAATTATTAAAATTACTTTTCCCTTGTGGCAAGGGAAAGGCAAAATTAGGGAATTAAACGCAGAGTAATGGAGTTTTGCGCGGGCTTACGCAGCGTAAAATGAACTCCTTTGCCTCTGCGTTTTAACTCCCATACCTCTGCGTTTAAATGCGACCTCAGATATAAGCGAGCATTTTGGTTACGTTACTTAGGCCGGTTTGAATGGTGTTTACGGATCTTGTGCCATGATAATATCCAATGATATGTAGTTCGTCGTAAACATTGACTAATAATCTCAACCGTTTTTTGTCATATTTTCCAACCCTGTTTGTATAGTCTTCAATGCTTTTGGGTTTAATGAATTTTACTCCTTCTTTTTGTTTCAGATATTCATCCAGGATGAGCAACGCAGCTGAATAAGCAGTACTCGCAGCCATCTTAACATATTTAACATCAGCATATAAACCGTCCTTTTTACCAGCTTTTTCGCTTAGAATTTCTTTTGCATTTTGCAAGTGGCGGGCAGCTTCTTCGGCTGGGGAAAGTAAGTTGTCTTGATTCTGAATAGCCATATCAATAGGAATTGAAAGAATTTATTGATTTGACTCCAAATTTTAAAAAAGTCATTTCAAAAATAACACAATTTCCCGTCTTATCTGGTGAGCTCGTGAGGTTTAATATTGGCATACTTTTATTGAATTTTAAGTTATGGCGACACAATCACTTTTACAATTCACCGGCAAAAGCATTTACTGTTCTCAGGCAGATGCCCACATTGATCCCTGGATACCCGTGGATCGTGCGATTATTACGCATGCGCATAGTGATCATGCGCGTTGGGGGAGTAAACATTATCTGGCTCATAAGGATAGTGAGGCCATTTTAAGGCTTCGTCTGGGGCCGGATATTTCTTTGCAGACAGTTGAATACGGTGAAAAATTCGTAATCAATGGTGTTGTTTTTTCCTTACATCCAGCCGGGCATATTATCGGTTCTGCACAGGTTCGGGTTGAATATAAAGGTGAAGTGTGGGTAGCCAGCGGGGATTATAAACTGGAAGACGACAACTTTTGTGTGCCTTTCGAACCCGTGAAATGTAACGTTTTTATTACTGAATCTACCTTTGGGTTGCCGATTTACAAGTGGCAGCCGCAACAGGAGATTTTTTCAGAAATTGATAACTGGTGGGCGCAAAATAAAGAACAGGATAAAGCCAGTATTCTGATGGGTTATTCGTTGGGGAAAATGCAGCGAATCCTGAAAGGTATTGAGTTAAAAGACGAAGTGATTTATGCTCATGGCGCCATTTATACTTTAAACGAGAGGTTGAGACAAGCCGGGCATGATTTGCCCGAACTTACCCTGGTTACCAAGGAGACAGATAAAAAACTCTTTCGAGGATCGCTGGTGTTAGCGCCTCCATCCGTTGACAGCAGTACCTGGATACGGAAATTCAACCCTTATTCGCTTGGATATTGTTCGGGCTGGATGGCATTGCGCGGAGCGAAAAACCGCCGCGCAGTCGATCAGGGCTTTATTCTGAGTGACCATGTGGATTGGCCTGATTTGAACACTGCGGTTATAGAATCCGGAGCTGAGAAAGTTTATGTCACGCACGGCTATACCAGTATTTTTTCACGTTGGCTGAATGAGAACGGGATTGAAGCCGGGGAAGTGACAACGATGTATGGAAATGAAGAGGAAACGGAGGATAGGGCAACGGGTGACGGACCGGAAGCCGAGGGAATTGAAAACAACAAAGATTTATCTCCGATTCCAGATGATCCCGACCTGAAATTAAGCTAACCTCTAACCGTTAAAAGCCAATCGCTAAAAATGAAACAATTCGCTGAACTTTTCATGAATCTGGACCGGACCAACAAAACCAATGCAAAGGTTGAGTTGATGAAGAATTATTTTTTGTCCGCGTCCGATGAAGATAAAATGTGGGCGCTGACTTTATTCACGGGTCGCCGGCCATCGTTTAAAGTAAATAGAACACAGGTTAAAGAATGGGCAGCTGCGGAGGCAAATATTCCGATGTGGCTTTTCCAGGAAAGTTATCAGAGTGTCGGAGATCTGGGTGAAACGATTTCGTTGATCTTACCAAGAAACGGATCCGATGATTCTGATAAATCTCTATCCGAATGGTTTTACTATCTGGGATTATTGCCCAAAATGACTGACGAAGAAAAACATGATCATATTCTTCAGGCCTGGTCGCAATTGTCTCAGCACGAAACTTTCGTTTTTAATAAGTTATTGATGGGCAGTTTCCGGATTGGCGTTTCTCAGACGCTGGTAGTCCGGGCTTTGGCAGAGGCAACTGCTACGGATTCCAATGTGATTGCCCATCGTGTTATGGGGCAATGGGATCCTTTGGAAACTACATTTGAAAAACTTATTCTGGATGAAGGTGAAAACGATAATGCTTCGAGGCCTTATCCATTTTTCCTTGCTTATCCGATTGAGGGTGATGTTTCAAATTTGGGAACACCGGAAGACTGGTTTGTGGAGTGGAAATGGGATGGTATTCGTTCCCAGATCATTTACCGAAATAACGAATTATTCATTTGGACAAGAGGTGAAGAATTATCAACAGACAAATTTCCCGAATTGCATTTTTTGAGTACTGTCCTGCCAAATGGTACAGTGCTGGATGGTGAAATTGTAAGTTATTTTGACAACAAGCCAATGCCTTTCAATGTCTTACAAACACGTATTGGCCGAAAAAACCTGTCAAAAAAAGTATTGGAAGAAGCACCTGTGGCTTTTATCGCTTATGATATTATGGAAGCAAACGGCGTTGACATCAGGAATTTAAGCCAGATGCAGCGAAGAGCGCAATTGGAAGAAATTCATAAAAACATGCCTGTCCAATCTATTTTCAACCTATCGCCATTGGTTGAATTCAAGGAATGGAGTGAATTACATGATCTGCATCCGACTTCCCGCGAAAATATTGCGGAAGGTTTTATGATCAAAAGAAAGAGTAGTACCTACCAGGTCGGACGGAAAAAGGGCGACTGGTGGAAGTGGAAAATTGATCCGCTGAGTGTTGACGCCGTCTTGATTTACGCACAAAAAGGATCAGGTCGGAGAGCTGAACTTTTTACCGATTATACGTTTGCAGTCTGGGGTGAAGATGGAAAGCTGATTCCTTTTGCAAAAGCTTATTCAGGTTTAACGGATGTAGAAATTGGTCAGGTTGATTATTTTATCAAACGCAATATTCTGGAAAAATTTGGCCCGGTCAGGACGGTAAAACCAGAGCTGGTTTTTGAAATTGGGTTTGAAGGAATAAATGAATCTACACGACATAAATCCGGAATCGCCGTAAGGTTTCCACGGATTTTGAGGTGGAGAAAGGATAAAAAGGCAGCGGAGGCGGATACTTTGGAAAGTTTGAAGGGGATTTTGGAGATGTATAAGTGATTATTTTTATAATGTATTAAATTATACCTTTATCATCTCTGCAAATCTAACATTAAATGTTAGATTTGCAGAGATGATAAAAAGAAGGATAGAGGAAAAACTTAAAGACGCACTAAGAAGAAGTGCTTCTGTTGCACTGATGGGGCCACGCCAAATCGGAAAAACCACAATTGCCATAAATATATCCGAATCTAAGCCTTCAATATATATGGATCTAGAAAATCGTCTGGATCTTGAAAAGGTAAAGGACTTTAAGTCTTTTCATGATGCAAACCGTAAAAGTTTAATCATTCTGGACGAGGTACAAAAGCTCCCGGAATTATTTATGGAACTTCGGGGAATTATTGATCAGGAACGTAGAAAAGATAATCGATATGGATTGTTCCTATTTCTCGGGTCTGCGTCGATGGATCTTCTGCAACAATCTGGCGAATCCCTTGCCGGAAGAATCTCTTACATCGAGCTTTATCCTATTGATATTCTGGAATATGCGGGGGGAAACGTTGAGGCTATGAACATGCTCTGGTTGAGGGGAGGTTTTCCTGAAAGTCTTCTTGCAGTTTCAGATTCAGACAGTATTGCATGGCGGGACGATTTTATTAAAACTTATTTGGAAAGAGATATTCCTCAATTCGGGCCACGAATTCCAGCAGCTACCCTTGAAAGATTTTGGACAATGCTTGCCCATAATCAGGGTAGCGTTCTTAATGCCTCTCATTTGGCCAGAAATCTGGAAGTTTCAGGAGTTACCATTGGAAGATATCTGGATTTGATGACAGATCTGCTTCTGGTAAGGCGTTTGCAACCATGGACTGCTAATGTCGGCAAAAGATTAATACGTAGTCCCAAAATATATCTGAGAGATAGTGGAATTACGCATGCGCTACTCACGATCGGTGATTACAATAGCTTACTTGGGCACCCCGTAGTGGGTGGTAGTTGGGAAGGATTTGTTATAGAAAATATTTTGGGAGTAGTTCCTAGCAGAACCCAATCGTTCTATTATGGAAGTCCGGGCGGGGCGGAAATTGACTTGATTCTGGAATTCGCAGGAGGAAAAAAATGGGCGATTGAAATCAAAAGAAATTCTTCACCAAAGTTGTCAAAAGGATTTCATATCGCCTGCGAAGATTTAAAGCCCGATCGCATGTTTGTTGTTTACTCTGGTAAAGACACCTTTCCCATGGGAGGTGGAGTGATGGCGATATCTTTATTTGATTTAATGACGGAGGTATTAAATCAATAAACTTCAGACAAATGGATTTGTTAAATGCTTTAATAAACTTTACTGGAACAACATTTTTACAAATCAAAATATTAGGTACTCTGTAACTTATATCCCCTTTGACAAAATCCCGCGGACATATCGCTGTTGAGCAGTGGTTTAAATATAAAAACTGGAAATGGGCGGCTTTTCAAAAGGAGGCTTCCGCAGCTTATCTTTCGGGGAAAAGTGGTTTGGTCAATGCGCCAACCGGGAGCGGCAAAACTTACTCCTTGTGGATTCCTTTTTTGATACGATATATTAATTCACTGCCTAAAAATCCTGGGAAAAGGAGTAAAGGATTACAGATATTATGGGTGACACCTTTGCGTGCCCTTTCCAAAGACCTTTTTCGGAATATGGAAATGGCCGCGCTGGAAATGAATCTGACATTAAGGATTGGCGTTCGTTCCGGCGATACCAGTACAAAAGAAAGAGCCAGTCAGAAAAAGCAAATGCCCGAAGCTTTACTGATCACACCGGAAAGTCTGCACCTTTTATTTGCCCAAAAAGGAAGCTCTGAAACTTTTAAAAACCTGCATACCATTGTCGTTGACGAATGGCATGAGCTTATGGGAAGCAAGCGTGGTACGCAAACCGAACTGGCAATAGCCCGGTTAAGAACGATTAACCCGGATTTGCAAACGTGGGGGATTTCGGCGACCATCGGAAATCTGGAAGAAGCAAAACAGGTTATTGTCGGGATGGATTCTGCGGAGGAAGATACGGTGATTATTAAAGCGAAAACGCAGAAGAAAATTCTTGTTGAAAGCATCCTGCCGGAAAAAGTGGAGACGCTTCCCTGGGCCGGTTATATGGGAACGCGACTGATCGACTATGTCGTTGATATCGTCAGAAAAAGCAAGACCACTTTGCTTTTCACCAATACACGTTCACAAACGGAGATATGGTACCGGATCATTATTGAAAAATATCCTGAATTTGCCGGAATTATGGCACTTCACCACGCTTCCCTTGACCGGGAAATCCGGGATTGGGTGGAAGAATCCTTGCATGCTGAAAAATTAAAACTGGTGATTTGTACAGCGAGTTTGGACCTGGGCGTGGATTTTCGTCCTGTCGATACAGTCATTCAGGTGGGAAGTCCGAAAAGTATTGCCCGGTTTATTCAGCGTGCAGGCCGAAGCGGGCATCAGCCGGGCGTTGCCAGTAAAATATATTTTTGTCCGACGAATGCACTGGAACTGATCGAAGCTGTGTCTTTACGGGATGGTGTTGAAAAACAAATCATTGAGGATCGTCCGCCTGTTATTCATGCTTTTGATGTTTTGGCGCAATGGATGATCACGTTGGCCGTCGGAGAAGGCTTTGATGAAAAACAGCTGTTTGATGAAGTCAGGAATTGTTATGGCTATCAGTTCATAAACCGTGAAGAATGGGAATGGCTCTTGGGTTATATCACAACCGGAAGTCCGTCCCTACTGGTTTACGACGAATATAAAAAAGTTGAAAGGATTGATGGATTGTATAAAGTCACCAGCCGCCGGATTGCGCATCGTCATATGCTAAGTATGGGGACGATCGTTTCCGAAACCTCTCTCAAAGTTAAATTTCAGCATGGACGATATCTGGGTTCGGTCGAAGAATCCTTTGTAACCAGAATGAAAGCGGGTGATGTTTTTGTCTTTGCCGGGATGAGCGTAGAATTTGTGAGAATCCATGAAATGACTGTCACAGTTAAAAAAGCGGAAGGCAAAAGAGGATTTCTGGTAAGATGGGCGGGGGGAAGAATGCCGTTATCATCCCAATTATCGGCTTTTATACGCGACAGATTATCAGATGCCATTGAAAATCCGCACAAGGAAAAAGAATTGTCCAAATTAAAACCGCTGCTGGAATTACAGCAGGAAAGGTCGATGATCCCTAATACCGGCGAATTGTTGATTGAACAATGTGAAACGCGGGAAGGCCATCATATCTTTATTTTTCCTTTTGAAGGCAGACTGGTGCATGAGGGAATGTCGATTATTCTGGCATACCGGATCAGCAAATTATCGCCGATCACTTTTTCTGTTGCGATGAATGATTATGGCTTTGAATTGTTAAGTGATCAGTATGTTGACATGGAGAAAATCATGAAGGAAATTGATATATTTTCCACGGCTCATTTGGTTGACGATATTTACCAAAGCGTGAACGCGACGGAAATGGCAAAACGCAAATTCAGGGAAATTGCCGCTATTGCCGGGTTGATGTTTCAGGGATATCCCGGGAAATATATGAAAACCAAACAAGTTCAGGCGTCAAGTTCGTTGTTGTTTACGGTGATGACCAAATATGAAAATAACAATCTACTTGTCAATCAGGCTTATCAGGAAGTTTTGACTTATCAATTGGAGGAAGTCAGGATGCGGAATGCCCTGGACCGGATTGCTACACAAAAAATTATTATCAAAAAAACGAAAAAGCCGACGCCTTTTTCGTTTCCTATCATGGTAGACCGGCTGAGAGAACAACTGACCTCGGAAAAACTGGAAGACCGGATACAAAAAATGCTCAAACAGTATAGTGATGCAGATTGAAATTAGAAATAACCACTTTGATTTATTAACACAAAAGGCGATTTTTTGGCAGGAGAAACAAACATTACTCATTGGTGATCTGCATTTAGGAAAAATAACACATTTCAGAAAAGAAGGAATCGCAATTCCTCAAATTGCAGCAGGCAATAACTTCGACCGACTTGATCAGCTACTGGAAAATACAAACTGCGCACGCATTATTTTTCTCGGCGATCTTTTTCATAGCAAATACAATTCGGAATGGGAAACTTTCTCGGAATGGAGAAAAAAATATCATTTTGTTGAAATGATCATTGTGATCGGAAATCATGATGTTTTACCAATCAGTTTATTTTTGGAAAATAACATTGAGGTTTATAAAAATGATTTTGAGGAAGATAATTTCATTTTTACACACCATCCAAAAGTGGAATTGGACCCATTGAAATTTGTTTTTGCAGGGCATATTCATCCGGTATTCACCTCGTATGGAAGAGGGAGACAGAGTTTTCGTTTACCATGTTTTGTTGTGGATAAAAATCAGGCTATACTACCAAGTTTTGGTGTTTTTACGGGTGGATTTGGAGTTGATTTGGTTGCGGGGAGAAAGATTTATATGTTGACTGAGGAGCGGGTTTTTGCGGTTGGGCGATAAATGACATTGATAAATAATTATGTTACCCGTTCTGGGTTTTCGCCTGAATGTCATTTCGCTATTTCTACAATAATGTCATCCCTTCGGGATTTTGGTTCCGGGTGATCAGAATTTGATTCAATAATAATGTTATCCGTTCGGGTTTTGGAAATTGAAATCTACTTCTATAAGAATATTATCTATTCATGATCCTGATTTGGGAAACAAACCCGAAGGGTTGACATTATTATAGAAAAACATTGGTAAAAGCGACCAACAGAACCCTGAAAGGGTGGCATATGAATATCAACGCGATATATTTTTGCGCCAACTACTCACTTCTTCTCAATCAAATGTTTCCAATATCTCTTCGGTACATGCTGTACATGCAACTTGATATTTCGGCGTGATGGAATATTTACATTTTTGAAATAATTCTGCCATAATTCCTGATATAATGTTTCCGAATCGTGGAAGACATCTTTTACCGATGTTTTTGCTCCTGCATCATTGGAAAAATCGAGTGTGATTTCTTCCACTTTATTCTGGTCATAATAAATTCCATACTTCCGTTTTATATCATAAATCAGCCAATTCTGGTCGGCGTAACGTTCAGCGAAATGTTCGTTCAAAAGAGGAATAACATTGAAATCCGGCTCAATTCCGGCATAATATAAATCATCTGCCGTGCGCTGAAATCTCACAAAGGCTTCCATTCTGTGTTTTTCCCTATAAACCATTTTTGACGTCTGATTTACTTTCAGAACATCCGGATTTCCGTAGGCCAGATGAGGCGAATCAAAACCGGAGAAATAAAATTTGATACAGGAAAAAATGGTTAGTTCTATTCCTGCGATTTCGGAGAGATAGCAACGATAAAGTTGAATGCAGTTTTCTTTCGGGACTTTCTTTTTAAGTCCAAGCCACACTCTTTGTGCCTTTGCCTCATCGGTCACGACGACAACTTTTTCTGCAAAAAAATCAGACTGGCTTTCGCGATCAATGACTGAAAAACCGGAAACATTCCACTTTTTTGAATAGGCGTCAAAAACCGCAGTCAATAAGCCATACCAGGTTCCATCGTATGAAACGATAACGGGCTTATCCGAAAAGATTGTATTGCTGACCTCCATTAGTAAGGAATTTACTTCGGGATTCGTTGAGGATAAATTGCCGGATTTTTGCTTCCGTATAATCCTTCCGATCGGTTATCGGACTGTTGCAGGTTATAAAATATTTCGCTCTGTTCAGCGCAATACCAATTTTTTTAAGATGATCCCATCCTAATTTATTAAATCTTCGGGCGCCTACAATTTTCTGTGCTGATTGTACGCCAATTCCGGGAACGCGAAGGATTAACTGTAAGTCGGCAGTATTAACATCAACCGGGAAAAAAGCCATATTTCTGAGCGCCCAGCTAAGTTTTGGGTCAATTTCGGGATCAAGATTTGGGAATTGATCATTCAGCAATTCCTGTACATGAAATCCGTAAAACCGCATCAGCCAGTCTGTCTGGTATAAGCGATTTTCCCTCAAAACCGGAACCGCACTTCCTAAACCAGGCAATCGGTTATCATTGCTGATGGGCACATAACCGGAATAATAAACCCTTTTCAGATTGAATCCTTTATAGAATTTATTTGCCGTATGCATGATATCTTTATCTGATTCACCACTGGCCCCGATGATCATTTGTGTGCTTTGTCCGGCGGGAGCAAAGAGCGGTGCAGACTTAAATATTTTCGATTCTTCTTTTGTCCGGATGATCTCCTTTTTCAGATAGGTCATCGGCTCGATCATATCTTTGATATTCTTATCCGGAGCCAGCAGTTTTAGTCCACTTTCTGTCGGAATTTCAATATTTACGCTAAGCCTGTCGGCCCACAAACCCGCTTCGTGCATGAGCTCATCACTTGCGCCAGGGATTGTTTTGAGATGGATATAACCATTAAATTTATTTTCTGTACGCAATTTTTTAGCAACAGAAACCAGCCTTTCCATTGTGTAATTGGCATTTTTAAAAATACCGGAACTCAGGAAAAGTCCTTCTATATAATTTCTGCGGTAGAAATTCATGGTCAGGTCTACCACTTCCTGGACCGTGAAGGCGGCTCGTTTGATATCGTTGCTTTTTCTTGTAACGCAATAGGCACAGTCGAAAATGCAATGATTGGTGAGCAGGATTTTCAAAAGAGAAACGCAGCGCCCATCTTCCGTGTAGGTATGGCAAATTCCGCTTCCCGTCGCTTCGCCTAATCCTTTGTTGTGGTTTTTGCGCTTGCTTCCACTGGATGAACATGATACGTCGTACTTGGCCGCATCAGCAAGAATTTCAAGCTTCTCATGAAGTCTTTCCGACATATCGATGTTCTAACGTTTGTTGATGATACTATTAGTATCACAAATATAGTAAAAATTTGATACTGAAACGAACTTTAAGTCAAAAAAATTTATTCAACGGAAAAATATCATTATCATTTTTTGACAATAATTTCTTTATTTCCAACACTTTCCATGAAGCGATGAATTTGATTATAGCGTTTATTCCAGGGATTGAAAAACTGTGTAATCATCGGGATATGTTTTTTGCTTTCCAAGATTTCATAAGGTGTTTCAGGAGCAAATTCCTGCATTGCCTTTATGAATTTTTCATTACTCGAAACGATGGAAGGGTAAGTCTTTCCACCCCTGAAAATGGTCATTGGCGGCATGCCTTTGTGCAGATGATAAAGTGGCGAAGCGTTTTTCCAGTTTTTCTGATCGGGTGTGAAAGTTTTAAGATATGTGTTGTCGTTGGAAAAATTTTCTTCTATTAAATAACCATACATATCCAGGCCGGCCGCATCAATTAAAATTAATCCTTTGATAGGATTTGCCATGTCTAATTTTTGAAAATATTGATCATCCATTGAAATGAGCGCTGCCAGATGTCCGCCTGCTGAATGGCCTGAAATGAAGATTCTGTCAGGGTTTCCACCATAATTCTGAATATTTTCTTTTACCCATTTTACAGATTTCGCTGAGTAATCTGCCATCTCTTTGTAAGTCGCGGCTGGACTTAACGGGTAATCAATAATGACATAAACGATATCGTGTTTCGTCCAGTTGCGTCCGATCAGACTGTATTGGGATTTTCGTCCTGAATTCCAGTTTCCACCATGAATAAAGATCAAAACATCCTTCGGCGACTTCGGATTTTTTGGTTCGAAGATATTTAGCTGCTGATCAGGAATTGCTCCTGCTCCTTTTGCGTAAATGATATTTTTATGCGCTTTATTTCCAATGAAAGTACATCCCGAAAGAGTTAATAAAAAAGCTCCGAATAAAATTAGAATAATGATTATGCTGACACGTGTTTGGGAATTCACAGATCGTTTATTTAGGTTTTGTTTTAAATAACATACGTCAAACTGGTGACTGCGGATTAAGTTTTATCAAAACATATACCAACAAAAAATCCACCGGCTTTTGAAAACCAGTGGATTTAGCATAGAATTTTTTCGAGACCTAAACTTTCTTCGGAGGCAAATTAAATGCTACCGCATTATGCTCAAAATGTCCTTTGTGAGAACCATCACAGAATGGTTTGTTGGCAGAAAGTCCGCAGCGGCAAATCGAAACAACCGTTCTTCCTTCCAGTCCGTATACATTTCCCTGTGCATCTACGATCTCAAAATCTCCGTCAACTTTAAGAGATCCGTTGTTATTAACGGTAAGCTTTACTTTTGTCATGATGAATAATTTTGCTCAAAGGTAGCAATCACAACCGATGGCTGCGTAGCATCAGGCTAATTTAGCATCAGTACAAATCTAAGTTAAAGATCAGATGTCAGTTGGAAAGGTATTTTTTTAAGTAAAATAACTGACTTTTACAAGGATAATTGCTTACGAATCACCCGGGTTAATTCTTCAATCTTAAACGGTTTTGTTACAAAATCGTCAAAATTGCAGTCCAAAATATCCTGTGTTGTCCGGGCAAAAGTATCGGCGGTGAAAGCCACAATCGGAATGGAATCCAGATGTCGGAAAGACTTCCGGATTATTTTAATCGTTGTCATGCCATCCATGACCGGCATTTGCAAGTCCATCAGCATCAAATCAAAATCACGGTGTCGCAAGTTGCTTAAAACTTCCTGGCCGTTGTTACAGATCACAAAATCTGCCTCCCATTTATTAAGTAAGTGTTTTAAAAGTAGTTGATTCGCTAAAATATCTTCGGCGACTATGACACTATATCCTTTCAAGGAAAAAGGTATGTCGTTACTTTGCAAACTTGTTACGGGAAGAATTTCTCCCCGCCTGAAAGTTAGTCTTACATTAAATTTACTTCCGGCACCTATTTGGCTCTCAGCGCTTATTTCTCCTTGCATAAGCTCAACGATCTTTCTTGTGATGCTTAGGCCAAGACCGGTTCCTCCAAAATGTTTTGTCGCATTATTGTTATGTGCCTGAGAAAAACTGTCGAAAATCATGCTTAGTTTATCCTGCGAAATGCCAATACCAGAGTCGGATACCTGGATATTCAGTTCAACCAAATCGTCATGTTTGCCGACCACCTCAATTTTTAATTTCACAAAGCCTTCGGAGGTAAATTTTAGAGCATTGCCAATCAGATTCACCATAATCTGGTTTAGCCTGTAAGCATCTCCGATCAGAATTGCAGGAAGTTTTTCATCAATATCAAATGAAAGTTTTATCCCTTTGTCCAGCGCTTTAAATTCGAATGTCTGATACAAGTATTGAAGTTTTTCACGCAGATCAAACTCAAAATTTTCCAGACTGAACTTTCCGGCTTCAATCTTTGAAATATCCAAGATGTCATTCAGGATAACCATAAGATTATCAGCTGAGTATTTGATGGTATTCAAATATTGCGAATCCTGTTCAGAAAAATTGCTTGTGAGTAGCAAATCCGTGAAACCAATGATCGCATTCATCGGTGTCCGTATTTCATGACTCATCGTTGAGAGAAAATCGGACTTGATCCGCGCAGCTTCCTCAGCTTCTTTTTTTGCTTTGATAAGCTCTTTTTCTGCAAGTTTTCTACTTGTGATATCAATCGCCGTACCCAAAACCTCCTGAACATAGCCAGATTCATTTCTTTTAAAAGGCACTTCGCGGGTTATAATCCAGACATCGGAGCAGTTTTTATGTTTTAGCCGGAATTCTTTTTCGATCACTTCACCATCTTTCAGATTATATCTGATATGGTTATAATGCTTCTTGAAAATTACCAGATCTTGGTGATCAATTAGATCGGTAAATTCGAACGCGTTGCCGGTGGTTTTGTCCGAAGCCCCATAACCAAGAATCTCGCCGATCTGGTGATTATGAAAAATATTGGTTCCTTTTTCAATATCAATTACATAAATAATATTGGGAGAAAGCTGAGCCACTTTTTGAATGAATTCTTCTTTTTCTTCAAGCTCTTTTTGCGCAATTTCCCTTTCCTTTTCCACATCAAACATCTGACTCATCGTGTGGAAAGTTTTAGTTAACTTCTCCGCATTTATTTCTGCTTTTGGAAAATATTCCATCGCTCCGGCTTTCATCATTTCCACAGCAATCCGCTCATCACCCTGAGAAGTCAATACAATAACCGGCAATTTGGGAGCAAGTTTTTTTATTTTTTTTAACAGCTGTAAACCGTTGGTTTTGGGTAACTGGTAATCGATAAAAATGCAGGTCGGCAGCCATTTTTCCAACGTGGCTATGGCTTCTTCCGCATATTTGCAAACTCTTATTTCTTGAATTTCTATGTTACATTTTCCAACCGCACGCTGAAATTCCATAGCGTCAATTGTGTCATCCTCTACCAACAGAATATTTAATGGTGCCATATTATTTTTCAGAAGAGGGTTTAGAGGCTATTCAGGGTATTCGCAAAGTGTCCAGTAACTCTTCAATGTCGAGACCGCAGCAATAAAACGATCCATGGAAAGCGGTTTTAGTATATATCCCGCAACATTGAGATTAAACGCATCAATCTTGTCGCCATCTTCATTTGAAGTAGTCATAACGAAAACGGATAAGGCCGCAAGTTCCGGATCCTGCCGAATTTCTTTAAGAAACTCAATTCCTCCCATTTTCGGCATATTCAGATCGAGAAGTATAATCCTCGGCTTCGGTGCATCGGCTTCGGTCGAACGTAAAAGTGCCAATGCTTCAATTCCATTATGAGCAACCACGAGCGGATTTGATATATTGTTCTTTTTAAAAGCTCGCTTGACATTCATGATATCGACCTCATCATCTTCAACCAGCAAAATTGTCATAGGAATAGGATTTGGAATGGACATTTGTACAGACTGTTATAGTTAGGGACTAATTAATGCAGGTGGTTAGGCAAACGATTTTTAAACTTCTGTTTTTTCAATGGCCGGCCAGGTGAAATAAAAGGTGGTTCCAGCGCCCATTATAGAATCTATTCGAATTTTTGAACCTTTCTCATCCAGAATTTTTTTAACGATGGCAAGTCCGACGCCGGTACTTTCAAACTCATCCCGGGATTGCAGCGTCTGAAAAATAACGAATATTTTGTCGTGGAAT
This sequence comes from Dyadobacter koreensis, assembly GCF_900108855.1. Taxonomy (GTDB): domain Bacteria; phylum Bacteroidota; class Bacteroidia; order Cytophagales; family Spirosomataceae; genus Dyadobacter; species Dyadobacter koreensis. The sequence goes on from NZ_FNXY01000005.1 coordinate 586,078, forward strand.
TCCGGACTGATCCCCGGTCCGTTATCCCGCACGAAAAATTCCGGTTCATCATTGTTTTCTCCCCATCCAATCGTGATTTTGATATCCGGTTTGTCGTTATATTTGATACCGTTTGAAATAAGATTCTGAAGAATCTGTGTGAGTGTAATTTTCTCAGATATCAGTTCGAAATCCGGATCTCCTTCAAGTTTAAATTCGATTGGTTTTTTAGAACTGAATGTTTCACAAAGGTCATCGATAACAGATTTAACCAGAAATTTCTCCTTGTTTGTTTTTATCCGTCCCGCTCTCGAATACGACAAAATCCCGTTGATCAGGCTCTCCATCCGGTGCACGCGTCCTCTTAATAATCGAAACTGATCTTTCGTGTCGCCTTCTAAAAAGTCAGTGATGTCTTCCTCAATCCATTCAGACAAGTTGTTGATTGCACGTAACGGAGCCTTCAGATCATGGCTTACAACATAAGCGAATTGATCCAGTTCCGCATTGATTCGTTCCAGATTGCGCATGTAGGTTTTCAGCTTGATGTCAGCTTCTACACGCTCCGTTATGTCCCTGATAAATGCCAGAACATATCCCTGGCCATCGGTTTTATAGTACTTGACACTTGCTTCTACTGGAAAAGTAGATCCGTCTTCCCTTTTGTGAAAGCCGTTAATGATCATTTTTGGTATCCCTTTCAGCGCTTCGACGTGCTCCTGCCACTTTTCTTCATCCTCAAATATTTTTTCAATTCCGCTGATATGTGTGCCAATAATTTCTTCCTGGGATTTCCCCAAACGTCGTGAAGCTTCGTGATTTATAAATAATAGTTTTCCTCGTTCGTCGGAAACCTGAACGGCCTCGCTGGATTCATTGAACCAATCAACCATCCTTGTGATTTCCGCTTCCTGTTTTTTTCGGGCTGTGATATCGCTTACCGTTCCAATAAATCCGAGTATATCATTATTTGAAGAAAGCTGAGCCGACATGGTCAGTTCCAGCCACTTTTCTGTGTTATGTGAAGTCTTCAAAATAAACGTTTCCTGAATGGATTTGATCTGGCCGGTGAAAAGGAATTCAAGTCTGGCCTGTGCATCAGGACTGATCTGAAACTCTTTCCAGTTTTTATTTAAACTTTCAGAAATTTTAAAACCCGTAACTTTTTCCCATGCGTTGTTCAGGTAAATGATATTTCCCTCTTTATTCAGCTGAATAAGTACTTCTGAAATACTGTTGGCCACTTCTTCCAAGCGTCTGTTCGTCGAAGCTGCCTCCTCCGTTTTTTCATCGGCGATTTTTATCAGCTCGCGGTTCGCTTTAAATAATTCAGACGAACTCTGCTCAAGAATTCGCTCCACACGGGCCATATCATCCTGAAATTCGAGGTAAGCCTGATTTACAGACGAAAGAAATTCCTGAATTTCCGGATGTTCTGCCAATTCAGCTGGCAAAGATTTTCGGATCTGACGTTTGAGGAGACGGTGATAGGTTATTTCCGTTGTTTCTGGTGCTGTCATAAGTTAAGATTCACGGAATGTTGTGATAGTCATGGTTTGGTTATGAAGCTCGCACAGCGCATTTTGATTGAAAGGTGCAATCTCTCCGTATGAATAAAATCCCGTCATAACCGGTTTGCCGAGAACTTCTGAAACGCATTCAACCTCCTCTTCAACAATTTGTTTTAAAACCAGTTTTCTACCTACGCAGCTTACCAGTAAAGCAAATTCAGGTGACTCAACTTTTCCATTCCTGGCAACAACGGCCGCTTCTTCCGCTCCATTGATGAGTCGGTCCGTATTCGCTTTCATCAATCTGACGAAAGAACCCTCTGGAATGTCACCAGCGAAAGTCAGACTTTTTTCCGTTTCATTAATACCCAGAATCGTGCGAACCACAGGCGCGCGATCTTCGCTGTCGCGCATACTAAGTGGAAATAAAAGACCTGAGGAAGGAAGATCTTTTGCCTTATCGCCGAGAAAAGATTTGTAAAGATCGAGCGCTGGTTGCCCGTCGATTTCAAATAGCACATTTTCTTCAGATCTTGTAACTAAACGGTCTAACCCGAAACTATCCCAGCCTCCCCGCGAGCCAAAACCGATTTGTAAATATTCTCCGTAGAAAGCTATGGCGGCGACACTTTCAGTAGCGACGGTGCCATCAGGTTCAATAATAACCGTTTTAGAGAAATGAGGGCCGTCTCCCGCGAGCCCGCCTGTGAGGGTAATGTCGCCCGGAAGTTGCTCGGCTATTCCTTTTACAAGATCAGTTCCGTTCACTTTTAAGCCATCCGAAACAACAAAAACATGTTTTAAACCATCAACTGAAAACTGCGAAACGAGCTTTTTTCCGGCCTCAAAACTATTGAATCCGATATCTTTCAGCGATACTTTTGCCGATTCAATTTTAGACTTTTCGAATTCGATGGCAGTGAAGATGACCTTGCCGTCACTAACGGATTCGCCCATAATCTCGCCTGATGTTGAACAACCCGTGAAAGCAGCGTCAGGATAATTTTTTATAAGCTCTTTTATGAGAATATCATTTTCAAGAATTTCTCTTTGTCCGAAAGCAAAAATCAGGTGAGGGGTTATAGTAAATGCAGTAGGGGATTGTCCACCAGAGTAGATCAGCTGTTCAATTTTCATGTTGAGTAAATGCGCTTTAAACCTGATTAGGAATACAAGATAATGAAAGTTTTCAAGCGGTTTGAAAATAAATGATTAATGAAATTTCTCACTTTTGGTTACAAAATCGAGCGAGGTTTTAGCTTATCGACGGGAAGGAAATTCCCTTGATTTTTCGGAATAATTCTACGGCATACAAATCGGTCATGCCTGAGACAAAGTCGAGCACTGTCTGGATTTTCGAATACTCGTCCGTTGCTTTGGTGATGAACTGTTTTGGTATCAGTTCCACCAGTTTTCTGGAATAGTGGGAATCGTTGTTAAGGTATGCCGGTATAAATTCTTCTAGCAGCCCGCCCATGACTTTATAACCAGCCACCTCAATCTGTACAACCGAAGAGTAATTGTAAATTTTCTTGATCGAAATTGTCTCAATATTTTTCATGACCGTGCGGTACGGTTCATTAATCTGATCAATCAAAGAATGATTAAACTCGCCTGCCAAAATTGACTCCTGTTCCCGGTAAAAAAGCTCAGAACACTGGCCGATCAATGTATTGATTGCCTTTGCCCGAAGCAGACTGATTTTTGCATCATAATCGTCAATGTCATCAAGTCGTTCTTCAATTTTAGGATCATTTGACAAAGGTAAAAGCAAACTTTTTACTTCATCGTATGACAGGATTTTCAGGCGGTGCGCGTCTTCCAGATCGATAATATTATAACAAATATCATCGGCAGCTTCTACAAGAAATACGATCGGATGTCTTTTGTAAATCAAATGTTCACCTTCAACTTTTGCCAGACCAAGCTCCGTAGCGATTTTGATAAAACCTGGTTGTTCCGATTGAAAAAAGCCATATTTCTTTCTGTAAATCTTTGTCTTATCTTTTCCTGCAAGAGATTCACAAGGATATTTTGCAATGGAGGCGAGCGTGGAATACGTTAACGCAAAACTTCCATAACCCTTTCCGGCATAAGGATGTGTCAATATCCTGAAAGCGTTTGCGTTGCCTTCAAAATTGGTCAGATCTTTCCATTGCGCGTCTGTAACTTTTTCTTTGTAAATCAATCCTGCTCCATTTGTAAAATAATAGGAGATAGCGGCTTCTCCTGAATGCCCGAAAGCCGGATTTCCAAGATCGTGCGCCAGGCAGGCAGCAGCAACAATATTCCCGATTTCACTGATTAAGGGAAGCTCATCATCCAGATTTGGACGGTTTTTTCTCAAACGATTATAAAAAATACGCCCGAGGGAACGCCCGACGCTTGCTACTTCAAGGCTATGTGTCAGTCTGTTATGAACAAAAATACTTCCTGGTAAAGGAAAAACCTGTGTTTTGTTCTGCAATCTTCGAAATGGGGATGAAAATATCAAACGGTCATAATCCCGTTGGAATTCAGATCTTGCTTCCGCCTGGTCTTCAATAGTTTTGTCTTCGCTGCCCCAGCGTTTCGCCGAGAGTAATTTTTCCCAATTCATTGCACTGAAAGAATAAATGAAAATGCATTTGGCCAAGTCGCAAGTATACGAATTAGCCGCTGAATTTTGTTACATACCAGAAGGTTAGAGATTAAGTAAAATATTTAGAAAATCCACTGTAACAGCCATAAAAGTTGGCTTACGATGAAAAGTTATGTCCTGTTTTCTGGTAAAAATGAACAATATTTGAGCTTTGATTTTGTAAAAAATCTTTCGTTAAAGCCTTATTCATGACGCAAACAAAACATCGTTACTTTATCCTTAATAAGCCGGCAAACATGGTATCCCAGTTTATCAGTCCTGATAATGTAGGTTTGTTAGGTGATATCAAGTTTGATTTTCCGGAAGGAACGCATGCAATTGGTCGTCTTGACAGTCATTCGGAAGGGTTGTTGATTTTAACTACAAATAAAAAAGTTACCCGTTTATTATTTCAGGGCGAAGTGCCCCATTCCCGGACTTATGTTGTCCACGTGAAAAATGTCGTGAGCGAAGAGACGCTTCATAAGCTCAGGACCGGTATTCCCATTTTAATTAAAGGAAATGTTTATTGGGTTACTACGCCATGTGATGTGGAAATTATTGAAAAGCCGAAAGGCTTGATCAAACTTTCTCCGGAGCGTGAAGATATTCCACATAGCTGGTTGAAACTTACGATGACTGAAGGTAAGTATCATCAGGTCAGGAAGATGGTCGGTACTGCGGGTCATAAATGCAAAAGGTTGATCCGGATTTCGATTGAAGATATCGTTTTGGGAGACTTAAAGCCCGGTGAAGTTTTAGAGATGGAAGAGGAAGAATTTTTTGAAAAACTGAAAATTACTAATTGGAAAGAAAAATCTGCAAGTAATTAAATATGAAAATTGACTTTTGTAAAGAATAAATAGTAACAAATTTTTGTATACTCGTTTGTTCTTAAAGTCGGTTTCATGAATCTGAAAATATATCCTTCCAAAGACGCGATGTCGAAGGCTGCGGCTGATCTCGTTGTTGCTCAAATCAAGAAAAAGCCTGAATCGGTATTATGTTTTCCTTCGGGAGAATCTCCTTTAATCATGCTCGAATATCTGGTTCATTATGGAAAAGAAAAGTTAATCGATTTCGACCTGTGCCGTTTCGTGGGATTGGATGAATGGGTTGGCATGAACGAAAAAGTCGAGGGAAGCTGCAAACATTTTATGTATTCTAAATTTTTCAGCCCATTAAAAATTAAAGATGAACAAATAATTTTCTTCGATGGTATGGCTGGTTATCTTGATGAGGAATGCCGGAAAATGGATCAGTATATCAAAGAAAATGGCCCTGTTGATCTGATGATGGTTGGGTTAGGAATGAACGGGCATATTGGTCTGAACGAACCAGGAACCGACTTCGCGTTATATTCGCATCAGGCTGTTCTGGACCCTGTAACGGTAAACGTTGCCCAAAAATATTTCCAAAAATCTACCACATTATCTGGTGGTATCACGCTTGGTTTACAACATTTCATGGAAGCCGAAACGGCCGTCCTAATTGTTTCAGGAGAAAAAAAATCAGCGATTCTAAAAGAAGTTTTTGAGCATCCGGTTACAAACGAAATACCTGGTACCATTATCCAGTTACATGCAAATAGCTACATTTTAGCAGATGAAGATGCCGGATCAAAATTGAATAAATCAGCTTCATTTCCTGAATCTTTCCACTAATATTCTCGATTTCCATATGTCCAAAATTGAAAATACTTTTGATGCCATCGTAATCGGCTCCGGGATTAGCGGCGGCTGGGCGGCGAAAGAGCTTTGCGAAAAAGGAATGAAAACGCTGGTTTTGGAGCGTGGAAGAAACGTGGAGCATAACAAAGATTATCCAACCGCACATCTGAACCCCTGGGACTTCGAGCATCGTGGAAATTTGACTAAAAAGTTTCTGGATGATAACCCTTTAATAACCAGAGCGGCCGGTTTTGGCGACGACACAAAACACTTTTTTGTTCAGGATAAAGACCATCCTTATGTGCAGGAAAAACCGTTTGACTGGATCCGGGGTTATCAGGTTGGAGGTAAATCACTAACCTGGGGCCGCGCATGTCAGCGTTGGAGCGAGTTTGAGTTTACAGCTCCCGAGCGTTTTGGATATGGAATTGGCTGGCCGATTGGCTATCAAGATGTGGCCCCCTGGTACTCGCATGTCGAAGAATTTATTGGTGTTTGCGGAAATAAAGACGGACTGGAATCGATGCCTGACGGAGAATATCTTCCGCCGTTTGAGTTAAATTGTGTTCAGCAACTGGTTCAGCAAAAAATTAGAGAAAATTATAAAGACCGTCATTTGGTTCATGCGAGGTGGGCACATTTGACTCAACCGAAAAAAATCCACATTGAACAAGGCAGGGGAGGTTGTCAGGCGAGAAATTTGTGTATGCGCGGCTGCCCGTATGGAGGTTATTTCAGCTCCGTAAGTTCGACGTTGCCGTGGGCTGCCCAAACCGGGAATCTTACTGTCAGGCCACATTCTGTTGTTCATTCGATTATCTACAATAAAAAAACTGGCAAAGCGGGTGGCGTAAAAGTGATCGATGCAAATACGAAAGAAGTACATGAATTCTCAGCAAAGGTTATCTTTCTGAATGCTTCTGCGCTGAATAGCAATCTTGTTTTGCTTAATTCTAAGTCAGACCGCTTCCCGAACGGACTTGGAAATGATAGTGGTGTTTTAGGAAAATATGTTGCTTTTCATAACTACCGGGCGTCCGTTGCTGCGGATATAGACGGCTTCGAAAACAAATATTACTCCGGAAGAAACCCGACGGAGCCTATTTTGGCCAATTATCGAAATTTACGTCAACAGGACACCGATTACGTAGGTGGTTTCACAACCTTTATGGGCGCATATCGAACAAGGGGAACTGAGGCGGCTCAGACGGAAATTGGGGAAAAACTTAAGGAAAACATGCGCTTGCCGGGTGGCTGGAAAGTGTATATGTATATGCAGGGCGAGACTATTCCCAAAGCGACAAATCAGGTAACTTTGAGTAAGGATGAAAAAGATCAATGGGGAATTCCTTTACTTGTCACATCGGTTGGATATGATGAAAATGACGAGAAAATGATTCGTGATTTTCTTAAGGAGAGCGCTGAAATGCTTGAAAAATCTGGGTGTAAAAATATCGTTCAGCACGATAACAAGCAAGCCCCGGGCTTGGATATTCATGAAATGGGTGGCTGCCGGATGGGGAAAGACCCGGAAACATCCATGTTGAATGAGTGGAATCAGCTGCATGCTTGTAAAAACGTATTTGTAACAGATGGCGCCTGCATGACGAGTACCGGTAATCAAAGTCCGTCGCTATTGTATATGGCCTTAACTGCGCGGGCGGTTGATCACGCCGTCAAAGAATTAAAAAACGGAAATTTGTAAAACATTAAAAATTAGCTGATTATTGAAATGAAACGTCGTAAAGATGTGCTGTAATATCATCCTGAAATCCCGAATGATTTTGTAGAAACTGTAATTTGGTAATGGACTTATTTTGTCCCCGCGTCCTGAAAAAGTGTTCCGCTTCGGTGTTCGATTGAAGTTTTTTCAGGAACATTCCTGCCTCAATTTCAGAGATAATGGCTTTAAATACTTCGGTCGTTCCATCTTCATAAGTAGCTTTAACTCGTAAAACCGGCGGTTGAACGAGAACTCTCATTATCTTCCCCCAGAGAGAATAATTTACTTTCACTTCAATCCAGGTTAGTTTATTTTGTTGCGAAACCTGTATTTCTTCACCAAGTCTGAACGCCAGATCTTTCGGATCAGATTTTACGAGTTGAAGGCTTTTTGCACGTTTTCGAACAATTTGAAGTGTATCCTTACTAACTGTCGTCGTATCGTAATCGTAGTTTTGGAGCATTGCCAGCGTCGTTTTTGAGTCTCCCCAGAAATTGTAGCGCTGCACATCTGTCGGGCCCACTGTTGTATACAAAACGAAATCCGGTGCCGTTGGCGAGGTGTATTTTTCGTAATTGAGGCTGGTCAGATAATTATTATATGCCTGATAGGATTGAATTGCCGGACGTGGATTATAATGCAGGTCATTGAAAAAAGTATATGCTATCTCATAAGGCACAACATCGACCGTTTTTCCTTTAAAGGACTTTGCGATTTCGGAGTCGATATGGTACTCTACACGGTTCTTTTGATCACTGACCTGCTGTTGAAACCGAAGATTTGTGAACAAAACGTCCTGATACGGAATTGTTATTTTATTGAATGAAAAACCTAGTCCGGTACTTACGAAGGGGGAGACAAAAAGAAAAACCATGAAAACGTCTCCAAGACGCTTTTTTAAAATCGGGTTTTGGATAAAAAGATAAGCGATCCCGACGAAAAGTGCGCCATAAAAAAACGGATAAGACATGCCCGCAAAGCCAAAACGGGTAAAGCCTTGTTTAAATCCAAGATACCAGGCAAAAAGCATCACAAGCAAAATGAAAATATCTGAGTGGCTTTTCAGTATTGTTGGTAACGAATAGATAAAAAAGATTGCAAGCGTGATAATGATAACAGATGCAATCGCCACATTAAAATAAGCGTATCTTGCCGTTAAATTAATGAAGTCGACGCTGAACATAGCATCGTTATAGTTGTTTATAATACTCAGTGCACCTCTTACGTAATTGATAAGATCGACGTGGAGTATTTGTCCCAAAAGTGTGGTCACCAGCACATGGAAACCGAAAAACGAGATCATTTTTATCCATGATTTCTTATCTGAGAAAATGTTGAGAAACAGGTGGCAGTAAAGGATGACTGATGCGACGATTCCCAGGTTTAATTTGATAAAAAATATCAATACCGAAATTCCTGTGGCCAGCGCCAGCGAGAACAGGCTTTTTGTTCTGTAATGATGAAAAACAAGGAAAATAAAGAAGGTGAATAATTGAAATGTAGTCTCTGAATTGTGAGTGCTCATCATAATTAAATAAGGCACCACAAACCATTTAACCGTATTATTTAATTCTTTGAAAGTGTATCTCAGAATATAGACAAGAACTCCCGCGGTGAAAATGTCGTAAAGTATCAGCGGTGTTATACCAATGTAGGCAGGCACCCGGGTGCTTAAAAAACCAAGTGGGCCATACGTGAAAACCCAGTCTTTCCCAAAGGTAAGGCCTTGATGAATAGCCATGTTAATACTGATTTTCCAGGACGGGTCCACTCCACCGGATGGACTTTCTATCAGTGCTTTGGGTAGAAATAATAAGACGGAGAATAGAATTAGTATTCTGTAAGGCGTGAATTTTTGTATTATAGAGTTGTAAAGTTTATTCACGGAAATTTTGCAGAGGGTGATTCAATTTGCAAGAATACGACGATTTAATAATAAAAAAAAAGAAAGATTTTTCTAACTTATCTATTGGCATTCTATGAATTTAATCGGAAATATCATCTGGCTTATCTTTGGCGGACTTTTTGTTGCGATAGAATATTTTCTATCAGGATTGATCCTTTGTGCGACAATTATCGGAATTCCATTTGGAATTCAATGTTTTAAAATCGGAATATTTACCCTTATGCCGTTTGGTCGGGAGGTTAGGGAAGTGCCGGGTGAAACCGGTTGTTTGTCTACACTTTTCAATATCATCTGGATATTTTTAGGAGGAATATGGATCGCACTTACACATCTCATTTTCGGTATCTTACTCGCGATCACGATCATCGGCCTGCCTTTTGCGAAGCAACATTTCAAATTAATGAGTTTGTCTTTTGCACCATTTGGAAAGGACATTTATTGATCCGACAGCTAAGAAATATAAGGGTTGATATTTGAAAAGTTGAAGGTGATTCTTGAAAAATTTTTCGGGGTATACAGGGAAATTTTTGGGGCGTTTTTTGGTGGAATAAATATTTCTGAGATGAAACCTTAAATGTCTAAAATGTTATAAAATTGTTATGAAAGCAGTTGTTATTACGAAGCCCGGAGGGCCGGAAGTTTTAGTGGTTGAAGATCGGCCCTTAGCGGTTTTGAAGGCTGATGAAGTTTTGATTAAAGTGCATGCCGCCGGTGTCAACCGTCCTGATGTTTTTCAGCGAAAGGGGAATTACCCGCCGCCGCCTTCTGCTCCTCAGGATATCCCGGGTCTGGAAGTAGCAGGGACGATTGAAGAATTAGGTGCTTCTGTTTCAGGATGGAAAGTGGGGGACGCTGTCTGCGCACTTTTAGCTGGTGGCGGATATGCAGCATACGTGGCTGTCAATGCTGAGCATTGCCTGCCCGTCCCCAAAGATTTCAATTTTGTCGAGGCGGCCTCTTTGCCTGAGACCATTTTCACTGTTTGGCATAATGTATTTCAAAGAGGCAAATTGAAAAAAGGCGAGAACTTCCTCGTTCATGGCGGAAGCAGCGGCATCGGTATCACGGCGATTCAGCTTGCGAAAGCTTTTGGTGCCAGGGTTTTTGCAACGGCAGGTTCTCAGGAAAAATGTGAAGCGTGTATCGAATTGGGAGCAGATTTATGTATTAATTATAAAGAACAAAATTTTGAAGAAGTACTGAAAAACGAAGGTGTTGACGTGATTCTGGATATGATCGGGGGAGATTATATTCCTAAAAATATTCGTCTGCTTAATGTGGAAGGACGGCTTGTTTTCATAAACACGATGAAAGGAAGCAAAGTAAAACATGCGCACGGCGAACCATCTGACGATGTGGATTTTAGTCTTGTTATGAAAAATCGGCTAACCATTACTGGTAGTACTTTGCGTAATCGTGATATGATTTTCAAGACTGCCCTGACAAAAGACATTTTAGAAAATGTGTGGCCGTTAATGGAAACAGGCCACTTTATGCCGGTTGTTTTTAAAATATTTCCAATGTCAGAGGCTGCAAAAGCGCATGAGTTGATGGAAAGCAGCGATCATATCGGAAAAATTGTACTTACAAACTGATGATGGATTATCGGAAACCTTTGCTGAACGTTTTTCCCGCATACCAAAGTAAGGTTACAAAAATGAAGGTGTAGAAATAAAATGCCTCGAAGTTGGGCGTATTGATCAGAACAAGATGATTGTTTCCAAATGCATGAATTAACGCTGTAAAAAAGATATTTCCGGTAATAATGTAGATAAAAAAATAAACCATTCCATAGAAAAAAGCACTCAATAGAATCGCAGGCAGGTTCGGCCAATCCGTATGATCGCGGAACAGGTAAACTGAAACATGCGAGAGTGCGAAAATGAATGACACAGCAATACCAAGTCCAATCATCTGCTGACGCGAGAAGCCTTTCTTTTCAGCATAGTGAACCGGCAAAAACCTGAAAATAAATTCTTCAATAAGTGCATTTGGAAAAGAATTAAAAAGGAAGACCAAACTGTATCTTATCAGTTTTGACTGATCTGGAAATTCAATGCCGGTATTAAAAGTACGGCGCGTCCATAGCTGTAGAAGTATCCATACCAAAAATCCCATGACGATAGCTGGTGCTATCTTTTTGAAAGAGAATAACATATGATATGGAATTTCTTTTGAGAAGGGTTGCAGGAGCTTGCGAAAAATCAGGTATTCAATGAGAATAATGACAAGACCTAAGGGGATTGCCTGTTGCCAGTTTACAAAAACTTTTTGCACCCAATCTGTAATGAAAATCAAGCCAATTGTGTTAGCAAATAGGCAGCATATTAAAATTATTCTTACCAAATCTTTAAAACGCATAGGAACGGTTTGGGAGCTGTTGATGTAAAATTTAGTTTGTTAGTTGTGTTGTAATCGGATAGTCCTCGCTTTTTGTCATGCGGGATTGTCGCCCTCTTAAAGATCAGAAAATAAGAATAGTATGCTTTTTTTCGTTTAAATTTAATGGAAATCATCGTGTAGATGAGCTAATTCAAAAAAGATGGCAACAAAGATTAAAGAAATAACAGCAGCCAGCATAACAGAAATGTATATCCATTACTGTCTGGAACATAACGAAAATCCTAAGTCGGTCTATTTATTCTGCAAAAGAAATGGAATTGTAGAAAAGGATTTTTATGCATACTTCTCATCGATTGAGGCGATTGAAAAATCGGTTTTTGTTAGTTTTCATAGACTGACGGTCGAATTGATCAACAAAAGTACGGATGTCGACGTGCTTGGCTTCAAGGATAAGTTGCTCACTTATTACTACACTTTTTTCGAGATTTTAACCGCCAACAGAAGTTATGTTGTTTTTGCATTAAAAAGCGATCGCAGCAAACTGAACGGGTTATTGAAACTGAAAGAACTGAGAGCGCATTTCAAACATTTCATTGGCGAGATAAGCCAGGGTTATCTGAAAGTAAAAAGCGAGCGGATTCAAAAAGTACAACAAAGTAGCCTGGAAGAAGGAGCATGGATTCAGTTGTTGGTGACATTGAAATTCTGGCTGGACGATGAGTCTGTGGTGTTTGAAAAAACGGATCTTTTTATTGAAAAATCACTTCGTGCAACTTTTGATCTGATCGATACCACACCGTTGGAAAGTGTGCTCGATTTTGGTAAATTTTTAATTAAAGAAAAATTGAGGTAGTTAATGGAAACAATAGACAGCATACCTACTTCGAAAATTCAGCGTGCATCCAAATTAATCTCGACTGGTGTTAAAATCGGTGGAAATTATTTGAAATACTACGGAGAGAAAATAACGAATCCAGAATCTGCGCGGGATAATCTGAATACAAACAACGCCGAAGATATCTACGATGGACTGAAAAATCTGAAAGGCAGCGCTCTGAAATTGGCGCAAATGTTGAGTATGGAAAAGAGCTTTATGCCGCAGGCTTATGTGGAAAAATTCTCTTTGTCACAGTTTTCTGTTCCACCACTTTCCGCCCCTCTGGTGATCAAAACGTTCAGGAAGTATTTTGGAAAATCCCCATTGGATCTTTTTGATACTTTCAATCCGAATGCGATTAACGCTGCTAGTATTGGTCAGGTTCATAAGGCGACTGCTGATGGAAAAGAATTGGCTGTAAAAATTCAGTATCCCGGTGTTGCAGAGAGTATAACGTCGGATCTGGCTTTGGTAAAACCCATTGCAATGAAGATGTTCAACATTCAAAGCAAGGACTCTGATAAGTATTTTAAAGAGGTTGAAACCAAGCTGACCGAAGAGACAAATTACATTCTGGAAATTGCACAAAGCAAAGAAATTGGTGAGGCATGTGCGCATATTCCAAATCTTCGCTTTCCGAAATATTACGAAGAATTTTCGTCGGAACGTGTAATCACAATGGACTGGATGACAGGAATTCACTTGTCGGAATTTGTGAAAACAAACGCTTCTCAGGAATCTTTGAATAAGATTGGACAGGCACTTTGGGATTTTTATATGTTCCAGGTTCACCAATTGCGAAAAGTACATGCGGATCCGCATCCTGGTAATTTCCTGGTTGATAAGGACAACAACTTGATTGCGATTGATTTTGGCTGCATGAAGGAGATTCCGGAAGATTTTTACACACCGTATTTCGAACTGGCTGAGAAAGAAAATATGGATGATCCGGAAATATTCAGAAGCCGGTTATTTGAACTGGAAATTCTTACAGATAAGGATACGCCAGAGGAAACTGCTTATTTTTCCAAGCTTTTCCATGAAATCCTGACTTTGTTCACGCAACCTTTCCAGTCTGAAACATTCGATTTTGCAGATGAAGTTTTCTTTGGAAAATTAGTTGAGTTGGGAGAAAAATATGCGAATGACAAGAATTTGAGAAAAATGAATGTGAACCGTGGTTCAAAACATTTTATCTATATCAACCGAACGTTTTTTGGATTGTTCAGCTTACTGCATGAACTGAAAGCGAAGGTGAGTATCAATCAATTTGTCAGCCTGACTTAGGAGATTAATAGCTATTTACTGTGCGTGATGTCTGATGGCATCGCGCACTTTTTGTTTTACAATACTTTTTTCAGACATACGCTGATTTTTAGATCATCATACTGATTGTAGTTTTCAGTAATTACATAGCCGTATTTCTGGTAAAGCTTTATGGCATGGGGCTGACCTTTTCCTGTTTCCAGTACCGCTTGCGAATATCCGAGTTCTTTTGACCAGGATTCCAGTTCTTTCAGGATTTTGGTTGCAATTCCTTTTCCTCTCTGATGATACTGAATGAACATACGCTTGATTTCAACCGTATTTTGATCGAAGATTTTGAAGCAACCGCAGCCCACTGGCAAGCCATTTTCGTATGCGAGCACAACGGTGGGAAGATTTACTATCCGGTTATATTCTTCGTAATCCGCCGGATTTGTATTGTAAATTCTGCACAATTCAATGTCCAGTTCAGTTGTTAATCCGGAAAAATCAGGATTATCACTATTCGTTCTTAGTAGCATTCTCTAATATACATCAAACGCAGCGTAAGTGAGTTTTGCGAAGCGTAATGAAGAAGAGTAGAATACCTTTCTTTAACTCTGCGTAAAATTCCCGGAACTCTGCGTTTAACTTTTAATTTTTTACAAGTTCTTCTTTTAATGCGATTCTTACCGGGCTCTTTTTTGTTTTTTTCTTTCTTCCCCACCAGATAATAAATCCGGTCACTGGCAGACTAGCCGTGATAAAGGAAATAATGAATGCCAATATTTTTCCAGGTAAACCGATAATGGCACCAATATGGATATCGTAGTTCATCCGCATAATCTTGTTTGCCAGCGTCAACTTTTCATGATAACGCCCAAAATTATGTGTCACTGGAATAGGCTGCATTGTGTATTGGTCATAATAAATGTAGTCGCACTTCCAGTATGTTCCCGCAATCGGATTGGTCACGGCTGCAATCGTTGATTTTGGAGTTTCGGGATAATGCATTTCAATAGTCTGAGCCTGGGGATTTTCAGCCATTGTTTTTTTCCAAAGAATATCTAGAACAGGAATTTCTCCGGTCGAGCCAGGCTTTCCTTTTGATTCTGCTTCATAGAACGGCGTCATTGTTTCTCCTCCGGAAGTTGCCCAATAAACACTTTTTGAAAACCATTGAAAGCCCATAATCAAACCTGTTGCGGCGATAATTAAGGCAATAGGGATGGTGTAAAAACCTAAAACATTATGCAGGTCATAATTTTTACGCCTCCATTTGGCACCCCACTTTACCGTGAAACGTTGCTTGAGAGCAGCTTTGTTTTTCGGCCACCAAAGTACCAGACCTGAAAGGAGCATGAACGCAAAAATAAGTGTTGCGGAAGCAGCAATTGGCTGTCCAATTGATGGAGGAAGCCATAAATAATAATGTCCCATCAGGATGAAACGAAAGAAATCGCTATCCATGTTCTTAACTTTCAGCACCTCGCCGGTATAAGGATTCGCGTAGGCCAGATAGTAATATTCCTCGGGCTCAAAGCTGAAATAGGTAATTACAGCCGCTGTTTTGGAGTCCGCATATTGTACGCTGTGAATTTTTTTATTCGGTAACGCTTTCTCCCCGATCACCTTAAATTCGGATGGCGGCAGAAAAGGTTTTTTCTGAGGCTCGACATACCGGTAGGATTGTGTCGCGTTTTGTATTTCTTCCTGAAAAGCATATATACAGCCAGTTACAGCAAGAATAAAAACGATAAGCCCCGAACCTAGTCCGAGCCATAAGTGGAGAAAATGTATGACTTTTTTCATGTTGAACGGTTTGATGCATAGCAACTTTTAACACGAATCCCGCCTTCGGAAGTGAACCGAGCACTAGAAGAAAGACGAACCCTGAATTGTCAGGGTTTTCAGATTTACTATTAACGTGTAATTAGTCTTAATAAGTCACAAAGCTATTGATACGTTGGATTGTATCCAAATTAAAATACAGGTCACGCGCTATTTGATAGTATACCTGAAAAAGAATTGACCGTTTAAGGTTCTCGGCGAAGATGTTGGCGTCAGAGATAGATTAGAAACTGGAATTAGGATATTTGCCCCGAGCTGGTAGCGGCCGGGTGAAAAAGTTAAACCTGTTTTAAGCATAAACAAGTTTGTATGCATATACTGGCTTATGTTTTGTTTGTTCAGGATAAGTTTGGGGCCGGGAATAATAATCCCCTGATAATTTTCATAATCATCCTGTGTAAGTGCTTTTCGAAGCGGACTGTAAGACAAACCTCCCGATGCCGTTATTTTCGGCAGCAAGCGATATTCATATTGCAAAGCTATATTGATCCCGGTTGCTTTAATTAAATTGATATTATTATGAAAAAGTGCAGAATCAGAACCAAATCTTTGAACTCTTCCGGAACCGCCATAGTAAGGCTGATTCGCATAAAAGCTTAATCTTACAAGTTGCTTTTCACTAATATCTTTACTTATCCAGATTCCGGGAATTAATAATAAATAAGGTTTGCTGGTACTGTCAGTTCCTCTAAAAATGTATTTGGTAGTGTTGAACGACGAAGCAGCATTCCATTCCAAACCTGCGTGTAACGTTTCAAAGAAAGGCTTTTTCTCTTTGGAATATTTTGTTTTTTTATGTTTTACAGGCTGATTGTAAGTGATTCGGTTTATTTTTTTTAAGAATAAATTATTAAAATGGATTGGGTTGGGAAATAATCTCTCTGTGGAAAATGTGACTCTGCTTTTTTCATTAGTTCTGATTCCTTCCGCTCGTTTCTCTTCATTATTTCCTGAATAGTAAGGTTGAAATGAGCTGTGTTCTCTTATTAGCTCGTTATTTTCAACTTTTTCTTTTCTTCTGGAATTTTTTCTCAGTTTAGTTAAAATATTACGATCCGCTTCGAAATCAGGATTAATACTTCTAGATACAGAAGATCTGCTCACTTCCGTTACTCCCTGAACAATTCGGTTACCGGCTTCGCTATGATTCTGTTCTTTATCACGGAAAGCTGGATTTGTACTAGTTAATCCTCTCGAAGAATTTAAAGTATCATTTTTTAATCGAAAATTTTCCCGATCCTCTGCGCCTGCCTTTGTTACTTCTGGTTTTAAATTTCGGGAATATTCTAAACGATCTGCTTTCTCTCCTTTAACGATGGATTCCAATTTTTTCTGTGAATTCTTAGGAATGCTTTGAGCGGGCGTCGAATTATTTACACTTGTTTTACCATCCTGCTTCACTATATTTTTTGACTTTTCTTCGGGTACCAAAAACCAGATTGCCGTTACAATGCCAATTGATGTGATGATACCTAATCCGACGTTAATAAGAAATTTCAATTTACTGATTGTTGAAATCTGCGTTTCAGGCACCGGATTCACACTTAACATATCATCCATTTTTGCCCACGCGTCGTCCGCCTGTATTTCCGGTTCAGGTAAATTACTGTTGAGGTATTTTTTGATATGTATATTTTTCTTACTCACAGTTCTTTACAGTGACTTTTCGAAAATAATCTTTAATCTGTTGCGGCTTTCGCTCAGATGCCATTTCACAGTCCCTTCTTTAATAGCCAGCGATTCTGTGATTTCTTTTACGGAAAATCCATCCAGATAAAAAAGACCGCAAATGCGCCTTGTTGCTATAGGTAACTGATTTAAATACACTTCAATATCATGGTATTCTAACTCCGTAAACGGATTTTCATTCGCTTCAAAATACATACTTTCGGTAATCTCTTCGTATTCAAAAGTTTGCGTTTTCTTGTCTCTTAATAAAGTCAATGCGGCATTTCTTACGGTTGTATACATCCAGTTGAAAAATTCTCCTTTTGCTGCATCGTATTGATGGAGATTTTTAAAAACCTTCATCATACCATTATTAATAGCGGTGACGACATCATGCTTGTCTTCAAAGAAATTTTTGCAAAGGGCGAAAAGCACAGGATAAAACTGACGATACAATTTTTCCTGGCTTTGTCGCTCTTTACGCTTGCAACCGGCTAATATTTCCTTTAAGTTCTCCAAGCTTATGCGTTAAATGCCTGCAAATCAGAAATCGCCGGCATTTGGTTACTGATTTGTTAGGTTTTACAGCGACTTTGCAGTCAGTATGACGCCAGCGGTATGTGGCCAGTTAAATTGATATTTTTCTCCCTTTCTTTCAAATGAGCCCTCATAGGTTTTGCCGTTTAAGGTGATTTCTAAACCGTAGGTGACATTCTCTTGAATAAGCCAATTAAACACAATCTTACTTTTCGCTTTTGAATTTTCTCCTGAACAATCTGCCGGAATCGTCACTCCGGCAAGATTAATCTGATAGGTGTTGCCGGTTTTACCCAAGGAGTAGGTCAGAGAATTATTGGAACAGCTATAGTCATTAGTCGACAGCGCCGTAAAGTCAATATGAAATGCGGAATCCGCGTAGGTGACTGGCGTGAGGCTAATGATGTCATCCCCCTTGATCGGCTCTAAAATATCCTGGTAAATTTCAGTTCCAACCGACACACTTAAAAAGACAGAATCCAAGGTGATACTATCTTGTGCAACAACGGTGTAGGTGCCAGCTTGGTCAAAAATAATCGTTGTATTTTCTGATCCTTTTTCGATAAAAACATATTCATTTGGCAGTACTTTCCAACGATAACTGCTGGCAGGTAATTCACTATTCAGTAAAAAATTGACCGGTTCTTTGCGTTTGATATTTGTTTCTTTGGACGCTTCAATGCCGCTTAACTTTAAGGATTTGTCCTTCTCAGTAGCAACATCAACATTGTTTCTTTCGCAAGCTACGAGCTGTAAAAGGGCGAGCAAAATGATTCCGATTACCAGTTTTCCTTGTGTCATGACTATTTGTAGTGAAGTTTAAAGAGATTAAAGACAGCTTTCGATGTCAATAAAATAAACTACAAACAGTAGTATCGAGGTTGGGTGAATAGGAAAGTTTATTTCAACTTAACACCTAATTGCTCATTCAAAATTTTGGAAATTTCCTGATATTGTGCATACACCATCAAATGCCCGCCGCCTTCAATAATAATATCCGGTTTTACAATTTTCAGTGGAATCAGCCTGTCAGCGGCCCCATGGATATGGTAGAGATTTTCGACTTTGTCCGGATGATTCCATTCACTCATACGCGCCAAAGCCCATTTCAAAAATTTACTGTCCGTGTCGTGGAGGATTTGTTTTAAAAGGGTTTTCAACTCGGGTGTGTCTGCGCCAAAATATTTATAGGTAAAAGAATTGGCAGATTTAAGAATGGGAGCTGCCAGCGGGCTAAATAGAAGAAATTTGATAAGTCCGCGGTTGAATTTTGAGATTGGGATGTTCGTTGACGTACTTGAAATAAGTATAATCTGTTCAGGGTGGACAATTTCTGAAAGTTCGGAAGCAATAATTCCACCGAAAGATAGTCCGACCAGTTGAAAAGGCTTTGTGGTATCCATCTGCGCGGTCAATCGCGCGGCATAATCATGAAGTTCCTCTTTTCTTTTTGGCGGGATCCAGTCAATATAGTGAACATCAAAACGATCATCCAGTTTTAATTTACTAAAAACTCTTTTGTCGGCTCCAAGTCCGCTCAAAAAATAAACATTCATTTTAGCGGATTTTATATTTTCCGAAAGGGAGTCTCCGTACGAAGTCAATACAGAAAAAAGAGAAAAAATGATGGACAGACGAAACATGGGAATTATTTCAATATAATATAATCGTTTTTAAACGTACGACTTTCATAGAATTAAAGATTGATTCAAAAAGAAACCGCGGGATCATTCTTAGCAAAGAACAATTCCGCGGTTTGTCTTGTTAAAAAATTTTATCTGGTAAAATTGTATTTCAAACCGCCCATTAACCATCTTCCGGGCATCTTTGAGCCAAGCAAATCGCTGTATTTTGTATCACCGAGGTTGTCTGCCTGAACAAAAGCAGACAGTGTTTTCGGAAGAATCGAGTATTCAGCTTTTGCGTTTAGCACAAAATACGCTCGGGAAATGGTTGCTTCAATGGCGGTAGCTTCACGTTTTGCACGATTTTTATAAATCCCGTTGACGCTAATAGAAAAGTTTGAGATCTGATATAACACAGAGAAATTACCCAAAAATCTGGCGTGAGATGAAATGTAAAAAGAAGGCGTCGCCTCGCTGCTTTCGCTGTTCAGCCAGGTAAGGCCTGTGGTCAGCCAGATTTTCTGACTATTTGTTAATGTTTTCGCATACTGAAAATCGAGTTCTGCTCCGGTTGTATTGACGCTTGCGACATTTTTTGCTAAGCCGTAAATTCCGTTTGGGGACAGGTTATCTTTTCTTGGCATCTGTGCATAAGGCGTTGATGTGTAATCGATAAGATTATCCTGGCGACGTTGAAAAAAGGTCCCTGAAATCTTGAAGTCTGAAAGAAACCAGTCTGCGCCAGCCTCGTAGCTAAATGAACTTTCTGCTTTCAATGATGGGTCACCAACGCTGCTTCCGTTGCTGACGATAGGTTTGTTGTAATTATTGTAACGCTCCGTAAAATCAGCATCCCGAATGGTTTTTCCCGCACTTCCGCGCAACTGCCAGTGCTCTTGTTTATAGGAAATATTAACCTGAGGGACTGCTTCGGTTCCAATATTTTCCCGCCAGTCAAAGCGGATCGATGGACTTATGGTAAAGGACTCTCCGATTCGTTGCGACAATGTAACGAATGGTGCCAGCTGATTAATCGAGTGGTTTCCGCGGTCATTGGAAGCAATGTTTTTGTTTTGAAAATTAAGTCCGGCAACAAGGGTTGTGCTGTTTGTCAGGATCTGCTGCCAGGTCAGTAAACCTTGCCATAACTTTGATTTGCTATTATTGCGGATTGATGTAGAATTAAACAGATATTGATCCTGAACAAATTTGTAGCCCGCATCAAATGAAAACGCTGATTTTCCTTTTTTATAACCAAATTTAATCTGGTTCCAGAAAGTTTTTACTTGTTCATCCGCGGTATCTGCTCTGGAGGTCGTGTAGAAATTTTGAGCAGAAAAATCCCTGTGGTCAAAAGACGAGCGCAAGGCCACATTCCATTCGGGTGACAACGCATAGTTAGCTGAGAGAGACAAAGTGTTATTATGAAAATAACCGTTGGTACCCCTTTGCTGAACGCCGTCAGCATTATTGGATACGCCGCCAATAGAAGCTGCGAATTTATCACGTTGAATAAAAGCGCCGGCATTCGCGCCAAAAAATCCATACTGGCCTCCGCTTAAAGATCCGGTTACGGCAGTTTTATGATTATTGGATTCCTCTTGCGCTGCCGCAATTTTTGCTGCAAAAGTTTTTGATATAACATTGATAACACCACCCACTGCCTCAGAACCATAAATTGCAGAAGATGCACCTTTTAAGACTTCAATGCGCTCGATCTCTGATGGCGCGATTGGGATATAACTGCTGAAATGACCTGTGTTGGGATCATTCAATCTTAATCCATCCAGGATAACCAGAACCTGCTGATATGTTCCTCCCCGCAGGACAATGTCACTTTGTGAACCCATCGGGCCGCGCGCCTGCATTTCGACACCAGGCACATAACGTAACAAATCATCAATGCTGTGAACAGGAAGATTTTGGAAATAATCTCCTTTGATTACCGCGATATTACGTCCCGATTCGGACGCGCGTTTTTCAATTAATGAGGAGGTAACCGTTACAGGGTCAAGCGAAATTTCCTGTGCCTTTAAAACGTGAACCGTGAAAAACAAGAAAAAAGAAATGTAGAGTTTTGACAATTTCATGAACAATCAATTTTGATACTGGCTGCAAAAGTATCGTCTCTCCGGACTGTCCATCTGCTCCGGTTTTGAGATATAAGGTAGTCCGGTAACATTGGCTATTCCGCAGGATCATCCGTGAGCTCTCTTTTTTTCTTTTTTACAAGCCTGAAAAGGGTGCCCTTTTCTTCTTCCGGCGTTTGATCTCCCAACAATATTCCCCAGGCTTCCAGTCCTTCCACACGATCGAAAATTACTTTCAGCATCGCTATTGCCGGGATGGACAGAAACATACCGGAAACGCCTGCCAGCGCACCTCCAACTAATACTCCGATAATGGACACCAATGCGTTGATCCGAACTTTTGAGCCAATAACCAAAGGAACAAGGAAATTATTATCTACAAACTGGACTGCTAAAAAGATACCGACAACGCCCAGGATTGTGTCAATTTCAGGATGGCTGATAAAGGTGACAAGCATCGCAAGTACTGTAGCAACAAGACCGCCGATGTAGGGTACCAGGTTTAAAATTGCAGCCATGATGCCTAATAAAATTGCATACTGAACATTTAAAATTAATAACCCGACACAATTTAAAACTGCAACGCAGGTTGTTTCGAGCAACAATCCCACCATGTAACTTTGAATAATAGCTTTAATCTCATGTAATACTTCGGTCACTTTTGCCTTGTGTTTTTGTGTAAAAAGCACAATCATAAAATGTATCAGCATTGCACGGTAATAAAGCAAAAGGAAAATGTAAATGGGAAGGAGGATCAAAGTTCCGAGCGGGCCGGTTACAACGCCCAGCGTTTCTCCTCCTTGAAAATTTTCAAGGGTTTGAGTCTGGGCTTTTTGGATATACTGATCTTGCTGACGATAACTGAGACTATACTCCCGCCGGATCCACCGGCGAATTTCGCGATAGGTATCATTGATATTCTTTTTAAGTTTTGGCAGTTCGTCAGAGAAATCAGCGAGCTGCATGGACAGCAAAACAGTTACGCCGGCTACGAGTAAAATTGCCAGGGTAACGGCCATGCTGATTGCTAAAACTTTCGGGAAGCCCCTGCGCATCAACCAGCCTTCGACAGGATGAAGTAAAACTGCAATGAGCCCCGCCATGGCCAGCGGAACAATAATGTCTTGTCCGAGATAGATGGCAAGGGTGATCAGTGCCAGCGCGATCAGCGTATGTGAAAGCTGGTGGTAAAATGGCCGGGGCGCAAGAGAACTCATAAAAGGTACAGTAAAATCAGATCGATTAGTTTGGATTATTTTTAAGGTAGTAAAAATAATCCAGCAATTATCGTTGGCAATAAAATGGCTGGTTTCGGAATTATATGTAACGCAGCCATTTTTTCTCTCTATGCGCCGCCTTGTAGCCATTGTACCATCTACATAACGGATACAAGGTTATTACCACAAATGCCCAGATCATGTAAATGTAAGGAAGCTCAACACCGGAATTAGCCGGCGGACGCCCAAATTGAAAAGCGCCGAAAGGAAGTTCTTTCCAGGTAAATCCTTGGTAAAACATTAGCAGAAACATGAGGGAATGGATAAGGTACCAATGCAGAATGTAATAGAACAAAGGTACTTTTCCATAAACTGAAACAATGGATACCAGTCGGTTTCGTACGCCATCCGCAGCCGCAAGCGTTAAAAACATAATTCCCAAAGTCAACGATGTATAGAGCAGCGATGGCGGATATTTGAATATGCTGATGAAAGACAAAAATGTGAAAAGCGGAGTTTTCTGGGATTTCCAGGGGATAGGATCACCATAAAAATTGGCAAACCGAAGAATGACAAAAAAGGCAAGTACGTATAATCCAGTCAAAAATAAAGTCTTTCGTCTTTTACTTTCTTCCAGTAAAAATAGCTGTCCGCAGGCATAACCCGTCAGCATGATCCCGAACCATGGAATAAACGGATAAAGAACGGCAAAGGTAAAATTTGGTGTCACCGGAAAAACATCCAGCCTGAACAAAAATGCCCAAAAAATACGCAAAGTAGTGCTGTCATTAAAACTGACACTTTGCAGTAAATTATGGCCCAAGATGATAATCAGGCCAATGATACCAATTATTTTGGACGACAGTTTCAGCATAAGAGAAAGGCAGATCAGGCCAAGTCCGATCGCTCCGATTACCTGAAAAACCATCATTCTGAATTTGATATCAGCCCAAAGCCCAAGCGTAATCACTGTGAATTCCAGCAAGATCAGCCACAAACCACGGCTGATCAGAAATTTTCTGCCAGCCTGAATATCAGTGCTGTTTTTTAGAGAAATATAAGCGGAAGTTCCGGACAGAAACACGAAAGTTGGCGCGCAGAGATGTGTGATCCATCGCGTTAGAAACAGGCCCGCCGTAGTTGTTTCCAGATTTGTCGGATCCTGAGTTAATGCCGTCGTATGCATAAGGTCCCGGACGTGGTCCAAAGCCATAATAATCATGACCAAACCGCGCGTAAAATCAATGGAATCAATACGTTTCATATCCGGAAGTGATTGCTTTCATACTAAAAGTATAAAATTAGAAAGTTTACTGAATGTAAGAAAACTACACTGGTACAGTTCTTTTTAAGCTTTTGAAAACGTATACTATTCACTCCATAACTTTGAATGGCCGAACAATCCAAACTTCCTATCTATGGCGCGCTGGGTGCCAACTTTGGTATTGCTATAATTAAATTTATCGCCGCTTCTGTGACCGGAAGTTCGGCAATGCTTTCCGAAGGTATTCACAGTACAGTTGATTCAGGTAATGAATTACTTTTGCTTCTTGGGATCAGCAAGAGCAAAAAACCGGCCGACCGAAATCATCCTTTTGGACACGGCAAGGAGCTTTATTTTTGGTCCCTAATCGTAGGTATCCTGATTTTTGCGCTCGGTGGCGGAATGTCGATGTATGAAGGGATTACCCACATCCGGCATCCGGAACAACTTAAAGATCCTAAATGGAATTATATTGTACTGAGTTTTTCCATGGTTTTTGAAGGCGCATCACTGTTTATTGCTGTCAAGAAATTTAACGAACAAAAGGGCGCAGGTTCGTTTTGGGGAGAGCTTAGAGCAAGCAAGGACCCGTCTCTATTTGCTGTAATTTATGAAGACACCGCCGCCTTAGCCGGGCTGATAACTGCATTTCTGGGCGTGTTTCTGGGTCACTATTTTAATAATCCCCTTTTCGACGGACTCGCGTCTATTATTATTGGTGTTATTCTGGCAGTGGTGGCCGTTATTATGGTAATCGAAAGTAAAAAGTTGCTGGTCGGCGAAAGTGCGGAAAGCAATACGGTGAAAGGAATTTACGAATTGGTAAACAAAGATGCCGATGTTTCAACCGTTTATTATCCGTTGACGATGCACCTTGCGCCGAATGAAATTCTCCTGGCACTTGACGTACAATTTCGGACTGATATCAGCCTTACAGACTTAGTGGAAGCAATTAGCAGAACGGAAAACAATATCCGGGGCGCCTATCCGGACGTAAAAAGAATATTTATCGAGGCAAGAAATCTTGCAAAATCAGGTGAGCAAATTTCCAGAGAATATCGGAAAAGAGAGGAGCAGGAGGAAGATTGAGAACGTATCTGATCAGCTGTCAAAATAAATTGATTGTATTGTGATAAAATTCAATTAATTTGTAATTAAATCATATTTGAGATATTCGTTGTTTTCTCTGATTATGTCCAAATTATTGAAATGAAGAAAAGAACTTTTATTAAATTATCTTCCGCTTTAATGGCAGCTCCCTTATTTTCTCCTTTAACAGGCTGGGCGACTGGTGAAAAATTAAAAAACTGGGCAGGCAATCTTGAATACAGCACGACCAGATTATATCAGGCAAAAACGTCGAATGATGTACAGGATTTTGTAAAAAAGCATCCAAAATTCAAAGTGCTTGGTACACGGCATTGTTTCAATAAAATTGCGGACAGCAAGGATGAATTCATTTCCATCACGCAGGCAGACGAAGCGATCGAAATTGCTTCCGATGGAAAAACTGTTACCGTAAATGCGGGTATTAAATATGGCCAGTTGAGCCCTTATCTTGATAAAAAAGGTTTTGCGCTTCATAATCTGGCGTCTTTGCCGCATATTTCTGTGGCCGGAGCCTGTGCAACTGCAACGCATGGTTCAGGAGAAAAAAGTGGAAATCTGGCAACTGCTGTTTCAGGATTCGAAATGGTTGCCGGAACGGGAGAGATTGTCAAACTTTCGAAAGAAAAAGACGGCGAGAGATTTCTGGCCGCGGTGGTTAATCTGGGTGCGTTGGGGGTTGTAACAAAAATGACACTCGATATCCAGCCGACATTTGAAATGAACCAGTTTGTCTACGAGAATCTTCCGATGGCTCAGTTGAAAGATAATTTCGATGCGATTGAAAGCAAAGGATATAGTGTCAGCCTTTTTACAAACTGGCAAAGCCTTGATATTGCAGAAATCTGGGTTAAAAGAAAAATACAAAAAGGAGAAATGTATAAGCCGGACACCGAGCTTTTCGGTGCCAGACTGGCGACAAAAAATTTGCATCCGATTCCTGAATTATCTGCGGAAAACTGTACCGAACAAATGGGCGTTCCGGGACCTTGGTATGAAAGGATGCCACATTTTAAAATGGGGTTCACCCCAAGCAGCGGAAAAGAATTACAATCAGAATTTTTTGTTCCAAGGAAAAATGCAGTTGAAGCGATCATGGCTATTTCCCGTCTGGCAGATCAGGTAGGCCCACATTTACTGACTTCTGAAATACGGACTATCGCCGCAGATAATTTCTGGATGAGCCCGTGCTACAGGCAAGATAGCGTCGCGATACATTTTACCTGGAAACAGGACTGGCCGGCCGTTAGTAAATTATTGCCTGTTATCGAAAAAGAACTGGCTCCGTTTAATGCGCGGCCACACTGGGGGAAACTTTTTACGATGACTCCTGCTAAACTTAAAACTTTGTATGAGAAATTGCCTGATTTTCAAGAAATAGCAAAAGAATATGATCCAAACGGGAAATTCCGTAATGGATTTTTAGATACATATGTGTACCAGATTTAGGTATAAATAACCCACTAGCAACGAACCAATTATTGGATTAGGAGTAATGGTGCCGGATTTGTTTCGGCACTGCAATTTTTTTGTCTAACTAAAATTGCCCGTTATGATTTCTCTTTATACTCGTTCGGTGGCACTAATTTTTCTGCTGCTTGTTCCTGTTATCACGTTTGGTATCTACGTTTGGGAAAACGCAGTCAATATGCCTTATGCAGACGATGAGGCCTTGCTTTTCACACTTAACTATATTTATGAACATCCCGAAGGGCTGCTTCGCAGTCTGATTCAACAACATAACGACCACCGGATTTTCTTCTCCCGGCTGGCAGGCGTTGTGATTAATTTCTTTTCGGGAACCATGAATTTTAGAACCATGATCATATTCGGTTATCTGAATTTGATCCTGCTCGGTCATTCGTTTTTCCTGATTTACAGATCTTTCCGGAAAGACTATTTGTTCTTTTTGCCTGTTTCTATTCTTTTGTTTTCGCCTATTGTTTATTGTACCCAGCTTTGGAGTATCACGGCTTTTGAACAAACCCTGTCAATCGCATTTTCTTTGTACAGTCTTTATTTTTTACAGCTGGAAAAAATAAAAATGTGGTACGTTTCCATACCGTTCGCAATCGCTGCGACAATGGCAAATCTGGATGGTATGAGTGTGATTCCGATTGCACTTTTCTGGCTTATCATACAAAAGAGAAAGAAGGAAAGTCTGATTTTTGGTCTGTTCTCAATTGTGTATTGTTATGTTTTTTTTCTGGGATTCAGATTTTCATCCGCGTCTCATTTTCCTCCTGTTTCTCAATTTTTGAGTGTTGTATTGAAAGGGTTTGTTGCTCTTTCGGGTTCCATAGTCAAGGTTTTATCTGATTCGCACGGATATCAGATGGCCCTTATTGCGGGCGCATTTATTTTGCTTGTGTATATCTTTTTTACGGCCCTCAAATTTTACAAGGTGTCCGGAAGGCAGGGGACCAAATATCAGATCAATCTTACTGAGATATGTTTTTTCAAAGTTCTGGCTTGTGTTTTGATGATCGCTCTCGGACGGTCCGGTGACGATGCTGAGAGCATTTTATCAATACGTTTTCAAATATATTCAGCCAGCATTTTTGTGATGTTTTACTTATTTATACTGAATAATCTTAAACAGATCAAACTCGAAAAGTTATTTTTTCTGTCATTTTTGATTGCAACGATCATGTTAAATCTTCTGGCTTACACGAAGTATAAAAATGCAGTGAGGGTGCACAATGATGAATTGATCGTCGACAGCTATAATTATCCCGTGCACGGTATTTTTTTGCATCAATACATACCAACTCCTGATCCGGAAGCGGATTTTTATGATCATTACAGATTTCCGGTATTTTTTGAAAAAGCAATGATTTCAAATTGGATTCAGCAGCTCCAAATGCAAAAGGAACAAATCAAAGCTTCGTTTAAATCAGAAACAGTAAAAATCTCACCTGATTTTCCAGGCAGTTTGTATCCGATCGTCCGCATTGAACTTAGCAATTTACCCGCCGTGATTCCTCGACGGGAAATTTATTTGGTCTTGTTTGATAAAAATAAAAAGACTTTTATGGTAGCCGTTAAGCCACCAAACTCAGGCTGGTTTAATCTCTTTTTTGGAAAAAATAGGCAGGGAAGTTTTTTATCCGCGGCTTTCCCTAAAAAAATGGCGGGCGATCTTTATGATGTTGCCTTATGCTGGACTAGTGATAATATTCCTCACAGTCTGTTAGTTGCGAGGAATATAACCTTTAATCCGAAATAGCTGTTACTTAATTCTTTCGAGAAGCGCCATATAAAATCCGTCGTAACCTTCATCGGCCGTAGACGTGCGGCGTTCATCAATTAATCTCCATTTATCACCAAATTCCATCACAAAACGCGTTACCTGATTTTCGGACTCGGAAGGCAGCAAGCTGCACGTGGCATAAACCATTTTTCCACCCCGTTTCACCATTTTGGAATAAGTACTCAGAATATGCCATTGGGTATTTCTGATTGTTGCAAGGAAAGTTGGCTGCAACTTCCACTTCGTATCAGGGTTTCGACGTAAAACGCCCAGTCCTGAACAAGGCACATCCAGCAAAAGCCGGTCCGCTTTGTCAATGAGTTCTTTAATGGTTTTTTCTGACTTGATCACGCCGGTTGAAAGAATCTTAACTCCGTTTCTTGTCGCACGTTTTTGAAGTTCTTCCAGTTTATAATTTTCAATGTCGAGTGAAATAATATTGCCTTTGTTTTCCAGTATTGCAGCGATTTGAAGTGTTTTGCCGCCAGCTCCCGCACATGCGTCGATCACTGTCTGGCCTGGGTGAAGATCCATAAAAGGCGGAATAAGTTGCGAACCAGCATCTTGAACCTCGAAAAAACCTTTTTTGAAACCTTCCTGTCCGGCAACATTTTGTCTCTTTTTCAGTACTAAGGCGTTCGGGATTTCAGGAACTGTTTCAATTTTGTCCTCTCCAAAAATTGAAATAACTGATTTTAAATCCGATTTCAAAGTATTGACGCGCAGCACAAAAGGAGCCTGATGGTTCAGTGCAGTTATCTCTTTTTCCCATTTATCTCCCAATTCTTTTTCGCCGACTTCATCCATCCAATCAGGAATCGATTGTGCAATTTTTCTGGTTTTTAAACCTTCCTTGTATCGAATTAAAACTTTTTCCAGATCGATATCAGCAAATTCTTCCCAGTCTGGTAAAATGTTGTCAGTTTCAAGTTGAAGATGTTCCGGCTTTATGATTTGCCAGACGCCAACAATTTTCCAGAAATCTGCTGACTGTGTTACCTTTTCCAAATGCGCCGAAAACTTTATCAGTCTCCACCAGCGAACGATTTCGTAAATATTTTCAGCAAGAAAAGCCCGGTCACGCGCTCCCCATTTTGGGTTCGATTTCAGTAATCTTTCGACCACACGATCCGCTTGCTGCTTATCGGAAAAAATGTGTTGCAAGGATTGAACCGTTGCTTCTATAAGTCCTTTGTATAATTTCAAAATGAAAACAGACAGAGTTGTCCGTAATTAAGTTTTAACACGATCAACAACGTTCATGTTATTGGAAGCAAAGTTCGGGAAAGTTTTTGAGAGTTACAGCTTTGTAAGGATAACTGCAATTTCAAGTGCTTTGTTTAATGAATACTTATTATTCTTCATTAGTCAGAAATGAAATTTCTCGCAGTGGTATCAGAAAATCTAAAATTTGTGAACTGAATTCTTTCTAACATTGATTTGATAGTCACAAGAATTCCTGAACGTTTTGCCTTCGAAAAAAAACGCGGTCCCGGTGATTCGTAGGTTTAATTTTGAGCAACTTTTCTGCCTTTGTTGTCGCCGGTATCACTATTCAGAGATTTCTGAAAGCGGATATTTTTGACAGCTCTAACAGGAGTCCATTCAGGCAATTCATGGCCAAATTCAGTAGCAACAGTGGTTATTGTAACTACATGTCAAATAATTCTTGAAAGATAGTTATCTCATTAATCTTAACATGTGCTCACCTGTCTTTCACGAGCCAAGGCAAAGCTCTGGCACCCTTTTTGATCAAAAAATTTATAACCATTTCTCAATTTACCATGGAAAATATAAGTATGCCGGCAGATCATGAAAAAGTTCTTTTTACGGATCAAAACGGAACACGCCACGAAGGTGTTTACAGAAAAGTTTTAAAGGCATTTGTTGATACTGAAAACGGAAAAGATCCGGAAGATATTAACAACATATATCTTGAAGACCGCATTGTGGATTGGAAATATGTACATAAAGACAAAAATCTTGATCCGGATGTAATGGTTATTCTGTAAAATTAATTGCGCCGGAAAACAATTGCTTTTCGGCGTTTTTGTTTTCTTGAAATTTTGCCCGGTGTTTTGCGTCAAAGCTTGATATGTTAGCGTAATAGTGTTTAGAAACAGTATAATTCGCAGACACCAGCTAAAAATTTAAAGATGATTTTCAATTCCAAGTTTAAAAATACTCTCAGAGTATTTCAACTGCCTGTCGTCCCAATGTTTCAGAATATATGTCTGGGCATTGTCAAAATCTTAATTATCGTCGTACTGGCTTCCTGTTCAAAGGAAAAGGAGGACGAAATAATAGGAGAGGATGGAAACGGCGAAACAAGTACCTCTCTTGTTATTGACAGTACGACGGTTTCAAAAGGGACGGTGGAAGGGAACACAGGGACGGCTGCCAATGAGGAGGATATTTTAGCGAATTCGACATTTTCAACAACGGTAACAATTGCTTTTGGAAATACGGTAACAATCACTAATCCTCTGACAGAAAGCGGAGTAATGGTTACGGAGACAAATGGGGACGTAGTCATAACTTCAACAGCCTCTGAAGTAGCATATGAACTTTCCGGGACGACAACCAATGGTTCTGTAAAAATTTACAGTGATAAAAAATACAAACTTACCTTGAACGGCGTAAACATCACAAATACCGATGGGCCGGCTCTTAACCTGCAATCGAAGAAAAGGGTATTTTTGGTTTTAGCAGATAATACCTCCAGTACACTTACCGACGGAGCAACGTATACAGCCAATGGTGAGGAAGATATGAAGGCTGCTTTATTCAGCGAAGGACAATTAATTTTTAGCGGAAATGGAAGTTTGAGCCTTAAAGGAAACTATAAACATGCGATTTGCAGTGACGAATATGTTCGGGTAATCACTGGAAATATCACCGTGACCAGCGCTAAATCGGATGGAATCCATACAAACGATGCCTTTATTTCTGATGGAGGAACGGTTGCAATAACAGCTTCCGGAGATGGCATACAGGTCGAAGAAGGTTATATTGTAATTAATAATGGCACTTTCAACATCAACGTGGTCGACAAAGGAATTGCGGCTTCCTGGGATACAGATGCAACAATCGATCCTTATCTGACAATCAATGGAGGAACAATTACCGTCAATTCTTCGGCAGGTGAAGGGATTGAAAGCAAAAGTATTCTCACGATCAATAATGGGACAATCGTAGTAAAGACGGCAGATGACGGATTGAACGCCGGAACATTTATTTACATCAACGGTGGAAATATTTACGCATACAGCAGTTCAAATGACGGTATCGACTCCAATGGAATGTTAACAGTAACAGGAGGAAAAATTGTCTCCGTCGGCGCCGGATCGCCCGAGGAAGGCTTTGACTGTGATCGTAATACGTTTAAAATCACCGGAGGGGTTTTGGTTGGAATAGGTGGCGCGACGAGTTCACCAACGGCGAGTGTGAGCACGCAGGCGTCAGTCATTTTGGGTGGCGGAACTGCAAATCAGTTGCTTAGTATCCAGTCGGGTGATGCCGCGGAGACACTTACTTTCCTGATTCCTCGGACTTTTACAACGATGTTATTTTCAAGTCCAAAGTTGAAGGTAAGCACAACTTATAAAATATTTACCGGCGGAAGTGTGGCTGGCGGTTCAGCGTTTAACGGTTTATATACCAGTGGAATCTATTCCGGAGGAACGCAGTCTTCTACCTTTACAACCAGCAGCATGGTTACGAAAGTAGGCGGCAGCAACGGCCCGGGTTGATCAATGTATCAGGTCGTAGGTATGGATTCTGAAAATATTCTTTCATACCTACGACACCTTTGAAGAACATGACAAAACGGCCTGGCTATTTACGTCGGATCGTTTTGTTCATTCCAAATGCTTTTGAAAAGCCAATCTGGCTGTAAAAACCCGCAAGATTCTCACCGGTAAAAAGTCCGACCATCGCTCCGTCCTGACCGTTACTGTCAAGCCACCCGGATAAGCGCCGCATTATTGCAGTACCGACACGCTGTTTCTGAAAGTCAGGATGAACCATAACATCTTTTACATAGTAGAAACTGGAATTGTCTCCCAAAAGAAACGCGCAACCTATCGCCTCTCCGGTAAGGGTATTCTCTGCAACCACTGCAAATATTAGTTTGGAAAGTTGATCTGCGATCGTTTCGTCTGTTACGGCGGATGACCACCCGACTGACTTTATCAACTTTTTATATTCTTCCACCGACGGCACTCTGTCCACAATTTTAATCTGATCCGGGAATTGATTTTTACCTGGTTCCCGATCGGTAATAGCGGATGAAAAACTTACATAATAGCCGTTTATTTCTTGGATAACATACTGAGACATGCCCCATGGTTTATTTTCAATCGGCATTATTATATTCACATTTTTCTCTTGGTGAAATAGGTACAACGCTTGCAGATTTTTAACTTTGATCCAGATGGAGTTGCCTTTTGAAACGGATGCAAGCTGCGGATTTAACGTAAATTGAATAAATACATCGTTCCAGTAAACGCCCCCGTGATCAGGCGGATCTCCCCACGTCCACATTTGTGGAAATCCGAGTATTTCATGCCAGTAGGCCAGAGTCTCCGTGATATTTTTAACAGCGAGAACAGGCTCTGCGTGTAGAAAAACGGGCTGGGAATCTAAATCCTGGTTCTCCATGTTCAAGAAAATTAGAATGTACTGTAATTTAATTTTTTTTGGTCTGATATGGAAAAATCTGGCTTGATTATTGATTTAGACGACTGAACGATATCAAAATTTTCAGCGAATTAGAAATCAGCAAAATGCCAGAAGGTCCGACAATTGTGATTTTAAGACAAGCTATTGAGGAATTGAACCTCAAAGGTGAAAATATCGAATTTGCAGAAGGAACGGCAAAAATCGATATAGAAAGGGTAATAGGTCAGAAAGTTATAGATTTCAGATCTTGGGGAAAACATTTTTTGATTTGTTTTGAGGGATTTACGCTGCGCATTCATTTTATGCTTTTCGGGTCTTACCTGATCAACGAGCGGAAAAAGATGCAGGTCCGTTTAAGCCTTCAATTCGAAAAAGCAGAGCTGAATTTTTATGCCTGTTCGGTGAAAATACTGGAACAAAATGCAGAAGAAATTTATGATTGGGAAGCCGATATCATGTCCGAAAACTGGAATAGCAGAAAGGCAGAGGAAAAATTGGAAAAAGCTTCTGACATGTTTATCTGCGACGCCTTACTTGATCAGAAAATTTTTTCAGGCTCCGGAAATATTATCAAAAACGAAGTACTGTTCAGAATTCGTGTGCATCCGCTGAGTGTGCTGGGGAAAATTCCGGAAGCTAAACTGAAAGAAATGGTAAGAGAAACACGCGCTTACAGTTTTGATTTTTTGGAATGGAAAAAGAAAAATACTTTAAAAAAACATTGGCTGGCCCATACGAAGAAGATCTGTCCGCGTTGCCTGATTCCATTTCATAAAGAATATCTCGGCAAGACTAAAAGAAGAAGTTACTACTGTACGAATTGTCAGGTTTTATATGGCGGCAAAAAATAATATTCTGATGACATTCAGTTCATAGTTGAATTCTTTCTTTGCCGGGTAATAGCATCCTGTATTTTGCTTTTAAAAATACGAAAACGTAAATCGATCAAATTCTTTCTATGAAATTTCTGTCAAGCCTGCTCCTGATTTCTATTTTGTTTTTTGTGAAAAATGATGAGCTGGATAATCTTCCTATGAACAGGATTCAGGTAATCGGTTCTCATAATAGTTATAAAAAAGCGATCGATCCGGCGTTATTCAAAGTGCTGCAACGGAAAGATTCAGTTTCGGTGAGCAAAATTGATTATGAACATGTGAGTATAATCGACCAGCTTGATATGGGCTTGCTGAATTTGGAAATTGATATTTATGCGGATGAAAAAGGCGGGAAATACGCTAATCCGAAAGGATTAAGCTGGGCAGAGGATCAGAAAGACTTTGATCCGGACGGAACAATGAAAGCCCCTGGCTTTAAGATTTTTCATATGGTGGATATCGATTTTCGCAGTCATTACCTGACGTTCTCTGATTTTTTGCAGGCACTGAAAAAATGGTCAGAAGCGCATCCTGATCATAATCCTGTTTTTGTTACGATGGAAGCAAAGGATGATGCGTCCAAAAATGCGGAATTGACAGTTCCTGAGAAATTTTCATCGAAAACTTTCGATGAAGTTGATAAGGCGCTTATTGAGTATTTAGGAAAAGAACATCTGATTGTCCCGGATATGGTCAGGGGAAAATACGCCACCCTTGAAGAAGCTGTTCTAAAAGCCAATTGGCCGACCTTAAAGCAGGCAAGGGGGAAATTTGTGTTTATTCTGGATGATAAAGGAAGCAAGCGGGATATGTATATCGCCGGCCATCCATCGCTGAAAGGGCGTGTGCTGTTTGCCAACGCTGATCCGGGAACGCCCGAAGCGGCTATTCTTTTTAGAAACGATTCGAAGCTGACGGAAATTAAGGACCTTGTAGAAAAGGGATATATCATTCGTACGAGGGCCGATGCGGATACGCAGCAGGCCAGAAACAACGATAACAGCAATTTTATAGCCGCGTGCAACTCGGGCGCTCAGATTATCACCACCGATTATTATTTGAAAAGTACCCATTTCAAATCGGATTATGTGGTGAATTTTGAAGGGAAAGCTTTCTTTAGAATAAATCCGGTGTTTAAGCAGCAATAGAATTAATTACTTATTTCCCAAATTCAAAACATTCGCTCCTAGTGGCTGTTCCATCACTCTTTCCAGTTTTTTATCATGAAGGGTTATCATAATTTCGACAGAACCTGTACTGACTGTCGCCGCCAGCATATGTCCTCCGAAAGCTTGAAAACTTTTATCTGTCACCACACCGTGCACATGAAGTGATACCTTCTCTTTTTGCCAGGCGACGGAACCGTTCATGCTTGCCATTTCTACTTCGCTGAATTCTCTGGGATCATATTCTTTCGTTTCCTTGTTGAAAAATCCAAATCGGGCATTTACGAAACCCATTCCTGTAAAATTTGCAGACTTGATTTTCTCCTTCATTGCCAACGTTTCCAACTGCTCAAAAATATCATCCCCCTGACGTAAAACCATGAGATAACCAGCCGGAACTCTGATATATCTTTTCTGTGAATTCGTATTCTGCGCGGGTGCATTCTGAACAAAAAAGGTGATTGATAAAAATAATAAAAGGAGATATTTCATGATTTTGATGGGTTGTTGATAAGATGTTTTCAAGATTATATCACCAAAATCATTCCATGCTTTTTTGTCGTTAAAGGAAACGTTGGCTGTTTTCAAAAGCTTTGAATTAATAAAAAAATGCCCGGCCATTATGAATTCATAGTGGCCGGGCATATAGCCTTTGGATTTTTCTTAATGCAATTTATTTCAACAAAGCAGTGGCTTTGTCAATTTCAGCGCTGAACGATTTTAATACGTCGCTGACGCGTTGAATGCCGGATTCAGCTTCTGTCCAGTTTTTTTGCTCAATTGCTTCGCGGATCATGGGCAGGGTTTTTACGCCATAACCGGTATAAAATCCGGGAGCATAGATCTGATGCTTATACCAGGGACGTCTTGGTAAACCTGCATCGTTGATCAAAAAACGCTCTGTTTTGTATAAAATCTGATTCAGCTGAGCTAATTTTTCCGCCGGAACCGCTGGCATTTTAGTACTCGCCTGGGAATATGCAGAAGCGCTTTTTTCCAAAACAGCCAGTGCATTTTCCAACGGAGCAAAATTCAGATAA
The DNA here is from genome assembly GCF_900108855.1 of Dyadobacter koreensis. Taxonomy (GTDB): domain Bacteria; phylum Bacteroidota; class Bacteroidia; order Cytophagales; family Spirosomataceae; genus Dyadobacter; species Dyadobacter koreensis. Next base: position 622,328 of record NZ_FNXY01000005.1, read on the forward strand.
GGGACGGAAACCATTTCTTTTGGTTTTGTAAAAGGCTCTTTTGGATCGGCGGTAAGTTCAAAACGATTTTCTTTCACCAACTTGTTGTGGTCATCTGATTTCGTTCGAACCGCTTCAAGGTCGCGTTTTATTTCAGTCGCGTAGGTCTGGACGGTATTTGAAAAGTTACTAAAATCGAATGGAAGTACCTCAGCATTGGCAAATCTCAAAACAGAACGTCCCATCGTTTTCGCCAAAGTAGCACCATAGGCGAAATCTCCATCTTTGAAACGGACATAGTTGTCGTAAGAATCATAAATGGAGTGATAATCTCCGCCGGCATCTTCACCGCCAAAACCAACGTTGATCGAAGCGATACCCAAATGCTGGATGAACGGCGTGTAATCTGAGCCTGAACCAAGAGCTCCTATACGAATATCCGCTCTTGTTTTCGCATCCTGCCTGACCGTCGGATTTCCTTCAACCATCATTCTGGAACGTAAACGGTCAATAATTGGGATATTTCTTTCAGGATCAATAACGTCCCTGCCAACCTGATTTACAAATTTTTCTAACGTATGCGATCCGCCGGCACCTAAAAATCCGCGGCCGTTCCCGTCTGTGTTCAGGTATACCACCGTCTTTTCCGATAACGTTTTTTTGTATTTCTCAACCCATTCTGTTGAGCCTAGCAATCCTGGTTCTTCACCGTCCCACCAGCAATAAACGATTGTTCTTTTTGGTTTCCAGCCAGTTTTAACCAGTTCTCCTAATATTCTTGCTTCTTCCAGTTCCGCAACCGCGCCGCTTACAGGATCGCTCGCTCCGAAAACCCAGGCATCGTGGTGATTACCGCGGACGACCCATTGATCAGGAAATTCACTTCCTTTTAATGTGGCGATGACATTATACGCAGGAACTATATCAAAGTTAAATTCAAGTTTCAAATGAACCTTCGCCGGCCCCGGACCCACATGATAGGTGATCGGTAAAGCTCCACGCCAGGACGCTGGGGCAACCTGCCCGCCAAGTGCTTTTAACAATGGCAAAGCGTCTCCATAGGAAATGGGTAAAACAGGAATTTTCATCATGCTCGGCGCATCTTTTACCGACAGGCGAGGGTTATCTTTATCCGGAATAAAGCCGTTTGACAAAGGATCGCCGGGAGCCAATGGTAAATCGACAACAGAACCGCGCTGTGCTCCGGCGTCGTTTTTAAAAGGACCTTTTGGATAAACTTCTCCCTGGAAAAAACCGTCTTCTTTTGGATCAGAGTAAATAATACACCCGATTGCTCCATGCTCGTAAGCTACTTTGGGTTTGATACCACGCCACGAATTACCATATTTAGCGATAACAATTTTCCCTTTTACGTCAATGCCAAGTTTTGCAAGCTCTTCATAGTCGTCCGGGATTCCGTAATTGACGAACACAAGTTCCGCCGTAACGTCGCCATCCGCAGAGAACGCGTGATACGGAGGGAGTACGTCTTTCGTTTGGCCGGAAGTAGCGTCTTCTTTTACAGCGCGTTCAGTCAGGGAAGCTTTGAATTTTGTAGGTTCGGTCAACTCTAATATTCTAACTTTCGGAGTTGGAAATAAAACATGGACGGTGTCCAAATGCGCCTCAAAACCCCAGGAAGTTAGTTTGTCGCGTAGAAAGAGTGCATTGTTCAAACCATACGCAGAACCGAGCTGATGCGGATAAGCAGTCATTCTTTTCATCCAGTCCCGCAGGTTATTGACCTGTAATTGTTTGTCAAAAGATGTCTCCAGCTCGATTTCCTTCTTTGCGGCGTCAGCACCAAAACCGATTAAGGATTGTGCATAAACGGGACTGAATAAGACTTGTGAAAAGAAAAGCGCAGGAATTGTTTTTCTGAAAATTTGTTTCATAAACGGAGCGAAAATTAAATTCAGGTAAAGGATAATCCTAATATAGTGATAATTAGGAACCTGATTTTCTCAACTCCGTAAATTCATATTTTTGATGGTATTGTTTCAATACCGAGCATTATTAAATTTGAGTTTACTGCAACAGCACTGCCGATATCCTGACATTTAAACCATGCGCAACATCAAGCGCCAGTTTTGTATCAATCTTGAAAAAACGGCCTATTTTTTGTTTTAAAATAAGCTCGCTTTCAGGTCCATCAATACGCTTCATAGCACTGACAATGTTTTCAACCAAATTTTCCCGGTCGTCAGCTGATAACATTTCCCTGAAAAAAATGCCGGAAAGACGAAAATTCTGGTCGTCTTCGCTATAACAATTAGCGACATTGAGACCCATCAATAAGGAGGTATTTCGTTCGTCTGCTTTGCTGTTGCAGCAGCTTCCCGAACATTTATCCAGGCATCTGGCTGTTTCTTGAAAACTTTTAGGCTCCGGTTTCGCAAGTATATTCATTTTCAGTGCTCATTTAAGATCTGTTGAATAATCAGATCGATGATCGTAATAACGAGAGCAAAGGCCCGCTTCACCCTCGTTGAGTATATTACCATTTAATAGACAATACAAAGTTATATTACCCCTATGCCTAAAACGATTGCTGTTTTATGGTAATGATGGTACAAATCAATGTATTTATCTTCGTCGCTGGTTATTGCGATTTCTTTTAATTAATACGTGATTAATTAAACAATCGATTCAAGAGAATCACATAAATCTATTACAACGAATGAAAAAGCCTGTCAAAATGGTTTTGACAGGCTTAGCTTACTAATATTTTTTGCTCTTGGCTCAAATTTTACAAATCAGTTCTATCAATACTCAGCTCCAAAATCAGAATAATTGCGTCATTCGACAGGGCCTCAAATTCTAATTCTTCAGGATTCCATAACGATAAACCGTCCCGCGATTCCATCAAACGATTTTGAACTTCAAAAGCGCCCTCTATGATAAAAACAAAAATTCCGTTTTCCGGATTTTTAAGCTTATAAATTCCTTCTTCTCTTCCACCATACTTGCCAATATATGCGTACGCCTCTTGTTGAATTTTCAAGCCCTCATCTTTCGGTGAAAAAAGTGGAACAAGCTGATTTTTCGTGTCAAGTTCAATCGTTCCTTCCTGATTTCCAGCAACAAAATTTGGATTGTCATTTTTTAGCCAGAGCTGGATAAAGCTGACCAATTCTTTATCGTAAGGATTGGTGATTTCATAATTCATCGAGTTTTCTGCAGAAAAAATCTGCAACTGGCCCGCTTCCAGAATTCCGGGTTCTCCCAGGCTGTTATGAAATTCCACCGCACCAACAACAGGAATCAAAATTACCTCCGTGTTTTGTTCAAGTTTCATGATACAGCTTTTTCCGGCTGCGAGGGTATCATCATTTAATACCTGCAAATTTCCGAACGGCACTCTGAATTCATCCTGATAAGAACCGAAATTAAACGTATGGAAACTTCGGAACCATGATAATTGAGAAATTCCGCGTTGGGCGGCCAGATATATTTGTCCTTTTGTCTGCGTGATCATAACGGGCTGTTTTCAGATGATGAAATCAGATTATCTTCTTTTTGCCTGACTGCTGGTGAACTAAGAATCACGCTGGAAATATTCAGATAAGGCTGTAAAGAAATCATTTCAGTTTCCACTTCTTGCCCGCATTTCAAAGCTTCCCGCTGATCGCCATAAGCCAAAAGTAATTTTCCATCCAGGGTGTCAATCCAGGTGATGGGTTCGGTGTAAAAATAAATTGCCACTTTATGGCTTGCTTTATCCCGCACATCCGAATGAATAATTTCGAACTTAAAATGTTTAAAAGGCAGACATAATTTTCCGTACACATTGGCGACATCGGGTACGATATCTTTGAGTTGACGGATATAATTAATGGCAGCGGTGCTAACCACATAAGTCATGCCTTTGGCGGCAGGGACATTGTCAGAAATTTCCTGAAAAGTATTGTATTTGCCGTTCTGAGTATAAGTTTGGGCCTGCATGAAAAACTCCATCCAGGTATCTTCGAAGACATATTTGTCCCAGGCTTTTTCCGAAGAAGCATCGATAATTTTCCGGTAACACAGCTGAATTATTCCCTTCGTCATGGTTTTTGATCAGATCATTCGAAATCTACGTCGGCAGCGTATTCTGTTTTTATTAACCGTTTACAACAATCGTATGTGTCAAAACATAACCGTCTGTGATACTGCCCGTAAAGGAAGCAAGTTCGGTTCCTACACCGTCGCTAAAAACATTGTCGTTAGCATTGGTGGTATCCTGCAAACCGTGACTTTTATAAACACCCTGCGCATAAACCGTATTGTTAATCGTTTGATCAAAAGCAATTTGTGTAACCAAAAGAGAAGTTCCCGAGCTGCTGTAAATGTGTGCATGAATATGCGGCGCGCGACCAGAATACCAGCCTGGATAGATACTTGTAAACGTGACCAAACCGTTTGCGTCTGTCGTTTGTCTGCCCCTTAAAAAGTGGACGCTGGTGTAATTGGTAGACTGCATTCCCGTTCCTCCGTACTCGGAATAGTTACCGGCAGCATCGCAATGCCAGATATCAACGATAGCATTCGCCAACGCCGCACAACTGTTATTTTTATTCTGTATTGTAATTTTAACAGTAAGTTTTGTTCCGCTGCGATCCGATGTGATATCGGTCATGACCAATGAGCTTGGTGTTTTTGTTGGGAAAGGCCCCGCCGTTTCCGTAGCCGTTGTTGTACACGAGCCCGTGGTTGTTCCGGTCGTTGTACCCGTTGTCGTTTCGGTCGTGGAAACAGGATTAACGGTATCGCCGCTGCAAGCACCGACGATCGGAAGGATAAAGGATGTTCCCAACGCCGATAAGAAACCTCTTCTTAAAAATTCTTTACGTTCCATAAGTTTGACAGTTCTGGTTTTTTAGACAATACGTCCCAAAGCAGAAGGTTGTTGCTGAAAGCGATTAGTTTGAGGTAAAGCACTGGAATGTTGCGGTAAATTCGGAAATTTATGAGTTGCCTTTGTGATAACTTATTTACTTTGCCCTATGAAAAAAATCTTCATTATAATCGCAGCGGTGGCGCTGGGATGTTCCACTTCCAAACAGCCATCAACTACTTCCACAAATTCCCTGAATCTTACAGCCGACGGGAAATTATTCGCAGCATTATTCCAACAGCGCGCCGCTGAATATAAAGCATTGTGTTTTCAGGCATTTAACATCGCACATGTACGCGTCGACGAAGCTTTATTACAGCCTCAGTCAAAGCCATTGGCAATTGTCACGGATATTGATGAAACAGTTCTGGATAATAGCCCTTACGATGTGAGGCAGTCGCTTGTCGGAAAAGATTATGAGCAAAAGTCGTGGGAGCAATGGACCGGGCTTTCGAAAGCAGATACCGTTCCGGGCGCTTTGTCTTTTTTAAAATATGCTGCTTCAAAGGGTATAAAAGTATTTTATCTGACAAACCGTGCAGAAGCCGAACGTAAAGGAACACTGGAAAATCTGGTTCGTTTTGGCTTTCCTGATGCAACGAACGATCATTTGATTTTAAAACAAAACGTATCTTCCAAGGAATCCAGAAGACAAACAATTGCTGAAACGCATAACATTATTATGCTGATGGGCGATAATCTGGGCGATTTCAGTGCTTTGTTTGATAAAAAATCCGAAGCGGAACGCATGAAAAATACCTATGCTTCTGCCGCTGAATTCGGAAAAAGATTCATTGTTTTGCCAAATTCTGTTTATGGAGATTGGGAAAATTCAGTTTATCAATACAACACCAAGCTGACAACCTCCCAAAAAGATTCAATCATCAAAAATCTGTTGAAAAGCTACTAAGCCAACAAACGTGACAATCCCTGACTATCCTTGACAACTCTTGAACCAATTTTATGCTAAATCGCTTCCTTATCCTACTTATTTTCCTTGCACCAATTGCCGCCCAATCCCAAAATCCTGCGAAGCCATTAAGCCAGCTTCAGCAAGAATTTATTAACCTTCGTTTTGGAATGTTTATTCATTACAATATTCCCACTTACATGGATCAGGACTGGCCCGATCCGGATGCTTCTCCTGCCATGTTTAATCCGACTAAACTGGATTGCAATCAATGGGCTAAGGCGGCTAAATCTGCGGGGATGTCCTATGGCTGTCTGACAACAAAACACCATAGCGGATTCTGCATTTGGGATACGAAAACCACGGATTACAGCGTGATGAACAGTCCGCTGAAGCGTGATGTGGTAAAGGAATATGCAGAAAGTTTTCGGGCAAATGGTTTGAAAGTGATGCTGTATTATTCGATTCTGGATACGCATCACAAGCTTCGTCCGGGACATATCGAAAAGAAACACGTGGATATGGTAAAGGCGCAATTGACTGAATTGCTGACTAAATATGGCGAGATTTCTGCATTGATCATTGATGGCTGGGATGCGCCGTGGTCGAGAATTTCCTATGACGATGTGCCGTTTGAAGAGATCTATACTTTGGTGAAAACGTTGCAGCCAAATTGTTTGCTGATGGATCTGAACGCAGCAAAATATCCGAAAGAAGCGCTTTATTACACCGATATCAAATCGTATGAACAAGGTGCCGGTCAGCATATTTCGAAAGAAACCAATCAGTTGCCCGCACTATCGTGTCTGCCGATTAATAGTGCATGGTTCTGGAAGAAATCTTTCCCGACATCTCCCGTGAAAAATCCGGTTGATCTGGTAAACAATAATCTGGTTCCGTTTAATCAGGCATATTGCAATTTCATTTTGAACGTCGCCCCAAACCGTGACGGATTAATTGATGATAACGCTTTAAAAGCGCTGGAACAAATGGGGAATACCTGGAAAAAGGGGACTGTGCCAAAACTTGGAAAGATGGATGCGCCGATTATTTCGTCCAATGTAGCCAAGCATCAATCTACAAATTCGAGCTGGAGCGAAGATATGGATATCATGGATTTTGCCAATGACGATAGTTTTACCACGTCCTGGAAATCGAATAAAGAAGTGAAAAATCCATGGTTTGAGATTGATTTTGATCAGGACAAATCTTTTAACATGATCACGATTGCCCAGGGAGGAAATGCAGTAATCAAAAAATACCGTGTTGAATATTTTGGAAACGGTACCTGGAAATCCATTCAGACGATAACCGGTCCTGAAAAAATAAAAACCCTTCGTTTTGACAGAGTCTGGGGAGGAAAAGTGAGAATTTTGATAGATGAATTTACAGCTCCGCCAGCGCTGGCAGAAGTTGGCGTATACAACGAAAGGAGATAGTAGACTATTAAGTTAAGGAGAGTCCGTTTATCAGTTTCTTGCTGGCAAACGGGCTTTTTTACCAATAATACTGCATGATTTTAATCATGAATAATGCGAACTGAAATCAATTTTTCTCTTGCTGCTTCGATATAGTTTTGGATCGTGAATTTATTACTTCCAGCAAATATCATGATTCAGGAAAATACAGCGCATACTTTTCATATACCCGTTTTAGGACTGGGATATTCTGTCGATACACCTATGAAAGTTTCCCATCTGGGCATTTCTTCCGTCGCCTCGATCGTCGATGATGAAATGATCGAGCGGATGAGGAAATTTCATACACTGAAAATTGGCGAAAACTTTGAGCCGATCTATTCCGGAGCAGAAGACTTCAGAAGCCGGCGTATTACCGCATATCTCGATTTGATGGAAAGAATTGTGAATAAACAATTCAATTCATTAAAAGGGCTGCCTTTTGAAGAAGGTAACGAAATTGTCAGATATTTTGAACTTCTGCCAGAAACATCACAGCTTAAAAAACGATATGTTGAGATGTTGACTTGCGAGGATGCCGGACAGAAACTTGTATTGGAAAAGGAGTTGCGTGCAAATCTTAGAAAAGGTGCGATTGACGTCAATATTATGTCAAAAGTGGATAAGCTGAACCGGGATGTTCATGGAGAAATGTTGCCGGATGAATTTTCGGATGCATCGGCTGCCTTGCGTGGTTTTGCCAACAGCACATTGACTTCCTCACTGATTCTTTCGGCAGGAATGAATCCAAGATTATATAATTATCTGGAAAAATTCGAAGATTTTTATCCCAATAAAAACGGTGATTTTAGAAAAAAAATAATCCTGAAAGTGAGCGATTTCCGGTCGGCTTTTATTCAGGCGAAATTTCTCGCCAAGAAAGGCATTTGGGTTTCTGAATTTCGGATCGAATCAGGTCTGAACTGCGGCGGACACGCTTTTGCTACCGAAGGTTATTTATTAGGCCCGATTCTGGAAGAGTTTAAAACGAAAAAAAAAGAAATGATTTCCGAGCTTTTCGGATTGTACAACGTGGCGCTTGTTGCAAAAGGATATGAAACAGACAAAATTCCTGGTCAAAGGATTACCGTTCAGGGCGGGATCGGCACTTCGGAAGAAGATCGTTTTTTGCTGAATTATTATGAAGTCGATGCGACAGGCTGGGGAAGTCCTTTTTTGCTTGTGCCGGAAGTTACCAATGTGGATAATGCCACTTTAAAGGATCTGGCGGAGGCAAGCAGCGAAGATTATTATATCAGTAATTCTTCTCCTCTGGGCGTTTTATTTAATAATTTTAAGAAAAGCAGTGCTGAAAAAGAGCGTTTACAGCGCATCGCAGCAGGAAGACCGGGAAGTCCTTGTCAGAAAAAATATCTGGTTTCGAATACAGAATTTACCACGGAACCGATCTGCACAGCTTCCCGACAATACCAGCATTTGAAAATAAAACAACTTGAAATACTGGAACCCCGCCCGGATGATTTTCAGGAACAGTTTAATCTGATCACTGAGAAACTTTGTCTGTGCGACGGACTAAGCACGTCTACCTTGCTAAAAAATAATCTCATCAAACCAAGAGAGAATAAAGCGGTTTCGATTTGTCCGGGGCCTAATCTGGCCTGGTTTTCCAAGGTTTATTCTCTGGACGAAATGGTGAATCACATCTATGGGAAAGTGGATCTGCTCAGTCAGGCGAAGCGTCCGAATATGTTTATAAACGAGCTGAATTTGTACGTCGATTATTACAAAAAGGACGTTGAAATGAACGCAAAAAAGCTGAATGAAAAGAAGAAAAAATATCTTCAAAAGTTCAGCGAACAACTGATGATCGGCATTGATTATTATAAAAATCTTATACCACAGTTTGTGAATCAAACGCAGGCTTACAGAGATGAAATGATCGGCCAGTTAAAGAATATTGAAGCTGATTTGCTTCAATGTAAATTGGAAATAGCTTCATAGCGCTCAGACAACCGGTGTTCTCCGGGAAAATTACCGGTTTGTCTGCTTACTTATTTTTCTTTGATCACCAGGTAATCATTCCGTCCAAGGGTTAGAAAATATCCCATGATCAAAAACGCGGGTGCATTGAACCAGATTAAATATCGTATGCTGAAAAATGTGACAGCGATAAAGTGGACAATAAGAACGAGGGATAAGGAATTAATAATCAGATTTCCATATTTAAAAATGTCAACAGATAGGGATTTTGTTTCATTTTCGTCGATTGTAAAAGCCAGTTCCTTACTTCCATACCATCCGGATTTTACGCTGATTTTATGACTTCCGGTGGGAATATCGAATTCTGACGTTTCACCGTTATACATTACTCCAAGCTCTTGTCCATTATCAAAGACGCCGATTTTTTTTGTTCGCCTATTCCATGATCTGGTAAGTGTTACCGTCAATTTTGGCATTTATTTATATGGTTAGGTTTTTTATTCTGACAAAAAATTACACAAAAGGAGATCATGCTGAAAATCGGCTCAATGTTTCTCTTGAAACACCAAGATATGAAGCCATCAGCGTTTTTGGTACCCGTTGATATAATTGCGGATATTTTTCGATCAGGTGCATGTATCTTGATCTGGCGTCAAATTTGAGAAATGATAAAATCCTTTGCTGCAAGCCGACGTAACCCGTATTCGTTTTTATCCTGAAAAAATGCTCCATTTTATGCATTTCTGAGCAAAGTTTGTTTTTATTAGAATCGGTCAATACTAAAACAATAACATCTTCAATGCAATCAATGTTCAGGGTTGCTTTCTCATGATTGTTGAAAGCCTGATAATCTGTAACCCACCAGTTTTCCATAGAGAATTGAAGAATATGTTCTTTCCCATCTTCGTTCAGATAAGTGGATTTGAGCAGGCCTTCCAAAACAAAATACTCCTGATCCACATCATTTCCTTCCTGCACTACATACTGATGTTTTCTGAATTTCTTCAATTCAAAATGAGAGAGAATATAGTCAAACTCGGCGTCCGAGAGTGTGATGATTTCCTCAATATGTTTTCTTAATCGTAAACTCATGTTGTTTAACTGATCTATTTTAGAGATCGATTTTAAAATTTAAACGCCATTCCAGACTGGCGGGTGTGATGTTTGTCACAGCAAAACAGTGATCTATCTCCTTATCCTCATCGCACATTCTTAGTGACCTTTGTAAAAAGAAACCTCTATGAAAATCACAACATTTTTTTTATCACTTTGTTTGATTCCTTTCATTGTAAATGCGAAGGGACCTGACACAAATTTAACTAAACAAATGACGAACCATATGAAAACTAAAAAAGTCCTTTTTGTGGTAACCTCTTTCGATCAGGTACCCAACGGAACAAAAACAGGGATCTGGATTGAAGAATTTGCTTCTCCTTATTATTTATTGACAGCAGAAGGAATCGAAATTACGATTGCTTCGCCAAAAGGAGGCAAAGCACCGATTGATCCGAAAAGTACAAGACCTGAATTTACGACTGAATCAGTTAAAAGATTTTTCGCCGATGCCTCTGCGCAGGAAAGACTGAACAATACCGTCGCTTTGAAAGATATCGATGCTACGGAATATGATGCTGTTTTTTATCCTGGCGGTCATGGTCCGATGTGGGATCTTCCTGAAAATCCAGCTTCGATCCATATCATTGAATCATTTTACAAAGCAGGAAAAACTGTTGCCCTGGTATGTCATGCGCCGGCAGCTTTGAAAAATGTGAAAAGTGAGAACGGTGATCCTTTTGTAAAAGGTAAAAAAGTAGCGGGATTTACAAACACCGAAGAAATTGCCGGGAAATCAACGGGCGAGGTTCCGTTTATGCTGGAAGATATGTTGGTGGAAAGTGGTGCGGATTATCAGAAAGGAGCGGACTGGCAGTCATTTGCGGTAAGTGATGGCGTGCTGATCACCGGACAAAATCCTGCATCAGCAGAAATTGTTGCTGAAAAAATTATTTCTGCTTTGAAGACGGTGCAATAATCAGAGCAGGTCAATTACGAATCAGGAGACTGCCATCAGGCGGTCTCTTTTTTTGTCAGGATTTATTAAATTAGGACTACGCCTGCTGCGGGTATAAGACCAAAGCAATATGTAAACAAGTTAGGTTGGGATAATAAGGCAGATATGATCTTGGGTGGATAAACATCTTCTCCGATTTTTCTGCACTCAATGTTTCCGCGATTTATTCACTTTACGACTAAGATTAATATTGATAAACTCTTTTGTTAATCTTAATCGGAAGTAAAATGGATTTCTCAAATCTCAGTTCAAAACAAATTCTGACTCCGGTCGAGCAAAATTTTCGTGTTTTTAACTGGTTTTACCAGTCGAAAATTCTCAACTTTAATATGGAGCTTCAGACTCAGTCAAATTGGTGTTGGGCAGCTACGTCCAAAAGTGTTTCTCATTTTTATGCAAAACTTTTAAACCCCTGGACACAGTGTAAAATTGCGAGCGCCGAGCTTGGACAAACCTGTTGTACGTCACCCGTTCCAGGGCCATGCAACGTTCCCTGGTATCTGGACAGAGCCTTATCGCGAACCCAGAATTTTGTTTCTTTTGGCGGACAAATGAGCTGGTCAGATGTGAAAGCACAGGTTGATCAGGGACTTGTGGTCGGAACACGGATTGGCTGGAACGGAGGAGGCGGACATTTTATGGTTATCTACGGAGTTTCGAAGATTTTAAATACCGAATACTTTCATATCGACGATCCGATTTATGGAAAAAGTATATTAACTGTGTCACAGTTCAGTACTAATTATCAGGGAAGCGGGAGTTGGACACACAGTTATCTCACCAAAAAACATAGTTATCTCATGTGGCTGAAAGACCTTGTAGTAAAAGCCGAATGGTTGAAACCAATTCCGGAGTTTCGTCCGATTCTAAAAATGCAGTATCCACAGCTTGAAGTGGAAAAGAAAACTGCTGATATTCAATTGAGTTTTCCACACTTTACTTACACAATTGGATTAAAGGACATTGGCCGGGAAATGGATTTCAACAAAGAACCCGGCTCCGTCCGTGTGATTGAATTTGAAAAAGAACAGCCGATAGCACTGTATGATTTGTCGACAGACGACGCAAATCCTGAATTGATACAAGCCAATACAAATACAGATTATATCAGCAAAGTAGAAAGGTCCGTATCGTTTTTGAAAGAAAATCTGAAAGAAAGACGGGAGGAAGGCGAGTTGAAATTATTGAAATTTCCAGCTTTGAACGCAGAGGCACTTTGGATCAATTATGAGGGTTCTAAAAATGATAATTTCTATTTCGTACGAGGATTTGACGTTCCGGAGGGAATTCTGGATCAGGGGAGTTTTAATGAGACATTGAACAAACTGAAAGAGAATGCGGAGAGACAGGATGAGATGATGGGTGCGTAAATAATCAATTATCAAAATAATAAAAAAGGGCTAAGAGCTGGTTTATTGCCGGCTTTTCGCCCTTTTTTGATGAGTGAAATTTGCAAAGCATGTAGCTCAATATGTTTCTATGACCTTCAGCTTGTTTCTGTTATTCACTGGAATGGACGCAAATGAAAGTTTATAGCACACAAATCCGGCTGCCATTAAAGCTGCGCCAACAATAAATGCAGATCCGTCTGTCGTAAAACGTTTGTCGTCAACGCCCTTATTTACATAGTCTGCCCCAATGTAAAGCAAACCAGCTATCGGAAAATAGTAGGAAGCTTCTGTCACGAAAGGAATTCGTTTGGAAACTTTAAATAGCCGGATATCTTTCAGCATGATTTCCCTGTAATCCATTTTCCCTGTCGCTTCGTTTGCGATTGTCAATGAAGTATCAGAAATACTAATGATCGCAGATTTAAATCGTATTTTTTCATTTCTGGTCCTAAACTTGACCACATCTCCCGGAAAAAACCGGTAGCGTCTGAATTTGCCTACTCTGGGCGCAGCATCCAAAACAAGATATTTCTGGCCCGCATTTCCCGAGATAACTTTGTTTACGTTTTGTTTGAAAAACAATTCTTCGCTGTTTAATGCTTTTTGGCGATCATATGCATCTTGTGACCAGGCATACGAATTCAGAAGGGTCAAAGCGAGAATAATGAAAAAATTGTTCTTCATGGAAAAACGAGCGGTTATGTAGGAAGGTATTCGTTAAAACGCGCAGTAATGTTGCATTATTACAGGCTTTTTGTAAAAGGGCACATTCCGGACTTTAACTGACCCGGATAATTCCAGTCTGAAATCTAATTATTTACGAACTTGCGACATCACGAAAATTCCGGAGGATGAAAGTTATGAACAAACAGCCACTCACAGATTTTATTCAGAGTACAATGCCTGTTCCGACGCCCGTAGTGGATAAAATTACAGCACATTTTGAGGAAAAAGCTTTTAATAAAAATGACTATTTTCTCAAAGCAGGAAGCGTCAGTAACGAGTATTACTTTCTGGCAGAAGGTGTGATGCGAGCCTTTACTTTCGATACGGACGGCAATGAAGTGACTACTTATTTCTACACCAGAAACAGGGTTGTGTTTGAAGCATCGTCGTTTTTCATGCCTACGATTTCGACCGAAAATATTCAGGCGCTGACGGCATGCGAAGGTTATGTAATTACATTCGATAACCTGAATATACTTTTTCATTCGATCCCGGAGTTCAGGGAATTTGGCCGGGCAATGCTGGTCAGAGAATTTGTTGCTTTTAAGCAGCGTACGCTTGCGATGATTAACAAAAGTGCGGAAGAGCGTTACGAAAGCCTGATTACCACGGAGCAGGAGATTTTTAAATATGCGCATCTCAAATACATCGCCTCCTATCTTGGGATAACCGACACCTCGTTGAGCAGAATCAGGAGGGAGTTTGCAAAAAAAGAGTTAAAGAAAGCACATTTCTTGCCATAGGATAAGTAGATTCCGTTTGGCAATGTTGTCCTTTGCGCTTAAACTTCTACGCAATGGAAAATCTACCTTTTTACGTTTATCTGGTTTTTGGGATAACAGTTTTTGTCGGCGTGTTCTTATTTTTTAAGGCAGCACATTACTCAAAAATATTTCTTGCTTTACTTGTTATATGGATTGTATTTCAATCAGTTATCAGTATTTTAGATTTTTATGCCACTACTGATTCCACGCCTCCGAGAGTTGCTTTACTACTAATTCCACCCTTGGCGATGACAATTATACTTTTCTCAATCCGACGAGGAAAAGTATTTATTGATGGGTTGGATATAAGGACATTAACACTTTTTCATGTCATCAGAATTCCTGTTGAGGTGACATTGTACTGGCTGTTTCTACACAAAGCGGTACCGGAACTTATGACTTTTGAAGGCCGGAATTTTGATATTCTTTCCGGTATTTCTGCTCCGGTTATTTACTATCTGGTTTTTGTAAAAATGAAACTAAGTAAGTCTGCACTTCTGATATGGAATTTTATTTGTCTGGCTTTGCTGCTCAATATTGTTTTCAATGCTTTGTTATCGATTCCAGGCATGTTTCAAAAGTTTGCTTTCGACCAGCCCAATATCGCGGTTCTGGCATTTCCGTTTGTATTTCTGCCATCCGTGCTTGTGCCTTTGGTATTGTTTTCACATCTGGCAGCGATCCGGTTGGTTTTGCAGGATGAAAACCTGACTGTAAAACTCAATAATGAATAGGATTAGATGTTATAGAATATTTTTACATTTTCTGAAAACTCACAGAAACCAAGCCCTGCGAGTTTTCAGAACAAGAATATATACTAAACCGTCTGATCGTCAACCGTTCCATCTGGTCCGTTTTTCTTCACGGACTCAATTCCATTATCTCTTCCTGATTGGCTTTCGTACATTTCGCTGCTGCCAATGATCTGGCCGTTCGTGGCTTTCAGGCTGAAAAAGTACTTGCCGTTTGAGGAAGTTTTCTTTTCATAACGCGCATCATCCGTTGAGTTTTTCTTTACGGATTCTATCCCGTTTTCGCAGGAACTTTTGGCACTGTATCCTTCGCTCGCCAGAATAACCTGGCCATTGTCCGCTTTTAGGTTAAACTGAAATTCACCATTCGCACGCTTGGTTATCACATACTTGCCCATAATAAACTGGTTTTGTGTATAGAATTTTTTACGGTAGTAAGTAAACGTTTTGGTTTAGAAAATGCAAATTTTCTTCCGATTTTGAATATCTGAAAATTAACGCGGTACTGTAATTCTAATCTACATCCATTCTCCTGAACTCCGTTGGGGTATTTCCGGTATATTTCCTGAACTGTTTGCAAAAATGGCTTTCATCCGTATATCCAAATTCATCAGCAATTTCTGAAAGTGATAGCTGGCTGTAAAGCAGCCGGGCTTCGATGAGTTTGATCTTATGTTTGATGATATATTGCTTCAGAGATTCGCCGGTTTGTTTTTTGAAAAAGATGCTGATATAGGCAGGTGCATAATTGAAAACTCCGGCGAGATGTTCCATCGTCAGTTCCGTCGGATTGTAAATATGCTGCCTTATGTATAACAAAATCGGTTCGACTGAATCTTTTAAAATTTCTTTTGATCGTGTTTGTCCAAACAAATTTCTGGCAAGAATAACCATCATACTTTGCATCAGACTGTCACGAATGATTTCGAAATACTGCGATTGATGATCTTCATATTCTCTTTCCAGAATCGTCAGCAGGCTGTGAAGTTTCTGTTTTTCTATTTTATCTTCAACGATGGAACCGCGACTTTGGGAAGAAGTGTAAAGCAATGCTTTCATGATTTGCTGCCACGGATTATCTTTTTCTATTAAGTGGTTTTTATTAAATAATTCATTGAAACGAATAAAACAGAATTCTGTCAGATCTTCAATTTTGAAATCGTGAAAATCTTCCGGCCCTAAAAGAAACACATCACCTTTTTTATAGTTGAATGTATTCCCGTTGATATTGTGCACACCCTTTCCTTTTAGTATAAAAATAATCTCGAAGTAGGTATGCTTATGCACCGAATGCATCCACTGCTCAGCCTCAAAGTGATAAATGTTGAAAGGAGTATGAAGTATATATCGTTTCATAAAAAGGGATAACAGAGCGACAAACGTACCGATAAATATTAGATTTTTACAACGAATCGAAATTTACGCCTGGTTAGCTTTGTATCAGCATAGCCAGTTATGCTGATAACAGTTGCTACTCTATGAAACAAATTTTCCTTCCAATTCTTATTTTTATATGTGTTTTTGCACTTTCTTCCATGAAGAAGGCCGATGAGTGGACAGTGCTCCTGGACAAGGATTTGTCGCAATGGGAATCTTATTTAAGTTATCGTCACAAAAATGGCTATAATGGAAAAATACCGAAAGATATCTCGGGTGCCGATATTGCACCGATTGGCTATAACAAGGATGAGACCCATGTTTTTTCAGTGTTAAATGAGCCCGGTGGGCCCGTGCTGCGGGTAAGCGGTGAAATATATGGCTGCCTGATTTCCCGGGAAGTGTACAAAAACTACCATCTGAAACTTCTCGTGAAATGGGGAAAGGATAAGTTTGAGCCGAGGAAGGAGAAGTTGCGCGACTCAGGTATTCTTTATCATTCCATCGGACCTGCCGGTGCGGAATATTTTCGTTCATGGATGCTTTCGCAGGAATTTCAGATCATGGAAGGTCATATGGGCGATTTCTGGTGCCAGGCCAATTCGGCTATTGACATCCGTTCGTATCCTTCGGAAGGTGTCATGAACAGGGTTGCCGACGAAAAACAGCCCTTTGGAGTTTTCAAAAGTGGCAGCGATTATTTCTGTCTTCGCTCTGTTGATTATGAAAAACCGGCCGGAGAATGGAATACGCTGGAACTGATCTGTGTCGATGGGAAAAGTCTGCATATCGTGAACGGGCATGTGGTGATGGTGTTGAAAAATTCTCGCTATATTGAATCTGATGGAAAAGAAGTGCCGATGACCAGCGGCAAAATCCAGCTGCAAAGCGAAGCCGCCGAGGTTTTTTATAAAGACATCCGAATCAAACCGCTCTCAGCCATGCCGAAAGAATACGAGAAGCTGTTTCTCTGAAATATTCGCTCGCTCCGATTTGTAATCGGGGCGTTGCTGGTTAAGCGTTTGTAACGCGATTAAATAAAATAGCGTTACAAACGCCAAACAACTCAACCCCGATTGCAAATCGGGGTTAGCGGTAAAGAAATCATTACGAAAGCACTTCCGGCTTTGTTATATGATTTCTAATCACGAATTTTAAAGCAAGAAAAAATGCCCGGGCCTAACAATTATCCGAACTTTAATATCTGGCAACCATCTGAAAGCCGAAAGCCAAAAAATGACCGACCTCGAACAATACCTCCATTCTTATTTCACTTTTGATCAGGACGACCTTATGAAAGTGTCTGCGCTGTTCAAAAAGAAAACTTTGAATAAAGGTGATTATTTCCTGAAAGCTGACAAAAAGTGTAATCAGCTGTGTTTCATACAATCCGGGCTTTTGCGGATTTATGCGGACGTCGACGGCAAGGAAGTGACGCAGTGGATATCGACCCAAGGTTATTTTGTAGCCGATCTGTCGAGTTTGCTTTTCCAAACGCCGTCGCGCTGGAATATGCAGGCGCTTACGACCCTGGATATATTTGTGATTGAAAGGGCGGAGTACAATAGACTTGGAGAGATTATCCCGAAATGGCCGGAGACGGAAAAGTTATTTCTTGCACATTGTTTCAAAATGATGGAAGACCGGATTTTTTCATTTATCTCCATGACAGCCGAGGAACGATACCATTTTTTCTTTGAGAAAAACCGGGAGATTTTTAATCAGGTACCGCTGCAATACCTTGCTTCCATGCTGGGTATGACGCCCGAAACCATCAGCCGTATCCGGAGAAAGCAGTTGATGTAATCCCGTAAAATAAACTACCCCAAAACTCCTTATTTTCCCAGCAAATCCGTTTTCTTGATTTTTATCAAGTAGCTTGCTCTGGCCGACCAGTACATTTGTCATGTACTAATCAAAGTCAGAAATCATGTTTTTAGGACATTACGGTCTCGCCCTTGCCGCGAAGAAAATCGCTCCCAAAGTTTCGCTTACCATGCTTTTTGTAGCTGTGGAATTTGTAGATATCCTCTGGCCATTTTTATTGCTCTTCAATATTGAAACCGTGAAAATACATCCTGGTTTTACCGAAGTGACACCTTTTGAGTTCGTCCATTATCCCTATACGCACAGCCTTTTTATGGGAGTTGTCTGGGGACTTATCGTTGGCGGCAGCTTCTGGTTTTTCAAAAAGGATACCAAAAGCGCGGTTGTTGTCGGTCTCGCGGTGTTGAGTCACTGGTTTCTGGACGTGATTGTCCACATCCCGGACCTGCCCCTGACGCCTTTCGGTGATTTCAAAGTCGGGATGGGTTTATGGAATTACAAGGCGATAACCATATTGCTGGAAAGTATTATCTTTTTCGGCGGCGTTTATATTTATGCAAAAAGTACGAAAGCTATCAATGCCCAAGGTATCTGGGGATTGTGGATCATGACCGGCTTTTTCCTTCTGGCCAACGCCTATAACCTGTTCGGCCCGCCACCAGAAGATAATGTTATGGTCTTATTTGTTTCATTTGCCGTTTTGCAGGTGATTGTGCTGGGATTGGCTTGGTGGGTGGATCGGAATAGGGTTGGGCAAATTAAGTGAAAGACCTTGGTTACTGCTGATGATATTGTTAGGCTTAGTCTCCGAACCGCCGGGGATCCGGAGACTACACCTAACGCGGAAGCGTTAAGAAATTAACGGGTGATTATGAACGAATTGCTTGCCTGCTGTTGCTTTGCACTGATTTGTATATAATAGGACCCAGGCTGTGTGGCAACTCCTGGTAAAGTTATAAGCTGATTTTCAGGCAATGAATACTTTGTATTCTGATAAATCGAATTTCCTCTTTGGTCGTAGATGCGTATTGAAATACTTTCCTTTTTAACAGTGCCGGACACTATAAAGGCAAGCTCTTTACCCGTACCCGGATTTGGATACGCATTAATTGTCAGTTCCTGACTATATCCTTTGATGGCAATAATCCTGCTGTAAGTAAAACCTCCATCCAGATCGACCTGCTTTAATCGGTAGTAAGTGTAGCTGGTTTCCTGATTCGGGTCAGTGAATTGGTAGGATACGTTGGCCGAAGCATTACCCTGGCCCTTTACAGATCCGGCAGTTTGAAATCCTTCCGCTGGGTTAAGCGTTCGTTCAATCACAAAATGGTCATTATTAACTTCACTGGTCGTCGTCCAATCCAGTTGTATCTGCCTGGCATCAAGACGTTTCCCGGTAAACGTTACAAGTGTGACCGGAAGAGGTGTTAACGCGCATGATGAGCCGCAATCCTGAAGGACACGGGTATTGGCTGCTTTATTGTCTCTTCTGTTTTTAACAGGACGCTTGGTATAATAACCGGCTCTTGTTCTGGCGAGCATCTCATCAACCTTCTTTTTTGTTTTGGAAACAGGAGGATTGGACAGTCGTACCGGCTTTTTGCTGTCCGCTGCCATGGAAGTCTCTAGCAAAGCTATCCAACTTATAGCAGCAATCAGCACGAATCGGATAAACCCGTAGCCATTCATATATAAAATTGGCATGATATTCTTTTAAAAAGCTATATTCTTAATACGATCCCAGCCAAAAGGAGAAGGGTTTTGAGTCACTCTGCCATCAGGTGCAATAGCGTAGGTAAAAATTTGCAAAGTTCCGTATTGCAAAGTATAGCTTTCTTCAACACATCCGCCGCAATCTCCATTGGCACTGGCAGAAAAACCTTTGACCCCGGCCATGCCCAACAGAATTTTATACGTAACGACAGGCTCTACCGTGCCTGAACGGCCTTGTAATATAATTTCTACAGTCTTTATTAAGATTCCACTTGCCTGAAATTGCAATAGTTTTGTGGAAGCGAGATCTACATTTTTAGTGAAAGAAAAATCCCCAAATGATATTTTCCCGGCACCTGCACCGGAACCGGAAGCACCAATGTTCAAAGTCTGTTCTGTTTCAAACTGCATACTGGACACCTCCATGTAATCTTTAAGATCTACCCTTTTTCCATTATCAAAAATAGTACCTGCCTGCGGGCTCACACCAGAGGTTAAAACCCTGTCCCTGTCATCGGTACATTTAATATAGATTGTTTGGGCCATAGCTGACCCTGTAATCAAAAAAGCGAAAAGTAATCCGGTAAAGGCAACGTAAATTTTTTTCATAAAGTAGAGCAAATAAAGTTTTTACAATATTTTTAAGTTTCCTGTCACAACAACAGTTAGGGGTAAAGTTAAAAATATTATAAAATATTAAACATTAAAATAGGGTTTAAATTACTGATTAGTAGGGGTATTGGGTCTGGATATAGTATTCTAAAACTTTAAGTTGTGAAATACTCCAAAATAGAATTATTTGGGTTTATCCAACTTTTTCAGAACTCAAAAACAACGAATCTTCACGGGTGAATTTCTATCGAAGTGATAAAATTGGGATAGCGCATTTTGAAAATAAATACCCGGATCTGCCTTTGACGCCTTTTGGTGATTTCAAAGTAGGGATGGGTTTATGGAATTATAAGATGATCACCATATTGCTGGAAAGTGTCATCTTTTTCTGCGGCTTTTATGTTATCCCATATCATCATGCCTAACGGAAGCCAATACGAACCGTTCCGAAGGAACGGGCAGACGGAAATTTAACCGATTTCCTACCAACGAAATGTTCCTATCGGAACAAAATGGCAGAATATTTCATCGTCCCCATCGGGACATTCGGTTGGTAGAAAATTGTCCCATGGGGACATTTCGTTGGTAGGAGTTTGGGTGTGTCGATATGGTTTTCGTTCCGAAGGAACGGGCAGACGGAAATTTAACCTATTTCCTACCAACGAAATGTTCCTATCGGAACAAAATGGCAGAATATTTCATTGTCTCCATCGGGACATTCGGTTGGTAGAAAATTGTCCCATGGGCACATTTCGTTGGTAGGAGTTTGGGTGTGTCGATATGGTTTTCGTTCCCTAGGAACGTTTTGTGAAATTCCCGTTAGCAGCCGTGTTGAGCCACTGGTTTCTGGACGTGATTATCCACATCCCGGATCTGCCTCTGACGCCTTTTGGTGATTTCAAAGTAGGGATGGGTTTATGGAATTATAAGATGATCACCATATTGCTGGAAAGTGTCATCTTTTTCTGCGGCTTTTATGTTATCCCATATCATCATGCCTGGCGGAAGCAAATACGAACCGTTCCGAAGGAACGGGCAGACGGAAATTCAACCGATTTCCTACCAACGAAATGTTTCTATCGGAACAAAATGGCAGAATATTTCATTGTCCCCATCAGGACATTTGGTTGGTAGAAAATTGTCCCATGGGGACATTTCGTTGGTAGGAGTTTGGGTGTGTCGATATGGTTTTCGTTCCTTAGGAACGTTTTGTGAAATTCCCGTTAGCAGCCGTGTTGAGCCACTGGTTTCTGGACGTGATTGTCCACATCCCGGATCTGCCTCTGACGCCTTTTGGTGATTTCAAAGTAGGGATGGGTTTATGGAATTATAAGATGATCACCACATTGCTGGCAAGTATTATCTTTTTCGGCGGCATTTATATTTATGCAAAAAGCACGAAAGCCATCAACGCGCAGGGTACCTGGGATTGTGGATCATGACCGGCTTTTTCCTTCTGGCCAACGGCTACAACCTGTTCGGCCCGCCACCGGAAGATAATGTCATGGTCTTATTTGTTTCATTTGACGTTTTGCAGGTGATGGTGCTGGGATTGGCCTGGTGGGTGGATCGGAATCGGGAGATAAAATAGGTTGAGGAGTTTCAATTTATGTGGTTTTAGGACGATTGAATTTCAATCGTAAAGCATGATTTAAAATTGTGCGCATCAATACGAGCCGTTCTGAAGGAACGGTAGCCAGGAAATAAACTTTGCTTTCTACCAACGAAATGTTCCTATCGGAACAGAAATGCCTGAATATCTTAATGTCATTGAGCCATTGGGACATTTTGTTGGCAGAAGTATATCAACGTAGCGTTCGTTCCGTAGGAGCGTTTCGTGAATTTTTAATGGATTCTGAATTCACTCATGAACTGCAAGAGGGAGTCATCCAGGATTCCAATAAGATTTCCTTTTTTATCCTCAAAAAGATACTTTACTAGATTTCATGCGAAACATTGCTGCTAGTGTAAAAACAACGTCAATCTTTTTTAGAGTATATTATAACCACTTTTCCATACATCTGGTGGTTAATCATCTTAACACGCCGGAATGACCCAAATGAAAATCCCCGTCCAAATCCGAACACTCAACCGTTCAAAAACGAACAATCTCGATCCACCAAAACCCGCATTACGCTCCCAAAACCCAATTTCCCACCAGTGGCCTCACATTTGCTATGCAAAGAGAAAAGATATACTCGACCAGCAGAAAAATGTAATATCCGCCGATGAAAGGAACCCAGTTAGGAGAGTTTGAAGAAGTTGTTTTGCTCACCATTGCTTTGCTGTATGATGATGCGTACGGTGTTGCTGTTGTGGAGGAGTTGAGTCAGCGTTTGCAGCGACCTATGAGCCTGGGCGTTGTGCACCGGACCATGCAGCGGTTGGAGGAAAAGGGATTGGTCCGGTCGCGTTTTGGTGAGGCTACGGCTGAGCGTGGCGGGCGGCGTAAGCGTATGTTTTCGGTGACCGCAGATGGCGAGCAGTCGCTGCGGGAAGCACGGCGAATCCGGGATGAATTGTGGGGTGGTATCCCTGAAACCGCTTTTGGAAATTGATATGGATAGCAGAAAAGATAAAGGACCACTGCCGCCATGCTGGGCGGAATGGCTGATCGGACGCATCACAGCCCCGCATATACGAGAAGAAGTTCTGGGCGATCTGTACGAATTATTTCAGAGTCGGGTTCGCAGTCATGGATCAACAAAAGCGGGGCTGTTTTATGTGCTGGAAATGCTGCTGTTGTTGCATCCCCGGCTTTGGCGCAGCCCTGCGCATTCCACCCAGTTAAGTAATCAGTTTACTTTCGATTCACCATCAAACCCGACAGCCATGTTCAGTAATTATTTTAAAGTCGCTTTAAGAAAACTCAGTCGCCACAAATCGTACACCGTTATCAATGTCGTAAGCCTGAGCCTGGGTATCGCCTGCGCTATTTTGATTTTTACATTGGTCAAATACCATTTGAGTTTTGATCATTTTCATGCAAATGAAGACAGGATCTACCGCATTTATACCGAGCTTCATAAGGAAAAGGTGACATATAGTACCGGCGTTCCCAACCCGATGGGCGAGGCGTTCCGAAGCGGGTATAGCGTAGCAGAAAAAGTGGGCAGGATTGCATTTGTAAATAAACGGGTCGTAAGCCTGTCGCCGGAGAAAAAGTTTGAAGAAGATCTCGCATTTGCAGATCCCGAGTTTCTGGACATTTTCGATTTCCCATTAATAGAAGGCAGTTCACAAACCGCGTTGCAGGAACCTAACACAGCCCTGATCACGGATCGGATCGCCAAAAAATATTTTGGAAATCAAGACCCGATCGGGCAGCTGTTACATATCGATGAATCGCTGGTTGTCAGGATCACAGGCGTTCTCCGTAATCTGCCGGCGACTACAGACTTCCGTTCGGAAATTTATCTGCCCTTTGCCAGTTTGAAAGACCACAGTCCCTGGATGGTCGAAAAGGATTGGTGGCTTGGTTACAACAAAGAAATGCAGTGTTTTGTCCGCTTGAAACCGGGGGTATCTGCCGATATGGTAGACTCCAAAATTCTTCGTGATATTGCTGATAAACATTACGACAAGGAAATGGCGAAACAGTTTCATTTCAAATTGCAGCCACTTTCTGATGTCCATTTTAATCCAAAATTACGTGGATATACAGAGAAGAAAAACCTGTGGACCTTTGCACTTATCGGCTTGTTTCTGGTCGCCACGGCTTGTGTGAATTTTATCAATCTGGCTACGGCGCAGGCTTTGGGGCGTGCGCGGGAAATAGGTGTTCGTAAAGTGCTTGGTAGCCAGCGGGCAGCACTTTTCTGGCAGTTTATCACAGAAACAGGCATCATAACAGCATTGGCGCTGCTCATCGCGCTGGGACTGACCTATCTGGCTTTGCCTTTTATTAATAATTGGTTCAGCATTGCGCTGATCGTCAATCCTTTAACGGATACTTACCTGCTTGCCTTTCTTCTTGGCATTTTACTCATCGTTATTTTCTGTTCCGGTGCTTATCCGGGTCTTATTCTGGCCCGTTTCCAGCCGGTACTTGCTTTGAAGGGAAAACTTTCTCAAAGATCCGTGGGCGGTTTTTCGCTGCGAAAGGGCTTGGTTGTGGGTCAGTTTGCTATTTCGCAGCTGCTGATCATCGGTACGCTTATCGTGACCAACCAGCTGCGTTATTCCCAGCAGGCTGATATGGGTTTTCAAAAAGATGCCATGATAATCTTGTCCGTTCCGAACAACCAAAAGGCAAAAACCAATTCGCTGGCAGCCCAGCTCTCGGAAATGGCAGGCGTTGAAAATGTGACCTTTTTTGATTCACCACCAGCAACTGAGACCATCGGGAGTACACCGATTCAATTTGATTCACGACCGGAAGCTGAAAAATTCAACATTTCTCTCAAATCCGCAGATCACAATTATATCCCGACGTTCAAAATTTCCGTTCTGGCTGGCCGCAATTTGAATCCATCCGACACGGTCAGGGAATATGTGCTGAATGAGGCGGCAGTCAAAGCCCTTGGATTGGCTTCCACACAGGAGGTAATCGGGAAAACTGCAACGATTAATAATCGCAAGGGTACCATTGTCGGGGTGATAAAGGATTTTCATTTCAAGTCATTCCGCACGACTATCGAGCCACTTTGCCTTACGACCTGGGGGGAAGTTTACAATAGTTGTGCAGTTAATGTCAATACAGCTAATCTGGAACCGATACTTGCAGGTTTCCGGAAAGCCTGGACGGCCACTTATCCATCTTCCGTATTTACTTACCGTTTTATGGATGAAGACATTGAGCGGCTCTACAAGCTCGATAACATGCTTCTGCGGCTCATTCAGGCCTTTGCCGGTATAGCGATTTTTGTCGGTTGTCTGGGATTATACGGTTTGGTATCGTTTATGGCTGCTCAAAAGACGAAGGAAATCGGTGTTCGGAAAGTGTTGGATGCCACCACAACGAATATTCTTTTTTCATTCGGCAAAGAATTCCTGCGACTTCTGCTCATCGCATTTGTGCTCGCAGCGCCGCTTGCCTGGTGGGTCATGGAAAACTGGCTGAACAACTTCGCCTACCGCATCGAACTGGGTGCTGGCATTTTTTTACTGGCAATCCTGATCACTTTTATTGTGGCCTTAATCACGGTTGGCTTCCGAAGTGTGAAGGCGTCACTGGCGAATCCGATCAAGAGTTTGCGGATGGAGTAGGAGGGTTTATATTGAACCATGCCCGCATAAGTTTTAATTACTCTGTCTAACAGCAGCCAATACGAACCGTTCCGAAGGAATGATCATGAAATCAAACTAAGTTCCACCAACGAAATGTTCCTATCGGAACAAATGCCGGATATCCCCATGCCATTGTCCAATCGGGATATTTAGTTGTTAGATGTTTGTCCCATTGGGACATTTCGTTGGTAGAAGTTAAGGCGTGTTGATATGGTTTTCGTTCCTTAGGAACGTCTCGTAAAATTCCTGCTGGCAGCAGGATTTAAGCCACCGGTTTCTTGACATTGTTGTCCAAATACCGGAGTTTATTAGCATTAACTTTTACAAATTCAACAATTCAGTATGGTAAATCGCGGCTGGTTCCTGAATTAACGCAGGAATTTCTGCAACCAGCTTTTTGATGTAAGGCTGCTGATCATGCAGGTCCAGACCTTCCTGGCTTTCCCATATTTCATGAAAAATGAAAATTTCGGGATTTTTTGTACCATGGTGCAGGTCATATTGCAGACAGGCTTTTTCTTCTCTTGATTTTTCAACCAGGTTCAAAAGCATGGCACGTACGTCTTCGATATGCTCAGGTTTGCTTTTAAAAACTACTGTTAAATTGATGGGCATGGAATTTCTGACTTATAATATTTTGATTTTTTCTCTATTATGAAATAGCAAATAAGCTAAAATCAATGGGAAAAACGTAAAAAAGCCGAAGCCATTTTTCACCGCACTGTACACGGTAATGCCTATAAAGATGCCAATAAGGAATGCATTGATCAATTTATTGTTCTTTATCTTTTTCTGCTCTTTCAGTGTTTCCGCGTCGGGAAGTTGGTTTTGTTCCATATTTTCAATTTTATGTTTTCATAACCCAACTATATTTAGGTAAAGTTGAGGACTAAATTTTGAGTGCGCAATAAGTCAGATATTTATGGCTACTAAAAACGAATTGGTAACCAATGAAACTTGTCCTGCCCAGGCACTTTTAAAGTCGCTTTCCGGAAAATGGAAGCCTGAGATATTTCGCCTGGCTGTGGACGGTACCTTGCGTTTCAGCAGCCTGCTTCGCCAGAGTGAAGGCGCTAACAAACAAACACTGGCAGTTGCGTTAAAAGAGCTGGAAGTCGTTGGACTACTGCAAAAAAATGTGATCAAACAAAAACCTTTGCACATTGAATATGTACTTACCGAAAAGGGCCAGTCGCTAATTCCTGTTTTTAAGCAATTGGAACGTTTTGGTCAAGGTATTTGATATTCAGGTTTCAGGCATTATCACCATGCCGTTTTAATTCAAAAATTATCTATACAATTGTAATGAAAAATTATCTAGTGAAATAGTTGGCAAACAGCCAACTATTTCCCTAGATTTGTATTGATGTAATTGTTATGAAAATCTTGATAATCAATCCATTGGAATAAGTGCATGGAGCGTTTAGAAAGAGCCTTTTATGACATGATACTATTATATTCCCGCAAACTGGACAAGTTTGCCAGTAAACATTCCGACTCGGGGAAAAGTCTGCGCGTTTGGATATCAGTGGTGGAAAGGGCAGTTTGGAAGAGAAGTTTTGATGTACTTCATGAATTCCCCAAAGCCAAAATCATTAAAGGAGACAGAGCCAGATTCAAGATCGTTGGTAATAAATACCGCCTCATTGTGGAGGTGGATTATGAAGATGGAATTGTAGAGATTAGGTTTATCGGAACACATTCAGAATATGATTTGATAGATGCTGAAACGATATAATCATACTGGATTTAAAAGAAAATAACGACATGACACAGCCACAATGGTTTTTGATAGAAACAGAGCAGGAGTATGAAAGAGCTCTTGCCCGGTATGAAGAAGTAAAACGAGCTTCAAAAAATTCTGCTGATCACAAGGAAAAAATCCTTTTGGTACATCTCATTTCAGAATACGAAAAGGAAAACCGCAACTTGCCGGAGGTTGATCCCATTGAATTAATCAAAATCAGAATGGCGGATTTTGGCTATAAATCCGCGGATCTCGCCAATGAATATGGCGACAAGGGAACAATCAGCAAAGTGCTGAACTACAAACAGGCACTTTCGCTAACCATGATCCGTAAGTTCAGCAAATTGCTGCATATTCCTGCGGATGCTTTGATTAAGGAGTATGAGTTGGTTGGGTAAAAGATATTATTAAACTGGGGACTGTGGATCATGACTGGCTTTTTCGTTCTGGCCAACGCCTACAACATGTTCGGCCCGCCACCGGAAGATAATATCATGATGCTGTTTGTTTCGTTTGTGGTTTTGCAGGTGATTGTGCTGGGGGTGGATTGGTGGGTTGATGGGAATAGGATTGGGGTTGATTGAGGGTTGAGTTGGTTTAGATTAATTATATTCAATTGTTCAATCTAACCCCCAGATCACGTCTGACGGAAGTAAACACGAGCCGTCCCGAAGGAACGGCCAGCCGGAAATTTACACCGATTTCCTACCAACGAAATGTTCATATCGGAACAAAAACACCTGAATATTCCAATGTCATTGTCCCATCGGGACATTTCGTTGGTAGAAGCCGGGAGAGATCGATGTGGTTTTCGTTCCGTAGGAACGTTTGGTGAATTTAAAGATGTGACCGTTAAATAAATAAAGTTTAATTAGTTATTGTTTAATTCCTATCATTGCCATCAAATTACTCAACTACCTCCTCTTCAATGAAAAAATATTTACTTCTGATTGTTCTCTCATTTTTTGTTTTCGGTTGCAGCCCTTTCTATATAACCCGTTACGAATTAGTCACTACTGAGACTTTACCTAATTACGGTCCTAATGGAATTGGCGACGAAGAATATACTGACATTCCACAAGGAGATACAATCTCAATCGTATCTGAAAGTTTATTTCCAAAAATCAAAAAAAGCACTCGCGCCAGACATTCGAAACGGCTTGTATGGATTACTGGTTTTACTTCTAAAACAAGACTTATTTCTAGGGCTAGAATATCAAGAAGAAGCTACCGGAATTTATACCGAAACAGATCTAATGATGAAATAGCAAGTTCTTCATCCACTTCTTCCTATAAAAATACTCCTTCGAATGGTGCTACAATTTACACTGGACCGCGCGGAGGACGATATTATATTAATTCCAACGGAAATAAAACTTATGTTAAAAGAGGCTCTTCGACTTCGTCAACAAGAACATCAAAATCATATTCTTCGAAAAAGTACAGCACATCGAAATCTTCTCGTTCACGTAAATCTTCGAGTTATAAATCTGGGTCATCAAAATCTCGGAGTACTGGAACAAGATCAAGTTATGGATCTTCATATAGAAGAAGATAAATTATTCCCTCATCATAAATCAACGTAATAATGAAAAGTCTTCTCCTGTCTTTGATTCTAGTGTTTGCATTTTCCTGTTCGTCTTCCGACGATGTAAATCCATCGTCTGGTGGATGTGGAACTCATAGTGGACATTCTTTAATTTTAGGTCTCAAAGGTGGATGTTACTATCTTAATGGCAATGGGAATAAGACATACGTGAGCAGAAGTGAATGTAATTGTTGATAAAGTTAGCTAAAATCAATAAATAGAAATTATGAACCATCCTGTTGAAGACTTGTCTAAAGACCTCCCGTCGCTTTTAAATAATGGAGTTATGATGTCTCATGCCAATCAAGAAATACTAATTTTTAAGGGTATCTATATCCTAAAAACTGCAAATATTGAAATAGAAATTGATGGAGAAATCTGGTTCATGTGGCTCCCAGATTTCAAGGCCAGATTTTATGGAAATCCCCTTGTAAATATTGATTTCTACAATTTGACATTATTGATTGACCGAAAGGAGATTGTTATAAATGGGGAAGTTTTTGGAGATGTTAGTGGAGTAGATGTAAAGACTGGATTAGGGGTAATTGAGGGAAGAATATCTATTTCTAATACCTCTTATTTAGGCGACATCTCCCAGATGGTTGATAGAATTACTTTTTCTATTCCGAATTTAAAAGAATTTATTGGTTTACCTGTCAAGTATAAATCTGAAAATAATACAGTAAGTATAAGTCAAAGCAGAATATTTTTAGAGGATGGTGAATACCAAATTATTATTGATAGGTGTTCAAATTATTCTGATTTGCATACATCATTAAAAGCTAACGGTGGATATATAATACAATATAACGGGGAATTACGGAAAAAGAACGGGTTGTTAAATTATGACGATGGCCGAGAGGTCCTACATTGCTTGAATAGATTCTTGCACCTTTTAAATGGTATAAATACCTCTGCTATTTTTTTAAAAGGTTGGAAATCAAGTATTTTGAAATGGGGAGATTATACGCCTTATGTTGTAAGACCTTATAAATACGTTTATTCTTGGTCCACAATTGACACTTTTGAGCATATTGGACACACTTGGAATAAATTTAGAAAATATTGGCTTTCTATAGATGATCGCTCAATACTAATTTCAATTATTCATTGGTATGTAGAGGCAAACATAAATTCAGCTTTTATTGAAGGTTCAATTGTTATGGCACAAGCGGCATTGGAGGGTCTATTTAACTGGATAATTATCGAAAATGATCCGGCCGTCAACGCAGTATTAGCTAAGAAATTGGAGAACAAAAACGCAGAGGCTAAATTATTTTTATTACTGAAGAAAATTGAATTGAAGAATGGTATTCCAGAAAGTTTATCTCATTTGGTAGGAATTAAACCTAGAATAAAAAATGGTCCAACTGCAATAATAGAAATCCGAAATGCCTTAGTTCATGGAAATAG
Organism: Dyadobacter koreensis; assembly: GCF_900108855.1. Classification (GTDB taxonomy): domain Bacteria; phylum Bacteroidota; class Bacteroidia; order Cytophagales; family Spirosomataceae; genus Dyadobacter; species Dyadobacter koreensis. The sequence goes on from NZ_FNXY01000005.1 coordinate 652,701, forward strand.
AGGAAAAAGGAGGAATTTGAATTTAATTAACAGTGATGTAAGAATTGAAGTATTGAGGTTATCATTGTGGTACATTGAACTTCTACTTTTACATGCACTGGAATATGACAGCAAATACTTTAATCGATGCTCACAATCATTTCCTAATGGTATGCCTGAGCCGTTGCCATGGTCTAATACGCATACCTGAAAAATATTCCTAAATTGAATTGTAATGATGCCAAGGCTATTCTGTAACTGGGTGTAATTCAATTCCTCTTACTTCCTTTTGATAAGCCATAAACCCCAAAGTCGAAATTAATAATATTAAAATAATACAAAAACTGAGTGGAAGTATTTTTTTTAACCTAATCGTAAACGGATATTTTCTATGAAGAAAAATAGCCAAAACGAGAGTTAAGATAATTGAGAAAAATGCTGTTGTGGCGAGACTGCCCAGAAATGAAATGATTAAATTAGATAATCCATTGGGATCTGATAAACTTCCAGTTCCTACAAAAATATGTTCAATTGAAAATTGCGATATCATTAATAATAAGGCAATTATCCAAAGGTATTTGGCTTTCATAAAGGAGGCTAATTTTGATTATCTATTTGTTTTACCAATATAGGCAAGAACAATTATAACGCAATTAAGAAATCAGACTGTAACAATCTAATTTCTTAATTACCGTATTAAATTCTATTCCCCCCTAACCTCCAACAACCCCTCACTCTCCAGATAAACCTCCTTCAACCCCTGCAAAACCTCAGCGGACGGCTCGGCCCATAAGCCTCTTTGCGCGGCTTCGAGTAATCTTTCGGCGATGGCGTGTAAGGCCCATGGGTTGCTTTCGGCGAAAAACTGCTGCATGTTGGCGTCCAGGGCGTAGGTTTCGGCTACTTTTTCGTACATCCAGTCGTCGATCACGTTGGCTGTGGCATCATAACCGAAGAGGTAGTCAACGGTAGCAGTAAGTTCCAGTCCGCCCTTGTAACCGTGTTTTTTGATGCTGTCGAGCCATTTCGGGTTCACAACCCTTGAACGGAAAACACGCAACGTTTCCTCTTTCAGGTCGCGCACCACCGGTTGGGCCGGGTTTTGCGAGTCGCCGAAATAATGTTTTGGCTGCTGTCCGGTAAGGCTGCGTATGGTCGCAATCATCCCGCCATGGAATTGCAGATAATCGTCGCTGTCAAAAATATCATGTTCGCGGTTGTCCTGGTTGTGCAGCGCCACCTCCACGCCGGAAAGACATTGCTGAAATTCGCTGCGGGCATCTACACCCTGCGCGTTCTTCGTATAGGCATAACCGCCCCAGTTGACATAGGCCTGCGCAAAATCCGCATCCCCATGCCAGTTTTTTTCATTGATCAAAGGCAAAATCCCCGCACCATAAGCACCCGGAGCCGCCCCGAAAATCCGGTAACTGGCCCGTTCTTCGGCATCTTCAATCGATAATTCATTGTCTTTTTGCAGTTCAGCCAGATCTTTCAAGTAATGTTTGCGGACAAAATTCTGGTCCAGCGGTTCGTCCAGCGCGATAACCTGCTGCACGGCATCATCCAGCAATTCGATCAGATGCGGGAAAGCATCACGGAAAAATCCACTGATCCGGGTGGTCACATCAATCCGCGGCCGGCCAAGTTCTTCGAGCGAAATAATTTCCACGCCGGTAATGCGCCGGCTTTCCTGCTGCCATACCGGCCGGGCACCCATCAGAGCCAGCACTTCCGCCACATCGTCCCCATGGGTACGCATCGCTGAAGTGCCCCAGATACTGATCCCGACACTTTCAGGATAACGCCCTGTTTCTTTCATGTGACGATCCAGAACCTCCCGTGCAAGCTGCTGGCCCACTTCCCAGGCCGCTTTGGACGGAAGTGCGCGCGGATCTACGGCGTAAAAATTTCGTCCGGTTGGCAAAATATGCGCCATACCCCGTGTAGGCGCGCCACTCGGACCGGCAGGAATATACCCACCGGAAAGTCCGTGCATGAGGTTGGTAATTTCTTCATCCGTCCGCGCCAGATTCGGCACCAGCTGGGTACAGACAAATTCCAGCACAAGCCGGATTCCTGCCAGACCAGCCGTTGAAGGTGCCATATCCAGCGTTTCATACAAAACCTGATCAACGGATTTTGGATGAAAACGATGCTGAGCCAGCACCCGGAACAAATGATTATTCAGCTCATCAATAATCTCCATCGCATCCGCCGCTGTCACCACCGGCCGACCGGCCAGCGACTGAAACTGCGGCGAAACCGAAGCTATTTTCTGACCTTTTTTCTGCAAAAGATCTTCTATTTCAAATCCAAAAAGCGAAGCCATTTCCGACTGCAAACCTGGTACCGTAGCATTGGGCAGTCGGGTCAGTGCTTGCAGCATATCGATCAGCGCGTCACCTTCCGGCATTTGTCCGAGCGTGTGCAAACCGTTACGGATCTGCGCTGCACCCAGTTCACACAAATACCCGTCGATGTCCTCGATCAGGTGGGCAATATCCTTTCCATCCATCTCCGTCAGACTCGCCGGCACACCTTCGGGTGTCATATCATCGTCCCAATCGTGCTTGTGATCACCATGGTCGCGGCTCAGCATTGCAGCCAGATCGGCATCCAGATTGGTCTGTTTGATCAGCTCCCAGATCTGTCTTTGCAGCAAAGGCAATTTTGAAGGGTCGAGCGTTTCCACCTGATAATATTCATCGACAAGCTGGGTCAGCTGCGCCAGTTCGCCATAACTATCCGCGGAAGTCATAGGCGGCGTCAGGTGATCCACCACCACGGCATGAGCACGGCGTTTCGCCTGCGAACCTTCACCGGGATCGTTGATAATAAACGGATAAAAAAGCGGCAGATCGCCCAGAATCGCATCCGGAAAACAGTTTTCCGACAACCCGATTCCTTTGCCCGGAAGCCATTCCAGCGTTCCGTGTTTTCCTACGTGTACAATCGCATCTGCATCCCAGCCATCACGCAGCCAACGGTATAATGCGTAATAATGATGCGTCGGGGCGAGATCTGGCTGGTGATAAATGGCATCCGGATCCATACCATATCCACGGGGCGGCTGCAATGCTACGAACGCGTTACCAAGTTCAAGTCCGGCGAGGGCGATATGGCCATCGTGGACATAAGTTTCGCCGGGTGCCTGTCCCCATTGTTTGGTTATTTTCTGGCGTAAAACTTCCGGTAATTCATCAAACCAGCCCGCATATTTTTCAAACGAAACCTTACCGGCAGCGTTGGAAAGTTGTTCAGGTGTGAGGTAAGTCTGGTCGTAAGAACAGCGGTCAATTAACTGATGAATTAATTCCGTCCCGGTAGCCGGCAGGTTTTTGATCTGATAACCTTCCGCCTGCATCGAATACAAAATATTCATCAGCGAAGCCGGTGCATCCAGTCCGACCGCATTTCCGATCTGGGAAGCTTTGGTATTGGAATTGGTAAAAATGAAAGCGACTTTTTTCTCCGAGTTTTTCAAATGACGTAAACGGGCAAACCGTAGCGCAATTCCGGCCACGCGATCGATGCGGTTGTCGAGTGCTTCATATCCTTTTGCCTGTCTGTCTTTTTCCTTGAAAGAAATCGGAACGGTAATAATCCGCCCGTCAAATTCCGGAATGGCGACATTCATAGCGGTATCCAAGGTACTTAATCCGCGACTGGAAGATTCCCAGGCATTGCGGTTCATGGTACTGGAAATGGCCTGGATAATCGGCACGTTAAGCTGACTCAATGCTTTTTCTGCGCCGGTATTATCAGAACCTGCCTTTTGGATATCGGTAATCGCAAGAGAAAGCGTATTGACCAAAACATCAATCTGAACACCTTTTTCTCCATTGAAAAACTGGAAAGCAACAGGTTGTCCGGAAACCGGATCGGTAACTTTGAGTGATGACGTGAAAATGGGTAAAACATTCATATCACGATCTTCCAAAGCGCCGACCATCGCGTCAATAAAAGCAGTATTTCCACTCGTCCAGTGCGAGCGGTAAAAAGTAATTCCGGCTGTGGGCTGGTCTGGATTATATCGTTTGAGCCAATCGGAAAGATCAGCGTTTTCGGGTAGTTCCGGGTGGTAAATGCCATGTTCTGGCAAGGTAACCGGCGTTTCGGAGCCAAAACCTGTCATTAATAAATGATCAGAAAGGTAATAAAGCAGCGAAGTAAAATTGGTATAACCGCCGGCCTGGAGATATAACATGGCATCATGCAAAATCGCAGGAGAAACCGTAGATGCAGCTGCAAAATCAGGATTTAAATCACCCGTTCCGCTCACGACAATAAGATGCTGTCCGTTTTTCTTAGCCCGATTGATCAATTCATTAAACCCCGGAATAGCACTCGGCCGACCGAGAATCCGAAGAATAATAATCTGTGCTGAGGCAATTTCACCATCGAGCAACTGCTCCATCTGCGCTTCACTTTTCACGGCCATCAGGTTAATGCCTAATGTTTTCGGAAAATCATCCGGCAAATCCTGAATGGTTCGGTGCAATGTTAATAAGTCAGTATCCGCATGGGTAAGGAACACAATCCCTTCCGTAGGCATGGGAGTCTGCCCGATTTTTGTGGAAGCTTCGGAGCCTTTCCAGGTATAAAATTGAAATACATTTTCAGATAATTCTGCTGGCGGAACAAGGAAACGATCGGCCGCGATCATGCTGTCGATGTAATCAAAAATGGCAATAATCTGCCAGTCGCTGTTCACCGAATGAAACCAGACAGAATTCCCGTCAAACAAAAGCGTAACCACATTCGCCAGCGTACAAGGACCGAGGCAGCCGCCTTTTGTCATATGCACCACGTTCCGCATTTTCCGGCGCAGCCATTCACTTTTGTACAATTCAACCGGAATAGGGGCATACCCGCGATCCACCCGACCGCAGCAGCAAGCGTTATAACAATAAGACAAATGTCCCCGGCGCTGTACAAGATTGATGGCTTTCCCATCTGCGCGGGTGATACGTTGGCGTTTTATTTCTGACATAAGTTTTCAAGGGGTTCATGCAAAGCAGGGAAGCGGACGCCGCGCGGGTTGGGCGAAGGTCGCAAAGTTTTTCTTTGTGTTCTTTGCGTTTTTTCTTACCTGCTCTGCGTGAAAATTTATTTCATTTGTTGATAAAAAGAAAGACTCCGGAGTGGGAGTCTTTTTAGGCTGATGGTGTGTAAGGTGTTTTATTTTTGAAAGAAAGCTTCACAGATTATTTTGAAGCAATAGTATTTTGCACAAATTCCTCCGAAACTTTAAGTAAACTCGCGATTTGAGAAACATTATGATTTCCCGTTTCCCATAAACTTATAATAAATGCGACGGTTGCTTTTTCAACTCCTTTCTCAATACCTTTCTTCTCAGCCTTATCGAGTACCATTTCTCTAATTCCCATACTTTTCTGATTTCCGGTTAGCTCTCCGATTTCTTTATCAAATTTAGCATTATATCCTTGATCTGCAAAGGTTATGTAGCGTTGCAGAAAGATCAGCAAATCATCTATTTTCTTCTTTGAAATCTTTCGCCTGAGCAAATTTTTGGCCAGCGAATATTTTAGATCAAACAAACTTTCATCATCCAGCTTTTTCTTTTTTAGTGCCAATAATACAGTTAATACAATGATAGCAAACGGGTTTTCATTTTCAATCAGTTCGGTTTCATCCTGCTCAATAATTTTATACGTATTGAATTCGTAAATGATTTTTGAACCGAGATATTTGTATTCATAAACACCAGGATGAAATTTCTTGTTCGTATCTGTGAATATGGCGATGGCTGTTACCGGCTTTCCATACTTGTCAAGAATGCGATAAAAATAGGTGAACATTCGTTTAGCAAAATCCTTATCATCATATCCCTGCACTTCAATATGTACTAAAATCCAGTCTTCTTCTCCGGTTTTGGTGTAGACTTTCACAAGCTTATCTACAAATTTGGGCGATTCAATTTCATTGGTTGGGAAAAGTTGTTCGAGTTCTTTGTCTAAAAATTGAAAACCTCTTTCCAGATCGAATAGCTTTTCGGCATCTTCGAAGAAGAATTTTAGGAAATCATCACAGATATTTTCGAGTATGCCTTTCCATAGTGTGTCATCTTTATTCATTTTTAGATTTAAGTTGTGTGTTGTATTTCTTCTTTCACGCAAAGCAAAAAAGCGGGCGCCGCGCGGATAAAAAACGCTAAGTTCGCAAAGTAGAAGCTCCGCTTTCTTTGCGATTTCCCTTACCTACTTTGCGTGAAACATTTAGACGCGAAATTTTCCAATAAGTATTCAATGAAGCCAAGACTTTCTCCCCAATACAAATGCACATAAGAAGCAAACGTATTGAGTTTTCGTAAAAGCTGCGTTTCCACCTCAATTCCTTTGGCATTTTTAATAATGACAGATTCAGCACACAAAGCATTTTCAACCAATCTGGAATAATGAAATTCATGTCCTTTCATTTCGAGATCATTCCATTGAATCGTACGATATCCTAATGTCAATTTTGAATTTTCCATGGAAGTCGAGCAATCCAGAACGCCAGCCATTGGGAAATTCAAGCCTTCGGAAGTAATAATTTCATTCCCCAAATACATCAAACCTCCACATTCTGCAAACGTCAAACCGCCATTTAAACAGTAATATTTAATACTTTCAAGCATCGATTTATTCTCACTTAATGCATCTGCAAACAATTCAGGATAACCACCAGGCAGGTATAGGAAATCTGTTTCCGGAAGTTCCTTATCATGAATCGGACTAAAAAATGTGATCTCGCCAAGGGAAGAAAGTACTTTGATATTTTGATGGTAAGTAAAAGTAAAAGCTTCGTCCCGGGCAATGGATATCTTATATTTTTTAGCTGAAACAGGATTTTTAGATACAGTTTTTGGCCCGGTTTTTGGCGAAATTTCTCGCGCAGAAATTTCCAGTAACCGATCAATATTTATCGTTTTTGGAATTTCTTCGGCCAGTTTTTCGATAATACTTTCATAATCCGTTTCAGCAGAAATGTGCAATCCCAAATGCCTGGAAGGAATGGCCAACGCTTCGTTTTTTGGCAAATAACCAAGTGATTCTATTCCAACTTCCTCGCAAGCCTCCTGTAAAAACCGGTAATGCGAAATAGTACTGACAAAGTTGAAAATCGCCCCAACAACGCGGATTCCTTTATAAAAATTTTTAAAACCATATAACAAAGGTGCCGCAGAATAAGCCATTGATTTGGCGTTAATTACCAGAATTACCGGGATATCCAGCAATTCAGCAATGGCAGCACTGCTTCCTTTCATTTTATCAGCGCCATCAAAAAGTCCCATAACTCCTTCTGTTACCGAAACATCAGCCGTCTCAGAATAATGTTCATAAATATCCCGGACATGCGCTTCCGAAGCCATGAAAGTATCCAGATTTATTCCCGGATTTCCTGATGCGGTTGTATGGTGTTGTGTATCAATATAATCCGGCCCGCATTTGAAAGGTTGAACATTCAATCCTCTGTTTTTCAAAGCCCGCAAAAGGCCGAGGGTAAGCGTGGTCTTACCTGAATTACTGGACGGAGCTGAAATCAGAAAATGAGTCATTTTTTTTAGGTTACACAGAGGTTCACAGAGCTAAAAAGAGATACACAGAGTGTTTTGAGAATTACGTAAATAAAGAAAAACTCTGTGTCCCTCCCCTTGAACTCTGCGGCCCTCTGTGTAATCTACCTATTTCAAAACGGGCAATATGATGTTGCTGCTGTTTTTTAGATCGTGGTGAACGGTGATTTTGGCGGCTTGGAAATCGGATTCAGTGGCTTCGAAGATGTTTATGAATTTTTGTGGGTTGCGGTCAACCAAGGGGAACCAGCTGCTTTGGATTTGTACCATCACGCGGTGACCTTTTTTGAACGTATGCGCAACTTCGTTTAGTTTAAAAGACACTTTTTCAACCTTATCCTTTACAAACGGTTCCGGTTTTGAGAAGCTGTTACGGAATTTTCCACGAAATACTTCTGCACGCACCATTTGCTGGTAACCACTCATATCCATAGGTTTTGGCTGTCCGCGTTGCACTTGTGCAGGCAAACTATCCGGCCATACATCAATTACTTTTACAACAAAATCAGCATCCGTTCCGGTGATGGAGACGAAAAGATTTGCCGTTATCTCGCCGGTTAAAGTCAGATCCGAGGTTAAAGAATCTGTTTGGAAATAAATTACATCCGGGCGGCGGGACGCAAAACGCTGATCTTCGGCCATGTATTTATTATTCCGGTCGCCGCTGATTTCGTTGGTATACGGAACAGGTTTGGCAGGGTCGCTGATGTATTCGGTAACCGCTTTCGCTGCTTTTGGTTTTTCAGCTGAAAGTTTTCTTTTGGAATGGAAATAAAATGTTTCCGGCTGACTGTTTTTTGGCGGCCAGACATCATAATTTTTCCACTGGTTTGAACCCGTTTCAAAAACTGTCGCTTCTGCCTGATTGAATTCTCCTTTATCTTTCAAATAAAAATTGAAAAATTTAGTCTCGATTTCGTTTTGATAATACTGGTTCAAGTCAGCCCCAAACTGATAATCTGCAAACGATTTCCAGGTTGGAGAAGCCCAGCCGCCATGCGTCCATGGCCCCATAACCAATCTTGTGTTATTGTTGGGTGATTGTTTTTCAATGGCAGAATATGTTTTCAAAGCGCCGTATAAATCTTCCGCATCAAACCAGCCGCCTACAACCATTACCGCAGGTTTAATGTTGTTTAAATGCTTTTTGATATTTCTGGATTGCCAGAATTCGTCGTACGTGTCGTGGGAAGTAACCTGCCGCCACACACTGTTTGGGTCTGAAAAGTATGCATTGGTATTGGCTTTTTTCAATGGACCGAAATCAAGAAAATATTGATATGCATCGCTGAAATCTGCATTGAAAAATGGTTTGTAACTTTCTCCGTTCGCACTTTTCGGACCATCAAAATGGCTGTAAAATCCGAAATTGTCCATCAGGAAAAATGCACCGTTATGGTTGCAATCATCGCCTAGAAACTCATCCGACATGGGAGCTTGCGGAGAAACTGCTTTCAAAGCCGGATGTGCGCCGGGCAAGGCTGCCGAGGAATAATAACCAGGAAAGGAAATTCCATAAATCCCCACTTTGCCATTGGAAGCCGTATTTTTCAAAAGCCATTCAATCGTATCATAGGTATCGCTTGATTCATCGACATCTTTATTTGTTTTTTTATTGTCAATCGCCGGTGTCATTTCCCGGAAATTTCCTTCGCTTTTATAACGGCCACGTGCGTCCTGATAAACAAAAATGTATTTTTCTTTCATCAAAATGCCATTCGGTCCGATGCGGGGACGGTAATTATTTACACCATAAGGACGACAGGAATAAGGCGTCCGCTGCATCAGAATCGGATACTTTTCGTCATTGTCTCTTGGTGTATAAATGGCGGTATAAAGTTTTACACCATCCCGCATTTCAATGAATTGCTCCGTTTTCTGATAGTTTTTCCTAACCCAACCTGTGTCAGGCATTGCTGCATTTTGTGCGTCTGAGAGCAGCGGAATTAAAAATACGAGGAGGTAAAGAAATCTGTGCTTCATAGGAGTCGGCGATTGGCGTTAATTGTTGTCTTAACAAAAATACATTAAGAATCGGGTTTGTTGGTATTGATGGATTTTAAACTGTATTCATGAATGTTGGAGTGGGAGAGATTTATAAGCTACATTGGCAAATTTTGTTGTTTTTCAGGTTAAAGAATTAGTTATTATATATTATTGGCAATTATATTTTTTATGAAAATTGATCGTAGTTAATTATTCCGGTGAGCCGCACCTATTGGAATCTTTGAGGATCTGACTTATACCTACAAGTATTTCGGTGCGCTGCACCTTTTCTTAAATACTGTATTTCAGGCTTAACAAGAAATTTCTTGTCGGTCCTGGTGAGAACTGATTATCAAAAATCGCATTGGCAAAATACTTTTCATTCAGCACATTATTAATATTTAGTCTCAGACCGACGCGTCCAACACGATATCCGATTGCGACATCCGTGGTGGTGTAGCCGTGCAATGCATAATTGTTAGCACTCGTAGTAAATGTCTCGCTCATGTAATTTGTCCCGGCTCCTATGCTTAAACCCTTAAAAGCAGTCGTTTGTAATTCATAGTTCAGCCAGACATTCAACATATTCGTTGGTGCGAAAGCTACTCTTTTTCCGGCAGCGGCATTGATTTCTCCACTTGCATAAGGCAAATATCTTGCTTTTGAATAGGTATATCCAGCAATCAAATCCAGACCCGGAAAAAGACTTCCATTGATCTCTGCTTCAAAACCTTTGGATTCTGCTGATCCGATTCTTTTGTAAATTCCGCCCGGCAAAGCTTCCAGTTGATTATTTTTCCGCATGTAGTAAAAAGCAAGGTTGGCTGTCCATCGTGAAGATAATTCCAGGCGACTTCCCACTTCACCCTGATAGCCTGTTTCCGGGTCAAAAGTCTCTCCGTTCGGTGCTACGCGGCGTGATGGTTTGAAGTAGGTAGAATATGATCCATAAACTGATAGCGGTTCAATGGGCTGATAAACCAGTCCAGCGCGGTAGGTTAAAGCTGCTTTTGAGATAGTAGATTTTGCTCCTTTTTCTGTCACATTTCTGTCAGTATCTACCAAATTGGTATAGTAAGTTCCATCGAAAATATCGTAACGCAGGCCCGCCAATGCTTTCAGATTATCCGTGATTTTGATCCAGTCCTGCACATAAATTCCGTGCACGTTTTCCATAGTCGCCCGGTAATTTTTGTCTGTGAAATTAACATATCCCTGGTTCAGAATTGGGTTTGTGATAGCGATCGTCGCATTCTTTCCAGAGCCATATACATCACCGTTGTAGGTTTTTCTGTTCAATAAACTCAGTGAATAACCGACAACCACCTTGTGTCCTATATTGCCGCTATTAAATTCATAAGTCAACTCCAACTGGTTTTGTAATGGCTTTGTTAAATGGTTGAAATAGAATGGATAAGATCTTTTGAGAGAGTCCAGCGTGACATTCGGGGTTAATTCCTCTGTTGAAAAATAGTTGATATTATCATCGTAATACGAAAGCTGATTTGATATTTTTAACCTCTCATTAAACTCATGGACGTATTTAAGCTGATAATCATAGCGGGTATGTTTCAGGATATCCGCCGGGTCATTGTAGCGCGTATTGATATCCAGACCGGGAATAATTTTGCTGCCTTCAAGCATTGGAATTCCGGTATCAGTATCATAAATATCCTTGTTTGCACCGATGGTTAGATAAAATAAATCTTTGTCTGTTGGCGTGTATTCCAGCGCCAGGTATCCGTTGTTGGTATTCGATCCGGATTGTCGGTAGCCATCCGTATCTGACATTCCAAAATCTACGCGGTAACGTAATTTATCACTGATCGCACCACCGGCCCCGGCACGTATTCGTCTTGTGTTGAAACTTCCATAAGTAGCAGAAAAATCTGCTTTGAAGCTAGCGGTGGGTCTTTTTCTGGCGATATTGATAATTCCACCCAAAGCCGAGTGACCGAAAAGTACCGATGCCGGGCCTTTCAGAACTTCAATACTTTCAACATTAGCAAGATTTGTATTCGGTGCACTGGTTGAAATATTATGTCTTTCATCACGAACGCCGTCAACCAGCAAGACGAAATTTGAAAAGCCACGAATGGTAAAATGTTGAAAACCTCCATACGTATTATTTGCGCGAACGCCGGTTGTATTTTTCATCGCTTCGCCCAAATCATCTACGCCGCGTTGTTCAATGGTTTTTAAAGAAACTGTCGATGTGGTAATCGGCATATCACGCAAGGCAACATCAATTTTATTAATCGCAGAAAAGGAACGGTTTGAACCAGAACTGACCACTACTTCCGACAATTCGTTCGTTTTGCTATTCAGTTTGTATTGTAAAAGTGTTATCTCATTTTGCCTGATTTCGATGTTGTCTTTTTTTGCTTCATAACCAATCCCACTTGCCAGAAACGTATAACTTCCAGTCGGAATATTCTTGATTTCAAAATGCCCTGATTCGTTCGTAATCGTGGCGAAAGAAGTGCCTTCCAACCTAACATGAATTCCGATTATTGGCTCTCCTGCCTCATTTTGAATGGAGCCTTTGAGCGTCCCAAAATGATGTGCAAGGGCATTATTAATCAGGAATAATTGAAAAAATAAAGCGATTTTCAGCACAAAACTGTATCGTTTTTTTTGAAAAGGAAGATTGCCGTTTCCAGTCCGCGGGAAACAGTTTTTTTGCGTTTGCATACTTTTAACTTGGTTAGAAAGATGAGTTAAAAGCTCTTTACAGCATTTTACAACGCAAACGGAGGAAAGAAGAAAAGACGAGAAAAAGGTTTAGAATCGAGCAAAAAAAGCACGGTTATCCACGGCAAAATTGCCCGGATATTATAACACCAAACCTGACGAAGCTTCATTCCGCGAAAGCATTGTCAACAAAGAAAAAGGCAGGTCTCCTGACTTGTAACATTTATATCGTCCTTCCCGGAATAATGATTGAATTTTGAATGAGTGAATGATCGAATGTTAGAGTATGCCAAATCTCAGCCCGTTCCACCATTCTATCATTCTCTCAATCCATCATTCAACATTAATACCCCAGTGGACATTGTTGATATAAACTTTTGATGTTACTTACAGTTGCGCGACAGTTCGTGATTTGCACACGATTCCCTATTAATTCACTGATAGTAAAACCTTCTTCTGTTGGAAAAATATAGAAAAGAACTTATTGGGGTGCAAATGTAGGGTTTTAAATGGAGTAACTGGTAATTATACGAAACGTTCCGAAGGAACGATTATCCGGAAACTGATAATTTTTCTACCGACGAAATGTTCCTGTCGGAACAGAAAAAGTACAGTACTATCTCATTATCTGCCTCTTAAATGTTTGAATGTTTTTGTCCCTTGGGACATTTCGTCGGTAGAAAGTGGCGATATCATCTGGGAGATCGTTCCGTTAGGAGAACGTTTCGTGATTTTGTTTCTGTGCTTGTTTGTGTGCTTGTTTCGTGCCGATTCTTCGTTAATAAAAATGCGTGTATAATCTTTTGGTCCCTTCTTAATTTTCAATAGATTGCAACTTTTACACACGCTAAATAAATGCATAATGGCCAACACTTACACACAACTTCATGTACAATTCGTATTTGCTGTAAAACATAGGGAGGCACAGATTCAACCTGAATGGAAAGAAAAGTTACACAAATATATTACTGGAATATTTCAGGAAAACCGGCATAAAATGCTTCAAATAAACAGCATGCCTGACCATATTCATATCTTCGCCGGAATTCGTCCGCATCAATCAATTTCTTCACTAATCCAAAATGTAAAAACCGAAAGTAGTAAATGGGTTAAATACCAGAATTTTAATAAATACCCTTTTGCCTGGCAAGAAGGATATGGGGCTTTTTCATATGGAAAAAGTCAAGTGCCGGATGTAATCAGATATATTCAAAACCAGGAAATACATCATCAAAAGAAAAGTTTCCTGGAAGAGTATAGAAAGTTGCTCGTCGCTTTTGATATTGATTGGGAGGAGCAATACATTTTTAAGGAATTAGAATAGTTTCCAAGTGTTCCGAAATCACGAAACGTTCCGAAGGAACGCGGAAAATAAGCAATGCATATATTTTTCTACCGACGAGATGTTCCTATCGGAACAAAGCTTGTTGAGCGATAATGATGAATTCTATCGACGAGATGTTCCTAACGGAACAGGCTTGATGAACGAAAATGATGAGTTCTACCGACAAGATGTTCCTATCGGAACAGGCTTGATGAACGATCGTGATGATTTCTACCCACAAGATGTTCCTATCGGAACAAAGCTTGTTGAGCGATAATGATGATTTCTACCGACGAGATGTTCCTATCGGAACAGGATTGATGAACGATCGTGATGATTTCTACCGACAAGATGTTCCTATTGGAATAGGCTTGTTGAATGATAATGGTGTTTTCTTCCGACGAGATATTCCTATCGGAACGGGATTGTTGAATGATAATTTCTCCCGACGAAAAGTTTCTAGCGGAATATGATTGATTTGGACTTGTCCCATCGGGACATTTCGTAGGTAGAAAAACGTTTGACAATAATCCGGTTCGTTCCTTTTGGAACGTCTCGTGCAATTGCACAAACTAGTTTCTTGCAAAATAATTTTGACGCTCTAAAAAATTTAATAGTAAGTTTGCAACCGTTAAGTGGTGTGTGAAGTAATATTTGCTTTACACTTAAAAGGGAATCCGGTGAAAATCCGGAGTAGTACCCGCTGCTGTAAGTTCACTAAAAAAGTCACAACATTTTTGCCACTGGGGAATTAATGTTGAATGATTCAATGAGTGAATGATAGAATGGTTGATAACGCCAAAGTCTGGCGCGCTCCATCATTCTCTCATTCAAAACTCTCTCATTCAACATTGAACCGGGAAGGCGTTGGGAGACTGAACGAGCCAGAAGACCTGCCAATTAACATCATATTCGGAATGCTTTCGGGAAAAAAGGCGTGAAGTTACTGGTTTGGCAGCGGTATTTTGTTGTCAGGTTACTTCGTATTGTATTTTCCATAAGTTACCCGTGGTATGATAAACGGGTTTTTCTCAATAACTTATGTGAAAGAACATGATCAATTATTTACTTGTAGATTCTCTTCTTCTTGGTGTTCAGCACTCTTTTGAGCCGGACCATATGGCGGCGGTTTCTGTTTTGGCAACAGAGAAAAACCAGAAGCCCAAAGATCGTCTGAAGCTGATCTGGCGGTCGTCGCACTGGGCACTCGGGCATTCTTTGACGTTGATACTTTTCGCTTGTCTGGTTTTGATATTGAAATCTACAATCTCTCTTAATATTTCTGAAAAAGTTGAATTAGTAATCGGACCATTAATGATCTGGTTGGGAATTGTTGCCTTTCGGCGGAATTTCAGAAAGCCTGATTTGACAGATCAACCGATAATAGATCAAAAATTCAGCCGTTCATTTTGGGTTGGTATGGTACACGGACTGGCTGGAACTGGCGGAGCCTGCGCAGTAGCATTAACCTTGGCTGCAAGTGATGCTTACACGGCTGTCTGGATTATTATTCTGCAAAGTTTCGGGATCATTTTCTCTATGTCCGCTTACGGTTATTTCTTCGCTTTTTCAATCAACAAATTCGCTGCAAAACGGGATTCTGTTTTGAAAATCATCAATTATGTAGTCGGCACTTTTTCAATCATTATTGGTCTGATTACACTATACGGAGCTTTTGAAGGGCAATAGTGCTCGGTACATTTTCTTTTGTTTCGCTAAATCGCATACCATTTTATATATCCATACCCAATGAATTTTAATTTTTACCAAGCCACCATTCATCAACTCACATTTGCAGGTCTATTAGCCATGACCGCCACTTTCTCCGCGGAAGCGCAGGAAGTGGTTTTATCTGATTCTACAAGAGAAAATATTTTGAATCCTGTTGTCGTAACGGCCACACGTTATGAAACAAGGAAAGAAAAAATTCCTCAAAAACTGGATATTATCACCCGTCAGGATATTGAGATGACACCTTCGAATGACCTTACAGATATTGTAAGAAAAACGGCAGCTGTCGATGTGATTCAATATCCGAATTTGTCATCAGGAATCGGTATCCGTGGTTTTCGGCCTCAGTTTTCAGGCTTAAATCAGCGCACTTTATTACTGATTGACGGCCGCGCGGCGGGGGCTACCAATTTGTCTCAGATTAATCTGAATGGTGTCGAAAGAATTGAAGTTTTAAAAGGTCCTGCTTCTTCATTGTATGGTTCTCAGGCGATGGGCGGGGTTATTAATATTATTACCCAAAGATCAAAAGGTGATACCAAAGGAAACGGTTTTCTGGAATACGGCAGTTTTCAATCCTATCAGGCTGGCTTGAATGCAGGCGGGAATCTGACAAAAAAACTGGATTATGATATGTCCTTTTCCTATTTTGAAAGATCAAAAAATTACAAGATCGGGAAGTGGAATTTGTTCCGTGATACCTTTGATTATACCAAAGTTACAAAAAACTATACTGCCCAGCCTGAGACGGAAGTGGATGAAACACAGGCCGATGGTGCAACGAGACCTTACACAAAACTTCATTATTTCACAGGCTCTTTGAGATTGGGTTACCAGTTAAATGACAATTGGAGAGTTGATATTCGTGGTGATAAATTCCAGGCGAAAAATGTAGAATCGCCGGGAGAGATTTCTTCGGGATCCACCGAGGCAAGCACCAAGGATGTTGATCGTGCAGGATTTGATGTTTCGCTAACCGGGAAAATCGGGAATCACAACCCGAGCCTGAAAGTTTTTACTTCGGAAGAAAATACGAAAAATTATACGCTGAATGTTTCCGGCAAACCTGTCGTTCCTTTCCGTTCTGCTGAACTTGGGAATAACTGGAAAGGTATTCAGGTTAAAGATGTCTGGACAATCGGAAATCATTCTTTAATTGTAGGTTATGATTATTTGAATTCTTCAACCGAAAGTCGCCGGTGGACGAACGATACGACCGAACGCGCTCCGACACAGCCAGCATATGCACTAATTTCTTCTGCGTTTTTTGCGCAAGCGATGTTGAATTTCGGCCGTCTGACGGTACAGCCGGGCGTTCGTTATGATAATATTACTTTTAATGTGAAGGAAACTGCGCTTTTACCAACTTATAAAGCAGGGAAAAAAACAATTCCGTTTACAAGTCCAAGCCTGGGCGTGAGTTATGAACTTGTTCCTGCTTTGCGTGTGAAAGGAACAATCGGCCGGGCATTTGTGACGACGGATGCTTACAGTGTGGCAGGATATAATGAAGTGCGCGATGCAAAAGGAAGAATTGCGGTGACGGCCGGAAACCCTGATCTGAAAAATGAAAGCAGCGTGAGTTGGGATTTGGGATTAAGTTTTAACAAACCAAAAACTGGATTGTCTGCAAACGTAACTTATTTTTCAACAAAGGTAACCAACCGTATAGCGAAGGTGATCAGAACGGTTAATGAGCCGCTGGCAAATAAAGATGTGATTGTATCCCGGGCGACTTTTGTCAACGCAGCCAATGCGGAAATCCGTGGTTTGGAAACGGAAGTGACTTATGATTTTGGAGCACTATCAAATTACAGATATTCGCTGAAAACTTTTGTAAATGCTACTTCCATGTTCAAAGCGGCGGAAGATATTATTGGCACTGATGAGTCAAAAGTGACCCGCGATATTCAGAATGTGGCGAAAAACACCTTCAATTATGGTTTGGAATATGATAATTTGAAATGGCTGCGACTTCGTTTATCTGGTCGTACAATAGGAACACGGATGGATATCGATTATACCGATCCGATTAATCCGGTTATTGATTATCCAAAATACATGGTGCTAGACTTCACGGCAGCTTTCAAAATTGCCCAAAAACATATGCTGGCTTTGAAAGTAAACAATCTGACAGACGAAAATTATTACGAAAAACGTGGCTACAACTTACCCGGCCGTGCTATTTCCGTACGATATACTGTGGCATTTTAAGGATTTAAATCTGACTTTTAATAAGCTGAATGTCGAATTGAATTTTAAATAAACAATAATATAAATCCTTCATCCGTACTTTTGGGTGAAGGATTTTATTTTATGATACCTCTTAATCCAATCATCATGAGACAGCGAATTTGCAACCTGATTTCGATATCCATTTTATACCTGATTTTCATTTCAAACTGTCTGGCGCAACCAGCTTTTAATGTGGTGCCGCTTGGTGTAAAAGGCGGCGGTGCGGAAGGGAATCTTTCGGCTTATATGATCGCTCCGGTTAATTCGGAGGCTTATGTTTGTCTGGATGGCGGAACGGTTCGGCAGGGAGTTGAAGTAGCAGTTGCCAACGGTGCTTTTGCGGCCACGGCAGATCAGGTATCAAGAAGTTTTATCAAAGGATTCCTTATTTCTCATGCACATCTGGATCACGTTTCAGGCATGATCACAAACGCGCCTGAGGATACAGCAAAGTTTATTTATGCTTTCCCAAAATGTCTGGAAATTATAAAAAATCATTATTTCAACTGGGAGAGCTGGCCGAATTTTGGGAGTGAAGGTGTTAATCCATTGAAGAAATTTACTTACAAACCTTTGTCAGAAGGACAGGAAATTCCGCTGGAAAATACCGAAATGACATTAAAGACTTTCTCTTTAAGTCATGGAAATCCCTATGAAGGTGCTGCTTTTTTAATTCAAACGCATGGCAAACAGGCATTGTATTTTGGAGATACCGGCCCGGATGAGGTTGAAAAATCAACTAAACTTCAAAAAGTATGGGAAGCAGTGGCACCATTAATCAAAGCAAAAACATTAACCGGAATTTTTCTGGAAGTTTCTTATCCTAATGAGCAGCCGGACAACAAATTGTTTGGTCATTTAACACCAAACTGGATTATGAAGGAAATGGATAGGTTGGCAATTCTAGCCGGAAAAGAAAATATGCGGGATTTGAAACTGGTCATCACGCATATGAAACCGACTGGTCAGAATGAAGTAATCATCAAAGGTCAGCTCAGTAATAATAATGCACTCGGATTACAAATCATTTATCCCGAGCAAGGAACCGCATTTGAATTGTAAAAACCACGAATACAAAAATCAAAACACATTTGTGAAAATTAGTGTATTCGTGGCGGAAAAAGAAAAGTTGCTAAAATAAACCGATTTGATCTGAATTACCTTTCTTGGTTGGAATTCCAGGAGTATGCGGAATCTTAATTTCAGTCCCAAACTCCTTATTGACTTTTTCAATCAGATAAGCGGATAAAAGGGGAGAGGCCTCTTCATGATTTTGGTGTACGAAGAAGTAAATATTTTCTATTCCCTGGTTCACCCAAAGTTTTAAACGATCCAGCCAGTCATCCAAACGCGAGTAATCAGAATCAACGTTCGCACCGTTGTAACGAATAAATGCCGTCGGAGTCGTTAAGCGCATATGCAGCAAATCACGCCGACCGGCTGTGTCCGTGATAATATGGGTGATATTTTTCTTCTCAAGCTGCTCATACAATGGGCTATTATCCCATGAGCCATCATACCAGGCAGTATGTCTTAATTCCAGCGCAAGCGGAAATCCGGAAGACCATACTTCCAGATAATCCCGCAATACTTCCCAGTTTTTCGGACCGAAGTTATCTGGCATTTGCAGAAACAACATACCAAGCTTTTCTTCAAGATGCGAAATATGGTCGAGATATACACTCGTTGGCTGTTCAGCGTCTTTCAGTCGTTTCCAATGACTTATTCCCTGATGAAGTTTTGGAAAAAAACGAAATCCTTCCGGTGTTTTGGTATGCCAGCTGTCTATGGTTTCGAGCGGAAAATTGTTGTAAAAAGTGGCATTCAGTTCAATACTGTTGAATTGAGTCGCATAGTATGCCAATTCGTCCTTCGTTCCTTTTGGATAGAAATTCTTTAAATCTGCTTTATTCCATTTGGCACAACCTATAAATATTTCAGGTCTCCCTTTTTTTGATTTTTCTAAAACGAGCTTATTGTCTTTGTTGTCGGGTGGAAGCACAAAATCTACCACCTCTGGATTATCAATTTTTCCGAATTTCATGGCTGGTTGGTTAATATCTGGTTTTTTGGGGAGATGATAAATATACTGAATAATCCATGCTTAGCGGACTATGCCAGTTTAGTATATAAAAAAGAAGTGCCATGGCGAAAATTAACCATGGCACTTGCGTCTGATATTGTAACTTATCTTCCGAAATCGTCCTGAACGCGAACGATATCGTCTTCATCAGAAGGATTGGATGGATCTGTATGCTGCCAGATTTCAGCAACGACGCCCCACTCATCGACACCGATCAGGCGGTGACGCTCTCCCTGATTAAGACTTATCACCGTTCCGATCGGCAATTGTTTCATTTCAGTTTCTTCGTCTGTGTCGCTGATCACGATACCTGCGTTGCCACCGATTACTTTCCAGATTTCGGCACGGCGGTGGTGATATTGCCATGACAGACGTTTCTGCGGCGCTACGACCAAAATTTTTGGGCTCAGTTTTTCATAACCTGCAAAGTCTTCAAGCGACAAATGCGGGAAAAAAGTTTTGATAAATTGTGGAGCCTGACTTTCGTCAAGTACAAAAAAACCTCCCCATGGACGGGAATGATCTTTGGCTACAACTGAAAAACCTTGTTCGTCAATAAACTTCTGAACATTATCGAAAACAACAGCCTTATCAGTCGAAGCTGGAAATACATCAAGCATATTTTATAAGTTTGGTTAAGATCCGGTAGAAATTCAAAATTAGAATAAAAAGCAAAAAGATGCTCCAAAAGTTTTGGAGCATCTTTCGATAACTTTTTTAACGGTAATTATTTGTCCCACCAAATTTTAGTCATAAACGTATCACCGCCCTGACGTGTAATTGCTTCGGTGATATTTTCATTGACACCAACCTCGCTTTGTGGGTACCGGAGTCTGCGTGGAATTTGTCCGTTTGTCTCGTTTCCAGGATAATTTACCGGAACCAGTTTTGGGAAACCTGTTCTTCTCCAATCAGCCCAAGCTTCCATATGGTTCAAAACAGAGCCATTAATAAGCCAGTTTTCAGTTTGAATTGCTTCCAGTTTTGCGTCAAGTGTTCCGGAAGGATATGGATTAGCAGCTGAATATGCTTTTGCATCTGCATCTGTCAGAGTTCCGCCATATGCATTCAATTGAAGTATTGCTGCTACTTGGCCCGCCTCAAAAGCCGCTTTTGCATCACCAGTGGCCCACCCGCGTTCAATCGCCTCTGCTTTCAATAACTGAGACTCGGCATAGGTCATGATAAAGTATGGGTTACTCAGAACATACATATTCGGCGCAGCGCGCGAATAATTATCCAGGTTTTTTTCAGGCAGACTGGTCAAGGTTGTCGCATCGGTTCCACTTGGAATCCCGATTTGTTTGTCAACAGATCGATCCCCGTTTTTCAACGCTGCTACTACCGGAAGTCTTGGATCTTTTCTGGCTTTCATCATATCAATGAAAGTTTTTGCCCATTGGATATTGTTGCCATCTGCAATTTTTCTGCCCGCTCCCAGATTCCAGGAGTTTGCATTAGAATTATTTCCTGCGCCGGTTTTATCCATTTTAATAGTAAAACTATCGTCATTACTAGCCATTATTCCGGCATCAATAGCTTTTTTCGCCCAGGCCTGCGCATTGGTAGCATCCGCTTTTTGCATGCGCATCGCAATTCTCAACATCAATGAATTAGCACCTCTTTTCCATTTATCAAGATCTCCTCCGTAGACGAAATCAGCAGTTGTAGGTTTGTAGGAAGCAGGATTAAATGCCTTGCTGGCTTCGTCCAGTTCTTTAAGCATGTCCATGTAAATTGCTTGCTGCGGATCATACTTCGGCGAATTTATCTTGCTGATAAACCCTTTTCCAGCTTCTGAATAAGGAACATCACCATATAAGTCGGTTAAAAATGATGTTTCAACTACTCTCAATATTCTCGCCATTGACAAGACATTAACATCTTTGGCGTCTTTGCTTGCCAGATCGATCAGATTTACCAGGTTTTTGATCGAATTTGGATAGGAGCTTTCAAAATAAGCGGCACTTAAATCACCCTGAAAAGTGTAAACCGTACCGCGATAAAAACCTACTTCTACTGATGCCATTTGCTGCATGATACAGCCTGCGTAAATGAAATTAGCACGCCAGGATTTGTAACCAGGATCTCCCGCCGACCCTGCCAGTAATAAGGCAGATTGACTTAATAAATAGTCAAGCGGCACAATTGCCGGTGCATTGGGGTTAACATTTACTTCCTCAAAGTCTTTGGTGCAAGATCCCAAAAAAGTCATAAGACCCAGCAATACAAATATTTTATATTTCATAATGATATCCTTTTAAATATTGGTCGTATGGTTCTAGAATTTCAGGTTTAGGTTAACACCCATACTGCGTGTCGGGGGAGCACTGTAAAATTCGAGGCCCTGCGCATTTGAATTATTGTAGTTGGACTCAGGATCGATATTGGGCGTTTTCTTGTGAATAATCCAAAGATTACGTCCTGTTAATGACACAGAAATTGCTTTGAATGGCGACTTTGATCCCAGATATTTAGAAGGAATTGCATAATCAATAATCACCTGACGCAGTTTGATAAAGTCGGAACTGTATACAAACGGTGTTGCGATGTTATTTGCTATTCTGTCATAATAAGGCTGAGCTTCCACACGAACGGTATTTGCTTCTCCATTTTCATTGACCCCTTCTCCGATAAGCCCGCCGTCGCGCCCTGGCAATGTTTCTTCCAAGTTCCCACGTCTGTAGCCAAGTGCATTTGTTCCGGAGAATATTTTTCCACCGAACTTGCCATCAACCAGAAAGCTCAAACCGACGCCTTTATAGCGGAATGAGTTGGTGAAACCTAATGTCCACGGAGAAACGCCGGAACCATAACTCATCAGATTTCCCTGAAGCGGGTATCCCTGTGCATCATAAACGACACGTCCCTGATCGTCGCGTTTGAAATCGAAACCTTTTACCTGACTGTATGGCAAGCCAACGTCCTGATGTACATAGGCAGTTCTGGTTCTGTTTTCATCGACTCTTAATGTTTGCAGATCATTATACAGATTTATGACTTCACTTTTATTATAAGCCATGTTGAACGAAGCGTTCCAAGTAAAGGAATTCTTTCTGAGCGCTTCAAAATTCAGCAATAACTCAATACCCTTATTAGAGATTTCGCCCACATTGAAAACCGCGGCATTATAACCGGAAGTGTAAGATACCGTGGCATTTACAATATCATTTGTTGTTTTTCTTGAATAATACGCAATATCAGCACTCAAACGATTATTGAATAACCTTGCCTCCAAACCTGCCTCAAATGTTGTTGACGTCAGAGGCTGCAACAAACTGTTTGGGATTTCGGTGTTATTGATCTGGGCAAGAGGAGCACCGTTGTGAGCGCCCGATAACGCATAGGTCAGCAATAATTTATACGGATCTGTCGCGCCACCTGCTTGTGCCCATGAAGATCTTACTTTGAAATAATTAATTGCAGCAGGCATTTGAATAGCTTCTGAAACTACGAAACTCGCTCCAACCGAAGGATATAATATGCTGTTGTAACCAGAGGCTAAAGTTGAGAACCAGTCATTTCTCGCGGTTGCTGTTACGAACAGATAGTTATTGAAAGAAAATTCACCTGAGCCATACAGAGAATTTATACGTCTTTCAATATAATTTTCGCTGGATGTTCTGGCTGCCGGATCAATGTTTGAAATATCGTAGAAGAACGGAATGTTGAAGTTGTTCCCCCCAAGGTTTGTCAACCGGTTCACATTACGCATCTGGTTTCCACCCAAAAGAAGATTGAAGCCAAATTTATCTCCGAATTTTTTGTCAATTCCCAACATTAAATCCATGTTTCTTTCCATGAATTCCCGCTGGTTCGATGTGTAAGAACCCAAAACTTTATAGGCAGTTCCGTATGGTTCAATCGCGCGATAGCGATA
This sequence comes from Dyadobacter koreensis, assembly GCF_900108855.1. GTDB lineage: Bacteria > Bacteroidota > Bacteroidia > Cytophagales > Spirosomataceae > Dyadobacter > Dyadobacter koreensis. Next base: position 676,195 of record NZ_FNXY01000005.1, read on the forward strand.
ATTGAAATAATCTATACCAATTCGTCCTTTTACAAACAGCCAATCCAAAATGTCAAATTTTGGTTCAATAGCACCGATTACGCGGTTTTTCTGATCATTATTCTGGAAGTCGTAAGCCGCAAAGTACGGATTTGTAACATACACGTTGTCCGACCAGACTTTTTCATTTCCTGCTGCGTCATATTTAGTATCCCTGAAAGTTTCCACGTCCATAGAAGAGGCCAGAGAGTATATTGCATAATTGGCATTTCCCGGTGAATCGGATAATCTTGGTCTGTTTTTGGTCTTTTCATAAACATATTTGATGTTCGTCAATATACTCAGCTTTTTACCAAGATTTGAATTGACGTTCAGGGCGAAGTTATTTCTGTGCAAAGTGTTATTAGGCATCACACCTTTGTTATCCATATTATTCATGGAAAAACGATAGGTGCTTGTCGCAGCCGCACCTGAAAAAGCGACGCTGTTCGTGAAGGTACTTCCAATCTGGTAAAATTTGCTCAGGTTATCGCGCTGCGCTGAATATGGGCGGGAAACACCATCAAATTGTATCACATTGGAACCGTCAAGTCTGGTGCCCCAGCTGTTTGAAGTTAATGCTTCGTTGACAGTTGTAGGTTTAAGTCCGTTATTTCCCATGCCATACTCATACTGGTAATCCTTGAATTCTTTGATCAGCAAGTCTTCCGCCAGATAATTGCTGTTCACTTCCAGGCCAATGCCTTTTTCCATTTTTCCGCCCTTCGTGGTCACCAAAATAGCTCCGTTGGAAGCACGTGACCCGTAAAGTGCAGCCGCGGTTGCCCCTTTTAAAACACTGATGTTTTCGATTTCATCAGGATTCAAGCTGGAAATTCCATCACCCTGGTCGGCTCCGCCCCACATCCCCGCTTGCCCCAGGTTTTCGTTATTAATAGGAATACCATCAACAACGATCAATGGCTGGTTATTTCCGGAAATTGAACCGTTTCCCCGCAACGTTATTCTGGTGGATCCCGCAGGACCAGTTGCCGTGCCGGTGATATTTAACCCTGCTACTTTACCAGCGAGTGAGTTCGCCATGTTTGGCGTGCGGGCTACGGTGAGTTCTTCTCCTTTTATTTCAGAGACCGCATATCCAAGTGCTTTTTTCTCTTTTTTAATACCGAGGGCAGTTACCACGACCTCGTTTAGCGCGGTTGCCTCAGGCGTTAGTGACACATCTAAAATTGATGCATTGATAGTCACTTCTTTGGAATTATATCCAATAAAACTGAAAATCAGAACTTTTCCTTTTTCAGCCTGAATGCTAAACTCCCCTTTATCGTTTGTTGTCGTGCCGCGGTTTGTTCCTTTCACAACGACATTTACTCCGGCAACTTCGCCTCCTCCTTCTTCGCTAACCTTTCCTGTTACCGCCATTTCCTGGGCATAACTGAGGTTGACGAGAAGGGAGCAGAGGAAGAGTGTTAAAACTAGTAGATTTTTTTGCATACAGTTTTTGTGTTTTAAAATACAAGGATATTATTATGAAATAATATATTTAATTATACTAAAAGTTACATGTGTGTGTAGTCACTATGGATATAATTAAAAATTTTAAATCAAATGTACTATTTGCAAAGAGTAAACACATAATATTATTTTATCAAAAAATGACACATTTTCTATCTGCAAACTGCGAGGACCGATATCGCTAACACCGATTTGCACCGCTAACACCGATTTCCAATCGGTGTTGCCTGGTTTAGCGTTTGTAACGCGGGTATGGTAAATTTTAAGTAGTACTCGCGTTGCAAACGCTGAACCATAAACGCCCCGATTACAAATCGGTGCGAGCATAAAAAAAGCAGCTTTCGCTGCCTTTTTTATGCTCTTATTTTTTAATGCGCCGGAGTATTTCCATGCATGCCCTTGCATTGTGATAAGGACATTTCCAGAAGCCTATTTTGTCTTCATTCATTTTCGAATAATCATCCCAAACTCCCCAGAACCATTCCCCTTTATCCTTATCAAGTAAATGTTTTTGAATAAATGACCAGAAGCCGAAAACCCTTTTTAAATAACTCTCGTCGTCTGTAATCTGATAGCTATTCAAATATCCAACCATACCCTCTGCTGAAACCCACCACTCCCTATGTGTGTCCGGGTGATGTGTTTCCAGATTGTATTCGTGGATCAGGCTGCCGTCTGGCATAAATCCTTTCGCCGCCGCATCCGACATTTTAATGGCTATTTCTTGCCAGTCGTCAACAAGAAATTGGTCGTCTAAAACTTCGGCTGCCTCCTGTAAAAGCCAGGTAGCTTCTATGTCGTGACCATATGAAATAGCTTTGGACTGACTTTTCCACTTTTCGTCAAAAAATAATTTCAAGTGGAAGCTGTCAGGATCTATAATATGTTTTTGAAAAATTTCGAGCAGATGTTTAATTTTCTCAGCAACACGTTTTTCCGGCCAGACTCGGTATAAACTGGCATATGCTTCAATGATATGCAAATGCGTGTTCATCGTTTTCGGGTCATTCCTGTCTTTTTCGCTCAGTCGTAAATCTTCCAGAGGCTGCCAGTTTTCAGAGAATGCTTCGAAGTAGCCGCCATTTTTTTGATCAAAGCTGTATTTTTCAATCAGCTCAAATAATTCAACTGCAAAATCCAGAACTTCCTGATTTTTATTGTTTTGATAAAATTCAGTTAGTCCGTAAATCGTAAATGCCAGACCGTAAATCTGTTTTCTGGTATTAAAAGGTTTCCCAACGGCGTCGACAGACCAAAAAACGCCACCATTTTCCTGATCACGAAAATGATTTCGTATATAATCATAAGCACGTTCTGCTAGCTTAAGATGAGACGGATCGCCCAATTTATTATAAGCAGCTGCGAAAGTCCATAAAATTCTTGCATTTAAAACACAGCCTTTTATGGCCTCAGGATGAACAGTTCCATCATTATCCAATTTGCCGACGAAACCGCCCTGTTCGATGTCAACTGCATTTTTTACCCAAAAATCTAAAATGGAAAGTAATTCACTTTCAATCTCAGACCGGAATTTTGGTAGTTTTTCTATCATCAGATGCTAACAGAATGCCCTGCATGAGACAGGTTTTTATTGATTAAGCCCGTTAAAACTTCAACTGAAGCGGCTGAACGAAAATTGTCTGCGGGCGTATGCAAGACATAGTCCAACAACTTTTCAATAGAGGATTTAGCCACGTGCAGACGTGTATCAGAAGACGCATAGTATATAAAAACAGTTCCGTCATCATCTAAAATCCATCCGTTTGAAAATGTTACATTAGACACATCACCAATTCTTTCTTCGCCCTGGGGTGCGATAAAATAACCTGCGGGCTTATAAATTACTTTGGCGGGATCATATAAATCAGTCATGAACATATATAAAACATAACGCAGGCCGGCAGCTGTATTTCTTACCCCGTGGGCCAGGTGAAGCCAACCTTTATCCGTCTTTATGGGTGCAGGACCTTGCCCGTTTTTTATTTCGTAAACCGTATGGTATTGTTTATGGTCAACGATAAATTCTTTTTCAATAACCGCTTTCTCAATTGTTTCGGAATATCCAAAGCCAATTCCGCCGCCAGAACCAGCTTCAATAAAGCCGTCTTGTGGACGGGTATAAAACGCATATTTGCCATTTACGAATTCAGGATGAAGCACAACATTGCGCTGCTGCGGTGACGGGGTTACAAGGTCAGGAAGGCGTATCCAGGTTTTTAAATCCGTTGTACGGGCAATGCCGCATTGTGCGACGGCCGAAGATTCATCGCCTGGTTTTGCCTTCGGATCTTTGCGTTCGGTACAAAAAAGTCCATAAATAAACCCGTCCTCATGTTTTGTCAAACGCATATCGTAGACATTTCCATCAGGCTCATCAGTTTCCGGCATTACGATCGGATGGTTCCAGAACTTGAAATTATCGATACCATTCGGGCTTTCGGCAACTGCGAAAAAAGATTTTCTATCCGAACCTTCGACACGCGCAACAACCAGATATTTTCCGTTATGTTTGATCGCGCCGGCATTAAAGGCGGCGTTAATCTCAAAACGTTTCATTAAAAACGGATTTGTTTCAGGATTTAAATCATATTCCCAAAAAATGGGGACGTGTGCAGCGGTGAGAACCGGATGTGTGTAACGATCATAAATTCCGTTTCCAGGCCATATTGCGTAGTTTTTGCGTTCAAGCAATTCCCTATGCTCTTGCTGCAATTGCGTTAGGCGTTTTGTGAAATCTGACATAGCTGTAGTATTTGTTGATTTACAATGAATTGTTTCTGAATAAATTAAGCTGCCGGAAGCTTTTGGTACCATGTTTTCCAAAGAATGATAATACATAGTCCCAGCACAGCGGTTGTGATACCGGCTTCGACTGGCATCATCAAAACTGCAAATACAGGCAGGGCGGTGATGGAAGTCTGGCCGATTGTGCCGATGATGACATTGAACATATCCATTTTGAAATTTCCGTTGGCAAGGAAAGTCGGATCTTCTTTGATAACGGCTTCGTGAATAGGCCCCCAGAATCCCCAGGGTTTTACATTTTTATAAAATTTCTTCAATACTTCGGTGTCGGTAGCCGGCGTCATCAGTGAACCTAAAACAGAACCGAGTGCAGATAAAATCAGAATAATCGGGAAATAGTAAAGCGGAACAGTGTCAGGAAAAATGTAGGGTAAAACCATCGCCGAGAGAATGCCCGCAAACATTCCCCAGAAAAACCCGTTACTGTTGAACCGCCACCAATGCCATTTCAAGACATTGGCTGCAATGTAACCGCCATATAATGCAGACACGATCCATTGAAGAATGCTGTTGACATCTTTTGCAAAAAAACCAAGTGAAATACTAATCGCAACTACCACGAGGCCGGTCAGATAATTCATTTTTTTAATTTGCGTATTGCTGGCATTTGGATTAAATGATTTGAGATAAATGTCATTCACCATATAGGCCTGCGCAGCATTAAATGTCCCGGCGAAGGTTCCCATAAATGCGCCCATCAAACCTACCAGAACGAGCCCGAGCAATCCCGATGGAATATATGCATTCAAAACAGCTGGTAAAATTCTTTCAAAATCCTGGCCAGCCGGTGAGGAAATGTTGATGTCTTTGTAGAAAAGCAAACCTAAAACGGCAATGCCAATGATGAGCAAATAACGTGTTGGCAATAAAACCACATTTACGATCATACTCATCAATGCTGCTTCCCGTGGAGATTTAGTGGAAAGGATTTTCTGCATATCGTAATTTGGAGCAGGCCCGGCAAGACTCGATAAAATTCCTTTTGCAGTCATCAGCGCAAAGAAATATCCAAATGGATTGAAGCCGTCAGCCGATATTTTTTCATTCACTTCGTTGATATATCCCGTCCAGTCCAGATCAAGATTTTTACCAAAGAACAAATCTGTCCAGCCTTTTGGTACCGGCAAGCTTCCGTGATCTGCCAGCGCGTTCATGGCGATAATTGCAATGGCAAAGGAGACAAAAACCATGATCACATAATGAATCAGATCTGCCCAGACTATACTTTTCATCCCTCCCAAAAGGGAATAAAAAACGGTAAAAAGCGTAAAAATGATACCATAAGTATGTGCTACATATTCTGGCGCCAGTATGAAAGGTATAAATGGCTGAACGACAGGCCAGGGAATGAAAATTTCAATAAATTTTCCCAGGCCGATAAAACCATACGCCATAAATCCAAGGCAGCTCAGCAAGGCGAATGCAATAATTATTTTATGGGAAAGCTGTGCATCTGCCTTGTTTCCAAAACGGGTAAGCATCCATTCTGCTCCCGTGGAAACATTCGATCTGCGTAGCCATATGGACAAATAAACCATCATAAAAATCTGATTAAACACTGGCCAAAGCCAGGGTAGCCAGATACTTTTTACACCATAAATGAACATAATGGCGACCATCCATGCAGTTCCGGAAATATCGAACATGCCGGAAGCATTTGACACCCCGAGCATCCAGTAAGGCATGGATTTTCCACCGAGGAGATAATCGTTTTTACTACGTTCAGCTTGTTTTTTCAGTACCAGTCCTATGACTGTCACAAGTACCAGATAGGCAATAATGACCAGGAAATCGACGAGTTGTATTTTCATCAGTAAAGGGTTGAAGAGGCGTTATTTTTTTACCGGTTTGCCATACAAATTTTCGCTGGCGACTTTTTTCTCCAGTAAAATATCTCCGGACTGTTGTAATTTCCTGAAGTCTTCAACAGTATTATTTCCTTCAAAAGGTGCGTAGTAATGATCGGGACGGCCATTTCGCCAAACCAGTATATAACTCAGTCCCGAGTTTTGAACGATGGGTTGAACAATTTTTGTCCACCAGTCCGCTTCCGTTATTTGTTCAAGACCAGTTTCGGTAATGGCGAAAGGTTTACTACTGGTTTTTCCAAGATCCCGGATTGTCGCCACCATTCTTGTTGCATTGGCTTTAAAAGCAGAATCACTTTTCGGAGGGTTTCTGTGATAGGTATCAAAACCTAAAATATCGACCAGGTCATCGCCAGGATATCGTTCAAGATAATGTTCTTTGTCTTTAAAATTATCGGTAGAGTAGGCGATCAGCAGGTTGTTTACTTTTCGTGTTTTTTGCAGATAATCGACCGTAAGTTTCCAGAATTGTTTGTATTCTTCGGGTGTGCAATGATCGGCTCCCCACCAAAACCAACTCCCAGTGTGCTCGTGATACGGACGAAAAATGACCGGGATAAGTTCTCCTTTTGATCCTTTTAAAGAAAGGAAAAAATCAGCCAGTTTGTCCAGTATTTTTTCAAAATTCTTTTTATTCCGGGTATCAGACAAAATTCTTCTGATTGTAAATTCTTCTTTATCCCATGTTGTTTTTGAAAGGTCAAGAGGATTATTCGGGTGCCAGCTGATTGTATTAACACCGCCGCGTTCATAATTCTTCCTGATATCTGTTTTGATTCTTGAAAAAGGAACGCCGTCAAGATTATTGGCACTATCAAGTTCGAGATGTCCTAAGTCATATCCAACCAAACCTGGATGTTCTCCTGAAATTGTCCTTATATCCGAGCGGTTTTCATCACCGATCCACCGGCTTTTGTCGGCATTCAAACCGTATGCAAGTGCATCCTGCTGACCGAAAATGACACCCTTCGAAGCACTTCTTTTTAATCCGGAATAGAGATTTTTTGTTGACTGCGTAGCGTTTTTGTCAATTTGTGCGCTGGAAATGCCAGCAACGAAAAAGACGATTGCCAGTGACAGGGAAAATGATAATAATTTAATTGAAGACATGATACTTATTTATTGAGTAGAAATTCAGTGAAGACAAGATATGCTTGTACTTGGGAAAGTTGAATGTAAACAATTTATTTTTTTATCAATGTCAAAATGAATTTGAAGTGGCAATTCAACATAAGCCTGACTTTGCAGGCGCATGTTGTCTTTGGTGAAATTTCAGCCAAAAAAATGACTCCGGAAGAGTCGCCTGAATTTGGTTAGAAACAGGCGACTGACACGGAGTCATTTATTATAATAAGATGGCCATCGTCGATAAACAGGATGCTACTTCGGAGCAAAGTTTATGTTAATATCCAGGATTTTGTTGTAAACCCCATGTCTGCACTTCGTTCAATGGAATTGGCAAAACCGGAATCGGATTAACTGAACCTGCGATCGAGCGCGCTTGTGCACGTGCTCTTACATCTGCTGTTAACGAGCTCATATAAGTTCCGGTACGGATCTGATCCCAAAAACGGAGAGATTCCATCCCTAGCTCGACACGGCGTTCATGTAAAATCGCAGTAATTAAAGCTGACCCTGTTACAGAACTTGTGATATCAGGAAGAGCCGTCGCCGGTATGTTGGTCGGGTCGTAGGTGGAACCTCCAACTACGGATCCTAATGGCAAAGTTGACTTACGTGCTCTTGCACGGATTTCGTTAATTGCTGCACGGGCCGTTGCTTCGTCACCTGTCTGGGCGGCTGCTTCGGCTTTCATCAGCAATATTTCGGCATAACGCATTCTGCGAATATTCTGTCCTGATGCCGATGACTGCGCCGGCTGAACGATCGCAGCTTTACGGTTAAGGTAACCTGTCATGTTTTCAGCAGGAAATGCTACGGTTTGTCTTACCCCGAACAAAATATCTCCGTTTCCATAAACCGTCATGGCTTTGCGCGGATCATTTGCTTCAAATTCATTAACCAGGCTCGTGGTAGGATTATTAAAACCCCATCCCCATGTTGCACGGTTATTTTGAATTACGTTGTTTGTCACACCTGTTTTGATCGGGCCCCAGGTCTGACCTGATTCTTTTGCCTGAATTTCGAAAAGAGACTCTGTATTGTTTTCGCTTATTTCATCAAAAATCGCGGCGAAGTTAGCTGTCAACCCATATTGTCCTGACTGTGTAATTGCGTTCGTCAAGTCAAGTACTTGCTTCCAGGTATGGTTGTTCGTGTTGTCCATACCAAGTTGATACATGATCACACGTGCAAGGTAACCACGGGCAGCACCTTTCGTTGCACGACCAAGATCAGAAGCGCTGTATTGATTTTTCTCAGGAAGATTTGCAATTGCCTGTTCCAGATCTTTTTCTATAAACGCATAGGTTTCCGGTAAACTTGCACGTTGTGTAGTCGAATATTCAGTCGTTTTTACCGGCTCAGAAAATAACGGCATACCACCGAAAAGACGAGCAAGATAGAAATAATAATAAGCGCGTAAGAAATGTGCTTCTCCGGCAACACGGGTTTTTAAGGTATTGCTGATCGGTGCGGTTTCGATGTTTTTCAGTACCCAGTTTGCACGATAAATACCGATCCAAAGATTACCCCAAACACCAACAACCGGTGTGTTCGTAGGTAATGCTCTCCATTCTTTCAGATACTGGATATCTAAAAAGTCACTTGGTGTACTTCCTTTTTCAGCATCATCAGACAACACATCTCCCCACATCCATTCGTAGTTATGCGGAAGATAATTGCCAAGTCCGTCGTTTCCTTCATCGTACGAAGCAACGTCGTAAACGGCATTAATTGCCAGAAGCGTATTGGTCGAGTCAGAGAAATAATTGGTATCTGTTTCACGTCCCAGCGGTTCTTTATCCAGGAAATCACTGCAACCTTGCAACAGCATAAAAGCTGATATCAAAAGTGCTGGAAAACTATATTTTTTCATTTTTCGAATATTTATGGAATTAGCTTATAGCTATTGGCCGTTGCATTTTACGCTGGCCATATCGCTTTTAACTGGTTTTTAAAAGTTTACGCTTAGTCCGATTCTTCCCACGCGAGGCTGAGGATAAGCTCCCAGGTCAACCCCGAAGTTCAATGGATTACTGTTGAATTCACCGATTTCAGGATCCATTCCTTTGTATTTTGTGAAAGTCAACAGGTTATCCGCCGCAACGTAAACTCTGACATTGCTGATATGAAGTTTTTCCACCAGGCCTTTTGGCAAAGTATAACCGAAAGTAAGGTTACGCAGACGCATGTAGTTTCCGCTGCTAACGAAACGATCGCTGAACTGATCATTGTTGTTTGGGTTCATTTGAGTCATGCGTGGCTGGTCTGTATTGGTATTGTCAGGAGTCCAGCGATCCAGACGGCTCGTTACTGAGTTAAACATACCATTTGCATTGTTCATCCAGTGTCCCAAACCGTTCACAAGCTCAACGCCTGTTACACCTTGCAGGAAGAAACTGAAATCGAAACCTTTGTAACCAAGGCTTGCGTTAAATCCGTAAGAAAGATTTGGTGTTGCGCTGCCAAGATATGTACGGTCATTGTTATCAATTACTCCGTCATTGTTCAAGTCAACAAACTTCACGTCTCCCGGTTTTGCATTTGGCTGAATTGCTGTTCCTTCTCTTGTATAAGCGTCAAGATCAGCTTGCGTTCTGAAAATTCCGTCTGTTTTTAAACCATAGTAAACTGCGATTTCGCGACCTACTTCCGTACGTGTAGTTTGTCCAAGTCCGTTGATATCACCACCTGCAATTGGTTCCCCACCACCAAGGTCAACTACTCGGTTTGTGATTTTAGAAACGTTGAATCCAAGGTCGTATGTGAAATCTTTGATCTGACTTCTGTAATTAAGTGCCAGTTCGATACCCTTGTTGTTCATGCTTCCCGCGTTTACATACGGAGGGCCCACACCTGCAAAAACAGGGATTGGAACACGGACAATCATGTTTTTAGTATCTTTTATGAAGTAGTCAGCAGTCAAAGTCAAACGGTTGTTGAAGAAACCTGCGTCCACACCGAAGTTAGAACTTGTCGTAGTTTCCCATTTCAAATCGGGATTGCTTGCAGTTGTCGGAGCAAATCCCTGAACGGCCTGATCTCCGAAAACATACATATTATTCCCTGTAACTGTTGTAGCATAACCGTAATTAGCTGCACTGTTCTGGTTGCCCACTTGTCCCCAGCCAGCACGAAGTTTCAACTGACTGATCGCAGGAATGCTCTTGATAAATGATTCTTCGGCTAGGTTATAACCTGCTGCAAAAGACGGGAAAGTTCCCCAACGATTGTCAGGAAGGAAACGAGAAGATCCGTCACGACGAAGTGTTGCTGTCAAAAGCAATTTTTCGTTGAAGTTATAATTAAGACGACCGAAGTAAGATTGCAGCGATTCGTCAGACTGTGTTGCTTCAACTAAATAATCTGTGCCTTTTGTTGCTGTCAGATACCATTGAGATTTATCGTTTGGTACATCCAGGACGGTCAGGAACATATCGCTGTATGTCATACGCTGTGCTTCGAAACCAGCCATGGCCGTAAAGCTATGCTTGCCGATCGTTTTTGCATAAGTAAGATAATTTGTCCAAACCCAACCCAATTGTTCGCCTCTGCCTTCACGCAATGTGCTGTGCTGACGTTGATCGTCATTAGCCAGGTAATATTGTGGCAAGTATCTTTTCGCATGCGTTGTTTTCCAGTTAACACCGAACTGCGTACGGAATGTCAGACCCGGGATAATTTTTGCGTCAAGAAAGAAGTTTGAGTTAACAAGCGTCTCATAGGCCTTGTTGTTTTTGTATTCATCAACAATACGCAGCGGGTTGTAAGCGCCACCTTCCGGTACAGGACGTGTACCGTAAAAATTGGTAGCAGGATCCCATGCCTTGGCCAGTGGAGATACTGATAATGCACTTGTCAAAATACCACCGTACTGGCTTCCTGTATATTGTGTTTTATCCGTATTAGCATAAGCAGCCGAAATACCAGCGTCAAGCCATTTTGTTAGATAAAAGTCATTGTTGAAACGTAAAAAGAATTTTTTCAACGGCGAGTTTTTAACAATACCTTCCTGTCCGAAATAAGTACCTGTAACGCTGTAACGGTGTTTGTCATTTCCGCCCATAACGTTAAGGCTGTAATTTTGAACTGAACCAGTTTGCATTACTTCATCCTGCCAGTTGGTTCCTTGATCCGTTCCATTTTTAAAAGCATTTAAAGTCTGGTAAAGATTTTCGTTCGTAGGAAGCACAGTTCCATCATTGCTGTAAGATTCCAAACGTAACGTCGCATACTGACTCGCATTCAAAACGTCTACCTTATTCCATGCTTTCTGCACACCTGCATAAGTGTCAAAAGAGATCTTCGGCGCTCCACTTTTTCCTCTTTTTGTAGTAATAAGAATTACGCCGTTTGCTCCGCGTGAACCGTAGATGGCCGTTGCCGAAGCATCTTTCAATATTTCCATGGAAGAAATATCACCAGGAGCTAAAAAGCTGATATCGCTGGTTTGGAAACCATCAACAACATATAAAGGATCACTGTTGTTGATCGTACCGACACCACGGATACGCACTCGAACAGCAGCACCAGGTTCACCTGATTGACTAACGATATTAACACCGGGAACCCGGCCCTGAATGGCTTGCAGTGGATTCGCAGTGGCAATTTTAGTAATCGCTTCCGCTTTTACCGAAGCAACAGCGCCCGTAATATCACTTTTCTTGGTAGTACCATAACCTACAACAACGACTTCGTCCAGCGCGCGTTCGTCTGAGAGCATCGTGATTGCGAAAGTTGATTTTCCACCAATTTCAACTTCGAGTGACTTCATTCCAACTGAGCTTAAAACCAACGTTTTTGCGTCAGCGGGAATACCCAAAGTGAATTTTCCTTCCACATCCGTTGTGGTACCAATGGTTGTTCCTTTGATAACCACACCTACACCAGGTAGTCCTTCTCCTTTTTCATCTGAGACCGTCCCGTTTATATTTTGGTTCTGAGCAATTGCCATCAGGCAACTTCCCAAAAACAAAGAGACGATCATAAGTAATCTTTGAAACATGCTTATGACGCTTTAATTGGTTTATGATTTTTAATACAAATTAATAGACTTTTTTGATCGATACCATAATACTATTTTATCTATTCATTGAATAATTAAAACTAATCGCAACATTTTTCTGGTGCTTAAATTACAATATGTATTGATATTGTATTATTCTAATGAAATTAATTGGATTATTTTATTATTAATTACGCCTTAAATAAAAGTAACTACAATAATATTTGTTATGATACTATTATATCATTTTTTGAAGTTTAATATATTATTTGTATGATTCAAAAGTGTGAACTTCACACTTTTGAATGCTAATTTTATAGAAATAATTTGCTCGGATCTTGCAGAGTCAGAATGATTTACAAAATTAAAAAGTGATTAAAATGTCTGATTGACATTTTAATCAAAATGATGAAAATTGTAAAATTTTAAGAATTTCTGAGAGACAGGCTTTTTTGAGGAGTTGAAGCAGTCTATTTATTAAATTAGATGTTCAGAGGCGAGATTTCTGAAGACAAAAAAAATGGACGACATTGCTGCCGTCCATTTTCTATGGTTATTGTTTGTAGCTAAACCTTCAACGTCCAGCCAAAAACGTCTTCTGTTTTTCCGGTACGAATTTCGGTTAGGTAATTTTTTACTTTATTAACGAACGAATCTTCCTTTAATTCTGGCAAAGCGTAATCGACACCTTCAAATGCGATTGTCGCAAATGGAGAAACAACAACGGCAGTTCCGGCCCCGAAAGCAGATTCCAAACGTCCTTCCTGCAGTGCTTCAATGATTTCTTTCACAGAAATCCTGCGTTCTTCCACCGGTATGTCCCAGTGCTGAGCGATCGCAACGATACTTTTGCGGGTAATGCCATCCAGTGTTGTATCAGAAACAAACGGAGTAACCAACTTGCCGTCGATCACAAACATCACATTCATGGTGCCGGATTCTTCAATATAGGCATGTTCGCGTGCATCCGTCCAGATCAGTTGATCGTAGCCTTCCTGCTGGGCAAGTTTTGCAGGGTAAAGTGAACCGGCGTAGTTGCCTGCACATTTTGTTCCGCCAACACCGCCTTCGGCAGCACGGATGAAATGCGTTTCAACTTTTACTCTTGGAGGTTTAGCGTAGTACGTTCCTACCGGAGAAGTAAAGATGATAAAAGTATAAGTGTCAGATGGTTTTACACCAATATAGGCGTCCGTCGCGAACATGTACGGGCGAATGTAAAGGGAGCATCCATCCTGCGAGGGTACCCATCCTGAATCCAGACGTAACAGTTCTGTCAGACCGCTCATGAAAATGTCTTCCGGAACGGTTGGCATACAAAGGCGCTCAGCTGATTTGTTTAGACGTTTCCAGTTATCAATCGCACGGAAAAGCAGGGTGTCACCTTCTTCACTTTTGTAGGCTTTCATTCCTTCAAAAATAGCTTGTCCGTAGTGTAAAGCAGCAGTAGCAGGGCTGAGTGAAAGATCTCCGTAAGGGATGATACGCGGATTGTTCCACTGACCATCACGATATTCGGTAATGAACATATGATCGGCAATGTTCCGACCAAAAACAAGGTTGTTAAAATCAACCTCTTTCAAACGTGAATTTTGCGTTTGCTGGATCTCTATTTGCAATGTGTCGGCAGTCATAAGGCCTGGAATTTATGCTGAATATTAAGTACTCTTTTATTTCTTATTTTAGTCTCGCAATTTAATGAAATTATCTACAAAACGAAGATATTTAGTATAACAATTATTTTTTTGCCGACACCCTTGGTTTCCACGTAACTTCCTCAATTCCCAGCTCATAAGTCATTGCGCGGCAAAGCATAAACAGATAATCGGATAAACGATTTAGATACTTAACAACGATGTCTTCAACTTCCTCTTGCGTTTGCAAATGGATAACGCAGCGCTCGGCCCGGCGACAAACAGTACGGGCAATGTGCCCGAATGAGACTGACTGATGCCCGCCTGGTAAAACGAAAGCTTTTAGCTGAGGCACAATCCCGTCAATTTCATCCATGGACGTTTCCAGGAGTTTTATATCTTCTTCTGATAAATCAGGAAGGATTTTCTTGGTTTGTTCGGGTTCAGACGCCAAATGCGAACCGATAGTAAATAATCTGTCCTGTATTTCCTTCAACAGATCGCGGCGTTTTTCATTTACCGGTTGGTCCCGGAGCAAGCCGATCCAGCTGTTCAATTCGTCAACGGTGCCATATGCTTCAATACGAATATGTGCTTTACTGAGGCGTGTCCCCCCGATCAGAGAAGTTGTGCCTTTGTCTCCGGTTTTAGTGTAAATTTTCATAAAATGGATTTTGAAAGTGAATGATCAGAATGATGATGCACCTTTTGTCTGGTAAAATGGAAGTTAATGCTACAAATAATACGGCGCTATATTCACTTTGATCCCTAAATCTTTTTCATATACTCTTCCTACGATTAGGTTTTAGAAACTCTCCAACCTAATTTTGCACCCAAATTATGGGGAAATTAGAAAAGATAAGGAGGATTGATATTTCATGAAAATTGGAACTTTTAGTGTGAAAATATGGCGTTGGTTTTCAATGCTGATGGTATTTGCTGCGTTGGTTTGGACCTATTCGGTTTTCCCTGAGCAGATTGCAGTTGATTTTGCGGCATCCGGACTTGCGGAAATCTATGTAAATAAGGAACATTTGTTCTACATAGTTATGGCTTTTTTTATCCTTAATAACGTTGTCCTTTCGGCGTTTGCAAGACAGATCCCTAAAATTGATCCATCGCATTTTCCTATTCCAAAGCGGAATATCTGGATTCAGTATCGTGAAGAACTGAACGAACATTTAATCAATTGGTTGTATACAGTTGTGGCTTCCATCAATACCATCATAGGTTTGAGTCTTCTCGCATTGGCGACAATAAACAGCAGTCAGTATAATCTTACTGTTTTTGATTTTGCCTGGGTGTCTTATGTCGGTCTTGCTCTGATGATCTTAATTTTTCTTCTTCCTCTGCGTTTATTGAGGACACCGGTTCCAAAAGAAGAAGATACTTATTAGAAATTGAATGGAAAATAACTGGCTGGAGCAGGCGGAATCACTTCGTATAGAGTCATTCGACTATGATTTGCCGGATGAAAGAATCGCGCGTTATCCGCTAGATCCGCGGGATAGCTCCAAACTCTTGGTTTTTAACCAGGGCAAAATTAAACACGGAACGTTTTGTGATTTAACCGGGAACTTGCCTTCGGATACTCTTTTGGTTTTTAACGATACCAAAGTAATTCCTGCCCGCGCCTATTTTCAAAAGGAAACTGGCGCAACGATCGAAATTCTTTTATTACATCCAGAGTTGCCGACACGTATCATCAACGATGCGATGCTTGTAACGGATTCATGCATTTGGGAATGTATGATCGGCAATAAAAAGCGTTTTAAGCTTACAGATACACTTTCTACCGAGCTGTTTGTGAATGGAAAGACGGTAAGATTACAGGTTGCTTATGCTGATTACGACAGAAATCATATCAAATTATGGTGGGATCAGGAGATTCAGTTTCTCGACATCGTTCAGGCTTTAGGTGAAATTCCCTTGCCACCATACCTCAAAAGAGAGACGGAAGAAGGGGATAAACAAACCTATCAAACGGTTTATGCACGTCAGAACGGAGCAGTAGCAGCCCCGACTGCTGGCCTTCACTTCACTGAAAATGTATTTAAAAAACTAGCGGAAAAGGGTATCCGAAAATCGTTTTTGACCTTGCATGTGGGAGCCGGAACCTTCCAACCCATTAAAGCAAATTCAGTTACTGAGCACAAGATGCATTCGGAACAGGTAGTGTATTCCCGTGCATTGATTACTGAATTACTGAAAAATACAGAATCTATTGTTCCGGTTGGTACAACATCATTGCGGTCTCTGGAGAGTTTATATTGGTTTGGGGTGAAATTATTCCGAGCAGAAACAACTGTCTTTAACATCGAAAAACTTTATCCATATCCTTTTAAAGCAGAGGAACTTCCTTCGGCACATGACGCCTTGACGGCTATTGCAACCTATATGGATGCCGGAAAGCTTGACGAGGTGGTTGGAGAGACGGAGATCTTCATTTTTCCTGGATATACATTCAGACTGTGCAAAGGATTGATAACAAACTATCATCAGCCAGGCTCGACATTAATTTTACTGGTCGCGGCGCTGGTAGGAGAAGATTGGAGACGCATCTATAAGGAAGCTATGGACAATGGGTATCGGTTTTTAAGTTATGGCGATAGTTCTCTGTTGTGGAAAAAGTAGGTGTCTCAGTATCTATATTTTTTTTAATGGTCTGATTTACTGTGATTTGCCGAAATAAATTAAAGAGTGGATGGTAATTTGGTAACAAAGCGAATTCCTCCTTTTTCTAGACACAGTTGTTCTTCCGATAATCCGATAACTTATTCCGGGTTTCTTGTTTCATCATTCTTTGCTGAATCCATTTCGTACTTCGACCCAGCTTTTGCCCTTTTTATATAAGCCCGCTTTGAATAAATAATCACTTGATGCTAGCAACCTCACTTATCGCTGAAACGCCATTTTCATCAAAGGCTTCAATAGCAAAATAATAGGGTACACCAACATTCAAGGCACGCAGTTCAAATGTGTTCGGTTCGTCGTTCCAGAATTGATAGGTTTGATACAACTTGTCAGGTGCAATCCCCCAAAGCACATTATACCCAACGGCGCCAGCGACTTTCTCCCAGCTTAAATCCACGTTTCGCTGATCCTTTTGCCTTACTGCTATCAATTTTTTAGGCGTCGGCGGCAATTTGCCAAAACCATTTCCAAAAATTCTAAACTCGCTAATGGCCAGCACAGGGGAGGCCACATGAATATGTTCATACCGGACATAGCGTGCCTTTACCGGTTTGGGCAATTCAATATATGCACACGGGCGGTCACGTTTTGGCTCAGTGGTCAGGTCGGCTGCAATATTCCATTTCTTACCATCAGCCGAAGTAAGGATTTTAAATTGTGTGTAAACCTTTGCAGGATCATTATCGAAAATGTCCGATTTATAATCGGTGTAATTAACCTGGATTGCTTTCACTTCCTGCTCCTTCTGCAAATCTATCGTCAATGTTTCTCCTGCTTTGTTCTGTTTTGCTGCCCAAAATGTCCTTGGATTTTCATCCGTAATTTTCGCAGCCGACATAGTATCGAGTGTGGTGGATGCGGTAACTGGTTTTTTATAGGAAAGCAGCATCCAGCCCGTAAACAATTCATCGCCTTTTCCACTCCATTTTTTTGTGGTTATTTTATGCGGGAAATCGCCAAACCGGGTGTTGGCGAACATCTGTCCGTCTTTATCGAAACCAGCGGGATGTTGAACAATTCGCCTTTCCATGGCCCAGTTCAAGCCGATCCAGGAAGTACCTGTATTCCAATAATTTCCATAATTATCCTGAAAAGTATTTCCATGCCCGGCACCGGTCGCAAAGCCGCCAGGTTTGTATGATACAGGATTATAAGGTGCGTAGGTAAACGGTCCAAGCGGATCATCGGCGACATAGGTGCCGTTTGCATAAACATTGTATTCAGTTCCCGGCGCGCCGTATTGCAAATAATATTTTCCCTTATGTTTAGTCATCCATGCGCCCTCTGTGAAAGGTTTGAAAGGATCAGAATGGTTCGGGCCGAAACGTTCCCAGCCGTGTTCATATTGATTTAACCATAACATCGCCTTATACTGGTCTTTAAAGGCCAGTTTTTTAGAATGATCCAGTTCTGCTCCAAAAATCGGATAAACGTTGGATGACCCCCAATACATAAACCAGCGGTTGGTATCCGGATCATGAAAAAGTGCGGGGTCCCACGGACCGATATCTTTTGGCAACCTTGGTGTCCAGCGATTATAAAACTCCCAGATTCCTTTTTCAGGTGCGACGGAATAAAGGATAGGTCTCGACTCAAATGTTGATTGAAATAAAAATAAGGTATCATTAACCGACGCAGCGGCGGGTGCGCACATATCTTCAAACGGCCAGCGGTTTGCAGTAATATATTTCCAGTTCAGCATATCTTTCGAGTGCCAATAGCCACCTGAAATGGTTACAAAAAGAAAATATTCCGATTTATGATTGATGATAACAGGATCGGCTCCGGAACGGTAAGAGATTTTTTCATTCAGTTGTTCAAAATTGTATTTGTAATCAATATCCATCGGATTGCAGTATGTGGTTTGCTGCTGAGCCAAATTTGGGATTGATTTAAGGCATAAAAGAATGACAATGAAATGCAGAAATTTTAGTTTTGCCAGCATGTGTTAGGTTAATTTTATTTAATAATTTCTGATTTTAATTCTAAAATATACACTTTTAATCAGAATAACGCGCGAACCGATTTCTAAATTTAAATCTTCAATCAGATACCTTTTGTAAATCTGCAAGGTTTCCCAAAATCAATCTATCTTTGCACCTTGATTTTTAAAATTGCCAAATAGTAAAAAAATGAGAACCGATTTCATTGAAGAATTGCGCTGGCGGGGCATGTTGCACGACATGATGCCAGGAACGGATGAGCAACTAAATAAAGAAATGACGGCCGGTTATATCGGTTTTGACCCAACTGCTGCTTCCCTGCATATCGGTAATCTGGCGACGATCATGTTGCTGGTTCATTTACAAAAGGCAGGGCATAAGCCAATTGCCTTAATCGGAGGGGCAACGGGAATGATCGGCGATCCGTCTTTCAAAGCGGCTGAACGTTCGTTTTTAGACGAAGAAACTTTACGTATCAATCAGGAAGGAATTCGTAAGCAATTAGAACAATTCCTTGATTTTGACTGCGGTGAGAGTTCGGCAGAAATGGTTAATAATTACGACTGGTTCAAAGGAATCGGATTTCTTCAGTTTCTTCGCGAAGCAGGGAAATATTTATCTGTTAACTATATGATGTCGAAAGATTCTGTGAAAAAACGCCTTGAAACAGGGATTTCTTTCACTGAGTTTTCGTACCAGCTTTTGCAGGGCTACGATTTTTATCATTTATATAAAAATAAAAATGTCCGTCTTCAAATGGGCGGTTCTGATCAGTGGGGAAATATTACTACCGGTACTGAAATTATCCGCCGCAAAGAAGGAGACGAAGAAGGTTATTTCAAAGCGTATGCTTTAACGACGCCCCTGCTTACTAAATCGGACGGATCGAAATTTGGTAAAAGTGAAGGCGGAAATATTTGGCTGGACGCTTCAAGAACTTCTCCGTTTGAGTTTTACCAATTCTGGTTAAACCAAAGCGATGAAGATTCTCCGAGATTTTTACGCGTTTTTTCTTTAAAATCAAAAGAAGAAATTGAGGTGTTGGAAGGCAGCCATGCAGCTGAACCGCATTTGAGAATTATGCAAAAAGCATTGGCGGCTGAGCTTACGATCCGTATTCATTCCGAACGTGATTATCAACTAGTACTAAAAGCTTCTGATGTTTTGTTTGGAAAAGCAACTTTGGAAACATTGCAGAGCATTGCTATTGATGAATTTGATACGATTTTCAACGGAGTTCCACAAACAGAGATCACTCGTGAAGACTGGGATTCCTGCCCAAACTTGCTGGATCTGATTTCTACTGTTACAAACTCTGAGATTTATCCTTCGAAAGGGGAAGCTCGCCGTGCATTGCAGCAAAATGCTGTAAGCATTAATAAAGTAAAAGTGTCAGCTCCTGAGCAAGCACTTGCCGATTTTGAATTACTTCAGGATCGTTTTATCCTTGTTTCCAAAGGGAAGAAAAATCACCTGATTAAAGTTATCTGACGCTGAATCTGGAGTTTGTTTGAGTCCTAAAAAAAGAAGCAGATTTTGAAATCTGCTTCTTTTTTTAGGACTCAAAGTTTTACTCTGAGACAAATGGCGGTTTATTTTTTGCCATTGAAAGAATTTAGAATCGGCGCCGCAGTTGGATTATATTGATACGTTTGCCAGGTTTCATCTTCATAAATTTC
The DNA here is from genome assembly GCF_900108855.1 of Dyadobacter koreensis. Taxonomy (GTDB): domain Bacteria; phylum Bacteroidota; class Bacteroidia; order Cytophagales; family Spirosomataceae; genus Dyadobacter; species Dyadobacter koreensis. Next base: position 696,439 of record NZ_FNXY01000005.1, read on the forward strand.
AACTACACGATAACCTTTGTAAGCTGTCCCCCAGTTTCCTCCGAAATGTCCGTCGAAGAAATATGGTTTCTTTCCAAGCGTTTTCTGGCTGTCCTGGTCGTGATCATGGCCGTGAAAAATTGCTTTTACATTTGGTGTTTGAGAAAAAAGGTCCGTCACTTCCTTGCAGTTAATTCCGTTATCTGTCCATTTTTCAGGTGTTATATGAAGGAAGATATAAATACCCTTTGCGGATGAATATTTAGCGATTTCGGTTCTGAGCCAATTGATATCAGGACAAATATATTCACCCTTTTCGTTTGATGTGTCTCCCAGAATAAACGCATATTCGCCCTTCGCAAAACTATGATTTGTTGGATAGCCCCAGGTGCTTTCCCATACGTCCAGCCCAACTTTATCATGGTTGCCACGAGTAACATAAAAGGGGACCCGCAGATTTTCGAAGGTGGATTTTACATCATACATTAACGTTGGGTCATCATGTATCAAATCACCATTAATCACTGTAAAATCAACGCCTTTTTGTACTTTTTCCTGATTGATCCAGCCTATCAAATCACTGTGAAATTTTTTATATTCTGTATTTGGCTGACCATAATGGCCGTCTGAAGCTATAATGAAACGCAGAGCAAGTTTGCCGGCTTTCAGATTGTTTTCGGGTAAACTTAAAAATGATAATCCCGACATGGCAGGCAAAAATTTCAAAAAGGAGCGTCTTTCAAAAAGCATATGGGCTAGGCGTTTGGTATATGACCGTTGTTATTCAAGTGATGATTTACCAAAAATAGTTATTCAGAGTTGATATTTTATCTTTAATCTTGTGGCACAATACGAAATATAAATAATTGTTAATATTGTCTGATGGATCGTCTAATTCTTCAAAAAGCGGCTTCTTATTGTGCTTATCAGGAGCGGACACAGGACGAAGTCCGAAAACGTCTGCAAAAATGGGAGGTTTGGGGTGATGAAGCGGACGAGATCATTGCAGAGCTCATCAGTATGAACTATCTGAGTGAAGAGCGTTTTGCGAAAACTTATGCAGGCGGAAAATTCCGGATGAAAAACTGGGGTAAAATGAAGATCAAACAAGAACTTCACCGGCGCGGATTATCTGAGTATAGTATTAAGGAAGGTATGAAAGAAATTCCCGACGAGTCTTATTCGGCCGGTTTAAAGGAATTGCTAGCAAAGAAAAAAGAGGCCTTGGGCAGGATAGAAACAGATAAATTCAAATTAAAACAAAAGCTGGCAAGGTTTGCACTGGGTAAAGGGTATGAGAGTGAGCTGGTTTGGAAAACAATAGAAAATCTTGAACAAGAGGACTTTAATTCTTAAAATAATATTAGAATTAACCACCTGATCTAAAAATTTATTTAGTTTTTAGCAGAAAATTGCCCCGTATTAGTTACTATAGTAAATAAAAATCAGCGTTAAGAAAAGATTATAAATGTTGTCGGGTGGCAACTCATGAATGACAATTAAAAATGTTAGGAAAGAAGCTTAAAATTCTTGTGAGTAGAACAGATGCCATCGGGGATGTTATTTTGACAATCCCTATCTGTAATATTTTAAAAGAGAATACGGAAGTTTCAGAAGTCCACTTTTTAGGCCGTTCGTATACAGAAGATGTAATTGATACCTGCACATCAATTGACAAATTTGTTAACGCAGATCTGATCGAAAAACTGGATTACAAGGATCAGGTCAAATTTTTAAAGGCAGAAAAATATGATGCAATTATCCATGTTCTGCCTAATTTAAAAATATCCAGGTTGGCAAAAGATGCCAGAATCCCTATCCGGATAGGTACCACAAATCGGTGGTTCCACTGGATGACTTGCAACAGACTTGTTCAGCTAAGCAGAAAAAAATCTGAGTTGCACGAAGCGCAATTGAATCTGAAACTTTTAAAAGCGCTCGAAATTGAAAAGGATTTTACTTTGGAAGACTTGTTTCGTCAGTTTCAGTTAAAGAATATCGCCCCCCTTCCCGAAAGATTGTTTTCTTTTTTAAAACAGGACAGGCTGAATATTATTTTACATCCAAAATCAAATAAAAGTGCGAGAGAGTGGGGGTTGCAGAATTTTGCGGATCTGATCCATCTTCTACCTAAAGAAAAGTACAGGATATTTATTTCCGGCACTAAGGCGGAAGGAGCTTCTATGAAAGAATGGCTGAGACAGCTTCCCGAGCATGTGGTTGATGTAACGGGAATGATGACTTTAAAGGAATTTATTTCTTTTATTTATCATGCCAATGGGTTGATCGCCGCCAGCACCGGACCTCTGCATATAGCCGCTTCAATAGGAAATAACGCCCTCGGATTATATCCTCCCATGCGGCCACTATTTCCAATGCGGTGGGGGCCGATCGGGCCGAAAGCTTCCTATCTTGTAGGGAAAACTTGTTGTAACAAGTGTCAGGAAGATGTTTCGAAGTGTGAGTGTATGAATCAGATATCTCCGAAAGAAGTGGCGTCAGTTATAAAAAAGTGGGAGAAAAGCGCCGATCTTGTAAGAATTTAGCCTCAAAACGAGAGATTGCGTTTAAAGAAAAAACCTTATCATTTCAGACAATGGTCAAAATGACAAGGTTTTTAATTTTCGGAAACAGACTAAAAATCTGAATCGAAAGAAATTTTATGTCCTGAATCTTTATCTTGTAAACCGCTCATTACGCCAGCTTTCTGATAGTCACCTACGCGCTTTTCAAAGAAATTAGTTTTTCCCGGAAGTGATATCAGTTCCATAAAATCGAATGGATTTGCAGAACCAAACTGTTTTGGGCAACCCAGACGTTCCAGCCAGAAATCAGCGATGTATTCAATATATTGATTCATCAGATCAGCATTCATGCCAATTAACGAAACCGGAAGTGCTTCTGTTACAAACTCTTGCTCGATTTTTACAGCATCCATCATGATCTCTATGACGCGTTCCTGCGGCAATTGATTGACGATATGTTGTGTATAAAGCAGACATGCAAATTCACAATGCAATCCCTCGTCGCGGGAAATCAGCTCATTCGAAAATGATAATCCCGGCATCAATCCGCGTTTTTTCAGCCAGAAAATAGAGCAGAATGAGCCTGAGAAGAATATTCCCTCAACTGCTGCAAATGCGATAATTCTTTCAGCAAAAACCGGGCTGTTAATCCATTTTAAAGCCCATTCAGCTTTTTTCTGAACACATGGAACGGTGTCGATGGCTCTCAATAAATGGTCTTTTTCTGCCGGATCCTTAATGTATGTGTCGATTAACAAAGAATAGGTCTCCGAGTGAATATTTTCCATGGCAATCTGAAAGCCGTAGAAACATTTAGCCTCAGCATATTGCACTTCACTTAAAAAGTTAACAGCCAGATTTTCATTAACTATGCCATCAGACGCTGCAAAAAAAGCAAGAATATGAGAAATAAAGTGGCGTTCTCCATCATTCAGGTTGTCCCAATCTTTTTGATCCTGAGAAAGATCGATTTCTTCAGCCGTCCAGAAAGACGCTTCGTGGCGCTTATACATTTCCCAGATGTCCATATGCTTTATAGGAAATAAAACAAAGCGCAATGGATCTTCAATCAACAGGGGTTCCTGTTTTATAATTTCTTGTGACATAGTTAATTATCTTGTTTTAACAGAACAGATTAAAGTTGCAGTATTGTAGGAATCTTTGAGGGTAGTTACTGCTAAAAACAAATCTACATCGTTTGGTGCGGATTTTCAAGGAGAACAAGACCAAATCCAGTTCTTATTTTAGAAAGACTTTAATGGTAATATACTCAATAGAGTTTCCTGAATTTGCCAAAATAAGATTATCTTATCCTAAGGTTTTCAATATTTAGATTTTAAAATAATTACTTTTAGCAAATCCATAAGCGACAAATCCAGTTTGTCTATGCATTTTTGACATCTCAATATTCGTAAATCTGTCCTTAGAGCCTTACAATCAATGTCTGAAAAAATAATGTTTGATTGTGAAAGGATGCGATATCCGAATACCGGATTATATCATTTTTGTCTGCAATTAGGAAAAGCACTGCAAAAGCAAGTTAACTTTGACGAAGAAATTGCGTTTTATATTCCTGAAAGTGAAAAAAATATTTTTGGACAGGATGCCAAATTTTTGACGCATCACTCCCTGCACAAGTATTTATTTCCTTCTATGCGCAAAGCGAGTTTGTGGCACTGTACGTATCAGAATACTAACTATTTTCCTTTTCGAAAAAATATTCCAATTGTGCTTACGGTTCATGATCTAAATTTTCTTTACGACCCGAACCTGAAAGAAGGCAAGACGGATAAACTTTTGAGGCAGCTTCAATATAAGATCAACAGGGCAAATCATATTGTCGCCATCTCACATTATGTATTAAATGATCTTGGGAAACATCTGTCGCTAGAAGGCAAATCAACTTCTGTGATATACAATGGCTGTAACGTGGACGACAGCATACCTATTGAAGAACCTGAAATTTCTTACGACCAACCCTTCTTATTTACGATTGGCACCATTACCGAGAAAAAGAACTTCCACGTTTTACCCGCGCTGTTAGTCGGAAATGATTACAAATTGATCATTTCAGGGATAGAACATAGCAAAGCTTACAAGCAGCTGATCATTGAAGAAGCTAAAAAATCAGGAGTTTCAGAACGGCTCATTTTCACCGGGCCGATTACTGAAAATGATAAAAAGTGGCTGTTGAAAAATTGTCTTGCCTTTCTTTTTCCTTCAACTGCCGAGGGTTTTGGACTTCCGGTCATTGAAGCCATGTATTTTGGAAAACCAATTCTGCTGTCTAGTTGTACATCACTGCCTGAAATTGGAGGTGACTGTGCCTATTATTTTGATAATTTCGAACCGGAGCATATGCGTTCTGTTTTGCAAAACAGCCTTGAAGATTATAAAAAAAATCTGCCTCTTGAAAAAATCAAGACAAGGGGCAGATCATTTTCCTGGGAGACTGCAGCAGCTCAGTATATTAAAATATACAGAACTTTGATTAAGTAACTTGTTATAATTTAATTACATGCTGATATTTAATCATCATTTTAATATTGTCAATCACATCTAAAATGCCGATGTTGGAGTGATTTTTCTTCATTTGACGATTGAATGCGCTTTTCTTTATCCGCAGGCCTTTCCTGTTACTGAGGAAATCCCGGTACGCTTCAATTTTATAAAACTGGCAGGTAAAAGCACCCAACATTACGTCACAAAGCAATATTTGTAAATGCCAAAGCGCAAGATCAGACCCCTGAAGGTGCAGATAATGTACATAATAGCGGTTACGGAAATGGATCCTTTTTATCGCGCGTTTATGGTTATGATTTTTAGTGCTTGCCATTACTTCGTGGCGGCAAACTGCATTGTGTTCGTAATAACATTTCCACCCCATACGCCACGCCCGGATTGAAAGCTCCTGATCCTCACCATAATAAGGGTTGAACATTTCATTAAACCCGTTAATCGTTTTTAGTTTTTTGGTATCCATCAGTGCGTTTGCTCCTGAAAGATAGAATGTCGGCGTGAAAGCATCCATATTTTGAAGATGGAACAAATCCGAAGATTTGATCTTTCTGCCCATAATGCGCGGCTCCCTGGCAGCCTCTCTGATCAGATCGTCGTCCATACCGATAATTCGGCCCATCACACCAAAGGTATCCTCCTTCTCGAAAAATTTATATAGCTTTTCAAGGTATCCCGGTTCCAGCGTAACATCGGTATTAAGCAAAAATATTAAATCCATATTTGCTTGTTTGATACCTAAATTACAAGTCTCAGAGAATCCTGAATTTGTTTCTTTTTTTAGAAGTGTGATGCTATCCCCATAATGTTGTTGCAAATATTCCACAGATCCATCTGTCGAGGCATCATCAATTACGATGATCTCAACCTCTGTGTCAATGGAAGTAAGCACCTGAAAATTATGGTTGAAATACTTTTCAAATAGATGTTTTCCATTATAATTTGGAATGATTACTGAGATGCTTTTCATTCAATCGGTTATTTAGTTAAACAGATTTTTAATAACCTATACGGTTGAAACTGTCTTTTTTTCAATTTCTCAGTACGGTTTTTTACTAAAACAGCCTATGGCAGAGATTCTCACGTCGGGATTGAAACGCCTTTTCTATAAGAATCATTGCATCGTAATTAGTTAAGCTTTATAATACTTCTAAGCTTAATTAAATGCATTCATAGTCCTTTGTACATAAACCTTTGATTCCTCACCAGTTAAGAATTACAGCACTTACTGTAATCCATACCAGATTTCAGATGAATCTGTTGCAAGTTCTATGCCAATATTATCAAGACACTGCTTTAAGAGAAAGGGTTGGAAGGGGGAAAAAAATCTGAAATCTACCTGATCTGAAACTATATTGATATTTTTAATTTGAATTGTAAATTTTCAAGTATCAGTCAGAAGAAAGTGTTGACTTTCACAATATTAAAAAAATAATGTCTATACGTAATATACTGTTCAAATTTTAGCAGTAAAGTACCAGTATGTATTAGTTTAGTTTAATAAAAAGATTACATCTATATTCTTTTCACATGTTGCAGAATTATAAATATTTTCATTCTAAAATTTCCAGGCAACTACATTCCACTCATCAACATGATCCTGATGAACATGGATAGTTTCAAAACCTATCCTTTCGTGTGCACGTTGAGATCTTTTATTGGAAGTTGAAATTTCTGTTACCAAAAGGTCAAACTTCGGTTGGTATAACGCCTTATGTGTCTGATATAATCTGTCAAACACTCCCTGCCCCCGAAAAGGTTCGCTCACACAGACTTGTCCCATCACGTAATAATTATATTCACTCACAAGTTTACCGTTCCATAAAATATTGTCACAAATCTCAAACATGGGTTGAAGATCCGGGATGAGTTTTCCCAGCGAGGGCAGCATTGCCAAAGCAAATGCAATGACATTTTCGTTGACCGTTGCAATAATCTGGGGAGTGGCATCGCTCATGAGTTCAAGTTGCTGACGCGTATGACAGACCGTGAGAAACCCCTGATCCTGCTTGACCGCTTCGGAAATATTGGTTTTGAGATTAAGTTGCTGGAGAGCCAGAATCTGGTCGATTTCCTGGTCAGTTCTGGCAAACGTAAATTCAATGGTGTTGTTCATGAAAATAAAACTTAAAATAGGCAAATGAACGATGGATTTTATATCCACCGTTTCCTTCTGAAAAACCACAGAACCACCAGCGACGAAAGTACCATAAGTAACAGGGAAACCCAAAATCCCCATGGTTCTTCGGTGGAAGGAATATGCGTATAGTTCATACCAAAAATCCCTGCAATCAGTGTAGGAGGCATGAAAATAATTGTAACGACCGTGAAAATCTTGATCACCTGACTTTGTTCAAGGTTAATCAAACCCATAAAGGTATTCTGTAAATATTCCAGTCGCTCAAAATTGAATGTGGTATATTCAAGCAGGGAATTGATATCTTTTAATATAATCCGTAAATGTTCTTTTCTGTCTTCCGGGAAATATTGACTGCGTAAAATTCCGGAAAGTACGCGTTGTTTATCTATACTGGTCTCCCGGAGCATCATTGTCGTCTCCTGCAACGCACTTATTCTCAACAAAACCTCCTGTCTCGCTTTTTGTTCATGAGCCAGATCCTTACTGATAACCGAAATGTCTCTGGAAATTGCTTCAAGAGAATCGGCGTCAGCCTCAATTCTGGTTTCCAAAAGCATCAGCATAAAATCAACACCAGTCTGGAAAGTATCCGGGCTGACCTTCATTTTCTTGACCGTGTCTGCGAACGTTTTGGAATCTCCGCGGCGGTATGTAAACAGAATATTTTTGTGAAGGATAAACGACACCGGATAGGTTTTATATCCATCGCGGTCAATACTCAAAAAGTTGGAGTTCGCATTGATCGTTTCATTTTGTTCAAAAAATCGCGAACTGCTTTCAATTTCAACAATTTCCTGAGGTGTCTGAAAACTGATATCGCATTTATTCTCAACCCATTCTTCTTCTTCGGCAGATGGCGACTGTAAATCCACCCAGACCAGATTTTCGACCTTGCCGAGTTCGCGAATATCATTTTCACGTTTTATTAATCGTCCCTCTTTGTAAAATATCCTTACCATAACGCATTGAAGTTAAAAGTTGAGCGTCTTATTAAATCAGGAGTTACTAATACAGCGGAATTTCTAATTAGTTATTATCGAATAACCAGCTATTTATTTTGACCTGACGCTAACCACTTTCAAGTATTCTTAACTTTTGTCCAAGATAGTTGTAATTTTGTGGGATGCAAAATACGGCTTCTCCAGGAATATTTACACTGCAGTTTTGGTTGTTAGGTACGAGTTCCTTTTTATTCTCTTCCAGTTTCAACATGCTTATCCCCGAGCTCCCGGGTTATCTCTCGGACATGGGAGGCGCAGAATACAAGGGTTTTATCATTGGGCTATTTACATTAACCGCAGGTATATCCCGACCATTCAGCGGAAGACTAACCGACCGGGTCGGCCGCGTTCCGGTTATGGCCTTTGGTTCTCTGGTATGTTTTGTATGCGGATTTCTATATCCGATTTTTACAAAGGTAATGCCTTTTTTGCTTTTAAGACTGGTTCATGGATTTTCGACCGGATTTAAACCAACAGGAACAGCTGCTTATATCGCAGACATCATTCCGGCAAATCGCAGGGGAGAAGCGATGGGGATTCACGGCATGTGCATGGGCGTTGGTTCAGCTTTCGGGCCGGCAATCGGAAGTATGATCAGCCAGGCTTTTTCGATGAATGCACTTTTTTATACGTCGTCATTTTTTGCGCTCCTTTCAATTGTTATTCTTTTTAATATGAAAGAAACATTGGTTGAAAAGGAAAAACTTTCTGTAAACGCATTCAAGCTTACCTGGCGGGACATTTTTGAACCTGATGTCTTCAGTCCGGCATTTGTAACTTTTCTCGCCTATTTTGGTTTTGGCGCGGTTGCGACACTCACGCCAGATTTCAGTGAAATTCTCGGGCTGGGTAACAAGGGAATGTATTTCATGGTATTTACTCTGTTTTCCATTTTGATCCGCTTTGTGGCAGGAAAACTTTCAGACCGAAAAGGTCGCATACCAGTAACCATCGCCGGATGCCTTGTCTTGATTTTATCGATGGTTATTACCGGCTATGCGGAAACGGTTTTTATGTTTTTAACCGGCGCAGCCTTTTTTGGCGTATCCATGGGAATTTTGTCGCCGGTATTGTCAGCCTGGACGGTTGATTTAAGCAGTGATCATAATAGAGGACGGGCCATCGCCACCATGTATATCTGTCTCGAAGCTGGAATCGGGCTGGGCGCATTTCTTTCCGCGGCGTTGTTTGCAAACAAAGTTGAGAATCTGCCTTTGGTATTCTTATGGATGGCAGGTTTTGCTGTTGCTGCACTGCTTTATTCAATTATAATATACAGGTATAAAAAAAGATCGAGCCGTGTTATTTGACGATACTTACTGCACCATAGCGGAACCGGCGGAAGGTTTTTTCAAAGATAAAGGGAGCAAATTTATCTCATTTGTTTTTCCGATTTCTTCCGAGAACGAAGCCAAAATTTACTTGCTTGAGCTTCGGGAATTGCATCCGAAAGCAAATCATCATGTATATGCATACCGTCTCGGGCTTGATCGAATGACCTATCGGTTAAGCGATGACGGTGAACCCTCCGGGTCTTCCGGGCGGCCGATTTTAAATACACTTTATTCGAAAGAGATTACCAATATTCTTGTTGTGGTTGTCCGTTATTTTGGAGGGACGCTTTTAGGAATTCCGGGATTGATCAACGCATACCGATCTGCAACGGAAGATGCCCTGGAAAACGCGCAGATCGTTGAAAAGCATTTGTTCAATTTGTATGATCTTCAATTCTCATACGTTCAAATGAACGACGTGATGCGGATTGTAAAAGAAATGGAACTGCCTGTCAGAGAGCAGACGTTTGAAATGGAGTGCAAAATGGTGCTGGAAGTAAGGACTACACTGACCGAGCGATTTATTTCTCGTGCAGAAAAAGTGGAGGGGCTTTCTGTAAAATTACTGTGATCGTTTTCTCTATACTCCTTTACGTCTTCGTGATGCGGACTTCAAGCAAGTGGCCCTTGCATTATTTAAATAAATTTAAAGATCATTTTCCCTCAACATTTTCACAAAATCATCTTCATAAGCTTTTACAGCTTTAAGCAATTCTTCAAGCTCTTTTTTTTCCGGTGTTCCCGATTTTGCTCCGTAAATTTCTTCGATTCTTTCAGAAGCTTTTTCGTAGTCACTTTCGTTTTTTAATACCATGTCTGATTCATTTTTAATATTTTACAAATATAATTTTATTGGTAACAAAGACAAAAACCGGCCATAAGGCCGGCTCTTGGATTCAGTTTAGGTAATAAATCTTCAATTAGTATCCGGGATTCTGCGTTAATGTTGGCTTTCCATCCAATTGGCTGTTCAGGATTTCATCCTGAGGTAGCGGGTAGTAAAGGTTTTTGTCAGTAAATGTTTTCCCTGCCATATATCCTCTTTTGCTAAATGTCCGTCCTGATGGCTCTTTACCGGCTACTGCCTCTTCCGCTGCATATTTATTTAAAACTTTTACAGCAATGCCCCAGCGCACCAGGTCAAAGAAACGGTGACCTTCCATTGCAAACTCAAGGCGCTGTTCCATACGTGTTGCATTTCGGGCAAAGTCTGCACCTTTACTTGCAAAAGTTCCTACCGGATAAGGTTCCACCTTGTAGGTAACGGATGCATCTTGCACAGATCCTGTTTTTGCCCGGTTACGGATCTGGTTTACATAACCTTCTGCAACAGCCAGATTTCCAAGCTCAATTTCACACTCTGCCAACCATAACAATACGTGAGAAAGTTTGATCATTCTGAAATTATTATTAACGTTTCGTTTGCTGGTAGAATGCGTTGTGCTGTTTTCTTCACCAAGGTAGTACATCCATTTTTTACCGGTGAATGGCCCTGCATAAGTTTGATCCCGAATCCAGGAAGAACCTGGCATAGGTCCCCAATCCAGGAAATTTACACCACGACGTCCTACTGTCCAGTCAAGACGAGGATCTACCGGGATGGTTTTGTCCAAGGTAAATGGCGCAGATGCCGCTATTCCCTGATCGTTCGGTAGGTCTACCTTGTTATAGGTATCAAGTGTACCGTCGGCTGCATCGCCAATTAAAGGCAATCCATTCTCAGTCTTGAATGCGTTCACAAGGTTATGTGATGCCTGGTAAAAGCCGCAGCAGCCACGTCCTGGTGCACCTGCTGAATATGGCCAGTTAAGGTTATCTCCCGCATTACCATTGTTACCGTTTGTTCCGTCGTTCACCGAAAACTGAATTTCGAAAATAGATTCACTGTTATTATTTCCGGCAGTTCGGTAATTGTCATGATAATTAGCTACAAGTTTCTTTCCTGAATTTTTTAACACATCGTCAAGTAATGCCTTTGCAGGTGCCCATTTTTTCTGAAATAAGTATGTCTTCGCAAGGAAAGATTTTGCAGCCCATTGTGTAGCTCTTCCTTTTTGGGACTGCGTTGCAGGCAAATTTTTAGCGGCGAAATCAAAATCCTCTTCAATTTTAGACCAAATGTCCTCTGTATTAGGTACTTTGGTTGAATTTGGATCTGAGGATACATATGTTTTGTCGTCAATATAAGGTACTTTATTCCACATTTTCTTCGCTTCAAAATGAAAGAATCCTCTGAGGAAACGTGCCTCGGCAATTACTTGTAATTTTTCCGCGTCAGTCATGTCCTTCACCAATTCTCCATTCACGACCTGAATGACTTCATTACATCTAGCAACACCGTCATATTGATGCCACCATTTTCCCAAAAAGTAAGTATTGTCAGACAGCCAGTTGTATTGCTCGATAAACGATTGTTCTGGCTGGTCACCTGCGTCGGTACCTTTTACGGCATCATCACTCGCAATTCCACCAAAAACATAATTTGAAACTGTCGACTGGCGGCCTGTATTGCCTGAACCGACGCCATCCACAAGCGAATAAGCTCCGATCAGCAATGCATTGACACCGTTTTTATTACTTAACTGTTCAACAGAAGCGCGGCCCTGTGGTTTTAGATCAAAAAAGCTGTCCGAACAGGCGAAGCTGATCGCGGTCATGAAAATTATTAAAGCTATTTTTTTCATTTTAGTATATGAAATTTTTGTTAATATCAGAAAATTAGAAACCGAAACGCACACCTACGAGATATGATTTAGCCACGGGATAGGCGCCTTCGTCTACGCCTAGGTGCTTATCCTCATTATCATTACCCGATCTTCTCAGGTTAATATCAGGATCAAGTCCGGTATACTTGGTAAACGTGAATAGGTTTTGTCCCTGCAGATAAATTTGTGCAGAAGCGATCTTAACCTTTTTCAGTAACATTGAAGGAAGTGTATAAGTCAACTGTACATTTTTGATGCGGAAATAAGACCCGTCTTCCAAAAAGTAAGATGAAACTTGCTGGCTTGTAGCATCTCCTGAATTTAGCCTTGGTAATTTGGCATCATCGCCAGACTTTTTCCAGGAATTATAGAGCATATCTTTTGACCTGTTACCTTGGAAAACGTTGAAATCCGTCCAATATCTTGTATAGTTAAAGATTTCGTTGCCATATACTCCTTGTCCAAATACGGTAAGGTCAAATGCTTTATATCCGACATTCAGGTTAACACCATAGTTGAAATCCGGGTGTGGACTACCGATGATGGTTCTATCAGCCGCAGTAATGATACCGTCGCCATTTACATCCCTGAATTTGAAAACGCCTTCACGTGTATACGAACCGAATTTCGGAGCAGCATCCGCTTCGGTCTGGTCTTTAATAACGCCATCAACAAAATAGCCATAATAGCTCGCAATTGGATAGCCAGCCCTGGTCGCTGACATTGCAGGAAGACGGGTTGCAAATCCAAAAATTGTTGAATTGGGGTCGTTGTTCAGTTTAACAACATTGTTTTTGTAATGCCCGAAATTAACTCCTAAGGCATAATAGAAGTCATTCTTTCTATCCCTGAAATTAAGACCAATGTCGAAACCTTTGTTTGTGACCTCTCCAATATTTGTATAAGGGATCGTTCCTGTACCTGCTGTACGGGGAATAGCGATCTGAGTAAGCATATCTGTTGTTTTACGACTGTATAAATCCAGTACAACTTCAAGCTTACTCTTAAACAAAACGGCATCTACACCAATATTTGTGGAAGTGTTCGTTTCCCATTTACCATTGGCATTACCGAATTGTACAAGGTCAAATCCTCCAACAATGGACGAGCCTGTACCGTTGATGTCATAACCATTGTTCTGAGGATCAGCAGCATAGAGTGTGTAGGCATTGTAAACGTTGGGTATCAGCTGGTTGCCCGTTTTTCCCCACCCAAAACGTAGTTTCAGATCGTCCAGTACTTTTCGCGTCGGCTTCATGAAATTCAGTTCTGTCATACGCATTCCAACTGAAAATGCTGGGAAGATACCATAACGATATGCCTCTGAGAAACGAGAAGACCCATCACGGCGTAGTGTGAAATCTGCCAGGAAGAGATCTTTATAGCCATAGTTTATTTTACCAAACTGTGAGAAGAGTGCACTTCTTGTTGCGCCGGCACCAGCGTTGGCTAATCCGGCTGCTGCACCTGCATCCAGGTAACGGTAATCGACATCATCAAACGCAAAACCACTTCTACTAGCCTGAAAACCTGCCGCATAAGTTTTAACTGCTTCCGTTCCTATTAACACGTTCAAATTATGCGGCCCGAATATTTTTGCATAATTCAATGTATTAAACCAGGTAAATGAGCGGTCCAGGTTATTGATAACATTCAAACTGTTCGCATTTCTTGCTTCGGCTGCTTCGATATCCCTGTGAAAATACTCAGAACGGTTCGACTGATTATATTCCAGACCAAAGCTGCTGCGGCCGGTCAACCCGGGCAAGATATCAACCTGCGCATAAGCGTTTCCGAATACGTGGGTTCCTTTTGTGATATTGTCTTTTTCACGGTATAAGCGCGCTAATGGATTAGGCGCATTTCCGAGGTTACTTCCCCGGCTACCTGCAAAACCGTTGAATGGAGATGTATTGGTTCCTCCCAATGCCTGGGGGCCATTGGTAATGTCAAAGACCGGAATAATTGGATGAACACGGATGGCGAACATGATCGGGTTACTCTCATCATTGTTTGTAATACCCTGGCGTTCATCGTAAGAAAAAGTAAGGTTTTCTCCCACAGTTACCTTTCCTTTTTTGAATTCGGTATTGGCCCTGATGGAATATCTCTTATAATTTGTATACTTCAAAATACCATTCTGTTTGAAATAATTTGCAGAAATAGCATATTTCGCAGTGTTTGAACCTCCACTTGCTCCGAGCTGATAATTTGAAATAGGAGCCGGATCAAAAATAGCATCCTGCCAGTCGGTACCTTCCTTATTGGCTTTGGTAATATTAAAAGCTGTTTTTCCCAGGTTCGGATCTGCAATGTCGTTGGTATAGGTGTAGTTAGCCGGAAGCTCTCCAAATACATTAGGGTAAATGTAGTCGGCGATGGTCTGGTTACCGTTTTCATCAAACCTGTATTGAACCGAAGGGGAAGTAACCGAAGGATTTTTACCTGCGCCAAGGTCAGATTGATACAGATATTCGCCCAGCTCTCTGGTGTTGAGCAAATCCAGCATTTTACCAGGGCGCTGTGTTCCGGTATAAAAGTCAAATGTGATGCTTGGCGCTCCCGGTTTGCCTTTTTTGGTGGTAATAATCACTACACCATTGGCAGCGCGGGCACCATAAATGGAAGCTGCAGACGCATCTTTAAGTACCTGCATGGATTCGATATCATTCGGATTGAGCTGGTTAAGCGTTCCCTGAGTCGGAACTCCGTCAATGACATACAAAGGACTATTGTTATTGATTGATCCGAACCCCCTTATACGTACCATGGTTCCACCGCCCGGAGAGTTATCATTTCCAACGGTAACTCCGGCAGCGCGGCCCTGAAGCATCTGTGTTACGCTGGCAGCCGGCACTGCGGTAAGTTCCTTTGGGCTTATCACAGTAACCGCACCGGTAATGTCCTGTTTGCGCTGAGAAGCATAACCGGTAACAACGACCTCAGTTAATGCTTTAACATCATCAACAAGGACGAGATTAACTACCGACTGGGCGTTAGGAACGATAATTTCCTGCTTGATAAATCCGATTGAAGAAAATACCAGAGTAACATTTTCTGCTTTTACGTTGATGGAATACTTGCCGTCGCTATCTGTGACGGTCCCGGTTGTAGATCCTTTTAAGGTCACGCTGACACCGGGAATTGCGTTGCCATCTGCCGAGGAAGTTACACCTCCTGTAATCGTTTTGTCTTGGGCTTTTGCTGTACCACAAAATATTGCTGTAAGCAATAGGGCAGCAGCAAACATTACGAATCGTAAATTTTGCTTCATAGAAATGAAAGGGATGAGATGTTAAAAAAATATTACTAAATATCAATTTAGTATCAAAGCTAAACATTAGTCAAGAATTATTTTAATTTTTCATGTTTTTTATAAGAAAAAATATAAATATACTAATGGCTACAAAAATGAATGAATAGGTCCTGTGTTGGTTTGTATATGTTTGTATCTGGCTGGAGGAATTTGCCTGGATCAGCAGACTCTGAATACGGTATTTGAAAGAAAATCACGGAAAAAATTTGCAACTCAACCCGTACATTTGTGGTTATTCTATATAGTGCCTTCAACGATTATAAATCAATAGGATCATTTTGGAACATTTGAATGGAATTGAACTTGCTGAGCAGGACCTGATCGAAGTACAGGGAGCTCGTGAGCATAATTTGAAAAATATTGATGTCAGCATTCCACGCAATAAACTGGTGGTAGTTACCGGTATTAGCGGCAGTGGAAAGTCTTCATTAGCTTTTGATACCATTTATGCTGAGGGACAGCGGCGGTATATGGAAAGCTTCTCTGCTTATGCACGCGGTTTTATAGGTGAAATGGAACGGCCTGATGTGGATAAAATCAGCGGCTTATCGCCTGTTATCAGTATTGAACAAAAAACCACGTCACGGAATCCGCGCTCGACGGTTGGTACGGTTACAGAAATTTATGACTTCCTGAGGTTATTATACGCAAGGGCAGGAGAGGCTTATTCGTATGTAACAGGAAGACGAATGGTAAAACAATCTCAGGATCAGATTGTAAACCAGCTGATGACGCAGTTTTTAGGTCAAAAAACAATTCTTCTGGCGCCTGCTGTGAAAGGAAGAAAGGGACATTATCGTGAATTGTTCGTTCAAATCGCGCGATTAGGTTATACCAAAGTTCGTGTCGATGGCGAAGTTCAGGATATTCTTCCGAAAATGCAGCTGGATCGTTACAAAGTTCATGATATTGAAATTGTCATTGACCGTGTCGTTCCAAAAGCAGAATCAGAAGATCCGCAGTCGCGGTATCGGTTGAGCCAATCGGTAGCAACGGCGATTAAACAAGGGAAAGGTGCTTTGATGGTTTTGGATGAAAAAGGAGAAACTTACTATTTCTCTCAAAACCTGATGGACCCTGAATCCGGGATTAGTTATGATGATCCTTCGCCCAACAATTTTTCTTTTAACTCTCCTTATGGCTGGTGTCCGACTTGCCAGGGTTTGGGAATGGTTGAGGAAATTACGGAAGATTCAATTATTCCGGATCGCTCCTTGTCAATCAGCAAAGGCGGAATTGCGCCTATGGGAGAATATCGGGATGCCTGGATTTTCAAACAAATGGAGGTTTTGTTAAAACCTTTTAAAGTAAATCTGAACACGCCGCTAGAAAAATTTCCTGAGGAGGCAATCAAAATGGTGTTGTATGGAAGTGAAGAGCCTGTGGCAGTTCCTTCCAAAAAATATCCCGGAACAGAATGGGATACCAAGTTTGATGGTATTGTTAATTTTCTGAAACGTCAGCAGGAAACAGGAAATGATAAAATTCAGGATTGGCTGAAAGATTTTATGACGACAAATGTTTGTCCGGAATGTCGCGGAAAACGTTTACGTAAAGAATCCTTGCATTTTAAAATTGATGGAAAAGACATAGCAGATCTTTCAAACCGTGACGTTCGTGAATTATCCAACTGGCTGGTTGATCTTGAAGATCGCCTGGAAGAAAGGCAACGTGTGATTGGTCATGAAGTTTTAAAGGAAATTCGCAAGCGTGTGGGTTTTCTGCTGGATGTAGGCCTGGACTATCTGACTTTAAACAGATCACTTCGTACACTTTCCGGAGGAGAGGCTCAGCGTATTCGTTTGGCAACACAAATCGGCACACAGCTTACCGGCGTTTTATATATCATGGATGAGCCGAGCATCGGTCTGCATCAGCGTGATAATGTCAGACTGATCAATTCTCTGAAAAGTTTGCGTGACCTTGGGAACACCGTTTTGGTTGTGGAGCATGATAAGGATATGATGCTTGCATCGGATTACATCGTAGATATTGGCCCGGGTGCCGGTCGCCATGGTGGAAATGTTGTAGGCGCAGGAACACCGGAAGAGTTTTTAAAGAATGGTTCATCGACCGCAGATTATTTAAGCGGTCGTCAGAAAATAGAAATTCCGAAAGTCAGGAGAAAAGGCAACGGGAATTATCTTTCATTGAGAGGGTGTACAGGACATAATCTCAAAAATGTGACAATGGCTTTTCCGTTGGGAACGATGATTTCCGTAACAGGTGTAAGTGGCAGCGGAAAATCTTCGCTAATCCATGAAACGCTTTTTCCTTTGCTAAATCATCATTTTTATAAATCAAGAAGAGAGCCGCTTCCTTACAAAAGTATCGAAGGACTGGAACATATTGATAAGGTTATTGAAGTAGATCAGTCGCCGATAGGAAGGACGCCACGTTCCAATCCGGCTACTTATACCAACTTATTTACTGATATCCGTACGCTTTTCGCGGAATTGCCGGAAGCGAAAATTCGGGGGTACAAGCCTGGTCGTTTTTCATTTAACGTAAAAGGAGGCAGATGCGAAGATTGTGAAGGAGCCGGAATGAAAAGAATTGAAATGGATTTTCTTCCGGATGTGCATGTGAATTGTGAAACCTGCAAAGGAAAACGATTCAATCGTGAGACATTGGAAGTTCGTTTCAAAGGAAAATCGGTTGCTGATATTCTGGATATGACTGTTGAAACTGCGTTAGAATTTTTCGAAAACCAGCCACGTATTTTGAGAAAAGTGCAAACGCTTTTTGATGTTGGTTTGGGTTATATCACGCTTGGTCAGCATGCAACAACGCTTTCTGGCGGAGAAGCGCAACGTGTGAAATTATCTGAGGAACTATCAAAACGTGATACAGGAAAGACACTTTATATTCTGGATGAGCCTACAACAGGACTACATTTTCAGGATATTAAACATCTGCTGGTAGTTCTTGACAAATTGGTTGAAAAAGGAAATACTGTCCTGATCATCGAGCATAATCTTGACGTGGTTAAGGTTTCTGATTATGTAATTGACCTAGGCCCGGAAGGTGGTGCTTTGGGTGGAAAAATAATTGGTGAGGGAACGCCTGAGAAAGTTTCGAAAGTGAAAGGAAGTTATACCGGGTTTTTCTTGAAAGAGGAGTTGAAGGGATGAGTTGAAGCTGTTCGCTATTAGCGGTTAGGGTTTTAGCGGTTGGAAGAGCGGTCAGGTATTGGGACAAGTGCCCTTAATACCTGGCTGTTTTTTATTAACCTAACCATTATTTTTTGTCTCTGAGGAAGTGGCCAGGATAAAGGAAGTAATTTACCCCAAAGTTTCTCCGGCTCCTTTGGAGCCTCCTGGAATTTGCCGGATAATTTTTGGTTAAATTTCCAGGAAACTACCCTGGAGTTACGTTCAATTTTGCAGTTGCGTTTTCTATATTAACAGGATGTCCTGAAGGGACATTAGCTTATAACAGAATCAAATCCATGAAAATCTCACATCCACTTACTTAAAAACTGGCTAAAATTCTCCTTATACTGATCACTCACCGGAATTGTTACCGTTCCAATCTGAATCGTATTTTTTGTTACCGCTCCTATTTTATCCAGATTCACAATAAACGAACGGTGAACACGCATAAATTTTGCTGACGGCAATTTTTCTTCCAACGATTTTAAACTTGTGAGAGAAAGTACCGGCTTGACATCCGATTTAAGAATTACTTTAACATAATCCTTCAATCCTTCGATGTAAAGAATATCGTCGTAAGCGATCCTGACAAGCTGATATTCTACTTTTAAAAATAAGTAATCCTCCTTCATTTCCGGTGGCGTTGCCACATTTGCAGCACGCTGAACCAGTTCGACGTATGCTTTTCCTTTGGAAGCAGCCTTTAAAAACTCTTCGTAATTGAAGGGTTTTAATAAATAATCCAGTGCATCAACCCGAAATCCATCCAGAGCAAACTGATTAAAAGCGGTTGTAAAAATTATTCTTGGCCCCTGATTTCCTGATTTTTCAATAATTCTCGCCAGTTCAATGCCTGTTAAATCCGGCATTTGAATGTCCAGAAAAATAAGATCAACCTGTTGCTGATGAATGGCTTCCAGCGCTTCAACTGCGCTGGAATATCGACCGGCAAGATTAAGGAAAGGAGTTTTATCAATAAAAGCACAGACCAGTCCGAGCGCAAGTGGCTCATCGTCAACGGCTATGCATTGTAATATATTCATGCAGTTTGTAATTCCAAATGTACTTCAAATTCTTTTTCTTCGGCGTTCTCACTCACATCCAGCTGATATTTTCCAGGATACAACAAATCCAGCCTTCTTTGCGTGTTGGTCAGGCCAATGCCGTTACTTTCATCCAGCACAGTTCTTTTTTCGGTGAACAGCGTGTTTTTTACATCTATAAAAACTTTTTCCCCCTTCTGCCAGATTTTGATATCAATATGACTAGGCTGAACAGCACTCACTCCGTGTTTAAATGCATTTTCTATAAAAGGTAAAAAAAGCATTGGCGCAATGGAAACGTCATGTAAAGGAACGGGTGGTTCGAGGCGTACAGTGACTTTGTCAGTAAGTCTTAGCTGCATCAGTTGAATATAATCCTGTGCAAATGCAATTTCCTGGCTCAGCAAAACGGTACCTTGTTGCGTTTCATAAAGTACATAACGCATCATCCTTGAAAGTTTATGCAATGCCTCCCTTGCCATCTCTACATCAATAATTGTTAAGGCGTATATATTATTGAGGGTATTAAAAAAGAAATGCGGATTGATCTGCGCTTTTAAAAACGATAACTCCGAATTGATCTTCTCCTGTTCAAGATTTCTTCTGTATTGTTTATCGCGTTCTGCATTTTGCACAGCCGCAACGCTCGTACTGATACCGATGATAATAAGTGCGGTCAGCAAGGCAAAATAATCCAGACGGTCCTGATGTTTTTTGTCCCCGTTTGCTTCCCTCGCCATTTTGAATGCCCTATCCATTTGTTCACCGTGATTGATGGCAATTTTAACCTGCTCCATCAAAACAGCGAGAACAATGACGGATAAAACATTAAATAAAATAAACTGCCAATATCTGTTTTTCGCCAGATACTGAGGAAACCAGAAATAAAAATTCAGGTAAAAAACAGCAATCAGCATCGTAAATAATACAGCCTGTTTAATCCAGAAGGAGGCAGGAAACTGAATTTGCCAGCTAAGAGGCTGCCACATCAAAAATAATGCGAGAAAACTCCATCCTAAGAGATGCAAGAACAGCGGAGGATATTTTCGTACGGTGGGGTTATTCATGCAAATATTTTTTTTGACGATGCTTTTAAACCTTTTAATCACAATACAATCATACAGGGAAATTTTGTAAGTGCCTAGCCGATTCGATCAAACCAAGTTAAAAATCGACAGATCGGCTCATGCAATCTATAAGCGATTTTTCAAAAAGTGCGATTCTTTGGGGCAGTAATAGTTCTTGAAATCGTACTGAAAGACAATTGATTTGCTAATCTGAGATTGCAATTTAAGTTTTTTGACAGTCAACTCGTCGGCTAGAAATGCCCGTTGATCGGTAGAACCTAGCTCTCCATCTATTGCCTTTTTTTTACCGCTTTATTGATACTTATTTTGAACTTGATTTATACACAATCTATTGCCCAATTCATCATGAACATGATAAAACAATTTACATTATTAGGACTAATCCTGGGATTGACAAGCACAGCATTCGCACAGTTTGGGGGGGGAGGCGGTGGCCGTCCCGGCGGTGGCGGTGGAGACTTCCAGCGCGGCGGCGATCGTCAGAAACAGGCTGCAATTCCAGGCACGCTTGATGACGCACCCAAAGGAAACGGGAAAATTAAAGGTTTTCTTGTGGATTCACTGAGTAAAAAACCTGTTGAATTTGCAGCCCTGGCACTTGTGGATGAAAAAACAAATAATCCGATAGACGGGACGACAACGGATGAAAAAGGTGCTTTTAATATGACAAAAGTTGCCTCCGGAAATTTCAAGATCCTTATATCTTTCATCGGGTACAAAACAAAAACAATCAAAGGAATAAAGATCGATAAAAAGACAGAACTGGATCTTGGGTCGATTATTCTTTCTCCTGACGTCGTTCAGTTGAATGAAGTTCAGGTTGTAGGGATGGCGCAACTGATTGAAGAAAAAGTAGATCGCCTGGTTTTCAATGCTGAAAAAGATATCACAAGTAAAGGCGGTGATGCAAGTGATGTGATGCGTAAGGTACCGATGTTGACAGTGGATTTGGATGGAAATGTTTCGCTTCGTGGAAACTCGAACGTTCGGGTTCTTATCAATAATAAACCGTCAACCATGGTTGCAACCAGCGTTGCGGATGCGTTGAAGCAAATCCCCGCTGATATGATTAAATCTGTTGAAGTTATCACTTCTCCGTCGGCGAAATATGATGCCGAAGGTTCTGGCGGTATCATTAACATTATTACCAAAAAGAGCACGATTCAAGGCGGTACATTAAATCTTGATACAGGCGTTGGTAACCGTGGTTCTAATTTAGGTTTAAGAGGGAATTACCGGACAGGTAAACTTGGTTTCAATCTTGGAGGTTTCGGTCGCTTCAACTACAACCAGCCTGGAAGAACAGACAATTTACAAACAGGAGATAATTTCTCAATTGAGCAAAAAACCACTTCAAAAAATAAAGGAGCCTTCGGATCTTACAACTTAGGTGCTGATTATGAAATTGATCCAAACAGTACGATTTCAGCCGGTGTTCGGTATGGTTTAAGAAATAATATCACACCGCAAACAATTACAACCAACAATACACGCAGCGGCGTCACAACCTCATCTTTTCGTGATGTAGATGTTAAAGATTTATCAGGAACATGGGATGTTAATGTCGACTATATCAAAACGTTAAGCAAGCCGCAACAAGAGCTGAGTATCCTTGGACAATACAGCCGTAATAACAGAACCAATGATTTTGATGCGGATTTGTATACCTATAAAAGCGGAATAGCAGAATTTTTGGGACGTTCAGGAAACAATAACAAAAGCTCCAATCAGGAAAGTACCATTCAGCTTGACTACCAGACACCAATTAAGAACAATCAGTTGTTAGAAGTTGGAGGAAAAGGAATTTTCCGTCAGGTAATAAGCCGGTTCGATTATTTCGATGAAGTAAATACACCAAGCCCGTCAAGCAGCCTTGATTATGATCAGAATGTGGCAGCCGGATACGTTTCCTATACCTTGACAACAAAAAGCAAATTTACATTTAAGGGAGGTGCTCGTTATGAGTATACTTCAATCAATGCGCAACAGGGTGAGGTAGATCTGAACCTGCCAGCTTATGGAAACCTGGTTCCGAGTTTGAATGTTTCAAAAACTTTTGGAAAAGGCCAAACGGTTAAACTGGGTTATAACCGTCGTCTTCAACGCCCTGGTATCCAATTCCTGAACCCGAACGTTAATGCTGCCAATCCGCAAAATATCACCGTTGGGAATCCAAACCTTGATCCTGAATTAACAGACAATATCGAATTGGGAACAAGTTTCTTCAAAAATAGCCTGTATGTCAATGTTTCGACTTTCGCACGTTTTACGAACAACTCGATAGAGAATATTCGTACAACCAGTGAAACTGGTGTGATCACGACGACTTACGGAAACATTGGAGATAAGCAGAACTATGGTGCAAATATCTTTGGAAACCTTACACTATTCAAAATCTGGCAAGTTGGTGGTGGAATGGATGTGTACTATGTTAACCTGAAAAATAACAGTCCGGTAGCGGCACTGCAGTCAAGCAACAACGGTTATGTAGTAAGCGGTCGTTTCAGAACTGGTGTTACCTTAAAAGGTGGCTGGGGAATCCAGGGTGGTGGATTTGCAAGAGGTAAGGAAGTGCAGCTGCAAGGTTCTGCAGGTGGTTTCAGAATGTATGACCTGGGTATCAAAAAGGATTTCAAGAACAAGAGAGGCAGCGTAGGTTTGGCAATGGAAAACTTCCTGAGCGACGCACTTAAAATGAGAACGGATCTGTCCTCTTCGACATTTGATCAGGTTAGTACAATTTATCGCTACAACCGAGGATTCCGTATCAACTTCTCTTACCGCCTGGGTAAGATGACTTTTGTTGAGCAAAAAACACGCAGAAGAAAATCAGTTAACAATGATGACCAGAAAAGTGACGGCGGCGGCAACGATGGTGGTGGTCAGATGCAACAGGCAGCACCAGCTGTGACGCCGGCAATAACTCCGGGAGCGGCAGGTGGTCGTCCGGCTGGTATGGGAAACAGGCCGCAGGGTCAATCAGGATTTAGCGCGCCGCAAACCAAACCAGACAGCGCTTCTCGCATACAGCCAGGAATGAACGTTCCACAGAAGACTGACAGCACGCAGCAAAAATTAGATAGTACACAGATTGTACCAGGTGCGGCAATGCCACAAATGCCTGCTGATAGCACGAAAAAACCGGAAATGACAATGCCGGTCGATTCAACTCAAAAAGTACCAGCGCCTGTTATTCCGCAAACTCCGGCTGACAGCACAAAGAAACCCACAGATTCTATTCCTCCGATTAAAAATTAAGAATCGGTTTTCATGAAAATTAGAGGCTGTTTCGGTGTAATCTGAAACAGCCTTTTTTTAGTTTTCAGTTTATTTTCGAAAAAACAAAGGGCTGCTCCAATTTATGAAGCAGCCCTTTGTACTGAAAACCTTTCTATCTTATACCAACGGATTCTGGCTACGGATATCTTGTAAAATGCGGTCGGCGCCCGCGTTTAATAATTCATCAGCCAATGCACTACCCAGTTCTTCGGGAAATGCGATCGCACCAGTTTCAGAACGGCGAATTAATTCTTGTCCGTCCAGACTAATTATGCCACCTGAAATATTAATCTCGTCATGATTCAGGATTGCCAAAGCGAAAACGGGAATGCTGCAGCCTCCTTGAAGTCGTTTAAGAAACGCTCTTTCGGTACGAAGGCAGATTTCGGTCGGTTCATGATTCAGCAATTGTTTAAGAACTGCCTTCTTTTCATCAGAGAGAGAAACGGCGCCTTCAATAGCAACACTTCCTTGCCCAACGGCAGGGGTAAATTCGTCCAACAGCAAATGTTCAGCGATCGACTCGTCATATTCCATGCGGTGAACGCCTGCATAAGCCAATAACAGCGCATCGCACTGCCCCTCCTGTAATTTTCTGAAACGTGTCTGTAAATTTCCACGCATGTCAACGATTTTGATATGCGGGTAATAATGTTTTAAAATTGCGATACGGCGTGTTGAAGAAGTTCCCACAACAAAAGATTCTCCACTTTGAAGAGAAAGACTGGTGTTATGACTTACCAAAACATCGTTGGCATGTTCACGTTCTGTAAATGCAATAAGTTCAAAATCGTCATCCAGTGAAGATTGAAGATCTTTGGCGCTGTGCACCGCAATATCAATGTCTCCGCTTCTCAGCTGATCTTCGAGTTCCTGAGTGAAAACTCCTTTGCTTCCAATTTTAGATAAAGAGCGATCCAGAATTTTATCACCTTTCGTTTCTATGATTACGATTTCCGTGGTTACGCCACCTTTTTGCAAAAGTGTTTCAACGTAATATGCCTGCCAAAGAGCAAGTCTGCTACCACGTGTTCCTATTTTAATATGCATGATTTTCTGTAAGCTGTTAGCTGCTGACTTTTGTTGAGAATAGCAGCTGATTTTATCCCAAATTTACGAGATACAATTGGTATTCTAAACCCCAACGGTATCGCCCTCATCCGTGATTATTTTTTCTTCAATATAAGCAACAATCAAAGAGGCAATATCGATCCCGCTTATTTCTTCAATTCCTTTTAAACCGGGAGAAGAATTAACTTCCATTACCAGTGGCCCTCTTTCTGATTGCAATAAATCGACACCCGCAATTTTAACGCCCAATGCTTTGGCAGCGGCGATTGCAGTATGTTCCTCCTCGGGAGTCAGTTCTACCAAAGAACCTTCCCCGCCACGGTGCAGATTCGAGCGGAAGTCTCCTTCATGTCCCTGACGTTTCATTGCAGCCACAACTTTATTTCCAATAACAAAAGCGCGAATATCCGCTCCTTTGGACTCAGCTATAAATTCCTGAATGAGAAAATTGGCACGCAAACCATAAAAAGCTTCAATTGTTGATTTTGCAGCTTTGGTCGTTTCCGCCAAAACAACGCCGACACCCTGGGTGCCTTCCAGCAACTTAATAATGACAGGAGGCCCGCCCACCATCTGGATCAACTCATTTACTTGCGCAGGATTTTTTGCAAAAACTGTTTTAGGAATATCCACACCTGATTTGGCCAATACCTGCATACTACGCAATTTATCTCTGGACCGTAAAATCGCTTGTGATTTGACAGTTGTAAATATTTTCATCAATTCAAACTGTCTGACTACGGCGCAACCAAAAGCGTTTACCGAAGTCCCAATTCTCGGAATGACAGCATCAATTCCTTTGATCGGCTTTCCTTTATAAATGACAGTTGGTTTTCCTCCTTCAATCATGACAAAGCACTTGACATGGTCAATAACCACAGCCTGGTGACCTTTCTGTTTGATTGCCTCCACCAGACGCCTCGTTGAATAGAGGTCCGGATTGGTGGATAATACGGCGATTTTCATATAAATCTATTGGATTAAAAGAGTAGGGTTGGCCTTCGGATCAGAATTTTTCTTATGTCTGATTTTCTCGGCATTTTGTTTTGAGGAAAGATCTTTTTGTGAAACATCAACGATGAAACGGCCTTTCAGCAATTTTCTTCCGAGTAATATCGGATAGCTCATTTTCTTGCGATTCGCCAATGAAAATTCAGTGCGTATTTTCCTTCCAAAAAGAGTGATCTGCGTTTTTATCACATATCTTTTTTCCTCTTTCCCAGAAGAATTGCGGACAACGGTTTCTTTAAAATCGCTTACCGTAAACGATTGCCCAGGTGCGCCTTTTTTTGAATCCAGATAAAAGCAAAGTCTTGTATCGTCTCCGTCTTTAATCAGGCGGACTTTTGCACAATGAATGGAAGAGGTTGCTGCCCCTGAATCTACGCGAACCGGAACCTTATACCAGCCAAGTTCTGGCAAGTCTACAATATCCGTTGCTCCGATAAGCTCAATCTTTTTTTTCATCTACGTTGAAAAAATGGTGCAATAGTTAAGGACAGATCAAGAAACACCATTTTTGCTCTTACGTTTCTTTCGATGTGGTAATATGCAACGTTGACTTCCTGAACCATATTTTCCAAAGCGTCGAAATTAACTGCTTTGGAAAAATTCTGCACGAAAGTAAGTTCTTCCTCGGGAACCCGCAACAGCTCGGCAGCGCCCTGGCTCCAAACCAGCATATCCCGGAACAATCGGAGTGAATATTCGAAAAGACCCTTTTGCTTTTCTTTATTCATCACATCAAAACTGTCGGCCAGTCTTACCAGGCTCGCCACATCATATCTATAACAATAACGCATCCATTCGGCAAACCAGGCAGACCTGTCATCGGAAGTCTCATGGACAAGACGAAGTGCTTCCGATAAATTCCCGTCCGAAAGATAGGTTATCTGATTTGCTATGTTCTCACTGACAGCTTGTTGCTTTAAAAATGAACGGACTTCTTCATCCGAAAAAGCCGGAACGGCAACACGTTGTGTGCGGGAAATAATGGTCGTTAACAAGCGGTCAGACTGATCGCTGACCAGCAGGAAAAGTGTTTTATAAGGCGGCTCTTCCAGAATTTTCAGCAAGGCATTTGCTGAGGAAGCGTTCATGATTTCCGGTTTCCATATTAAGAGAATTTTATATTCACCCTCATAAGATTTAACAGAAAGTTTTTTTAGTATTCCCCGAGCCTCCTCTACGGAAATATTTCCCTGTTTATTTTCGGCATTGATGAAGTCCAGCCACTCGGGCAGTACCCGATAAGGCGTATCAAGCAGGAAACTGCGCCATAAAGGCAAAAATGCCTCACTGGTATTCCCGGTTACCTTTTTTGAAGTGGCTATTGGGAAAATAGAATGAAAATCCGGATGAATTAATTTATTCATCTTGGTGCAGGAAGCACAGACTCCACAGGCATCTTCCTCACTTCGGTTTTCGCAATTTATATAGGTAGAAAACGCAAGTGCCAAAGCTAATCCTCCTCCTCCGCTCGCACCGTCGAACAGCAGCGCATGAGCCAGATGGCTCGTCTGCACCGAACGTCTGAGTGTCGATTTTATATGTTCCAGTCCCGGAATATCTATAAACAGCACAATGGTTTTGGGTTAATCTATCTTTAAATTTAATTATTTTATCGCTGGTTTTTTGTTTGTCCGAAAACTTCCAGAAGTATCGCTTCGTCGGTTTCGTCAAATGTCACTCCGCGACGGCTGACTGTATCTTTCGCAACCGCAATCGCTTTTTCGAATCTGTATTCTGTAAATCCTTCCGCATTACCGCCCCAGGAATAGGAGGGAACATGTTTCGGCTGGAATCCTGCGCCAAATACATTGACGTTCACGCCTACGACAGTTCCGGTATTAAACATCGTCGAAATTCCTGCTTTCGAATAATCGCCCATAAAAAGTCCACAAAAAAGCAGGTCGGTACTTTCCAGTTTTCCGGTAACATAGCTATGGAGCTTTACCGCAGTATGGTCATTTTTTAAATTAGAATTATTCGTATTCGCTCCCAGGTTACACCATTCTCCCAACACGGCATTTCCTAAATAACCATCGTGTCCTTTGTTGCTATATCCAAAAATCACGCTGTTGCTAACTTCACCGCCCACTTTGCAAAAAGGGCCAACAGATGTGTTAGGCCGTATTTTTGTCCCTTGCGCAAGTACGGAGCTTTCGCCAATGGCAAAGGGCCCCTGGATGGTTGACCCTTCCTGAATCAAAGCATTTTTTCCTATATAGATCGGGCCGTTTTCAGCATTTAAAACCGAAGCTCTGATTACGGCACCTTCTTCGATAAATATATTTTCAGGATTGTAACAATGCGTAAATGGATCTGTTAGACCAGCTGATTTTCTGGAAGCCAGTATTCTTTCGAAATCTGATTTTATCTGAACTCCATTACCAGAAAATACATCCCAGATCCGGCGGATCATAATAACAGATTCTGAGTATACGAGTTTATTGAAACTGTTTGTTCCGGCAGCAGGAGTCCAGTCGCTGGAAGAAGTTTTTATGGCTAAAATCTCATTGTCAGTCGAAATAAGAACTGATTCATCAGTTAATTTCTCGATGGCTTCTACCAATAAAGTATCAGGGCAAAGAGCGCCGTTAATATAAATCTGATCGGTTGAATGAATTGCTGGGAAACGAGTACTTAGATAATTTTCGGTTTGAAAAGAGGTTGAAGTTTGCAGCCAGTCATTCCATTTTTCAGCGATAGTCCATATTCCGCAGCGAATTTTGGCGACTGGGCGTGTATAGGTAAATGGTAATAATTGTAAGCGAATTTTCGGATCGTCGAATAAGATGATACTACGCATAGAGTGTTTTAGTATGTATCGTCAAAGTTCGTCCATTTTTTTGGTTCGGGCAAAAAAAGAAAGCAGTCTCTGACAGCTTTCGCTTCGAGACTGCTTTCTTACAAGCAATTAATTTTTTTAAAATTAAGCTTCAGTAGTTTCTTTTGTACCGTAACGTTTTCTGAATTTATCAACACGTCCCGCAGTATCAACAAGTACATTTTTACCTGTGTAGAATGGGTGAGACTTAGAAGAAACCTCAACTTTGTATACAGGATAAACTGTTCCATCTTCCCAGGTAATGTTTTCGCTGGTTTCGATTGTCGAGCGTGTAATAAATTTGAAATCACTGGATAAATCCCAGAATACTACTTCTCTGTAATTGGGATGAATATCATTTTTCATTTGTATATGCAATTATGTGTTTCGATACAATTCTCAAAAAGGATTGCAAAAGTAAAAATTCTTATCTATTAAACCAAAGAAATCTGAGTTATCTTTCTCAATATCTACGCGATAAATATAAAATATTATAAATCAGACCTCACTAATCTGCTTTTGCAGCACTTCAATCCCTTTTTTAGACTGGCTGTCAAAGTCCTGATAAACGAAACATTCGATCGAAAGCCCTCCTTTGTACTTTATTTTTTTCAATGCGCTGAGGTACGGCCTGAAATCGTCACCGGCGACGCCGGGTGGTGTGCGGTTTTGTTTTTCGGCAATATGGCAGTGGACAATATGTTTCCCGAATTTAACGATCTGGTCGGCCGGTTCGTCTTCTTTCAACATGTGATAAATGTCGCAAAGCAGCTGAAAAGACGGACTGTTTACGGCATCGATGATTTCAACACCTTCCGCAAGGCTATTGATAAAATTGGTTTCCCCGCGGTTCAAAGGTTCAAGTGCAATTGTGACACCATGTTTATCGGCAAGCGGAGCCATTTTTTTACTTAATTCTATATGCTGCGCTTTCGCCTTATCACGGTCAAAACCTTCCGGAATTACTCGGGATGCGCCGCTTCCAAAAACAATATATTTGGAACCACATTCTTTCGCACGTTTCAATGCAAGATCTGTGCGCTGCAATATCGCTTCATGATTAGCATCCGGCCCAAGTGTTTTCAAATCTCCGGGCAAGAGAATTACATAAGACCGGATCGGGAATTTTTCTTCCTGTAACTGCTGAAGGTTTTTAGCATATTTCAAATCACCGTCTTTTGGAATCAGAAATCCACCCACCGATTCTTCTATATAGGAGCATCCATAACTTTTCAGCATTTCTGCTTTTTCATAAGATGCATAGACGCCAAGTGGTAATGAAAATTTAGCTCCCGAATTATAAGACGACATAGCTTCCGCCAGTGTTCCTGCCCCCAGCGTCAGGCCGGCATAAATTCCGGACGATTGCTTCAAAAACTTTCTTCTTGACTGTTGTTCAAATGGCTGATCCATATCTATTTTTTTGAAAAGTATATGTATTAATAAAAAGGTTGAATCGGATTAATATGAATACAAAAAATATGATTAATTGATAAAAGTTTGCAAATTTTAAAATAACGGGGAAATTTTTTCCCATGTAAAGTATTGAATATCAGATATTACTATTGTTATTATTTTGTATTTACAAAGCATTTACTAAGAAAAAGTTTACAAATTTTTTAATTGAAAATTTAGCAAAATTATTTTTCGTAAACCTGTTTAGGTGTTTTTTTGCTAATTGACTTGTTATAAGAATCTTAACAATTTCATAATTTGTACTATCCCTGCAAAGCTCTTTTTTACCTTAAATTACCGCTTGCAGATTCGATTAATTTTCAGTTATTTCATGAAAATATTATCCCTCCCTTCATTATCATAAACAACTAAAAAACACTTTCACCTCAGAAAAAGAAATTGACATGTCCATGTATGTAATAAAGCGTGACGGTCGCCGCGAGTCGGTAAAATTCGACAAAGTGACTGCCCGTATTGAGAAACTGAGCTACGGCCTCGATAACAATTATATCCAGCCTATAGAGGTAGCTAAAAAGGTTGTTTCCGGTATCTATGACGGTGTAACAACCGCTGAACTGGATAACCTTGCTGCCGAAACAGCAGCTTCAATGACTACCAAACATCCGGATTATGCTATTCTTGCTGCCCGGATCGCGATCTCGAATCTTCATAAAAACACATTGAAGTCGTTCTCGGCAACAATGAAACGTCTTTACACTTATATAGATGCTAAAACCGGTGAAAATGCTTCATTAATTTCAAAAGAGGTTTATGAAGTTATCCGCCAGCACGCATCGCTGCTCGATTCTACTATTATATATGACAGGGACTATGCCTATGATTATTTTGGTTACAAAACCCTTGAAAAATCTTATCTACTTAAAGTAGACGGTAAAATCGTCGAAAGACCCCAACAAATGTTGATGCGTGTTGCTATCGGTATCCATCAGGAAGATGTACAGGCGGCAATAGAAACCTATCATTTATTATCTGAAAAGTGGTTTACGCATGCCACTCCAACACTGTTCAACGCAGGAACGCCGAAGCCGCAAATGTCTTCTTGTTTCCTATTAACAATGAAGGAAGACAGTATTGAAGGGATTTATGATACGTTGAAACAATGCGCGCTTATTTCTCAGTCGGCGGGTGGTATTGGTTTGAGCATACATAATGTGCGTGCAACAGGTTCGTATATTAAAGGAACAAATGGAATGTCAAATGGTATCGTTCCAATGCTTCGTGTATTTAATGATACTGCGCGTTATGTTGATCAGGGCGGTGGAAAGCGTAAAGGTTCTTTTGCAATCTATATGGAACCATGGCACGCCGACGTTTTTGATTTCCTTGATCTGAGAAAAAATCATGGTAAAGAAGAACAGCGTGCGCGGGATCTTTTTTATGCAATGTGGATTCCTGATTTGTTTATGAAACGCGTGGAAGCAAATGATACCTGGTCATTATTCTGTCCGCATGAATGTCCGGGATTGGCAGATACGCACAGTGAAGAATTTGAAAAGCTTTATGAGCAGTATGAGCTTGAGGGAAAGGCAAGAAAAACAATAAAAGCGCAGGATCTCTGGTTTGCCATTCTGGAATCACAGATTGAAACTGGTACACCTTATATGTTGTACAAAGATCACGCAAACTCAAAATCGAACCAGAAAAATTTAGGTACAATTAAGTCTTCAAACCTTTGTACTGAGATCATGGAGTATACCGCTCCTGATGAAGTTGCGGTTTGTAACCTGGCTTCGATCGCCTTGCCTAAATTTGTGGAGATGAAAGCTGACGGATATTACCGTTTTGATCATCAGAAATTATATGAGATCACCAAAGTGATCACACGCAACCTGAACAAAATAATTGACCTGAATTACTATCCGGTTCCGGAAGCTGAAAAAAGTAATAAGAGACATCGTCCGATTGGTATAGGTATCCAAGGGCTGGCAGATGCTTTCTGTATGATGCGCATGCCGTTTGATTCTGATGAAGCGCGTCAGTTAAATAAAGATATCTTCGAGACAATTTATTTCGGAGCAATGGAATCCTCTATGGAACTGGCGAAACTTCACGGTCCATATGAAACATGGGAAGGCAGTCCGATATCACAGGGGATTTTCCAATTTGATATGTGGGGAGTAAAACCGGAAAGTAATAATTGGAATTGGGAAAAGCTGCGTAAAGAAGTTGTTCAGAACGGTGTTCGCAATTCATTGTTACTAGCGCCAATGCCAACGGCATCTACAAGCCAGATTTTGGGAAATAATGAGTGTTTTGAGCCATTTACGTCTAATATATATGTAAGACGCGTTCTGTCGGGAGAATTTGTTGTTGTTAATAAATATCTTTTGAAAGATCTGGTAAGACTTGGACTTTGGAATGAGGATATGAAAAATAATCTTGTTCGTGCCAGCGGTTCTGTTCAGGCAATTCCAAACATTCCTCAAAACATTAAAGATCTGTATAAAACGGCCTGGGAAATTAAGCAGCGCAGTATCCTGGATATGTCTGCTGATAGAGGTGCGTTTATCTGCCAGTCGCAGTCGCTTAATATTTTCCTTGAAGAACCGAATTTTGGAAAACTTACTTCGATGCATTTTCATGCATGGAAAAGAGGTTTAAAAACAGGGATGTACTATTTACGTACGCGCGCTGCTTCCGCTCCTGTTCAGTTCACGTTAGGGAAACAAGCTGAGGCCCAAATTGAGCCAGCTACCGAGGTGGTTGCGGAAAAAGAATTAAATTATGTTCAATACGCAGAAGATCATACCAAACCGGTCACGCCACGTGATAGTCGTGCAGATATGCAATGTTCGCTGGATGATCCGGAAGGATGTGAGGCTTGCGGGTCTTGATTTAACAAATTGCAATATAATGGACGGGCTCTCAGTTTTAATTGAGGGCCCGTTTAATTTTTTGGGCGTTACACCAGATATAAATCACATTTGTACTATTTCAGTTTACGTGATTTTTAAAATTGGACATAGGTTTATGAAGACGTATATGACAGTTCTTAGAGCGATACTTATGCTCATATCAATTAGTTCATTAGCTCTTGGAGTGTTGTTCTCATATCAACACTGGGATGGAAGTGACAATTTGTTATGGATTGGATTGTTGCTTTTCATGATAATGGTTGGAGATCATTATTTCAATAAGAGAGTTCATATTAGGCGTAAAGAGGATTTAAGTGATCGTGATTAAATCAGTTTGATTTTGCAGGGCTTTAACAACATAAATATTTGATTTGGATGAGCTTGTATTTTGTAATCCACGTGGTTGCCTTTTCTAGTCAGAATAAATCATATAATTTCCCCGGGGCCCTTAGCGTCTCTTGTAAACAATCCGAGAAACTTACCTGCCGAATTGAATAAGATTTACTCTTTCGATATATAGGAACAATGGTAGAACCCATCAGATATATGTGTAAACAGATTAGCCAATCTGCAAGCACTTGGTTACACCCAGCTTCTCTGCGATCATAAAAGAGACCGGATAACCACATTCCCAACCATTCGGGCCACATTTCTATATCCTAACCTAACCCCATAAAAAAAATTCCAAAAAAAATCTGGGGCAGATTTTCCTCATTTTGAGTGTTTTACAAATTTTTTCAAAAAAACTTTCAAAATACTTTTGGCTTGTACTTGCGCAGTAAAAAAAAAGGC
>NZ_FNXY01000008.1:0-111602 GCF_900108855.1 Dyadobacter koreensis
TTCATACGGAAGTAGGATCTTTTTACGATCCGCCTGCTGGATCAAAAAAGACTCGTACTCCTGTTCGCTCATGTTAAGATACTTGATAACCGTGCGCCGGTTCAGTACCAGGTAACTGCTGATGTGCCGGACGGACAGACCTTCACGGTGCATTCGGTGGATTTCGAAATAAGTCATAAATTTGGCTAAATACACATTCATAAATGCCAGGGTTGGTAAGCCGGCAATTTAGGTGTAGAAAGCTTTGGGGGCATGCCCCCAAAGCTTTCTATCTGGTGCATTCTTGTTACCAATTATGGTGCACTCTTATTTACCAATCGTGGTGCATTGTTATTTACCGATCACAATTACAAAGCATCTTATCGACCAAAGATATTTTTCAGTTCCTGGCTCAGTTGGTAAAGACTATGCTTTCCCTCTCTATCTATACCCCAAGCTTAGTAACCAACTTTCTCTAACCCAACCCATCGAAAGAACTCCAAACCTTAACCCCGAAATTGTAGCTAAAATCGCAGAAGGAGTTGGATCTCAATTTGTATCCGAAAAAGAAGCCGAAGTAAATGTATGTTTTGCCAATGATCCAGACCTTCGTCCCGAGTTCCCGCAAACCTTCGCACCTATCGATTTGCTGGATTACATTTATGCGGTGCTGCACAGTGTGGCTTATAGGGAGAAATACAAGGAGTTTTTGAAGATAGATTTCCCGCGTGTTCCGTACCCAAAAGAAGCGGAGAAGTTTTGGCAGCTTGTAAAACTCGGTGGGGAGATCAGGCAGATACACTTGCTTGAAAGTCCTGTGGTGGAGCAATTCATTACGCAATATCAAATAGATGGCGATAATGTGGTGGTGAAACCCGAATACAAAGATGGCAATGTGTATATCAACGAAATCCAGTATTTTGCCAATGTGCCGTTAACTGCTTGGGAGTTTTATATTGGTGGTTATCAACCGGCTCAAAAGTGGCTCAAAGACAGAAAAGGTCGGATATTGGAATTTGATGATATTCTGCATTATCAAAAAATCATTGTCGCTTTGACAGAAACGGCAAGACTAATGGAAGAGATCGACTCTATATTTCAATTTTAGGGGGATAGGCCCTACCTTGATTTATATCAAAAATTAATACATACTTATCGAATGTATCGGAAAAAGAGTCAAAGTGGATCTCATGAGTGATTCCTAATATTTTAATTGGAATTTGTGAGTGGTTGGTTAGCGCTAATTTTTTTACTCCGCTATTCCGAAGTCAATAAAATTATGGCACAAATAATAATCGCAAAAGTATCAGGTAGGGAACTGAAAGCCCTAGAAGCTTTTTTATTCGCTCTTGACCTTCCTTTCGAAAAGTCGAAAGGTACTATTTTGGATAGGAGGCTAAGAGCCGCAAGGATGGAGAAGCAAGCCTGTACGTTAAGGGTAGTAGATCCAGAGAATGTATGGGAAAGTATAACATAAAAATTATAGCAGATGATTATATTTTCATAATTGGCCGGTATCGTTGTTGAAGGCGTTATCGGCTAGTATATTGAGCCGCAGACGTAAGATAAGTTCGTAAAGACTTTAATAGATCGTCATCTTACTCATTAAAAGGTGTTAAAAAAATGTTTCAAATATGGTTAATCTATTTGGTGTTTTTTCCTAATAGCTTGAATGAGTCTTCTCAAATCATTTTCTACGTGCTGAGCTGACTCGAAAGGGTGTTGATCAAGATAATTTTCAATTTCAGATTTAAACTCCTCCAAAAATATATCCCTTACAGCGCTGTTATCTTTTATTAGATCATTAGCCTGCTTCATTATTAAGAAGCGATTTGTGCTACGTTCATTAGTCGCATCGAGTAAATTGCTTAGCTTATTGTAAACATCCTTCATCTCACTCATATCTGTTTTTTCTCTTTTGGGGTAAGAATGATTTTTTTACGGGGTATTACTTTAATTATATCATTATTTGTACTTTGTAAACGTCTATCAACCAGTGAGTCTATACGGGCATTTATTTCGATTGCATTAACTATGGGTTTAGATAATAGAAAAGCGCAAAATGTGGAAATAGCTAATCCTATAATTAAAATCCAGTGAATCATTGGGATTTTCTTAATCGCAAACGCGCTCTCTCTAGTAATCATCCAAATAACCACTATGAAGAGAATAAGAATATAAGCAAATATTAACATAAACCTTAAAGCATCTTCGATTGTCTCCGTCTTATTGAATACTTGAATATTCGATGATACGAAAAGCACGATTGCGGCAAATACGCTTAAAATTTCTATATGTTTTTTATCTGTCTTTTCAATTGTTTCCTTTATATCTTGAATCTTTTTAATGTCATCCAAGATACTACTTTGAACCTTCGAAATTGTCTCTAATTTAATGTAATCAGAAGTTACCGTTGCAACATCTTTTTGGACACGTTCGTAATCAATAGGTAAGACAATTGAAGAAGCTAAAAATACCTGTACTTGCTGTCCATCATGCACAACCGTTCTTGTGCATTCGGATATAGGCATTTGATAAGGAGAGAAATTACGATTTTTACACCAATCAAAGTTTTTCTTAAGTATTTCCTGAAACTTTTTGAGATACTTGAGATAGTAAACTATTTTTTCAAAGTTCTCATCATACTTAGATTTTCTACTGGGTTCAAGAAGTGAATCTAATTGTTTAGTTAAGTGTTGACAAACCTTTAAATATGGGAAGTAGTTGTATACTTTCGTTTCCTGCTGTAAAAAATCTATGTTATTAATTTCTTTCAGTAATTCGCGAAAAGGTATGTGATCGATGTTCGCCAGGACTGAAAATCTATTATTGAATATGTAATTTTTAGTAATCTCGTAAGCCCTTTTGTCAAAATTATTTATTTCTTCATTTTGGAAAGAAAAATGAGATGTGAATTTGTCCGAAATTTCGATGAGTTTCGTTTCACTAACATTGAGGATCTTGTACTTCTTTACAATACAATGAAAGTTTTCATAACTAAGGTTTTGACTATTTTGATAGTTTCTAAGTGCTGTATCTAAGGTACGGGTAAATTCTCTTGATGAAACACCACTATCTATATCATAGTGTAATTTTGTAATTAGGCTAAAATCTTTGAAAAAATATTGATCAAGGTCTTCATCATTCAATTCCCTTTCGACAAAGTCAACCGCATAAAAAAAATTTTGTTCGCTTTGCTTATAACGATAGCTTATTTTTTGTAAAAGGAAGACGCATTTGTCAAGTAGTATAGAATAGATTATATTACTTTCTTGGGAGCGCTCCTTCAAATTGTGAGATAGTAAGACTAACTCTTTTAATATATTGGGTCTAGCCGAAATATGATGATCGTATTCGGCAAGTTTTATATTAAACGTCCGAAATTCATGAGCTTGCTCAACAACTGGTACCAGCGAGGCTGGCATATTGTTAAATCGTGTATTTTTTATTGTATCGAATCTAATCGAAGTTTCGATTGAATTATAGTCTCTCGTAACATTCGAATGAAAATGTTTATAATGCCTTAATGAATAGCTATATATCTTAAAGGCTGATATTATGAGATTGTTGAGTTGATTTGCACTTTCATCATCTGTAACAGATTGATCAAAGTAATAACTGGGAGAAAACAATTGCAGAGTAACTTCTAAATTATCCAGGAAGTCTGGCTCTCGAATATATTCACCTGATATTACGGAAAGGTTTAAATTTGTATAGAAGTCCTCCGAAAATGAAAGCAAAAGGTTTGTTGTACTAACTATTTTGTCTTGTAAAAGTTGAGTATCACTTAAAGAATCCAAGCCGGATGAAAATGGATCAGCAAAGGAGGATTGGATAGCATTTAAGTACATTATACAAGATAGCTTAATCTATATATCTTACTTTCTTTCTTGATTATCAACGGATCGATAGGCAAAGAAAATTTGTTGATACTTCTTGCCAGGCTAAAAGTACTTTTCCATGAATACCATTGATGACTCAGTTCGACTAAGTCGGAGGCAGAGTAAGAAACCAAAGATCTATTTTTTGAAATTATGGATAATAATGATTCGTCAAGCCTAGTTTTTAAATGATTAATTTCATCGAAGTAGCCTTCGGGTACATTGTTCCTTATTAGCCGACTTCTCGAAACAGTATACTTGGCACTCTGACCAAGATTGTCATAAACGTCACTTTCAACATGTCCAAATGGTAAGGCATAAAAATTATCAAACACATCCAACAAGCCATCATTATCTGTATCTGCATTAACCGCAGATACAAAAAATAGAAGTTTAATGAGCTTCAGCTTGGTGAAGTCAGCAGTATAGTCAGAACCAGGCTTTTCTCTTATGTACCAGGTGACAAACCCATCTATGAGGTACTCAAACGCCTTAACCTTAATCATATTTTAATTGTTTTATATAGCAGAGACAAAACCACTATTTATCTACTCGCACACGTTATTTATTTTTAAGCGTCTTCTAATGAGGTGATTAAAGTCTTGTAAACGTGTGAATCAGTTCTTTATGCTCAGTTATTAAATACCTGATATTAAATAGAGAAGTTGCTTCTCACTAAGTATAACTAATTAATATACAAAAAGATTTAAATGTAACACATTTGATACCAATTTGATGCCCAGGTTATAATATATATAATAACTTATTATTATTCAGTATGTTATATATTTCCGTCGCCAGTCACTCAAAGGCCAGCCTGAGTTCTTGACTTTTTTTTTCATACTTCTTAAACGATATTCACTAACAAAAACATAATCAAAATAATCCTAATTCTCCTTCCCCAAAAGCTCAGCAAATTCTATTGCAGACTTTTTTCGGTATACATCAACCGGCCAGGTAATTGTGGCCTGTCTCTCCATTTCTTCCCCAAGGATCGGAACTGCTACAAGTGAAGGATAATTAAACAAAGACGTTTTCATCAAAACGGTGCACCACTTACCTGTATCTACAAGTTTCAGGAGCATGTCGATGTCATTTATTTCCATAGCGATATCCGGAATTATATTTACTTCTGAAAATGCTTTGTCCAGAAATGCCCGGATACTATATCCTTTCACCGGAAGTACAAGGGGCATGTCAGCCAGCTGCGCGACACTCGTGTTCTGATGCGTGGCGGAAGGGTGATCGCGATGCACGATCAGAGACAAAATGGATTTAAAAAGTGGATAAGTGACATAAGTTTTAGTGTGCCTGACGGGTATGAAAGATAATGCAAAATCCAGCTTCGATTCTGTAATCAGTTTTAACAGCTCATCCGAAGTGCCAAACTCAATCGAGATTTTGATTTTTGGATATTTTTCAGAAAAGCGAATTAAAGTTTGGGTCAGTAATGAAGAGAGTCCATACGTGGCTCCGATTTTCAGCGAGCCAGTCCGAATGTTATTAAGCTCTTTGATCATTTCCCGCCCGTCTTCCGACTTGCGAACGGTCTGTATTGCGTGTGGCAGGAATAATTTTCCGGCTTCGGTCAGCATAACCCGCTTGCCAATTCTGTCAAAAAGTGGAACGCCCAATTCGTCTTCCAACTGTTTAATCTGCTGGGAAAGTGTGCTCTGACTGATATTCAATAGTGCTGCTGCCTCGGTGAAGTTTGACCGCTCAGCCGCTTTGATGAAATATTTTAACTGACGTAGTTCCATTTTCGAAAGTAAAAAGAATAAGCAATGATCGGAAATTTCGATCGATGTAATCGAAAAAAAGAGTTTAGACGATTGATTTTTACTTCGGACTTTTGGAGAAACAAAAAACAAATCACGATGGAAATCATACAAACATCCGAAAATGCACTTTCTCAGTCCGAAGTGAAAGCAATCATTAACGCACCCATTGAAAAAGTGGATATCGCCGATTGGTTATTAAATCTTCCTGATGCCGAGTATCAGCGTTGTTCGACCAAACATATCGGAGCCGCCATATCGTCAACTTACGATGGACAGCCGGTTTCTCTTAACGTTGAAACCATTGGAGAAGCGCTTATGGTGCAGCACTATGTTGCCACGGTTCATCAGCCGGACTACTGCAGAATGCTGTCTTTGTCGGATGCCATTACGTCGACGGGAAAAACGAAGGTTCAGGTTTTATGGGAACTTCGTGTGACAAAAATTGATGACAATACCTGCGAATACAGTAATACCATTCACGCAACGGCAACACCTGAATTTTTTGAATTCATGAAGGAGCGTAATATCAGTTTGGAAAAAGCGCATGAGGCGCGGCAGCTGGCTTCTGACGAACATAACCGTGAAGAAACGCCGCTGTTCGCGAAAAGTATTGAAAACAAAGCGTTAACCGGAAAATACAATCAGCCATTTTAGCATGCCCGGAGTACATTCGCTTAAAACAGCAAAACCTTTAGGCTGTCAGCGTTCCTGACGGTCTAGAGGTTTTTGTTCAATGAGATTAATATAAAACTCGGTGTGCAAGTCGATTAAAACTATCTTCCAGGTTGGCTGACTCTTTTCAACCATCTCTCCATATTCCAATGGGTCAGACAAGCAAGTCCTATCGCAGTTAACAATACAGCAAAAACTAGGATATTATTCATTAACATCGTTTCGTAACCGACCAAATAAGTAAAAACCATAAAACTGGTTAACAGAACGGAGCAGGTAAAGGTTTTTGAAAGCGCTCCGATTCGCGTATCCCACCGTTTATTGTTTAGTCCTTCAAAAGATATATTTTGTGTTGACGCACGTACCCGCTTTTCGAGCCAGACAGGGACACTCTTCTTCGCAACATGGTAAAGATTGTAGCTGATATAGGCCAGGCTGATTAAAAACAGGAAAGTATACATAACCAAATGCATTTGGTGAATCATCTAAGTTATGAATATTTAGCTATTTTATGAAATTATTTTGCCGGATCTACACATTCCATTAAACGCTGGCGACTGATTTCGTTTGACTGAACCTGCTCCTGGATTCCGCCTTTGTACTCAGTAACATACAATCTGTCCTGGTCCCTGTAAACGAAATCGACCATGAGCTTCGGTCGTCCGATATTGAAAGATTTTGCACCTTTTTCAGGATATTCGCCGATCAGTGTATCAAGAATTTCACAACTGTTAAATTCCAGACATTTCAACGTAAAGTGGTTTCCCTCTCCGTCCCAGTTTAGGTAGAGGAGATAAGGGTAATTGTCTGTGATTTTGAAATAAAAGTTAAACCGCCGATGCTGAGCATAATAGCTCGAAAGCTGGAGTTCAGAAGATTCGGTAAAATATGATTTTATCTCATCTCTTAAATAATCTATTGCTTCCATTATAATGACTTATATTTTGTTCTGAGATATTATCACATTGGCAAATATATTGATCATGATTTGAATTTTCAACGAATTGGCGACTAAAACATATTATCAGAATGTCCGGTATTATTTTCCTAGATTGCCTTTCAGATTTTTTTTCTCGCTTTCATTTTAAAGATTTCATAAAGTATGACCGATTTTTTAAAAGCCAGGTGGGAGCATCTCGTGATGGCTAATTACAGCGTTCCACCGGAGCTGCTACAGCCTTATTTACCCAAGGGTGTAGAACTCGATTATTTTAAAGGCGAAACGTTTGTCAGTCTGGTAGGATTTCTGTTTAGGGACACATCTGTTTTTAAAATTCCTATCCCATT
This sequence comes from Dyadobacter koreensis, assembly GCF_900108855.1. Classification (GTDB taxonomy): domain Bacteria; phylum Bacteroidota; class Bacteroidia; order Cytophagales; family Spirosomataceae; genus Dyadobacter; species Dyadobacter koreensis. The sequence continues at coordinate 7,601 of NZ_FNXY01000008.1, forward strand.
TTTTGGCACGTTTGAGGAGGTAAATCTTCGGTTTTACGTCACGCGAAAGGATGCAGGCGAGATAAAAAGAGGTGTGGTATTTATAAACGAAACGGTTCCCAGCAAGCTTGTAGCGTGGGTTGCCAATTATTTATACAAAGAACATTACGTTGCAATTCCCACGAAACACCATTGGGATTTCAGTGAGAAATTACGAAAAATTGAATATCAGTGGAAGATCGGAAAGGAGTGGAGCCGGATCTATGTGGAAGCATCGCCGCTAAGTTCACCAATGAAACCGGATAGCATAGAAGAATTTATTTTTGAACATTATTACGGATATACCAGGATCGACGAAAATTCGACAGAGGAATATAACATCCGGCATCCGCGATGGGATGTTAATCAAGTGACGAACTACAAAATAAATTGCAATTTTGAAGCAATGTATGGCCGCGATTTTGCATTCCTGAAAGATGTGAAACCAGATTCGATTTTGCTTGCGGAAGGTTCTGCTGTTTCCGTGAAGTGGAAAAGGAATCGTTTTTAACTTTATAATTCTTCACAGGATTGTAAGTCAACAACGATCATCTCAGAAAACCTCCGCCAGACCAGCGAATTCAATATAATCAGATTTGACAAAATCGATAATTGCATCAATCTGACGTTTGTACATATTCTTTTGCTGTAACCTTGCAAAGAAAATTATTTCGGTATCGTCATGGTTAAGAACAATTGCCCTGTCATAAGAAATGGAATCTTTATTCAGATCAAAAATCTGAAAATGAATTGTTAGCGCTTTCGCCTTCGGCCATGCTGCAAGCGAGCGGAAATTAATAGGCGCCAGAACAATATCTTCCGGGCGTTCAAATTTAAAAGTCAGGATCGGTACGTCGCACATCGTATGGAGCTCGAACCGGAAGTTGTTAAACCGTAGTTCTTCGCTGTTGTTTGTGCAAACTCTGACAATTACATTTTCTTTATTCGGGATAAGTTTAATGGTTTCAATGTTGATCATGCCTTTGAAGTTTTCCGCTTTCTTAAAGTGTTTCAGTCGTTTATTGTATTGATTTTCAGCTGTTAAATTAATAAATGATATTTTTGGTATCATTAAAATGATTAATTTAGTATCAATAATACAGATTTTCTTTTGAAAAGACAAGAATCAAATTCAAATCAGAAAGAATATTTTTTCAGGAATTAAATTTATCGTTCCGAATAAGAATGCAAATGGAACAGGGTATAAAGAAAAAGTGAAGGAGCTGTATTTTGATACGGCTCCTTCACTTTTTATAATTTATTTGTGAGATGTCAATCTGTTATTTTTGAAACTCCGTTGGTTCTGCTTCGAGCACACCGACGTCAGAATCTTCAACACCCGTTACCATGCGAGTAATCGCAAATGCTCCGGGAGATGTTTCAAGAATGGCATATTCGCTGTAAGATGTTCCACTTGACGAGTACGGAGTGGCACGAACTTCGCGTCCGTTGTATACAACTGTTGCATAAACCTGGGTGATAAGGCAGACACCGCGACGGTTAGACCAATCTCCGTTAGGCGCGATCTGGAACCTGTCGTCTGAACAAAACGCACTTGCGTAGTTTACTTTGCCATTGATCACCTGGTAAGGCGTTGAATTTTTAACATGAACATCAGGATAAGCCATGATTTCTTTTAGGTTACGTTGAATATTATCCAGGATTCGTTTCCGGGACAGATCAAAAGTAGTATGGAAATAAGGTCTGAGGAAGACCATAAACACGTGATTATAAAAACACGTGTTTATACTTAGTCTTGTTTTTTATTGTTATAATTATATTTTTTCACTCTCGAAACTGTAAAATGTTTTTGTTCATTTTAAAAATTTCTGCGTCACTGATTATTGGTTATATTACTAAAACAAAAGCCAGGGTGTCATGCGAGACGACAAGAATAACGAATCAAAGCAGGGGAATATTCATACAGAAAGTTTTAGCGAATCACGAAGAAACTGGTTGGTCACAGCGGGCGCTATTCCCTTTGCAACAGGTCTGTTGAAGGTCCGGAAAAGTATGGCTTCGACGGTTTTGAAGCACGGGATTTTACCTGCGAAAGATAAATTCCAGATCAGCGGGACTTACCTGAATGCAGCCTACACACACCCGATGAGTCTTGGAAGTGCCAATGCGATAAAATCTTTTCTGGATCTGAGAATGGTAAACGGACGGGGGAAGGGTGTCAATATGGCGACAGATCGCAGGGAGGCACTTGATCTTTTTGCTAAACTTATTAATGCTGATCCTCAGGAACTGGCATGGGTTCCGAGTACGATGGTTGGTGAAAATCTGGTTGTTTCCGGACTTGGATTGCCTGGGTCAAAAGCCCGTGTTGTCACGGATGCTTACCATTTCGACGGTTCATTATATCTCTATCAGCAACTGGCAAAACAGGGGCTGGACTTGCATATACTGGGACCTCGCAACAATCAAATCGATATGAACGAACTGGATGTCGCGATAAAACCTGGTACGCGGCTGGTTGCAATCTCGCTGGTTTCAACAATCAATGGTTTTCAGCACGACCTGAAGGCTGTCTGCGATCTTGCGCATTCCCGCGGGGCAATGGTTTATGCAGACATTATTCAGGCTGCCGGTGCCGTACCAATTGACGTAAAAGAAAGCGGTGTAGATTTTTGTGCCTGCTCAACGTACAAATGGTTAATGGGTGATTTCGGTGTAGGATTTCTTTATGTCCGCAAAGACAGGCTTGAAATGCTCAAACGCAGTCAATATGGTTACAGGCAGCTGGCAGACTATGCTTTTCACGCTTTTCCGTTTGATCAGCCCGGAACAGAACTTTTTGAATCGCGGCCGAAAGAGGATACAGGCGGGCATTTTGAAGTTGGAACTTTGGGAAACGAGGCGGTAGCGGCTTTACGATACTCGCTGGGATTGCTCCTTGAAACCGGCATTGATAAAATTCAGCAGTTCCGGCAGCCGATGATTGATCGCTTGCAATCGGCGTTGCCGGAACTGGGCTACGCACAAATGACTCCCGCAAATTCAAAGTCGCCGATCGTAAGTTTTGCTTTCAGAGATGCCTCAAAAATTCTGAAATCACGTTTGGATGCAGCTGATATAAATATTCAGTTGTATGAAAACCGGTTGCGTATATCACCATCGTTTTATAACGATACGGATGATATTGAAAAACTGATTAAGGTATTGTCTTGATCTGGAATGATGTCACCGACCAGTGATTTCGAATGGTTCGTTAAATTTTTGTTGGTAATAATCAGATTTTAGATTGCCAGACCGTCCTGGTCCGTCGTTAGAATTTCGCTCATGTAATTGAAAAACGGGCGCATATTTTTAAATGCTTCATTGGCTTTTTGAAGAAATGTCGGGCTCAGTACCTCTTCATCCGAAAAGTTTTTAATCAGCAGAAATTGTTTGTACCGGAGCAGGTCAATAGCCTCATCATTCTTGTCAAAACCTTTGGGAGTTGTTTTAACCTGCTCACCCTTTAAGCTTCCAAAGGCATCGATGAAGGATTTGCTGTTTAAGATCTTTTTTATTGGCGCGGGATCAAAACTGATATCGTCACGGATACGTTTCAGATCTTCCGGATTGGGCGCCCAGAAACCTCCTGCGAGAAAACTGTTTCCGGGCTGAATATGGAAATAATAACCTCCTCTGCGCTGCTTGGTTGCACGTGTAAAACTTCCGCTCCAATTAATTTTATAGGGAATCTTTTCCTTTGAAAAACGGGTATCCCGATAAATCCTTTGAAGACTTTTCTTTCCTGATACAGTTTCAATTAAATCATGCCTGTTCAATTCATCCAGTAAAGCGTCAGCAAAAATTTCGATATTTTTTTGCTGCTCCAGAAAATCATCTTTATGAGAATTAAACCAGTCACGGTTATTATTCTCTTTTAAAGATTTTAGAAATTCCAGACTGGATGCAGGTATTTTTATTTGTTGCGCAGGCATGAGATGATGAATATTTTTTAATTAAAAATCTGATAATCAGCTATTTAATTCAACGTTTCTTACCTTGAACAGGTGATGTTTATTAAATAAAATAATAGCTAACAAGATAAGTCCATAGGCCATATATTGCAATGCTGTGATTTCCTCTTTAAAGTAAAAAACAGCAAACATAAAGCCGATTAATGGGTTAATATACAGCAAGATGCCCATCGTTGAAGAATTGACCCCTTGCAAAGCATAAAGGTTCATGAAAAGGGGCATTATTGTAAAAACAACCGCAATCAGCGCGATCATAATATAAAAGAAATGTCCTGATGGAACTGCTGCGCTATATACAGGATAAAATGGAAGCAGAATAAATGCCGAGAAAAGGATTTGTAAAGTGAGTAATATGAATTTATCAAAGCCGAAATTTTTACGCTGACTGACCAGATACAATGCGTAAGAAGCAGCAATGATGAGACTGTAAAGCAGATCGGTAACATGGTTGATCGATAGCAGCATACAGCTAAATGTACTTATGCCAACCGCTGTCCATTGCCAGCGGCTCAGTTTTTCGTGCAAAATAAAGTAGGCAAAAACGGTTGTAAGAATGGGGCAGACAAGATAGGCCAACGCGCCGGCCTTCACACTGATATGATTGACCGCATAAATAAAAAAGAACCAGTTTCCGGTAAGCAGCAATCCGCCCGATAAAGTCAAGAGGATGGCTTGCTTTTTTTGCTTCGCTGTTAATTTCTGAAAAAACCCAATGTTTTGTTTTAACACTTTTGCCCGGAGCGTCAGCCCGATGATCAGCATAATAACGGCACAAAAAAAGACGCGGTAAAAAAGTATATCAAGGGAAGCATATTCGTGGAGTGCCTTTAAAGCGAGACTAAAAAATCCCCAAATAGCGAACGAAGAAAGCGCAGATAAGTAATATTTTGACAAATTCATTACTGTTGATTCATTGATACTTAAAAGAAATAGAAGGGCCGGTAAGAGAAATAAGTTCCCAAAATCAGAGGATATCGGAGAGCTTGGCTGTGTGATGCAGAAAATTAAGCTGGCGAAATTTGTGATGTTTATTTATTTCCCCATCTTTTTAAAAATAAATACTCGTCTGATAAATGGTAATAAATGTTAACTTGCTAATATTTAATAATTTATAATTGGCGTAATGCGTTTCATTTACTTAGCACGACAATTTTATTAAGATTCGCAGTATCATCTTATTTTACCCAACATGCAGTTACGTTCAGGTGCTTCCGGATTCAGACATATCTCATTCATTATTCTCTTATCTTTTGTTATTCTCCAGTCTTGTAAGAAAGATGCGGAAAAAATGACAAGAGAGGAACTTGCTCAGGAATTGAGCAAAGAAAAACATTACAGCAAACTTTTAGAGTATGCATCCAGTGCAGGAATAAAGACTGATAAATTTACTAATCCGGAATCTGCAAGGGTTTTTGCATTGCTGGAAGAAGCCGGTTTTGGTCATCAGCCGTCCATTCGGTATATAAATAAAAAAATGCCTGCCGATACCGCAGTTTTAAGAACCGCAGCCGAAAATCTGGTGAAAGGTGAGGAAGTGTCCAAGGTTATGGAGTCACTCGAACCGGAATTTCCAGTCTATAAAAATCTTAAAAAACATTACACACGGTTAATTACGGAAAACAAAAAAGATAGTGCTGCTGTGGTCGCGGAATCTTTAAACGCGTACCGGTGGATACACAGGCAGTCTAACGGCGCGCCAAGAATCGTGATGGTAAATATCCGTGGGGCGTATCTGACTGGCATGGATGCCACTGGAAAAGACATGATCAGTATGAGAACGGTGGCCGGAAAGAGAGATACGCCAACGCCGACAATCGATACATATGCGACAAGTATCGTGACGAACCCGTATTGGAACGTTCCGAAGAGTATCGCGATCAAAGAAATTTTTCCGAAAGCTGCGCGTGACGAAAATTATTTGTCGAGAAATAAAATTGAAATTATTAAAGGAAAAGGCGAAGTCGTTGACCCGGCCGATATTGACTGGGAATCAATGACAGCCGAAAAATTTCCTTACCGTTTTCGTCAGGAAACAGGTGGGGACAACTCCCTTGGTTTGTTAAAAGTTGAAATTAAAAACCCGCTTGCGATCTATCTGCATGATACGAATGCAAGATATTTATTTGCCAGTGATCAGCGGTGGAGAAGCCATGGATGTGTCAGAGTACAGCGTCCGACCGACCTTGCCAATTTTATGGCAGGAGAAAAGTTACTTGAAAACGATTCTTTAACCGAGCCGGACACTGTTTCTGTTCCACCGAAATGGCATAAATTGAAGAAAAGGATTCCAGTGTTTCTTTTGTATCTGGGTGCCGATTGTAACGAAAAAGGCGACCTGCTTTATTTTGCAGATGTATATAAAAGAGATGCACCCAGCGCCTGACCTTTTTCTTTCATAAGATTAAGTCCGGCCAAAAGCGATGATTTTTGAAAATAATTTGGGTTTTGGGAATAAATAAAAAGCCCTGCTCCGTTGTACATAAGCTGAATCAGTTTTTTATGGTCAGCAATTGAAACCGCGGGGCAACCTTGGCTTCTTCCCAAACGACCTGTATTTTTAATAAAATCTTCGCTTACGTAGTCAGCACCGTGCATAACAATGGCACGTTCGAAAGCACGGTCATTGATGCCTTTCTCCACACCTTCAAGTCTGAGCGAAAGGCCATGTTTGCCCTGATAAGTACCAAGCGTTTTATAAAATCCTAAACTCGACTGATATGATGAATTATTGTTTGAAAAGTTCTTCGCAAACTCCTGACCAGAGTTTCTTCCATGAGCAACAAAAGTGTTCAGGAGTAATTTCTTCTCTAAAAAATCGATTACATACAGCCGCTTCTTACAAGAAGACTGGCTGAAATCAGCGATTGCCATGATGTGTTTTCCAAGATTCATTTTTTGATAACCATACCAGGCATATTGAAAAGCTGCTTCCGATAATCCCTTGTTTTTCAGATCAAGAGAATCATAAATAGCAGTCCATTCTGGCTTGGATACAGAATCCTGATGAACTATTATAGTGTCGTTGGAGGAACGATCAGAAATAAAAAGTGGATTAATTTTTTGAAAGCCAAAGGAAACGCTAAGCGCAACAACCATTAATACTACTACAACCTGTGCTTTTGTCATCTCGAATACTTAAGGTTTTTAAATATGATTCAGCAAAGAGGACCGGGTGGAAATACTATTTTAGAAAACGTAAGAAGAGAAAAAAACTTGTTTTCCGGCATCTCTTATCTTTTGTATCTGCGAGTTAAGCTAACATCACTTACGTTAGAAATGGTTCCTGTCAAAAAATCAAATACTTGAAAGTCCGCCTATTATGGAGTTTTCGGGGCATTTTTGATAAAATTTTAAAGGAAATTATATCCTAATGAAATTTTAATAACAATATTTTCAGCTTTTTGCGCATGTTTGTAATCCGATCTGCACACGTCGTCGTAAATATCTGTTAACTGCTCTCCGAAAGTTATAGTTATTAAGTACTAAGTTTAACCTTGCCACCTACTAAATTAGGGCAGATTCCCCGGTCTGCCAGGAGTGAATATTATGAATAAGTGCAAAATTTTAATCGTTGACAACAGTACAATCGTAAGGATTGGATTGGGTCAGGTAATCAGGGAAAATTTCAATTGTGAGATATTATCTGAGGAGAGTTCTTCGCAGGGAGTTATTGATATTTTTCAGAAAAAGATCAAGTTTGATATCGTTGTAATCGGAACAATTTCGGAAGAAGTCGAAGATCTGATCAATGAAATCAAACAGAATAATAGTCATACGAGAATCCTGATTTTCGCCAAGACCATGCATTATCCCCATGCGATGAGTTATCTGATCGCAGGTGCAAATGGTTTTCTTACGCAGTCAGCTCCGGGTGAGGAGATTGCTCTGGCAGTTGGAAAAGTGCTGAATCAGGAACGTTATCTATGTATGGAATTGCTTGAAGCAATGGCTCAGGAAACTTTCCTAAATAACGTACACCGGCGGAAAAATTCGCCGCATAAGAGCAAAGAAACCACCCATCATTCTCTGAACGACAAACTTTCACGACGTCAGAAAGAGATTGTGGAGTATCTCATTAAAGGAGAATCCTTATCTGCGATCGCTAATCACTTGGATATTAAAGTTTCTACGGTTGGAACGCATAAGTCTATCGTATTTGAGAAACTGGGCGTGAAGAATGTGCTCGAATTAATCGAAATGTATTACGGAGATCTGATTGTTTAGCTTACAGCAGTTTTTTTGCCTTCCTTTTAATATCGTTCGGTTTTATTCTGGCATGATATTACTATACGTTATAGTTGAATTATAATCGAACTATAACCTGTATTAAATGGAAAATGAAATTACGCCGACCCGAAAAAAGTGGTACAAATGGAGATTTATCGGTCTGGCTATAGTCGCCTTTGCTATTTTCATCAAGTTCTTTGTAATGAAGGATGAGGAGGACGAAACTCTTGCTCCGATTGTCCTGGTTGATTTGAGCAAGGTAGCTTTTAAAAGTGAAAAGGAGGTAGAAGCTGTGTTGGGAAAAGGAAGTTTGGACAGTTATTGGCGTGATGCAAAGGCGGGTTGTGATAAATGCCCGAAAATGATTTACAGAGAGGGCAAGATTGAAATCATCTATATTAACGAAATTGCAGACCGGATCACCATTACTGACCTTTCTGACTTTGATTTTAAAAATAATGTGGTTCTGGGTATGCTTAATTTAAAGCGGGATATCGAACCGACTTTCGAAAATGACGATGTAATGCGCTGGGACAATTATGAAAAGTATACCGAAATTGCTGCATTCGCTAAAAAAGATAAAATTGATTATTTACTGATTAAGAGCAAATCAAAATAAATCCGATGATCCGGTACTTCCAGAAGTACCGGATTTTTATTATTGTTGTTTTTTTATCAAATTTTACCTCTCTGACGAAAGCTGGGATATTTGCTGTTACTTTTGTAATTCAATTCGATCGTTTTCGTTATGCTTTCTTCAAAAAATTATAGATATGCTGCTTATAGCCTTGTTTTTAGCTCTTTGCTCATGTCTTCCTGCCATCGCCATTTCTTGGTTTCCGGAAATCAGTATAAACAATATTCAGTCACTCAGGAAGCCGGCGTAGATTCATCTCTCGTAAAATATTACCTGCCTTATAAAAAGCAGATGGATGCCGAGATGAGCCGTGTCATCGGCAAAGCGGAAAGGGAACTGACCAAACCGTCCGAGCCTGAAACTTTGATGGGCGACTTCTTTTCTGACGCTATTTTAACAGAGGGGTTGAAAAAAGATCCATCAATTCAGTTGACGCTGGCGACTAAGGGTGGTTTAAGAAAAACTTTTCCCAAAGGTAATATCACCGTTTCTGATGCTTTTGAACTGATGCCATTTGAAAACGAATTGGTTGTATTAAAACTTTCTGGGGCTGGTATCCAAAAAGTAATCGATTTCATAGTGAAGTCGAATGGCCAGCCGGTTGCAGGAATCCGGATGAAAATCAAGGACAAAAAAGCATATGACGTGTTTATTGGCGGTAAACCTTTTGACATAAATCAAACCTATAATCTGCTGACTTACGATTATTTGGCCAATGGCGCTGAGGATCTGGATTTCCTGACAGATGCGATTGAAAGCAAAATCATAAATAAAAAAGTGCGCGATGCCATTATTGATCACATCAGTGATTTGACAAGCGCAGGAAAAACTATAAACACGCAATTAGATGGAAGAATTACTGTTGTCAACTAGTCGCCGGGATTTCTTGAAAAGCGGCAGTGCGGCTGCTGCTTTCTTCGCGTTAGGTGCATCTCCGTTTACGGCTTTCGCAAAGGACGAAACGGTGCAGCTGACCATTTTGCACACGAACGACGTACACAGCCGGATTGAACCTTTTCCGATGGATGGATCCAGAAACCAGGGACTAGGCGGCGTCGCCAGACGGGCGGCTTTGATCAAACAGATCAGGGCTGAGCAGAAAAATGTACTTTTACTGGATGCCGGTGATGTTTTTCAGGGGACGCCTTATTTCAATATGTTTGGCGGGGAGCTGGAAATGAAACTTATGAGTGATATGGGTTATGATGCCGGAACGATGGGTAACCATGATTTTGACAACGGAATTGCCGGGTTTCTAAAACAACTTCCTCACGCTAATTTTCCGTTTCTGGTGAGTAATTACGATTTTAATAACACTGATCTGAAAGGCAAGACGCAATCTTATAAAATTTTCAGGAAACAAGGTTTGAAAATCGGAGTTTTCGGTTTGGGGATTGAACTGGCCGGTCTGGTCGATAAGAAAAATTATGGCGATATCGTTTACCAGGACCCTATTGCCAAAGCGAATGAAACTGCTTCAATTCTGAAAAATGATCTTCACTGCGATCTTGTGATCTGCCTGTCACATTTGGGATACAGGTATAAAGAAAATAAGGTTTCGGATCAAATTTTGGCTCAATCGACCCGAAATATTGACCTGGTCATTGGGGGACATACACATACTTTTATGAAAGCACCGGAAGATATTAAAAATCTGGATGGAAAGGTAACGACGATCAATCAGGTCGGTTTTGCCGGAATTAATCTGGGGCGTCTGGACTATTTTTTCCAGAAAGGAACAGGAAAGAAAATCATGACAGCGGCCGTTTGTCCGGTTCATGAATACTCCGCTGTTTAAAATATCAAAATATATTTGTCTAAAAAAGATGACTTGCCAGTATCTGTAGCAAGTCATCTTTTTTTAATAGTAAACGAGTTTGGTCAGAAAGCACGATCAAATATTTATAATGGTCTCAACGGAGCTGCAGGATTGTGGATCTAAATCTGATTAACCGGCCAATAGCTCAATCTTACCAGCTGACGCCCTGCCAAAATGCTACTCAACCCGACTGATCTGCATTGTCGGAATAACAGATGTGAAATTTGGGACATCAGCAATGAGCGTCGGGCCTTGTGCATCCATACCTGTCTGCAACGAAACCAGATCGTTGAAATAAATTCCACAGATCAGTTCATAAGGTGGCTCGGAACCGGGAGCAGCACCAGCTATCCCGACTTCGACATCAACTTTCACCAAACCATAAGGGCCCAATAATTCCTTTATCATCGGAGTATGCGAGTCTATATAATAGCCAATATTAAAATCATCTTCGGCTGTGCGCGGATAAATAACAGTTATTTTGAACATAGATCGATCTGTTTAAAATTGTTATAATTCTCTTTGAAGATAAGTATTGAAAAACTTATTCCTACCTGCTGAGCGATATTATGCTGTTCAGTATTAATGAATTATTCCGCTTTCGGTACCTGCTTTTACTTCGACTTGCTGAGTGATCCTGCGTCGTCCAACGAGGAATACGCAAAGTGCAAGCAGAGACGATCCTGCCATGGCAGAAGCCATAGGAAAAGTTGAAGGCTCTTCGAAAAGACTGATTACAACAGAAATTAGTGCACCCATTCCCATCTGGATTGCTCCCATCAATGCCGAGGCACTGCCTGCATTTTTCGAAAAAGGCGCGAGAGAAAGTGCTGCTGCATTTGGATTGATGAGTCCGATACAACAAAGGAAAAGGAACAGTAAAATGATTGTTGAAATTAACGTAAGCAGTCCGCTGAAGGAGGCAAAAGCCATGGTGAAGCTTATGAACAACTGAAAAATCAGCGCCAAATTAATGATCTGCTCACTTCTGTATTTTCTTAATAACAATGTATTGAACTGACTTGACCCGATAAACCCAACTGACAGCAGGGCGAAAATCCAGCCGTAAACTTTCTCATCTGTATGAAAAACCTCCATGAAAACCAGTGGAGATCCGGAGACATAAGCAAACAATCCGGAAAAGGCGATTGCACCGGTCAGTGAGTAAGTGTAAAACTGAGGCTCGCGAATCACGGATAGAAAATTCAGAATAATCGGTTTGGGTTTTAACGATAAGGATGTGTCTGGTTTGAAGCTATCGGGGAGCCACAATGCCGTTGCCGCCAGAATTAAAACACCCATTCCGGTCAGGATCAAAAATACGGTTTGCCATCCAAACGCCGCCGTTACGTAACCTCCGACCGTTGGCGCGATCATGGGGGAGGCTCCCACCACCAGCATCAGTAACGAAAACACTTTGGCACTGTCTTTAACCGGGAATAAATCGCGCACCATGGCAACGGACGCAACCGCCGCCGCACAACTTCCGATTGCCTGCACAAAACGCATGGCAATGAGCATATCAATACTTGTAGAAACTGCACATCCCAGTGATGCTACAATGTAAACTGTCAGACCAATAAAAAGTGGTTTTTTTCGCCCGAAACGATCTAGCAAAGGGCCATACAAAAGTTGTCCGGCAGAAATTCCGATAAAAAAGCCGGATAAGGAAAGCGATACTTTCGAAGCGGTCGTGTGTAAATCCTTTGCAATGGCCGGAAATCCCGGCAGATACATATCGATTGAAAATGGGCCAAGTGCCGTGAGACTGCCGAGTATTAAGATTAGAAAAAAGTAAGTTCTATTGTTCATTCTTTATGGTTAATCAATTCTGGTAAATAGTGAAAATCGAAAAGCTTTATAAGTATTGTAAAATTTATGTTACCTAAAACGGAAGTAATCGTATTAGTTATGTAGAAATAATTATAACTATTTATTCGTGAGGTGCAAATAACTTGTAGAAGTAAAACTATCCGCTAACTTTGGCACAGTAAATGTTGCCCCTCAGCTATGAAAAACGATATAAAAACGGTTTCTCTTAAATCTTTTGCTTGGACGATTGTACTGATTCTAATACTGGCATCTTTCGTTTTTATTACGCTGAACACAAATTCAAAATCAACTATTGTAAAGAATAATATACAGATTCTTCAGGCTGGCAATGATAATTACAGGAGGATCGATACTTGTATATCTGTTTTATATGTCGCGGAAAATAATAGCAGATTATTTGCAGCAACTGCCGATTCCGCATACCTTGATAAGTACACAAGGCAGATGGAAACAGTTTCATCAATCCTCACAGAATTTCAGGAAGAAAAGAAAAAGCAGACATTCTTTTCAAATTTATATCTTCCGCAGCTTCTTTTGAGCAAGCAAATCAAAAATGACGAATTTATTCACTTGCGGAAAATGGTCGATAGTCTGCTTGTATTTCGGATACCCGAAAAAACGGCGGAACTTTCTGTTACTGATCTTAAACCTTATTCTTTTAAAAAAGTAAGAAAAATTGCTAAAACCGATTCAATCCTGATTGAGCCTAAAAAGAAGAATAAAAAGTTCTGGCGGAGACTGGTGGAAGCTGTTTCAAACAAATCGGCAGATACCGGTGAAGTTCAGAAGAAAGCGGTCAGCACGATAACCACGATTGAAGATTCATTGACCTGGGTTCAACGGAGGAAAGACTATGCGGCGATAAATGATTTGAGAAAACTTGATCTGGCAAGAAACAGGCTCAATAAGGCAGAACTGGAATTGCTGGCAGTAAATAATCATATCTTTTCAAATCTTCAGTCGGCATTAAAAGCGCTCAGAAATGAAGAAATTGACAATGTAGAAACGCTAAGAATGTCGCTGTTATTGCAGACTTCTGACCGCCTTTCGGAATTGCATCAACTATCCTGGGGGAATATTGCGGTCGTTCTGATCTTGACTCTCATCATAATCTGGAATATTTTAAGATTATACCGAAGTGAGATCACCATCGTTAAATATAGTAATCAGGCGGTAGAAACTGCAAAGAAAAAAGGTGAATTTCTGTCTCATATATCCCATGAGATCAGGACCCCTTTAAACTCAATAATCGGTTTTTCGAGACAACTTGAAGAAAGCAAGCTTAGCGAAGACCTGCGTCATAAAGTTGGTGCGATTAAAAATTCTTCTGATGTGCTGCTTATGCTTGTCAACGAAATTCTTGATTTTTCAAAATTTGAAAGCGGTAAAATAAAACTGATCAATCATCATTTCAATCCTTTGATGATGCTTGAAAATGTGGTAGATATGCTTTCCGTTCTGGCTGTTGACAAGGATGTTTCACTCACAAAACACTTCGTTCTGGAATCCGGATTGACACTCAATGGGGATGACTTTCGCTTAAAGCAGGTTGTGCTTAATTTATTGACTAACGCGATAAAGTTTACACCTGCTGGCGGAAAGATCAGTATACACGCTGAATATTTGAAAGCCGACAAACTTTCATCGGGCATTTTGAAAATTATCGTCAAAGATTCCGGAATAGGTATTGCTCAGGAAAACCTAAAAAAGATTTTTGAAGACTTTACGCAAATCGAAACATCATCAGATGCGCCGCGGCAAACCGGGACAGGCCTTGGGCTTCCGATCACTAAAAGGATTGTTGATTTGTTCAAAGGGGAAATCGAGGTACAAAGTGAACTTGGAAAGGGCTCTGTTTTTTGTGTGGCAATACCGATAGCCAATGTGGAGGGGGATAATCTTGTTCGGCAAGAGCCGGCAGCAGTAACGGAGATTGGCAGCATTTTGAAAAATAAAAGAATCCTGATGGTCGATGATATAAAGATCAATCTACTTTTACTTAGCAGAATAATGGATAAAAATGGAGTTCGTTATGATCTTGCGTCGGATGGTGAAGAGGCGTTCAAATTATTTCTTTCGACGTCATATGATCTTATCATTACGGATGTTCAAATGCCAAAAATGGACGGGCTGGAACTCACTAAATGTGTCAGAAGTGAAGTTGATAAAATCAAGGCAGGTATTCCCGTAATCGGTTATACCGGAAGTGCATCGCTGGAAGAGCGGTCCAGATATCTCGATTACGGTATGAACGATTTACTCGACAAACCTTTCACGGAAAATGATTTGGTTGAAGTTTTGGGACGGGTGATTTTATAGTTATTTTCACTGTAAGCAACTAATCCTCCGAAAATCTCATCTCGGATATAGCCTGAAATAATATAAAGTAATTAGCATATATGTATCACCGTTCCATTTTGCCTCTTCTTCTCATGCTGTTGCTGACTGCAAAAAGCTTTGGGCAAACCGGAAATCTGTCGACCGGATTAAAGGGGATTATTAAAACTCAAAAGGGCGACCCTTTGCCTTTCGCTGCAATCGTTGTCAAGGGTACTGAAATTAGCACGATTTCAAATGAAGAAGGGAGATACCAACTGGATCTGAAACCGGGTTATTATGAGGTAATTTTCCAATACCTAGGTTTTAAAACGGGATTGAAGTCTGTTACCATTGAAAATAAAATGGAAACTTTTGACCTGACGATGGAGGAGCAGGCTTACAATCTTGGTGAGGTGCGGATTGGAAATAAGGGTGAAGATCCTGCCTACACAATCATGCGCCGGGCAATAGCCAAGAGCCGGTATCATTTTTTGCAGGTTGAAAGTTACACCGCCAAAGCGTATTCCAAGTCTTCGTTCGTCATTACTGATCTTCCTTTGGAATTTTTATATAAAAAGGAATTGAAGGAAATTGAAAAAGAATCCAATTTTAAAAAGGGTGTTCCGATTTTAAATGAAAGTGTTTCCGAAGTAACTTTTCGCCAGCCGAATTCTTACTCGCAGCGTGTGATCGCGGCACGTAATAGCCAGGACAAAAACTTTGCAAGTGCAAACCAATATTTTCTTACCAGTTTCTACCAACCCGAAGTTGTCAAAGCAGTTTCTCCTTTATCGCCGCGCGCGTTCACTTATTACAAGTTTGAATATCAGGGCAGTTTCATTGAAAATGGGGTAGAGATTAATAAGATAAAAGTAACACCGCGATCTTATGGGGAAGGTGTTTACAAAGGAACGATTTATATTACTGAAAATCTTTGGAGCATTTACAGCCTGAATCTTCAGACGGTGAACACAGGATTTAATATTGAAATAAAACAGGTTTACAGTCCGGTTCAGGGAGTTTGGATGCCTATCAACCAGCAATTTCATATTAATGGAGGAATTTATGGTATTAAGGGAAAGGGTGATCTGGTGATCTCGCAAACCTTTTCGAAACTGAAAATAAATCCGGCTTTTCAGGCGGATATAACGGTTGTTGACGGTAAAAAGGAAAAAGAAGAAGCCAGGAAAATTGGCCTGTCAAATCGTGAGATAAAAAGCCAAAAGCTGGACGAGGTGGTGAGCAAGCAAAAGGAGTTTTCGGCGAAAAACCTGAAAAAGCTGATGAAAGAATATGAGAGACAGGATATCAAAAAGAAAGAAGAAAGAGGAGAGGATATTGATTTAAACTTTACCAGAAATGATTCCACTTCGGTGGATTCTCTGGCGAATGTCCGCAGCATGGCATTCTGGGATTCTATTCGCACTGTTCCGCTGACGGTGGCCGAAGTTAAAAGTTATACGAGGCTGGATAGCCTGGTAATTATCAATCAGGGGACACAGGAGCAAAGGGACAGTTTAAAAGTTTCTAGATCAGATACCACTAAAAAGAAAAGCGGAGGATCAAATTTCTTTGAAGATCTGTTTACCGGTCATACTTTCCGGCTTGGAAAGAAAAGTCCCTGGCGATTGGAATATGTAAGTCCGCTGTATGGCTTGCAGGTAAATACCGTGGAAGGTTGGGTTTTGAATGGTGGAGGTTTTAAATTAAAATACAAAAAGGGAGCGCAAAAGAAAAGCACGGATGAACTGGATATTTCTAGTAACGGGATCAAAAGAACAACCTATCGGGATCAGGGCGCCTGGACTTTCAGCGGGCTCACGCGTTACTCATTTGCCAGGGAGAAATTGTTTGCAACCGGTGGGGTTGATTACAATTGGAAACGAAATCTTATCAGTCTTTCAGGCGGGAAAACGGTAGCGCAATTTAATCCCGAAAATCCAATGCATCCGATTCTGAATAGCTTGACAACATTATTTTTAGAACGGAATTTTATCAAAATTTACGAAAAGAACTTTGTTCGTCTGGACTTTAAAACGAATCGGGAGAATGAGCATTTTGAATTGAGAGCTAATGTGGAATATGCCGATCGCCGCGCCCTTCAAAATCGTGATAATACAAATCCATATAGTTGGATTGATTGGAAAAAGAGAACTTTTACGTCTAATATACCTTTCAATGAAGAATTATCTGATGAATCCGGAACATCGTCTTTCGAAATGCAGCGGCATCAGGCTTTGATCGTTGGATTATCTGCGTATTATAAACCCTGGCAAAAATACAGGACAAGAAAAGGAAAGACGACCTTTTACGATGATGATTCACCCAAAATTTCTGCCAGTTACAGAAAGGGAATTAACACTGCATTTGGCAGCGACGCCGATTTTGATTTCGTTCAGGTCGGAATATCTCACGGATTTGATACGGGAGTTCGAAGCAAATTAAGCTATAAAGTTGCGGCAGGAGCATTTGTTAATGATAAAGCCGTTCAGTTCCCGGACTATCAGCATTTTGCGGGAAACCAGTTTTTCTTTCAATATGGCGATCCTGTCGGCACTTTCCGGATGCTGGATTATTATCGGTATAGCACAGCAAAACGATTTGTTGAGGCACATGCCCTGGCTGAACTCCGTAAATTTCTGTTAACGCAGATTACCTGGTTCCGGATTATGGGGATAAAGGAAAATTTCTTTGCACATTATCTGGCAACACCTGATTCAAATAATTACGGTGAGTTAGGCTACGCTCTTGACGTAGGTATCCGCTTTCCTTTCCGAATAGAAGTGGCGAATAGTTTTGAAGGTTTTAAATATAAAAATACCGTTTTCCGCATTGGTACAACGATGAATTTTTCTTTTGGAAAGAAGTAGCGGGAAAGCGATGATTTAATAAATTTTTAGGAATGAGATACCAAAAAATCCATGACTATTCAGGAGTGAAGCCCTAAATAGTCATGGCTCTTGTCTTTACATTTTTTGAACAAACATTGTTTTTAGAACCATAACGGTTCTTTCAACTTTGCCCTCAATTTCTTCAGCATCATCAGTCAGACGAATATTTTTCACAACAGTTCCTCTTTTCAAAGTGGTAGACGAACCTCTGACTTTTAAATCCTTAATCAGTTTTACAGAATCACCTTCTGAGAGAAGTGTTCCGTTACCATCCTTAACTTCCATGAATTAATCTTTACTTACAAACTATTTTTCAATCTGTCGTAAAGGTAGAGAAAAGGGTTAATATTGATTGGTTTATAGAAATGAGGTTATTTAAAACTGACTAAAATCATATTTTTTAAAGCAGAAAGCTGCTCTCTTATTAGAGAACAGCTTTCGAAAAGTTTACTGCTAAAAGACAGACTAAGCGTCCAAAGCTTCACGGAGTGCTTTGGCAGCAGCTGCCGGATCAGCGGCACCATAGATTGCTGCACCTGCTACGGCCACTTTTGCACCCGAAGCTTTTACAGCAGCAATGTTGCTTAATTTCACGCCGCCCGCAATTGATACCGGAACGCCAGCACGAGATGCCTCGTCGATCAAAACCTGAATAGAATAGCCAGGCTGAGCCTGCTCATCAAGTCCCGCATGTAATTCAACGAATTCTGCTCCCAGGGCAATCACTTCCTGAGCACGTTTTACGCGGTCCAAAACTCCTATTGTATCAACTACGACTCCTTTGCCATGTTTTTTTGCTGATTTTACAGCGCCAATAATAGTTGCATCTCCTGTTGCTCCTAAAATCGTTATTAAATCTGCACCGGCACCGAATGCCATATCTGCCTCTAGTTCGCCGGCGTCAGCTGTTTTGAAATCAGCGAAAACAAGTTTATCCGGAAACGCTTTTTTCATCGCAGTGATCACTGCCAAACCTTCACTTTTAATAAGGGGTGTCCCCAATTCAATGATATCAACATAAGGAGCAACTTTTGTAGCCAATGCAATTGCGTCCGCTGTTGTCAATAAGTCTATTGCGACTTGTAATTTAGCCATGATTATAATTGTTTATTATATTAAATTATTGGTATTCAATTTGTTCTATTCGAGGTTTGCATGTCTTTTCCAGAGTTCTTCTGCTGGTGTTCCATCCAGCTTCCATAAAGTTTGTATAATTGCATCAGTCAATAACAAGACGGATTGCTCAAATAAACTTCCGGCATACTGTTTGGAAATCGTCGCACCGTGATCTTGCTTTTGAGCTGCTGGAAGTATAGCAACATGATTGGATAATGCTGCCAGCGGTGACTCTTTTGTTGTTGAGATGGAAACTACTTTTGCCTCTGCGGAAACTGATTTTTCAGCGGCTTTAACAATACTGCTGGTTGTTCCTGAGCCAGATGCGGCAATTAACAGGTCTCCTTTTCTGATAGCCGGCGTCGTGGTTTCGCCAATCACAAAAACCGTTAATCCGAGATGCATGAGCCTCATTGCTGCCGCTTTTAAAGCTAGGCCAGTCCGTCCGGCACCGACGACAAAAATGCGATCAGCGTTTTGGATATAAGGTATTATCTCTGCGATCTGGCTGAAATCAACCTGACTTGCCAGCTTTTGATTTTCTGTCAGGATCATTTCAAGATTCTCCTTTATGTCAGTGCCTAGATCAATTTCTGTAGTTATGCTCATTGGATTGTTATGAAATGCTGTAAATCGTGGATACAAAGGTATCCTCAATACCTGCGTATGACGTTACACTATCAGCGCGATATGTTGGATTATTTGCTAATTTTTTTAAAACAGATTGCATTATCTGCTAATTTTGGTGTCTAATTCGGAATATGGTACTAAAATCGATTATTTGAGTCACATAAATTATGACTGTAAATGGAAGAAAGTAAGCTAAGTGCAGAGTTAAACAAAACGCTGATATATATCAGGAATCTTGATAACTGTCCGCCCAGTTATCTGAACCATCCGAGTCGGAAAGAGTTTTTTGAAATTGTCTGGCTGAAAAATGAAAATGCATTACATACTGTAAAGGGAGATGAATTATTGAAAGGAGACTGGATATATCTGATCCCTCCATATCGCGTTCATCAGCTCAACAAAGCGGGGAAAAAGGGAGTGTTGTTATCTTTCAAAAGAGATATACTCGATGACGATGTGAAGGAATTCTTACTAGATGTTTTCAAGATTTTTAATATCCAGGGCGAGTTTTCTTGCTTACAGATCAATGATGAAACGGCTGAGCAATTGGGGAAAGTTTATCAGATACTGGAAGAAGAATATCAACGGGAAAATAACAGTCTGGTTATTATCAAGGCACTTTTGAAAGTATTTTTGCTGCAACTCGTGCGAATAAAAGAGCATAATTTCACGGTGCAGGATATCAACCAGAAACGGGTTTATGAGTTTATGGTTTTACTTGAAATGAATTATCAGCAGGTAAGAAACACTGATTTTTATGCCGGCAAATTGGGAATAAGTTCCAAACGTTTAAACCAGATATTAAAGGAAAAATTGGATAAAACGGGAATGCAGTTGATACACGACCGGATTGTTCTGGAAGCAAAACGTCAGATTATTCATAGTGAAAGCACAATTAAAGAAATCGCCTATGATCTGGGTTTCACGGACCGGCCTTATTTCAGCCGTTTTTTTAAACAACATACCGGTTTGTCTCCTGAGCAATTCCAGAATGAAGCCAAGGCGCACATCGTGACGAAATTCAATACATTGTTCTGAGAGGGTTATCCCTCGCCTCTCAGAATAATTTTATCAGGTGTTGGATATTCCAACAGTTTTGTAAAATCAACTTTCCAGAAATCAAGATCCAGAAGATGATTTTTGTCGTCTTTGGTCAGTGTAATAACAACTGGCGTTCCGTCAGAATCAACATATTCAACCTGGATCAAATCACCTGCATAAGCAGAAACATCGCCTCCCAGACTTATACTGCCCATTTTTCCGTCTTCATATTCATCAACATATTCCTCTACGGGATAATCATTTGGATCCAGATTTAATTGTTTCAGAAGAAACTCAATCAGATCTTTTTCGTTCTGACGGATTATTCTTTTTTCTCTCATTTTTTTAATCTCAATATCAAGCAAGCTTCTTTTCCCGGTTTCTCCATTGTTCTGCCTTTTTACCAACAAACCAAAATGAGACTGCAAGTATAGCGAAGAAAATTCCTTTGTTTGTTCTGTCCCAGAAATATTCGAAGTAACGCGTATAAATATTTAATAGAAAAAATACGAGGCACATATCTCTCAAAACATCATTTTTTGTCTGAAATGCATAAGCAGTAAGCGCTCCTAAAACGATAGTATAACCAACTGCCCAATACCATAAAGTTCCCTGACGTATGGCAGTCCAGCGATCCAGATCGTCATAATTCCCGAAGATAGAAAGCGTCCAGGCAGCAAGAAGAAAGAGGAATAATCCAATGGAATAGGTGACAGGTGTAAAGGATTTCAATAGATTTATTTTGTCAACAACCCATGAAAGCGACCAGATAATCAATCCGAAAACCGTCATGTTCAGAGGATAATTCATGCCGGCAAAACGATATGAGCCACCAGTCCAGAAGTAAGTTTGCGCGCCCCACCATCCTGCAATAGACAATAACATAACCGTCCATAACAGTTGGGAATTCAGATAAGCGGCAGTGGCGAAGTAAACAACAGCAGCAATTAGCAGCGGTCTTGCATAATTTCCTTCGAAGTAGGCGAAACTTCTCGTCCAATAGGCGATGGCGATGGCAACGCTTAGAATAATGGTGATAGTATAAGTTTCATTACTAGCCTTGGCGGTCGGATATTTTAGTTTTCGTCTCTTTGCCAGAATTACAAAAAGAACAGCCACTAACGAAAAACCGATCCCGACAACAGTCTCTGAGAAGCCCCATTTATTACGTAATAATTCGATCCACTTTTCGTCAATTACCAGTGCTCCGAACGCTAATAAGCCGCAGGAAACTGCTGAGATAAAGGCATACCAGGTAATGGTGTCAACGTTTGAATTGCGAAGTTGGTAGCTGTTCCGTAGTTCATCGGCAAGTTCCGGGGTCACTTTTCCGGATTCCTGCCAGTTTTGAATTGCATTATTGAGAACAGCAGCGTCTTTTTTATCCAGTTCCATTGCGTTGATGATACGTTTTCTTAAAGGTGTGTCATGACTATCTTTTTCCAAATATACCTTATTTAGTATTCCATCAATATCATGCCGGTTGGTTATGATGAGGTAGGATATGAAAGAAGCCAACTCAGGAGTATCCAGGTTGGCTTCTTTTATCAAAATGAAAACAGGCTGTAATTACTTCAAACCTGATAAAAATTCAACGACATCACGCATTTCTCTTTTCGACATAATTGATCCCATTGGCGGCATACTCGAAGGAACATTGTCACGCTTGGCAATTCTTGCCACCGGGATTTTTAATGGCTCGGCTTCTGATGTTTTCAGAACAAGTTCATGATCATTTTCCGAAGTAAGGATACCAGCTGCGGTCTGACCGTCTTTTAAAGTCAGGACTACCATGCCAAAGCCGGGAGATAATCTGGCACTCGGTTCAACAAGCGCTTGCAGAATTTGTTCTCTTGTCAAGGTACTGCCGATTTTTGAGAGTGAAGGACCAACAGCACCTCCTTGTCCGCCAATTGAGTGACAACGCGTGCATTCGCCTTGTGAACTGGTCATGAAGTATCTGCGTCCCAGCATCGCGTTACCACCATAAAGTGCTTCCTGATAGTCAGCAACGGTATCACCGTTTTTGCGCATCGGAGCCAGTTTAGCAATCAATGCACTTGATTTTGTAGAATCAACAGCTTCTCCCAGATCCAGAGCAAGGTTATTTGGCAACTCCTTTGATGCCATTTTACTGATCAACCCTTCGAAAATAGTTTCTGTTTTAGCGACAGGCAATCCGCCCAGAACCCGCAGCATTTGCTGTTGTTCTTTTACACTTCCTTTTTCAAAAATCAGCTTGGAAATATCAGTAAGTGTTTCTCTTGACATATTAACACTGCTAACCAAAGCCAATGCTGACGTACGAACATCGGCATCAGAATCGTTCATACCTTTCTTCATCGCCGCCTCCATGTCTGAATATTTCAGATCGTGCAGGGCAGTTAACATTGCTGCTCTCACTTTCGGATCTTTGTGATCGTTGAGGATTTTAGCGAGTGTGGCGTTATTATCAGTAATTCCCAGTTCACTGGTCATTTGTCCGGCTGCAATCAAAATACTTGCATCATCATCCTGTAATAACGTGCTGATCTCAGGTTTGATCTTCGCTTTAATTACATCAGGGTTTCTGGTAATTACGCCACGATAACGACCATCAACGCGATCCAAAACTGATGGATTTGCCCAGCTGCCCAACGTCGCCAAAGCTTCTGCTCTCAACTCTTTGCTAACATCTTTTCTTTTTGCAAAAGCGATCAGGTCATCCAGCTGCTCGGTGCCGCCAACACGCAGAGAGGCGTTAATAGCGCGGCGCAGTAAGGGTTCGGAAGTAAATCTTTTTTCTTTTAAAATCGCAGCCAACGCAGGCAATGCAGGTTCAATCGATAAATCGTCATTGATTGCGCGAGCTGCTTCGGTGGCGATATATTCGTCTTTGTCATTCAGGAATAAGCTGACTTTTTCGCTGCTCAGTCGGCGTAAAACCAAAACCGCAGCTGTACGAAGGGATTTATCAGGATTGTTGGCCAAAGCTATGATCGGTTCCACTTCGCCTATCCTTGAAAGGGCTAAAACAGCAGCATGTCTCAAATAAAGATCCTCGTCGTTATTTGCTTTGATCATATCAAGAAGAGGATTAACTGCCTGTTTTTCCTGAATGCGGCCCAATGCCTGCGCGCCGAAGAATTTTACACGCGGATTTTTATTGCTTAGAAGAGGGATCAAAAGAGGACCTGCTTCCGCAATTTTAGCATCTCCCAAAACTTTCGCGGCTTGCGCAATGATTTCCGTATCAGCGTCTTTCAATAAAGTCAATAGCGTATTTGCATAGGCTTTGTCTTGTCTTGCCAGTTGTCCAACGCCCCAGATTCCGTGAATACGGGCTAGCTGACTTCCGGTTGCTGTGATAGCTTTGTTGAGCTCAACAGCACCTTTCGCACCGCGTGCCGCCAGCTCAAACTGCGCTTTAAGCCGGATACGCATATCCTGATTTGAAAGAAGCGTGTAAAGCAAAGACTCAGACTGTTTTGTATAATCCAGCTGCATCAGACGTTTTGTTTCAACTCTTAATGCTTTCAGATCATTTTTTGAATCCGTAACATCCAGTTTCCATACGCGGCCATAATTTTTGGTATCCCAGCCGTTGATCCAGTCAGCCACATAAAGTGCGCCATCCGGACCGAAACGAATACCTGTGGGAAGAATCCCGTTCAAAATATTTTTCTCACCATCCAAAACGAAAGAAGCTCCTTTTGCTTTTAAACCAAAAGACCATATCGGCGAACGAGCCGGGTTTCCTACGAATTCAACCAGGAAGAACTTATTCTTCCATTCCGATCCCAGAGCGGTTCCGGGATTATACTGCATACCTGTCGGGCCATTATGAAAATTTTGGATTGGAGGAATTATGTAAGCCGCCTGGCCATCCCAGCGCGGTACATAAAGTTTCTCGTCCATCCAGACTTTATAGTTGTTGTTTTTGGGATCCGTATATTTGCCATACTGCCAGTTTGAGCGCCAGCCGGCATCAGAACCTTCCACGACGTGAACCAAACGCTCGCTTTCGCCCGGATGGTCACCATCGTTGTCAGAACTGATCAGGTTTCCATATTCATCAAAAACAAACTCATGCGTATTTCTCAATCCGCCGGCAAATATTTCAAAATCAGTTCCGTCAGGGTTTGATCTTGCTATAATTCCCTCATTCGGGCGTTTATGATTGACGCCTTCTTTTGTGGTAATATTCGCGCCAATATCGCCAATATTCCAGTAAATTTTTCCATCCGGCCCTTCAATTGGGTTAGACATTCCGTGACCGCCAAAACCGATATGAACTCCATATCCATGACTGATGGATGTTTTTTCATCCAGAACACCATCTCCGTTCGTGTCTTTCAATCGCCAGACATCCGGAGCGATGGCAACAAAAACATCATTGGCCCGGACAAGCAAGCCGCCCGCCACATCAGAAACCTCCTCAAAAAAATCACTGAGAATTCGCATGGAAACGTCAGCGATACCATCGTTGTCTGTATCTTCCAAGCGCCATACTTCGTCTTTTTCGACGGTCAGATCTTTCCAGTCATGAGAGCCATCGCCGTTCAAATCTTTCAGCCAGGAATTTTCCTTGCTTTTCGACGGATCAAATGTGCTGCGAAGGAATGCACGGCGATCTTCCACAGATTGCAGCGCGATCGACGGCGTCATCCAGTTACGATGTCCACGAATATCAAACTCAGAGTTCTTTTGTCTGTTCGTGCGGTTCAGATATACTCGTCCTTTGTCATCGATTGCAATGGCAACCGGATCAGGCGCCAATGAGTCAGAAGCCCATAAATCGAGTTTTAATCCGTCTGCAAGTTTTATAACTGTATTATCACGAATTTCTTTCGCTCTTGCTTTTCCAGTGGCTGCATCTTCGCGAACGACCAGAGCTTTACTGGAAATTTTGGAGGTTGTGGGAGCCATTTTCATACAAGAAACAACTACAACAGCTGTAAGGGCTAGTACTGGGAGTGGTTTTCGTAAAAAGTTTTTGGGGATCATCAGGTTGAATTACTGTTTGGTATGGAATAACGTCTAAGTCTTTCAGGACTACATGCGACTTGCAAAATAGTTAAGAGGAAGATTGGGGGAATTTTTACTGATGGAAATCCCGAATGTGCAGTAAGTGCTTATAATAAGATAAAAATGTATGCACTACAGAATCAAAATAATTCCAGTTGACCGTTGTTACCTTTCGGTTTTTTCGCTTTTCCCATCACTGTTCTTCCTTCATATTTCCAGGAATTGTCCCGCTCTTTTTGAACGACATCATCAAAGCGATTATTTGGCTGAAAATCTTTTTCCAGCTGTGCGGCTACCTTTGACAAATTTTTTAAGGCTTCTGATTTATCATGATCGCCCAATCTGGCTTTTTGAACAGCCTTGTCCAGAATTTGAATCGATTCGTCATAAATGGTTATCGGTACAGGAAAAGGATGGCCGTCTTTTCCTCCGTGTGCAAACGAAAATCTTGCAGGATCTGAAAAACGCGAGGATGTTCCGTGAATAATTTCACTGACCAGCGTGAGTGACTGTATGGTTCTTGGGCCAACTCCTTCAAGCAAAAGCAGCGATTCCATATTTTGGACAGGATTTTCATGAGCAAGAGCCAGCACGGATCCAAGCCTTTTCAGATTAACATCTTCAGCACGGACGTCATGATGTTCAGGCATAATTAATTTTCTAACCTCCCGCATGATTTTATCAGGATTTTCAGACGTAAGCTCAAGAATTCCTGATCGGGTAGGGGCGGCAGCTTTGTCCGTAAGGTTTAATATTTTTCCCTGATTTTGGCCGTAAATAAAAGTATGAGGTTCTTCAACGAACGACTTGATACTGGGTGAATGCCAGTGATAGCGTCGCGCCATCCGTTCGTTGGTATTCATTCCCTGCTGAACGACTGCCCAATTTCCTTCTTTTGAAACGATGAAAGAATGGAGATAGAGCTGAAATCCATCTTGAATAGCAGTATTGTCAACTTTTGCTGAAAGGCGACTGTTGTGAACCAGCAGATTTCCGTCAAGTCCGGTTTTATTTGCGATCGACAATAACTCGGCCGGAGTTTGCAGAGATTGCTTGCCTCGCCCGCCACAAATATAGATGCCCAGATTCGCAGATTTTTTATTGACGGACCTTTTTAAAGCGCCCATAACGGATGTCGTAATCCCCGATGAATGCCAGTCCATACCTAACACACATCCCAGCGATTGAAACCAGAAAGGATCGCTAAGTTTTTGCAGCAAGACGTCGCGTCCGTACTCGATTACTATGGATTCAACGATCGCACCGCCCAGCAAGCTCATCCGTCGAGCAAGCCATTCCGGTACTCTTCCATAATGCAAAGGCAAATCCGCATGTCCACTTTTCATACTTGAAAGTTAATCAAAATAGCGCGAATGGGAAAGTTTGGAGTTATTGTCTTCCAATCCTGAATTTGGTGAAAAATTAGTTTTTTCAACTTTAAGAAAGACAAGAGCAAAACAAGGGCGATATTTGTAAAAAATATTTTAAGGCAATAAAAAGAAAACATGACCAACAACGATATTCTAAAAAAATTACGTGTCGCGCTTCATTTGAGAAATGATGAAATTATTAAAATCCTTGCATTGGTTGACTTTAAAGTAACTGCAAGTGAATTAGGTGCGTTATTTCGCAAGGAAGGACATGAAAATTATAAACCATGCGGTGATCAATTACTACGTAATTTCCTGAACGGTTTGATCATTCATATGCGTGGACCGTCGCCGGATGGCAAAATTCGTGACGAAGAGTAGACCGGTGATCGGTTAAAAGTGTGCGTCTGACAAACAAAAACTTTCTGATGCTTCCATTTTTTATATCTTTGAGTTTACCGGACTTCCTTTAACAGAGGCGATCCGGTTAATTCTTCCCACTTTAACACTACAATCACCTAAAAAATAAAAAATGGTAATTCAGGTTATTATTACCCTTGTTCTTGTATTTCTAAATGGTTTTTTCGTTGCGGCTGAATTTGCTATCGTAAAAATAAGAGCCTCACAACTGGAACAAAAAGCACAGGACGGGAATAAAATGGCCATTTTGTCGAAACAAATTGTTTCAAATCTTGATGGTTATCTGGCTGCCACCCAGTTTGGTATCACACTGGCAAGTTTAGGTTTGGGATGGATTGGAGAACCAGTTGTTTCTAAAATTTTGATAGGTGGGATGGAGGTTATCGGGATTACACTTGATCCTGTTTTGGCTCATCAGATTGCATTGCCTGCTGCATTTGCGATTATTACCGTACTTCATATCGTCTTTGGTGAACTGGCGCCCAAATCGATTGCGATTCAGCGGCCGGAAGCTACAACCTTGTTTTTGTCATATCCGCTTCATGCATTTTTTCTTGTTTTTCGTCCAATTGTCTGGATTTTAAATGGGATCGCGAATTTTATTTTAGGTGCAATTGGAATAACTCCTACGCACGGAAGCGAAGTTCATAGCAGTGATGAATTGCGTTACCTTGTACAGCAGCAAAAAGAAAGCGGAATGATTGAGGCCGCAGATTATGACCTGATCAAAAATGCTTTTAATTTCTCGGAGCGTATAGCAAAACAGGTAATGATACCGCGCACAAAAGTAGTTGGCGTTGATATCAACGATTTTACCGAGGCAGATCTAGAAAAAATAATAGAGGAAGGTTATTCCCGAATTCCTGTTTACGAGGATTCCATGGACCAGATCATCGGTGTTTTGCACTTAAAAGATTTGTTGATGAAGATGAGGAAAGGAAGTGAAATTGTGCTTTCTGAACTTGTCCGGCCAATTTCAATGGTTCCTGAGTCAAAACCGATCGGAGCGATTCTGAGGGATTTTCAGGTAACTCGCCAGCAGATGGCCGTTATTGTCAATGAATATGGCGGTGTAGAAGGAATTGTGACAATGGAAGATATTCTGGAAGAACTTGTCGGTGAAATTCAGGACGAGTATGACAATGAAACGCCGATTGTTAAAAACGAAAACGGAAATTATCTGGTTTTAGGTTCAGCTTCGCTAAGTGATATCAATGAACATTTACCGACTGATATTTTCAGAGAAGGTGATTATGAGACACTTGCTGGATTTCTTATCTCCAAGTTCAACCGGATTCCATCGATTGGTGAAAAGATCCGCACGAAGGACTACGAATTTATGGTGATGAAAAAACAGCGAAGCATGATCACGCTCGTACAGATAACTGCATTGGAAGAATAATACTATTTATTTTAAAGTAACGTCTATCTTCAGCACTTGTTGATTTCGCAGGATTTCCAGATTCAATTTGCCAGTCCAGTTATACTGCTGGCGAATTGCTTCCAACCGTACCACATTACCTGCTTCTTCGTTATTTGCAGTCCGGATCACATCACCGGCTTGCAGTGTACTTTTGGTCAGGATGCTCGAAGCAGGAATTTCGACAAGAACAACTCCCTTTTCGTCTGGTAACCCAAAGGCGGACCGGTCGCCTAGTCCATTTACGTTGCGAATTTTTGCTCCCAGCCAGATGGTTTCCTGCAACTCCATTTCCAGTGCGGCGTTGAGCAAAACCGGAAAGTCAACCTTAGCAGCCATCTTTCGGAAGCTTGCTTTTGTCACACCGAAATTATTCATTGGAAAGTTTTTAAACCCGATGTTTAATGCCGGACTGGCTGATTTAACATGATAATTACCATGTTTTGCACCGACAAAATTTGGATCACCCGATTTGCTGTCTCGATCAATATTCAGCGCTTGTGCACTTGCTAATGCGGCTTTGTCCGGAAAAAGATTGTGATTTACTTCCTTGCCCCAATCGGTAACCATAATGGGAAAGTAAGGGCGCATAACGATATTTTTTCGGAAAATATCGCCACTGTTTTTGAACCAGACGTGTGGATGAAATGAATTGTTAATCAGAATATTGTTCTCGGCAACGCGTCTGAATCCTTCCCGAAATTTTAGTCCGCCGCTGAGGCAAACATTGTTATAAATATGATAATTGCTGCTTCCGTCATCCAAGTCTATATCCCAGCCATGATCGCAGCGAAACCGGTTGTTTCTTATCACTACCGTTTTCTGAGCGTCCAGAAATATTAATTCCGGATGTAGTAAAACGAGGCTGTCCATGGTTTTTCTATTCGGATGCCAGAACCGATCCCGCCCCCACGAGTTAAAAGCCCCATGATCGCCGGTTTCCAGAACGGTTTCGAACACGTCATTATTTTCAATTAAATGTCCGCCCCAACAACCATCACCAATGTTAATTCCGGCCCGGGGAACGCGATAAATCGTATTGTGGCTTACCAAAATTTCGGACGCCATTTCAATTTGTACCGCTGTTGCCTGTTTCTCGATTTTACCGATATCATGTATCAGATTATTTTCCGCGAAACAATTGGACGGAAACCGGTTATTTTTCGGACCCGGCGTTTTGTCTATTTTAGAATATTGCACAAAATTATCATAGCCAAAAGCCGGGGAGCGGACGGCTGAGCTATCTCCGACAAAACAGATTGCGCTTGCACTAATGTCATGAAAATGCGAACCTGTGACACCGGAAGCATGATTATATCCGCTAAATAAAATGGCATTTCCTCCTAGGAAAGAAAATTCAGAGTCTTCTACGATACAGTTTTCTGTATTTTCCATTAAAACAGCACCGCCACGATATATCATCCAATCGCTTCTAAGAAGTGGCTCGTAATGATCCATAATGGTTCTCGCAGTATGCTCGAATCGAATACCTTTGACCGTCACATTATGAACTGGTTTTTCGGGAGTACCTTTTACTTCAAGAATATGTTTAAGATTGGAAACCTCAATGTTGGCTTTGTCAAGATCAATCCGGGGATCTGGGTAGAAGTATAAAGTTTCATCATTTTTGTCATAATACCATTCGCCGGGCGCGTCAAGTTCTTCAAAAATATTCTCGACAAATCGATATTTTGGATGGAGCGGTGCTGGGCGGTTATTTTGCCACCCCCCTTCCAAATCAGCTTTTCCATTTACAATTCCTTTGATCCGGTAGTGAAAACTTCCCCATTCACCTTGGTGAAGCGCATGTAAATAACCGCCAGCCGGATTTTTCCATTTTGCAATTTTTTCGGGGGAAATCGCATCTTCCGCCGTTCCATTAAAGACACGGGCAGTGGAATCATAGTTTGGATAACGGGCTAGAATCTGAGGAATTCCATTTATAAACAGCGATTCAAATCCGGCATTTTCAATTCTTGATTTCCAGATATTGCCAGTATGTTTTTCCCATTTTAAAGACAGTTTCCTGCCTGCACTGAAAGTAACGTTTTCGTTTTTATATGCAGCGAGTGAAACAGTTTTGCCTTGTAGGCTATTATTATCCAGTGATAGGGTTTCATCAAGGTGGTAAGTTCCCTGACGAAATAAGATGGCGATATGGCTTTGCTTTGAACGGTTTATTTTTTCGATTGCGGCTGCCGGGGTTTTCAATGGAAAGGCAATTGTACCCGCATTTGCATCATTTCCGGACGAAGATACGTATAGTTTATGTTGGGCAGATAAGGTAGGACAGATGAATTGAAGCCAAATAAATAGTGCGTATAAGTGTCTATTTCGCATATATCACCAACGTAATTGAAAAGTTTATAACCATTCCTTATCATTTTAAGATTTTTCAAATATTATTCTACCCATTTCAATATACTTACTTTTCAAAATTTGATAATTATGAAGATTGATTTAAGAATTTTCGCGGGATTTTTTATTCAGATGCTAATAGGAAATTTCGTGTTTGCACAGTCGAAAGCTCCAGAAGATTCTCTTCCATCTTATGCACAGATCATGCCCAAGTTTTCTGAAATGGTGGATCATGTCAACATGCTGCCAACTGGGATCTATCAGATTTCGGGTGGGCAAATACCTGCCTCCAGCCAAATAAATGCGGACGGTTCCGTGAAAGTTAGCCGTATTGGCGAGATTGTCGTTCCCGCCGAAATTCCTAACGTAATGAAGATAAAAAGAGAAAATAGCCTTAAATCTTTTAAGAAAAAACCAGCTAAGAAATAGGCCTTATCAGCCGTTGTTGTAAACTTTCAAAACAGTCTCCCGAAGTTTTGCACCGGATTCGCTCAGTACGAACGCGATATTTTCAGCGATATCTGTTCCGGAAACCCATTTGGAAAAGTCAGCGTCCGGCATCGCTTCACGGTTCATAGGTGTATCGATTGTACTTGGCACAATAACTGTTGCCGTGATATTTTTTGACTTGCCTTCTGAATTAATGAATTCAGCCATTTTGAAAACAAGGGATTTGGAAAGGGCATAAGCAAAGTTGCCTTTTCCCTGATCAGCTTCCAAAGCTGGTCTTGCTCCAATGAAAATAAACTGTCCGCCTCCGGTTGTTTCAAAATGTTTCATTAGCGGTTTTACCAGGTGAAAAGCTGTGAAAAAATTAATATTAAACATTTTTTCAAGCAATGCATCATCAGTTGCGTGAAGATTTCCCGGCGCATACCCGCCTGCCAGAAAAATTCCAGCCTGAATTGTTCCGGCTTTCTCGATCGTGGCATTAACAAAATTCATAGCGGCATCCTGATCAGTGAGATCAACAACCTGGCTGGTCACATTTTCGAGGTCTTGAAAAGTATCCACTTTTTTCGAGCCAAATGTTACATATAAATTATTCTCGCCTCCTGCAAGTTTGTTCACAACGTCTTTTCCCAAACCTCCGGATGCTCCGCTTACGATAATGTTTTTAGACATGGTTAATTTGGTTAATATGATCGCTAAAATAAGAAAGTTAACAAAAAGCTGTATGGTTTTATAAAAAAGAGAAGTCGGACCCTGGGGCGACTTCTCTGCATTCGGATCAAAATATCTGAATCTTATTTATTCAAAAGATCAATCAGGAATTTTCTGAATGGCTCGGCAAATTCTTTTCGTTTAAGGGCAAACTCGACGGTTGTTTTAAGATAATCAAGTTTATCTCCAATGTCATGACGTTTGCCTTCGATGTGATGTGCGTAAATATTTTCACGCTTAAGAAGAAGCAATAATGAATCCGTTAACTGGATTTCGTTGTTTTTCCCTTTAGGCGTTTGCTCGATCGTATTGAAAATTTCCGGAGTTAAAATGTAACGTCCGGCAATGGCAAGGTTAGAAGGAGCAAGTTCGATAGCCGGTTTTTCCACCAACGTGCTTAATTCCAGAATCGTATCGCTCAAAGATGTTCCGCCGACAATTCCATAACGATTCACTTTGTTTGCAGGAACTTGTTCAACAGCAATTACTGATCCGCCATATTGTTCGTACGTATCCATTAACTGCTGCGTTACAGGAATTACCGAATCCATGATCGTGTCACCCAGTAAAACTGCAAACGGCTCGTTGCCAACATGATGACGGGCATAATAAATGGCGTCTCCCAGACCATTGGCTTCTTTCTGACGAACGAAATGAACATTGGCCATATCCGCCAGACGCCGCATCTCATTAAACCAGATCATGTCCTCTTTTTCTTCCAGGCGTGATTCCAGCTCGACGTTACGGTCGAAATGATCTTCAATGGCACGTTTGCCCTTCCCTGAAATAATTAAAATATCCTCAATTCCGGAATCAACCGCTTCCTGAACAACATATTGAATAGTAGGAATGTCAATAATCGGCAACATTTCCTTGGGCATCGATTTGGTTGCTGGCAAAAAACGGGTTCCAAGTCCGGCAGCAGGGATTACAGCTTTACGAATCATAAGTTTGGCTTTCGGCAGATGGCTTTTGCCGGTAGTTTAAGTTTTGAATATAGTTTAATAAAGTTTGAATCAGCTAATTGATGACAGTCGAAAGCCGACTGCCGATAGCTAAATCACAAACGGCTTGATCACCCTCGCATTATATTTTTTAAGTTTTACGAAAAGCTGATTCAGCATATCGTCGTCCTTATAAATCCCGATAATAGTTCCGCCTGAACCTGCAAATTTTGCCGAAGCACCGCAGGATCTTGCTTCGTTGATTAGCTTTTTATTGGAATCAGGAACGTTGTAAATCTGGCAGCGAAGATCAAAATTCTGGTTCATAAGTTCATGCAGATCGTCAGGGCGGCCTTCTTTTAGGGCGATGTGTGCGTCTTTGGCTTTCTGCGCAATTTGTCCGAGAACGTCTATTACATCTTGCTCCCCCCGATCAAACCGTGCGCGGACGTCACTGTGAACTTTACCTGAAACTTTACTAAGATTTGTATTGTAGGCCACGTACAGTTTAGGCAATAGCGCAGGATCAATTCGCTCATAAAGTCCGTATCCCTGATTTTGGATCAATGTTTTATCGAAATCCATATAAACGCAGCCTTCATAACACTGGATAACGCGATCCTGCAAACCAGCAGCGATACCAAGTTCTTCCGTTTCAGAAACCATGACCAGCTGCGGCAGGATTTCGATAGGAATTTCAACTTTATAGAACTGCATTAACGCTCTGAACAGGGCGACCACTATCGCACTTGAACCAGACATCCCGACCTGCCGCGGAATGGAAGAGCGATATCTTACAGTGAAATTCCGGTTTGGCAATTTAATATTATTGTCTTCACAATAGTCAGCAAATTTTTTAATGCCCGCTTTTATCAACGGAATTCCTCCGTTGTAGCCCAGCATGCTGACAGAATCGCGGAGGTGAAAAACACTCCGAAACGTACTTCCGTCCTGCGGCTCAGGTTCTATGTGCAGCTCAGGTGATTCGTATAGTGAAATGGATGCTCCGAAGTTGCGGACAGATATTGATATTGTTTTTCCAAAAAAACCATCAGAAGGATTTCCCAGCAGCCCGGCCCGGGCGTATGCGCGTGTTTCAATGATCAATGTAAATATTTTTTAACGTCAAAGTAGTAACCAATTGACGAGGCTTCGCGCCTTTGTCCCTTAAATTAATGCAATGCCCAATAACGTAAAATTTATCAAAGATCAGTGATTGTTATGGATATTTTCTTTTACAAAAAAAAACAGGCATACCAGATAAGCTCATTATCTGATATGCCCGAGCATAAATTTATCTGAAAATTAAGCTTGTTTTATCAACTGGATGTTAATAACCAATTTAATTTCGTCACCAACTACAACGCCACCTGCTTCCGTTGTAGCACTCCAGGTCAACCCAAATTCTTTACGGCTTATTTTGCCTGTAACTTCAAAACCTGCCTTACTCTGACCGTAAAAATCAGTCATAGCGCCACCATATTCTGCGTCTAAAACGACAGGATGTGTTACGCCTTTAATTGTCAAATCACCTTTAAGCTTGTAAGTTTCTTCACCTGTTTTTTCAAGACTTGTCGAAGTGAAAGTAAGTTTTGGGTAGCTTTCTGCGTCAAAGAAGTCGCCTGAACGAAGGTGTTCGTCACGTTGTGCCTGATTAGTATCAATGCTTGCAACATCAGCAGAAAAGTTAATGCTGGCTGTTGTCAAATCATCTCCGTCGGTTTCCGCAGTACCTTCAAAAGTTTTGAAAGAACCTGTTACTGTCGAGATTACAAGGTGTTTTACTTTAAATTGAATCTCTGAATGCGTTGGGTCAATAACCCATGATGTTTTTGCTGACATGATATCTATTTGTTTTATTTGTGTTTCTACATTTAATGTATATACATGTAAATATCAAAAAAAGTTTAATTATTGGCAAAAAAAATTCCCAATCTTTTTGGATTGAGAATTAAAGTATTGATAGTTAGATATTTACTCGCCAATAATCTTATTATTCTTTTGGCATAACGAAAATGGCTTCGTCAATTTTTGGATTTACTTGTAAAGATTTAATTTTCATAGCCATTGAGGTTCCTGGCATCGCGGAAGTTTCTACTTCGGAAGTGAAAGGATAAGTTACACCATCAACCTGCCTAAAGTCTGACTGGTTATTTGTTGACTGCACATCCTGCCCGTTCACGTTCATAAAAGCGACGACTTTTAAAATGTAGTAGGTATCTTTTGAGATGTAGTTCGTGCGTTTACCTCCGTTTTTTAAATTAGCAGTCACTTTAAAAACTTTTGCGCCAGCTAGGTCATCTTCGCCGTCAAGCGTTAATGTTTGACCTTTTTCTTTATAATTGTAAAGTCCGGTAAGATCGGTTTCAGCAGATAGCGATTTAACAACTTCTTCTGGCAAAGGTGTTGGCTTGGTCTGTCCGGCCATCGGATTGATCGACCATCCTTTGTCTTTGTCAATAACCTGAACGATCGTTTGCCCCTGAACTGTTGTTTCGCTTCGGAAGCCCCGGTCTTGTACGATTGTTGTTATCACCGGAATTTCCATATTCATGACATTCATTTCGCCGGTAATTTTTACACTTTTCAATTTTGACAATTTATCGGCGCCACCCATTGCGGTAACGTGCTTTGCTATAATTTCGTCAACGGTCTGGGCAAAAGCAGAAGTACATATCCCCGAGACGATCAGGAAAACAATCGACTTTAAAAACGTCCTATTTTGCATGTGAGCTTGTTTTGGTAGAAGTGTAAAACTAGGAAATATTACTTTAAAACCGAATTTGATAAGGGTTGGGCGGGTATTTTCTTATTTGAGTGTACAGGTTTTGTTTACCCGTCCGATGGCGGAAAAAGCCATTGGACGGGTCGCACGCTCCGTCGGGCGGCTTTTCAGCCGCCGACGGACAGGCAACATCTCAAAAGTCAGAATCTGTTTAATCAAACTTTGAATAAATAAGATTGCAGCGTTTTGCTCGCCGTCGGACGGATAGGCAAAGCGCATAACTCAAATTTGCTTAATCAAACCTTGAATAAAAAAAAGCGAACGAATCAAAGGATGATCCGCTCGCTTAAAATATATAAGTTCTTAAAACTAATTATGCACTTTTCAACGCTTCTGCACCACCAACAATTTCCAAAATCTCTGTTGTAATGGCTGCCTGACGCGTACGGTTATAAACCAATTTCAACGCTTTCAAAAGTTCCTGAGCATTTTCAGTCGCTTTGTCCATCGCCGTCATACGAGCACCTTGTTCGGAAGCATTTGATTCAAGAACGGCGCGGTATAACTTAATCTTTAACGATTTTGGAATTAATTCTGCAAGAATTTCCTCTTCGTTTGGTTCAAATATATAGTTAACCTCCGGAGCTTTTACTTGTTGTGTTGTAGTATCAGCTACGATCGGTAAAAATGGATCTGTATGGATAATTTGTGTTGCAACGTTTTTAAATTCGTTGAAGACAAGATCAACAACATCATAACGACCTTCTGAAAAGTCTTTCATGATTTGTTCAGCTGCTTCTTTAACGTTAACAAATTTAAGTCTTGTAAAAAGATCAGTGTAGCCTGTGTTCACTTTAAAACCTCTGCGAACGAAAGCCTCTGCACCTTTTTTACCGATTGCAAAAATCTCAACATTTCCTCTGCTCGCCTGCACCGAATATTTTTCATTGATCAGTTGCAAGGTTGCCTTAATAATATTGGTATTGAAAGCTCCGCATAGTCCACGATCGGAAGTAACGACAACGATCAATACTTTGTCAATCGCACGAACATCTTTCAATGGGCTATCCACTGAACTTTCTGAACCTGCCGACACTGTCGAAAGCATTTGACCTAGCTTTTGGGCATAGGGACGCATTTGCAGGATATTGTCCTGAGCTCTGCGCAATTTAGCAGCCGCAACCATCTTCATGGCCTTGGTGATCTGCTGGGTGGAATTAACCGAAACGATCCGGTTACGTACTTCTTTTAAGCTTGCCATCTTAGGGAAATTAAATGCGGTCCGCCTGAGGTAATCAATAAGTGAAAAATTAAAAACAGGTTACTGCTCCTAATTTTTCACTTATAGCTTCTCTATTAATATTTAGCTGAAAGTTCTTTCGCTACTTTGTCAAGAACATCCGTGATGCTGTTGTCAAGTTTACCTGCACGCAAAGCCGCAAGGGTTTCGCTATACTGAGCAGAAAGAATAGTAAGGAATTCTTTATCGAATTGTTTTACCTTATCAACAGGAACTCTATCCAGCAAACCTTTCGTAGATGCATAAACAGTAGCCACTTGTTGTTCAACTGGTACCGGAGCATACTGAGGTTGTTTCAAAACTTCCTGGTTACGGCGTCCACGATCAATCGCAAGTTTTGTAGAAGCATCAAGATCCGAACCGAATTTTGCAAAAGCTTCCAATTCACGGAATTGAGCCTGGTCAAGTTTTAACGTACCTGATACCTTTTTCATCGACTTGATCTGAGCGTTACCACCCACACGTGATACCGAGATACCTACGTTGATCGCAGGACGGATACCTGAGTTGAACAAGTTTGATTCAAGGAATATCTGTCCGTCAGTAATTGAAATTACGTTCGTCGGGATATAGGCAGAAACGTCACCAGCTTGTGTTTCAATGATTGGAAGTGCAGTCAATGAACCACCACCTTTAACTTTTCCAATCAGAGAAGGAGGAAGGTCATTCATGTTTGCAGCGATCGCATCATCATTGATGATTTTTGCAGCTCTTTCCAACAAACGGCTGTGAAGATAGAATACGTCACCTGGATAAGCTTCACGTCCCGGAGGGCGACGAAGTAGCAAGGAAACTTCACGGTAAGAAACTGCTTGTTTTGAAAGATCATCATAAACAATAAGTGCAGGACGTCCGGTATCACGGAAATATTCACCGATCGCAGCACCTGTAAAGGGAGCATAGAATTGCATCGGAGAAGGATCAGATGCACCGGCTGCTACGATTACCGTATAATCCATTGCACCATAACGACGAAGTGTAGCTTCGATACCTTTGATAGTTGAAGCCTTCTGGCCACAAGCTACGTAGATACAGAATACAGGCTCGCCTTTATCGTAATATTCTCTTTGATTGATGATTGTATCAATAGCAACAGCCGTCTTTCCAGTCTGGCGGTCACCGATAATCAACTCACGTTGTCCACGTCCGATCGGAATCATCGCATCGATTGCTTTGATACCAGTCTGAAGAGGCTCGGTTACTGGCTGACGGAAAATAACACCTGGTGCTTTACGCTCAAGTGGCATTTCAAAAAGTTCTCCTTGCAGAGGACCCATACCGTCGATTGGTTCAGCCAACGTGTTAACAACACGGCCAACAATACCATCACCAACTCTCACTGAAGCGATCTCCTTCGTACGCTTCACTGTGTCGCCTTCTTTGATCTCACTTGAATCACCAAGCAAAACGGCTCCAACATTATCTTCCTCGAGGTTAAGTGCGAGGGCCTTTAAGCCATTCTCGAAAACAAGCAGCTCACCCGCCTGTACTTCAGAAAGGCCATAAATGCGGGCAACACCGTCACCAACTTGAAGGACTGTTCCTACTTCTTCGAGTTCTGCTTCAGATTTAGCGCCTGCAAGTTGTTCGCGCAGGATGGCCGAAACTTCGTCCGGTCTAACAGATACCATAGTATAATTGACTTATTTAGAGTATAGTAGTAAGTTTTTGAAATCAGCCGCAAATGTAGGGTTTATTTGTTAAATAAAGAATACTTCACCTAAAAAACTGCTGTATGAAAATTAGATTTTTCCAAGTTTACTACTCTATGCTATTACAGAGGCGTAAAAATATGGAATTTCAGGCATTTAAAAGGTTTTTAAAACTTTTTTAGGTACTAATTGTGTTTTTGTTGTAATTGAGTTCGTTAATAACTATTACTTATCAAAAATTTAATTTTCTGACCATCCTTAAGTAGAATGTACAAATTAGAAAAAACCATTTTAACCTCTGTATTATGTATCGGTTTAGCTGCATCACAAGGGTTTGCACAAGCGCCTAAAAAAGTAACCAAACCAGCAGCGGCAGTAAAAAAGACCACAGCCACAGCATCAAAGGCAGTACCTTCGTCAAATGTACTGAAGAATCAGATGGATTCACTATCAGCGGCGATCGGTGTAAGTTTTTCCAACTCACTGTCGTCTCAGGGAATTACTGGAATCAATACAGAAATTCTGAACAAAACCATTGCAGCATCGCTTAAAGGAGAGAAAACAACTTTTACTTCTGAGGAAGCAAATAAATTTATTGGTGAGTATTTTCAAAAATTAACTGAAGAAAAAGGAGCTGTGGTAAAAATAGAAGGAGAAAAGTTTTTGGAAGAAAACAAGAAAAAGTCAGGTGTTACAACAACTGAGAGCGGATTGCAGTATTCTGTAATCAAAATGGGGGACGGTCCTAAACCGACTGCAACCGATAAAGTAAAAACCCATTACCACGGCACTTTGACCAATGGAACAGTTTTTGACAGTTCGGTTGATCGTGGCGAGCCGGTTGAGTTTCCGGTTAATGGTGTTATAAAAGGATGGACAGAAGCGTTGCAGCTTATGCCGGTTGGTTCGAAATGGAAATTATATATTCCTTATTCACTGGCTTATGGCGAACGTGCAGCAGGTCCTCAGATTCCAGCTTATTCAGCTTTAGTTTTTGAAGTTGAATTATTAGAGATTGTTAAATAATTAACAAAATTCGACGAATGAAAAAGTACCTAATCACTCTTATTCCTGTTGTATTACTTGGCTGGCAGCGAGGTCCGGTACAGCAAAATGCAATCGTCACCACGGAAACTTCGCTATCGGAGGATATCAAACCGACTGCGGGTCAGTATAAGGCAGAGGAACTTTCGAGCCGGATACTATCAAATTATCACTATCGCAAAACGAAGCTGAATGATTCATTATCGTCAGCGATTTTTGACAAGTATATTGATGGTATCGATCATGGCCGGTTGTATTTCCTGGCCTCCGACATGGCGGAATTCGAAAAGTACAGGTACTCTTTCGACGACTTTTTACAAAAAAGAGAGCTGGATGTTCCGTTTAATATGTATAACCTTTTCAGAAAGCGTTATCAGGAAAGAAGCGAATATATTCAGACACTTTTGAAAACGCCGAAGCCGTTTGACTATACCGTTGATGAAACGTTAAACACTGACCGCGAAAAAGTGGCCTGGGCAAAATCGAACGACGAGCTGAACGATACCTGGAGAAAGTATCTGAAAAGCGAAGCGCTCGATCTGAAACTTGCCGGAAAAGCGGATTCATCGGTGGTAAAAACAATGAGCGATCGATATAAAAATCGTGACCGCGGTCTTAGCCGTATCCGTACGGAACAGGTTTTTCAGATGTTTATGAATGCGTATGCGGAATCACTTGATCCCCATACAAGTTATATGGCGCCAACTTCTGCTGATCGTTTCAAACAGGAAATGAGCCAGTCAGTTGAAGGTATCGGTGCGTTACTTCGTGAGGAAGATAATTATATCAAAATTGTTGAAGTAATTCCTGGCGGACCTGCATTTAAAGGAAAACAGCTTAAAAAGGAAGATAAAATTATTGGTGTTGCCCAAGGTGACGACGGCAAATTTGTTGACCTGGTTGGCTGGTTTGTAGACGACGCCGTGAAGCTTATCAAGGGAACAAAAGGCACAGTTGTTCGTTTGCAGGTGTTGTCGGCAGATGCTTTATCAAGTACTCCTCCAAAGGAAATAAGACTGGTTCGTGAAAAAATCAAACTGGAAGATTCACGTGCAAAAAAGGAGATTGTTTCTGTTAATACCGGAAACAAAGATTACAAAATAGGTGTGATCGATATTCCATTATTTTATCGTGACTTCGAAGGAGCCCAGCAAAAAGAAAAAGAATTCTCGAGCACAACGCGTGATGTTCAGAAACTGATTACTGAACTGCAGGCTGAAAGTGTGGACGGAATTGTAATCGATTTACGTAATAATGGAGGTGGTTCATTGACGGAGGCTGTTTCGTTGACAGGTTTATTTATCAATAAAGGTCCGGTTGTTCAGGTAAAAGAGGGTCAGGGTGATATTCAGGTCGAAACTGATAATGACCCAATGATAGCTTACAATGGTCCGATGGCTGTTATGGTGAACCGTTTCAGTGCATCAGCTTCTGAAATTTTTGCAGCTGCGATTCAGGATTACAAACGTGGAATCATTGTTGGGGAACAAACTTATGGTAAAGGAACGGTTCAGACTTTGATCGATCTTAATCAGTGGGCTCCAAAAGAAACAGATCAGCTTGGCCAGGTGAAACTCACAGTTGCGAAGTTCTACCGTATCAACGGAAGCAGTACGCAGCTGAAAGGTGTTATGCCTGATCTCGAATTACCGTCAGCGTTTAAAGTGAATGAATATGGTGAAGGATCACAGCCAAGTGCATTGCCTTGGGATCAGATTGCTTCTTCCAAATACGAAAGTGCCAATAACATTAATGACAAGATTGTTGGCCAGCTTAAAGACAAGTATAAGCAACGTCTAAAATCGGATGAAGAATTGAAAACGTTGGTCAAAACGCTGGACGAATTTAAAAAGGCACGGGAGAATAAAATTGTTTCTTTGCAGGAAGCAAAACGCAAAGTGGAGCGCGACGAAGCAGAAAAGAAACGTGCGGCTTTGAAACAACTTGGCGAAGATGCGGAAGATGAAGACGAAGATGCAGACCCGAAAGTTGCGACAGAAGCACCGAAAGATGCTAAAAAGAAAAAGGATATCTACATTACGGAAACAGGCCGTATGCTTGCTGACTTGATCGTTATTTCGAAAGAGCCGAGTTTAGCAGGAGCTAAGAAAAAGTAAGTTAGATTTCAGACATAAAAAATGGACAGCCGGTTTGCACCAGCTGTCCATTTTTTATGTCTGAAATTGTAAGGTCGGTGATGGTTTAAAAAGATTATTGTCATTATTCCCATCCGCCTCCAAGCGAACGGTATAACTCTATTAACGCAAGATGCTGATCCTTCTGGACTTCTGTCAATGCTAATTCAGCTTCCAAAACATTTTTTTGTGCCGTTATAATTTCCAGATATGTGGCATAACCGGTCAGGAAAAGATCCCTTGAAGTCGCAACAGCTTGTTGTAAAACGTCAACTTCTTGTTTTTTGAAATCTGAGATTTTTTTCGTGTTCTCTATCTTTTTCAGACTGGTGCTTACTTCCTGAAAACCGGTAAGAATTGCTTTGTTATAAGAATAAAGTGACTCAATACTGGCCGCCTCGAATCTTTTTTGGCCAGCTTTCAGTGCTTTTCTATTGAAGATGGGAGCGGCCAGCCCTCCCAGTGCGTTATACGCAATTGAACCAGGATTGAACAATAATGAGCTTTTAAACGCGTTGAAACCTAACATGGCAGTAATATTAAGTGAAGGAAGAAAAGCTAATCTGGCAGCTTGTAAATCTGCATTGTTTGCCAGCAAATCTAATTCAGCCTGTTGAATGTCAGGGCGTCTGATAAGCATTCTCGACGGGATACCTGTCTGAACGCGGTCGGGTAAATTGTCATTCAAATTACCTTGTCTCTGGATTCTTTGTGGAAAACGCCCAAGTAGTAAGTTCAGGTTGTTTTCTGCTTCAACAATGCGCTGATTGATCTGGATTTCAAGACTCTGAGTATTTAATAGCTGTGCAGTAAATTGTCTGACTCCTAACTCATTCGCGCGGCCGCCTTCTTTTTGGATTTTAATATTTTCAACAGCAGATTGTTGCAATGAGATGTTTTTCTTGATAATCGCAAGCTCAGAATCCATTCCCAGCAACTCATAATATAGACTTGAAACCTGTGCAATCAAGCTTGTCGTAACCAGATGTTTTCCTTTTTCGGAGGCCAGAAAACGGGTATATGCAGCTTTACGTTGTGTTCTCAATTTTCCCCAGATATCCACTTCCCAGGTACTGCGAAAGCCAGCGAAATAATCAGGCATAAATGGAGCTGGAAGCCTTCTGTCGGCATCAATATTTTCAGAAAAATTCGTATCGTAATTCCCGACGCCGTCCATGGTATAATCTCCAAACTTCCTTCCACCACCAGAAACTTCCGCGCCAACTGCCGGAAGTAATGCCCCTTTTGCCAGCATCACATTGGAACGAGCCATTTCGATACGCTGAACGGCAATCTTCAAGTCAGGATTGTTCATTAAAGCGGTATCGATCAATGCGGTCAGGTTTGGATCTTTGAAAAACGATTTCCATTGCATAGAACCGATACCGGTCGAATCATTTTGATTTTCAAAAGCCTCCGGCGTTCGGATCGCCGCAGACTGTTTTATGGGCTGCATCATTTTACATCCGCTGACTAATAGCAAGGCTGCAACCGGAAGGGTTTTACAAAGTGTTTTATATGTTTTCATTAAATCAATGCAGTTAGTAGAAATAGGCAGCCGTGAATAGTCACGACTGCCGTTATTTTAGGCGGAATCTCAGTGGAGCAGAACTTCTTCTTTTTCCATTTTAGGCGCAGAAGGCTTTTTTGGAAGGGCCAATGTTGCAAATAAAACATAAAGACCAGGTATGATGATTACTCCGAAAAGCGTCCCTATCAACATCCCCCCTGCGGCCGCTGTTCCGATCGACCGGTTTCCTAATGCACCCGCACCGGAAGCGATACAAAGTGGGATAAGTCCTGCAATGAAGGCGAAAGATGTCATTAAAATAGGACGTAATCTTTCTGTTGCTCCTTCCAGAGCGGCATCAAAAACAGTTCGTCCTTCTTTTTGGCGAAGAATGGCATATTCAACAATAAGAATCGCATTTTTCCCCAATAGACCGATCAGCATGACCAGAGAAACCTGCGCATAAATATTATTTTCCAGACCCAGAAGTTTGAGTGAGAGAAAAGCGCCAAATATCCCCGTAGGCAAAGAGAGTATTACTGGAAGCGGAAGCAGAAAGCTTTCGTATTGCGCAGCGAGCAGCAGGTAAACAAAGAGAAGACATATACCAAAAATATACATCGCCTGATCACCCGACAGGATTTCTTCCCTGGTCATCCCTGACCATTCATATGAAAACCCTTTGGGAAGTTTTTCTTTTGCCACACGTTCTACCGCCCTGATAGCATCTCCGCTACTGAACCCCGGAGCAGCATCACCATTGATCATTGCGGATGTATACATATTATAGCGCGTCAGTAATTCTGGTCCGTAAACCCTTTCAAGACGTATGAAAGTTGAAAAGGGAACCATTTCACCACGGTTATTTTTAACATACAACTTCAAAATA
Organism: Dyadobacter koreensis; assembly: GCF_900108855.1. Taxonomy (GTDB): domain Bacteria; phylum Bacteroidota; class Bacteroidia; order Cytophagales; family Spirosomataceae; genus Dyadobacter; species Dyadobacter koreensis. Next base: position 52,044 of record NZ_FNXY01000008.1, read on the forward strand.
TCTTCCGGACTTCTGCGGAAACTTGGATCTGCCTGTACCATAACCTTGTACATCTGTCCAAACCGGATGAAGTTGGAAGCATACAAGCTACCGATCAAGGTTTGGAGTGTGCTCATAGCGGCATCAACAGAAACTCCTTTTTTGGAAGCAATATCAGCATCCACATGAATCATGTATTGCGGAAAGCTTGCATCAAAACTGCTGAACGCACTTGATATTTCAGGAGTGGCCATTAATTCTTTAACAAATTCATTTGTGACACTGGCAGTTTTTTGAAGATCATCACTGCCAGTCCTATCCTGGACACGAAGTTCAAATCCACTTGAATTACCAAATCCAGGAACCGTTGGAGGAGGGAAAAACTCTATTTTTGCATCTGTGATATGCTTTGTTTTCTGCTCCATTTCAGCAATGATGTCTTTCACTGATTCTTTGCGTTGATCCCAGGCTTTAAGGTTAATCATTGCCATACCATAAGATGATCCGGCAGATTCAGTAATCAAGCTATACCCTGAAAGGGATGATACCGATTCCACAGGTTCCAGTGACTCCGCTACTTTCTGTATTTCATCCAGAACAGCTTCCGTTCTTTCAACCGTGGCGGCAACCGGCGTTGTCACATTCACGTTAATTACACCTTGATCTTCCGTAGGAATGAACCCACTTGGAAGGATCGCGCTGATGCCATAAGTTCCGATACAAAATGCGATCAGCAAGCCAATTGTAATCATTCTACGGCCGATAATGAAGGAAAGCAGTTTTTGGTATTTGTTTGAAATACCATTATAGCCATTATTAAAACCTTTAAAAAACCGGTCAAGAGGGGTATTTTTTGACGGCTGCCCATGTGTATTTTTGAGCATTATTGCGCAAAGAGCAGGTGTAAGGGTTAATGCGTTGATACCGGAAATTACAATCGAAATCGCCAGGGTGATCGAAAACTGCCGGTAAAATATTCCAACGGGACCTGACATAAACGCTACCGGAACAAACACTGCTGACATCACGAGTGTAATTGCAATAATTGCCCCGCTCATTTCTTTCATTGATTCGAGGGTTGCTTCTCTGGCATCCAGATGTTTTTCAGCCATTTTTGCATGGACGGCCTCGACGACGACGATGGCATTATCGACCACAATACCGATCGCTAGTACCAAAGCAAACAGCGTAAGCAAGTTAATCGAAAAGCCGAAAAGCTGCATAAATGCAAATGTACCGATCAAAGCCACCGGGACAGCTAAGGCAGGAATAAGCGTTGAACGGAAATCCTGCAAGAACAGATAAACAATGATGATCACAAGAATAAATGCTTCAATCAATGTGCGAACCACTTCATGAATAGATGCATCGAGGAAGCGAGACACGTCATAAGAAACAAAGTAGTCCATCCCGGGCGGGAAACTTGTGCCTTTTAATTCTGCTACTTTGCTTTTGATATTTCTGATAACATCCTGCGCATTTGAGCCCGGACGCTGTTTGATCATGATCGATGCCGACGGTTTTCCGTTGGACTTGGAAGCCATATCATACTCCAGTGTTCCAAATTCGATATCTGCAACATCTTTTAGTTTAAGCATCGAACCGTCCGGATTGGACCGCAGAACAATATTTTCGTATTGAACCGGTTCAAACAATTTCCCGGTATATTTTAAAACATATTGCAAAACCTGTGTTTCGCGGCCAGAAGCTACGCCTGTTTTTCCAGGTGCCGCAACCACATTTTGATCGCGTATTGCCTTTACAACTTCATCGGCCGACACGTTGTAAGTATTCATTCGATCGGGTTTCAGCCACACACGCATGGAGTAATCCTTACTTCCCATAATCTGTGCACGACCTACGCCGTCAATCCTTTTCAACTCTTTTAAAATATTTATATCGGCGAAATTATATACAAAGTCTTCACCAACTGTGGTATCTGTGCTCATAATATCGAGATACATGAGCATACTATTGACCTCTTTTTCAGTGGTAACACCAGCTTTAATTACTTCTTCCGGGAGTTCGTCAATAACCGTTTGCACACGGTTTTGCACGTTGACTGCGGCAAGATCGGGGTCTACGCCTACGTTAAACGAAATGGTAATGGTCGTCACGCCGTCGTTTCCGGAGACACTGGTCATGTACGTCATGCCAGGTACACCGTTAATGGCTTTTTCCAAGGGAACTGCAACAGCGTCGACGCAAACTTCCGAGTTTGCCCCTGTATAAGTGGCTGTTACGACAACAGAAGGCGGAACAATATCGGGGAATTGAGAAACAGGTAGTCCGGTGAAAGCCAGAATCCCCATCAGCGTTATGAAAATAGAAATTACCAGCGACAGTACCGGTCGCTCTATAAATTTTTGAAACATGATTTAAAATTCAGGTGGGCGTTTGATTTTATCGCGCTGTAAGCTCGATTTTGTTCGTTTCGGTTTTGACAGAATCCAGAAGTATTGTTTTTGGATTAATCGTAACGCCATCCTTCAATCCCTGAAGTCCCTCGCAAACGATTGTTTCTCCCGGCTCTAATCCCGACTTTACAATATAGTATCCTGAAAGTCTCGATTTTGGGACAAAGCTTCTGGTTTTTATTTTATTGTCTTTGCCCAAAACGTAAACAAAGTTTTTATCCTGAATTTCAAAAGCAGCTTTTTGAGGAATTAAAATGGCATTCTCAACGGTATTGGTCAACCTGATCGTGCCTGTAGATCCGTGTTTCAATAATTTTTCAGGATTTGTAAAACGTGCCCTGAAAGCAATAGATCCGGTACCTTCGTCGAAAGCGCCCTCCATGGTTTCAATAATTCCTTTATGTTTGAAAAAAGAACCATCTGCCAGTTCAAGCTCTACAATCGTGTTATTATTAGAGGCAGATCCCCGTGCCCGGGTGTATTCGAGGTATTCGTTTTCTGAGACATTAAAATAAGCAAATACATTTTTAGTATCAGAAAGCGTGGTAAGCAAGGTGCCTTCGTTGATCAAACTGCCTGTTTTGTAAGGAAGTCTGTCGATAACGCCATCGAATGGCGCCTTGATCTCTGTTTGTGCCAGATGCAGCGCTGCTGTCGATCGTTCCGATTTTGCTTCTTCAATTTTAGCGTTTGCAGCTGCGAGTTTTGCCTGTGCAACCTCTAGCTCGGTTTTTGAAATGACATTTTTTTCAACAAGTAATTTAACACGTTTCAGTTCAAGTTCTGCGCCCTTGGCATCAGCGTCGGCACTTTGCAGATTAGCCTTTGCTTTGGCAAGGCCGGATTCGTATTCTGCGCTGTTGATGCGAAACAGTATCTGCCCTTTTTTTACTTCTTTGCCTTCATCAACATAAACCTGCTCGAGGTAACCTTTAACTCTGGCATATATTTCCACATTTCTGACAGCATGAATATCACTAACATATTCCCTGTGAAGATCGGTTTTCTGAGATTTCAATTCTGTGACAGGAATTGTCAAAATAGAATCTTTGAGTTCTGTGGAGTCTTTGCTTTGTGTAGAACAAGCCGTCGCGAAAAGGCTTATTCCTAACAGAAAAGACCAGTTATAATTTTTCATGATGAGTAAGTAAGTAATTGAAATTTAATATTTTAAAGTGTATGAATAGAACTTTGGCACATGGTGATACATCCAAATGTGACCCATTAGGATGTATATTGTTATCAGCAAACATGAATGCATGCAGCAAAAAGCAGGCATTTGGTGTCTGTCAATTAATTCAAAAAATCTGTGCGGCTAGAATAATGTGGCAGAATGCCGGAATTGTCTGTTAAAACGGACAAAGTCGATGAAGGAAGTTGTAATAGTCTGGCAAGGTAAGTAACCCCTCAATGGAGCCGATGACTTGCTTGGTATAATGTTTTACAACTGATTTTAAAGAAAAATGGAAGTATTCCGAGGGAACAGTTTCGAAGCTGATAAACCGGTAGCTTGATGTCCGGTGACGTAATAAGTGCGTTAAACTTTCCTTCCATTCGAATTCATCAGCCTTAACGAATGTCTGGCGTTGACAAATTGAATCATCAATTTCAATTTCTTCTTCTTCGTCTTCCAGATAGTAGGAATTATTGAAGGGAGACAAGAACTTTATTCCGAAATTAGACCTGCATGACGCTTCCGCCTGTCCGGAAAACAGTGCCGAGGCAAGAATTTGCCCAATGCAAAAAAACAATATGAAAGTTCTTTTAAGCATGGTGCTGATTAAAGTTCAAAACATTAAAAATTCATATTTTTATAATGAATTCAAGAATGATTGGAATTATATAATTGAATATGCAATACTGTGCTCCAATTATTCAAATATAACAATTCAAATTTTATAACCAAATTTTCGGGAATGTTAACAACTGTTAACCAAATCTAATATTTTTCTAATTAAGCTTATAAGTTATTGATTATTAATATATTTAAATAGTCCGAACATCAATATTTCAATTGTCTCTTCATTTAAGGCTGTTTTTTGTACAGATGTGATTGTCTTCTGAAAAATGTATTTTAAGGCGTTTAAAAATGTCTGAAAGCCTTATGTTCGCTGTCTGATTTTGGACTTTATTCCGTATTTTTAATCTGATTTAAGCTTGGAATAATCTTATTTTTACGTTTGGCATCTAATCAAACTGAGGCAATTCAGGAAAATTGTCCGGTATATAATTGATAATATTTTCCCTTGCCGGACATCAGATCATTATGGGTTCCGCGCTCAACAATCTTACCAAATTCCAGTACAATAATTTCGTCCGCGTTCTGAACAGTAGATAAACGGTGGGCGATCACAAAGGTCGATTTTCCTTGCATCAGTGTATTTAAACCTAGATCGATTAATTTTTCCGTTCTTGTATCAATGGAGCTCGTCGCCTCATCCAAAATCAGGATCGGAGCTTCGGCAACGGTGGCGCGCGCGATATTTAGAAGCTGCCTTTGTCCCTGGCTCAGATTACTTCCGTCACCATCTAATGTCGTCTGATATCCTTGAGGCATCCTTGTGATAAAAGAGTGCGCATTGGCGAGTTCGGCCGCATGAATAACTTCGTCGTCTGTTGCAGACAGGCGTCCATAACGGATATTTTCCATTACCGTTCCTGTAAATAGGTGCGTATCCTGTAAAACTATTGCCATCGATTCTCGAAGACTTTTTCTGGAAATATCTTTGATATCAATACCGTCAATCGTGATCTTTCCGGATTGGATATCGTAAAAACGCGGAAGCAGATTAATAATCGTGGTTTTGCCAGCGCCAGTCGAACCTACAAATGCAATTTTATGACCTGGTTTGACTGATAAATTGATATCATGCAGGATTACTTTATCAGAACTATAACTGAATGAAACGCCTTCAAAACGAACTTCACCTTTTACATTCGTAAGTTTAAAAGCATTTTCTGCATCTGCTGGTTCAGGTAATTGGTCCATCATTTCGAAAACTCGTTCCGCTCCTGCCAAAGCGGCTTGCAAGCTGTTCAGCTGACTTGATAATTCGTTTATTGGTCTACCGAATTGTCTGGAATATTGAAGAAAAGAAGCCAGCCCACCGATATCCAGTCCGCGCGTGACAGCGAGCACTCCGCCGATTGTTGCGGTCAGCGCATAATTGATCGTACTCATGTTGATCATAATCGGCATCATCATTCCTGAAAACATTTGTGCTTTGGTTGCTTTGTCACGCAGATCAAAATTCAGTTTTTCAAAGTCTGTTTCAGCTTTTTCTTCATAACCAAAAACTTTAACCACCTTAATTCCAGTGATAATTTCTTCGATATATCCATTCGTGATACCAACTGCTTTTTGCTGAGCCAGGAAATAATTTTTACTGCGTTTGATAACCTGAGAAGCCAGAAACAGCATAAGCGGAACCATTACTAAGGTCACCAAAGTCAGCAAGGGGCTGATATATAACATAAGCAGAAATGTTCCGGAAAGTGTGATAACACTCGTGAAAATCTGTGTGAGGCTATTATTCAGTGATTCACTGATCAGATCGACGTCGTTTGTGAACCGGCTCATCAATTCTCCATGGCTGTTGGTATCAAAAAATTGCAAGGGTAGCAATTGCAGTTTTTTAAACAGATCATTTCTCATTTCATTCACGGTTTTTTGGGAAATGATGATCATAAACCTGCTTTGCAGATAGGCTGCGGTTGCTCCTGCAAGATAAATGACCAGCATAATGCCGAGCATATGCAATAAACCGTCAACGTCCTTCGGAATAATGTAATCGTTGATCAGCGGACGAAGCAAATACGAACCAGTTAAGGAAGCCGCAGTATTGACCAGAATAAATAAGACAACAGTAAATAAACCGAGCCTGTTTTTTTCAAGATACCCCCAAAGCCTGCGCATTGTCAGACCCATATTTTTAGGTTTTTCCACAGAAAAACGCCTTCCTGAGCTTGATCCTGGCATGCCGCCTGGTGCAGCTGATGATGTTGTACTTTTTTCGCTCATGAGGCTATGGCTTCATTTTGCTGCTGTGACTGATATATTTCCTGGTAAACTGCATTCGTTTTTATAAGTTCGTCATGTGTCCCGACCCCGATGATCCGGCCATCATCCAGAATAACAATCCTGTCTACCGTTTCGATAGAACTGATCCGCTGTGCAATGATAAACGTGGTCGTATTATTGTGATTTTCTTGTAAAGCAGTCCGGATTTTAGCTTCTGTTGCAGTATCGACGGCGCTGGTGCTGTCATCTAAAATTAGAATTACCGGCTGTTTCAAAAGTGCCCTGGCAATACATAACCGCTGCTGCTGACCACCTGAGAGATTGACACCGCCCTGCCCCAGAAGGGTTTCATATTGTTGTGGAAATGAGATGATAAAATCATGCGCCTGGGCATCTTTGGCAGCTGCAATTATTTCTTCATCACTTGCGTCCGGCTTGCCCCATTTCAGATTACTTTTAATTGTACCCGAAAACAATACGTTTTTTTGTAAAACTGTTGCAGTGGCTTCACGAAGATGTTTTAGAGAATAATTCCTGACATCAATTCCATCGATCAGAATTTCGCCTTCCGTCACGTCGTATAACCGTGGAATAAGTTGGACCAGACTGGTTTTTGCTGAACCGGTTGCACCGATGATTGCGATCAGTTCTCCCGGAGCAGCTTTCAGATTGATATCCTTTAAAACAAAAAAATCACTTTCAGATTTATATTTAAAACAAACGTCACGAAATTCAACTCCACCTTTTTTGATGTGAAAATTTTCAGCGTTTGCAGTAAAAGTATCTTTTATATCAACGTCGGTATCGAGCACTTCCAGAATCCGTTTAGAAGAGGCGCTCGCTCTGGAAAACATCATAATGGTCATGGAAAGCAGCATCAGCGCGATCAAAATCTGCGTGATGTAACTGATAAAAGACATAAGCTGCCCAACTTGCAAATCTCCCTTCATTACTTTGTTTCCGCCAAACCAAACAACCGCCACGATTGAAACATTCATGATCAGCATCATAACTGGCATAATCAAAACCACAATTGTTGATGCTTTGACAGACATATCCATCAAATCCCGGTTGGCAACAGAAAATTTTTCTTCTTCAAAATCACTGCGCACAAAGGATTTGACAACGCGGATATTGGTCAGGTTCTCCTGAATGGCTGCGTTTACACGGTCCAGTTTTTGCTGCATTTTTGTAAAATAAGGAATGCCTTTTTTCATGATAAAAAAAATGGCAAAGCTTAAAACCGGAATAGCGACAGCAATGATGATGGTAAGTTCTTTATTAATTTGTAAGGCGAAAATTACAGCGCAAACGAGCATTAACGGGGCGCGGATTAAAAGTCGCAAAGACATCATTACCACTTGTTGAAGTGTATTGATATCATTTGTTAACCTGGTCACCAGTGATGCGCTGCTGAATGTGTCGATATTGGAAAACGAAAATTCCTGTATTTTTTTAAATAGCCCCTGCCGCAATTCACTGGCAAAACCGACCGATGATTTCGAAGAAAAATATACATTGCCGACACCGCCGACGATGGCAACAATCGAAAGTCCGATCATCAGCGCGCCCATTTTCAGAATGTAATGCGTGTCTTGGTTTCTAATGCCGATATCGACAATGTCAGACATGAGCATGGGTTGGACGATCTCGCCAAAAACATCGATAATCGCCAGCAGTGGCCCTAAAATCATGGCAGACCGGTATTTTTTTATAAAAGGGAAATATCGTTTCATCAGCTTTTATCAGACGGAAAAAAGAATTTCTTGTGGAGGAATATGCAAAATAGAAATATATCCCGGAGGATTGTACAAATATCCTGCCTGTTTCAATGAATCTCTCTTACCTTAATCCGGATGTTGCCAAAAAAATAAATGAGCTGAATCTATTCTAAATTTATTTGGCAAAACGTATATTTATAAAATCATCACCAGTTTTATTTAATTATTTGAATTTGTGCTTGTTACTTGCAAATTATGCAAGCTGGTATTTATTATGAAAATATTTTCCATTAAGACCAATCGTTTCCTTTTAACAAAAATGACAGCCTCTGACGGCGACAAATATTTTAGACTCAGCGACAATGAGAATGTGATGAAATTTGTTACCGGCCACGCGCTGAATCGCCAGGAATCGGATGAAATGTTTGACAGGATTTTGAAAGAAAATGAAACGGAAACGTATTTTGGGAGATACTTGATCGAAGAGAAAAGGACCGGAAAGCTGGTTGGAGCTGCGAAACTGGAAGAATATGGAGCAGAAGTTGAAATAGGTTACCGGATTTTAGAAGAATATTGGGGAAAAGGTGTTGCAACCGAAATAGCCAAAGCTTTGCTGGTTTTTTCTATCCGCAAATTTCAGCCACCTGCAGTAATCGCATTTGTCAATGTGGAAAACGCGGCTTCTATAAGAGTTTTGGAAAAGGCGGGAATGAGCAATTTGGAGCGAATTGAAGATCTTGACGAAATAAAATATAAGTTCAGTTTTTCACCTCAAACAAATCCTCTTATGAAAAAAGCGCTCTACATTCTTCTTGGAATCATTGCCATTTTTATTCTTGCGGCGACACTCATGCCGAAAAACTATGCGGTTGAAAGAGAAATAATAATTAATAAGCCAAAAGCCGAAGTTTTTGCCTACCTGAAACCTCTGAAAAATCAGGACAACTGGAGTGTGTGGATGGCCAAAGATCCGGATGTAAAAAAAACATTTAAAGGTATGGACGAAACGGTTGGTTTTACGTCCCGGTGGGAGGGCAACGAGGAGGTTGGTGTTGGAGAGCAGGAAATTAAAAAAATTACAGAAGGTGAGAGGATCGATACCGAACTGCGATTTATCAAACCTTTTGAATCGACGAATGATGCCTACATGATCACGGAAGCTATTGGTCCGGAGCAGACCAGGGTAAAATGGGGTTTCACCGGCGCGATGCCAATTCCAATGAATGTATTTCTTCCGTTTATGGGCATGGAGGATTCCGTCGGGAAAGATTTTTCTGACGGATTAAAAAATCTGAAGAAGATTTTAGAAGGATAAAATTTCGCCACGGATCCACTAATTTTCACAAATAGTGTTAAAAATTATTTGTGAAAATTCGTGGATCCGTGGCAAAAAAAATTGGCCTGATTAAATCAGAACTTACCGCTTTCGTCGGCCAGAGCATATCTGAAGGTATAGTATTTGGACTCTTCAGTCGGCACATCTTCCGGTGCTCCTTTGTAATAACTGATGAATTCAATTTTGACTAATTTGCCTTCCGCAGTTCTAACCACGACAGTTCTGCCGGTTATTGGTAAAATCGCATGAACGTTCATGTCATATTTATACCAGGAATTTCCACTACCGCTTGCAATTGCGTTTCCTGAACCATCGTCCGTTTTGTATCCTTCTTTCGGAGCTTCTGATACGGTATCAAAAGGTTTTTCTAAAATTAGAGCAGCCCCTTTTCCTGGTCCGCTCGTTCCGCCATTTACAAGAATTGTCGTGCCGCTAAAAGCTAGGTCCCACTTATTTGTTCTGGCATCTTCCTGAGACACTTCTGCCCCGGTTAAGAGACTGATATAGTTATAGGTATTAGGCTTCGTCGCGGCACTGAAATCTTTGATAACCTTTATTTCTGGTTTAGCCGGGTTTGAGATTATTTCTAAACTTGTTTTGATTGGCAGAATATCACGAGCCTCCGGCATTACCGGAATCATCAGTGTCGAGATGGAAAAAATGATGGATTTAAGCATTTGGGTGTTTGTTATATTCCAAAAAATCAGAGAGAAAAGCGTGGGCTTTATCTCTCTGACGGGTTTAGAATAGTTAAAATGACTAAGCGCCTTTTTTTACAAGTTTGTATTCCAGTTTTGGCTTGCCTCTTTCTCCGCCGTCATTTGCGTGGAAGCTCAGGAATCTAAGTTTGTAAACATTTCCGGCTGCGTCTTTGATCAGATAAAAACGATCTGTTTTCACACCGACGGTACCGCCCGATGTCACTCTCCATTTTGAACCGATTACGTCCCGATCCGCAAGGAACGTAACTGCGGATAAATTACTTTCAGCAAATGCGTCATAACTTGTTGTGGACGTCAAGATCTCTGCTGCAGTAACGCCGGCATGGTGATTTATGAAAACCAGGTCAGAGAATGAATAAGGAGTTGTTCCTGTGAAATAAAGGCTATAACCCCAAACGATATCCCAACGTGCTTTCGTTGGTTCCACGCTTACAGCTGCACCTTTTTCAAGCGACGCAAACTGGAAATTATATGTAACATCTTTTGTTACATCAAGTGTTTTGAAAGTGGTTTCATTCAATTTTGCATATTGAAGTGTATAGCCTGTTCCTTTACGAAGTACACGGACTTTATAAATTTTATCAACTGCCAAAACTGATCCTGAACCACCTGCGCGGTTAACTACGTACACTTTGTTATCGGCATCGGTTGCGGAAATTTCTTTGATTACCGTCTTTGTAAGGTCGCCGGATACGCCATCATACAAGGCGAAAGTTCCAGCACCTTGCCCAACTGCTAGCGTATTAATGTCAATATCTTTATCTGAAACTGCGTTGATATCAGATTTATTGATCTCAATTGCCGTTGCGCCGTTGGTATTGTTTAGAATTACGCGGAAATCAGCCCCGCTGTTGAATCCTAAATCCCAGCTGTCACGAAGAACCGGCGTTTGGGTATTTGCGCTCAAATCCAGGTATACTGAATTGGCTGCACTTGCACCTGCTTCTGCACCCGCGATTCCGTTTAACTGCAATTGCGTCCCGTCCGAAACGATTGCTTTGAAGCTTAATTTTAATTCCGCGTTTGTGCCAATCATGGCAGGTGAGGAAACCGATGCTATTTTAAATAGAATACTTTCATCACCATTTAAAAGGACGCCTGTTTTTTTTAACACTTTGATTGTTACGCTGGTTTGTCCGGCAGGAACCGTCAATGCAATGGCATTATTTGTGGCAGCGGGCTCTGTCGTAAACTGAGTGCCATATGTCAAAAGGCTTGGCGTCAGGGCAACCGAAATCGAAACCGCAGATTCAGCCGCCCTTCCCAGGTTTATTTTCAGATCAGCACTTTCTCCTTCAAAACCTTGTGCCGTGGATTCGAACCCGGCGAGATTGTCCGGAAGCGGTGGATCGTCGTCGCTGCAAGCATTAAATATTCCTAAAATTGCAAAGATGAGTAGAGGTTTAATTAATCGTTTCATAATTGTTTGTTTAAATAAAATATGTAGGTGTATTATCTTTTAGACCATTGAATATTCAATCCCAGAAAATAAGAGCGGCCGCTGAAACCAGGTCCTGAGGCATCGTGGGCGGAACCAATTGTTGTATTTTTTATTGAAGTCAGATCAAAGAGGTTTTTCGCTCCGCCGATAAGACTTACATATTTCCCGATTGTTTTTGTCACCGTGATGTCGGCCATACTGTATCCGCTGATTTCCCTCAGGCTTGCTGTAACGGGATTGGTGCTCATGAGTGCATAGGCCGGCTTTTTACCGGTATACTTATAAAATAAATTAACACTCGTTCCAATTTTTGGGAAGCTGTAAAGCAGATTTGCGTTAATCTCGGGAGACCAGACAAATTCAGGAAGTTTCTCATTCAGTTCCCCTTCTTCACTTATTTCATTGTATGTTCCGATATAAGTCGCACCCAACGACGCCTGAATATTTTTCCAGTAAAGTTTATTGTCGAACGTCAGTCCAGTGGTTTTGTACAAACTGATATTCAGATAAGTCGTTTGCGTGGGATTATTGGGGTCAAATCCGGTATCAATCCGATCATGGAAAACATTGTAAAATCCACCAAGTGTCGAGGTCAGCCGAAGCACTGATTTTTCAACTGCGCGCCAGGTCAGGAAGGAATTAAAGCTGTTTGAATATTCTGCTTTCAGATTAACGTTGCCATTGATCGAATGCGATGCATCGTGAAAATCAAAGTACAATTCACGTAAAGCTGGCGAGCGGAAACCACGGGCATATCCCATGCGCAGATCAAAAACTTTATTCAGGATTATTTTGGCATTCAGCGCCGGAATCACCGGAGGCGCGTTGTAAACTGAATTTTTAATAAAACGAACAGCCGGACTTAGTTTTATGGCAGAGGTTATTTTCAATTCGGACGAAATGAAAAAAGCATATTCATTGATAGTCGGCGAACCCAGAATCCTCTGTCCGCTGCTATTATTATTGTTGACCTCAATACCTGGAAGCAGCGTCACGTTATCGTTGACTTTGTATAAGGCTGTTCCTCTAAAAAACACCGTTGTAAAAATTGATTTGTCCTGAGCAGCCGCGTCGAGTGAAAGTGTTCTGCGGTTCGTGTTTAAATCTAAAACAGTACTCAGTGTTCTGCGGCTGTAATCGGTATAAGAAAGTGCTCCTGTAAAGCCTAGTTTTTCGCTTGCCTTAAATTCGCCCTGCGCCTGATGAAACCAGCGTTTGGTTATATAATCTTTGTCCGCAGCTTTGTTTTCGGCGCTGACTCTTCCGAAGTATTTAATCGTCTCGTCTGTCCCGTTGAAACGATACCATATGTTCCATTTTTCTTTTGAATAACCAATTCCTGCAGTATACAACATTTGTTCTTTAGGCATCCAGGCTTTTAATCTTCCAGCAGAATCTCCCTGCCAGCCACCAAAGTTATTTCTGGTCACACTGCCGGATAGTTGAAATCCTTTTTTCTGCCAGGCGATTCCAAGATTCTGATTATGCGTTCCTTTATCCGTGAAAGCGTTGTATTCGTCACTTACCGTTTCTTCCTGTGCGCGTGCCGAAATTGTAAGATTGTCACTTCCGTCGCCTTTTTTAGTAATTAAATTAATAACACCGGCCAGCGCATCCGTTCCATAAATCACCGACATAGGACCTTCGACGATCTCTATACGTTCAATCGTGTTGATGTCAATCTGGCCAAGACTTTCGCGCGTCGCACCGCGGTCTACCATCGGAATTCCGTCAAGTAAAATCTTAACACTCTGACCAGACATGCCCATCAGCTGAATATCCGTCGTTCCTAATGTTGGATCATTTGAAAATCTTATTCCAAGTTCCGTGTTCAGAATAGTCTGGATGTTAGTAGCACCTCTTGCCTTGATTCGTTCGCTGTCGATTGTACGAACCTGATATACCGAATTACGTAAAGATTGCTTTCCAAATTGTCCCGTGATCACGGCGTCATCCAGGGATATGCCCGATTCCCGGAGTTGTATGTCATTCAAAATTGTTGGCGTTCCACTTGTTACCTCCACTGGTATTTCAAGTTTCTCGATACCAAGCATACCGATGATCAGATTATATTTTCCTGCAGGTGCTTTTAGGCGAAATTTTCCATCGCTACCTGTCGTACTGCCATACTTAGTATCTTTTAAGGTAATGTTTACACCTTCAAAAGACTTGCTGTCCTGTGTCAGAATCTTTCCTATGATTTCTCCATTCTGCGCAAAAATTGCCTGTGTGCAGGATAAAACGAAAATCCAGGTGACTGCAAAAAAATGTTTCATCGGAAGGTTATATCAATTTAGACCAATTATATTTTACAAATAAAAGGTTAATTAGACTAATTACAAAGTAATCCCTGGGGATAATTTTTACTTGTTCATTAGAAAGATATATTTCAAGGAAAGATGTTAATTGCTTCCTGCCAAAATAAAAAGCACCTGAATCAATTTTTAAGATTCAGGTGCTTTTTCAACAAGAGAAAAAATTTATTTGATTACAGCCTTCATAGTAACTGTTACGATGTCTTTCAATTTCCAGTTACTTTCTCCTACTTTATAATCAAGCCGGTTAATTTCAAAAGTACTGGAAAGAGCATAACTGCCATCAGCATTTTTTTTTGCTTCAAAGGGAAGGGTTACAGATTTAGAAACATCTTTAATTGCCAGCGAACCGATTGCCTGATACTTATCACCTTTCTTCTCAATTTTAGAAGATTTAAAACGAATTTCCGGATACTTTGCAACATCAAAATATTTATCACTTTTCATATCCTTATCACGAGCGTTACTATTCGTTTTAAACGAATTTGTAGTAACAGTCAGATTAAAGGCGGAAGCATTCAAATTATTCGGATCAAAAATGGCCGTACCTTTTGGCGCATCGAATGTGCCGTTGCAAGTTCCAAGAATAAACTTTACGCTAAAATCCGTAGAACCCGAAACCACTTTTGATGTTTGAGCATGTACCTGGCAAAAAGCCAGAAAAGCGAAGATTAAAACAGCGAATTTAAATTTCATAGGTGAATTTTTAAGGTTACAGCCATGCAGGATTTTATAATTCTTCCAGAATTGAATCTCCTTCCGACAAATCTCCCGATGTCCATTGCCATTTTTCATACAAACGTATTTTTCCGTCAGGTTTAATTTCTGGTGTCGATTTACATATGCCTGTTGTGATTTCGCCGCGATCATTAATTTGATGATATCGCATATCCAGGCAACCATTTTCGTCAACAAGTGCAATTAAATGTCCTGAACGGATATTAGCACCTACGTATTCCGAGGTAAGAAGGTTGCCTGATTGTTTGTAATGAAACTGCATTCCCAGGTCCACTTCACCATTTTCAGAGTTGGAAAGTGGAATAAAAATTTTGCCGTCGTAATTGATCATTGATACTAAATTATATTTACTAATTGTTTTAAAGATCATTCTTAGTACAAAGACTGTCAACACGCTCGGTTAATTTTTTTAACAATTCCAGCTGTTTCGCCTGCACTTCAAAGAGTGTTTTTATTTGTTCTTCCAAAAGCAGATCCATTTTTTGATGCAGGCTTCGCACCTCCAATTCTGATTTCATATTGATCAGATAATCATTTTCCGCCCGGATCCGGTCTTTTTCTTCCTGCCTGTTCTGGCTCATCATAATGATAGGCGCCTGCATGGCCGCAACGCAGGAAAGTACCAGATTCATCAGAATAAATGGATAAGGATCAAATTGTTCCGCTTTAGGAAGTGTTGAATTGTAGATAATCCATAACACGAGGACAACGCTGAAAATAATAATAAATGTCCAGCTGCCTCCAAATCTTGCCACTTTATCGGAAACCCGCTGGCCCTGGGTGAGAATTTCCTGCGGCGGATGGGCCAGGTTATCAACAATGAGTTGCTCTTCTGCAAAAGCTTTGGTAACAATATCATGTAATTTTTTTATCTGCTCATTTTGGTTGGCAAGAATGTCGTCAACTTCATTAATAACTTCGGCCATCTTTAATTCGTGTTTTTCTTTTAAAAGTACGAATTAAAGATGGCTTGCAAATTATTTGACAGACGTAATCCACCAAACATTTCCGCTGGGATCAGTTACCCCGCAGCTGCGGCCGTAATCCTGATCAGCTGGTTCCATAATGGATATAGCACCTTGCGACAATGCTTTTTTATACGTTTCGTCAGCATTGTCAACATAAATAAAAAGATTGGCAGTTTCCGTTTTCCATTTTTCAGTACTGTCGCAAAACATGATTGTACTTCCGTTGATCTGGATTTCTGAATGCATTATGACGTCTGTATCGTCGCGCATTTTCTTGAAAGTTACTACTGCGCCAAAAACGCTTGTAGTAAAATCGATAAACTTTTCAGATGATTCCAGCATCAGATAAGGCATGATTGCCTGGTGTCCATTGGGGATTTTCATTGTGCTCATTACTTTTTGTTTAATGTTTGATCAAATTTAGCACACCTGGAAAGTTGGAAATTGGAAAAACGCGACATTATGCTTCCATGTATTCTGAGCCTTCTGCTTTGCCGGAAAAGAACAGTTTGGGGTGTTGCCCCGAAAATTCCTTGAAATCATGAATGAAATGAGACTGATCGTAGTACCCGCATTCATAAGCAATCTCGGTTAATGATTTTTCAGGATTTCCATACATATTCATCGCAGCCTGAAACCGGATTATCCGTGAATATAACTTTGGGCTAAATCCTGAAAATGCTTTGAATTTTCTTTCAAACTGGCGTGTCGACAAACAGCTTTGTTCAGCCAATTGCTGAACATTAGCAATTCCTTTTGTTTGAATTATATAACTGATCGTTGAAAATACGGCAGGCTCTTCGTGATAATTTTTTGCAATCTGTTTTTCCAGAAATTCAGAAATAATGACGACACGCTCATCATTATTTTTTGCCAGCATCATCCTTTCTTGCAGATCGGTTCCGTGTTGTCCTAGTAAAGTTGGCAGATCAGGCATTTCATTGGTTAACTCATCCGAAGGCATCGAAAATAGGAGAGGTATTGCAAAGGGGTAAAGATAAACGCCAAAAATCCCAAAGTTTTGGCGAACAATAAACCGGCGAAAATGCTGTGATTGCCCGTGCAATCCTGAATAAAAAGAGGTTTCAGTTTTGTCAGTGGCAAAAATTTCATCAAAAGGCGCCTGGTAATGAAAGATCATTTCCGCGCAGCCGTCGGCCATAACCCGGTGTACATATGGTTTTTCCGTATCCACTTCGTCTTCGAGGATCCAGAAGAAACGGACAAATTTGGCAAGTTTCGGTGGCGGCGCAACGGTTAAATATTTCATAGATCAGCAGATGAATTGTCATGAAAACCATTCAATATTTAAAAGTGAAGATACGTTTAATGTATAGTTTTGAATCTGATTTTGATCATATTTTTTCGTGAGTGAATCATTTAGCTTGCCAGAATTTATTTTTATAACTGCCTGTAATGTAAACACAAGGAAATCGATGAACTGACTTTTATCTCAAAACGCGATAGGTATATTTCCGATTTCCTTTAATACATTTGATGAAAAATTGGGGATGGTGATTTAAATCAGTAGGTGCCGGAATTTGAATTGTCGTCATTTTGTTGAACAATTTGAATTTCAAATCTTGATTTTTTTAGAACTAATATCCAAATTAGAATTGTTACTAATAGCAGTTGCTGGAATAGCCGCAAGCTGATAACAAGTTTCTTTACTCAGTCGATTACTAATTATACTCAGTTTCTGTCATGAAATTAGTGCCCATAGAAAAGCGTACCGGACTTACCCGGGAAGAATTTATCGAAAATTATCTTAAACCAAGCCGCCCGGTTGTTTTTACAGATTTAGCAAAAGACTGGCCTGCCATGCAAAAATGGACATTTGATTGGCTTCGTGAGAACCATGGTCAAATTGAAATTCCATTGGTTGATAATCACATGCACGATGCGGATAAATATTTCCAGATAGCCAAGACCATGAAGTTTGGCGATTACTTGTCGCTTATCGAAAAAGGGCCGACGGATTTGAGACTTTTCCTTTTTGATATATTTAAAAAAGCACCATCTCTGACAGAGGATATCCGTTTTCCAACCATCATGGACGGGTTTTTGAAATATTATAAATTTGTATTTTTTGGAGGTGAAGGTTCAATTACCAACCTGCACTATGATATGGATTGTTCAAATGTATTTTTGACCCAATTCCACACCCGCAAGCAGGTTATTTTATTTTCTCCTGAGGAAAGCACAAGGCTTTATCAGCACCCATTCACGGTAATGAGTAAAGTGGATCCAATCAATCCGGATTACGAGCGCTTCCCGGCAATGAAAGGTGCGACAGGTTTTGAAACAACTTTATACCATGGCGAAACAATATTTATTCCTTCGCTTTGGTGGCACTATATCCGATATATTGATGGAGGTTTCAGTCTTGCGTTGAGAGCAAATAATTCAGTTTTTACTGCGGTTCGTGGTGGTATGAATCTTGTTCGTCACACCTTCGTAGATAAGGGTATGGCCTCTCTGTTAGGTATTGAATGGCAGCATTGGAAAGAGAAGAAAGCAGTGGAAAAAGCACAGCAGCTGATTGCTCAGGAAGCATAGAGGAATTCTGACGCATTCCGAAGAAACTATTTTATCTTTGGAATGCGTTATGATTTGTATTCCTTTTATGTTTTGATATGAATTTTGAACTAACTTCCGAATACCAGCCTACGGGAGACCAGCCTGAGGCAATCAGACAACTTTTAGAGGGAATTGCAGCCGGCGAGCCTGCCCAGACACTTTTGGGGGTAACGGGTTCCGGGAAAACTTTTACAGTAGCGAACGTCGTGGCGGAAATAAATCGTCCTACGTTGGTACTGAGCCATAATAAAACTTTGGCGGCCCAGCTTTATGGCGAGTTCAAGCAGTTTTTCCCAAATAACGCGGTTGAATATTTCATTAGTTACTACGACTACTATCAGCCGGAAGCTTTTATTTCAAGCACAAATACGTATATCGAAAAGGACCTGATGATCAATCAGGAAATTGATAAACTTCGGTTACATACCGTTTCTTCGCTTATGAGCGGACGTCGGGATGTGCTCGTCGTTGCTTCTGTGTCCTGTATTTATGGTGCGGGAAACCCGAATGAATATAAAAAGAGTATTGTAAAAGCAAAGCTCGGTGATATCGTAAGCCGAAACCAGTTTTTGTTCAGACTGGTAGAAATTCTTTACAGCCGTACTGAAGTGGAATTTGGTCGCGGAACTTTCAGAGTCAAAGGCGATACGGTCGATGTTTATCCTGGTTATGCAGATTTTGCATATCGTTTCATCTTTTTTGGGGATGAGATTGAAGAGATTCAGCGTATCGAACCGGATTCAGGAAAGAAAATTTCCAGTGAAAAAGCGGTCTCTATTTTTCCTGCCAATCTCTTCGTAACGGGACGTGATGTACTTTCTCAATCCATTAAAGAAATTCAGGATGACCTGGTAAAACAGATCAATTATTTTACCAGCAATGGAAGAGTATCAGAAGCGGAACGTGTGAAAGAGCGCACCGAATTTGATATGGAAATGATGCGGGAACTTGGGTACTGTTCAGGTATTGAAAACTATTCGAGGTATTTTGATAGAAGAATTCCTGGTCAGAGGCCTTTCTGTTTGCTTGATTATTTCCCTGAAGATTTTCTGATGGTTGTTGATGAAAGTCATGCTACTATGCCACAGCTTAAAGCGATGTGGGGAGGAGACCGTTCCAGAAAAGAAGCATTGGTAGAATATGGTTTTCGTTTACCGTCGGCTTTGGACAATCGTCCGTTAACTTTCCAGGAATTTGAGGACCTTACGCCACAAACGATTTTTGTTAGTGCAACACCGGCAGAATATGAATTAAGACGTTCGGATGGTGTTGTGGTTGAGCAGATTATTCGTCCGACAGGCTTGCTCGATCCTGAAATTGAAGTGCGTCCAAGTTTGAATCAGATCGACGATTTGTTGGAAGAAATTACAATCCGTATCAAACAAGGCGACCGCGTTCTCATCACGACTTTGACTAAAAGGATGGCCGAAGAATTGAGCAAATATCTGGATCGTGTGGGTATCAAATGCCGCTATATCCATTCGGAAGTTAAGGCTTTGGATCGGGTTGAAATTCTCCGCGAATTACGTCTGGGAGTTTTTGACGTATTGGTCGGAGTTAACCTTTTACGTGAAGGATTGGATTTGCCTGAAGTTTCTCTGGTGGCGATCATGGATGCCGACAAAGAAGGTTTTCTAAGAGATATCCGATCATTGATTCAAACAATCGGTCGTGCGGCCCGTAACGAAAACGGTAAAGTTCTGATGTATGCTGATGTCATGACTGGTTCGATGGAACAGGCCATTGGAGAAACTAATCGTCGCCGTGCTATTCAGTTGGCATATAATGAGGAGCATGGCATTACGCCAAAGACAATTCTGAAATCGAAAGAAGCGATTATGGAACAAACGTCCGTCGCCGATTCGAAACCAAGAAAAATATATGTTGAGCCATCTGAAATCCGTATAGCGGCAGATCCTGTTGTTCAATACATGGGTAAAAATGATCTACAAAAACTGATCGTTGAAACCCAGAAAAAAATGGAAAGTGCTGCAAAAGATATGGACTTTCTGGAAGCTGCGAGGCTGCGCGACGAGCTGTTGCAGTTGAAGGAGCGGGCTAAGGAGAAGGTTTAGTGTAAGAGTAAATCCGGATAAATGATTATTTAAATTTATCCGGATTTTGACTTGTGTGGAAAATAGAAATAACAAAAATTGTTTTTAATTTCTCGTCAATCCAATAACAAATCAGATATGGAAAAATCGTTAAAGGTGCAAAACGTAATTCATTTTCAGATTTAACTGCAAATTTGAATGGATTATCACTGATGCGTTTCAACGAACTGGAAACCTCGTTGAAAAATCTATTTCCTAATCCGGATTGTTTTTCATTGTACCAATCAAATGCATCTGATAATTCAATTTCAGCATCAGCAATGAGCTCTACGCTATACTGACTCATATTCTCTTTTTATTTCTTCCCAGGATCTGGATCCTATTTTACCTTCGATTAAATCTTGTTTCCGCTTAACAAGATCTGCCAGTTTTTCATCAGAAACATAAAAATCATTGTCAAGGGCAAACTTGATTTGTATTTTTTCTTCCTCATTCAAGCCTTTAATAGTCTCAATAAGTTGATCGATTGAAAGATTTACAGATACCATATTACAACATTTTGCTAAAAATCGTCAGTTTATAGTACAATATACAAAATAATGAGCTGAATATACTGTCTTATTTATAGGTTAAGGGCTATTTCAAACCACCTCAATATTTTCTTTCAATAACGCTACAGCTTCAGTCCAGTTATTAACTCTCGTGTGTTTGTTCACGTTGATATTATGGCCCGCCGTAAACAGGATTGGCATTCCCTTATGAAAATCAAGATTTTTTAAATGATCGTCAATCAGAAAGTCAGTACTGATCACACTTTTATCTCCGCAAAAAATAATATTTTTCCAGGAAATGAACGGGAAGTGTTCAGCCAGCCAGTCGTGTTTTTCCAGTAGTGAATTTGGGAATTCCATCGCCGCCGACACGATATAGATTTCAAAATCTTTCTGTATTTCTTTCAACGCCTCAACGGCACCTGCCATAAGCGGCGCATTACGGAAAAAACCGGGTTTGTATAAAAGACTTCTCGCCTTATCAGGATCGGGGAAAGCAAAATCTTCTGGTTTTCCCAACAGATCTTTTTTATCAACGCGAACACCGAATTCCTGTTCGTATAAATTTATCCAGTTCGTTTCAATATCGGCTATGACATTATCCATGTCGATGGCTACTGTTTTCTTCATTTTTCTGTTAAAGATTTTATTTTTATGCGATTTTATGCAACAAATGTAAATACTATTTGCAATAATTTGCAACTTTAATATTTAATATATTATTATATTTGCAAAAAGTTGAATTGATATTATGCTTAAAGAAGAACGGTTTCAGTTGATTCTTACTCAGCTTGGACAAGATCAGAAGGTTCATCTAACTGATCTGAGCCATGTTTTGAAAGTATCAGAAGATACGGTACGCCGTGACATTAAGGAACTTGCCGATCAGGGATTGTTAAAATCTGTCAGGGGAGGGGCTGTGCCTCACTCGCCTGGTCCGCATCGTTTTAAAGATCGCGTTGAGTATGGAAATGATCAAAAGCAAATTATTGCAAACAAGGCTTTACGTTTTCTAAAAGACGGGCAGGTTGCCATTTTTGACGGAGGAACATCTGCCATGTTAATTGCGCAGGCTTTGCCGAAAGATATTCAACTGACGGTCGTAACAAACAGCTTTCCAATCGCCAGTATTTTGGAAGAACATGAAAAAGTAGAAGTGTTATTTGCCGGCGGCAGGCTTTTGAAAAACTCCTTTGTTACCATTGGAAATGAAACGATTCAATATTTCCGAAAATTCAGAGCAGATATATGCTTTTCAGGAATATGCAGTATTCATCCTGAACTGGGTGTAACTGGTCCGGATTATGAAGAAAGTGAGGTGAAAAGAGCCATGGTTGAGTCTTCAAGGGAAATTATAGCGCTCTCTACTTTGGAAAAACTCGGAACCGCCGAGGCATATTATGTTTGTCCGACCAATCAGTTAACGACAATTATAACCGATCAGCCGGACAATCTGGATGCATTTGAAATCTATAAAGTGATGGGAATTAAAATGGTTTAGTCTTCATCTTCCGAAGTTTGTTCGATCTTATTAAAAGTATCGTCCATCGTTTTTGTTTCCTGATTTAAAACATTGGCAAAACCCAGCATATAGGCAATGGTGATATACCTGAGCCATTTTATGGCTTCGAGAATTATTTTATTGATTTTCATGATTTCTGAATTGAAGTATAAAACTAGCCGAAGACTTACTTTCCGAATAGGAAATAAAGATTATCAAAGCGAAAAATCGCTTTGCTTTTCGACAAATAGAATGTTAGAAATCGTGCAGAAGTAATATCTGCCTAGGAAATGGAACCAGGGAAATCGTCAGAGGAATTAGAAGCCTGGCTTAAGCTTCGGAAGTGAAGAATTGTAGTTTGGAGTAATTTTTGAAAAAGACAAGTTTGTCTGTTTAAGATAATTTGAACAGAATTCTCCAATCTATCTGACAATAGTTTTATTAAAAGATATTGTGAATTAAGTTTCTGATATAAATTGCTTTTTTGAGTTATTACCGAAAATGCAACAACTTTTCTCCTGCTATTGGAATTTAACTGATCAACCCGTTCAATCTGAACAGGTTTTCCAAATTGGAGATTGTTGTGATAGTACGAAATTCCGGATGACAGAAACAGAAAAAACAGCCAGCTGAAAATTGGGAGTTGTAGGTTGAAATTTTGTCTCTGTTTCATGTATTGATCATTTTGCTCCCATCCTTATTGCACCATCTAGTCGTATTACTTCAGCATTCAGCATCGGATTTTCAACAATTGATTTTGCCAACAAAGCATATTCAGATGGTTTTCCCAAACGTGATGGAAACGGTACTTGTTGCCCAAGAGAAATTCTGGCCTCCTCGGGTAAATCCATTAGTAGCGGTGTTTCAAATAAGCCCGGCGCAATGGTCATCACCCGAATCCCAGCTTTTGCAAACTCACGTGCTATTGGCAAAGTCATACTGACAATACCGCCTTTGCTGGCCGCATAAGCTGCTTGTCCAATTTGTCCATCATAAGCGGCAACAGAAGCGGTATTAATAATAACGCCACGTTCACCGTCTGCATTCGGTTCATTTTTCTCCATGGCAAAACCCGCCAAACGAATCACATTAAACGTTCCGATCAGGTTGATACGAATTGTTTTTTCAAAAGCATCGAGCGCATGGGGACCATAAACGCCATCCACTTTTCCAATGGTTTTCCGGGCAATCGCAATACCTGCGCAATTCACAACAATCTGAATCGAACCAAATAACTCAACAGCAGCATTTACAGCCAATTTTACATCGACTTCATCTGATACATCTGTTTTTACAAATTTAAGTTTCCCGGAGAATTCCTGTTCAAGTGCTTTTCCGGAAGTTTCGTTGAGGTCAAGGATAACGACATTGGCTCCCTGTGAAAGGAATAGTCGGGCGGTGGCTTCACCGAGCCCGGAAGCGCCGCCTGTGATGAGTGTTGTGGAGTTTTGTAGTTGCATGAAGTGTGAAGGCTAATTACTGTTAATCACTTGTCACTTCTATGTCGATTCAATATATGCTCCGGAATTGGATGTTTTTCTAAAAATGCGCGGGCTTCGCTAACTTTTTTCAAAACAACAGGATGCTGTGAAAGATCGGGTAGTGAATTGTCGATAATTACTTCACCATATTTAGGTGTTTTTTTACTACCCTTTGATTTTATTGATCCCATAATATTAAATTATGTCTAAAATTAATTTCTTTTAAAATGAGAAGGAATAGGATACTTTCTCAATGTTTCTTTTGCTTTTGCAGCTTTTTCCAAGGCGATTTGTGGAACGGGTAAATTGTCTAAAGAAGGATTATATATAATTCCTCCCTCGCTCTCTTTTGTGATATTTTTTTCTACAACTTTCATTTCTATGAAAATTAATTTCTTCTAAATTAAATCTTTTTTTTAATTAAAAAACCTTCAAAGTTAATATTAGGTTCGAATGGATACCA
Source organism: Dyadobacter koreensis (assembly GCF_900108855.1). Taxonomy (GTDB): domain Bacteria; phylum Bacteroidota; class Bacteroidia; order Cytophagales; family Spirosomataceae; genus Dyadobacter; species Dyadobacter koreensis. The sequence continues at coordinate 76,332 of NZ_FNXY01000008.1, forward strand.
TTCTCGATTTCTAAGTCCCAGTATAATCAAATCTTGATTATCAGAGTTATAGATTTTGTTTATAACAATTTGGTATAGTCTAGTTCTTGGAGAAGTACTTCCCTCAAAGTAAATTTTCCTATTTCGGTATTGGTTTAAAAACGCTGTTACAGCAGTTATCGCTGTGGCAAAAATTTCAGCCATATCACCATTGTTAGTTACTGATAAATCACTGTATTCCTGAGAAGTAGGATTGTAATCTAATAAAGCAAGATTATAAACATCATCAGCTAATAATTGGAATAAAATCACTTTTTCAAAAACACCTCGTTTGCCAACGCTCTGAAATTGAAACCGAGTATGGTCTTTATTTATATCTAGTGCGTATGGTTTATAATTCATTACTTAACAAAGCCATTAGACCTTACTGAACTGTATTTGCTACATCTAGTACGTAACACATCAAAATAAGTTACAAAACCAAAAGAAAAAAGGAGCCCCACAAAGACAAAAAATCTCTGTGAAACTCCTTTTAAACTCTTCCTAACTCTGTGTTTCCTAAACTATAAATCAGGAAACAACCTCAATTTTTACCTTCAACAAAAACTCATCCATTTCAATCTCGCTGGCAGAACCATTGAGGTCGCCTACCAAACTAAGATCCAATGCCTGAACTTCCTGACAAATATATTCTCTATTCGCAGTTACAGCACTTGCCAGCAATTCATCATTATTTTGAAGCGTGATTTTGATCTTATCTGTTACTTCAAATCCACTGTCTTTACGAAGATTTTGAACACGGTTTACGAAGTCGCGCGCGATACCTTCCAGACGAAGTTCGTCAGTAACGGTAATATCCAGTGCAACCGTCAAGCCATTTTCACTTGCAACCAGCCAACCCGGAACGTCTTCTGTGTAAATTTCAACTTCGTCAATTAAAATCGCAGCTACCGGATGAAGATCAGTGATCAAAAACTGACCGTCTTTTTCCAGTTGTTTGATTTCAGTATTGTCCCAAAGCTTGATTTTCTCCGCAACAGCCTGCATATCTTTTCCAAATTTCTTACCCAAAACCTTGAAATTTGGTTTTGCTTTTTTATGGAAAAATCCGTCGTTGTCATTGATCGCGTCAACATCCTTCACATTAACTTCCGATAAAATAATCGAAGCCACCTGATGGATCTGTCGACTTGTTTTTTCTGTCAACGCCGGAATCAAAACTTTCGAAAGCGGCTGACGTACTTTTAGTTTATGTTTTTTACGGATCGAGTGAACCAGCGAACTGATCGACTGGGCCATTTCCATGGCTTCTTCAAGGTCAAGATCGATTTCATTGTATTCGACTTTCGGCCAGTGCGACAAATGAACAGAATCGTATTTCAAATGAGAATCCGCTTTGATCAATTCTTCTCTGATTCCATCCGTCAAACTTTTGTATAACCATTCCGCAAAAAACGGAGCGATTGGCGACATCAGTTGAGAAACCGTAACCAGACAATGCTGCAACGTTTCATAAGCCGCTTTTTTATCTTCTGTCAAGCCAGCATTCTCGCTTGAAGGATTCCAGAAACGGCGGCGGTTCAAACGGATATACCAGTTTGAAAGCTGGTCCGTCACAAAATCCTGAACCAGACGTCCTGCTTTTGTCGGGTTATAATCGTCAAACTGCTCGCCAACTTCTTTGATCAGCGTATTTAGTTTTGACAAAATCCAGCGATCCAGTTCCGTTCTGCTTTCCACAGGAACAGACGTAGCTTCATGGAAATTATAACCATCCAGATTCGCATATAAAGCGAAAAAGTTGTAAGTGTTAAGCAGTGTTCCAAAAAACTTGCGCTGTACTTCCTGGATTCCGTCGATGTTAAATTTAAGGTTATCCCAAGGTTCTGCATTGGTAATCATATACCAGCGCGTCGCATCAGGACCATATTTTCCAAGTGTTTCGAATGGATCAACAGCGTTTCCAAGACGTTTGGACATCTTGTTTCCATTTTTATCCAAAACCAAACCCGTTGAAACAACATTTTTAAACGCTACCGAATCAAACAACATTCCGGCGATCGCGTGCAAAGTAAAGAACCATCCGCGTGTCTGGTCAACACCTTCCGAGATAAAATCTGCCGGATAACTTTCGTTAAATATTTCGTTATTTTCAAACGGGTAATGCCACTGAGCGTAAGGCATCGCACCTGAATCAAACCAAACGTCGATCAGATCCGGCTCGCGGAACATGATATTTCCCTGTGATGAAACAAAATAAATATTGTCAACATAAGGACGGTGAAGATCGAAATCTCCTTCGCCTAGTTTGGCAAGATATACTGAGTTGCTTTCCGTTTGTTCAGCAGAAAGTTTGCCGGAAGAATTCGCCTTTTCAAGCAATTCTTTCAACTCACTGATTGCACCGATACAAACTTCCTCTCCATCCTCACTGCGCCAGATCGGAAGCGGCGTTCCCCAGTAACGGGAGCGGGACAAATTCCAGTCAACGAGATTTTCCAGCCAGTTTCCAAAACGGCCTGTTCCGGTACTTTCCGGTTTCCAGTTGATTGTTTTATTCAATTCAACCAGTTTATCCTTCATCGCCGTCGTTTTGATAAACCAGCTATCCAGTGGATAATATAAAACCGGTTTGTCCGTACGCCAGCAATGCGGATACGTATGTTCGTATTTTTCAACCTTGAACGCCTTTCCTTCTTCTTTCAGTTTTATCGCGATCAAAACGTCTGTTGCACGGAATTCCGGATCAGCCTGTTCTTCTGCCGAGTAATATTCTGGCTTCACAAAACGGCCTGCATAATCCGTAATTTCTTTAACAAATCGTCCGCGACGATCAACGATCGGCACCTCTTTTCCGGTTTCGTCTTTCACCATAATGGCGGGAATTCCGTTCGCTTGAGAAACCCGGAAGTCATCCGCGCCAAAAGTCGGGGAAGTATGCACAACGCCTGTACCATCTTCTGTGGTTACGAAATCACCGATAATCACACGGAAAGCAGGTTTGTCTGGCTGAACGTATGGCATCAATTGCTCATATTCAACACCCTCCAGATCTTTTCCTTTGAATTCTTTCAGGACAGTCCACGGAAGCAATTTTTTATCGCTCGCAGCATAACCTTCGAAATCTCCGTCTTTTCCTTTTTCAGTGAAATATTTTCCAATCAAATCCTTCGCCAAAACCACTTCAACAGGCTCGTAGGTATAAGGATTGAAAGTTTTTACCAATACATAATTGATGTTGGCACCGACAGTCAAAGCTGAGTTTGCTGGCAAAGTCCAGGGCGTTGTCGTCCATGCCAAAATGCGCAGATCAACCAAGCCGTTAACGTCAGCAAAAACCGGATAACTTTCTACCGATTTTACCTTGAACATCGCCACAATCGTTGTATCCTTCACATCTTTATATGTGCCGGGCATGTTCAACTCGTGCGACGAAAGTCCTGTTCCCGCTGCCGGAGAATAAGGCTGTATTGTGTAACCTTTATAAAGTAAACCTTTGTCGTAAAGCTTTTTAAGCAAACTCCAAAGACTTTCAATATATTCGTTTTCGTAGGTTACGTACGGGTTTTCAAGATCCACCCAATAACCCATTTTTTCGGTAAGATCATTCCATTGGTCAGTGAATTTCATGACCGTCTGGCGACATCTTTCGTTATATTCTTCTACTGAAATTGTCTTTCCAATATCATCTTTGGTAATCCCAAGTTCTTTTTCAACCTGCAATTCTACCGGAAGTCCGTGCGTATCCCAACCTCCTTTACGCTTCACCTGAAAGCCCTGAAGAGTTTTATAACGACAGAAAATATCCTTGATTGAACGTGCCATTACGTGGTGAATGCCCGGCGTTCCGTTTGCCGAAGGCGGACCTTCATAAAAAGTAAAGGAAGGCGAACCTTCGCGCGTATCAATGGACGCTTCAAATATCTTATTGTCTTTCCAAAATTTCAGTATATCATCACCAATCTGTGGATAACTGAGGTTTTTATACTCTTTGTAGTTCATATTGGCAGTTAGCTATCAGCATGGTCCGTCACACGGTTGTCGCTTTTAAGCTTTGTTATTTGGCTTTTCCTAAATTTCAGACCGCAAATTTACGGATTTTTTGGGTGAAAGGGAAGGAGGTTTGCTAATGATTAATCGCTGATTTGATACATTATGGAATGTTTAACAGGAATTGTGGATAATTGTATCGTTCGAAGCAATCATGACAAGGCATGAAACTGAACAAGCGAATATTCATTATTTCTGATAAACCCGCACATAATCAATCTCATACCGCGCTGGAAATTCAGTTTTAGACGGATCTTCTCCATTATCACCACCAATCGCCATACCTACTAAAATATAATGTGGCTGCCGGAAAGGGTTTTTGTGCGGTTCTTTTGCATTGTATGTTTTTTCAAGGTCAATGGAATTCATCAAAAAATCATCAACATAAAGTTTGATACTTTTTTCATCCCAATCCATTCGCCAGACATGAAATTTGTTAGACCATTCCGGATCGTTGAATTCTGAAATCGGCTTTTTTATAGTGCTCCAGATACCTTTCCATTTTTCCATAGAACCCCATACCGCATTAGCCAGGATGGTTCCGCGATAATATTCCATGATATCAATTTCTCCGTTTTCCGGCCATTCGCCTTCATTTCCTAATGTCCAGAAGGCTGGCCACATACCAGCACGGGTGTCTATTTTAGCCTTCATTTCAAAACGACCATATTTAAAACTTTGCATTCCCTGTGTTATAAGGCTCGCCGAAGTATAATGTGCAGAACTTCTTTCCTCTTTCCAGTTTTTATTTCCGGCAACAAAATTTGGATTTTTTACCTCTTCCCGGCGCGCTTCGATAATGAGCATTCCGTCTATACAAAAAGCATTTTCGGCCTGATACCATTGCTCCTCGTGATTTCTGACGAATCCTTTTTCCGCCTTCCAGGTGTTGGGGTCAGGTTTTCCGTCTACACTAAATTCATCAGACCAAACGAGTTTCCACTGGGCCTTGGCGGACAAATTAAAGAGTATTAATAAAATAATAAATGGGTAACTGATTTTCATTTTGTAGCGTTAAAAAATTAGGAGTTTGATTTTATCGGCTATGATAACAGATTATTCCTGATCGAACAACCAAGCCTGAAAGATTTAAATCAGTTATATTTCATTGTCAAAAGAACCGATTGATTTTTTAATTTCTGAACAGAATTTTGGAAAGAAAATTTATTAATAATCTAAAAATCTTGGTTTCACATTTCGGAATTGAGTAAAAATGAGATGAATAAAATCGCAAGTATAGCAAAGAAAGCAGGTTTGGATGGCTTTCTATTATTGCTTATAAGTATGATTGGCTTGGCCTATATATGGCCATATCCAGGAATGAAATCAAGTCCGGTGCCTTTGGGGGATATTGCGACTTATGGTGTTTCGGTTGTTTTTTTCTTTTACGGATTAAGACTTAGTCCGGAAAAATTACGTGCGGGATTATCCAACTGGCGCCTGCATGCTATGATCCATCTTTCTACTTTTGTTTTGTTTCCGTTAATAGCCCTGGCCTGTCGCCCGCTTTTTGTTGGAGAAGAAAATGAAATGCTCTGGTTATCCATTTTTTTTCTTACAACACTTCCTTCAACGGTTTCATCCGCAGTAGTTATGGTTTCTATTGCAAATGGAAATATTCCAGCAGCTATTTTTAATGCCAGCATATCGAGTTTGATGGGCGTTTTTATCACACCGCTATGGATGGGATTGGTGCTTGACACGGCTTCAGGGCACTTTGATTTGATGGGAGTAGTCGGAAAATTGTCTTTGCAAGTAGTATTACCAGTGGCTCTGGGATTATTTTTGAATAAGAAATGGGGGTATTTTGCTGAAAAAAATAGAACAAAAATCCGGTATTTCGACCAATCTACCATTTTATTGATCGTTTACACCTCATTTTGTGAATCTTTTGGTGAGCATTTATTTAGTGGATTTGAGATTAAAGATATTGTACTTTTAGGAATAGGAATGATTTCTTTGTTTTTTCTGATCTACATGGTGCTGACTTTTTTTAGTCGGTTGTTGAATTTTAATAGAGAAGATGAAATAACAGCAGTATTTTGTGGTTCGAAAAAATCTCTGATTCAGGGAGCTGTCATGTCAAAAGTTTTATTTTCCGGCGCAGCTTATGCAGGTGTCATGTTATTACCTATTATGCTTTATCATGCGTTACAACTAATTGCAGCCAGCGTCCTGGCGCAACGAATGGCCAGAGAAAGTTTGAAAATTACAGATTCTGAGTAGTTATCGCGGTTTGATAAAGAGAGTTTTTCATTAAAAAGACATTTATGCGTTTAATTCCATTCCTAATCCGATTTATTTTATTCGTACTTATTCTGGTCGGATTAAAGTCAATGTGGGATAATTTCAGTACGGGAGACTGGATTCCGGGCTGGATTTCAGGAAAAGATAAGACGGAGACGGTTCACACTTTGGTGCTGGAAGAGATGACATCAATGGGTAAACTGGAACTGGTAAAATATAATTTTAAAGATGTGGTGGAACAGGAAGTTGTCAAAACCTGGCTTCCAAATGCAAAAGCAGTAATAATCGTCCAGGGCGAAGCAATTGGTTGTGTGGATTTGACAAAAATTGAGATTGCTGATATAACCTCTGAAGAAGAAATTTTAGTAGTGAACATGCCTGAACCGGAATTATGTGTTTTCAAAATTGACCACGAACATTCAAAGGTTTATAATACGGAATATGCTTTTATGGAAGAGGGTAAACTTGTGAATGAGGCATTTTTACAAGCCGAAAAGCAAATTCAGAAGTCGGCCCTGGATATGGGGATTTTAGAACAGACTAAGGAAAATGCAACGAAAATATTAACACCCATGCTTGAAAAAGCGTCGGGTAAAAAGGTTATCTTAAAATTTCCGATGAGTACGAAAATAGATAAATTACGCTAACAACCACTTTCTTATGCCCGTCAAAGGATTTCTCACACAGGAGGATTTTGAAAAAAAAGTTGATCTTGAAGAAATAGAGACTGTAATCGTAGGATTTACAGATCATTACGGGCGTCTGTTGGGAAAACGGGTAGACGCTGAATATTTCATCGAAAGTGTTCTGAAATCGGGAACGCATGGCTGTGATTATCTGCTGACAACGGACATGGAAATGGAGCCGGTTCCAGGGTATACTTATGCCAATTGGGAGTTGGGCTATGGAGATTTTCATATGGTGCCTGATTTGTCAACCTTGCGAATGGCTGATTGGCTTGAAAAAACGGCGTTGGTCATTTGTGATATTTTCGATGAAAAAACACATGCTTCGGTCTCAGTTGCTCCACGTTCTATTCTTAACAAACAACTTGCCAATGCGAATGATTTTGACGGTTTGAAATGTTTTGCAGCGTCTGAACTGGAATATTACCTTTTGGAAAATAGCTATAAAGATGCGTTCCAAAAGCATTACCAGGATTTAACACCGGCCGGATATTACCTGGAAGATTACCATATTCTGCAAGGAACCAGAAATGAAAAATTTACCTCCACGGTAAGAAGGCATTTGAAAAATTCAGGTATTGCCATCGAAACTTCGAAAGGAGAATGGGGTTTGGGACAGCATGAATTAAATGTGAAGTATGCGGAGGCATTGCCAATGGCTGATAACCATGTTGTATACAAACAATGTATGAAAGAAGTTGCGGATGCCATGGGTTTTTCAGTGACTTTCATGGCAAAGTTTGCAACGGGACAAGCTGGTTCCAGCAGCCACATCCATATGAGTTTGTGGAAAGATGGTAAAAACGCTTTTGCTGGTGATCAGCAATTCGGGCCTGTAAAAGGTTCTGATATCTTTCGATGGTTTTTGGGCGGATGGATAAAACATGTGCCCGACGTTATGCCGTTTTACGCACCGACAGTGAATTCATACAAGCGTTTTGTCGACGGCTCCTGGGCTCCGACGCGGCTTGCGTGGAGTTATGATAATCGCACAGCTGGTTTTCGCGTTGTGGGGCATGGAGCAAGTCTGCGTATCGAATGCCGGATTCCAGGAGCGGATTGTAATCCCTATCTGACTTTTGCAGCATCACTTGCGTCGGGTTTGGCTGGGATAAAAAATAAGATTGAACCCCCGGAGTGTTTTGTCGGTGATATATACGCAGCGGCGCATTTGCCAAGAGTTCCTTATACACTGGCCGAAGCAACAGCTCTTTTTGAACAAAGCACATTTGCTAAGGAGACTTTTGGAGAGGATGTGGTGAAGCATTATTCACATTTCTTTAAAACGGAGCAGAGAGCCTACGATATGTCGGTTACGGATTGGGAGCGGAAGCGGTATTTTGAAAGAATATAGGAGAAATTTAACAGTTAAGCGGAGGCTCCGCTGGAGCCGGAATTTTATCTGGCAAAAATATATAAACGGGACGGTCCTAAGGAGCGGGATTTTAAGGAAATTTATTGAATGGAATTAATATTTGGAGCCAGGAATTGTCCAGCCACTTAGCGGCTTCCTGTTTATAGAATGGGACTAATCCTAGCCAATGTCTGGCTCCGTAGGAGCCTCCTTGAAAAACCAGAAAATTTATATCGATAATAAACTCAATTACTATAATTTTAAACAACACCATCCAATGCGTTTAGAAAACAAAGTCGCCCTCATCACAGGTGGAAGTGGTGGAATCGGCCGGGAAACTGCTCTTTTGTTTGCAAAAGAAGGAGCAAAAATTGTTGTTACAGATGTCAATGACGAGGCCGGGCAGGAAACGGCTGATATGATCACAGCAGAAGGAGGCGAGGCTTTTTATCTTCACGCTGACGTATCCAAGGCTGCTGATTGTGAAGCAATGGTAGCGTTTACCGAAGAAAAATTTGGAAAGTTAAATGTCATGTTCAACAACGCTGGGATCATGCACAGCGATGATGATAATGCTGTGACGACGGAAGAATCCATCTGGGATCTGACGATGAATATTAATGCAAAAGGGGTTTTTCTTGGCTGTAAATATGGTATCCCGGCTTTGCAGCGCGCAGGAGGGGGTTCCATTATCAATACTGCTTCATTTGTAGCCATTTTGGGTGCTGCCACGCCACAAGTCGCATATACAGCCAGTAAAGGTGCCGTTTTGGCACTGACTAGAGAATTAGCGATTATCCATGCACGTGAAAATATTCGTGTTAACGCATTATGCCCTGGCCCGCTTCGGACAGAATTGCTGATGAAATTTTTGAATACAGAAGAAAAAAAACAACGCCGTTTGGTACATATTCCTATGGGCCGGTTTGGAGAAGCAAAAGAAATGGCTTCGGCAGTTTTGTTCCTAGCATCAGACGAATCCTCGTTTGTCACAGGAACTGACTTTTTGGTTGATGGCGGAATCACTTCTGCTTATGTAACTCCTCTGTAAATTCACGGATTATTATGCAAAAAACAATCAGTCCGGTCGATGGATCCGTGTATCTTGAACGGCCTTTGGCAACAGACGAAATGACAGAAAATGCTTTGGCAAAAGCGACCGAAGCGCAAAAAAAATGGAAAAAAACAACGGTTGAAGAGCGCGCCGATTTTTGTCTCAAAGCGGTTGAATATTTTCTCGATCACGCAGATGAAATAGGTTTAGAATTGACCTGGCAAATGGGCCGTCCGGTTCGTTATACCGCCAATGAGATTCGCAGGGGATTTCAGGAACGGGCAAAATATATGATTTCAGTTGCTGGACAAGCTTTGGCTGATGTTGAGGTTGAGGAAATAGCAGGATTCAAGCGGTTTATCAGGCGTGATCCGGTGGGTGTTGTCTTTGTAGTTGCTCCATGGAATTATCCCTACCTGACTTCTGTAAATTCTGTTATTCCGGCAATTATGGCGGGAAATGCAGTTGTCTTAAAACATGCTCAGCAAACACCACTTTGCGCCGAAAGATATGCCGAAGCGTTCGCTTATGCAGGTTTGCCGGATGGTGTTTTTCAATATCTACATTTAAGCCACGAACAAGTGGCAACGGTTATTGCTGACCCTCGTACGTCGTATGTTGCCTTTACAGGTTCCGTAGAAGGAGGACACGCGGTTCAGAAATCAATTAACGAACGGTTTATTGTGGGCGGACTGGAATTGGGCGGTAAAGATCCGGCCTATGTTCGTGCAGATGCTAACCTTGCCGATGCGGTCGAAAATCTTGTGGACGGTTCATTCTTTAATTCCGGCCAGTCGTGTTGTGGTATTGAACGGATTTATGTTCATGAAGATGTCTATGAAAAGTTTGTTGAGGAATTCGTCGCGCTAACAAAGACCTACACTTTGGGTGATCCGCTTAGCACTGATACAACCTTAGGCCCAATGGTGAGAACTTCCGCTGCTGCTTTTGCTCAAAAACAAATTGATGAAGCCGTGAGTCAGGGAGCGAAAGCCCTAATTGATACCTCACTTTTTCCCGCTCATAAAGAAGGTACTCCCTATATGGCACCGCAGGTTCTGGTCAATGTAAATCATACCATGCAGGTGATGACGGAAGAAACTTTTGCTCCGGTTGTTGGAATTATGTCGGTGAAAAGTGATCAGGAAGCGATTCAACTAATGAATGACAGTCAATACGGCTTGACGGCCTCTATCTGGACAAACGATATTGACGCAGCTTTGGAAATAGGGGCGCAGGTTGAAACCGGAACGTGGTTTATGAACCGCTGTGATTATCTGGACCCTGCTCTTGCCTGGACCGGTGTTAAAAACTCTGGTAGGGGGGTTACGCTATCAAAAGTTGGATATGAAGCTTTGACAAAAGCAAAATCTTTCCACTTGAAAATAGGGTAAGTTACGCAGAGGATTGGGAGGTAAAAGAGTGCCGCAGAGTTTCAGTTATTGTCAACTCTGCGGCACTCTTTTTTACTCCGTGTTACTCTGTGAAACCGACCTGTGTAAGCAGCAAGTCTTCCAAAGTTTCGCGTCTTCTAACGAGTTTTGCAACACCGTTATCAATTAAAACTTCTGCCGGGCGGAAGCGGGCATTGTAATTTGAGCTCATGGTGAAGCCGTATGCACCTGCGTTTAAAAATGCCAGAACATCTCCCTGACGTACTTCTGGCAACGGACGGTCGGTTGCGAACGTATCCGTTTCGCAGATATAGCCAACTATTGTATAGTCTTTTTTCTCTCCTGCCGGATTTGAAATGTTCAGAATATGGTGATAAGAACCGTACATCATAGGTCTTATCAGATGATTTAAACCAGAGTCTATATGGACAAATGTGCGCGCGGGATCTTCTTTAACCACGGTAGTGTTTACCAATAAATAACCACATTCGCTTACCAAAAACTTCCCTGGCTCAAACCATAATTGTAGTTCACGTCCATATTTTTCACAGAAATTTTTGAAACGTTCGGAAATTTTATTCCCCAAAAGCTGCATATCTGTGATTGGGTCATTGGGTTTGTAAGAAACTTTAAAACCTCCGCCCAAGTCAATAATTTCAAGGTCTGGGAATTGCAAAGCAGCTTCAAAAACAATATCTGCTACCTGCAAAAATGGTTCGGCATCTTTGATGTCGGAACCTGTATGTTGGTGTAAACCAATGACTTTAATATCGTATTTTTTTACAACTGTCAGAATCTGATCTAAAAGCAACACTGAGATTCCGAATTTGGAATCAGCATGCGCTGTCATGATTTTGATGTTGCCGCCTGCTGCTACATTTGGCTTCAGACGAATCAGACATGGTTTTGTATTTCCATACGTCTGTCCAAACCATTCCAACAAAGGAATACTGTCAACATTTACAATAGCACCTGCTTCAACCGCCGTTTTTACTTCATGAAAGGGCACTCCGCTCGGCGTAAAAGTGATTTGTCCGGTATCATATCCTGCCAGTTTACCCATTTCAAGTTCACCTGTTGAAACGACATCTAATTCAACACCTATTTCACGCATTAAACGTAAAATAGCCAGATTGGTGTTGGATTTACAGGCAAATTTAATTTTCATGTTAATACCAGAAAAAGCGTTTTGTAATTCCTGGGTTTTACGACGGATTGTGCCGCCGTCATAAACATAAAGTGGACTTCCGTACTGCTCAACAAGCTGAATTGGGTCAATATTTTGTATCGTATATGAATTTTGTTCTGAAAGATGCATTGGGAAATTATATTGTATAGTACCAAAAATGAATGTTGTAAAAACTGAAACTGATTACTGACAATACTCGTCAAGATAAATAGCCATTTCCTTTTGCAGCGTCTGAGCCTCTTCCTTTGCCTTTTGAGCAAAATCCAGACCGCTGCTGGCATAAATAATACTTCTAGAAGCGTTCACAAGAAGTCCGCAAGATTTGTTCATACCATAACGAGACACTTCTTCGAGATTTCCACCCTGTGCACCTACACCCGGAACGAGTAAAAAATGCTCAGGAACGATGGTGCGGATATTGGCAAGATCATGTGCTTGCGTTGCGCCAACCACATACATCATTCGGTCATGTCCTGCCCAGGTTTGTGAAGTTTTCAAAACCTGTTCGTATAACAAGCCTTCATCGGTTTCAAGCCTTTGAAAATCAGATCCTCCTGCGTTAGATGTTAGCGCTAAAAGAATTACCCATTTTCCTTCAAAATCAAGAAACGGTGTTACCGAATCGCTTCCCATATACGGCGCGACCGTAACCGAATCAAAATTCAAACCCGAGGAAGACGGATCGAAAAACGTACGGGCATAAAGTCCTGATGTATTTCCGATATCACCTCTTTTTGCATCGGCAATAGTAAAGTGGCTTTTTGGAATATACTCAACCGTTTTTTGCAAACTTTCCCATCCTTTCGCGCCCAGGGCTTCATAAAAAGCGATATTTGGTTTATATGAGACGCAATAATCTGCTGTGGCGTCAATAATCTGCTTATTAAATTCAAAAACTGGATCGCTCTCTTTTTGCAAATGAGCAGGGATTTTACGTATATCGGTATCAAGGCCGACACAGAGGTAGGATTTCTTTTGGGAAATTTGGTCAAAAAGCGCTTCGTATGTCATGTTATTTCGAAATAATGTGCCGAAATTACAACGTCTGCAAATAGATTCATAAATTTGAGCGCACATTAAATTGTTACAATCTTAAAAAGGGTAATTTTAAAAGTCATTATGCAGATCCGTGAAACATCTATTGCCGGTTTAGTTGAAATTTTCCCACGCGTTTTTCAGGACGACAGAGGATTTTTCTTTGAATCGTACAATGAAGAATTGTTTAAAAAACTTGGCTTGCCAACAAACTTTGTTCAGGACAACCAGTCATTTTCGATAAAAGGCGTTGTGAGAGGGCTGCACTTCCAAAACGCACCGTTTGCTCAGGGAAAACTTGTTCGGGTTATTTCTGGCCGGGTTTTAGATGTGGCAGTGGACATTCGTCCTGATTCTCCAACATTCGGGAAACACGAGGTTTTTGAATTACGAAGTGATACCAACAATATGGCATACATCCCGGAAGGTTTTGCACATGGTTTTGTAGCATTGGAAGATTCTGTTTTTAGTTATAAATGCACAAATGTTTATAACAAAGGAGCTGAGTCGGGCCTGTTATGGAACGACCCGGATTTGGGAATTGACTGGGGCGTTGAAAATCCGATTGTCTCTGAAAAGGATATTATTCTGCCGACTTTCAAAGCACTTTTTGAAAAGCAGCTTTAAGAAATATATTTAACAAAAGAGCGTTCAAACCTAATCTTTGAACGCTCTCTTTATTTTTCAAATAACTCTTCCAGAGCTTTTGAAGCTACTTTTCTTGCGGAATTTGGATTTTGTCCCGTAATCAATCTTTCGTCCATTTCGATAAATTCTACGAATGGAATCATCGCTTTGGTATAATGCGCGCCCCTCTCCTTAAGCCTGTCTTCCAGATGAAACGGCACTTCGCTGACAAAACTCATCAGTGTCTCTTCAACATGAGAAAATCCGGTCACGTATTTATCTTGGATAAGAAAATTTCCGTCAGAGAGCTGCACATTCAACAATCCGCTTACGCCGTGACACACCGCGGTGACCATACCGTTGTTTTCGTAAATCCTTCTTGTAATATTTTGTAACTCGGTATTGTCCGGGAAATCCCACATTCCTCCATTGCCGCCTGTAAAATAGATAAGACGGTACTCCCGCGCTTCGATATCGGACGGTTTTAAGGAGTTTTCAAACTTGGAGAGAAACACAGGGTCTGTAAGATATTTCTGATTGATTTCATCTTTTAAATCCATACTTCGCTCATCCACTGGAATGGCCCCGCCGTTTGGACTTACAATATCTACCAAAACTCGCCTGGCTGTCATTAAATCATAAAAATGAGTCAATTCGCTTAGCCATAATCCTGTTTTTCCTGTTTTAGTCGGGTAGGTGTTGTGGTTGGTACAAACGATAAGTACTTTCATCTGTTAATGATTGAATGAGAGAATTTTGGATGATTGAATGCTGGCAATTCATACCATTCCTGGTGTACGTACTTTGTCGGTACGGTTTCGAAAGATAAAAATAAAATGAGTGGAATGTAAAAGTTACAGCAAGATTTATAATGGGCAGCCCAGCGCAAAAAAATACTTTTACGCAATAAATGGTAATACCTGAAAACTATTAAAGAAGCTGGTTTTTATAAGCAAATGCGACAGCGGCGGCAGTGGATTTAGTGCCTGTCTTTTCTAATACCCTCAGTCTATGGCCTTCAACGGTGCGGATGCTGATGAATAATTTATCGCTTATTTCTGTTGTCGATAATCCATCGCAAATCAGTTGAAGAACTTCTTTTTCACGTGCGGAAAGAGCCACATTTGAGGAATTTGGAAAAAAGGGATGCTTGTTAGGCTGGCGGTTCACCATCTTCCGGTGCATAGCCTTCGAGACAAAATCATTATAGTAGAATCCTTCTTCTGATACACGTCGGATTGCTTTTTCAACTTCATCCGGGCTGGTATCTTTTAGCAGATATCCCTGAACTCCTTTTTCCAGCATGTGAATGACAAAACGGTCTTCGTTATACATCGAAACGACGATAATCTTAATGTCAGGAAATCGTTCGAAAGCAAGTTCTGTCGCCTGAATTCCATCCATAACTGGCATTTGCAGATCCATGAAAACGATATCCGGCATATTTCCGGGAAGCTTGTCAAGCAATTCCTGGCCATTTGCCGCTTCCAGCACGAAATCAAAATCAGGGATATTACTCAGCATGGAAATAAATCCTTTTCTGAATAATTCATGATCGTCTGCAATGCCAAGTTTCAAGGTTTTCATACTGCTAAATTATCGCTTTTTCTCGGCGAAATGGATGTAAAGGTTCTGGTTTAGTCGCGGCGGCAGGTACTACCGGTATCTGGGCATATGCTTTACAGCCGCCTATTACAGGTTTTTCGTAAGTGATTGTTCCATCCACGATCGCCAGCCGGCTCTCTATTCCAAGCAAGCCCAGGCCTGCCAGGTTATTTTCCTTAATCATCTCAGGATCAAACCCGATACCATTGTCGGTAACCAGAAGTCTGATTATTTTGCTATTGATCTGCAAGTTAATTTCAATCTGCGAGCATTGCGAATGCTTGATCGAATTGTTTACAAGTTCCTGCATAATCCGGTAGACCGTAAGTTCAACTTTCTGACTTTGGCGAGGAGCATCTTCTGTATTGGAATGAAAAGAAAGTTTTAAGTTGTTATCCTCTTCAAGTTTGCTGATAAATTCTTCTATGGCAGCGGCCAATCCAAACCTTTCTAGTGTAGTAGGTACCAGATCGCGTGTAATCCGGCGCACATGAAGAATGGTTTCCTCCAAAAGCGATTGGGATTTTCGCATAATCTGATCCTCCTTTACTCCACTGTCGACGATCAGTTTGCTGAGTTGGTTTAAGCTAAGTTTGGTAAGCGACAACATAGTCCCGATATCATCATGGAGATCCTGCGCAATACGGCGTCGTTCCGTTTCTTCGGAGTTTAAGGCAGTATCGAGCAGCAGACGCTGATAGTCTTTTTCAACTTCGCGAAGTTTCTTTTCTTGTGACAATTGACGTTTCTGATAGAACATAACGAAAAGGATCACAAAAAATGCCATCATTAACATTGCCATAGTTGCAATTAGTAAAGCCCACTTTAATTCATCACTTTCGAGCATAATACCGCACAGAAAAGATCCAAGTACCGACACCAAAAAGTATCATTGAGATACTTTCGAAAATATAAGGGATATGCTGTAGAAAACCTATATCGATTTTATTATTCCATTTTTCAGTATAACTCAAAATTGGGGCAATAAAAAGGGTGGTGGAATAATACAACAATAAACCTGAACATACCCAAAAGAAAGGGAACGTCAATATGTTAGGGATTTTGAGCGCCTGAATTGTTTGGTGAAAAAACAAAAGTACCCAAAAAAGCATTAAAAGGCTTTCCAGAGTGGTTGCATAAAGTACCATACGATGATTATGCAAATCTGAAAGTAATGGATTAACGTGCAAAAAATCCCAAATAAAAAATAATATGAACAGACCTACGGATATCAAGATGCCAGTTTTAAAAATCTTCATATCCATTTTATAATAGAACATACCACTTAAAAGCGTGTAACGAATGGGGACGCCGATATTGTAGTATAAAATATTATTTACTCTTATGGATGCGTAATGAAACATTACCAGGTCAATGCATAATTTTAAAATTAGATAGACGAAAAGCAGCTTAAATGCTGGGTCAATAAAGGCTCGTCTATACCATATCACTACTATTGGGATAATGGTGATGAAAACGGAAACACTTGCGATTGGCTGTCTTTGACAGAAAGATAAATAACCCTCAAACATTCACGTTTCGATTAATAATAATATCTAGCAATGAGAAGGGCAGGTCGGACCTCCCGCCATCGCATCGTCGTCGGCAGGCATATCTTTATGCCCCATTCCTTTGGTAATATCTCTGCCATTAGCATCAACGGGCACGATTACGAGCCTTGACGTCGGTTTGCCTTTTCCGAATACAGGCTCAGGGCCCTCATGGTCTTCGTCCTGTGCCCCATAATATACCCGAAAGCCTACACAGTTATCACCAAGCGGCTCAATTAATTTTTTAAAAGTATTAATTCCGAAAAATTCAGCTTTGATATAATTTTCTCCTCGCTCATAAATTGATTTCTCCTTTGCCTGATGCGGTTCCATCAACGCTTTTGCCGCAAGTGAGGAAATAAGTCTGCCTTCATTACCTGTAAACTTTGCCATGAGAGTGGTTGAAAAAGGGAAAGAGTTAATAAAAAAATAATAATACGTAAAATTAATCCTAAGTATATGCATTGGCAAGACAGCATAAATGATGTCAATGAATATCCTTAACTAATTTATTGATTATTAATTAGTTAAACTCATTTGTTTAAATAAAACACGTAAATCTACGTATGAGAACGGGGGATATTACCACTTTGAGGAATGCAATTTACCCGATCTCAAAATCGGGGATATTCACGCTAAAATCCAATAATCTGATACTCTACCTTTATATCAGCCATGAAAGATATTTTCTCAGCATACTGTTAGGTTTAGAGGTTAGGTTTAGTATCAAAATCCGGGATGAATATTCATCCCGGATTTTTCGTTTTGCATTATAGCAATAATCTTCATGACTGAAAGTATAATTACTGGACAATTCTAAGATTAAGCTTGGTTGTGTTGCAATGTTTTAAAATCATGTAAATTATCTATTGACTTGTATTTCAATATTTTATAGTTTTATTTCTATTGAGTAGTATCAGTTCTATTATGTAAATAAACCTGTATTCTATGAAAAATATTTCTTCGAAATTCTTATCGTTGTTTTGCTTCCTTAGTTTCTTTTTCTTTTGTCCTGTTGCTTTTGCCCAGATTTCTGATCAGAGAAACGATGCCGCATTTTATTCGGATTTCTATGTCATGCAGGTTCGGCCGATGAAATTTCAGTTAACCTATAACTGGCCTGCTACCGACCGGGTTCTCGTGCGTATCAGCGATCACAACAGAAATTTACTTTTTATTGAAAAAGTACTTGTTTATAAAAAGTATGAGAAATTGTTTGATCTGTCCACCTTTCTGGATGGACAATACACTTTCGAATTATTGGATGGAGAGAGAAGTTTTACTCACAAATTTGACATCACAACTGTAACAAAAAGGGAAGTTGTCGCCAGAAATGTTGGAATACTACCTGCTTCCGAGCTATAATAGCTCCTATACTTTTTGGGTGCTGCTTATTAATTTACGTCTTTCGGGAAAAAATCTGTCACTAACTTTATCAAAAAACCTGAAAGATGAAACCCACGATTACGATAGAATATTGCCCTAAATGCGGCTGGTTATTACGCTCTGCCTGGATGGCGCAGGAATTGCTAACCACTTTTGCAGATGATATACATGCTGTAACCCTGATTCCGTCCGAAGTTGCCGGCAGATATACCATCAAGCTGAATGAGTTTCTGTTGTGGGATCGTAAACGCGAAGGCCATTTCCCTGAGCCAAAGGAAATGAAACAGCGTGTTCGCGACCAGATTGCTCCGGATCGAGACTTGGGGCACAATGATCGTTAAGGTTAAAAAAACCGTATATACAATAGAATCATCTTGAAGAAAACCGGATAACGTATTTAAACCTTTACAATGTTTTTGAGTCTATAAGAAAGATAGAATATGAGGACATAATGGCATTTTGGATTTAACCGGGCTGTTATTATGTCAGTATCGGGAAAAAGGATATTGAAATTGAAATTTTTCTATATTTCCTATTTTGTTTGTAATGTACTTAAAATCAATGATTTATTTTATTTTATCGAGTTTTTTAATGCAGTTTGATTTCAAGATTGAAATTCTGGTACAAAAGTTTTTGTTAAGTCTATAACTAAGTAAATACAAAACGCGGAACACCATGGATAGCAAGATAAAAATACCACGGGAAATGTTAATGCATATTGACTTTACGAATAGCATTAACGGAGGAATGAGCGAGCCGGTTGTACACCTCGAAAAAGGTACAGATGGCTATCAGGTTACAGTAAAAGCACCTGGTATTGATTCGCATGATCTGGAACTTGAAATTGTGAAAAATAAAATGCGGTTATATCATCTGCTACCCATATTTGCACAAAACGAAGACAGCGAAGAACAGTGGAAAACAATTCGTTTTATCAGTACGCTGACAATACCTGATGGTGTTGATGCGGATAATATCACGGCAAGATACGACGAGTCAAAACGTCAATTAGTCCTTTTTCTTCCATTCAATCACCAGCAAGATGATTTTCGCAGAAAAGTGGATATTGAGCGCTGGTAACCGGCTAAGGAAAAGAAATAGATTATAAAATGCCTCACAGATTTTTTGTGAGGCATTTTTGTTATCCAATAATATTGCCAAAGGATGCGTTCTTTAAATAAAAAGACTGATTTTTATCAGTTTTAAGGCTTGTGAAATACCTAATGATGTGAAAAGATTGTATCCATCTAATACTTAATGTTAAGATACAATTAACCTGATTAAATGGTTAAACAAATAAATTTGGATATGTGTATATTCGTGTAGAAAATACCTCCAAAATAATTCACTACAACGTTATGAAAAAATCTAACATCTTTGCTTATATCGAACTTTCGAAGTTGGCAGAAGGTCTTCGCATTTCTGATTCTGCTGAACAGCCAAAAGATCAACTTAAATCTCAGGCAGCATATTTCAACATTATTGAGCCTAAGTATTTTTCAGAAGATCTTATGCCGGAGTGGGAAAATATTTTGGGAGCGACAAAGAGACTAGGTGCGAAGATCAATGAAGAGGGGAGAATTGTTTCAAATGCTGTGACCAATACGATTGAAAATATGTCAGACGCCGAATGCCGTGTGCTGGTTGAGCGTGTAAATGCAGTCTACGATAAGTTAAAGAGAGAATTTGAATCCTAAAAATATTAATTCAGATATAATAATAAACCCTGCCGCTATTCACGGCAGGGTTTATTATTATATAAATCTTTCGAAGGATCAGTTAACAGTTCCGCCATTCCATACATTTTTTCCTGGCTGAACAAAAGCCAGACTTCCATCTTTATCTTCTGCCATCAGAATCATTCCATGACTTTCCATACCCATCATTTTACGCGGGGCAAGATTGGCAAGATATAGTACAGCTTTACCGATAATTTCTTCCGGCTTGAAATGTTCAGAAATTCCACTTAGAACGGTACGTTGTTCGCTGCCGATATCTACTTTCAGTTTTAAAAGCTTTTTACTTTTCGGAACGCTTTCCGCCTCAACGATCGTTGCCACTCGGATATCCATTTTAGCGAAATCGTCGTATTGGATTTCTGCTTTTACAGGTGCCACAACTTTTCCTTCCAGCTCATTTGCGCGTTTGGCATCATGCAGCTTCTGGATTTGTTTTTCAATTACATGATCTTCAATTTTTTCAAAAAGCAAGCCTGCTTCGCTGATTGGCTGTCCTGCCTCCAATAAGTCGGGTTTTCCAGCATCAAGCCAGTTTTTACTTGTCACGCCCAACTGCTTCTGAATTTTTTCAGCAGTAAAAGGAAGAACAGGTTCCGATACTATTGAAAGTGATGCAGAAATCTGTAAAGCGATATTCATGATGGTATTAACACGTTCCGGATCCGTTTTGATAACATGCCACGGCTGCGTATCCGCAAGGTATTTATTTCCCAAACGAGCCAGGTCCATAATAAAAGTCAGAGCTTCACGGAAACGATAATTTTCCATCGCATCACCGATCTTCGCAGGGAAAGCAGCCAGTTCATCCAAAACGGCCTGATCTGTTTCAGTCAGTTCTCCAGCGGCCGGCACTTTACTGTCGCAGAATTTTTGCGTCAGAACAACCGCACGATTGATGAAGTTTCCAAAAATTCCTACCAGTTCGCTGTTATTACGTGTCTGGAAATCTTTCCAGGTAAATTCGCTGTCCTTTGTTTCGGGAGCACTTGCAGTAAGGACATAACGCAGCACGTCTTGCTTATCGGGAAGTTCTTCCAGATATTCATGAAGCCAAACGGCCCAGTTTCTCGACGTAGAGATCTTGTCGCCCTCCAAATTCATAAACTCATTGGCAGGAACATTATCCGCCAGTACAAGATTTCCTTCCGCAATAATTGTAGCCGGAAAAATGATGCAATGGAAAACGATATTGTCTTTTCCAATAAAATGGACAAGCTTGGTTTCTTCGGCGCCATTTTCATTTTTTTGCCACCATTTTTTCCAGCCTTCATCTGTACCATTTTTCTGGATAAGCCAGTCTTTGGTTGCAGAAATATAACCGATCGGAGCTTCAAACCATACATAAAGAACTTTCCCTTCTGTGTTTGGAACCGGAACAGGAATTCCCCAATCCAGATCGCGTGTCATGGCGCGCGGTTTCAAACCTTCTTTCAGCCAGGATTGACATTGTCCCAACACGTTTGTTTTCCATTCGGGATGACTATTGACGTACTTTTCAACCTGAGGCTGCAAAGTGTCCAATGGTAAAAACCAGTTTGTCGTCGGGCGCATTACAGGTTTTGCTCCGGAAAGCATGGAGTGCGGCTCAATTAATTCGGTCGGACTTAATGCAGATCCGCAGCGCTCGCACTGGTCACCATATGCATTCGGATTTGCGCAAACCGGGCAAGTGCCCACAATGTAACGGTCAGCTAAAAATTGTTGTGCCGTTTCGTCGTAATATTGTTCTGTGGTCTCCTCAATAAAAACACCTTTATCGTAAAGGTCCTTGAAAATTTCCTGTGAAGTTTCGTGATGAATTTTCTTGCTGGTCCGGGAATAAATATCAAAGGAAATTCCAAGTTGCTTGAAAGATTCGTCGATCTGTGTGTAATATTTATCTACAACCTGCTGAGGTGTAAGTCCTTCTTTTTTTGCACGAATCGTAATTGGTACACCATGTTCGTCTGTTCCGCTTATAAACGCAACATCTTTGCCGTTAGAGCGTAAATAACGAACGTAAATGTCGGCTGGGACGTAACATCCGGCAAGGTGGCCAATATGTATAGGTCCGTTGGCATAAATCAATGCTGCCGTTACGGTATAGCGTTTAGGGTCAATAATTGCCATTAATTTTAACTCTTATTTAGTTTATGCTGCAAAGTTAGTGAAAACGGTTTGCCTCTTAATATAAGTGTATATTAAGTACACAATTTAATTAACCGGCCTGTACAAAATAAAACTGTATTTGGAAATTCTAATGCTTCTCATATATTTGTACAATTATAAGTAATAGTTTTACTTTTGTAACCTTGGGTCGAATTCTTTCCATATTACTGTGCGGGCTTTTGCTCTACAACATGATGGGCTATTCTGTGGTCTATTTGTTGGAGGAAAGGTATACCGTGAGTGCAGAGAATAGCGATTTTATTGAAAAACATTCCTACTCAAAAGACATTGTAATTAAGGTTCCGGTTTCAATTCCTTATCAGACAAGCTGGGATAATCCTGAGCCGGCTGAGGGTAAAATTGAACACGAAGGTGAATATTATCAAATGAAAACCCGTCAGCTGATCAATGACACGATGTATGTGCATTGCGAATTTGACCAGAATGCCAGAGATCGTTTCATGACGCTTGTTTCCCATATCAATGATGAAGTTGCGGGCGACAATGCTGATTCACAGAAAAAATCATCATCAACAATTCTAAAGAGTTTTCTCAAAGATTATATGTCATCCAGCAGGAGATATGTTTTCTATTTAATGGAATGGTCTGAACAGGCTACGAATCCTGTCGATCGTTACCATTCTTCTGCCGCACTTCAAGCTTATCTGAGCATTCCATCTCCTCCTCCTGATTTAGTTTAGAAATTCCATTTTCCTGTTTGAAGTCTGATGGCCATACTTTGGTGATTTTAAGAAGCCATGTATCCATTTGACAATAATTCATTCAGCTTTGGGCTGACAGGAAATATTTTGAAATTTTCAACTATTTCTAAACAAGAATGTTATCGCATTTTTCAGCGAAACTTCGATCAGTCGGTTTTACGACTGAATAAATGGCTCATGCTTAATGGCGCATATATCCTTACCGAATGAGGAGCTTCCCGGTATTGTCGGACTTTTCAATTTTCGTCCCGAAACGGCCAAGCCGCTCGGTGCACTTGCGGATGTACTTCTCAGAGGCCCATCTTCTCTTTCAAGTGCAGATCGCGAATTGATCGCTTCCTATGTTTCTAATCTTAACAATTGTCATTTTTGCCACACTTCTCACGGTGCAGCTGCTATGGCGCATTTGTCTTGTGATGTAAATCTGCTTGATGATATCAAACAGGATTTTATCACAATTCCTGTTTCACAGAAATTACGTACACTATTAGCAATCGCCACCAAGGTGCAAAAAGGCGGGAAAAATGTACTGGAAGAAGATATACAGACTGCGCGGGAAGCGGGGGCGAATGATGAGGAAATTCATGATACCGTACTCATTGCGGCTGCATTCTGTATGTTCAATCGATATGTTGATGGGTTAGGTACTTGGGCTCCGAAGGAAAACGATGCGTATCGCGAAATGGGTGAACGTATGGCTTTTGTAGGTTATAACCGATACTGATAGATGCCACATATACCTCTACCGTCACATTTGCCGGGAATTACCGGTTTGCTGGAGTATAGCCAGGATACAGCGGATCCGATTCGTGAGCTAACCCAGATTTTATTGCGAGGCGACTCAACGCTTTCACAGGGTGAACGGGAATTGGTCGCGACCGTAGTTTCCCATAATAATGAATGCACATTTTGTACCACAGCACACACCGCCGCAGCTGATTTGCTTCTTGGAGAATCCGTTACCTGCGAGATGGTTAAAAAAGATATTGATGCAGCGCCGGTCAGCAGCAAGATGAAAGCGCTTTTGAAAATTGCAAAACTCGTTCAGCAAAGCGGAAAAGCGGTAACTGAAGAAGCTGTTTCGATCGCAAAAGCAGAAGGTGCAACCGATCTTGAAATTCACGATACGGTACTGATCGCAGCGCTCTTTTGCCTGTATAACCGGTATGTAGACGGACTTGCAAGCGTGACGCCAACAAACCCGGAATTTTATGAATATCTGGGCGAACGAATTGTCAACCATGGCTACAACCGCCTGCCACAAGGTTATGATCATCTGAAAAAATAAAAATCTGATATCCAAACTGCTCACCCTGAATTTATGAAAAGAAACTTTTACCTGTATCTGTTATTAATGGCTTTATTTTCTGCTACTTTGGCAAAAGCACAAACTTCCAAAATTTCCGGCCTGGTTCAGGATTTGGAAACAAAGCAACCACTGGCGGGAGCCTCCGTGGTTGCGAAGGGAAATATTGCCGGTACCATCACCAATGCCGCAGGTAATTTTGAAATAACAACTTCATCAACAACTTTAATTATTTCACTCGTAGGTTACGATCGCCAGGAGGTGAGAATTAACTCTAATTCATTCATCAATATTTCTCTCAAATCTTCGGCAGAAGAGTTAGATCAGGTCGTGATTTCGGCTTCACGCGTTGAAGAAAATATTCTTCGTTCGCCTGTCAGTATCGAGAAAATGGATATGCGCGGTGTTCAGCAGACGCCGTCAGCCAATTTTTATGACGGATTGGTGAATATGAAATCGCTGGATATGGTCACCAGCAGCCTGACTTACAAACAAATCAATACCCGCGGATTTAATACAACTGGTAACGGTCGATTTTTACAACTCGTTGATGGTGTGGATAATCAGCCGGCTGGTTTGGGTTTCGCTATGGGGAATTTATTCGGTCCGCATGATATTGACGTGGAAAGTGTCGAATTGATTCCAGGCGCGGCTTCGGCACTTTACGGTCCGGTTGCTTTTAACGGCATGTTATATACAAGAACAAAAAATCCTTTTGAGTATCAGGGATTAAGTGTTCAGACAAAATTTGGGGTAAACCACATCGGAGACGGCACGGATCTGGGTGCGAAACCGATGTATGATATGGCCATTCGTTATGCAAAATCTTTTAATAACCGACTGGCCTTTAAGGTTAACGCCTCTTATTTGAAAGGAACGGATTGGTATGCTAATGATTACACAGATATCGACCCAAATACACCTGTTGAAAACAGAGGTCCGAATAATCCGGGCAAAAATTCTTTGAATATTTATGGAGATGAAGTTGCGCAAAGCCTTGTTGGGATTGGCCGCGTTTCCCGCACGGGTTATGAAGAGAAAGATCTTGCCAGTTATGGCGTATATAGTTTAAAACTTAATGGCGCGCTTCATTACAGAATTACGGATAAAATCGAAGCGATTTATCAGGGGAATTTTAATCAGGGAACTGCGCAGTATACAGGTAGTAACCGGTTTGTGATCAATGATTTTAAGTTAATTCAACACCGGTTGGAATTAAAAGGAAGCAATTTTTACATTCGCGCTTATTCAAACCAAGAATTATCGACAAACTCCTACAACACCCGTGCGCTCGGACAGCAGATAAACCGGACCTGGGTTCAGGATTTGAATGGAACTACGGTGACGCCCGACAAGGCTGATGCAACCTGGTTTACAAGATACGCAGCGGCATTCAACGGAACGATCAGCGGTGTGACCGGAAAAGATAATAACGCGGCGAGAGCCTTTGCGGATCGCGGTCGGGTTTTGCCGGGAAGCCAGGAGTTTGATGCTGAAAAGGAAAGACTGATCAAAGTACGCGGACTTTCCGGTGCCGGGATTTTGAGTGAATGTAAATTGGAGCACATCGAAGGTATGTACGATTTCAGTTCGCTGCTTAAAATTTTCAATTTGCAGGTTGGCGGAAATTATCGAAAATATTACCTGAATACCGGCGGGACATTATTCGACGATAAGGATAAAAATCTGACCAATGATGAATATGGTGCTTTCGCCCAAGCTTCAAAATCGTTGTTTAAAGAGCATTTGAAACTTACATTATCTGGTCGTTACGATAAAAACGAAAATTTCGATGGGCGGTTTACGCCACGCGCTTCCGCTGTTTATTCTGTTGGTGATCATAATTTCAGAGCTTCTTACCAAACTGGTTTCCGTAATCCCACAATTAGTGATCAGTACATCAAATTGAATGTAGGGCCAATTATTATTCTTGGCGGAGCGCCATCCAATGCTCTTGGCCAGAATGCGTATGAGAATTCTTTTACCTCTGCATCGGTTTCGGCCTTTGGTTCTGCTTTTGGAAAAGAAGTGCAGCAAGGTGTGCCTTTCCCGCAAGCGGTTGCCAACAACAAGGATAAGCTCGTAAAGTCAGACGTTCCTTACATCAAGGCGGAACAAGTGAAAAGTTATGAGATTGGTTACAAGGGATTGTTTGGTAAAAAACTGCTTGTTGACCTGAATTATTATTATAGTCAGTATACAGATTTTATTATCAATACGGTAGTCATTCGTCCCAATTCAAATGTTCTTGCGGCAGATGGATCTGTAAATGTGGCCGCTGCCGGCGATATCCCGGCCGGAAATATTCAGGCTTTTCAGTTATATACGAATGCAACGGATAAAGTTTCAATTCAGGGTGTAAGCGCAGGACTTACCTATTCCTTGCCGAAATCGTATCGGTTGAATGCAAATGCAACTTGGGCGAGCTTTAATATTCTGGACGCAAATCCTAATAATATTCCCGCTTTTAACACACCGGAGTGGAAGACAAATCTGGTATTCAGTAATCCGAAAGTCACCGAAAATCTAGGGTTCAGCATTGCTTGGCATTGGCAGGATTCGTTCGATTGGTACGGCAGCTTTACGGAAATGCGTCCGGGTAAAATAAATGCTTACAATTTACTGGATGCGCAAATCAGCTATAAAATTCCTTCGCTGAAAACGATCGTCAAACTTGGTGCGGCAAACCTGACCAATAAATATATCGTGCAGGCGTATGGTTCTCCGGCAGTCGGCGGGTTGTATTATGTAAGCTTGAATTTTGATCAAATATTCAGATAGGTTTATAAAAATATTTATGGAAACCCTGGAATTACAAGAAGCAAAAAGTGCTGTACTAGCCAGAAGCCGGATCGCATTCGGTTTGTGTATGGTCAGTTATATTCTCAGCGGCACGATGTCAACTTTGATGTCGGTTTATTTGCCCGTTGCCATTCCGGATCTTTTAAACAGAAGCGTTTCAGAGGCGGAATTAGGAGAAATCGGTGCTTATGTGAATGCGACTTTTTTGTACGGGTGGATGTCAGGAGGATTACTATTTGGTCTGATTAGTGATAAAATCGGAAGGGTGAAAACGCTCGCCTTAGTGACAGGATTGTCGGGCGTAGGGACTTGCCTCGTCGTATTTGTGCCGGACTGGTATGTCTTAATGGGACTTCGGTTTTTAACAGGAATGGGCGTGGGCGGAGTATTGCTGGTATCGACCGTTTATATTTCCGAAATATGGGAAAAACGGACTCGCCCGGTAATGCTGGGAATTCTTGCAGTTTCCTTTCCAATTGGTATTGTCGCCACGGGAAGTTTAAACATACTTTTTGCTGAATGGAGACCGGCATTTGGACTGGGTATTATTCCAATTGCGGTTGCAATTTTGATCTTGTTTCTAACGGACGAATCAAAATCCTGGCAGTCAACCAAAACGCAAACTTCCCAAAATCCTGAAAGTATATTTGACAAAATGAACAGGCCAAATCTGATTGCCGGCTCAGTGATTTTTGGTTCTGTTCTGATAGGGCTTTGGGGTATCTTTTCCTGGTTGCCAACTTGGGTTCAAACTTTGCTTGCCGCTGGTGAAGACGGGCAGAGACAACGCGGGCTGACGATGGTCCTTCTGGGATTAGGCGGCATAACCGGTGGAATTCTGTCTGGTTTTTTGATCCGCAACTTTGGAAGCAGAAAAACTTTAATGATGACCTTTTCCGGTTGTATCATCATGTGCGGGATTTTATTCATTACCAATCACACGTTCGGTACCATTGTATACGTGGAAACAGCAGCGCTGTCTCTTTTTTTTGGGATTAGCCAGGGTGCTCTGTCAAGTTATATTCCTGAATTATTTCCGGTTGTCATCAGGGCAACGGCAACAGGCTTTTGTTTTAATATCGGTCGCTTTTTTACCGCAACTGCTGTCTTTTTTATCGGTGCGTTGGTCGCTACACTTGGTGGGTTTGGTAACGCGTTAATGGTTTTTTCGATACCATTTCTGATTGCCTTAACAGCCACCTGGTTCAGCAGAGACACGGATAAAACTATAAAGAATTTATCATAGGTTAATTAATTCAAGCAAACGGACTTGTCATTTGACGAGTCCGTTTCTCTAAAATTATGAAACTTGTGGATATCAACATTTCAAATGAAAAAATATTTTTACATCGGTATTATCGGCTTTATTCTTTTTGAAATAGCCAAAGTTTATTTCATTATGCCCATGCCGGGAAGTCAGCGAATGAACAGTATCGACCTCGCTTACTTTCTACATACATGGCGATGGACGTTCAGGATTTTGTTTATGTTACTCATTTTGCTGGGCTCTGCGTCTGTTCTTAAGACCAGAAAAAAATGGTTGCCGGCTTTGATGATATTGCTGGTCGCGGGAGTGGCCTACGCTGCTAATTTTGAAATGGCGGCAGATACCATGTTTTACCAACCGAAAATGCTATTGCTAAAAAACGCCAGCGATAATAAGGTTGAAAAAGACCGATTAGTCATCGGCGTCGAAGAAAATGGCGAGGCAAAGGCATATCCAATTCAGTTTATAGGTTACCATCATCAGGTCCAGGATCAATTGAATGGGAAGCCGATCATTGTCACTTATTGCACCGTTTGCAGGACGGGAAGAGTTTTTGAGCCAATTGTAAATAATCAGCCAGATGAATTTCGATTAGTCGGAATGGATCACTTCAACGCCATGTTTGAAGATGGGAAAACACATAGCTGGTGGAGGCAGGCAAATGGCGAAGCCATTGCCGGTCCATTAAAAGGACGAACATTACCGGAGGTACGAAGCACACAAACATCTTTGGGCGAATGGCTGAAACTTCACCCAAACAGCCAGATTATGCAGCCTGATCCTGCTTTTCAAATGAAATATGATTCCATGAGTAAGTACGAAAGTGGGAAAGGAAAGTCTACGCTGACGAAAACAGATTCTCTTTCCTGGAAAGAAAAATCGTGGGTGGTTGGAATTCAGATTAATACAGATAGTAAGGCTTTCGACTGGAACCGTTTAAAAAAAGAAAGAGTCATCAATAGCGAAGTCGGTGATACTCCGACAGTACTGGTTTTGGCAGCAGATGACAAAAGTTTCTTTGCTTTCCAACGATCTTCGAAACAAGAGATTTTCACAATGAGAAACGACACACTGTTTAGCGCAGACAAACGATATAACTTACTTGGGAAAAACATTTCAACTGATTCTTCAAACAATTTAAAACCTGTAAACGCCTACCAGGAATTCTGGCATAGCTGGCAGACTTTTCACCCCAAAACAGAGAAGTATTAAAAATAAAATTTATTAGCCATGACTTTTTAACTCGGTCGCCTGTTTTCGGGCGGCCGAAATTTTACTTTCATTATCAACTTTCTTTAAAAAATGGCATACATCCAAATTCCGGAAGAAGAGCAGTTACCTGGTATTCGCGGTCTGATGGCTTTCCGTCCGGAAACTGCCAAACATTTAAATGAACTGGCTGAGGCCTTATTGAGGAAAACTGATAACGATTTGTCCAAAGGTGATCGGGAGTTGATAGCCACTTATGTATCGTATCTTAACGATTGTTTATTTTGCCAAAGTATACACGGAGCCGCAGCGCAATGTTATTTGGAAGATGATGGAACTTTGATAAATCAGGTTAAGCAGCATTATGATAATGCTCCGATTTCTGATAAAATGAAAAGTTTACTGTCTATTGCGGCAAGCGTTCAAAAAGGCGGAAAGTTTGTCATGCCGGAACAAATTGAAATGGCAAGAAATCACGAAGCCACAGATTCTGAGATACACGACACAGTTTTGATCGCAGCAGCATTTTGCATGTTTAATCGCTACGTGGATGGTCTGGGAACCTGGGCTTCTAAGGATCCGGAAAGTTACATTCCGAGAGGAAAGAGGATTGTGGAAGAAGGGTATGCGGCTTATGATCCGATGAAGAGTTTGGTAAAATAAAATGCTGGTTTACAGGCAAATCGATAGGGTTAATTTTAAGGAAAAATTATATTCCGATTAATATTGGCAGCGGATTATCAAGATGTCCGTTTTTACGGCGAACTTTGGTGAACAACTGTTCGTTCTACATACATGAAAATCCTTATTACCGGAGCCACAGGTTTAGTTGGAAGCACCGTTGCAAGACAACTTTTGGCAGAAAATCATACTGTTTTTGCACTTGTTCGTTCAGGTTCCGACAGAAGTCTTCTCGATGATATTGAAAAAAATATCCAATGGATTGAAGGTGATATATTGGATATCAAGTCATTAGAGGAAGCGATGGAGCAGGTTGAATATGTGGTCCATACCGCTGCGGTTGTTTCCTTTATTCCCAAAGACCGGAAAATGATGTACAAAGTCAACATGGAAGGCACTGCCAATGTTGTCAATGTTTGTCTGAAATCGGATATAAAAAAACTCTGTCATGTGAGCAGTATTGCTGCACTAGGCCGACCTGATTCCAGAAAAATCATTGACGGCCAGGACATGGTTATTGACGAGGAACAGCGCTGGGAAGAATCTCCCGAAAACTCCGAATATGCAAAATCGAAGTACCTGGCGGAACTGGAAGTGTGGCGGGGTATCGAAGAGGGATTGAACGCTGTGATTGTAAATCCGACGTTAATTCTTGGTGAGGGTGACTGGTCCAAAAGCAGCACTCAGATTTTCAGATATGTTTACCAGGAAAAACCATTTTATACCGAAGGTATTGCGAATTATGTTGATGTCCAGGACGTGGCAAAGGCTGTCGTTCAATTACTTTCGTCGGATATCACAGGAGAAAGATTTTTGTTGAATGCGGGGAGCATTTCCTATCAATCTTTGTTTAATAGTATTGCCGACTCGATGGGCAAAAAACGACCTTCTTTCAAAGTTGGTCCGGGATTAGCAGGTGTAATCTGGAGGGTCGAAGCTATACGTACCTGGTTAATGGGTACGAAGCCGCTGATCACAAAAGAGACTGCACAATCGAGTGCGAGGCGATTCCGTTATAACAACGGAAAAATAAAAAAAGCAATCGGGTTTGAGTTTCAGCCTATTGAAAAAACGATCGCTCGGGTGAGTGAAAGTTTAATTGGCAAGATTTGAATAGACCGGATTTATTTTTAACTTTCTTTTATTATAGTTAGTGGTAAATTTACCCTCAACTCTAACCTACTGATTCGTATGATGGAGAAAAACTTCGGGGAAAGAAAAGATTACATGAAAGAAACATTGCTCAGGTTTGAAAGAATGTTGAAAACCAATGAGTCAGAGTTTTTCGATTTGGATACATACGAGAAAGTAACGGAGTATTATTTGGAAAAAGGGGATTGGGACAAGGCTTATCAGGCTTGCGAGTTAGGTTTGGCAGATTTTCCATATTCACTTGATTTATTGCTTAACAAAGTTCAGCTTCATGCCAATCGCGGCGAACATGACCTGGCAATGGAAATATTGGAGCGCGCCTCTCTTTTTCATCCCGGAGACGTTGAAATTTCTTTTATGCAGGTTGGAATTGCCAATATGATGGGGGAATATGAAGAGGCCATTTCGATTCTGGAAGGTTTGCTGAACAAGGTAGAAGACAAAGATGAAATCTATTTTCAGATCGGTCAGACTTACCAGAATTGGGGTAAATATGATGATGCAATTTTAAATTACAAGCTTTCGCTGCGCAATAATCTGAATAATGAAAGTGCTTTATACGAGCTCGCACATTGTCTGGATTTGATTGGCGAGCTGGAAAGTCATCTTGCTTATTATCACGAGTTAGTAGATCGCGATCCGTTTTCGCATCATGCCTGGTATAACCTGGGGATCGCGTTCAGCAAACTTGAACGCTTTGAGGATGCGGTGAATGCGTACGAATATGCCACGCTCGTAAAGGACGATTTTGCATCTGCCTTTTTTCAGCTTGGAAATTCATACATGAGCCTGGAACAATATGAGCAGGCGAAAATTCAATATCTCAGGGCGATTGAGCTGGAAGGCAAACAGACAGAAACGTGCTGCTGTCTGGGAACTTGTTATGAGAAACTTGGTGAGTTTGAAACAGCAATAAAATATTACCGCGAGGCTGTAAAACTGGATAGTCAGTGGGATGATGGCTGGTATGGTCTGGGAATCTGTTTCAGCGAGCTTGGACGCTGGTATGAGGCAGTGGGTTTTTTAAGAAAGGCAATTCAGATCACAGAATTAAATCCTGATTACTGGCTGGCTTTGGCGGAAACCGAATTCCGTGTTGGAAATGTAATTTCTGCGTTTGAAGCGTTTGAAAAAGCGGCGGAAATTGAACCATCAAATCCCGATATCTGGCTTAAATGGTCCTTCGTTCTTTTTGAACAAGGAAATTATCCCCGTGCTTGCGACCTTTTACAGGCTGCGATTGATGAGATGCCGGAAGAAGCGGATCTATATTATCGTATGGCGGTTTATCAGATTCATTCCGGAGATTACCGCGAGGCTTTGGTTAATCTTGAAGTTGCTTTGACGCTTGATTACGATGCTCATTTACAGTTGTTTGACTTTTTTCCTGAACTGGAAAAACAAAAAGCATTGTTCCGGATTATCGAGCAGTACCGCGAAAAGTAGTATTGGATTATAAAAGATAGACAGTTTCCTGAATCTACTGAGGTAGAACTTCAAGAAACTGTTCTGTTTTTATATCCACTGCACATTTAAAATGACCTTGCGGACAAGCCTTATACCCATGAAGTCCACAGGGACGGCAGGTCAATTTCTCCAAAACCTCAACAATATGTGAATTGTCAGACAGGGGGCCGAAGCCAAATTCCGGAACTGTTGAGCAATAAACAGCTGTCACAGAAGCATTCACGGATGAGCTGATATGCATCGGTGCAGAATCGTTGACAAAATTCATGACCGAAGATTTCATCAAAGCGGCAGATTGCAGAAATGATAGTTTTCCGCAGAAGTTCTGGACGTTTTCTTTTGATAGGAATTGATCCTGAATAGTCCTCGCTAGTTCATTATCCCCTGGCCCGCCGAGAAGAAAAATCTGATATCGATCTACAAGTTGACTGATAAGCTTAATCCAGCCTTCCGCAGGATATTGTTTTGTAAACCAAACAGAGGCCGGCGCAATACAGATATAAGATTTTGATTGATATGGTTTTACAAAATTGAAATCATCTGGCGAAGGATACAACCTCGGTTTTAGAAGTTTACCTGCGATCTCATTTTTTACCAGTTCGAAATTGCGGGTTGTTTCATGGATTCCGTTTTCAATTCTATGTGGAAATTTATTGGTAAAAAGAAAAGAAAATGGATTCTTATCAAAACCAGTAGTCTTTGGAGCCTTTGAAAACGCCGTCAGCATACCAGTTCCGCCAAACCTTTGTAAATTGATAACCCAGTCGTATTCCGATTTTCTGATTTGTTTTAATAACTGGAAAAGGCTTTTGAACTTGCCTTCTTTCTTTTTCCAGATCAGCACCTCGTTTAAATAGGGATGATTTTCAAAAAGACCTTCGTTTCCTTTCCTAACCAGAAAATCGATTTTGGCATCCGGCAAACCCTGATGAAGGTTCTCCAATAACGAGGTCGCAAGAATTACGTCGCCGATAAAGGCAGTTTGAATAACGAGTATGCGCCTGGGAATCATATTCTTGGAGTCAGAAATTAAATTATTTAGCTAAAATTAATAAGTAATTGATTTTCAATATTTTATTTCTTTTTTAGAAGAAGGCTTTTTGCCGACGGGTCTAAAAAAAATGTCTTTCAAACAAAAGTCTGTAATTTTGCAGACATCACCGAAAATTATTGACAGGTAATTTGTGTTCATAAGGAATGAAGAGAAATAATATGCGTAAACATGTGAATGCCGAAGCCCCCTCATTAGCGCTGACAGAAGAATATAAATTACACACCTTAGCCAACGGGATTCGCATTGCACATAAACAAGTTCCTTACACGCAGATTGCGCACGTAGGAATCATGCTTGATATCGGAAGCCGCGATGAACAGCCTCATCAACAGGGACTGGCTCATTTTTGGGAACATATGGCTTTCAAGGGGACTGAAAAACGTAGTTCATATCATATTATCAACCGTCTTGAAAATGTTGGCGGTGAACTTAACGCGTATACAACCAAAGAAAAAATTTGTTTTCACGCGTCTGTTCTGGATGATCATTTTGACAAAGCGCTGGATTTATTAGCGGATATTGCCTTCCATTCAGTTTTTCCGGACAAACAGATTGAGCGGGAGCGAAATGTGATTATTGAAGAGATGTCGATGTATAACGACTCTCCGGAAGATGCGATCCAGGACGACTTTGATCAGCTGGTTTTCGCGAATCACGCGCTTGGGAATAACATTCTTGGTACACCGGATACCGTTAATTCCTTTGGGCGCGAAGAGCTTTTCCAGTTTATAAATGAAAATCTCGATACAGAACAAATTGTTGTTTCTTCTGTAAGCCGTTTGCCTTTTGCAAAAGTAGTTCGTGTTGCAGAAAAATATCTTGGTAATATTCCTCATAAAAAAACAACGAGAATTCGTCAGGCTCCCGGTCTTTACACACCTATTATTCAGGAGAAAGAACGCTCGATCACGCAGGCACAATGTGCTATGGGACAACCTGCGTATGCGCTGGGTGACGATAAGCGTTTGCCGTTTTTTATGTTGGTGAATTTGCTTGGCGGGCCGGGAATGAATTCGCGCTTTAATTTATCCTTGCGTGAAAAATACGGGTTTGTTTATTCAATCGAGGCGAATTACACGCCGTATCTTGATACCGGATTTTTAGGGATATTCTTCGGAACAGAGCAAAAACAACTGGCCAGAAGTATTTCTTTGATCAATAAAGAATTAAAAAGAATCCGGGAAATTCCATTGACAACTTCTCAGCTTCATCAGACGAAAGTCCAGCTGATGGGACAATTGGCGATGTCGGAAGAGAGTAATATGAGTTTCATGCTGATGATGGCCAAAAGTTTGCTTGATACCGGTCGCGTGGATTCTTTACCGGAAATATTTACAGAGATTCAGGAAATTACTTCGGAACAATTACAATCGATAGCACAGGAAATGTTTAATCCTGAGAATTTTAGTTATCTGACATTTATTCCCGAATAATTCGGGGTCTTTTTAAGAATATTGATCTAAAAAGTCATTCGTTTCGACGGATGACTTTTTTCTTAAAATAGAAATAATTTATTGGTGACAACTCATGAAATGACCTCACGAAACGTTCCGATTGGAACGTACATT
>NZ_FNXY01000008.1:112742-190825 GCF_900108855.1 Dyadobacter koreensis
AATTCACGGTTTGAGTGTTCCATTCGATAATGATCATTTACGAATTTTGATAGCCTGAATTAGTAAAAAATAGGTACTAATTTACAAAAACTAGCAATGCCAATGATTTATTCGAAAAAGGCTAATATCCATGATGAATAAAAAGTATTATTTCCTTCTTTCGACTGCACTACTGTATGTTGGATGGATTGCTCCATCGGGACTAAAAAATATAAACGATTTTCCATCCGAAATCGTAAACTTTAAACCTTACAAAGATAATCCGCTATTTAAAGGAACTGCCGATTCAACGACTTGGGACGAGCAGATTCGGGAGAGAGGATTTATTTTGAAAGAAGAAAATACCTACTACATGTGGTATACCGGATATACTAAAAGAACGGGGAAACAGATGAAATATCTGGGTCTAGCAACTTCGTCGGACGGCTTGAAATGGACACGTTATCCTGAAAATCCTATTTATAAAGCTAATTGGGTTGAAGATGTTTTCGTCTGGAAATCTGATGGGGTTTATTACATGTTCGCGGAAAGTAAAGACGACATTGCGCGCCTGTTAACTTCCAAGGACAGGATCCATTGGGAAGACAAAGGGGCATTGGATATTCGTTTGAAAAATGGTAATCCGATTTCAAAGGGGCCTTATGGTACTCCAACGGTATGGAAAGAAAGTGGTACCTGGTATTTGTTTTACGAAAGAAATGATGCAGATGTCTGGCTGGCCACATCAAAAGATCTGAAGATTTGGACAAATGTGCAGGACGAGCCTGTGCTCAATTCCGGGCCGGAAGCTTATGATCAATTTGCAGTCGCGTTTAATCAGGTAATCAAATACAAAGGTTCATACTACGCTTACTATCATGCATCTGCTTTTAAAGACTGGCGGGAATGGACAACAAATGTGGCGGTATCAAAGGATTTGATTCACTGGAAAAAGTATGGAGCGAACCCAATTTTGAAAGATAATAAGTCCAGCGGCATTTTGGTAAATGATGGAAAAAATTTCCGGATGTATACCATGCATCCGGAAGTCAATGTTTACTTTCTTAAATAATCGTTAAAAAACTATCTGGCTTTGAGCGTTGCCCGCACCTGATCAAAATCTTTTGTCAGAAAAACTTTATATAACTCTTCTATTTCAATCCAGTTTGCGAATTTTGCCTCGACGTTTTCATCCTCATCTTCATTGAAAATACCGGTAACGGTGAGGTCTTTTTTTGCTTCCAGTGTAACTTCAAAATCCCCGACAAAGATTCCAACCCAGAAGACACCATGTTCGTCATCCATTTCGATCGTCTCAGAGATCGCCCAGCTTACGTCTTCCATGTCGACGTCGTCAACAGAATCGCCCCAGCCTGTTTGTAAATAAGTTTGTGGTAATGTCATTAACCAGCTGTTTAAATTAGAAGTAGAAAAAATTGCCAGAAATACTCCGGTTCAGATAATTTCTGGCAGGTAACTAGTTAAACACTTTCTTCGGCACGGTAATAAAGCGTCGATGCATTTTCCGGTCGCAGAATATTTTTCGCAGCCTCGTGCAAATCTTCCGATTTCATATTCCTGATAATTTCCGCATCATCGTTTGCCCAGTCCACATTTCCCGCGTTCGCAGCAAATGCAAGGTTCATTGCACGATTCAAAAGCTCGACTTCCGAGAATGCCAATGTCGCCTCAGTCTGGTTTTTTACTTTTGTCACTTCTTCGTCCGTGGCACCTGTCGCAACGATTTTACTCAGCAGATATTTAACCGCATCATCAGCTTCTTCCAGTGTGACACCTGGGTTCAGATTTCCCTTAATCAGAAGAAGGCCAGGATCCAGCGAAGATGTAGTGCTTGCGCTGATACTGTTGAAAAGTGGTTTATCTTTCAACAGAGCCTGATAAAGTCGCGATGATTTTCCTCTTCCCAAAATATCACTTAACAAATCGGACGCATAAAATTGGTCTTCATAACGACCCGGCATATGGAAAACTTTAATAAGTGAGTTCAAAGGAACAGCCGCGGAAGTTTCCATGTGACGGGCTACGGTCTGTCTGGGTTCTTTTGGGATGTTGCGAACATAAGGTGCTCCGGCAGGGATTCCGGCAAACCATTTTTTTGCCAATTGTTTTATCTGCTCCAATTTTACGGCACCCGCTACAACCATAACAGCATTATTCGGTCTGTAAAAACGGAAGAAAAAATCCTGAACATCTTCCATAGTAGCACGTTCGATATGTTCGATATCTTTTCCAATTGTCGCCCAGCGGTAAGGATGTTTCTGATAAGCAAGCGGTCGCAGTTTTAGCCACATATCGCCGTAGGGTTGGTTCAGATATCGCTGTTTGAACTCTTCAATCACCACTTTACGCTGAACTTCCAGCACATTTGGATCAAAAGACAAACTTAACATTCTGTCGGATTCCAGCCAAAAAGCTGTTTCAACATTATCGGCTGGAAGTGTGATATAATAATTTGTGATATCAGGTGATGTGAAGGCATTATTTTCGCCTCCTACGGTCTGGACCGGGATGTCATAGTTTGGAATATTTTTTGACCCTCCAAACATCAAATGCTCAAAAAGATGCGCAAAACCGGTACGTTCCTCATCTTCATCCCGCGATCCTACATTATATAAAATATTAACCGCCGCCATCGGCGTCGAGAAATCTTCATGAACATATATTTTCAGACCATTGTCTAGCGTAAAGTGCTCGTAGCGAATCATAAGTATGTCAATAAATAGTAACTGAGGTTGTCTCCTCAAAATAAACAAAAACAGGAGAAACCTGTACGCAGGTTTTGTGGTTATAAACAAAGCTAATGCTCAGGTGGGACTCCACCAAACCATTTACACCGTTATACTTGATAGTCATGAAATTTACGTTGCGTTGCATTTTATTATTCGTTCTGTTTTTTATTTCTTCAAAACCTTCCGAAGCCCAGTTGTTGAACGACGCGGCTTCTCTCAAATTAATTCAAAAAGGACTGGATCATATTTATAATTACGAATATGCAGAAGCGAATGCCATTTTGAATCAGGTAGAAAAAAAATACCCTAATCACCCGGTTTCCTATATTCTGGATTCTTTCGTAATGTACTGGCAATATCTACCGATTAAGGATAATCCGACAAAATCCAAGGAATATGTCGCCAAGCTGAATCAATGTCTGGACGCCATTACGAAGAAATATGGCAAGAACAGCACCGATCCCGAAGCGGTTTTTTATACCATTGTCGCACGTGGCTACATCGCGATGATGTACAATTATAACGGAGAATTGATGAGCGCTGCGGGGGAAGCCAAAAAAGCATACAACGCGCTGATCACCGGTCTGAAATTAACTGAAAAAAATCCGGAGTTTTATTTCACATCCGGGATGTATAATTATTATGTTGAGCTATATCCCGAAGATCACGCAATGGTGAAGCCGTTGATGATTTTCTTTAAAAATGGTGATAAAGCTTTGGGATTAAAACAAGTTGACATAGCTACACGTCATGGAGTTATCACCAGAGCGGAAGCTTGTTTTTATCTGTCTCATATTTATCTGGAGCACGAAACGAACTTTGCAAAAGCGCAGAGTTACTCTCAAAAACTTGTCGACTGGTATCCCAAGAATCAGATATTCAATATGGTTAACACAGAAGCTTTGCTGCTTACCGGGAAATTCGACCAGGCGGAGAAAGGCATGAATATGCTGAAAGCAAACACAAAAGGATTTTATCCGGTTGCTTACAATACTTTTCAGGGGATTATTTATGAAAAGGATGTGAAAAACGATAGCGCAGCGCAAAAATCTTATCTGGCAGCTTTGCGGACACCGCATGACGACCAGTATACCCGCGAATATTATGCAATGTCTTATGCCGGACTGGCACGGATTGCTAACCGCGCCGGGAATAAAAATAAAGCAAAAGAATACTATAAAAAAGCTTTGGAAAAGGCGGAGTACAAGTCGATCGTGAAAGAGGCGAAGGCATTTAAATAGTATTCATCGCAGGTATCAATTATTTATGAAACAGGCTTGTCAGCGTTTATCTGGCAAGCCTGTCTTTTTCTTGTAACCGGGAATTTTGTCAGGTATTCAAAAAATCATTTCGGAAATAGTGACTTATCTAATCCTGGAATGATCGTTAACGCGTTTTTATAATATAGTTTTTTTAAAACTTCGTCCGAAAGTCCCATGCCGTACATACGCCAGAAAGCGTGGTATTTTTTGTGATAGGGGAAATATTCATCTTCGGTTTCCAAAACCCGGAAGTAGGTACTGTATTCAGAAGGCACCCAGCTGTCTTTTCCAAAAAGAACCCGGTCCTGCCATTTATCAAAAAACTTTTTCGCAGCTCTTGGCTGGCGTCCCAGTTCGGCGATCACGGCACCAATTTCAACGTACATATTTGGCAAGGCTGTCATCAGGCTGTCCAGCTTTTTTAGATTATTAGGATACCAGCCCATATGCGCATTAATAAATGTCGTTTTCGGATTATTTTTAAAAATATAATGCTGCTCCGCAATTAGTGAATCAAATGGAACAGGGTCATTTGCGCCGCGGCGACGGCCCGGGT
The DNA here is from genome assembly GCF_900108855.1 of Dyadobacter koreensis. GTDB lineage: Bacteria > Bacteroidota > Bacteroidia > Cytophagales > Spirosomataceae > Dyadobacter > Dyadobacter koreensis. Next base: position 117,290 of record NZ_FNXY01000008.1, read on the forward strand.
GTGTCTTTAATTCAAGCCAGCGTTCGTTGTAACGATCCATCGGGTCCCAGAAAGAAGGAACGTCCGCGGTATGGATCAATACCGGAATTTTTAATTCACCGCATTTTTTCCAGATAGGACCAAGTCTTGAATCATTCACAGCAACCCGGTTTCCCTTATCATCTTTAATACCGCTGAAACCCAGATTTTTATAGATTTTTAATCCTCTGGCACCCATTTTAATGTCGGCCTCCAACTGTTTTACTGCTTTTTCAGTCCAGTCTTTTTCTCCAAATCCTTTAAATTGAAGGTTAGTAAACAAGGCGATACGCTTCGGTTCGTTTTTCGCTATATTTTCAAGAGAACCTTTCAATGTTGCAGTTCCTTCGCTCCATTCCTGCGACCATCCCCGTCCGCTGAGGTTGATCATGATACCCATATTCAGGCTATCCATTTGAGCGACCAGTGCTTTCAAATCCTGCGTTGGCATCTGATATTGATGGTTATGAACATCAATAAACGGAAATTTTGCCCGTCTGATCTTATGCTCTTCAACTTTTAAAGTTGAAACCGGATCATATTCTTCAAAACCCAAAGGCTGAGGAATCTCCTGTGCAAATGCTTTCCGCGAACAGCAAATTAAAACACTGGCAACTGATAGAAAAAATAGGAGTGAAGGTCTGGATAAGTTCATAGCAAATGTTTTGAGGCGGATTATACCGCAGGTTGGAAACTGGATTGGCGCGGCTCTTATGTTTACTAAACTATTTATCTTGACGATTATTTTTCCGGACGATAAATCAACGCGACGCAGTGCGCCGCAATTCCTTCTTCTCTTCCCACGAAACCCAGATGCTCGGAAGTGGTCGCTTTTATAGAAATATCTTCTTCGGAAACTTTCATCACTGCCGCTAAGCAAGTTTTCATTTCCGGAATATGAGGATTCAGTTTCGGACGTTGCAATACGATAGTAACATCAACATTACCCACTTCGAAACCTTTCTCTCGGATCATTTCCAAGACTTTTGCTAACAACACCTTGCTGTCGACGCCTTTCCACTGAGGATCAGTATCTGAAAAATGATACCCTATATTCCGCATATTGGCAGCTCCAAGCAGGGCGTCACATAATACGTGACAAACTACGTCTGCATCCGAGTGACCTTTTGCTCCATGTGTATGTGGAATTAATATACCCCCAAGCCAAAATGGGCGATCTTCAACTAATTGGTGAACGTCATAACCTTGTCCGATTCGAAAGGGAAACATGCAAAATTGGATTAATTGATAGAGATCGCAAGTTGGTGATTGAAATTGTGAAAGACAACATTGTATATGAAATATCTATCAGACAATAAGCTGCCGGCTGACCCGGGATTTGAGCTATATTTTATCAATTATTTAGCAATCTTTTTGATAAATATGTAAACTGCATAGTCGATATTCTTGTTGTAAAATAGACGGTTTACGGGTATCGAAATCGAGCATTATCTTATCACTTATCACAAAGCGAATGAAAACGAACATCGGGATTTCAGACAGTAACACAGAAGCTGTTGCATTTCAGCTGAACAAATTATTAGCGAATGAATTTGTACTTTATACCAAAACGCGCAATTATCATTGGAACATCGGTGGGATGAATTTCTTCGAATTACATAAATTATTTGAAGGTCAATATGAGCAGATCCAGGTAATTCTGGACGATATTGCCGAACGTATCCGTGCAATCGGACATTATTCAGAAGCCCGTCTGGTCGATATTTTGAAACTTACGGATTTGCTTGAACCGGAATATACCGTGGAGCCAAAAGAACAATTGAATAATCTTTTGAATGACCATGAAACGATCATCCGAATTTTGCGGACACTGATTACTGAATTTGCGGACACATACAAAGATTTGGGATCGAGTGATTACGTAACCGGTTTACTTCGTGAGCATGAAAAAATGGCCTGGATGTTACGCGCTTTTTTGAAATAGATCATAATAAATACAGCAAAAATCCCTGCAATCAGACATTCTGATTGCAGGGATTTTTTATTGGCATTATTATCAACGTCTCGGTAGTGAAATTTCTGTTCTCAGTTTTTCGATTTCTTTCTCCTGACTGGCTGATTTAAAATAATAATATAAACCTGCGATCAAAAATACTTTCGATAAAACAAAAACCGCGATAAAAGCGGGGCGCCACCATTTGTGGACTTTGATATATGTATCGTTTACTTCAACGTTCAGATATTCTTCCTTCTTTTGTTCTGTTCGGGGAATATCATAATAGGTATGCTTTCCTGCTTTTTCAATATCTGTTTTGCTGGCACGAAGCTGAATAATTTCTCTGGTAGCCGGCGGTGGTGGCACTGCATTTTGAAGAAAATATCTCTGGGCATTTCTTTCAAATTCCACGACATACTCTGAAAATTCTGAGCTGGTCAGGATTTGCTGATTAATCTCATGTTGTTCTTCCTCCGTGGCGAAACCCAAGAGGTAAGATTCCAAAACACCACTTTCTATAAAATCCTGCGTATTCAAAGTTTGTATAAATTAAGCGTGAGGAAAGGATTTGAAAAATTCATGAAAAGCTTTTAGCACATCTGACTTCGAGATGTTTAACTTTTCAGCAACTTCTTCCGGAGAAAAACCCTGACGAAAAGCAAGGTCAAAAATTAGCTCCGGTGTTGTTTCCTGTTCTTTGTGAACTCCATCAGCACTGAAAGAACCGATTGTCATCAATTTTCTTTTGGCCTCCACCGCCTTAGACCGGGCCAACTTTATAACGCAAGCTGCGAAAGTAAAAGGGTAACTGTTACAAGACTGTAACAGCGGTGAGGAAAAAACATTGACCAATACTTCCTGGGCTAAGTTTGGCTGAGGAATAATCTGCAAAATAATTCCATAGGCCATAGCGCCATATTTGTCGTAAACTTCCAGCGACGTCATTGGCCCTGTTTGTTTAGCCACAGATGGATGACCGGAATTGTCATTTAAACGTTCAAGTTCGTTCATATAACGCTGATTTTGCGGATAGGGTAAGGTATAATTCAGAAAAGTTGTAATAAAGAAAACCTAATTGTTATTCCGCTGATTATTATATAATTGTAGAAAATGAGATTGTCAGATATTACAAACATATCAGGGCTAAATTAAAAAGTTATATCGATAAATCGGCAACGCTATTAGCAATTTTTTTGCGATAAACTATGATATGTGCTTAATTTCGATTTAAACGGCACAAATTTATTTACAAGTATTTCTACAATCAAAAAATCAAAGTATTTGATTTACTTCGTGAAGTTGTTGACGAAGTAATTTCTATTATTGTTTTAGTTTTTGGTCGTTAAATTTTCAGAATGAAAAAAGAAATTGCAGTCATTTTCGATATGGACGGTGTCATTGTCCATACCAACCCTTACCACTCCATGGCTTTTCGTGCGTTTTTTTCGACCCGGAACCTGGCTCCGACCGACGAGGAATTTGCTCAGCATATGTTCGGGAAAAGCAATAGTTACATCCTAACTCATTTCTTGCAAAGAACAATTGAAGGCGATGAGCTTCGTTTGCTGGAAGATGAAAAAGAAAGTTTGTTCAGAAAAATTTACGAGCCTCATATTGATCCGATTAAAGGCATTATTTCCTTTATTGATGACTTATATAAAAATGGTGTAAAACTCGGTGTTGCAACCTCTGCGCCGCTGGCCAATCTCGAATTGATTATGAGTAAAGTGCCATTACGACAAAAAATGGGGTCCATTCTGGCAAGTGAAAATGTGAAAAAACACAAGCCTGATCCGGAAGTATATCTTACCTCTGCTAAAAATCTCGGCGTCAAGCCGGATCAATGCGTCGTTTTTGAAGATTCCTTTTCAGGTGTTTCTGCCGGATTAAATGCTGGAATGAAAGTAGTTGGTGTGCTGACTTCCCATACCGAAGACGAATTGCCGACGTGCAGTTTTTATATCAATGACTATTCTGAACTTTCGTTTGAGAAAATTGCAGATTTGTTCTGAAAAGAAATTGAAATTTGCAAAGCAAAAGAAGTCAGCTTTTCTCAGTGAAAAGTTGACTTCTTTTGATTTGCCAGAAATCTATAAAGTTGTTGAGTCGGTTACCTGCGCATCAAATGCGCCCGTTAAAACCTGACCATTTCTTTTCACTTGCAGAAAAATCCGGTAACGTCCTTTTTTGGGGAAAGAGTAAGGGAAGGAAATTCGGTTACCGTGCTCCATTCCATTCATGGATCCGCCATCTTGCTTATACATTCCCATTTCCGTCATCAGCGTTTCCTCACGTTCGATCGTGGACATTGCTTTTAATTTGGCAAGATAGCGGTCGATACTATCTTTAAATAAGACAGCCGGTGGCCTGCCGATCAGTTTTGTGGTATCTGTTAATCTGTTTTTGAGCGTTTGTTCGGCTGCCATCGCAAAGGTCCCGGTTGGGTGCAAGTGAATATAAACTGAACCATCCGACCGGAAAACGGCAACATGTCCCATCATCCCGAGATAAGGTTCCGGAAAAGTTGGTGTACCGTCCGGATTAAATACTTCAAAATTTAATAAATATGGTTTTCCTGCTTCGAGAGGGCGATTAGGTTTCCCTTCCCAGATCGCGTAAGAACTGTCTTTAAAAACGGTTTTCGTTCCTGGTTTACCGCAGATCACAACATTTTCATCCATCGGTATTTGTCCCGGCGCATTGATCGGATCCGTAACAACATAAGTATCTTCTTCGGCTGTCCTTTTTAAATCAGCAGAATTCAACGCATGTTCAGGAATATCGACTGTGTCAACAATCGTTTCGGCAAAGCCTGAATACTGTACAATGTCTGCATAGACGAGATATTTTCCTTTGGGTAAATTCGGGAGATAGGATTGAAAAGTTGTACTGTCGACGCGTTCAGGATGCATATGTGCGAAAGCATCCATATTCGGCGTACGAACCAGAAACACGTGCATTAATTTTCCATGATCAGGAATTAGCGTGCTTAATAAAGATCCTCTTTTTCTTTCCAACCAGTCAGTAGTATCAATTTTTAATTCAAAAATCCGCTGATTATCTTCTTTTCGGATGCTGGAAATTCCTCGTAAAGGTTTATACATAAATTCTTTGTAATTCTCTGCCCAGCTATTCCACCAACTGCTTCCTCCATACAGTATCAATGCGCATACCAATGTCGCGATGCCCATGTTTATCCATCTTTTACGTTTTTGTTTCAAAGACAAAACTTCTCCCGGACGTAATAAGCCATCGCTCACACTGGCTCCGATTGCTGTGACCATCAATAAGAACAAAAGAAGTCCAAGAATCGAAAGTCCAATTCCAAGTTCCTTCGGCATTTCTCTTTGCGCAGTTGAAACCGCTACAATGGGAACAATAAATTCACCGTCGCCTTCTTTTCCTGAAATTTTAATCTGAACACTCGAAGAACCGCTTTGCATTAACCAGACGTCACCCTGAAATTGCCCCGGCTGGTTGGGCACTGAAAAAATTTCATCCGACGAAGGCGCTCCCTGATCTCCCGAGCGAAAATAGATCGGACGTACCAATATTTTTCCGGGAGTCCCGGTTTCTACAAAAACACTGATTTTGGCAGTTCCCGGAATAACATCAGGCGGTTTTACGTCAATCAAGACTTTATAAGGTCCGGCCTGTCCTTGCATCAGTACGCCGGAGCTACCGACATGCGCAACAGAAATTCTGGTCGAAACCAGCAGGATGACGATAACGTATAGTAAATTTTTCATCGTTGAATTTTGTTCATCCAGTTTCCCCATTTCAATCCGATTCGTGTAGATATCAGGCAGCTTACCCAGGCTATTGCCAAACCTTTTACAAGTTCAGGCGTTGTTTCCAGCCCCCACGGTGGAAATTTATAGCGAAATTCCCAGTTTGGATTACTTCCAAAATACCAGTAATGACTGCCGAAAACCCAATTTCTGGCATACGGAGATTCAACCAGAAATGTACCGAATGGCCATTGCACGACGAAAAAAGTAAGAAGAAAGGCCGTTGCTAAAATCAGTGCTAATAACCAGTCATTTAGATATGCGAATTTGTTTCTCAGAATATCGGTGAAAATTGCAGGCACAATGAGCAGCAGTGGAAATTTAAATCCCTGATAATGGTCAATGTGATTAATGATCGGACCAAGTTTTGGCTCTGCCGGAAAAAGCGGAATAATCCAGAGTGTCAGCAACATCAGCAATGTATATGTTCCCGCGACGGCAGTAATGGTCCATCTATGTTTTACAGCTTTTCCCAGCGCCATCAGGAAAAATGGGAAAACTACACAGGCGACAACATAAAAATCCGATGTGTGCGTATTTCTGCTTCCCATTTCTTCTGAAAGCAAGGTATACCACATGGTAAGTAAAAAGCCGGCAGAAAGAGAAAACAACCAGAAAAGTATTTTATTTCTAACTTTTTTTCTCGCAGGATTGTCGCTAAAAAAATGTCTGGTCTGGTTTTTCAATGAGATAACACTGATCATCGCGCCGAACTGGACGCTGATGATACCAAGTGCGAGAACAGTATGAGGCGGAGAAAGGATTGTTACATCGAGTCCGTAGGTATTATGCCACCAATCGTCGAAAGGAGCGGAAGTCAGCATCGCGAGTGCGCCCCAAACACAAAATAAAGCTCCGAGAGAGCTGTAAAAAAATCCCCAGACTTTTACGCTTTTTGATTTTTCAACTGGTTTTCCAAGAAAGGTAATTCTTAAAATTTCATATCCTGAAAACAATCCGGATACTATGGCACCCAAATAAATGATCAAATGCGGTGGCGACAGGAGACCGTCGCGACCGATGCTCAGGTGCCAGCAAATGTCCCAGATAAGTCCTGTAATAACACAAAACGAAGAAAAAACAGTCGCATAAATATAAGGCGGGATCTTATCGTTTCCGTGATGCAGCGCTATGACCCGACCGGGGGGATTTGCTGGCGGATCTATTGTCGTTTCCATGCTTAGAAAGGAGGTTGAAGCGTTTCGGGTAGTTGAGAGTAAATTTTAAGATACTGTTAATGATGTACTTAAAAGATATAGGTAAGGTACTACTACTTGATTAATTTCTTAATGATTATTTCAAAAAGGGCGCATCGCCTTCACAAATCTTCCTTTAAAATATGTAGAAAACAGATTGTCTTCGCGGACACCCCGGGATGTTGAAGCATGGATGAAAAAAATCTCGTCTTGGTTGCGTACATCCGTAACAATTCCTGCATGGGACACGTAACCTTCTTTGCCAGCTTCGGGCACAAAAAACAACCAGTCACCCGCTCTTATTTCTTCAATACTTCCAACTTCTGTCCCGAATTCAGACTGTTGCCAGGATATTCGGGGCACTTTTATTCCAATTTCAGAATAAACGGAACAGATAAGTCCAGAGCAGTCTATTCCATTTTTATCATTACCACCAGATCGGTAAGGAGTGCCGGAATAGGTTCGGGCGACTTCAACGACCTGTGGAATTTCTTTGGAATAATTTCCGGCTGGACGGGTGTAGGTTGGTTTGGCAGGTGCAGTTCGTGCTGCCGTGGCGGGGCGCCGGCCTGCGGGTGTTGCCGGTCTTCTATTGGCAGTTGTTGGTGGTTTCCGCTTTTGAGCTGTTGGGGCAGGACTTTTTCGTAAGGTATCGCAGGAAAATAGTATAAAGGATAAGACGAAAAGGCAAATCGTTGAAATGAAAGAAAAGGAAATCTGCTTCTTCATGAATTACTTTTTGTTGATTAACTAAACGGCACAGCCAGGAATGTCACTGTGAAGACGTATTATTTCACAAAATGTTACTTGATATAATGACTTCACCTATACAAATAACGCTACTTTCAACAAAAATTGTAGGATCGATTCAGGAAATGGCGCGAAAGAATTACATAATTAGTTGAGCTTCAAATTTTATCCATCTTTGACAATATTAAAAAATGACCGAAATATTATGTGACTGCGCGCTTTGTCAGTAGTTTTGTCATTGACCAGATTTATTTATTGAATAATTTCTGATACCACTATCTATAAATCTCAAATCATTTTTAATGAAAATTATTTGTGTAGGCCGTAATTACGCGGATCATATTGAAGAACTTAATAATGCCCGTCCAGATGCGCCGGTTATTTTCCTGAAGCCGGAAACCGCTCAGATCCGTGCAGGAGAGCCTTTTTTCTATCCTGATTTTTCAAAAGATGTTCACTACGAAGTTGAATTGGTTGTTAAAATAAACCGTGTTGGCAAGAACATTGAAGAGCGATTCGCTCATAAATATTACGATGAAATCGGTGTTGGAATTGATTTTACGGCCCGCGATTTACAATCTGAACTAAAAGGCAAAGGCTTGCCCTGGGAGCTTGCAAAAGCATTTAACGGTTCTGCCCCAGTATCTGAATTTGTCCCGATTTCCGAATTTGAAGATATTCAGAATATCAATTTTAGCCTGGAACTGAACGGCGAAACGCGCCAGAGCGGGAATTCTTCCATGATGTTATATCGTATCAATTATCTGATCTCATTTGTCTCAAAATATTTTATGTTGAAAAAAGGAGATCTGATATTTACTGGAACGCCGAAAGGTGTCGGACCTGTGCAAATCGGGGATCGTTTGACGGCATACATAGAAGGTAAAAAACTTTTGGAGTTGGGAGTGAAGTAGGGAAAAAGTTAATTTATCAGACTCATTTTGCATGTTAAATAATCATCTGGCGATCTTACGGACCGGTTTCTTATTCTTTTTATTTTCAGGCATAATTTCTCCCGCTTCGGCTCAGAAACAATCATATCCCAAAGGATATTATCAGTTTCCGATCCGGCCGGGTCTGTCAAATTCTTTGGCGGGCGGTTTGGGAGATTTACGCACCAATCATTTTCATGCAGGCGTAGATATCCGGACACAGCAAGTGGAAGGTCTGCCTGTATATGCAGCAGCGGAAGGTTATGTTTTTAAAGTTGCCGTGCAGCGGTCAGGATATGGCAATGTGATTTATTTGCGGCATCCCAATGGACAAACGACAGTTTATGGGCATTTGCAGAAGTTCAGTGATTCTCTGGCAGCCTACGTCCGTAACGAGCAATATAAAAAGCAGACATTCGAAATTGACCTTTTTCCTGAACCAGGAAAATATGCTTTCAGAAAAGGAGAACTGATTGCACTGTCAGGAAATACCGGTGGTTCGGCGGGACCGCATTTGCATTTTGAAATCCGGGATTCCAGGGACAATTATCTGAATCCGCTTTTCTTTGGTTTTAATGAGATCAAAGACGTTACGCCGCCTAAGTTTGTAGCTCTCGCTGTTCGTCCTTTGGATATTAATGGACGTGTCAATGGTAAGTTCGACAGACAAGCCTATTCTCCGGTTCGTCAAAAAGACGGAACGTTCGTAATTCCGGCAACGATTACCGCATCAGGAATGATTGGTCTGGAATTGATGGCACATGATATGATGACGGGAACTGGTTTTCGATATGGCTTGCAGTGCATTGAAATCAAGATGGATGACAATGAAGTTTTCGCATACAACATGGAAATTTTTCCGAATGCGGCAACCCGTGACTATAACAACCTGATCGATTACGAAACAGAACAGGAAACAGGGCAGCGCTATTTAAAATGTTATGTTCCTGACGGAAATGTGTTTAATCTATACAAAACAGGCGCTTATAAAGGCAAAATTTTTATTGCAGATACCCTTGTTCATCAGGTGAAGATCAAAGTTTTTGATTCTTACGAAAATTCTTCTGTTTTAGTTTTTAAGATTAAAGGAGAAACAGAAAGTCAGCCGTTGCCGCTTTACGATACCGAAGTGAAACCAGAATGGATTCAGACTGAAATTAGTGGAAATACTTTGAAAGTCAGGGCTAAATATTACAGAAGTCCATTGCCTCTGGCAACTTTTTATGTCGATGGAAAAGAGGTAAAAAAGTCTCCTGATTTGTATGAAAACGAGTCGGCTGTTTTTCTTGCTGATTTAAGGGAATATATGCCGGATTCGGTTCAGATTGGTAACACAATGGCAAGAACTTACCTGCGCGCTAAAATCTCTCCGGGCAGAATTGCCAGCTATAAAGGCAACCGTTGGTCGATCGATTTTCAGGAGACAAGTTTGTTTGATACGTTGTATATTACAGGTCAGCAAAATTATAATGCCTTGACAGTTAATGACAAAGGCACACCGCTTCGTGACAACATAACGATTACGTTCAGACCGGAAGAAACTCCGGCAAATAAGGACAGAAGCGGAATTTATCGCTATACAGGTTACAGTTACCGCTATCTGGGCGGAGTGTGGAAAGGAGACGAGATCACTTTTAAAACAAAAGAGCTGGGCACGTTTGTGATCCAGAAAGACACTATTCCGCCAAGGGTGCGACTGGTTGAGCATAGTAAAAAAAGAGTCCGGGCTTATATTGGCGACGGGATGTCTGGTATCGATCGTTTCACTGCATTGATCAATGATCAGTGGATTTTGATGAACTATGAAGCCAAGACCGGATTGATATGGTCGGAGAAACTGGATGAAACACAACTTTTCGAGGGAGAACTAACACTTGAAGTGACAGATGGCGCCGGAAATAGTACTATCTTGCAAACTGATTTAGTTGAACCGGTGATCGCACCTAAAAAACGAAAACGAAAATAATTATGGCACTTCAGACGGGTGATCCCGCTCCGGAAATTTTGGCAAAAGACCAGAGCGGAAACGAAGTAAAACTTTCCGATTTCAAAGGTAAAAAAGTAATTCTTTATTTTTATCCAAAAGACGATACCCCGGGCTGTACGGCTCAGGCATGTAATCTTCGTGATAATTACGATTCACTTTTAAGTAAGGGTTACACAGTTCTGGGAGTCAGTGTGGATGATGAAAAGTCGCACCAGAAATTTATCAAGAAGTTTGATCTGCCATTTCCATTGTTAGCTGATACTGATCATACGATTGTAGAAGCATATGGGGTTTGGGTAGAAAAAAGCATGTATGGCAGAACTTATATGGGGACAGCACGTACAACTTTCGTCATAGATGAAAACGGGATTATTTCCGAGATTATTCAGAAAGTGGATACAAAGAACCATACTGATCAAATTTTGAGTAAAAATGACTAATTAAAAGTCAACTATTAATAATTTTTAATCCGTAATTCGCCTCTCTTTGCATGATCCATATCATGATCGGGATAGCGGAAGTTTAATCCAGCTGTATTACGCTCCAATAAAAAATAATAATCGAGAAATGGAAATTGAACAATTAGAAAAAGTTGCAGCACAAGTTCGTCGGGATATCGTTCGCATGGTACATGGTTGCCAGTCGGGACACCCGGGAGGATCTCTGGGTTGCACAGATCTGTTAGTTGCGTTGTATTTCGAACGCATGAAATTAAAAGAAGAAGACGGTAAACCCGTTTTTGACATGGATGGAAAAGGAGAAGATCTTTTCTTCCTTTCAAATGGTCACATTTCTCCGTTGTTGTACAGTGTTTTGGCTCGTAAAGGCTATTTCCCTGTACCTGAACTGGCAACATTCCGTAAGTTGAATTCCAGACTTCAGGGACACCCGACTCCACATGAGCATCTGGAAGGTATTCGTATCGCTTCCGGTTCATTAGGACAAGGAATGTCTGTTGCAATTGGTGCGGCACTTTCTAAGAAATTGAACAAAGATGATAGTCTTGTTTACGTCCTGATGGGCGATGGCGAGCAGCAGGAAGGCCAAGTTTGGGAAGCGGCTATGTTTGCGCCTCACCACAAAGTTGACAACCTGATTGCGATCATAGACTTAAACGGTCAGCAAATTGACGGTCCGACAGCAAAAGTTATGGACAACCGTGATCTTGGTGCAAAATACGAAGCATTCGGTTGGGAAGTAATGGAAGTGGAAGAAGGAAACGATATGGCTGCTGTTGTAAAGGCACTTTACGAAGCGAAAAGCAAAGCCGGACATGCGAAACCAATTATGATTCTTCTTCATACCGGAATGGGTTATGGTGTTGACTTCATGATGGGAAGCCACAAATGGCACGGTGTTGCGCCAAACGACGAACAATTGGCAGCAGCATTGGCGCAGTTGGAAGAGTCGATGGGGGATTATTGAGATTGCAGATCCTGATAACTTACCCGTTGATGTCCATTTATTTGATAAATATTAGAAAACATTCATAATGAAAAAATACACCTTCACCGAAAAAAAGGATACCCGTTCGGGCTTTGGCGCCGGGATGCATGAACTTGGACAGAAGAATCCAAACGTGGTTGCACTTTGTGCTGACCTTGTTGGTTCTTTGAAACTGGAACCTTTCATCAAAGAAAATCCTGAAAGATTTGTTCAGTGTGGTATCTCAGAGGCAAACATGATCAGTGTTTCAGCTGGTTTGACTATCGGTGGTAAAATTCCTTTTGCAACAACTTTTGCCAACTTCGCTACGGGCCGTGTTTATGACCAAATCCGTCAGAGCGTTGCTTATTCTGGTAAAAACGTGAAAATTTGTGCTTCTCACGCAGGTCTTACTTTGGGAGAAGATGGTGCAACCCACCAGATCCTTGAAGATATCGGGATGATGAAAATGCTTCCTGGTATGACGGTAATCAATCCTTGCGATTACAACCAGACAAAAGCTGCAACGATCGCGATCGCGGATTACGACGGGCCTGTGTATTTACGTTTTGGTCGTCCGGTTATTCCAATTTTCACAGACGCTGACCAGGTATTTGAAATTGGAAAAGCATGGATGGTAAACGAAGGAACGGATGTTAGTATCTTTGCCACAGGCCATATGGTTTGGGAAGCGATCCAGGCTGGTGAGCAGTTGGAAGCGGAAGGTATCAGCGCCGAAATTATCAATATCCATACAATCAAACCGCTTGATGAAGAAGCAATTCTGAAATCAATTGCAAAAACTCGTTGCGCTGTTACTGCTGAAGAGCATAACCGCATCGGTGGACTAGGAGACAGTGTTGCACAGGTAATCGTGAAAAATGACCTTGTTCCTCAGGAATATGTTGCCGTAAATGACAGTTTCGGAGAAAGTGGAACACCTGCTCAATTGATGGAAAAGTACGGTCTGACAGCTGCGGACATCGTTGCAGCTGCCAAACGTGCAATCGCTAAGAAAAAATAATATCGGTCATAGGGTAATTTAAACTTACCATTGGAACCGGAATACCTTTGAGTCTTGTATATAAGTAAGATAACATTCTACTTATGTACAAGACTCGAATTTTATTTGCCCTGAACAAAAAAATAAACTATTATTGATTTTTAGAGAGATCAATAACCACCATTGTATTTTGAAAAGGTAAAGATCGTTTTAGGTTTAACCCTTTTATCAAACAATCAGACTAGGACTGAGTATAAATGTCTGACGAAGAATTATTAGCATTATTTGAAAATCCCGAAACGCGGAGAAACGCTTTCAATCAACTGGTGCGCAAGTATCAGCAAAAAGTCTATTGGCTGGTACGCAAAATGGTGGTCGACCATGATGATGCTAACGATATAACCCAGGATGTATTTATCAAGGCGTGGACCGCATTGGAAAATTTTAGAGGAGATTCTAAGTTTTATACCTGGCTGTATCGTATAGCAAGCAACGAAGCAATTAATTTTTTGAATAAAAAACGAAAACGTTTCTTTGTGCCAATTTATGATGTTGAAAACGAATTAAGCGAAAAACTGGAAGCAGATCCGTTGATAAGTGGAGATGCAATCCAGCTTAAATTGCAAAAGGCATTATTAAAATTGCCTGAAAAACAGCGACTTGTATTCAATTTGAAATATTACGAAGAGTTGCCTTATGAAGAGATATCAGAGATTACGGGAACATCGGTCGGAGCGTTGAAAGCATCTTACCATTGGGCTGTTAAAAAAATAGAAGACTTTTTAAACGAAACAGATTAAACCATTTGTAAGTCATTAAGTCAAAGATTAGTAAGACAAAGAAACACGTATAGTCATGGACAAAAAGCACATACGGTTAGATGATCTAAAAAAGGAAACGCCTTTTGCAGTACCTGATGGCTATTTTGAAAATTTACCCCAAATCATTCAGTCGAGAATACCTAATGAAGTTGCTCGTAAGCCATTAATTCAATGGAACTGGCAGAGGTCTGCCGGCTTGGTGGCTGCAATGAGTTTTTTACTTGTTATGGTGTGGGTAACTTTCCCGGAACGTCAGGGATCCCTTGGACAGGAACCGCTTAGTTCAATCAGCGACGCTTCCATTGTGACGTATCTGGAAGATCAGAATATCAGTTACTATGATTTGAGCGAACATCAGGTGGTGCAGAAAGCTTTCGATACAGATTCGACTGTTATGTATTATCTCGATGGTTTGGACGAAGATTTTATCCGCCAGCAAATTATTGAATCAGGTTCCGCCTCCGAAAAAATTTGACATTTAATGACCTAAAAGAAATGAACCCATTACAAAAGAAAACCAACGTTAAGATATTGAGTTTAATGTTGCTGTTTACGCTCTTTTCAACAGCCACGGCTTTGGCGCAGCGTCCGTCGGGAGAGGAAATGCAGAAAATTCAGGATGCTAAAATTGCGATTATTACCAATAGACTGAATTTATCGCCTGAACAAGCCACAGGTTTTTGGCCGGTTTATAATGAGTATTCTCAGAAGAGAAAAGACATTCATCGGGCACAGCGCAAAATTATCAATGATAAGAAAGCCGAAGGTAAAACAGATGATCAGGTTTTGAATAATTTAAAGGAAGTTCAAGAGCTTAAACAAAAAGAGCTTGACCTTGAAAAAGAATACCAAAATCGATTTTTAAAGGTTATTTCCGCGAGTCAGGTTATTGAGTTGTACAAAGCAGAGCGAACATTTAACGATATGCTTATTCAGCGTCTGAAACAAAGGAAAGAGCAAAAATCTAACGAATAAAGTATTCTGCAAAAAATAATCCCCGCAATTGACTAGTCTTTTGCGGGGATTTTTAGTTTGTAACGAAGTTCTCGATTTAGTGTCCGCCAACCGAAGCAACGGACTCAATACCTCTGGTTTCTACAATTATATTTTTTGCCGGAGCGCCATGTTTTCTAAATTCCTGGATAATTTCAAGAACGTCATAGTCTATACTCATCGACTTGGAGCCATCAATAATCACCTTCGAATTTTCGGGCAGATGGTCTAACGTATGCCCTATGCTTCCCTTGTTCAGAAATGTAACTTCCTCGGAAAGAACGATCGTGATGATGTCTCCGTCTTTATATTCTTCTTTCTTGTAGTGGTAAGAATGTTTGTAGTTCTTTCTCAGAATAAAATATATCGCAACTACCATACCGATTGCAATCCCCTTCAATAAGTCAGTGCTTAAAATGGCAATAATTGTTACAATAAAAGGGATAAACTGCTCCTTGCCTAACTTGTACATACCGCTGTAAAGCTGGACTTTTGATAATTTATAACCTACCAATAACAACACCGCCGCTAAAGACGCCAGAGGGATATAATTCAGGAATTTTGGTATAAAAATAGCGGAAAGAAGTAAAATCGAACCATGTGTTATGGTTCCCATTTTTGTTCTCGCCCCTGATTCAATATTGGCAGAGCTACGGACGATTACCTGTGTAATTGGTAATCCGCCGATTAGTCCGGAAACCATATTACCGATTCCCTGTGCCTTCAATTCACGGTTGGTTGGTGTATTACGTTTATATGGATCAAGTTTGTCGGTAGCTTCAACTGAAAGTAAAGTTTCAAGGCTGGCTACAATGGCGAGTGTAAAGGCCACAGTATATACTTCGACTTTGTTGATTGCGGTAAAATCCGGAGATTTGAAGAAACTGATAAACTCAGATGCGCTAGACGCTACCGGAAGCTGAACCAGATGTTCACCGCTCAGCGCAATCGAGGGAAAGAAATTGATAAACACCGCGTTTAAGACAATTCCGATCAGAACTACGAACAGCGCGCCAGGTAAAAACTTGAAGAGCTGAATTCTTTTCATGAAAGGTCTGTCGAACAGGAGGAGGAGTCCAAGTGAAATGGCCGAAATGATGATAGCACCGGTACTGCTATACCTGATTGCATTAAATACCTCGGTAAACGTATTCTGGCCGTCTTTCTGACTAAAAGCTTCATCGCCCATGAAGTCAGCATCGTAACCGAATGCGTGAGGTATTTCCTTTAAGATCAGCGTTATCCCGATAGCTGCCAACATTCCCTTTATGACAGAGGACGGAAAATAATAACCGATAATCCCAGCATTTAAAAATCCGGCAAGAAGTTGTATTGCGCCTGCCAGTACGACGGCAAGCAAAAAGGCCTCGAAACTGCCAAGTGTTTCAATGGCAGTCAACACAATCACGACAAGTCCGGCAGCCGGGCCTGATACGCCAAGCGAGGAGCCGCTCAAACTACCTATAACGATTCCTCCGATCACACCGGAAATTATTCCCGAAAACAATAGATCAGGCCGTCCGGTCGATGCCAGAGCTACACCCAGACAAAGCGGCAGCGCAACCAGATAAACGACCAATCCTGCTGGGAAATCGTATTTAAGATTTGAGAACAGATTATTCTTATTAGCTGACATAGAGATTATTCGAAGAATAAAAAACGTTTATTTTATAGCTTAAAATTACAGAACCTCAGTTTCCATACGATAAACATCTTCGATGTCTTCGTTATTCTCGATTGTCAGTCCAAGGTCTGTCAGAACGCCGTCTTTTACATCGTAAACAATTCCATGAACCTGAAGTGATTTTCCATTTGCCCAGGCATTCTGTACGATCGAAGTTTTGGTTAAGCCATAAACCTGTTCCTGAACGTTCAGTTCAACGAGCCGGTCGCTTTTTTTACCTGGATCTTCGATGGCATTCAATTCATCTTTATGCAAGCGATATACGTCTTTGATATGACGAAGCCAATTGTCAATCAGACCTACCTGTTTGTGCCCCATAGCCGCATTGACGCCGCCGCAACCATAATGACCGCAAACAATAATGTGTTTTACTTTTAAAACGTTGACAGCGTAATCTAATACACTTAACATGCTAATGTCTGTGTGTATTACCATATTCGCAATATTTCTATGTACGAATATATCTCCTGGAAATGTTCCTGTAATCTCATTTGCCGGCACCCGGCTGTCGGAACAGCCGATCCATAAAAACTGTGGCGACTGGCCTGCCGCTAGATTGTTAAAAAAATCCGGGCTACGTTTTTTTGTTTGCTCGACCCATTTTTTATTGTTGTCGAAAAGCTGATGATATGAACTGTTCATGATTGTCTAAGTAATTATCGTTGAAAAAGTTACAGCATGGAGCTGAAAAAGAAGACTGATGCCGATCTGGAAGAAGGCATAAACCTTACCGACATTTAAAGAATGTCAGCGCGTTAAATCGATAAGAAACTTAGCTTAATTCGGGTGGGGGAGATAGGAGATTTCTATAAATCTCATTTTCAAAACCTACGGTATACGAAAAAGCAGTTTGAAGAACAACCGCCGCCGTAGAGTGATGTAGAGAAACGCGATGATCGACCAATAACTGATCGTCTATCATTTTTTCAGCTTCTTCGGTATTTTCATTATCGCAAGTGCCTGAATCACATATAACTTTTGCCTTTTCCTTTGCCAACAGAAGACTAGCAGCATCTGTGGCTTTACAGATGAGAAAGGTCGTTAGCAATATCAGACAAAGTGTTTTTAGCAAAACTTACAGACAATGATGGTTAAATAAATCAACAGAGATTACCGCTTAAACGTTCGAAGTGTCCCATTGGTATACCAAATTTATCGAATTGATATTTTTTTGCCAAATTTTGGACGCTTCGATATAAAAAAAGGGAGTTTGAAAAACTCCCTTTTATATCAAGGCTTATAGCTTTTTTCGTGATTCTCTAACCAGCGTCCAACCAGAAACGCTGACCCCAACAGAACCACATAAAAAACTATCATTATAATCGTCATGAACATAATAATATCTGATTAAGCGTAATTGAATATGAACAAAATTAAAGAAAAAAAGTAAATGCCTGACCAGCTTCCTCTAAAAAATTATAAAACTCCTTTGGTAGAGGGCATAAAATCAAGCGCTTTCAGGTCGCGGCGAACAGCCATTTTAATTGCTTTCGCAAAACCCTTAAAGATCGATTCGATTTTATGATGCTCATTTTGGCCTTCAACTTTGATATTCAGGTTTGATAACGAAGTATCAGAAAAAGATTTAAAAAAATGGAAGAACATCTCTGTCGGCATTTCTCCAATTTTTTCTCTCTTGAATTCGGCATCCCATACAATCCATGGGCGGCCAGAAAAATCGATTGCAACCTGTGCCAGCGCTTCATCCATCGGTAATAAAAATCCGTAGCGACTGATCCCACGTTTGTCTCCGATAGCAATTCGATAAGCCTCACCCAAAGCCAGTGCCGTGTCTTCAATCGTATGATGTTCATCGATATGAAGATCACCTTCTACATGAATTGTCAGGTCAGCTCCGGAATGTCTTGCCAATTGGTCAAGCATATGGTCAAAAAATCCAAGTCCGGTATGAATTTCAGATCTTCCGCTCCCGTCAAGATTCAGGTCAATCGTAATCTGGGTTTCTTTCGTATTTCTTTGTACTGAGGCCGTTCTCGCCGGTAATTTCAGGTGTTCATAAATAGCGTCCCAGTCCGTTGAAACATACGAGACGGCTGATTTCATTTCTTGTGATACACCATCTTTCGCAAGTTCCGAACCAATAAATATTGCTTTCGAACCCAGATTTACCGCCAGTTGAACATCCGTAAGACGATCTCCGATTACATAACTGTTAGCGAGATCATATTCCTCAGAGAAATAGGAGGTCAGCATGCCGATTCCGGGCTTTCTTGTTGGCAGGTTGTCTTCCGGAAAACTTCTGTCGATGTGTACCGCCGTAAACTCGATGTTTTCTCCTTTTAATGTTTGAAGCATTTTATTTTGCGCCGGCCAAAAGGTGTCTTCCGGAAAAGAACCTGTTCCAAGTCCGTCCTGGTTAGTAACCATAACCAATTCATAATCGGTCTCTTCTGCTATTTTTCGAAGATTGGAAATTGCTTTTGGTAAAAATTCCAGTTTTTCAAGTGAATCAACCTGGAAGTCTGTTGGTGGCTCGACGATAATCGTTCCGTCGCGATCAATAAATAATACTTTTTTCATTAAAATAGGATACTAAGGCTCAAACGATTTGATACAAATTGGGGTAAAGGAAAAAGGCCGCTGCCTGTTATCCGCCACGAAGTTCGTAAACTAGCGTTTAAATTAAAAGAAACTGCGGTGGCTGCTTAGTATTGATAGAGTAATTTTGTTGATATTGGGAATGTGTAACAACACAAGTTGATTATAAATTTGTATTAACAGTGGAAGAAATAAACAAGAGAAGTATATTTCAACAATATCTTATAAATAGATTAGGATTCTTAGATGATGACTTTCTATTGATGTATATGACATTTCGGCTTTTTCACTCAAAAAGTGGATATATTATTGATTCCCTATTATATGAATATAATTTAAAAAGGAGTCTTGAAGTCGAGCTTAAACCCTTTGCTACGAAATATATTTCGGCAACGGACTTATCAAATTTTACTTATTGTAAAGCAAGTTTTGCAATTTCTAAAACTTATTATCTACCAAAAAATGAATCAGCAATTAAAGGAACTGAACAACATGAGATTAGCCCTATTATTTCAACATTTAAATATTCAAACACTAAAAGTGGTGAATTGAATGAACGCTCCATTTTAGATCAGTTTATTAAACAACAGAATATGTTTTTTTTTGAGGATCTAAAAAAATCCGCAATGGTATTTAGTGGTCATTACAAAGATGGTAAAGGCGAAGAAAAAATATACTTTAAGAGCTCCAAGGGGAATTATGTAGGACAACCTGACTATATTTTCTTAAGTGAAAATGATAAATATTTTGTAGTCGAAGAAAAATTCCAGTATCAGTGCGATGATGATGAGGATGATCCAACTTCATTTCATCTAAATCACATTAATCAAACAGTGTCTTATTTACATGGTATATCTGATTTTGACATTCAATATGGATATCTTGTATACTGGAAATACAACTTTTATGGTGATGGAAGCATAAATATACATGCGTGCTATGTTAAAAAAATAATAAAATCTTCGGTAACTCGATCTCATATTACATCAGTATTTGAGGAGTTAAGAAAATTCTTAATATCAGGAATTACTGATTTTGATGTGTCCAAGAGGAATGCGAATAAATGTGCCAATTGTGTAGTTAGTGCATATTGTGGTCATAAAACTGGAAATTTCGACAATCTTGAAGTCCCATATTCTAAGAAGTTTTGGAAATTAAAATATATCCCCTTTCCCAAAGAATTAAGACCTCCTGAAATCGGTACAAAGTCAGGATAGCTAATTCTTTTAGTAAAGGTTTATCCTACTATGCTTAAAGTGATACTATTTTATTAGTTTTAATTTTATACAATTCTTCTAAGTTTCTAACACTTATTCCATCTAAAAACGATTAAAAGACATTCACAAACTAAATAATACCAATCAGCAAGTCCACCTAAAAAAGGTCTCCAAAGAAGTTGTACATTTACGTTGAAAATTAATTCATTTTAGCAGAATGTTTACAGGAATTGTTGAAACCATAGGAGAGGTTCTAAAAGTTGAAACGGAAGGCACTAACAAAACTTTCACATTACGTTCAACCTTGACTCCTGAATTGAAAATCGATCAGAGCCTGAATCATAATGGCGTTTGTCTAACAGTCGTATCCATTAAAGAAGATACATACCAGGTGACGGCGATCGAGGAAACTTTAAACAAAACAAATCTGGGTCAGCTAAAAGAAGGGAGCAAAGCAAATCTTGAAAGGTGTATGCCAGCGAATGGCCGTTTTGACGGACACATTGTTCAAGGGCATGTGGATCAAACGGCAA
Source organism: Dyadobacter koreensis (assembly GCF_900108855.1). GTDB lineage: Bacteria > Bacteroidota > Bacteroidia > Cytophagales > Spirosomataceae > Dyadobacter > Dyadobacter koreensis. The sequence goes on from NZ_FNXY01000008.1 coordinate 138,156, forward strand.
TATGCAAGCGTGTTGAAGAGCGCGATGGCAGCTGGCTTTTTGATTTTGAATATGACGCGTCACTGGGAAATATGACTGTCGAAAAAGGATCGATTTGCATTAATGGCGTCAGCTTAACAGTTTTTAATTCTGAGGCTAATTCATTTCGGGTGGCCATTATTCCCTATACTTATTCTTTTACCAATTTTCATCAGTTGCAGGAAGGTGACACGGTCAATCTTGAATTTGATATTCTTGGAAAATATATCAAACGAATTCTCGGTTCATATACCGTTTAGGGTGTTTGCATCTTGAAATATTCCTTCTATTTTTACCGTTTTTAGAAAGTTACCGCATCATGTTTTTCCATGGCAAAAATTAGCACACAATCCCGCAAGGATCTTTTCGTACATATAGGCATTGTAGTATCACTTATACTGGTATTTTTTCTTGGCTTTTTCTTCATTTATCTTCCATTCACAACAAATCACGGAGAAGCGATCACTGTGCCGGATCTGCGTAAAAAAAATCTGAGTGAAATTGAAGATTTTCTGGATAGTCGTGATCTTCGATATGAAGTGGATTCAACTTATGTTGCCAATATTCCTCCGTTGACTGTTATTCAACAATATCCGAAACCCGGTGCAAAAGTTAAGGAAGGAAGAAAAATATATATTACCGTTGTCGCTTTGACAGCACCGCTTATTAAAATGCCGAAGCTGACAGATATGACGCACAGAAGTGCGCAGATGCAGCTTAAAAGTCTGGGTCTTGAAGAAGGAACAATTTCTTATGTGCCGGATATGGCGCAAAATGCCGTTTTAAGACAAATGTATAAAGGCGTTGAAATTTTACCCGGCCAGCCTATCGCCAAAGGGTCAAAAATCGATCTTGAACTGGGCGAAGGCTTGGGTTCTGCCCAGTTTGAATTACCTTCTGTTATTGGAATGCCATTGGACGAAGCCAAAGTCCAGATCGTTGGAGCAGGATTAAAAGTTGGTCAGGTCATGGAAATCACGGCGGAAGAAGGCCAGATTCCCGGTACGGTGGCAAAACAAAATCCTGAAGGAGGCGGTAAAGTTCGAATCGGCGATGTAATTGACCTCTGGGTAATTCCGGCAGGCGCGGAACCAAATGCCACAAATGGAGAAAGCACACAACCATAAAGCAATTTTCGAAGAAACTTTTAAATATTGGATAATCACATTTTGGATACTGGCGACCGTTCAGTTCAATAATGTGTATGGGCAATTAAGGCTTGTCCCGATTAGTCAAAATCCAAATCCGGAATCAACAACTCAACAGTCGGCAAGGATGCAGGCTTCTATAAATCTGCCGTTTTTTGACGACTTTTCAACCACCGCTTCCTCGCGTCCCGATCCTGCTTTCTGGATGTCAGGGAGTGGTGTTTACGTCAATAATACGCTGGCAACCACGCATCCGTCTGTCAATATGGCCACTTTTGATGGGTTAAATTCAAGTGGCGTGCCCTATAATTATACCAATCAACTTTCTCAGGGAAATACTGATACACTAACCTCGGTTGCGATTAATCTCGGGGGATTGACGCCAGGCGATTCTGTTTATTTGAGCTTTTACTGGCTTGCAAAGGGGCTCGGAGAATTTCCGGATGAAAATGATACTTTGCGTCTCGAATTTCTAAACCAGAACAAACAATGGGTTTCGGTATGGCAGCAAAACGGAATGGTTTACGATTCCTTATTCAAACAGGAATTCATTCCTGTAAGAAATGCTGCGTTTCTGCATGCAGATTTCCAATTTCGATTTCGGGCTTATGGCAGGCTTTCCGGCGCTTACGATACCTGGCATCTGGATTATCTTTATCTGAATAAGGGCAGATCGATCAATGACCGGTTTATCAAAGACATTGCTGTTCGAAAACCGTTGACGCCCTTTCTGAAAAAATATACTTCAATGCCCTTGAAGCAATTTTGGGTGAATCCAAGACAGGCAACGGCTGATTCTGTCGGGACAGATATTCTGAATTTATTCAATAATTTTAATTTTACAACGTATACATTTACGGTTAAGGATGAACTTACCGGGAAGCAATTTCAAAATTATAACGGTTCGGCATCTGTTTTTATAGGCGGAAGTCAGACTCAGAAAAAGTCGATTGCGCTTAATCAGATCGCGGAAGACAAATCGCTGAAAGCTTTAAAGCTGCGTTATAAATTCAATCTGATTACAACGGACGATCAAAATCCGACGATTCCATCTGTGAATCTTCGAAGAAATGATACAATCAGCGCGCGCGCTGATTTAAGTGATTATTACGCGTACGACGACGGAGGTGCAGAATATGGTGTTCAGATTAACCAGCGGCTTGCACGTGCTGTTGTCAGGTTTGCACTTTCAAAACCCGATACGCTGGCTGGCATACGGATGTCTATCGTTCCTTTTAATAAAGATATTTCAGGACAATCATTCACATTGCAAGTTTGGAACAATAAAAATGGGAAACCTGATCAGCTAGTCGTTCAAAAAGCAGTGGCCGCCAGATATCCTGCCAGTCGGGACAGTTTGGTTCAGTATGCATTTGATAATCCGGTTGCAGTAGCCGATACTTTTTACGTAGGATGGCTGCAAATCAATGAAGAGCCTTTGAGTATAGGTTTTGACCGCAATTCTTTATTAGGCAGGAATGAGGTATTTTTTAATTTAGGTACTGAATGGGTAAAAGACACCGGATTAAATGGTAGCATAATGCTGCGTCCTTATATGGGCGGGAAAGCAGCTGGTGTGGTTACAGGGACTGAGGAATTTGAAAAAGATGCTTACTTCTTTCCCAATCCGAACAACGGCGTCTTAAATTGGAAAAATAAGCAGATAAGGAAAATAGATATTTTCTCTATAACGGGAGCTCTTGCTCAGACGCTTACGCCTCAAAGCGGAACATTGTCTGTAACGATCCGTGATTTACCGGACGGAATGTATTTATTAAAAGCTTCTGATGGGAAACGATCTTTTGTGCAAAAAATGTTGATAGTAAAATAGATTTTAAGAAGTATTATAACAAAATTATTATGGATATCACAGTAGAGGAATTAAAAGAACGTTTGGACAACGGTGAAGAATTGAATTTCTACGACGTGCGTGAAGAACATGAGTTTGAAGAAGATAATCTGGGAGCAATTTTGATTCCTTTGGCCGAATTGCCTGATCATGTGGCGGAGCTGGAGCCTTTGAAGGATTCTGAAATAATAATCCATTGCCGTTCTGGTGCAAGAAGCGGAAAAGCGGCTAAATATCTGGAATCACTGGGTTTCACAAATGTGCGTAACGTTTTGGGAGGAATTCTTGCTTACAGAGAGTTAGAAGAAGAAGCATAAATTAAGCCGATCCAGCCGAAGCCGGTCTAATCCGGATCTTACTACAAGATCTAGATTAAACCGGCTTCTGTCTTAATGAAATTTAATATTTCGTCAAATTGATCCGGACGAAACCAGTTGAAGTCGCCCTGATGGCGAAACCAGGTTAGTTGCCTTTTTGCATATCTTCTTGAATTTTGCTTTAAAAGGCGAATCATTTCCTTCTCATCATATAAACCATCCAGATGGGCATATACTTCTTTATAACCGACGGTCTGCAAAGCGTGGCAATCCCGAAATTGGATAACACTTTTTGCTTCTTCAACCAATCCCTCTTTTAACATTAGATCCATTCGCAGATCTATGCGTTCATACAATTCTTTCCGGTCGCGGTCAAGGGCGATCAGAATCTGTCTGAATGGGCGCTGCTGGATATTTTTTTGCTGATATTGAGAAATGGGAACTCCGGTTGTTTTGAAAACTTCCAGGGCGCGAACAACACGCTGAGGATTATGAATTTCTTTTGTAGCTCCAAAATCCGGATCTATTGCAGTAATTTCTTCTTGTAAAACTTCGAGGCCTTCGTTTTCCAGACGCATGGTTAATGCCTCCCGAAGACCTTCGAGAGGTGCTGGTAACGCATCCAGTCCCTCGCAAACAGCTTTAACGTATAAGCCTGAACCGCCTGTCATCAAAACAAAATTATGACTCTTGAACAGCTCGTCCAGTTTGCTGAGCGCGTCTCGTTCAAAATCACCGGCGCTATACGATTCGGTTATGGAATGGGAATTGATAAAATGATGAGGTGCTGCACTCAATTCCTGTTCGTTTGGCTTTGCCGTACCAATCGATAATTCCCGGAATATTTGTCGTGAGTCAGCGGAGATAATTTCAGTCTCCAATGCCTGGGCGAGCCTGATCGAAAGTTCAGTTTTTCCCACCGCAGTGGGACCGGCAACGGTAATTAGGTATTTTGCCTGGCTGTTTGGCATTCTGGACTTTTTATGTGATTTTAGTAAACACAAAAATACACATCATGGAAATGAGCACACTACTTTTTTTTATTTTATCCGTTATGCTGGGAGGAAGCCTTGGGGCGGGCGCCTATTATTTCTGGTCGCGGCGGCTTGGCAGCAATTCGGAACCGCAACGGGAAGCTACAATTTTACTGGAAAGAATTGAGAAGGTTTTTAAGGTAGTTATGGCAGAGGGCTACTTCACAGAAATTTATAATTATCAGCATGACAAGAACATCTGGAATTTGATTAAGGACAAAAAGAAGGCATTAATAATTGCGAAAGCCAAGGTGCTGGTTGGATATGATTTTGGAAAACTTCGTTATCATATCGAGGGATTGGAGAAAAAAATGGTCATTGATTATTTTCCGGAGCCAGAAGTTCTTTCAATGGATACGGATTACAAATTTTACGATATTGAGCAGGGCTGGCTTAACAGATTTCAAAGCGACGATTATACTTCAATTTTAAATGAAGCAAAGCAGACGATGAATGAAAAGGCGTTGCAAAGTGATCTTCCACGCATTGCGACCAATCAGGTTCAATTGATGATGTTCCAGCTTGCTGCAACAATGAACTGGAAAATAGATATGCAGTTACCAGAGTCAAACAAGGATATTCTGGATGAATATACAGCATATAAACCGATCGACGCTGGAATAGATTCTTTGAACAAGAAGTCTGATAGCTGAGTTGATTCTTCTGATAAAATATTATGTTACAAATTCATCACTTTACCATTTTGTAGCGTATACCTAATAAATTCAATCTTTACTTAATAACTATTACTCATTCTTAAACTTTTACTTTTATGTACAAAAAATTATTATTGGTGGTTTGCGTATGCTTCATGGCATTTTTGGCAGGTTGTAAAGGTGATGATGGGGCGGTAGGACCACAAGGAGAAAAGGGGGAAACAGGAGCAACAGGTCCTGCCGGACCCGCAGGTGAAGGAGGATCAGCTTCTGCATTTATTTTAACAACTGGTGCAGTTTCAGGGACCGGAACCAATGGAGACCTTTCTTTCGTGCTGGCAGAAAACCTTTCCGCAGCTGATCAGGCAGCATATGATAGTAGCCTGGTTGTGATGGTTTATGGAAAATCACTTGGTGTGTGGTGGCCACTTCCGGGTATAATTCAATTCGAAGGCTCTACCGTAAGCAATTTTACGTTTGTGCATGGGGTTGACCAGGCCACTTTCTTTCTCGACATCTTGACAACTGGTTGGTCTGAGGATACAGATACAGCACCAACGAGAAACTTTGATGATATACGAATCGTGTTGATGCCTGCTTCAAGTGGAGCAAGACTTTCAGCGGACGTTAATTGGAAAAGTTATGAAGAGACAATTTCAGCACTTGGCTTAAATGATAGCGTCGCTAAGAAAACAATTCTGTACAAAAAGAAGTAAACTTTTGTGGAAATTTGAAAGTCCCGTTCCAAATGATCGGGACTTTTAGTTGTCCGGTACTGATTTTGTCCTGGGTTATCGTTTCAGCTCGCGATTATATAACTTCTATATTGAAAATTTTATATCTGGCTAGAATAACAAAAACGGAGACGCTAAACTGGCATCTCCGTTTTTGTTGTAAAAGAATCGGGAATTAATATTCCCAAAGACCATGTTCAAGTTCCATCAACTCCTGTTCGTAGTTCAAAGACTTGATAAGAGCTTCTTTATCTCCTTTGTAGATGTCAATAAACGATTTGTCAGCGGCATTAGAGTATTTTGTAATACGTCCGTAGAACAAGCGTAAATCGAAGGCATCTGCAAGGTTTTTATTTTGAGCTGTGTTTTTATTATTGTACCAGATGTACTTTTTAGGATCACTTCTGAAAAGACGTTCAACATCTTTGTAACGGAACGAAGCGATGGGTAATTCAAGACCTGTCGCTGCGTTCATGTCCGAAGGAATCAGCAATGTGATTGCCTGAATGTCCATATACAAACGAGAACGTTTTTTGTCAAAAGTCCAGTCTTCCTTAACCTCCATCAAATTAATTTGATCCGGGAAAAACTCTTCCTCAGTCGCCATCGTTGCAGCTACCTGGAAAGTATCAACCGGTGCTGCGGCAACAACCGGTGGCTCTTCTTTTATAGCCTTACCCTTTGCTCCTTTTTTCTTTGGCTTGGGTGCTCCCCAGCCATCGTCTTCCACCGCAGCTTTTTTAGCAGGTGCTCCCCATCCATCGTCAGCCGCCACAGCTTTTTCAGTCGGTTTAGCGTCTACCTTTGGTTTATCATCCCATCCACCGCCGTTAGTAGCTGGTTTACCAAAACCAGCGGCAATTTCCTCAGCAGACAAACCCGCTGTCTGATTTGGTATAAGCAGTTTTTTATGGATCAGATCACTCGATAGTTTAGTAGTACAAGAATCGTTTGTGTAAGCGTCAATAAGACCAGCTTTTGCCGCTTCCAATAGATATCTTGTGATCTCGTTGTTTTTAGAGAACATAGAAGAGTTTTGTTTCTCCTTAAGATCCACTCGTCTCCATAACGTTCTTTTCATCATTACGTCACCATCACTGATTGGATGTGACGAAAATTGGTTCGCGGTAGAGTCTTCCTTCTCCTGAGCAAATACCATGGTGGACCCCATTGTAAGGGACAGAATTGACCATGCAATTGTTTTTCCGTTCATTCTTCTCATTGCTTATATTTTTATCCTATCCAATCAGCAATACCATGATTAGTTAAGCGGAACAGATCTGATTAGCTGACCCATTTCAACTTCGCTAACATTTCCCTTGAAATTTTGACGTTCTACTTTTAATACTTCAATCACATAACGATCACCAGGCTCAGCTTGTTGTGCCAGTGAAGAAATAGAGCCTCCTCCATTTAAACTGACCGGATTTCCAATACGTCTTGCACCTCTTGCCAATGAAACCTGAATCGAAGAAACGCGAAAACGAGCGTCTTCCGGAGAAAATGTTTTAAAACTTTCATCAGGTAATGCTACCACCTGAACGCTACGTGCTGCACTTGCTGCGATACCACGACGTTCATCCAGTGCAGTTCCATTAACACGAATCTCAATAGTTGGCTTCGGTACAAGTCTTACCCGGAAAGGTTCAGTTCCAAGAACGTTACCCTGGTTACTAACTGTCAGGTTAAGCTGAGCTCTGTTTGGTACAATCGTAAATTTACCTTTCTGGCCGCTGTTGATAATTTCTCCACCGTCAGTTGAGAAACTTGGAGCCCAAAGGGCACCTAACGCAGGGCTTTGGATACTCAGCTTATTCGCGCAACCCAAATACAAGGGAGGTAAAGTTCCTGTTTCAATTTGATAAGTAGGCTTAACGACGAAATATTCCTGCCTAAGGTTAACGGTAGTATCACGTCCTGATGGAGTAGGGAAGGAGATTGATCCGGATAATTCACGACGAGCAATACCTTCTGCATTATATCCACCACCTTGCGCAGTAAATTCAATTTTACCAACACCATTTTCAACCTTAACTCCGGCGCCGTTCAAACTCATACGAGGCGTTATTCCACTAGCGGAAGCAGCGATAAACATATCTCCTTTGAATTTTGTACCAGCGACAACAGTTTTGGCATCAGCACTGATCATGGCCAAAACGCGGTCAAACTTGATATCAGCAGCTCCAACTTTACTCGCAAGAAAGCTCAAAACTTCACTTTCCATTCTGCGAATATCAGTTTGTTTCTGGCTTAGTACTGCCAATGCAGCGGCAACCGGTGTTTGAGCAAAGTTCAATTCAGCAAAATCCTTGTTTTTCTGATCAACACTTGTTTTCGTAATCGGATCGTCCTTACCATCCAAAGCAAGTGACTGGAATTTGGTCGGAGTCAACTGGCTCAATTGACCCGTGTAGTTATCCAGGCTTTGTTTCAATTTGTAAGCCTTTCCGTTTTTTTGTCCACCGATCATCAATTCTGCAACCTTACCTTCTTCCTGTGGATTTTTGATACCTCCTTGTTCATTCAATCCTCCACCAGCATTGGTAATGATCTCCTGTTTCAGACTGTTTATTTCATTAATTATATTAGCCGAATTTTTCCGTACTTCATCAGCTTGATTCAAGACAGCAACGTCGGCTCCGCGATTTCCTGCTTTTTCAACTGCTGCCTTAATTTTTAGTACGGTCTCCTGGTTTATTTTATTGGCTGCTCCGGAAGAAAGTTCCAAAGAATTGTTCAGTAGCATGAATTTTTCTATAATGGCTGAACTTACCTGCAATGCGAGCATTGCTGTAAGAACCAGATACATCATTCCAATCATCTTCTGACGGGGTGTTTCTTTTCCACCTGCCATATTGTTCAGTAATCAGTTATCAGTGATTAAATAGTTTAGATAACAAACAAGATGTGCCTTTCGGGTTTACAACTCAGTTTGTCTGGATGAATATTATGCATTACCGCGCATTGCAGTCAGCATATTACCATAAATACTGTTTAGTGAAGAGATATTTGTAGTCAATTTCGACATCTCATTTTTAAACACCTGTGATTCTTTGGTAGCATCAGCCATATTTTCCATCGCAGCAGTCAAGTTGCCATAGAATGCATTCATCGCTTTAAGATGTTTTGTTGTGTCCTGAAGTTCAAGTTCATAAACAGCGTTCAAAGCACCCATGTTTTTAGTGATTTGCTGAAACTGGTCACGGTATGACTGTGCATCTTTTGTAGCATCGGCCATAGAAGTCATTGCCGTTATTGCAACGCCATAAGACTTATTCATATCGTTCATGGCAAGAGAAGCTGACTTTACGTTTTTAGCGTAGTCATTTGTAGCTACTGTTGCGTCAGTCAAATCGGTGATTTTACCAACTGTTTCTGAAAGATTTCTAAATCCTTTTCCTAAGCTGTCAAATACATCCGGTGATATTTTCGCATTATCAAGCATGTTATCCAATTTGGCAGTAATGCCGCTTCCTGTTGCAGTAGTTCCTCGCGTGATCGCAGGACCATTGTAATCATCAGCAAGCTCTGGATAAACACGTGTCCAATCAGGATCTGAATTAGTTGATTGTGTTAGAGTTTGTAGTGCGTATAATAAGAAAATACCAACTTCTGTTCCTAAACCCAGCGTAAGCATTTCACTACCTCCATCCCAGTGTTGGATTTTAAATAAAGCTCCCAAAATAACAACTGCAGCACCCGCGCTGTATATTGTTGGTACTAGTTTATCCCATAAAAAACTAGATCCGTTACTCTTAGCCATACGAATTGAAATCGGTTATAGTGAATAGTGATTATTGAAATTTGTTGAATTGTTTAAAACGATGACGCAAAGAAAGTGCAGCCTGAATCAGCTGCAACTTCTTTGCGTAAGATTTTTTAACGACGTGCACGTCCACCGGCACGGCCATTTACGTTATCCATCACACAACGGAAGCCGATAAATGCTCTGCGTTCTGTTTCGTACTCGAATGTACGTGTACCTGTTTGTAAGAAGTATGCAACATCTTTCCATGATCCGCCTTTTACAACTTTACGAGGCTCGTCAGGATTATCGTATCTCGGGTTCATATCCCATACAATAGCCGTTGCGTTATCGGTGAATGCATCGAGCGTCCACTCTGCAACGTTTCCGGCCATATTGTACAAACCGAAATCGTTGGGATTGTAAGCATTAGCCGGACCAGTGTAAGGATACCCGTCCGCGTCATAGTTTCCACGCTGCGGTTTGAAGTTTGCCAGGAAGCAACCTTTTGTGTTCATCGTGTATGGATTACCCCATGGATATTTTGCTACTGCACGGCCTCCACGCGCTGCCCATTCCCACTCAGCTTCACTAGGAAGACGGAAGCCAGTTGAGTTGAACATCCCTTCTTTGTTCTGAAAATCGTGATAAAGGTTTGTACGCCATTTAGCAAAGTATTGAGCGCCTAACCAACTTACACCTACAACAGGATAAGTATCAAAACCTGGATGCTGATAGTAATATTCTACAAATGGATCTCCGTTAGAATAAGCAAAATCTTTTTTCCATGCCGTAGTATCAGGATAATACTTTGTCATGATCTCTTCTTCACCCAGTACGGAAACTGAGTCTACAAGAAGGGCATTTACGAATTGACGATATTCATTGTTTGTGATCTCGGTGTCGTCCATAAAGAAGGAACTGATAGTCACGCGTCTGTTCATGTTGTTCATAGATGAAGCAATGTCTTCATCCGCCTGTCCCATTGTAAATGAACCCGAAGGTATCATTACCATTCCGGCAGGTGTTGTTTGTTTAAAGCCTTTACGCGCGGTCGCCGTAATTTCCCCGTTCGAAATACCGACGTCTTCTTTTCCTCCCTTGCCAAATTTATTTTTGATAAATCCGCAACTTTGCATCAGCATAAGAGCAGCTATCAAAAGCAAACTTTTGACTCCATCCCGATAGATCACTTTAACATTCATAGTGGTTTTGATATTTGAAAGAATAAATGTTAGCCTAAAAACGTCAATCGATTAATATATAGTATACTTAAAATAAAAACAAAAGTAACGGGCATTTCAAATGAATCCTACGGGAGGCAGAAATGCTTCCCTGTACATCTGAGATTACATCATTCATTTTATTCGACTTAACGTAAGAATGCCAGTTGTTGGTATAACACTCAAAAATTTTACAAATATAAATCAAAGTTTTGCAAACTGAACGACATGTGTCTGACCGTATTTTTAAAAACCTGATAAAATAAAACCTAATTTCCAGGTCAAATTGCAATGTTTTGCTTTTTGATTGGATATTATGTTGATTGTCTGTTGCGTCTAAAACTCACTATTTTTACTAAAATCTAAAACGAGGAGTTCTGATAATGGTTTTCTTTCCAAATTGTGGAGAAGGTAGTGCATAGGATAACATTACTTCAAAAGAAGAAGGGGATTTTACTTTATTTCCGCCGATAACCATATCATAGGCGCCAGATAATCTCAAGGATTGATCCGGCAACAGGTAAATTCCTCCCATAACGATGAAATAAGTATCCTGCTGTCTGTAAGTTGCCCCTGCCCAATATCTTTTATTAAACGTTACGGTTGCTCCACCTTCAAGGGAGACAGTGGTAATATCGGATTTAACCAAAACGATAGGTTGAACGTCTAATAAATACCCGACTTCTATATTGACTCCCGCATTTAAATATACGGTCTTAGGCAGCGGATTTGTGGCGTTTTCAGACCCGAGCTGATATTTTGGTTCTAACAAATGATTTAAAGAAGCACCTACATAGAAGGCGTCGCTGACATAACGAGCCCCCACAGCGAAATCCGGATTTATTTCTGAAATAGTACCTGTTTGTATTAAGGGATCATCAGGATCACGGGCCCTCAATTTTCCATAGTCAAGTGACTGACGGAAAAGTCCGGCGCTTGCACCAATATGTAAATTGCCGCCCGCAAGGGGAAAATGATAAGATGCTGAAAGTTTAAAATCCTGATCGTTACGCGGACCACTCTTGTCATTCAGCGCATAAAAGCCGATACCGAAATTTTTAATCGGCATACTGAACGAAAACATTTGGGTAGACAGTGCGCCGCCGTCGTCTTCATTTGTTGCCTGGTAGCCGGCATATTGTGATCGGTGCGTCAGGCTGAACTTAGTTAGTCCGTCAGCACCGGCAGCGGCTGGGTTAAGGTAAAGCTGATTTAACGAAAATAAACTGAACTGAGCATCTTTTTGAGCAAATGCACCAGGAGATATAAATAATATTATACCTACTAAACAGCCCCATTGTATGTTACGGTAGATAAACGTTAAGGTCATGCGTATAGATTTTGTTTATAAGAACACTTGAGTGCTTCAGAGGTTTATTTCAATAACGCATATTCAGGAAAAAAATTGACATAATAATAAAAAAGGCCGGGAAATTTTCCCGGCCTTTCTACTACGTAAAATATGTTATATATTATTGGCTTTACGAATATATAATTCCAAAGCACCAGTCATTGACGGAGCGTTTGGTAAAGGTGCTTGAATATCAAGAATTAAACCTGCATCCTCAACGGCCTTTGCAGTTGTTGGGCCAAAAGCAGCAATGCGTGTAACATTCTGTTTGAAATCCGGGAAATTGTCGAACAAAGACTTTATTCCTGACGGACTAAAGAATGCAATGATATCATAATAGACGTCTTCCAGATCAGAAAGATCGGATGAAACGGTCTGATACATAGTGGCTTCGGTGAATTGAAACTCTTCTGTATCTGCAAACTCAGGAATTTCATTTTTACGCACGTCTGAGCATGGATACAAGAATTTTTCCTTCTTGTGTTTACGGATGAGCTCAATCAGCTCTACCGCTGTCTTGGTACCTGCAAAAATCTTGCGTTTCCTGATTACGATATACTTCTGCAGATAGTTCGCTGTCTGTTCTGATATACAGAAATATTTCATGGTAGCAGGAACCTCCACGCGCCCTTCGGCGCAGATCCTGAAGAAATGGTCAATAGCATTACGACTGGTGAAAATCACTGCCGTGTGATCCAGGATATTAATCTTTTGTTTACGAAACTCCTTATAAGAGATTCCGTCTATCTGGATAAATGGCCGAAAATCCACTTTGATACCATACTTCTTAGCTATTTCAAAATAAGGGGAATTTTCGTCGGCCGGCCTTGATTGGCTTACCAGAATGCTGGTAACCTTTTTGAGCCGATCCTGATCAAATTTGATGGTCTCACTCATGTATAATTCTCATTAGTTTAATTTCAAAATGATCCCTGAAACTTACATAGCGAACTTTATGCCGATAATCAACGGGATTATTTCGATGACGCAAAGGTACGAAAATAAATAGAGATTAATAAATGAAGTTGGAGGCTTGCTTACGATATACAGCGTAATGAACCGAATTCCATAAAAAATCAGGAAGGGGAACATGATGTATGGACGGAGTGGAATAAGCCATCTGGCATTGTCTATGCTTAGCATAAAAACAAGAAGAAACAATGCAATATAAAAGTAGTATGAGGATTGTATTATTTTTAGGAACAGTGTGTCAACAAGTTTATCGAGATTTAGCATTTGTCCCACCAAAACCATAAAAATAAACTTGCCGTAAGTCAGTAAAAAAAAGATTAGGGAAAGCATTAAAAAATCTATCAGATACTGAATTGTGTTGGTTTCTTCTGATAAAATTGTGGAGACAGAGAATAGATTTACTTTGTTGTGCGAAAAAAACATTAGTACAAAACCCATCAGCATTGAGACTGTAATGACAAGAAATATGACATTATTGCTGTATGGTTTATTCAATTTCGAGAGCTGCTCTCTCGGGTCATTATTGAAAAATTCCAGCGGGTTGATCACACGTGAGAAAGCCATTGGATTCAGGTTGAAAATCCAAACATTCAGGATAAGAATGATCAGCATTGCCAGAATAGAAAAATTACTAAAAGGCGAAAAATTTATTGGCTTTATATTGATAAGTGTTGAAGCAGTCTTTTCAAGCGAGCCGACATAATCCTGTTGTTTTTTATTACATATCAGTACGCTTTTATCTTCAATACCTGCGTTGCCATAAACCGAGAGTAACAATTCTTCCTTTTTATAGATACGGAAAAGGCTGTCGATATTCAATTCGAGCCATTCGTCTTTAAGCAGTTTTTTCTGTAAAGCACCTTCCAGGAACAAGTAACTTTCATTCTCTGCCTTTACTAATAAAAAATACCGGCGATTCTTTAAGAGATCGACATACAAACTGACGGATCGTGTGCCTTCATTAATGCCTTTGGAAAATGGCACATAATTCTTGTACTGGTTACTGTAAACGAGCCAGTCATTCTGATAATCATAAACAGGGAAAAACTGCTCAGGTGGCAAAGCCTTCTCGGCTCCCCTGGCAGCGGTGCCGGCGAAAAGCAATGCCGTAATGACGACAAGGAAAAGCAGTGAATGAATTGACTTCATTGCTACAAGAAAGGGCGGGGTTTCCCCAGCCCTTTCATAAAATATTATATTGTGATACTGTTATTATTTTCTTCCCAAAGCCAAAAGCATAGTTTCACCGATCAGGGCAGGTGATTCTGCAACAAAGATACCGGATTCTTCCATGATACGTATTTTGGCCTCGGCAGTATCGTCAGCTCCACCGATGATCGCACCAGCGTGGCCCATACGACGTCCTTTCGGAGCAGTTTTACCAGCAATAAATCCTACAACAGGTTTTAGGTTGCCAGTCGATTTGATATAATTTGCAGCATCAGCTTCCATGCTTCCGCCGATTTCACCGATCATGACAATAGCCTCTGTTTCAGGGTCATTCATAAGTAATTCAACAGCTTCCTTGGTAGTAGTTCCAATAATCGGATCACCACCGATACCGATTGCTGTTGTTTGTCCAAGGCCGGCACGTGTAAGCTGATCAACGGCTTCATAAGTCAATGTTCCGGATTTTGAAACAATACCGACAGTTCCTTTTTTGAAGATAAAGCCTGGCATGATACCCACTTTACATTCCTCAGCAGTGATAATACCCGGACAGTTAGGACCAATCAGACGGACATTTTTACCCTGGATATACTGTTTCGCCTGCATCATATCCTTCGTAGGAATACCTTCAGTTATACAAACGATTACGCCAATACCTGCGTCAGCAGCTTCCATAATAGCATCAGCGGCAAAAGCCGGCGGCACGAAAATGATTGCTACGTCAGCGCCTGTAGAACGAACAGACTGTTCTACTGTATTGAACACAGGTCTGTCAAGGTGGAAAAGTCCTCCTTTGCCTGGCGTTACACCGCCGACTACATTAGTTCCGTACTCGATCATTTGCTGGGCATGAAAAGAACCCTCAGAACCCGTAAATCCCTGAACTATAATCTTAGAATTTTTATTAACTAAAACGCTCATGTTGGTAAATCAGTTTTTTTGGTAAAAGTAGCTCGAAAAGGACGAAGTAGCAAAATGAAACTATAATTTGTAAATTGCTTTATCGATAATATTAAAATCGCCCATGAATATACTGACGAATTCCCATATCTTTTCGAACCTTGTCTTAAGTACAGCAGCCGCCTTTGTTTTTTTGAAATATTTTAAGTCGCAGTCTTTAAACAGCAGGTTATTATGGGGCATTTTTTTATTAAGTATATCGATTAATGCAGGTGTGGAATTGATTGTATTTGCGGGCTGGGAAAAGTTGGAATTCCTGCATTCTGTAACGCAATCAGCTGAAATGACATTAGGTGCTGTCTGCCTTGTCGTTGCTTCGTACAGTTTGATTATGAGATATCCGATTAGCAATCTGGTGTTGGTTTCCACTATTTCGATTGGCCTGCTTCTTTTTGCCAGTATTCTTTTTTACAAAGTGGAGTATGTAGCGATGATTATCCAGCCCTTTTGTATTATCGTAACCTTGTGTACTTCCTGCCTTGGACTTGCATATCGATACAAGAGCGCTTTATGGGTCGTTTTTGCAATGACGCTTCTGGCAGTTGCCGCTAAGGCACAGAACATTCCGCTCCCTATGCACCCGCTTGATCTCAATCATTATATCGTCGTTCTATCCCTCATATGTGTCGGGAAAGCAGTTAAAGACCAGTACAAAATCCTTTTCTGACATTTTATATTCAAACAATTGTTAATGGATTGTTTTTTTATTGTTCCATATACTAACTTGCGCCAGTTAATTTTCAACAATAAAGTTTATCCATATCCTAATATGAAAATGATTAAGTCCAGCGTATTGCTTCTTGCCGCAGTTATGGCTTTTGGAGCCGTTTCTGTCAGCCCGTTACAGGCAAAATCACTTGGTACTTCGGAAGTACGCGATGTTAAGCAGGCAAAAGCTATCGTTATTAAAGGTAGCGATGCTATGCAGTTTGATGTGAAGGAAATTAAAGTTAAAGCAGGACAAAAAGTTAAACTTACTCTGACGCACTCTGGTAAACTTGCCAAAGCTGCTATGGGACACAATTTCGTATTGCTAAAAACAGGAACTGATATTGCTGCATTTGCTTCAAAAGCTGCTGCTGCAAGAGAAACTGAATATATTCCTAAGTCGGAAGAAGCCAGCATCATCGCTCACACTAAATTAGTTGGCGGCGGCGAAAGCGATACAATTGAATTTACTGCTCCTAAAAAAGGAACATATACTTATATCTGCAGCTTCCCAGGTCACTATGCGTTGATGAAAGGAACTTTCATCGTAGAATAGTCCTTACAATATTATCGTAAAAAAACGAGGCCCGGTAACTTCCGGACCTCGTTTTTTTTTGTATTGCAACGGCTTCTTTTAAATGTCGGCCAGTTGTTTTTCAATCAGGTCGATTACCTCCGGGCGATCCCATTGTGAAGCTCCGATTTCCTGTGCAAGAACTTTTCCATTGTAGATAATATAAGTTCTTGGAATGGCGTTTCCATCCAATGCTGCCGGATATGTACCGGCGTATTGGTAAAACGGAAGCTCATACCCTTTGCGCGCAATGAACGGATTTACAGTCTCTGCATCTTCATCTGAAACGATGTAAAAGGCAATCTTTTCGTTGTTTTTATATTGATTGAATAATCTCTGAATTCCAGGCATTTCCATATTACATGGTCCGCACCAGGTTGCCCAGACATTCAGGAATACCAGTTTGTTTTTATCCATCGAGACCGGATTTCCTTTCAGGTCAGCCAGCGATGAAAGGTATACTGAAGTATTGTCCTGTTCGTCCTTGACGGCATTTCCCGTCTCTGACGGCAACTCGTCCTTGGGAGCAAACAGGGCAAAGTAAATAGCAATAAATGCAAGTATCGACAACCCGAAAATTAATAGTTTTTTTGGCGTACTACCCATGGTGAATGGTGGTAATGGTTTAAAATAGCGAGCGTTAGAAAAAATTCTATTTGTAAAAGTAAGAATATTATAACAGATACTAATTCTACATTAACCTGTCTAAAAAATACTGTGCCCATTTGTGGTGCTCAGTCGGAATTTGAATACTTTTATGCGATTAATGATTAAATCAAATCCTTCGTATTGAAAAACTATACATTCATGAACCTTAGACTTTTATCTATTCCATTTTTAATTGCGATTTTATTCTTACCCCTTTTCAGTTTTGGACAACGCTCAGCTGCGGAATATTTTGAAGAAGGTAACACAAAAGCCAGGGCCAGTGATTTTGCAGGTGCCTTGCAGGCCTACAGTGTAGTGATCTCGATTAACGCTGATCACGCTCCCAGTTTTTTCAATCGCGGACTTGCCAAGGCAAACTTAAAAGATCATCGCGGAGCCATTCTGGATTATGACCGTGCCATTGAAATTAATCCCAAAGAGGCACTCTATTACCAGAGCAGAGGCGTCAGCAAGAGTATGCAAGAAGACTACCGCGCGGCAATTCAGGATTACACGCGCGGAATAGAGCTAAATCCGGATGATTCAAAATCTTATTATAACAGGGGCGTAAGTTATGCCAAACTTGACAACCACCGCAGCGCCATGGCAGATCTGGACAAAGCTCTGGTATTGGATCCCAGTGATGTGGCGGCCTATTATGCACGCGGAAACTGTAAACAACATTTACACGAATATGCGGGAAGCCTTTCAGATTTTTCAAAAGTAATTGAAATGAGTCCTAAACGTGCCGGTGCGTATGCAGGGCGGGGGTCAGCAAAAATCGAGTTGAATGATTTTCAGGGAGCTGCCGCAGATTTTACTAGAGCGATAGAACTGAGCCCGAACGAAGCTGCTTATTACGACAAACGAGGTTTTGCGAAAAATAAAATAGAAGATTATAAAGGTGCGATATCTGATTATGATAAAACACTGCAATTGGAACCTGAAAATTATCAGGCATACTATGGAAGAGGTTTTTCTAAGAATAAATTGAATGACCAAAAAGGGGCAATTCTGGATTTGACAAAAGCGATTGAACTAAAAAATACTTATGTGGCAGATCCGAAGAAAATCCAGTATGCCGGTCCTATCAATAAAACAATTCTTGATGAATTAAGAAATCAGGTGAAAGAACACGTTAAAATTGATGACCTCACCACAGAAAGGGCAGAGGCATATTTTATACGGGGAATCAGTAAGTCGAAAAGTGGTGACAGCCGAGGTGCGCTATTGGATATCAGTACAGCGGTCGAATTAAATCCAACCTATGCGGATGCCTATTTTTCACGCGGACTTATCAAATCGTCGATCGGAGATCAAATGGGGGCAGTGCTGGATTTCAGCAGTTCTATTAAATTAAAAACAAACTTTCCGGAAGCTTTTTATCTAAGAGGAATTATCAAACACAGTCTCGGAGAAGTAAATGAAGGCTGTCTTGATCTGAGCAAATCAGGAGAACTAGGGTATATGCCCTCGTACAAAGTGATCAGTACCTATTGCAATTAAGGACTGAGGATAAATACAAAGGGTTGAGAATAGAAAAATGTCTTTATTCTCAACCCTTGATTTATATTATGCTTTTTTCAAATTCTCAGCAACTTTATCCCAGTTTACAACATTCCAGAATGCTGCGATATAATCCGGGCGTTTATTTTGGTAGTGAAGGTAATAGGCATGTTCCCAGACGTCCAGCCCCAAAACGGGCGTTCCTTTAACTTCCGCAATATCCATTAAAGGGTTGTCCTGATTGGCAGTAGAGCTTATTTCTAATTTCCCGCCTTTCGCAGTTAACCACGCCCAGCCAGAGCCAAACCGAGTCGTTGCTGCTTTACCAAATGCCTCTTTAAATTTGTCGAAAGAACCAAACTGTGCATTTATAGCATCCGCAACCGCACCTTTTGGAGCAGCACCTTTTCCTGCACCTAACACTTCCCAGAAAAAAGTATGATTCCAGTGTCCGCCAGCGTTATTGCGTATCGCTGCCGGAGCCTTCCCTGCAACTTTAACTATTTCTTCAAGTGATTTTTTTTCATATTCAGTGCCCTTAATGGCGTCATTCAGATTTTTCACGTAAGCAGCATGATGTTTGCCATAGTGAATTTCCATTGTCAGCTTATCGATACTTGGTTCTAATGCTCCGAAATCATACGGTAGGGGAGCCTGTTTAAAAGGGGCAGTTTCAAGTAATATTCCTGATGTAGTTTCCGCGAATGCATAATCAGCAATTGCACCAACAGCCAAAGTACTTCCGGCCAGGGTGCGCAAAAAATCTGTTCTATTCATAATTCATATGATTTTTAAATAAACAATCAATCGTAAGCCACCCGGCTGACGATACTGCGTCCAAGTGTTATTTCGTCAGCATATTCAAGATCTCCCCCGATCGGGATTCCCCGGGCGATTGTACTAACCTTGACTTCGCTAGGTTTTAGTTTCTTTTGTAAATAAAAAGCAGTCGTGTCACCTTCCATCGTTGGACTCAACGCCAGGATTATTTCCTGGACGCGCTCATCAGCAGGAGCTTCCTCAATTCTTTTCAGCAGAGAATCAATATTCAGATCCGACGGTCCGATCCCTTCAAGAGGCGAAATGATACCTCCTAAGACATGATACAAGCCCTTGAACTGACTCGTAGCTTCGATAGCCAAAACATCGCGTGTGTCCACGACTACACAAATAATGGAGGTGTCTCTTTTTGGATTTTTACAGATGTTGCATAAAGCTTCATCGGAGATATTGTGGCATTTTACACAATAACAAGTCTGAGTGCGCATTTTCAAAAGCGCTTCCGAAAGTCCGCGGGTTTGTTGTTCATCACGTTTGAGCAGGTGTAAAGCCAAACGTAAGGCTGTTTTCTTACCGATTCCTGGAAGTCGGGAAATTTCACTGACTGCATCCTCAATAAGACGGGACGGATAATTCATGTGTAGAAATAAAGTAAGTAACCGGCGGTTTATGATTAATGAATTTCTGCTGAAATACCTCTCCTGCAAATTTCATTCCTCATACCTGTCAGTTCATCAAATTCGCCCTCTTTCACGGAGCATTTACCTTTATAATGAATTATCAGCGTACATTGTTCAGCTTGCTCGCTTGTATGTTTGCAAACTTCTATTAAAGTATCTATAACCCAGTCAAATGTGTTAACGTCATCGTTATAAACCACCAGTTTCTTTATATCGGTTTCTACCGTTTTTTCCAGAATTTCCGTTTCTGTATCTATAAGCACTTGCATAACAACCAAATTTCTGTTTGTTTAGCAAATCTAATCAAAAGTGGAGATTATTCGAAGCCTTTTATTACCTCTTTTAATATTCAAGTTTCCCTAAAACCTGCTGGTGAATGAATCCCTATGTCTCTTTAATAATTCTTGTTGTCTACTTTGCAATGCTCATTACGGTGTCTGTCTACACCTCACGCGGCGCGGATACCAATACATTTTTTACTGCTAATCGTCAGTCTCCCTGGTATTTAGTGGCTTTTGGTATGATCGGTACCTCCTTGTCTGGTGTTACATTTATATCCGTGCCCGGAGCGGTAGCTAACATACAATTTTCGTATTTCCAAGTTGTTATCGGTTACATTTTGGGTTACCTGATTATCGGTACCGTGCTCATGCCGTTGTACTACCGACTTAACCTGATCTCCATTTATTCATATCTGGAACAGCGTTTTGGCTTTTGGTCTTATAAAACTGGATCGGCATTTTTTCTTTTGTCTCGTACTGTCGGCTCTGCCGTTCGTTTATATGTCGCCGCGCAGGTCCTGCAATTGGCTTTGTTTAAACCATTGGGTGTCCCTTTCGAAGTTGCAGTTGCCATTACAATTCTTTTGATCTGGATTTACACTTTCAAAGGTGGGGTAAAAACGATTATCGTTACAGACACGCTGCAAACATTTTTCCTTATTACCGCAGTTATCCTAACCATTGTGCTGGTTTCTCAGGAACTCGATCTTCATGGGATTTCCGATGTGTGGAATACAGTTCAGAACAGTGGCTACTCGAAAATTTTCTACTGGGAAATTAACGATTCCAAAAACTTCTGGAAACAATTTTTTGCAGGAGTCTTCATCGCGATTGTGATGACTGGGATGGATCAGGATCTGATGCAGAAGAATCTCACTTGCAAAAATATTGGGGAAGCGCAAAAGAATATGTTCTGGTTTACCGCAGTTTTGGTCGTTGTGAATTTCTTGTTTTTGTCGCTTGGTGCGTTACTTTACGTATATGCGTCAGCGAAAGGTATCCCGGTAACAGCCAGGACAGATGAATTTTATCCTATGCTAGCTTTGAACCACTTGGGTTTAGCTGTTGGGATCACGTTTTTACTGGGGATTACCGCTGCTACCTACGCGAGTTCCGATTCTGCACTGACAGCACTAACAACTGCTTTTTGCATTGATTTTATGGAAATCGAGAAAAAACCCGAAGCAAAGCGTTCGAGTATCAAGTTCTGGGTGCATATCGGATTCTCCGTTTTGTTTTATATTGTAATCCTTATTTTCAACAGGATGAATAATAAGGAAGTCATTACGGCTATTTTTGACCTGGCGGGTTATACTTACGGGCCGTTGCTAGGGCTCTTTACTTTTGGATTATTCCTGAAACGGCCGGTTTTGGATCGGTGGGTCCCTTTAGTCTGCATTATTGCGCCGATTCTTACATACTATATAAACGACCATTCTGAACAGTGGTTTAATGGTTATAAATTCGGATTTGAAAGATTGATCATCAATGGTCTGATCACCTTCATAGGGCTTTGGCTACTTACAGATTCGAAGGCAAAACGCCTTGCATAGTTATCAACTGCAATTGCTCCTTGTTTTTGGAAGCAATTGCAGTTTAAATAAAGTCTCAAGCCTTTTAGGAGGCTTCCTTATATTAGCCTGATGGAAAATAACTTACTGAACACGAGGGATATCTTTGCCTATTTTCTGGTGGCGGCAACCGGCGCCCTGATCCAGCTGATTATTGGTACACTGGCGCAAGACTGGTTTGCAATTACGTATGTTCAGTCTCTGACTTTGGGTTATTTAGTTGCGTCCGTAGCAGGTTTTTTTCTTACCAAAATTTTTGCCTTTAACACTAAAAACAAATCGAAGAGTCACCGGGAGATGGTGAAGTTCTCGTTAGTTACTGTATTGTCATTTTGTATCACGGTATATGGGTCAGATGCTTTGTATCAACTGACACTGCTGACAGTTGGGCAGTATAAAATAAGAATTCCGTTTTCGATAAAACTGGTGGATGTCAATAAATTATTCAGCCAGCTCGCCTGCATGGGGATCAGTTTTTCAAGCAATTACATCCTGCATAAAAAATTTACTTTTCACGATACGGGTTTTTACGACAGATTGAAAAGTTTGCTTAGCAAATGATTTTTTTATCGTCGTGCGCAAGAATTGAGCCTTGCCAATTTTATGTATCTGTTATCTGTGCCGCTTCCTTCCAAGTTGACTAATCTTCTCTTTAATAGTAACTTTTAGTAGTTAAAATAAGCATTTTTTATCTTGTTTGAATTCTATAATTATTGTAACTTTCTTTCTGTGATCGGTGATTTATTTTACAAAATTTATAAAAAGTTGAATAGCAAATGAAGCGTATCAGAGAACCGTAGCTTAAATATTAACAATTTAAATTTCAAGACTATGAAAGCAATATCATTAGTTCTAATTGGCAGTTTATTTTGCTTTGGGTGTTCGAAAGATCCCAAAGAAGATGAGGCTGCAAAAGCTGCAAATCTTGAGAATGAAAAAAAAGCGATCAACGCGACTATTGAAAAAGAAACTCAGTCCTTTTTCGCCAGAGATTACGAAGCATGGAAATCCAATTATGCCCAAACGGATTATGCGTTTCAGGCATGGAGTAACGACGACGGTACGTTTGATTCCAATGTAGGTTGGACGGATATTAACAAACAGATCGGACGATATATATCCGAGAATCCCGAGCCGCTGTCAAGTCACCCCAAAGTAGAGCGGAAGAATATGATGTATAAGTTTTATGGCGACAACGTTGCTTACCTCACCTGGGACCAATTCAACAGTGATAAACCGGAGAAGAATTTTCACCACAGCAAGGAAGTCAGACTTATGGAAAAGATTGACGGGCAGTGGAAAATTGTCTGCGTTTCTGCTTTTTGGGACTACAAAAATCTAATCCCGGCAAGCAGATTACCTATGATCCAGAAAATTGCAAATGAGAGCAGAGGCAAGAACAAGATTTAAGAGTACGACATACGATAAAAAATGTTCGTTATCGGAAAATTTTGTTCGGTTATGAACAGTTATTTGACGAACGTTGAGTGACTTATTTGGTTCTGAATATTGATTAAATAATTGATAATCAGAAGATTGTTGTTGGCGTATTGCGGTCTGGCACAACGAAATTAAATTTGGCATAAGTATTTTTAGTATAGAATCAACCATGCGATAGGGCATGGCAAAAATCTCTAAAATAATTAGCCATGAAAGTTAAATCAATCTCCAAATTAGTTCTGTCTCTGACGTTAGCTCTGTCAACTTTATCTTTCACGTATGCAAAAGAGGAAGGAACAGAAAAAAAAGAAACGAAAGCTACCGCAGCGTTCGGTGCCTCGCTCTACAAAGTTGCGAACACCAGTAAAGTAAAACTTGCTATTGATAAAATTCCTGACGCAAATGTGAACATCGTTCTGCGTGACAATTTTGGAAAAATTATCTATCACGAAGTATTGAGAAAAAATAGCGATGGTCTTTATCGCAGAGTATTTGATATGGAAGGTATGAACGAAGGAACTTACTATTTCGTTTTGATGGGAAAAAATACAAAGGTCACCAAAACGGTGGAAATCTCATCTACTACGAGTAAGCTGATTGTTTTGTAAAAGAATTTTCACCCTGAACAAAAAACGTCGCTGCCAGAATCCTGACAGCGACGTTTCGTTTATATCTGTGCGTTAAAGCAATTCCTTTTCCGGATCCCAAAATGTTTTTTGCCAATTCTGGACTACGTCATTTTTCACATCTACTCCTTCGCTTTCCAGTCGTTCCTGCATCGCCGTCGGTGTTTCGAAAAGATGTTTTGCACTTAACAACCCGTTTCGGTTAACAACGCGGTGAGCTGGTACATTATGCTGGGTGTAACTGTTTCCCATAGCCCAGCCGACCATCCTTGCGCCTCTTTTGGAACCGAGATAAGCCGCAATTGCTCCATACGATGTTACGCGTCCGGGTGGAATAAGCCTGACTACATCGTACACATTGTCAAAAAAGTCATTCTTAGGATTTGGCTCCCGAATTTTTTCTGGCTTCTTTGCGCTCATCTATTTCTCTTGTTAACTCATTATACCATTTGACTCCATAAGCACGGAGTAATGGTTCTTTAAGAAATTGATAAAGTGGAACTCCCAGTTCTTGTCCGAAACTGCACGCCGGGCTACAAATCTCCCAACGATCGTAATTCAGGGCATGATACTGTTCGTATTTCGTTACCCTTATCGGATACAAATGACAGGAAATCGGTTTTTTATAATCAATTTTTCCGTCGTTGTATGCCTGCTCAATTCCACATTTCAGAATTTTTCGCTCGTCATAAATAGCATATACACACTCCTTTCCGTCGATCACCGGAGTTACATAATCTCCGTCGAAATCGGTTGTGTATGTACCTTCCTCTGCGATAACTTTTTTTCCTGCCTCTGTCAGATAAGGCTCAACCTGGCTGTAAATCCGATCGAGAATTTCCAGCTCTTCCGGATCCAGGGGAGCGCCCGAATCACCTTCCACACAGCATGCACCCTTGCATTTGTCTATGTTGCAGACAAACAACTGGTCCTCAATATCATCGCTGATGCATGTATTATCAATAAGTATCACAGTAATTTTTTTGTTTTATGGTATTTTCAACTTTTGTCCAACCTTAACAGTGTTGCCGGAAAGTTTGTTCAGTTTCTGAATTTCATCAACGCTAACCTGATAATTTTGTGAAATTCGGAAAAGTGTTTCGCCGGCAGCGACAGTATGTGTTCTGGGCCCGGATGTATTTGTAGATTTTGTAACATCCGATCCAGACTTAGAACTTGAAGCAACGCCGGATGCTTTTTTAACAATTAATTTTTGTCCGACACTCAATTTTACAACATCGTCAAGATTATTAAGCGCAAGCAATTCTTTTACTGTAAGATTATTTAGCCTTGAAATGCTGTAAAACGTTTGTCCTGCTTCAACGGTATGAAATACATTCGTTTCTCGTGCCGAAGTAACAGCTGGTTTTTCTTTCACCGGAGGTAATGGGTTATCAAATGCCGCAGGCTGGGTATTGGCAGGTATCCTGGAAGCATTTTCAGATGGCGTCGAAAATAAATCAGCGTCAGCAGATCTTCTCGCAACAGGTTTTTGAGCCGGTTTAGCAGCAGGCTTCGCAGTGGGTGCTTTGGGTTCATCAGCTGGTTTGAAAGAGCCATCACTGCCATCCTGGGTAATAATGACCACGCGGTCATTTGTGTTAGATGATGGCGTGGAAGCTACGACAGGAACATCGACTGTTGATACAGGAGTACTGCTCGCGGGAGCAGCCGGAGTTACACCTGGCTGAAATGCCTGATTTTCTTTTGCAATACTGCTCTGACCTTTATCAACCAATACAGGCGTATATTTCTTACGCCCAGCCGCATTAGCAGGAATATCATTGGTTGCAGACGGCTGAGTTTTCGCTGGCGCGGATGCAATCGCAGGCTCAGTAACTTTGTCCTCAGGTTTCTGTTTGATAACTTCAATAGGCTGGTTTTTCGGGCGTTTTTTGTTCAACCAAACTACCTGACCTGTCTGTATCGGATACGTTTTGCTGATCGTCCGGTTGTATTTCAAAAGGTTTACCAGACGCAAGCCGTATTGCTGCGAAATACTCTGCCAGGAATCTCCGGTTTTGGCAGTGTGAAATGGAGTGGCGGCTTTTTTATTTTTCTTTGCCAGATAATAGATATTTCCCGGAATTACAGGCATATCAACGGTCAAATCGTTAAATCTTCTGAATTTTGCCGGCCTCAGTTTACCTGCGCTCGCAAGTGATTTATCGGTATCCCCGGCGCGTGCTTCTATACCTGGCAGTCCGTTGATCTCGAAAAATGAATAACCACCTTTGTCATTAGATGGTGTTCCGGATTTTTTCAGGCTAGGAAATCCAGTTGCATCAGCGGTAGAACCTGTTGAAGCAAGTGTTGACGTAGTTTCGGCAGGCTGAGTTTGCTCCGGTAAAGATAGTTTCGATCGAACGAAAGCTACCTGATTAGTTGTAACCGGCACCGTTAATAAATATTCTCTGTCAGTAGGGATTTTATTATCGCTTACCCAACGATTGTAACTTTTTAAATCGCCTTCTGAAATTTCAAGATATTTTGCAATTTCTGCAAATGTCTTACCTTTTCCATATTCAGACTCGATGAGTACCATATTGTTACTCGTGCGGTACCGGTCGAGGCCTGCTTCGAGCGCAATTTTATGTGCAAAAAAACGAAGCATATAACGATCCGTTTTTCCAGTCAAAACAACTTCACGCGCATATGCCCAGTTGGCTGGAACAAGTTTTTTCACGCCGCCAACTCCCTGATAGTATGAATATAAAGCTGATACCCAGTTATTAAGCTGTTGGTTATTTTTTTTCAGATACCATGCAGCGGCGTGCGTTGATGAGCTGATATTTTTTCTTTCATCTATGTCCTTATCAACTCTCAAATTTAATTCAATCGCTGTTTCCGGTTTGAATTGCCAAAACCCGACGGCGTTTGAACTTGAAACAACATCTGGTTTGAATGAGCTTTCCTGAACTGCCAAATATTTAAAATCGATAGGAACTTCTTCGTCCATCAATATGCTTTCAACGATAGGGAAATATAATATCGCCCTGTCAAGTTTTTCTTCCCAGAATTTTTTGTTTGACATCAGACTTCTGATATCCTCTTCGATCAGATTTTGAGCATTGCGGTCAAATTTTACGGTTATTCCACCAAATAAGACGCTGGGTGGAATCTCAGGACTTTGCGCTTTTGCCAGATTTACCTGAACAAAAATCAAGAGTATAAGTGTGGTCAGTTTAAAGTATGCGCTATGAATTCTGTTCATAAAAAGTGAAAGCTTGGCTTGTTTGATGTTGTGAATTACAGTTTTTGAAGAATCATGAGTCCGTCACGGATTGGTAATAAAATATTAGATACACGATTATCTTCCTGTACCATTTTGTTGAAATCCATTAACGCCTGAGTATCCTTGTCAATTTTTTTTAATTCTTTATCGAAGACCTTGCCGCTCCACAGCACATTGTCTGCAAGAATAAACCCACCCGGTCTCACTTTGTCAAGACAAAGGTTGAAGTACGAAATGTAGTTAATTTTATCCGCATCCATAAATACAAGGTCAAAAGTATGGTCGAGGGTAGGGATAATTTCAACCGCATTTCCAATGATGTAATCAATCTGATTAGCAAAATCAGACTTGTCAATATAACGTCGTGTCAGCGTTTCGAGCTCTTCATTAATATCGATAGTAATCAGGTTCCCATCTTTTGATAACCCTTCACAAAGACAAAGCGCGGAGTAGCCTGTATAAGTGCCGATCTCTAAAATTTTTTCAGGGCGTATCATCCTGGAAATCATGGATAAAAAACGGCCTTGCAGATGCCCGGAAAGCATACGTGGATTGAGTACGTTCGCGTGCGTCTCTCTGTTTAGAGATTTGAGCAATTCGTTTTCATTCTCTGTATGAGTTTCGGAATATGCTTCTATTTCCTCAGCCAGAAACTTCATTTTTTGAATGAGCTTTTTTAGTATTATGAACGATAAAAGCAGTTGGCCTCGAAGTTTTTACTCTTCAAACGACCAACTGCTTATTTTTTATAAATCAAAGATGAGCAACCAGGCCCTGAAGATATTTTCCGTATCCGCTCTTAACCAGTGGTTTGGCAATTTCTTTTAATTGTTCAACATTGATAAAGCCCATACGATAGGCTATTTCTTCAATACATCCGATTTTTAAACCCTGACGCTCTTCAATTACCTGAACAAATTGTCCGGCTTGCATCAAAGATTCAAAAGTACCTGTATCCAGCCATGCGGTTCCACGATTTAAAACGCCGACCTTCAATTTTCCTTTTTCAAGATAAACGCGGTTTACGTCCGTAATCTCCAATTCACCTCTTGGTGATGGTGGAATACTTTTAGCGATTTCTACAACATCGTTATCGTAAAAATACAAACCGGGAACTGCGTAATTTGACTTTGGCGTCTCCGGCTTTTCTTCTATTGAGAGCGCATTGAAATCTTTATCGAATTCAACCACACCATAACGTTCGGGGTCGTGAACCTGATATGCGAAAATCACACCTCCATCCGGATCATTATTTGACTGAAGCAATTGAGAAAGACCTGATCCATAAAAAATATTGTCTCCAAGAATCAAAGCTACTTTATCTGAGCCAATGAACTCTTCACCGATAATGAATGCCTGTGCAAGCCCGTCAGGACTAGGCTGCACTGCATAACTGATCGAGCATCCAAGACGGGTTCCGTCACCCAGAAGTTTTTCGAAATGAGGCAGGTCGTGTGGCGTCGAAATGATCAAAATCTCTCGGATTCCGGCCAGCATCAAAATAGACAGCGGGTAATAAATCATTGGTTTATCGTAAACAGGCATAAGCTGTTTACTAACGGCCAAAGTAAGCGGATGAAGTCTTGTGCCGGATCCGCCGGCTAAAATAATTCCTTTCATTTTTAACTTTCAATGTTTGTATAGCTCTTGTCGGAATGACTCCGCGACCTTAAAGTTTAAAATGTGAAACTTCAAGGTCACTGATTTCAAATCTACAATCTATCTTGTGGAGTACATACCTTCGTAATATTTTTGATACTCGCCTGAGGTGACATTGTTTAACCATTCCTGATTATCCAGATACCACGTAACAGTTCTTTCCAGACCTTCTTCAAATTGAAGCGATGGTTTCCACCCTAATTCTTCTGAAAGTTTAGTAGCATCGATCGCATAACGCAAATCATGCCCTGCGCGGTCTGTTACGTAGGTGATAAGTTTTTCGGTCTCTCCTTCCGCACGGTCAAGTTTTTTATCCATCACACGGCACAATAGAAGAACCAGATCAAGGTTTTTCCATTCGTTATGACCACCGATGTTATAAGTTTCACCGTTTTTGCCGCTATGGAAAATGGTATCAATCGCGATTGCGTGGTCCTCCACAAAAAGCCAGTCACGAACATTTTCGCCTTTTCCGTAAACGGGAAGCGGTTTGCTTTGCAAAATATTATGGATCATTAACGGAATAAGTTTTTCCGGGAAATGATTTGGTCCGTAATTATTGGAGCAGTTTGAGATAACAACCGGAAGATTGTATGTATTGTGATATGCTCTGACAAAGTGGTCTGAAGATGCCTTTGAAGCAGAATACGGAGACCGTGGGTCATAACTTGTAGTTTCCGTGAAAAATGTTCCCGGATCATGCAGCTCACCATATACTTCATCCGTAGAAACATGATAAAATCTATGGTCTGATAGATTCTCTTTCCATGCTTTCTTTGCAGAATTTAGCAAATTGACGGTGCCAACGACATTCGTCATGACAAACGACATCGGGTCAGAGATGGAACGGTCCACGTGGCTTTCGGCCGCAAGATGAATTATTCCGTGAAAGTCGTTCTCCGAAATTAACTTGTCAATGAATTCAGCATCAACAATATCACCTTTTACGAAAGTGTAATTCGGAGCGTTTTCTATATCACGAAGATTTTCCAGGTTACCTGCATAAGTCAGGGCATCAAGGTTGTAGATATGGTATTCAGGATGATGAACTACGAATCTGCGTACTACGTGTGAACCTATGAAACCGGCACCACCAGTAATTAATATTTTTTTCATTTTTTTTGTGTAATTTTTAATTGCCAGTTCCACGCGTCAAGAAGTGCATCTGCCATGGTTTTTTCTGCATTCCATTTCATAATGGAATTAACTTTATCTGATTGCGCGTAAATTTTCTCCACATCACCTTCACGGCGGGGCCCGATTGAGTAATTTAATTTTTCGCCCGTTACCTTCTCAAAGGTTTTAATAAGTTCTAAAACGGTATAACCCTGTCCAGTTCCTACGTTAAATACGTTATAATAATTTTTTTCTGTTTCTTCATCCAAAAGAAGCAGTGCCTTTACATGCGCCTTCGCAAGATCTACCACATGAATGAAATCACGGACACAAGTGCCGTCAGCGGTGTCGTAATCGTTTCCAAAAACAGTCAGTGATTTACGGAGTCCGGCCGCAGTTTGTGTGATAAAAGGAACAAGGTTGCTTGGAACGCCATTGGGCAGTTCGCCGATCAATGCAGTTTTGTGTGCTCCGATCGGGTTAAAATAGCGAAGCGAAATTGCCTTGATTCCAGGTGCAGAATGAACATGATCTCTGATAATGTCTTCGGCGATAGCCTTAGTATTTCCATAAGGTGATGTTGCAGGTTTGCGAGGTGTGTTCTCGGTTACTGGCAGATCATCAGGTTGCCCGTAAACGGTACATGAAGATGAGAAAACAAATTTGTCGACATTATATTCCTTCATTACTTTAAGTAACACAAGAAGCGAAAGAATATTATTTTCGTAATAGTCTAGCGGTTTTTCAACCGATTCGCCAACAGCTTTATAGGCCGCGAAGTGGATAACTCCGTCAAATTTTTCTTTTTCAAAAACAGCTTTTACTTTTTCGATATCATTACAATCGATTTGATAAAAGGGGAATTCTTTTCCCGTAATGCCTTTAATTCCGTTGAGTACTTCGCTATTGGAATTGTAGAGATTGTCAAGAATAACGGGTTGGAATCCCGCTTCATGCAGCTCTACAACAGTGTGTGAACCTATAAAACCAGCTCCGCCGGTAACAAGAATTTTCATAGGAATGATCTTAAATAGAATAGGTGGTAAGTTTGAAAATTGTACTGTAAAGATTCATCTAGCACTCCTAAAACTATAATTTGAATGAATATTAATTGAAAAACACCTATTCAAAATACAATTTTTTTCCGGGCAAAAGTAGAAAATTTGACGTCCATAAAAAAAAAATGTTTTTATTTATCCGTTGGTTGTTAAAAGCAGATTCGACAAAAAATGAACAAGAGAGAAATAAAAGCGCTGATATCTTTACTTGATGACGAGGATCATGAAGTAATACAGCACGTTGAGGGGAAGATCTTATCATTAGGTGGAAACGTCATTCCTTTTCTGGAAACAGAATGGGAGGAAAGCTTTAACCCAATTCTTCAACGGAAGCTGGAAGAACTGATTCATGAGCTTCAATTAAGCATCATGAACGAAAGACTTCAGGCCTGGAAAAATGGCGGTGGTCTTGATTTGCTGGAAGGGATGTGGATTTTATCAACATATCATTATCCTGAACTATCGCTGGAAAACCTTAAAACTACGGTTGAGCAGCTTTACTATGATATCTGGATACAGTTTCAGGAAGAAATGAATCCGATTGATCAGATTAAAAGGATCAATAGCATTTTTTTTGGGACGATGAATTTTGCGGCAAATACAAAGAGTTTTCATTCGCCGTCGAACTCGATGATCAATGTAGTGCTGGAAAACCGCCGGGGAAATCCGATCACTTTGTGTGTTATTTATTTATTGATCGCGAGAAAACTTGGACTGCCGGTATATGGTGTAAATCTCCCGAATTTGTTTGTGTTGACTTACAAAAGTGAGAACACGCAGTTTTATATCAATGTATTCAACCGCGGAATTATTTTTTCCAAAACAGATATTGATCATTATATCGCTCAGCTGAACATCAAACCGAAAGATATTTTCTACCATCCTTGCACAAATCTGGAAATTATTCAACGTGTGCTTCGAAACCTGATCTTATCTTACGAAAAAACAGGAGAGCAGGAGAAAATAAAAGAAATCGAAGATATTCTTCGCTCAACGCTGGAAACATTTGACGACGATAGTATTTAAATCGATACGGCGAGGCAATAATCTTCAAACCACCGCACGTGAATTGGTGAATGAATTTTAAGATCATCGTCGTCGTCCGTCAACTCACCTTGAATGAGCGTCTGCGAATTATTAAACGGTTTAATATATATCGAGTTTTTGAAGCTGATTTTCTTTTTTCCGTATAATTTGTAGATCGCTTCTTTTGCACACCAGTACATGCAGAGAATGGAAAGTTCATTTTCTGCGTGTTCATATTCAGGTTCTGAAAGATATTTTCTGGAAGTCCTTTGAAGTTTCGGATCGGCTTTCTCCATATCAATTCCTACCGGCGCAGATGGATTAATGACTGCCGCTACATAATCGAAGGTATGCGTGATGGAAATGTGAGAGGCATTATTAACTAAAAATGCTTTTCCATGTTCATCTTTGTGTGTTCCTTCATAGCTGAGGCCGAATTGCTCAACAAGAATTTTGATCAAAATGCGGCTTGCAAGCCATTCCCGCCTTTTTTGTGGGTGCGAAATGGTTTCAAAATCATCTGAATTAAAAGAAGATCCTAAACTTTGATGCAGTTCTTCTTCGGTTTCTGTCAACTTCCAGAGTAGTAAGGTACTAGTCTCTTCAATCTTTTCGGAATGAACGAGGGGCATAATTATTGTGTTTAGATCGAGCGTTTAGCCGTCAGCATTCTGCTCTTAGCTCGACTCAATCGGTGTCTTATGAAAAAGTCTGTGATTCGTAACTGGTTAATTTACAAAAGACGACTTAATTTTTATATAAATTTACAAAGACAGTTTGCTGTCCTTAATACTAACTGCTAATAGCTCGAGGCTAAAAGCTTAAAAAAATGATAATTCGCAAAGTAGATACTTTTTCCGGTCATCGCGACAGTGTTTATACAATTATTTCCAACAATTCGTCCCACGGATTTTATTCTGCTGGCGGAGATGGTTTTGTGATTGAATGGGATTTGAAAAAACCGGATATGGGAAAACTTGTCGCGCGTGCAGGCGTCTCGGTTTATTCGCTTTGTTTCGATCAGGCCAGCAAATTTCTTTGGATAGGGCAGAACTTTGAGGGAATTCAGGTTTTAGATACTGTGAATAATAAAATCGAGTATTCTGCGAAAGTTACCGCCTCAGCTATTTTTGATATTAAAATATGGAATGATAAAGCGTTGCTTGCCTTAGGCGATGGTGTGATTGCTGTTATGGATGTTCCGACCCTCGCCATACAGAAGCATATTAAAGTCGCAAACAATAGTGTCAGATCTATTTCGGTCAACGAAAGTACCGGAGAATTCGCGGTGGGGGACAGTGACTTTAATGTTCATATCTTCGATTTTGACGGATTTAAATTAAAAAATACAATTTCTGCACACACAAATTCTGTTTTTTCCGTTCAATATTCTCCGGATGGAAATTTTCTTTTCACAACCGGCCGTGATGCACATTTGAAAATATGGAATGTAAATAATCGCTATGAGGCGGTAACTGATGTTGCAGCTCATATGTATGCGGTTAATCACATTACATTCAGCCCGAACGGGAAATTTTTTGCAACATGCAGTATGGATAAATCCATTAAACTGTGGGACGCAGAAACGTTCAGGCTGAAAAAAATTATTGATCGTTCGCGGTTAGCTGGTCATGCGACTTCTGTAAACAAATTGTTATGGACAAGTTATGAAAATCAGCTTGTGTCTTGCAGTGACGACAGGATGATTTCTGTCTGGGAAGTAGCCATATAATATGGCTTAAAAGTGTAATTATACCAAATACTTTGAAATGTACAGGATATGTCTTTATCTTAGACGACTGTTACAAATTAAAATTTAAAGCATATATCCATCATGAAAATTTCGGCAATAGACATACGTAAACATACGTTTGAAAAAATTTTCAGAGGCTACAACCCCGATGAGGTTGATGCATTTCTTAACTCATTGTCGCAGGAATGGGAGCGTTTTTCGAGTGAAAACAGCATGTTGAAAATGCAGCTGGAATATGCAGAAAAAGAACTTAGTAAGTTAAAAGATATAGAATCCACGCTTTTCAGGACATTGAAATCGGCCGAAGATGCCAGCAGGCAGATTGAGAGAGAGGCGATTGAATCTGCTGAGAAGAGAGTGGAAGAATCGAAAGTACAGGCAAATAATCTCGTTGAAGAAGCAGAACAACGGACTAATCAGATAATTGCGGAAACTGAAAACCGATTGAAGAAATTTAAAGAAGATTTTGCACTTGAAATTAAAAATCAGGAGCGTGATTTCCGCGCTATTGAAAATTTCAGAGACAATCTGGTTGTACAGCTTTCATCGCTTGCCAATAACACAATCGAGACAGTTGAACGGTTCGAAAATAAATACGATAAAGAATCGGTGCTGAACAAAATGGAGGAGATCAAGGCGCACGTCGCTGAAATTGAAATCCCGAAAAAAGGCGCGCCTATACCTCCGTATACTACTCCTGAAATAGTCGATGAAGATGAATCTGATTCTGTTGTTGACGAAACTCCGGAAGTACCTTTTGAAATAGTTTCTGAACCAGAGCCGGTCGCTGAGGAGGAACCTGTTTTGCAAGCGGAAGAGCCACAGGAAGTGGTTGCGCAAAAAACGCCTGAGCCGGTTATCGAAGAAGTCGAGGAGAGACCTGTTCCGGTTGTACGGGAAAAAGATTTAAGCCCCGCTGGTCAGGCGCTCGAAATGGTGGAGGAAATGCGGAAATCACGCGAGCCTCAGCCGGTTAAAGAGGCGGCAAATACTTTTAGAGAAAAACCTCAGGAACCTGCTGCACCAAAAAGCAGCGGCGGATCATTCTTTGACCAAATATAATTGACATTGGGTACGATCTCATTAGAAGGATTAGAGTTTTTTGCGTATCACGGTTACTATCCGGAAGAGCAGAGAATCGGGAACAAATATGCGCTTGATATTACCATTAACACGGATTTTATCGAGGCAGCAGTGAAGGATAAATTGAGCGCTACGGTCAATTATGAGACTTTGTATCAAATTGCCGCCAAAGTGATGCAGGATCCTGCCAAATTATTGGAACACATTGGATTTAAGGTGATTGCCAGTGTGAGGGAACATTATCCTGATGTACAAAAAGTAACTGTCAGAGTTTCAAAGTTCAACCCGCCGATTGGAGGGGTTTGCACGCGGGCTACCATAACGATGGAAGGTTGATTCTTGCTAATATAAAATCGTTATAAAATAAAACGGGTTCAACTTTTAAGAGTCGAACCCGTTTTATTTTTTCCTAAGCGGGATATTCGTGTGGAAGTGGGATATTAATTCTTTCGTTCCAGGGCAAACCTTGTGTATTCAAATGTTCCATGAATGGATCCGGATTTAATTCTTCACAGTTCCAAACACCTGGCTTCATCCACTCGTCGTTGGTCAGCATCAACATCGCACCGATCATCGCAGGAACACCGGTTGTATAACTTACTGCCTGTGCTCTTACTTCTCTATAACATTCTGCATGATCGCAGTTATTCCAAACATAATATGTAGTTTCTTCGCCGTCTTTTGTTCCTTTTATCTGGCAGCCGATTGATGTTTGTCCAGAATAATTTTCTCCCAAAGAATCAGGAGCAGGAAGTACTGCTTTCAGGAATTCCAATGGAACGATGTCGACACCATTGAATTTTATTGGCTTAATGCTTGTCATCCCTACATTTTCCAACACGTTTAAGTGTGTAATGTAAGCTTGTCCAAACGTCATCCAGAAACGCGCGCGTTTCAAGGTTGGGAAGTTTTTAACCAAAGATTCAAGTTCTTCGTGGTAAAGAACATAACTTTCTTTGGGTCCAATTCCCGGATATTCAATTGGTTTATGAATAGACATCGCTTCGATTTCAACCCATTCGCCATTTTCCCAATAGCGTCCTGGTTGAGTAATCTCACGAATATTGATTTCAGGATTGAAGTTTGTAGCAAATGCTTTCCCGTGATCACCTGCATTGCAATCGATGATATCCAGGTAATGCATTTCGTCGAAATAGTGTTTGTTGGCATAGGAAGTGAAAACCTGTGTTACGCCCGGGTCGAAGCCACATCCAAGTAATGCCATCAGACCTGCTTCTTTGAAGCGCTGCTGATATGCCCACTGCCAGCTGTATTCAAACTTGGCAACGTCTTTTGGTTCATAATTGGCAGTATCCAAATAATGTACACCGGTTGCAAGGCAAGCTTCCATGATCGTAAGATCCTGGTAAGGAAGGGCAACGTTGATTAACAATTTTGGCTGGAAGCGCTTGATAAGCATTACAGTTTCAGCAACGATATCAGCATCAACCTGAGCTGTCTCGATGTCGACCCCATGCATTTCTTTGATTTCACCAGCTATTTTGTCGCACTTTGATTTTGTACGGCTGGCTAGCATGATGCTCGTAAATACATGGCTGTTCAATGCACATTTATGCGCCACCACACTTCCGACGCCACCGGCACCAATAATAAGAACTTTGGACATGTTTTATTTTAATGAATAATTGGGTGAATATTGAATAGGTAAATCGGCTGTATTGGAACACCCGCTAAAAACTAAGTGCCCGGTCACGACTTTTTTACAAATTTCTAACGATCAGTTTTGATACAGTTTATGCAGCGCACACACTTTCGGACCAATCGCCTTTCATCCGCAAAGATAGGACGACCAAATGTTTTTTTGTTAATTCAACATTAAATTAACACCACAGTCATGGATATTTTACTATTAATTGCCGGGATCGTATGCTTACTTACCGGATTAGCCGGAGCCGTGTTACCTTTACCGGGACCGCCGTTAAGTTTTGCCGGACTTATTTTATTGCACATCAGTAAATTTGCAGAATTTAGCAATACTGTACTTTATACATTAGGATTTGTGACCGTAGTAATAGCGGTGCTTGATTATTATATCCCAATCTGGGGTACAAAAAAATTCGGCGGGACAAAATATGGAGCGATCGGGGCAACGGTTGGATTATTGATAGGATTTTTCTTTATCCCTGCAATTGGTATGTTCATCGGAACATTCCTCGGGGCTCTGCTTGGAGAATTAATCGGGGGGACAAAATTTAAGCTTGCACTAAGATCAGCAATCGGTTCTTTTGTCGGTTTTTTGACAGGAATAGTAATGAAAGTAATACTATGTCTTATTATGATTGGCTATGCAGTTGCAGATCTTTGGAGTTATATTTAACTATCTGATAATTAATAAGTTTGTTATACTCAGTTTTGCTGAATAATAAAAAATCCTTGCAGCAAAGCCGCAAGGATTTCTTTTTAACCTAAACTAAATCGAACTTATTACATATTTGTAACGTAACCGTTCTAGTTTTCATTTGATTTTTTTTCGTCTTTTTTTACATCTTCTTTCTTTTTCTCCACTAAGTCACCGTTGTTTAATGTTTTAGATACTACGATGTAGGGGCCGGAAATAATCTCGTCACCCTCTTTCAGGCCTGATAAAATCTCGATATTTTCGAAATCACTGATTCCCGTTTTGACTTCACGCATTTCTGCTTTTCCGTTTACGCTGATAAAAACAACTTCTTTGATAACTTCCTCTTTTTGATTTTTTGGTTTTTCAGCTTCTGTATTTTCCTCAGGCTTTTTGTCCTTGTCATCCGGGTTAGTCTTATTATTGCGTGTCGTCACCGAAGCGATTGGAACCGAAATTACTTTGTTTTTTCGCTCGGTAACAATTTCAACCGACGCCGTCATACCTGGCTTGAAGGGATAAGATTTTTTATTTCTTGTCGCCATCAGATCGCTGAATGATTCGTTCAGGATTTTCACCTTCACCTCAAATTCTGTAACTGCGTCAGACGATGCACTGCTCGCTGCGGATGTACTTGCCGTAGATGAAGCAAGGCCAGCAGCTGTGTTTGCGATTTCCTTTACAATTCCCTTGAATTTGCGTCCGGAGGCGCTGTATGCATCTACATCAATTTCTGCCGTATCTCCAAGCGTAACACGCACAATATCATTTTCATTGACGTTCACACGAACTTCCATATTACTTAAATTGGCAATGCGCATCATTTCAGTACCAGCCATCTGTGAAGTACCTACAACGCGTTCTCCAACTTCGACATTTAGCAGAGAAATTATTCCACTTACCGGAGCAAAAATTGTTGTTTTGCGCAAGTTTTCAGCTGCATCGCGCATACTTGCCTCAGCACTTTTTATGTTATATAAAGCAGCAGAAACATTGGCTTTGGCAGATTCTACATCCTGTTTTGCTACATCGTAGTTTGAAGCAAATTGTTCAAAATCCGATGCGGAAATTACTTTGTCAGTAAATAATTTTTTATTACGGTCATAAACAAGTTTAGTCTGAACCAAACGTGCTTCTGCCTGTAATACCAAAGCTTTCGTTTGTTCATGGCTAGCTTTACTTGAATTAACAGCCGCCTGCGCTCTTGCCATTAATGATTCGTAATTGTCAGGACGAATTTTTAAAAGGAGCTGGCCTTTCGCAACAGAGTCTCCTTCGGCTACATATAAGTTTGTAATTTCCCCTGATACGTCCGGACTTAATTTTACTTCAACCTCCGGCTGAACTTTTCCGGATGCACTGACACGTTCGATAATGTCATTTTTTTTCACCTTCGAAAATTCAACTTCCGTAGGTTTGGGCTGGCCAATCCATTTAGCCTCCTTTGCCACGTATAACCCGGCAACGAGAAGTACGATAACGCCTCCCACAATCCACCATATTTTATTTGAAGATTTACGCGCCATAATTTAATGTTGGTTTACGGTAATTTATTTTTCAGGCTGAAAAAATGAAAGTTATTTTAGAAATCTGATAAAGGACGGTTCATGTAAAAATCAAGGATTTTTGTGCGGAACACGTAATCATATTTTGTCTGGATAAGATTTCCGTTTGCACGGTCCAGATTTGCTTTGGCGATATTATATTCAACAGAATTAATCGCACCCACATCAAAACGAACCTGAGCAACACGGAAAGCTTCGGTCAAAGCTCTTACCTGATTTGCCGTGGCAGAGTAACGTTTTGCAGCATTAGTCATATCAATGTAAGACTGCTCAACATTTTTCCGGATTGTAAGCTGCACTTGCTGCGCCTGATATTCAGTGGTACGTTGCTGTAATTTGGCATTTGCCACGTTATATCTCACCTGAAAATTTGTAAAAATCGGAATTCGCAGGCTCAGGTTTATAGAAGAGTTTCTGTTAAAATTCAGCTGGTCCAGATATCCGAAATGGCGTAGCGAACCTCCCGGCGTTGTCACGGTCTGAACAATTGGCAGTTGCTGGTCGTTAACAATTATGTAGTCAGTTGCAGAAGTTACCACAGTTGTCTGACCTGGACTGCCGTCGGATACAAATCGTTCTTTTGGCGCTACGCTTGAAAAAGCCGTATTAATTCCGCCATTCAGGGATAAGGTAGGCATGGCAGCGCCTCTTATAATCTCCGTATTTCTTTTTGCTGCTTCGGTCCTCAATTCGGCTGCTTTCATCTGGGGAAGATTTCCAAGCGCAGTTTCATAGATCTGTTGAATTGTTGCATCGTATGCAGTCAGGCTTGGATCAGCAACCGGAATCTTTACCAGGTTAATTTCTTCACTTCCTGGCATATTCATGAGCTGTTTCAGATTTAGTTTTGCAGTTTCCAGATTGTTTTGAGCATTTACCAAAGTCAATTCGTCGTTGGCAAGTTGTGCTCTCAGATCCAGTACATTGCTTTCCGCCAAAGTTCCGGCTTCTACAAGTTTGGTCGTACGGTCTACCTGTAATACCGAAGCGTCCACCTGACGCTGAGCGACGATTATCAATTCTTCATTGCTGATTACCTGCAAATAAGATAACGCAACGTTCAGCATGATATCATTTCTAGCTGCATCCAGATCTTTCTGACTGGCCTGAACATTTATTTCGTTTCTTTTAACCGTATTTTTTAACTGAAATCCGCTGAAAAGAATAACACTTGAACCCAGCTG
This sequence comes from Dyadobacter koreensis, assembly GCF_900108855.1. Taxonomy (GTDB): domain Bacteria; phylum Bacteroidota; class Bacteroidia; order Cytophagales; family Spirosomataceae; genus Dyadobacter; species Dyadobacter koreensis. The sequence goes on from NZ_FNXY01000008.1 coordinate 178,185, forward strand.
AAACTGGTTCTGGCTGATGTTCTGCTGCACAAACTGGTTGGTGAAGGGGTCAATGTTACGACCGGAATTAAAACCTTGTGCCGCATTGAAACTCAAACTTGGCCAGCGCTGCCAGCGTGATTGCGCATGAATGTTGTTATCGCGTTCCACCTGGATCTCCGACTGTTTTACCTGCGGATTTGTTTCCAGTGCAATCTTGATGCATTCTTCAAGTGTATAAGTGTTATCTGCTTTTTTAGGAACATTAGTTTGTCCGTAAGCCGATTCAAATGCAACAAGTCCGCAAAGCGCCAAAGCAATAAGTGCAGATTTTTGTAACGATTTCATCATATGCTGTTACTGTGTTAGATGTTCAATATTACATGATGCTACAAAAAACAACCATCCATTTAGTACGGACGGTTGCATAAGTAGGTAAATGGGTATTTTACAATAGATTGAATCAATGGAAAAATAAATAACCTAGCCAGATACCGGCAAGTACGCCGATTAAATCGGCTATAAGGCCTACTACAATAGCATAACGTGAATTTTTGATTCCCACCGATCCGAAGTAGAGTGCGACAATATACAACGTTGTATCGGCCGATCCCTGGAAAATACAACCTAGCCGGCCAACAAATGAATCCGGCCCGAATTTTGTCATGCCTTCGATCATCAAGGCACGCGCTCCACTGCCGCTCAGTGGTTTCATTAAAGCAACCGGCAAGGCGTCTGTAAAATCGCTGTTGACACCAGAACTTACGATGATATACCGAAGGCCGTCGAGTAAATAATCCATCGCTCCACAACTTCGGAACGCACTGATGGCTACCAACATGCCCACCAGGTATGGCATAATTTTGACTGACGTTTCAAATCCCATTTTGGCACCTTCAATGAATACATCAAAGACATTTACTTTTTTATAAAGTGCGCCAAGCAGAAATGAAGTAATAATAAATAAAAGAAGCGAATTGCCGACTACGATGGAAATGGTTTCAATTTGTTCCTTCGGCAAACTGGTCAGATACCAAAGCAATAGTCCCAGGACTGCCGTAACGCCGCCAAGACCTAAAATGACGGTTTTGTTAAACAGATTAATTTTTTGCCAGACTGCTGTAATGATTAAACTGATAACAGTGGTTACATAGGTTCCGATGACGCAGGGTATAAAAACATCAGATGGATCAGCAGCGCCCAAAATTGCCCTTTGTGCTATGATGCTTAATGGAATGATTTGCAAGCCGGAAGTATGCAAAACGAGAAACATGATCTGGGCGTTGGAAGCTGTGTCTTTGCTGGGATTAAGTTCCTGTAAACTTTGCATGGCTTTCAAACCAAAAGGCGTCGCTGCGTTATCTAACCCGAGCATGTTGGCGCCAAAATTCATGATCATCTGACCATTGGCCGGGTGATTTTTGGGTACCTCAGGAAAAAGCTTGCTAAAAAATGGTCCGATAATTCGTGCAAGAATATTGATAGCGCCAGCCTTTTCTCCCACATTCAGAATGCCAAGAAAAAAGGTCATAACCCCGGCAAGCGGCAGTGCAATGTCCATCACCGCAACTTTGGAAGAATTCAGAATTCCTTCAACAACCAGTTTTAACGTTTCGTTATCGCCGAATAAAATAAATTTGAAAAGTGAAACGATAAAAGCGATAACGAAAAAGGCAATAAAAATGTAATTAAGGGCCATTTGATGAGGTAGAAGTTTATCAAAAAGAAAAACGGATTGCTGCTCAGGAATAATTATAAGTTCGAAAATAAATTAAATTCCTGAGAAACCAGTAATTGGATAACCCTGCCGGATACACTCAGTTGAAATGACACATAAATTATTCAAATTTTGAAGATAACTTAATCTTAATGACATATTGGAATGATTTTTAAGTTTGATTCCCTATCTTCCAGCTTCTCATACAAACTGCATTGATTCGTTCCCTATGAAAAAGTATTATTACCTCCTGGCGCTTGTTTTATTATTTTCCTGCAACAAAAAAACTGAAACCGACGAGACAAAAGATTCGTCGATGACCGTTTTAAACGATACAATCCCGCCAACGCGGAAAGTCGTTAGTGATGTTGCTGTGGCAAGTTATAGTGAAAAAGTGAAGGATAAGGATAATCTTAACGACTGGAAATTTGCGGTGGATGTTTTCGAAACCGAAGAAACTTTTAAATATCTTGTCAAAATTAAATACAAAGAACTCGAAGCGGAAGATAACCTGACGATTCCGAATTTTGGTATACAGCCCAAAGTTAAACTGGAAAAAGGCGAGGAAGAACTCACCTGCATCATCGGTTTTCTTGATAAAGAAGGCGCATTCAAAGAGTTTAAAAGAGTTGAAATTGTTGGCGATCAGTTAAAGATCAGACAAACGAAAGGATATGGCCGGAGCGTGGTTAAAGCAAAATGATTAAAAGCCGGCTTTTATATAACTCCAGCCTTCCTGTTGCCTGACCACAAGTTCAGCAATTCCTGACGCGATAATTTTTATTCCTGCTATCAATTCCGTTGGTTCAATATGGTTTGAGACCAGCATATTCCGGCATACATCAATTTGCACTTCTTTCGCGAGAAGTGCTTTTATTTCTTCAAGGTGGTTGTTATCCCTTTCAATGCAAAATTGGCTGGACGCTCCATGACAAACTACCTTTACTTCTACCTGTCCGCTTAAATGTTCTAATAAGTTGTATATCTGGCGAATGGTACTTTTATAAACTTTTGGGTCAGAAGCAGTAAGCTGAATGATGGCTTTGTATTTCATTATAAAGCAAATAATATAAACCTTTAAAAGAGAAGAAATTTAAAGCAGTTTCATGGAATTAGCTACTGATCAAATCAGAAACAGGAAGTTTGTTTCGATATTGAAATAATGTTATTTAAATTAATCTGAAATATTTTTAAAGTTTTGATAGGGTATGGCCAAATAAAAAGACTCTGTACTTATATAACTGCCAAAGAAGTTATTGGAGGTGCTTTTCTTACCTGAGAGCAAGATTATGAAAGTGACTAAGGAATTGGTAATGCTATATTTTCGGGGAAAGTGCACAACTGCAGAGGAAGCCATAGTGGAAGTCTGGATGAGTGAAAATCCATATCACGGTGAGCTGGCTGACCAATGGTTGATGGAACTTGACGAAGAAAATGAGGAGTTACTTGTTGAGCTGGCCATTTCAAAAAATGATATCTGGAATAATACATCCCAGGAAATAAATAATCTCAAAGATGAAGAGCCTTTAAAAAATGAAAATAGCGCTAAACTTACATCCATAAATTTCAACTGGACGAGTTTGGCTGCGGTTCTGATCGGGATAAACATTGTTGCATTTTGTTTTTTCCTTTACTCAAAAAGCAAATCCGTAGAAATTGCGACTGGTTTCGGACAGATTCAGCATATCATTTTGCCAGACAGTTCGAAGGTTGTGTTAAATGGAAACAGTAAAATAAAGTATCAAAGATCATGGGACAAAAATCCCAGAGAGATCTGGCTGGATGGAGAAGCTTTTTTTAGTGTAACACATTTGAAAAACAACGCACAGTTTACAGTTCATCTGTCGAGTGGAAAAAAGATCGAAGTTCTCGGAACAGAATTTAACGTGATCAATCGACAGAAACACGGTTGTGTAGTGCTGAAATCGGGGAGTATCAAACTCAGCCTGCCTGACAAAAAAGGTGATAAAAAGGAAATTTACCTGAAACCGGGAGACCTCGTTGAAACAGACTATGCTTCTGTCAAACAAAGTAAGGTCAAAAAAGCCAAAGTAAATCCGGAAAGGTATTACTCCTGGACAAAAGGCAAATGGACACTTGATGGTACCTCGCTGGGAGAAATGCTTGTACACTTGGAAGAAAATTACGGCGTGAAAGTCGGCGTGGCAGACGACAAACTTTTGAAAAAACGGCTTTCGGGCTCGATTCCGTTATCCGACAACAATCCGGCCCTCTTGATCGAAGATATAGCTCAGTTATTTGAATTGCAGTTGGAAAAGAAAAATAACAAACTGATCCTGGCTGAATAAATCTGGGCAGACACACAATGGGGAAAATTTTATCCTGAGCCGCAAACTGGATAAGTTTTGAGACAAACCCCTTTTTTACAGAATTTTCAGGCCGCCTGTTAACAGAAATCCGCTGCGATTTCTGCCGCAAACTACATGGATTATCCCGCCATAATCCGTGAAGTATCGTTCGTACGTGTATGCATTATCGTTAATCTTTTTCACCCAGTTATTCCTTATGAAGATTACTTCTAAAATGCTGTGTTATCCGATTTTGGGGCTAATTTGTAGTCAGTCGCCCGTCGAGGCGAGGATTATGGCTTCGTTTCCCAAAACTGCAAATGTTCTTCTTGATGCTCACCAGAAGCGGCCAAATCACGTTCTTCTTAAGGATTGTCTGAGAGACCTGGAAACAAAATTCAACGTGTCCATCGCATATCAGACAGAGCTGTTGGAAAATGTCGAAATTGATAGCAAAGTGATCAATTCAATCGAAAAAGATGCTTCAATTGAAAAGCGGCTTGACAGAATATTGAAGGATCTAAAGATCACCTACCAGAAATCCAGAGAAGGGTTTTATGTATTATATAAAGAAGGGAATTCTTCAAATAAGCAGGCGGGCAACACCATCAATCCATCTGCCTTATTAAAAGCAGACGCAACTGAATCTTATCAGAACAAAGCATTTGGAATATCAGGAAAAGTTGTTGACAAAGTAAACGGAGCTGCAATTCCAGGTGTCAATATTCTTTTAAAAGGCTCGAATATTGGAACAACGACTGACGTGGACGGAGCTTATCGGCTCGATGTGCCGACAACCGACGGGACGCTGGTTTATTCCTATATCGGTTTTGTTACACAGGAAATTCCAATTGCCAACAAGTCGGTTATTGATGTTATATTAAATGAAAATGTTCAGGCACTTTCAGAAGTCGTCGTTACGGCTTTGGGTTTTAAAGAAGCTGCTGACCGTCTGGGATCAACGAGCAGCAAGGTGAGCGGAGACGCAATCACAAAATCAGGCGAGACAAGCTTGATCAACGGTTTATCAGGAAAGGCTGCCGGTGTGCAGATTTCGCGTGCAGCGGCTGATCCTGGCGCTGCTTCTTTTATTCAGATTCGTGGGCAAAATACATTGACAGGAAATACCCAGCCGCTGGTTGTTGTGGATGGTATTCCAATCAGCAGTACCACAGAAGGAGGAACTTCTGGTGGCGTTGTCCCGCAATCGCGTTTGAATGATATCAACCCGAATGATATTGCTTCAATGCAAATTTTGAAAGGAGCTTCTGCGGCGGCACTTTGGGGATCGCGTGCTGCAAACGGAGTAATTTTAATTACGACCAAAAAAGGCGCCGAAGGAAACAAAATGAACATTTCCTTTACTTCAACTTATTCAGCGGACCAAATAAATGGTTACCATCCATTTCAAAATAAATTCGGACAGGGTTCTGCCGGACTATATAACCCGAACGGAGCAAACGCCTGGGGTGATAAAATTGACGCCAGGGCTGGAGGTGCCGATGACGTGAATACAACCGGACAGTATTTTGAAGCACAGGATGGAACAAAATACTATCCTATCATTAAGAAAAATTCGAAAGAAACATATAATCAATCTAATTATGATAAAGTTTTCCGCACAGGAAGTTACTATGACAATGCGTTAAGTTTAAGCGGCGGAGATCAAAAAACAACTTTCTTTTTTAGTATTGGTGACGTTCGTCAAAAAGGTGTTCAGCGCGGAAACAGTACGTATAACAGAACAACTTTACGTTTTAATGCGGAAAGGAAATTCAATGATGTTGTTCGTCTTGCAATCAGTACAGCTTACACAAAAAGTTATTCGGACAGAATCCAGCGAGGAAATAATCTTGCCGGTGCAATGGTCGGCCTTGCCCGTAACCCGGCTGATTTTGATATCTCGGATTATAAGGGAAGTTATTATTCAAGCCCAACGGCTTCGCCTATCCTGGGCAGACAACGCGGTTACAGAAGTTATCTGGGTGCGGTAATAAATCCTGCCAACAATAACGCGCTTTGGTCACTATATGAGCAGCAAAATTCAACGGATGTAAACCGTTTCATGAACAGTGCGGAATTGGGAATTAAACCTGCGAAATGGTTGGATATCATTGCAAGGGCAGGACTTGATACTTATACCGATGAGCAGATTAATTATTTCCCAGTCAATGATATAACCGGCGCTGGGACTGGTCAGTATCAGGAGCAAACAACCCGCGAAGCGCAGGTGAACGGAGATTTACTGGCTCGTGCAACGAAGGATTTTGGTTCCAATTTCACATCTACGTATGTTCTTGGTTTTAACATCAACAACCGGAAATACAATAACATGGGTGTAACGATCAATAATTTCCTGGTTGCCGACGCACCAGCGAACTTTGCAAACGCTACTTCGCTGAACAGAACGCCTGTAAATTTGAAAACAGAAGTCAGGACGATTCGTACTTATGCAACGGCAAGTTTTGGAGCTTATGACGCCTTGTTTTTAAATCTGTCGGCAGCAGCGGAATCAGCTTCTTCATTCGGAGCTTTATCTGAAAAAACGTTCTATTATCCTTCTGCGGACGTAGCCTGGTTGTTTACACGTTTGAAATCTATTGAAGATAATCGTGTTCTCAACTTTGGTAAGCTGCGGGCATCTTATGGGGTCGTGGGTGTACAGCCGCTTCCATATCGTTCCAACACAATTTTCTCTTCAACCGTTTACTCTGCAAATCCATGGGGAGATAATCTGGTAGGGTCACAATTTGGAAATGGGGCATACAGCCAGGGAGCTTCTTTGGGTGACCAGTATCTGAAACCGGAACGTAAAACAGAATATGAGATCGGAGCAGATCTTCGCTTTTTCAACAGCAGACTACGCACTGGTTTAACATACTACAATAATAAAATCAGAGACGTTTTGGTACCTGTAACATTGGCGCCAAGTACTGGTTTCGCGACAAAATATACCAACGCAGCCGAACTTCAAAACAAAGGCTTCGAAGCAGATCTTACTTATGACGTGATAAAAAAAGGAGACTTAACCTGGTCGCTTCGTGGGAACTTCACACGTAACAGAAGCAAGGTGCTGGATTTGGCCGGAACACAATCACTATATCTTGTCGGTGGAATTGAAAACTTCCTGGATGCAAGGGCAGTAGTTGGGCAGCCAACGGGCGTGTTTTGGAGCAGTAAATATGCACTGAATGACGATGGTACTAAAAAGCTGGATGCCAACGGATTCCCGACAGCTGACCCTGTAACTGGTGTTGTAGGTGATCCTAATCCGGACTGGATTGGTGGTTTCGGCACGAGCCTTTCCTACAAGAAATTCTCATTAGACGTATTGTTTGAAACTTCTCAGGGAGGTGATTATTTCAGCGGAACAAGGGGTGTTATGTACAACTTTGGTACACATGGAGATACGGGCAATGAAGTTACGCTGACCCAGGATACTAAAAATTATGCAGGAAAAACGCTCACAGCAGGAAGTACGGTTCGTGGAAATCTGCAGGATTTTGGTGCAGGCCCCGTGTTGATGGACGAAAGCTGGTATACGACTTTGGGGAGTGGATTTGGGTCTTTGAAAGAACAATTCGTTGAAGACGGCAGCTGGACGCGTCTTCGCCAGCTTTCACTATCTTATCGCCTGGATTCAGAGAAATTTAGAAAAGTTACGAAGCTTCAGTCAATCGAGTTTTCTGCGACAGGCCGTAATCTGATCTTATGGACGAAAGTGGTGGGGATAGATCCTGATACCAATTTGTCTGGAACTCCGGCCGGGCGCAATATGGATTATTTCAATTCGCCCGGCACAAGATCATACATTTTCTCGCTGAAAGTCAATTACTGATCCTGACATTTTACTGATTCAAATGACCCAAATCATTAAACAAAATATAAAATGAAAAGAGCTAAACTAATCAGGGCGGCAGGACTTTTCCTCATGGCCGGGATGCTTTCCTGCGAGTCAATGGTGGATAATCTAAACACGGATTTGAACAATCCAACTGATGCCTCCGCGAATCTAATACTTACAGGAGCTCAGCTGGGAAATATATCGGTTCAGGAAGGTCACCTTGCCCGCGTCGCTGCGATGTGGTCGGGATATTTTACGGGAACGGATCGTCAGTACAAAGATATTTATAGCTACAACGTTACCGGAGCTTCTTTCAACGATGTTTGGAAATTCACTTATCAGGGTGTCGTCGAACAGACAAAACTGGTAATCCAGAAATCAGAAGCAACAAATAACCGTTTGGTCCAGGGAATAGCGAAAGTTATCCAGGCAAATGCATTGGGAACTGCCGCAGCCTGTTTTGGTGATATCCCTTTTTCAGAAGCATCTGATATTACTAATTTTCCAAATCCTGCGTTCGAACCTCAGATTCAGGTGTACGGAAAGCTCCAGACTTTACTTGACGAAGCGATTGCGGATCTGGAATCAGGTTTGGGAACTTCTCCCGGCGCAGCTGATATTCATTTTGCAGGTGACGCGACCAAATGGAAAGATGCCGCTTACACTTTAAAATCGCGATTTTATTTAGAAACCAAGGAATATGCACTGGCTGCGACGGCTGCCGAAAAAGGCATTTCCACTGCTGCCAGATCACTTGTGATGACGCACGGAACAACCCTGAACGTGAATGAAAACCTGATGTATGCTTTCATCGCCCGAAGTCGTGTGGGTGACATTAATGCATCACTTGCCTTGGCTCCAACCTTACTTAATCCGGCAAGCGCGACTTACAGAGGAAATGCAAAAACGGATGAAACAGCTCGTTTTAATCATCATTTCATTACCGTAAGTACTACCGGCGTAGCAATTCCGGTTTCGCCCAATACAAACAGCTCGGCAACTTCCCGCGGATTATTTGGTCAGTCGGCTCCGTATCCACTGGTCACTTTTTCTGAAAATGTTTTGACATCGGCGGAAGCGTTGGCCCGCACGACAGGATTTGCAGCTGGTTTGGCGAAACTAAATGTATACCGTGCTTATCTGAACACCGGCGGTGACCTGGATGCTACATATAAAACCGGAACTTTTAAGTATAAATACGAACCCTACACAGCAGAAGATTTTGCTTCCGGAGGCATTTTAAACAAAACGGGATTGACGGCAGATCAGGCTTTATTAAAGGAAATTTTGATGGAACGTTACATCACTTTCAACGGACAGATCATTGGATTTAATGATTTACGCCGCACAAGAAGCGAAGCAGTGGGCGTGAAATTAACGCCAAGCGCTGGTGCAGCTTTACCGGAAAGAATGATTTATAGCGAGGCCGAAGTAAATTCAAATACCAGTGCTCCGAATCCGGTTCCAGGGGTTTTTGTCAAAACAGCAGTTAATGCGAAATAAAATTTAATAGCCTGTCCGGTTGGGCAGGCTATATTTTGTTAACAGTTGAACAGTGCTTATGATGAACAAATTAAATGCCTATTCCTTCAACGTGCTCAATTCCTTTTCAAAAAAATATTTCAAAACATTATCGTTAATTCTCTTTGTTTTACCCTTGAATGCTGCATTGGCTGATGCAGATATTTCTGGTACAAGGCATGGATTTACGCTGGATTCGGTAAAAGTAAAATTAACGGAAGGTACAAACATTGCCCTTACATTATCGCCGGACAAAAAAACGATCGTGATGGATTTGCAGGGAACAATTTATAGCGTCCCTTTCTCCGGCGGACAAGCCAAACCATTAACCGATCCGATGGGCGATTGCCGTCAGCCTGTATTTTCTCCCGATGGATCAAAAATTGCTTTTCAGGCTTTCTGGGATGGCAACTTTCATATTTATACCGTTGGATTAAATGGCGGCTCACCGGTTCAACTCACTTCCGGCGTTTTTGATGACCGCGAGCCATGTTACTCTCCTGACGGGAAAAAGATGGTTTTTTCTTCTGACCGAAGCGGAAATTATGATGTTTGGGAACTTGATCTGGCATCAGGTGAACTGACACAATTGACCAAAGATGCAGCCAATGATTTTTTTCCTTCTTACTCAGCCGACGGCTCTCAAATCGCCTATGTTTCTGAAAGAACTTCCGGCCCGGGAATTTACATCATGGATTCAAAGGGAAAAGAAAAATTATTTCTGACGAGTAAAGGCAAACTTTCATCGCCGGTTTGGCATCCAAAAGAGCAAAAGATAATCTTTAATAATTTTGATCAGGGAAAAAGTCTGCTGGATATCGCAAAAGTTGGCGGCGGCGACTGGGAAACTTTATCGGAAAATACAGAAGATGTTTTTCCTTTTAAAGTCGCCTGGATTTCTGAAACTGAATATTTGTATACCTCCGACGGTCTGATTAAAAAAAGAAAGCTGGGCGATAAATCAGTAAGTACAATTCCATTCGAAGTGGGAATGAGTTTGTCGCACGACAAATACAAACTGAAAGTGCACGATTTCAATTCTGTTGCTACCAATAAAGTAAAGGGAATTCGCGGTCCGGTAGTTTCTCCGGATGGAAACAGCATCGCTTTTACTGCTTTGGGAGATATGTGGCTTTTGAAAAAAGGTTCTGACAAACCGGTGCAATTAACCAATGATTCTTTCATCGAAATTGATCCGGCCTGGTCGGCTGACGGAAAGCAACTTGCTTACGTTTGCGACAGAAAAGGCAATATGGATTTGTATGTAAGAGACATGGCGACCGGGGCGGAAAAGCTGGTTTTGAATGCGACAGACAATATTACATTTCCAAGTTTCTCCGCTGACGGATCAAAAATTGCTTACTATCAAAAGGATCCGGCCGCTTTTGGACGATATTTTCTAAAAATGTTGGAACTTTCTTCCAACAAGGAAACCATTTTGTATGCGCCGTTATTTGACGGATCGCAACCAAGCTGGTCTGCAGATGGGAAGTTTGTTGTGATTTCTGCCTTGCAGCCGTTTTCTTCCCGTTACCGCGAAGGCGTCAGTAAATTTCTTGTAATATCAACGGTTGATAAAACTTTCAAATTCATTACGCCGATCAACGAAAAGACATTATCCACAAGGGGGAAAAACGGACCATACTGGTCGCCGGACGGAACAAAATTTGCGTTTTCCATGGACGGTGTTTTGTGGACAGTCGCTGTGGATAAGGAAGGTAATCTGTTAAATGCGCCGAGAAGATTGACTAACGAACTGGCAGAAAACCCAAGCTGGACTGGCGATTCGAAAAGTATCGTGTATATGGCAACAGATATTATCAAGAAAATTTCGCTTGCTGATGGTTCGGTTACAACGCTTCCGATTAATTTAACTTACAAAATCAAACAGCCAACAGGACAGGTTGTGGTTCACGCAGGAAAGCTATTCAACGGGCGTTCTAAGGAATATCTGACCAATGTTGATGTTATTATTGTCGGCAACAGAATCCAGAAAATTGAACCGCACAAAGCAGGAAGAGCTGGAAAAATAATCGACGCTTCTAAACAAACGGTTATCCCCGGACTTATTGAAATGCATACCCACCAGACTGCTGCTGCCGGTGAACAATTAGGCAGACTGTGGTTAGGATATGGTATTACAACCATCCGCGAACCGGGTGGAGATCCGTATGATGTTATCGAACGCAAGGAATCCTGGGCAAGCGGCCGCAGAGCGGGGCCACGAAATTTCTACACGGGTGGAATTCTGGATGGAAGCCGGATTTATTATGGTATGAATGTTGGAAACGTGGCCGGCGCGCAGCTTGATCTTGAATTGGAAAAAGCAAAGCGACTAGGATATGACATGATGAAAACATACGTCCGGATGCCGGATGCGATGCAGCAGCGTGTTACCATTTTTGCGCATAATCTGGGTATACCGGTTTCTTCACATGAAATTTATCCTGCTATGAAATATGGTGTGGATGCGGTGGAGCATATGGGTGCAACGAGCCGCCGTGGATATTCTCCCAAATTGTCTGCATTGAATAATTCTTATCAGGATGTCGTGGAATTACTGGTAAAATCGGGAATGAACATTACGCCAACAGCATCACTTCAGGGCGGACTGCCGATGCTGGTGCAAAAAGATCCGGACTTTTTTGACAACAAACAATTCAAAGCTTTTTACAGCGAAGATGCAATTGGCGAGTTAAAGAATATGACGTCGCTTAGGATCAAAAATAATCCTGCGTTCCTTTCTTCTTTTGGTAATATACAAAAAACAGCAAAGGCAATGATCGATCAGGGCGGGCATGTCACGCCGGGTACAGATTCTCCGATTATTCAGCCTGGACTGAGTTATCACGCTGAGTTGCAGTCATGGGTGGATGGGGGAATTTCTCCTTTTGAAACTTTACGTTCTGCAACCTTATTTTCGGCCGAAGCACTGGGCGTGAGCAAGGATCTTGGTACGTTGGAAACCGGCAAACTTGCTGATCTTGTGATTATTGAAGGTGATCCGTTGAAAAATATCAAAGATGTTTTAAATGTGAATACAGTTATCAGAAATGGAGAAATTTTTCCGATAGATGGGTTGCTGAAAAAGGCTAATTGACCGGAGTATTTCGGTGCGCTGCACCTTTGGCTTATTTCATAATTTCCGGGTTTTCTACAAATATTACGGTGCTATGCACCTTGTTCTCGATAAGGGTAATTATCAAAGGTTCATCGCACCGAAATATTTGTAGAAATTAACCAAGGAATATCAACCAAAATCAAAGGTGCA
>NZ_FNXY01000008.1:191619-442233 GCF_900108855.1 Dyadobacter koreensis
AATTAACCAACGATATCAACCAAAATCAAAGGTGCAGCGCATCGCAATATTTGTAGGAATTAACCAAGGAATATCAACCAAAATCAAAGGTGCATCGCACAGTAATATTTGTAGAAATTAACCAACGATATCAATCAAAATCAAAGGTGTATCGCACCGCAATATTTGTAGAAATTAACCAAGGAGTGTCAACCAAAATCAAAGGTGCATCGCACCGCAATATTTGTAGAAACTAACCAACAATATCAACCAAAATCAAAGGTGCATCGCACCGTAATATTTGTAGAAACTAACCAAGGGATAATTAATCAGAATTAAAGGTGGATCCCACGGTAATGATTGTAGAATCAAAAACATAACCCCTGTTTAAATTCTAAATTGATTTAAACATATACCAAAATAAAATAACAAATTAAAGTACGTTTAAAATGATTAGAGCAATCCGGTTACTTCGGTCTTTTTCCAGAAATATTCACATTAACCATGTTTTTGCACTAACTGCGCTATCCGGCGCATTTGTGTTTTCCGGCAACTACGTCCAGGCTGCCGCAGCTGATTCAACAAAAGTCACGCTGACGGAAGGCACAAACATGGCCACGGATTTGTCACCCGACAAGAAATCGATTGCCGTTGATATTCAGGGTACGATATGGAGTATTCCAATTGCGGGCGGCGATGCAAAACCGTTGACCGATGGAATGGGGGATGACCGTCAGCCGCGTTGGTCTCCTGACGGAAGCCGTGTTGCTTTTCAATCTTTTCGTGACGGATATTATCATATCTGGGCGGTCAATAAAGATGGTTCGGGATTGACGCAGCTAACTTTCGGTGTTTTTGATGAACGCGAACCGGAATGGTCGCCGGACGGAAAATTCCTGGTTTTTTCCTCAGATCGCGGAGGTAATTATGACATCTGGAAAATGGAGCTTTCCACCAGAACATTAACCCAGCTGACCATTGATCCGGGAAATGATTATTGTCCTGCTTATGCAAGTGACGGAAGTAAAATCGCATTTGTTTCCGAACGCACATCAGCTCCGGGGATTTATATTTTGACGAACGATGGTTCTCAGAAATTAATAGTTAAAAATACCGCGAAACTTTCTGCGCCCGCTTTCAATCCGGCTGGAACTCGTATTTATTTCAATTCACTCACGGGTGCATTCAGCGATCTTGAAGAAGTTGACCTTGCCACCGGAAATGCGAAACCTTTAACACAACCCTCAGAAGATGTTTTTCCATTCCGTGCGAGCTGGATTTCTCCACTGGAATATTTATACAGTGCTGACGGAAAAATTAAGCGTGTTAAGTTAGGTGAAAAAACAAGTCAGGCTATCGATTTCAAAGCTATTGTGACAGTTACGACGCCGGTTTACAAAAGAAAAACTTATGATTTTGACAGTGGAAAACCCAAAACGGTGAAGGGAATAAAAGGACTAAATGTTTCTCCTGACGGAAAACGTTTCGTTTTTTCAGCATTGGGCGATCTCTGGATTTTAGACAAAGGCGCAACCGTTCCGAAACCAATTACAAAAGATGCCAATCTGGATGCTGATCCGACCTGGTCACCAGACGGGAATTTCATTGCATTCCTGACCGACCGCTCTGGCACTATGAATCTCTGGGTGCATGATGTGAAAACCGGAAAACAATCAGAGTTGGTTAAGCTGGATTACGATATCAATTATCCGGCTTGGTCTCCTGATGGTTCGAAAATTGCTTTTTACCAGGCAGATCCAAGAAATTCATGGGGACGCGGAACGCTTCAAACGGTTGAAGTAAAAACCGGAAAAGTGGAGAAAATTCATGAATCGCTGTTTGTACCAAGTCAGCCAAGCTGGTCTCATGATGGCAAAACCATCGCCGTTTCAGGTTTAGAAGTTTATTCTACGCGCTATCGGGAAGGAATTAACAAAATCTTATTGATTTCTCTGGATAAAAAACCGGACCGTTTTGTGTCGCCGTTGGCTGAGCGATCGCTGGGAATGCGTGCGAAAAATGGCCCGGCCTGGTCGCCGGATGGAAAGTCGATGGCCTATGTGCAGGATGGCTTGCTATGGGTTATCGCGGTGGATCCTTCCGGGACCATCGTTGGCCCTCCAAGAGGATTAACGCACGAATTGTCAGAAGTACCGAGCTGGACAGCCGATTCGAAAACGCTGGTTTACATGGCGACGGATACCATCAAGCAGATCAATGTTTCGGACGGGAAAATTGAATCCATTCCAATGACTTTCAAGTGGGATTACAAGCAGCCAAAAGAAACCGTGATAATTCATGCCGGGAAAGTTTTTGACGGTAGAAATAAAGAATACATCAAAAATGTAGACATTATTGTTGAAGGTAATCGCATCAAAGAAATTGTTCCGCATAAAGCGGGTCGTCCGGGAAAACTTGTTGATGCTTCCGATAAAACCATTATCCCCGGGCTTTTTGAAATGCATACCCACCAACATGCCATGACTGGTGAAAAACTTGGTCGCTTATGGTTGTCGTTTGGGATTACCTCGCTGCGGGAAACCGGCGCAGATCCTTATGATGCTTTAGAAAGAAAAGAATCGTGGGACGCAGGAACATTAACCGGTCCGCGCGAATTTTTCACCGGTGGACTAACTGACGGAAGCCGGATTTATTACGGTCTTGCGAACAGTATCCATTCGACGGCACAACTTGATCTGGAACTTGAACGGGCGTCGCGGCTGGGATATGATATGATCAAAACTTACGTTCGTATGCCTGATATTTTGCAGCTGCGAATTACCAATTATGCACATAAAATCGGCGTTCCGGTTTCTTCTCATGAGATTTTTCCAGCTATGCGTTACGGAGTGGATGCGGTTGAACACATCGGTGGAACAAGCCGGCGTGGTTATTCTCCGAAAATTTCAGCGATGAATTTTACCTATCAGGATGTGACAGAGCTTCTGGTGAAATCAAAAATGAATATCACACCAACGGCTTCATTGCAGGGAGGTTTTTATGTGATGGCCGGAAAAAATCCTGGTTATTATGAAAACAAACAATTCAAGGCTTTTTACTCAGAGGAATTCAGAAAAGCTTTGAAAGACGGTGCTTCACAAATTGAGAAAATGTTTCCGGGTTACACTGCCAATTTTGGAACAATTCAGAAAACGGTAAAAAATCTTCTTGCCAGCGGTGCGCGTGTTACAGCGGGTACGGACAGTCCTTTTATTCCTTATGCCATGAGCTTGCATTCGGAGTTGCAGTGCTGGGTAGACGGAGGGATAACTCCTTTCGAAACTTTACGTTCCGCGACTTTATGGTCAGCCGAAGCGGTGGGTGTGAGCAAAGATCTGGGGACACTTGAAAAAGGAAAACTTGCGGATCTGGTCATTGTTGAAGGTGATCCTTTGGTGAAAATTGAAGACGCCTGGAATGTAAAACATGTAATGAAAAACGGGATCCTTTTCTCAATCGATGAGCTTTTGAAAAAACCTTAATTAATTTCTAATCCGGTACGCATGGCCTTAAGATTAAATATAAAAACGAAAACTGTAATGGCAACGCTTTTTGCGTTCGCCATTACTGCTTCGGCACAATTGAGTGCCCAGAAAATTCCAGCAGAAAAAAGTGATGCGCTGATCTCGAAAGCCATGTATCCTGCTTTGGAAGAACTGAAAGAATATGTAGCTATTCCAAATGACGCACTAATTGCAGAGGATATCGAAAAAAATCTGATATGGTCAGAAAAGGCTTTTGCGAAACGGGGTTTCAAAACAGCGATTCTGAAAACGGGGAAAATGCCTTTGTTTTCAGCTGAAAAAACATACCCGAAAAACACGAAGACTGTTTTATTTTATTTCCATCTTGACGGGCAAGCGGTCAGACCAAATGAATGGTTTCAAAAAGATCCGTATATGACGGTTTTGAAAGAAAAAGGAGCAGACGGTACTTTTAAGGAAATTGACTGGGAACTTTTGAAAAAAGAAAAAATCAATGACGAATGGCGGATTTTTGCGCGTTCCACTTCGGATGATAAAGGGCCGATTGTCATGCTGTTGAAGGCACTGGATATTCTTGCCGGCCAAAATCAACAACCTCCGTTTAATGTAAAAGTGGTTCTGGATTGCGAAGAAGAAAAAGGTTCTCCGGGTTTGAAAGCGTCTCTTGCTCAATACAAAAAAGAGCTGATGGCTGATTACCTGATCGTGATGGATGGTCCTATGCATTCTTCCAATATTCCGACATTAACCTTTGGATGCCGTGGAGGAACTGGTTTTGGACTTACAACATACGGCGCGATCACACAGCAGCACAGCGGGCATTTTGGGAATTATTCTCCGGATCCGACTTTTATTCTTTCAAAAATCATTGCTACGATGAAAGACGATGATGGAAGAGTTTTGATTGACGGATTCTATGATGGAATTAAATTCGATGCCGAAGCAGAGAAAATTATGGCGGCTGTTCCTGATAATATGAAGGAAATTAACGATCGTTTACAGATTGCCGAGGAAGAAAAAGTTGGTAAAAATTATCAGGAATCTATGCAGTATCCCTCGTTGAATATTAGAGGTTTGAAAGCAGCGGTTGTTGGAAAAGGTGGTGGATCGATTATTCCGGAAGAAGCACTTGCAGAGTTTGGGATTCGTCTGGTACCGGAAACCGAAGGAACCAGAATGACGAATCTGGTTAAGGCACATATTGAAAAACATGGTTATAAGGTTTTTGATCATGTGCCGACAAAAGCGGAACGTCTGGCATATAAAAAATTGGTTTTCATGAGTGGAGGTGGACCAGGTAGTCCGGCTTTTCGTACTGAAGTTAACTCTCCAATCGGAAACTGGTTGAGGAAATCGGTTACTGAAAACTTCAGACAAGACCCGATTGTGATCAGAATTATGGGTGGCTCAGTTCCGGTCGTTCCATTTATTCAGACGCTTGGGGTTCCGGCCGTTATTGTTCCATTGGTGAATATGGATAACAATCAGCACAGTCCGAATGAAAATCTTCGGTTAGGAAATTTGAGAATGGGAATCAAAACATGCTTGTCTATCTTAACAACACCGATTTGATTTGTATTGCCTTGGTTTCTCTGGAACCTCTTGTTTCAATGGTAAGACAGCATTATTTCATTGCTCCGATAGGGAATGAAATATTGATGGTGATATGGCTCCTATGGAGCCTCCTGTTTATAGACACGAATCATGAATTTCTAATTTTTGGCTCGTTAGAGCTTCCTGGGACTTATAAGGGAACTCCGACGGGAGTTGAGATCGGATCAAGCTCATTATTTTCTATAAACTGGTCATGCCGCTGGGATGTTTCCGATAAAAGCTCTTTTAATATTTTCGAATCTGAATGTTGCAAAATCCTGAATTACAATGAATAAAAGATTTAAACTGTTAATCAATTTTATCGCGCTGTTATCCCTTTTTGAATTAAAGGCCATGACATCGGATTCGGTTAAGGTAATATTGACGGAAGGTACCAACATGGCAATTTCCCTTTCTCCGGATAAGAAAAACCTGGCCATGGATATCCAGGGGACAATCTGGTTGATGCCTGTTGCTGGTGGAAAAGCGAAAGCGTTGACAGATGCGCTTGGAGATTGCCGCCAGCCAACCTGGTCAGCAGACGGAAACCAGATCGCATTTCAATCGTATCGCGACGGAAACTTTCATATCTGGAAAGTTAACAGAGACGGCAGCGGATTAAGTCAATTGACCTTTGGAGTTTACCACGACCGCGAGCCTCAATGGTCGCCTGACGGAAAAGAGATCGTTTTTTCGTCTGATAGGAGTGGAAATTATGATATCTGGAAGATAGAACTTGATAAGGGAAATTTGGTGCAATTGACCAAAGATGCGGGAAACGACTATTTCCCGTCATACTCTTCAGACGGATCGAAACTGGCCTATGTGTCGGAGCGGAATACTGCCGCCGGACTTTATTTGCTTGAAAGGAATGCTGAACCAAAATTATTGGTACATAGCAAGGAGAAATTATTTTCTCCTGTTTGGCATCCCAATGGTAAACAGCTAACTTTTAATACGTTGCTCCCGGGCGTAAGCCAGCTAGAATTTGTGAACATTGGTGGCGGAGACTGGCAAACCTTGTCTGAAAAAACAGAAGATGTTTTTCCATTTAAGGTAAGCTGGCTTTCGGAAACGGATTATTTATATACTGCCGACGGACAGATTAAACATGGAATTTTAGGGCAAAGGAAGACAACCAGTATTCCGTTTCAGGCTGAGGTAATTCTAGACCGAAAAAAGTATGTTACAAAAGTCCGTGATTTTGATTCCAAAAAAGCACAACCTGTGCAAGGTATTCGAAGTCCTATCGTATCACCCGACGGGAAAAGCGTGATTTTTACTGCGCTGGGGGATCTGTGGATTTTTAAAAAAGGTACTGAAAAGCCGGTTCAGGTAACCAACGACATTTTTATTGACGTTGATCCCGTTTGGTCGCCGGATGGCAAAAAAATTGCTTACACCAGCGACAAAAAAGGGAACATGGATCTTTATGTAAAAGATCTTTCGACCGGAAAAGATAGCTGCCTGCTTGATGCTCCGGATAATTTAAAATTCCCATCGTGGTCTCCGGACGGATCAAAAATTGCTTTTTATCAGGCAGATCCGAAAGCTTACAGCCGGAACGTTCTCAATATTATGGATCTTAAATCGAATGAAATCACAACGACTTATGGTTCTCTTTTTGAAGGTTCGCAGCCAAGCTGGACACCTGATGGAAAATTTATCGTGATCTCATCGCTCGATTCTTATTCTACAAGATTCCGTGAAGGATTAAGCAAATTCCTGGTTATTCCGCTCGACAAATCGCCCGCGAAGTTCGTGTCTCCTGTTCCTGAACGTTCTCTTGCGACGAGAGGGAAAAATGGTCCGGTTGTTTCTCCGGATGGGAGCATGATCGCCTACATTCTGGATAACACCTTATGGGTTGTTCCGGTTGATAAGGAATGCGAAATTATCGGTCCGCCTAGAAGATTAACAAATGAGTTAGCAGAAGATCCAAGCTGGGCAGCTGATTCGAAAACCGTTGTATTTCTGGCAACGGATGTTTTAAAAGAAGTGTCAGTCGTCGATGGAAAAGTTACGCCGATAAGCATGAATTTTACCTGGCAGATAAAACAGCCATTGGGCCAATTAGTTGTTCATGCGGGTAAACTTTTCAATGGCCGCTCGGAGAAATACATTGAAAATGTTGATATACTGATTGAAGGAAACCGGATCAAAAAAATTACACAGCATCGTGCCGGAGCTTATGGAAATGCAAAAATTATTGATGCTTCCAAACAGGTGATCATGCCGGGCATGTTTGAAATGCACACGCATCAAAATGCGCAGCATGGTGAAAAAGGAGGAAGACTCTGGCTGGCTTACGGAATCACGTCAATTCGGGAACCCGGCACTGATCCTTACGATGCTTTGGAAAGAAAAGAATCGTGGACGAGCGGAAAGCGCCTTGGACCGAGGACATTTTTTACAGGTGGACATATGGAAGGAAACCGGATTTATTATAACCGGAACACGAGCAATGTAGGTGGTGCACAATTAGAGCTCGAACTAAATCGTGCTGTCAGACTGGGTTATGATATGATCAAAACTTATGTCGGGCTATCGGATAATCTGCAAAAACGTGTAACCGAATTTGCTCATACGAATGGAATCCCGGTAGCGTCTCATGAGATTTATCCGGCAGTTGGATATGGTGTGGACGGGGTTGAGCATATGGGCGCGACGAGCAGAAGAGGTTATTCACCAAAACTAACGGCAATGAATAATACTTATCAGGATGTTTTACAGCTTATCGCGAAATCAGGAATGTACATTACGCCTACGATTTCCCTGCATGGCGGATTTACATCGCTGGCTAAAAATGATCCTGACTTTTTCAATCACTGGCAATTTGAAACATTTTATTCTGAAAAATTGAAAACGGAGCTTTTGGGATCTGCATCCAGAATGAGCGAATCAACATATTCAAATGTTGAAAAAACGACATTAAATCTTATCAAATCCGGTGCGCGCGTGACACCCGGAACAGATTCGCCTATTATTCCTTCGGGGTTCAGTTTTCACGGAGAATTACAGAGCTGGGTAAAAGCTGGTATTTCACCTTTCGAAACACTTCGGGCGGCAACCTTATGGTGTGCTCAGGAAATCGGGGTAGAAAAAGATCTGGGGACAATCGAGATCGGTAAACTTGCGGACATAGTGATTATCAATGGAGATCCGCTGACTAATATCAAGGAAGCTCTGAATGTGGATGGTGTGATAAAAAATGGAGAATATCTGAATCTTAAAACTTTGAAACAGGGCAAATAAGTAACCGGGTTTTCGTATCAGGATATTAAAAATACTAGATAATTGTAATTGGAAAGGGGAGGCACGAACAGGCTTCTCCTTTTTTGTTTTTTAATGAAATTGTAAGAATTAACTATTTTATATAATCGAAAAAAATAAAATAAATTATTGTGTAATATATAAATGACAATCTATTATATTTATATATATCATTTTTGCAGAACAATATTTTGACAGTATTTTTATTTCAGGAATAAAAAATATGAATAAACCAATTTTTTCAGATGAAGAGCTGTTAAAGCTTGTCGCTGAAGACAATACGGAAGCATTCAAGATATTGTTTGATCAATATTATAATACCATCGTCCGCGTGCTCATGCGATTCTCACAAGATCCTGAACAGGTTAAAGATTGGGTTCAGGAGATTTATGTTAAATTGTGGGAATCCAGAAAAACTCTGGACATTGAATCGATAGGAAATTTTAAAGCGTACTTTATTGTGATCGCCAGAAATCATGCGATAAAACATTATACTAAAAGGAAAAAACTGGAACTGGTATCTCATTATGAATTGACAGATTATGATGTTTCTGATAATAATCTTGTTGAAAGCCTCGAACATGCGGAATTGATGCATGCCTACCAGAAAGCACTTTCTAAGCTGCCATATAAAGCTAAGGAAGCTTATTTTCTCAACCGTGAAAAAGGCCTGACTTACACTAAAATTTCGGAAGAACTCGGCATATCAATTAAAACCGTTGAGGCGCAAATCTCGCGTGTAATGGCGTTTCTTCGGCAGGAACTTGTCGTCTATCTTCGATAAAAAAGTATTAATCTGCATCGGACAGTGGTTCATCGCATAATTTGATGAACTTAAAATTCAATACGTAACTTTGATTACGAAAATGATCTGCAATCCGTTATGAAGTATCAACAATTTATTCCTCCCGTTTATTTAAAGGATAAAATCCGGTATTGCTGGATGCTTGAAAATACCGATTCTGATCATTCCCAAACAATTTTCAAGCCACTTGCTGATGGTTGTCCCGGAATTATGCTGCATCAGTCAGCGGATGGAAATTTGGTCCAGCACGATAAAAAACTGCCTCAAATTTTTTTATATGGACAAACGACGCGGCCTGTTGAGATTGTTTCGGGAGGCAGGTTTAAAACATTTGGCGTAGTTTTTCAGCCCGATGCCCTGAAATCTGTTTTCGGTATCGATGCCAATGAGCTGACAAATTCCTGTACAGATTTTAGTTGGCTGCAAAAATCTATGACCTGTCAAATTACTGAGCAAATATCCCACCTTCATTCGTTTGCAGATCAAAGTGCTTTTCTTTTTAATTCGATTTTTGCGTTAGTGAATAAAAGCAAATGCAATAAAGATAGTTCAGTTGCCTATGCTATTTCTCAAATCGCGACTTCGAAAGGGCATGTTGATTTCAAAAATCTGCTGACCTGTTTGCAGCTGTCCGAAAGAACATTCGAGCGGCGTTTCAAACAGTCTGTCGGTATTTCTCCTAAATTATTTGCGCGGATCTGTAAATTTCAGGCCGCGCTGGAATTGCTAAGGATGAATAAATACGAGAAGCTTTCTGACATCGCTTTTGAAAGTGAGTATGCCGATCAGTCGCATTTCATCCGCGCCTTCAGAGAGTTTTCCGGTTTCTCTCCGTATCAATATCAAAAAAGGACCAATGAGGTTGCGGAAAATTTCATTACTTTTTTCAGTTGAAAACCCTCGGATTACGTCCATCACGAATACGTTTCGACTCTGCTGAGTAAAGCAATCCACATGATTTCCCCAAATTAATTTTTTGCGGTCACTTAATGAAAATTGCATGCATGGATCGCGTCGGTTTGGGCCCGGCATATCTGGCACAGTTGTTTATATCAGAGCATATCGTTTCAGTACCTTAATGATCTCAGAAGAGAGGCCATTGCCCTGATTCTTAAATAATTCGCGGAATAAGTTTGGAGATTTTGATTTCATGATCTGCGGTTTTGTCATGCGCGAGATTGTAATGAATATGGTCAGCGAAATTGGAACACTGAGATCTGCGAGCCAAAGTACAAGCTATTTTTTTCTGTCATCAACAACTTAAAACTATATCATCAACTGCCTGAATGAGTAACCTTATGATTCAACTACCTAAAAATTTATTGTGCTTTTCGCACTTGCGGTGGGACTTCGTATATCAACGTCCGCAACATCTGATGACTCGTTTTTCAGAGTTTTCAGCAGTATACTACTTAGAAGAACCAATTTTTTCTGAAATCGATAACGCATTTCTTACGTTTTCACAAAGGTTGCCAAATCTCTGGGTTTGCGTACCGCATCTTCCACATCATTTAAGTAAAACTGAGATAAATAAACAGCTGAAGTCGCTGTTGAATATCTTTTTTATTAACAAAGACACCCAGGATTTTACTTTCTGGTACTATACGCCTATGGCGCTGGAATTTTCATTCAAATTTATTCCGGGATTGACGGTTTATGACTGCATGGACGAATTATCTGCATTCAAATTTGCTCCCGAAGAATTGAAGGATCTTGAAAAACGTCTTTTCAATAAAGCAGACATCGTATTTACGGGAGGACAATCGCTCTATGAAGCGAAAAAACATCAGCATTACAATATCCATCCTTTTCAAAGCAGTATCGATAAAACTCATTTTGAAAAAGCTAGGAACAACAAATCAGAGCCTGATGACCAGTCGGGTATCAAGGGAGTTAAGCTAGGATTTTACGGGGTGATCGACGAACGTTTTGACATAGATCTTATCAGGGGCATCGCCGATGCTCATCCTGACTGGCAAATTATTTTAATTGGCCCGATCGTAAAAATTGATCCAGCCACTTTACCGAAAAATGAAAACATACATTATCTCGGATCGAAAAAATACGAGGAATTACCGCTTTATTTATCTGGCTGGAACGTTGCTCTCGTGCCTTTTCTTCTAAACGAATCTACACGTTTCATTAGTCCGACAAAGACACCTGAATATCTTGCTGGTGGAAAACCGGTTGTATCTTCAGCCATAAAGGATGTCGTAAATCCGTACGCAAAAAACAAGCTTGTAAAGATCGGAGTAGATTCCATTGATTTTGTAACAGCAGTTGAAGAATTGCTGCAGAGTCCGGACGACAGCGTATGGCTCGCGCAGGTCGATAATTTTCTCGCAGATTATTCCTGGGATAATACCTTCCAGTCCATGAGAGAGCTAATGGAGAGCACCATGAAAAATAGAAATACGACGGTATCGGTTGTTAGTGAATAGTACTGGAAGTAATAAATGTATCAAATATTGGAAATGAATGACCAAATTATCGAAAATCCCTTCAAGTCATTTTGGATGGCGGGATTTGAGTGCAGTGATCAACTGAATTTCCATGGCGACCGGGTTGATTTTCTTAATATAACGTCTCATCTGACTCTGATTGATGAAGATTATGAGCGTTTGAAAAAGTTTAATTTTTATACAGTACGTGAAGGTTTGCGATGGAGCCAGATTGAAACGGAACCATATATTTATGATTTTGGAATATTGGAGAAAATGCTGTTGGCCGGACAGAAACACGGTATTCAGCAAATTTGGGATATATGTCATTTTGGTTTCCCGGCGGATCTGACTCCCTTGCACCCGCATTTTACGATGCGTTTTGCAGCTCTTTGCGAGGCATTTGTCAGCTATTACAAAAGTTTCGGTTTTGAGCTTCCGCTTATCGTAACGCCGATAAATGAAGTTAGTTTCATGTCATGGCTTGGAGGGGATGTCGCGGCAACATCGCCTTATTGCCGAAATAACGGTTGGGAGGTAAAATATGCATACATGCGGGCCTATATTGCGGGAGTCAAAGTGATGAGAGAAGTTGATCCCACTGTCAGAATTTTGACAACGGAGCCGCTCGTCAGTTTATCGGCAAATCTTAACGCTACACAAGAGCAAATCACTATTGCAAAAGAGCACCATGATCTTCAATATCAGTCCGTTGATATGCTATGTGGCAGAATTTGCCCGGAGCTGGGAGGAAAGCCGGAATATCTGGATATGCTGGGCTTTAACTACTATTATAACAATCAATGGATCGTTGAACCACACCAGATGCTCGGGTGGAATGATCCGGTTCCGCATCAAAATTTGCGGTTATTGTCAAGTTTGCTGACCGAAGCGCATGAACGATATGATCGACCGATTTTACTTTCGGAGACAAGTCATCCCAGGGAAGACCGCCCCGTCTGGATCAAACACATTAGTGTGGAAATTACGAAATTGATTCAGAAAGATATCCCGATATGGGGTGTTTGTATTTATCCTATCATTGATCGCCCCAATTGGGATAATCTGGATGACTGGCATAATTCAGGATTGTGGGATATGGATCCGGAATCAGGTCTTGACAGCCGCATCCTGCATCAGCCCTCCGCCCATGCATTATTGGAATGTCAGGAATTGATTGCTGCAAGTCTGGCGCCGGCGAAAAATCAAAATTATTATTTAAAAACACAAGAGTCGACGCTCACCAAATCGTGATTTAAGATGATAAAGGAAATTACAAAATTATGGAGCCAGCTCGGAGATCTTGAAGCCGTAGATGTTGAAAAATTTGGGATAAGCCTGGTTATTGCCCCACATCCTGATGATGAAACCCTGGGGTGCGGCGGGACTGTGGCACTGTTGAGGAAGCTAGAAATTCCGGTACACTTTATTTTTGTAAGTGATGGCACAATGTCGCATCCTAATTCGAAAAAATTTCCTGAATCCAAATTGAGAAAATTGCGGGAGAAAGAGGCAAAAGACGCCGTTGTGACGCTTGGAGGGGATAGTGAATGTATGGAATTTATGAGAATAAAGGATACCAGAGTTCCGAATCGAGAAGATGCCGACTTCTCAGATACGGTGCATCGAATGATTAAAAGCATAAACCTTATTCAGCCTGAAACAGTGTTTGTCCCCTGGCAAAAAGATCCGCACCGCGATCATCAGGCTACGTGGGAAATTATGTCCGAAGTATTAAAAAAGCTTGATGTTAAGCCAAGGGTCCTGGAATATCCAATCTGGCTCTGGGAGCTTGGTGATCCGGAAGATGTTGCGTCAATAGATCAGATGAAGAAGCTGACAGTCAATATTGAAGAGACGCTTCCTGCAAAAAACAAGGCTCTGACAGCTCATGTTTCGCAGGTGACACGAATGATCGACGATGATCCTGGAGGTTTTATTTTGTCTCCGGAAGTTATCGCACATTTCAATATTCCGACAGAAGTATTTTTTGAATCTATAAATTAAACAGCTATGGAAAAACCTGAAAAATCGCTTGATGCTGAGTTTTTTAATAAAATGTATGAGCAAAACCAGGATCCCTGGGATTTTGAAAACAGTGCATATGAAAGGGAGAAATACGATGCAACTTTGAAAGCAATTCCTAAGGATAAGTATAAAAGTGTTTTTGAGATTGGATGTTCAAACGGTGTTTTGAGCGAAAAATTAGCCAATTTCTGTGAACGTCTATTAGCGGTGGATGCAAGTTCTATTGCTGTCGAAAATGCAAAAAAACGTTTGGCAGACTATCACTTCGTTGAAGTCCAGGAAATGACTATACCGAAAAATTTTCCGGAAGAACAATTTGATCTGATACTTTTCTCTGAGGTTGGATATTTCTTAAGTATGGAGGATCTGACCCTGTCGAGAGACAAAATGATTGATGCACTTGCGCCGAATGGACATTTATTACTTGTACATTGGACGCCATTCGTAGAGGAGTTTCCGCTGACGGGCGATCAGGTCCACGAATTATTTCTTCAATCAGCGGAACCGGAATCTGGTATATTAGCCCATCTTTATGGCCGATCAGAAACTCAATACCGGCTGGATCTATTTGAAAAGAAGCAATGAATCAATGCTTTTGAAACTCCATAATCTTTGCTTTTAATTGCGGGATCACATGAACAACATCCATTTTCTGCCAGATTTCGGACCAGGCGCCTTTTGCTAATTCCTCTTCGATGTGCTCCCAGAACATCCCAAAAAATGTCGTCACTGACGCTTGGTCTCTCAGCCAGTTTAAGTCTATTTCAAGAACTTGGGCCACTTGGCGAAGAAGGTCAGAAGACCTTTTTTGCTCATCCGAAAGTAACCAGTACTGGCGTAACATCTTCTTGGCATCAAGCTTTTTAAATAAGGCCTCCGCTGGCTCAACCAAAACCGGATCATGTGCCTGGTTCATTTCTCCCCATTGCTTCAACTGTATGGAAAAGCCAAAATCTACTCGTCCCTGAATGCGTGTTGAGGTATATACTTTAACCAGTGGACTCAGTCGAATTTTGGCATCAATACATCTTAATGCTCTATGAAAAGCCATATCTTCCAGAAATGGAACAACGGGAAGTCGCCCCGATAGATCATAAATGGCACAGGTTACGGCGAAGCTTGCACCAAAACATTGGTAGTGTCGCGGCCAGGGATCATTTTCCAAGGGATCAATAAGTGTTTCGATTCTGGAAACCAGATGTTTATAGGTTACATCCCGAAGGTAATAAACTCTTGCTATGCTGTTTTCCGGCCGTGTTAAAATCCTTCCTCCAACCACGTCATTTCCTTTATTAATTTCTTCGATTGTATTAAAAACCCAATTTTTATCTACCTCCGTATCGCCATCTGTGCTGGCAATAATTCCGTTAGGTTTGCCCAATAATTCAAATCGGTTGTATGCAGCGTCCATTAAAAGTCTCCTCACAGTACCAATATGCGCCACGTCCATTGATAGCCGGATATCCTCAATATGCAGGGAGAATTCAGGATATCGCTTCTGGTATTTTCTGGCAAAATCCGCTGATGCATCAGAGCAATTGTTGGCAAGAAGCAGCACTTCATAATGTTGGTAAGGAACCCGTTTTCCCGAATTGTCATATTGCTTCCGCAACGCGTCAAGCGTTTTCGGTAAATTTTCAAGCTCATTCCTCACCGGAAGGATGACCGATACTTTTAAATCTGATGCAGGTGATATATTATTAAATAAATCAGAAGCCGAAATTTGATCGATATCGGCAGTTTCTTCCAGAGAAGTTTGTACCATCTTAAGTGAAAATTAAATGACGTGCGGCCTGTCGAAAGTCACAGGATCATCAGTTCAATTAAAAAGTGTGCCAAATGGCCAATATTTCAGGACATTACTGAATTCATTTTCAGGATATTGAAAGGGAAGTCAAAAATTGATTAGCAGGGCATACTTTTTGAGTAAATGGTGTTCTCGTTTTAAAACTTTTTCGACTGATGATAGTAAATTACAAGGAAGATGGCTGGCAAATAATTTCTCAAAGAGCGCACGGATTACTGGCAGGTGAGATTTGTTTTCACTGGAAAAAAAATACAGTTACTAATCGATGGTTTGAAACGATTATCGCGGCTGCTGAACATGATGATGTATTTAATGAGTTTGAAAAGGGGGAGGTTCTTATCAATGAAAACGGCGGACCTGTAAACTTTAAAATGCGCGAATTTGAAAAATTAAAATGTGATCGGCTTATTCGTCAGGCGCTTTCCAAAAGCCGGTATATTGCATTGCTTATTTCGCGTCATATTCAATTTCTACACGCAGATTCCGAAGACAAGAATGCCGCGAGGTATTGTAAGGACCTGAGAAAATCAGACAAGGTCTGGCGTAAAGAAATTCAAATTACTCAATCCGAAATTGAAGAGGCATACGCGATTATTGAATGGTGCGACGCTTTTTCTCTTCTGATTTGTCAGCAATTGGTCCAGCCGGAAAATCGGAAAATAGAAATCAGCAAAGGGCCGGATCGTATCTGTTATCAGCTGCATGCGCCAAAGGAAAATAAACTTTCCGTAGATCCCTGGCCGTTTGTTTCAGATCACTTCGAAATTCGTTTTGAATCCCGGACAATTCCTCAGTTGAAATTTAATAGCGCCGAAGAATTCAGGAATATTTTAATGGAAACGGCTGTGGAAACGCATACTTTCCAATTGATCAAATGAGAAAATTATGGTATTTTTGATTAAGTTGATTGTGTATATTTTTTGGTAATATTTTTTGACTAAATTGTATTTCAACTAAATCAGACCATTATGCCTCTCCCTGACATTTTTTGTAAAGCAGTTTCCCGCGAAGTGATCAACCGGATCGAGAAGCTTGATAGCCATACACAACCGCTTTGGGGAAAGATGAATGTGGCGCAAATGCTTGCCCACTGTTGCGTATCTTATGAGTACGTTTACGAAGATAAACACAAACCGCCCGGACCAGTTATGAAGCTTATTCTCAAAATGTTGGTAAAGGATAAAGTTGTGAGCGAAAAACCGTATCCGAAAAACGGGAGAACAGCCGCTGACTTCGTTATAACCGATGAACGCGATTTTGAGTATGAAAAACAAAGGCTCATCGCATATATCTGGAAAACACAGGAATTGGGAAAACTACATTTTAAGGGAAAGGAATCACTTTCTTTCGGAAAATTGAGTTGCACAGAATGGAATAATATGTTCTATAAACATCTTGACCATCATCTGACCCAATTTGGGGTTTAAATGATTGTCGATGAATCCAGTATAGGCATATATACTTGGAAAGTAAGGGATAAAAAACTCTTTTATTTAAAGATTGAAATGACTAGGTTTGTGTATAAATATAATGCAGGATGGTTTTTTCAAAAACGTGCGAGTATGCGATCAGGGCGGTAATCTACATTGCCCAGAAGTCGGAAGATGGAACAAAAGTTGGTATAAAGGAAATTTCCGCTGGCATTGATTCGCCTGTCCATTTCATTGCCAAGATTTTGCAGGATTTGAGTAAACGGGAAATTGTGCAATCGTCAAAGGGACCAAATGGCGGTTTCTATATCGATAAAGATTCCCGAAAAAAAACTCTTGCAGACGTTGTGACGGCAATTGATGGTGATAAATTATTTATTGGTTGTGGGCTGGGATTGAAAAATTGTTCAGAATCGAAACCTTGTCCCTTGCATTCAGAATTTAAAAGTATTCGTGAAAAAATCAAAGTGACGCTCCATAATGCTACGATTGGAGATTTTAACGAAAGCCTTAACGCAGGTTTGAGTTTTATTAAAGAGCGATAAATTGCAGTAAAACCCGGATGTATTTTTGAATTGATCCCGTGGGATTTTTATAAAAAGTCTCGCCCATACTTAAATTATTCTCGAATAAATTTATGTAAATTGAAAGAAATTTTTGGATATTTATTCAATTGAAAATTTTTTACTTTCAGATTTTTGGTCTGATCGTTTTAAACGAAGATCATTATCAAGAAAATTAAATGGGCATAAAAATTAGTAAAGAGCTTGGTTACGTAAACATTATATATAATTCAGATTCAAAAAATTTCAACTAAAACTTACCAGAAAACGATCTTAAAGTTATGGGAAAAGGCAAGGATTTATTCGGGAAATACAACGATTTAGGTAAAGAAAAAGGAGTTGGAAGTGAAGAATATAATTATTCTTGTGTGTTATTTCAGGCACTTTTGATGCTGGGTGAAAGAAAGGTTTTTGAACTTCTGGAAGAGGCAGACGCAACCGGTAAAAAGCTTTCCCTGGAATATGAAGCCCAAACGAGTGAAGGAGAGATAGTGCCGAGTGAGGTGATTTTGGTTTGAGAAATAAATCAGCGACGAAATACGAGTTTATCAGCCCGAAAGTTTTTCGGGCTTTTCTTTTATGCAGAACCAGCAAGTTGTAACGCCATCATGTAGAACTATTTCCGGACTTACATGCGCAAGCAAAATCGTATCCTAAACCCTAAGGTAATTGCTTACAAATTTTTGAATTTGTAAGTGCATTCAGATTTTCTTTGAACTTACAAAGCATCTTCACGAATCGTCACACATTTACCGAGTCCTACGGATGTTTTCACCACGCCACAAATTGATGAATTGCTCGTTTTTTTAAGCATAATCCAGTATCTGTTACCAGCTTTGGTTCTACCATCCTTCTATCGTTTCTAATATGTTAATTTATTGTCGCCTGATCAATTACTGTTCCGGTAAAAATAAACAGGTTTTAGATTGAAGATCCCGGTTGTAATATTTTTGTATCGTAAGTTGGAAGATTTAGCCCATGGGAAAAAAATATTTCCTGCACCCTATAAAACGGGCGTATCTAACGATCACAGTCTTACGGGACGGTTGTGAACCATAAGCTGAATTTTGCAGCATTCTCTCCTGATCAGTGATATACCCCGAATCATAAAACAGCCCATGGACCACCAGATGAGAATAATAGACAAGTCCGAGGCTAAAAGGGAAAAGCTTACGCTTTCTTATCGCAAATGTTCAAAGCAGGATATCTGACAGGTTTTGAAAGGTTTTGTACCGAACTTAAAATTTCGTTTAAGCTTATAATCGAACGATGCCGCTCCTGTGGGTATGTAAATCTTAGGCTTCGATCATAAAGTGATGTTTAAATTTTTCTCTCTTTTCCCTTTGTGGGAGGTTGTTGTAAAATATCTTTATATAAGATTTAAACTGTCGACTGCCAATGACTTGCGGTAAGGTAATTGGCGTCCGAAAAAAAAAGTAAATTCTCATGGGACTTTTTACGCTTCTGCGGTCTTATCAATAAATGAAAGTAGATTTGAATAACAAAACAGCGTTTTTATAGTATAACCAATACCGTTAGAAGATATATCGCCCCAAATGATCAGAATTGAAGGTAATCAAAAAGCTGAAGACCATCTACTTCTTCTAAGCATGAAGAATGGAAGCAGTATTGCCTTTGACACCATTTATGAAAAATACTGGGAAAAGCTCTATAACCAGGCATATAAAAGGCTGAATGATGAAGATTATGCAAAGGATATCATTCAGGACATATTTCTGCAACTTTGGCAGCGCAGAGAGGAACTGCAGATTGATCATCTGCAGACTTATTTATACACGTCGGTAAGGAACAATGTATTTAAATATCTTGAAAAAGAACAAAAATATACCCCGGTAACGACCTTGCTCGAGCAGCTTTCTGCAGCAGGTGAAAAAGCGGATGCACTTGTGCTGAGAAAAGAATTTATGGTCCGGTTTGAAGCGCTGGTCAGAACACTGACGCCGTCTCAGCAGGAAATTTTCCGGATGAGATTTTACGAAGATCTCTGTACACTGGAAATCGCCGAAAGATTGAGCATAACCCGTAAAACTGTTCAAAATCAGCTTCATAGAAGCATTGCTCAGCTTAGGCATTCTTTCGGGCTTTTCATGTATCTGCTGTTAAGCAACTTTTAAAAATATTTTGTGGGATTATTTAGGTTTCACCGGTCTTATCATAATTAAGACAAAAATCGCCTTGTGCGCAAACTGATGAATAAAGAAGATTTTTTTATTATTCTGGGCAGATATAACCAGGGAATAGCGACCAAAGAAGAAAAGCATTTTTTATTTGCATATTACAAGCTTTTCGACCTGGAAGAGGATGTACTCGAAAAGCTGGATTCTGATTCCAAACAGGAACTGAGAAACAGTATAAAAAAGGAAATCGATAAAGGAATTCATGAAAACGATAATACTCGATCTCTTGATTCGAAAGAGGATACATCAAAATTTCATTTTAAGTGGTTTGCGGCAGCCATGATAGTCGCTGTAAGTTCTCTGGGATATTTCTTTTTCAACCGTTCGGTCGATAAGAGATCGAACCATACAGAACTTGTTAAACACAGCGCTGAGAAAATTGTCCCGGGCAGCAACCAGGCTTTGCTAACTATTGGAAATGGTGAAATAATCGTGCTTAGTGACGAGAAAAATGGTGTGGTCAGTCAGCAGTCAGGGGTATCGGTCCGGAAATCAACGGATGGGCAACTGATCTATGAGATAGAAAAGACGATTGCTGAAAAACCTCTACTGAATACAGTAAGCACACCCAGGGGTGGTCAGTATCAGTTGATTCTGACCGACGGATCCCGGGTCTGGCTCAATGCTGCTTCGTCCATCAGATTTCCTTCTGTTTTTGGGACAACTGAGCGGCTGGTTGAGATTACCGGAGAAGTATACTTTGAAATCGCCCCGGATCCGTTGAAACCATTTAAAGTGAAATCTGAAAATCAGCATATTGAAGTTCTCGGAACCAAGTTTAATGTCAATACTTACGAGGATGAAATATCTTCAAAAACCACGTTGATCGAAGGAAAGGTGAGCATCTCAAAAACGACTGCGGAGGGTAAGCCCGCGTTGAGCGGAAGACGTATCATGAAACCAGGGCAGCAGGCAACCGTTGATAAAAACAGGTCTGATATTCATCTGGAGAGCGTAGATACAGAGCAGTCGGTAGCCTGGAAAAACGGTTATTTCAAATTTGAGAAGGCTGATATTCAGACGGTGATGCGCCAGATTTGCCGCTGGTACGACCTCGAGGCGGAGTATAGAGGGAAAGTTAATACGGACTTATTCGCCGGCGAGATAAAACGTGACGAGGACGTAAATAAAGTGCTCAGAATATTTCAGTTAAGCAATATTGATGTCAGAATTAAGGGTCGAAAAATTATTATTTCTAATTAGAAAATTCAAGAATATTATTCCTAAATCAAATCTTCCTTACTATGTCGCTAAACATGTACCGACCCATTCCTAAACCAGACAAAACAGCAAATCCGCGGCATCTATATGTTGCAAAGCTGACTTTCCTTTTTTGTTTTGCTTGTTTCTTCAACTTGAGTGCAAAAGGATTTTCTCAAAGTATTACACTGAAAGCTGAAAATATGCCACTTGAAAAAGTGCTTATTTCGATCGGTAAACAAAGCGGCCATTTTTTCTTCTACAAATATAATGAAATAAAGGATGCGCGGCCCGTGACGTTAAATCTAAAAAAAGCTAGTCTGGAAGGTGCCTTGAAGGAAAGCTTTCGGGGGCAACCGTTTGGGTTTACGATTGATAACAAGACCATTATCGTGAACAAGACACAGCAGGTACCAGTAGCAAAGCCTGTCCGTAAGGAAACATCCGGAAGTGTTGTTGACCAAAACGGCAACCCGCTGCCCGGAGCAGCTATCCGGGTGAAAGGTTCTGATCAGGCAGTTGTTTCGGATGGTTCAGGGATGTTTTCATTTTCAGATCTGGACGACGGCGCCGTTTTAATGATCAGTTATACAGGATTTGCAACACAGGAAATTCGTGTGTCGTCGGGGACGCCCCTTCGTATTGTCCTGAAGGAGGATACCCAGAGCCTGAATGCAGTGGTTGTGATCGGTTACGGTACCCAGGAGCGCAAGGATATTACAGGAGCTATCAGTTCCATGAATGCTGAAAAAATAAAGGATCAGGCTGTTTTTACCGTTGATAACGCCATGGCAGGTCAAATGGCCGGAGTTCAGGTAAGTCAGGCGACAGGTGCGCCGGGCGGCGGCTCCTCGGTCCGGATTCGTGGAGCCGGGTCGCTGAGTGCTGGCAATGATCCGTTGTACGTGGTCGACGGTTTTCCTGTCACCAATGATTTTAACCAGACCAATAATCCTCTCAATACGATCAACCCGGCTGACGTTGCCGATATACAGGTACTGAAAGACGCATCCGCTACGGCCATCTACGGTTCAAGAGGTTCCAATGGCGTTGTGATCATTACCACCAAATCAGGAAAGAGTGGAACTTCTAAAATTGATCTGACAGTTAACACCGGAATCCAGCAAGTAGAGAGATATCTGGATGTGCTGAACGCGTCAGAATATGCCAGCTATCTCAATGAAGCCCGCAACAATGCCTGGGTTAACTCAGGACCAGGCAGGAGTGCATCAGATCCTAATTCGGCCAGGACAAATAATGTAATGTACCTGCTGCCAGATATGATTAAAGATCCGGCCTTGCTGGGCAATGGAACTGACTGGCAAAGGGAAATTTACCGGTCGGCCTCTATGCGGAACTATCAGCTCAATTTTTCGGGCGGGAATGATAAGACAAAATATTTTGTATCAGGCGGTTATCTGACACAGGAAGGGATTATCATCAATTCTGATCTGAAAAGATATTCATTCCGCGTCAATGTAGAATCTGACGTGCACAAAAGGGTGAAAGTGGGTGCTAATCTGACGCCTTCTTATACGTTCAATAATCTGGTCAATGCCGAGGGAAACTGGCAGGCAGGGGGTATCGTACAATCTGCCCTGACAGCCGCTCCGTTCCTGACTCCTTACGACAGCGAGGCAAATTACACAAAAATAACCGGTCTAGGAATTGGCACGAGTGAGGTGGACAATCCGGTTAAGCTGGCTAAAGAATCTTACAATAAGCAGGGAACACTTCGTTTGCTGGGAACAGCGTTTGCAGAAATTAATATTCTGGATGGTCTGACTTTCAAGACACTGGTTGGAACAGATTTCAGGAATTTCCGGGAAAATGTATTCAGCCCTTCTATTGTAAATCCAAATAGTGTTAACGCAGCAAAGGTCCCGACGGCAACTGCCGTGACCTCTGAAACCAAAAACTGGCTGGCTGAGTACACCCTGAGCTATAATAAAAAATTTCTCAAACATTCAGTGAACGCTCTGGTAGGTTACACCGCGCAAAAGGAATATATCGATTACAGCAGTACAGCCGGGACGAATTTCGCCAACGACCAGATCAAAACGATGAATGCCGCAGGGCTCATCACCAGCGCCATTACCACGCAGGAAGAATGGGCACTGATATCGTATCTCGCCAGATTAAATTACAGCTATGCAGACAAATATCTGTTCACTGCAACTTTCAGAAGAGACGGCTCTTCGCGTTTCGGGGCGGATAATAAATGGGGCTTTTTTCCATCGGTCTCCCTTGGTTGGAGAATTTCAGAAGAGAATTTTCTTAAGAACGCAGGTTGGTTGAGCGAACTGCGGCTTCGGACAAGTTACGGGCTCACAGGAAATAATTTTATAAGCAACTACGGCCATATCGGACTGACGGGAATTGAGAATTATATTTTTGGCGGAAGCGGAGGTTCGATCACCAACGGAACAAGACTGACGAACATTCCTAACAGTATGTTGGGCTGGGAGAAGAACAACCAGCTCGATGTTGGTCTGGAAATAGGTTTGCTTAAAAATCGCATTTCGATGTCTCTGGATTACTATATCAAAAATACTTCGGACTTGTTACTTAACGTGCCGGTTCCCACTTTGACAGGATATGCCACGGCCCTTCAGAATATCGGCAAAATTCGTAACAAGGGATTAGAATTTACTTTACTGAGCCGGAATCTTGTAAGCCAGCTTAAATGGACAACAGATTTTAACATCTCCACGAATAAAGTAAAGGTGCTGGCTTTGGGACCTGACGGCTCGCCAATTATTTCAAGGCAGGTCACTTCGGCTAATGCTCCGACGCATATTACCGAAGTAGGAGCGGAACCAGGAAGTTTTTATGGATATAAGGTAATTGGTGTGTATCAGAATGCGGATGAAGTTGCAGCTACGCCGAGCATTGCGGGAGAGTCCAAACCCGGACATCTTAAATTTGAGGATGTTGACGGCGATGGACAAATCACCAGCACTGACCGTACGAAGCTAGGCAGCCCCTTTCCTGATTTCACTTATGGGATGACCAACACGTTCTCATACAAAAACCTGGATTTTTCTTTTTCACTGCAAGGTGTTCAGGGATTTGAAGTGTTGAATATGGCCAGGAGATATTATGGCAACTACGCTGGCTCATATAATGTATTGAAAAGTGCATCGCAGGGATGGCGCTCTGAACAGCAGCCTGGTAATGGAACTTCTCCGATGGTGGACAGAAACTTCGGAGCATTACCGGGAAGTAACCTGGTAAACAACGTAACCTCTGCCTTTATAGAAGACGGCTCTTATCTGAGAGTACGAAATATCACCCTGGGTTACAACCTCCCGGTAGCCAGGATCACCAAGTCGAAAATAGCCAATGCAAGGATCAGTTTTAGCGTGCAGAATGCCTTTACTTTCACAAAATACGAGGGCTATAACCCCGAAGTAAGTGTGCAGGGTGGAAGCACGCTGGTACCGGGTGTGGACGCGGGAGGTTATCCGCTTGCTCGCACATTTATGCTGGGATTAAACTTAGGCCTCTAATCAAAGTAATCATGAAAAGTTTTAAAAAAATATGGATTTCGGGAGCCGTACTTTTGGCCTCCCTGACAGGATGTGACCAGAGCTTTCTGGATCTGGCGCCAATTTCACAGCTGAACGGAAATAACTTTTATCAAACGGGGGAGGATATGAAAAATGCACTCACCGCCACCTATGGTGCTTTACAGTACGGTGGGTTATACTACTCCTCCATGCACATCATCGGTGACCTCCGTTCTGATGATACCTGGATACCAAATCCCAATGCCGGCGCAAACCTTCAGGAGGTAGACGAGTTTAAGAATAATGCTTTCAATACCATCAGCAGCACGACATGGAGCGGGCATTATCAGGGGATTCAGTCGGCCAATCTTGTTATTGAAAAAATCGCAACGGTGGCCATGGACGAAACGCTGAAAGCAAGATATACCGGGGAGGCTAAGTTTCTCAGGGCACTGATGTACTTCAATCTGGTACGGATATTCGGAGATGTTCCTTTGGTTTTACAGGTCATTAATAATCCTTCTGAAGGTTACAGCTATAAGCGCGAGTCATCCGAAGTAGTTTATCAAAGCATTATTCAGGACCTGAAAGATGCTGAACAATCATTGCCTAACAAATATACTGGTACGGATATCGGAAGGGCGACCAAAGGGGCTGCAATGGCACTGCTGGGGAAAGTATATCTGACACAAAAAAACTGGCAGCCGGCCGCGGCAAAGTTAAAGGAGCTGATCGATATGAATGAATATCAACTGCTTCCCACGTATGCCGGGGTATTTGGTATTGCCAATGAAAATAATGCAGAATCCATTTTTGAAGTGCAGTTCAAAAAAGGTTCCACCGGAGAGGGCAGCCCCTATACAAACCAGTTTGCTCCTATTGGGTCAGGTACGGTGATATCTGGTATCGGTAATCCGCTTGGACAAAATATTCCGACGGAAGATATCAGTAAGGCTTACGAGGCTGCTGATGTCCGTAAAAATGTTTCGATGCGTACGAGTTATGTACTGAGTGGCACCACGGTCTCTCAAAATTATGTAGCCAAATATCTGGGTGCACCCGCTGCCAACTTAGACAGTGATAACAACTGGATTGTACTCAGATATGCTGATGTGCTTCTGATGTATGCGGAGGCGCTGAATGAAATCGGGTTCATTCCCGAAGGGCCTGCGTTTACTAATCTTAACAAAATAAGAAACAGAGCCGGCCTGGCGAATAAAACCAGCAATGATATAAATCCGTTACTGTCAGTTCCAACGCAAACTGCATTCAGGCTTGCTGTTGAGCAGGAAAGACGCGTGGAACTGGCATTTGAAGGGCATCGCTGGTTTGATCTGGTACGTACCGGAAGAGCATTACCCGTTTTGTCTTCGCTAGGCATGCAGGCACACCATATACTATTTCCGATACCCGACAGCCAGATAGAGATTAATCCCTCCGTTATGACCCAGAATCCTGGTTATAATTAATACCGTGATCTATTTTGCATGCTAGTGGCAGTCAGCTATCAGCTTTCAGATTAATACTAAAAACACAACTCCGAGGATTGTCGAAAGCCGATGCCAAAACTTCCTCATGATATTATTCGTGATAAGGTCTGAGAGTAGGTTGATAACTAAAAACAAGCTCCGATGACGAAAGGACCTACCGGATAGTTGAATAGCCAGGTGCTGACAACTATCCGGTATTTTTACTGATTTATATGAAAAACATACTTACTTATATTTTTGTCATATCACTTTTTACTATAAGTGCAGTGACTGCTCAGCAAATTCTTACACTGAATAAAGCTGATAACGGTTACAGGGGAATCTGGTATAGCAATCAACCGTCCAACGATGAATATGTCTACAAGTACAGCGGTGGTTTAGGAACTTATCCCGCTAATCATTACCCTTTTTCTGTTTATGCAAAAGAGGTTAATAAAACCTTTTTCTGCTATGGAGGTGCCGATGAGGCGGGAAAAACGCTCCTGCACATGGTTTCTTATTTTGATCATAAAACAGGTAAAGTACCAAGGCCAACCATCGTTCTGGACAAGAAAACGGATAACGCCCATGACAATCCGGTCATGAATATCGACGCCGAGGGTTATATCTGGATCTTCTCCACCGCACATGGAACCAATACGCCTTCTTACATTCATAAAAGTCTAAAACCTTATGATGTCAGCGCATTTGAACAGATCATGGCGAAGCGTAAGACAGGTGAAAACTCGGTACCGCTGGATAATTTTTCTTATTTGCAAAGCTGGTATCAGGCTGGAAAGGGATTTTTGAATCTGTTTACTCATTATGACCGTAACGTCATTCCGGGTCAGCCTAAAAAACCGAGAAGAACGATTAGTTTCTTTACAAGTAAAGACGGTGTTCATTACTCAGAGTGGCAGGATCTGGCCATGATAGAAGAAGGTCACTATCAGACCAGTGGCAGTTATAAGGATAAAAAAATTGGCAGTGCGTTTAATTTTCACCCTATTAAAATGGGCGAAAACGGGCTGAATTACCGCACAAACCTGTATTATATGGAAACGCAGGATTTTGGGAAAACCTGGCAATCCGTGAGCGCAGACACGATTAAGTTGCCACTGGTTAGTGTCAATAACAAAGCATTGGTTAAGGAATATAAGTCACAGGGGTTAAATGTTTATATCAATGATCTGGCCTATGATAAGGCTGGTCGTCCGGTAATACTTTTTATTACCAGTAAGGGATATCAGGCTGGGCCTGAGGAGGGGCCGAGGCAATGGCATACGGCCAGATATGACGGACATACCTGGATAATTCAGCCGGTTACCACATCTGATAATAACTATGACATGGGCTCGCTTGAAATTGATAAGAAAGGAATATGGCGGATCGTCGGTCCGACTGTGCCGGGGCCTCAGAAATTCAATACAGGAGGCGAAATGGTTCTTTGGACAAGCAAAAACCAGGGAAAAACCTGGCAATCGGAACAACTGACTTTCAACAGTGTTTACAATCATTCTTATGCCAGGAAACCAGTGCATGTCCACGATGATTTTTTTGCATTCTGGGCAGATGGAGACGGCAGAAAAAAATCAGAATCACGACTATATTTTTGTGATAAGAAAGGAAATGTTTTTATGCTTCCAAAAGTGATGAAAGCTAATTTTGAGAAACCGTTAAAGATCAAAAAAATGAATTAAAAGGAACATAATTGCTCCTGGCTATCTGGTATTTCGACTTGAAGTAATTTACTTCAGATTTGCTGAATAACTCGCGGCTGCATTACCGGCTTTCTTTTTTGAACAGTTTTAACAGGAAATTCAACCGCCTCACGTATCGGCTGTTTTTTATTGTTCTTTTTATTTTTCTTCTGATACCAGATCAAAAATCCAGTGACTGGAAGCGTTGCTGAGAAAAGGCTGGCCAGGAACATGATTATTTTTCCGAATAAGCCAAATGCCTGGCCGGTATGCAAAGTACGGTTTGCGTGTTTGACTTTATCCGCGGTCGTGTAGTCTTTATAATATTCTGATTTTAATAATTGGCCTGAATACTGGTCAAACTCAAAAACATTCTGTTTTCTAACAATCTGGTATGGATAACGCAGATTTATCCTGATTGGATCATTCGGTTTTTTAGCAAAATTGATATGCGCCTCATTCCATCCCGCATTACGTGCTGAAACTGTTTCCAAAGCTTCTGCGGGACTGAATTTTACGGCCGGGAAATTAGCTGGACGAATGGAAATCACTTTTTTGGGCTCCGCTTTTTTCCCTTCACCCAAAACTGCATAAACAAGTTTCTGCGACGGTTTGACCGCCCACCAGATACCGGTCAGTGTTATAAGGAATAGTGGAATCAGAAAATAGAAACCCAGCACATTATGGAAATCATAATTGATGCGCTGCCATTTCGCGTCGAGTTTCATTTTAAAAGCATTCTTTACCTGATTTTTTTTAAGGGGAAACCAGAGCACCAGTCCGGATAAAAGCATTGTCAGAAACACGACAATGTTGACTTTGATAATCCATTTCCCAACTTCTCCCATTAAAAGAGTCTTGTGCATTTCTTCAACTGTATGCAGAAAATCGCTTTCCATATTCCACGGGCCAAGAATCTGGCCGGAGTAGGGGTTGAGCGAAACGATGGTTCGTGCTTTTACATTTTCTTCGTCATCCTCCAAATCGTTTTTCTTCTGTTTTCCCGTTTTTTTAGAATGGATTTTTTCAGGATCAACCAGCCTTGCGATCATGGTGCGGTCGGGTTGAGAAAATAGCCTGAGCTGCTCAATCTCTTTTTCAGGGAACTGTTTGGTGAGTATTGATATGGCTGTAGCGGGTGTTATTTTAGAACGAAGTTCCGGTTGAACAAACCGATATTCTTTCTGGGTAACATTCCTGATTTCTTCTTCAAAAACAAAAATGCAGCCAGTTATGCTGACAACAATAACCACAATGCCGGAAGCAAGCCCAAGCCATAGATGCAACACGCTTGCTATACTTTTGAATGAAGATTTTGCCATTTTCAGAAACTGTATGAAAGATTGATAAAAACTTGTCTGCCTGGAATATCCTGTACTTTTTCGCTGGTTTGGGCGGTTGTATACTCGATGGTCTGCTTGTTATTCGTATTGAAAATATCCATCATGCGAACACTGAGCATTATTTTTTTCTTTACCAGATATTGTGAAATGCTGGCATCCCAATATGCCAGTGTTTTTTCTTCTTTCTGGCTGGAAACTTTTGGCCCGATACCGTTCCAGGCAACCTGGAAAAATGTATTTTTCCCAATTGTAAAATCAGAGATCATTTTCGCGCACCAGTTAAACTGATCCTTGATGGCGTCGCCGCCTCCTTCATTTTCATTTTTCAGTTTAGAGCCAAAACGCGAATAACTCCCGTTAATGCTCCAGAAAGGCAAAGGTTGCACCGCACCGATCAGTTCAACGCCCTGAATGTAGGCCGAATTGAAGTTGTCAGGCTTTTCGAGCACCACGCCGTCAGCCACGTCATACAATACTTTCTGGATTAGTCCGGTAATCTGACGGCGGAAAAGATTGACACCCATATTCCATTTAGAAGCGGTTTTCATGTAACCAAGCTCGAAACCCCAGGCTTTTTCGGGACGTAGCAGCGGGTTCCCTGTTTTTATTTTTGCAACATCCGAGCTATCCACGAAGGGACTTAAATCCTTAAAACTGGCGCGTCTGATTTTTCTGTCAACCGAAAATTTAAGGAATTGAGTGGTATCCAGGTTGTATATAAAAGATGCGCTCGGCAAGGGAATGAAGTAATTTCCTTTCGTTGAATAACCAGCCTCAATCGTCTCATTATAGAAATCGGTATACTCAGCACGAATCCCGATTTCGCTGCGAAGCCTGCCCTTGGTCATCACGGATTGTGCATAGCCTGCCAGGATTTTTTCAGAGCTCGAAAAG
Source organism: Dyadobacter koreensis (assembly GCF_900108855.1). Taxonomy (GTDB): domain Bacteria; phylum Bacteroidota; class Bacteroidia; order Cytophagales; family Spirosomataceae; genus Dyadobacter; species Dyadobacter koreensis. The sequence continues at coordinate 221,340 of NZ_FNXY01000008.1, forward strand.
TTGTTGGTCGGGCTCTGGCTGGTTATATACTGGTTTTTGTTGTAGTCAAATTTGTCTACAATCTGAATGTTTTCACGATTACGCCCGCTGTACTTTAGCCCTGTGTTAAAGGTAAAAATGTGATTACGTTTCAGAGAATAATCCGCCTGAATAAAATCATTCCGGTCGTAATTATTTTCAAACGTATTGGTTAATGCCGGTTTGCTGTCGAGCGGCTCCCTGGTTACGCTGAGCTTTTGGTCAGTCTGGTATTTCGGTTTAGGATAATGCCCATCTACGTGATTATAGGAGAGGTTAAGTTTTCCATTCGCAGATAATTTCTGAGAAAACTGAACGATGTATTCATTAAAACTCCAGTCCTCTGTCTGATCTTCTGTGCGAAGTGTACGGCTCCCGAATGACTGGTCCGCTTTGAGCACTCTGGTGTCCTGCGTTTTTATTTTCTCTTCTTTTTGCCATCCTCTTACATATTCAGTACGGACGTCTGCACCCTTCCAAAGATTCCAGCGCATTCCCAATTTGATATTGTCGCTAATTATTTTTCTGCTTTCTTTTGAAAAAATATCCTGATATCCTGATACTTCCCCGTTTTTCAGAACCGTCACCTTATTGGTTTCGGTCATGGAATTTCCATCTGTCAAGGCTACCAGATTCCGGTCATAGGCGCCATAAAATTCAGCTGATTTTACTTTATGGGAGGCTTGCACGGAAGCGTTATAACCACCAAGACTATTAATCCCAGCCATAATCAGGCCATGGGTACCGTAACGGGCATTTTTTTTGAGGATGATATTTACAACGCCATTCATTCCGTCGCCATCATATTGAGCACCCGGGCTGGCAATAATTTCTATCCGTTCGATGGCTGAAACAGGGATTTGATTCAATACCACTTCTCTGTTATTTCCTGTGATACCGGCATTTTTACCATCAATCAAAACCAGTGTATAGGATTTTTCAAGACCCCGGTAACGAATATCACGAGGAACACCGGGAGGGCCACCCATCGCAACTGAGGGCATTAATCTGAGCATATCACCCACAGACGAACCTTTTGCGACAGGAAGATCAGATGCTTTGTAAACAATTTTTCCAGGTTCTATTTTGGTAACACCAATATCGCCCTTCACAATCACTTCTGATAATTGGGACACCATGGGTAGAAGAATCAAGTTGAGTTCGTGATGCTGATTTTTAGCAGTAATTGTGATTTGATCTATCTGCAGAAGTTCGTAACCGACTCCGCTCACTTTCACAGTATACGTTCCTCTTGAAAGTTTATCAAAATTGTAATCACCGTTTTGTCCAGATACAACACCCTTGACAAATTTGTTGTTTTCGAAAAGCTGAACGGGGATATAACTGACAGCACCATTATTCTCTTTGTCCGTAATAACACCACGTATTTGAGCCTCTTGAGCACAGCAGGCAGCACCGATGAAGCACAATAACAGGGATTTGTAAAGTTTAATCATATAACGAATGAAGGGTTCGGATTATTTAGACTGATTAATGATAACAAATATAGAAATAAACTGTCATTCTTGTCTTTGCTGTTTATAATTAATTTAAATAAATAAGACAATGGCAGAATTAACCACGAATTGGATCCCAGCGAATGAGCTCAGGAAACAAGTGTTTGAAAACTTTCTGTCCTGTTGAATACAAGATTAAAACCTATATAACCCGGCCGCAGACGTTTTTCGAACCTTTCAGATCCGGCACAACAAAAGTTTTTATTTAAATGTCTATCGTATTATTGCGATAATAAAAATTCTTCTTACCTTTGGGTTATGGGAGTGACAAAGACACAAGTTTTTACCGAAAAGCAAAACCGTATTGCCGATTTGGCCAAGGCGCTAGCCCATCCGGCGCGTATTGCGATTATTCAACATTTACTAAAAGAAAAATCATGTGTATGCGGTGATCTCGTCGAAGTATTACCGCTTGCGCAGGCCACAGTTTCACAACATTTGAAGGAATTGAAAAATATCGGGATTCTTCACGGAGAGATTAACCCGCCGAGGGTTTGTTATTGCATCAATGAAACGGTCTGGCTGGAAGCAAAGGCTATATTCGGAGAAATTTTCGAATCGGAAGTTGCAGTAACCTGCTGCAAATAATTTCAGGGGAAAGATTTTCTTATTATAATTAATCGTAACATAGCAATGAATAATTCAGATCCGATGAACTGGCAGGCGTTTAAAAATACGCTGGTTGAAAATCCTGATAAGGTACTTCAGTTTCAATATGCCGAAGATTTATATGTCGACGCGTCTTATCATATTACGGAGATCAAACAAGCGCCGATTGTTTCGGTAGATTGCGGCGGCGTGATGAATAGCTGGACGGAAGTTATTTTGCAGCTTTGGGAGCCTTCGATCGCTGAAACAGACCGCGCTATGAAGGTAAGCAAAGCGTTATCCATTATGAATCTGGTTGAAAAATCGCTTCCACTTAACCCTCTTGGAATTGTAAAAATTGAATTTGGCAATTCACGATTTGATACGCGCCAGATGTACCCATCTGAATTTATTTCAGAAGGCGACAGATTTACCGTGAAACTGACCGCAGACTACACACAATGCAAAGCTATTACCAGAGGTGGGAGTTGTGGAATTACGCCAGCGGGTGAAGAATGCTGTTCACCTGCTGACAAAATGGTCGCGCCATTAAAACAAAATCTCGTATTGGAAACCATCGGCGAGCAAAATCAAAGCTGTACACCAGGCGGCGGGTGCTGTTAATGTCTTTCAGCTAACAGCTATGGGGTGCTGACCAATGCACTATTTAAAGATAGGGAATTCAAATGCACATTTGTGATGATATCAATTCGGAATTTAAAGTCTGGTGATTGGGAGGCTGTCTGCGAGATTTATGCAGAAGGTATTGCAACCGGACAGGCGACGCTCGAAACAAGTCCGCCGCAATGGGAGGTTTGGGACAAGTCCCATACGCAGGATTTACGATATGTTGCACTAAATGAACATGGAGAAATAGTTGGGTGGACTGCACTGACTCCCGTTTCTGGTCGGTGCGTTTATGCTGGCGTAGCCGAAGTAAGCGTATATGTCGGCAGCAGATTCAGAGGCCAAAAGATTGGTGATATGCTTTTGAAGCATTTAATCCGCGAAAGTGAAAGTATGGGATACTGGACTTTACAAGCCGGAATTTTTGCAGAAAACCTGGCAAGTATGAATCTTCATATCAGAAATGGTTTCAGGCTGATCGGATTTCGGGAAAACATTGGAAAAATGAACGGAGTATGGCGAAGTGTAAATCTTCTTGAAAGAAGAAGTAAAGTAACCGGAATTGATTAGGTGCGTGTTATCGGCCTTCAATAAAGTTTGCTGAAAATGCACCTTTGTCCATTTTATAACATAAATCAATTAAATAAATATTGCCGGCTGCTGGTAGCTGACGGCCAAAAGCAATCCACATGAAAAAAATATTAGTACTCTGCACGGGAAATAGCTGCCGCAGCCAGATCGCGGAAGGATATCTTAGAAAATTTGCCGGTAATCAAGCCGTTGTTTACAGTGCGGGTGTCGAAACGCATGGTGTTAATCCGAAAGCTATAACGATCATGGCCGAAGATGGGATTGACATTTCCGGTCATACATCTAATAACATAAATGAATACTCTGACATCGACTTCGATTTCGTGATCACTGTGTGCGATAATGCCAAAGAACGTTGTCCGTATTTTCCTACCAATGCAAAGAAATTCCATTATAATTTTCCGGATCCCGCCAAAGCAACCGGTAGTGAAGAAGAGGTACTTGAGGAGTTCCGCTCTGTCAGGGAAATGATTAAGCAATACTCTGAAGATTTTGTGAAGACAAACCTTTAACGATTCTGCGCCGGGCAGGTTGTTTATTTGAACCGATTCAGGATAACAGCGGATAACGGTTAACCAGCGGGCTAACCGTTATCTGCATCAAGATGCTAGCAAAAAATTATGTCTGCAAATCATTGCGCCCCTGCGGCCAACCGAAAGAAATTGAGCTTTCTGGACCGCTATTTAACCTTATGGATTTTTATTGCGATGGCCATAGGCATAGGTCTTGGTAATTTCGTGCCTCCCATTCCATCCTACATCAATACTTTTTCAAGCGGTACAACCAATATTCCGCTGGCTGTCGGACTTATTTTAATGATGTATCCACCGCTTGCCAAGGTGAAATATAACAAAATGGGTGAAGTGTTTCGTAATACCAAAGTAATGACCGTTTCGCTGATCCTGAACTGGATTATCGGGCCGGTACTGATGTTTATTCTTGCCATTATTTTTCTTCCCAACCACCCGGACTATATGATCGGTCTTATACTGATCGGCCTCGCGCGCTGTATTGCCATGGTGCTGGTCTGGAATGAACTTGCGGAAGGAAGCCGTGAATATGCTGCCGGTCTGGTGGCTTTAAACAGTGTTTTCCAGGTTCTGCTTTACAGTTTTTATGCCTATTTTTTCATAACGGTCCTACCTCCCTTGGTGGGTTTGAAAGGATTGGTAGTAAACATAACCATTGCAGAAATTGCTGTCAGTGTAGGTATTTATCTGGGGATTCCATTTGCTGCCGGAATGCTGAGCCGTGTCGTACTGACAGCCTGGAAAGGCGAGCAGTGGTATGAACAGAAGTTTATTCCTTTTATTTCACCGATCACACTTGTGGCGTTGTTGTCAACGATTGTTTTAATGTTTTCGTTAAAAGGAGAACTCATTTTACAATTACCCACGGACGTACTGCTTATCGCTACTCCACTGGTAATTTATTTTATTATTATGTTCCTGGTCAGTTTTTTTGTTGCAAAAGCGCAGGGAGCGGATTATTCTCAAAATGCCTCCATAGCCATTACCGCTTCGGGTAATAATTTTGAGCTGGCGATCGCGGTGGCAATTGGCGTTTTTGGTATCAATTCGGGACAAGCTTTTGTAGGGGTGATCGGGCCGCTGGTGGAAGTGCCTGCTTTGATTGCTCTGGTCAACGTTGCGTTTTGGCTGCGAGACAAATATTATAAAGCTGATCCCATTGCTGCGCACCATGAAAATATATGATCTGATTGTAATCGGTGGGGGCCAGAGCGCTTTGGCATGCGGTTATTTTCTCCGTCGTGCCGGTTTGGAATATATTATTCTGGATGATCAGCAGCATACCGGAGGAGCCTGGCAGCACGCCTGGAATTCTCTGACTTTGTTTTCACCATCAGAACAAAGCTCGCTGCCTGGCTGGATGATGCCCAAATCTAAAAACGAATTTCCTTCAAAACAGGAAGTTCTGGATTATTTAAGTGCTTATCAAGAGCGCTATCAGATTCAGATAAAAAATGGTGTAAAGGTAAAAAATGTTCAAAAAAAAGGAGTTTTGTTTACTATAATTTCTGATCAGGGTGACTATCAAAGCAAGACTGTGATTTCCGCAACCGGTACTTTTCAAAATCCATTTATTCCTTCGGTGCCTGGAAAAGATTTATTCAAAGGACAACAGCTGCATTCGTCACAATATAAAACTGCGGATCAGTTTAAAGACAAATCGGTGCTGATTGTTGGCGGTGGCAATTCTGGCGCGCAAATCCTTGCAGAAGTCTCAAAGGTGGCAAAAACGGTTTGGGCGACACAAAATAAACCTGAATTTCTACCTGACGATGTCGATGGCAGAGTGCTTTTTGACGTGGCTTCAGCCAAATATCATGCGATGAAAGAAGGGAAGCAGTTCGATGCTGCTCAATATAATATTGGGCATATTGTCATGGTGCCAACTGTAAGAGAAGCCCGATCCCGCGGTGTGCTTAATAGCAGGGAAACGTTTAAGGAAATTTTTGAAGACGGCGTTGTATGGCAGGATGAAAGCCGACAATCCTTTGACGTGATTATTTGGTGTACAGGATTCGGGTATGCCACCAGTTATCTGAAAGATCTGGGTATTTTGCAGAAGAACGGAAAAATGGAATGTGAGGGCACCAGATCCATAGATGTCGAAGGTCTTTGGCTAGTGGGATACGGAAGTTTTACCGGATTTGCATCAGCTACTTTAATTGGTGTTGGTCGTTCTGCGCGCCAGACTGTCAATGAAATAGTTGAATATTTAAAAAAGACGAAACGTTGAGAAAGACGTTTTTTTGATGGGATTTAATATCTTGCCAATATGAAATCGGAAGAAAAATGACGTTTTCGGTAGACTTACCAGACCCATGATGAAAATGTATACGAAAAACTTTCAACATCCAGGAACCAGCGAATAACTGAAATCCAGAATAAGTATTGCCACTGAATCATGTAAATTCAGTGGCAATACTTAGATGAATCCATTCTAAAAGTCACCTAAATCTCTGAGCTGTCTTATCTTATGATATGGCCAAAAAGCCTTTTTATCAGCTTTATGCTATATTAATACCTGTCGATCAGAACATCTTTGTTTAGCTGTAACTGCTTATGTTTTTTTTGGCGCTTTCCTTCATTATTCGTAATGCCCAACCTTGATTCTAGCCTATGAATCACCTGGCTTGTCAGAAAAGTTATTGTTCCTAAAAAAAATATTAATAGAATGATCATAACAAATAGACTGTCAACTGTCTTGAATTTACATGGTTGATTCTAATTTAAGCTCGGAGCTATCAATTCTCGCGAATCATTTCATCGCTATTTTAGTCCCATTTTTCAGATCATTACGCGGATTGGTAACAATACTGTCACCAACATGAAGATTTCCGAAAACTTCTGTCATCGTATCCGACTGCTGACCGGGTTTGATTTCAACATATTCTACCAAACCGTTTTGGACCCTCACTACATACTGTCTTTCCGTTGATGTCAGAATTGCGGAACTTGGAACAGACAATGCTCCGGCAGTACCATCGGATGCCATACTGATTTCAGCAAACATTCCTGGTCTAATGAGCTGGTCATTGTTTTTGACATCAATTTCAACGGTTTCTGAGCGAAATTTCTCATTCATGTTACCCGAGCGCCGGCTGATTTTTCCTGTGAATTTTTTCCCAGGCATTGCATTTACTTCAAATGTGACCTCTTTCCCGTTCTCAACACCTAAACTGTACGTTTCGGGAATATCAACAACCAGCCTAAGACGGTTTTGCTGCTGAAGCATCAGCATGGGCCCGGATAGTCTTAAACCTGATCCGACGAGGGCACCCGGATGAACATTTCTTTCTGTAATAACGCCGTCAAACGGTGCGCGGACTACCAGGTACGATTTGATTTTGGCTAATGCGCCGAAATTCGCCTGTTCACCCATAGCCGCTGCACTATCTGCCATCATTTTTGCATGCGCACTTTCCAGATCCAACGCGGATACGGAACCGCTAATTCTACTTCCTGCAACCAGCCTTCTGTAATGTTCTGCACTACCTACCAGCATTGCTTTTGCCTTGAGGTAATTCGAGCGGGCTGCAACGAGTTGTTCCTCAGTTTCAGGTGCTTCGAGCACCATTAACACCTGACCTTTATGAACCTTCGATCCTCGGTCTACCAGCACTTTTTCAACAAAACCGTCTGCTTTTGGATAGATACTGACCTGTTGAAAGGGTAGAAATTCTCCAGGTAACTGAATTTCCGATCCTACCTTCTGCTGTGAAACCTTGCCAAACTGATAGGTTGGTGAATATTTCTTTTTCTTTTCTTTTGATTTGGCTTCATCAGATTCCGATGAAGAACAGGCTGTCAAAACTGCGATGCATAACATCAAAGACATGCCGCTATAAAGTATGTTTTTCATATGTTGAAGATTGATCTGAGTGAGAACTGCCATTGGGACTAACAATAAATTGAGATGAATTAACTTCATCGGGTAAAAGTGATGGGTCTTCGAAATTGGTTTTACCTTGCAGCCAAACATAAATCTGTGGTACGATATAAAGGGCGGCAAGCGTCGAAGCGATTAATCCGCCGATCACAGCACGGCCCAGCGGTGCTACCTGCTCGCCTGCTTCTCCGGTTCCTAAGGCCATGGGAACCATGCCGGCGATCATGGCGAAACTCGTCATTAATACAGGACGAAGACGAAGTCCGGCACTGTCCAATGCGGCACGCCGAACATCGCGGTATTCCCAGCGCAGGCGTTCGGCGTTGGTAACGATCAGGATCGCGTTGGCAACAGAAATACCTGTTGACATGATAATGCCCATATAGGATTGCAAATTCAGTGTGCTTCCTGTCAAAAGAAGGATTGCGATTGAACCCACAATAACAGCCGGCACTGTGGAGAGTATAACCAGTGATAATTTAAGTGATTGATAGTTGGCTGCGAGCAGAAGGAAGATGACGACAATGGCGATGCCCAATCCTAGTTGCAAGCTATTAAGTGTTTCAGTTAATAAAGAAGACATTCCTTTCACCTGCGTTACCAGCCCTTTTGGTGCTTCCCCAAGACCTGCGATCACGTTTTCGACTTCTGTCGTTGCTGTGCCCAAGTCTGTATGGTGCAGATTTGCCGAGACGGTTACAAAACGTCTTGGGCCTATACGGGCATATTCTCCGGGAAGAGTATCTATCGAAAAAGTTGCTACGTCGGCCAGTACCGGACGAGCTTGGCCGGATACAAGGGGGATTTCCTGTAACTGCGAAAGATTTCGCATGGCAAACTCAGGAATCTGCACCTGTACCTGATAGGTGTAGGCAGCTTTCGCATCAAGCCACTGATTTTTCTCGGTAAATCGGCTCGACGATGTTGAAGCTGTGATCGAGCGCGCTGTTTTCTGCAAATTAAGTCCCATAGCAGCCAGCTTTTGCCGGTCCAGTTTGATATTGATCACTGGGAATTTTAGCGGCTGTACGATACGCACATCCCTGAGGTTGTCAACCTGTGATAAACCGTTTACAAGTTTATTGGCATACGTTTCGATCTGTTTCATATCCCGTCCTGCTACCTGCACTTCGATTGGCGTAAAAGCACCGCCGCTCATTAGTTTTTCTGTAAGGTCGGCGGGTTCAAAAGACAAGGTGGCATCGGGCATCTGCTCTTTCACCGCATCACGGATCCTTTCTTTTAAATCCTGCATATTCGTGTGATACGCACCATTAAGTCCCACTTTGATAACGGCATCATTAGAACCGCTGGTGCTCACATACAGGTTTGTTGTTGCATAATTGGTAGGGACAACGCCAACATATGCCGAAGAAATTGCCAGGTTGCCGTCGGAAGCCTGATCAACGATGCTCATCAGTTCACTCACTTTTTCCTCCGTTCTTTCCAGACGCGTTCCATCAGGAGTTTTTAGCCTGATCACCATCTGGCCGGAATTTAGCTGCGGAAGCATGTCTTTCCCAATCAGCATAAAACCTGCCGCTGCAAGAGCAAAAACCGCCAGAAAATATACTATCACGATCAGGCGGTTGCTGCGCAGCAACTTTCGGTTCTGACCCATGAAACTTTCCCGGATTCGGTCAAAAAAGGAGGGCTTTTTGTTAGAACTGCCGGCGTGTGCGGCTTCTGAATGATCTTTCAGCATCCAGTTTGCCAGAATAGGTACCAGGCTTTGCGCCAGAAGATATGATACGGTCATGGCAAAACCGATTGATAATGAAAGCGGAAGAAACATCGCCCGGGGAACTCCGCTCATAATAAATGACGGTGCGAATACGGCAATAATACAAAGTAATATAAGAAGCAATGGCAAGGCAACTTCCTGACAGGCATCATAAATAGCCTGTTTTTTGGGTTTACCCATTTCCAGGTGCTGGTGAATATTTTCAATCGTTACCGTTGCCTGGTCCACAAGTACTCCGATTGCTAAGGCCAGTCCTGACAAAGTCATGATGTTGATGGTCTGTCCGGCAAGGCTCAAAAATAAAACTGCAGCAATAATTGACACAGGTATGGTCACAATCACAATCACCGAGGAGCGCCAGTCGCCCAGGAAAAGCAGTACCATTAAGCCAGTCAAAATTGCGCCAAGGCCTCCTTCAAAAAGAAGGCTTTTTACCGCGTTGATCACAAAAATGGACTGGTCGAATTCGTAGTTCACTTCAATATCATCGGGGAGTAAACTGCGCATTTCCGGCAATTTAGCCTTTAAGGCAGTAACAACATCCCAGGTAGAAGCATCCGCTGTTTTTACAACAGGAATATAGGAAGACCGGCTCCCGTTGACAATCGCGTAACCAGCCGTAACATCGGATCCGTCCTGAATATTTGCGAGATCTTTTAAGAAAACTGTCCGGTGCCCATCGGTTGAAACGGGTATCTGACCAAAATCTGCAACCTGTTCTTCCAGTGAATTAAGGGTGGTAATGTAAGATGTATTGCCAACACGAATGTTCCCGGAAGGCGTCATCGCGTTATTGGCAGCCAGCGCTTCAACGACCTGGTCGGGAGAAATATTTAAACTGCGCGCTTTCTGGGGATTAAGATTAATAACCACCGTTCTCGCATTCGTCCCGATTGGAGGCGGCGCGGTCAGTCCGGGTACGGTTGAAAACAGAGGCCTGATACGCGTTACGGCCAGCTCGTGAATTTCTTTTAATGAGCGGGTCTTACTGCTGAAAACCAGATCGCCAATCGGTACCGAGGACGCGTCATAGCGGACCACCTGCGGAGGCAATGCTCCGGGCGGGAAAAATTTCATAGCCCTGTTGACCTGAATTGCTACTTCGGCCGAAGCCTGTGCCATGTCACTACCTTCATAAAATGCCAGTTTTACAACGGTTAAACCTTGCACACTCCGGCTGGAAATTTCTTTTATTCCGCCAATATACAGGAACTGATCCTGCATCCGGGTGGCAAAAAATCCTTCCATCTGTGCAGGTGACATCCCGCCATAAGGCTCGATGACATAAATCACGGGCGAATTAAGTCGCGGGAAAATGTCAATAGGTATCCGGGTTGCGGACATGACCGAAAAAACGATCAGTCCTGCGACGAGTACCAGTATTGAAATGGGTCGTTTTAATGAAGTTGATAACATAAATCTGGTTTATAAAAGGATTTATTGTCGACGGAAAAGTGAGAAGAAATCGTCAAAATTGCTGGTTGCATACGCACGTTGCAGACGAACGTCTACCGCCCTTCGCTGGATACTGACAGCCTGTTTTTCGACGGTTGTCAGAAGTTGCAGTGCATCGGTCAGGCCCAGAATATTTTCGATTCCGTTATTATAAAGCGAAAGCCGCTGTTGATAAGCCCTTTCTGCAGAATTCAGAGCGGTCGGAAGCTCCATTAATGCCAGTCTAACGGTTGCCATGACAGAGTCAGAGGTAGTAAGCGAGTTTTGTAGCTGGATTTGCTGGGTTTGCAGCTGACTGCGCGCTTGTTTGATCCGCCATTGTTGCAATTGAGAACGGTTTTTGATCCGGTGAAAATCAGTCAGGTTTACTGTTGCAGCTACGCCTACCAAAAAATTTGTCCGGCTATATCCAAACCCTGATCCGAGCGGGCCGAAATTATTATCTATATCCAGGCTCGTCCCACGCGCCCATGTGGACGCAAGTAGTGAAACCTTTGGCAACGCAGACTTACGGATGAGTTCTACTTCGAAATTTTGCCGGTTGACCAGGTTAGTTTGATATCGCAGCAGCGGATGATCTGCTGTGAGTTTCATATCGAGAGGTTGCATCAACAGAGCTTGCTCCTGAAAAGTCGTATCAATTTCCAGCTGATTTACGGGCCGGCCGGTTAGCGTAGCAAGTTGGATGAAGGCTCTCTGTAACTGCTCTTGCATCTGGAAATAATTAAGCTTTGCCCGCGAGAATTCCACGGAGGCCAGGGAGGAATCCAAACCTGGACGAATTCCGTTATGTACCAGATTCGTTATGATCCTTCGGACGGTATCGACGCGCGCAATATTGCGTTGTTCGATTTTAATGGTCTGTCTTAGCCAGAGCAGGTCCAGATATGTATTGATGACCGTCTGGCGGATACCAAACTTTTCATTTTCAACTGCCGCTTCACCTACCAGAATGTCAGCCTTAGCCAGACGGTCTTCCGCCTGGAAACGTCCAAAATTGTATACTTCCCAGTCAGCAGTTGCCAAAGCAATATTGCCCGAAGCCAGATCTGAGCTGTTTTCCGGGCGCCTACCGCCGGAAGTCGGAACAATAAGCCCCATTGAAAAATAAGATCCCGAAAGTCCGTTTGCCGTACCGACATTGATCTGATCATGCAAACGGACATTCGGAAGCCGGTTGTCTTTAATGACTTGGGCATTCTCACGCACAACTTCCAGCGCAGACTGCGCTGCTGACAGCGAAGGATAATTAGAAAGTGTCGCATTCACTGCGTCCTCTATTCCCATCACCTGGGCCAAAAGTGTATACGGATAAAACAAAACGATTAAAATACCGATTAAACGGTGTGTTATTCTTTTCATAATCTGGTTAATATTTTCTTCGCAAAATGAATGGCCTTTTCTAATGTGCTGACTCATTGGTCTTTGAATTGCCTGTTTTGATATCTAACTTGTAACAGCAACTTTGTATGCCCGGGAAATAGCTCCCGGTAACTGTGAGCCAGACAGAATGAAAGCTGGAAAGAGCGATGCGAAACGAAGCGTGCAGAACCGACGTGGTACTTCGACGTCACTGAACGCTGGTAATTTGAGATCAAGAAAAATTAGGATTGGTGCTGGTTTTTTATTTTTGACCAGCTTTGAAGTGAAATCTTCCCCATCGACCCAACGGCTTACATTGCAATCCAGATGTTTATTTTTAACTGCCATTTCAAATAAAATAGGATCGTCTTCTTCGTCATCTATCAGATACACAGGTCATTTTGTTTTTAATGTCATAAACGTTGGCATCAATGTTCCAAAGTAAATACTGATCCGGTTAGAGGGTAGTTAGAGGGTTATTAAAATATGATTAGAAGAGCGGCTTTGAGCAGGTGTTCCAGTGCGGTTGCTTACTTTTACCACATGAAATGTATGAGATGAAATAAAAACTATGAATGTTTTAGTCGTTGAAGATGATGTGGAACTAACCCAGTTTATTCAAAAGGGGCTGCTTTCAGAAGGAGTGTCGGTTTCGGTCGCCTTCGACGGCGTTATCGGGCGTAGTATGGTTAATGAGCATCGCTTTGATGTGGTCATCCTTGATGTGAACCTTCCGGGCATGAATGGGTTTGACCTTTGCCGTTTTATCAAAGAAAACTGGCCGGCAATTCCTGTGATCATGCTTACCGCACTAGGTAGCCTGGATAATAAAGTATTGGGTTTTGAAGCGGGAGCAGACGATTATTTATCAAAACCTTTTGCATTTAAAGAGCTGTTGTTCCGGCTGAAAGCATTGGCGAGACGACACCCGTCACGAGCTCCGATGGCCAAGCGACTGCAATTATTGGATCTTGAAATGGAAACAGATTCACACAAAGTATGGAGGGCAGGCCGACGGATAGAGCTGACCGCCAGGGAATATGCGCTGCTCGAATATCTGATGCTCAATCAGGGAAAGGTTATCAACAGGGTAGATCTGCTTGAAAATGTCTGGGATGTACATTTTAATACCAATACGAATGTGGTTGATGTTTACGTGAACTATTTGCGACGAAAAATTGACCAATCGGAGCCCCGGCTTATCCATACTGTTTTTGGTGTTGGGTACATGATCGGAGCGGAGCCATGAGCATCAAGCGAAGAATTACCATCGGATTCGGTGTTTTGGTGGCTACTTTATTGCTTTTGTTTTCTGTTTTTATTTATCAGAATTACGAATCCTACCGTGAATCTCTGATGCACAATAGGCTGCAAAGACGGGCGCTCGCCGGACAATTATATTTTCAGGACCGCATGGAATTTCACCGTTCAAGTTATCTTACCTTGCCCGAACAGCATGAATGGATAGTCGACGAAAAAAATAAGTTGCTCTATCAGTCTTCCGGTACGGAGGATTATAAATTGACATCAGATTTGTTTGCAGAGGCACGCAAAAAGGAGGTGTATTTTCAGTATAAGGCCAAACCGTGGAATTCTTTAAAGGAGGGGGTTGCATTATCATTTAAAATCGACGGGAAAAACTATATTTCAGTTGTAACGGCTTATGATCTGACTGGTAGGCAAGCGATTGAAAGCCTTATGTTTATATTGATAACAGGTAATGTGATCATGCTGGGCATTGTTGCTTTTGCCGGATTTTGGTTTGCCCGAAGGGCTCTCAGTCCCTTTGATGGGTTAATAGGGCAAATGAACCCGGCGGTTGTGAATGATTTTTCATTTCGGCTTTCCACCAAATCAGAAGGTGATGAAGCGGCTTATCTGGCAAGTTCTTTTAACGAACTGCTTTCCAGGCTCCAGGCTTTGGCGATGAGTCAGGAGCATTTTGTTGCGTATGCCTCTCACGAAATCCGAACGCCGCTGACGGTCGTAAAAGGTGTTTTGGAAACTTCTCTGGCTTACGATCAAAATCTGGAAGACACCAAACTAAGTTTGGAGAAGGCACTTGTACGTCTTGAGGGGGCAATCAATCTGGCAAACTCTCTGCTTCATCTGGCAGAAGTGGAAGGGTTGCAGGCAGGGCAGTTCAAGGAAGATATCAATATCGTTGATACAATACTGGACACGATTACTTATTTCGGAGAAAAGCATCCAGGCCAGCATATCGAACTGCAACTGACGGATAATTTTACAGAAAACACCTCAGCAATCAGGATACTTGGAAATCCAACACTGCTTCGTACAGTTCTTAATAATATTCTGGAAAACGCAAGCAAGTATTCTCAGAACAAACCCGTTACACTGCGTGTTGATTTCGATTTGAATCTGGTGATGATAAAGGTGATTGACCAGGGAATCGGCATTCCCGCGGCCCAGCTTGAAGATGTATTTCTGCCGATGATGCGAGCTGCTAATGTCGGAAATCTTCCAGGTTTTGGACTGGGACTTACTATTGCCAAAAAAATCATCGATATGCACCAGGGACAGTTGACGGTAGATTCTCCAGATGGGCAGGGTACCACAGTTTGCATCCTTTTACCGACTTTTTCTCTTTCCTGAATTTAAGTTATAATCAGCGCTATATTTGTTGTATGGATGAAAAAGAAAAAGACAATTCTCCTTTTAAGCCCAACGATCATCTGGCCAATGAAAGGACTTATCTGGCGTGGATAAGAACTGGTATCGGGATTATGGCATTTGGATTTGTAGTGGTCAAATTCTCTTTATTTGTCAAACAAATTGGTCTGGTACTGGGCGAGAAAATCAAGATACCTTCGCATGGATATTCCGCGATCATCGGGATTGTACTTGTAGCGATGGGTGTTTTGTCTATCCTGTTTTCTTTCTGGCAGTACCGAAAAACGGATCAACAACTCAGAAACGGAACTTACCAGCCGTCCACGGTTCTTACCAGCATTTTAACAGGCGTGATTTTGCTGATTAGTATCGTGCTGATTGTATATTTGATCCAGAGTGTTTAACGTAAGCACATATACCGGCATATTTTCAGGAAAGCCACTGGATACTATTTCTTAATAGCCTGATCTTTTTGTCCTGCTCCATTTTTTTTAGTAATCTTGATACGACCTCCCGGGAAGTATTCAAGTCATTTCCTATTTCCTGGTGGGTGATGGTCAGGATATTGGTTTTGCGATTTTCAAAATGGTTTTTCAGATAGAATTCCAATCTTTCGTCCATACCTTTAAAAACGACATTGTCAAATACAACCAATAGTTCTTCAAAACGGGCCCGGTAATTAGCAATCACGAAATAATACCAGCTTTTATATTTCTGCATCAGTTCGTCCATCAGTTGGATCGGTATCATGATCGCAACGGTATCTTCAACGGTTTTGGCCATAATTTCACTGGCTTCCTGTTTGGTATTACAGATCATTGATAGCGCGCAGGCGCTTCCGGGTTCCAGGTTGTATATGAAAGCTTCTTCGCCGTCATCACCCTGGCGATAAAGTTTCACTCTGCCGCTGCCAATCAGCAAGGTATGCTTAATGAACTGTCCTGTCCGCATAATTACCTCTCCGGCGGGTATATATTTCAGGATGCAATCCTTTGCCAACCGCTGTTTTAATTCAGGTTCAAAATCAGGAAAAACATGGTCCAGGTAATAGGAAATACTTTCAGTTATCATAGGATCAATAATTAAAACGGGCGTATTGTCTTAATCAAAACTTTTGTAGAAGATTTCCAATGTTCAGAAACCTTAAAGACTTCGTCGTTTGTAAAGTTGAAAAAAATAATATTTCCCGTGTGTGACTTTTATCACTTCCCGGACTTTCAACAACCCTCAATTTTATATAACAAAGGAGGCAAAGATGGAAATAATTGCATCCAAAGCCTGGGTATTTATCTATCGAACTCCAGATAAGATGTTTGGTGGGTCAGGGGCCTCTCCCTTCAGCTTAGGAACTACATGCATGCGCCATCAATTTCCGTAGGAACACCGGCAGCGACCATAGTGATCCGGAAATTTTGGTTATGAATTGGCTCTGCATGGACCATATCAAGAAATTGAACCAAACAAAGATGGAAGCTTAGACTACGTTGATAGCTAGTTTACATTATTTAATGATACTGATTGCATTTAGCAATGCTCGCTGTTTATTTTTTATAAAACAGAATGACTTAATTTAACCAAAAACAGGAAATTACAGACTCGCAACATTACTGAAAACCCGGATTTTGTATTGCTGAATAGTATGCCGATGATCGCTTATCTTTTGCGAAACGTAGTCACAGATCACTATCCTGTTGTAATGGTTGATCTGCTCGTAAGCCGGTTTTAACTTTCGACCGCTTTGCAACCTGGTCCAGCCAAAAATAGCCAAGTGCCCCCGAAATAACCGAAGCGGTCAAAATAGAAAATTTTGCCTCAGAAAGAATTAATGTCTTTCCTGAAAAAGACAGCAGGGCAATGAATATGGACATTGTAAATCCTATTCCACCAAGCATACCCACACCAACGATATGAGCCCAAGTGGCATATTTTGGCATTTTACTTATACCAAGTTTAACAGCTATCCATGAGAAGAGGGTGATGCCAAGCGGTTTGCCGATCACCAGGCCGGCAATGATTCCGAGACCCAATGCAGTCGTAAGTCCTTGCAGCATCTGTGACTCAAACTGAATATTGGTATTGGCCAGTGCAAAAACCGGCATAATCAGAAAATTCACGGGATTGACCAAAATGTGTTCCAGCTTTTCAAGAGGTGATTCAGTTGCGTCAGGGGTGGTAGGAATGGCAAACGCTGTCAAAACACCTGCAATGGTAGCGTGCACGCCTGAATGGTGAATAAAATACCAGATGAATAGGCCTGGGATCAGATAAGCAGCTAGATTTTTAACTTTTAGTTTATTTAGCAGCAGCAGGAAGATGAAAATTCCAAACGCATATAAGAGATAAGTGTATTGAATATCAGTGGAATAAAATATAGCAATAACCAGGATAGCCATTAAATCATCTACAATAGCCAAAGCCGAAAGGAATATTTTTAAAGAAGAAGGTGCGCGTTTTCCCAGCATCGAAATGATGGCAATGGCAAAGGCAATGTCAGTTGCCATGGGAATTCCCCAGCCACTGGCTGTTTCTGTATCTGAATTCAATGAGAAATAGATCAGGGCGGGTGCCAATACGCCGCCTATTGCGGCAAGTATGGGAAGAGAGGCTTTTTTAATTGAGGAAAGCTCTCCCTCTACCATTTCCCGTTTAATCTCAAGTCCAACCAAAAGGAAGAAGATCGCCATTAGGCCGTCGTTAATCCAGAGCAGAATAGGATAACGCAGATGAACACCGGCCATATCAGCACCAATTTCGGAAGCCAACAGTGCCTCGAAGCCAGCTCCTGCACCGGAGTTTGCAATGATGAGAGAAACGATCACACAGATGATCAAAATGATTCCGCCGGTTGAGCTGGACTTAAGGAATTCTTGAAAAGATTTCAGGTTAATTTGCTTTGCCATGAGGGTAAAGCTAGTCATTAATGGTCAAAACTGAAACCAAACTTCCCAAACACAAGAAATGAAAAAAAGGTATTCTGAATGGTTTTACCAATTTTATAAGAGATTGCCAGGGACAGATCGGTTTTATAAAAAAACAGTGGAACACGCTGAGTGTGGCTCACGAGAAGCCAAGGTAGCAGTTTAAGGCTTAGTTGATTCTGTGTTCTGCTCAGCGGTTCATGCCTATGAAATCGAACAGGCATTTATAAAACCGAAAGTAATAATAATTGAGCTAGTAGTCATTTCATCCCCAATGAACTATGTGTCGTCGTGATTTTACTTTACAGTCTTAGACATCTTAATTTTTGGCAAATGCGACTTTGATAGAACGCACTTCCCGTATCCAGCGGGCGGGCTTTTTATCGTTGGGCGTGATAATCCGAAATGGGCCTTCGCCGTTTGCAAGTGGCTGGCCGTCTTTAGATGTGGCAAGCAAAATTACCTGGTCTGTAAAGTCAGGATCGATTTCTGCAAGAGAATACAAGACCTCATAGCCATCGGCCGCCGAGATCAGCAGATATTTAGCCAGGTTTTCACCGCGCAACTTGCTTCCGGTTGTAACGCCTGCCTTTTCCAGGATCTCGATCAAGGCAACTCCAGCAAATTCATGTTCTTTTCCGTCGCGGTCTTTTACTTTATGACTTACCTGTTTAAAGCTGGCCAGATCTGTCAGTTTCAGATCCAGGGGTGTTGTTACTTCTCCGGTAATAGAAAGCGTCGCCGTATTTTGGGCTAGTGATGAAAATGAAACGGCTAAAAGCAGCAAAAAACTAACAACAATGCTGCGACTGGAAAATTTAGGTTTGGACATAGTTTAAGGATTTTTAAGAGGATGGGGATTGGAAAATGCAGGATTGGTTATAAATGATGAGTCTGTAAGCATACCCAGAAAGGCCGTCAAATCTGCTTTCTCGTCTTTTGTCAGCGCCAGGTTCTTGCCGCAGGTTTCATTGGAAACGTTTTGTAGAAAAGCGCTGAGCGTCAGGCTTTGCACAATGTGCTGGTTATAATGGTCAAGGACCTGCTCGATTGTTGAAAACCTTCCATCGTGCATGTAAGGGCCGGTCAGCGTGATATTGCGCAGGGTGGGGACGCGGAATCTTGCGCGGTCTGCAGCTTGCCCGGTAAATTTCTCTCTCCCTAGATCAGTGGCAATACTGTCCAGGCCATTATTATGAAAAAGCTCTTTGAAAGTTTTAACCCCGCCATGGCAGTGCGTGCAGTTGGCGCCCCTGATGCCAAGCTTGGGGTCGGGACTACTTTCAAAGAGCTGCAACCCCCTTGAGCTGCTGGGCAGTGGGCTGGTAATTGCCTGCCAGATACTTGTCATATTCAGAGCCAGCCGAGATTAATGTCCGCTCAAACTGGGATAGCGCTTTCAGTATCTGGTCTTCTGTAATTACGCTGCTTCCAAATGCTTTTGCGAACAGTGGTGGATAAAGGGTAGTTTTATTTAACTTTCTGGCCGATTCGCTGAGCGGTTGCCCTATTTCGTGCGGATCTGTTAAGGGGAACCTGGCCTGATCTTCAAGGGCAGGCGAGCGCCCGTCCCAGAAAAAGTTTCGGACCCATAAAAGATTGGCCAGCGACATTGAATTTCTGGCGGTTAAAGAACCGTCGGTGCCGGTGCTGAATGCTTTTCCATCGGTAAAAGCCAGTTTTTGGTTATGGCAGCTTTCACAAGATATGTTGTTATTTGCGGATAAGGCTTTTTCATAGAACAGCAGCCGTCCCAGATAAACACCTTCTTTGGTAGTGGGATTGCCCTCCGGAATGACAAACCGCGAGCCGAATTCGCTGGATACTGCAAAACATACGGCTGGGCATTTTTGCCCATAAAAGACTGGATGAGCCCGCAAGAAATGAAAACAGCACAAACCAGGCTGACTTTAAGCCAACCCGGTTTGTTTGTTACAACCGTTTTCAACAAGTTTCTCATCAAGATAAATACATCTAAAAATGACTGAACACCAGGTTTACAAAGAAATTGCGCCCGGCTTCCGGAAAACCTTCAACTAAGCTGTAATTCACATCAAAAATATTGTTCAGTCCCGCTTCCGCAGAAATGAATTTATACAGTTTAACCGATGCCTTTGCATTGACCAGCGTGTAGGCTTTCGCCTGGGTGCCATAGCTAGTGCTTAACGGTCGCTGTTGTGTTCCACACTTGCCAGGATGTTGACCCGCTTCCAGAAAGAGTAGTCAGCATATGCGAAAACCTTATGCTCGGGAACGTTGGTAAAAAGAATAGCCGGGTTGGTCTTGTTCTTTCTTTTGATAAAGGAATAGTTGGAACCAATGCTAAGCCCGGAAATGACACGGTAATCCAGACCTGCTTCCGCGCCATAGAACCGGGCTTTGCCTGCATTTTGCAGCTGAAAACGTCCGGGTTGCACATTATCGACCTGCTGAATGATGTCATCAATATTGCTGTTAAACACGCTAGCTTGCAGGCTGAGTTTGTCTGCAATTTTTCCCGAGTAGCTTAAATCAATGTTTACAGCTGCTTCTGCGCCAAGGTCAGGGTTGGGAATGGCCTGGCCCATCCGGTAGGAATAACGGTCTTTAATGGTTGCAAACCTGGTTTTTCGTGCTACCGATCCTTTTAAAGAATGACTGGTGTTGATATCCCAAAAAAGTCCTATCTGCGCATTGACCGCATTGTTTTTGCTGTCAGCGAAATTGGTGATTTCTTTGGTTGCCGCATTGTATTCCTGTGCTTTGTCGTTGCCGCGCATGTTAAAGCTTACGCCGGGAATAATAGCCAGACCGGATGTTATCTGATAGGTATTTTCAATGCCTAAGGATAGGGTATTATCAATATATCCCTGCACCGGTTCGCCCAGATCATGCTCTCTGTGTACGTCACGCTTATACTGTACATTCAGCTTGAAAACATTATGAGCCAGTGCCCTTGACTCATATTCTGCATTGCCGCCAAATGTATAATCGTCGTAAAAACTTTGAAAGGCGTAAGGCCGGGTCTGCTTGGTATAGGTCGTGTCATCGTAGCTGAAAAGCTGGTTGACAAACGTGTCATAGTATAAGCGTGTCTTTACTTTGCTTCTTTCACCGACAGCGGTATTGGATATAAAATACAGGCTTTGCTTGTTCCACTTTGGCCATTGTTTGATCCGCAGTATGCGGATAGAATCTTTGAGGTGTTTCAACGGCTTCACGGCAGAAATACCTACGAGGGCACCGCGATCGGACTTTCGATCTGCAAGCAGGTTGTAGATAATCACAATGGGATTATCTATGCCAGCGGCCAAGTCGGGGTTGGGTCGAGTTTTACCATTCTGCTTCCCATGGCTGGAACCAGTCAATAAGACAGATATAAAGAAAAGTTTCGGGCAACGTTTCTGCCCGAAGCGCTTACTGTTTTGGCTCTAACAGCTATACCGCGACATGCAGCGATTGCGGTGTCGCTTTACCCTATTGTGTCAACATAGCATAGCCACATAAGCCGCATCACGTCTATTTTAATCCGGAAGCCGCCTGTAAACTGCTGCACCTCATCCAAGATATACCACTGGCCCACGATGTATATTTCAAACCAGGCAGGCCCATCTCTTTTAGCCGGAATGATTTCTATTAAACTACTTTCTGATAGGTAAGTATGACTATGTAATGGCTCCGTTTTTTTTGGAAGGCATGGCAGACGATAAGATATCACGCCATAACCTTATTATCCAGATTATAGATATCTAATCTGAAAGCGCATTATTTTCAATAGTATCCTGATATGGGGTAGATATTTCAGAGAATTGACTACTGCCATGATGCTAGTCAACAGGTTTTGATGGATTTTCAAATCCCCAGAGAATATCTCGAAGATATTCGATTATCAAATCAATTTCTTTTCCGATTTCTTTGATAATCAATTGAGTGAAAATACTTTTTTCACCAGAATTTATATGATCATTCAAAATTCTGTTCAATCGGTCGATCAGGTTTGCATTGGATGAGATAATCTTTTTGATTTCCCTACCCAGCACGATTGCTGATATATTTTCAAGTGTACGCTCTTGTTCATCAAACATGTCAAGATGATTGGCGTATATTAAATCTTGATGCATATCGAAAAAATTTACGAAGATATTGCCAATATCCGTGGCGTCTTTCTGTCTTCGTTCGGGTCTGTCATCATAAGCTACAAGTTTCAGAAGAACAATTCCAATTAATGTAGCGGCCTTGAAGGTGTTTCCTGTTTCAAGGTTAACAATCTCTGTCCCATTTTCGTAAACTTCTTTCATCCCGCTTATCTGGATTGTGGTCATACCTATCCCTTCAATCTTTACACTTCCCTGGGATTCGATTTCTCCGAATGGAAGTAGGTCAACCTGAAATCCGTCTGGCGATATCAGTACAAATGCATTTTCCCTGATTGGTAAGTAATTTTCATTTTTGATTAGGTATTGCTTAACAGTTTCATATTCTTGATGACTGCCTACCAGAATGGCATAATCTACATCTCTGGTTGTTCTGAATTTCATTTGAGCTCTCTCGTACCATATCTGTCTTGCTAAGGCTCCAATCAGGTAATAGTCAATGGAGAGTTCAGTAAAAGCTTTCTCTAACGTATCAAAGACATTCTTTAATTCTGTGTGTTTCATGGCTGATCAAATATCCTGCTGAGCTTTGTTTCGTAAATAATATTTGCTGTTTCAATGCATCTTGCATCTCCGGTGATCACCAAGTCAGCGTAAGTGATCAATTCGGGAGTCATAATGTTGTCTGGATACACGGCGGTGTCCATCCAAAACTTGTTGTAGATATTTAAGTTACCATCAGGCTTGGGGGCAAGCCTTAGCATTTTTACTATTTCGAGCTTGGCTTGGGCAGTATAAATAGTCCATTGTTGGGGATTCAGGTGGGCGGTTTCAAGATCGCCTGCTGGTTCACCACCCCAAACAGCTGTTGCAGGTAACTCCATTTGCTTCCATTGGTCACTTGCCGCGAAATGGTAAGTTCCTAATAGTAAGGAAGGTTTTAGTATGTTTTTATATCCTATTATCCAATTCTCGAGCAACTCTCTTTTGTTACTGAGTACCATGCGGTTTTTATTAACCTGTACAATATGCCCGGCTTCTTTCAAAGACAATATGGCTTCGTTTATCGTTGCCAGTGCCACCTTGGCAAAACTGGCAATCTCACGGTACGTGAAATTTACAGCCTCTGGATTTTGTAAGAAAGCATAAACTACTTTAAGGCCAGCTTTGGTGAAGGCCCGATTTGTTTTTGTATCTGCGCCTAGATGCACCGGCTTTTGACCATCCAGCCATAAAAGTAGATTGCCGTCGGAGATGTAAATATTCCCTGCAGTGTCCAGATAGGCAATTCCGTTTTCGCGCAGACGCTGCTTCTGCGCTGGATATATCTTATCCGCAATAAGCATTAACGGTCTATTCAGTTTAGCTTGACGAATTAGCTTATCTAGGTGGTAGTCGCGAAATTCACGTTTTACCTCGGTATTGAAAGTAACTGTGGTTTCTTTCATATTTATTCTTGTTTCACCATCGGTCTCGGATATATAGGGGTTCTGCACAGAAGTCCAATGACCAGTAATACCGGTATTTTCTTCTAGGTTTCTCAGTGCCCTTCCAACAATCTCATTTTCTGCAAGAATCATTTGTTCGTTTTATTTAATTGTTCGTGTTCAGTGAACAATCAAAAATAGCGAACAAAAAGGTCAATTAAAAATTTATTTGCTGAGATTTTTAGCTAAAAAATTTCAGTATCTAATAACGACAGACTTTGTGTTGTGCCGAGGACAAAAATATCAATAAGGAATTCGAAAAAGATTGGCAAAGGGACCCTGAACAAGTCTACCAGTAAACTATTAAAGTGAAGTTTATTGTGGAATTAAAAAACATGCGAAAAAAAAATATTTCAGTGCACTCAATTACTCCTATGCCAAAAAGCAAATTTGTATTGCACATAAAAGGACTTAGCGAATTTCGCTAAGTCCTTGATTTTTAAGTGGGCCCACCTGGAATCGAACCAGGCACCTACTGATTATGAGTCAGTTGCTCTAACCGAATGAGCTATAGGCCCGGCTCTATAAAAGAGTTTGGAGTGCAAAATTAGTCAAAGAGATTAATTCTCCAAATGATTATGATAAGATTTCATTCTTTTCTGCGTTCGTAGTTTACTATTTTTGCAAAAAAAAGTACGCTTTGAATAAAAGAAAAATTATCAACGACCCTGTTTACGGTTTTATAACCATTTCTTCGGATTTGCTTTTTGATCTGGTTGAACATCCCTATTTTCAACGTTTAAGACGAATTAAGCAGCTCGGACTGGCTGATTTGGTATATCCTGGTGCGCTCCATACCCGGTTTCATCACGCGTTGGGTGCTATGCATCTCATGGGTCAGGCGTTGCGCACCTTGCAGGAAAAAGGCCATTTGATCTGGGAGCCGGAAATGGAAGCTGCTCAGGCCGCTATTCTTTTACATGATCTTGGGCACGGTCCTTTTTCCCATGTCCTGGAAAAAGAGTTGATGCCGGGTGTGGCGCATGAATCAATCACATTGGAAATGATGAAGCAGTTAAACCGCGAAATGGACGGTCGGCTCGACATTGCAATTCAAATGTTCGAGGGGGTTTACCCACGCAAATTTTTTCATCAGATGATTTCCAGTCAACTGGATATGGATCGGATGGATTATCTGAACCGTGATAGTTTCTACACAGGTGTGATCGAAGGCTCGATCGGCGCCGACCGTTTAATAAAAATGTTTGAGATCAGTCAGGACCAGCTTGTGATTGAAGAAAAGGGATTGCTGAGTATAGAGAATTTCTTGCACGCACGCAGGCTGATGTATTGGCAGGTTTACCTGCACAAAACTTTATTGAGTGCGCAAGCCATGCTCACTCAAATATTAAAGCGTGCAAGGGAATTATCAGCTGCCGGTGAAAATTTATTTTCGACACCGGACTTTTCTTTGTTCCTGAAAAATAAATTTTCGCTATCTGATTTTGAACAAAATCCGGATTTATTGGAATCTTTCAACAACCTGGATGATAACGACGTATGGGCTTCTGTCAAAGGTTGGACAAAACATACCGATCTGGTTCTCTCGACTTTGTGTAAAGATTTGCTTGACAGACATTTATTTAAGATAAGCTTTTTCGATACCATTCCCGGAGAAGAAATTTTAAATCCTTTAAAAGAAAAACTTTTATCGGAGGGGATAAAGCAAAGTGAGTTGTCATACTTTTTAGTAACTGGCGAAACCACGAATTGGGCATATGAAAAGGAACAGGATCCCATAAAGGTCAAAATGAAAGATGGGGCTTTGCTGGATATTGCAGATGCTTCTGATATTCCAACGATCGAGGCGCTCACGAAGATTGTCCGCAAGTATTATGTATGTTGGGGTAAAAATGTATCTTTGCGTGGTTAGTTAGGATGTCAATTCTTTCACCAACAAAAGGACCCGTTTTTAGAATTCGCTTTATTATTTACAGAGACGTTACCAGAAATTAGCCGAAATATGAAATTTACTGTCAGCGAGATTGCAAAGATGCTTGATGGAACTACCGTTGGTGATGATACAGTTACAATTGATTCGGCTGCAAAAATTGAAGAGGGGCAGCCTGGTTGTATATCTTTCCTGGCCAATAGTAAATACGAACCCTATATCTATACCACACAGTCTTCGGCAGTTATTGTTAATAAAGACTTTACTCCAAAACAAGATATCAGTGCTACATTAATCTATGTAGATAATGCTTATACAGCGTTTACAATACTCCTGGAAGAGTACCAGAAACGTATTGCAACGGGGAAAAGTGGAATTGAGCAGCCAAGCTTTCTTGGTGAAAACAGCCAGATGGGTGAGAATGGTTACCGTGGTGCCTTTTCTTACATAGGACGGAACTGCAAAATTGGTAACGGCGTAAAAATATACCCAAATACATACCTGGGAGATTTTGTGGAGATCGGAGACAATACAATTATCCATCCCGGAGTAAGAATTTACGATAACACAGTTATAGGAAAAAACTGCTGCATTTTTGCTAATACAGTGATTGGGAGTGATGGCTTCGGTTTCGCTCCGCAAACGGATGGATCCTATAAAACGATTCCTCAGCTGGGTAATGTCATTATCGAAGATAATGTTAGTATTGGATCTAACACCACGATTGACTGTGCCACCATGGGTTCAACAATTATTCGTAAAGGAGTCAAAATTGATAACCTTGTGCAGATTGCTCATAATGTAGAAATTGGGCAAAATACCGTAATTGCGGCACAAGCAGGAATTTCAGGCTCTTCAAGAATTGGAGAACAATGTGTGATCGCGGGTCAGGTAGGGATTTCAGGACACATAACCCTGGCTAATAATACGAAAGTCGGTGCACAATCGGGTATAGGCAAATCCATTAAGAAAGAAGGACTGTCTCTTTCAGGATCGCCTGCGAGAGATTTGACAGAACATCTGAGAGCCATGGCTTCGACAAGAAGGTTGCCCGAACTTGAAGAACGATTGAAACAGCTGGAACGTAAGCGTGAGGCTTCTGAACATTGAACAAACAAAGAAAAAATATAGATTGAGCAAAATAAGCTCACTTTTTTGGCGAAAATGCGACGCCCCGCAGCCGTTTAGTAGATTAGGAGAATATAATGAACGAAAAACAACAAACCATAAAAAAATCCGTATCAGTTACGGGAGTAGGTTTACACACAGGTGTGGTAGCAACGATGACTTTCGTTCCTGCTGCGGCCAATCACGGTTACAAGTTTCAGCGGGTTGATTTACCAAATCAGCCTATTGTTGATGCGGATGTGGACAACGTGGTGGATCTGTCGCGCGGTACAACCATCGAACAAAACGGTGCACGCATTCACACGGTTGAGCACACTTTGGCTGCGCTGGTGGGATTGCAGATCGACAATGTTTTGATCCAGTTGGATGGACCTGAACCGCCTATTATGGATGGCAGTTCTATCAAATTTATCGATGCATTACTGGATGCGGGAATTGAAGAACAAAATGCATACCGTAACTACTTTGAGGTGCCGGAATATGTTCATTATAAAAATATGGATAACGATATTGAAATGGCAGCTTTGCCGCTTTCAGATTATCGTTTAACAGTAATGGTTGATTACAATTCCAAAGTGATCAGCAGCCAGCATGCTTCTCTGAACGATATTACTCTTTTTAAAGACGATATTGCCAAATGCCGCACGTTTGTATTTTTACATGAACTTGAAGCATTGTATAAACAAAATCTGATCAAAGGTGGAGACCTTACCAATGCGATAGTTATTGTGGACCGGGACGTAAAAGAGGGCGAACTGGACCATTTGTCACAATTACTAAACAAGCCGAAGGTAAGTGTTGACAAATCAAAAGGAATTTTGAATAATGTAGAATTGCATTATCCGAATGAAATGGCGCGCCACAAGCTGCTGGATCTTATCGGGGATCTTGCATTGATCGGAAGACCTATTAAAGCCCAGATCCTGGCAGCACGTCCGGGACATGCCGCGAACGTAGCGCTGGCAAAAAAGATAAAGAAACTTATCAAGTCAGGAAAGGGAGATATTCCGTCCTACGACCCTAATAAAGCACCAGTTCTTGATATCAAGCAGATTGGTGAGTTGCTCGCGCATCGTTATCCTTTCCAGATGATTGATAAAATCATTGCTTTGGATGAAAACAGCGTGGTTGGTGTCAAAAATGTAACAATCAATGAGGAGTATTTCCTTGGTCATTTTCCTGGGAATCCAGTGATGCCGGGCGTTCTGCAGCTGGAAGCTATGGCGCAGACGGGAGGTATCCTTGTACTGAGCAGCGTGCCTGATCCTGATAATTACTGGTCTTATCTGATCGGTATTGATGCATGCCGTTTCCGACGCAGTGTGGTTCCGGGAGATACAGTTATATTTAAATGTGTTTTTACTTCACCTATGAAACGTGGAATAGTAAAGATGAGCGGTCGGGGATATGTGTCCGGGCAGCTGGTGTGTGAAGCAGATATGGTCGCAAGTCTAGTTAAGAAAAAATGACACAACAGTTAGCATATATCCATTCGGACGCTAAGATCGCTCCGAATGTAGAAATTGAACCTTTCGCGATGATACATGCAGATGTAGAAATCGGAGAGGGGACGTGGATTGGCTCTCACGCAGTAATTAATGCGGGAGCGCGTATCGGCAAAAACTGCCGTATTTTCTCAGGGGCCGTTATTTCTTCGACTCCTCAGGATCTCAAATACAACAATGAATACACACTGACAATCATTGGCGATAATACAACGGTTCGGGAATATGCGACGATCAGTCGTGGTACCGAAGAGCATTGGAAGACAGTGGTTGGATCAGGTTGTCTGATTATGGCCTATGCTCACGTCGCACATGATTGCCGTGTTGGAAATAACTGCATCATTGGAAACAACGTCCAAATGGCAGGCCACGTTCATGTTGACGATTGGGCGATCGTAAGTGCGATGAGTGCTGTCCACCAGTTTGTTAAGATTGGAGCGCATTCGTTTGTATCAGGTGCTTCGTTGGTTCGGAAAGACGTTCCTCCTTTTACAAAAGCAGCCCGCGAACCGATTTCTTATGCAGGCATCAATTCAGTTGGCTTGCGCCGCCGTGGGTACAGTAATGAGAAAATCATCGAAATCCAGAATATTTACCGTTACATTTATATGAGAGGCCTTAACAATGCTGAGGCTTTGCAAAAAATAGAATTGGAATTACCACCTTCAAATGAACGTGACGAAGTTGTGAATTTCATTCGTAACTCAGAAAGAGGAATTATGAAAAGTCCTTTCCAGACCTACGGTACGGGAGATCCTGAATCACAGGCTTAAAAGGAATTAAAAATAAGAAGTCAAAGGCTTATCTTTCTTGCGAAGGGTAAGCTTTTTCTTGTTATAAGATCAGAAAAGGAAGTGTTAATATCATCGTAATTATGAGTTCTTTGTGTTTCTTATTCTTTATATAATTCGCTCTTTGAAGGATAATTGATTGTAAAACAGACATCGCCAGCAGTATTACAATCAGGCGCTGGGTATACCGGAATTCTGTTTTAAGACAAATAATAATACATCCGGTGACGACCAGTATAGTTATTCCATGCAGAATCTGTTTCGCCATTGGCGCGCTAAGCCGGGTTGCAAGATTGGAAGTATTGGGAAACTCGATTGCCGAAAAATAAGATGACAACAAAAAATTCTGTAAGATGATGAGAAATAATAAAACGCCTGCATACTTGTTCTCTCTTACTATTTCCTGATTCAGCAAGAAAGTATTTCCAAGAATTACAGCAGTCAAAATGATTGCGGAAAATGGCTCGCGCAAAACATGGAGCGGGCTCCTTTCCGGCAATTTCGAAAAAAGAAATATTCCTGCCGCCGATACAATAGTGAGAAAAAAGGCAAGTTTTCCTATATTTTCAGGTATGAAGAAAGCCAGGATAGCAGCAATAACCAGAGCGCCGATTAAAATTTTCAGAAATGAAATTCGCTCCTTTTGATTCGTTAAGAATTTTTTTGACTCTCTTTTAGCAGGTTTTCTATGGTCGAGAAGTTTATTTAAAGAAGAGATAACAAAAATACCCAAGGCGAGCACTGCTGTTGTTCTGGTGTTGATAGTTGCCTTTCCTACAGGTATTTTTGTAAAGGCAATCTGTGTCACGACAGCCGCGGCAGCTAAATCAAAGCCAAGCCAGTGTATATGGGCCAGGCTGAATTTTTGGATTATGTTGATGATGAAGTTGAGTAAATTTCCTTTCACAAAAAGCTTTTATTCGGTCAATAAGATTTCGTCACCTTGTTTAATAAGGCCTTGATTTTTGGTTACAACGTTTTGTCCAAAAAGAATTTTATTATTTACTCTGCGATAAGTTGCCAGGGTTTTTAATGGCTCTTTTCCTTTCACGGCAGTTTCAGGATCGATTGTTGTCAAAACACAACGTGCGCAAGATTTTACTATTTCAAAGGATAAATCTCCGATCTTAAACGATTTCCAGTAATCCTCCGCGAAAGCACTTGTTCCGGTTACCACAAAATTTGGGCGGAAACGCTGCATCACAATAGGTTCTTCCAAGCGGGAATTAAGATCGTCCAGTGACGCCTGCGATATTAACAGAAATGGAAAGCCATCTGCAAAACTTACGTTTTCGTTATTTTTAGCATATTTTGGATCAGCCTTCCGCTCCGTTTTTTCAGGCATGACCACCAGTTGAACATCGAGTTCCAGTTCAGCACCAAGCCATTTATCAACCTCGTCACTAACGGTTACCGCATCGACTGTATCGTCCCAAACTGTAACCGACAGCTGTTTTCCGCTCACAGGTTCAAAAGGAACAGAGATACGGTTTTCGGGTTTAAGTTTATTTGAAATAATCAGAGAGTCTTCTTGTATCGTAACTTCCAGCATTGCCATTTTAGGAAATTCTCTTTGCGTAATAAAACGCCCGAACGGGTCCGTGATCATCCATCGACGATCATACTGGAGACCTTTCTCCTCGACCTGTGCTTCTGTAAGACGAATTCCGGCCAAAGATTTAACCGGATAAATCCAGATTTCTGAAAGAACCATTTTGCTCTATTTATTTCAGTTTTAAAATTCCATTCTTGCCATTGGGCTAACTGTCTGATCACAGAAATCGTTTTCGAGATATTTGTAATGGGCCGCCATAGCAATCATCGCCGCGTTGTCCGTACAATATTCAAATTCCGGAATATAAACTTTCCAACCCAGTTTTTCTCCCAGTTCAAGAAGTGAACTCCGTAATCCTGAATTTGCCGAAACACCACCTGCGATAGCAATTTCCTTTATTCCTGTTTCTTTTGCAGCTTTTTTTAATTTTTTCAAAAGAATATTGACCAGAGTATATTGAATGCTGGCGCAAATATCTGCAATATTTTCCTGAATAAAATTCGGGTTTTCTTTGAGCTGCTTTTGTAAAAAATACATAAAGGAAGTTTTAATCCCGGAAAAAGAAAAATCGAGCTCAGGCATTTCAGGAAGGGGGAATGTATAAGCAAGAGGATTTCCGGTTTTGGCGTATTTATCAATTAGCGGACCGCCCGGATACGGCAAATCCAGAAGTTTCGCCGTTTTATCAAAGGCTTCACCCACAGCATCGTCCCTTGTCTGCCCGATAATTTCCATATCCAGCGGACTATTTATCTTAACAATCTGAGTATGACCACCGCTTACGGTCAGGCATAAAAATGGGAATTCAGGTTTTGGATCTTGTATAAAATGGGCAAGCACGTGCGCTTGCATGTGGTTGACTTCGATAAGTGGCAAGCCAAGGCCCAGAGCCATGGATTTGGCAAAGGAAGTACCAACTAATAAAGCTCCCAATAATCCCGGTCCTTTCGTAAAAGCGATGGCATGCAGGTCTTTTTTTGTTACTTTTGCATCACTCAATGCTTTATCTAC
The DNA here is from genome assembly GCF_900108855.1 of Dyadobacter koreensis. GTDB lineage: Bacteria > Bacteroidota > Bacteroidia > Cytophagales > Spirosomataceae > Dyadobacter > Dyadobacter koreensis. The sequence continues at coordinate 252,651 of NZ_FNXY01000008.1, forward strand.
CACAGGCAGAATATGTTGCTGATGCGCTCTTGATGCTAATTCGGGAACAACACCGCCATATTGTGTGTGAATGAGCTGCGTGGCAACAACATTGGAGTAAATTTTGCCGTTAGATAAAACAGCGGCCGAGGTTTCGTCACAAGACGATTCTATCGCGAGGATGTTCATGAATTTTGAATAATATTCGCAAAAATAAGCAATTAACGATAAGATACGCAGGAATATGCTGCGAAGCTATATATGTTAAAATCCCTGAAGGCGGTTATCAATGTCCTGGTTGTGCTAATGATTTTTGCGCTTTTGGCGTTAGGGATCGTTACAATTGCCGTACAATTTCCTTCAGTTCAAACTTTTCTGGTAAAAACAGCTACTGCCAGAGTTTCCGAGAAAATGGGTTACCCCATTCAGATAACACGGGTTAATATTAAATGGTTTGATGTAGTTTCTCTGGAAGGTGTTTCAGTAAAAGATACAAGCCAGCAGAAAATGATCGATGTTGGACGTATCGACGTCAACCTGAATATGCAGAATATTATTCAAAATTCTGCAAAAGAAGTTCACCTCGACGAAGTTACATTATATCAACCGGATGTACACCTGATCGTCGTTCCTAAAACAGGAGACTTGAATATTGATGGATTTATTAATCGGATCGTCGAATTAACATCTTCCAACACGCCGCGCCCGGCGAATGCTCCGGAAAATAACACGCCATTTACGATTGGAAAATCAAAGATCGTGGACGGAACTTTTCGCTATGACGATCCAAGAAAACCGCGTTATAAGAGCCCGAGAGTTTTCGATTATTCGCATTTTGAACTGAATAAACTCAACGCTGATCTGAAAGATTTCCTGGCTCAGGGCGATACAATTTCATTTCTTGCCCGCAACATGAAAACCGTCGACAAACAAACGGGGTTAAAAATGCATGATCTGGATACCCGGTTTTTGTTCTGTCAGAAAAAGATGGAATTGAAAGAACTGAGCGCAGAAATCGGCAACTCTTATATCAGCGACGACATCACCTTTCACTACAACCGCTCGGGAGATCTTGGAGATTTTAACCATAAAGTTTTTCTCCGGGGCCATTTTGTTGATACGAAAATTCACTCGGCCGATCTCGGCTTATTTTCAGAATATGTGGACAGGCTCAACGAAACGTGGAAAGTTTCCGGAAATTTTGATGGTCGCGTCGATGATTTTGAGCTTTCAGGTGCGGACGTACGGTTTGGGCAGGGGAGTCGGTTATTGGGAGATTTAGGATTTAAAGGGCTGCCGGATGATAGTCCATTGATGAATATCAAACTGTCATTATCCAAAGTCCTGCCGCTGGATCTGGTTCAATATTATCCTGAATGGAAGTCGCATGAAACTTTGCAAAAGTTCGGAACGACGCTACTGGATGGTTCTTTCAAGGGAACCATTGAAGATTTTGACGTGAAAGCGTCAGCATCTTCAGAACTGGGAAAAGTGGCTGGCGATCTGGTTTTTCATATTTCTGACGAAAAAACCACGACTTATTCCGGCGATATCGAAACCGTCGATTTTGAGATCGGGAAATTACTTGATCAGCCGGAAACGTGGCAGAGATTGGATTTTTCCGGAAATATTCATGGTAAAGGTCTAGATCTTGCTTACGCTTCAACCAACATGGACGCGATTGTTACCAGAATAGGTTTTAAAAATTATGATTACCGGAATATCGGTTTGAAAGGAAATCTGCAGAATCAATATTTTAACGGATTGGTAAGCTCAAAAGATTCGAATCTGGTTGTAAACCTCGAAGGGGAATTCGACTTGTCGAAGCCAAAAAATTCTTTCGACTTACAGGGTATTATTGAAAAGGCAAACCTTCTTCCGCTAGGTTTCACGAAAGAAGAGATTACACTGCGTACCGAATTGGATGTGAAAGTTTCAGGTAATACAGTCGATGAACTTGTCGGTGATGCGAAACTCCTGAATACTTTTCTGATTACGTCGAGCAAGGAAAGAAACCTCGTCATGGACACACTTCTTTTTTCATCGCGTCAAAAACTCGACAAGCGAAGTCTTAACCTGGAAAGTGAGTTTCTGACTGCAAAAGTGGAGGGTGATTTTGTGCCAACACAGGCATGGAAAGATATTAATCAGGTTTTGTCTGAATATCAGCTTTATTTCTTCGAAAACGAGTCGGACAGGAATATTTATTACGCGAAGAAAGAAAAGAAAGCAATTCTCAGGAAGTATGAGATTGATTATGAGGTAGAAACGAAAAATATAAGCCGGTTTCTGGCGTTTTTAAGCCCTGATGTTTATCTTTCTCATGGCTCAAAAGCGGAAGGGAAATTCAAGATGGATAACACCGCTTTTCTTTCTATGAATGCAAAAGCAGATACTGCGCGCTACGGAAGCAATCAGTTCGTAAATTCAGAAGTAGACGTTACAACTTCAAAATTTGTAAATAGCGCGGAAGTTCTGGCATCCGCGCTCGTCACTTCCGACAAACAGCAAATGAGTTCGCTTGTTCCTACCGAAAAGCTTGAACTGGAAGGTACCTGGGATGTGGATCATATCGATTTTAACGGTGGAATCAGGCAAGTAAGCAGTACTAACCGTGCTAATCTTGCAGGGGAAATCAGATTTTTGCCGGCTGGTCTGGATATAGGATTTAAAAATTCACAGCTTTATCTGCTGGATGAAGAATGGAATATGCCGGCAAACAGCCTTATTTCGATCGTCGGGAAAGATGTTACTTTTAATAATCTTGGTCTGATCAACGGAAAACAGCGCTTGTTCGTAAACGGAACGCTGTCAGCAAATCCGGATCGTACGTTGCTTTTTGATATTAAAAACTTCAAACTCGGGACTTTAAATCCTGTTTTTAACACAAAACTTGCCGGTATCATGGACGGCTCGGCCAAGATGCGGGATGCCTACAACAGTTTCGTACTCGATGCAAATTTCAACATTGAAAGTCTTGGTTATGCAAATTATGAGTTTGGGAATTTCCTGGGAACCGGGGAATGGGATCAGATGGATAGTCAGCTGCAGATTGATGCAGAACTTAATAAAGATGCAAAGCGGATTTTTAGCCTGGTTGGTTCTTATCGCCCCAAGCTCAAAGCCAATACTTTAAATCTGAAAGCCATTTTTAATGATATGGATTTCAAAGCACTTGAGCCATTTTCAGAGGAACTCGTTTCCGATGTGAGCGGAAAAGCACATGGAACTGTTTTGATAAAGGGTTCTTTGAATGCGCCTGTTTTGGATGGCTCATTAATGGTCGAGAAAGGCCGGATGAAGTTTGATTATTTGCAATCTGTTTTCACTTTCAGCGATAAAATTAATTTTAGTGAAAGTGAGATAACGGTAAATAATATCACGCTGACCGATCCTGACGGTAATACGGCTTCACTCAGAGGTGGGGTTTTTCATGATGGATTCAAATACTTCAGTTTGGGATTCAATGCGGATCTGAGAAATTTCAAGATTTTAAATACCGCTTCCAAAGACAATGATATGTTTTATGGTACGGCTTATGTTACAGGCCCTGTCAATATTTATGGCCCGATTGACAACATGAATGTTGAGGCAAACGTAACGAGTAATAAAAACACAAGAATTCATATTCCGCTTGACGGCGCTACCGAAGTCGCTACCCAGGATTATATTCAGTTTGTCAGTCAGATATCAAAACAAGACAGTGCGTCTTCTGACAAAGATTCTCCGCAAAGCAAAGTAGCGGGTGGAATTAAAATGAATTTTAATTTCAATCTTACGCCAGACGCAACCTGCGAAATTATTTTTGACCGGCAGACCGGAGATATTATCCGGGCAAACGGGAGCGGACGACTAAATTTGAATATCGACACCAAAGGCGATTTCACGATGGTCGGTACTTATGAAATCGATAAGGGAGACTACAATTTCACGCTGCAAAATATCATTAACAAGAAATTTACAATCAAACCTGGCAGCCGGATTGTCTGGTCGGGAGATCCTTACGGTGCGCAGCTGGACGTAAAAACCGGATATAAACAATTGGTTTCACTTGCCGGCGTACTACCGAATACTTCAAGTCTGAACAACTCGGAAGCTGCAACTTTATCCCGCAGGTATCCAGTAGAAGTTACCATTGCATTATCCGACCGGCTTATGTCTCCGCAGATTAAGTACGACTTGCAGATTCTGGATAATCCATCGCTCAGTAATCTGCGCGGGCAGCTGGAAGCTTTCCAGGCGAAGTTAAAATCGGATGAACAGGAATTGAGCAGACAAGTAAGTAGTCTGTTGGTTGTCAATCAGTTGCTGCCAGAAGCAAACGTAACTACGAACCAGAATTTTGTTGGAAATAGTATCAGTGAACTCGTTTCCAATCAGATTAGCCGATGGGCTTCGACGATCAATGAAAATCTGGAAGTGGGTGTCAGCGGCCTTTCGCTTGACCAGAATGCGCTTAATAATTTGCAGCTGCGATTTTCATACCGTTTTCTTAACGACCGTTTCCGGATTACACGGGATGGGCGGATCAGCTCGGGCGTAACCGGCGCAAATCAATATGACGCAACCAGTATTTTGGGAGAATGGACGTTGGAATATTGGCTGACACCGTCCGGATCGGTACGTGCGAAAGCTTATAACAGAAACATTCAAAATTCGCTTTATTTGAATAGTACGCTGACAACGGGAGGAGTAAGTATGCAGTTTACACATAGTTTCAACCGATTTAAGGCTATGCCAAAACCGGTTGAGCTGCAAGTGCCGTATGTCATCCCGGTTGCTGATTCAACTGAAAAGGATACCAGTGCAAATAAATTGATCTCACGAAAAGAGCTTATGCGTTAGTTCCCGCCGAAAGTTCATATTTAATCTGGTGAATACGTTCGTTAAATTCCAGATTTGGAAAATCGATACCCGGAACACAAGTTGCTGCCAGATAATCCATCACTTCTTTGTGATGCGGAACACGTTTTCCATTCACGATACTGATGTGTTTGGAAGTGGTCCAAAGCATCGTTTTCAATTCAGTGCGTTGATCGTTCGTCATAAAATATTCCGTCACCATTGTATCTTCATTATAATAAATGACACGGGAAGTAATGCGTGTCCATTCGCTGATCAGGGCCGGACGAACGTAAGCGATTTGATGTTGGTATACAACCCAGCTGGTTTTCAGTTCCCGAAACATGGCTTCAAAACTGAAACCATAAAGTTTGGAAACCTGGTCTTCGCGGGCATTGAAAAAATATTCAAAATATTTTGAGTTGTTCAGATGCATCAGCGGATCGCAGTCCTGAAAACGAACAATGACCCGCGATTCTGCTTCAACGGGCATATTAGCGAGGTCGGCAGTAAAAAGCATAGCTGAGATAATTAAAATTTAAAAATAAAGGGGTCTGGATTTGCTTATTCGCCCCGGTATCGAACGGCCAAACCTTTCATAATGTACCCTTCCTTTTTAACAGACGTGTAATATTTATACTGCACATTGATAAGCGCATTCGCACCGATTTTTTGCGCCTTCATCACAAGTCTTGCCGCCAGAAGTTCTTTTGTATCCGCGTCATTTCCGCGGTACATCATCTTTTTATTTTGTGTCTGCCGGGGCGTCAGAGAATCTTCGCTGCTGATTTCCACCCAGCCTATCTCAGAATAGGGGCGGTCCAGAGACTCATTTTCATACAATACTTCAATCGGGTATTTCTTACTTGTCGAAATTGGAATTCCTGAACTGCATGAAGCAAGAAAACCCGCAAAAAGAAATAAAATCACGCTTACTCTCGCGCGGTGCGCCATTAGATTATTTTTGATCATAGTAACAAAACTGAGAATCTTATTTCTGAATTCCCATCGGTTTAAAAATTAAATGAAGATAGCGGTTTGCTTTCAAATTATATATACTCCCGCTGATACCCGGAACGTGGCAAAATTCTAAGAAGGCGTGGATAAGGATTTGTCGCTAAAATATTGAGTACATAAAAGTAAACGCTATGAGTTTCTGCTTTGATAAGAGAAGGTAACTATTTGTTGATGATAAATTAGTCTGAAAAAACGTTTAAGGAGTATATCTTTGAAGAAGGTTGATACTTTTTGTTTTTTACCATATGTGAACTCTGTGAATCGCGATTGACTTTCCTCAAACTCTATATGACTTCTTTATCAGTATTATTCCAAGGTCTGCTATTTACGTTCTGTTTTTTAACGACACTTGCTCAGGCTCAGAAGCCAGCTGTGAATTCGACAAAGCTTGCGAGGCCGAAATTGGTGGTCGGTATCGTTGTTGATCAGATGCGTTACGATTATCTGTATCGCTATTACAATAAATATGGCGAAGGAGGTTTCAAAAGACTTATTAATGACGGTTACAATTGCCGCAACAATCATTATCACTATGCGCTTACGGTGACTGCTGCCGGACATTCCGCTGTGTATACCGGGTCGCTGCCTGCCATAAACGGAATTGTTGGAAATGACTGGTTTGACAGATCAACGGGTGAAAAAGTATATTGTACGGACGATAAAGAAGCAGCCACTGTTGGCAGTAACAATGTTACCGTTGGGAAAATGTCGCCGAAAAATCTTCTGACAAGTACGGTAACAGATCAGCTTCGTATCGCGACGAATTTTCGTTCTAAAACCATAGGTATCGCTATAAAAGACAGAGCATCTATTCTTCCCGCGGGTCATTCGGCAAATGGTGCTTACTGGTTTGATTCCAAAACCGGAAACTGGGTAACCAGCACATTTTACACCAGCGAGCTGCCAAAATGGGTGCAGGACTATAATGCAAAAAAAATGCCATCCGAATATTTGAAGCGTGGCTGGCAAACACTTTTGCCGATCGGCCAGTATATAGAAAGCACACCTGACGACGAGCCATGGGAAGGTAAATTGCCTGGTGTTTTGAAACCAGTATTTCCATACGAGCTTGCAGGTTTGGCAGGTGACGCGTTTGGCGTCGTAACGACCACGCCCTGGGGAAATACGATGACGAAAGACATGGCAATTGCGACGGTAAAAGGTGAAAATCTTGGAAAAGGTACTGATACTGATTTTCTGGCAGTAAGCTTTTCTTCTCCTGACCGAATCGGCCATGCTTTTGGGCCCACTTCCATTGAGCAGGAAGATAATTATTTACGTCTGGACCGGGAATTTGCTGATATGTTTACCTTTTTTGACAGCTGGGTTGGAAAAGGAAATTATACCGTTTTCCTGACTGCTGATCACGGTGGGGTAGACGTTCCGGCTTATTGGAATGACCACAAATTGCCAGCCGGACTATTGGATGCGGCACGGGTTGACGACACGATAAAGAAATCTTTATCTGACGCTTTTGGCTCGGGGGATTTTGTTTTAAGTAATGAAAATTATCAGTGGTATCTTAATCGTAAGCTTCTGAAAGAAAAGAAAATTTCGATGACAAACGCTGTTGAAGTAGCAAAAACTGCGCTTCTGCAAATCCAGGGGATTGCTGATGTAATTAATCTGAATGATATGGGAAAGGCACCGTTAAATGCATATCAACTCGAATTATATAAAAATAATGTCAATGCAAAGAGAAGCGGAGATCTTCAGATTATCTTGCAATCGGGTTGGTTTGCTGGTACTGGAACGGGCACAGATCATGGAACGCCCTATAATTATGACACGCATGTTCCCTTTCTACTTTATGGTTGGGGGGTATATAAAGGAGAGACCTTGCGCCGAACTACCATAGCTGATATCGCACCAACAATTTCTTCGTTGCTCCATATTTTACCGCCAAGCGGCAATGTTGGAAATCCTGTTCAGGAGGCTTTGAAGAAAAACTGAAATCTTAAAATACCATTAAAAACATGCCCTTTTTTGAATTTTAATATACTTTTGACATCAATTAATAAATATTCCTGAAACGTGAGAAAATTATCTTTCTGGGTTATGGGGGTTCTTGCAACGTTCTCTGTTGCTGCTCAGACACCTAAAAAACCAACCGTTACAAATCCAAAAACGCTTGCAAGACCGAAATTGGTTGTAGGTATTGTGGTCGATCAAATGCGTTATGATTATTTATATCGCTATTATGATAAATATGTTGAAGGCGGAATTAAACGCTTTTTGAATGAAGGTTTCAATTGCCGGAATAATCATTACAGTTATGCTTTAACGGTTACTGCTGCGGGCCATGCTTCGATTTATACCGGTTCAGTTCCGGCTATAAACGGTATTATTGGGAATGAATGGTATGACCAGAATGCATCTAAAGGCGTGTATTGCGTGGAAGACAGTACAGTGAAAACGGTCGGAAGCAACAACGTAAGCGTTGGTAAAATGTCGCCGCGTAATCTTCTGACCAGTACAGTTACGGATCAATTGAGAATCGCAACAAATTTTCGTTCGAAAACAATTGGAGTCGCTATCAAAGACCGCGGATCTATTTTGCCGGCGGGGCATACTGCGAACGGTTCATACTGGTTTGATTCGAACACAGGAAATTGGGTGACAAGTACTTTTTATATGGATGAACTGCCGCAATGGGCAAAGGACTATAATGCAAAGAAAATGCCGTCTGAATATATGAAACGAGGCTGGCAAACATTGAATCCTATTGAAACCTATACGCAAAGCACAGCTGATGACGTAGCTTGGGAGGGAAGATTACCGGGTGCTAAAAAACCGGTTTTCCCTTTTGAACTGGCAGGTTTTGCAGGCGATGCGTTTGGAACTGTGACAAGTACGCCTTGGGGGAATACAATTACCAAGGAAATGGCTATTGAAGCTGTAAAGGGCGAAAAACTTGGAAAAGGTTCTGATACCGATTTCCTGGCTATCAGTTTTTCATCACCAGATAAAATCGGGCATATGGCCGGACCAAATTCAGTTGAACAGGAAGATGATTATTTGAAACTTGACAGAGAATTTGCTGAATTATTTTCGTTTTTAGACAGCTGGACTGGAAAGGGGAACTATACTGTATTTCTAACGGCGGACCACGGTGTTGTGGATGTCCCGGGTTTTGCCAGGGAACATAAATTACCTGCCGGACTTGCCAGCCGAACAGTTCTTGGTGATATCGTTAAAAAGAACCTGGCGGAAACTTTTGGCGAAGGGGTGTATATCGCGAGTACTGAAAACAATCAGTTGTATCTAAACCATGCGCTGCTTAAAAAGAAGAAGATATCGGTAGCTCAGGTTTTTGATGTTGTTAAAGAATGTCTCCTGCCGGTAGATGGTATCGCTGACGTTCTTAACTTGACGGACATGGGCAGAGCGCCGTTGAACACTTATCAGCTTGAACTTTACAAAAATAACGTCAATGCGAAGAGGAGCGGAGATATTCAGATCATTACACAGCCTGGATGGTTTTATGGCAGCGCAACGGGGACATCTCACGGAACACCTTATAACTATGACACGCAGGTGCCTTTCGTTATGTTCGGTTGGGGTATCAATAAGGGAGAGACTTTACGACGCACTTCGGTTTCTGATATTGCACCGACAATTGCTTCTCTATTGCACATTTTACCGCCAAGTGGAAATATTGGAAATCCGGTAGAGGAAGCTTTGAGGAAATAAAATTGAAATAATGCATAAGGAAATGGCTTGCAGAAGTACTCTGCAGGCCATCTCTTTTATAAAGCCCTAAGATTCTTCCACTACCAAAGTTATTCCTTCGGTTCTTTGGATGATCACTTTACTTCCGGCTTCGATCGGATTATGATTAACAGAAGTTGCGTTCCACTCAGCGCCTCGATAATAAATTTTTCCTGAACCGTTCGACGGAATGTCTCGTATGACCATGGCAGTTTCGCCAACAAATTCTCTGTATTCCTGATGCTTTTCACGTCTCATCTCCATTAATTTTTGCGCATGCCTGCGGAAGATCATTAAACTTGTGATGGAGATAAGAGAGAAGGCAATTATCTGATATTCTAAGCTTGGAAGTAAACCGATCGCTGCAAACAAAGCTGTGAATAAACCTCCGACAGCAAAAAATACGAACACGAGGGCAACGCTGACCAACTCAGCGACCAGCATCAGCAATCCGATTATCATCCATATTTGTGGCAACGACAAATCCATAATCATTTCTTTGGTTCGGATGATTTTACAATAGTCATGGCTGAGGCAACCATTGAGCCCATGTCGGCCAGGTTAGCCGGAAGAATTAATGTGTTTCCAGCCTTTGCCAATTTTCCAAATTGTTCAACAAAATTATCTGCCACTTTTAATTGAACCGCTTCCATTCCGCCTTCATTTTGAATTGCGGCGGCAACCAGCCTGATACTTTCAGCTGTAGCCTCTGCGACCGATCTCAGAGCAGCAGCTTCACCTTCAGCCTCGTTAATCTGACGCAGACGCACACCTTCAGATTCAAGAACTGCTTTCTGTTTCTGACCTTCCGCCACATTAATTGCAGCTTGTTTTTCACCATCTGATTGTAAAATCACAGACCGGCGTTCACGTTCAGCCTGCATTTGTTTTTCCATCGCGATCAATACACTTTGCGGCGGTGTTATATTTTTAATCTCATAACGAAGAACTTTTACACCCCAGCCAATCGCAGCATCGTCAATGGATTGAACTACTGCACGGTTGATGATCATTCGTTCCTCAAAAGTTTTGTCCAGATCAAGTTTGCCAATTTCACTTCGCATTGTCGTTTGCGCCAATTGAATAACCGCAAAAGTATAATCTGCAATTCCGTAAGCTGCTTTTTTAGGATCAATTACCTGGATGAATATTACCCCATCCATCCTCACCTGCACATTGTCACGGGTGATACAAATTTGTTCCGGTATATCTATGGCTGATTCTTTAAGCGTGTACTTGTACGCAATGCGATCGAAGAAAGGGATAATAAAATTAATGCCCGGTTGCAAAACCCCATAAAATTTGCCAAGTCGTTCCAATATGTAGGCAGTTTGTTGAGGCACAACTTTGACCGTCATCAGAATGGTAAGAATTACAAGAACCAACAACACTAACAAAGGAGTCATAACAGGTTTGATTTTGGTTTAATACGAAAATAACCCTGTACTTGCGGGATTCCTAAGGATGTATTACCAACGAACAATTAATAAGTCCGCCGGTAATTTTACGGGATGGATGGCAAGATTCAATCTCTTAAAATTTCTTTTGAAATAACCATCTTTTGTATTTCACTGGTACCTTCCCCGATCGTACAAAGTTTGCTGTCGCGATAAAATTTTTCTACGGGATAATCTTTTACAAAACCGTATCCGCCAAATATCTGAACTGCTTCGTTAGCAACGCGCACTGCCGTTTCCGAAGAGTGATATTTGGCAACTGAACTTGCCAGAGTCACTTTTTCGCCTCGATCTTTCAGCATTGCAGCATGATAAGTTAATAAAGATGAAGCCTGAATATCGGTATACATATCGGCTAATTTGAAAGCAATAGCCTGAAAATCAGAAATCGATTTGCCGAATTGTTTTCTTTCTTTCGAGTAAGCCAATGCGGCTTCATAAGCCCCAATGGCCGTTCCAACGCCCAAAGCGGCAATCGAAATACGGCCTCCATCCAGGACCTTCAATGATTGAATAAATCCATCCCCGGCATCGCCGATTCTTTGGCTGTCAGGAATAAAACAATCATCGAAAATCAATTCGACGGTTTCAGATGCGCGCATACCCAGCTTGTTCTCTTTTCGTCCAGCTGTAAAACCCGGCGTTCCCTGAGGGATGATAAAAGCTGTTGCGCCATGTTTGTCACCAGGCTCGCCCGTTCTGGCGATCAGCACGGTTACGTCTCCGCTTTTACCATTGGTGATAAAATTTTTCGATCCGTTTATTTTCCAGCCGCCGCCTTCTATAACAGCAATGGTACGCATATTACCTGCATCTGATCCTGTGTTTGGTTCTGTTAATCCCCATGCGCCAAGCCATTCTCCGGAAGCTAATTTTGGAAGATATTCTTTTTTCTGAGCATCGCTGCCAAACATTAAAATATGATTCGTACAAAGCGAGTTGTGTGCTGCCATGGATAATCCAATAGACGGGTCGACCTTTGACAATTCTATGATGGCGGTAACATATTCGTCATACCCCAAGCCGGCCCCACCATATGCTTCGGGCACGAGCATTCCCATAAGACCGAGCTCGCCAAGTTTGTTAAAGAGGTCTTTTGGGAAAAATTGTTCTTCGTCCCAGCGGCTGATATTAGGTTTTATTTCTTTCCCTGCAAAATCTCGTATAGATTGTTCTATAAGAGAACGCATGTCTGAATCAGAATCTTCGATGATGTTAGGTGTGTTCATGACGATAATTGTTGATGACAAATTTGTTTTATTCAATTATAAGAAGAAATGCTAATATTTCTCTGGCCGAATAAAAACAAATGCGAATAAGAAGGGGGGTGATTCATTTAAAAAAATTACTTTTGTTCTTGTTGGGATTAACCCGGCTTAATAAAGTGCAATTTTAGGTTTATTGAAATCTTTTTCATCGCAGCTATATTATTATTAAATTTTTATGAAAATAGCAGTAGTAGGAACCGGTTACGTAGGTTTGGTAACAGGAACTTGTTTTGCCGAAACAGGTAATCAGGTATTTTGTGTGGATATCGACGCTAAGAAAGTTGAGCGTATGTTAAACGGCGAAATTCCAATTTACGAACCAGGACTCGACGTACTTTTTGATCGTAACGTGGCCGAAGGCCGGTTACAATTTACAACCAATCTTGCAGAAGGTATTAAGGATGCTGAGGTGATCTTTTTGGCGCTTCCAACACCTCCGGGTGAGGACGGATCTGCCGATTTGAAATACATTCTTAAGGTGGCTGATGATTTGGGCCACATTTTAGATAAATACGCCGTTATTATTGATAAGAGTACTGTTCCTGTAGGAACGGCTGAGAAAGTACATGCAGCAATTGCTAAAAACGCAAAAGTTGAATTTGATGTAGTTTCAAATCCTGAATTCTTACGTGAAGGCGTAGCCGTTGAAGATTTCATGAAGCCCGACCGCGTTGTGGTTGGAACAACTTCTGAGAAAGCTAAGAAGGTAATGGAAAAACTTTACGCTCCTTTGGTACGTCAGGGTAATCCGGTTATTTTCATGGATGAGCGTTCTGCGGAAATGACTAAATATGCTGCCAATTCTTTCCTTGCGATGAAAATTACGTTCATGAACGAGATCGCAAACCTTTGCGAAAAGGTTGGAGCAAACGTTGATGACATTCGTCGTGGTATCGGAACAGACAGCCGTATCGGTAAACGTTTCCTTTTTGCGGGTATTGGTTACGGGGGAAGCTGTTTTCCGAAAGATGTTCAGGCTTTGGCAAAAACGTCGGCCGACTATGACTATGATTTCAGAATTTTGAAATCAGTTATGGAGGTAAACTACGATCAGAAGAAAAAGCTTTTGCCGATGGTAAATAATTTCTTTGATAACGATCTGAAAGGAAAAACGATTGCAGTCTGGGGCTTGGCCTTCAAACCATATACAGACGATATTCGTGAAGCTCCTGCTCTGGAAAACATCGAGGCTTTGCTTGAAGCAGGTGCAACGGTAACCGTTTACGATCCGGAAGCGATGGAAAATGTAAAAGGTATTTTGGGCGATAAAGTTACTTTCTGCCATACGCCTTATGCAGCTTTGGACGATGCTGATGCGTTGATGATATTTACAGAATGGCCACAGTTCCGTACGCCGGAATTTGAGAAGATGGGGAAATTGTTGAAAAACAAAGTAATTTTCGACGGACGTAATCTTTACGAACTAAGTACAATGCGTGAAATGGGTTATACTTATTTCAGTATTGGTAGAGAAAAAGTATCATAATTTAAGATTTTGAGATAGAGATTCCTTGAATTAAGTTATGTTTGATGCATAATTTGATTCAGGAATCTCAATTTTTTAAGATCTCGAATCTCGCAGTTTAATCTCAAAAATCTAATAATATAATTCATGAAGCGTGTATTAATAACCGGAGCGGCAGGTTTTTTAGGGTCGCATCTTTGTGAGCGATTCTTAAAGGAAGGCATGTACGTTATCGCAATGGATAACCTGATCACAGGAGACTTGCGTAATATCGAGCATTTGATGCCTAATCCAAATTTCGAGTTTAATCATCACGATGTTACGAAGTACGTGCACATTCCAGGAGAATTGGATTACATCATGCACTTTGCTTCACCAGCCAGCCCGATAGATTATTTGAAAATTCCTATCCAGACTTTGAAAGTGGGCGCGATGGGAACACATAATTTGTTAGGACTTGCTCTGGCTAAAAAAGCGCGTTTTATTATTGCTTCGACGTCTGAGGTTTATGGAGATCCTTTGGTTCATCCGCAAACAGAAGAATATTGGGGACACGTTAACCCGATCGGGCCGAGAGGCTGCTATGATGAAGCGAAACGTTATCAGGAAGCGATCACGATGGCCTACCACCGCTATCACGAAGTCGAAACACGTATCGTTCGTATCTTCAATACTTACGGGCCTAGAATGCGACTGAACGATGGACGTGTATTGCCTGCATTCATCGGACAGGCATTACGCGGAGAAGACATCACGATTTTCGGTGACGGCTCTCAGACTCGTGCATTCTGTTATGTTGACGATCTGGTTGAAGGTATCTACCGACTGTTGTTAAGCGACTATACATTGCCTGTTAACATAGGAAATCCTTCGGAAATTACGATTAAGGAATTTGCAGAAGAAATTATCGCCTTAACTGGAACTGATCAGAAAGTTGTTTACAAAGATCTTCCGCAAGATGATCCGAAACAACGCCAGCCGGATATAACGAAAGCGAAAGAAATTCTTGGATGGGAACCGAAAGTTTCCCGTGAAGAAGGTTTGAGAATTACGTACGATTATTTCCGCAGCCTGCCTAAGGAAAGATTGTATGAGGAATCAAACCACCGCGGTTTCGAAACATTTAAGAAGGAAGAATAGTTTTTTAGCTGCCGGCCCTCAGCAATCGGCTGTCAGCTACACGCCGATAAAAAAGCTTTATCAGTTATAACAAAAAATCCCGCAGATACTTCTACGGGATTTTTTGTTGTCAAGTTGAAAGCCGACCGCCGAAAGCTGATAGCCAAAATCAGACTTCCATAATCTCTTTTTCCTTCGCAGCCAATATTTGTTCCACCTTCGAAACATAGCTGTTTGTAAGCTGCTGAACGCGGTCTTCGCTCACTTTCACCAAATCTTCTGCAACTCCTTCTTTTGTCAATTTACGAAGCGAATTATTTGCATCCTGACGAATGTTGCGGATGTTGATCTTCGCAGTTTCAACTTCGTTTTTCGCTCGTTTTGCAAGCTCACGACGGCGTTCTTCGTTGAGAGGCGGAACAGAGATGCGGATCATTTCACCATCGTTAGAAGGCGCAAATCCAAGGTTTCCGTTACGGATCGCTTTCTCTATATCATTGATAGTTTTTTTCTCAAACGGTCTGATCGCGATTGTCCTTGCATCCGGCGTATTGATCGTCGCCACATTTGACAAAGGTGTCATTGAACCGTAATATTCAATCTGAAGGCCGTCCAGCATTTGAGGAGATGCTTTTCCGGCGCGTATTTTTCCTAATTCAATAATCAAGTGCTTAATCGCACCTTCCATTGTGTCTTTGGCGTCGTCCAGATATAATTCTATTTCTTCCATGATTACTTGGTGGTATTGTTTTCTATTAATTCGATATCAAAGTCCCAACTTGTCCACCCATTACAAGGTCGTAAAGATTACCAGGCTTGTTCATATCAAAAACGATAATCGGAACATTATTTTCTTTGCAAAGCGTAAAGGCGGTAAGGTCCATGATCTTAAGATTTTTTGAAAGAGCCTCATCAAAACTAAGTTGAGTATACTTTGTCGCCAAAGGATCTTTCTCCGGATCAGCCGTGTAAACACCGTCAACGCGTGTTCCTTTTAAGACAACCTCAGATTCTGATTCGATCGCACGAAGTCCGGCTGTTGTATCCGTTGTGAAATAAGGATTACCCGTTCCGGCTCCAAAAATTACGATACGGCCTTTTTCAAGGTGACGAACGGCACGACGGCGGATAAGCGGTTCACAAACCTGCTCCATTTTGATTGCCGACATCAATCTCGTACGCATACCATGTTTTTCAAGAGAACTTTGAATAGCCATCCCGTTGATTACAGTGGCTAACATGCCCATATGGTCGCCTTGAACTCTATCAATACCGGATTTTTCTACTGATGCCCCACGGAAAATGTTTCCTCCTCCAATAACAATCGCTATTTGCACACCTGCATCAGCAATTTTTCGGATTTCACTTGAATAACTGTCAAGGATATTAAAGTCGATAACCTGAGTTTTATCTCCACCGTTGAGTGCTTCTCCGCTAAGTTTGAGAAGGATACGTTTGTATTTTGGTTCGGGCATGATTTGTTTGTTGGTGTTTTTTTCTGTAAAAATAAGCGTAGGCAGTTCAGATTACCAAGTATTTTATTGAAACTCTATCAATACCTGATTTTTTTCAACAATTTCTCCCGGTATGATCTTTAAAGTTTTTACAACCCCGTCACCGGAAGACTTGATAATATTTTCCATTTTCATTGCAACCAGGACCAGTAGTGTATCACCCTTTTGAACTTGCTGCCCAGGCTCGACTGCGATGGACTGTATAAGGCCTGGCATTGGCGCTTTAAGATTATTAATTTTTTTAACAGAAGATGCCTGCATCCCCAGTCCTTCCAGCAACAGATCAAACTGATCTTTCACAGAAGTTTCATAGGGCTGTCCGTTAATAAGTAATTTGAAAGTTTTTTCGGCGACATTCGATTCCACGACTTCGATAGTGAAGGAGCGGTTTTTCCAGATGACGTGATATAGTTTTTCACTGATCCTGACAATATCACCGTCAAAGATATTGTCGCCGATCCACCATTGATCTTCTTTTTGTTTTATTTCATAAGAAACACCGTCAGATATTCCTTCGTCACCTGATTTGCCACCTACTTTAACTTTTAGCATATAGCTTCACTGAATTCGTGTACGACCTCATTTAGTATCTCATCCAATTCTTCAAAAGTCATACCCTGAACCAGGCGCATCCGGAATGGTTTGAAATGTTCCAGTCCTTTAAAATAATTTGTGTAGTGACGTCTCATTTCAAAGACACCTGCGATTGGTCCTTTCCAGCGGATCGAAAATTCCAGATGGCGACGGCATACGGCGACACGCTCTGCAAGGGTAGGAGGTGCCAGTTTTTCTCCGGTTTTAACAAAATGTTTGATTTCATTGAATATCCATGGATTTCCGATCGTAGCTCTTCCGATCATAATTCCATCTACCCCAAAGCGGTTTTTATATTCCACAGCTTTTTCAGGCGTATCCACATCCCCATTCCCAAAAATCGGGATCGTGATCCTGGGATTATCTTTTATTTTGGCAATTAAAGTCCAATCCGCTTCGCCCTTGTACATCTGGACTCGCGTTCTGCCGTGCACCGAAAGCGCCTGAATTCCAATGTCTTGTAATCTTTCTGCTACTTCCTGAACATTTTTTGTGCTTTCATCCCAGCCCAGACGAGTTTTGACGGTCACAGGCAAATGTGTAGATTTAACGACAGCATCCGTCATTCTTACCATTTTTGGGATGTCCTGAAGCAAAGCGGCACCAGCGCCGCGGCAAGCAACCTGTTTGACCGGACAACCGTAGTTGATATCAATCAGATCAGGATTTACCCTTGATGCAATTTCGGCGCAGGAGCCCATTGTTTCAACATCACTTCCAAAGAGCTGAATTCCTACAGGTCTTTCATATTCGAAGATATCCAGCTTCTGGACACTTTTTGCCGCATCCCTGATTAATCCCTCTGATGAAACAAATTCAGTGTACATCAAATCCGCACCATTTTCCTTACACACAGCCCGAAAAGGCGGATCGCTTACATCCTCCATCGGCGCAAGCAACAGCGGGAAATCGCCAAGTTCTATTTTACCTATTTTTACCATTTATTATGGGACGAGATTCAATCAGGAACAGAATTTTTAACGCTTTTATTAAGCTATTCTTATCTCTCAACAGTCACTCGTTATTTTTAAATTCATAATTAGCTGTAAATTTACACCAATTATGCAAAAAAGTTATTCAAATTTGGTACATACACGAGTGCCCGGTACGTTGGGAGGTTTGTTGGTCTTGGTTGGTTTCGTGCTTATTGGAATGGCTGTCGGTAATGTACTGGCGATTCTGATCCTCGCTTTGTTATCTGGTTCTGATGCAGATAGTATTACCGGTTTATTAACAACTTTATTTGCTGATCCAGAAAGTGTCCCGAATGGATGGATCTCCATGATGATTCTGCAGGGGACAGTCCACTTTTTTTCCTATCTTCTTCCGTCGCTTCTCTATTGGTTTTATATGGAGCGGAAGGATCTCAGCGATTTTAATTTTAGAAGAAAGCCTGCGCCAACCGTGTGGTTTCTTGCCGCTATTGTTGTCCTTATTTTTATACCGGTCAACAGCCAGTTTATTGAATGGAATTCCAGCATGGTTTTTCCGGAATCATGGTCCTGGCTGGAGCAATGGATGCGTGAAAAGGAAGATCAGAATGCGATGCTCACCCAGTTTATGACCAATTATCAGCAAATCGGACAGCTGATTATTGCACTTACTGTTGTGGTATTGTTGCCGGCTTTGGGTGAGGAGGTGTTGTTTCGTGGAATTATACAGCGTAAACTTGCACAACATTGGGCGAACGTACATATTGCAATCTGGGTTTCAGCTGCCATTTTCAGCGCAATACATTTTCAATTTTACGGATTTTTGCCGCGGATGATTCTGGGCGCGCTTTTTGGATATCTTTATTACTGGTCGGGTCGCCTTTCCGTAGCAATTCTGGCTCATTTTGTTAACAACGGATTTGTCCTTGTCATGATGTTCCTTTATAACATCAAGGTGCTGGACACCAATATTGAAGAGGTTAAAGTAATGCCTTTGACGGCTATTTTGGCTTCAATTGTTCTGACGACCGCTATTTTATTTGAAATCAGAAGGTCAGGCTCCAAAGAAAAAACTTTGGTTTAAGAATTTATCATAATCAATAACAACACTCGGGCGAAGGCATAGTACTTGCAGGGAAAAATTTTATGGACGAAAATTGGGGAAGGGTATATAATACCAAACAGATGATCCGGGCTGAAATTGCCAGAGAAATATTAGAGCAAAACGGAATTGCCGCTGTCATTGTCAATAAACAGGATAGCAGTTATCCGATTTTTGGAATGTGCGAAGTGCATGTTCCTATGACAGATTTTGTGCGGGCTCAAACCATCTTATCGAATGAAGACTCCCTTACAGAATCTGAGTAATTTACAACAACGGACAATTACCGGGCTTATCGGATTTGTAATAATTCTAGGCTGTATACTTTACAGCGAATGGAGTTTCTTATTACTGTTTTGCACGATCAGCTCGCTCACTCAACTCGAATTTTACAAGTTATTGGGACTTGACGGAAATCAGCCTTTGACATATTATGGTACGTTCTGTGGCACAGTTATGATGTTATTGGCGTACCTTATAGAACAGGACCTTGTTTCGTTCGAGAATTATTTCATTATCAGCCCATTGCTGTCGATGATCTTTTTTATCAAACTTTATAAAAAAAATGACCTGAAACCTTTTACCAATATTGGTTTCACTTTCTTAGGGATAATTTACGTAGCGCTGCCTTTTTCTTTGATTATCGTAATGGCAATGCGCGGTGGAGTATATAACTATGAGATCGTTTTGGGAAGTTTACTTCTACTTTGGGCATCTGATATCGGAGGTTATTTTGCAGGTACAAAATTTGGGAAAAGGAAACTTTTTGAACGAATTTCTCCCAAAAAATCCTGGGAAGGTGCGATGGGAAGCGCGGCATTTGCAGCGGTAATCGCTTTTGTGCTCGGCCATTATTTCCGTACCTTCGAACCATGGAAGTGGTACTGCATCGGCGCTATTATTGTGGTAGTTGGTACCTATGGCGACTTGGTTGAATCACTTTTTAAGCGTAGTATCGCAATCAAGGATTCTGGAAACAGTATTCCCGGACATGGTGGATTTTTGGATCGTTTCGATGGATTGCTGCTTTCAGCGCCATTTATCGTGACGTTTTTAAAATTGTTTTCGTAGCGAAGGGATTTAATTTTAGTTGGGGCAATGCTTCCCGGTTCCTGACGTTTTTGAATAAGAGGTATGCTTTTTTAGAGATTTACTTGAAAGACATTTATAAATATATTAAAGTCGATTTAATCAATACTAACCCTTTGCAGCATTTCGAGTTGAATTTAATGCTGGCTAACGATCTGAAAGAATGAAGAAAAGATTTTTAATATATTTTGTAATACTGGCAAGCGTTGTTTTTGGACAGGAAATTTTTGCACAGGGAGAACAGAAAGCGATTATTTTCAGCGGGGTTGTAGTTGGTGGAAAAAGTACAGATCGTTTACCCGGAGCATATATTTTTATCCCAAAAGCAGGAAAAGGTACTTTGGCAGACAGTAGGGGTAACTTTACTATACCAGTTTTTCCGGGTGATAGTATCGTGTATAGCTATGTGGGTTATAAGAAGCAGTTTCATGTAATTCCAAGAAACTATAATGCGGAGACGTATTCAGCTATCGTGGCCATGCAGGAGGATGTGACTATGCTTTCAGAAGTAAAAATATATCCCTATGCAACGGAGGAGGATTTTAAGAAAGCCTTTTTAGCGCTTAAACTTCCCGATCAGGCAGATCGGGACGCTTTGGCGCGTAGCACTGACCCCGATTATATTAACAGGATGGCAGCTCAGGTGCCAAATAACGCACAGACGAATTATCGTTATACTATGGATCAGCAACTTTTCGGGCGTGAATCAGCTGCTGGAAAAGGATTTGCTACAACCTTCCCTTTCCTAAATCCATTTGCCTGGGCGAATTTTATAAAATCCGTTAAAAAAGGTGATTTAAAACAAAAAGAATGGCGTAAAGAATTGAATAATGCGCCCAGGGAAAGTATTACCCGCCAGGATATATTAAAGAAAAACGAAGAATTTGAAAATCCGAATAAGCAGGATAAATAATACAGATTTTTGTTAAAAAAGCTTAAAATCCAGCGCCGAAAGGTCTGGATTTTTTTGTTACAAGTTTTTAGGATATAGATTGATTAAGTTTGAAGAAAAATACTGACTGCCGTAAGTCACATCCTAATCATTAATCGGAAAAATATGAAAGACACAGTTTTAAAATATTGCATGATTTTCGTCTGCATTATAGGTGTCCACAATCTGTATGCGCAGGGAGAGCAAAAGGCAATTATTTTTACGGGTGTCGTGGTTGGAGGCAAAACAACTGTCCGTTTGCCAGGAGCTTATGTTTACATTCCAAAAGCCGGAACAGGCAAATTGGCCGGAAGTGACGGTTCTTTTACCATCAACGTATTCCCAGGTGATAGTATCGTATATAGCCATGTCGGTTATAAAAAGCAGTATCAGGTGATTCCCAGAAATTATAATGCGGGTATGTATTCGGCGATTATTTCCCTGCATGAGGATGTCGTAATGCTTTCGGAAGTTAAAATCTACCCATATTCTACCGAAGAAGATTTCAAAAGAGCGCTTTTAGCACTAAAATTGCCGGATCAGGCAGATCGGGATGCATTGGCAAAAAGCACGGATGCAGAATATATAAAAAAGCTGGCAGCACAGGTGCCAAATAACGCACAAACCAATTATCGTCAAACGATGGATCAGCAATTATTTGGTCGTGAGTCTGCTGCGGGCAAAAACTTCGCGCCGACATTTCAATTCCTGAATCCTTTTGCCTGGGCGAAATTTATCAAATCTGTTAAAAATGGCGACTTGAAGCCCAAAGAATGGCGCAAGGAGCTGAATGATTCTCCAATGGAAAGCATCAATAAGCAGGATGTATTAAAATGATTTGAATGAACAGTCTGTATTACTCTATTTGAATTGATTTAATTTAACTGTTTTTCCATCAAAAACAGCATAGGCCTGATGGGCTTGCCTGGTCACCCATTCGCCCAGATTGATGTATCTGCTCCGTTCATTTACGGCGAGGTCGAGCATGAGATGACGATGTCCAAAAATATAATAATCGTGGTGTTGTTCTTTTTCGACTTCTTTACAATAGACCAGCAACCATTCCTGGTCGTCGCCCATAAATTTTTCCTCGCCCTTGTTGTTATTGGCAATTCGGCTTCGTTTCGACCATTCGGAAGCTATCCACATCCCGACATCAGGATGGACAAACCTGAAAACGCCCTGAAAAAACTTATTTTCGAAAATCTGTTTCAGAATCTTGTAAACTTTGTCGCCAGGCCCCAGGCCGTCCCCGTGTCCAACCATAATTGACGTTTTGTTTCCATTATCGTCGGTGAAATTAAAATTGACAGGATTGCGATAAATCGTTGCACCTATTTCATCTTTCAGATAACCAAACATCCACATGTCATGATTTCCGGTAAAGAGGATCAGCTCAATTCCCCGATCAGCCAATTGAGCAAGTTTTCCTAAGAGTCTGGTGAAACCTTTTGGAATCACGTGGCCATATTCAAACCAGAAATCGAAGATGTCGCCAACCAGAAAAATAATCTGCGCATCGTGCTCGATAGATTCAAGCCACGTTACGATCAATCTTTCGCGGTCTCTGCTCTTTTCAACAGACGGCACGCCCAAGTGAAAATCAGAAGAAAAATAGACACGACGTCCTGCGTGCAGGGATACAGATTTGGTTTCGAAATTAAAATTCATGCGATGTTTACAAATGCGCTGCAATTTACAATCTTCCACGTAAATGGCACGACTGACGGTAGCGAATCTATTTGTACCGATAACTCAATTCGTGTAGAATTAAAGAATGATATTTTGTAATTTTATAAGAGTTGGGTTCAGCGTTCATACTTTAATCGGTTGATTATCATGTATAAAAAATTATCCCTCTCAATTGTTTTGAGTTGTTGTGCATTGATTTCAAAATCACAGATTCGCATTAATGAACCCTCACGGGTTATTGAAAGACAAGCGGAAAATCGCGCAAACCGGAAAGTAGACCAGGCCGTAGACCGGGGATTCGATAAGGTGGAAGAAGGTATCGGCAGCCTTTTCAAGAAAAAAGATAAAAAATCGAAAGAGCAAACAAATTCTCAGAATAGCGAATCTTCGGGTGATTTTAAAAATAATGAAACAGAAGCGAGTGACCCCGTATCTGCGAGTGACGCAACCAGGCCCGTGGTTAAATCAACGCTTAAATCGTATAGCAAATTTGATTTTATACCAGGGGAAAAGGTGGTGGCGGTAGAAGATTTTTCCCAGGATGCAATCGGAGATTTCCCGGCAAAGTGGAACACGAATTCCTCAGGCGAAATTGTGACTATTGCTGGTAATGACGGAAAATGGCTGATGCTTGGTCCGGAAGGTGTTTTTTATCCTGAATTTGTCAAACAGTTGCCCGAAAATTTTACGCTGGAATTTAACCTGGCCACAACTTCTGAATTCAGCTTTTATTCGGGGGCGCTCAGAACCGTGTTCGCCGAACTGGCGGATCCCGTTAAAAATTTTTCTTACTGGCAATGGTACGATGGAAATAAAGCAAAAGGTATAGAACTTGGGCTCCATCCTAACGGAGCAGGAGGAAAACAAGGCTTCGCTTCGTTTGATATTTTTGAAAATCAGGCAGAGTCCATAATGAAGAATGACAAAAGCATTCCAGCTTTTACAGTACCTGACCACAATGTTGTCAAAGTTTCCATCTGGCGTCAAAAAACAAGATTACGACTGTATGTGGATGATTATAAAGTTTGGGATTTACCCAGAGCTTTTAACCCTAATACAAATTACAACTTCATCGCTTTCAGTAACCAGGGATATAGTCAGGAAACAGACCGGTTTTATATATCCGATTTAAGACTGGCCATTGGCGCGCCGGATACACGAAGCAAATTGATTACCGAAGGAAAGTTTTCTACGACTGGAATTTTGTTTGATATCAATTCGGCGATCATTAAACCGGAATCTTTTGGGGTGTTAAAAGATATCGCTGGCGTGTTGACCGAAAATGCTATGGTGAAAGTTAAAATTATTGGCCATACTGATTCAGATGGTGATGATAGCAGTAATCTTGCCTTGTCTAAAAAACGATCAGAATCGGTGAAAGAAGCTTTATCCAAAGATTTTGGAATTGATAAATCGAGGTTGGAGACAGACGGAAAGGGCGAAAGCGAACCTGCTTCTCAGAATACGACGGCCGAGGGGAAAGCGAATAACCGCCGTGTTGAGTTTGTCAAAATGTAAAGGAATTATGTTTTTCGGTAGTCTCTTTTTAGATTGCAGGCATTAATAATTATTGTTATGCTTAGAAAAATATCCTGTTATCTGATTCTCGCTTTTTTATCTGCTGGTAGTGTTGTGATGGCCCAGGCCACCAAAAAACCGGTACTGTCCAGGGCGACGCAATGGAAGCCCGAAAAGGGGCAATACTACTTTACGCATGCGCTCACGTATGAGTTTGAAAATAAAGCTGATAAGAAAAAAGGCGAAGTGGTAATCTATGTCGATCCGGTAACGGGAACGATGTGTTTCAAAAAAGAAAACAGTTACGGCGAAACGGGTAAAAACTTCGATTTTATTATTGCCTTTCAGGACGGGAAATATATCTACTGCGGAAGTGACGAGGCAGGCAAAAAGATGAAGATCACCGAAAAAGTAGAAGAGGTAAAACCTGATGCAGAGACGCTTAAACAGCAAAAAGAAGATTTTAACACCTATTGCCTGCCGACAGGAAACAAGAGAAAGGATTTCGGCTGGGAAAGCACGGAGTATGAGTTATCCTACGCCCGATCAGAAGAAAAAGATAAGTTGTGGCTGACAACGACTCCTTTTGGAGTTTATCCTTTATATGGTTTCGAGCTGATCGAAAATGTGGCAAGTCTGCCGGTCTCGTTTGACTACACCTACATTTTCGGAAACCGCCAGTTGTTGACCGAAATGAATTCCAAGGATGTTGTGCTGAAGCTAAAAAGTTATGAGCCTAATCCGTTTCTGGCAGTTACTAGGGGGTATCCGGAAGTAAAAGTGGCGGATTAGGCTCATTAGAAAATTATTGTATCGCTTCTCTTTCCGCCATTACTTCGGAAAGAGGGCGTAAATTTGCCGGAATTTCAACTTCTTCCTCTTCTGCTGAATAAGGGAATACATCAAGAATCGGTGTCAAATTTATGTCCGTCGTTTCGTAAGGAATCAGCATTGTGCGTAAACTTTCTGTGATACGTTGTAATGCCTGATCAATTCCATCCGCATTTACAAGCATATAATTCACTACTTTTTTCTCTTTGCCACTTTTCTCATCCACTGAGAAGTAAACCACTTTGGCTTTGAACCACTTTTCTCCGTCTTCATAAGAAAACAAATCGGCCAGACGCATTTTCGAAATCGCCATTACACTAAAATCACTCGCACCAGTAACGATTTGTTTGTAGAGCCTTGCTTCCGATTCTGTGTAGGAAATTGCATCTACAAGGTATGTTTCATTGATCGTTTTAAGACTTCCTGCTTCGTCTTCCTTTTGGTAACGTATTTTTCCTAAATACCAGCTTGCCATTGTAGTCTGTTTTTGAATTAAAGTGGTTGTAAAAGTTTGCAAAGGTATGCGCTGGAACCAAGGCTTGCAACAAGATTTTTTGCAAAATTATTATGGGTATTTTTTGAATGGCAGGGATTGGTTATTCTTTTTCTTATCCGTCCGACGGCCAAAAAAACCGTCGGACGGAGCGGCCCGTCTGATGGATTTTTCGCCACCAGACGGTTAAGGAAAGTTTCAAGATTTATTGTCTTGTAAACAATTTATGAGCCAAAATCCTTGAATGAGCATTTAATCAAAAAAGTCGTAACAAAAGAATAATGCCGAACAGGTATGGGCGTTGTAGTAGCTACTGTTTATCTTGCAAAAAATTTTAAAACACACAATGAAAAAACAAATTTGGGTTATCGCGATTTTAGCTACGGTTGGATTGTTCACGAGCTGTGGTGTAAGTCGTCAGGTTTCGGAGGCGAAAGCTTTTGGAGATTGTAAATATAAAATCGCGTCTGCTGACAGCGTTTATCTCGCAGGTATTGACATTCGCGAATTTAGAAATATTAAAAGTATGGGTGATCTCGACTTGGCCAGGTATCCACGACTGGGACTTGCGCTTTTACGTAAAGATGTTCCTCTTGATCTGCGTGTCAACCTGGATATTAATAATCCGACGCGAAAAAAAGCAGCAATCAATCAGATGGAATATAAAGTTTTGCTTACCAATACAGAAATCTTTAACGGGTTTTTGAATGAAAAAATAGAAGTTTATCCCGGGACTGGAAGTACCCGTGTGCCTGTAAAATTAAGCGCTAACGTCTATAAATTATTGACAAATGATGCAACCAGGGATGAGTTTATCAATATGGTTTTAGCTTTGTCGGGCAAATCCGGATCCAAGCCTACTAAGCTCACTTTAAAAGTAAAACCAACGCTGGACCTTGCAGGGAAGCAAATCAACTACCCTGGTTATATAACATTTGATCAGGATGTTACAAGCGATATGATTTTAGGGATAAATAAATAATTGTAAAGGCAGCATGCAAATTCTCACTTATAACCTCAACGGAATTCGGGCGGCTTTGAAAAATGGCCTGTTGGAATGGCTTAAAGACAAATCGTTCGACATACTTTGTTTTCAGGAAGTCAAGGCAACACCAGATGTCGTCGATCTTTCCGGATTTACTGAGCTTGGTTATGAGCTGATCGGTTGGCATGCTGCTGAAAAAAAAGGATATAGCGGTGTCGCGATATTTTCTAAAATTAAGCCTGACTTTGTTTCGCTTGGATTTAATTTACCGGTCTACGATAGTGAGGGAAGAATAATTCGGGCGGATTTCGGAAATATCACCTTGCTTAATTGCTATTTCCCTTCCGGAACAAGCGGAGAGATCAGGCAAAGTGTAAAAATGAGTTTCCTGGAAGATTTCAATAACTGGGTTGATATGCTGCGGATTGCACGGCCTAACCTCATTATTTGTGGCGATTATAACATTGCACATACCGAAAATGATATTCACGATCCGAAGGGAAATAAAAAATCATCCGGATTTTTACCGGAAGAAAGGGAGTG
Organism: Dyadobacter koreensis; assembly: GCF_900108855.1. Lineage (GTDB taxonomy): Bacteria > Bacteroidota > Bacteroidia > Cytophagales > Spirosomataceae > Dyadobacter > Dyadobacter koreensis. The sequence goes on from NZ_FNXY01000008.1 coordinate 279,733, forward strand.
GATGACCAAATGGTTTGGCAGTGGTTATACCGACGCTTTTCGTTTTAAAAATCCCGATCTGAAAGAATATTCCTGGTGGACCTATCGGTCTGGCGCAAGGGCCAATAACAAAGGCTGGCGTATCGATTATATTTCTGTGGCGGATACCTTAAAAGATAGAATTGTAGGAAGCCGGCAGTTTAATGACGCGGTGCACTCGGATCATTGTCCGGTTTGGTTAGAAATTGAGTAAGCGCTAAGTTTAGGTCTGAGCCATATGCGAATATTTTGTATTTTTGAGAAAGACGCAAACAAGAGTAAGTTATGAATATCTCCATGCCTGTAACTTTAAAAATGGGAGAACTGATGAGTGATGAAGACTTTTTTCAGTTTTGCCAAATGAATGACACGCTAGAGTTCGAGAGAGACTCGCATGGAAATATTATACTTATGTCACCAACTGGCTGTTTTACGGAAGTCTTAATTTTCGGTTATTAAGTAATCTCTTTGTCTGGAACGAAAATTCCAGGTTAGGTATAGCTTTTGAATCATCCACTGGTTTTACTTTACCAAATGGGGCAGTACGTTCTCCGGAAGCATCGTGGATAAGAAATGAGAGGTGGAATTTGTTGAAAAATGAACAAAAGGAAAAATTCGCTCCGATTTGTCCCGACTTCGTTGTAGAAATCCGTTCTAAATCTGACGAAATAAAATACCTGCAAGAGAAAATGGCTGAGTATATTGAAAATGGAACTCAGTTAGCATGGTTAATTGACCGTTTTGATGATAAAGTTTATCTGTATAAAGCAGATGAACCGGTTCAAACATTGCACTCTTTAAAAGTAAAACTATCGGGAGACCCAATACTTCCTGGGTTTTTGCTTGATCTGGAATCAATTATTAATTAAGATTTAGGCGTAAAGTCGTCCATAATAAACACCAATTTTGTTTCGTTACTTCCTCATTTACAAACCGTTCGGAATGCTTTCACAGTTCAGTCGTGAAGGCGAACATGCTACTTTGGCTGATCTGGATTTTATTTTTCCAAAGGACATTTATCCGGTTGGCCGTCTGGATGCTGACAGTGAAGGTTTGCTTTTGCTGACCAATGATAATTATCTCAAGACAAAACTGCTCGAACCCAGAAACCGTCATAAGCGGACTTATTATGTGCAGGTGGAAGGCGAAATTACCGATGAAGCCTGTCAGCAACTAGAAGACGGTGTGAAAATATCGATCAACGGAAAATCTTATCTGACTTTGCCGGCGTCTGCCTCATCACTTGATGAACCAACATTGCCGGAACGTAATCCTCCGATACGTTTCCGAAAAAACATTCCGACTTCCTGGGTATCCATAACGCTTCATGAAGGCAAAAATCGACAAGTTCGCCGGATGACCGCCGCTGTCGGATTTCCGACTTTACGTCTGGTACGCTGGGCGATTGGAAAAATTTCGCTGGCAGATTTTGAAAGCGGAGGAGCTAAACCAGGGGACGTATGGGAAGTTACGGAAAAAGAAGTCCGGAGACTCACACTTTAAGCTAAAAACTTACTTGATAAAACAACTATTTGGACTTGCCAAACCGGATAGAAGGGTTAATTTTGTAGTTATCCTGTTTTCAAAATAATTATTAGTTGGCAAAGGAACAAAAAGAAACTCCGCTTAATAAACAGTATAATCAGATAAAAGCCAAGTATCCCGGCGCGTTACTTCTGTTTCGGGTTGGCGATTTTTACGAAACATTCGGAGAAGACGCGATTCGTGCATCCAAAATTCTTGGTATTGTTTTGACGCGTCGCAACAACGGCGGATCGCACGAGGAACTTGCCGGTTTTCCGCACCATTCGCTGGATAATTATCTTCCAAAACTGGTTCGTGCGGGCGAACGTGTTGCCATTTGTGATCAGCTGGAAGACCCATCTACAGCGAAAGGAATTGTGAAACGCGGAGTTACGGAACTGGTAACACCGGGAGTTTCCATGAATGACAATGTGCTTGATACGCGCAGAAATAATTATCTGGCTGCGGTGCATGTAGGTTCTGACGATTCGTTTGGAATTGCGTTTCTGGATATTTCTACCGGAGAATTTATGACTGCGCAGGGCAATGCTGCTTATGTGGATAAAATGCTTCAAGGTTTCACTCCGTCGGAGGTGCTTTTTTGTAAAAAACATAAACAGGAATTCAATCAGCTTTTTGGCGGTAAGTTTCATACTTTCCAGCTGGAAGACTGGTGTTTTGGATATGATTACGGGTATGAGCAACTTACCAAACATTTCAATACGACTACGCTAAAAGGTTTTGGTATTGAAAACTTAACTCTGGGTATCATCGCTGCCGGTGTCATTCTTCACTATTTAAAAGAAACAGAACATAAGGAAGTAAGTCATATCAGCCGTGTAACCAGGCTGGAAGAGGAAAAGTACGTGTGGCTGGATCGTTTCACGGTCCGAAATCTTGAACTGGTTTTTCCTCAGCAGGAAGGCGGCGTTCCACTGATCCAGATTTTAGATCAGACGGTAACACCGATGGGCGCCAGGTTATTGAGACGCTGGGTTGTTTTACCGTTAAAAGAAAAGTCACCTATCGAAGAGCGACTGAATACCGTTGAGTTTTTCCTTCAAAACGATGAATTGCATGAATCCATTACCCAACATCTGAAACAGATCGGTGACCTGGAACGATTGATTTCAAAAGTGGCCGTTCGCCGGATCAGCCCACGTGAAATGGTACAGTTGAAAAAGTCACTGAAACAAATCGGACCGATTAAAGAGATCCTTAGCAAAATCGCTTCAACGCATACCAGTTATGCTGTGTTGAGCAAATATGCCGATCAGCTCAATCTGTGTACTTTTTTGATTGATAAAATTGAAAATGAATTAAGAGAAGACGCGCCCCTGTTGATTAATCAGGGCGGCATGATCAAAGATGGTATCGATGCGGAACTGGATGAACTGCACGCGATTTCCCGTGAAGGAAAAGGGTTTCTTTTGAAACTGCAGAATGAAGAAATGGAACGCACCGGTATCCCTTCTCTGAAAATAGCTTACAACCGTGTTTTTGGTTATTATCTTGAAGTTACCAATTCACATAAAAATAAAGTCCCGGAAGAGTGGATTCGCAAACAAACGCTTGTTAACTGCGAACGTTACATCACGCCGGAATTGAAGGAATACGAGGAGAAAATTCTTAATGCTGAGGATAAAATTTCAGCGATCGAATTTCGCATATTTTCAGCTCTGATTTTGACTGCTGCTGAATATGTCGGCACAATCCAGCAAAACGCGATCATTATTTCGTCACTGGATGCACTTGGCTCTTTTGCTTCCATTGCGAAGAAAAATAACTATGTCAAGCCGGTTATTAACGATGAAAAAATACTGGATATTAAAGACGGCCGTCATGCTGTGATTGAACAGCAACTGCCGCTGGGTGAAAGTTATGTTCCGAATGACGTTTATCTGGATAATGAGACGCAGCAGATTATCATCATTACCGGACCAAACATGGCAGGTAAATCGGCCTTGCTACGTCAGACAGCATTAATTGTTTTGATGGCGCAAATGGGTTGTTATGTTCCTGCTAAAGCTGCGACAATCGGGATTGTTGACAAAATATTTACAAGGGTAGGAGCGAGTGATAACCTGAGCCGTGGGGAAAGTACGTTTATGGTCGAGATGACAGAAACGGCAAGTATTCTTAACAATTTAAGTGACCGAAGTCTGGTACTTATGGACGAAATCGGGCGTGGGACAAGTACATACGATGGCGTTTCGATAGCCTGGGCGATCACAGAGTATCTGCATAACCAGCCGTTGGTAAAGCCGAAAACGCTTTTCGCAACCCATTATCATGAACTAAATCAGCTCTCAGAGGACTTTCCACGCATCAAAAACTTTAATGTTGCCGTAAAGGAAGTTGATAACAAAGTGATTTTTCTAAGGAAATTAAAACCGGGAGGCAGTGCGCATAGCTTTGGTATTCACGTGGCGCAAATTGCCGGAATGCCCCAACCGATTGTGTTAAGAGCCAGTGAAATTATGCATCACCTTGAGAAGGATCACGTTGCAGAAAAGCATACCAAAAAGATCAAGGAAATGCCAAAAAACAATTTCCAGCTCAGCATTTTCGAGCCCACAGATCCGAGGCTTGAACAATTAAAAGAAAGCCTGTCGCTGATTGATGTAAATACATTATCGCCGATTGAAGCACTTTTAAAATTAAATGAATTCCAGAAAATGATTCAAAAAAAATAATACCGGCAGTCTTTGCTGCAACCTTTCTAATTTAATAACTCCTAATCTTTTTTATGAAAAATTTAACGCGTTATCAATTGATGGCCATGATGTTCCTGCTCTATTTTATTTGGGGCTCGTGGTATGGCCAGATGAGTAAGTACATGTTTAATGAATTGGGTGCAACAGGTGTACAAGTGGGTGGTGCCTATGCAGCTTTTTCAATTGCGATGATCATCGCGCCATTTTTTGTCGGCATGATCGCTGACCGTTATTTCGCAGCGCAGAAAGTTCTTGGTGTGTTAAGCCTGGCGGGTGCTGCGTTATTGTACGTAATTACTGGAATTAAAGACGCAGATACTTTCTTTTGGGTAATTTTGGCATATTGTATCACATTCGCTCCGACGATGGCGTTGACAACTTCAATCGCTATGCAGCATGTGAAGGACACCGAAAGAGATTTTCCAACCATTCGTGTGATGGGAACTGTGGCGTGGATCGTCGTTTCAAATATTATTGGATATTATGGATTTGGAGACAGCGTCATGATTTTTAAAATCTCGATGGTCGCTGCCGCAGTACTTGGTGTTTATTCCTTTTTCCTTCCCAATACGCCTCCAAAACCAAATACAAGTACTTCCTTTTCTGATATTTTAGGTTTGGATGCATTCAAACTTTTCAAAGACCGGTCTTTTGCTATTTTCTTTGTTTCATCCTTGCTGATCTGTATCCCGTTGTCATTTTATTATGCCATGGCAAACCCGTCTCTGACTGATTCCGGTATGACAAATGTTGAAAATAAAATGTCGCTTGGGCAAGTTTCAGAAGTTGTTTTCATGTTGCTTATTCCACTGGCTTTCCGAAAATTTGGTGTTAAGTGGATATTGATCGTAGGACTTATCGCCTGGATCGTACGTTTCATCGGATTCGGTTATGGCGATGCAAGCAGCGAATGGCTGCTTTATATGGCAATCGTACTACACGGTGTTTGTTATGATTTCTTCTTTGTTACAGGGCAAATTTACACAGACAGCAAAGCAGGCGAAAAATATCGCTCGTCGGCACAAGGGCTTATTACAATCGCTACTTACGGTATCGGAATGGGTATAGGATCCTGGATAGCTGGTATTGTAGCGGATACTTACACTGTGAATGGTGTCAAAGATTGGACGAGCATCTGGATGGTCCCGGCGGGTATCGCAGCTCTGGTACTTGTTCTTTTCGTATTGTTCTTTAAGGATAATAAAGTGAAGGCGGAAGCTTAAAATTCTGGTTTAACGCGAAGAATAATAGTTTAAGGCAAAGACTGCGGAGATAACTTCGCGGTCTTCGTTGTTTACAGCAAGGTGCTTTCGGATAAATGAGTGATGACACAGATATATTCAGTTTAGAGAATCAATTTTTTTTAAATTAATTCTCAACTTGTCGGAGACCGTCTATTTTAGCTAAATGAATGAAAAATTTATGCACATTCCAGGAGGCTCCTACGGAGCCGGCAGCATAGCTGCAACCTCGTTTCTATAAACAAGCGGCTCCCAAGGAGTCAAAAATCTGGGATGCTCCCAAGGAGCCAAAACCTAATTTTTAAGTTTACTTTAACGTGAAAATTAAGTTTTCGAAAATGAAAAAGGTCACGGAATTCGCTCCGTGACCTTTTTCATTTTAATATTTAAGAATTTCGATATTCTCACCAATCATCTCTGTCTCTGGAATCACCTCTTTTAGATCCGCCACCTTTTTTGTAATCTCCGTCTCTACCGCCCCTGCCGTAATCAGATTTTGGTTTTCCGCCATATCCGCCGCTTCCGCCGCCATAACCTCCACCACCATATCCTCCGCCGCTGTTTCCGCCACCACTATATCCTCCACCGCCACCGCTGTATCCACCGCCGGCTGGTTTGTTTCTTCCAAAGCTTGAACTTCTGTCACCTCCGCCGCTATTCGTTCTAGGCTGATCGCCAGGAGTTCTTTCTTTTTTCTGCGATTCGTTCACAACCAATGGTCTACCGTACATTTCGACCCCGTTCAACTCACTTATGGCTAGTTTAGCCTGTTCTTCATCAGGCATTTCTACAAACCCAAACCCTTTGCTTTGACGTGTAATTTTGTCAATAATAATTTTTGCGGAGCTTACCTCACCAAATTTCTCAAAAGCTTCACGCAACTCGCTTTCCTTTAACTTAAAAGAAAGACTCCCAACAAAAATGTCCATAGAAATGCCTGTTTTTTAAATTTTGTTTTGTTCTGTTAAATATATTTATTTTAACTGATATGCTACTACACTATTTTTGAAAAATGTTGGCACATATACAATCTTTTTCACCGGATCATATCCAATATCCGCTGTGTTGCTGGTTTGAGGTCTGGTATCAAGAATTAATTCCTTTGATCCTTCCTTCACATAATACACAGCACCCGCCCAGCAAGACACGATATATTCTCCCGGTTTTACCTGCTCAATTCCATCTGTACTTTTGTCCAATCCCTCCACAATAGTTGTCGGTTTTTTGTTAGCGTCCAATCTGATTAGTGCGCCGCTATCTAAAATCAATAAGTCAGAACCGACTGCAAGCAGACCATTCGGACGTGTCAGCGTTTCATAATAAGTAGAAACAACTCCGTCTTTCAGCAAATGTACTTTATGCAGATCCGAATCTGATACGTAAATATTTCCTTTGGAATCAATCGTCAGGTCATTCAGGAATTTGGAGCCTTCAACGGGATATTTTTTTAAAATTTTTCCGGTTTTAAAATCAATTTCCACTATGTCAGTCACGTCGGCAACATAAAATTTCGAGCCGATTTTGCCCATACCTTTCGGTGCGTGAAGTCCCGTTACCCAATTAAGATTTACAATTTTTCCGTCCGGTCCGACTTTACCGATAGCACCTTTTCCATCTTTCTCGCCTGGTTTTCCATCAATCTGTGCCACATAAAGCATTTTGTCAGTCGCGCTGTAAAATACGGATTCAGGCACGGGGATCGTTGCTTCCGTCGCCCAGATTTCGGTTAATGTATTTTGCGCCTGGGTCGAAAATGCAATGGCAGATAATAATGCTGCGAAAAGAATGTTTTTGGTTTTCATACGCTCGTCTTGAATTAGCTTTTGGTTGAATAATTCGTTGATACTAATTGATCATAAAATTGTTATACCAAAACTAAATAAAAAAACATGAAAAAAGTCCGGACAAAGGCGGCCGGACTTTTTTAAATTTTCTGCAAAACTATATTACTTTTTCTTTTTTGCCTTTTTCTTGCTCTGAACCGGTGCTTCGGTTGTTTTGGATAAATCCTTGATACGGATATTTCTGAATTTCAATGGCGAACCATGACCAAGGAATCCAATGTATCCGGATGTATTTTTCAAACCCGGGTGATCGCGGTGATCAGCTGTTCCATTTTTGCTGGCCTCTGCAAGGTCGCCTTCCGTGATTACTGTTCCGTTCAAAGTCACCTTTATTTTTGATCCTTTCAGATATACCTCTTCATAATTCCATTCGCCAAGTGGTTTCAGGTATCCGCGTTTTGCGGGAATGATTCCATAAGCCGAACCGTGATATTGATATTCTTTCAAATCCTTATAAATGTCAGCGTCGTTATCCAGGATTTGAATCTCTGTTCCTACGTAAGCAGCATCACCTTCCATCGGTGTACGAATTCCCAAACCGTTATTCGCACCCGGCGTAAGCTGGAACTCAAAACGGAAAATGAAATCACTGTATTGGTCTTTTGAATACAAATTACCTTTTCCACCACCTTTTGGATCCAAAACCATCTCGCCGTTTTGACTAGTATAATCCGTAGTGTTTCCGGTCCATTCGTGCATATTTGTACCATCAAACAAAACCTTATATCCTTCTTTTTTTTCTTCGTCAGAAAGTACGAAAGGTTCAGGGCGTGGAATTTCTCGTACGTAGATATCACGGTAGTAAACAATGTTTCCGTGTGCCTGCAATTCCAGCTGTTCTTTTACAAAAATCGGCAATTTACGATCCCAATAATTTTCCAGAATTACATTGTCAACGACGCGTTCGCCGTTCAGCTCAATCGTTACTCTGTCGCCGATCATGGTGATATGGAAATTATTCCAGTCACCAATCGCATTATCGGCGAGTTTGGTTGGGTTTTTGGGATTTTTTGCATTATTATATAAACCGCCGGAGCCAACCTGTGCACCAACTTCTACACGCGAGGTATCCCATATCTGAACCTGAGGTGTGCCGCGAAGATAAATTCCTGCATCACCTTTTGACTCGATTTTCCAGTCTACGAACATTTCAAAATCGCCATACTGTTTTACGGTACAGAGGTTATCCCCGTGGCCTGAAAACACGAGCTCACCATTTTTTGCAGACCAGCCCGACTTCATTATTTCGTCAGCTTTCTTCTGTTTGTAAGCCAGCGAATCAGCGCTCATTTTCGAACGTGCAATCGGATTTTCTACCAAACCTTTCCAGCCCGTTAAGTCTTTTCCATTAAACAAAGAAACAAAACCTTCCCCTGTCGGCATTTCTGATAAGTGCTTGCGGATTGACTCTTTCTGATATTCGGCATCCTGACCTTTTAGCGCCGATGAGGCTTTTGTCAATAACGAGCGAATTTCTTCTCCGGTAAAATTCTTGTTTGCCAAAGCAATATTCATGACAGCCTGGGCAGAAGCCTGCTGAACTGCGCCTGCTTCGTCCAGATATTTTCCAGCCAGAAGCAGTGCATTGAACGTTTTATATTTCACAAGCTCTTTTAGGATCAGTTCTTTTTGAGCGTCCGTTTTTGCAATGTCAATCGCATTGTGAAGCATCAGTACTTTGTTGACGGGCGTTTTTGTCGATTTGGAAATACCAGCCACGAAACCCGTTAATGCAAGATTAAAATCGTCAGCGTCCGAAGATTTTTTAGCGATTGCCAAAAGTTCATTCGCGGCACTTGCATCAGTCCAGTTGGATAGGGCGGCGATCGCCGCTTTTTTCGAAATTGCATCGCCCGAATTATATGATGAAACGACCGCGTTTAACGCCTTATTTCCACCGATACTTGCCAGAACTGCCAGATAACGCGATTGTTTGTCGGCCGGAGATGCAGTGATTTGTTTAAGAATAAGATCACTTTGCGCTGTTGTGTTCCCTGAGCCTTTAACACCGGTGATTACAGCTTTTTGCACAGCCGAAATTTCTTCTGCACTGCTTACTGAATTTAGAAGCGTAAATAACTGTGGCAGATCATTCGAAGTTGCCAATGATTTTAACGCATTGAATGCAGCTGTTTTCACATCAGGATTAGCACTTGTCAGCAACTTAGAAACCGTACTCATCTTTGGACTGGCAGCTCTCGCAGCCAAGACATCAATTACCGCTGGCTGCGCTGTAACCGGCATACCAGGCAACGCCGTGGCAAGCTGATCAACGACAGAATTTCCTTTTAAAGTAAGAAGCGTATTTTTTACTGCTTTGATTTCTTCCACGTTACCTTTTTTCAAAATCGGAAGTAGGGCAGGCAAGCTGCTCTCTCCGCCAATTTTTCCGGCCGCCCAGATCGAAGCCAATTTTACCTTCTCATCTTTTGAAGCAAGTGATTTAGTAATTGTTGATAATGCGTCTTTTGATTCCGCACGCCCCAGCATATAAATAATTTCTGCCTGAACTTCTGGTTTTGCTTTTTTCAAAGCATTAAGCCAGGGTGTTGTTCCGTCCGCCATCGTATATTTCTGACCCAGTTTCAGAGCCGCAGCGCGGTACTCAGGATCAGTGCTTTCCATAGCTTTCACCAAGACAGGGACGCTTTCCCTTTTTTTGCTGTCTGCATAAATTTTCAGAGCCGAAGACCGGGTATCCGTTTGTTTTGCATCAACCAGGTTAGTCGCAAGCGATAAAGCAGCTTTTTCGGCGATTGGCGCGTTGCCCGTCAATGATAAACGAGACAGATAATTCAGATACGCCGCGGTTGAGTTTGCTTCGTCATACAAATAGTTTACCTTTTTAGCGGCAGCCGCCAAAATTGCTTCCGACGAAGGAACTGCGATTTCAGAAAGTGCGAACAAACTTACTTTACGAAGGTTCAAATCGTCGCTCGTAGCCGTTTTTTCTATAGCTGGAGCAGCTTCCTTATAGCGACTTCCGCCCAGCGCTTCCGTAATGAAAATCTGAGGATTTCCTTTTGCATTCGTTAAACCTTGCAGCAAAGCTTTTCCAGCTGCGTCCGATCCTATTCTCGCCAGTGTTCTTGCTGCCGGTCCTGATAATTTTTCGTCGGTTAGGAAAGTTGCCAAAGTCGGAACTGCTTCGTCTTTGCCAATAGTTTGCAGTTGATATATCAAAAATTGTTTGCTTTCCGGTGCTTCGACTTTCGCCAACGCTTCCACGTAAGCTTCGGCCGCAGTTTTACGCCAGGCTTCTTTTCCAGCCTGAGCAGAATAGTATGTAAATCCACCCAAAGCATACTGTACTTTGCTGTCATCGCCTTTTCCCGGAGCTGCGAGCATCGTTGCGATCTGAACCAAACCTGGTTTTCCAAGTTCAGCCAGTTCATCCATGCTTTTCTTTAATTGTGTGGCATTATCAGCCGGAAGCTGAGCCAGTAAGTCAGCGATCCGGGTTGATGTTGTTCTGTTTTTATCTAATTGAGCCATTGCGCCCGTATTGAACATACCGGTTGCAAGCAGCGCATATATAATTTTTTTCATGATTTGTTTTAAATGAATGAAACGGTGTAGCTTTCTCTTTTTGAGATCATTACATCTGAATAGTTACATAGTCCAAGGTCCGCGCATAGGCTGATCGATTAAACGGTTCGCACCTTCGTCATCAATAAATTCCTGTTTTACAGGATCAAATTTCAATGAACGGCCCAAACGAAGTGCGATCAAGCCCATGTTTACCAGCGTACAGGAACGGTGTCCGTTTTCTTCATTTAAAGCAAATTTCTGACGACTTTTTACCGCTTCAACAAAGTCGGTAACCTGTGGTTCAGGATCCGGGAAAGCAGCGAGTTTCTTTTCAAGGTCAGGAATATCCGACCTGAAATTTGGATATAATTTACCTTTTGGACCTTCGATATAAGCTACATTTTCATCTTTCGCTTCGCCGTCAAGAACGATCTGGCAACCATCTGCATAGGTGTAGGTAATACGTCTCCACGTTCCAACTGCCTCCGTATGCTGCTGCGGTGCGTCCACTTCCACACTGACTGGAGATGTATCATCTTTACCAAGGAAGTACTGGATCGGGTCAATATAGTGTTGGCCCATGTCACCTAATCCGCCGCCATCATAATCCCAATAACCACGGAAAGTCTGGTGAACGCGGTGAGCGCTGTACGGTTTGTACGGCGCTGGGCCAAGCCACATTTCGTAGTCAAGTTCTGCCGGCACAGGCTGCGGTTCGTTGACAGTTTTTCCAACCCAGTAAAATTTCCAGTCGAAACCGGTATGCTTGCTCACCGTAACCTTCAACGGCCAGCCCAACATGCCACTCTGAACTAATTTTTTTATCGGTTTCACGGTTGTTTTCATACCGTAAAAATTATCCTCAAAACGGAACCACGTATTCAAACGGAATATTCTTCCATGCTGCTGAACTGCTTCCACTAAACGTTTTCCTTCGCCAATGGTACGAGTCATCGGTTTTTCGCACCAAACATCCTTTCCGGCACGGGCAGCGTCTGCGGCAATGATCCCGTGCCAGTGAGGTGGGGTTGCAACGTGTACGATATCAACTTCCGGTAATTGGATTAATTCACGGTAATCAGAAAAAGTTTTTACTCCTTTTTCAACCATACCCACAGCTTTTTCCAAATGGGTTTTATCAACATCACAAAGTGCTACCACCTTGGTTCCGGCATACGGAATGTGGCCCCGGCCCATAGAACCAACACCAACAATTGCCTTTGTCAGCTGATCACTTGGAGCAATAAAGCCTTTGCCCAAGACGTGGCGGGGTACAATGGAAAATGTGGCGAGCGTCGCCAGCGAACCTTTGATAAAGTTCCGCCGGGACGAAGAGGTGCCTTTCTTTTCTTTCATTAGTTAAGGGATATTTAGGAAATGTAAATGTTTAGGATTGTAAATAAATTTATTAAATACGTGTGAAATTATGACATTATTTAGAATGTAACAATGACGTTGGCGCGATTCACGCGAATTTTATGGGCGAACTTATAATCCGACAATTGTTTCGCGTAATTGTTTACGTGTTATTTTTCAGCGTATTGATCTTAAATTTGGCAGAATAATATAAAAGCTGCAATCGCCAGGATTGCAGCTTTGTTCATTTAATACAGTATGATTTAAAACTTTATTTTACCAAATCAATCTTCAGGCCATCAATAAAACTTTTCTGAGCTGCCATTTTTTCAACTTCCTCTGATTTTCTTGGTGCTTGTACAGATAGATTTTCAAAACCATCTTTTTTTATCAAAACATCATCTTCAATTCTAACTGCGATTCCCCACCATTTTTTATCACAGTCGCTGTTTTCAGGAATGTAAATTCCCGGCTCAACCGTAATGATCATATTCTCAATCAGCTTGTGATAAAGTCCTTTGTCGTGCACGTCAAGACCGAGGAAATGAGAACATCCGTGCGGGTAATAAAGTCGATTCTGTTTTTCATCTTTCAAAATCCCAAGCCGCACCAACCCGTTAGTAATGACATCACGCGCTGTTTTTTCGATTTCCTGAAAAGTAGTTCCTTCCCTGCAAATTTTAAAAACGGCTTCCTGCGCCTCAAATACGATATCATAGATCTGTTTTTGCTCTGTTGTAAACTTTCCATTCGCGGGAAAGGTTCTGGTTACGTCAGCAGAGTAACCATGATATTCGGCGCCGACATCCATCAACACCATTTTGTTGCCAAGGTTGGTTGCGTTATTTTCAATGTAATGCAGCACGCAGCCATTCGCGCCTGCACCGACAATTGACGGATAACCGACATATTCTGCACCTAGTTTTTTATGAATAAATTCCTGCACGCCCTGCAATTCCAGTTCCGACATCCCCGGCCTGACTGCTTTCATAGCCTCGTTGTGCGCCAGCGCAGAAATTGTGATTGATTTACGCATCAGCTTCAGTTCCTCCGGTGTCTTGATTTGTCTCAACTTATTAGTATACAGGCTGTAAAGCGCAGGATCCCATTTTGAATCATCCATTTCTTTCAAGAGCGCTTTTGCCTCCGTCGAATCTTTGAGATTAATTACCTTTTTTATGAACGTATTATTCTTGTACTGCTCACTTTCATCCGCCAGATTTTTGTAGTACTGTGTTAAACGCGGAATCGAATTAAGCAGCATTGGAAACTGCGAAATTGACATAATATCAGTCATCACTTCTCCGTCAAAATCTTCGGGCAGGGAAGATTTTTTGCGGAATATTTTTACAAGATCGTAAGTATCATCTGTTTGTGTTATTTTATCAGAAATCTCTTTCGGAAATTCGAAAATAATTTTGTTGAATTTTGAAAGATTCGGTACGTGTCGCTCAAAGTCCTCAGCGTTATATACATGAGAAAATCCCATCGCCTTAACATCTTCGATACCAAGTCTTTTGCCTGTCCATTGTTCACGCTGAGGATTCTTTTTCTGAACAAAGAATAATTCATTATACGGCTGATTGGCAGAATCCTTTTGTATGTCTTTAAAAATCAACAACACCGAGCTTGGTTCGGTGTAACCGCTGAAATAATACAAATCCGGATTCGCGTGGTATTTGTAATCCACATCATTGGAAAAATTCCGGGTTGGAAACGCGAAGATCGCCATGACCGAATTTGCCGGTAACATTTGTCTGAGCGCGTCCCTGCGGCCTTTGTGAAAATCTTTGCTGAGATAGTCCGTCGGTACGGGCAACTGAGCAAGACAGTTTACTGCGGCGATGAACAAAGCTGCAAATGAAAGTGGTATTTTTTTCATGTGTTTCTGGCTAATAATTTTCCTTAATCTCTCGTGAATTCTTTATAAGTAATTGTAGTACAAAAAGTTGTATATTTAAGTAAAGTGTTGTTTTGCTCTTTCTTTTACCCAATTCGAATGTACTCAAATGTTTTCTTTTTTCCTTTTTTAAACGACTATATGCCAGAACTAAAAAAGTCATAGCAACATGGGGAATTTCAAATCTTTACAAGAAATTGATTTTAAAAATCTGGTCAAGCCTGACTATTTTCCTTCACCGCAAGCCTGGGAAGATCAGGTACTGTATTTTTTGCTGCTCGACCGCTTTTCGGACGGAAAGGAGAAAGAGTTTATTGATAATACCGGAAACGTTTTTATATCAGGAACGACGCCGCCTTTTATCACGGAAAATTTTGAAAATGCAATCCAAAACGCGGCGGATGCGACGAACTGGAATGAAGCGGGAAATAAATTTGTCGGCGGAACTTTAAAAGGTTTGGAAAGTAAGATCGGATATTTAAAACGATTAGGAATTTCTGCGATCTGGATTAGCCCGGTTTTTAAGCAGGTCAAATCGTTGGAAACTTTTCACGGGTACGGAATTCAGGATTTTCTTGAAATTGAGCCCAGGTTTGGTACCACGCAGGATTTGATCGATGTTGTGAAAACTGCACACGACAATGGTATTTATGTAATTCTGGATATAATTTTAAACCATTCCGGTGATGTTTTTGGTTACGAAAAAGGTCAGCCAGATTACCAAAACGGAACAATATTTCCTGTCCAGGGATTTCGTGACGCGGCGGGTTCTGCAAATCTTCCGTTTTCTGCAATGGATGAAGATCAATTTCCGGATGCAGGTATATGGCCGTCGGAGCTTCAGACGCTTGAAACATTTACCAGAAAAGGAAAAATAATTCACTGGGACGATAGTCCGGAATTTCTCGACGGTGATTTTGAATCGTTAAAAGATATCCATCATGGCAACGGCAGTACCGATAATTTCCACCCTTCCGAAGCATTGGTCGCACTGACAAAAGCGTATAAATATTGGATCGCCGTTGCGGATATTGACGGATTCAGAATTGATACTGTCAAACACATGGAAACCGGCGCTACCCGTTATTTTGCTTCCGTGATTAAAGAATTTACAATGGCCGTTGGCAAGGAGAATTTTTATCTGATCGGTGAAATCACCGGGGGAAGGTCAAGAGCTTTTGATACGTTGGAAATAACCGGTTTGGACGCCGCCCTTGGCATCGATGACATACCCGACAAGATGGAATATATGGTAAAGGGATACCGGAATCCGTCTGAATATTTTAGTTTATTCAGGAATTCAGAGCTGGTTCATAAGGATTCGCATATCTGGTTTCGGAATAAAGTAGTTACCCTTTTCGATGATCATGACCAGGTAAGGAAGGGAAATAACAAGGCGCGTTATTGTGCCAATGATTCCGGAGCAGATTCTCTGATCGCAGTGATCGGGCTTAACCTTACTTCGCTTGGCATTCCATGTTTGTACTACGGCACCGAACAAGCTTTTGATGGTGAAGGCGGGAATGACCGGTATATTCGGGAAGCGATGTTTGGAGGTGCTTTTGGAGGTTTTCGGAGCAAAAATGCTCACTTTTTTAAGGAAAATAATACATGGTATCCTGAAATAGCCAAGATAATTGACGTCAGAAACAAACATATACCGTTGCGAAGAGGCCGCCAGTATTTAAGACAAATTTCAGGAAACGGTACTGACTTCGGTTTTCCTGTTATGTTTGGTGATAGAATGAAATCGATCGTAGCGTGGTCAAGAATTTTCAATGATCAGGAAATTCTTTGTGCTTTTAATACCGATCCGGAAAATGAATTGATTGCTTATGTGACGATTGACGGCACACTGCACACTATCAATTCCAGAATGAAGTGTCTGTATGCGTCGGGACCAAGTCCGGTTGAGGTAAATGTTGAAGTCAGGAACGGCAAGGCAGTTCGCCTCACCATCCCGCCCTCAGGTTTTGTTATTTATGGATAGTAGGAGCCGGCTAAGCCGGCTTTTTCATAGGTTGTATTTTCCAGTAAGTCAGACTTCTCCATAACCATTCCAGCGGTCCGAAATAAAAATTTCGTAACCATATCGGGCTGATGATTAACTGGAAAATCCAGATTGCGAATACGACAAAAAATATCTGATAATATTCAAATGTGGCAAATTGGTTTAAACCATAACCGTAGAAAAACAACGTGCAAACCACGGAATGCGTGATATAATTTGTGAAAGCCATTTGACCGACAGCAGCTAATCTATTCAGAAAACTTCTGATAACTCCGGTTTTATACAAAACCAGAATGACCGAGACATGCGCCATAACTAAAAATATTCGCTGCGCCGGGTATATCAGGTCAATCCAGACTATCGGGTGGCTGTCCATATGTGCCAGACTTGCGGCCATGGTTGGAAAATTATAAAACGCGTAATAAGAGTCATACAACACCAACGGCAAGCCGATTCCGTATCCGATCAGTGCGACTTTTATGTACTGCTTTCTTGTCCATCGGCACGTCAGAAACCCCCATTTGAACAAGGCAATCCCTAACAGCATCAGTGCAAGGGGATCCGAAATTTGGTACAAAAAATAAGTTGTCTGCCCTTTCCATGCTTCTTTTCTGATTTTGGCAGCAATAGTTTTATAATCCGATTTCATGATCCGGGTATTTTCTACGGCGTCCTGTTTATTGGGAATAAATTCCTTTTCTATTTCCCGCCATTCGGTCAGGATTTTGAGTTGTGCAGCAGTCAATTTTTTTCCTGCGTTTTTTTCCGCTGTCACTTTCAGATAGTCCAGCCGTTTCGTTCTTATTTCCTGATAAAACTGAGTACTCGTAAAAAAGCCGATAATTGTAACAATTGGCACACCCCAGACAAGATATTTTGGCGCCGCTTTGCGAAACAGAAAGGCTATCATCCCGATCAGCCCATACGAATAGAGTATATCTCCGCTCCAAAGGATAATATGTGCATGAATTAATCCGAACACGACCAGCCAAGCCATTCTCCTGTAAAATAGCCAGGTTGCCGACATTGCGGTTTTTTCTTTTTTTGAAATAAAAAGGAGAATTCCCGCCCCAAAAACCATGGAAAATAAGGCTCTCATTTTGCCTTCGAAAAAGATTATGATAACTGTTCTGACCCAGAAATTAATATCTCCGGGATTACTCCTGAACGATTCTGAAAAATAGTTCGGCATCGAAAAGCTGGGAATATTCATGAGCAGAATTCCGAGAAGTGCAATGCCCCGCAATACGTCAATCGATTGAATTCGTTCCTTTTCAGAAACTGGAGCAAGGGCAGATTCAGTCGTCAGTACCTCAACAGTAGTGCTACTTTCCATCTTTCAAACGTTTAGCGTGGAAAAAAATTTAAGAGGGTAATTATCGAATTTAATGATATAAAACGTTATATATCAATTATTTAAACTGATCTTATTTAACGGTACTTGGACGGTTTATATGTAGATGAAAGGTTTATTGATACCGCAGGAAATTCGTTGGCGGATAGCCAAAATCAGCGGACTGAATACAACTGAATAAAGGGATATGCGTAACAGAAAAAAGCGGAGCCATTACAGCTCCGCTTCTAGCTAGTTTGATAATATTTCTGACTAAATTTTTAATAAGATAGTTTATATACTTTTCCCAACGCCATCGAAACTGCCACATAAGATTTGTCTCCAATTCTTTCCAGATCCGTCGGCATCATCAGTCCGTCCATTATAGTACCGCCGCTCGCATTTAAAATTTTGCCTGTGAAAGGTTTGAAGCCGTCGGGAAGCGCAAAATTCGCAAATGAAACTACCAGAGGCTGATAAGATGCCGTGAGCACGATATCGACGATCGTTGTAAATCCGCTTTTATATAACGAAATATTTCCTGATTTATCAATTTGCTGGATAGTAGAAATTCCTTCGATAAACGGAAATCCGCTGAGAGAAGAAACAAGAAATTTATTTCCATCGTAAACGATACCAGTTGGAACGAAATCGATCGGTCCGTCTTTGCCCTCGTAAGGAAGCAATTCAGCGAAAATGCTAAGTGCTTTGTTCGGGTTTCTTCTCACAATCGCGTTGGCCGCCGCGTCTGTAATGTAAAGATTATCATTTGGTCCCCAGGTCAGGTTATAGACGTTCGATTCATGTTTGTGGTTTTTAAAACTGGATCCAAGGACAAATAAATTGATTGTTTCACTTGGCAAAGTTGCCGCAAGCATTGGATCTGTTATACCTGGTTTAAAGTTGGAAACATCTGCAATAAAAAGTTTACCCAAAACGCCGTGCAGTATATAAAGTTTTCCGTCTTTGTAGGAGAGGTGTGTAAGTCCGCTGGGGGAATTTTCAGGGTTGATCACAGATAGAAATCCTGTGATTGCAGGCCAAACTTTTCCGTCTGGTGTGATAACCGAAACTCTTCCCGTGTTGCCATTGCCATCTCCTTGCTCGGTGACCCACAGGTAACCATTAGAACCTTGGGTTATCCCTAAGGGTGCCATTAATCCGCTGGCAAATTCTTCCGATTTAAAACTCTGAGGATCTTCGATGATGTCGTGATCCACACAACCAGCTGCGAAAATCAATAATAGAAGGGCAAACTTTAATAAAAATGAAGTTTTCATAATGTTGAATTTTTATACGATGTTGATTTGGAGAATATTACACGATATTACTTAACTACGATGTTGGATAATAGGAATATTTGATATTATTATTATTCGGTCACGGGAGTCCGTGCAGGTAAGAATAAATAGCGTTCAGCTCCTGATCTGTATAAGTAAGATGCCGCCAGGGCATTGCATCGCTCAGCTGTTTTCCGTCTGGCGTTTTTCCTGTTCTGATGGTTGTCGCGAATCCTTCCAAGGTCCACTTTCCAAGGTTTCCTGTCGAACTGATATCCGGAACCGGCGGCTCATTCGGGCCGTGAGGAGCGGCGCCTTTTAGCGTGGGGCTGTGGCATCCGGTACACGTGATCGCGAGATATTCGCCGTATTCAGGTGTGGATGACGGAGCTACGTCGTCCACATAGACAGCATTATGATTGATTTTTTCTGCTGGAAACAGCGGGAATTCGTCAAGGAAAGTGAGAACACGTCCCAGTGGCTTCAAAGATTTTTGATGGCCGACTTTGTCGACAGGCGGGCGCGATTTCACAAAACTTATAAGCGACGCCATGTCCTGGTTAGAAATGTGGTAAATTTCATGCGATGGCATAAACCAAAGCGAGCGACCGTCTTTCCCCAGTCCGTGACGAAGCGCCCGAATCCAGTCCTGGTCGGTGTAATTAATTCCGCCGTTGCCTGAGGTAATGTTTGAACTGTATAATATTCCGATCGGAGACTGTTCATCAGCAAAAGCCATCCCGCCCGATAAATCCATACCATGACAGCCTGTACAGCCACGAATTTCAGCAATATGTTTTCCTTTGGCAATTGAAATACTATCATTCAAAACCGTTAAGGATTGAAGTTTTACATCGTAGATTTTTTTGGCCCGGGATTCGGTGTCATAATAAATGTAGGCATAGACGGCAGATAAAATAAGGGCTAAACTTCCCACTACAATTCCTGACCATTTGATAATCTTACTAAACATATCGAAACAATTATAGGTGAACAATCGTGCATATGAGTCTGATACCCAGATTCGGAGGAGACTATGTCCGAATGGGTGACGGCGGGGAAGATGTTGATGATCGAGGTTCGAAACTAGTAGTTCTGCCAATATTTGTCAATAAAAATAGGTTAAATGAACACCGATTCTTAGTTAACGGTTACAGTAACTGATTTTGAAATAGTTTTGATATGAAAAAACAGTTGGTTAAAGCAAAATTGCTTCAACCAACTGTCACTGCAGAGTTTTTGGATTAGGTATTTAAAGTGGAATATTTCCGTGTTTTTTTCTTGGAAGTGTTGCTGCTTTATTTTCAAGCATTCCAAAGGCCCGGATTAGTTTCTCGCGGGTTTGTTCCGGATAAATTACCTCGTCGATATACCCGCGATGGGCCGCCCGGTATGGATTTGCAAATTTTTTGGTATACTCTTCAATCTTTTCAGCCAGTTTTTCCTGTGGATTTTCAGCCTCGGCAATTTCTCTTTTAAAAATAATTTCTGCTGCGCCGCTCGCGCCCATAACTGCAATTTCTGCGGTAGGCCAAGCAAAATTCATATCGGCGCCTATGTGTTTTGAGTTCATCACGTCATAAGCTCCGCCATATGCTTTTCGCGTAATGACAGTTACCCGGGGGACGGTTGCTTCACAAAATGCATACAAAAGTTTAGCCCCGTTTGTAATAATGCCGTTCCATTCCTGGTCCGTTCCCGGCAAAAAACCAGGTACATCTTCAAGCACCAAAAGTGGAATATTGAAACAGTCACAAAAACGAACGAAACGAGCGGCTTTCTGGCTCGCATTTATGTCGAGAACACCTGCCAAAACAGCCGGCTGATTTGCCACGATGCCGATACTTCGCCCGGCAATTCTAGCAAAACCAACGACAATATTTTCTGCGAAATTTTTATGTACTTCAAAAAAAGTATCGGTGTCTGTAAGTTCTTCCACCACCTCACGAATATCATAAGGCTGATTCGGATTTTCGGGAATAATCGTATTTAAAATTGGGCGTGATTCGTTTGCCGGCTGGTATGGAAGGCGTGGTGCATCATCTTCACAGTTTTGCGGCAGATAGCTCAATAATTTTTTAATATATAAAATACATTCAACTTCGTTGGCTGAAACAAAATGGGTCACGCCGGATTTTGTTGCATGTGTCATTGCTCCGCCAAGTTCTTCGGAAGTTACGTCCTCATGCGTTACGGTTTTAACAACATTTGGCCCGGTAACGAACATATAACTGCTGTTTTCAACCATTAAAATAAAGTCGGTGATTGCGGGAGAATAAACTGCACCGCCAGCGCAGGGACCCATGATCGCCGAAATTTGGGGGATGACACCGGAAGCCAGCGTATTTTTATAAAATATATCGGCGTAACCTGCAAGGGAAAGCACACCTTCCTGGATTCTGGCACCGCCCGAATCGTTTAATCCGATCACCGGAGCTCCGTTTTTCATCGCGAGGTCCATAATCCTGCAGATTTTTTCAGCGTGTGTTTCCGAAAGAGAACCGCCAAAAATCGTAAAATCCTGTGCAAAAACGTAAATCAGTCTGCCGTTCACGGTACCATATCCCGTGACAACTCCGTCGCCCAGATAATGTTCCTTATCCAGCCCGAAATCGCGGCTTCTGTGCATCACAAACTTCCCGATTTCTTCAAAAGAACCTTCATCCAGTAGAACAGAAACCCGCTCTCTCGCGGTAAGTTTTCCTTTTGCATGCTGTGTTTTAATTCTCTTTTCTCCGCCTCCAAGATCTGCTTCTGCATTTTTTTTATCTAAAAGGTCTTTTTTCGAAGTTGCGGCGAATCTTGATTCCATGTAATACGGACGATATGGTTACATTTGTTTTTGAAATGATTCCTAAATATAATGTCATTTTAACAGATTCAGGAAATTTTTGCATTTCTATGAGGCAGAATGGTACGGGCTTTATTTTTTTAATGGTGTTTCTTTTTCTTTTCAATGGAGAAATTAATGCTCAAACGACCGGCGGAAGGAGCGGACTTAACTTTCTGCAACTTCCGGCACAGGCAAAAAGCACGGCACTAGGATCAAGCCATATGACTATTTCAGGAAATGATCCTGGCTTATTTTTACAAAATCCGGCCTTGCTGGATTCTTCAAAACAAGATCAGGTATCGCTGAATTTAATGCCCTATCTCGCCGACACAAAGTTTGTTAATCTTGCTTATGCCAACGCCGTAAAACGCACGGGCGGCATATGGGCCGTGGGGCTGCAATATCTCAACTACGGAAATATAACGGAGACCGATGCAATTGGAAATGTGGTCGGGGAATTCAGAGCGGCAGATTATGGCATTTCCGCCGGATATGGGCAGACGATTGGCGCGTTTACACTTGGCGGAACGGTCAAGTTTGTCGGTTCTTCCATCGAATCTTACCATGTTCGGGGGATGGCGTTTGACTGGGGAGGTGTTTTTAAACATCCACGCGAAGATTTTACAGTCGGTTTTGTCGCCAAAAACTTCGGTTTCCTGAAACAAAATTTTACAGGCGCCAATACACCAATCTTACCACTGGATCTGAGAATTGGATTGACATTTAAGCCGAAGTATATGCCGATAAGGTTTTCCGGAACCATTCATCATTTGAACCGTTTTGATATGGTTTACAATGACCCGAACCTGTTTTTTACTTATGATATCAATGGTTTGAGAATTCCCAGGAAAGTCGGTGTTGCAGAGAAGCTGGCCCGTCATATTTCGCTCGGAGCGGAATTATTGCTTCACAAAAATTTCCGGATACTATTAGGATATGACCATCTTCGCCGGCAGGAATTACGGCTGAACGACGCAGGCGGACTGGCGGGATTTTCGTTTGGTGTCTGGCTTCGTGTAAAAAGATTTGAGATCAGTTATGGCCGGGCGCAGTATACACCCGGTTTTGGGAGCAGCTCTTTGTCGCTGGTGATGAATTTGAAAAAGGCGAACTGATACCTAAGCTTTCTTATACCAAACTTGCACCAGACCAGATTTGAATGTTTCAGATCGGACAAATTTCAGTGGTAATGCAGGACGGTTATCTTGAAAAAGTCTGATGCCATTGCCAAGTAAAACAGGGATAATGGAAATACAGAATTCGTCGATCAAATTGTCTCGTAGAAGCAGGTTGACAACTTCCGCTCCACCATCGACAAAGATATTTTTGCCTTCCTGTTCTTTTAATTTCAGGATCAGGGTTTTAATGTCTTCTGTGTAAAACTGAACTTTCCCTGTTGCACGTTTCGGTGTTCTGGTGATAATGTAACTTTCCTTATCGTTATGCGGAAAATCAAATCCCATCGACAATACTTTGTCATAAGTTTTTCGGCCAACAATAACGGTATCAACTGTTTCAGTAAATTGAGTATAACCATAATCTTCACCCTCTTGCTCAACTACAGAAAGAAAATCAAGATTGTCGTCTGGCGATGCGATATAGCCGTCGAGGCTGGTTGCAATGTATAAAATTACCTTTCTTTCCATGCTTATCTTATGAAGTAAACTACAAAATAAGCTACCGGAGTCCTAAACCTAAAGCTGAAATCCATTCCTGTACAAAACATTTATTAAACGAAACGTGCCAGGCGAAAGCTATGAACCAGAGCACATTTAGAATAGATTGATTATCAATAGTCTTGTTTACAATTGCTTAATATTCAGGTAAAGATGACATAATGACAATGGGGTAGTTTTGTTCAAAAAACTACTCACCATGAACAACTATTACCTTTTCAACAGGAAAGCAGCTTTGGCTGTTTTTTTAAGCGGTGCCATGGCGCTGAATGCATGTACGGATCACAATCAGGAGCCGGATAATACTGCAAAATTAGTTGACAGATCTGTCAATCCATCACTTCTTAAAGCACTTCCAGGGTTTGAAGATCTGAAGATCACAACCTTGATCAGTTCAGATGATGTTCTTCCTGAATCTCCTGGTTTTATTTACGGTGCACAGCCAGATGGTGGCGCGTTTGTGAAAAACCCAAATGGCGAAGGATTCATCATGATCAATAATCATGAAATCCATCAGTCAGTTTCACGGGTATTTCTTGATAAGGACATCAAACCTGTGAAAGGGGAGTATATTGTTGACTATGAAGGCGGGCAGTGGCGTTTGTGCTCTGCAACTTTGGCTACACCACAGGAACACGGATTTGGCCCCTTGTTTTTGACGGCTGGAGAGAGTGGTGCAGAGTCTATGACGCATGCAATCGACATTTTTGCTCCTGCGGATAAAAAGAACAAGTCAAGAACAGTAAGTGCTTTCGGAAAATGGAGTGCAGAAAATGCCGTTCCGCTTCCGAAGGATGCATTTCCTGGCAAAACAGTGATCATCATCGGAGAAGATGATACGAATGGACAGTTGGTAGCCTATGTCACTGAAACGGTAGGAGATTTGTTGACAGGTAAATTATATGCACTTCGTCGTGCGGGTAATAATCCAAGTCCGGTTGAAACGGATATGACAAAAGGAAATGTTTACGATGTTGAATTTGTACCTTTTGATGATGTAAAAACAAGCACAGGTGCTCAATTGCAGGCACAGACGGTTGCAAAGAAAATGATCCAGTTTGCCCGCGTTGAAGATATCGATTACCGTAAGGGAGGCAATGGAGTTGGCAGAGAAATCTATTTCACAGCAACAGGTGTAAGTGAAGCGGACAAGGTGACGCCGGTTACAGGTAAAAATATGTGGGGACGTGTGTATCAATTGAAATTTGATGCGGCTGATCCATTAAAAGGAAAGTTGCAGATCGTTATGGATGGAGAGGATCGTCCGGGTAATTTTATCGTAAATCCTGACAATATTTGTGTGACGAAAGACTACGTTTATGTGCAGGAAGACGGTGATTCATTCTACAAAATGAATGATCACGACGGTACGATCTGGCAATACAATATCGTGACGAAGGAAAGCAAAGCGATGCTGCAAATGAATCACCGCCGTTCGGATCCTACTTTCAATGCGAAATATAACTCTGTAAATAACAATTCATTAAGTACCTGGGAGTACGGTGCAATGATCGACATTTCTGATGTCGTGGGAATTCCCGAAACATTCATGATCAATCTCCACCCGCACACCTGGCAGGATAATAAATATCTGAGCGCGGACGGAAGTGGACTTTCTTCAAACAAAGAAGGCGGACAAACAGTGATCGTAAGAGGTATCAAGCAATAATTGTAATTGGAACTGAATGTGTAGAAGGCTTGTAAAGAGCCTTCTACACTTTTTTACATTATATATGAATCGAATATTTTCTCTCGCTTCCATCTTTTTCTTTGCTGCTACTATTTTTTCCTGTCAACCTGAGAAAACTCCGACAGAAAAGGTTTATCAGTTTTTCAAATCTGATGTTGACGAACTGGTGAAGCTGAATGACCATTTTTTAAATTCTGTAAAGGAGAAAAAAGGCAAAACGGCTTTGCAAAAGGAATTTTTGGGGCTGCGGCTACAATTTAAAAAAACGGAGGCATTTGCAGAATATTTTACGCCAACCACCGTAAGACTTGTCAATGGTGCACCACTGGATGAGATTGAAGAAGAGGAAAATGCTGTTTTTGAACCTGGTGGATTACAGGTTATTGAAGAATTAATTTATACCGACGAACGAATTGAAGAAGAAGAACTCGTAAGACAAATTCGTAAAATGCAGATGAATACCAAGCGTATTCTTTCACTCTGGGCGGATATTCAAATAACGGATTCTCACGTGTTTGATGCCCTGCGTCTGGAAATATTTCGCATGATCACGTTAGGTATTTCAGGATTTGATACGCCTGTTTCCGGCAATGCATTGGCCGAAAGTGAAGAAGTTTTGGTTTCTTTTCAAAAATATATCAAAGCATACAAATCGCTTTTGCCTGAGTATGCTTCTTTGTATAATGGCGCTGAATCGGCAATGGTTTTTATCAGAAAAAATAAGGATTTTAATAAATTTGATCGCGCGGCATTTATTGTTGATTATATAAATCCATTGACGAAATCTCTGAAAAAAAATCAGGATCTGGCTTCCATTCCTTTTATAAATGACAGAAGATTGTTGCGGTCCGATGTTGCAACTTTATTTGATGCCAAAGCTTTTGATGCAGATGCACTTTTGTCCAATACTGATTTTAATTCCACAACAGACAGGGTTGCCCTCGGGGAAAAGCTTTTCTACGATGGCCGGATTTCAGGAAATGGAAAAACGAACTGTGGCAGTTGTCACCAACCTGCTCTTGCTTACACGGATGGTCTTAAAACAAGTCAGGGTATACAAAAATCGATAACCCGAAATGCTCCGACGATTACATATGCAGCGTTGCAACAGTCATTTTTTTATGATTTGCGATCGCCGTCCCTGGAAGATCAGGCGGTAGATGTGATTCATAATAAAGATGAAATGCATGGTTCGCTAAAATCAGTCTCCAGGCTCGTCGGATCTGATGAGGATTATCAGCGTTTGTTCAAAAAGGCATATCCGGAACTGGATAGTATTCAGCCCGTTTACATTCAGAATGCACTGGCCACATTTGTACGTTCTTTGAGCCCTTTTTCTTCCCCTTTTGACCGATATATGCGCGGAGATAAAAAAGCTTTAACGGATAATCAGGTCGCTGGGTTTAATGTTTTTATGGGAAAGGCGCGTTGCGGAACCTGTCACTTTATGCCGTTATTTAACGGAACAGTCCCTCCGGGTTATCAAAAAACTGAATCCGAGGTATTAGGAATTACGGTGAATGCAGACTGGAAAAATCCCAAACTTGATAATGATAAGGGCAGAGGAATCCACGATCAGTTTCCCCAGTGGAAAAATGCTTTTAAAACCAGTTCTTTAAGAAATATTGCAAAAACGGCGCCGTATATGCACAATGGGGTTTACACCAGTTTGCAGGAAGTTATGGAATTTTATAACGAAGGAGGAGGTGCTGGTCTCGGTCTAGCTGTGCCAAATCAAACGCTTGCTTCGGATAAACTGAATTTGTCGCAGCAGGAAATTGAGCAGGTTATTGATTTCATGGAAGGGTTGACGGATGGGAAATAGTGTTGATACCAGAATTTTGAAAGTTTTTGATTGTAACGTTTAAGGTATGTTATAACGACTTCCCATATAGAATTTCTTCAATTTCAACCTTTAATGCTGGTAAATGTCCAATTACAATACTACAGATAATTTCATCAGAAACGGCATCCTAAGCATGAATAACTCGATTTCTTTTGTCTGCACTTTCCCAGGGTTTGATATATTTATTGATCTCGTTTGAGAACACTGCTCATAGCTTCAGCAATAATTTTAATATTTCGCTCGAAACTCTTTTAGTTGGGAGGTTTTTTTGATATTTGGTAAAGTCTCTGGACTCATGCTCAAAATAACTATTAATTTGTCAGATTGAATTTAAGATATCAAACATTCATACTTTCATCTTCCATAGACAAGCTTTCTTAGGTGACTAAGAGAATTTTGTAAGTATGGGTCCGCAGCGTCACTGATTCTCCAGAACCTCACCCTTTTCCAATTTCAAAAACTTAGTCACGCAGGACGGAATTTCATTTAAATAATGCGAAACGTAGATCAGAGTTCTTTCCTGCGTCTTGCACACTGCGTCAACAACGGATTTGAAATATTCGATGGAAACTGGGTCCAGTCCCTGACAAGGCTCGTCGAGTATCAGCAGAGGAGGATTTTTTACCAACGCTCTCGCTAATAACACAAGACGTTGTTCACCTTTGGAAAGCTGTGAAAAATCCTTTTCGATAAGCGGATGCACATGCAGCAATTCTGCAACTTCGTGCACGCGCTCGATCTGCGTCTCACTTAATTTCTTGAAAAATATTCCTGTTGCATCAAAAAATCCTGAGGCAATAGTCTTGAAAACGGTGGTATTTTTCGGGAAATATAAATGCAGCTCCGGCGACACATGTCCGATTTTTTGTTTAATATCCCAGATCGAAGCCCCGGTACCGCCGCGTTTTTTATCAAATAAATCAAAATCATTCGCAAAACGTTGTGGGTTGTCCGCGGTGATGATACTCAGCAAAGTTGACTTTCCAGAGCCGTTTGCTCCTGACAAAGCCCACTTTTCCCCTTTCCTGATCTTCCAGTTAATGCCTTTCAGGATTTGATCTTCGTTATATTTTACATTAATATTCCTGAGTTCGATCGCGGTGTCAAAATCAACAAAATTGGGTACACCAAAACTTTCCAGTTTTTGAGGATCGGGCTGAGGAAATGCTTCGGCATTTTGACTAACCAGTTCGAAGGAATTAACGGGAGAAAGTTTTTCTATGCTGCCATGATTCATTTCCAGCACATGGGTAATGCAGGGTGGGATCTCAGTAGCTATCGTCGCGATAATGACAGTCACTCCTGAATTAGCCAGTTCGCCTAATGCATTCCGGAGCACCTCGCGTGAATGCACATCCAGGCCGGCGAATGGGTTATCGAGCAATAAAATTTTAGGGTGTTTTAACAATGATTTTGCTAACAGCATTCTACGCGTTTCTCCATTGGAAAGCGTCACAAACGGATGATCGAGCAGGTGCGTAATTGAAAGTAATCCGCTGACTTTTTCAAGCTGCGCGGCATCGACTTTGGAAGGTTCCAGGTGAACAGAATTTTCATTCACAGTACCAACCGGTCTTAATTGATCTGTTAAAATTGCCCGCACACTTGGTGCGCGTTCAGCTTCGTAGGCGTGAAAACGCTGTTGATAATATTCTGCTCCGGCACTTACAATCCTGTTAAAAGAGTAGTCGTTTGGGACAAACTCGATCGCTTCACGGACAGGTACATCAAAACCGTAATGCAACTTGCCTTTCCATACCGGCCATTTTCCTGCTAAGATATCCAGTAAGGTAGTTTTTCCTGAGCCGTTGGGTCCAACAATCGCCCAATGATCGCCGGCGTTAATCTTCCAGGTAATACCGCTTAAAACGGTTGAATCATATTTCCTTACAAAAACATCGTCAAGTGCTATCTGAGTCATATCAATTACGCCAATCAAATTCAAAAAACCGGGAGATCGCCGGTTACATCTTATACGACAAAGATTGTGAAGTTTGATCGGAATCAAAAGGCGAATTCAGGATAAAAAAATACGCCTGAAATTCAATAGCATTGAATTTCAGGCGTGGTGGCAATCAGATTTGCCAGCTATTAGTTTTATTGATGAAGTTCAAGATTAAATTCTTTTATCATCTGACTGATAAAAGATGGCAGGTCATCCGTTTTTCGGCTCGTTATTAAGCCATTATCAGTAACCACATCCTGGTCAACCCATATTGCACCGGCATTTTCCAGATCAATCTTAATGGCAGCATTCGAAGTCATCGTGCGACCGAGAACAACATCAGCATCAATTAAAATCTGCGGTCCATGACAAATTGCTGCGACCGGTTTATGGTTTTTGAAAAATGATCTCACAAACCGAACTGCTTTCGGGTCTGCCCGAAGCGCATCCAGGTTCATAACTCCTCCAGGCAAAACCAGTGCATCATAATAATCTGCTCTGGCATTATCAAGGGGCACATCGACTTTATGGGTTTCGCCCCAATCCACATGGTTCCAACCTTTTACAGAATCTTTATTTGGTGATATAATATGGGTTGTCGCACCATTATGATTCAGTTTCTCACGTGGGCAAGTCATTTCTACCTGCTCAAATCCGTCCGCTACCAAAATAGCAACCTTCATTATATTTGATGTCGAGTCCATACTGTGGATTATTTTGAATTATAACTGGAAATTTTTTAACAAAAATAATAATTACAAAAAATATGCCAACGGGAAAACAAATTCGGGGGAAATAGAAACTCTGGTAATTAGAGGCGAGCAAGCAACATGATTATAACGTGATTTTCTATTGTTAAATTACAAATAATTGATTGAAAAAGAAAGGGTAGGCAGAAATTTTTCTACCTACCCTTTCTTACTGATTTTGCTATTAATTAAATCTCAACGCTTCCGACATTTTCAAAAACTAAATCGCCATCCGCGTTCAACTCCATCATAATCACTGAATCTTTTGCAACCTGCCCACTTAAAATTCCCTTTGAAAGCTCATTAAGGATTTTTCTTTGTAAAACCCTTTTCAATGGCCGGGCGCCAAATGCAGGATCGAAACCATCTTCGCCAAGTTTACTAAGTGCTTCATCCGTTGCATCCAGGGTAACGCCTTGCTCGTGCAGCATTTTCTGAATTCCTTTAAACTGGATATCCACAATTTTCCGGATATTTTTCATTGAAAGTGGTTCAAATAATACAATCTCGTCAATCCGGTTAAGGAACTCAGGACGAACCGAAGCTTTTAGCAAATCAAGAACTTCTTTCTTCGCCTCTTCAACGATCAAAGTATGGTTCCAGCCCTCGTCTTCGGCAAATTTTTCCTGAATGATATGGCTTCCGATATTTGAGGTCATGATGATAATCGTGTTTTTGAAATTTGCAACACGTCCCTTATTATCAGTCAGACGGCCTTCATCTAATACCTGTAAAAGTATGTTCCAGACATCCGGATGCGCTTTTTCGATCTCGTCCAAAAGAATTACGCTATACGGTTTCCGACGAACTGCCTCTGTTAATTGTCCACCTTCGTCATAACCAACATAACCCGGAGGTGCTCCAACCAAACGGCTTACGGCGTGACGTTCCTGATATTCACTCATATCAATCCGGACCATCGAATTTTCGTCGTTGAATAAATATTCCGCCAAGGTCTTTGCGAGCTCAGTCTTACCAACGCCTGTCGGGCCAAGGAACAAGAAACTGCCCAATGGGCGCTTGGAATCCTGCAAGCCTGCACGGCTGCGACGAACGGCATCGGAAACCAATGTGATCGCCTCTTCCTGGCCAGCAACGCGCTGATGCAGATGGCTTTCCAGATTAAGCAGTTTCTCCTTATCGCTTTGAAGCATTTTGCTTACCGGAATGCCTGTCCATTTTGCAACAACCTCGGCAATTTCTTCCGGCGTTACTTCTTCCTGCATCAAACTTTCAGCGTTTTCCGAAGCCTGTAATTCTTCCAGACGTTTGTTCACTTCGGGAATGCGTCCGTACCTGATTTCAGCGACTTTCCCAAAATCTCCCGAACGTTCCGCTTGCTCAGCTTCGAGACGTAATTGTTCCGTTTGTTCTTTCAAAGAACGCACTTCGTTTACTTTACCTTTTTCATTTTCCCAAAGCGCTTTCAAACTGTTCCTTCTTTCGCTTAGGTCCGCAATTTCCTTGTTCAGGACGGTTTCCTTTTCCTTGTTATTTTCCCGCCGGATAGCTTCGCGTTCAATTTCGAGCTGCATAATCTTTCTATTAAGCTCATCCAGTTCTTCCGGAACGCTGTCCATTTCCAGACGAAGTTTTGACGCCGCTTCATCCATCAGGTCGATCGCTTTATCGGGTAAAAAACGGTCACTGATATAACGTGTTGAAAGTTCAACCGCAGCAATCACCGCATCATCCTGAATTCTTACACCGTGGTGCAATTCATATTTTTCTTTAATACCGCGTAAAATACTGATGGCATCAGGAATGGTTGGTTCATCCACCATAACAGCCTGAAAGCGACGTTCCAGGGCCTTATCCTTTTCCATGTATTTTTGATATTCTTTCAAAGTTGTCGCCCCGATTGCATGCAATTCGCCACGTGCAAGTGCTGGTTTTAGCAAATTTGCCGCATCCATCGCGCCTTCTCCGCCGCCGCCGGCACCGATCAATGTGTGAATCTCGTCAATGAACAACACGATTTCACCTTCTGAATCGGTCACTTCTTTGATAACAGCTTTCAGACGTTCTTCGAATTCACCTTTATATTTTGCACCTGCAATCAGCAAACCCATATCAAGGGATGCTATGATTTTGGATTTCAGGTTTTCAGGAACATCGCCCTGAACGATTCGCTGGGCAAGTCCTTCCACAATAGCTGTTTTACCAACTCCGGGTTCTCCTAGGAGAATAGGATTGTTTTTCGTCCGTCGACTTAATATCTGTAAAACCCTCCTGATTTCTTCGTCCCTGCCGATGACAGGATCGATTTTTCCTGCTTTGGCAAGCTCGTTCAGGTTTTTGCTGTACCGTTCCAGAGAACGATATTTTGCTTCTGCATTTTGATCTTTCACGGGATTGTTTTTACCTCTGAGTTCTTTAATGGCATTAATAAGATTTTTTTCTTTAAACCCGACTTCCTTCATCATGGAGGCTGTGGAATCTTTTCCACTCAAAATTCCAAGTAACAGAAGCTCGATACTGATGAATTCGTCTCCAAATTCTTTCAGATAGTTTTGCGCTTTCGCAGTTGCAGCTGCCAGATCATTTCCAAGAAAAGATTGACTGGTTCCGGTAACCTTCGGATAGCTGTCAAGTATTTTTTGCAGACGGTTATTTAAAATGTCTGCGCTTATATTTAATTGATTAAGAATAAACTGCGACGTATTTGGATCTTCCTCCAAAATGGATTTAACAACATGTCCCGTTTCGATGGCCTGCTGCTGGTTGCCCTGAGCCATTTGCGCTGCATGTTGTATAATTTCCTGCGCCTTGATGGTATATTGGTTAAAGTTCATGGCGGTATTTAGTTGATTTTTGATAACATTATATATTCGTCAAACAGTGTGCCCGGATAGTAAATCGGAAATTATGTCGTGTTTCAAAAGATAATATAACGAATATACGTCAAAACGTCAGTTTCCTTCAAGGGGTAGTAAAACCCGTTATGAGCATGTGAATTGTCTTTCGTTTTATTCTTAATTTTAACAAAATATTACCGCTTAAAATTACGGTAAATCCATTTTGATATTAAAGTTAAATGAAAATAGGTCTTTTAGAGTGCGATCATGTTCGCGAGGAATTACTTCCTATCGCGGGCGACTATCGACAAATGTTCCCGGCTTTGTTTGCTTTCGCCGCTCCGGAGTGGGAGTTTGAGTTTTTTGATGTTTGCAATGGTGATTTTCCAGCTTCGGTTAACTCATGCGATGCTTATATCTGCACAGGATCCAAGTTTTCGGTTTACGATGACGAACTCTGGATTCATCAGTTAAAAGCATTTTTGAATGATTTGTATGCTGCAGATAAAACCTTTGTCGGTGTGTGTTTTGGACATCAGATGCTGGGAGAAGCACTTGGAGGAAAGGTTCAGAAATCTGATGTTGGCTGGTGTGTTGGTGTGCATCCTTTCGAAATGCTCGCTTTTGAAAACTGGATGAATCCTCCGTTATCGGACTTTAATCTTTTGATGATGTGCCAGGATCAGGTTCTTGCGCTTCCGCCAGACAGTACGCTATTAGCGCAAACGCCGGATTGTCCGGTTGCTATGTTTAGGGTAGGGAAGAAGATGCTCGGTATTCAGGCCCATCCGGAGTTCCCGAAAAATTACAATAAAGCATTGATGGAATTGCGCGTGCAAAGGATAGGCGAACGTAAAGTTGAATTTGGTATCATGAGTCTGGAACTGCCAACGGCTGAGAAAAGCATCGCGCGATGGATCGTCAATTTTGTTCAGGCAAATAAATAATGACAAAACATTTCTAATTTTTTTTGTTGTCATCCAAGATTATAGGATTTTTACAAAAGAATAAGATAAGAATAATAAGTCAGAAGTTGATTTTAGATTTTGAACCCAAAGCCACATGATGGATAACAGCATAACCACACACCGCCAAATATTGACTTCACTGCAAACAAGGCAGAAAATCCGCCGGATTGCATTTGAAATATATGAACAGAATTTTGAGGAAAAAGAGATTATCCTTGCGGGGATCGTTGGGGAAGGATATGAGTTTGCCAAAGTACTGTCGCAGGAATTAAAATCGATTTCTCCGTTGGATGTTAAACTTATTGAATTGCGATTTGATAAAACGATCAATCAGCAAAGTGAAATTCATTTTGATGATGATACAGTTCAGGTTGAAAATCAGGTTGTTGTCGTGGTTGATGACGTTCTGAATACAGGACGTACGCTGGCTTTTGCGCTAGAACCATTTCTTAAAGTACAGATGAAAAAAGTACAGGTTGCCGTGATTGTCGATCGCGAACATCATAAATTCCCGATATCTGCTGATTACGTCGGATATTCGTTGAGTACCACAATCAGTGAAAGGGTGGAAGTGATTTTAAGCCGCAGTTCTGACGAAGGGGTTTATTTGAAGTAGAAATTAGATTCTAAACATATTATTTGCAGCATACTAAGCACTTGGGCTAAGTATGCTGCATTTTTTTTACTCCACAACATTAAGCTCAACAATCACACTTGTTCTTCTTGCATTTACCGCCGGATTAAAACCGACAGTCATCAGATATTCTCCTGAATAAACCTGCTCCTGATTTAGTGAGGTTTTGGTTTCTGGATACAGATTTAATTCTTTCACTTTGTATTTTTTGGCGGGGTCCAGGCCTTGTAATCTGAACGGGGTGTCTGAACCTGCACCATATCGGTTACTGACCAGATATGAGAAAAGAACCGCCCTGCTCTTATTTTTCGCACTGAACATCAGCGCGGAATATTCATTTTTCTTTGGATCAACCAAGCGGTACAAGTCTCCCTGCCAAACCACATCTTTGATGGAATTGTAAGCGGCAACTGCCTGCTGACTGAATTTTAAATCCTGTTCGTTTAAATGGCTAACCACAATATCATAACCTAGTTTTCCCATCATCGCTACATCTGTGCGGAATTTCAAAGGCTGTTTTCCCCAGTCCGTCACGTGAGCACTCTGCGTGATCGCCGGGAAAAAGTAAGAATATTCCCACTGCATAAAAATTCTTTCCATAGGATCGGTATTATCACTTGGCCAGAATTCGGTGAAATATTTCAACGCCTCATAATCCACACGGCCACCTCCGCCCGAGCAGAGCATCATCGGAATTTTTGGATATTTGGCGCGCATTTTTTCCAATACCTTATATAGTCCTTTTACATAATCCACATAAAGCTGCGATTGTTTCTGCTTGCTTTTTTCAAGATATGCTGAATAGGCGTTGAAAGTGATCGCGTTACAGTCCCATTTGATGTATGCGATATCAGGATTTTCAGTAAATAGTTTGTCAAGAACTCCATAAATAAAGTCCTGTACTTCCGGATTTGAAAGATCCAACGGAAGCTGGTTACGCATATAATGTTCCGGACGCTGCGGTTGTTTTATAACCCAATCCGGATGTTTTTCGTATAGTTCGCTCTTAGGATTGACCATTTCGGGCTCAACCCAAATTCCAAACTTGATCCCGGTTTTTTGCGCTTCTTTTACCAGATAGCCAATCCCGTGAGGAAGTTTCTTGATATTTTCCTGCCAGTCACCCAAGCCGGTTTTATCGTTATTTCGGGGGTATTTGTTAGCAAACCATCCATCGTCCAATAAAAATAAATCAACGCCGAGCTTTTTTCCGTCTTTAAAAAGCTCGGAAAGTTTTTCTTCGTTGAAATCAAAATAAGTAGCTTCCCAATTATTAAGTAAAGTTAATCGTGAGCCTTCACCATCCAGGACTCTGTATTTTCTTGCCCAATTATGCAGATTCCGACTTGCTTCACCTTTTCCATTTTCCGAGAAAGTGTAGATAAAAGACGGCGTTTTAAATTCTTGTTTTGAGGCTAGCGGATATTCGGATGCATATGAATTAATTCCTGCAATAAGGCGTAGGTTATGGTGCGAATCCACTTCAAAATCCATACGGAAATTTCCCGACCAGGCCAGTGTCCCTAATAAAACTTTCCCTTCGGTTTCTGTCGCTGGTTTGTCAAATGATAAAGAAAAGCTTGGTGGCTGGAAAAGGTTGGCACGTGTTCCCAATTTTGAGTCGAGCACGCGAATTCCCGCTGTCAACAGTTCTTCTTCCGGGTTCATTTCTTTTGCCCAGCTTCCATTGTAATGGGTTAAATAATAATCTTTTGCAACAAAATACAGGTTTGCAGAAGCATATTTTTGCATCAGAACAGGATTTTTCTCCTGGCTTTTGATAACGGTCCATTGTTCCACAACGTTTTCAGCTATATAAATTTTGTAGAAAAGTGTAACCTCAACAGGATAAACCGGATCTCTCAAAATAATGCTTGTAAGACTCACATTGTTGTCTTGCTTCGTAGTCGAATGGCTTACATAAATAAGGTCCAGCGACTTATTTCCATCGCTGTGTGTCAATTGCAATGCAGGTTCAGAGACGCTCCAAGTTCCTGAGGGCGTATAGGCCGAATTGTAGATCCCGGCATTACTATCGCGCTGGCGGCTTTGGGAAGGGATGGATTTGTACTCAGCGGGCTGACTTAATTTCTTTCCGAAATAAGTTATTCCAAGATGATTTTCGCTATCGGTTTGTAGTACCAACGCATTCTGGCTTGTTTCTATCGGAATAACAACGGGCGAATTTTGAGCGAAGGATCCGATTCCCATAGCAGAAAAAAGTAGGGAGTAGAAAATTTTTTTATGCACAATAATTAAAATTATAGATAAAAACTGATGAAAAGATAAAAGGATCAATAACCGCTTTTTTACCTTGCGTTATTGATCCTTTCAACAAATACTTAATGCGAAGTTAGCTGTAAACCCGTCTTAGTTTGACATTTTCAACCGGGCGAATAATAAGCGGTACTTTTTCAATTTTAACAGAACTACTGTCCAGACCAAACCATTTATCTTCCGGTGTGGTAAAATCTTTGACGAAAAAATACGCTTTCATAATCATTTGCTCGAAAAAAGGCAGATCATTTTCGAAAGAAAGGAAGCGTTCAAGTACTACGAAACGGAAATCACCCGTCACATTCTGGCGGCTTAATGATTCGTAACGACTGGTAATATCAACTTCTTTATTCATTACCATATCTTCAACCACTTTCCGGAAAAAGAGGTTAATGCGCTGTTCCACGCGGAATCCAAGTTTGAAATTTACTTTGATCACCGTTTCATCGTCGTCAATGGTATTCACTTTGTATTCCATTGTGTACGGATCATCGGTAGTATCGACGTGTATAAACCAGTAAATATCAGCGCGTTTTGGCCGTTTCTGGAAGATCGAATAAATTACCTTTGTCTCGATCTCAGAAACACGTGAAGCGTTGGTCATAAAAACCAGATGTGTTGTGTATTTGGGAATACTGATATCCCTGCTCAACTCGCGCAATGCCGGCAGATATGATGCCAGTTTTGTATACTCTGTCAAACGTAATTTGATGTAAAAAGCTCTTAACCAAACGGTCATTAACCCTGCGACCAAAACCCCGATCATAATCGTAAACCAGCCACCGTGGGTAAATTTCAAAAGATTGGCGCCAAGGAAAAGTCCTTCTATTGACAAATACAGAAGCATGAATCCTATAACAATCCATAGATTTACTCTTTTCAGATAAAGGTAATAAGAGAAAAGAATTGTTGTCATGATCATGGTCAGCGTTATCGCCAAACCATAGGCAGCTTCCATGTGTGAGGATTCTTTGAAATAGAATACCACCACCATACAGCCAAGCCATAACAGCCAGTTTACGCTTGGGACATACAGTTGGCCCTTTTGATCACTTGGATAAACCAACCTTACTTTTGGCCAGAAATTCAAACGGATCGCTTCTGAAATTAGAGTAAAAGATCCTGATATTAACGCCTGGCTCGCAATAATGGCGGCCGATGTCGCGATGGTAATTCCTGGTAAAAGCCACCAGTCGGGCATTACCTCATAAAATGGTTTACGATCCTGAAGCATATTGCCGATTTCAGAAAGTAACCAGGCACCTTGTCCAAAATAATTGAGCACAAGACAGATTTTTACAAAAATCCAGCTTATACGAATATTTGCACGTCCACAATGACCAAGGTCGGTATAAAGTGCTTCTGCTCCCGTGGTACAAAGAAAAACGGCTCCCAGCATCCAGAATCCACCTGGATGTTTGGTTAGCAGTTCGTATCCATACATTGGATTTAGTGCTTTAAAAATTTCAGGATGCTCCAAAATCTGGTATAAACCCAAAACCCCGAGCATAGAAAACCAGGTTATCATTATCGGGCCAAAAGCGCGGCCAACGATTTTTGTGCCGAAAGCCTGGATCAGGAAAATCAGTGTCAGGATCGCTATAACGATCGGGATTGTCTGGATATTAGGATAAAGTATCCGAAGGCCTTCAACAGCTGACGAAACTGAAATGGGTGGAGTAATAATACCATCCGCCAGCAACGTACTTCCGCCAATAATGGCAGGAACTGTGAGCCAGCGTGCGTGTTTTCTCACCAAAGCATAAAGTGCAAATATTCCACCTTCACCGCGGTTATCAGCTCTCAGGATTAATATTACATATTTTACCGTCGTTTGCAGTGTGAGTGTCCATACGATACAGGAGAGTGCGCCGTAGATAATTTCCTCGGTAATAACCTCTTTTCCGATGATGGCCTGCATTACATAAAGCGGCGATGTACCTATGTCTCCATAAATAATTCCGAACGCAATAAGAATACCGGCAGCAGAGATTTTGTCAAAATTGTGTTTGGATTCCATTCATTTCTTTTCTTAAAATCGACGAAAGTTAGGAAACCGCAGGCAAAGTAGATACTTGTCTACTGAAAATTTAATTTATGAGCAGGTGTCTGAACTTAAAAAAGTGTTCTGATTAATAGATAACCATTTAATAATATGATGATTAAGGTTACAAACCAGCTAATAACGGTGACTGCTTTTGAATTGGCAAATTTTCCCATAATGGATTTGTTTGCTGTAAAAAGCACTAATGGAACAACCGCAAAACTCAGTTGAAGCGACAAAATAACCTGGCTGAAAACCAGTAATTCAGCAGTGCCTTTTTCTCCATATAGTGATGCTACGATCAAAGCCGGAACGATGGCAATACCACGGGTAATCAGTCTGCGCAGCCATGGTTTAAGGCGGATATTAAGAAAGCCTTCCATAACAATTTGTCCGGCAAGCGTTCCGGTGAGGGTAGAACTTTGTCCGGAAGCGAGCAGCGCCAGAGCAAAAAATACCCCAGCAAGACTGACGCCAAGAACCGGATCAAGCAAATGGTAAGCGTCGGTGATATCAGCAACTTCGCGGTGTCCATTGTGATGGAATGCTGCGGCAGCAAGAATCAATATAGATCCGTTGATAAAAAAGGCAAGTCCAAGTGAAACGGTTGAATCAATTGTGGCAAATTTTATTGCGCTTCTTTTGCCCTCGTCGTCCCGTTTGAAATTACGGGTCTGCACAATGCTGGAATGAAGATACAGGTTGTGAGGCATAACAGTCGCTCCAAGGATACCAATCGCAATGTATAACATGCCTGGATTGGTGACGATTTCCATCTTTGGCAACAATCCACCTACAATGCCTGAAACCGAAGGTTGGGAAACGATCATTTCGTACATGAAACTTAGTAGAATTATTCCCATTAAAGCCCCCACAATACTTTCAATAATCCGAAAGCCTCGCTTTTGAAAATACAAAACCAATAATACGTCGAGTGCTGTAAATAAAATTCCGACAGGTAGCGGCAATCCGAATAACAGATTTAATGCGATTGCAGATCCGATTACTTCTGCCAGATCTGTTGCGGCAATGGCTATTTCCGACAATATCCATAGTACAAACGAAACCGGCCTGGAATAATAATCACGGCAAGCCTGAGCCAGATCTCTGCCTGACGCAATTCCCAGTTTCAGCGATAAATGCTGCAATAACATCGCAAACAAATTCGAGATCAGGATAACAGAAAGCAGTGTATAACCAAAGCGCGAGCCTCCTTCGATGTCTGTTGCCCAGTTGCCAGGATCAATGTATCCGACAGCCACCATAAGGCCGGGGCCGGTAAAAGCCAGTAATTTTTTCCAGAAGCCGGCGTCTTCTGGCACGTTTATAGAAGAGTGAACCTCCGACAGAGAAGCAAGTTTATCGGTATCGTCCGTTATATTTTTAAGCAAGGAATCTTTCGCTATTAAATTGTCAAACATTTTTTGAATGTCTAAAATAAACAATTTGGTTTATTGAAAACAAAGATATGAAAAACTTTAAATAATTTTTAGATTAATCTAAATTTTTTTAAATACGATTTGTAAATTGTACTTTTGCTGACATATCGAGGTTTTGGAATAAATTGATGATGCAGAACTCCTTCACAGAAGAAAATTATTTAAAGATTATTCATGCTCTTTCGGGGCGTGAAGGGCTAGAAGTGAGTACAAATGCTTTGGCAGAAAGTACTTCCACGCGCGCTGCATCTGTTACTGATATGTTGCGGAAGCTAGCAGAGAAAGGATTGATACATTATAAAAAGTATCAGGGGGTGCGGTTGACGGAAGCCGGGGAGAAAGTTGCGATCAATGTGATACGAAAACACAGATTGTGGGAAGTTTTCCTGGTTGAAAAACTGGGTTTTGGCTGGGATGAGGTGCACGATATTGCTGAAGAACTTGAACATATCCCTTCCGATCATCTTGTAGAGCGCCTGGATGCATTTTTGGGACATCCGCGTTTTGATCCGCATGGAGACCCGATTCCGGACGCCAAAGGAAATTTAACTGAGCCGGATTATCTGGTTTTGACAGATGTTCAAATTGGTGAAAAAGTAAGAATGATGGGTGTTCTGGATCATGCTCCATCATTTTTACAGCATCTGGACAGAGCGGGAATCACGCTCGGTTCGGTGATAGAAATAAGAGAAATTAACGAATATGATAAGTCTGCATCTGTACAGATTAATGAAAACCATACGTTGTTTATAAGTCTTGAGGTTTCCAAAAATTTATTAGTACAACGCCGATGAGACTTGCCAAGCCATGAGATTGAAAATATTGGATCGTTACCTGATCAAGAATTTCCTGATTACCTATTTTTTCGTCGCCTTTGTGATCGTGCTGATCATTTGTATGATCGACTATACAGAAAAGGTTGACGACTTTCTCGAAAAAAAGGCGCCGATCAACGAGGTGCTCGTTGACTATTATCTCAATCTTATTCCCTACTGGATTAATTATATCAGTCCGCTGATGGTATTTATCGCGACAGTTTTCTTCACATCAAGAATTGCCGCAAGAACTGAAATTGTAGCGATGTTGAGCAGCGGGATAAGTTTTGGCAGGATATTGCTTCCATACCTTGTCGGCGCGACGATTCTCGGTGGTGTTACTTTTCTTCAGGTGGGCTGGATTTTGCCGAAGGCGAATAAAATCAGGAATACTTTTGAAAAAACGTATGTCAAAAATGAATTTACTTTCAGCGGACGAAATGTGCATATCACGATCGCACCGGACGTTTACGCTTACCTTGAAAGCTATAACAACGCTACAAAAACAGGGAATAAATTCACAATGGAAACCATAAAGGGTAATCAGCTTACTCAGAAACTTTCTGCGGACAAAATCGTCTGGCAGCCGAAAAAGCAGAAATGGACTTTGCAGAATATCCAAGTGAGGACAATCGACAGTTTAAGTGAAAAGTTAAGTTATCCGAAAGATATTGACACAACGATCAATTTGTTCCCAAAGGATTTTGAAAGTAATTATAATTTATACGAAACCTTCACACTTCCTGAGCTGAACGCTTATATCGACCTCTTGAAAAGCAGAGGAGCGGACGGTCTTGAAGTTTATCTGATCGAGAAGTATGTGCGTTTTACTCAGCCATTTGCCATTTTAATCCTGACGTCGATCGGGGTGATTGTTTCTGCGCGAAAAAGCAGACGCGGAGTCGGCTGGCAGATTGCCCTTGGTTTTATGCTGGCATTTATTTATATCCTGTTTTTCCTGCTGTCAAAAGGAGTGGCAGAAGCAGGGACGGTCAGTACGCTGTTTGCGGTATGGCTTCCGAACATGGTTTTTTCTTTTATTGGGCTATTGCTTTACAAGACATTACCACGCTGACGTGTTCCGCATAGTAAATTTTAGCCGGGAAAAGACAGAAAGAATGCTCAAAAATGGCCGGAAACTATTTAATTAACATATTACGACTATTTTTGTCGCGTCAACAAAACACTTAACATGAATCCATCTCGTCTGCTTTTAGTAGTACCATGTTACAATGAGGAAGCGATTTTGAATCTTACCTACTCAACGCTTAAAACCTATTATGCTGGTATTAAAGAACGGGGACTTATTGCTGCGAATAGCAAAATCTGTTTTGTAAATGATGGTAGCCGGGATAAGACCTGGGACATTATTGAAGATTTGTGCCAGCAGGACGATACGATTATTGGAGTAAAACTTTCAAGAAATTTTGGTCATCAGAGTGCAATTATGGCCGGTCTTGAAAAGCATATAGATAATTTTGATTGCTTCATTACAATCGACGCTGATTTACAGGATGATATCAATGCGATAACTTCCATGATCGAAAAACACCGTGAAGGTGCAATGGTTGTGTACGGCGTTCGGGGAGACCGAAGTTCTGATAGCTGGTTCAAGCGTTTTTCGGCTGAAGGTTTTTATGTATTGATGCAGAAAATGGGGGTTCCGGTTGTCTTTAATCATGCCGACTTTCGCCTGATGGATCGCCGCGTACTTCAGGAGCTTGGTAATTTTAAGGAGATCAATATGTTTCTCCGCGGGATTGTGCCGCTGGTCGGTTTCCGGAACGACAAGGTCGTGTATAACCGTCTGGAACGGGTAGCCGGGGAGACAAAATATCCACTGAGTAAGATGCTGCTTTTTGCTTGGAATGGAATTACTTCCTTTTCAACGTTCCCAATGCGATTGGTGCTTTATTTTGGCTTTTTCAATTTTATGGTCGCGATGGTGATTGTGGCCTACATATTTTTTTCATTTTTAATCGGACATACTGTTCCGGGTTGGACGTCGACGATGCTTCCTCTCACTTTTTTCAGCGGCTCCAACATGATGGCGCTGGGGTTGATAGGAGAGTATATCGGTAAAATTTACGAAGAGGTAAAAGGCCGTCCACGTTACATTATTGAAAAAACAGTTAATGAATAGATTTTACAAGAAATACCGCACCGTTGGCAATTCTATAAACATGCTGCTTCTGTTAAGCGTGCTTTTGCCTTTGCTGGCGCTTTCCTATTTCAACCATCCTTCGCCCGCCGACGATTACTGTTACATCGATACAGTTTTTAAATACAGCTGGCTGGAAGCTATGAATTTTTACTATTCAGGATGGACGGGACGTTATTTCGGAATTTTTTTAAATCATTCCAATCCGCTTTTATTTCATTCCATCATTGGATTTAAAGTCTTGCCGGTTATTTTATTTGCCGGATTGATTTTCGCTTTATACAATTTATTCAGGCATCTCACGCCTACGCTGTCCCGGGCAGCTCATCTGGGTTTTGCCGGGATCGTCTTCTTTCTTTACATTTTGAAAATGGCGAGTATCGTGGAAGGTTTTTACTGGATGGCCTCATTCGTAACCTACACGGTTCCAAATATTTTCACGCTCTTATGGGTTTCGGTCGTTCTGGACTGGTACCGTCAGGATACGAAAAAAATGCTGCTGGCTGTACTGGCCAACTTTTTCATTTTTGCCGTTATCGGATGCAGCGAAACTAATCTGTTGATCATGATCGTATTGCTCGCTGCATTATGGTTTTATCGCCTCGTATTTCATCAAAAGACAGACGGTCTGATGATCAGTATGCTGATCGTGGCTGGTATATCGTGTTATTTCTTTTTTATGGCTCCTGGCAATCAGGCACGCCTGGATGGAAATCCCCTAAGCCGGAATTTTAGTTTTTCTCTCATTTCGTCTTTCAAATATCTGGCTGTATCAAGTTTCAGCTGGATTTTTAAAACGCCATTGTTGATTTTTTCTTTGGCGTGGCTTATTGTACTGTCCAAAATATCTGTCGGTGCCAGGAAATATTTTTCGATGCCGGTCTGGTTTGCCGTTTTGCTTTATATCGGTGTTTTATCTGCCCAGATTTTTCCATCGTATTATGGTATCGGAATAGATCCGTCGTCGAGGGCGGTAAATTGTGTTTATCTGTTTTTTCTGATCGGATGGTTCTATGTCGTTGGTGTAATTTTCCACTATTGCAATAGAAAGTATTCTGGTCAGTTTCCTCTGTCATTCTTACGTTATGGCGTTTTGTATTCTTTGCTGGTCGTTTCTATCGCGTTTTCA
Organism: Dyadobacter koreensis; assembly: GCF_900108855.1. Taxonomy (GTDB): domain Bacteria; phylum Bacteroidota; class Bacteroidia; order Cytophagales; family Spirosomataceae; genus Dyadobacter; species Dyadobacter koreensis. The sequence goes on from NZ_FNXY01000008.1 coordinate 323,492, forward strand.
TTCTTTAGGAGCACAAATGTAAAAATGATTTACAGCGATTTATTCAAAGGCAGAGCAGCAGCTTTCAGTAAGGAGACGGAAGAGCGTTATGCATTGATAAAAAGTTCGAAAGACGCCGTTGTATATTTGCCGCCAATCAAGACAAGGCCGCTGTCACTTTATTTTGATGATATTCAGGAAAATAAACAGTTTTTGTGGAACAAGTGTATGGCGGGTTATTTTGGTAAAGAGGCTATAATTATGGTTGATAAACATGAATAACAGTCTCGATAAAGAAATTCCGCTTCCTGTCCGGTATCTTCTCGGTTTGCTTCCGCTGGGCGTAATCGTGATTTTTTACTACCTCTGCGCGAAATACAGTATCAATATTCCGTGGTTTGATGATATTGAGAATATTCCTTATTTCCTGGTCAACTGGATTGAAGCACCATCGCTGATTGAAAAATGGCAGACCATCATTTTTCCGAATAACGAACACCGCGTTCTTGCCGCACGTCTGATTGTTTTAGGACAATACCTCATTACCAACAAACTGAATTTCAGGGATCTGGCATTTTGTGGAAATCTGAGTGTACTCGTTTTATTTGGATTTATCACATACACTTACCTCCGCCAGGGTGGTAAATGGTTTCTGGCTGTCCCGATCGCTTTTTTTATATTCAACTTTCAATCCTACGCAGGTACTTTCATGACGATCATGTCATTGCAGTATCAGATGGTGATTTTGTTGTCCGTAGCAAGTTTATATTTTCTTGCAAAAAAAAGAGCCTGGCCATTTTTTCTGGCCATTTTTCTGGCTTACATCGATACCTTTAGTATGGGAAACGGCATGATGGTATGGCCTTCCGGATTAGTACTCTTATTATTCCAGGCGCGCTGGCGGGATTCCGTTTTGTGGATCTTTTCAGGTGCAATCGCTATTTATCTATACTTCCATGGATTTGATTTTGTCCAGGGAAATGACAAAGCTTTTGACTACATTTTACAATATCCTTTCCGAACATTCATTGCATTTTTCACAATGCTCGGTGGAGATTTTGATGTTATTGCCAATGCGGCTTTTGCAAAAAGAATGATTATTCCAACACTTGCAGGCTTCGGTTTATTTTTTGTTTTCATAATCTGGCTGATCGGAATATTGTCCACTTCTCCGTTTTGGGGCAGCTGGATACCTGAAAGTCTGGCAAAGCGATTCCATCATTTGCCGAAAGTTCAAAACGATAATAATCGCTGGAATGCTTTCTGGCTTGGGACATTGGTTTATGTTTTGATCAGTATGATGCTCGTTGTTGTTTTCCGGACCCGTTTCGATCCGCATATTATTCTGTGGAGCACCTATAAAATGTATCCTGCTGTAATGACGTCGGTAATATATATTTTGGTTATCCAATCATTCAACAGAAGGAATAAACTCAGCATTTTCGGTGCAACTTTGTTTGTTTCGATCCTGGTATGGGCTTCGACCCTGATTAATTATATCCCCATTGTTGAGGAAACTTCGATAGCCAGAACCGCTTTTGCTTTTAATCAAAAACGAAATGGAATCGGATTGGGAGCGACAAAAAACAACCCTTTCGAAACCATGCTGGCGACGACTTTATTGAAAGTGGATAAAATGAGAATATATTCTTTGCCGAAGCCGCTGATTCATTTGGATGAGGATAAATTAACACTCAGAGATTCTTCGGCAGTTTTAACAAAGGTTACAGTAAACGAATTGTCACCTGATGTTTTAAGTATAACGCAGGAAATGCCAACTAACCCTGGGGAAAGAAATTATGCGATTCTGGAATCAAAAGATAACCTATATCTCTTCTCTTTTCCGTTGAACAACTCTGGTGCTATCGGTCCGAAAGGAACAATCCGCTCCGGAGCGTATGAAGTCGGCGTTTGGAATGTATCAAAAAATGGTACCCGGATTTTTAAAACCGACCAGAAAGTAATTATTCAATAACACTATGCGCGTTCGTTACTGATGCTTTTTAATTCGATACAATTTCTTGTCTTTTTTATTGTCGTTACGCTGGCTTATTTCAGCTTGTCCTGGCGTGGACGATGGATTCTTTTGCTTGCAGCAAGTTGTTATTTTTACATGGTTTTCAAACCGGTCTTCATCCTGATCCTGTTTGGAACAATTGTCATCGATTATTACGCCGGAATCTGGATCGCACAAACACAGGACCAAAAGAGGAAAAAGCTTTTACTGATCATCAGTTTGATATCCAATATTGGTATACTTTGTTTTTTTAAATACTACAATTTCCTTGAAGATTCTGTCAATCATGTCGTTCAAAGTATAGGCCTCAGGCCAATAGTTCCGAACCTGGAAAGAGTGATTCCTCAGTCCGTCTTAGTCTGGATGGTTGATAACGCGAATCATGTATTATTGCCGATTGGGTTATCTTTTCACACCTTTCAGGCCATGAGTTATACCATTGAAGTGTATCGCGGCAATCAGAAACCCGAACGTCATTTCGGGATTTACGCGCTGTATGTGATGTTTTATCCCCAGCTGGTCGCTGGGCCGATTGAGCGTCCGCAGAATATGCTGTTTCAATTCCATTCCTATTTCAAGTATGATTTTGAACTGGTAAAGTCCGGATTGATGCAGATGGCTTTCGGTTTTTTCAAGAAAATTGTCATTGCCGACCGTCTCTCGCAGGTTGTGGATCATGCCTACCTGACGCCTTCTGATCAAAACGGACTGACTTTGGCTACTGCGATGGTCTTTTATTCTTTCCAGATCTATTGCGATTTCTCGGGTTATTCTGACATTGCTATCGGAGCAGCCAGGGTGATGGGTTTCACGTTGATGGATAATTTTCGGTCACCTTATGAATCGAAATCTGTGGCAGAATTCTGGGGGCGGTGGCATATTTCGTTATCGACCTGGTTTCGGGATTATCTGTATATTCCATTAGGAGGAAACCGCCACGGAGAACTTAAAAAGTATCGAAATCAATTCATTGTCTTTCTCGTCAGCGGATTATGGCATGGAGCATTTTGGCAATTTGTAGTATGGGGAGGACTTCACGGGACTTATCAGGTAACAGCTGCCTTGCGCGATAAATGGATGAAAAACGCAGGGATTTCCATTCCAAATAATGCAATAATAAGAGTATTCAATGTGTTGATCACTTTCAGCCTAGTGACACTCGCCTGGGTGTTTTTCAGGAATAATATTACCAAGTCAGTCACAATTTTAAAAAAAATAACGACTGTCTCACTGAGTGATAAAATCAATACACCCTTCAACCATGTTGAAATGTGGTTTTGTGCATTTTTGATCTTGTTTTTATTGATAAAGGAACACTATTACCAAAATATCCCTACAAAAAACACAACGGCGTTTTTTGTTCTTTTTGTCACGCTTTCATTCGCGACTTACTTCCTGGGCGTGTTTATCACAAATCAGTTTATCTATTTCCAGTTTTGATTTCCGGAAACATCTGTCAGAAATTCAAAGTTTTTTTGAGGGGTGGATTCTTGTATTTATTAATTTCTGCCAACCTGACAGAAAAATCTGCGAGTATTATTTTTTAGACCAGGTTTTATCAAATCAACCATAAAGTCGCCCTGCGACAGATTTATATATGTACGAAGTTACAGCTGACAACCGATTAAGAAGATTGATCATTGTAGGAGACCGTGTTTTGATTAAGCCAAAAAGTCCTACTGACCGTACGAACAGCGGGTTATATCTGCCGCCAACAGTCACCGAAAAAGAACAGGTACAAAGTGGTTATGTGATCAAAGTTGGCCCCGGATACCCAATCCCTTCTGCCTCAGAAGACGAGCCATGGAAAGAAACAGAAGAAAAGTTGAAATATATGCCTTTGCAGGCCAAGGAAGGGGATATCGCCATATACCTTCAGCGCAATGCAATCGACCTGGAATATGATGGAGAAAAATATGTGATCGTTCCGCAGGGTTCAATTTTGATGCTGGACCGCTCCGAAGATTTGTTTGAATAATAATTTCCGTCTGCTGAAATAAACCTTAAATTTAAGGACGATTATAGTATTCATTCAAAAACAAACTATTTTATGAAGTATAAGTTTTTAGGGAGTACCGGTGTCCTGGTTTCGGAACTTTGTTTTGGAACAATGACTTTCGGCGGAGATGGATATTGGGAAGCAATCGGTAAGCTTCAGCAGGAAGACGGAAATGCATTGGTGAAAACTGCTTTTGATAGCGGAATAAATTTCTTTGATACAGCAAATGTTTATTCCTACGGCAAATCAGAGGAAATATTAGGTAAGGCGTTTAAAGATTTGGGTATCAGTAGGAGCGAGGTTGTTGTAGCTACAAAAGCCAGAGGTAGAATGGCTCCGGGAGCCAATCAGATTGGTCTTTCCAGGCTTCATATTATGGATTCTGTAGAGGACAGCCTGCGCCGTTTAGGAACTGATCATATTGATTTATTTTATGTGCACGGTGTGGATGCTTATACCTCGCTTGAAGAAACCATGCGTGGTCTGGAAGATATTGTTCGTTCGGGAAAGGTACGTTATCTCGGCGTAAGTAACCATGCAGCCTGGCAGATCATGAAAGCAAACGGTATTGCTGAAAAAAATGGCTGGACAAAATTTGTAGCCTGTCAGCATTATTACTCAATCGCCGGCCGTGATCTGGAACGGGAATTGATCCCGATGATGGAAGATCAAAACCTTGCTTTAATGCCTTGGAGCCCATTGGCAGGTGGTTTTTTATCGGGAAAATATACCCGGGGTAATGAGACTTCGGGAGATAATCGCCGCGATAATTTTGACTTCCCGCCAATTGACAAAGAAAAAGCTTATGATATCGTTGAGGTGATACAACCCATTGCAGAAGCGCATGGAGTATCGGTTGCGCAAATTGCCTTGGCTTGGTTGTTAAGTCAAAAAAGCGTGACAAGCGTAATTATCGGTGCCAAAAAGCCTGAACAGTTAAAAGATAATATCGCTGCCACAACGGTTTCTCTGTCACAATCTGATCTGGCGCAGCTTTATGAGATCAGTCTGCTGAATACGGAATACCCGCAATGGATGTTCGAGCGTCAGGGAAGAGACCGGATTCCGCAATAAATTTAAAAATTTCTTGAAGTGAAAAGCAGCTGGGAATCTGGCTGCTTTCACTTTTTATCACCACTAATTAAAATTTACAATGATATATTTTTTATGGTCGCTTTTGAATCTTGGAGCACTGGTATGGTTCCTTTTTATCTCATTCAGCGTTTTGAAATCGATTCGGGAAAATCTTGGAACACTTTCTGCCGCCATTTTTGTGGTTTGTTGCTTATCATTTATCAAGACTTCTGTTACCAATAGCCAATCGGATTTGGGTAAAACTACGGACGCTAATAAGCAGGTTATCGTGATGGAAAATGTAGACAATAAAATGTTGTTCAACCTGGATCTGCTTTATCTTGAAAGTGAAAGTTTGAATAACGCCGGATTTTATGCTACAACGATTAAATCTGGTTTTGTAATCGGTCATGAATGGCTCCCCACACGGACCAACGTTTTTGATAAGGCTGGGTTAAAACAATATGAAGCTGATGGAATACATGAATGGAAATTTCTGGGCTTGACTTTGCACAGTGCTGCTGAATCGTTTAAGGGTACTATAAAAATCAAATAATTTCTGCCATACGGTTTTGGTCACAGAACGGAGTACCTTTGTATTATGTCAAATCACGAAAATTTAGAGACCACGCTCTCATCGCTGGGAATAACTGCGTTAAATGAAATGCAACAGCAAGCGAATACTGCAATTCAGGAGAACGCTGAAATACTATTGTTGTCGCCAACGGGTTCAGGAAAAACGCTGGCTTTTTTACTGCCATTGTTGTCAATTCTTCAAAAAGATGTGCTTGATGTACAGGCTGTTGTCATTGTTCCAACGCGGGAACTTGCACTCCAAATTGAAACAGTCTGGCGTAAAATGTCAACCGGATTCAAAGTTACCTGCTGTTACGGAGGCCACGATATGCAAACGGAAATCAGAAGTTTAAGTGAGGCTCCGGCGTTGATTATTGGAACGCCGGGCAGACTTATGGATCACATTTTCCGTAAAACTTTTACAACCCGCAAAATCGCTACACTGATCCTGGACGAATTTGATAAGTCGCTCGAACTTGGTTTTCAGGATGAAATGACCGAGATCATGAGTAACCTGCGTGCCTTGAAAAAAACGATTCTTGTGTCCGCAACGGCAGGTACGAAGGTCCCCGCTTTTACACGTGTTAAAAATCCGGTTGAGCTTGATTTTATAGAGAATAAAAAAGGAAACAGCGGATTGTCGGTTAAGCTTGTATTGTCGGATAAAAAGGATAAAACCGAGAAATTAATCCAGTTGCTAAGCTTCTTGGGATCAGAATCTACCTTAATTTTCTGTAATCAGAGAGAAAGTGTTGAGAAGATAAGTACAATCTTGAAAGAAGAAGGTATCGACTGTGCATTCTTTCACGGCAAACTGGAACAGGAAGAAAGAGAACGGACATTGATTCGCTTCCGGAATGGTTCAGTGTTATATCTTGCTGCAACGGATCTTGCTGCAAGAGGGCTTGATATTCCTGATATGAAGCACGTTATACATTTTGAATTGCCGATGCGCAGTGATGAGTTTACGCACAGAAATGGCAGGACGGCAAGAATGTTATCAGAAGGTACGGCTTATATATTATTAAATTCTGACGAAGTATTACCTAATTATATCGATCGGAAGCCACCCGTTCTCGATCTTCCGGCGAAGCTAAATTTACCGGAGCCATCAGAATGGACAACGATTTATATCAGCGGAGGGAAAAAGAATAAATTGAACAAAATGGATATTGTCGGTTTCCTTTTACAAAAAGGAAAGCTCGAAAAACAAGATCTGGGTTTGATTGAGGTGAAGGATAATATTTCCTTTGCGGCAGTAAGAAAAAATCAGGTAAAATCAATGCTCGGACTAATTTCCGATGAGAAAATGAAAGGAAAGAAATTTAAAATAGAGGTTGCGCGGTAAGTAACAGGTAACACTATTTAGCAGCGGATAGGATTCTCCCGGAATCTTATCCGCTTTTTTGTGCTTTAAAATAAGTTCTCGGTTCCCTTGTTTTTCTAATCTTAAATTTATTTACTTTGTAATTCAAAGTACTTTTAATATTGAGATTATGGACAAAATTCGTACTTGCCTTCTCTGGTTTTCATTAACCGCTGTTCACACATTTTTATTTTATGGTCATAATACGGGAATCAATGCGTTGATTTTTTCCGTTATGGTTGTGGGTTTGACTACCTGGTATCATGGATTGTATCGGGAAAAGTTCTGGCGGATGGCGGTGACTGGACATTTAATCATTGCGGTAAGCGCCGCATGGCACTCGACTTTCGGGATTGCCGCTGTTTATAATCTGACTTTCGTTGTATTGGCGGGTTATGTTTTTTCTGCTCGCAGCAGTTTGCTTGTCGCATTTGCTAACGGAGTTTACGGCACAGTTTTACTTGGGTTTCTAAGAACGATAGCTAACGGATACAAACTTTTTCGAGATGAGGTTTCACAACGTAGGAGTTTTGTCTGGTCTTTTAAAAAGATACCACTATATGTTGCGCCAATCACGGTTACTGCCATTTTTTATATGTTGTACAGGGCGGCAAACCCCGATTTTTTCCTGGAAATTAATTTACCTGATTGGGAGCTGGACTTTGGGTTAATCAATTACACACTTTTTGGCGCGATCATTATTTGTCCGTTATTCTTCTCCCGGGGATTGAAAAATCTTACAGAGCGAGATTTGGAAGAACCTGATCTACTGTCGCGAATCAGACGGAAAAGTAATCCTGGAAAACCAATTGGATTGATTTATGAGAATATGCAAGGTGTGATTATGTTCTCTATGCTTAATCTGCTGATTGTGGTGTTTTTAATTTTTAATATTTTTCAGGTCTTTTTGCCTTCGCTGAATCACTCCCCGGCAGGCTATTCTCAACAGGTTCATCAGGGTTTTGAAACGCTGGTTATCAGCGTGGTAGTAGCCATATTATTGATTATGTTCTATTTTAGAGGCAATCAGAATTTTTATGTTAGAAAGGGAAAACTTGTTAGTCTTGCCGTAATCTGGATTGCTTTGAACGGTATTCTGATTTTGTTTACATGTTATAAAAATACATTGTACATTACTTCGTTTGGTCTGACTTACAAGCGTATCTGGGTATTCATCGGTATGTTTCTGACTACAATCGGGCTCTATTTGACACTTGTGAAAATCTATAAATTAAAAACGAACTGGTACTTGATTCGCCAAAATACCTGGGTGATGTATTTCGCGATTTCCAGCTACTGTCTCGTCGACTGGGATAGGCTCATAACCTGGTATAATCCAAATTATGCAGAATTCCTGGATATCGGTTATCTGTTGAGTCTGGATGAAACTAAACTTCCTTATTTAAAAGAATTATTGAAAGATAATGATCCTCGGATGGAGCCCTACAAAGCAGAAATTTTGCAAAAAATTGCAAATGTCAATTTGCCTTTTGCCTGGCAGGACGAAACCTTCGACAAAATATGGCTTCGCGAACAATTGAAGAATCAATAGCGAAATTATTCGCAACTTCCCGATCCTTTTTCTTTTTACAGAAAATAGTTTCGATTTGAGTATCTTGGTTACTTCCTAAATCAGATATCCTTAGCCGTTAAATGAAAAATCTAGCCATTTTTTGTACTTTATTTTTTCTGACAACTTCGTCATTCGCGCAACGCAGTGTTTCTGTTACTATTGACGACGTTCCGAATACACATCTTTACAAGCAGCAAAATTTTAATTCTTTTCTCCAAAGAAAACTGGATTCACTCCGAATCCCGGTTGCTATTTTTATTAATGAAGGAAATTTGCAGTTGACGAATGAAGTTGACAAGAATAAAGATTTACTGAAAACATGGATTTCCAAGCCATACGTGACCCCGGGAAATCATGGTTTTGAGCATAAGAATTATGCGGAAGTCGGGTTTGAAGCCTTTAAAAACGATGTAGTACAAGGTGAATTATTAACCAGGAAGTTTGCAAAAGAGCTGAATAAAGAATCAAAATATTTTAGATTTCCGTTTAATGGAGCCGGGAATGATAGTTTGGAACAAGTAACTGCTCTAAATTTTCTTGCGGATAGAAATTATATATCGACGCCCTTTACGGTTGAAAGTGAAGATTGGCTGTACGCGATTTTATATGAAGATGCCATCTCAGCAAAGGATAAAAAGAGGGCTGAATGGATTGGAAATCAATATGTCGATTTCACTGTCAGGTTATTTTCCTATTTCGACAGTCTTTCTACGCAACTTTATAACCGGCCGATCAAACAGATTTATCTTTGCCATGACAACAGTTTAAACGCGGATTATCTCCCAAGAATAATTGATGAATTAAAGAAAAAGGAATACCAGTTTATCAGTCTCGACCAAGCTATGAGCGATCCGGTTTATGAATTTCAGCTTTATTATTATGGGAAAGCTGGTTTTTCCTGGATATACAGATGGATTCCTGATGTAGTTTTGAGAAGAAAAATGATGCAGAGCGAGCCACTTAATCCGGAAATTCAGAGTGCCTTTGAAGAACGTAATAAAAAGAAAAATTAAGGCACAAAAAAAGCCTGCTACTCGGTAACAGGCTTTCCAAATGATATTATGATTAAACTTAGATAACTTTAACGTTAACTGCGTTTAGACCTTTTTTGCCATTTTCTACTTCGTAAGACACTTTGTCATTTTCACGGATATCGTCTTGAAGACCTGAAACGTGAACGAAAATGTCTTGGTCTCCATTAGATGGAGAAATGAAACCAAATCCTTTGGAATCATTGAAAAATTTTACTGTACCTTCTGCCATTAGTATTGTTCTTATATATTTTGAAGACCAAATATACGAACGTCTTTTGGATATGCAAGAGAAAAGATTTTAATTATTTAGAAAAAGTAAAAATTAATCGAATTCCATAGAATTTGTAGAGTATTTAAAACTGCCTTCTCGGATGTTTAAACATGCATTAACCGAGACTTTTTACAACGATTTTTTTTACGGCAAGGAAAACGTTTCTTGTGTTTCTTTGTTTTCATGTTAAGCTATCCGTGAAGTACATGCCTGTTTTAAAAAATAATTCCCATAATCCTCCATTCTGGCTTCCTAATGGACATTTGCAAACCATATATCCCGCACTTTTTAGAATAATTAAGGAAGTCAAATACCAGCGCGAGCGAATCGTAACCCCGGATCTGGACTTTCTCGATCTGGATTGGTCCCTTTCAGAAGGAAAAATAGCTGGACAGATAAATAAGAAACTTGTTATTCTCTCGCATGGACTTGAAGGCGACAGTTCGCGGCAATATATATTAGGTATGGTCCGGCTGTTGAATGCACACGGTTATGACTGTCTGGCCTGGAACTTCCGGAGCTGTGGCGGGGAAATGAACAATACGGCCAGGTTTTATCATAGCGGCGCCACGGAGGATCTGGATATGGTCGTTAAACAAGCAATACTTAAAGGATACGAAGATATTCAGCTTTTAGGCTTTAGTCTGGGCGGTAACCTTACGCTTAAATATCTCGGAGAACGAGGTGATTCTATTGATAAAAAAATTAAAAAATCGGTTGTATTCAGTGTGCCAATGAATTTGAAAGCATGTAGCCTGGCGATAATCAGACCGGAAAATAGAATTTATCAATCCCGGTTTTTAAAAACCCTAAAGCCCAAAGTGGACCGGAAAGCCATCCATTTTCCTATGGATATCAATGCTGGTGATTTCAAATTCGTTAATACCTTGTATGATTTCGATCATCTTTTTACGGCGCCGCTACACGGATTTCATAGCGCTGATCATTATTATGAATCTTGCAGCTCAATGTTTTTTGTAAAGGGTATTGCTATTCCAACGTTGATCGTAAATGCGGCAAACGATCCGATTGTTCCAGTGGCAAGCCTGCCGATAGAAACAATTGAAAAACTTGACCAGGTGTTTCTGGAAATAACTTCGTCCGGGGGGCACTGCGGTTTTCGGCCTGCTGTTTCCGTTGACGGTGCCTATTGGTCAGAATCCCGCGCTTTGAAATTTCTTGCCTATAATTAATTGTCATTGAATTGATTATATGCCGGTTTCAGGTTTATAAACTGATCGGTTTATAGTCCTTAAAAGACTTTTTATTACGATATTTGTACTGTGTTTTCAAATACATTTTTCAGTTTTTTATAAATGAAAATACATTGTAAAAAATATTAAAAAGCGTCAGACGCACTTTTTTTTAGGGTCATAGAAAACAGATTCGTAATTTTGTGCAAAAATTGGGAATGCAACCAAAATATACCGTCTGATCGTTAACATTTTAATTTGATACTTATTCAGTTATCTCCCGCTTCATGCCGACATTAACACTCAATCCCCCGCATATCATTATCGATTTCGATAGTACATTTACGAAAGTAGAAGGACTTGACGAACTGGCTGCCATTGCTTTAACCGGGCATCCGCAACGCGAAAAAATTGTTCAGGAAATTGTTGACCTGACGAATAAGGGAATGAACGGCGAGATGTCTTTTGCAGAAGGACTTCGCCAGCGTATTGATCTTTTGAAGGCTAGCCGTGCCAACATTGAAGAACTGATTTCTTTTTTGAAAACGAAGGTCTCGGATTCTTTCAAGCGCAACAAACAGTTTTTGACAGAGAACGCCGACTATATCTTTATTGTTTCAAGCGGATTTAAAGAATTTATTGTTCCTGTTGTTACTGAATTTGGTCTTCGTGCTGATCATGTTTATGCGAATGAATTTCGTTTTGATGAAGCAGGAAATATCATAGGGATTGATGAAGAAAATGTGCTGTCCACTGATGGAGGCAAAATTAAATTACTTTCTTCGTTGAAACTTGAAGGCGATGTCTACGCAATTGGTGACGGATATACCGATTATCAGATAAAAGAGGCAGGTTTTGCAAACCGTTTCTATGCGTTTACAGAAAATGTTGAGCGTCCGAAAGTTGTTGCTGTGGCCGACCATATCGCTACTTCTTTCGATGATTTTTTATATGACAATAAATTAAGCAGAAGCCAGTCATATCCTAAAAGCAGAATCAAAGTTCTTCTATTAGAAAATGTTCACCCGGTAGCTTTACGTGCTTTTGAGGAACAAGGTTTTAACGTTGAATTTGTAAAGGGTGCGCTTGACGAAGACGAGCTTTGCGAGCGTATCAAGGATGTATCAATTATTGGTATCCGTTCAAAAACCAATATTACCAAACGTGTTCTTGAAAATGCAAATCGCCTGATGGCGATCGGTGCTTTCTGTATTGGAACAAACCAGATTGATCTGGAAGCGGCTGCTGAACGCGGAATTGCTGTTTTCAATGCGCCTTACAGCAACACACGTTCTGTTGTAGAACTTGCCATTGGTGAAATGATCGTACTTATCCGTAACATTGTTACAAAAAGTAATCAAATGCACCAGGGGATCTGGGATAAATCTGCGAACGGAAGTTTTGAAGTTCGTGGGAAAAAACTAGGTATGGTAGGTTACGGAAGTATCGGAACCCAGCTTTCTGTGGTAGCCGAGGCTCTGGGAATGGAAGTATATTTCTATGATGGTATCGAAAAACTTTCTCTAGGAAATGCACGTAAAGTGAATTCTTTGGAAGAACTTCTATCGATCGCCGATGTGATCAGTATGCACGTGGATGGCCGTAAGGAAAATACAAATCTGATTGGGAAACGTGAGTTCGATCTGATGAAAGACGGTGTTATTTTTATGAACCTTTCCCGTGGACATGTTGTCGATATTGAAGCGCTGGCGGATGCTGTAAAAAGCGGAAAAGTTGCCGGTGCCAGTGTGGATGTTTTCCCGAAAGAGCCAAAAACAAATGACGAATCTTTCGAAAGCGCGCTACGTGGTTTGCCAAATGTAATTCTTACTCCTCATATCGGTGGAAGTACAGAAGAAGCGCAGGAAAATATCGGTCATTTCGTTCCTTCCAAATTATTGGAATTCATGAACAATGGCAGCTCTTACGGAAGCGTTAATTTCCCTGAGGTGCAGTTGCCAAAACTGAAAGATTCTCACCGTTTGCTGCATATTCATGCAAACGTACCGGGGGTTTTAGCGAAACTGAACAATATATTTGCTAAAAATAACATTAACATCACCGGCCAGTACCTGAAAACAAGCGAAAAAATCGGTTATGTGATCGTTGATATTGCAAAAGGATATACAGAGGAATTTATCCAGGAAGTAAAAGAAGTAGAAGGTACGATTCGTTTCAGAATGTTGTACTAGTAAAGTGCCAGGGATTGTCAATTGTTGTCAGGAAATAGTCAGGAATTGTCATTTATAGTCAGCACATGGCGATAATTGACAATCCCTGACGACACTTGACCACAAATGAACATCCCAGACAGCGCCTTCAAGATTCATTGTCCCCACTTATAGCTATATAAAAATGTCATTAACCTTTTTTACGCCGGGCCCTGCACAGCTTTATCCGACATTTGAAAAACATTTGCAGACTTTCGTAAGCGAGCAGTTGGGTTCAATTTCGCATCGCAGTCAGCAATATCGTGATCTGCATAAATTTACAGTTCAGCAGGTTCGTACGCTGTTGAATGTTCCGGAAACGCACCAGGTTCTTTTCCTTGGCTCGGCATCAGAAGCGTGGGAGCGGATATTGTTCAGTTGTGTAGAACTGGAAAGTTTTCACCTAGTGAATGGTTCTTTTTCAAAGAAATTCCACGATTATTCTCAGGGTCTTTGCAAATACGCACATTTGCAGGAAAAACCTATGGGAGAGGGTTTCAGTGCTTCGGAGGTTATTGTGCCGGAATACGCAGAATTGATTGCCACGACGCATAATGAGACAAGTTCAGGTGTTCAAATGCCTGTTTCTGAAATTCACAAACTGAAGCAGAAATATCCGGACAAATTTATTGCTGTTGATATTGTTTCGTCTGCGCCTTATCCTGAACTGGATTTTAATCTGATTGATACTGCTTTCTTTTCAGTTCAGAAAGCATTTGGTCTTCCGGCTGGTCTGGGTGTCTGGATTGTAAATGAAAAATGTCTTCAAAAAGCAGAATATATCCGTAACCAATATTCGATCGGCGCGCACAACGATTTGCCTACACTTTGGAAAAATGCTTTAAATAACGAAACTCCGGCGACGCCAAACGTTATGGGTATTTACTTGTTAGGAAAAGTAGCTGAAGATTTTAATAGGATCGGCGTTAAAGCAATGCGTAAGGAAACAGAGCAGAAAGCAGATCTTATTTATAAGTTCATCGAAAGCACCAGCGGATTTTCTCCGTTTGTTACTGAGAAAAAATATCGTTCACAAACCGTCGTGGTTGCTAATACCGAAGCTCCGTCGGCTGATATTATCAAAGCCATTAAAGAAAAGGGAATGGTTATCGGCAGCGGCTATGGTAAATATAAGGCGTCACAATTACGGATTGCAAATTTCCCGGCGACATCTCTTGAACAAATCCAGTCTTTACTTCACGCGTTGAAGGCACTTTAAAAAACTGAAAAAATAGTTGCAGGCACGAAATCTGATATTGGTTTCGTGCCTTTTTATTTATTGTTAACATAAGCAAATGGTACTATTTCTTTGATAAAGAGTATACAAAAGGTCATTACGTACTTTTCTTAACCGAACCTTTAATTTTTACATGATGAAAGATCAGCAAAAAACACCTGAAGACTCTTCTCGGCGGGAATTTATTAAAACATCTTCATTGGCAGCATCTGCATTTTTTATTGTACCAAGGCATGTTCTGGGAAAAGGTTTTGTTGCTCCCAGCGACAAACTGAATATCGCCGGAATCGGTGTCGGTGGAAAAGGAAAAAGTGATCTGGCAAATTTCGCCAAAAGTCCGAATGTGAATATTGTCGCGCTCTGTGACGTTGATGACCGTCAGGCGGTTGCTTCCAGAACAAATTTCCCCAACGCCAAATACTATAAGGATTTCCGGGATATGCTGAAAAAGGAAGACAAAAGTATAGACGCTGTTTCGATTTCCACACCGGATAATACGCATGCGGTGGCGACGCTAGCTGCGATGCAGATGGGCAAACATGTTTACACGCAAAAACCTCTGACACATGATATTTATGAAGCCCGGATTTTAGGTCAGGCTGCGAAAAAATATAAGGTAATCACCCAGATGGGAAATCAGGGCGGTTCAGGAAATGGCGTACGCCGGATGAAAGAAATATATGATTCTGGTGTAATTGGAAAAGTCGATCGGGTTATCTGCTGGACAAACAGGCCGGTTTGGCCGCAAGCAGTTCCGACCGATAATGTTGACCCGATCCCCAAAGAGCTTGACTTTGATCTGTGGCTTGGGCCTTCGCCGAAAGTCGGTTATAACAAAGCATATCTACCATGGAACTGGCGGGGCTGGTGGCCGTATGGAACAGGAGCGCTTGGAGATATGGCCTGTCATATTATGGACCCGGTTTACAGAATTCTGCCGATTTTGTATCCTGTTTCGGTCGAATGCAGCGTTGCCAACACCTGGACTTTTACATTGCGGGAAAAAGATAATAATCCGGACTGGACACCTTTTTCAACTTCCATTCACCTTGATTATCCAAGAAATGACGGAAAAGGAAATATCAAAGTGAGCTGGTATGATGGCGGTATTTTGCCGGAGCTTCCCTCGGAATTACAACCGGGAGAAATGTTCGGAAACTCAGATGGAGGAGTTCTTTTTATCGGTAAAAAAGGGAAATTGATGGCAGATTGCTACGGAGCAAATCCGAGATTATTGCCGTTGAAGAAAAACGAAAATTTGAAAGTAAAAGAGACGATTAAACGAGTGCCGAATGAGGATCATTATCTGAACTGGGTGGACGCCTGCATCGCCGGATATGGAAAAGGTGAAACGAGCTCGCCGTTCGAATATGCGGGACCTTTTACAGAGAGTATTCTGATCGGGAATCTGGCACTTAGAAGCTGGATGTTGAGAGACAATCCAACAGCTTTGAAAACCGTAGACAAATACAATGGCCGAAAAAAACTGGAATGGGACGCAGCGAATATGAAAGTTACAAATTATGATCTGGCTAATCAGTTTGTGAAAAGAGAATACCGCGAAGGCTGGGAATTGGTACTGTGAAGAATAGATATTTTGTTCCGGAAAGTCTCAGTTACTGAGGTTTTCCGGATTAATAAAGTTTAAACTTTCAAGGAATCCGGATGCGTTAATAATTGGTATGTTTCGGAATTGGTTAAGAGAAAGTAAATCGGAATCACCGGAAATATCTTCTAAGAGGAAACAGAGAAATACCTATCAAACTTTGGTCTAAAGAGTACATTTTGAAATTCTTCCAATGTGTTTTCAGAATATACAATTATTCCTAAACTTTCAGCTTTTATAATTGCTTCGGCATTTTTTGAAAATGGAGATAATGCTGTACTGATGAGTGTGTTAGTATCAAATACAAAATTACCCATCATTCAGTATTTGTTCTAATATTTCGTCATTGAAACCCTTCTGTTCTGCTTCTAATCTTATTTTTTTTAATAACGGCCATAGTGTGTCTTCCTCTTTTTCAAGAATCACCTTCAATAGTTGATCTACTTCTTTTTCAATACGCTGTTTAATTTTGGGATTGGTATAATGCCATTTTTTTTTGCGGTGTCGTCGTCAACTTCAAATACTATCCTCTCCATAAGAAAATCAATTGTTTACGGTTCTAAAAAATATACAAAAATTGGTTCTGAAATAATTTGTTAACAGATACAGTTTTCCAATCGATTCCAAAATGTGTCCCTTTTTCAAACTAAATTCTAATTAATGTTATTGATATGAATTATTTAATTTTACCATTGAAATATGATTTTAAGTATAAATAATTAGCTTTATGCTTTCTTAGAAAAACAGCCACGCAGTGATAACTTCGGATACCTTCATCTTGGAGCCAACGGACCAGCAACTCTGGTCGGGTATCCGGTATGGAAATGAGCAGGCTTATACCAGACTTTTTGAACGCTATCACCGGACCTTGTATAATTATGGGAGTAAGTTGTCGGGTAATTCAGCGATTGTCGAAGATGCAGTCCAGGAAGTATTTATCGATGTCTGGCGTCTCCGGGCAAATCTTACTGAAAACGTCACTTCTGTAAAATTTTATCTTTACCGTGCACTTCGCAGAAGGATTCACGTCGCCTCTGACAAGTTTCCTGTCACTGAAGAATTAACGATGCTGCCGGATCAGGAAATTCCTTCGACTTACTCTAATTCTGAAACAATGCTGATCCAAAGCGAGTCGAATTCAATGATTTCGCGAAAAGTAAAGGAAATGCTTTCACAACTTCCGGAAAGACAGCTGGAAGTAATTACCCTGCGATATTTCGAGGATTTCAGCGTAGAAGAAATTGCGGGGATTATGGGTATCAATGAAAAATCCGTCCGCAACCTTATCTATAAAGCCATCACTTCCTTCCGCCAATCTCCACAGAATTTTCTGATTTCAGTCTTGATTTTCTGCTTGTTAGTTATTTTGTAAAATTTTTTTCTAAAATAATTACATTTTAAAGAGGTCATTTTCAAAATTCGTCACTCTTTATATTTGAAAGAGCAATAGACTGAATTCTGTCCACTATGAAGCATGACCCTTACTCGCTGACGGAACTGATCCGGAACGATGACTTTATTGCCTGGGTCAGACAGCCCGATGAAATGAATGAAGCCCGCTGGCGGCAATTTCTTCAACAACATCCGAAGAAAAAGCAAACCGTCGAATCTGCCAGACGTTACATCATTTTCATGGGAGAAGATACCGGAAAAGCACAGCCGACATCTGAGCAAAGCGAAAAGATGTGGAAAGCAGTTGAAAAACATTTGCGTGGCGAACTGGTGGAAGAGCAGGAAGAAAACGAAGAGGATACGGAGCCTGAGCCCGGAAACGTAATATCAGGCTGGCGGTGGGTACGTATCGCAGCGTCGGCGGCGCTTATTGCGGGAATGGCATCTTTCAGTTATTGGTATTACACAAATCAGCCCGGGCATAGTGATCAGTTCAGTTTGTATGCAAATGAGCGATCTATCGAAAAATTGATTGAAAAAAATAACGATACAGATAAACCTATGCTGGTATTACTACCTGACGGGAGTTCTGTGGTTTTGCAGCCAGAAAGCAGCCTGAGTTATGTTAATACAATCAATGCAAAAACGCGGGAAGTGACCTTAAAAGGCAGGGCATTTTTCGAGATCGTAAAAAATCCTGAGAAACCTTTTCTGGTATACACATTCGGCCTGGCAACGAAAGTTCTGGGTACCAGTTTTCTGATAGATGCGCCGGAAAACGGTCGGGATATAAAAGTAGAGGTGACAACCGGTAAGGTTTCTGTTTTTTCATTGGATGATTCCCAAACTAGTGAAAATAGGATAAATTCAACAGAGCTAAAAGGTTTTATTATTAACCCTACTGAAAAAATCACTTTCTCACGTGAAGATGGAAAATTGACGAAAACAGTCGTAGGTGTGGATGAGAAGAAACAGGAAAATGATATTTCCAGCCAATCGTTTATGTTCGATGAAACGCCTGTTTCAGAGGTTTTTCTCGCATTGGAAAAAGCTTATAATATCAGGATTTTTTATAATAGGGAACAGATGGGAAGCTGTCCGCTGAATGCAACCCTGGTTGGTCAGCCGATTTATGAAAAGCTGTCGGTCATTTGCAATGCCTTAGACGCAGAGTTTGAAATTAAAGACAACCTTGTAACTATTACAGGACAAGGATGTAAATAGTTAAAGGGAAAATATAAGTTGGATTACCGGGATGCGACTTATATCATCCACGCTTGTTAAACCTAACATTTATCTATGGCATAGAAGATTACTGAAGGAAAAAGATCAGTCATGTTGACGCACGACTGATCTCAGATTACTCCCCCGAAAAATTCGCTTCGCAGGCAAAATCTGTCCATTTCTAAAAATGGACTACAGGGGAGGATTATGTTGAATAAATCTCGTTAACCAACAAATCTGATCAAAAATATGAAAAAAAATCGACCGATTGATGACTTACTTTTTACACTCATGCGTATAACAGTCATTCAATGTTTTTTAGCCTGCATGTTTGTGGGTGTTTCCCTGGCATATGAAACCAGTGCGCAATCTGCACTGAATCAGAAGGTAACTCTGAGCATTGAACAACAGGATATTAAAAAAGTATTGAATCAACTTGAAAAACAGATCAATGCAAAGTTTGTTTTTAGTTCTAAAATAATACAATCGCAGCGGAAGGTTTCGCTAAAAGTCCGTAACCAAACGCTTTCTGACGCCCTGAATGAATTGTTGGTTCCGTTACAACTTACTTATAAAGTCAGTGGTGACCTGATTGTAATCAAACCTGTAAAAGCGGAAAAGTTGTCCGGCTTAACAGAAAATCCAATTGCGAGTTCTGAGTCGGAAGTCGTAGACAAAACTATTTCCGGCACTGTATCGGACGATACTGGCTCAGGTTTGCCGGGCGTAAGTATTGTTGTTAAAGGAACACAGATCGGAACCAGTACCGATGAGAATGGAAAATATACGCTAAAAGTATTTGACGATACTGCGATACTGATTTTTTCTTTTGTTGGTTATCTGTCTCAGGAAGTGCCATTGGTGAATCAAAGTGTTGTAAATATTACTCTTAAAGTGGATGACAAGGCGCTTGAAGAAGTGGTTGTCGTTGGTTATGGTACGCAAAAGAAAGAGTCTCTGACTGGTGCAATTTCGACTGTAACCAGCAAAGATCTGGAACGAGTGCACGGAGGTTCAACGGTAAGTTCAGGTTTAGCTGGCAAAATTCCGGGAGTGACCTTTCGGATGGCTGACGGACGCCCGGGCGGAAGCGCCAACATACAGATCCGTAATATGGGTAACCCTTTATTTGTGATCGATGGTATCCAGCAGGATGCAGGCCAGTTTAATAATATTTCCCCAAATGATATTGAAAGCATTACCGTGTTAAAAGATGCGTCTGCGGCCATTTATGGAGTACGTGCAGCAAATGGCGTGGTTGTTGTTACCACAAAAAGAGGTAAAAACGGTACAAAAAATACCGTGAATCTCGACGCATATACAGGCTGGCAAAACTGGTCGCGCTTCCCGGATGTAGTGAACGATTCGTACCAGTGGATGCTGGGCAAAGCCGAAGCGGAAATGAACCAGTATGGTAAGACCGCTATCACGCAGGATGAGCTTGAAAAGTATAAAGCAGGTACGGAAATGGGTTATCAATCCTTCAACTGGAAAGATTTTATTGTCAAAAAGAATTCACCGCTTTACTCTGTTAATTTAAATATGACCGGCGGCTCCGATAAAATTACTTATTATATTTCCGCGTCACGTATGTTCCAGAATTCGGTTCTAGGCCGTGAATTTACTTTTCAAAGAAATAATATTCAGAGTAACGTAGACGCGAAAATTACGGACAATCTTAAAATCGGTGTACAAATTAACGGCCGTATCGAAACAAGGGACAACCCGGGTATTCCTGGCGGTGACGACTACTGGCTGCCACGTTTCGCCATTCTGAGAAACCGCCCGTTCGAACGTCCCTATGCAAATGACAACCCGAACTATCTCAATGACATCAAACATAATGAAACCAACTGGGCCTACAACAACAAAAAGCTAGGTGGTTATCAAACCAATATCTGGCGTGTTTTGCAGAGTAATATGAATGCTGAGTATAAAATACCGGGTATCAAAGGCTTGGTCGCCAAAGGTATGTATTCTTATTACATTGCTGATCAGGTTTTAAATGGTCATGAGTATACTTACAAAGCATATACCTACAACCCGACCGACGATAGTTACAAAGTCACTGGCGGCAGTACAAATCCATGGAGAGAAAGACGGACGCGAAAAATAATGCGTAATGTTTACCAGGGACAATTGAACTACAACAATACTTTTGGCAAAAATAATATCGGCGCAACCTTTGTTGCCGAACGTCAGGAACAGAGAGATCAGGAGCAATGGGTACATTCGGTACCATCGACAAATGTGCTGCCGCTGATGTACTTTGCCAATATGGATACCTATTCAGACAGGGATGATCAGGAAGCTCGTATAGGGTATATCGGTAGGTTGACTTACGATTATGGCGGAAAATATTATGTTGAATTTTCTGCTCGTCGTGATGCTTCCTGGAAATTTGCTCCGGACAGACGCGTCGGTTATTTTCCGTCCGCTTCTGCCGGATGGAGACTGACAGAGGAAGGTTTTATCAAGAATCTGATCGGAGATCATAGCTTCCTGGATGATCTTAAAGTGAGAGCTTCCTATGGGGTACTTGGTGATGACGATATCGGGATCGGGCCGTATGACTATTTGCCAGGTTACAATTACAACCAGGGAAATGCTATTTTAAGCGGAAATGCAGTCGTGACATCTGTCAATAAAGGCCAGATAATTAATAACATATCATGGTTCAAAAGCAAGATCACTGACGTTGGAGCAGACTTCTCATTTTTTGGGACAAAATTATCGGGATCTTTCGATTATTTCAAGAGATTGAGAACCGGCCTTCGAGGGCGTAAATACGACATTCTGGTACCAAGTGAATTAGGGTACAACCTTCCTGATGAAAACGTTAACAGTGATTCCCAAAGAGGCTGGGAAGGCGCGTTATCTTATAATGGGAAATCCGGGGATATAAATTATTCGATCGGGGGAAACTTCTCATTTTCAAGAAGTAAATTCGTTTCATCATACAAACCGATCTTTAACAACTCGCTTGACCAATACAGAAACTCGGGGGAGGGTCGCTATAAAGATATTTTCTGGGGATTGGAGGCAATTGGTCAGTTTCAGTCGCAGCAGCAGATCAATGAATATCCGGTTAGTATTGATGGCCAGGGGAACAGGACGTTACTTCCGGGAGACTTAATTTATAAAGATGTCAACGGAGATAATGTGATCACAGATGCAGACAGCAGGCCAATCGGTTATACAGTTGCCGGACAGCCCAATATCAATTTTGGTTTGAATTTGTCTGCAACCTGGAAGGGGTTTTCGGTTAATGCGGATTTTTCCGGCGGTGGACTTTATTCCTGGAACCAGGATTACGAGCAAAGATGGGCCTACCAGAATGATGGTGCTCTAAATAAAATGTTCCTGGACAGATGGCATCGCAAAGATCCTTTTGACCTGAACAGCGAATGGATTCCTGGTAAATATCCTGCTTTACGCTACAACAATGGTGGCCATAGCAACTACAACAGAAATTCAACTTTCTGGCTGCATAATGTAAAGTATATCCGGGCCAGAACCCTTGAAATAGGTTATTCACTACCAAAATCGGTGTTGGAAAAACTGAAAATTCAACGTGCACGAGTGTATATCAACGGATATAATCTCTTCTCGATTGATAATATGAAGGAGTTCGGGATTGATCCTGAAATTGCCGATGGGAATGGTCTGCAATACCCTCAGAATAAGTTTGTTAACGTTGGTATTAGTTTGTCAATATAAAAATATCAGAACTGACAATGAAAAGAATATTTTATAGCATACTGACAGTTATGCTTACACTAAGTGTGGGTTGTAATGACGATAAATTTCTTAATCGTCCGCCGACAAGCCTTCTTTCGGATGATCAGGTTTGGACAGACGAAGGTCAGGTTTTGTCACTAATCGGGAATTTATATAACCGCTATTATGACATCGCCTCGGTTAAAGACTGGGCTTCGCTTGCTGGATTTAATGAGGCTTTTTTCTCGAATGCAGGTAGTTATGGAGAATTTCAAAATAACGGATGGGGAGTGAGCAACTGGGGCACCTGGGACTATGGATACATCCGGGATATCAACCTGTTCATCGAAAAATGTACAGCAGCTGACAAATTAAACGCAGATGTTAAGGACCTTTTTCTAGCGGAAGCACGTTTTTTACGGGCCTCCTACTATTTTGAACTTGTTAAACGCATGGGCGGAGTTCCATTAATTCTGGAACCGCTAACTTATGATTTTAGTGGAGATCCCAGTTATTTGCGTCGTCCAAGAGCGAAAGAATCCGAGATTTATGATTTCGTTATCAAAGAGGCTGAAGAAATAAAAACTAAACTTCCCGTCAATGCAGGTGAAAAATCCAGAGTGACAAAAGCTGCTGTGTTAGCTATGCAGGCTCGCGCTGCACTATATGCGGGTTCCATTGCAAAATATGGGGTTAACACGCCGCAGGTGGCGTTGACTGGCGGAGAGGTTGGTATACCTGCCACATTAGCAACAGGTTACTATACCAAAGCACTTGCCGCAGCCAGGGAAATCATCAGCGGAAGTGCTGGTGCATATGCTCTCTACACAAAAAAGCCTGATTTGTCGGAAAACTTTGCAAGTATTTTCTATGATAAATCGAACAATTCAGAAGTCATTTTTGCTGATGATTTTAAGTTGAAAAGTGGAAAAGTACATGGGTTCACGATTTCGAATCAGCCTAGGTACGGAGCTGAGGAAGAGGAAGGAGGGCGTATCAATCCATCACTTAATTTTGTAGAAGCATTCGAAAAACTGGATAATACTTTTGCGCCAATACCGACAGTTAATAGTTCAGGAGCGCCGATTTATTATACGAATCAGGTTGATATTTTTGCCGGTCGTGATGCTCGTCTGGGTGGAACAGTGTTGTTGCCAGGTACATCTTTCAAAGGGCGGCCTGTTGACATCTGGGCAGGTTTTCAACTGGCAAACGGAAGCATAATCAGCGGCGACGATCGTGGTGGGCAAAAAACATTGCCAGGCAAAACGGTACCGGAACAAGTAGTCGGATTTGACGGGCCGATTGATGGTTTTGAATTTACAGCCCAAAGCGGATTTTATATCCGAAAATATCTTGACCCTGTTGTAGGGTCGGGGCAGCGCGGTGTTCAGAGCGAAGTCTGGTTTGTGCGTTACCGTTATGCAGAGGTACTTCTGAATGCTGCAGAGGCTGCTTTTGAGCTTGGAAACCTGGCTGACGCAGCTTTGTATATGAATCAGGTCCGGGCAAGGGCAGGGCTGCTAACTCCGCTTACAGCTTCCGAAATCTCATTTGACCGTATCGTGCATGAACGCCGTGTAGAGCTGGCATTTGAAGGACATTATCTGTACGACATGAAGCGGTGGAGAATTGCTCATTTGATCATGGATGGAAATGTTATTTCTGCCAGTGAGTTGTCAACAGATCTTGGGAAGGCTACGAAGAGAAATACGCAGCCGTGGGGGTTGTGGTCCTATAAAATTTATGATCCGGGCTCTGCGAACAATGGGAAATGGATTTATAAGGTAACAAAGTTAAGCCGGGTCACCGGAGCTGACCGTTTCCAGCTGGGTAATTATTATTCCTACATCGCTGATGATATCATTAATAACAATCCCAGGATTGTAAGAAATCCTAATCATTAGATCATCAATTTCAAACGATACGATATTATGAAAATGAAGTTTCATTTGATATACACGCTGGCGTTGTCTTCGCTGTTTTTTTCCTGTGATAAAGATAATTATACGGCTCCAAAATCTGAGCTGGCTGGTCAAATCGTCTACAAAGGTGAACCTGTGGGCGTGGAGTTCGCTCAGGTAAGAGTCCAGCTCTGGCAGCCTGGCTTTGGAAAACTGGCGGCAATTGACGCAGGTGTAAGCCAGGACGGAGCATATTCTGCCCTGCTTTTTAACGGCGACTACAAACTAGTTTTTCCGAAAGGAGACGGACCGTTTAAAACCATTGTTAAAGATGCAGCCGTAATGGATACGCTATTTGTAAAAGTAGCCGGAAATCAAAAACTGGATTTGGAAGTTTTGCCTTATTACATGATCCGTAATACAAAGTTCAGCGGAGGAGAAAGCAAAGTTTCAGTTTCATTAAAACTTGAGAAGATTATTACTGGGGTGGATTCGAAAGAGATTGAGCGCGTCTCCCTTTATGTAAATACTTCCCAGTTTGTTTCGCGTGGAGTTAATATTTCCGTAAAAGACGTAAACGGATCAGATATCAAAGATTTAAATACAATAAGTCTGATCACCACAGTGCCGGCGTTGCCAACGGCGCAGAACTACGTATATGCACGTGTCGGTGTTAAAATCAGAGACGTAGAGGATATGGTCTTCTCAACGGTTGAAAAGGTGCAGTTATAAAAAAATGTTTTGCAGAAAGGGACATTTATCAATTCCCTTTCTGCAAAACAAAGGCTCGGTAACTGTAATAAATAACATCTCAAAAAGAGCAATCGCAGACAACGATAAAGACGGGTCCGCGAAATAATCACGTTAATGAAAATCAGATTGAAATGAATGGAGTAACGAGGAAATATATCAGCGTGCTTTTTATTGGATTATTTGCACTTGGCTGCGCGCACAATAAAACAACTTCCCTCAGTGCAAAAACCGGAAGCGTGAAAAATAAAGGCAGACGGGGCGAAGTGCTTTTTCTTGGACACACGAGCAAACATCATGATTCAGGAAAGTATGCTCCCTGGCTTGCAATCAAGCTTTTTCAAAGTGGGATCAATATGACTTATACAGTTGATACCAAAGATTTAAATCCTGGAAATTTAAATAAATATGACGGATTGATCATCTATGCAAACCACGATTCCTTATCTCCGTCCCAGGAAAGTGCGATGAAGGCATTTGTCGAAGGTGGTAAAGGATTGATTCCGCTGCATTCAGCGACAGGTTGTTTTAAAAATTCTCCCTGGTATATCAAAACAATTGGAGGACAATTCGCTTCCCATAAAACGGGCACTTTTGAAAATACAATCCTGAAACCTGACCATCCGGTGATGAAAGGGATCACAGATTTTGAAACTTTTGATGAAACCTATGTTCACAAAAATCTGAATCCTGACAAAATCATTTTGGGAGAAAGGGTGGAGGGTGACCATCATGAACCATATACCTGGGTCAGAAATCAGGGAAAAGGGCGTGTATTCTATACTGCCTATGGTCACGATGATGCAACCTGGACAAACAAAGGATTTCTAGATCTCGTAAGAAACGGCGTGTTATGGGCTGTTGGCGAAAATGTTAACAATCAGATCGCTGCGTTGAACATTCCAAATTCTGACATTTACAATGCTGATACAATTTCAAAGTATACAAAACGGCATATTGTTCCAAAAATGCAGGACGCTTTATCACCTGCTGAATCGAATAAATTAACGCAAGTTCCGGCTGATTTCGAAATACAGCTTTTTGCGCAGGAACCCGATATTACAAACCCGATCGCAATGGCATGGGATGAGCGCGGCAGGCTTTGGGTTGTCGAGTCCGTGGATTATCCGAATACCTTCAAGGAAACGGACGGCGCCGCAAATGACCGGATTAAAATTTGTGAAGATACCGACGATGATGGGAAGGCGGATAAGTTCACCGTTTTTGCTGATAAACTCAATATCCCAACAAGTATGGTTTTTTCAAATGACGGGATCATCGTGTCCATGGCTCCGGATTTTGTTTTTATGAAAGACACTAATGGAGATGATGTCGCTGATGTTAGGGAAGTCATCATGACGGGCTGGGGGAAAAATGATACGCACGCCGGACCATCCAATTTGCAATATGGTTTTGACAATAAAATCTGGGGCGTCAATGGTTATTCAGGTTTTAAGGGAACGATCAACGGAGATAAACTGAATTTTTCACAAGGCGTTTATAATTTCAAACCAGACGGAAAAGATTTTGCATATCTGGGGGCTAGTAACAACAATACCTGGGGTTTAGGCTTTTCTGAGGATGCCAACGTATTTCTTTCAACCGCCAACAACACACACAGTGCATTTTATTCGATGCCTGCGAAATATCTTCAGCGTTCGATCGCAACAGAGGAACCAGCAATTTTGGCTGTCCAGAAAATTGACGGCCACTATGACGCTCACTCGATGACACCGAATTTGAGGCAGGTGGATGTTGTAGGCGGTTTTACTTCGGCGGCTGGTCACCACTTTTACACGGCGAGAAATTACCCGAAAGAATATTGGAACCGCGTAGCCTTTGTTTCCGAACCGACAATTCGTCTGGTACATAATGCCATTGTTGAACCTGATGGAGCCGGTTTCAAAGAAAAAGATGGATGGAATCTGATGGCCAGTTCCGACGAATGGTTTGGGCCGGTGCAGGCAGAAGTGGGTCCGGATGGAGCGGTCTGGATCGCGGATTGGTACAATTTCATTATCCAGCATAATGTCTTCGTCCCGGCTCAGTCTCCCGCAGAATTTATTATGCCTTTTAAAGAACAACCACATGGTCCGGGTAATGCATTCAGCAGCCCGATGCGGGACTTAAATCACGGTCGTGTGTATCGTGTTGTTTATAAAAACGGAAAAAAATCTCCTGCTATAAAACTTTCCAAAAGGGATTTGCCGGGATTGATTGCTGCGCTTGAAAACGATAACATGTTCTGGCGTATGACGGCGCAGCGTTTACTGGTAGAATCAAAAAATGTATCTGTCGCTCCGGCATTATATAAAATTATCAACAATCAAAAGGTTGACGAAATTGGCTTGAATAGTCCTGCAGTACACGCATTGTGGACATTGCACGGTTTGGGGTTACTGAATGGGGCTGATGCAGAAGCCCTGCAGGTAGCCAGCAAAGCAGTTACGCATCCGGCAGCTGGTGTAAGAAAAGCAGCTGCTAACGTTTTGCCGAAAAACGATCAGAGTTTCGAATTAATTGAAAAATTGATGAAAGACCCGAACCTGAATACGCGCCTGACCGCGTTTGCGTCATTGGTAGAATTTCCAGCTTCTGCAAAAATTGGTGCTGCACTATATCAGGCATCTCTCGACGAGCAAAATGCGAAAGACGGCTGGTTGTCTAAAGCGATACTTGCGGCGGCCATCGTTCATGAAAAGGGATTTTTAGAAGCCGCTGAAAAACAGTCGGCAAAATCAATATTTTCAGATCAGATCGAGGCAGCTTTGCGTAAAGAAGTTTATCCTTTGGGAAGAAGAAATACGATGCAGTTTCCACCGGATGTTACTGGCAAGGAAATTATTATCCGGGCCAGCCTTACGAAATCAAAAGACCGTGAGTTAAAAGGTTTTATCGCAGGACAAGGAGGGAAAGACGGTGGATATGCTTTATATATTCAGAATGGGAAGTTGATCATGGCTGTGAAACAACATGGTTCCTGGAGCCAGGCAGCAACCACGGAACCACTTCCTGAAAAATTTGACGTTGTTGCAAGTTTAACTCAAACAGGAAAAATTTCTATTGAGATCGACGGAAAACTTGCAGCAGAGGGAAAAGCCCACATGTTGTTTAATGCTCCGCTTTCTGGTACGGTGAGGACAGGCGAAGATGGCGAAGGTGATGACAAGATCGGAAATTATGACGGACGTTACGGCTTCGAAGGCAATTTTCAGAAAGCAAGTCTGGAATTAAGTAATCCGGATGCAAACAAAGTAGACGAAGTGAAAACAGCCAAAACGGCTTCCAGTCCAAAATCTGGAAATGCACTTGTCATTGATCTGAAAGTTGAAAAGGAGGTAATGCAGTATGATAAAAAACTGATCACAGTAAAAGCGGGCCAGAAGGTGGTTATTAATCTGGAAAATCCGGATGGCATGCAGCACAATATGTTAATTCTGATACCGGGAACATTGCAAAAAGTCGGGAAAGCAGCTGATGAAATGTTGTCAGATCCGAAGGCGGCGGAAAAACAGTATGTGCCCAAAATACCTGAGGTTTTATTTTCGACTAAATTAATCAATACCGGTGAAACTGCGACGCTTGAATTTACGGTACCGAATGAACCAGGGGATTATCCATATGCCTGCACATTTCCGGGCCACTGGCGGGGAATGAACGGAATCATGCGGGTGACAAAATAATCGAACTATCCATTTTTCAATTCAACATATTACCGATGACCAATTCAATTTTCAAAACCAGTCTGAGTTTTCTGCTGCTAATCTTTTTTGGATTCGGCTTTGCAAAAAATCATGACGCTAGTTTATCTAAAAAGAATGCAATTCGTGTTCTGCTTGTTGGCGGAGGAAATTCCCATGATTTCGACCGCTGGTATAAGCAGGAGGACGTTGCAACGTTACAAAAAAATGGATTTGCGGCTGTGGAATATACCAGCGATTCATCGATGATTCTATCAAAATTACCGAATATCGATGTCTTATATTTAAGCAATAATCAACCCATCAGCGATCCGGCAACACGAAAAGCGATTTTTGCTTTTGTAGATTCAGGGAAAGGCTTGGTACTCGCGCATCCAGCCTTGTGGTATAACTGGAATGATTGGCCGGAATACAACCAGAAACTTGTAGGCGGAGGATCAAAAGGCCATAATAAATATGGCCCGTTCGATGTGACGATCACCAATACAAAACATCCTGTTATGAAAGGTGTTCCAGTGACGTTCGGCTTAAAAGACGAGTTATATTACTATATCGCCGCGCCGGAAGCAACACCTATCGAAGTATTGGCAACTGCCAAAGCAGCAGATTCTGAAAAAGTATTCCCAAGTGTTTTCATCGTCAAATATCCTAAGGGAAGAATTGTAGGAATTGCCCTGGGCCACGACGCAGAATCACATACGATTGAACCCTACAAAACAATCCTGCGAAACTCAGTAAAATGGGCCGCCGGCAAATAGAGAAGCAAAAATCCGAAAAGCCCTGAAAGGGCGCCATATCTCAACGGTGGGCAGCGCCCATCGATTATCAACTATAAAAAATGCAAATCATGAGTCAGAAGCAAATCACAGTCATTATCGTAGGAATGGGTTTTGGAAAAGAATTTATTCCTATTTATCAAAGTCACCCGAATATAAAAGCTGTCGGTATCTGCACACGCAGCAAAGAAACCCGTGATGAGCTGACTGCTAAATTTAATCTGGACAAAAATCTGGTTTTTGAACATTTCGAAGACATTCCCAAAAGAGAAGATGTAGACGCCATCCATATCGTAACCCCCGTTCCTGAACATGCAAAAATGACCCTCGCTTCATTAAATGCAGGAAAACATACCGCCTGTACCATCCCGATGGCAATGACAGTAGAAGATTGCACAGCCATTGTCGAAGCAAAACGCAAAGCCAATAAAGTGTATATGATGATGGAAACAGCACTATATACTCGTGAATTTTTGTACGGATTAAAACTGGCTGAAAACGGTGATCTGGGAAGAATTCAATTCGTTCGCGGTTCGCATATTCAGGATATGAGTATGGAGGGATGGGGAGAATACTGGAAAGGATATCCACCGATGTTGAACGGAACACATGCAATTTCGCCTCTTTTAAAAATAAACAACACAAAAGCTGAAACCGTAGTATGCCACGGATCTGGTCGTCTTTCTGAGGATTTGGCAAGTCGTTACGGTTCTCCTTTTGCGGTAGAAACTGCAACTTTCACCTTGAAAAATTCCGACGTTGTTGCAGAAGCCACTCGTTCATTATTTGATGTAGTGCGTCAGTACCGCGAAAGCTACGATGTTTATGGTACCAAAATGTCCTTCGAATGGGAACAGTTGCAGGATGAAAGTCACGTGATTTTTGATGGCGGTGAAAACGCTGTCCGAATCGACGTGCCGGATACCGATGAATTGCTTATCGAGCCAATCAAACATTTTACAAAACGTGAAAAAATAGACGATCCGAACCACGTTTCATTTTTGCAGGGAGCAGGCCACGGCGGTTCCCATCCGCATTTAGTGCAGGAATTCGTGGCGGCAATTATTGAAGGACGAGATTCGGCAGTAGACGCAGCACTGGCAGCCAACTATACCTGTGCCGGAATTTGTGCACATGAGTCTGCAATGAATGGTGGTATCCGTGTAAACGTTCCAACTTTCGACTAAAACAGACAGAGAATTCATCCTGCCAAATTTGCAAATTTTGCGAAAAAATGAATTTGTGCCATGAGCCCAACGGCTCAAATATCTTAGCCATGGGCACCGCCCATGGTTATTAATATATCATGTCAATCCTCAAAAACCATGTTATTCGGAGCAAGTACATTTATATGGGTATCTCCATTTTCAACAGAAAACGTTGATCTGCTCATCAAAGTGAAAAATATGGGCTATGACATTATTGAAATAGCCGTGGAAGATACCAGCCTTATCGACTGGGATACAATAAAAGACGTAGCCCGGGATCTTGATCTGAAAATCACCATCAGCGGCGCGTTTGGCATAGAACGTGATATTTCCAGCACTGATCCCAAATACCGGAAACTTGGAAAAGAATATATTATTGATTGTATCAAAATTGCAGCCAATGTAGGAAGTCCTATATTCGGCGGACCTGTTTATTCGGCTGTTGGAAAAACTCGACTGGTTGCGGACGAACAGAAAAAACAGGAACGGGCCTGGTGTGTGGAGACATTAAGAGAAATTGGAACCGTTGCAGCAGATTATGGCGTCGATGTCGGTTTGGAGCCATTGAATCGTTTTGAAACGGATATGGTCAACACTGTGGATCAGGCGTTATCAATTGTCAATGAAGTTTCCAGCCCAAACCTTAAAATCGTGCTGGATACTTTTCATGCGAACATTGAAGAAAAAGATATTCCGGCTTCGATCAGGAAAATCGGTAAGGATCTGCTTTGCCATGTACAGGGCAATGAAAGCGATCGGGGAACTCCCGGAACCGGACATCTGGAATGGGATGGTATCGGTGTAGCACTGAAACAAATTGGTTACGACGGAGCGGTTGTAATCGAAACTTTTGGACAACCTTCCAAAGAATTGGCAAGAGCGGCTTGTATCTGGCGGCCGCTGGCAAACAGTGCGGATGAGCTGGCTATCGAAGGACTTGAATTTTACAAGCGTATTTTTTCGTAAAAACTGCCTTTGCTTTAAGAGTCATTTACAAATCACTTCGTCGGAACCTAAAAGATAAACTAAAACCTATTAGCCATGAAAAATTTGATCCTTTTTGTGTTGATCACGATTTCCGGCGCAGCCTTTGCCCAGGTCTCGGTCGACCTTAAAAGTTTTGATAAAAAGAGTAATGTACAGGTTGAAGTAAAAGACAATCTGCTGAATGTCAGCTGGCCCACCGGAACAACAGAAAACGGGAAAATCTCATTTGATCTTCGGGGCGAAAAACCTCTTTTCAGTACGATTCAAGTGTTTGAAAATAATATTTCACATATTGTTTCGAAAGATATGGATCCGGCATTTATCGTCAATGTTGGTAAGCGTGATCTTATATCACAAAATGGCTGGAATATTTTCTTTGACAAAACGGCCTATTTGCCCTATGAAACCTATACGGTGAAGCTGGTAAAAAGCGGTGTGAAAGTTATTTCCTCAGGAACGCATACCAAAATCAGAATGGAAGGAGCAACAGCCGGACCATTTTCAGGCTCCATCGATATCACCTTGTATAATGGAAGTCCGTTGCTGAATATTGCTGCTGAACTGACAACAAAGCGCGATTCTGTTGCCATAATTTATGACGCAGGATTAGTGAGTCAACAGACTCCCTGGGAAAAAATATTCTGGTCGGATACGCAGCAATATGTTCAGGATAAAAAGCTGGATGGCAAAGAGGAGGGACAGGAACTTGAAGTGAAATACCGAACAATTATTGGACAGAGTAAAGAGGGGAGTATGGCCGTTTTTCCTGCGCCGCATCAATATTTTTATCCGCTGGATAATTGCTATAATTTAAATCACACCTGGTTTGGCAATAATTACAGAAAACTTATTCCCGGTTATGGGATCGGAATTCGGAATGATATGCTGGGCGACAGACGCTGGGTTCCGTGGTTCAATTCACCTCCCGGTACGGAGCAACATCTGAATTTTTTCTGTCTGATCAGTGCAGAAAAAGACGGGAAGGTTTTGGAAAAAGTGAAAGCGTTTACGCATAATGATGTCTACAAACCTGTGGAAGGTTATTATACGATGGCGAGCCATTTTCATCAGGAGCATGTGGACGATGTTTTGACGCATAAACCAATGCCGGAAATGCCGGGTTTTGTAAAAGCGTTTAGAAATACGGGAGTCAACATTGTTCACTTGGGTGAATTCCACGGTCCGGGCAGTCCGAAAGGGCCTGAAGTGAAAAGATGGACGGAGCAAAAAACGCTGTTTGAAGAATGTGCAAGACTTTCCGGCGGTAATTTTCTGTTGTTGCCGGGCGAGGAACCAAACAATTTCTTCGGCGGACATTGGATGAATATTTTCCCCAAACCTGTTTATTGGATTATGACAAGAGGCAAAGACGAACCTTTTGTCGAAGATCATCCGATCTATGGAAAATTGTACAGAGTTGGAAGTAAGGAGGATATGCTCAGATTACTTGAAATCGAAAAAGGCCTTGCCTGGACAGCACATGCGCGAACCAAAGGTTCCACCGGTTTTCCTGACAAGTATAAGGATGAAGCTTTTTATAAATCAGATCGTTTTTTAGGTTCAGCCTGGAAAGCAATGCCTGCGGATCTTTCACAAGATAAGTTGGGGAAACGCGTACTGGATTTAATGGACGATATGGCAAACTGGGGTCAGAAAAAACATGTAATCGCTGAGGCAGATTTATTCAGAATTGAACCTGGATATGAACTTTACGGTCACTTGAATGTCAATTATCTGCAGCTCGACGAAATGCCGGAATTTAAAAAGGGCTGGCAACCGGTGTTAACTGCTATGGAAACCGGAAAGTTTTTTTCGACAACCGGAGAAATTCTCATTCCCACTTTTAAAGTAAATGACAAAAAATCAGGAGAAACTGCGA
Organism: Dyadobacter koreensis; assembly: GCF_900108855.1. Lineage (GTDB taxonomy): Bacteria > Bacteroidota > Bacteroidia > Cytophagales > Spirosomataceae > Dyadobacter > Dyadobacter koreensis. Next base: position 357,168 of record NZ_FNXY01000008.1, read on the forward strand.
AACTTGATGCGAATGGTGTCGCTGACATAACGCTGGAAACAAGCTGGACGTTTCCATTAAATAAGGCTGAAATAATTTCCGGTGATGGAAAGGAAGTTTTTCGGGAAGTGGTCAATCTGCACGATACGCAGGCTTTCGGACAAAAGACTTTCCATTTTTCTCAAAATCTTAAAAATAGAAAATGGGTGAGGGTGGAAGTTTGGGACGTGGCCGTGAATGGCGCATTTTCGCAAATTATCTGGTTAGAATAACGAATTGATAAACTTAGATATGAAGAGATTACAAGTTACATTGTTGACTTTCCTAACTATTTTTTGGGCAAATGCTTTTGCTCAGACAGTAGAAGTCAGGGAAAAAAGCCCGAGGGCCAGGACCAGTTCTCACAAATATCATAACCCGGTTTTTGAACCGATCCTCGCAGACCCGACGATTGTGAAAGCGGATGATGGCTGGTTTTATGCATATGGAACGCAGGATAACTGGGGAGATGGAAATCCTGCCCATTTGGTTGCGATAGTCCGATCCAAAGATCTGGTTAACTGGACTTATGAAAAAGACGCATTTCTGACCAAGCCAAGCTGGAAAGAAAAAGGGGGTATCTGGGCGCCTGAAGTTGTAAAGGTGAATGGTAAGTACCATATGTACTATGCGTTTTCTACCTGGGGAGATCCTGATCCGGGAATAGGATTGGCAGTTGCAGATGCGCCAGCCGGGCCTTTTATTGATCAGGGGAAATTGTTTTCAAGTAAAGAAATAAATGTACCCAACTCCATTGATCCATTTTATATTGAAGACCAAGGTAAGAAATATCTTTTTTGGGGAAGTTTCAGTGATGCTCCAACACAAGGTACCTATGGTGTAGAACTGTCGGAGGACGGAAAATCCGTACCAAATCCGAGCAAAAAAATAAAAGTAGCAGCCGGGGATTTTGAAGCGGTCATGATTCACAAACGCGACGGATTTTACTACTTCCTTGGCTCCAAGGAAAGTTGCTGCGAAGCTGCCGATAGTAAATACAATGTCCGTGTCGGAAGGTCAAAAAATCTGTTTGGGCCTTATGTTGATAAGGACGGAAAAGATTTACGCGAAAGAAAGTCGGGGTCCGTCCTCCTTCAACGTACTCAAACCATCGCCGGTCCGGGGCATAATTCCAGATTGATAACAGATTCAAATGGAAACGACTGGATATTGTATCACGCGATAGATGTCAAAAATCCAAAGGTACCAACCGGAGCTAACCGTCGGTTTTTAATGCTGGATAAAGTTTCTTGGAAAAACGGCTGGCCGGAAATTTTGAATGCAGAACCAAGTATGGATGAGCGGGAAGCTCCTTTTTTCAAATAACAGGGTTTTCCACGCAAAGCAGGGAAGTTAAAATTAAGTTCGCAAGGAAAAAGCTTAGCGTTCTTTGCACTTGTCTTCCCCTCTTTGCGTGAAAAAAACAAAGCTTAACTTTAAACCTTAATAAATGAAATATTTAAGAAAAACAGTCTGGGCATTACTTATTGGCCTTTCCTTCCAAAACTGTGCCAAGAAAGCGGAGGACAAAAAGGAAGAAACAAGCACAGAAGAGAAAACAGCAGCCAGGGAAATCTGGACAAAAGAGCAGGCAAAAGACTGGTATGGCAAACAGGAATGGATCGTTGGTGCTGACTTTTTGCCAAGCACGGCCATCAACCAGCTTGAAATGTTCCAGGAAGCTTCCTTTGATACGGCTACGATAAATAAAGAACTTGGCTGGGCAGAAGGAATCGGCATGAATACCATGCGCGTTTATTTGCACGACTTACTCTGGCAACAAGATTCAACCGGATTTTTAAAACGTTTGGATACTTTCCTTTCTATTGCTGATAAACATAAAATCAGGCCCGTTCTTGTACTTTTTGATTCCTGCTGGGATCCTTTTCCAAAGTTAGGGACACAGCGCGCACCCAAACCCGGGGTTCATAATTCTGGCTGGGTACAAAGTCCAGGATTTAATGCCTTAAAAGACAGTACTCAATATCCACGTCTGGAGCGGTATGTGAAAGGTGTTGTCGGCAAATTCGCTGATGATGACCGCGTGCTTGCCTGGGATATCTGGAATGAACCGGACAATACCAATAACAGTTCTTACGGCAAAGTAGAGCTTCCCAATAAAGTTGATTACGTTCTGCCCTTGATGAAAAAAGCATTTGCATGGGCACGAACAGAAAATCCAGAGCAACCACTTACGGCTGGTATTTGGGCTGGCGACTGGACTTCCTACGAAACCTTGAAACCAATCGAAAAAGCTAGTATCGATGAGTCTGATGTGATTTCTTTCCATAATTACGACAGTGCGCAGGAATTTGAAAAACGGATCAAGCAACTGCAGCAATACGACCGCCCGATGATTTGCACGGAATATATGTCGCGTGGAAATGGAAGTTTTTTTGAAGGCTCATTGCCGATCGCAAAAAAATATAATGTTGGCGCCATTAACTGGGGGCTGGTGGATGGAAAATCGCAGACAATTTATCCCTGGGATAGCTGGAAAAAAACTTACACCAGCGAACCACCGCTTTGGTTTCACGATATTTTCAGAAAAGACGGAACGCCTTACAAGCAAGCAGAGGTGGATCTGATCAAAAAACTGACTGCGCGTAAATAATCTGTACAGAAGTAATTTCAATCCCGAAGCGGTCTTGAGACTGTTTCGGGATTTTTTGTACAGTTCAGCACAGAAATTCTCAAACAGTTTACCACTATATTTGATGAGACGTTGAAATCTATATAACTAAACCCATCATCAGTAATTTTCCTGAACCATGATTCGCCTGTTATTCAACACCATAAACAACTGTACAAAACTCTTTTTTGTAATCCTTCTCTTACTTTCTACACGGCATATTGTTGTCGGGCAAAAGAAATCTCAAAAACCCAACGTAATTTTTATTTATGCCGACGATCTGGGTTATGGAGATTTGAGTGCTTATGGCGCCACAAAAATCAGCACACCCAATATAGACCGACTGGCAAAGGAAGGTTTGAAATTTACAAATGCACATGCAACGTCGGGAACCTGCACGCCATCACGTTATGCGCTGATGACAGGGAATTATCCCTGGCGAAAAAAGGGCACCGGAGTTTTACCCGGCAATGCTTCGCTGATTATTCCGACTGATAAAATTACGTTGCCACTGGTTTTTCAAAATGCAGGATATAAGACCGGCGTTGTTGGTAAATGGCATCTTGGCCTGGGAAGTCCTGGAAAGGATATTAATTGGAACAAACCGTTAAAAGTTGGTCCGAATGAGGTTGGTTTCGATTACGCCTACTTTTTTCCTGCAACCTCAGATCGTGTTCCAACAGTTTTTATTGAAAATCATGACATTGTCGGGTATGAAAAAGAAGATCCTATTGAAGTTAATTACGTAGAAAAAATAGGAAAGGAACCAACTGGAAAAGAGAATCCTGAGTTGCTGAAATTGCTGGCTTCGCCGGATCACGGACATAGTAATACAATTGTAAATGGTATCGGGCGAATTGGTTGGATGAGCGGAGGGAAACGTGCCCGTTGGGCAGATGAGGAAATCGCACATGTATTTTTAGATAAGGCCGAACAGTTTATTGAAGAAAACCAGAAAAATCCTTTTTTTCTTTATTTCTCATTGAACGACATACATGTTCCGCGCATGCCAAGCACGGAATTTAAAGGAAAAAGCAAAATGGGACTTCGAGGTGATGTAATCCTGCAAATGGACTGGACGGTCGGGGAGATCCTTAAAAAATTGAAATCGCTGGGCCTGGAAGAGAACACAATGATCATTTTTTCAAGCGACAATGGCCCGGTTCTGGATGATGGTTACGCGGATAAGGCGGTTGAATTATCAGAAGGACACAAGCCAGCTGGCGTGTTGCGGGGAGGAAAATACAGCGCCTTTGAAGGTGGAAGCAGGGTTCCCTGGTTGGTCCGCTGGACCGGGACGATCAAACCGGCAACTGTTTCTAACGCACTGGTGTGTCAGATTGACCTATTGTCTTCTTTCGCGCAATATTTCCAGCAAAAGATTGAAGACACGGAAGCTACCGACAGCTTTGCAATTATGGATGCGCTGATCGGAAAATCGAAAATCGGCCGGGAAAGTATCGTCAAACAGGGAGGAGCTTTATCCTATACAAAAGGAAATTGGAAATATATTGAACCAAGCACAAATCAACCTTTTAACAAACTTACTGGTACGGAGCTTGGGAACGACCCTAAGCCACAGCTTTATGATTTAAACAAAGATCCCGGAGAGCGTAACAATGTGGCATCTCAATATCCTGCCAAAATAAAGCTGATGGCAGAAGAGTTGGCAAGAATTAAGGATGCTGGCGGAAGCCGTTAACTGTATAAACAAATAATCGAAGCCTCAATCGAATGATTGAGGCTTTTTTACTAAAAAATATTTAGAAACAATTCTACAAATATTTATTTTATGCATATATTGTTACGGTATTATACTACGAATCAATTTTAGGTTTAATTTTATAATATCCAGATCATGTAGTAGTCGTTTTGTTAGCAAAGACAGCTGATCCAGATTTCGGGAAGTAAATAATTAAATTGGAAGTTTGATACAATCTAACGGTAATTCTCACGCTTACTTCTATAAAATATTGTTTTATAGGCGTGTTTCTATTAAATAAACTGACTACGTAAAATTACCTGGTTTTAACATAAAGGATTTTGATAAAAAAAATCGAAGTTAAATCAGCGAAAAAAATATTTAAAAAAAATTTGTAGCGTAGTAAATATTCTATAATATTGTATCGAATTAGAAATAGTTCTACGCTCTCTTGTTCTTGAAAGTGTTTATGAGAAGAATTTTTTACTTATCAGTTTTTTTTATCGTTAGCGTTGTGAATTTGGAGGCTCTCAGCCAGCCATCGGATGCTGTTTATGGAACTTACATTGGAAGTGGGGGAGACAATGCTTTAGTAGGCGGTGATCACAAGGTAACTAATGCCATTGGTGCGGCGAATTCAAGCACGAATGTAAAACCGAATAGCAATTCCACCACATTATATGTAAAAAGTACAACCGGGGTATCAACAGCTTATTTGCAACTTGGCTTGGCAACAAGCTCCGACCCGGTTATTCCCGGAGGCACTACTGTTTATATTAAAACAACAACCAGTGCCCTTGGATTATTAAATTTAATTGGCGGAGCAGCGATTAAAGTTGAACCATATCTCAATACAACAGCAACTGGTTCGGCAATAGCGCTTAATCCAGCTGGAATTAAAACTTATTATACTGCTGATGGAAACATTTATATGGCAGTTACTCCGGCAAGTGCTTTTAAATCGATAAAGATAAGTTTAGTGTCAGCAGCCGTAGCCGGATTAGGTACAATAGATGTTTTTTATGCTTTTTATGGAAGGAATGCATTAAATAATACAAATCCGTTTCCGTTCAATATAGCTGATTGCGGCCTTCCAAATGTAAGTGAAGTAAACACGTCTGGCGCTGTTACATTGTCTTCATTCGTAAATCCATCCTACGCGATTGATAATTCGATAAGTACAGCCACGGCATTTACGACAACATTGGCATTGCTTGGAAAGATGACCCAAACATATTATTTCAATGGACCGTCAAATTTGGGTGACGCTGTGAGGATCATGTTCTCCAAAGGTACCGCAGCAGCACTTGGTAATGTTGATATCGCCTCAAATTTAACAATTCAGGCTTTCAATGGGAACACAGAAGTTGGAACTGCTACGCCGTTTAGTTCACTGCTGACACTTAATTTGCTGTCTTCCGATTTGCTGGGAGGTGCAGGAGGAACAGTTATAACGGCTTATCTGACGCCCAAAAATGGAAATAGTCCTGCCGTATTCGATAGAGTGGTTGTGAGTTTTACGTTAGCAACAAACCTGTCACTGGATGGATTAACGGGATTAAATGGAAACGGGTTAAATGTTTACGATGTTCGCAGAGTGCCGAGTGCACCGGCTTCAAGTGATGCCACAGCTTGCACAAACATAGGTACCGCAGCTCTCAATGCTTTAACTTCACAGGCAAATATTAATGGAGTACTTACAGCCTTTACCTATAAATGGTACACAGCTTTAACAGGGGGCTCTGCAGTTGCTACCGGATCGACTTATTCTGTAAATAATCTTTCATCAGCAGGGCAGCGATCTTACTATGTTGATACTCAAAAAACGAATTGTGTTACAGCTAACTTTACGAATGGAGATCCGTCGAGTAGGATAAAAGTCAATATATCAGTTGTAAATCCACCCGTATCGCCGCCCGTTGCATTAGCACCTTAAAAGATAAACTCACTTTTCTAAATATTTCTCACCACTTAATTTATTTCTATGATCAAAATGTACTCTTCGATCGGCTAGTCGGTTAGTCTTCAATGTCATGAGCAAACAGGAGCTTTGAAATGGCAGTAGTATCATCCAAAATTAATATTGGGCAAAAGTCGTGCTCGGAATATTTTCAAATGAATTTTTCTCCTTCTGAAATGAACGTGATTTTGGAAAGCAGAGCTGGGATAAGTATGTCCCGGATTTTATCAGAAGAAAATTACTTAGAATAAGAAGGTGAATTTCTCTAACGTTTATTCGTTATCGTTCCTTCTGAATTTTGGAAAATTAAAGCTTGCATTACGTTAAAGAACCCTAAAAAATTAATAATTCCTCTAATCAAATCAGTGTAATATGTTATTAAAACAACCAGAATCCAATTTGTTCTGATCTACCGGACATCGTTTTGACAGATTAGTCAGAACGCGTGGTATACATACTGTTTTACTGTTGAGCCGAAATCGGTTCCGGGAGAGGTGTGTCTGCTAAATGTCAGAACCAAAACTTTAAATTTTAAATCAAAAATCTTAAACAAAAATTCAACGCAGTCTTTTATGAAAAAGATCATTACTTCTTTGTGCCTTGGCTTTATGCTAATTTTTGCTGCTATGCCTTCAAAAGCGGCAACCTACTATGTTTTAGACGGACAAGAGTTTAATCTGTTACCTCAGGTTGGAACTAATCTTTTCTCATCCATCATATGGACCGTGGATGGTGTCGCTCTACCAGTTCTTACCGATAAAATTGGTAAGTTCACAAGAACATTTAACCTGCCAACTAACAATAACCTTGTTCCTGCAACACATACCTTGACGTTGGGCGTAATTGAAGAGTTATCAACTTGTATTTCCGAGGTTGTGGAACACACAATTGTTGTACTTCCCAAAGTTCAGTTGAGCATCACAACGACTGGCGGTAAAGATAACTTTTGCGTTGGTGCGTTTAGTACAGAGCTGACCTTACAAGCGAATGTTGATTTGGCTGCTCTTAAAAGCTCTTTCAATATCGTACTTTCTCCGACTTGGACTGGCCCTAAAACTGGAAATGGTAATACTCTGGCTATCAATACAGCGGGTGATTACACTGTAAATGCAGAATATTCAGTTCTTACAGGTACCGATGTAGTTACGAATGCAATCATTCCGGCTGCAACAAAAATCTTAGGTGCGGTTTCAGGGGCGACGAAGACAATTAGCAATAACCTTGCTTTACCAAGCGTGCCGTCTCTTGTTCTTAACTAATCTGCTTTCTAATTATATCTTCTGTTGATACTTCATGAAGAATATTTTTTAAAACATTACATGAAATTCGTAACCTTAAATATAATTTTCATGCTCGTTTTGCCCGCCTTGGCCTTTGCACAAGGCGGCGCAAAGCCAGTTTCTATATGTAAGGGAACATCGTTACGGTTAAAAGCAGCAGCATCCGGCGCGGACAGCTATGAATGGCATAAAAACGGAGAATTAGTAGTCGGACAAACTGGTAAGGAATTAGCTGTATCTGAGGAGGGAAGTTACACAGTTTTAGCTTTAAATGCCGAAGGATGCAGTTCTTCAATTTCGATCGCTATTGAACTGACTTACAATGTACCCACAGCAGTAAACGACCGTATGTCAGGGAAAACAAATGAACTGTTAATTTTGGATGTCCTGCAAAACGATCAGTCAATGTGTGCAGAGCTCGATACGACAAGTATGATCGTGAAGAGTGTCGCGGCCCACGGTGTAGTGTTTAAAAAAGATGGCAAGTTTTTGTTTAAACCTGAACGTGACTATGAAGGCACTGACTATTTTACTTATTCAGTCAGTGACAAAACCGGGTTGGTAACCAACGTAGCGACGGTTACGATTGATCTTTCAGCATCTCCGCTGCCCGTAACACTGATAAGTTTTAACGCGGTGAAAAAGGAGGTGACATCATATCTTACCTGGGCAACTTCGATGGAAATGAATAGTGACAGGTTCGAGATTGAGCGAAGTCCGGATGCTAAATCCTGGAATAAACTCGGTGAAGTTCTGGCATCCTTTATAAGTAATGTGAAAAATGGTTACGATTATACGGATGAAAATCCGGAGTCAGGCCTGAATTATTACCGTTTAAAGATGATTGACCGTGACGGAACCTTTGCTTACAGCAGTATAAAGTCGGTTCACTTTCCCGAATTTACCTGGGCGAAGCTTTATCCCAATCCGGTCAACGATGTGCTGAATATTATATTGACTAATCGAAGGGTGCGTAAAATTCGTTTAATAGATACGTTTGGCCGGGTCATGCATGACGGACAGGTTAATTCTGCGTCTCTAAAACTGGATATGAAATCTTATGTGCACGGAGTTTATTTTATCCACCTTGAACAGGATGATGGTATGGTAAGGGTTTTCAAGGTAATGCATGAATGATAGTGAGAATATGTTTTGAATAATCCCTTTTTCGGGTTCTACCCGGAAAGGGATTTTTGTTTAAGAATAAATTGAATACATGCGTGACGTCAAACGGGAATACCGTCTTACATAAAGACCGTTTAATTATAACGCCGCGATTATGATTAAAACTTGCTTTTTCCCATTAGTACTCCTCGTATGTATTTTAAGTTTTGAGGACGACAAGCTTTTTGCACAGACCAATTACATGCAACAGGATTTCTCAGGCGGAGGCCCTTTTGTAAATGCAAATCCCGATGCGGGTCAATTTAGTCACCTTGTTACGACGAATGCCGCCGCATCCAAGTTTGAGTTTGGTCCTGGCTATATGGATATGACCAGACTGGTCGCTACAAATGGCGGACTCGTCAGGGCAGTTAGGGCTGTTCCGTTTTCTCCAAATCCTGAAACGTTATACATCCAGATTACTTTTAGTGTTGAAGAAATAAGTGTCGCAGATTTGAATGCGTTATACTTCTATTCAGGCGAGAATTTTTCAGGAACCAATAGTACATTCCCGCCCAACGCAAATTTGTTTAGCCGATTTACCATTGACTTTTTGGCTTCTTCCTTCGTAGTTCATGATATTCAAACAAACAAAAAAAGTAGTCCTTTGCCCCTGCAAACACCCGTGACAGTTACGTGGGTACTCAACAATTCTTCTGATGGGCATATCTACCGAAAACCTGAGAGTTCTGCAAACCCTGATTATAAGGTGATGCCCCGAAAATATGATTTATGGGTTAATGAGACGTTACTGATTGATGAGGCAGATGCTTATCCGGGTTCTTCGTCTTACTCTATTAACAAACTTTCTAATTTTGAAATAAGATTCTGGACCGGTGTAGGAAGAGTTCGTTTTGGAAATCTAAGAATTCGTGATGTTACAGGTATTCTCCCTTTATTCTTAGTTCAATTTAAGGCAGAACGGGAAAGTGAAAAAGCTTTATTATCCTGGACAGCAGGACTCCAAAAGGATACTGATTTTTTCGTCATCAAAAAAAGCAGAGATAAAAGCGCTTACGAATATGTAAACACTGTCCAAAAAAATGAAGACAACAGCGAATATTCAAGTTATGATCCTAAACCTTTTGAAGGTTTGAGTTATTACAGGCTCGAACAAATTGATAAATATGGAAATCTGATCGATTTTCAGGAAACTACATTTGTATCGGAGATTAATGACTGCGTTTTTATATTTCCCAATCCGTCACCTCCCAATCTTATTCGTGTTCACACGGGCGTTGGAGCTCTAAGTTTATTGAAGATTTACGATCTGCGAGGACAGGAAGTTGAGTTGGTAAAAGAGAAAACAGATAAGGAGATTATTGAAGTTAGGCCACTCAAAAGAATGTCTCCCGGATTGTATACTCTTTCTTTTATTCGAAACCAAAACCGGGAATCATTAAAATTCCTGGTTGAGTAATTTTGTGTTGAGTAGAAATAAATTTATAAATTCTATTGTGATTTGTAGGGTGCATTGTGTTAATTTGAAGTCTATATTTCTAAAAAACCATGCATTCAGTCCCTCATTTACAGGAAATTCCCGATGATAAGGTCATTTGGCAACGTTTTCTTGCCGGTGAAGTGGATGCCTTTGAGCGCCTGATGACCCTCCATTTTCGAACTTTATTTCATTACGGTAGCAAATTTTCAAAAGACAAGGAATTTGTCAAAGACAATATTCAGGATTTATTTCTGATTTTATGGGAGCGCCGCCAGAATCTAAGCAGTGATATCGTCGTCAAGCCTTACATGATGGCTTCTTTGCGACGTCTTATGCATCGTAATGCAAAGTCAAAGCCTTTGGTTTCGGATTTTCCGTTTGAAGAAAACAATGGAAATTTTGAAATCGAATTTTCTGTTGAAGACGAATACATCGAACACGAGTCAAGCCTGGGAATTACAAAAAAGCTTAAAAAACTGCTCGATGAACTTCCTGAAAGACAGAAGGAAGTAATCTATTTGAAGTTTTTTCAGGAAATGGACCGGGGGCAAATTGCTGAAATTATGAATATCTCACCGCAAACAGTATCAAATCTTCTTCAAATTGCGATTAAACAACTGAAACGCTATTGGAAAGTAGAGTTTTTGACACTTTTGTTAGTGCATTTTTTTATTTAAATTATGAATTCCGGACATTTACACATACACACTATGATCTTATTGAATGAGCAAAATTACAAGTACACACGACAAGTTTGTTCGGGCCATCCTTGCAGACAAGTCGATAGCGGTGGATTATTTCGCTAACTATTTACCGGATTACATTTCCAACACGCTCGATTTTTCTTCGCTTACGCAGTTATCTGATACCTATCTTTCAAAACAACTGCAAAAAACGATGTCGGATATTGTTTACAGCTGTGAGCAGAAAAATGGGAAGAATGTCAGGATTTGTCTTTTAATAGAACATAAAAGTCATCCTGACAAATTTACGCCTGTCCAAATTGGGAGTTATATATTTTCCGGCTTACAGAAACAGATTGATAGTAAGGAAAGATTGTCGGTTATAGTACCAATATTATTTTATCATGGTCATCAAAAATGGAAATATCGGACATTGCTCGACCTGTTTGGAAGTATCGAGTCTGAATGGGGAAAGTTTATTCCTGACTTTGATTTTGTTTACAATAACCTTGGCGAAATCCCGGATAAAGACGTTGAAACTATCAACAATAAATTTTTAACTGCTTCTCTTTTGGCACTAAAACATAGTTTCAAAAAAGATTGGCTGGAAGAAAATGTTTTTAAAATATTAGTACTGACTCAGGACGCTAATGAGAACTTGCAGGAGAGTTTAGTAGTTTATTTATTTAGTAATAGTAAATTATAGGAAAATAAAATTATTGAGCTTCTGGAGCCATTGCCATCAAACTTAAAAACAAAGATTATGAGTACGCTGGATATTTTTGTAAAGAAAGGGAGACTGGAAGGAGTGCAAGAGACTCAGGTAAAAATAATCAGCAATCTGATCAAAACCTCTTCATTAAGTGATTCTCAAATTGCATCTGCTGTCGATGTAAGCATTGACTTTGTGCAAAAAATAAGAGCTGGATTGCATTTTAATTAACTGAAAAATATCCACTTTGAACCTGAAAATCCTTTCAGGAATACCATTGAATCTTTTATCTCTGCTTATTCTTTAAAATTTTCTGGAAATATTTTAAAATTTAATGGTATCCGCTTTCTGTTTCTGTCTATCGTATGGTAGAAGCATAAAGATTGTATGAACCATTATAAAAAATACGGGATAGAGGATTTTGTCTGGGATTCATTTTTTCGCCAGTGGGTGCTTACACCGACGAGGGAAATGGATCTTTCCTGGAAAAACTGGCTGGCTGAAAATCCTGAAATGTCAGATAAGATAAATCAGGCGAAAGCAGTCGTGATTTCTCTGAATGTAGAAGAACCAGAAATATCCAACCGCGAAATTTCAGAAATTGTAAGTGATACTATTTCCAGAGCAAGACCAGCAATTCCCGAGTCTGCTGGTTCAGAAATTTTCTATACTTCCCCTTTTTATAAGAAGATCTGGTTTAAAATTGCCGCTTCACTTACGCTCATCGTATTCTTCGGCTTATTGGCCAAATCTCGGTTACAACGGTCTGAGCTGGCTGAACGTTCCGATGATTTTAAGACTTCCGTTCTCGAGGGGCTTCCTGTTACAGAAAAAACAAATAACACGAAATCACCTTTGCTGGTGACGCTGGAAGATGGCAGCAAAGTCACTCTTGCTCCTGAAAGCAAGCTCCGATATACAAAAAAGTTCTCCGAAGCCAAAAGAGAAGTGTACTTAACCGGGGAAGCTTTTTTTGATATCAGCAAAGATGCCAACCGTCCATTTTTTGTTTATGCAAACGAATTGGTAACAAAAGTTCTGGGTACCAGTTTTACAATAAAAGCATATCAAACCTCGAAAGAGGTCACGGTGGAAGTCAGGACGGGACGGGTTTCCGTATTTACACAAGCTGATCCGGATCTGAAAGCGAAGGTTTCTAATCATGAACTCGAAGGTGTCGTGCTGTCTCCAAATCAGAAAATTATCTATGCAAGAGATCAGGTCAGAATGGTAAAAACCCTTGTGGAAAAGCCTGAGATAGTTATCTCAAAAGCTAAAATACCAGAATTTGTTTTTGAAGACGTTCCCGTAACGGAAGCTTTCGATTCAATAGGAAAGGCTTATGGAATAGACATTCTGTACGACGACGAACTTTTGAAAGGTTGTCCTTTAACAGCAATTCTGGAAAATCAGACTTTGCATGAAAAACTTACGATCATTTGCAAAGCCATCGAAGCGAATTACGAGATCTTGGATGGGCAAATTGTGATTCACGGAAAAGGTTGTAAGAATTAAGAATTTCTGGTAACTATTTTTTAACCCTAAACCCTGGTATTTGACAATAATTAAAAAAAAACATTTAATCACATAAAAAGAGCCGGTAATGTTCCCGCATTACCGACTCCACAAATCCCCCAAGGTTGTCGCCAGTGTACCTCCAAAAATGGAGGCGGGGATCGTTTTGCCAAATTTTCAAGCTTAACAAAACAATCAAATCTATGAAAAAACCAGTACAATACCAGCAGGTATTACTTTGGACTATGCGAATAACGGCTACACAACTCCTTTTTGCTCTGATGTTTATTGGCTACGGCCACGCCCACGAAAGCTATGGACAGTCACTGCTGAGCCAGAAAATTTCTATAAATGCGAATGGGAGCGAAGTGAAAAAAGTTTTGAACCAGCTGGAAAAACAAGTGGACGTCCGGTTTGTTTTCAGTTCAAAACTAATCCAGTCCGGTAGAAAAGTTAATGTTTCAGTACAAAATAAACCTCTCTATGAAGTTCTGGATGACATCCTGACGCCGCTAGGACTGCAATATGAAATTTCGGGAAAAATCATTATTCTGAAAAGGCTGGAAAGCATACCGGAAGTTCTTCCCCCAGGAAAAAACGATGGCCCGAAAAAAAACCTTTCAGGCAAAGTGCTGGACGAGACTGGCGCAGGTTTACCAGGTGTGAGTGTGGTAGTAAAAGGGACACAAACAGGAACTACTACCAATACAGACGGAGAGTTTAAACTTGATATTCCTGACAATGCGGCTCCGATCCTTATATTCAGTTTTGTGGGATATACTACGCAGGAGGTGCCGGTAGGCAATCAAAATATGCTGACTATCAATATGGCTCCGGAAGATAAGTCTTTACAGGAAGTTGTCGTTGTTGGTTATGGTCAGGTTCGGAAAACGGATCTGACAGGGTCTGTGACAACGATTGCGGTAGATGAAATAAAAAAAGTAGCAGTCACCTCCATGGATCAAGCGTTGCAGGGACGCGCGGCAGGTGTACAAATCACGCAAAATTCAGGAGCACCCGGTGGGGCAACGACTATCCGTATACGCGGAGGAAATTCGATTCAGGGAGATAATGAACCACTTTATGTAATTGATGGAATTCCTTTTAAAAATGAATCGTCAAACAGTGGGTCAAGTTTCAATGTTCTGAGTACGCTCAATCCGAGTGATATTGAGTCGATGGCTATTTTGAAAGATGCTTCTTCGACGGCGATTTACGGTTCGAGAGGAGCGAATGGAGTTGTCATTATCACAACAAAACGAGGTAAATCTGGAAAATCAACTATCAATCTTGACGCTTATTATGGCGTTCAGCAAGTGCGCCGGAAATATCCGGTCATGAATGCCCGTGAATATGCAGCATTTGTGAATGATGCAAATACGAATGAAGGCAGAAATCCGGTATACACACCCCAGCAGGTAGAGGCTTTCGGGGAAGGAACAGACTGGCAGGACGAGATATTCCGTTCAGCCCCGATGTACAATTACCAGCTTTCCATGAGTGGCGGTGATGAAAAAACACAGTACGCGATCTCAGGAGGGTATTTCAAACAAAAAGGAATTGTTACTAACTCGGATTTTGATCGTTATTCTTTTCGTGTAAACCTGGACAGAAAACTGACGAACAAGATAAAAGTTGGCAATAGCCTAACGGTGAACAGAACACTATCAAATCAATCGAGAAGTGATGGGTCTTTGGGAAGTGCGGGTTTGGTTACCATAGCTGCATTGCAGTTCCCATCTATTTTGCCTGTGTACAATCCTGATGGGACCTATCTGATGAATAATCCGGCACTGAATTTTACTGCGGATAATCCTGTGGCACTGGCTAAGGAAAACAAAAATAAAAATACTGCCTACCGCATTTTCGGTAATGTTTTTGGCGAGTATCAGATCATCGACGGGTTATCGCTTAAAGTGGTTTTGGGAATCGACGGAATCATTCAGAAACAAGATAGTTATCTGCCCAGAAGCGTTTCCAGCGGTTTATCACAGGGTGGTGTTGGGAGTATTAACAACAATCAGTCGATTACTTGGCTGAATGAGAATTTGCTAACTTATACCAAGACATTCAACAAAATTCACAATCTGACAGCACTGGTGGGCTATACTCAACAGGTAAACCGTACCGAAAACAACTATGCAGCTTCGCGAAACTTCGTTAACGATAATCTTGGAACAGGAAACTTAGGCGCAGGATCCGTTGCGTTGGTTCCTTCTTCGGGGATAGGAACCTGGGGGCTCGAATCGTATCTGGGGCGTATTAATTATGGTCTGAATGATAAATACCTTCTGACTGCCTCATTCAGGGCCGATGGCTCCTCTCGTTTTGGAGCGAATAAACGTTACGGTTTTTTCCCTTCGATGGCTTTGGCATGGAGAGCTTCAGAGGAAAATTTCATTAAGCATGTTAAATCCATCAGCGATCTCAAAATTCGGGCAACGGTCGGTCGGACAGGTAATCAGGATGGGATCGGAAATTATCCGGCATACTCATTGCTTTCGACACAAAATTATGTTTTGGGTAATGTAGTATCTACCGGAATCGGGCCAAATCAAATCGCAAACCCTGATTTGTCCTGGGAAACTACTACACAATCTGACGTGGGAGTAGATCTGGGCTTGTTTGGTAATCGCGTTACAGTAACAGCTGACGCCTATTTAAAAAGAACAAAAGATTTGTTATTGAACGTCACTATTCCAAGCTCTTCGGGTTTCTCCAATGCGATCAAAAACCTTGGGAAGGTTGAAAATAAGGGGATTGAGCTAAGTATTTCTTCTCATAACATCGACGGCGCTTTCAAATGGAATACTGATTTCAACTATGCTATAAATCGAAATAAAGTGCTTGACATCGGCGGTGCTCCGCAGATTTTTGCCGGAGATGTTGCCAATATCGCTCAAAATGTCAGCTCGGGGATCATTCGTGTAGGAGAGCCTCTCGGATCGTTTTATGGTTATGTAACAGATGGTTTATACCAGTCTGCTGATGAACTCGCGGCACTTACGGATGCAAGCGCAAGAAAACCAGGGGATCGCCGCTACAAGGATTTGAACGGAGACAAGAAAATTGATGATAACGATCGCACCATTATTGGACGAGCGCAGCCGAAATTTATCGGTGGTATCAGTAATACGTTCTCTTACAAAGGCCTGGATCTTACCGTTTTCTTTCAAGGTGTTTACGGTAATAAGATATTGAATGCCAATCGTTTTGAGCTGGAATATCTTAACGGAACTACAAATCAGGATCGTGATATGCTAAACCGCTGGACGCCGACTAATACCAATACAGATATCCCTCGTGCCTCGACAACACGTCCCGCTAACCGCATATCAACACGCCAGATTGAAGACGGATCTTATCTTCGCCTGAAAAACATTCAACTCGCCTATAATCTGCCTTCGTCGGTGACAAAATCCCTTCATGTTCAGGGAATTCGCTTTTATGTGACGGCGCAGAACTATGTGACCTGGACAAAATATTCAGGGTATGACCCGGAAGTTAACCGGTTCGGCCAGGACAGCCGCAGCCAGGGTTTTGATTACGCAAGTTATCCGGCGGCGAAAACCTTGATTTTTGGTTTGAATGTAAGTTTTTAGTCAAATAATTGATAATTCTAACGATTCGTTCAGCGCCATATGGCCTTTAACATGTCGTGATAAAATATTCAGATGATGAAAAAGATAATACCTTTCCTTCTGGTTTTGTTTTGGGCAAGTTCCTGCGACGTGCTCGATCAGGTGCCACAATCCAATTTTACACCGGATAATTTTTATAAAAATGTCGACGACGCACTGGCTGCGGTCAATTCGGTTTACGACCCAATGAATTCTCCTGATATGTATAATCAGGTCATGTGGATTATTCAGGATCAGGCGACGGATGATTCGGAATGGGGCGGTGGGCGCTCTACCGCGAATCAGGCAAAAAATGACTTGGATAAATACACATTTACCCCAGCTACAAGCACGTTTCAATCTGCGTGGTCTAATGCTTTTAAGGCGATCAACCGCGCCAATACTGTTTTGGAGCGTGTCCCGGCCGTTCAGATGGATGCAGCGTTGCAGGCCAGGTTGCTGGCAGAAACCAAGTTTATGCGTGGGTTTTATTATTTCACGCTTGTCCGGTTGTTTGGCGGAGTACCTCTGATTTTAAAAGAAACCACTTCCCTAAATGATTTGCAGGCACCAAGAGCGTCAGCAGAGGAAGTATATGCGCAGGTAATTAAGGATTTCACCGAAGCAGAAGCCATCTTGCCTGCGAGTTATACCGGAGCTGACAGAGGCCGGGCAACCAAAGGTGCAGCAACAGCATTTCTGGCGAAAGTTTATTTGACAAGACAGGAATGGGCGAAAGCAGCTCAGAAAGCGAAAGAAGTGATCGATTCGGGTGTTTATGATTTGTGGGCAAATTATTCCGAAGCCTTTTTGATAGCAAATAAAAATGGGAAAGAAGCGGTTTTTGAAATGCAGGCCTTAGGTGGTGGTTTTGGGGAAGGCAGCTGGATGCAGGGATATATGCGCCCGAACTTTGACAGAGTTAATAATATTTCCGGATTCGGGGATGATCCTGTAACAAAAAATCTTTACGACACGTACTCGGCAGCTGATAAGCGAAGAAATGTGAATATTAAACTTTATTCGTCTACCACCACGCCAGCAGCTCCTGCAAGTGTTGATTTTCCAGGTTATGTGTACAAATATCTTGATGCTTCGGCAACTGCTAATGGAGAAGGGAGCAATAACTTCCCGATTATCCGCTATGCCGATGTATTGTTGATGTATGCCGAAGCGCTGAACGAGCAGGCGGCTGGAAATGCAGAAGCTTTTAAGGCTGTGAACAGAATCAGGACTCGGGCCGGTTTACCGGAATTAGCAGCTTCATTAAGTCAGGCAGACTTCCGGGAGGCAGTCTTGCTAGAAAGACGACTCGAACTGGCTTTTGAAGGGCATCGCTGGTATGACCTGGTACGAACAAAACGATTGGTGAGTGCAATGAAAGCACAAAACCCAACTATTGTGGTGTCGGAAAAGAATTATTTACTGCCAATTCCTCAAACGGAACGTGATGTAAATCCCAATCTTACACAAAATCCTGAGTTCTGATAACGTTTGATTATTTAAAAATACAAGATGCAAAGGAGACAGTTTTTGCAAACCAGCTTAGCAGTCACTTCACTTGGCTTCCCGGAAAAAATCATTTCCGGGAAGCTGGTGGACGAAAAACCATTTATCATCAATGCCGGGATTGGAGGAAATAATACTACCGATTTGTTAGCGCGCATTGAAAAGGATTGTCTGAGCCATAAACCGGACTTTACGATCTTGATGATCGGTACTAATGACATGAACAGCAAAAAGTATATTACTCTTCCGGAGTATGAAAAAAACCTGAGAAAAATTATTGAAAGGATTTTGGATGCCAAAAGCCAGATTATGCTGATGACAATTCTTCCTGTTTATGAGCCACATTTATATACCCGTCATGAAAAAAGTTTTTATGGCGATGAAGGTCACAAAGGAAGAAAGGAGAAAGTAAATGAAACGATTAAAAAGGCAGCTGACGATTACAAACTTCATTTTCTGGATATGCACAGAATCTTTGATAAAGTGGGGAATATCAGCGAGGAAAGTAGCAGTCTGCTGCAAAATACTTTAAATAGTCAGAAAACAGATGGTGTGCATCCTACCCCTGATGGCTATCGGACGATGGCTGTGGCAATCTATGAAGCATTAATCCGGACCAATGTATCGTACAAACGGCTGGTATGCTTTGGAGATAGTATTACCAATGGAGGAGGTGGAGTCGAGGGGAAAAGCTATCCGGGATATTTAAAAAAGCTACTTGATTACTAAAATATAAAAAGGACTATTCCATCAACTTAATCGAAGTAAACATGATATTGAAAAAAGTGAAAAAGCGTATTTTTTTATTAGGCTTAATTGCCTTCGTTCTTCTGAATAACACATTTTCCAATGCACAAAACAAAAATTCTTTCAGTGCTGATGTCATCGTCTACGGCGGAACTTCGGCAGCTGTAACGGCGGCTGTCCAGGTATTAAAAGAGGGAAAAACGGTTCTGGTCGTTTCCCCGGATAAACATCTGGGTGGCCTTTCTTCCGGCGGTTTGGGGTTTACTGACACCGGAAATAAATCAGTGATTGGCGGACTGGCCCGTGAGTTTTACCATCGTGTGTATATGTATTATGATAAGCCGGAAACGTGGAAATGGCAAAAGAAAGATGAGTATGGAAACAAAGGCCAGGGGACGCCGGCGATGGATGGCGCGGACAGAACCATGTGGATTTTCGAACCGCATATTGCAGAGCAGATTTTCGAGGATTTTGTTAAGGAAAACAAGGTGAAAATTTACAGAGACGAATGGCTGGACCGGGAAAAAGGTGTAGTAAAAAAAGATGGTAAAATCGTTTCGGTTAAAACACTTTCAGGGAAAATATTTACAGGGAAAATATTCATTGATGCAACCTATGAAGGGGATTTAATGGCATCAGCAGGTGTCAAATACCATGTCGGGCGGGAAGCAAACAGTGTTTACAATGAAGAGTGGAACGGAATTCAGGCCGGGGTGTTCCAGCATGGGCATTATTTCAAGAAAGATGTAAGCCCATATAAGGTCGAAGGCGATCCAAAAAGTGGTTTGTTGCCGTATGTAAGCGATGAGAAAATCGGGAAAAATGGCGATGGAGATCATAAAATACAGGCATATTGTTTTCGTATGTGTCTGTCGGCAAATCCTGACAACCGTGTAGCTTTTGAAAAACCGGCTGGTTATGACCCGTCGAAATATGAATTGTTGGCGAGAGTTTACAAAGCTGGCTGGACAGAAACATTCGACAAATACGATCCCATTCCGAACAAGAAAACAGATACGAACAATCATGGGCCTTTCAGCACAGATTATATCGGAATGAATTATGACTATCCGGAAGCGACTTACGAGCGAAGAAAAGAGATCATCAAAGATCACGAACTGTATCAAAAAGGCTTGATGTATTATCTTTCCAATGACGCCAATGTGCCGGAAGACGTGCGGTCAGAAATGAAAAAATGGGGTTTGCCAAAAGATGAATTCAAAGATAATGGTGGCTGGCCGCATCAGATTTATGTTCGTGAAGCGCGTCGGATGATAGGACAAAGCGTGATGACTGAAAATGAAACATTAGGAAAAAAGGCCGTTTCAGAATCGGTTGGGATGGGTTCTTATTCTTTGGATGCGCACAATGCACAGCGCTATGTAAAAGCTGATGGTTTTGTGCAGAATGAAGGTGATATAGGTGTTCACCCGAAAACTCCTTACAGCATTTCTTATTCTTCTATTATTCCTAAAAAAGAAGACTGCCAAAATCTGTTGGTTCCAGTATGTCTGTCAAGCTCGCATATCGCCTATGGTTCAATCCGGATGGAGCCGGTTTTCATGATTCTCGGACAAAGCGCGGCGTCGGCGGCAGTGCAGGCGATCAATAGAAAAGTAAGTGTTCAGGAAGTAAGTTATGACAAATTAAAAGAGCAATTACTGAAAGACAAACAGCGACTGGAATTGTAGAAATTACGAAGAGTGTCATTCGTTCGGCCGCTGCGTGATAAAAAGTAATGCTTATTTATCAAAACCTGATTCTAACTTTACTTTTGTATTAATTTTAGTCTATATAGCCGGATAATAGTCCGGCTATTTTATATAATATTGCAAATAATCCTGAAAATCCTTAAAAAACAGAATGGATACCCTGGTTACACCTCGTTCAAATTTTTCACACCTTTTCAGCGCACCGGTCATTGTCGCAGCACTTGGATACTTTGTCGACATTTATGATTTACTTCTTTTCGGGATTGTTCGTTTACCAAGTCTTGCGTCGTTAGGACTTTCGGAAGCTGAAATTTCTTCGACCGGAGCAAGTATACTGAACTGGCAGATGGCCGGATTATTATTGGGGGGAATTTTATGGGGAATTTTAGGAGATAAAAAAGGAAGGCTATCGGTGCTTTTCGGCTCTATCATCACTTATTCGCTGGCAAATATTGCCTGTGGCTTTGTCCAGGATCCGGCAACCTACAAAATTCTACGGTTTATTGCAGGGGTAGGTCTGGCAGGAGAACTTGGCGCAGGAATTACATTGGTGTCAGAAATTTTACCAAAACACTTACGCGCCATAGGGACTTCACTGGTAGCAGGGATTGGATTGCTTGGTGCCATTGTCGGTTATTTCACAGTAGAGTTTTTTGATTGGAGAAATGCTTATTTTATTGGTGGAGGTCTGGGGATTTCCTTGCTTTTGCTTCGTATTGGAGTCTTTGAATCCGGTATTTTTGAAGGTGTAAAAAGCCAGAAACATGTTACAAAAGGCAACTTTTTTGCATTGTTCACCAATAAGGATAGATTTGTCCGGTATATGAAATGTATTGGAATCGGACTGCCAACCTGGTTTGTGATCGGTATTTTGGCAACCTTCAGTAATGAATTTGGAAAAGCGCTCGGGATCGAAGAACCAATCAGACCGGGACTTTCAATTATGTGGTGTTATGTAGGACTGTCGGCAGGAGATTTTTCAAGTGGGTTTTTAAGCCACTGGCTGGAGTCAAGGAAGAAGGCTGTATTTTTTATGATGGCTTTTACGTTAATATGCAGCGGAATTTATTTGTATACCGGAATCAAAACAGCCACAGGATTATACACTGTTGCAACCTTACTCGGATTCGGAATTGGATACTGGGCTATGTTCGTAACGATAGGAGCAGAACAATTTGGTACGAATCTTCGTGCAACAGCCGCCACAACCGTTCCGAATATGGTTCGGGGAATGGTAATCGTTATGACAACATTATTTGCCAGCTTCAAAGACTCATTTTCAGTAATTGATTCCGGGGCATTGGTTGGATTGATCTGTTTCGTAATCGGATTTTACTCTATACTGACCATTCCTGAAACGCATGGACGGGATCTGGATTTTCTTGAAGAGTAGAAAGCTGATCAACAATAACTTATTAAAGAATATTAATCGTTGAAAAATAATAAAATGGAAAGACGGGTAGCGCTTAAAAACATGGCTGCGGCCATGGGAGCGATGGTAAGTTTGCCGACGTGGGCCTCGGGATGGAGCAGTTCTTCACTTGGGAAAGTTCAGTACGCCACGGTTGGACAAGCGGAGGTTTTGAAAGCTATTGTGGAATCAATTATTCCAAAAACGGATACACCGGGGGCTGGTGAGCTTGGAGTAGCAACTTTTGTGCAAAGAATGGTGACGGATTGTTATGATAAAAAAGCGCAGGAAACTTTTTCGAAAGGGATTGACGCAGTCGAGGCACAAAGCACCAGGAGTTTCTCGAAATCTTTTGCAGATGCCAGCAAAGAGCAGAAATTACAGATATTGAAAGAAATCGAAAAGAGTAACGATCCGGATCAGAAAGGATTTTTTGGAATGGTGAAAAATCTGACCATTCAAGGGTATATGTCGTCGGAATATGTCATGACAAATCTGACACATTTTGAATTTATACCGGCAAGATATCACGGCTGTGTTCCTGTTAAAAAAGGAATGAGTACTGATAATTAATAGGTCAGGCTTTGGCTTGAAAAGAAGAAATTGAAATACAAAATACCCAAAATGGCGAATTTTAATATTGATAGTGAGAAAGCCCGTACCTATGACGCCATTGTTATTGGCTCAGGAATTAGCGGAGGATGGTCAGCAAAAGAGTTGACCGAGAGAGGATTGAAAACTTTGGTTTTAGAACGCGGGCGTGATGTGCAGCATATTACGGATTATCCAACCACAAATATGCAGCCCTGGGAGTTTGATCATAGAGAAAGATTACCAAAGGCAATAACGGATGCTAATCCTATTGCAAGCAGATGTTATAATTTTAAAGAGTCGTCACAGCATTTTTTTGTAAAAGACAACGAGCATCCATACGTGCAGGAAAAGCCGTTTGACTGGCTTCGGGGTTATCAGGTGGGCGGTAAATCTTTGCTTTGGGCAAGACAAACACAGCGTTGGAGCCAGTTTGACTTCGACGGACCAGCTCGCGATAAATTCGCCGTTGAGTGGCCAATTGGCTATAAGGATATAGCACCGTGGTATAGCCATGTCGAAAAGTTCGCAGGTATTACCGGAAATAAAGATGGTATTGACACATTGCCTGATGGTGAATTTTTAAAGCCCCACGATCTTAACTGTGTGGAAAAATATTTTAAAGAATCAGTAGCCAAGCAATATAAGGACCGCCATATCATTATCGGTCGCGCCGCTCACCTTACCGATCCGCAACAAATTCACCTGGACCAGGGCCGTGCAAAATGTCAGCACCGTGTGATTTGTGAAAGAGGTTGTCCCTTTGGAGGATATTTCAGCAGTAATGCTTCGACAATTCCATGGGCGATGAAAACCGGAAATATGACACTTCGTCCGCATTCTGTCGTTCATTCGGTCATTTATGATGACAAAAAACAAAAGGTAACCGGCGTCAGGGTCATTGATGCCAATACGAAAGAAATGATGGAATTTTTTGCCAACATTATCTTTGTTAATGCGGCGGCATTAAATACCAATCTTATCCTGATGAATTCTATTTCTTCCCGTTTTCCGAACGGCTTAGGAAATGATAGTGGGGTACTTGGAAAATATGTCGCCTTCCATAATTACCGGGCATCCATATCGGGCGAGTACGAAGGATTTTTAGATTCTACAACGGATGGAAAACGGCCTAATAGCGGCTATATTCCTCGGTTTAGAAATGTTTACAAACAAGAAACAGATTTTTTACGCGGGTACGCAGCAGGTTTTGGAGCTAACCGTATGACCTATTCGGATCGCTCAGATATCGGAGAATCATTAAAGGCAAGCTTGCTTGATACAAAATATGGCAACTGGAGTGTAGGTTCGCACATGATGGGGGAAACGATCCCCAAAGAAAGTAATTATGTTGCCCTGGATAAGGAATTGAAGGATGCTTACGGAATGCCTCTTTTGAAAATCAATGTCGGCTATGATGACAATGATGAAAAGATGATCAAAGATTATATCGAACAGGTTTCGGAAATGTTTACAAATGCAGGATTTAAAAACATCCGTGCGCACGACGGACACCGTAATCCTGGAAACGATATTCACGAAATGGGAGGTGTTCGTATGGGTAAAGATCCAAAAACTTCGATCCTCAATAAATGGAACCAAATGCATGCCGCAAAGAATGTATTTGTGACAGACGGAGCTTCCATGACATCAACATCGACACAAAATCCATCACTGACATATATGGCATTTTCTGCTCGTTCGGTTGATTATGCAGTGAAACAGATGAAAGCCAAGAATTTGTAAAATATCACAGTACCGGAAATAGGAAGGAAGTTGGGTTTCAAAAACCTGACTTCCTTTTTTTAGGTTTACGGTTCAATCACACACATTAAGTTTAAATAAGTATTCTTCCAACAGGGCGATTTATCGACGCATTTACTGACTTAGGGCCGTTCGCTGCTGCGATTCAAGAGGCTGTTTGGCTCTGAGCCGAATAAAGATTTTTTGATTCATTTTTTAAATCAATAGATAGGCGAGGAAAGGTTAATCTTTGATTTAACCTACAACAAAACAGAGTATCCTGGGCATTTTCTGGATAGTAGAAAGTTCGTCTTTGATTTGTTAGGCTCAGGAACTAACGGCGAGCAATATTATCAAAATGCAGCGGGTTAAAGCAGCAGTATTTTAAAGACCGATGCCTTTATTATACCTCATCATTAATCAAAGAACAAGCAACGAAGGAGCTCCAAAATGAGATTGTCAGTTAAAACCCGTATATCTGATTGGCATTATGGATTTTGCTTCTGATAACTTAAATCCTGATATCTACGTCCATAGAGTTCAGCTCATGAATACAGATTCAAAAGAAATATTTTATGATAAACTGACTTATGTCTATGTCGAAGTTCCCAAATTCTTAAAGCTATAAGACGAGCTTACTCAATTTTACGAAAACCAATATTTAGCAAATTGTTTAATATTGCAGAAATGAGCAATTTAACCGTAAATGAAAAAATGGCTTATGAGACGAGTTTAAAGGGGAATTGGGAAATTACAGCACAATAACTTATGCCATCAGTAAGGGTAGGAAAGAGGGAGAGAAACATGGTAAACCAGCGGGTCAGAAAGAAATTGCTATGGCGATAAAAAAGAAAGGTATGTAAACGTCGCTCATTCAAGAATTAACCAGCTTGTCTATGGACGAAATTGACAAATTGTAATTTGATTTGAAATCAAAAAAAGGAGTTGAGTTTTAAACTCGGCTCCTTTTTTTGTTATTCTAAATTTTGGAAAGCCATTTTTCCTGTTTTATAAAAAGAAGCAAGATCACAATATCAACAGAAACTCCTGTGAGGGCCAGAATGGTCCCGAGGTTTTTGGTTGCAGCAGAATCAAGAATTAGATTTAATCCTGCCAAAATCAGTAATGCCCCAATTAGCAACACAATAATTTTATTTTTCAGTTTCATATCATATTCCGGTTAGATATTTTTTGAATTAGACTTTCAGAAAGCAAAAAGTCACGGCTAACAGAAACCTTTTTCCTCTCTCTAAACGAATTTTTCCTGTTTTAATATAAATTTTTCAAATTATTTTATAATCTGACTAAGGGAATAAGAGTGCAATAAAGTCTTTTAATTATTACATAAAGAAAAGACCCGATGCGCGATCCTTTGCTACATGAAGAACCCAAAACAGGAAGCCCTTTTCTGTCACCTTCGATGGAAGAAAAACCTTGCTCTCAGCAGGTTGATTCTGCATTGTTTTTGAAAACAACCTTTGAAGAAAATCCTTCAAAAGGGCTGGAACTTCTTTTTCGCAGGTTTTACAAACCTTTATGCAGTCATGCGGTTCGTTTTGTGTATTCAAAACAGATTGCAGAAGACCTCGTAAGCGAAGTTTTCTTCCAGTTTTACAGGACGAAGTCTTATCAGAATATTAATTCATCCTACACCAGTTATCTCTTCCGTGCAGTACGTAACGAGTGTTTTACCTATCTGCGCAGAGAATTCGGCAAAACCGATACGATAGAACTTACCACAGAAAATACGATTTCCGTCTATCAGCAGCAACCTGATGCAGAAATCCATTATAACCATCTTTTTTTGAAGGTGAATGAGGTGATTGGGGAACTTCCCATGCAGTGTCGCCGTGTATTTCTGATGAGTCGTTTTGAGAGCAAGAAGTATCATGAAATTGCCGATGAACTCAATATTTCACCCAAAACCGTAGAAGTACATATTTCAAAAGCATTAAAACATCTTCGGATCGCACTCAACGGCGAATGGATGATGCCTTGCCTTATTTTGGTTCTTAACACCTTCGATTTATAAGGAGATTTTAAACCTGTCTCCTGACTAAAAATTATAACAACATGGATGCACGTATATTGAAAAGTATACTTTTTGAGTATTTGTCGGGAAGGGCAAATCCACTTGAACGGAAACTTGCAGAAGATTGGATAAAAGACCCTGAAAACTCAGAGACTTTTAATCAATGGCTTTATGAATGGGAGATACGGTCTCCCCAGTTTAATCCTGATCAGGAGCAGGCAATGGCTCGGCTTATGGATAGAATTCATAAGGAAGGTGAACCAGATAACGACGAATCAGATCAGAAATCTTTTTCTGGAAATCCGTGGAACCTATTACAAATCAAGCGATTTGGGCTCATAGCAGCTTCGGTAATTTTATTGGTTTGCTGTGGCTGGTTTTCAAGAGAAACTATTCAGTACAAAACTTACGAAACTGGCTACGGCCAAACAACCAGACTTTATTTAGAAGACGGGAGCAGAGTTGCCCTCAACTCAAATTCCAGATTGAAGATCCCAAGATTTGGCTTCTACGGCGATGTCAGAACTGTGTTGCTGGATGGTGAAGCAGAATTTTCAATCAGTCATACAATAGATCATAAGCGATTCGTCGTGAAAACTTCTGACACTTTTCAGGTTGAAGTACTTGGTACTCAATTCTCTGTGTTTGCCCGGCCAAGGGGAACCAAAGTAGCACTGAACCATGGAAAGATACGTATCGATTATTCGCAGGGAGAAAATCAACAACACTTGTTAATGAAGCCAGGCGATTTGGCGACGCTCCAAAAAACAGGTGCTGTGCAGGTCGTCAGTAACGTTGATACAAAAAGTCTGAGTGCATGGAAAGAACAGCGTTTCGTATTCAATGCTACCTCAATATCTGAAATCCGCAGTTTAATAGAAGAGAATTTCGGTAAAAAAGTCAGGATAGCTAATGATCGTATTGCCCGTCGGACAATAACCGGGAATTTTAAAACGGAAAATGCAGAGGAACTACTTAAAACGGTTTCAGAGGTTTTGGATCTGGATATCGAAAATAAAGGTGATTCCATTTTAATAACAGATAACTAACTATTTTTAAACTCCCTTTTATTTATGCAATTAACACTATCACGTAAGCACTGGGTGGGAATTGGACTTGCCTTTGCAACACAATTTTCACAAGCTGCGCAATCCCAGACTATTGCATTTGTGTCCAAGCTTGAACGTCAGCCGCATGCGGTCAGGCAGGAAATGAAGCTGAAAAATGCGCTGCTGGACCTGCAACGCCATTACGGCGTCGAGATTGTTTTTGAAGACCGTATCGTCGGGCCGCTGAATATTGTTTCAGGATCAATAGATCTGAACAAGCCTTTGGAAAAGAATCTGGATATGATTCTTACTCAGAACGGACTGAAATACAAGAAGACTCGTAAAAACACGTACGTAATTGTTGAAGGAAAGGAGGCGGTTAAAACAAGTGTTATATTTCCCAGTGAAAAATTAGAGTCCGGCACATTGCCGGAGAATAATGCAACTGTAAGTAACAATGTGTCAAATATACACATGGTTACTGTGGATAAAACGATTAACGGAAAAGTCACAGACGAAGCAGGGTCTGGATTGCCGGGAGTGAGTGTGGTTGTTAAAGGGACGCAACGTGGAACATCTACGAATGGAGAAGGTGATTTCCAAATTGAAATTCCTGATGATAACGCTGTTTTAGTATTCAGTTTTGTTGGATATAAAACGCAGGAACTTACTGTTGGTAGCCAGTCTAAACTAGCTGTTAAGCTTATGCCAGATGAGAATGCCCTGGAAGAAGTTGTTGTTGTAGGTTATGGTTCGGTGAGAAAATCAGATTTGACAGGTGCAGTGGGTACTGTGAAAGCGGATGTTTTACAAGAACGTCCGGCATCCTCTCTGAATCAGGGATTATCAGGAAGAATAACGGGTGTGAACGTTTCATCTAACTCGGGGAGGCCCGGTGGTAGAGCCAATATCCGGATTAGGGGGGCAAGTTCGATCAGCGTTTCTAATAATCCCCTTTACGTGATCGACGGAGTTATCCTGAATTCAGTTGATCTTCAAAACGGTAGTACACCCATTGATTATATAAATCCAAACGATATTGCATCTATAGAAGTTTTGAAAGACGCTTCTTCCACTGCAATCTACGGTGCACGTGGCGCGAATGGCGTTATTCTGGTAACAACAAAACGCGGAACTTCTGATGGCGGAAGAGTGACCTATGATACGGATTTCAGTATCGGGATTGCTCCTAAAAAACTGGCAGTACTTAACTCAAAGGAATTTCTCGCAGTCGAAGATCTTGCCTATGCAAACGCTGCAAAATATGATCCTGTTGGCTGGGCGACTGGTACAAAATATGTAAATCCAAGAACGAAAAGAACTAATCCCAACTTATTCGATGCACAGGGAAATCCGTTGTACGATACTGATTGGCAGGACGAAACTTTTCAAAAAGCTTTTACGCAAAATCATCAGCTGGGATTTACAGGAGGTAATGAAAAAGGAACTTACGGTGCTTTTGTGAATTATCGTAACGAAAATGGAGTCGTTCGGGATTCATGGCAAAAAAGATATTCCGGCCGTTTCGTGTTTGATACGCAAATTAAAAGCTGGTTGAAAGTCGGTGGTTCACTGGGATATACCGATCAGAATGAAAAACAAGTCGACCAGCTTGACGGTGGTGGTATAACCGTTATGCGCCAGGTTCTGGAAGCTTTGCCGATTATTCCTGTGAGATATGCCAACGGAAACTGGGCGAGCAACCGCGATTATCCTGGTATGGAAGGCGGAGACAGTCCTTTGCGTGTGGCCGCCGAACGATTATTTTATTTGAGGACGCAAACCATGCTGGGAAATATGTATGCAACAATTCGCCTGGCCGAAGGCCTTGAATTGAAGTCGACCATCGGGACCAATGTGATCAATCAGAGAAGAGATTATTTCGCAGCAAAGGGTCTGCAATACATTTCAAATAATGGTGACGCATCTGTCATCAACAACAGATACAATTCCTGGCAGTTTGAAAATTACCTGACTTATCACAAAGAGTTTAAAGCTATACATTCTTTGAATGCGATGGCTGGTTTGTCTTGGCAGCATGTAGATCGTTTTGAAAACATTGCTACTACTCAGGGCTTTGATGATACATATTTTCAGTTTAATAACCTTGGTGCTGGTGCGAGTCCGCAGGCTCCGTCCTCCCTTGGAACTGCCTATGGCCTAAACTCTTATTTCGCTCGCTTGAATTACGGCCTGAAGAATAAGTATCTGGTAACCTTCACAGGTCGTCTGGACGGGTCTTCTAAATTTGGAGAGGCCAATCGTTTTGCATTTTTTCCTTCGGCAGCGGTCGCCTGGCGGGTAACGGAAGAAAGTTTTATGCAGGACATTCCAGCCGTATCAAATTTAAAAATCCGTGCTAGCTACGGTGCCACCGGTAATTCAGAGATTCCAGCCTATCGCGCGCTTGCGGGAATGACAAATTATAATGTCATATTCAACGGCGTTCGCAACATTGGTACAGGTATCAGCCGTATGGCGAATCCTAATCTTCAATGGGAAAAAACACAACAAGTCGATTTTGGAATTGAGTTAGGGTTATTCTCAAACAGATTAAACTTTGAACTTGATCTGTATCGCAGGAAAGTTAATGACATGTTGCTGGACGCTCCCCTTCCGCTCAGCAGCGGATATGGCAGCATTTACTCCAATGTTGGAAGTATGCAGAATAAGGGGATAGAATTTGCAATTAATTCGACTAATCTTAAAATCGGGGATTTTGCCTGGAATACTACATTCAACATTTCCATAAATAAAAATGAAGTGCTGGCGCTTTCTGGTGGCAGCGATATTTTCTCTGGAAATGGTGTCATCCGCGTTGGAGCACCGGTGGGCTCTTTCTTTGGGAGAAAACATTTAGGGACCTGGAGTACTAACGAAGCCGAGGAAGCTAAAAAATATAATATGCTTCCCGGCGATGTTAAATATCTTGATTTGAACAATGACGGTACGATAAACGATAATGACAGAACAATTATCGGGCAGGGAATTCCGGATGGTTTTGGCACTTTTCTCAACACATTCCAGTTCAGAGGATGGTCTTTAACAGTCGATCTTCAGTACATGTACGGAAATGACGTGCTTGACAGAAGTATCCACTCTGCCGAAGACAGACAGGGCATAGCGAATAGTTATAAAACGGTTTTGAATGCCTGGACGGAAACGAATCAGAATACGCCGATCGCACAGATTCGTCCGATCAACGCGTATTATACGACTAACAATGACAGCCATAAGGTTACGGATGCATCATTTATAAGAGGACGTAATTTATTGCTGGCATACACATTTCCATCGACGGTTACTTCCAAGCTTAAACTCGACCGTCTCAGGGTTTATGGATCGGTTCAGAATTTTTTCGTGGCTACAAAATATTATGGATTTGATCCTGAGGTTTCCAATTCGGGATCACCTTTTGATCAGGGTTTGGCGCTTTATGATTATCCAAAACCAAGGGTTTTTATGCTAGGTCTTAATATTGGTCTGTAATCAATTGTTGACATTTTAAATTAAAAAGTGATGAACCGAATTTCCAAAAAATATAAACTTCTGTTATTATTAGCAGGCACTATGTACTTCACCAGCTGCTCAGATTTTTTGAATGAATCAGATCCCAGCAGTTTTACGGTAGAGAATTATTTTACAAAACCAGAGCATGCGCGGAGTTCTGTAAATGCAATTTATGCAAGTATGCGCGACCCTCTTGGCAGTGGGTTTGGCGGCGGGCCATGGATGATGACCGAATTTGCGACAGGCTTAGCTGCTACGGATCTGGGGCAGGCTGTCAATAGTTATTTTATCAAAGATTTAAGAAATACTTCTGATAATAGCTATGGTCAGAATTACTGGGCTTCATACTACAGGGGAATTGGTAATGCAAATCTTTCTATTTCCAAAGTCCCGACGATTTCCATGGACGCCGCGGAGTCCAAAAAGTTGATGGGGGAGGCTTACTTCCTGAGGGCTTTTTACTATTTCAATCTGGTTCAGATGTTTGGTAACATTCCATTGATTACCGAACCAACGTCACTTCAGTCAGAGCAATTGAGACCGGCCGCGGCACCTGTGGAAGATGTTTATAACCTTATCGTTGAAGATCTCAAATTAGCAGAAGCAGCCGGACTGCCATGGACGGACCCGACGGGAAAAGTTAGTACCGGTGCAGTGAAGTCGCTGCTTGCAAAGGTATATCTCACCATGGCAGGTTTTCCCTTACAAAAAGGTGCCGAATATTATACTCTGGCAGCTCAGAAGGCGGGTGAGGTAATTGATTCTAAACAATTCAGGTTGTTCACTACCTATGACGATCTGCACAATCCTGCCAAGAAAAATGTTGATGAAAATATTTTTATGATCCAGTTCAGGACGCAAATTCTTCCTTCTAACTGGCAGGTATCTATAATTCCCTATAATAAAAATATCTCCCAGTATTCGGATGAAACAGGTGGGATTTATGCAACAGCAAATTTTGTGAAATCATACGATCCTGCTGATCTGCGTGTGAAAGAAAAACAATTCTTTTTTACAAAATTCACCAATGAAACCAACCGAAATCAGGAAGTGGATTTAGGCGGATATTTTATTTATAAGCATTTTGACACCGTAGCACAAACAAGTACTGCCAACAGTGATTTAAACTGGCCAGTGATCCGTTATGCAGATGTCTTGCTGATGTATGCAGAGGCATCCAATGAAGTAAGCGGACCAACTGCAAAAGCTTATGAGGCTGTTAATGCAACCAGGACCAGAGCGCAATTGCCTAATCTTGCCGGGTTGTCAAAGGATCAGTTTCGTGAGGCTGTCTGGAAAGAAAGATGGTACGAACTGTGTTTTGAAAATATCACCTGGTTTGACATGGTGCGGCTTCGCAAGGCATTCAATGTTACCACGAAGCAGTTTGATGATTATGTTGGACATCAATTTACATACGGTCCGGTCATTACACAACGAGAACTATTATTTCCATTACCGACAAGTGAGGTTAGAAATAACACAAATCTGAAACAGAATCCGGGATACTAATAATATTTATAATTCAAAAAGCCATTGACCGAAATCAATGGCTTTTTGAGTTATTGCCTTATCAAAAATAAATTTTAGATAAAACGGTTGATCAAGTTTTCAAGATATTCCTGTTTTCCCGAGATTGTTGCTGGTTCGCCTTTGGTTGCTGCCAGCTCAAAAAGATCTGTAAGCGCTAATTTTCCTGACTCAAACTCAGCACCTTTTCCTGAATCGAAACTTGCATAACGATCCGTACGGATTTTGTCATACTCTCCGTTCTGAATGATCTTGTCTGCAATAACCAACGCTCTTGCCACCACGTCAATACCGCCGATGTGCGCGTGGAAAACGTCAGCAACGTCCGTAGAGTTACGACGGCGTTTTGCATCAAAGTTGATACCACCGCCCTGCAGTCCGCCAGCTTGTAAGATTACTAATAATGCTTTTGTCCATTCAGCGATATCATTTGGAAACTGATCCGTATCCCAGCCATTTTGATAATCTCCACGGTTTGCGTCAATTGAACCCAAAATTCCTGCATCCGCAGCAACCTGTAATTCATGTTCGAATGTATGTCCTGCCAACGTAGCATGGTTTACTTCAAGGTTCAGAGAGAAATCCGCAAGGAGATCGTGCTGACGTAAGAATCCGATTACCGTAGCAGCATCGTAGTCATACTGGTGTTTTGTTGGCTCGCAAGGTTTTGGTTCAATGAAGAATTTACCTTTAAAACCATTTGCACGTGCATAAGCAACAGACATTTTAAGGATCTGAGCAAAGTGTTCCTGCTCTCGTTTCATGTCTGTGTTAAGAAGCGTCATATAACCTTCACGGCCTCCCCAGAATACATAATTTTCTCCGCCCAGAGCGATCGTTGCATCCAATGCAATTTTGATCTGCGCTGCTGCGTGAGACACCACATCGAAATCAGGGTTAGTCGAAGCGCCGTTCATGTAACGGTGGTGACTGAATAAATTAGCAGTTCCCCAAAGTAATTTAACACCTGAATCTTTTTGCTTTTGCGCAAGATATTGTGTCAGAGTTTGAAGGCGCTTTTCGTTGCTGCGAACGTCGTCGGTATAATCCACGACGTCAACATCATGAAAACAGTAATAAGGCAATCCAAGTTTTGTGATCAATTCAAAGGCAGCATCAGCTTTGTCTTTTGCACGGTCAACGGCGTCTGCTTTTTTATCCCATGGATAAAACAACGTTTGCCCTCCGAAAGGATCACCGCCGTTTCCACAGAATGTGTGCCAGTAGGCAATGGCAAAACGAAGATGATCTTTCATGCTTTTGCCTGCGATGATACGATTTTCATCATACCAGCGGTATGCTAACGGGTTTGTTGATTCAGGTCCTTCGTATGCGATTTTCCCGATTCCTTTAAAATACTCCTCTTCTCCAAGTAGTATGCTCATTGCGGTTTTTTTTAATGGTTTTTTTTAATGTTAAGGCCTAGGTAAATGTTCCCGCAGACAATAGATTTTAAAGCTATCTTTCTCCGCTTCATACTTTTTACTGACTCCCTTTTTTAATAAGTGTATTATTGACAATTTTTACTGCAATACTATGACTTTTTTTTGAAAAAATTGAAAGCATAATGAAAAAAGGGTTGCGAAATATTTTCGCAACCCTTTTAGAGTATTTTTAGCAGCTATTTCTTTTAGAAGAATTTAGCGCGACGGTCTACAATTTTAGCATTTTCACGAATCGCTTCGTTCACCAGATATGAGGAACGGCTTTCCAGAGATTGTGTAAGCTGTGTTTTGTTCTGTGTAAAATCAGCAATTTTAGGAGCATCCGTTTTGTTGATCAGTTCCATAATGAATACGCCATTTTCACCGGTGAATACACCTGTTTTCTGACCAGCTTTCAAACCGAATACTTTTCCTAACGCAATTGGATCAAAACCTGCACTAGTTAAGAAACCTGTTGCAAGAGAAATGTCATTTGCAGTTTCAATCAAAGCACCTGCACCATATTTTTTAGCGATTGTTTCAAGGTCACCTGTTGCGCCTTTAAGTTTCGCGGTGATTTGCTCAGCTTTCAATTCGTTGCGAACTTTAGTTGTTAGTTCATCACGGAAATCGTCGACTTTCACGTTATCCTGATCAGACTTTCCAGTAAGCACTGCAACGATATATTGTTCTTCGGTTTCAAAAACCTGGGAAACACTATTGATCTTCGAATCTTCTTTGAATGCCCAGCGAACAATTTCGCGGCCATTTTGAATTGCATTGATATTCGTTGCGCTTTCAGGAATACGGTTAGCTGTTGCTACAACAAGTCCCTTATCCTTTTTAACAGCTGCGTCAAATTGTTCCTTCGTTTTTACAGAGTTAGCAAATTCGTCTGCCTTGCGGTAGGCTTCGTCACGTGTAGCCTGGCTTGGAGCAATCGTTTTTCCAATGGCAGCGATGCGGTACAATGTGTTGTTTTTCGTTGCTGTAACTTTGATGATGTGGAAACCAAATTGGCTTTCAATCAATCTGGGGATTAATCCGGGAGCGCTTGCAGAGAAAACTGCTTCTTCAAACGGCTTTACCATTGCGCCATTATTCTGGAAATAACCTAAATCACCACCACGTTGTGCTGAACCTGGATCTGCGCTTGACGTTGCAGCCAAAGCTTCAAAGTTAGCACCTGCACGGATTTGAGCCAGGATGCCTTCGGCACGAACACGAGCAGCCGCTTTTGCTGAATCAGACTGATTTTCGGCTCTGATCAAAATGTGGCTTGCTTTTGCAGAAGAAACTGTATCGGTACGAGTTCCGTCATATTTGTAGATGAAATATGTATTTCCTTCACGGTATGGTCCGTAAACGCCACCGGGAACGAATGATTTCACAGCTTCTTTTAACTGGTCAGACATGTTTGCTAATGACATATTCATTGGCAACGGAATATCTGAATTCATTTTTGCGTAAGACGAATCGTTCTGCGCTGTCGCAAGGCCCCGAGCCAATTCTTTAATTTCATTGTAAAGCGCTGTACTGTCATCTTTTGCAGGCTGAACCGGGAAGCTTACATATTCAATTGAACGTGTATCTGTCCCTTTATATTCAGAGCGGTGAGCGCTCAAATAACTTTCAAGCTGAGAATCTGTTACTTTGATAGTAGTATCAACGATCGAGAAGTAAGGCACGTATAAATAACGCGTAGTTGCTTTTGTATTCTGAGCTATATATTCTTTTTCAGCTTGAGCTTTAGGAATGTACGTTGAAAGCTTCAGAAGGTTTTCGTATTTGCTGCGGATACGCTCTTCACGAAGACTTGTTTCGAAACTAGTCCAGGATTTCTGCTGCTCAACTGGTAATGTCTTTAAATTTTTCAGATAGTTGATAACCGCTGATTTGTCAAAACGACCTGATGTAGGATCAGAAAACGCCTGAAGAATTGACGGGCTGATGTGATTTCCCTGAACCATATCAACTAATTCGTCATCTGTTACCGCGAGTCCGAGTTTGTCAAATTGTTTTTTGTAAGCAATGTCAACAATGAATTGATTCCATGCCTGGTCGCGTAATGAAGCTAGTTCATTTTCATTCAAACTGCGGCCTGACTGCGCCTCATAGTTCTGACGAAATCCATCGACTCTGGTCTGAAAGTCTTTGATATTGATTTCTTTACCAGCAATCTCACCAACTGTTTGGTTGCTATTACCTCCTAAAATAGAGTTAGGGCCTAAAAGGTCACCACCCACCATAAATAAGATCAAACTGATTGCGATTACTGTGACAGCAACTCCGGATTTCTCTCTGATTTTGTTAATTAAAGCCATTTCTATTTTTGAATTAGACCCGCAAAATAAAATCTTTTCTGCGTGGAATGCAAGGGGGATTTATAATTGATAATTGATATTCGCAAACGAATCACCGAAATTTTTGTTGCATTTGCACTATTTTATTCTAAATACTTCAAATTGAAGGCATAAATTATACACATAATGGAGCTGAAAAATATTCCTGCAATTCCGGTTACAACTCCCAGCCACCCGCCGATAACCAACATGGACCCGAAAAACGCGACGGCGATTCCACCCAGGTACAGGTAAAAGCCAAGCTTCCTTAAATTCCACATTAAGTAGGCAGCATATAACGTCAGTGATTCGAAGATTAGCATGATGATTGCACTTCTTTTAATCATTTCCGGGGTGGTGCGGTTAATAACCGATTCCAGTAAACGGTCCACCGTTTTGGTATCAGCCTGATTTGGTTGCTCGTCAATTTTCTCACGGGCACTTTGAAAAAGTTCACGGGTTTTGTCGGCTACGACTCCCGGATTCCAAAGCCTTTCAGATTGTGTCCATAAACCAGAAATTGAACTTAAAAAGGTAAGCATGCAAAGCACAGTCAGCACTGTGGGACGTGGGGTTGAAGGATTCATTGGCAATAATAAAAGGTACGTAGTGACAGCTGTCAAAAACCGGGTGTAAAATTTGCCGATTTCGACGAAAACACCAAAAGCATTTGAATATTCTTATAAGTGAACATACTTTTACAATTTTAATTTCATAAAAGTATTTTTTACATCAAACGGGAGCCTGATAAATTATGAGCCTACAAATTCTGACTGAACGCGTTACCAGTATGCTGGGTACGGATAGCGGCCTTGACGCAACAGTTAAATTCAAAACTGACGAAGGAAACGTTTTCATAAATAGCAAAGTTGTACCGAACACGGTAACCAATGAGGATCTTGAAGCGGATTGTACCTTTGAGATTTCGACCAAAAATGCATTGAAGCTTATGGACGGCGACCTT
The DNA here is from genome assembly GCF_900108855.1 of Dyadobacter koreensis. Taxonomy (GTDB): domain Bacteria; phylum Bacteroidota; class Bacteroidia; order Cytophagales; family Spirosomataceae; genus Dyadobacter; species Dyadobacter koreensis. The sequence continues at coordinate 394,459 of NZ_FNXY01000008.1, forward strand.
AACGCGATGATGGCTTATATGATGGGCAAACTGAAAATAGATGGCGATATGGGTGTCGCAATGAAAATTGCTGAGACTTTCGGCGGAAAGTAATTGCGGGCCACAGATTTGCAGATACAAATAAATAAGCCTGGTTTTAACCAATACTCCGATTAAAACCAGACTTGTTTTTTTCTGTTTAAAAAGTCGGATAGATCACAACTCCAGTTCGCGCAAATACATCTGGATCGTATTTTCAAGTCCAAGATATAACGCATCGGAAATCAGCGCGTGACCAATCGAAACTTCATCCATCCAGGGTATACATTGTTTCAGGAAACGAAGATTATCAAGGCTCAGATCATGTCCTGCATTTAAGCCCATACCAACTTCTTTTGCTTTTTCGGCAGCCAAAACAAAAGGAATAACCGCTTTTTGTCTGTTTTCAAAGTAGTGGGCAGCATAGGGTTCAGTATATAATTCAACCCGGTCTGCACCGCAGATTTTTGCACCTTCAACCATATTTGGATCAGGATCTACAAAAACCGAAACCCGGATATTTTCTTTTTTAAATTCCTGGATCAGCTCAGTCAAAAGATTTCGGTTTGTGATCGTATCCCAGCCTGCATTTGACGTTATCGCACCCAAAGCATCCGGAACGAGCGTAACCTGGTCAGGTTTCGTGGCAAGAACCAGATCGATAAATTTCCGTTCTGATGGGTTGCCCTCAATATTGAATTCTGTGGTTACAACTTCCTTCAGATCATATACATCCTGATAGCGGATATGGCGTTCGTCAGGGCGTGGGTGCACCGTAATTCCCTGTGCGCCAAAACGCTCACAATCCAGGGCCACTTTAAGAACGTTTGGGTTGTCGCCCCCGCGAGAATTCCGAAGTGTAGCTATTTTGTTAATGTTGACGCTGAGACGAGTCATGGTGAAATTTTAAAATGGTAGAATAATTGAATTTTGAAAGACAGAATGATTGAGAGATAGAATTTTGAGTTATAACATGATAGAAGAAGAAATAATGGCGTTTGGATTTATTCTATCACTCACTCGTCCAAAATTCTATCATTCATTCCATCATTCTCGTAACTTTGTGCCTTTAATGACAAATTTAACACTTGCTCATTCTAAATTGAATCATTCGTTAATTATATTCTAAAATCGCACCGGCGACCCGGTCACTCATTCAAAATTCATTAAATATATGTCACTAAAAACTCAGGTTGAATCAGGTATAAAAGATGCCATGAGGGCAAAGGATCAGGATACCTTGCGCGCTTTGCGTGCAATCAAATCATTGATTTTGCTAGAAGAAACCAAAGGCGGTGCATCAGGAGAATTGACTGCCGACGACGAACTTAAATTGCTTACGAAAGCTGCAAAACAACGCAGAGAATCAGCTGATATTTACAAAACACAAAATCGTCCGGACCTTCTGGAAAAAGAGGAAGCAGAACTTGCGATCATAGAGCAGTTTTTGCCAAAACAATTAACAGAAGAGGAAGTCACTGCTAAATTAAAAGAAATCATCACCCGCGTTGGTGCAACCGGCCCGTCTGATATGGGTAAAGTAATGGGTGCAGCAACGAAAGAACTGGCCGGACAAGCTGACGGCCGTGTTGTTTCAACATTAGTAAAGAGTTTGCTCGCATGAAGTTATTGGATATTCTTATCCTGATTCCATTACTTTGGGGAGCATTGCATGGTTACCGTAAGGGCTTGCTAATCGAAATTATCGGCATAGCAGGACTTGTGGTGGCCATGATCCTCGGTTTTAAATTTCTTGGTTTGGGAATGGAAGTTCTCACGCCCTACTTCAGTGACGGTACTGCCAGAAAAATCCTTCCGTATATAGGCTTTTCGGCCGTGTTTTTTCCTACTATATTTTTGCTTAACCAGTTCGGTTATCGAATACGTCGCTCGCTGCGATATTCTATATTAGGTACCTTCGATAGTTTTGCAGGCGCGATGGTTGGTATTTTTACCTGGGTTTTTGGAATAAGTGTATTTTTCTGGCTGGTTAATACGATTGGTGTGAAAATTCCTGAACATCGTACAAACGATACCTGGCTTTATCCTCTTGTCATTCCGGTCGCACCCAACGTTATTACCAAAGCGTTAACATTAATGCCTGAGGGAAGCGAATTGATCAAGGACTGGAAATCTGAATATCTTGACGAGGATAAAAAGGATAGTGACGACGAGTATTCTGAGGATGAAGAGCCGGAGCCAGAAAACAAAAACGAAAAGTCAAAACGCATGAGCGAATGATTTTTTAATAATTGTTGTTTCCTTTTTTCAGGCAAATAACCTCCCTTTTCCCTTTTTTAGAAAAATGAAAATCGGTTTGCAGTAAGTCAATCTGTGACCGGATAATTCTTTTAGTAATTGATATTCAATACCTTTGCAGAAAATAAAGTTGCCGTATGGAAATAAGGCAATAAATAGTTATAGAAATAATGGCCGAAGTACAAGAAAAGCAGGATATAAGGAAGTTAAGTGTTGATCAGTTGAAAGGCTGGATGGCTGAGCATGGGGAAAAGGCATTTCGTGCAAAACAGATTTACGAATGGATATGGAAAAAATCGGCATCATCTTTTGCTGAAATGACAAATCTTTCGCTTGCAACCAGACAGTTGATAGATGAACACTTTGTGATCAATGCCATGACTGTTGCCAAACAACAGCAAAGCAATGATGGGACGATAAAGTCTGCTTTCAAATTGTTTGACGGCCACTTGGTGGAAGGTGTTTTAATTCCTGCTGCTGATCGTATGACTGCCTGTGTAAGCAGCCAGGTTGGTTGTTCACTGACTTGTAAATTTTGCGCAACGGGCTATATGGAGCGTAAAAGAAATCTGGATGCGGCTGAAATTTATGACCAGGTTGTGGCCATTGCCCAGCAGGCCGAAGCGAGTTTCAAAGCTCCGCTTACCAATATTGTCTACATGGGAATGGGAGAGCCGTTGTTGAATTACGCAGCTGTTCTTAAATCTATCGAGCATATCACTTCGCCGGAAGGTCTGAATATGTCTCCAAAACGTATCACGGTTTCTACGGCCGGAATTGCTAAAATGATCAAAAAACTGGGTGACGATGAAGTTCGTTTCCGTCTTGCACTTTCTTTGCATGCTGCAAATGACGAAAAGCGCAACCGGATTATGCCGATCAATGAATCCAATTCGCTGGATAACCTGGCAGAGGCACTTAATTATTTTTACAAAAAAACAGGCAATCGCATTACTTTCGAATATATTGTTTTTAATAATTTCAACGATACTCTGCAGGATGCAAAAGAACTTTGGGAATTTACCAAACGTGTTCCTGCGCGGGTAAATATTATTGAATACAACCCGATTGCCGAAGCAGATTTTACAAATACAGGCGCTGATCGACTGGATAAATTTGCTGCTTTCCTTGAAGACAGAGGAGTGTCTGTTCATGTTCGCAGAAGCCGGGGTAAAGATATTGACGCAGCATGCGGACAACTTGCCAACAAAGAAGGGAATTAATTATTAAACTTTTTCCCGATAAAATCTGATTTCCTCAGCCGGTGTTTATTTCATGTTTAAACATTGGCTGAACAGAAGCTCTTTATTAATGCCAATATGAATTTACTTAACAATTTCTTAACATTGCATCTATAAAGAATCAGTAGTTTTGCCTCGAAATCTTGTTCTTACCTAACCGGAAGGCTTGCCGAAACTTATTAATTCTGCAACTACCATTAAAGTGAGTTTTATAAAGTAAACTTATACGCTACTTATGTTTGGTCTTGAAACCGACATTTTTCTCCTTCTCGCTTTTAGTCTCTTAGCGGCTTGTGCCTTTGAATTTGTAAACGGTTTTCACGATACGGCCAATGCCGTTGCTACCGTAATTTATACGAATTCGCTAAAACCCAATATCGCAGTAATGTGGTCAGGTTTCTGTAATTTCTTAGGTGTTTTCTTTGGTGGAATTGCAGTTGCCATGGGTATTGTGAACCTGCTGCCCGTTGAATTACTGATTGATCAGAATGTCTACCACAGCGTAGCCATGGTCTTTTCTTTACTTTTCAGTGCTATTATCTGGAACCTTGGAACATGGTGGTTCGGGCTTCCGAGTTCCAGTTCCCATACATTGATCGGATCTATTCTTGGTGTTGGTCTGGCATTTACGTTTATGCCTGAAAATACGCATGGTGCTGGTGTAAACTGGTCAAAAGCACAAGAACTTTTTACCTCCCTGCTAACTTCTCCGATCTTCGGTTTTGCACTTGCGATTATTATCATGTTTATCCTGCGTCGGGCACTTTCAAAACCACTTCGTGATGTGGTGTTTAGCGAACCGCAAAAAAATACGCCGCCGCCAATCTGGATCCGGGTTATTTTGGTGACGACTTGTACATTGGTAAGTTTCTTCCATGGTTCAAACGATGGACAAAAAGGAGTGGGGCTTGTGATGTTAATTTTGATCGGAATTGTTCCGGCACATTTTGCCTTGGACAACAGTATTAATCCGGTCGAAATGAAAACGGAACTTGTCAGAATAGACGAGACTATCGGACGCATTGATACACTCGGATTATCTGCATCAGATCGTGAGCACTGGCATACCATTAAAGAAGAAATTGCCTTGCTGACTGTTCAGTTGAATAAGCCGCTGGTAGATAATAAGCTGCCGAAAGAAGTTCGTATGAATGCAAGAAAATCACTGCTTCTGATCAGTCGTAATACAAAAACGATTCTGGAAAATGGTGATGCAAACCTTAATTCTGCTGATACTGCGTTTTTGAAGGGACAGGCAGGTGGAGAAAAAGGAATCAGAAGATTTACAGATTATGCTCCGGATTGGGTTATTTTGATGATTTCTCTTTCCCTTGGTCTGGGAACGATGGTAGGCTGGAAAAGAATTGTGGTAACGATCGGTGAGAAAATTGGAAAACAACATTTGACCTATGCACAAGGTGCATCTGCTGAATTGGTTGCTGCAAGTACTATTGGTGTTTCGTCCTATCTGGGACTTCCGGTAAGCACAACCCACGTGCTTTCATCCGGTATTGCCGGTTCGATGGTGGCAAGTAAAGGGGTGAAAAATTTACAGGCCGGAACGATCCGTAATATTGTTATTGCCTGGGTATTGACTTTGCCCGTAACCATGTTCTTGTCAGGAACATTGTACGCATTCTTCCGTTGGATACTTTAATTGCTTTTGGTATTTAGCTTTTAGCAATTAGTTTGATTGGTTAATATTTCGAATCCCATATCAAAAAGATACATAGAAACCGCCTTGTGTTTTCATAGGGCGGTTTCTTCGTTTAGTGGTAATTCCGAATTAGAAAATGAGCAGGCATTTGTATTTTCGATCGCCCAGTATTTCTGTCCCCACAAGTGAAGATCCAGAATTATTGCCAGCAGCTCTTTCCCTTTTTCTGTCACCTGATAAACAATTTGCGTTGGTATCTTATCAGTTAGAACCGTTTTACTGACCAGATTTTCTTCTGTCAATTCACCCAGTCGTTTACCCAAAACCTGATCGGATAAGGAAGGGAATGCTTCTTTTAATTTACTGAATTGATAAACTCCCTTTGAAATACTGTACAGGATCTGCATTTTCCAACGGGGACTTATATTTGTAAGGATTTCATTTACTTCACAGGATGAAGCCAATATCTTCAAATTATAAGCGTTCGTCGAATTTTCTTTTATTTCGCTAGCCATACTGCGTTAATTTTTAGACGCACTTTCGGGTGAGTTATTGATGCCGTAACCATCATGACTGAACTTTGTGAAAAAAATAAATCATGATGAAATCAAAAGTAATTAAGTCAGTTTTTCTACAAATAGTTCTCCTCGCATTGATATTAGATGCTGGTAGCGTACAGGCACAATCGACAGAAAATAAATCTGTTTATGTACTCGTTCACGGAGCGTGGCATGGCGGTTGGTGCTGGCAAAAAGTTAGTTCCAGGTTACGGGCAGGTGGCGCAGATGTTTACACACCAACGCTTAGCGGCCTTGGTGAGCATGAGAATACACTGAACAAGGAAATCAATCTGGATACCCATATTGAAGATATTGTCAACCTTATCGAGATCGAAGACCTTCAAAATGTCATTCTTGTTGGCCACAGTTACGCAGGTACTGTTATTGCCGGGGTTGCAGACCGGATACCGGAACGACTGAAAAAACTGATTTATCTGGATGCGATGATCGTTGAAAATGGAGAAAGTGCGCTTTCCGTTCATCCCAGGGAGGCGCAGGAATCTTCTCGGAACTCTTCAAAAGCGAGTAACGGTCTAAGCATTCCTCCATTTCCTGTTGAAGCTTTCGGGGTGACAGATCCGGCAGATATAAAATGGGTTAGTGCGCGATTGACTCCGCAGCCATATAGAACATTTACACAGAAGCTGATTTTGAAAAATGCATATGGCAATCATCTGCCGCTAGTTTACATTGCTTGTATCAATCCACAAATGCCTGTTTTAAAAACTTTTTCAGATCGTGTCAAAACGAAGAAAGACTGGAAGCATTATTCTTTAAATACCGGACATGATGCGATGATCACAGCTCCGGACGAATTGTCGGACTTACTTAAATCTGTTGTGAAATAAAACTCAATATAGGTTTGCTTAAAACTTCTTCCCGATCCCGGGGAGAAGTTTTTTGTTTGTAAATAAACCAGATTATTCAAAAAGATGTTTCACAGTCGAAGATATGACAGCCCTTTACAGATAATATTTCATGATGAACGTCCCGTAGAAGGGATTCTTTGGTTTTGAAAAGTATATTCTCGTAATTCGGCATGATTTTTAACAATCAACAAAAAGCCAATTATTCACCATAATGACAACCATTGAAGAGCAAGTAGCGCGTTACGGTTATGTGACTGAAACGATCGCAGAAGATATTGATTTGATTGCTGAGATTAATCGATTGAAAAAGGAAAAGAATGCAGTCATTTTAGCACACTATTATGTAGATGCAGAAATTCAGGATTTGGCCGATTATATAGGTGACAGTTTAGGATTATCACAGCAGGCCGCCGCTACGGAAGCCGATATGATTATTTTCTGCGGCGTACATTTCATGGGCGAAACGGCGAAGATTTTGAGTCCGAACAAAAAAGTGGTCATTCCGGACCTTAACGCCGGATGTTCTCTTGCGGATTCCGCCCCGGCGGATAAATTTGCTGCCTTCAAAGCGCAGTATCCTGACCACATTGTGATCAGCTATATCAACTGCTCGGCCGAAATCAAAGCGTTGACAGACATCGTTTGTACTTCGTCAAATGCTTTGCAAATCGTAAACAGTTTACCCAAAGACCAGAAAATTATTTTTGCGCCTGACGCAAATTTGGGAAGATATGTTTCTCAAAAAACAGGCCGCGATATGGTTTTGTGGGATGGAGCCTGTATCGTTCACATTGATATTTCCCGTGAAAAACTGGCGGAGCTTCGCAAAGATAACCCGGATGCTCTATTGATCGCCCATCCGGAATGTAAGGAAGATATTTTGCTGCAATCGGATTTTGTAAGCTCTACAACAGGACTTTTGAAATTTGTTCAGGAATCTGATCACGATAAATTTATTGTGGCAACGGAGGCTGGTATTTTACATAAAATGAAACAGGCCGTTCCTCATAAAAAATTGATTCCTGCTCCTGGTTCTGACAATAATACCTGCGCATGTTCCGAGTGCCCATATATGAAAATGAACACGCTGGAGAAAGTTTATAACGCGCTTTATTACGAACAACCAGAAATTTTCGTACCGGAGGATATTCGTTTAAAGGCTTACGAATCCGTTGCGAGAATGCTGGAATTGAGTAAAGGAATTTGATTTTTGACTTATTACTCCGACATATGAGATTTTTGACCACTGGCCAGGCGCTTTGAAAATCTCATATCTTGTCTTTTTATTGAATGATACACGTTTATATTTAGCCTATGCCCCAGTTCGATTTCCTGATCATTGGTTCCGGTATTGCCGGACTTAGTTATGCCGCAAAATTGGCACGACACTTTGAAAATACTCAGGAACATGTTTCTATTGCAGTAATCACCAAGGTGCAAGCCGATGAAACGAATACCAAGTATGCTCAGGGCGGAATTGCCGTAGTTTGGGCAGAATCGGATTCATTTGAAAAGCATATCCATGATACGATGGATGCGGGCGATGGGATTAATAAACCGAATATTGTTGAGATTGTTGTAAAAGAAGCGCCGGAACGTATTCAGGAATTGATTGATTACGGAACACGCTTTGATAAAGAGCCGGAAGGGAATTATGATCTTGCCAAAGAAGGCGGACATTCGGATAACCGGATTTTGCATTTTAAGGATATCACCGGAGCAGAAATAGAGCGCGCGCTTTTAGAAGAAGTAAAACGTCATAAAAATATTGAGGTTTTTACGCATTATTATGCAGTTGAATTGATTACACAACATCATCTGGGAGAAACGGTATATCGTTACCGTGAAGATATCAAGTGTTTTGGCGCCTATGTTTTAAACCGCCGTTCCGGGCAAGTCGAGAAGTTTTTGGCAAAAACGACGATGCTGGCAACAGGAGGGATTGGAAATATTTATCAAAGTACGACGAATCCAACGATTGCAACAGGTGACGGAATTGCGATGGCGTATCGTGCCAAAGGAATTTGTGATAACATGGAGTTTATCCAGTTTCATCCTACCAGCTTTTATCTTCCCGGAATAAAACCTTCATTTCTTATCTCAGAAGCCGTACGCGGCTTCGGCGGGATTTTGAAACGTGCCGACGGGAGTACTTTCATGGAGTTATATGATGATCGGCTTTCCCTTGCGCCGCGTGATATAGTGGCCCGTGCCATTGACTCGGAAATGAAGAAAAATGGTATTGATCACGTCTATCTGGATGTGCGGCATTGTGATTACGAAAAATTTCTGGAACATTTTCCAAATATTACACAGTACTGCCTTGATGCCGGTATAGATGTCAGAACGGATATGATTCCGGTCGTTCCGGCACAGCATTATATGTGTGGCGGAATCCGGGTAAGTGAATGGGGGAAAACGAATATTAATTTCTTATATGCGGTAGGAGAGTGCGCCTGCACGGGTTTGCACGGAGCAAATCGTTTGGCTTCGAATTCGCTGTTGGAAGCTGTGGTTTTTGGACACCGGGCTTACGAAAGTACGCTGGAAAGTTTCCACAAGGCCGTCATTCCGGACAATATTCCTGAATGGGATGATTCAGGTACGACGCATCCCGAAGAAAATGTTTTGGTGACGGAAATGACCCGCGAATTGAATAGTATTATGTCAAATTATGTGGGTATTGTTCGTACAGACCGACGCATGAAACGGGCATATGATCGTTTGGAATTGCTGCATGATGAGCATGAGGAATTATACCGCCAGTCGAAGGTATCTGTTGCCATTTGTGAACTTCGAAATATGATTTCTGTTTCTTATCTGATCATTAAAATGGCGATGGCAAGAAGAGAAAATATTGGATTGCATTTTAATGCGGATCATGTGAAGATGTAGATTTTCTTCCAATACATAGAAAAACCCAAGGTGTAACCTTGGGTTTTTCTATGTCTGATATTTCATGAGTTTAGCGAGCGGCTTCGCATTTTTTGTATTCGCTATTTGGATGTGGCAGCAACTGTTTTTTCGTTTTTTCTCGTAATCAACTTTTTCAGAATGTTTGCCCCGATTTTCTCTCCCAGATGCGTTCCTTCTTCAACACCGTCCCGGTAATGAATCCCGCCATAAACTCGGCTAATTGAGGCATCCCAGTAAGCTTCCTTGAAAGATTTGAACGATTTGACCCCATGACCATATTTTTTTTCAGTGGTATCCGTAAACGCGATATTCTCACCAATCAGCTTTGTTAAAACGGTTCCGCAAGCGGCGGAAATTGTACTATGTCCGCTAACATACTCAGGAAATGCAGGTGTTTCCAGGAAAGGACGCCAATTTGGATCCCAGTTATTATTGATAACGGTTTCAGGACGAATACGTACGCTGCGGTATTTTTCATCCCAGCATGATACAAAAGCGTCAAATAGGGATAAGGCTCCCAAAGTGTAAGCTTCATTCACTTCCATCAGATTTAACTTTTTTTCCGTTGCAACATTTTTGATTATCGCAAGCCAGTGGCCGGCCGGGGTCATCTTTTTATTTGCGAACATCGCATGGCCGACGACGTTGGTAACGAACGCATTATCGTCCCAGAAATAAGCTGTCGCCTTTTGCTCTTCCGTAAGATTTTTACCTATATCGTAAACCTCCATTGTCAGTTTCATGAAAGCACTATTCTTGTTTAAATCATATTTTGCCGGAGGCGGGCATCTGAACTGGGTTACCGAGTCCAACGAGAAAGTCCTGACCGTATTCCACATCGGTTCGCATGCGTCTGCATAGGCGGGAGGCGTAGGCACCCATGTGCCTGGTTCATTCGTAACGGTATACCTGTACCCGCGTATTTCTTTGTAATGATCCTTTGAAGCATGTGCCAGAATATGTTTGGCCACGGTGTCGCCATAGGCTATCGAACGTTCATAAACGTCGTCCGGAATACCCATCTCCTCATACTTTTTAAATAGATTTTTCTCGTAGTCATCCCACAGATTGCCGGAGAATGTCAGCGTTCTGCCAACTACGGTAAATGCCTTGATACTTGCAACCGGGAAACAATATTCCACTCCTGGATCTGGTTTTGGAGGCGGTGGGAACTTGTTTATTTGACCTGCAAGTGACTGAAAATCCTTGTGCCCTGGTACTAGTGCTTCGTAGGCGGCAAGAAAGGAGTAACTGTAAATTCTCGCTGCAACAGGTGGTTTGAAAATATCATGGATAATCACATCCGTCAACTGCGTGGTTGTTTCGTGGAAAAGTTTCGGGTCAGATGCTTTAGCATTATATTCTTCCGGAGATGTCGTTTTCTGGCAAGAAAGGAATGAGGCGAAAAGTAATATTGGTAGACTTAATTTTATGAATCTCATTTTATTTAGTATGAAAAGCAAGTACTCCGGCGTGTTCGTTGTGTGATAAGGGAAGTCCATATTTTGCACGAATATAGCTAACATATCGTCAGAAATGTGTAATAATATGAAGAATAAAGATAATAAATGATTGGAATTATATTATATCCTGCCAACTGTTTTTATAATACCAACTAACGTTCCGCTAACTCCCAGGTTTGACAGCTTATCAGATGGCCCTCAAAAATTCTAAGTTTTATTTGACCTGTTTAGTCAAAAAACACAACATTTTTGCAAATATCCAGTTGATATTTTTGTTATTTTTTAAGAATGCATATTGATATAAGAAGAACGCTTTTTTTTGTGAAGTATTTAATATCTTTTTGTACATGAGAATGAGTAGAAATGATTTTAGGGTACTTATTTAATATAATTATGTAGGATACTGGTTTCTTACTTGCAATCACCTCAAAATGCAATTTTAGAATTAACCTTTTTATCACATTTAACCCATAGCAAATGCAATAATTTTACATTTTTGACGTCTGCAAAATTGTGTAATTCAGACACCAGATTTTGTAGGAGTTTTTTTGTCTTCTGATCTCCGTTTTAGGAGAAAAAGTGCACGTTTTTACGCAATCTATTTTATTACTTACCAATTAATCTATGAGAATTAATACTCAATGTAAGTATCGTCTTTCCGGACGATATGTTCTTTCTCTCTTTCTTGCCTTTGGCGTGGCGCTTGGAGCATTTGCTCAGTCCAACGTGAAGGGTAAAGTCAAAGATGACACAGGCCAGGGGCTGCCGGGTGTGAGTGTGGTCGTTAAAGGAACGACTGCCGGAACTGTTACTGATATTGATGGAAATTACACCGTTAGTGTACCTGATGCAAATGGTACGCTTGTATTTTCTTTTATCGGTTATTTGACGCAAGAAATTCCACTTAACAACAAATCTGTTTTAGATGTTACACTTGCCACAGACATAAAGTCTTTGAATGAGGTAATTGTTGTAGGTTATGGTACTGCAAAAAAAGCAACAGTAACCGGTTCGGTTGTTGCTGTTAAAGGTACTGAACTTGAAAAAGCACCTTCGGCCAACCTTTCCAACTCATTGGGTGGCCGTCTTCCAGGTGTATCTGCGGTTCAGTCGAGTGGTGAGCCAGGGTATGACGGATCTGCAATCCGTATCCGTGGTACCAACTCATTGGGTAACAGTGATGCCTTGATCGTTGTGGATGGTGTTCCTAACCGTAGTGGTGGTTTGGATCGTATCAACCCGGCTGATATCGAAAGCGTTTCGGTTTTGAAAGATGCAGCAGCTGCGATTTATGGATCACGTGCGGGTAACGGGGTAATCCTTATTACAACAAAACGTGGTAAATCAGGTAAGCCTCAGATTTCTTACGATTATAACTTCGGTCTTGCCCGTCCTACACGGACTCCGAAAATGGCGTCTGCTGAGGAATATGCCATAATTCGTAACGAGCTAAAAATCTATGACGATCTTCCTGTCGGTCAGTGGCAAGGAGCTTTCCAAGGTTTCAATACCACTGGAAGTTATACGAGAACAGATAACAAAGAAGTTGTAAATGCAATTTTCACACCAGACGATGTTCAGAAATTCAGAGATGGATCTGATCCGCTTCTTCATCCAAACACAGACTGGTATAAAGAAGTTATCAAGGCATGGTCTCCTCAGCAACGTCACAACCTTCAATTGATCGGTGGTAGTGAAAACGTGAAATACCTTGCTTCTTTGGGTTATATCAACCAGGATGGTATTTACAAAAATTCTGCAACGGGTTACAAACAATATAACCTACGGATTAACCTGGATGCACAGATCAACAAATATGTTACCGCTAAATTAGGTATCGCTGCAAGAGAAGAATTTAGATTTTTCCCGAATGGTGGCGGCGCAGGCGACATTTTCCGTATGTTAATGCGTGGAAAGCCTACTGAGATTGCGTTATGGCCAAATGGTTTGCCAGGTCCTGATATTGAAAATGGTCAAAACCCGGCGATTATCACAACTAACCAGACAGGTTACAACAATGATAAAAAGGATTTTGTACAGACAAACGGATCTGTTGAAGTTTTGATCCCTGGCGTAAAAGGATTGAAAGTGACGGGTTCTGCTGCAATCGATAAATTGATGCGTCGTCAAAAATCTTTTGCGAAACCCTGGACACTTTACTACTGGGATAAGAAATCTTACGAAGCGGATGGCGTTACGCCAGTCTTGACAGGTTCTGTTCGTTCTACTTTTACCGATCCAAGACTTACAGAAACATCTTCTCAGGAGTTATCTGTCTTGCTTACCGGGCAAATCAATTACGATAAAGCTTTTGGAGCACATGCTTTCAATGTAATGGCAGGTGTTCAGCGTGAAAAAGTAGATGCAGATGGTTTCTTCGCTTACCGTCGTTATTTTATCTCGCCAGTTGCTGATCAGCTTTATGCCGGCGGTGACCTTGAACAAAATATTGGTAACTCAGGAAGCGAAACGGTTAATGGCGTAACATACAATAACACTGATCTTTATCAGCGTGCCCGTTTGAGTTATTTCGGACGTGCAGGTTATAACTACAAAGAAAAATATCTTGCAGAGTTCTTGTGGCGCGTGGATGGATCGTACATTTTCCCGAAAAATGGTCGTTTCGGTTTCTTCCCCGGGGTTTCTGCGGGATGGCGCGTATCAGAAGAAGATTTCTGGAAAAACAATATCAAGTTTGTCAACAACGTTAAATTGCGTGGATCGTGGGGACAAATGGGAGCGGAAGCTTATTTGCCTAACAGTTCAAGATTGGCTGAATACCAGTATCTTCCAACGATGTCATTCAGTTCTTACATTCTTAACAACCAGGTTGCTAAATCACTTTACGAAGCACGTGTTCAGAATAACAACTTTACTTGGGAAGTTGCAAACAACAGCAACTTCGGTATCGAAGGAACTTTGCTGAACGACAAGATCAGTTTCGAGTTTGATTATTTTTACAACGTTCGTTCTAAAATCCTTATTCAGCAAACAGGTTCTACACCAGCAAGTGCGGGTATGGACGGAAAACTTCCTCCTGTGAACTTGGGTAAAATGAAAAACAGCGGATATGAATTTAAAGTTAGTTATGACGGAAGCCACAACGATCTTACTTACTCGTTCAGTGTAAATGGTGGATATGCTAAAAACCAGATCACTTTCTGGGATGAGACACCTGGCGTTAGAGATTACCAGAGAACAACAGGCAAGCAGTATCAGGCGTTCCTTGCATACGAATTTGACGGAGTGTTCAAGGATCAGGCGGCTATCGATGCAAATAGTGTCGACTACTCAGCTTTGACAGCAAACCTTCGCCCGGGTGACATGAAATTCAAGGATGTTGATGGTGATGGTGCGATTACGTCGTTCGACCGAGTGCGTCAGGATAAAACACAACGTCCAACTTTCACCGGTGGTGCAACAATCAACGTTGGTTATAAGGCTTTCGACCTTTCTATTCTGTTCCAGGGTGCAACAGGTGGTTTGCAGTATGTAGGTTTGACAGAATCGGGTGATATCGGTAACTATTTGAAATATGCTTACGATCGTCGCTGGACAATTGACAATCCAAACAGCGATTATCCTCGTTTGGCTAACCGTAACAATACGTATTATACAAATACTGATTTCAACAACGGTGGAGCAGCTGCAAATACTTACTTCCTGAAAAGCAACAACTACCTGCGTCTTAAAAATATCGAAATTGGCTATAACTTGCCATCGGAAATTGGAAAGAAATTGGGTATCGGATCTTTCCGTATCTATGCAAATGGTTTGAACCTGTTCACTTGGGATAAAATCAAAGTCTGGGATCCGGAGTCCACTAACAACAGCGGACAATATTATCCACAGTCGAAAATTATTAACATGGGTGTACGCGTGTCATTTTAAAGAATATAAAGCATGAAATTCAATTATAAAAATATAGTACTTCTCGCATTACTTGCCGGTGGCGGTATCGTTTCCTGTAAAACAGACTTTTTGGACCAGGAGCCGCTAACTGAAATCCAGGCAGATCTTGTATGGAAAGATCCTGCTTTATCGACTGCCTTTGTAAACGAAATTTACAATGGCTTTCAGCAGGGTGGTTTTTCGGAACAGATGTTAGCATCCCTTACCGACGAAGCTACATTTACGCACACAGGTAGAAACATCAACACCATTAATGAAGGTAGCTTAAGCCCGTCCGCAACAGGATGGGAAGATGATACCTACAAATGGAGCCCGATGTACACACGTATCCGTGCCTGCAACCTTGCTTTGTCAAATCTTAATCTGCCAACTTCTTTCCAGGATCAGACTCTGAAAGATCGCTTGAAAGGTGAGATATACTTCATGCGGGCTTATTTTTACCAGCAATTGGTACGCATCTACGGAGCGGTTCCGTTGGTAACAAAAGTTTACGGTCTGGGTGAGGATTACAAAGTGCCTCGCAACACATATCAGGAATGTGTAAACTTTATTGTGAAGGATTGCGATAGCTCTGCCATTTTGTTAACTGGCAAAACGATGGAATCAGGCCGTGCATCTAAATTAGCTGCGCAAGCGTTGAAATCACGTGTTTTGCTTTACGCTGCGAGCGATTTGTATGACGTTCCAACAGCAAAGGCGAATTCAAGTGTTCTTGCTGCATATACAAAACCTGAATATCTTGGATATCTGAGCGGCGACCGCAAGGCGCGCTGGGAAGCTGCAAGATTAGCTGCGAAAGAGGTTATCGATGCAGGTGGTGGGTATAAACTGAACCTGACTGCTCCGGTTACTCCTGAACAAGGCCGAATTAACTACATTTCTCTGGCCATGGGCGGCGGCAGCGCTGATAAAACTTTGGACGCTTCTGCTTCCAGCGATCTGATCCTTGGACGTTACTTTATTCCTGGCAAAAGTGAAGGTGGACGCCAGACAGGTTTGAATAACGGACCTAACGGATACCACAACTGGGCAGGAAATACACCGATCGGTTTATTGGTTGATGATTATGAAATGATGGATGGTACGCCTTTCCGGTGGACAAATCCTACGCATGCAGCAGCTCCTTATAAAAATCGTGACCCGCGTTTTTACGCAAGTATCATGTACGACGGCGCAGACTGGAAACCACGTAATAAAATTTCTGGAAATGTTGATCCGGCTAACCAGATTCAGACAGGTTCTTATGATCTTCTGGATGATGCAGGCGCATTGATTAACAGAAAAGGTTTGGATACAAGAAGCAGTTCAATCGAAGATTGGAATGGTAGCCGTACAGGATACTACATGCGTAAATTTATCGATCCAAACCCTGATTTGGTAGATAACACGGATCGTCAGAATATCCCTTGGCCTTTCCTCCGCCATACGGAAGTAGTGTTCAATTATGTTGAGGCACTTATTGAGTTAGGCGAAGATGCAACCGCACTTCAATGGTTGAACAAAATTCGTTTCCGTGCCGGAATGCCTGCATTAACGGTTTCAGGAGCTGCTTTGAAAGAAGCATATCGTCACGAAAAAAGAATTGAAATGGCTTACGAAGAACAACGTTATTACGATGCAAGACGTTGGATGATTGCAAAAAATACGCTTGGAAGACCTCTGACATTTGTTACTGTGTCAGGTAAATTCAAAGCTGGCCAGTCAATGCGTGAACCTTATAAGTATGACGAATCTGTGTATACTTATACTTACACGCCGGTGGAGAATAAAGAACATGAAAATCGTCAATGGGTAGATAAAATGTATTTCCGTCCATTCAACCAAGACGAAATAAATAGAAATAATTTACTTACTCAAAACCCTGGATATTAAGAATTTCTTATCTTGATCTTGTAAAAGAGTAACCCGAAACTATGCCTCGCTTTTACGCAGGCATAGTTTCTTTTTTTAATACTTTTAAATTATCTGTTTCAATCATGAAACTAAAAAATGGCTTGCGCCCAGCCTCCCTTCTTTTTATCATCGTTATATCACTAGCCGGTTGCAGTAAATCAGAAAAATCTGAGGAAAAAAAAGTCACTGAAACCGGTCCGCAGCTTTTTACTTTGCTTCCGGCGGAAAAAACTAAAATAGATTTTACCAATACGCTGACCGAAGGTTTGAATACCAACGTCCTGATGTATGAATATTTTTACAATGGAGGCGGCGTAGCAGTAGGAGACCTGAACGGAGACGGTCTGGATGATATATATTTCACAGGAAATATGGTTTCAAACAAGCTATACCTGAACAAGGGGAATATGCAGTTTGAAGATATCACAACAGTCTCCGGCGCGGCTGGGCGGGAAGGTCCATGGAAAACGGGCGTTACAATGGCAGACGTAAATGGCGACGGTCTGCTGGATATGTACGTATGTTATTCAGGAAGTTTATCTCCTGAAAAATTAAAAAACCAGCTATTTATTAATAAAGGACCAAACGGTTCGGGTGTCCCGCAATTCGAGGAAAAAGCGGAGCAATACGGACTGGCAAATTCTTCCACTAGCACACAAGCAGCTTTTTTCGATTATGACAGAGACGGCGATCTTGATATGTTTCTTTTAAATCATAATCCAAAAGCTTTACCAATCTTAGATGAATCATCGACTGCGCAACTTCTTAAACAAGAAGATTCTTCGGCAGGTGCGCGGCTCTTCCGTAATAATATGTCGGGAAATAAGGAGCCGGTTTTTGAAGATGTTACCAATAGAGCAGGAATTCAGAGTTCTGCTTTGAGTTATGGATTAGGTGTCGGCGTGTCGGATATTAATATGGACGGATGGCCTGATCTGTATATTTCGAACGATTATTCTGTACCGGATTTTTTATATATCAATAACAAAAACGGAACATTTACCGATGTGGCGGCAGAAGGCCTCGGCCATACCTCACACTCGTCCATGGGTAACGAAATTGCTGATTTTAATAATGATGGTTTGCCCGATATTTTCACACTGGACATGTTGCCGGAAGATAACCGAAGGCAAAAACTTCTCGTTGGGCTTGACAATTACGAGTTGTTCGATTTCAATGTCAAAATGGGTTTTCATCATCAGTATATGCGGAATATGCTGCAACTGAATGCGGGCACATCAGGCGGTACGGCCGGGAAATCCGTGACGCCGGTGTTTTCAGAAATCGGGCAACTATCAGGAGTCTCGAATACGGATTGGAGTTGGGCGCCGTTATTCGCCGATTACGACAACGACGGCTGGAAAGACCTTTTCATAACCAACGGAAACCTGCGCGATTTTACAAACATGGATTTTGTGAAATATATGGGTGACCATTTGAAAAGAAAAGAAGGGCAGGTTCGCCGCGAAGATATTCTGGAACTGGTATATCAAATGCCGTCTTCCAATATGACCAATTATCTGTTCAAAAATAACAAAGACTTAACCTTCAATAACGTCGCTGCAAACTGGGGTTTGGGGCAGGTTTCCAATAGCGGAGGCGCTGCATATGCGGATTTGGATAACGATGGAGATCTTGATCTGATCGTGAACAATATCAATCTTCCAGCATTTGTTTACCAGAATGAAGGGAGCAAACAGCTCAAAAATCATTATCTGAAGCTGAAATTGCAGGGAGAAGGAAAAAACACAATTGGAACCGGAGCTAAGGTCACCATTTATCAAAAAGGTGAAAAACAATATCTTGAACAAATGCCCACGCGTGGATATCAGTCCAGCGTTTCTCCGATTCTCCATTTTGGATTAGGTAGTTCAGCCTCTGTTGATTCACTGAAAATTGTCTGGCCAAGTGGAAAACAGGAAAAAATTAATTCCCCCAAAGCAGATCAGCTGCTGACGTTATCAGAAAAAAATGCGACTGGAAAAATGGCTATTCCTTCACCCGTGGCGCCGTTGGTTCAGCAGGTTTCTGCACCCATTGCATATAAACATCCCGCAAATAAAATCAACGACTTCAAGCGTCAGCCGCTGATGGTAAATGCCGTTTCATTCTCAAATCCTAACCTGACGAAAGGTGACGTAAATGGTGACAAACTGGAAGATGTATACATTGGAGGAGGTTATGGAGAAGCGGGTAAATTATTTTTGCAGCAAAAAAATGGATCTTTTATTACAAAACCTGTTTTAGCCTTTGAAGCAGATAAGCAAAGCGAAGATACTGACGCTGCATTTTTTGACGCCAATGGTGATGGTTTTATAGATTTGTATGTGGCAAGCGGCGGATACTCGAATTTTCTGCCGGAAGATCCTTTATTGCAGGATCGGTTGTACATCAATGACGGAAAAGGGAACTTCACAAAAGCGGCAGATGCTTTACCAAAAATGCTTTTCAGTAAAAGCTGTGTTCGGGTTTCTGATATTAACGGAGATGGAAAACCTGATTTATTTGTTGGCGGACGGGTTATTCCGGGAAGATATCCGGAAACTCCCAGAAGTTATGTTTTGATTAATAACGGACAGGGGAAGTTTACCGATCAGACGGCGGCTGTTTGCCCGGAACTGGAAAAAATTGGTATGGTTACCGACGCAGCGTGGACAGATATGAACGGTGATAAAAAGCCAGATCTGGTTTTGGCAGGAGAATGGATGCCGATTACAGTTTTGCTAAATAATGGCGGGAAACTGACAAACAAGAGGTCCGACTATTTTGACAAATCATATAGTGGCTGGTGGAATAAAATTCTGGTAGAAGATATCAATGGCGATGGAAAACCGGATATCGTTGCCGGAAACATTGGATTAAATACGCAGTGCAAAGCCAGCGATGCGGAGCCGGTTGAAATGATTTACAAGGATTTCGACGATAACGGTTCAGTCGATCCGATTTTGTCATTTTATATTCAGGGAAAGAGTTATCCTTATGTGACCCGTGATGAAATGCTTGATCAGATGAGTATTATGAGAACCAGGTTTCAGGATTATAAAAGCTATGCTGATGCAACTTTGACCGATATATTTACGAAAGAAGAGCTGGAAGGTGCTTCGCATTTGAAGTCCAATTTCTTGAAAACGGCTTATTTTGAAAGCGACGCAGCTGGTAAATTAAAGGAAAAACCACTGCCGCTTGAAGTTCAGTCATCGCCTGTTTATACCATCACAGCATATGATTTTGACCAGGATGGTAAGAAAGATTTATTGTTCTGTGGAAACAGTAACAGAGCACGTCTCCGGTTTGGAAAGTATGATGCAAATTACGGCGTTCTACTGAAAGGAGACGGAAAAGGGAATTTTAATTATATACCACAAAATAAGTCAGGTTTTGCATTAAAGGGTGACGTTCGCAGTGTTCTGCCGATCGGAAATGCACTTTTGTTTGGAATTAATCAGCAGGAGCTGAAAGCTTATAAAGTCACTAAGAAATGAAAATCCGGTTATACCTCCCGATATTAATCATAACATTTTTAATAGGTTGTAATAAAAAAGGCGAAAAATCTCCTCAGCTGAATGGCGCGATCATTGGGCAGGTTACCAGTCAAATGACGGATGTAATGGTGCATGATGTTACAAATCCACCATTGGCTGCACGTTTTTATTCCTATGCTTGTCTGGCAGGATATGAAGTCGTTACCCAAAATGATTCCGCGTACAAAACGATGCACGGCATTCTGAACGAATTCCCCGAAGTCATAAAACCAGAGGGAGTCACTCAATACTCTTATCAGTTGAGCGCGGTTTTGGCAATGTTGGAAACCGCAAAAAAAATGCAGCCGTCGGGTGGTATGATGCTTCAAAAATATCAGGACCGGTTGCTGGATTCGTGCAGAACTCTGGGTTTTAGTGAAGAAGTAATTGCCGGGTCAGCCGCCTATGGCACAGGTATAAGCAAGCAGATTTTAAAATATGCAAAAGCTGATAAATATAACAGGATAAGTAATTTCCCGCGTTATGCTCCGAACGAAGCCAAAGGTAGCTGGTATCCGACACCTCCGGGATATTTTCCACCTGTCGAACCCTATTTTAAAACCGTGCGACCATTTACGCTCGATTCATCTTCGCAGTTCAAACCAGCCGCTCCTGCACCATTTTCAGAGGATAAAAACTCTGCATTTTATAAAATGATGCTTGCCAACTACAACGTAAAACCAGAAGGTGAAGCGAAGATCACGGCTGCATTCTGGGATTGCAATCCATTTGCTTTGGAAAACAAGGGCCACTTGTTGGTTGGAATGAAAAAAATATCTCCCGGAGCGCATTGGATCGGTATTACGGACATCGCATGCAAACAGGCAAAGGCTGATTTTTCAAAATCTATGTTAGTCACCACAGCGGTCTCTGTTGGACTGATGGATGGATTTATGGCCTGCTGGGATGAAAAATACAGAAGTAACCGTATTCGGCCGGAAACGGTTATCCGGAAATACATTGATTCTAACTGGAAACCGTTTTTGCAAACACCGCCGTTTCCTGAATATTTGAGTGGACATTCGGTCGTTTCATCGGCCGCAGCTATAATCCTGACGCATTATTTTGGAGATAATTTTGCATATACAGATACTGTCGAGGAACGCTTCGGATTAAAAGCCAGAAAATTCAGATCTTTTAATGATGCTGCAAAAGAATCCGGTTTATCAAGATTCTATGGGGGAATCCACTTTATGGACGCTGTGGAAAATGGATGGACGCAGGGAGAGAATGTTGGAAATTGGGTAGTTAGACGGCTGTCGGTTGTCGGCAGTCGGCCGTCAGGTCCAGATAATGAAACAGCAAGGCAGTGATAGCAATTATAAAATAAATTTAAGTCATTATTTTAAAATTTCACGACTGAAATCTGATATCCGACTGCTAAAATTGACCGCTTAGAAAGCTATTCTTTTTTCCGCCAGCAATTCCCGGGTATACTTATAACCGATGTCATATAATTTTTGTGCCTTTCGAAAATCGAATGTGTTGAACGTGCTTAGTTCAGGGGCTTCGATAAGGAGATCGCAACGGTCAAGACTGGCCTTGGCCTTCTGCCGCATCGCCATTCTTATACTCCTGTATGTGATCTGATGCATATGCGACGAGGGTTTTGAAAAAAGCAGCGGATTGCAATGAATACCAATAATGTAATCCGCTTCCTTTTCAACCGGCGCAACGGGCAGATTATTGAAAATGGCTCCGTCAATCAAATCGCGGCCCTGCCAATGCAGTGGTTTGAATATACCAGGCAGGCAGCATGATGCCAGGACAACTTTTCCCAATTCTCCTTTTCGAAACGTAACTTCTTCACCTGCATGGAGATCTGTTGCGGTTACGATCAAAGGAATTTTTAGCGATTCAAATGAATTTTCAGGGATATATTTTTTCAGTATTTCTTCAACTCTGTCAATTTTAAGAAGTCCTAAGGAGCTGAAACCAAATCTTAAATAGGAACTGAATCTTGTTTTCAGGATCATTTCAAATATTTCGTCAGAAGTATATCCATAAGCGATCAGCGCGCCAACGAATGCGCCTGCACTAGTGCCGCTGATGATATCTGGTTTGACTCCAAATTCTTCAAGTGCCTTGATCGCACCGATATGAGAAATACCGCGGGCCCCGCCACCTGATAAGACTAGTGCAATTTTCCTCATTTTGTTTAAACGCAGAATTAAGAAGTTTTTGTGGGAAGTTTCACAGAGTTTTTATTCTGGGTACTATAAAAAATTCCCTAAATCACCTCTTTCCAAAATCCTTATACCTTTCTCCGTTTGTTCCACGGTTGCTGCCTGGTACACCGGATCGTGTTCGAACAGTAAAATATAATTTTCTTCCACAGCCTTTTTCAACACATTTTCTTTCTCCTGCATCGTCAATAAGGGTCGAACGTCATAGCTCATGACCCAGGGAAGCGGAAGGTGAAAAGACGATGGTATCAAGTCGGCAGCGTAAATGATCTTTTGGTTTTTATAGGAAATAACCGGGAGCATCATTTGTTCCGTATGACCATCCACGTGAATAAATTCAATATTTCCGAAGGGTGAAATTCCTTTCTCAATAAATTTGAGCTGACCTGATTCCTTGATTGGAAGAATATTTTCTTTCAGGAAAGAAGCCTTTTCCCTCGGATTCGGATTTGTCGCCCATTCCCAATGAGATTCATTTGACCAGTAGGTTGCATTCGGAAACGTTGGTAAAAGAGCAGATCGGTCTGCATTGTATTTTACGGCGCCGCCAACATGGTCAAAATGTAAATGTGTTAGCAAAACATCGGTAATGTCTTCCGGTTTGAAGCCAGCGCTGTTTATCGATTTGATCAGTGTTGCATCGCCGTGCAGATCGTAAAAACCGAAGAATTTTTCATCTTGTTTATCCCCTAAGCCTGTATCGACAAGGATCAGTTTATCGCCATCTTCAATCAGTAAACACCGCATAGCCCAGCTGCAAAGATTTTTGTCATCCGCCGGATTGTGCCTGTTCCACAGCGTTTTTGGAACAACCCCAAACATGGCACCGCCGTCAAGTTTAAAATAACCGGTATCGATCGTATGAAGATTCATAAGGGCAACAGTATATTTATTCGTCTAACAAGTAGCTTTGGCCGTAAAGTTAGTTATTAATAGATAAGTTGATAATTTAGGCTTCGAGTCTAAGATCAATTTTCGATAATCCGGCTAATATCAAACATTTGAATTTTAATATGTACTTCAATTTTTTTAAATTATCAGGCGCTTTCCTGGCAGGATTCATGATGATTATTCATTTTTCCAACGCGCAGAAATTGCCGATCCAGTATGTGGAAACGAGAATTGGTACAGCGCCGGCCACAACAAAAAGTGCCAAAATGCATAGCGAAGCGGGAAGCGAGTTGAAGGGCCAGACTATGCCAGCCGTTGGAACACCTTATGGAATGACCCAGTGGACACCGCAGACAAGATCAACCGAGACAAAATGTATCGCTCCTTATTATTATGCCGACACTCATTTTCAGGGTTTTCGCGGCACACACTGGCTTAATGGTTCCTGTGTTCAGGATTATGGAACGCTGACGGTCATGCCGCTTTCCGGAGAACTTATCGTTAATCCTGAAAAACGCGCATCCGGTTTCCGGCATGAAACTGAAATCGCAACACCAGCTTATTATAGTGTTACCTTAGATGATTACCAGATCAATGCAGAAGTAACATCTCTGGCTCGTTCAGCGATGTTACGGTTTACCTATAAAGAAGGAAAGGAGAATTTCATCGTCATTGAGCCAAACAGCGACGAAGGTGAAGGTTTTGTTGAAGTTTTTCCGGAAAGAGGAGAAATTGTAGGTTATAACCCTGTTCATCGAATATATCAGGGGTCAGGACAGCCCGCAGGGTTCAGCGGATATTTTGTCTTAAAATTTGATACGCCGTTTACACAGTATGGTGTGTGGGAATCGGATACGATTGTGCCGATGGGCAGAACAAGAGCGGGTAAGGGAAAGCGAGAAAAGCTGGGTGCTTATGTAGGCTTTGGGACCAAAGAAAGGGCCGTAATTGTACAGATAGGCACGTCTTTTACAAGTCTGGAGGGCGCTAGGGCGAATCTTAAAAAAGAGCAGGCGGGGAAAAGTTTCGACGCCGTAAGACGCTTTACTGAAAATCAGTGGAACGACGCGCTTGGAAAGATAAAGGTGACAGGCAGTGAAAAAGATAAGATTCTGTTTTACAGTGCTCTATATAGGACAAAATTATCGCCACGGTTATATTCTGATGTTGATGGCCAGTATCCATCGTTTGCCGGAGGAACGCCGCTCCAAAAAGCGGATGGCTTCGATTATTATTGCGATTACAGTATGTGGGATACCTTCCGTGCGTCCATGCCTTTAAATGTTCTCTTAGAACCAAAAAAATCAGGAGACATGATGCAATCGCTGGTGAAAAAAGCGGAGCAAGGTGGCTGGATGCCCATATTCCCCTGCTGGAATAGCTATACGGCTGCCATGGTTGGAGATCACGTTATGTCTGTTATGGCGGATGCATATGTTAAAAATGTACGAAACTTTGATGTAAAATCAGGGTATCAATATCTGCGGAAAAATGCTTTTGATGCAAACAGTGATCCGAAAAGTTATGAGGCAGGAAAGGGAAGAAGGGCGCTGAGCTCTTATCTGAAATACAACTACATTCCGCTGGAAGATAGTGTCTGGCAGGCTTTTCATAAACGCGAACAAGTTTCCCGGACGCTGGAATATGCTTACGATGATTTTTGTCTTTTTGTTCTGGCAGAGGAATTAGGGCATAACGAAGATGCAGCTTTACTGAGAAAACGGTCTTTGAATTACCAAAATGTGATCGACCCCAGGACCGGATATGCACGTGGAAGGTATGAAAACGGCAGTTGGATAAAATCATTTGATCCGTTTGAAAAGCGTTCAAGTTTTATCACCGAAGGGTCGCCGGCTCAATACACCTGGTTTGTTCCCCAGGATATTGCCGGTCTGAAGAAAGCTGTTGGAGGAGATAAAGCATTTATCAGTAAACTGGATACGCTTTTTCAGCAGGGATACTACTGGCATGGAAACGAGCCGAATCACCAGATTTCCTATCTGTATAATTATGTTGGACAGCCATGGAAAACGCAGAAACAGGTGCGGAATATTATTCGTGAGGAATATGATATAACGCCTGGTGGGTTGAGCGGTAATGAAGATGGTGGGCAAATGTCGGCCTGGTTGGCTTTTAGTATGGCAGGCTTATATCCCGTCACACCAGGAACGCCTTACTACGTGCTTGGAACTCCCCTTTTCGAAGAAGTTATTTTCCAATTTTCAAAAAGCAAGATGTTTAAAATGAAAGCAAATGGCGTTTCTGAGGAGGCACAGTATATTCAGTCGGCGAAATTGAATGGAAAACCATTCACCAAAACCTTTTTGTCGCATCAGGAAATTACCGCTGGTGGTGAGCTTATCCTTGAAATGGGAACATATCCGAACGAAAAATGGGGCACTGCGGCAAGCGATGCGCCGCCGTCATTGACAAAGGAATAACAATATTTAATAGTGTTGTAAAATATTGCGTTACTGGTATTATGCAATGTTATTATTGTATTAAATATAATATTATTTTATTTAAATTCTGAAATATTAGTTTTGAACAATATTAAATTTGTAATAGAGTAGAGTGTTGACTAATTTTCGTTTGAAACGTCCTATTACTCCCTTTCAAATGAACCGTAGAAACTTTTTTCAAAAAGCTGTTCCAGCCAGTCTGGCACTTGGCGCTGTTGCTACTTCCTGCGCACCTAAAACTCAACTAACTTACCCGGACAAACATTTCCATATCAGTCGAGGCTATCACGAGATTCCGAAACTGCGTCTTTCTATGGATCGTATTGTAAAGGAAACGGTGGGCTTGCGGCCATTTCGCCCTTCCGGACCACGTATTGAAACGGAGCAGTTAGGAAGCAAAACGATCGTGCATAATTACGGACATGGCGGGAGCGGCTGGTCATTATCCTGGGGAACCGGAAATATGGCTCGAAAAATGGTATTGGCGACTAACGAGAAAAAAGTTGCGATGCTGGGATGTGGAACGGTTGGAATTGCAACTGCTCGTTTGTTACAGGAAAGCGGTTGTGAAGTCACAATTTATACAAAAGACGTTCCGCCGAATATTACTAGTAACCTTGCAACTGGAACCTGGTCGCCGGCCTCACGGGTTTGTGACGTGAAGGTGGCGAAACCAGAGTTTAAAACGATTTGGGAAGATGCAACACGTTTCTCGTTCCGGCGCTTCCAATTTCTGCTGGGCATGAATGATATTGCTTGCTGGGCGGAAGAATACGGCGTTTTCCAGAAAGAGCCGGTTTACATCCCGGGAGCAGGCGGGGAAGATTTTGAAATTCACGGATTGATACCGGAACGCGTTAAATTGACAGCAAAAGAGCACCCATTCAATGCTGATCACGTTACCAGAAGAACAAATCTTATGTTTAACATTCCATCTTACCTACGTCATCAATTGACAGATTTCGTGATGTTTGGCGGAAAAATAAAAATCCAGGAGATCAAATCTCTGGAGGATATTGATGCCTTACCGGAAAAAGTGGTGGTAAATTGTATGGGTTTAGGAGCAAAACCGGTTTTCAACGATCAGGAATTAACGCCTGTATCCGGACAACTTTCCTGCCTGATTCCCCAGAGCGATATCAACTACAAATTGTATACACAAGGTGCGAATTTTATTTCCAGAAAAGATGGAATATATATAGGGAGTAACGGTATTGTAGGAAATTGGGATACCACCCCAAGCAAAGAACAAACCGAAAAAACCGTAGGGATAATCCAAAAACTAATGGAGGAAATGCGAGGCTGACCAAAACTCACCCTGAAAGGGTTACTATCTTAGCCCCGGGCATCGCCCGGGGTTTTTTGTGATATCCGGTTTTTTATGGTATCCGGTTTTTTGGTGATTACCGGTTTTTTGTGATTACCGGTTTTTGGGGATATTAGGGTTTTAGTGGTATCGGGTGTTTCGGGAGAATTTTTGATTTCCCAGCCTAACCCCTAATTTCACGTTTTGAATTATTCTCCCGGAGGAGCGATGAAAATTTCTCTTTCGATAAAAATCATCAATAAAAACATGAAGAAAATTTTGTATGCAGCTGGTTTGGTGCTGATCTCATTCGGGGCCCGGGCTCAGAATTTACTAACAGCCGAGCAGCTTTGGAAACTTGGCCGTGTTTCGGGTATAGGGTTATCGAAAGACAAAAAGAACGTTATCTATTCTGTCAGCACGCCGAATGTCGAAGAAAACAAAAGTACCAGAAAATTGTACAGTATTCCGGTTACGGGCGGTGCGGCAACTGAAATTACAAGTACGGAAAATATAATAGCGAACGATAAAATTTCATCAGACGGAAAATATATCCTTAGCAGTGATGCAGTCAAAATAAAAGATATAATCGGATCAGATAAGTATCCTGATCTCAAAAAATCCAATGCATATGTTTTTACCTCGCTAAACTACCGACATTGGGATACCTGGGAAGACGGCAAGTTTGACCATGTGTTCGTCTCGCCGCTTGTCAATGGAAAGGCAGGTGAAGGAAAAGATATTATGGCTGGGGAGGCATTTGACTGCCCGCAAAAGCCATTTGGCGGAGACGAAGATTTTATCTGGAATCCAGACAGTAAACATGTTTTGTATGTTACAAAAAAGAAGTTCGGAACTGATTATGCTGTGAGTACCAACACCGACCTTTTTGAATACGATATTGAAAAAGGCACGACAAAAAACCTGACAGAAGATAACAAAGGTTACGATGTGGCGCCTGCGTATAATACAAAAGGCCAGCTTGCATGGTTGCAGATGAAGAGAGACGGCTACGAATCGGATAAGCAGGATATCGTTGTTTCAAATGGAAATTTTAAGATCAATCTGACAGGGCAACGTGACGATATCCATGTGGATGGATTCAAGTGGGGAGAAGATGACCGCACGATTTTTTTCTGGGCGCCGATCGACGGAACGGTTCAGTTATTCAAGGTGAATTATCCCGGACTGACTAAAATCGCCGTAAACATTGTCCAGATAACAAAAGGAGATTTTGATATTACCGGCGTCGTTGGACAAGTTGGGAACACACTTGTTGTTTCAAGAAATGATATGAACAACGCGGCAGAATTGTTCACCGTTGACATCAACGATGGCACAATGAAGCCGTTGACCCATGTCAACGACCAGGTGAATAATTCACTGGCAAAGTGTAAAACCGAGCGCAAATTAGTGACTACAACGGATAACAAAAAAATGCTCGTTTGGGTGATATACCCACCGAATTTCGATCCTGCCAAAAAGTATCCGACATTACTTTATTGCCAGGGTGGCCCGCAGGCAGCGTTGACGCAGTTTTATTCTTATCGTTGGAATTTTCAGTTGATGGCTTCTCAGGGATATATTGTCGTGGCGCCGAACCGTCGCGGTATGCCTGGACATGGCACGCAATGGAACGAGCAGGTGAGCAAAGATTGGGGCGGGCAGGTAATCAGGGATTATCTCAGTGCGATTGATGCGGTTTCAAAGGAACCTTATGTTGATAAAAATAAGTTGGGTTGTGTTGGAGCGAGTTTTGGAGGATTTTCTGTATTCGCTCTTGAAGGTGAACATGAGGGAAGATTTAAAACTTTCATTTCACACGACGGTATTTTCGACTTCCGAAGCATGTATGGGACCACCGACGAAGTATTTTTTGAAAACTGGGAAAAAGGCGGTCCATACTGGGATAAAAAGAATGCCGTTGCACAACGATCTTTCAGCCAGTCTCCAAGCAATTTTGTGGATAAATGGAATACGCCAATTTTTATTATTCAAGGAGGAAAAGATTATCGTGTCCCAATTGAACAAGGTCTGCAGGCATTTCAGGCTGCACAGTTGAAAGGTATTAAAAGCAAGTTGCTTTATCTCCCGGATGAAAACCATTGGGTGTTGAGCGCGCAGAATGCCATAGTTTGGCAGCACGAATTTTTTAGCTGGCTGAAAGAAACGTTGTGATAAACAGCTCAACCCAAAACTAAGTTATCATTAAGTTCAGTATTTGAGGGTGCCTTTATGCTCAATTTCCAAAAGAATAACCAGCACCGCAGGGTTTGGAAGTAGCTATGATCCGGACATTATTTGTCTGTGAATAATGTCCGGATATACGTCTGGCCCAACTTATCGACGGAAACTTTGTCCGGTAAATTTCAAAACTTCCGGTAACGCCGTACGCCAGTAAGTCCAGGTATGCGCGCCGTCTCTCACACGAAACTCATGTGGAATCCCTTTTTTCATAAGTTCCGTATGCAGAACCATATTTCCTGTGACCAAAGCGTCATCGTCGCCGCAATCGATATAATAACGAACTGTTTTTAGTTTTTCAGAACTGATGGTTTCTACAAGTTTTAAAATTGAATTTTTATAATAAAAATCGGTAAGTCTTGCTTTGCCTTTAAGATTGGGACCGTAAATGGTTGCGTACCGATTTTCCCAACGCTCTTCAGGCATGGCCATCATTTCTTCATCGGTTCTGACAGCAGCGCTTAAAGCAGAAGCTGCCGCGAATAATTCCGGATGTTTTGCAGCATAAAGCAAGGTTCCAAAACCGCCCATCGAAAGGCCTGCAACGGCACGAAATTCCTTTTTTGCCCTTGTCCGATAGTTCGCATCAATATATGGAATAAATTCTTCGGTGAAAAAATCTTCATACCTGCCTTTATTGTCGAAAGTATTCATATACCAGGTCACCTCGGCGTCGGGCATTACGATAATCATTGGGGGAGCATCTCCGTTGTTGATTGTTTTGTCAGCGATTTCCTGAGCCTGTCCAAATTGAGTCCAACCAGTTTCGTCATCTGAATAACCGTGGAGAAGATATAAAACCGGATAACGTCGGTTGGTTTTGTCATAATCAGCAGGAAGATAAATACTGTATTTAATTTCTTTGCCCATCAGCTTGCTTTTGACTTTCAGACTTTCCTTGATAGTGCCTTGCTGGGCATACAACGGCAGAATAAGGAGAGATAAAATGGTTAGAAGAGCTAGTTTTTTCATTTCAATTTGTAAAAATTTATAATAAGATTTTGGGCTACCTGCTTTAAGAAAGTTATTTTAAAAGTAAAGCTACTATTCGGGAGCTTCAGGGAAGGCTTTTTCCATCCGGTGAAGGAATGAATTTAAAAATATTCGCCCTTTTTATTTTGACTTGGTTATCTTTAAAACTTGCCGTATGAAGTGCACTACCGGGCTATAACTTCTCGCTTTTATTTTATAATAAATCTGTTTTTAATATTTATTTTTAATGACAATAGATCTTCGAAGTGATACCGTCACCCGCCCGACGAAAGAAATGCAGGAAGCCATGTGGGCCGCGCCTGTTGGTGATGATGTGATGGGCGACGATCCGACGGTAAATGCGTTGCAGGAAAAAGCAGCAGCTTTATTTGGTATGGAAGCAGCTTTGTTTTGTCCTTCGGGAACGATGACAAACCAACTCGCCATTCGTGTCCATACGCAGCCGGGAAGTGATGTGATCTGCGATAAGAACTCGCATATTTATCTTTACGAAGGCGGTGGGATTATGTTGAACTCTTTTTCGTCTGTAAAACTGCTGGATGGTGATCGGGGGCGGATTAATGCTTCGCAGGTTGCCGATGCAGTAAGTCCTGAAGGGGATATCCATGCGACCGTCAGCCGGATGGTTTCTCTGGAAAATACGATGAATAAGGGAGGGGGAAGTTATTATGATTTCAATGAGATCCGTAAAATAAGCACAGTTTGTGATCAAAATAAACTGGCTTTTCATCTCGATGGAGCCCGCCTTTTTAACGCATTAGTTGAAACTGGCGAATCAGCGAAACAATACGGTGAAGTTTTTGATAGTATAAGCATTTGTTTATCAAAAGGTTTAGGTTGTCCGGTGGGATCTCTCTTGCTGGGTACACAGGAACTAATTACGAAGGCAAGACGCTTCCGAAAAGTGATGGGCGGTGGTTGGCGACAAGCTGGTTTTCTGGCGGCCGCTGGTATTTACGCCTTAGATAATCATATTCAAAGGCTCAAAGAAGATCATAACCGGGCGAGGACGATCGGTGAAATTTTTCTGCAAAAATCCGAGGTGGAAGAAATTTATCCGGTTGATACCAACATTGTTATTATTCGTATTGCTCATGAAATCTCGGCTCAGGATTACGTCCGGAAGTTGAGTGAATCTGGAATTCTGGCAGTGACATTTGGCAAAAATCTGGTTCGCTTCGTGACGCACCATGATTTTAATGATGATCATCTGGAAGAACTGAGAAAGAAATTGTTAAAATAAATTGCCGCTGAAATAGTGTCGTTGCAGCCATGTGCGAATACTATTTTAGCAGTACTTTCTCAAATCTGTATCCAAAGCAAACGCCAAAACTGTACGCAATGGCGTCGATCCAAGCAGCGAGTTATAATTGCTGATTTTTCGGTTTAACTAAAATTTTTTCTAAAAAAGTGTCCTTTCGCATATTCCTGCGTCAATAGAGCATCACATCAAACAACACAAGTTATGAGGAATTACATGTTAACCATTGCAGCTGCTTTATGCATGCTATTTTTAACGCAAATTTCATTCGCACAGGACATGTCTGTCGAAGGTTTGCTGGATAAGGCGGTGTTATTATCTGACAAAGGAGATAATGCAGCTGCTGCGGAAGCTTTGACGCAAGGAAGCGCTGCATTGGAAAGTGAAGCAAAGGGTTCGGACGGAACGCTGAAAGATAAGTTATTAGGCAAGGCCGGTGATCTCAAATCGCTGATTCCGCTCGCTTCGGGAGGAAAACTCCAATCGGGAGTTTTAGGAAAAGCCGTCAGTGCCGTAAAAATGTTGATTGGTGCAAACAGAATCAGTAGTCTGCTGGGGAAAGGTGAGTCGGGGTTGCTTGGAAATGCTTCAAGTCTGACAAGCAATCTTGGCCTGATCAAAGCAGGATCGTCAATTCTTGGGTCTGATTCCCAAAGCAAATTGGGCGGATTGATTGGCGAAGCGACAAAATCGGTTGGGGGACGGGATAAAAAAGGCGTTGCCGGAAAGCTTGCTGCAACGGCTTCCAGCAAATCTTTGGGCAGTATTGTCAGCCTTGTTGGCTCTGCAATCTAAAGGAAATTAAGCTAACATAAAAGCCAGAAGCCACCTCTCAAAAGTGGCTTCTGGCTTTTATGTTTTTCGGATCGTTTTAATTGATGGCACCCATTCTTCTTTTCCACAAGTATAACATACCGCAATACCTGGTTTTTGTTCTGTCGTGTTTCCACAAAATGAACAGGAATGTAAACCAGTGTGCTTGATTGTCTTGCTTTTAAGATTAAACTGTTCTGGCAGGATTGGGAGACCAGGTTTTACATCGTCATCTTCATAGTAAAATATGCTGACTTCACCTGAAGATTCCAGATATGCGTTTCTGACCTGGCCAAGATGTTCGACACTTTTTAGCCTCAGCTCAGAAAAGAACTCGTCCTGCGCCAGACTCTCTTTCTTAAATTGAGTGATAGAAAACTTTCCCTCGTGGATCAAACAGACCGTTTCTCCCTCAATAAAGGTTTCGAATTTTTTGTATTTCGCAGTCAGCCAGGTAACCAGTCGATACAGTAAAATGATTGTAATGAAAACCGTTATAGCAGGAAAAAGACCAACATCCTCATAAAACATCGGGTCACCAGCAGCTGAACCCAGTGAAATGATGATGACGGTTTCAAAAATAGACAATTGTTTAACGCCTCGTTTACCAGCAATTCTTAGTACGAGCAGTAAAATGATGAACATGACTGTCGACCGGAATATTACTTCGAACAGAAATAGTCCTGGTAATTCATTCAAGAGCATGCGCTCCCATTCAAATATTTCTTTCATGTATTTTCCCTGAAACAGTTTCTAATTTTAATATTTATTGTCTCAAATCAAAAGCCAGGCCTTTGACTGCCCGCTCTCCTTTGATATCTTTTACCGGCGCCTCTATATGGTAAATTCCAAGGGTTTTCTTAGACTTATCAATCTTAAAAGCATACATGACCGTCTCCGTTTTTTCATTACTAAATGTGATGCTTGTAGAGATCGGATAAATTTCACCTACGCAGTCGCCGCTGTAACAAAGTGAATAATTAGTAAATTTTTCCAGACCTGTTACTGTACCATCTGCGTTAAATACAACGCGTTGCGAAGTCTGCGTACCGTTTCTGTAAATTTTGTATTCACCTGCGATCATCTGCTCATTGAGAGCCGTGACAAAATTACTCTTTGATTCTTTAAACGCAGAGTTTTTGTTCGTTCCGTTCCAGGCACTGTCTATCAAAGTTATACTATTATCATTATTTAAAATAAATGTCATATCCTGGTCTTGTAGCGCTTTAACCAATTGATATTTTTTGCCCGTCTTCTTGTAGGCAAGCTTCGCTTGTTCAAAGCCGTATAGAATATCGACGCTGTCTGTTCCGTTGAAAGTTAACTGATAACAATAGACCGGGATAAGTCCCGGGATGGAATCTGCCACTTGCCTGAGAAAAGTTTCGTTGATGAATTTGCCACTAAGTTTCGCAGCCTCTTTTTCTGAATTTTGATCGCACCCCGCGAGAAAAAGAGAAGAAGCCACCCAAAAGCCAAAAGTATATCTGATGGTTTCAAACGTTGAAATATATTTTTTTTTCATAACCTATGGTTTAAATTATGCGGCTGTGTATAACTGCTGATTCCACTGAATCTTAAAGGTTTTTGAAAAAAAATGATTCTTTCTCAAAATTGATTAAGTACAGATTATACTGAATAAAAAAGGACATGGCCTGCTTTTCCATGGCAACATCCATGTTTTTATGATGAAGTGTAACTTTTAGAGAAAAAAAGTATGCCTTGCTGGAGTCGTGCTTTTTTGTGAATGAAATTTGACTCGAAAGTGTGTTTTTAATTTAGATATGTCTTAAATCCCTCGTCGTCAGGTGTAGGGGAAAGAAGTTTTGAATATTGGTTTTTTGGGAAAGAAAAAGCATTGTGAGGTACTAAAACCTCATTGCGGCACTTTAAGTATAACCTCCTTGGTAATGGAAATTATTTAATGTATTTAAGTTTAAACAAATCGGCGACAGCCTGTTTCGCTTTCTCTACCGGCCATTGGTTTTTGAAAAGCTGGCTTTCGGTCATGGCGCTTTCAAATAAAAGATAAATTATATCGGTATGTTCGCCTTTTTCTTCTGGCAGTATTTCCCGGAAAAATTCTCTAAGCTGTGTCTTATGGTTTTGGATCGATGCCAATAATCTGGTCTCTTCTGATTGGATTTCCGAAAGCATATTAAGAAAACTACATCCGCGAAAGCTTTCCTTTTCATTTATAAAGTTAAGGAAATCAAAAGCTGCCAGTATTTTCTTTTTTGGCTTTTTCGATTCGTCGGTAAAAAGTTTTAGCTGGGCAAACCAGATTTCCTGACGGGCGTTTAAGTATTCAATGCCAAGTTCTTCCTTGGATTTGTAATGAAGATAAAGACTCGCCTTTGCAACTCCCGCATCGCTGATAATCTGATTGATGCCTGTTGCGTGATAACCCTGTTTATGAAATAGATGAAGTGCTGTTTCTAAAATTCGTTCTTTGGGTAAAATCGGATGATGTTTCATGGCAAAGCAAATTTGGTAAACGAACAGACTTGTCTATTTTATTTATAAATTAACACAATATATTCCTGAGTTTTTTAAAACTGCCAACAATCAGGCGAGATATTTTAAGGTCGGTATATGACTTGTTTATTATTGTAAGCGGCAAAACATCCCAATCCGCCTTCCACATTGTTATAAACTAAAACGGGTTCTGCAAAAGGATTGTCATCGTCATTCTGTTCCAGCGTTTTGTGATAATCGTAATAAGATTTTTCGGTATTATTAACTTCAATGACCAAAGCAATTAACTTAGGTTTTTGCTGCGCATAATATCTGGTTCCATCACTTGCAATATACATTAGCGAAGAAGGTAAATATCCTCTTCCTAATGGAGAAGTAAAAGAGGTTCCGTCGAGATTTATGTCGTTTTGAAAATCGCTTCGTCCATTATCGTCGTCCCAGCGAAAACTGAAACGTGTTCTTACTCGTTTTTCAACGAAGTTTTCCGGGTTTTCTCCTTCGAGCACCGAAAACTCAACATCCATATTAGCTCTTACACGGTAATAATTCGTTTCTCCTGGGATATCCTGCCATCTCATCCTGACTGTTAATGCTGTATCCAGCCCGTTTCGCCGATTGACATAGGCTGTGTCGATGACATACGAGTTAATCGTTACCTGATTGGTAGGTACGGTGCAACTAGCAGTTACGGAACGCTGCCCATCGGAAACAGACAACTTGTATGTTTCCGATGCTACAATCGTAAACTTCGTCCTTTCGATACTGTAAAGCTGGCTGGCGGAATCGAAGGGTATAACAACTTCCTTACCTCCGCCTGAAATCTTTACAATCGCATTTTTTACGACAGAATTTCCGGAACTGGATTCTCCAAAAAGCGGAATTGATTCGGTAACGACTACATTGATCCGCGCGGCCTGGGGGGAGATGAAGGACTGAACAACCAGCTTTGATGTCGCTCCGGGTAAATTATCCGGTGAAATTTCGGTTACAAGGGTATCGCAGGAGGAAAATCCGGCAAGCAGAAAAAGATATATGATGATTTGATTTTTCATAACTAGAACTTGAAATTGTAACTGACCGAGGGCAAAACGGGAAATAATGAATAACGTTTCAGGGTTGTTTTGGTATTACCATTAGCAAGTTTTTCTTCTGAAATATCATAGAAAAAAGGATTTCGCCGGTTGTAGGCATTATATAAACCGATTTCCCAGGTTCGCTCGTATCGTTTTTTCTTTTTATGCAATTGAACGGCCAGGTCAAGTCTGTGGAACGGTTCTGCGCGAAAACTGTTTTTATCGCCATATTCCGTGAC
This sequence comes from Dyadobacter koreensis, assembly GCF_900108855.1. Lineage (GTDB taxonomy): Bacteria > Bacteroidota > Bacteroidia > Cytophagales > Spirosomataceae > Dyadobacter > Dyadobacter koreensis. The sequence goes on from NZ_FNXY01000008.1 coordinate 430,714, forward strand.
CTGATTACCGCTCCAGGAGGTTGCGGTTCTGGTTCCGGTGGAAGAAAATCGGGTGAAAAAATTATCTGTGACACCTGTAAAACTCGCTCTTGGCAACGTCAGCGCATTTCCTGTACCATAAACCCATGTCGCGGAAACGGTAATTCGTTTAGTAAGCTCATAAATTCCAACGACCGACAAATCATGACGGCGGTCGTATCGGGGATAAAATGTTCTCCCGAAATTGAGCTCAGGAAATTGCCATTTTGTCCATGAAAGTGTATAGCCGACCCATCCTGAAAAGCGTCCCGTTTTTTTGTGCACTAAAAATTCAGTGCCGTATGACCAGCCTTTGCCAGCCGTGACGTTGTCCTCCCAGCTTAGTTCATTAGCATTTTCACCGCTAATACTTAAAAATGAAGCACCTTCTTTATAATTTAGAATATTACCCATTTTCTTGTAGTAACCTTCCAGGGTGAGCGTCAAAGCTGGTTTTTCAAGATCTTTAGCCAAACCGATGGCTACCTGTTTCGATTGCTGCGGTGCAACTTTGTCAGTTGTGGGAACCCATAAATCGGTTGGAAGGCCGAGCCCGGTGTTGGATAATAAATGAACGTATTGGTTCATCTGAGCATAGGAAGCTTTGAAAGAAAAATCTTCGGCAAGTCTTAAAGCTGCGGAAAAACGCGGTTCTGGCCGGAAATAGGTTTTTGATTCGGTTTGAAAAGTACTTAACCTAAATCCTGCATTCATTTTTAAAGCATCGAAAGGCTGCCAGGTATCCTCAATATAAATTCCACCTTCCAATGTGTTAATCGGTGTGACAGACCGCTCGATGGACTCATCGATCAAAGATCCCTGAAGCGCCAGCGCGGAAGGAACGAACCGATGAAAAGTAGCTTGTGCGCCAAACTTCACTGCATGTTTTGGAGAAGGGTAATAGTCAAGATCAGTCTTGATACCCCAATCGCGGATTTGAGAAGTATAGTTCAAACTGAATTCGTCCCGAATGGTTGCGTCGGTATTGATATCTTTATTGTAATTGCTTACACCAAAGTCAAAGTTGCTGTAAATGAAGGAAGTATTTACAAAAAGCTTCTGATTTAGCAAGTGGTTCCAGCGTAGCGTCGCTGTCTTATTTCCCCAGTCAAGCCCTGCTCTGGACTCACGCGTAGGACTGGTTTCATTTGCATAAAAATTATCATGACCAAAATAACCACTCAGATATACCTTGTCTTTTGAACCGAGGTCGTAGTTTATTTTTGCATTTATATCATAAAAATAATATCCCGGTTTTACCTGTTCAACAGCATCGCGCTGGTCTCTCGCGATGAGGGGCGCTGCCAGAATATCTATATAGGTCCGTCTGGCAGAAACGAGAAAAGAAGATTTGCCTTTTGAAATCGGCCCTTCCAAAGTAAGCCGGGATGAGATAATTCCGATGCCGCCTTCGCCATGTAGAGCCTCTTTATTACCTTCTTTCATATTCATTTCCAAGACAGAAGATAGCCGCCCACCATAACGGGCCGGAAAACCACCTTTTGTCAATTCAACGCTTTTCAGTGCGTCGCTGTTAAAGATTGAAAAAAAACCAAACAGGTGATTCGCATTGTATACCACAGCATCATCCAGAATGATCAGATTTTGATCTGGCCCACCGCCGCGTACATACAATCCAGTTTGTCCCTCTGTGCCTTTTTGAACGCCGGGCATCAGCTGCAAAACTTTCAAAACATCCTTTTCTCCAAAAAATGCCGGTATTTTTTTAATCTGCGAAATCGGAATTTCCACCTGGCTCATCTGTGCAGACCGGCTTACATAATCTTCCTGCCGGCGCGAAGTTACGGTTACTTCGTCCAGTTGGTTTACTGTGGCTAAAAGGATACTTAGCTCGGTATTTTTATTTAACCTGATCTGTTGTTGAACTGTCTCGTAACCTACGAAAGAATAAACAACCAAAGCGGAATCCATCGCAGGTAAGGTTAACGAATAAAAACCATACGTGTTGGTAACAGCACCATAGGGCGTATCAGGAATATAAACGTTGACGCCCGGTAACTGTTCCTGACTGCCTTGTTCGCGAACGAATCCGCTGATCGTTATACGTTCCTGCGCCCTGACTATGAAAGAAAAAAGTAAAAGAAACAGAGTACAAGTTGAACGCATAGTAAGGATGACGGTTGACTTTTGTAACGTCTTAACGATGAATATAGTATAAAACTAACATACGCAAAACCCGTCCTGTTCTGACGCGTGGGATCAAAAATAACTTTTACCAGGGACCGATTCTCTCTGTGTGAAAATCTTCTGATATTCGGGATCATATATGTCCGAAATAATATAACTTCCACTGGTTTGCCATTTTCCTTCAATCCATTCTCCGTTTTCCTCCAGTTGTTTTACGATTGTTTGAGATTGAATCAAGGCCTTTCCCCAGATCAGCCATTTCCCATCGATACTGTGCACCAGAAATACTCTTACCGGATCCAGATGAAAAATTCTTGCACTGTCTTTTTTATGAAAATGAAACAGTTGCCCTTTTACATCTTCAAGCTTAATTGCTTTCTGCAAATGCTTTTCCAGATTTAGTATCTCAACGGGAAAACCTTGCTCAGTTGTGATTTGCAGCGTGTCATTGATTTCTATAAAGCTACCCATCTTATTGAGATTAGTGATGATATAAAAAGTAGTTGCCGGCGTATACCAACAACTACTTTTTGTTATTTTGTTAATGGTAAGAACTTAAACCGCCTTATCCAGACCTCTGTTTTCAAGCAAATATTTCACCTCCGGTTCTCTTCCACGGAATGCTTTGTACAATGTCATTGGTTCTTCCGTTCCGCCTTTTGCCAGAATATTCGTTCTGAATGATTTGGCAATAGCGGGATCAAAAATATTGCCAGCTTCTTTGAATGCGGCAAATGCGTCACTATCCAACACTTCTGACCAGATATAACTGTAATAACCAGCCGAATATCCGCCCGAAAAAATATGCTGAAAATAAGTGCTTCTATACCTGGGCGGAATTTGACTAATCAGTCCCAGCGATTCCATCTTTTCATTTTCAAAGGCTGTGGTATCAAGTTTCTGTCCTGATGAGATCGTATGATAGCTCATATCCAGAAAGGAAGCCGCCAGATATTCTACCGTCCCAAACCCCTGATTAAACCTCGAAGCATTTTTCATTTTCTCAACCAGTTCTGTTGGTATCACTTCACCGGTTTCGTAATGTTTTGCATAAAATTTCAAAACTTCCGGTTCAAAAGCCCAATGCTCCATAACCTGCGAAGGAAGTTCTACAAAATCGCGTGGAACAGAAGTCCCGGACAACGTTTCGTAATGAACTTTTGAAAGAAGTCCGTGCAGCGCATGACCGAATTCATGGAAAAATGTTTCCACTTCATCAGCTGTCAGCAACGCAGGCTGACCACCGGCAGGCTTGGCAAAATTGCAGACATTAGCCACAATAGGGGAGATCTGCTGGTCATTTTTTACAGATTGCTTACGATAGGAAGTCATCCAGGCGCCTCCTCTTTTTGAAGTGCGGGAATGAAAATCCATATAAAAAATTCCGGTATGCGTTCCGTCCGCTTCATTCACTTCATAAGCGACTACGTCCGGATGATATTTAGGAATATCTTTAATCTCCGTGAAAGTCAAGCCGTAAAGTTTCTGCACAACGTGAAAAATCCCATCTCTGACATTTTCCAGTTTAAAGTAAGGGCGGAGTTCTTCTGCGTCGTAATTGTATTTTTCTTTACGGACTTTATCTGCATAATACGACCAATCCCAACCTTCTAACCGGTCGCCTTTGCCTTCTTTATCCACCAATTTCTGCATTTCTTCTGCTTCGAGTTTAGCGACGGGCAAAGCAGCTTTCCAAAGGCGATTTAATAAGTCGTAAGCCTGATCTGGTGTTTTTGCCATGCTTTCTTCGAGTACAAAATCAGCGTGCGTTTTATATCCAAGAAGCTGTGCACGTTCAGAACGCAACGTGGCTATGCGGGACACAATTTCCTTATTATCACGCTCGTCATTATTGTTGCACCGGTTGATATACCCTTTGAACATCTTCTCACGCAACGCGCGGTTTTCGGCATATTGAAGGAAGGGCATCACACTGGGATTGTGTAACGTGAATTTCCATTTTTCCTCATGTCCCGAATCTTTCGCGGCGTTTGACGCAGAAGCAATAATCGAAGAAGGCAAACCTGCCAAATCTTTTTCGTCTTCAACGATCAGCTCAAAAAGATTCGTTTCGGCCAAAAGATTCTGGCCAAACTGAACGGTCAAAACCGAAAGTTCCTTGTTGATCTCACGCATTTTTACCTGCTGATCTGCATCCAGATTAGCGCCGCTTCTGACAAAAGCTTTGTAGGTTTTTTCGAGCAAACGCTTTTGTTCATTCGACAATTTCAGGTCTTGCTGCTGCTCATTGATTGTTTTTACCTTTTCAAACAAATCTGAATTCAGATAAATATCGTCGCCGTGTCCCGACAATTTTGGCGCGATAACCTGCGAAAGTTTCTCAATTTCCGGAGAGGTATGAGCAGATGCCAGGTTGAAAAAGACCGAACAAACTCTCGTCAGCAAGTCGCCGCTTGACTCCAGTGCTTCGATTATATTTTCAAAAGTAGGAGCGTTATTTTCTGAACAAATCGCTGCAATCGCTTCTACCTGCTGTTTCATTCCCTCTTCCACAGCTGGCATAAAATGTTCAATTGTGATTTTATCGAAAGGCGGGACCTGGAAAGGTGTTGTATATTCTAGAAAAAACGGATTGATATCAATTGATGTCAATCCGTTTTCTTGCATTTTTGAAATCATAAATACGCTAAATCAAAATGTAACTGGATTCGTTTATTACTTAACACCTTTCACCCTCATTTTTATTCCATAAACTGCGGTTTCAGAAGTAATAAATAGCAAATCACGATTTTTACCTGCAAAACAAAGGTTGGCAGTCCAGCCTTTACTAACCGGGAAATGAGCGATTTTTTCACCTAATTTATCAAAAACAGTGACGCCGTCGCCTGTAAGATAAAGATTTCCTTCTTCGTCGAGGATCATGCCGTCTGAGCCTTTTGATACAAAAAGTGTCTTGTTGCTCAAAGATCCGTCTTTGTCAATATCATAAATATAAGTTTTGTCTGCACCGATATCTGCTACATAAAGTTTTTTGCCGTCAGCAGTTCCAATAATTCCATTTGGTTTCTTCAGTTTTTCATCCACACGGATCATTTTTTTGCCGTCTGGCAACAAGTAATAAACATGTTGGCCATCCTGCTGCATTTTCGGATCCCGTTTCCAGTAATCTCTCTCGTAAAGCGGATCGGTCAGATAGATACCACCTTTGGGATCGATCCATAAATCGTTTGGTCCGTTTAAAAGTTTTCCATCATAATCTTTAACCAAAACTGTTGGATTTCCCTTTTTATCAAAAGACCAAACCTGATTATCTTCATCGGAGCAGGCGACAAGATTTCCTTTTTTGTCAAAATACATTCCGTTAGCACGTCCTGCTTTATCAGAAAAGGTACTGAATTCGCCTGTTTCAGCATCCCAGCGAATAATTTTATTATTAGGCTGATCCGTAAAAAATACATTTCCCTTAGTATCAGCAACCGGACCTTCTGTGAATTTATAGCCATCACCCAGTTTTTCGACCTGGGCTCCTGCCGCAGCAATTGAGTTTTTATCCATGATTTGAGCAGAAACTGTAATTGAAAATAAAATTAAAAAAGTAGCCGTTGCAGCTAAGTTTAACAAAGTGAGTCGTCTCATGGAACCGGTTGTAAATTTTTGTACCAAATAATTTTGGGATATGTAGATAAGCACAGAATCCGGGAAATTTAATGATCCGGAAAGAAGTTTATTGAATATTAGTAACGGTCAAAGCGTAGCTTTTTCCATTCTGATTGCTGCTGCTTATTTAAAAATGTCCAGGCTAAGAATCGGCTTATTTTCTGTCCCTGCGACATTTCAACTGTTTTTATATCAAGTGCTTTCACATTTCTCAGTGCAGCATAAACGCCCGGCAAGGTTGTTTTTTTTGAAATCAGAGATGTAAACCATAGACACTGATCCTGAAATTTAACACTTTCAGAGATCATTCGTTTCACAAAATCTTCTTCACCGCCTTCACACCATAACTCGGCATTTTGTCCTCCGAAATTAAGCATCGGATTGCCATTTTTCTTTAACCCAAGGTTAGTGATTTTTCGTCTTGTTCCGGCTTGGGCTTCTGAAGCAGAAGCGTGAAATGGAGGATTGCACATTGTCACATCAAACCGCTCATCAGGTTGAATAATGCCCTGGAAAATATGTTTGGAAGAAGTTTGCAGCCTGCATTCAATGGCTCCTTGCAGCGAGGGGTTATTATCAACAATTTTTAGTGCAGAATTTATGGAAACCGGGTCAATGTCGGAACCAACAAAACTCCATCCATATTCCCGATGGCCGATAATAGGATAAACACAATTGGCGCCGGTCCCGATATCCAAAACGCTGACGGATTTTCCAACGAGGAATTTTCCTGAGTTTACAGTGCTCAGTAAATCAGCAAGATAGTGAATATAATCCGCCCGCCCGGGGATGGGCGGACAGAGATAATTTGCAGGAATATCCCAATAGGAAACTCCGTAAAAATGTTTGAGCAGCGCTTTGTTGAGCATTTTTACAGCATCGGGATTGGCAAAATCAATCGATTCGTCTCCATAAGGATTAATCGAAACAAACCTCGAAAGTTCTGGCAAATCATGAATCAGCTGTTTGAAATCATACCGCTCGCGATGCAGGTTTCGCTCATGCAGGCTGGTCTTTTCGGTATGGATTTTCTTAGGTTTTTGCGCCAACGAAATTTTTCAGATTATTGTAAAATTGATTTTCTGCTTTCGATCTGATCATATACTGCATCCCATAGATCAATCCTTTTTTGTAAGGACTGAATGGTTGCGTGCTCAGCTTCTTTCCAGATCGTTTCGTCGTCGCCGCAAAGGTTTGAAGTCATCTGTAAAGCCAGATTGCTGTGATGATCGCCGTCAACTTCGATATGTCTTTCCAGATAATATTTGAAAATAGATACTTCTTCCGGGAATGTCTTACTGATGTCGCTCACGATGGAGTGGAACATGTTCGGGATCAGATCTTCACGACCGAACGTAAAAGTGGCGGCTTGTAAATAATCTTTATTGCTGTTTATGATATCAAAAGTGAAATTCACGAAATTCTGTGTCGCTTCCGGAGCTTCTGAAATTTTGAAAGCTACGTTCAAATCACCATTGGATTGTAAGGCAGAAATAAATTTCTCGATTTGTGTAACATCCGCACCGCTTTGGGTCATCGCTTCCAGATATAGTTCGAAGTGACTTTTTAAATCGCCATTTTCGTCTACGTCAGACTCCTCACCCAGCACGATTTCATTAATTAAATGTCTCGTCACAGCCGAACCTTTTGGAAACCACGGTACGGTTGTGCAGGTCAGATTATTTTGCAAAGCTTTTAGAAGTGACATGAAATCCCAAACCGCAAAGATGTGAAACTGCATGAATATGCGAAGATCTTCCAGCTCTGTAATCGCAGAATAAACTTTGTGATTAATGATTTGTTGTCTGAGCGGCTCGATTGCCAGTTGTAATTTATTGATATGATCGGACATAGGTCAATTGAATATAACTTTTACGATTCCTGAATAATCCGCAAAGTTAAGTCATCAAAGGTTCCTATCATACGTTTAAGTGGTTTTACAACCTTTGCGAATAGTTAATCCATGTTGGTGATCCACCACTGATTGCCGAATGGATCTTGAAAACCCGCGCTATATCCATATTCCCGGTTTTCAGGTTCCTGCAAAGAAACTGCTCCTTTTTCAATCGCTTTGCTGTAAATCTTATCAACGTCTTTGATCTCCATAAACATACCAGAAGGCAATGGTTTGTAAGCTTGCTGAGATTGCGCGATCATCACAATTGCTTTTCCAATACTGATTTCGCCATGCATAATGCTGCCGTCTTCATTGTGAACCAGCATTTCTTCTTTCGCATCAAAAACTGCCTTTAAAAAATCCAGAAAATCATTTGCGCCATCGATGATCAGATAAGGCATAATGGGAAGATAATAGTCAGGAGTTTTCATGATTTCTCAGGTTTGGTTTGAGATGATAGTTGTAAAAAAAATATCAAAAAATATGCCCGATCTTACAGGATCAGGCATATTTCGGTGTTATGCTTTATTAATGAAAATTTTCTGACCTCCTTTTCGAATTGATTCGTAAACGGCATCGACGACGATCATGTCTTTCAGGCCTTCCTGTCCTGTGACATTGGGATCAGGCTTGTTATTTAGAATAATATCGGCAATTCCATCCATTTGTAAAGTTTGATGTTTAACGACCGGCTGGTTCATGGGTCCAAGGTGCGTCCTTCCTTTGATCGGGCCATAACCGAAAGCCGGGCTAAGTTCCACGAAACCTTTATCACCAATCACATACAACCTTTCGCAGTTATTGAAGGCATAAGTAGTCCCGCAGTTTGCAATCACGCCACTTGGAAAACCCAGCTGGAAAGTGATGGTTTCGTCTACTTCTTTAAATTTTACAGGATCTGTTTTGCTTTCCTGGGCAGTCACCCAGATCGGTTCTTCGCCCGTTGCATAACGTGCGCCATTGAGAGCATATACACCGACATCCATCATTGCGCCCCCGCCTGCCAACGCTTTTTTGAGCCTCCACTGGTTGGGATCGCCACTTTTAAAACCCATGTAATTATTTACATGCATGATTTTTCCTAGCTCGCCGGCTTCCCGCATACGGATAAGTTCACGTGTGTGCGGTTCAAAGTGCATACGGTAGCCAATGTAAAATTTGACACCGGCTTTCTCGCAAGCCGCAATCATTTCGCGGGTTTGTCTGGCATTATCGGCAACAGGTTTTTCACATAGCACGTGTTTTCCAGCCGCTGCAACTTGTAACACATGCTTGTGATGGAGTGAGTTAGGGGTGGTGATGTATACCATGTCGATGTCAGGATTATTTTTTATATCGCCGACATTTTCATAATTGTAAGTGTTTTTTTCAGGAATATTATATTTCTGTTTCCAGGTGTCAATCTTGGACGGAGTACCTGAAACTAGCCCCACAAGTGTTGCCATCTTACAGTTTTGCATCGCTTCTGCCACGATACCAGCATAACCACCGAGGCCCATCAGCGCTACCCGAAGCTGTTTTTCGGGGCGTACGAACGGTTCCGGGATTGTGTTTGCAGTAGCCGGAAGGCTGGAAAGTGCTGTCACTCCTAAACCCAGGGAAACTTTTTGAAGGAAATCACGACGAGAATTCATACGTACAAAGATTGGTGAAATGTAGTAAAACAGATTGGATCAGTGACTTAATGTAAAAGTAGCGTGCCTGGATGATCTCCTTATCGATCCTGGTGAATGTTGTTCTTATTTATTTTTCATTTTTCCTTCGTCAAATTGAACCAAATTTCAATATTGCATGTATATACATTAAATGTATCGACATATAAATTTAGAAATCATGAATAATCTGATCAACGGCTTACACCATATCACCGCTCTTGCCAGCGACGCACAAAGAAATGTGGATTTTTATGTAGGGATTTTAGGGTTGAGGATGGTGAAAAAAACGGTAAATTTTGATGCGCCGGATGTATATCATTTATATTATGGAGACGAAACTGGTACGCCGGGCTCGATCGTTACATTTTTCCCTTATGCCGGTTTGGTGCGTGGACGCAAAGGGGGTGGACAGCTTACTTATTCCGCTTTTTCAATTCCAACTGCGTCCTTGCGTTACTGGATGGATCGTCTGGTTCAGTTTGGTATTCCATATGCAGGGCCATACCGACGATTTAATGAAACGTATCTTCGTTTTGAAGATTTTGACGGAATGGGCGTGGAGCTGGTTGCCAATGATTTAGATAAACGTCCGGGGTGGGATAATGGTAAAATTCCAAAAGAATTTTCAATCCGGGGTACTTATACAGTTTCGTTAAATGAATTTAAAATTGACCGTACCGTTTCGTTGCTTACGGATGTTATGCAACATAAATTGATCGCTGAGGAATCGGGAATTTATAGATTTGAAAGTGGGGCGGGCGGGCCTGGTTCTTATGTGGACGTGCTCGAGTCACCAAAAGATATTCGAGCTTTGCAAGGTGCAGGTTCGGTACATCACCTTGCTTTTGCAACAGAAAGTGATGAAACCCAATTGGAAATCCGTGAGAAACTTTTGTCCGGAAATTATAACCCTACGGAGGTGCTCGACCGGAATTATTTTCATAGTATTTACTACCGCGAACCAGGTGGAATATTATTCGAAATAGCTACGAATCCTCCCGGATTCTCCGTGGACGAAAGTGTTGCTGAACTGGGATCTTCTTTGAAATTACCAGAGTGGTTTGAACCAAGAAGAGAAAAAATCGAAGCTGAGTTGCCTGCAATTGTGGCTGAGAGTAAGTAATCAGTATTGTGAGACTTGTAAAAACGGCTTCCTGAATTCAGGAAGCCGTTTTTCTGAAACATGGCTAAGAAATATTATTCAATTGTTACTGATCGTTCTCGTTTCTGTTCTGTCAATTTGAACAAACTTGTTTGCATAACATCTTTCACAATGACTTTAATTTCGTACGTGCCCGGAGCGAGCGCATCAACATTTAATTGCCTGCCGAATTTTTGATTTTTTTTATCAACGATTTCGCGATAGATCACGTCGCCGGTTTCATTTTTCAACAGTATTGTGGTCGAAAAATCAGTCCCCGCTTTGTCAATGTAAACGTTGATTTTGCCTTTTTTCGTAGAATAGATACCGGTGCCAAACCGTGTCGATTTTTTACTCCCGTTTTTATCCGCCGCCGTGGTGGATAATGGGATAATTAATGCCAAGGCACAGAAGATAAATTGTATTGAAGTTTTCATGAGCTATTTAGATTAACAGACTGTTGAATAATGAATTATTTGTTAAGATTCATTTCGTTAGTCGCAGCTTTTCGTGTTGACGGAAACAATTCAATACTAAATCTTATGTTTTCTTGGCTACGGGATTATAATAGCGAAAGGACTTCCGGTTTGGGAAGCCCTTTCGCTATAAATATGGCTAATAGATTAATTCTGAAAAAGCAGAACTGCGTCTTAATTTATTGTCAAAACCCGTTCGGTTTTTTGTTCAAGTAATTTGAAAGTTTTGGATTGCGTCTGGCCATTGCTGCTAATTTTGATCTCATAATTTCCAGCTTCCAATTCGTCGACGTTTAAAACACGTCCGAATTTCTGATTGCTTTTTTCAATTACTTCGCGGTATACTACATCTCCTTTTTCATTTTTCAAAAGCAGTGTAGTGTTTGCGTCGGCGCTTACTTTGTCGACCATTACATTGATCTTGCCGCTTTTGCTGGTATAAATTCCGGTACCAAATCCGGTAGATTTTTTGGTTTCTTTATCTTCTGCAGAAGCAGTGAAAGCGAAAGAAGTAACAAGTGCAAAGGCACAGATGAAGGTTTTGATTGAATTTTTCATGGCTATTTT
>NZ_FNXY01000009.1 GCF_900108855.1 Dyadobacter koreensis
GCCGCAACATTTACAACAATAGCTGAGCGAGGACTTTCACAAGTTCCAATAGTTTGACTCACATAATAGGTCGTGGTACCAACAGTCGTGGTAGAAGGAACGGGCTTCGTTGCAGAGGCAGTACCCCCGGTTGCCGCAGTACCATACCAGTTTAAGGTCGCGCCAGAAATGGCAGTTGCAGTCAAGTTGCCCGTTTCACCAACCGTATAATCCAAGGGCGTTGCCACAACAGGCGCAGAAGGGGCAGTATTTACAGTGACAGCAGCACTTGGTGTACCCGTAACAATTGGAGACGGTGCTGTGACCCGAACTTTGTATGCGGCGCCAGCTGGCGTTCCGGCAGGAATAGTTGCAGACAAAGGGCTTGCAGTTCCAGTACCAATTACATTGGGAGTCGTTGGGAATGTTCCGGTTGCATCCGACAACTCAACAGAAAAAGTCGGAGTTCCTGCGACAGCAGCAGAAGTTGTATAAACAACTGTAAAAGAACCTCCCACACAAATGGCTGTTGGCGTTACAGTTCCTGTATTAACCGTTTGAGCAAATGAAGAAGCTACTCCAAGAATAGCGGCAATGCATGTAAAAATTCCTTTTTTAATAAATGTTTTTTTCATGTATATCTCTAAATATCTTTCCACTAACCTTATTTAAAGGTAAAGTTAGAGATATTTTTGAAATACATTTGTAACTGATTAATGAAGAATGCTTTTCCTTTCAAGAAGCGAAGTATATACTACATCGTGAATTTTACGGCGCGTCCGTTGTGTGGTAATACTTGTGTTTTCCGGATCAGGATTGATGCGGTTTGATAAAAATACAAATAACAAATCTTCATCCGGATCCATCCAAACGACAGCACCGGTAAATCCGGTATGTCCAAACGAGTTAACAGATGCTTGCGCGGATACATACGAGCTATTCCCATCAGCTGGTGCTTTATCCCACCCTAACCCGCGGTGATGCGCTTCGTCGTACATTCTTGCAAATAACTGAACCGTTCCCGGCTGGAAAAACAGTTTCCCACCATAACGGCCCTTCCATAAGTCCATTTGGAAAAGTACAGCAAGATTTGTTGCTGTCGAAAAAAGCCCGGCATGTCCGGAAACTCCTCCCAGGATCGCCGCCATTTGATCATGAACGGTACCCTGTAATAACTGACTGCGGAAACGATAATCTTGTTCCGTCGGGGCAATTTGCTTTTCAGGAAAACGGCGTAACGGATTAAATCCGGTAAAATTTAGCCCAAGAGGCTCATAAATATTGGTTGTCACAAAAATATCCAGAGGCTGCCCCGTGATTTTCTCAACAATTTTCTGCAAAGTCAGGAAGCCAAGATCGCTGTATAGGTATCCATATTTTCCGGATTTATCCTTTGTATTATTCATTGGCGATTTAACTACCCATTTCCAGACAGAATCACGCAGAGCAGGTTTTGCGAACAAACGCGGTGCAACCTGAATATTATAAATACTATCCTGTTTCGAACTGTAATATTCAGGCAATAAACCTCCCGCGCTCGTTTTCGTTCTGTCCCACAAAGTTGGATAAAAGGAAACCAGCCCCGAACGGTGCATCAAAAGATCACGAACGGTAAAATTTTGTTTGTTCGTCGCGTGTAATTCCGGCAAATAGTGAGAAGCGCGCTCATCCAGATTAATCAGTTTCCGGTCGTATAATAACATCACCGATTGCAACGTCGCTGCCATTTTTGTCACCGAAGCAACATCATAAATGGTTTCGGAATTAACACGTTCCGGCGTACGGTAACTTAGCCCTCCAAAAGATTTGTCATATACTACTTTCCCTTTTCTGGCAACAACCACCTGGCATCCCGGAAAAACGTGATCGTTCACCGCAGCATTTGCTATTTCATCAATTTTTTTTAGCGTTGCCCCGTTCATCCCCACACTCTCAGGTGTTCCAAAGCTGATTCGGTTAATAGTTTCCGTAGTCACGCCGTCACCAGCTTTATAATTCAGTACCGAAACCGGAAGTCTGCCTTGCGAAGCCAATGCTCCAAAAATAATCTGCGGAACAATTTCCTGCTGGTCCGTACCATCCTGGTTTGCACAAATCAGCGCATCCGTTTCCGGGAAAAACTGGATACTATATGGCGTCCCGAACAAACAAAGAATGACTTTTTTCCCTTGTTGTTTCAATTGCCTTACAAAGTCTGCAGTGCCGGAAGCAACTCCATAATTTCGCTTAGGGTTTGAAGCAATTCCATGTACCGCAACAACAACGGTTTCATAAGGTTGCAGATAATTCAGCATTTCCAGCGTTTGTTCCTGACTGGGCTCTTCAAAAAACGAATAAGGCCGTATGGGCTTATACGTCATCAGCATTTTTTGAAACACTGAGTTAATTCCCTCGCCAATACTCACAGCAGCCATATCCTGACCTTCTATCCCACGAATTGGCAAAATTTCACTTTCATTTTTCACCACCGTCACAGACGCCTCGCCCAACTCTCTGATAAGCTGTTTGCTATCTTCTGTATTCAGATCGTTATATAAATTATTTGTATCAATAGGCCGATACTCTCCAAGGCCAGACCAGTATTTCGCCTGCAGAATTCGTTTCACTTTATCATCCAGAAATTTCTGAGTGATCGTACCCTGGTTTAGTGCATCTTTTATTTTAATGATCGTTTCGGCAACGTTTTCCGGGTATAACAAAACGTCATTTCCAGCAATCAGTGCTTTCAGGTTTACTTCGGCGGCACGTCCTGTTTTCAAAACCCCACGCATATTCATCGCATCTGTAAAAACCAGCCCGCGGAAACCCATTTGTCTTTTTAATAATCCGTTGATCACTTTATCAGAAAGTGAACTTGCTAGCTGCGGAGTATTATCTAATGCAGGAATAAACAAATGACCGCTCAAAACGCCCATCAAACTGTCAGCAATCAACTGACGGTAAGGATAAAGATCCACTTCATTCAACTGTTGCTCTGAATGAGTCAATACCGGTAAAGTGAAATGAGAATCCGCATCTGTATCGCCGTGGCCCGGAAAATGTTTTGCAGTTGCGATCACGCGATTTTGCTGCAGACCTTTCATGTAAGCCACTGCTTTTCTGGTTACGTTTTCCCGATCCTCGCCAAAAGAGCGGATCCCGATGACCGGGTTATTGGCATTACTATTGATATCTGAAACCGGAGCAAAATTAATCTGGATACCCAAACGACGGCATTGTCTGGCAATATCGCTGCCCATTCGATAGATCAGCTCATCATCCTGAATTGCTCCCAAAACCATTTGTTTCGGAAATGAAATGGTGCTGTCCAAACGCATCCCTAACCCCCATTCACCATCGATCCCGATGAATAGCGGCACTTTGGAACGGGCCTGATAATGATTGGTAAGCTGAGCCTGACGAACCGGCCCGCCCTGAAAAAATATCAAACCACCTAAATGATACTCATCAATAAGTCTGTCAATGTAACGGGTCGTTGATTCTTCCCGATTGGAAAACGTGGCGACCATAAACAGTTGACCAATTTTTTGCTCCAGTGTCAGTGAAGCTAATGTACTGTCTACCCATTGATTTTCAGGCAAGACCACAATAGGTTCATGACGCTTTTTAGGAGCACTTTTTACCTGCTTTTCCACAACAGGCTTTATAATTTCCACCAGCGGCTCTCTGGTTTGAATTAATTTCCAGGCAACCGCAACCGTACTAAATACAACAAGAACTACTATACCCGCAACAACACGAAGATGGCTTCCCAACCTTTTTTCCATTTCTTTTTTCCAACTTTAAGAGGAAGTAATATTCAAGCAGTTTTCAGTCGTTGAGTCAAAATATTATTCGATAATCACAATGATAACAATTTTCAACAGCAAAAAATCCGGCTTTAAATTGTTTTAAGGCAATTCTAATTATTTGAAGGCTGTCGGCAATCGGCCTTCGGCTTTCAGGCTTTTACACTTTATTAGATAACAATTAACCCTTTGTCATTAATCATACTGTCAGACTTCGAAAAGTTTCTTCGAGTGATTTCCCTGTCTGTCTTAATGCTTCCAGTGAACTGTCACTTACCACACGTCCTTTGTTGATGATGATCACGCGGTCGCATAAAGCTTCCACTTCCTGCATAATATGGGTTGAAAAAAGAACAGTCTTATTGTGGCCGGCTGTTCGGATCAGCTCCCGGATTTCCTGAATCTGATTTGGATCGAGGCCTGTGGTCGGTTCGTCCAGAATCAAAACGGCAGGATCATGCAGAAAAGACTGCGCTAAGCCTACACGTTGACGATATCCTTTTGAAAGTTGTCCGATCTTTTTTCTTTTTTCAACTTCAAGTCCGCAAAGTGCAATCATTTCCTCCACCCTTGATTTCAACGAAGCACCTCGCATGCCATATAATTTTCCTGAAAATAATAAAAATTCACGTACATACATATCCAGATAAAGCGGATTATGTTCCGGTAAATATCCAATCGCTCTCCGCGCGGGCATAGGCTGCTGATTTACGTCAAAATCTGCTACCGTTGCCGTTCCTGAGGTTGAATTCAAATAACCGGTCAGAATCTTCATTGTGGTGGATTTCCCTGCGCCGTTTGGACCAAGAAAACCTACAATTTCTCCCGGTTTCAGGGAAAAAGAAATCCCGTCTACCGCCCGCTGCGCTCCGTATACCTTCGTAAGATTCGTAACCTGAATTGACATTATAGATTCAATGCGTGAACAATTAAACTTTCAAAAATAATTTATTTCTCCATAACAAATACATAAATGTCCACTGAACCATGATAAATGCAATCACACCACCAACAGCCTGAACAGGTTCGGGGAAAAATTCCAGCCCACCTCCAAAAAGTGCTTCCGCCGTATATTCGAAATTGATATAACGACCAACCATGTAAATCACGATCGAATTCATACCAATCACTACAAAAAAGAATGTCCAGCGACGATAATTCATCACATCAATAATCCAGTAGAACAACGCAAGTAGTAATATACTGCAACCTCCTGCGCAAAGCACAAACGAACTCGTCCATAAATTCTTATTGATCGGAAAAACAATATTCCATAGCTGCGAGATAATTAAACTGACAACTCCCCCTGCAATCAGATACAATACCTTATTATTTTGGGAAAGCTTGGCGGCATCCGTACGCAAAATCTCCCCGGAAAATATTCCCATTAAACCTGTCGCAATTGCAGGAATTGTGGAGATCAGACCTTCCGGATCATGAATTTTGAGGTGTAAACGACCTGGAAGAATCAGTCTGTCAAGATAACTGGTAGGATTACACTCCATCGTCATGGTTCCGACCTCACAGCCTGGAACAGGAAAATACATCATAAAAGCCCAGTAACCCAGCAACAAACCTGCAAACCAAACCCAGCGGCTGGTTTTTCCTGTATATAAATAGATGATCTGCGCAAACATTCCCGCGAGCCCAATACGGCCGAGCACACTCGGATAACGCATGTTATGCCATTCGGTATGAAAAATTCCATTGTTATAAATAATTCCCAGAAGCACAAGAACAATACCCCGCTGAATCACTTTACGAATTAAATCGGAAGCAGGCACTCCCTTTTCCAAACGACTACCCAGGGAAAAAGGAGTTGAGACACCGGCCATGAAAAGAAATGTTGGAAAAATTAAATCGTAAGCACGAAATCCATTCCATTCCGGATGCGTAAGCTGGTGTGCTATTAAAACGGCCCATGACCAGCCGGTAACTTTGGCTAAAACGGCGAAGACATCCTCGCCACCAGAAATCCAAAACATGTCAAATCCACGCAGCGTATCCAGCGATAACAACCGGTGCGAAGTAGAACTTTCTTTCATCGAAAAATCAGGGTGTAGGAAAATAAAATTTGGTACAAACTACTGATAATAAAAGTATTTTTGGCCTCTGCCGAAAACACAATTACAATTACTGGATTCTTATGGAAAAATACTATCAGCAGCCTATCGCAGGCGCTATTTTATTTGAATCGACATATTAAGTACCGGAAAATGAAAGAAGTTTTATTGACTGCTGTCTTTTTTCTATACGGGATATATTCTTTGGAAAACAATCTTCGTTAGTAGCATCAGCATTTCATTCCAAACAAAAAAGTCATCAATGAAAAAATTAATCTTTCTTTTTCTGACCGTAACGGGCTTATTTTTCACAGGTTGTGCATCATCGACGAATCAATCTTCAAAAGATATCGCAGATTATGAAGAAACAACAACTGTTAATCCAAAGCTTAATAATAAGAGGCTTGAAAAAAATCTGGAAAAATTTGCCGAAGATCTTGACCTTTCAAAAAGGCAAGTGAAGCAGATTAAGAAAATCGAGAAGCGCTATGCGAGGAAAGACAGAAAACTGTCGAGAAATGACGAAGCGAAACGACGTGATCACAAACAACTCGCCGAAGCAAAAAGGGAAGAAATTTTGTATGTGTTAACAAACGAGCAGCAACAAAAGCTTGAAGCTCTGGCAAAGAAAAACAGATTTAGCCTGGATCGGATTTTTGGGAAATAAGTCTTCTTAATGCCACGAATGCACTAATTTTTCACGAATAGTCTAAAACCAATTTGGAAAAAATTAGTGTATTCGTGGCAAAAAAACTACTGCAACCTCTCCAAAAAAGCTTGCACCGTCGGTCCTGTTATATCAAACAGTAATCCTGGTAAAATTCCAAGTAAAACAGAAAGAATAGCGAGCGGCACCAAAAGCGCAGTTTCGCGTGTTGTCAAATCTGCCAGAACAATTGAGCTATCCGTTTTATACCAGAATGTTCCGAAAAAC
This sequence comes from Dyadobacter koreensis, assembly GCF_900108855.1. Lineage (GTDB taxonomy): Bacteria > Bacteroidota > Bacteroidia > Cytophagales > Spirosomataceae > Dyadobacter > Dyadobacter koreensis. Next base: position 6,765 of record NZ_FNXY01000009.1, read on the forward strand.
ATTCGCTGATACGTCCACAGGAAATAAGCCGCGGCAAGAACAATCCCCAAAGTTGAAAGCGCCGGAATCCAGACCGGCAAAGGCCCTGCCTGAAATGCGCCCATCAAAGTGAATAATTCTCCAACAAAACCTGAAAATCCGGGTAACCCCAAAGAGGCAAAGAAGGCAATTCCAGTAAGAATGGTATAACGTGGCATTGGTCCGATAAGTCCGCGGTAATTGTCAATTTCCCGATCGTGGGTACGGTCATAAATGACACCGGCCAAGAGAAAAAGCATTGACGAAAGTACTCCGTGGCTAACCATCTGATAAATAGCTCCGTTAATTCCTTCCGCAGTAAACGCGGCCACACCCAATAACACAAAACCCATGTGTGACACTGAAGAGAATGCGATCATTTTTTTCAGATCGGTTTGTCCCAATGCATTGAAGCCGCCATACACAATTGAAATCATTCCCAGTAAAGCCAGAGGTACCATGCTGTATTGGGCCTCGGCAGGGAAGAATCCATCCACAATCCGGATGAAACCATAGCCTCCAATTTTTAAAAGAATTCCTGCCAGTACGACCGAAATGGGCGTTGGAGCTTCTACGTGTGCATCGGGCAACCATGTATGAACCGGAAACACTGGAAGTTTTACTGCAAAACCAACGAATAAAAACCAGAAAGCGAGTAAACGAACTGGAATACCAAATAAAATAAATTCTGTTTCAGGACTTAAAATCGAGCCGGGAATATAGTTTCCTGCATCAGTTAGGTACGCAAAACGGAAGGTATGAACCAGCTGTTCCGGGGCAATTCTTCCGTCGGCAAGCCATTGTTGAATTTGTAAGATAACATCCGTTTGTACCAGATCTTCCGGACCGATGATACCAACGGCACGAGCCGTTTCCACAGGATCAATTACAGAAAGATATAGTCCGATCATGACGATCAGAATTAATAACGATCCTAAGAATGTGTAAATAAAGAATTTAAGAGCGGCATATTCTCTTCTTGGCCCACCCCATAAACCGATAAGAAAATACATCGGCAAGAGCATAAACTCAAAAAATAGGTAGAAAAGGAAGAAATCCTGTGCCAGAAAACAACCGATAACGCTTCCACTCAAAACAAGGTATAGTGCGAAATAAGCGCGCGTTTTTTGACTGATACTCCATGAACTGATCATCCCCACAAACAATACGACAACGGCCAGGATCACAAGCGGAAAACTGATTCCATCTACCGCAAGAGCATAGTCTATGGAAACAACACCGAGTGAACCAATAGGCAGTGTAATCCAGTCAACGGTTTCGCTCAACTGATAGCCTGTATTCTGATTCTGAAAAAACAGAAATAAAGATAGTCCGGTCAGCAATTCTAAAAGTAAAACGGAAAGTGCGATCAACCTGAAATCGCCCGGACGCTGAGACGGCCAAACAGAAACAGCAACGGCTCCGAATAGTGGAATGGCAATCAGTAAAGAAAGTATATGGTCAATCATTATGTAAACTGAAACAAAAATATATGAGATAAAAGAGCGCAGAACGCTCCAACTATTTTCCTATAACACAATCAACCACAAAATCAGAAGCACGACTCCCAAAGCGGTAACAAGATAATAGGATTGTATTTTTCCATTCTGCAATCCACGGACACCTTGCCCGGCAGATCTAAGTGTAAAAACAGTCAGCTTCACTCCTCCATCAACAATATTTCTGTCTCCCCAACTTAGTATATGAGCAAAAACAACGCTCCATTTCGCGACCCCGTCAACCAAAGCATCGACGATCTGCCGCTCAAATTGTTTTAATCCGCCTGAAATAAAAGCAAATGATTTGATAAAAAACGTGTCTCTTGAAAATTCATTAAGACCAGCAAGCTTTTTCAATACCGGAATTGAGTTTTTAGAATTTCCTGCATAAATCGAAAACGGATCTTCTGATTTTGTTGCACGGAATGCCAGAAAAATAGATAGCAGCGTGACACCTGTTGCTACCAACGGCACCCAAAGGATATGTCCAAATTCTTCTGCTCCTACCAATGCTAAAAACCAACCATGCGAAGCATCAAACGGATTCCATGAAAACCAGATGAAAACAGAAAGTATTGCCAGCAAAGCCATTGGTCCCCACATCATAAAAGGAGATTCGTGCGGATGTACGGATTTAAATATCTGATATCGTTTTTCTCCCAAAAATATCAGCCAGACCTGACGTGTCATATAGTAGGCTGTTACCCCCGCTGAAATCATGATGACTACTGGAAATAAATAGGCCCAGGCCCCGTGTTTTTCCGCCCAGAAAAATGCCTCGACAATTACAGCGTCTTTTGACAAAAATCCTGAAAAAAATGGTAACCCGGCCAGAGCCGACGAACAGATTACAAAACAGATAAAAGTGATCGGTAAATATTCTCGCAGTCCGCCCATGGTACGCATATCCTGCGGATCAAAAGTTTCGTCCGTTTCGGAAGGCGTTACAGCGTGAATTACAGAACCGGCAGAAAGAAATAATCCTGCTTTGAAAAATGCATGAGTAGCTAAATGGAAAAGTGCAGTACGCCAGCTTCCCAGTCCGACAGCAATCACCATCAGCCCTAATTGCGACATGGTAGAATAAGCCAGAACCCTTTTGATATCCCATACCTGCGTCGCCTTTACTGCTCCGATAACCATCGTAATCGTTCCTATGCAGGCAATCACGATTTGAGCTTCGGGTGTAAGTAAAAACGAAATTCTTGCCAATAAAAATATTCCGGCAGCAACCATAGTGGCCGCGTGGATCAGCGCAGATACCGGCGTTGGTCCTTCCATGGCATCGGGCAGCCAGCCAGATAATGGAAACTGCGCCGATTTTCCCATACAACCTCCAAAAAGGCATAAACCGATCGCGGTCAAAATTCCGGGATCGAGTGACTGGATTGAAGCTGCAAGCACCTCAAAGTCGGTAGAACCAATATAGTAAAACAACATTAAAATTCCGGTCAGGAATGCGGCGTCTCCAATTCTGTTTAAAACAAAAGCTTTTTGAGCGGCCCAGACAGCGCGTGGTTTGAAATACCAAAACCCGATTAAAAGATAAGATGACAAACCAACCAGTTCCCAGAAGATGTACATCACCAGCAGACTTCCCGCCAGCACAATACCGATCATCGAGAAAAGAAAAAGCTGTATGAAGGCAAAATAACGGTGAAGATTCTGGTCGCCGTGAAGATAAGACATCGAATAAATTTGCACCAATAGCGCGACAAAATGAACAATGATCAGCATAATTGCCGTCAGCTCATCAAATCTGAAAGATAGATTTATTTTTGTCTGCCCGATGAGAGCCCAGTTGAATGAAACCGTATGGAGCGTGTTGATGTCTGCATAATAAATACTTGTCGCTAGTCCAATGCCCGTTATAAAAGCACCGATCCATCCTGCTGGTTTATTCAGGTTTTTTCCGCCAAGCCACAAGATAAAAAATGCCAGAATTGGTAAACCCAGAAGTAAGGAAGCAGGTACGGTATAAGCAGTTTCTGACATTGAGGTGAGTATTCGTTTAGTCCGGCAAATATCCGGAATTACCGTCCGATTTCAAATTAAGCTAAAGGTCTTTCTCGATATCTTCAAGTTTGTCGCTTTCGCTGCCGTGCAGCACAGTTAACAATTCCTTGATATCGTAAATATTTCTGTTATATGAATTTCCCAGAATAATAATAACCGCTTCGTCTTCCGGACAAATCCAGAACATGGAATTGTATCCTTTCCACCATCCACCGTGATAAATAAATCGGGTCGAGCGATCTGGCTTGACATGCATCCGGAAGCCATAACCATAATTTCTGATCCCGTCACGCTCAAAACTTCTTGGTGTCCAGGCTTCTGTCAAAAGTTTTTTATTGATCAACAAACCGGAGGTTAGCCCTGCATAAAACCTGTAAATATCACCCGTTGTTGAATATAAACCTTTATCACCAACAACATCATCATAATAATCTTTCGCCAGCATCCTGCCATATTGATGGCCAACGGTTCGGTACATCATTGCCGCCTCCGATGTGTCCGTCACCAAAACCGTGTTATTCATGCCTAATGGAGCGAAGATTTCGTTATGCAGATACGTATCAAAAGAAGCGCCGCTTACTTTTTCAACAATTGCTGCCAGGACACAGTAGTTTGTATTGCAATAATTAAAAGAGCGACCCGGTCGGTTATAAGGATGTGGAGTGGGTACCACTTTCGCATACCAGTCCATCACCGTCATATTGGTCGGAAATTTTTTGCCATGCCGAACACTATCCGGGAAAGAATAAATATAATTTGGCAAACCGCTCCGATGGCTTAACAGCATATCCACTTTTACACCATGATATGGAAAGTCCGGAAAAAATCTTTGTACTGAATCTTCCAGATTTACCTTTCCATCCTGAATCAGTTTTAATACCGCAACGGCAGTGAACGGTTTCGACAACGACGCCAGCTGAAATTTAGAATGGCTTTGCAGAGAATCTTTATCTTTCAAATGCGCATAACCGAAAGAGCCCTGATACAAAACCTGACCTTTCTGAACAACCAGTACATTTCCATTAAAACCTGCCCTTCTTTTCCTCCTGAAAATATCTTCTATCTGTGTTATTTTAAGAAGCGTTTTCGCATCAGGATTTCGGATTTCCTTAGGGTCCAGATTCGGGTTGGATTTGGCGTTTCTCTTGAAATTTACAAGATCATGAGACTTGCTGTTACTGACCCAAACCCAGGAAAGTACAATCACTACTACGGCAAATATCGCCGCCCACCACATTTTCGGCTGCACTTTTTTCAACATAGGCTTTTAGCCATTAAGATTTTCTAACGTGATATGCCAACGAAAAACCATTAGCATTTTTTATATTTTGTCTTTTAATTTCAATCTAATCCGGAGCCGACAATCCGGGATATTGCTTTTTCGTTTTCTATTAAAACAATATACAAATCTGAGATTCCCAGGCTTACAAAGATATAAAACAGAAAGTAATGACCCTAACACAGGTTAGATTGATTCCAAAATAACTTAGCACCATACATTTTTCGCGAACTAAAATGACGACTCCCTTAGAGCAAAAATCAACAATCCAAGAGATTCAGACGCGGTTTGACAATGACGTCGAGCGATTTAGTAAACTTGAAACAGGACAACAGGCAACCATCGACGCGCCGTTGGTTCTCGATTTAGTAGCGCAGACAGCTGCTTTACATTTGAAACCAAATGACACAATTCTTGACCTTGGCTGCGGCGCTGGCAATTTTACCTTGCGGGTTTTGCAGGAAATTCACCCGCTGGAATGCCATCTGGTCGATTTGAGTCAACCGATGCTGACCCGCGCCAGCGAACGTATTGAAGCATCCGGCGTCAAGTATGTACAAACATATCAGTCTGATTTGCGCGAGCTGGATTTCGATGAAAATACTTTTGACTGTATTCTGGCAGGAGCTGTTCTGCATCATCTCCGCGATAACGAGGACTGGCAGGAAACATTTGAGAATCTGTATAAATGGCTGAAACCGGGTGGCAGAATTTACGTTTCCGATCTGGTTTCTTTTGATGAACCGGGCGTTCAAAAACTAATGTGGAAACGGTACGGCGATTATCTTGAGTCTTTGGGCGGAACGGAATATAAAGAAAAAGTCTTCGCTTATATAGATAAGGAAGACTCTCCGCGCTCGTTGCCTTTCCAGCTCGGTTTGCTGCGTTATGCCGGCTTTTCTCATTATGATATTCTTCACCGCAATAGCGTTTTTGCCTGCTATTACGGTGAAAAATAATTTCAGGAAGCGCTGATTAAAACTCAGCGCTTTTCGGATATCTTGGGAAAGGGATCACGTCGCGAATGTTGCTCATTCCTGTTACAAACAATACCAGACGCTCAAAACCCAGACCGAAACCGGAGTGAGGTGCCGTACCGAACTTACGTGTTTCCAGATACCACCAGATTGTTTCAGGATCGATTCCTACTTCGTGAACACGTTCCAGCAATTTCTCGTAGTTATCTTCACGCTGACTTCCGCCAATGATTTCGCCGATACCAGGAAAAAGGACATCCATCGCGCGAACCGTTTTCCCATCATCATCAAGCTTCATGTAGAAAGACTTAATTTCTCGTGGGTAATTGGTCAGGATCACCGGTTTTTTGAAATGTTTTTCAACCAGATAGCGTTCGTGTTCGCTTGACAAATCAATTCCCCATCCCACCGGAAACTGGAATTTCTTTTCTTTATGTGGTTTTGATTTTAACAAAATATCAATTGCCTCAGTGTAAGTCAAACGCTCAAATGCATTTTCCACGACAAATTTCAGTTTTTCAAGAAGCGGAATCGAACGTTCATTCTGTGGTTTGTTTTTATCTTCCTCAGCCAGACGATTTTCAAGAAAAGCCAGGTCATCTTTGCAATGTTCCAAAGCATAACCGATCACATATTTGATAAAATCTTCCGCCAGATCCATATTATCTTCCAACTCGAAGAAAGCCATTTCGGGCTCAATCATCCAGAACTCGGCAAGGTGACGTGTAGTGTTTGAATTTTCAGCACGGAAAGTCGGGCCGAAAGTGTATATTTTAGAAAGTGCCATTGCTCCAAGCTCTCCTTCCAATTGTCCGGAAACAGTCAGGTTAGCTTCTCTCCCAAAAAAATCTTCTTTAAAGTTGATCGCACCTTCCTCAGTTCTTGGCAATTTTTCAAGATCCAACGTAGTTACGCGGAACATTTCGCCAGCTCCTTCTGCATCAGAAGCGGTAATAATTGGCGTATGCAGATAAAAAAATCCTCTGTCGTTATAATATTTATGAACCGCAAAAGCCAGTGTATGACGGATACGTAAAATCGCGCTGAACGTATTCGTACGCGGGCGCAAATGTGCAATCTCACGTAAAAATTCCAGCGAATGCCTTTTTGGCTGCAAAGGATATGCTTCCGGATCGGCAACGCCGTAAACGTGCAAATCATCGATTTTGACTTCCACAGCCTGGCCAGAACCCTGAGATTCTACAAGCTGGCCCGTTATTTTTAAACAAGAACCGGTAGTGACAGTCAGTAAAAGTTCAGCAGAGAATTGTCCGGGAGCTGCAACGGCCTGTATATTATGAATGGTTGACCCGTCGTTAAGCGCTATGAAAATCGCATTTTTGCTTTCACGCTTCGTACGTACCCAACCTTTCAGGGTAACGGATTGTCCATCCGGAGTCTGTTGTAATAATTCTTTGATCTGCAAAGGTCCCATCTTAATATAAATTCAATCCTTATATAAAACTCAACTGTAAACTTCCTTTTCCTATTTATGAGGCGCAAAATTACAAAATACCCTACGAAAACCTATTCTAAAACACCAACTTACTTTTATGTTTTGAAAGACATTGACTGAACTGGTTTATGGATTAAATTTGTTTCTTACAAACTATGACTAACACATTTCCAATTTTGAATACCCGTATCGCGACTTTTTTATCCGTAGTATTTCACCCTCTGATCGTTACTACATACCTTTTTGGAGTTCTTTTTTTGATCACTCCCGACCTTATAGGTGTCAGCGCACTGGAACTTACGGGGATAGGCAGTCTATTGCTTTTAATCTTTTTAAACACTTTTGTGGCTCCCACAATTATCATATATTATTTCTATCGTCTGGGGATCGTGAGCACTTTACACGTCGATTCGCTTCGTGAAAGAAGGCTGCCTTACCTGGCTTGTGCAATTATCTATGCCATCGCGACTTATTTATTCGGCTGGCAGCTTCAACCCATTGCCGAACTGGCTCCACAAATTGCGATACTTTTAGGCAGTGTCACAGTATCGATGATTGCGATAGCACTTGTAAGTTTGTCCTGGAAAATAAGTGCTCACGCAACCGGAATGGGCGGAGCCATCGGCATAATTACGGGTATGATCATTCGATTCGATGAACAGCTTTTATTAATTCCGCTCCTAATTATCGTTTTGATCAGCGGTTTTTTACTGAGCGCGAGATTATATTTAAACGCTCATACACCAGCCCAGATCATAGCCGGATTAGCTTGCGGATTAACGATCAGTAGTTTAACGGTCTATTTTTTCTTTTGAAATGGCTGTCGGCAATCAGCTCTCGGCAATCGGCGGCTGACAGTTAAATAGCTTTAGAAAAACGAATTGGCTTACTTTTTGAAGCCGCTGATTTCCAGCCGACCGCTGATTGCTGACAGCCGACTGCCACATAAGAATTATTCATCTCAAACCGATAAGCCATGTACCAGAATCTTCTTTTTGATAATAACGATGGCGTGGTCAGGATTTCTTTGAACAGGCCGGCTGTTCACAATGCTTTAAGTCTTGATTTGATCGGAGAAATTACTGCCGCGATTCAGGAAGCAGAAAAAGATCCTACCGTTCGCGTGATTGTTTTGACCGGTGAGGGGGATAAGGCATTTTGTTCAGGAGCTGATTTGAAAACGGCTATGGAATCGGGGAAATCAGCCGGAGAAATGCTTCGTGACGGATATAACCCGATGATTGAAGCGCTGAGAAATATTCCCAAACCTGTCATTTGTAAATTGAATGGCCTGGCTGTTGGCGCCGGATGCTCGCTCGCTTTGGCTTGCGATATCATTATTTCCAGTGAGGATGCATATTTGAGTCAGATGTTTGTCCATATTGGTTTAATGCCGGACGCTGGTGCATCTTTCTTCCTGCCTAGACTGGTCGGAATGGCAAAAGCTTTTGAACTGGCATCTACTGGCAGAAAAGTTTATGCGCCGGAAGCTGTTCAGATAGGTTTAATCAATAAATCTGTATCCAGAGAAAAATTGGAGGAAGCAGTGGAGGAAGCAGTTTCTTATTATCGCAACGCTCCTACCGCGGCAATTGGTGCGATGAAAAAAGTTTTAAACAGATCTTATGAATCAAATCTGTCTGAAATTCTGAATCTCGAAGCAGAAAATCAGGATATACTATTCAAAACCCGCGACGCGGCAGAAGGGATTTCATCTTTTTTTCAAAAGAAAAAACCTGATTATCAAGGTAGATAAAAAAATATTTCAAAATATTTCAAAAATACTTGCCCCCAGATTTGCATAAATCAAAGTCATCTTCTACCTTTGCAGTCCGATTCAAGGAATGGATTTGTAGCTCAATTGGATAGAGCACCTCACTACGGATGAGGAGGTTTGGGGTTCGAATCCCTACAAGTCCACAGAAAAGCACTTATCAATGATGATAAGTGCTTTTTACTGAAAAGAATAATTCTTGTTTCGGGGAGTGGCGCAGCCCGGTAGCGCATCTGGTTTGGGACCAGAGGGTCGCAGGTTCGAATCCTGTCTCCCCGACAAAAAAGTCTTTGAAATTTTCAAAGACTTTTTTTATGCCCTATTGGAAAAATTGCCAACTCCTAATTGTCAATCTCGCTGGCCAAAGCCAAATCTTTTTGCGCGTCAAGTGCTTCTAATCTTGATATCAGAGAAGCTCTCATATCCCGGTAAGCATCAAGTCCCAACGCAAGCCGTCTTGGTGCGGGTTCAATTTCCACGGAATCTATCATGGCCTGAACCGTTTTATTTACATCACCATTTATTGGAAATGTTCCATTATAAACAGCACGTCGAACGTCACCTGCCGGTGTCTGATCATATACATGCATAGTCGGCGCAGTAGCCATAGCAGTGCCAAAAGAAGTTTTGTGCGCTCCTGGTTCAACAATCGTTACACCAATATTGAAAGGTGCGATTTCTTGCGCTAACGTTTCACAAAAACCTTCCACCGCCCATTTGGTAGTATGATAAAAACTGAAATTAGGATACGTAGTCTGACCTCCTGCCGAAGACAATTGAAGAATACGGCCATATCCCTGAGCCCGTAAAAAAGGTAAAGCTGCCCGTATAACCTGAATGGAGCCGACGATGTTGGTATCTATTTGAAGACGTATCTGATCGTCATTTGCTTCCTCAGCCGCACAGAATAATGCATATCCGGCATTATTGACAATCACATCTATTCTTTCAAATTCTGTAAAAGCTTTGCTCACAACCTGGCGGATTGCCTCTGTATCTGTTACATCCAGAATTTCAACTACCAAATTATTTCCAAAACGCTCTTTGAGATCCTTCAAAGCATCGGCCTTTCTAACCGTTGCAAATACTCTGTTTCCTTGTTCCAATAATTTTTCAGTCAGTACCCGGCCCAAACCTGAGGAAGTACCTGTTATAAACCACGTTTTCATGAATATCATTTTTTTTATAATTACTTCACAAAAGTAGGGCGTGGACCTCCCGGAATTTGACCATTTTCAAACGCATGATGACGTAAATCAAACCAATTGACGTAACGCGGAAGGCGTTTGACCTGTATGTTTTCGAAATGCCTGAGTGAAGTGTGTAGGCTCATCAAAACCCAGACTGTGACTAATTTGACTGATGGGCCAGTTTGAATGGATTAATAATGCCCGGGCCTCCTGCATGATACGCTCGGAAATAAGTTGCGTGGTCGTTTTGCCCGTTTCCAATTTCAAAATCCTATTCAGATAATTGGTATGAACCGCCAGTTTATCTGCAAAAGCCTGTGCATTTCGAAGTTCGATTTGTTGCGACGTCGATACCAGCGGAAACTGATTAGCGAGAAGAGCCTTGAAGGAATTTGTAAGACGTGTAGATGCTGTCTGCGAACGAAATGCCAGTTCCGGGCTCAACTTTAAAGCTTCATGAATGCATTCAAGCACATACAGAAAAAGTAAATCATATTTATGCAAATAGCTAGTTGCCTGTTCCGCAATCATTTTCTGAAATAAACTGATAAACCTATTTTTCTCTTCAATGCTGAGAAGAAAAACAGATTGCGCATCGGAATCAAAAACCGTCCAGTCCGTTGGACGTTGGTATGTATGCATCGGTAAAAAATCTTCGGTAAACATACAGCTATACCCACTGCATGAGCCGCTGTGAACTTCCCAGCGATAAGGCACATCCCTGTTTGTAAAAACCAGCGCGCAAATACCCGGCTCAATTAAATATTCACGATCTCTGTAATAATAGCTGGCATGACCTGTGATCAGTGAGATTTTATAAAAATCTTTACGGCTGTATACTGTCGTTGATTTTAAACTTTCTTCTGAAAAATCATCCAGCCTTACAGCAGCAAAATGGCCTCCGCTTCGCCGATTGCTTACAGCTTGTTCAGGTAAACTCGACGAGTAGTCAGCTAATGTTTGTTGTTGAACCATAAGTAAAAATTACAAACAAATTTCAATACAGAGGCAGCAGTATTCAGTTAGTGAGTGAGTAGAATTTAGATTCAAACATTTTCAGAGTATCTCAATCATTCATCGAACCAGTAACACCGTCCCACTTTTACGAATAACTTCTCCTTCTTTTGTAACCGCTTCCATTTTCCAGACATAAGCACCAGCAGCCACTTTCATGCCTTTCAAACTTCCATCCCATCCTTCATTCAATTGATCTGATGAGAATACTGCCTCTCCCCATCGGTTGTAAATTTTAAGATAATTTAAGGATGCGATATGATTGCTGATTGGTTTCAACAGTTCATTACTATTATCTCCGTTCGGTGTAAAGACATCAGGAAGATTTATCGAGGCTGGCGGAGGTATTGATAATTCAACTCTGCCCGTTCCCGTGCATCCCTGAGGAGAAATGACTGAGACAGTGTAAATTTGACTAAAACTAAGTGTTGCTTTGGGATTGGATATAACCGGATTATCAAGCCCGGTGGGTGGGCTCCACAAATAGCTTACATTAGAAATACCTGTCAACTCATCCGAAGATGCATTTAACTGATAGGCTACGTTTGGTGGAATTGTTGCATCTGGTGTAGTGTTCACCTTGATTTCAGGAATTACCTTAACCTGTACCGTATCTCTTAAAACGCAATTTTCCATGGCTGCCGTTACAATATAATCCGTAGTCTTTGCGGGAGAGGCATATGGATCCTTAGTTTTTGGATCATCAAGCCCAATTGCCGGAGTCCAGGTATATGAAGCAGCATCGCCCGTTGTCACAAGCTGAATTTCCTGACCTGCACATATAGTGGTATCCGCAATTGTTCTAAGGCTGGTACTTTCAATAGCTTTGATCACGATAGACGTATCCTTAACACAGCCATTGTTATCCTTTGCAAAAACCTTATACTTACCTGCCGATAGGTTAAAAGTCTCAGATGACTGGAAATTGATTGAATCCAGTGAATACTGGTAAGGAGAAGTCGCGTTTGAAGCTTTTATGGTCAGAGTCGTTTGATTCTTACATTGATCTGTATCAAGAGCAACTGCAATCTCAGGAACTGAACCAATCGTAATTCTTTTTGTATTCTCAATTTTCGCCCCGCAAGCACTGTTGACGATCGCTAGCGTTACGAATTTTTGCCCGGGTGAATCCCATTTTATCAAAAACGGACCTTTCCCTGACCCACTTATTATTTTCGATGCTCCAAAAGCCCATTGAAAGCCATAAGTGCTCTCGGAAGGAAGCTTTCCTGTATATTCTACCCTTGCATTTCCATTGTTGCATAACGGATTTGGATCAATGAGAAAATCAGCCATAGGATTAATCGTGGAAGTAGCACAGATATCTGCAAATTCCCGAACAATCTCTGATTTCTCTAACGGTTTATTCCTGACAGACAGATACGCAAAATTAGCCTCGCCCGACTCGCAAGAAACAATATTATCATCTCGATAGAAATAAATCGGAGTTCCGGCCTTGCCCACATATTTCTTACCCGCATCATCATAAGTTGAAAATAATGCTCCGTCGGCATATAAGCTGACGAGGCCCGTCGCAGCATTACGGGTTATCGTAATCAGGTAATATGTCTTATCGTTAAAATAAGGACAGGTACCAACAGTACCGCCATCAAGTTCCAAACACCGGCCACTACTTCCCGCAGTGCTTTTGAAATAAATCCCTTCATCCTTTTGTCCGTTTGAAAAGTCTATGATCCGGGTTCTGCCACTTCCCCAATTTGTATTTCTCACATATAATTGAATCGTATAACTTTCTAAGATAGCGCCATCTGCATTAGCGTACCGCAAGCCGTAATTTAGATTACTGTGATAGACTTTTCTTCTGAACCCACAGGTTAAGACGTCTTCAACAAACGCACCTTCAATAGCTGATACTGTACAAGAGCCTGGATTCTTTACTGATACAAGGTTCGGAGCACAGGTAGGTTCGGCAACTTTTAAATCATCTGTGAAACGATAAGCATGTTCCACAGTCTGCGCCTGTGAAGTACTGCATATAAAAATGACAATAATCGCTTTAAAAAAAACCGATTTCATGATGAGGGAGAGCTAAAATGCTAATGTCAAGTAAGAAATATTCGATCCTCTCGAATTATTTCTACATCTTAAAATTACAAGAAAACCTCGCAAATCTAGTCCCGGAAAAAATAATTTATTATAAGGAAAAGCTGAGGACCACCTACGTTTCCTGTTTCAGAGCTTAGCCGATGGCCCACCAGTCCACAGCATTACAGAAGTGCTGTATCTTTGAGAATACAATTCCAAACCGTTATTTAAATTCCCGCTCGGCAATTGCCTTAACGGCGCGTTTTAAAATTTCTTCATCTTCGGTTATCCTTTTAACCATTCTCGCAGCCTCAGCATACACGCTCATAGGATATTTGGGAACAAAATTTTTGTCCATTTCTACCATTGGCACCTTCAACCTGGCATGTTTAATACTTTCCAGATGTTCGATCGATACATAACTAAGCTCCGTCAGGCCCTGTCCAAGATCGCAAAGACCAAAGGCAATATTATTGGTTGAATCCAATTCTGACAAAAGCCAGATTGCCTTACCATACTGTGAATATAATTTTACGACGGGTGCGTGGTCTTTCCCAAGTTCATTCTGAACTTCGTAGGCATTCTGGATCATGACCTCCCTGAGATCTTCTGTTATCATTTTTGACATGGTTCAAATATACTAGCTATGTCAATATTTGACAATTAATAAACACGAGAAACGCAAGCAACTAATTTCCTGACTAATAAAAAAGAGGAAATCACTTGCGTCGATTTCCTCTCGTGCGTCCCGGAAGACAATTATGATAAAAGCATTATCGGATGATATTGGATAATCTCATCATTAAACTTTTCTGAGTTTTTAACCCACCATTTCACCCATTTTTGGTAAGCTTTTTTACGCAGTCTCTTTTTCATATCACAATCAGTTTAAAGTAACACATAAGCTGAATTTGAAATAGAAATCGTAAAAACCCGTAAATTCCTATATCAATTCGTCCCTGCAAATATTTTGAAAACGTCGATTATGCTAATATAACCAGATATTTATCAAATTATTGCACGTCACAAGAAACCCATAGTCACAAAAAAATACAATATTAAAGCCAGTGAATCTCAGGACCATAAAATTCCGGATTTTTCATTCCGCAATTCCCCAAATCAAAATTAATTTTTGATCATTCCTATCAAAAACTGCGCTAGTTTTTCAACCTGCTTTTTGTCTCGTGACAAAATATAGGTTTGCCACAAACCTGTAAAGTTGGCTGCAATAAATTCTGCAAGTAACCTTGGATCTTTATCAGCCGAAATCTCCCCTACTTCCCTGGCATCGGTCAGCAGTTGTTCAAAAAAATTGACAATATCTTTCCAGTTGTTATTGATTATGGAATGAACACTCTGATCAACTGTTGCCAGTTCAAAAGTAGAATTCACGGCCATACAGCATTTTCCGGTGTTCACAGTAGCTTCAACAACACTAAGAATCATATTTTCAACCTTTTCAATGGGGGAAGTCCCCATAGCAGCTTCTTTATGTTCTCTTAATTTTTCAGCAGCATAATTTCCCAAGCATTGTAAATAAAGACTATGCTTGTCGCCATATGTATCATATATACTACCTCTGTTCAGCCCCATAGTCTGTACGAGGTCCTCCATGGACGTAGCGTTGTAACCTTTTTGCCAAAAAAGATCACGCGCTTTTTCCATTCTTTCTTCCGGATCAAACTCTTTCTTACGTGCCATGATGCAAATTTACTATTTAGAACGTTTGTTCCAAAATATTTCAAAATTAAATCTCGCTTACAAAACAATTGTTCCAGGGGATTAGTGCAATAGTTTAAATAATAAAAAAATATCCTCACGTATAGTAACTTATGCCCATTTGCAAGGCACAATAAAAATAAAGATCCGACACCTATTTCGATGCCGGATCTTCTTATTCTTTTGAAACAACTACTTATTATATTTGAGATATGGGAACATAAATTTTCATAGCGAATAATTACGTTATTTATTTTCCAAGCCCCCATTCTTTATTCGGTTTCGGTCCCATTTCAAGTTCCAGCGTTCCCCCTGCCGTTAACTGATCGTGCGTGAAGGAAGGCACATTTAATACTTTTCCATCAAACTTTGCACTTTGGATATATTTATTGACAACCGAACAATTACTCGCGATCATTTTAAATTTCTTGCCATTTGGAAGATCGATCGTCACTTTTTCAAATACCGGGCTTCCTATCGTATACTCTGGTTTTCCGGGCGTGATCGGGTAAAAACCCATGAATGAGAAGACAACGAACGCCGTCATTCCACCTCCATCTTCATCTCCCGGAATCCCAAAAATGTTGTCTTTGAACCACACATCCAGCAAAAAACGAATTCTTTTCTGCGTTTTCCAGGGCGCATCCGTATAGTTGTATAAATAAGGAATATGAAAACTTGGCTCATTCCCCATCGAATATTGTCCAACCAGACCCGTTGCGTCAGGAAATTTACCCCAGAACTCATATTTACTACGCCCCAACCCTTCTCGGTAAAGTTGATCCAGCCCCTCTTCGAAACCTTTTTTACCACCCATCAAACCTATCAGACCATTAATATCATGCTGAACCTGCCACTTGTAGGTCCATCCGTTGTTTTCATCATAAAAATCACGGCCACCCATGCCGCCATCAAATTTGGGATCAATCATAATCCATTCGCCCTTACTGTCTTTGGGAAGGAACATGTTTTTATCTTTGTTCCAGAGATTTTTATAATTATAACCGCGAGCGCTGAATTTTTTAAAATCCTCTTGTTTCCCGAGATCTTTTGCAAATTCTCCCAGCGCCCAATCGTCATAACTTCCGCCCAAAGTCACAGCCACAGCCTGACGTTTTTCAAATGGATCAACAAGTTTCACAGTTTCTTTTTCATTTAAACGCAGTGCCGGAAAATATCCTTTGGTATGATAAATCTCATCCAGCTCACATTTAGCTCCGTTTCTCCAAGGAAGCATCGTTGCTTCCGTAGCATTTTTATACATGCCCGCATAGGCTTTGGAAACATCAAAATTTCTCAAACCCTTACGATATCCATCCAGAAATGTAACCGAAGAATGGAAGCCATTCATACAGGCGTGATCGCCAAAAAGTACTGGAAAAGTAGGCATCCAGCCACTTTGCTCATACATATTTACAAATGAATTAAGCATATCCTCTTCCTGTTCCGGATCAAGGATAATTCGCAGAGGATGGTGCGCCAGATAGGTATCCCAGGTCCAGTCATCCACATAAAAGGGACGGTTGCTGTTATGGATTTTCTTATCAAAACCGCTGTAATACTGATTATCTTCCGAAATATCCACCATCCGTTCGTAGGTGCGGTAAAGCGACGAAAAAAAACTGCGCTTTTGCGCTTCGGTACCGCCTTCGACCTGAATTTGATTGATCACATCCGACCAGGCCTGCTCGCCGTTTTTTCTCAGATCTTCAAAATCAGAGGTTTTTAACTCTTTGTCGAAATTTTTCTTAGCCTGCTCCTGGCTGATGTATGAAATCGCATATTTGAATTCGATTTTTCCGCTTTTGTTCTCAGGAAAATTGATCCAGGCTTTAACTTTTTCGCCTTTCACGGTTTTTTCTGTTAGTGCTTTTTCACCGTTCAGAACTCCGGTTTTCCCATTTTCGCTGAAAACGCCATACATGTAGACAGGAATGTCGTCATGATACGTCTCTGTTCCAACAATTTCGTTGTCTGAAATAAATTTCCACGATCCTTCCCCGCCATTGTACAAATTAAATAAAAGACTTTTGGAAGAATTTGCAGGAAATCCGAAACGGTAAATTCCTGTTTTTTTGCCAGGTGTAAATTCAACCTGAACCTCATCGTCAACCAGATATGTAGCATAATACCAGGGCCGGGTTACTTCAAGATCATGATCATACGCCAGTTTTTCATTGTAATTGACAGAAGTGATCTGCTTACTAAAAGGTTTGATCGAAAATGCCTGTCCCAAGCGATGAGAAACTACGATCAGTGGAAAACTCGTGATCTGATCATCTAAATAATCCTTGCGCTCGGGGAACATTCGAACCATTTGATTTGGCAGCTGGATAGTCGGCCGTGTGGGTTCTAACAACTGACCAACATTTCCTACGCGAAGATCTACATATTTCAGGTTTCCTGAGGCTTCGTTTTTTTGTGCTTTTGAGCTAAAACTTAAACAACAACTAAGTAATAAAATACTGGAAAATTTTAACGTTTTAAAGGATTGGATCATGCTTTAATGAAATTTTATTTACCGCTAAGGTGCTTATGATTTTAAGGAATTATTTTTCAGGAAGTATAGATAGCACATTTGAGGTTAATCTTTTTAATCATCGGAAATCGTTATTAAAAACACTAACTATTGTTTAACTTTAAATCAATAATGTCATATTTGAGACAGATAACCAAAAATGCCAATTACGTGCGATACGATTAAGAAAAGATTAATAATAGATTAACAAAAACCCTAATGATTGCCTGAGGGAAAATTATTTCATTTCTCTCCATCCTTTTCCTATGAAATTCAAATTTCCGTTTCTCTTTTTCGTTTTCCTGATTTTAACTGGCATGGCAAATGTTAGCCTCGCTCAGTCTTACGGGCTTGGTTTTGATAGCTATGAAGTGGTGCAAGATAAAAGAACAGGACTTGATCTGAGCCCTGAAAATACGTTCTGCCTTCAAAAAGATTTTGAATTATCCTTCGACCTTTCCTTTTTACCAGACAAAAAAACCTACTTCGGATACATTGTCCGGCTGATCGAAAGTGACAAACAAAATATTGATATTATTTATGATAACAGCACCGAAAAACAGCACTTCAAATTAGTCGTCGGAGATAAATTCGCACCTTTTTCTTTCGATTTTCCCAATAGCGACCTTTATAAAAAATGGAACAGGATTACTTTAAAATTCAACAAGAAACAGAAAAATGTCCTTGTCGTTTACGGGGACAAAAGTTTTTCCCAGCCACTTAACCTTTCCAGTAACGGATGTTTTAAAATTCTTTTTGGGGCAAACCGGTATAAAGATTTTAAATCGACCGATGTGCCGCCAATGAAAATCAGAAATGTTACCATTTCTGAAGACAACACAGTAAAGTTTCACTGGGCGCTGGACAAAACAGATGGTTCCAAAGCGACTGAAGAAATTCAGGGAAAAGATGCACTGGTATCTAACCCAGTTTGGATAAAAAAACTGCATTATCAATGGAAGCTTGACCGGACATTGACTTTGAAGAATTATACCCGGCTGGGCTTTGACGAAAGTAAAGGTATTCTTCATATTGTTTGCAAAGATTCGCTGATCAGTTATAATGTCGCAGCCAACCGATCGACTTCCATAAAACATGAACCAGGTTTACAGCCGGTTTATGTTGATAATCAGGTACTGTTTGATCCGACAAATAAAAAACTTTACCATATTTACATTGACGAAAAAGAGGTTTCAACTTTTGACTTTCAAACAAATTCATGGGATAAAAGCGCGATAAAACCGGTTCCTAAAACACATTTTGTACATGCAAACAAGTTTTATTCTCCTTCCGATTCGTGTATTTATATCCTTGGTGGTTATGGGCATTTAGCCTATAAAAAGAATGTCCAGCGGTATCATATTCCTTCCAAAACCTGGACGGACCTTTCCCTGAACGATTCTATTTTCACCCCGCGTTACATGGCTGCGCTTGGTGCAGGAAAAAAAGGTGCTTACATTCTTGGAGGATACGGGAGTTCTACCGGGCAGCAGATATTAAATCCGCGAAACTGGTATGACCTTTTATTTTTTAACACAGAAACCAGGACCTTCAAAAAGCTGTATGAGTTGAAACTGCCTAAGGAGGATTTTGTTTTTTGTAATTCGATGATCATTAATGAAAAGGACAATTCTTTTTTTACATTGATCTTTCCAAAAGACAAATTCAACACTGAATTACAACTGATTAAAGGTTCGCTGACCTCACCTGATTTTTCATCCGTTGGCTCCAAAATTCCCTATCAGTTTGTAGATGTCCTTTCTTTTGCCGATTTGTTTTTTGATTATTCAAGCAACCGTTTTGTTGCCGTGACTTTATATCTGGAAGACAACAATCAAACCAAAGTTGCAATTTATTCTTTGAATGCTCCTCCGCTTGCAACCCTTCAACCCGATACGCCCATCGAAGCTGGCGCTGATCCGATTTTCTGGCCGATCGGCGGTTTGTTTGTTATTGCGGCGGCTGCATATGTTTACATGGTTTATTTCCGGAAGAAAAAAGCATTCGCAATCCCGGCGGATTTTCCGGTTATAGCATCTACTTCCGGAGATGCAACAGCGATATCTTCTTCAAGCCAAATTGTAAAAGCTGACGCTTTACCGCTTCATAGCAGCATTTTTCTTTTTGGGAATCTTCAATTGTTTGATGAAGAAGGCCGTGATATAACCAAACAGTTCAGCCCGCTTGTTAAAGAGCTGTTTTTGGTCATCCTTCTTTATTCCATTCGCTGGGAAGGTATCAGTTCGGAGAAATTAAAAGAACTGCTTTGGTTTGACAAATCATCAGAAAGTGCCCGTAATAACCGTTCGGTTAATATCGCAAAGCTGAAAGGTATACTTGAAAAAATGAAGTTTTGCCAGGTTTCGAAAGAAACAGGTTACTGGAAAATCAAGATCGATTATGACAAAATCCATGTGGATTACACATATTATCTCTCGTTGATCAGGAATAAGAAGGATTTGAATAAAGAAAATATTTCGGAGCTGGCAGAAATTACAAAACGGGGAAATTTTCTTTCCAACGTTGAATATGAGTGGCTGGATACGTTTAAGTCAGAAATTTCAAATGAGATTGTCGATACCTATTTACGTTTCGCATCCACAACAAAAATCGCGGACGATCCTGAATTTTTGATTCAACTGGCTAATTATATTTTCTATTTTGATCCGGTTAACGAAGAGGCGATGATTATCAA
This sequence comes from Dyadobacter koreensis, assembly GCF_900108855.1. GTDB lineage: Bacteria > Bacteroidota > Bacteroidia > Cytophagales > Spirosomataceae > Dyadobacter > Dyadobacter koreensis. Next base: position 26,966 of record NZ_FNXY01000009.1, read on the forward strand.
ATGCAAGGCATTGGCACATCTGGGAAAACATTCTCTGGCAAAATCTACGTACGAGAATTTTGCCAGAGAATATAACCGGATCTATGGAGAGGATTTTCAGAAGGATATGCCGGAAGTTTTACATTCCTGAAAGGCTAGTCATATTTCATCTGAATGGCTTTGATTTCGCTTTTGCCTGATTTAGTCCCGGCAACGTTAATTCCTACACGGGGCGCTCTGTCCCAACGAGGTAACCAAGGCGCCTCAATCTGTACAGCATTGATCAGTGAGTCAATTTTCTGGCCCTTGATATCCCAGCTGAATTCATAAAAACGTCCGTACCTCGTTTGCAGTTTTAGCTTGATGTCTTTGTACTTTTCAGGAATTTCCTGTTTTTTAATTACCTCAACAACACCATCTTTAATCTGCCATAGTTCGATATTATCTTTGTGGACACCATAACCAATGGCGTTGTTAGCATCTCCGTAGACAATAATATTCTGTGTTATGTCATTCTTAGAAATCACTTCTGCTGTAAATGTATAGTTCCCTTTTTTAACTGTTAGTCCCAGAAAATTCCCGGTATTGGTGTGGTTGCTGTTCTCAATTTGAAGTGAGCCATTTTGTACAACATAATCTGGTTTCGGAAAACTCACATCGTATACCCACGGTGCCTTCAAGGTATCCTTGTCATAATTGATGAAAAGATTGGAATTAATTACTGCACTTGCTCCGATCGGGGCTTCCGCCTGGGCGGGCGGGGTTTTTCCATAGCGAAACGCAGGCCATTTTGAAGCTTCGTCCCAGACAAGTTCACTCAGAATGCCCTGTCGCCCGGAAAAAGTAAAATCGACTCCGTTATATGCGTGATGCAGATAGAAGTAGCGATTGTCCGGTGTAATTACTACCGTTCCGTGCCCCGGACATTTCCAGGTATCATCACCAAAAAGAACAGGATTTCCTGAATATTTTATCCACGGGCCCTGAAGCTTTTCGGCTCTTGCAAACCCGACCTGATAATCACATTTATCTCCGCAGCAAGCGTTTCCGGAATAAAGCATATACCAGTAATTTCCTCTTTTGAAAATCGCCTGACCTTCTGCCCCACCAGACTCCCAGCCAGCCGGATCAGCTTTAATCAAACTGAATTCTTTGCCAATAACTTTTAAGCCATCCGGCGAAAGTTCGGCGCCGAGGATTTCAATTCCTCTGTCCTTGTCCAAACCATATGCTTTCCAGGTAATGAATAATTTCCCTTTGTCTTCTACGATAAAAGCGTCGATGGCTTCTTTTGTCCATTCAATTATAACGCCATGATCCTTGAAACCTTTCTTCAAATCTTTTGTCGATGCTACACCGATGAAAGATTGTTTGTCGGATTTGCGGCGGGCTGTATAATAAACGTAGAAAGTACCGTTGCGAAAGAACAGTTCCGGCGCCCAGAAACTACCCATCGTCCACTCCGGCAATTCCGCAAAAACAGGCCCAACATATTCCCAATCTATTAAATTCTTTGAACTGTAAATTGGATAGGCGGGTCCCCATTCCGAGGATGTTCCGGCAGCATAATAGGTATCGCCCACACGAATCACAGACGGATCAGCGAAGTCGCCCGAAATAACCGGGTTTCGATAAGTTACGACTGGTCCGGGATTAAGCTTTTGAGCAATAGTATTTCCGGAAAAAATCAGGGAAAGCGAAAACAGGAAAAGGAAAAATTTCATTCTTTCATAGATTGGTTGATCCGGCTAAGAAAACGATTTATTTCAATATTAGAAACCAATGACCACTACTATTTCGACCGAACAGGTTTTTGCATGCTGTACCCGCTCGCACCATGAAACCATTTCGCCCCTTCTCCCGTAAGCCATAAATAAAAATCAGAATCTAAATCTGGTTCAATTCCGACAAACTTCCCATCGCCATTCAAAGGCGTTTGTCCTTCTTTTTTTGTTTTAAAAATAGCAGTTCCCTCGTCAACCTCATCAAACATGGCCACGTATAAAGCCTCTGCACCAGACAATTTTGCTCCTGCAATCTGCTGCCAAAGGAAATCCCCTTTGGCTCTCGGAATCTGATTATACAGCGATTTGTCATTTTTTAAATTACCCCAGCTAAATCCTGGAAAAACCAACGGCGCGTAGTCAATTTTGTTGGTTTTGCACCAGGCAATATCTCCCGGCAAAGTTGTGCCGGCTACGTCAGTATAAGTGGATGCATCATATCTGCCAACGGCCCAAGGCATAATGACGTCTGCTGTTTTGATTAATGTGTGCAGATCAGTTGAGTTTTCGGTATCCTTTGTTAGCGTGCGCCAATAGTACGGAACCCCCAGCAAAATGGATGTTTTCTTCGTCGGGCCTTTGATCGAATCAACGAGTTTCCGGATATCGGCAATAGTATACTTCCGTCCGTCATTAAATCCTACACCCCAGATCGCCAGCAGTGGACGGCCGTGATGCCTCAGATAAGTAGGATTTTTTTTATTGTCATATATTTTGAAAAGCGTCTGTAATTCTTCCCAATCTTTCATAATGAATGCCATATCAGCCGAAGTTGAGCCACTGAGATCATACATTATGCTAATGGCACGTCCGTATTTTTTCGATGCTTTCAGTGCATTCTCTAATACTTTGTTAAAATGTTTTTTCCCGCTTTCTCCCTTAACCTCACTCACAAAACGCTGCATATATACACCGTCAATGTTATGTTCCTTCATCCATTTAAAATGCAGATCAACACTTTCCTCATCGTAAGGACTGTACACTTTTGCATTTTCTCCATTTTGATATTTGAAAGCTGTTGGATATGTTTTGCTATATTCTGTAACGTCTGGCCAGAAATCGATCGAAGCAAAACCCGGCTCAAACTTTCCAGCCTTTTGGTAATGATGCCAGCCACGTCCGGCTCCGTCGCCTTCCGCTGTGAACCAACCCTGATAACCAGCCATTACAAGGCCTTTATAATTTGGAAACAAAACTCCGGTTTGATCATATTTGACCTCTTCAATGGGTATCGGAGTATCTGTTATTTTCTCCTCATTAACTTTGCAGCTGATGGATAAAACAGAAAAAAGGCAAATGAATTTTAAGATTTTCATTATTGAATACTATTAAACTTCAGTTTGTGAAATTATTAAAAGACAAACTGCCGGCCCGGAAATTTCCCGACCGGCAGTTTGTCTATAAAGTTAGTCTTACCGCTTTGGCATAATTAAACTTTGATTCCGGTGCATCAATCAGCGCGCCGACACGGAAGAAATATTGATTCCCTGTTTTCAGATTACTACTGTTGGATGGTACATCGATTTCGAGCCGATAAATTTTGTTTGGGTCGCTAACTGTATTGATTTCCTGGTCTGCCAGAACTGTTCGGATCGGCTCTCCAACGGCTGGCTCCGGATGCGCATACAAACCGATTTTTTTAACCTTATTGATAACCGTTTGTTGTAATTTAAAAGTGGCAACAACCTTGGTTCCAACTTTTTCAATCTTCACATCTTTAACACGAATATAGGGCTGCACTTTAAAGTCCAGTTGTGTTTCACCTTTAACAGTCACTTCCTGCGGCTCGGTCGGAACAAAATTTCCACGTACCGGCGTAATTGTATACGTGTTCGCAAAGATCAGGTTGTTACGATAGGTTCCATCATTTTTCACGATCATGACCTGCTTGGTTTGCGAAGCATATCCGTGCTCAATAAATTCAATGGTGCTGCCACGAATGATATCCTGTTCAACCGGCTCATTGGTTTCCGCATCCAGAAACGTTCCGTACAGCTGAGCGTCGGTAGCCGGATAATTGTCTATTTTACAAGCGATTACAGTCAATACAAGAAGAAAAACAGGTATATATAGTTTTATCTTTTTCATGATTTTCAATTTTAATATTGAGGATTCTGAACCAAACCATTTGAACCAACGCCAGGGATATACCGGTAATATTGTTTGTAATCGAACGTGGCCGGATTCAGGCGCTGGATCGTTTGACGAATGAAAATGTACTTGGCCGGCGAGACCCGTAAATCCAAAACTGGTATCAAGGCATGACGAACAGAGTTATTAAAAAGTGTGTGATACTCACGGCGTCTGACCAGATCCCAGAATCGTTTGTTTTCAAATGCCAGCTCCACGCGTCTCTCGCGAATTACATTGTCAATTGTCAAGGGAATGTCTTTGGTATGACCAGCACGCCGGCGAATATCATTTAAAGCTTTTGCTCCTTCCTCGATTTTTCCCGATCCACTTTCCACAATTGCTTCTGCGTAAATCAAAAGAATTTCAGCATATCGAAAATCAGCCCAATCTGACACGGTCTGATTCCATCCTGGTGCAACATTCACGCCCTCATTCAGGAATTTTTTGAAACTCACTCCCGTCCGGGTATTGTTTCCTCCCCAGGTATCAAAGCCGGAATATTGTGTCCGGTCTGCGGCTCCAAATGGGTAATATGTTTTACCATTTGCAGTGATTGGCTCGCCTCCGAAAAGCTGAGCACTTCCATCCGGCTTAATAAATCCGGCCTGGATAATAATTTTTTGCCCTTTCCAGGCAGTGCCTGGTAAAACAGCCGTAGCCCAGAGCCTGGCATCTTTATCTTTATAAATACCCGCGGGATCATCGTATCGTTTATAATTTTTCGAAGCGCTAAATCCGTTATAGTCATTAATATCATTTCCAGCTTCCGTCGTCATCACCGGCGCACTTTTCCCTGGATCCGTGTAACTTTCATACGCATCGATCAGGTCAAGTGTCGGATTCATACGTCCGGGATGCGGCCAGCCGTTTGCTGTTTGGTTGGGCTGATACCATATTCCGTAATTATGTCCGGTACCTGCCCCTGGCCGGGCAAAACCTTTGATGAAAATCACCTCGTTCAGCGCAATGTTAGGATCTTCAAATAACTTCCTGTAATTCTCTGCGGCTTCTTCCGGCGATGCTGGCGAAGGTTTATAGAGAGAAAACTTGCCGGAGTTTATAAGCGTTTCTGATGCTTCAATAGCAGCTTTATAATATTCGGCAGCTGCTGATTTATCCAGTCCCACAAGTTTTTGATCGACCGCTGTACCTGAGATTGGAGCTCTCTCACCATATTTCGACAAGGAAGCTGCATGCAAAGCTACTCTTGATTTCAATGCATAGGCAACCCATTTCGTGGCTCTTCTCTCGCCGCCCGGCCACGATTCTGCCAAATTCTGAATCGCCACATCACACTCTTTTAAAACAAAATCCCAGGTTTCTTTTTCTGTACTTCTTGGCACTTTCAAAGACTCGACATCGCCTTCGTATTTTTGTACGGACGTTATCAGTGGAACTCCGCCATACCTCTTCGCCAATGCGAAATAAGCATATGCCCGAATAAAAGCACTTTCGCCAACCAACGCCTTGGTCTCATCTTCCGACACGCTTAGCGTCGGAATAATATCAATAAGTATATTTGTATCACGGATCAGCTTGTAACCCTGATCCCACCACTGAAAATCATCGTTACCAATGAAGTCGCCAAACTCAGTGTGAACTGCTTCATCCGTTACCATCGCAGGAGCAAAACCTCCATTATTCGGATCGCCTGTGTTCCAGTTAAAACCTTGCCTGAAAAATGTAAAATCTTCAATAGGAAGCTGGTAATAGAGATTTGCCATGTAAAGCTTCACACCTTCGGGATTGGAAAATAAATTTTCTCCCTGTAATTTGTCCAAAGGCTGTTTGTCGAGTACGTCTCCGCAACTCAGGGAAAACAAAACAGGCAGTAAGAGTATACATCTGAATAATTTCATTTTTTCTACACTTAGAATTTAACGTTAATACCAAAGTTGTAACTTCTCGTGACGGGGTAAGTCAATCCGGCACCAAACAAGCCTTCGATTTTCTCAGGATCAAACGGTTTGACGAAAGGATCTGCCCAGGTGAAAATGTTGTGCGCATTTCCATAGATCCGGACATCATCTATACCAATTTTCTTCAGCCAGCCTAGTTTGAAAGTGTAGCCTAGCTGTGCGCTTTTGAATCGTAGATAAGAAGCATCTTTCCGCCAGGCAGCGCTTTCTGCGTACATGGCGCCAACATTGTAGTTGAAGCGTGAAGCCGGCCACTTTCCTGGAATCCATTGATTATCGTCCGATAGATGCCATCTGTCGTAGAAGTATTCCGGTGTATTTCCGCGAAATGCAAATACTTCTGCATAGACTTCCCGGAAACGTACACTGTATTTGCCGGATCCCTGAAACAAGGCGGTGAAATCAAAACCTTTATAAGAAGCATTCAAGGTAACTCCATAATACATTTTGGGGTCTCCGCCAAAGAATAATGGTATGGCATCATTTCCATCAATTACACCGTTCCCGTCAACATCCTTGTATTTAAAATCACCGGGAAGTTCGCGTGTGTTACCAAGATCGCCATTTTGAATGGGCGCGTAAACAACCTCATCCTTATTCTGAAACTGACCTTCCAACTGATATGCCCAAACGACATCATTCCAGCGATTGGCACCTCCGTTACGCCATTTATCCATACTACTCAAAAAATCGCCTCTTTCAACATAGCGGTTCATGGTCCGGGCAAAATTGAAGTTTCCGGAAATACCATATTTGAAGTCACGGATCTGGCCGCTGTATCCTGCTGTAAATTCGATACCTCTTACCCGGTCGCTGTTCAGGTTTTCATCAGGCAACGTCCCGCCAAAAGTATTTGGCAAAGACACATTTCTTCGCGCCAATAATCCCTTGCGATCTCTCTGATAAATGTCAAAAGTCAGGTCAATTTTATTATCCCAAAGGCCGATATCAATTCCTACATCCTGAATTTTCGATTTGAACCAGGTAAGTTTTTCGTTAACAATTGCTGGTGAAGCTGCTCCCGTAGTATAGTTTCCATTCGTGAATTCATAACCGCCTCCTCCGCTGAGAGAAAAACCTGGCACATATTGAAATGGCGCGCCTGCATCAGATCCAACCAAACCATAAGAACCTCTCAGTTTAAGTGTCGAAATGAATGGAATGTTTTTCATGAACGCCTCTTCGGTTACCCGCCATCCGGCAGAAACAACGGGGAATAATCCCCATCTGCGATCCGGATGATATCGGTAAGAACCGTCGTAACGAGCCGCAACTTCCAGCAGATATTTTTCTTTGAAGTCATAATTCAAGCGCCCAACGTAAGACTGGCTTGCATATTCACTTTCCGAACCACTTGTCGTCTGGTTGTTCAGACCAGCCTGATCGATCTGGTCATTGGTAAAAAAAGCATATTCACGCCCCAAACCAGCCCATCTGTTTTTAGATTCCTGCTGTTCATATACAAGCGTCGCGCCAATGTTATGATTTTTAGCTATAACCGTATTGTAAAAAAGTTGTCCCTGAAACGTTACCCGATTATTGTCAGAATAGTTATTACCGATCCGGGATGGATTACGTTGTTGATGTGCAATATATTTATCAGTCGCAGCTTCATAGGTATACAAATTGTAGCTTTTTGAAACCGACTTCGCCCGGTAATTATTGCTATCATAAGCTACCAGACCTTTCACTTTTAGTCCCGGAACAAAAGGAACGGTATAAGTCAGTGCGAATGTCGATTGGAAAAATTTATTGGCTTCTTCATTGTACCCCGTCAGGTTCCCATCGGCCAGGGCAACCGGGTTATAACCTCCGCTCAATAACGCCGGATATTTTGGATTATCATTGGCGAATGGTCTTTCCGTTGGCAGAGCGATGCGGGTTCCCTTATAAATATTGAAGAAATTATCGCCAGGCTGGTTTCTCTTATCAAAAAGCCCGGACAAAATCAGGTCCGCTTTCAGATTTTTAGTCAGATCGATACCGACATTGGTACGGAAAGTATATTTCTTGTAACCCATGTCACTGCTTTTCAAAAGTCCGTTTTCATTCTGATAACCAAAACTTGTAAAATACGTCGCCGCCCCTTCTCCGCCGGAAGCTGAAATAAAATGCTGTGTCTGTGAAGCCGATTTATTTAAAACCTGCTTATACCAATCTGTACTTTCATAACCGGGTGCTCCGGTCCGAAATTTTTCAATTTCTTCAGACGTGTAGACAGGATTTTCTCCAAGATTTTTGGCGGCATCGTTACGCATTTGAGCCCATTGAAAAGCGTTGGTCATATTGGGAACGTCAGTTGGACTTTGCCTTCCGTAAACCGCGTTATAGCTGAACTTCGGTTTGCCTTTAATTCCCTTTTTTGTGGTAACGATCACAACCCCATTGCCGGCCCGGATACCAAAAATCGCTGCGGAAGCATCCTTTAATACCGAGATACTTTCGATATCATCCGGATTTATTTTTTGGAATTCATAACCTCCGTCACGCGCAACACCGTCGACCACATATAACGGTTCGCCAAATCCGCGGATATTTATACTGGTGCTGAATGAACCGGGTTCTCCCGAATTCTGACGTATCTGGACACCAGCTACTTTCCCCTGAAGACTTTGTGCCAAACTGGTGTGAGTAGTCGTTTTGATCGCGTCCGAAACGATATTGGAAATTGCACCAGTCAATGTCTGCTTGCGCTGCGTACCATAACCAACGACTACAACTTCCTGAAGTTCGCCGGTGCTTGGTTCCAGTTTGATCTGTAGATAGGTTCGGTTTCCTATCTCCACTTCCTGCCTTTTATAGCCGAGAAAACTGACAACAAGTATTGAACCCGATTCAGGTGTTGCAATAGAAAATTTACCGTCGGCGTCCGTAGTCGTTCCTTTCATTGAACCCTTCAAGACAACACTGGCGCCCGGTACAAATTGTCCCTTTTCATCTGCGATTTCTCCGGAAACAGTGACGTCATCCGTACTGGTTGGTTGACTTTGTGCAAAGACCTGACTGCAAAATAACACAGCAAACAGTATCACAATATGCTGTAAAAGTTTAGTGCAGATCTTTATTCCATTTTTTAATAAAGATTGATTTCCCATAGAATTTAATTGGTGAGTAGTAATCCCGGTTAAGAATTATTAAGGCTCGATTTCGTGGAATAAAATTTGTAGTTATTGTTTTTCATACCTGAATTTTGACAATCTGTTCGGCCGAACTATGGAATCAAAGAAAGGGTGAGGCTATTAAGAAATCGTTAATAAATGATTAATAACAGTACTGAAACAATATATTTTTAAATTATATCGATATTTTTTCAATTAAAGGTGGTATCCCGGCGAGAGATCGTACCTTAAATTATATAGTATGGAAGAGGACGATTTGAAATATGATGAGCTTAATCTGGCTGAGGCGAAGGCAATTCAGAACGAACTGCGGGAAAGAACACGAATTGAACCACTTCAGAATGAAATTACGACGATCGCAGGCGCTGACATTTCTTTAAATCGATTCAGTGAAGTAATTTTTGCTGGTATTGTAATGCTTCGTTACTCAGACATGCAGCCGATTGCGTATTCCATGGTAGAGAGTAGGACAAGTTTTCCATACGTGCCAGGGTTTCTCGCATTTCGGGAAGTTCCGGCTCTGGTCCAGGCTTTGGAGCAAATGTCTGTTAAACCGGATGTCATCATGGTAGACGGGCATGGAATTGCCCATCCAAGAAGAATGGGTATCGCCGCTCACTTTGGAGCGCTGACGGGAATGGCCACCATGGGATGCGCCAAAAATATATTGTTTGGAAAATGGCAGGAGCCGGGAATTCAGAAAGGAGAATTTTCGCCAATCATGACAAAAGAAGAAATTATTGGATATGCCTTTCGTTCCAAATTGAAAACCAATCCGGTGTTTGTCTCACCTGGAAATAAGTTGAGCTTACAGAATAGTCTGGATATTATGCAGCGCTGTTCAGGAAGCTACCGCCTGCCTGAGCCGACACGTCGGGCACATGATTTTGTGAATTTATTCCGGACAGGAAAATTAGAAAGCGGATACCATGAATTGAATCCTACACTGCTATTTTAAAGCGATCGTTTTCGAATTCTTTTTTGCAGCACCCGATACTTTTATCTTAAACAGAGTCGGCCAGTTTTTCCCGGTTATATAAAATGCGTTTTCAAAAGGTTGATAAGCAATTCCATTCAAAACGCTGGATCCTGTCTGATCAACTTCACCTGGAATTATATTTTTCATATCCATACTCCCCACGACTTTCCCAGTCGCCAGATCAATTTGAATTATTTTATCTGTTTCCCAGATATTGGCAAATACATAGCCATCGACGTACTCCAACTCATTTATTTTCAAAACCGGACCCTTATTGTCATAAACTTCCAACTCACCGGTTTTTTGAAATTCGGCGTTGAAGTAATATAATTTATTAGAACCATCTCCCATAATGATGCTGGAATCTGTGTGCGTCATTCCCCAGCCTTGTGTATAATAAGTGAATGTTTTATCCAGGGTAAAGTCCATATTATAACGGAATCCAACTCCGGTTGTCCAGGTCAATTGATAAATTTTATCGTTGAAAATGGTTAAGCCCTCGCCAAAATACTGATCCGCAAGCGGTACGGACTTTATAGTTGCACCCGTTTTTAAATCAATTTTTAATAACAAAGATTTTCCATTTTCTCCCGTACTTTCATACAATTCCCCTTTGTAAAATTCCAGTCCTTCTGTGAAACTTGTTTTTTGATGCGGGAATGACGATAAAACAGAATAGGTCATTTCCTTTGGTGAAATATCTGAAAGAAGTTCCACTGACAATGTATCAGCAAAGGTCTCGTTTGACTTCGTAGTTCCGTTCACGATTAATTGCTTCCAGCCTGTCTTTTCAGATACAGCTTTAATTATAACGGAATCAGAAACTTGCTTGGCCCCTGAAACAATGGTTCCATTCCACATCACTTGAAACTGCGCTACGGGCTGTGAAAATCCTATCGAAATAGAATCCCCGATTGTATATCTGGTTCTGGCCAGAACAGCTGTGGCAGCTTTTTGTTCAATTTCCGGACTTGTCTCTGATTTCTTCTCTTGTTTGCAGGAGAAAATAACAAGACATGTTAAAATGACAAGAAGGAAATTTTTGTAACTCGAATTCATAAACGGTGTTTTACAATTTGGCTGCAATATCCGCAAAAAGGCTAAAACCATTTCTTCTTTATTGGGATAAATAAATAGAATGTGCCAAAAAATAGATTTTGATAGAAAAATAAACTTTCCAATATTCCAGCTAATTAATTTTAAGCGCATCTTCGGGTATATCCACATATCACCACTGTCTTCTCTCACGTTTGTATTACTTTTTTAGATACTTGTTAAAATGTGAAATAGTATGGGCAGAGATAATACCGTATACATCAGAAAGAGAACATTTTCCCGACGACCTTACAACAGTTGGCAATGAAGAGAAATCTTGGTGCCCGGCAGAGTCAATTTTTACAACTTTTTTTGTAGCATTAACCTTGCTTAAAAAGTTGAATATAGAATCCTTTTTTGGAATCTTAGGCTGAGGATTACTCTCTAGGCGCAAGTAAGGTACAGATAAGAATGCCTTCTTGAAGAAAGATGTATTGATTGTTTTATCAAAATCTTGATCCTCTGAATTCGAATAACCGTAATGATGGACTTCGGACCCATCAAGTGAGACCATAGCATCTATATCATGACGTTCCTGCATGGCAAGCAGTACCCCAGCCAGCCCTCCCCAACTGTATCCCAAAATACCTATTTTAGTTGTGTCAAATCTATTTTCCTGCTTTAAGTGATTCAAAATTTGATCGGCGTCCCTAACCTGTTCCATCAAATCAGCATTCTTCATCGTCATATCGCCCGGATATCTTCCAATTGAATTTACGCAGGCGACAATGTAGCCTTGCCTAACCAATGACTCAAACAGCAGGTAATTTTCATAGCCCATAGAACCGAAACTTGCGAGGTATAGTATTAGGGGAAATCGTTTAGATACTGCTTTGGCCTGATAAAATGTACTGGTGGGATTTTGTAAAAGAAGGTCTGCCCGAGAACAGCCAAATCCAGTACAAAATGACTTTGCTATGGTTATTGGTAAACTGTCAAACTGCTGAGGAGCACTGTAGAAATTGGCACGATCCTGTAGCAATTCGAGAAAATGAACAAATCGTAGCGTTGAATCCGAAACAACCGACTGAACCGGATACCAGAGATCAATTTCAATTGGCCTAAAATACAACGGATCGCATGGTTCAACCTTCGGTTTGTAGGCTCGGGAACTATCGACAAATGAGATGACCCTGTATCCGACTTTGTAAGCCATTGAACTGTCAGCGGATGTCTGACTCTTATTTTCGTTCGAACTACAGCCCGCAATTATTGCTGTAAGCACACAAAGAAAGAAATGAAGAATTTTCTGCATATGCGCTTATTTGTTTGGTTAAAGATTCAAATTACGATGTCATTAAGATTCGTCAACAATTTTTTGTTAAGTAACTTTCATGGATATCAATTTAATTTTTTAGATGAATTTTTATCTTACACAATTCAAATTTGCACCAATTCTATATATCCTTTTACTTTTAAATATTACCTCTGTTTTAAACAATTAATTTCTAAACCGTTCTTTAGCAAGAAATCCTGCCACCCAAGTTTAGAGCGGCAGGAATTAAACCAAAAATTATTTGCACATCAGGCCTCTCCGCCAGGTCCACCGAAACTAATCGGGAAGTTGAAGGACGGGTCCGCGTCATGATTGCTCTGGATCGGACCGTATTGATCCTCGTATTTTTCAATATTATCTTTTAAAGCAGCGACCAGACGTTTTGCATGTTCAGGTGTAATGATGATACGCGCCTTCACCTTGGCACGGGGAACGCCAGGCATCAGGCGGATAAAATCTAGTATAAATTCGCTGTTTGAGTGCGCAATCATAGCAAGATTGGAGTAAACACCTTCGGCCATTTCTTCCGAAAGTTCTACATTAATCTGCTGCTCGTTTTCTTTGTTGTTGTCTTCCATTGTTAAGGCTTTCGGTAGTTATTCCGGTGCTGGATAATTACTTATGGTTATTCATAGGTTTCAAAAGTGAAAATTACTAAAATAATATAGCATCTAAAAACAAAGAGTCGGTTCCACTTGCGCAGAACCGACTCTTTTATTGTATTAAAATTCCGACTAAACTAATTCACGTTTTTTACGTGATTGTTTTTCGCGGGATTCAGCTAAGGCATCATATTCTTCTTTCGAACCAACAATGATGTCTATGTATTTACGCATACCTGTACCGGCCGGGATTAAGTGACCTACGATTACGTTTTCTTTCAAGCCTTTCAATTCGTCACGTTTCCCGCGAACCGCAGCTTCGGATAATACTTTGGTTGTTTCCTGGAACGAAGCCGCAGAAACGAAACTTTCTGTACCTAACGAAGCTTGTGTGATACCCATCAAGGTAGGTTTCGCCACAGCAGCCTGTGCATCACGCGCAGCGACCAGTTTAAGGTCACGACGTTTCAAGCTTGAATTCTCATCACGTAAACGACGTACTGAAATGATCATACCTGGTTTAAGTGTTTCCGAGCTACCTGCATCTTCAACAACTTTCATGTCAAGTATCTTATCGTTTTCTTCACGGAATACAACGCGGTCAACCGCTTGCATTTCCAGGAAGTTGGTATCACCTGCATCAAGAATTTCTACTTTCTGCATCATCTGGCGTACGATACACTCGATATGCTTATCATTGATCTTCACACCTTGCAGACGGTATACCTCCTGAATTTCATTCACAAGATATTCCTGCACTGCAGTAGGTCCTTTAATCGACAAGATATCAGCTGGTGTAATCGCTCCATCCGATAACGGATCACCTGCTTTAACGAAATCACCATCCTGCACAAGAATGTGTTTCGAAAGAGCAACCATATAGCGGCGCTGTGTACCATCTCTTGATTCGATATGAATCTCGCGGTTACCACGTTTAACACCTCCGTATGAAACAACACCGTCAATTTCAGAAACTGTCGCAGGGTTCGATGGGTTACGTGCTTCGAATAATTCCGTTACACGTGGCAGACCTCCCGTAATATCGCGGGTTTTTCCAACCACACGTGGGATTTTTGCCAAAGGCTGACCAGCTTTGATGTTGGCACCAGCCTTCACAACCAAACGAGCTCCAACCGGAAGGTTATAACCTTTCTCAGTCTGATCTTTCAACAACGTGCTCTTACCTTTCACCACGATAGCCGGGTTTTTAGTTTTATCACGTGTTTCAATGATTACTGATTCCTGGAAACCAGTTTGCTCATCAAATTCTTCACGGTATGTAATTCCTTCTTCAATAGCGTCGAATGAAACAACACCAGTAAATTCAGAAAGGATTACTGCGTGATATGGATCCCAAGTACAAAGTTCCTGTCCTTTTGTTACTTTCTCACCGTCTTTTACAAGAAGTTGAGCACCGTAAGGAACGTTATTAGAGATTAGCAACTGACCTGTTTCAAGGTTAACGATTTTTACCTCACCTGAACGGCCCATTACTACTGTAATTGGATCTCCTTCTGAATTCACAGAATCAACCAAACGCAACTCTTCAAACTGAATTGTTCCGTCAAACTTCGCTTTGATGTTGGCATCAACAGAAATGTTGGATGCCGTACCACCCACGTGGAACGTACGAAGTGTTAGCTGCGTACCTGGCTCACCGATTGACTGCGATGCAATTACACCCACAGCTTCACCGATGTTAACCATGTAAGCTGATGCAAGAGAACGTCCGTAACATTTCGCACAAACACCATTACGTGTTTCGCAAGTAAGTACTGAACGAATTTCTACGCTTTCGATGCTTGTTTCATCAATGTAAGCAGCGATTTCTTCTGTGATTTCCTGACCAGATGTAAGGATGATTTCTCCTGACAAAGGATCAAAAACATCGTGAACACTTACACGGCCCAGGATACGCTCAGATAGAGGCTCAACGATATCTTCGTTGTCTTTCAATGCTGAGATCTGGATACCACGAAGAGACCCACAGTCGTTTTCAACTACTACAACATCCTGCGCTACGTCATGCAAACGACGGGTCAGGTAACCTGCATCCGCTGTTTTCAAGGCTGTATCTGCAAGACCTTTACGTGCACCGTGTGTTGAGATAAAGTATTCCAAAACGTCAAGACCTTCTTTAAAGTTAGAAAGAATCGGGTTTTCGATAATTTCACCTGCACCACCAGCCATGTTTTTCTGAGGTTTGGCCATAAGACCCCTCATTCCACCCAGCTGACGAATTTGCTCACGGGAACCACGCGCACCTGAGTGCATCATCATATAGATGGAGTTAAATCCACCCTGATCCGTTTCCAATTGCTTCATCAACGTTTCTGTGATACGTGAGTTAACACGTGTCCAGATATCGATAACCTGGTTGTAACGTTCGTTTTCAGTGATAAGACCCATCAAGTAGTTACTCCAAACGTTTTCAACGTCTATTTTGGCCTGCTCGATCAGTTTTACTTTTTCGTCTGGTACCATTACATCATTAAGCCCCATTGACAAACCACCTTTGAAGGCCATTTGGAAACCGAGTTCTTTGATCTCATCCAGGAATTGCGCTGTACGGGCAACACCTGCAAGTTTGAATACCAGACCAATGATCTGCTGTAATTTTTTCTTTGTAAGCAGCTCATTAATATAACCTACCTCAGCTGGAACCGCCTGGTTGAACAGGATACGGCCGGCAACTGTGTCGACTAATTTAATTTCAAACGTTCCGTCATCGTTACGTACACGCAGACGGCATTTGATATTGGCATGCTTAGAAAGTTTGCCTTCGTTAATCGCGATGATAACTTCATCCGGACCGTAGAAAATCATTCCTTCACCAATAATTGGATACTCCGGAGTACTTACACGACCTTTTGTTACATAATACAGACCCAAAACCATGTCTTGTGATGGTACCGTAATCGGTGCACCATTCGCAGGGTTAAGGATGTTATGAGAAGAAAGCATCAACATCGAAGCTTCCAAAACGGCTTCCTGACCTAATGGCACGTGAACGGCCATCTGGTCACCGTCAAAGTCAGCGTTGAATGCAGTACACACAAGTGGGTGCAACTGGATCGCTTTTCCTTCGATCAACTTAGGCTGGAACGCCTGGATACCTAAACGGTGAAGCGTTGGAGCACGGTTTAGAAGAACAGGGTGTCCTTTCAAAACGTTTTCCAAAATATCCCAAATCACAGGATCTTTACGATCTACGATTTTCTTAGCTGATTTTACAGTTTTAACAATTCCACGCTCAATAAGCTTGCGAATGATAAACGGCTTGAATAATTCAGCAGCCATATCTTTCGGCAAACCGCACTCGTGCAGTTTCAATTCTGGTCCTACAACAATTACAGAACGACCAGAATAATCGACACGCTTACCAAGTAAGTTTTGACGGAAACGTCCTTGCTTACCTTTAAGCATATCAGAAAGTGATTTCAAGGCACGGTTCCCTTCAGAACGTACCGCGTTCACTTTACGGCTGTTATCAAAAAGCGAATCAACCGCTTCCTGCAACATACGTTTTTCGTTACGCAAAATCACCTCAGGTGCTTTGATCTCGATCAAACGTTTCAGACGGTTGTTACGAATGATAACGCGGCGATACAAGTCATTTAAGTCAGAAGTCGCAAAACGACCACCATCAAGAGGTACAAGCGGACGAAGTTCTGGTGGAATTACCGGAACCATTTTGATCACCATCCATTCCGGGCGGTTTTCAACACGCGTGTTCGCATCACGGAAAGCCTCAACAACTTTCAGACGTTTAAGCGCTTCCGCTTTACGCTGCTGAGAAGTATCAGTTGCAGCCTGGTGACGAAGTTCGTATGAAAGCTCATCCAGTTTGATACGGTTCAAAAGCATTTCAAGGGCATCAGCACCCATCTTCGCGATAAACTTGTTTGGATCCGTGTCCGGAAGCAATTGGTTTTCACGAGGAAGTTTATCGATGATGTCAAGATACTCGTCTTCTGTAAGGAAGTCAAGATAGCTCACGCCATCTTCTTCTTTAACACCCGCCTGAACTACGGCATATCGCTCGTAGTAAATGATTTGATCCAGTTTTTTGGTAGACAATCCAAGCAAATAACCGATTTTGTTCGGTAAGCTACGGAAGTACCAGATGTGTGCAACAGGAACCACAAGTTCAATGTGTCCCATACGCTCACGACGTACCTTTTTCTCAGTAACTTCCACACCGCAACGGTCGCAGATGATACCTTTATAACGGATACGTTTGTATTTTCCACAATGACATTCCCAGTCCTTAACAGGACCGAAAATACGCTCACAGAACAAACCACCCATTTCCGGCTTATAAGTCCGGTAGTTGATAGTTTCAGGCTGGGTTACTTCACCGAATGAACTTTCAAGTATCGATTCAGGTGATGCCAGACTGATTGTCATTCTGGAAAAATCACTATTTAGTTTTTTGTTCTTTTTGAAAGACATAATTAAAGAGTCGTTTGTCTGTTAGTCGAAACTCAATTTGTATTGCATTTCTAAGCAGAGCAGCATTTCTGCCGCTCTGCTTACGACTAAAAATTAGTCCAGCGTAATTTCCAATGCCAATCCACGAAGTTCGTGAACAAGTACATTGAATGACTCCGGAATATTTGGTTTCGGAAGGTTTTCACCTTTTACGATAGCTTCGTATGCTTTGGCACGTCCCACTACATCATCCGATTTCACGGTAAGGATTTCCTGAAGAATGTGAGATGCACCGAATGCTTCAAGCGCCCACACTTCCATTTCTCCAAAACGCTGACCCCCAAACTGAGCTTTACCACCCAACGGCTGTTGTGTAATAAGCGAGTATGGTCCAATCGAACGAGCGTGCATTTTATCATCAACCAAGTGACCCAGTTTCATCATGTACATAAGTCCAACTGTAACAGGCTGATCGAAACGCTCTCCGCTAAGTCCGTTGTATAGATAAGTACGTCCCCAATCCGGCAAACCAGCTTCTTTCAATTCAGCCGCAACTTCTGCTTCCGTAGCTCCATCGAAGATGGGAGTAGCGTAGCGACGACCAAGTTTAAGACCTGCCCATGCAAGAATTGTTTCGTAAATCTGACCGATGTTCATACGAGAAGGTACCCCAAGTGGGTTCAACACGATGTTCATTGGTGTTCCATCTTCAAGGAATGGCATATCTTCATCACGTACGATACGGGCAACTACCCCTTTGTTACCGTGACGACCCGCCATTTTATCCCCTACTTTCAATTTACGTTTCTTAGCGATATATACTTTCGCAAGTTTCACGATACCGGCAGGAAGTTCATCTCCAACTTCAAGAGCAAAACGGTCACGTTTGAAACGGCCCATTAATTCGCTGCGAGCGTTAAGATAATTCTTCAATGCAAGAGAAACCTGGCGGTTTGTATGCGCATCTTCAGTCCATGAATCTGTCAATACATCACCGATCAAGTTTACTTCCTCAACCACTGCATACTGGCTTTCATCACGGTATGGGTTGTTTGCAGGGAACAAGTTTTCAGAGATATTTCTCACGTTGAACTTCATTCCTTTGCTGATCAACTCATCACCAAATTTATGCTTAACACCCTGACTTGTTTTGCCATCTGTAAGAGAAACTAATTTCTCGATAATACGTCCGCGAAGAGATGTCAAATCACGGCCATATTTCTTCATAAGCAACTTCAACTCGTCTTTGTGCTTAGCACGCTCTTCTTTCGTAGGACGAGAGAAAAGTTTAGTATCGATAACAACACCTTTCATAGATGGTGGCGCTTTTTTCGAAGCGTCCTTTACATCACCAGCTTTGTCACCAAAGATTGCACGCAGAAGTTTTTCTTCAGGAGTTGGATCCGACTCACCTTTTGGTGTGATCTTACCAATAAGAATATCTCCTTCTTTTACTTCTGTACCAACTTGTACGATACCGTTTTCGTCAAGATTTTTAACAGTTTCCTCGCTTACGTTAGGAATCTCTGCAGTAAGTTCTTCTTCTCCACGTTTCGTATCACGTACTTCCAATTCAAATTCTTCAATGTGAATAGAAGTAAAGATATCATCACGAACCACTTTCTCAGAGATTACAATCGCATCCTCAAAGTTATATCCCTGCCAAGGCATGAACGCAACAAGAAGGTTACGGCCCAAAGCAAGTTCTCCACCTTCTGTACCATATCCCTGACACAAAGCTTCTCCTTTTTTAACCTGCTGGCCTTTAAGAACCATTGGTTGAAGGTTTAAACAAGTATCCTGGTTGGTACGACGGAATTTTACAAGGTCGTAAGAAACGCTGTCTTCAATAAAGCTGACAAGACGCTCTTCATCCGTTCTTTCGTAGCGAACAACAATTTTCGTTGCATCGACATACTCAATCACCCCGTCACCCTCAGCTACTACCAATGCACGTGAATCCATCGCAACACGCTTTTCAAGGCCCGTTCCAACGATTGGCGCTTGTGGGCGCAACAATGGAACACCCTGACGCTGCATGTTCGATCCCATCAAAGCACGGTTGGCATCATCATGTTCAAGGAAAGGAATAAGAGAGGCCGCAACCGATACAATCTGGTTAGCCGCAACGTCCATGTAAGACGCCTGAGAAGGATCAACCATCGGGAAATCACCTTCAAAACGCGTTTTAATTTTATCTACCGTAAAGTTTCCTTCGGCATCTACCGAGGCGTTGGCCTGAGCGATGTATTTGGAATCTTCTTCTTCGGCAGTCATGTATATAAGCTCGTTCGTCAATTTACCTGAACCATCGATTACGCGGTATGGAGTTTCGATGAAACCCATTCCGTTAACTTTGGCAAATACGCAAAGAGATGAAATCAAACCAATGTTCGGTCCTTCCGGAGTTTCGATTGTACACAGACGACCGTAGTGCGTGTAGTGAACGTCACGAACCTCGAAACCTGCTCTTTCACGCGAAAGACCACCAGGCCCAAGCGCAGACATACGTCTTTTGTGGGTAATCTCAGCCAATGGATTTGTCTGATCCATAAACTGTGATAACTGGTTGGTTCCAAAGAAAGAGTTGATCACAGAAGAAAGCGTACGCGCGTTGATCAAATCAACAGGCTTGAAATCTTCATTATCACGAACGTTCATACGTTCCTTGATGGTACGCGCCATACGAGCCAAACCTACACCGAACTGTGCATAAAGTTGTTCACCAACGGTACGAACACGGCGGTTTGACAAGTGGTCAATATCATCGACAACAGCTTTCGCGTTGATAAGACCGATCAAATACTTAACGATTGAAACGATATCACCAGTTGTCAGAACGCGGACGTCAAGACTTGTGTCAGAACCTAATTTTTTGTTGATACGGTAACGACCAACATCACCAAGGTCATAACGTTTATCACTGAAGAACAAGCTTTGGATTACGTCTCTTGCAGTTTGTTCGTCCGGTGCTTCTGCGTTACGAAGCTGGCGGTAAATTTGCTCAACGGCTTCCTTGTCGGAGTTTGAGCTATCTTTTTGCAGCGTATTATAAATAATGTTATAATCCGCAACATTCATGTCTTCTTTGTGAAGGATCACTGACTTCTGGCCAGATTCCACGATAACTTCGATATCCTCAGGAGTGATTGTTGAATCACGCTCAAGCAATACTTCGTTACGTTGGATAGAAACTACCTCGCCGGTATCTTCATCCACAAAATCTTCTGTCCAGGTGCGAAGTACTCTCGCAGCCAAACGACGGCCAACAGCTTTTTTCAAGTTTGTCGGAGTCGCTCCGATTTCCTCAGAAAGTCCGAAGAGATCAAGAATATCCTTATCAGAACCAAAACCGATGGCTCTTAAAAGCGTAGTAACCGGGAATTTCTTCTTACGGTCAATATATGCGTACATGACATTATTCACGTCAGTAGAGAATTCAATCCATGAACCCTTAAACGGAATAATACGTGCAGAATATAACTTAGAACCGTTTGTGTGCTTGCTCATAGAGAAGAACACACCCGGCGAACGGTGTAACTGAGAAACAATCACACGTTCAGCACCATTGATCACAAATGAACCTCGGTCCGTCATGTAAGGAATATTCCCTAGGAATACTTCTTGTTCAATGGTTTCAAATTCTTCATGATCGGCATCATTACATATCAAACGTAATTTTGCTTTAAGCGGAACTGCATAAGTTAACCCACGATCAATTGATTCATCGACTGAATACTTTGGTGGCTCTAATAAATAATCGATAAATTCGAGCACGAAGTTGTCGCGAGAATCGGCAATAGGAAAGTTTTCAGCGAAAACTTTGTACAATCCTTCATCAGAACGATCTTCTACTGATGTATCAAGACTGAAGAAATCCCGGAATGATTGTACCTGGATTCCCAACAGATCCGGATAATCAATAATTTGATTAATCCTGGAGAAATTTATTCTGGGAGTTGCTTTAATTGTAGCCAAGGCTATGTCTGATTTTGGGTTAGTAGAACGAAAACAAAGCGACGGTGTAACTCTTTACAACACGCAATCGTACTAATTAGTTTTAAAACCTTAATCGTTTGCCTCGTAGAGATTTAAGAATAACAGTCCCTTTTCTTCTTTTCTACGAGTAAAGAAGTGTTTCAGACCAATTATCCGGAAGGAGAATTAGTTTACCGAAAACAGATTTTTATTTTCGGCCATATATACCAAACGAAAAGAAGTGCAAATTGTTTGGTCTATATGAAAAATAGGAAAAGACCTGACGAAAGTCAGGCCTTGTTCCCAAGATTTTATTGATGATTGGTATAAAGCAAATTACTTCACTTCAACTTCTGCACCAGCTTCTTCAAGTTGTTTTTTCAAAGCTTCTGCTTCGTCTTTAGCAACTCCTTCTTTAACTGGTTTCGGTGCACCGTCAACAAGTTCTTTTGCTTCTTTAAGTCCAAGACCTGTAAGATCTTTAACCAATTTCACAACAGCTAGTTTACTAGCACCTGCTGATTTCAAAATTACATCAAAAGACGTTTTTTCTTCTACTGCCGGAGCGTCACCGCCACCTGCTGGACCTGCAACCATAACTGCACCTGCAGCAGCTGGTTCGATTCCGTATTCGTCTTTAAGAATTGCAGCCAATTCGTTCACTTCTTTAACCGTAAGGTTAACAAGCTGTTCCGCGAAAGCTTTCAAATCTGCCATTTTTATTTTTGATTTTGTGATTATACAATAAGATGATTTTAAAAGCTCTGTTTATATACCCGGAGAGCTCAACCTGGTTACTTATATAATTAGTCTTCTTTCTCAGATAAAGTCTTAAGAATACCAGCCAATTTGTTTCCACCGCTTGAAAGCGCAGAGATAACATTTTTGGCAGGCGATTGCAACAGACCGATAATCTCTCCAACCATCTCTTGTTTAGACTTAAGAGCGATCAGAACGTCAAGCTGGCTTTCACCAACGAAAACAGATGAATCGACAGAAGCTCCTTTAAATTTAAGCTTGTCACTACCTGCTTTTTTCTTGAATTCTTTAATCAGCTGTGCAGGAACTTTACCTGACTCCGGGTGAAACATTACACCGGAAAAACCTTTCAAAACTGTGTCGAAAGAAGAATAATCCGTATCTAGTGTTTCTAATGCTTTCTTAATCAGAGTATTCTTAACGACACGATACTCGATACCGCGCTCGAAGCACAGGCCTCTAAGTACGTTAACCTCACTTACAGTCATTCCTGCAGCACTGGTGATATAGAAGTATGGCGTGTTCGAGAATTTCTGACTTAGCTCGTCAATAATTACTGCTTTCTCTTCCCGTGTCATATTATAATCCTGGAATCGTGTTTTTGTCAATAGTCACACCCGGGCTCATCGTTGAAGATAAGTGAATGCTTTTTACGTAAGTACCTTTTGCCGATGAAGGCTTTAGGCGGATCAAGGTGTTAATAACCTCAGTCGCGTTCTGTGCAAGTTGGTCTGGTCCAAAAGAAACCTTTCCTACGCTTGTATGGATGATTCCAGATTTGTCAACCTTGAAATCAATTTTACCTGCTTTAACTTCTTTCACAGCTTTAGCTACATCTGGTGTAACTGTACCTGATTTAGGGTTTGGCATAAGACCACGAGGCCCCAATACTTTACCTAACTTACCCACTTTTGCCATAACACTAGGCATCGTGATTATCACGTCGATGTCAGTCCATCCTTGTTCTATCTTTTGGATAAACTCGTCAAGACCAACGAAATCTGCTCCTGCTTCTTTCGCTTCCGCTTCCTTATCTGGAGTACACAAAACCAATACACGAACTTCCTTTCCGGTTCCGTGTGGCAATGTTACCACGCCACGTACCATTTGATCAGCTTTACGAGGATCAACGCCCAAACGAACGTCAATATCAACAGAAGAATCAAATTTGGTATAAGAAATCGTCTTTAGGACCTCCGCTGCTTGTTCCAAGGTGTAAACCTGGGTTGCGTCGTATTTCGAAAGAGCTTCTTTTTGCTTTTTGGTCAATTTTCCCATGTTCTTAGTTTCTTTAGCGTAATTAAACTACGCTCAGTTGTTTTCTTCCCACGGGGCTTTGCCAGCTACGGTAATACCCATACTACGAGCCGTTCCCGCGATCATTTTCATAGCCGAATCAATTGTAAAGCAGTTTAGATCAGGCATTTTAGTCTCAGCGATCGTACGAACCTGATCCCAAGTAACTGAACCAACTTTTAGACGGTTAGGCTGAGCCGAACCAACTTTTACTTTTGATGCTTCCAGAAGAAGATTTGCGGCCGGGGGAGTCTTAATGACGAAGTCAAAAGACTTATCCTTATAGTACGTAATAACTACCGGCAATACCACACCAGGTTTATCCTGAGTACGGCCATTGAATTGCTTACAAAACTCCATGATATTCAAACCTTTCGATCCTAATGCAGGACCGATTGGAGGTGAAGGGTTGGCTGAGCCACCTTTTACCTGAAGTTTGACGTATCCACCTATTTCTTTTGCCATTGTTTTGGAATTTGTTCGGTTCACTGATCAATTAAACGGCTTACATGCAAGTGGAAGCTTACCCTGCCCGTTCTCTTAATCAATTATCCTTTTCTACTTGTGCGTAACTTAATTCAACGGGTGTATTACGCCCGAATATTTTTACAACTACATTGAGTTTTTTCTTCTCATCGAATACTTCTTCCACCAATCCGATAAATCCGCTGAACGGTCCATCGACAACCTTTACGGTTTCGCCTTTCATGAAAGACATATTTGGTGCTTCTTCGTGGTGCTCTGCTTCGTCAACTCTACCCAAAATCCGGTTAATTTCTGACTGGCGCAAAGGCACCGGTACTTTTGAATTCCCTTCTGCGTTTCCTAAAAAACCGATTACTCCGGGAATACTTGTTATAATATGTAATACTTCTCCTTTTGAAAGATCAGCGGAAATGATAATGTATCCCGGAAAAAAGTTCTTTTCCCTAACCCTCTTCTTACCGTTACGCATTTCGTATATCTTCTCAGAAGGAATAAGAATCTGCGGAACGAATTCTGTGAGCTTCTGCCGTGTGATTTCATTCTCAATGTAGGACTTGATTTTTTTCTCTTGTCCCGACACAGCACGTAATACAAACCAATTTAATCCACTCATACCATTCAGGGGGTGTCGCTAAAAAAAATACCTTAGAAAGACTGATAAAACAGCCTGAGTGCGTTTTCAAAGACAAAGTCCATTATTCCAACCACAAAGGCAAAAATAAGGGATCCAACAAGCACTAATGTTGTGTTCGCCTGAAGCTCGTTAAAGGGAGGCCACGTAACATGCTCGGTCATTTCTTCCCAAGATGCTTTTAGAAACGAAGTAAATTTATCCATTTTTGCTTTTTGCTTATGCACGGGTGGAGAGATTCGAACTCCCATCAACGGTTTTGGAGACCGCTATTCTACCCTTGAACTACACCCGTATTCCGTGCGAACCAATGTTTCGGGCTGCAAAGATACACTTTTTTTATAAAAAACAAGTGCATTTCATAAGAAACGCACTTGTTTTTTAAATTTATCTTGAATTAGTCAAGAATCTCAGTTACCTGACCAGCACCTACGGTACGTCCACCTTCACGAATCGCGAAACGAAGACCTTTTTCCATAGCAATTTTGTTGATCAATTTCACTTCAATTGTGATGTTATCACCTGGCATAACCATTTCAACACCTGCTGGTAGAGAAATCTCGCCAGTTACGTCCGTAGTACGGAAGTAAAACTGAGGACGGTATTTGTTAAAGAATGGAGTGTGACGTCCACCTTCTTCTTTCGAAAGTACGTAAACTTCGCCTTTGAAAGCAGCGTGAGGTTTTACTGAACCTGGCTTACAAATAACCATACCACGACGGATATCTTCTTTGTTAATACCACGAAGCAACAGACCTACGTTATCACCAGCTTCTCCACGGTCAAGGATTTTACGGAACATCTCAACACCTGTTACAGTTGATTTAAGACCTTCAGCACCCATACCCAAGATATCAACAGGCTCACCAGAGTTGATTACTCCACGTTCAATACGACCAGTTGCAACAGTACCACGACCAGTGATCGAGAATACGTCTTCAACAGGCATAAGGAAAGGAAGATCAGTCATACGTGGAGGAATTGGAATGTAGCTATCAACAGCGTCCATCAATTCTTCGATTGTTTTAACCCATTTGTCTTCGCCATTCAATCCACCCAAAGCAGAACCCTGGATAACTGGAATGTTGTCTCCATCGTAATCGTAGAAGCTAAGAAGCTCACGAATTTCCATTTCAACAAGTTCAAGTAATTCCGGATCATCAACCATATCCACTTTGTTCATGAATACTACTAGTTGAGGAACACCTACCTGACGAGCCAAAAGAATGTGCTCACGAGTTTGTGGCATAGGTCCATCAGTTGCAGCAACTACAATGATAGCTCCATCCATCTGAGCAGCACCAGTAACCATGTTTTTCACGTAATCCGCGTGACCTGGACAGTCAACGTGTGCATAGTGACGGTTTGCTGTTGCGTATTCTACGTGCGATGTATTAATTGTGATACCACGTTCTTTCTCTTCAGGTGCGTTATCAATTGATGAGAAATCACGAAGTACTGCTAAACCCTTTTTCGCTAACACAGTTGTGATAGCAGCAGTAAGGGTAGTTTTACCGTGGTCAACGTGCCCGATAGTACCAATATTCACGTGGGGTTTCGAGCGGTCAAACGTCTCTTTTGCCATGTCCTAAGTACGCTTAAAATTTGAATTTATTACGAATTTATTAAACACTATTGATTGATCCCTTTTAGCTTACATTTACCAAGCCCTTCAAAACCAATTAAACTAAATGCAAGGATCAAAATCTTCACTTAAACCAGACCCGTTTTCAAGCCACTTTAAGTTTCAGAATATTTTTAAATATTCTTCCGAGCTATTGAGGGGATTTGAACCCCTGACCTCTTCCTTACCAAGGAAGTGCTCTACCCCTGAGCTACAACAGCAAAATTTCAATTTTTCTAAATGCCACGTTCAGCATTTCAATCTAGTTGCTGATCAACTCGGACAACCCCTGACCTCTTCCTTACCAAGAAAGTGCTCTACCGCGCGGCGGACCGTCCCTGAGCTACAACAGCAAAATTTCAATTTTTCGAAATGCCACGTTCAGCACATTCGCGTGAGAAATTAATCTCAGTTTAAACCACAGCCAAAAGCGACCAGCGAAAGGGCTTCAAAATGAATGTTTTTCGCTGATCGCTTGACGGTGCCTTAATTGAGCGGAAGACGAGGTTCGAACTCGCGACCTATAGCTTGGAAGGCTATCGCTCTACCAGCTGAGCTACTTCCGCATTTGTTTTGTGCCTTTCTTTATTCTGGTAAATCATAAAGAAAACCTTGACACTAACTGTGGGGGCGGATGGATTCGAACCACCGTAGGCATACACCAGCAGATTTACAGTCTGCCCCATTTGGCCACTCTGGTACACCCCCTTTCAACATTTCAACACAACCGTGAAAACCTCTTGTCTCACTTTTGGAGCTGCAAAATTATGTCCTTTTTCAATACGCTGCAACTTATTTGGAAAAATATTTTTAAAAAAATTTAGTGTCTGTTAGAAATAAAAATCTAGCAGACACTAAATCAATAGGTTATACTTAAAATAATTTTATTCCAAAACTTAACATTTTTACGGAAGGCCCATGATTTTTCTTGTAGAGGTCGTTCAAATCGTAGTTCACGAACAAATCAGGAAATCTTCGGATGCCTAGTTCAAAGCCCAAGCCATACCTGACATCATTAGCGAAAAAGTTACGTCGGTCAAAAGTTTTGTCGTCGCTCTCCCTTTCGACAATCTTTGAATAGCTACCCAGGCGGTAGCCGCCATAAACACCGGCTGTGATGTGAGATATGAATGATCGACGAAAGCTTAATGTGGGCATGAGCGACAGATTTACAAATGGAAGCACGTATTTATTTTTCTCTAAGCTTATCTCATTTTGCTCATCATTCAGCAATGGTTCAAAATTTATCATGTCCTGATTTCTGACAATTTTATTATTGCCCTCAAACATCAGGTTGTACCAGGAAAAATCTATTCCAAAATCAAAGCTGAGTCTTGCTTTCTGACCTCTTGCAACCGTTGTAGATGCGATATATCCGAGACTAATATATCTTGAACCAAAAGGTTTTAAATCAGGCATTTCAACCGACGTGCCTGCCATCGTATTTAAAGGCGTATTACTTCCATAGGTATTCAGACCCAAAGCAATATTAAAACCTTTCCGCGGGCTTGAGCCCCAGCTTGGAACATAAGATTTTGCCGTTTGCCCTATTCTGGCGAAATTACCATCCTCGCCGTCATTCACTTCCACGCTACCGCTTTCAATCTCAACTTTCGTATTTCCGTTCCGTATACGCAGGCCCCCACGCTTTCCAATCCGCACATAATTTTTGTCGTCTCCCAAATCCGGCTTATTTTTCAGATAGTCATCACCGCTGAACTCCTCTACTATTAACGTCGTATCCTGTTGTGTGCTGTCCAAACGGATTTTCAGGTCCTTGAGCAAAGCGTTCAAATCATATTTCAGGATTTTCTCCAATTCTCTCTTATTCTCTCCGTAAATAACCATTCTGGTTTTATTACCAAACCTTACGATAATCGAATCATTTTTGGATATTTTTCTGATAGAAGAAGGCACATTATTATTTGCCGATAATTCTGTCAGTGACAGCAGCATAGCAATTACTAAGATGATTTTAATTTTCATGACATAATAGGGTTACCGATTAATTCTTTCTTTCACGTTTTCCTGATATTTTTTCATCATCATTAGTTCGGTCATCTGCTCTTGCAATTATACTTTTAGGATTAAATCCAACATCATCCCAATCAACAGGTTCCGCCTCCCTTACATTTTTAAGCTGACGAAAAACCCGTGACAAACGGGACTTAGATTTGTCTTTACCTTCACTTACAGGCTCCTCAACCTCCACAATAATCGTACGATCTGGCCTTTTTTCTTCTCTGCGCGCCATCTCAACCGTATTTGGCATGACCTTATCAGGAGCAACTGACTGAAGTATTTCTGTTTTTTCAACCTTTAATTCTTCCGTCTTTACAGGCTCAATTTTAGCAACCTGAACCTGAGCAGGGCGTTCAATCTTGTCAATTTCAACCCGACGTTCCAAATTTGGTTTTGTTAGCGGAGCTTCCGTTTTGACTTCCTGTTTTGCCAAAGAGGGTTGTTCTGCCGGCGACGAAATTTTCAATTCTTGTCCCAACAGACCTTTGTCTTTAACAGAAATGGAATCTCCGGGCAGATCTTTCTTCGGAATTATTTGTTCAACCTTGGCGATTTCAGAACTGCCTGGCACCGGAGATGAAATATCATTTTGGCCCTGCCATACAAGATAACCTGTAAGCAATGTCAGAACAACGCTCGCCGCCGCATACCACACCCACGCCACCATTCGCCGCGATTTCGTTTTTTGTCCTTCTCGAATTCGTTTCCAGGCTAATTCAGAAGGTTTTTTCTCCAATGACGCAAGTCTCTTCTGGAAAAGATCATCAACCGGATGCTTTTTCATAATTCAGTTTTTTTTTGAAATCATTTTCCCATGCTCCAACCATCTTTTGCAATAAGGCACGTGCCCGGTGAAGCTGGGATTTTGAAGTACTCTCTGTAATTCCTAACAATTCTGCAATTTCGCTATGCGCATAGCCTTCAATCGCGTATAAATTAAAAACAGTGCGATAGCCAACCGGCAACTGTTCGATCAGATTTAACAACTCCTGGGTTTCGATATTCTGGTCAGCGTAATTGTAATCCGGGATATTTGCAGCCTCGTCAGATAAAATATCCTCAGGCATTTGCTTTCTCTTCCGTAAAAGTCCTAACGCTTCATTAACCATAATTCTCCTGATCCACCCCTCGAAACTGCCCTCGCTGTTGAACTGGTCAATTTTACCAAACACTTTCAGGAAACCTTCCACCATTACATCTTCTGCGGTCATTTCATCACCCAGGTAACGAAAGCATACCCCCAGCATGCGCGGGCCATACTTTTCATACACCTGTCTCTGCGCTCTGGCGTCTTCTTGCCGGAGTGCTTTGATCAGTTGTGCTTCCTGGTTGAAAAATGATAAAATTCGACCCATTCTAATGTTGTTTCACCAGTAAGATGCAAAAGCCTGGCGACGAGGTTGCATGGAACATGATGTTTTTTTTTAATATTTCATTCCTGATAATTTCAGTAAATACTTACCGGTCACAACTAGCTATATATCAACGTTTTAAATAAATTCATACACTAGAAAAATTGTTATTTAAATATATTTGGCATGTTACTGGAAAAAATCACAAAGCTTCATTTAGTTTTATAGCTGATTTGCTAATTATTCCCGATTACCATGTTCGATTCTTCAGCGCCTATTGGCATATTTGACAGCGGCATTGGCGGCATGACTGTCGCGAGTGCGGTCACACGCCTGCTACCAAATGAAAATACCATTTATTTTGGAGATACCGCTCATTTGCCTTACGGCGATAAGTCAACAGCATCCATTCAGGCTTATTCGATCAAGATCTGTAACATGCTTTTACAGCAAAATTGCAAACTTATATTAATCGCCTGCAACTCCGCTTCCGCGGCATCTTTCGAACTCGTTCGTGAATATGTCGGCAGTAAAGCCAAGGTATTAAATGTCATCGATCCTGTCGTCGACTACATCAAAGAGCATTATGACGGAAAAACAATAGGGCTTATTGGAACAAAACAGACTGTTTTATCCAATGTTTACAAAAAGAAAGTGGATGCTCTAAACAAAAATGTCCATCTAAAATCGCTGGCAACACCTTTATTGGCGCCCATGATTGAAGAAGGTTTTTTTGATAATAATATCAGCGAAAGCATAATTGACAGTTATTTGTCAGACCCAACGTTAGATGGCATTGAGGCACTGATTCTAGGCTGTACGCATTATCCCCTTATCAAAAACCAGATCAGTAAATATTACGAAAATGATGTGGAGATTTTAGATACGTCTGAAATTGTTGCGCACTCGTTACGTGCCTGGCTTGAACAACATTATCTGGTCAACGAAAAGGGTACGGGGAAACGCCAGTTCTATGTTTCTGACTACACACTTTCTTTCGAGCAGTCCACAAACATATTTTTCGGTCAGCAAATCCAACTTGAACATTATCCTTTGTGGGAATAATTGTCTGCCACGAATACACTAATGTTCACGAAGAAGATTTGCGAATATTAGTGTATTCGTGGCGAAAAAAATTAGTATAACAAACGAATCGGTCCCAGCAAGCCGGATGGCATCGGCTCCCAGTTATCTGCATTGAATTTTTTATATGTTATATCAACAATATTGATATCATAAAATTTCTTCCACTCAGGAGCCTGCCTGTCGCGCAGGCGCATGTAATTAGCTGAAAGGTTTGTTACTTCAATCTCGATTTTATTTCCCTTTTCTTTTAGTATGTCCGGCATTAGTTTTAACTGAAAGGGAATAGACCACGCCGTTCCAATTTCTTTTCCATTAAGCTTCACCGCAGCAACCTCACGAACATCTCCTAAATCCAGAATAATTGAGTTGGATGACAGCAATTCCTCAGTGACGTCGAAGTCCAGAGAATATCTGGCAGTTCCGGAAAAATACCGGGCCGTATCAGATAATGAAACCCATGACCCCGCTTTGATTAATTTTCCGGAAGCGGGCAGTGATGGTTTCCCTTTCAAAAACTCAATATTCCATGCTCCATCAATCACTAGTTGCTTTTCAGCTTTTGAAATAAACGGACTTTCGGCCTTTTTTACAGAGCTTCTCAAAAAACAGGATTCTCCCGGAAGTAACTTTAAAAAAACCTGACTTTCTCCTTTCTCAGTACGTCTGGACATCGGGACAGATTCATTTGTCAAAGGATCATATCGCTCAATGTCCATACCTAATTTACCGGCATGAATCCACCCTTCTTTGAATGTATCCCCCAGATTAGTGATAAAGTAAAGAGACTTATCAGCCGATTTCTTTCTGATAAAAGTCAATCCCTGCCTGGCCCATTGCTCCTTGACAACTCCATGCTTTTGCAAGGCTGCCAGCCAATCCTTTGACACGATAACACCCGCGTTTTTCGCTTTCAGGTCATTAAGTTTTGTTAAGAATTCCTTCTGCCGTGGGACGTTTAAATGATAGCCAGTAACATTTGTTGGCAAATGTTCTGCGAAAATAATGTTAGCGCCTAATCTTGCCAGCCGGGTCAGCTCATTTAATGTTTCGTCAGGCATATACTTTGAGGGCGGGACTATAATCGTTTTATAGGTTGATTTTCCTGACGACACTTCTCCACTCTTTAAAGCAGATAATCTTGACAACTGTCTGTCTGAAACATAATCAAAAGCGTATCCTTCCTTCCACAATTTCGTAGTGAGTTGTCCAAAAGGTAACTGTAACAACCAGCGGTCCACATGATGCACTTCCAGCAAATGAACTCCTCCACCTGATTTTGCGGGTGTCGACCAGAGATCATGAATAGGGAAATAAACCAGGATATCATTATCCGGCTGACTTTCCTGTAACAGTTTCTGACAACGCTCTACGTATTGATTTAATAATGAAAAGTGCTCAGCAAAATGTGAAGCCGGCCCAAAGTTGGTTGATGCATAGAATAGCCAGCCCGGATAGGTTTCCTTTACCGGCGAATAAGTTGTCCCGTGGTAGAAAATATGATTTATTCCACCCGTAAATAATTCATCAATTTGCGGCTTTACCTGAGACAAAGAAACTTTAAAATGATTCGCAAGCCAGGTACCTGTTTCCGAACTCACTAACTTTTTACCAGAAAAATGTGCCGCAGAAGAAGCAAATTTCATTGCAAGAGGATTCGGCGTACCAAATTGTTTGATCGAATAATCCGAATCGATTCTCAGTCCAGGAATTGCAAATCGGCTTGTGCCGAATGATTCGGTCTCCGGAATATCCGCCTCATCATAAAGATCCAGTAAATTCCCCGGAGATCCATGCGCCTGATATCGCGTCAGAAATCCTTTTTCCTTACTCCATTTCGTCCATTCGTGCGCGTAACGCTCCCGAAGAAGTTCCGATAAAGTCTGGTGATAATCTATTTTGACTAAAACAGATTCTGACTTTCCTGTCGTATCAGTCAAAAGTGTTGGCTCATTTTGCAGATCATACCCCCTGCGCTTTTTAAATTCTTTCAAAAAATCATCTGTCCAGTTCGCTCCATATGCTTCATAAGAGTCCATGTACATCGCGCGGGGCAATTCTTTTGCATGTACAAAAGCAGAATCAAAACGTACCAGATAATCGGCCATCGCTGTCGGATGGAAAGGGTCAAAAACTAATCCTTCACCACCTGGTGCTGCACGTTTCACCTCTTGCTTTGTCGGTAAAATCGTCCACTTACCATCTTTAAAAGAAATGTTTTTAGCTGCCATCTGCTTCGTTACATTCGGCCCGCCAAAAGGCCAGCCAGTTCCGGTTGTCATATCAACTCCAAGTCCCAATCGTTTTCCCTCGCTGACCGTGTGTTCCATAACCTTTAACCAATGGTCTGTCAGAAAAGGAACGAAATCATTTTCGTATCCCTTCACGCCATAAATCGGAATGATATGAACGCCTCCTAAACCCGCTTTTGCGAAACCTTCGAGTTGTACAGTAATATCCTCCTGCGTAACGGCACTTCCCATCCACCACCAGTAAGTCCAGGGTTTTGAAGTTGAAACAGTCTGCGCCTGACTGGACAAACAAAAAAGAAGTATTATAAAAATGGCAATTGATCGCATTACTAAAACTGTTTTTTCTTGTAAAGACTCCATCAGGGCTTTCTACACCTACAAAGTCAATTTATTTTAAAAACATCTTCAACCGGTTTTCTTCTACGATATCTTTAAAATAAAAAAGGCGAAACCAATAGTTGATTTCGCCTCAATTAAATCCTCAAATATTATTTGTGATGCAAAGCCTGCTGAACACGGGCCGTGACAAACTGACGTTCCTGCTGATTTTTCTTGCTGCTTCTGTACCACATGTATCCAATTACGGCAACTAATATGTAGGGCATTAGAAAAAGGTAAACGATACCTGTGTTCAGCCCTACCCCCACATTATTTCTTCCATTTCCCATAGAACTTTCAACACTTCCTCTGCACATTGCACATTGCGCCATTGTAGAAGGAACCGTTAACACTAAGAATGCAATTACAAACCCACAAATCGCCAGAAACTTTTTCATACGTAATAGGGACTTATCAATAAATAAACAATTACACCGCTTACACTCACATAAAGCCAAATCGGAAATGCCCATTTTACGGCTTTACGATGTTCTGCCAGCTGGTTACTATAACCAAAATAAACAGCTCTTAATACAAACCAAACGACGACAATTGATAACAAGATATGTGAAATCAATAAAAAATAGTAGATCGGCCTGATAAAGCCCGAACCTCCAAACGGCGTCGATTCATTTGAAATATGATAAAGGATATAACAAACCAGAAATATTGCACCGAGGATAAAGGCAAATGTCATCATCAGCCGGTGCAGATTTCTGTTATTAGTTTTTATAAAATAAAAGCCCATAAGAAGTAAAATCGCTGTCGCTGTATTCAACATACCAATGACATGCGGTAAAACTTTCGTCCATGAGCCCAAATCAATCTTCTGCCTGATACCGATCAGCACGGCCACTGCAACCGGGATTGCTATGGCAAGGACATTAATTATTTTCCGGTATTTCTTATTCTCTTCAACCAATACAGTTGCCATAACAATTCGTATTAATTTGATTTTTTCTCGTAATCCAAAATTTTAATTTCACCCATCAATCTATCCGTTTCTTCCAAATCAGATAAATTATAATATCCTCTGATCTGACCTTTTGTATCTACTAATACTAACTTAGATTCAAGGGAATTGGTTTTAGCTTTCGGCACTTTTGTTTCCATTTTCAAAACCCTTTTACAGATACCTTCAATCTCCGCCGTCGGCCCCGTAAGGACTAGCCAGCTATTTGAGTCCATTAAGGATGGATAATTCGCCTTCTTACCATCCCAATTTTCCGCAAGAGTTATCAATTGAAGATTTGGTATAGTTTCGGTCAAAGCAGAAACTCTTTCTATCTGCCCCAATACGATTTTACAGCTGTCATCACATTCCTGTGGCAGGAAGTTCACCACAGTGATCTTGCCATTTTTGAATTGCTCAACGAAAGGCTTTCCGTTGGTATTCTTCAAAGTAATTTCTGGCAGCTGATAAAATACGGTATCACCGTCGCTCCTTACTATTTCACCAGTTGATGTGACCTGCGGGTGGTAATAGGGCAAATCGTAGTGATTTGTTGCGAATAACTTAAGGAACACAAAAACCAAAGCCGGAATTACTAATGTTAATATTAGTAATCCGGCTTTACGGAAGTTTATCATAACGAATAGCCTCTACTTAAAAATGGCTTCAAAAATAGCATTACCTTCCAGAAGAAGTGCAAGAATCAGCCAGGCTACGAAAATAACCGGAACGATGATAGACCAAATCAGCGACTTGGTTTCATGCTTAAGGTGCATAAATTCACCTACGATATAAAATGCTTTTACAATCGTCATCACAATGAAAATTGTAACTTTCAAAGTCCCGTGGGGTACAGTGAATGCAATAAGGAACTCTAGTGCTGTCAGAACAAGCAGAATCCAGAAAGTTTTCCAGATAGCTTTACGCTGTTCCGCACCTGCGTTCGGATCCTGTTCGTGTATATGATGTACTTCTGCCATGTGATTTAGAATTAAAGAGGTCTACGATTAAACCAGATAAAAGAATGTAAATACAAATACCCAAACGAGGTCTACAAAGTGCCAGTAAAGACCAACTTTCTCAACCATTTCATAACTTCCGCGTTTGTCATAGAAACCAGTCGCTGAACGGAAGAAGATAAGGATATTCAAAATAACACCACTAAATACGTGCGTTCCGTGGAAACCTGTGATGAAGAAAAAGAAATCTGCAAAAGCAGGAGGTCCATATTGATTTTCAGTGAGGTTTGCGCCGTGGACTAATTTCTCAACCCAAGTTCCATTTTCGATAACTTTCATCACAGTACCCGAGTCTGTCCCATGGATAAAGTGAGCCCACTCCCAAGCCTGGCATCCAAGGAAAGTAAAGCCACCAAGAATAGTCCAAAGCATATATTTCTCAACATTTGCACGGTCCATACGGTGCCCAGCTTCCACAGCAAGTACCATCGTAACACTACTTGCGATAAGAATAAAGGTCATGATGCCGACAAAAACCAATGGCAAAGAAATTCCGTGCAAAAATGGCACTGCTTCGTAAACCTTTTCAGGAATAGGCCAGTACATGTTTGAGAAGGTGAAATTCGCAGCATCTCCAACATAGGAAGGGAAACTAAAACGTTGCGTCCCATATGCTACAAGTAATGCAGAAAATGTGAACGTATCTGAGATGAGGAAAAACCACATCATCAATTTCCCGTAACTTGCTTTCATCGGCTCGATTCCGCCCATCCACATTTTGGGTTCTACCGTGCCTGGTGTTGTTACATGTGCAGCCATTGGTGAAAAATTATCAATTAAAAGTCAATAAAAAAACAAAAAGGTATAACCAGAGTAAATCTAAAAAATGCCAGTAAGTAGCACAAATCTGTATCTGTCGTAAATTCTTGGCATGCACTTTCTGCTTGAAAACAGCAATCCATGCATAAATTAAAACAATGATACCACTAATAATATGGAAACCATGAAGTCCTGTAAATACGTAAAAAAACGAACCGGAAGGGTTACCAACGAAATAGACATTCATTGCCACCAGCTGTTTCCATCCCTCAAACTGCATCCACAGAAACGTCAGACCAAGTACAAAAGTAATAGAAATTGCTATTTTCAATAATCTGAAATCATCTTTTTTTGCAGCGAAATAAGCGGTCTGCATGGCAAGGCTACTTACCAGCAGCACACCTGTACTGTACCAAAAAATCTTTGGCATCTCAAATTCGAGCCAGTTACCTTCTGCTCTCCGTACAAGATAAGCACTGGTCTGCGATGCAAAAAGCATTATAATACTGACCACGAACAACCAAAGAATGAATTTCATCGGGTCCATAGAAAGCGTAGCCTGAGGCTCCTTATCTACTTTCAAATGTTGAATGTTTTCCATTTCACTAAATTACTATATCACAATTTATCCAACAAAAACGCAATCTGAACAATAGGCAAATATATGAAAGAACCGAACATAAGCTGCCGTGCTGTTTTATCCGTACACTTTCGCATCAAATGAAACGTCTGAGCAAGGAACAATACCCCGAAGACAGTTGCTATAAAAGCTGAGTTAATTCCAGTCATTCCCAGTTTATAAGGCAACCAACCTACTGGCAACAAAAACAACGTGTAAATCATAATCTGCATGGTTGTGTCCGCATCTTTCAAACCATTGGCTGGTAATAATTTAAAACCAGCACGTTTATAGTCGTCATCCAAAACCCAAGCAATTGCCCAAAAATGAGGGAACTGCCAGAAGAACTGGATCGCGAACAAAATACCAGGCTCTAATCCAAAATGATTTGTCGCTGCAACCCATCCGATCATCGGAGGAAATGCTCCTGGAAACGCACCTACAAAAACCGCAACAGGACCGACGCGTTTAAGTGGTGTATATACAAATCCATACAATACCAGCGAAAGAAGCGCCAGCAATGCACTAATCATATTAAAATAAACTACGAATATGAAAAGCGACGAAATACCCAAAAAGACTGCCCAGACAATCGCCTGCTCCACTGAAATCCTTCCACTTGGTAGCGGACGATTTTGCGTTCTTTTCATCATTTTATCCAAATCCTTTTCAAGAATCTGGTTAATAATATTTGCAGCTCCGGTAATACCTATTGAAGCAATACAGAAAAGAACCATCTTTATCCAGCTAACATCTGAAGCGCCAAGACAATATCCCATCGCACCTGAAAAAGCAATCAATGATGCCAGTCTGAATTTTAATAATTCAAATAGGGCTTTTACCTTATCTCCAACTTTACTAAAACCTAAGCTTTCCTCTGCTGATGTCATTACTTTACTCAATTTCCAGTCTACACTAAATCTTCTCTCAGTTTAACTATTTCTTTATGCCAGGAAAAGCGATCCGCATTCATTAGCAACCACATCATGAACTGCAATCCAATCATTATGACGGCTAACGTAAGGTGTACAGGTTGAGCAAATGCAGGAACGCCGAAATAAGCCATTATAATTCCTGTAAAAATCTCCAAGCCTAAAATCGCCAGGCATCCTTTCCCCATCTGCTTGATTCTAGATCCTCCGGCAATCGAATGATCTGTTTTATTTATCCAAAATATATTCGCAGCAAGAACCAATATCGAAAACGAACGATGAATATAAAACGGAATCCCCAGCTCACTAACCCATTCGGAACGGCCTTCATAGCCAAGCGCACGAATCGCTTCATCCATCATTTCCCGAACCTGTGTGCCTATTAGAATCTGGATCAGTGACAATGTCAGGACTAGGAAACTCAACTTATTTATAAGACTCTTATTACTGATCAGTTTACCATCTCTTTCCTCTGAATAAGAGGCTCTGATAAAAAGGTAAATCAATATGAATACAATCACGATCGCCAAAAGCATATGGACTGTAATCATCACAGGATGCAGTTCAGAAGAAACTACTTTTGAGCCAAGCCACCCCTGCAACCCCACCAGAATAAAAGCTAATAAACTATAAACGAATAAGCTTTTTCTATTCGATTTTAAATAAGGAATTGAAGAAAGCAGCGTTACGAAGATCATTATCCCAGTAAAAGCCCCGAAAAGTCTGTTTACATATTCAATCCAGGTTTTAACCGGATTAAATATTACTTCTCCTTTCAGTTTAGCTCCGTAGATTTCCTTATAATTTAATGGTAGCTGCGAAACCTCTGTTGGAGGTATCCAGCTACCAAAGCATTTTGGCCAATCGGGACAACCCATGCCAGCGCCTGTACTTCTCACAACCCCACCAACCATAATCAGGATGTAGAGTGTAATGACAGTATTCAGTGTCAACCGCCGGAACCGACGATTGACACGTGAATCAATGAGCTGTGTTAAATTGGTCATTAAAATTTTGAGCCTCAATCTCTTTTTCTGTGGCAATCAACTCATTCTCATGTGGGAAATTAGATTCCAAGGTCTGAGAATAAGGAATATTTTGAGGTATGAAATCCTCTTTTGCACCAGGCTTGCTATAATCATATGACCAACGGTACACGGCAGGAATCTCACCTTCCCAGTTACCATGACCAGGAACGATTGGTGTAGTCCATTCCAAGGTGTTCGATCTCCATGGATTTTTCGGAGCCGTTTTGCCTTTGAAAATGTTCACGAAGAAATTATAAAGGAATATGAACTGTGCAAGGAACGATAAAATCGCAGCGACGGTGATGAACATATTCATGTCCATAAACTTGTGCGTGAAATCATAACTTGTAAACTGGTAGTAACGACGTGGGAAACCAGCGATACCTACATAGTGCATTGGAATAAAGACAAGATAAATACCAATGAATGAGAACCAGAAATGGATCTGACCCAACGTATTGTTCATCATTTTTCCAAACATTTTAGGGAACCAGTGGTAGACTCCGGCAAATAAGCCAAACGCTGATGCAGCACCCATTACAAGGTGAAAGTGAGCAACTACGAAATATGTATCGTGAAGTTGAATATCAAGCGCACTGTTACCCAGAATAATACCAGTCAAACCACCGGAAACGAACAATGACACCATACCAATCGCAAACAGCATAGCCGGCGTAAATACGATGTTACCTTTCCAGAGCGTAGTGATGTAGTTAAATCCTTTCACCGCAGAAGGAACTGCAATGATCAAGGTAAGGAACATAAATACAGATCCAAGGAACGGATTCATACCTGTTACGAACATATGGTGGGCCCATACAATAAAGGCAAGGAATGCGATACCAAGCATAGAAGCAATCATCGCGCGGTATCCAAAGATCGGCTTACGTGCATTTGTTGCGATAACCTCAGAAGTAATTCCAAGACCTGGAAGAAGTACAATGTACACCTCTGGGTGACCAAGGAACCAGAATAAGTGCTGGAATAATATCGGACTACCACCTACATTAGGTAATGCTTCGCCATTGATATAAATTTCTGACAGGTAAAAGCTTGTTCCAAAATGACGGTCAAAGATCAAAAGCAATACTGATGATAAAAGAACCGGGAATGAAATAAGTCCAAGGACAGCTGTAATAAGGAATGCCCAGATTGTCAAAGGAAGACGATCAAATGACATACCGCGTGTACGAAGGTTAATTACAGTTGTGATGTAATTGATACCACCTAAAAGCTGAGATACGATAAAGAAAGCCATACTAGCCAACCAAAGCGTCATACCCATTCCTGAACCTTGATGCGCTTGCGGCAATGCACTTAATGGTGGATAAATTACCCATCCACCCGCAGCAGGCCCCGTTTGCAGGAACAAAGATGCAAACATGACTACACTGGCCAGGAAGAAGAACCAGTAAGATAACATGTTCATAAATCCTGATGCCATATCACGCGCACCAATCTGTAGTGGTATAAGGAAGTTACTGAAAGTTCCACTTAAACCTGCTGTCAGTACAAAGAATACCATGATGGTACCGTGCATTGTAACCAACGCCAGGTAAAAATTAGGATCCAATTTTCCGGAGTCACTGATCCAGGCACCTAATATAGGTTTCAACCAAGACAGGTTAGAATCCGGCATACCCAACTGGATACGGAAAATAACTGACATGGAAATTCCGATAACTGCCCACATGATACCAGTTATCAGGTACTGTTTAGCAATTACCTTGTGATCTTCACTAAATACGTATTTCTGCCAAAAGCTTTGTGGCTCGTGATGGTGCGCATGTTCCTCGTGGTGTCCAGCGGTGTCCAATCCTTCAATAGCTGACATATGCTTGTTTTGAATTTAAAGTAATAAAATTAGCGAAGAGCCGCAGTTGTTCCAATTCCTCCACCTGTCGAAGCTGTTTTTGCAGTATCAGCAGGAGTTGCTGTATCAGCTGGCAATCCTTTCATTGCCTTTGCTTTCAAATTGTCCGGGACTTTCGCAAGATATTCCGGGTATGTCTGAAGAAATGTTGATTGTTCTGCACACCATTTCTTATATGACGCCTCGTCTTCAACAACCAGATTAATTTTCATTGAGAAGTGACCTTGTCCGCAAACTTCTGTACAAGCGATCTCGTATTTAAAATTTGGGTTACCGGTTTCAGCGCGCATATCCGCAGTTGTCTTATCCGGAACAAACCAGAACTTGGTCGGCATACCTGGAACGGCATCCATCTTCACACGCATGTGTGGGATAAATACACTGTGCAAAACGTCACGTGCACGAATTTTTAAAAGAACCGGACGTCCTACCGGAATGTGCATCTCTGTAGGATTTAAAAAGTCATCGAATGAATTTTCGTCTGACAAGTCAATTCCAACTTCGTTTTGAGCATCAATCAATTTATAATTATAGTTCCCAAGCTTGTTATCATTCACACCGCCGTAACGTACAATCCAGTTAAATTGTTTACCAGTGATTTCAATAACTTCTGCGTCAGCAGGAGCATCAGATGTAATATCAGACCATGCCTTCCAGCCCGTAAAGACCAGCATAGCCATTACAATTGCAGGAATGATTGTCCAGATTAACTCCAACTTGTGGTTATCAGGATAAAAAGAAGCCTTGTTTCCTTTTTTATATTGATACTTCCAGGAGAAAAAGAAAATCAAGAAGTTAACGAAGATGAATGGAATCGTAAGCACACCCATTGAGAACCAGAACAAATCGTCGGTCCTTCTTCCATGCACCGACGATGCAATCGGAAGAAAATGTTCACGGGCATGCATGTAAGACCATGTAGTACCGACAGCCGCAGCAATAATGATCACAATAAACATTGCGCCATTCCAACTGTTTCCCGAAGGAGCTTCGTCAGCCGACTCAGGTTTTTTTACACTTTTAAGAACATCTTGTAGCCGGGATACCACGATAACCGTGAGAACCACAAAAACTAAGGCAACTAATGCGATGATAAAATACATGATAATAACGGGTTAAGCAAATTATGCGATATCGTGATGCAATGACTCTTCCAACATAGGATGGTGCTTTGGAATCAAGTTTGCCTTTTCCAATTGAGTCGCCATTGACCAAACAAATCCACAAATGAAGACAATGAAGAATCCCCATTCTAACGGGCCAAACCCCGCTGTATTTCCAGCACTACCTGGCATGATGTTCGTGTAAAAATCCATATAATGGCCTAAAATTACACTCCAGCAAGCAACTTTCAGAATCGAATGCGTAAACTTAGAATCTCTTGTCATCAATACCAGGAATGGCAAGAAGAAATTAAGGAATAAGGTGATAAAGAATGGAGCTTTAAAAATGCTTCCGTGTCCTCTAAAACGTTCTATGAAATAAATAATTTCTTCCGGCTGGTTGGCATAGTAAATCAAAAGAAACTGAGCAAACCAAACATAAGTCCAGAAAATACTGAATGCGAAAACAAATTTACCAAGATCACGAAGATGGCTTGAATTAACCGCTTTCAAATAACCTCTTTCTCTCAACATCACGACAGTAAGTGTGATAACTGCCAAACCTGCAACGTGCCAGCTTGCCAATGTGTACCATCCAAACATTGTACTAAACCAGTGAGGATCTACTGACATTACAAAGTCCCAGGCAGATGTAGAAGATGTCACTCCAAATACTACAAGAAATGCTGTTCCTAAACGTATTGATTTATCATATAATTCTGTTCCTCCGATTTGATCTTCTTCCAATGAGAACTGACGGATCTTTCTCCACATGAAATACCATGCAACAAAGTAAAATATCATTCTTCCCACAAAGAAAGGAGTGTTCAAATACCCACTTTTCCCGGCAAGAACTTCGTCATACTCCGGTCCACCAACTTCATATACCTCACTATGCGTCCAGTGAAATAAATCATGACCGCCAAGGAAAAACACAACCAACATTACAATACCAGTAACTGGCAAAAATGCAGGCATTGCTTCCGGTACTCTTTTAAATACTGCTGACCATCCCGCCTGAGCAAGATAGTTATATGATATAAAAAACATACCTACCACAGAAATCCCAGTAAAATATACTGCGTTCACCCAAAGGTTTGCCCAAATACGTGTCAACCAGCTAACATGATGTTCAGCATGACCTGCTTCATGTCCAGCTGCGGCGTGACCCGTTATAGCATTCACTGCACCATGTGCTGCTTCTGCTTCATGATGTCCACCTCCACCGGTAGCTGCCAAATAAACACCCACTACAACCAGAGCCGCACCAATTGCGCCTCCAATTATCAGGTTTCTTTTAGCTCCCGAAGTGAATTCAAACCGTTCTTCAATAGAAGGAATCGAATGTGCTGATGCCATTATTCAAATATTATTTCTCAGTTATCAAAAATAGACTATGCTCCTTTTTGCAGCTTTTGTACATAATGTACAATTTTCCAGCGCTCCTCAGGATTAATTTGGGAACCATGAGGCCACATACGCGCTTTACCATAGGTAATAACGTGGAAAATATGTCCTTCATTAAGGTTCTTGTAAGCATCACTTGCGTAGTTAGGAACCCCTTTGTAAATAGCAGCTACCTTACCATCTCCGGCTCCTGTTGCTCCATGGCAATGCTGGCAATATCTTTCAAATAAGACTTTACCTTCAGCCATTGTTTTTTCATTAAGAGGAACCGGATTTTTCAGAACTCTTTCTGAGATAGATATACTGTCTGCCGGAATATTGTAAACCATGAGGTCAACCTGAGCTGAGTCACTGTCACCAAATGATGTCTTATAGTTACGGCGCGCAACAGTTCCTTCAACCGGCAAACGCATTGTCAATCCCATTGGGTTGATAGGGTTCGCTTTTTCTTGTCTGTATGGTTCGTAGCCTACAGGCAAGTACATATTCGGAGCATATTCTTTACCAGGGTTGCTAGGATCACGCTTACAACTAACTGCTGCAATCAGAATAATAGCAAAGGCTATTGAATACTTATATAAACTTTTCAATTTCATCGATCCAAGCACATTAAAATTGTTTGATGTTAACCTCTTCTGCACCGCTGTCTCTCAGTGCACGGGAAATCTCATCTTCACTCATTGAATTTCTACCCAAGTTGATTGCCATTACAAATTTATTGTCCGTTGCGCGAACGTCAAATCTTTCATGGAAATGTGTACCGGGCCCTAGTCCATTCGAGATAAAAAACGTGATAACCATACCAAATGCTGTGAAAAGTACGGTTAACTCAAATGTAATAGGAATATAGTTTGGCAGAGAAATTGAATCTTTACCACCTACAATCATTGGCCAGTCAATACCCATAGTCCAGATCATAAGGGTTAAAGCCACGCAACATCCGGTAACACCGAACATAAATGCAGCAATCCCGATTCTTGTACGAGGGTGGCCTAAAGCATCATCCAATCCATGGATAGGGAATGGTGAATACACTTCCTGTATTTTAACCCCAGCCTTTCTCAATTTTGGTACTGCATGTAATACAGTATCGTCATCGTCGTAGACTCCAACTAAATATTTACCAGATAATTCTGCCATATTTATACTATTATTAAATATTGTTCTTTCGCCCGAAGCGATTTTTTACTTATTCGATATCCTTGTTAAATAGCGGTGAAGCAGCTTCACGTTGTCTGACTTTCGCAACTCCGGCAATTTTCTTAGGAAGTTGAGCGGAAGTTGATCTGATTACAGCTTTAACTTCGGCCATATTCACAA
The DNA here is from genome assembly GCF_900108855.1 of Dyadobacter koreensis. Taxonomy (GTDB): domain Bacteria; phylum Bacteroidota; class Bacteroidia; order Cytophagales; family Spirosomataceae; genus Dyadobacter; species Dyadobacter koreensis. The sequence goes on from NZ_FNXY01000009.1 coordinate 71,159, forward strand.
CTGGTAAATATTTAGAGAAAAGCAGGAACAGTGTAAAGAACAAACCGAATGAGAAAATGTAATCACCAATATCATAACGAGTAGGGGAGAACATTGTCCAGCTGGAAGGTACGTAGTCACGGTGAAGAGACGTAACAATAATTACGAAACGCTCGAACCACATACCGATGTTTACAATAACAGAGATAAAGAATGTAAAAGTAATGCTGCGACGTAATTTGCGAGACCAGAACAACTGTGGAGAGATTACGTTACAAGTCATCATCGCCCAGTACGCCCACCAGTAAGGTCCGGTAGCACGGTTGATAAATGCATATGCTTCATACTCTACTCCGGAGTACCATGCAATAAAGAACTCAGTGATATAAGCAACCCCAACAACCGAACCGGTAAGCGTGATTACCTTATTCATTGTTTCAATATGTTCAAGCGTGATATAATCTTCCAGCTTGTAAACTACACGAGTGATCAACATAAGGTTTTGCACCATGGCAAATCCAGAGAAAATCGCACCAGCTACGAAATACGGAGGAAAGATTGTTGTATGCCATCCAGGAATTACCGAGGTAGCAAAGTCCATACTTACAATTGTATGCACTGAAAGTACAAGCGGTGTTGATAAACCAGCAAGGATTAAGCTGATGTACTCATAACGAGACCATGTTTTAGCTGATCCATCCCATCCCATTGCGAAAGTTCCATACATGAAACGAGAAACTTTGCTGGTTGCACGGTCACGAATTGTAGCTAAATCAGGAATTAAACCGATATACCAGAAAACAAGTGATACTGAGAAGTAAGTACTGATCGCAAAAACGTCCCATACAAGAGGAGAGTTGAAGTTTACCCAAAGAGAACCGAATGCGTTAGGTAATGGTAGCGCCCAATATGCCATCCATGGACGACCCATGTGCATCAAAATGAACGATGCGGCACAAATTACAGCAAAAATTGTCATCGCTTCCGCTGCACGGTTAATGGATGTTCTCCATTTCTGACGGAAAAGTAAAAGAATAGCAGAGATCAATGTACCAGCGTGACCAATACCTACCCACCATACAAAGTTGGTGATATCCCAGGCCCAACCTACTGTCTTATTTAATCCCCACACGCCCAGACCTTCCCACCAGGTCCATGCCAGACAACACGTTCCATAAGCCAGAACAAGGAGAGAAATCCCAAAAGCAATTTTCCATTCCTTTGTAGGCTTTCCTTCGACATGTCGGCAAATATCTTCCGTTACGTCTGCATACGTTTTCCCGCCTTGAATAAGGGGCTCTCTTACGGGTGAAGTAACATGCATACTACTGTAATTTATAATGATTTAATCTTCAAACAAATACAAAACTATCAACTACTCAGGCGTGCTCTTTATGTTCTTTCTTAGCTTCCGCCATCGGTGCTGCATCCTTATTTCTAACCTTCGTAAGATATGACACTTGCGGACGAACGTTAATTTCTTCCAACATATGGAATGCACGACCTTCTCTTTCTACTGCAAGAAGTTTAGATATTTTACTTTCCGGATCGTTCATGTCACCGAAAGTAATTGCGTTAGTAGGGCAAGATGATCCACAGGCAACTGTAACATCACCATCTACCACGCGTCTTCTTTCCTTTTTAGCAGTAAGCTTGGCTTCCTGGATCAAATGTACACACATTGAGCATTTTTCAATAACTCCACGTGAACGTACTGTAACCTCTGGGTTGATAACCATCTTACCCAGGTCATTATTGAAATGATAATCAAAGTTATCATTGTCAAAATATTTGAACCAGTTGAAACGACGAACTTTATAAGGACAGTTATTTGCACAATAACGAGTTCCCACACAACGGTTATAAGCCATCTGGTTTAAACCTTCTGAGCTGTGGGTCGTAGCCAATACCGGACATACCGTTTCGCAAGGTGCATTATTGCAGTGCTGACACATCATAGGCTGGAACGTTACTTCCGGATTTTCCGAAGCAACTTCCATTGCTGTGTAATCTCCAACTTCTGCATCACTTGTATAATAACGGTCAATTCGTAACCAGTGCATTTCGCGACTGTTGATTACTTCTTGACGTCCTACAACCGGAATATTATTCTCTGCCTGGCAGCTGATCACACAAGATCCACAACCAAAACAAGTATTCAAATCAACTACAAGGCCCCATGAGTGGTTCTTGTACTGGTGTCCGTTCCAAAGAGAAAGATCTGTTGCATCTACTGGTCCTTCCGAAGTTTCAATTTTTGGAATGAAACGACCGGCCAATGGATCTTTCTGGAAATGAGACAAAACTGTTTCCTGCAAAACAGACTTACGACCCATTACGGTGTTGTGTGTCTGTGTTTGAGCAATTTCGCGCGTTTCTCCTGTTTTTGTAACAGTAACTTCACCTGGAGCGAAAGATAGGAAGCCACCAGCAAAAGCTGCCAATGGATAAACATTCTTACCAACACCATTCGCAGATTTACCCGCTTTATCACGACCGTAGCCGATAGCAACTGCAACCGTTCCATTTGCCTGACCTGGCTGGACGATAACTGGTAAATCAATTGATTTTCCTTTGAAATCGACCTTAACAACATCTCCCTGCTCAACACCTAAATCTTTGGCTGTTTTTTGGGAGATACTTGCGTGGTTATCCCAACAAGCTTTCGTTACCGGCTCAGGGAATTCTTGTAACCATGGGTTATTTGCAGCAGCACCATTACCGATACCTACGTTTTCAAAGATTGAAAGTTCGATACCTGTTGAAGTTGCTTTATATTTTTTAGCCAAAGCAGATGCAGCTTCATCCACATTACCTGTAAAGGTGGCACCTGCGGCGACAGACGGAGCAGCTTTCGCGTAAACACCATCATGAAGTGACTGTATCCAGAATTTCTCGAAGTCTCCCTGCGTGAAAATATTCTTTCTCCAGTATGCTTTAATATATTCGTGGAAATCAGAAGGTTGTCCAGCCCATTTCAACAAACTGGCTTGCGCCTGACGCGTGCTGAAAATTAAGCTGATGGTAGGCTGAGTAAGGCTGTAGAAACCTGCTTTTGGCTCTGCATCGTTCCATGACTCAAGATAATGAGGTGCAGGAGCAATATATTTTACCAAAGCGCCTGTCTCATCCGCACGGTCATTAAACGAAACGCTCAATGCGACCTTTGGAAGAGCGGCTGCCAATTCAGCACCACTTGGGTGATCATAAACCGGGTTAGCAGAATAGAAGATAACAGCATCAACCTTTCCACCTTTTACTTCCTCAACAAATTCATTCATAGCGACGTCATTTCCCTGACGGAAATAAACAGGCGTATCAAGATTAATTGTAGAAGAATAACTTCCTAGCAAATTGTTAAGTGCGTTAACAACAACCTGAACGGCAGGATCGTTGATTCCGGAAACCACTAATGCATTGCCTTTTGCTGCAATAAGATCAGACGCAGCTTTATCTAAATTTGGTGCGTCAAAAGCAGGTGTAGCGATTGCCTTACCGCCTAATTTTGCAGCAACTTTATTGTATAATGAAGAAACTACCAATCCTAGTTGCGAAGGTTTCACAGCAGAACGGTAATCGGAGTTAGAGCCAGTCAATGAAAGAACTGATTCAAACTGATAGTGACGAGACATGTCCTTTTTACCATCCTTCGCGCTGCTGACCATACGCGTTTCCGCATATTGACGAGAATAAGTATCAGGAGCGATCCATGTACCAAGGAAATCTGCGTCGATACCCACGATCACTTTCGCTTTGCTGAAATCATAAGATGGTAATACTGCTTTACCGAATGAAAGCTCATTTCCCTTTACAATTGCAGAAGAAGAATTCGCATCGTAAACGATGTGACGTGTTGTTGGATATTTTGTAGTAAAGTCAGCAATTACAGCTTTGGTAGAAGGGCTTAGTATTGTTGAAGAAACAATACGAATAGCTCCACCTTTTGCAGCGATCTGCGAAAGTTGACTTGTTATATCTTTGTCAATTGCTTCCCAGGTAACTTTTGTATCATCACCTTTCTTAGGACCTCTTAATTTTTCGTTATCATAAAGACCTAATAACGATGCATGTACACGTGCACTTACACCGCAAGAATCTTTCGCTAAACTATTTCCTTCAATTTTAACAGGACGGCCTTCACGCGTTTTAACTAAAATACTCGCGTAATCTCCACCTTCCGAGTAAGTAGAAGCGTACCAGTTAGCAATCGTTGGAAACTCTCCCTCAGGCTTGTTAACGTAAGGAATTGCTTTTTTAACAGGAGTTTCGCAAGCAGCCAAAGAAACCGCCGCCATACCAAACCCTAAAACTTTCAAGAAATCGCGACGATGCGTACCCGCTCCGTCTACCAAACTTTCATATTGATTCTCTGTTGGTGCATCAGAAAACTCTGAACCTGCGTTTTTAATGAATTTTTCGTCATTACGCAACTCTTCAAGCCCTCTCCAATATCTTTTATTAGTATTTTCCATAAAACTGTTAATACAATGAGTTGTATTCTAGTATCTATTTGCAGTGATTAATAGTGGCACTTCGAACATTCAAGACCACCGATATCAGCTACTTTTAAAGCTTCTTTACTATCTGATGCGTGTAACTGTACCAGCTTGTCATAATACTTGTTATCCTTAGTATTGACATCTGTCTTACGGTGACAATCGATACACCAACCCATTGTTAATGAAGAACGCTGCTGGATCACTTCCATTTTAGCGATGTCTCCGTGGCAATTTTCACACTCCAATCCCGCAACGTTAACGTGCTGTGAGTGATTGAAATAAGCAAGATCAGGAAGGTTATGTACACGTACCCATTCAATAGGAGTGTTATTTTCTATTGATGTGTATATTTTTTGAATTTCAGGCGATTCCTTTTTGATGACACCGTGACAGTTCATACAGATATTCGCAGAAGGGATATGTGCAGATTTACCTCTGTTTACACCCGTGTGGCAATAATTACAGTCAATTTTATATTCCCCTGCATGCAGCTTGTGTGAAAACGAAATTGGCTGTTTCGGAGCGTAACCCTGCTGAACACCAACACTGTAAGCACCATCAAGTGTAGCCTTAACTACAAGAAGTACAAAGATCCAAAGCGTAGCAGAGCGAATGGCTGGATCTCCGGCCACTCTTTTTAGAGATGCACCGAAACGTGTCATGAAGTCACCTTTGCTTGCGTCAGCAGCTTCACCACTTACGGCTTTTGAAAGGATTGTTACAATTACAAGCAAAACGCCTAGTACTAAGAGCATTACAACAACCAAGGCAACAAGGACAATCATAAAAAGATCAGATGGACCACTTGTTTGCGCAGCGCCGGCAGCAGGAGCGGCACCGGCAGCACCAGCTGCGGCAGGAGCCGGAGCAGCAGAAGCCTGGTCAACATAAGCGAAAATGCCTTTGATGTCATCTTCCGAAAGATTCGGGAAAGCTGTCATCTGCGCTTTGTTGTACTCATTATAGATTTTCACAGCGTATGGATCACCAGATGCAATCATAGCTTGTGAATTGTGTACCCATTTCGTAATCCATTCAATACTGTTACGAGTTGTTGCACCTTTCAAACCAGGACCTACAACTTTCTCGTCAGTTACTGCATGGCACTGAGCGCAGTTATTTTTAAACAACGCTTCTCCTTTTGCAGCATCACCTCCGCCAGCAGCAGCGGCAGGCGCAGCACCGGCAGCAGCCGTACTATCCTGAGCCCAGGCCAGGCTACAGGTGCTTAAAAGAATAGCTACAAAAATAGCCAGAAACGATTTTGAGCGGGGAAAGAAGGAACAAAACTTAGAGTCTTCTCGGAATGGTATATTCATAATCAACTATTCATTATACTTCAACAGACAAATCTAGTGCACGATTTTTTATCCACAAAAGTATTTAAGGGATATTTTGGATACCATACTTATTTATAATTCTTCTAATTTGATAATTCCCGCCAAATTCACGTGAGTAATTGATACTCTCTGTATGTCAGGCTCTTAACAAAAAAATACCATTTGAATAAAAGCTAAAAAAAAGCTTTTTCAAATGGTATTTTCTCAAGATATTTCTGACGAGGTTCCGAGCGGATTCGAACCGCTGTAAAAGGTTTTGCAGACCTCTGCCTAGCCACTCGGCCACGGAACCATATCGGGTTAGCAGTAGAGATTACCCGCTAACTGCTAACCCGGGTGCAAAAGTATTAAAAAAATTGACTACTCTTCAGTTTCGTCGTCTTTTTTCGCTACTTTTTTTCCTTTTCTTTCAGTTTCTTCAAATTGCTCCTTCAAAGCCGAAAGAACACTTAGGTCACCAAAGGTAGATTTCTCTCCTTCTTTGGCAGCGCTATCTGTGTTTGAAGCTGTATTTTTCGACTGACTTGCAGCAGGTTTAGCAGCTTTTTCTTCTTTCTTTTCCTCAGCAGCAGGAGTTGCCGATGGCTTCACTTTTGAGTGAGTAAGAACGATTTTCTTTTCGTCTTTCAAGAACTCAAGAACAGTGAAGTCTAAGCTTTCTCCAACTTCGGCAACTGAACCATCTTCTTTCGTAAGGTTTTTCACCGCAGCGATTCCTTCGATACCGTATGGCAATTCCAAAGTTGCGAATTTGTCTCCTTTTGCTACGATTGTAGAACGGTGAACAGATCCAACAGCGAAGATTGTTTCAAAAGTATCCCATGGATTTTCTTCAAGTTGTTTGTGACCTAGTGCCAAACGACGATTTTCAGCGTCAAGCTCAAGAACAACAACTTCAAGTTCGTCATTCACTTTCACGAAATCCGAAGGATGTTTGATTTTTTTAGTCCAAGATAAGTCAGAAACGTGAACCAGTCCGTCAATACCTTCTTCAAGTTCGATAAACAAACCGAAGTTAGTAAGGTTACGTACCACACCTTTATGACGAGTACCAATTGCATACTTATCTTTCAGTGAACCCTGAGTCCAAGGATCTTCAGTAAGTTGTTTGATACCAAGAGACATTTTGCGTTCCTGACGGTCAAGTGTCAATACAACTGCGTTGATCTCGTCGTTTACGTTCATAAACTCCTGAGGATTGCGCAGGTGCTGAGACCATGACATTTCAGATACGTGGATCAAACCTTCAACACCTGGTTTGATTTCAAGGAAAGCGCCGTAATCAGCAACATTAACGATACGTCCTGTTACTTTTGATCCAACCTGGATATCTTCTGACAATGAATCCCATGGGTGAGACTGAAGTTGTTTCAAGCCAAGAGAGATACGTTTTTTCTCTTCGTCAAAATCAAGAACCACAACGTTAAGCTTCTGGTCAAGTGCCAAAAGATCTGACGGGTGGTTGATACGACCCCAAGAAATATCTGTAATGTGCAATAAACCGTCAACACCACCAAGATCGATGAACACACCGAAGTTAGTCATGTTCTTAATAACACCTTCAAGAACCTGTCCTTTTTCAAGGTTATTAAGAATTTGCTGACGTTGTGCTTCAAGATCTTTTTCGATCAGGATTTTATGAGAAACTACAACGTTGTCGTTTGCGTAATTAATCTTAACAACTTTCACTTCCATACGTTTTCCAACAAAAATGTCGAAATCGCGGATTGGTTTCACGTCAATTTGTGAACCTGGCAAGAAAGCTTCGATACCAAATATATCTACAATAAGACCACCTTTGGTTCTTCTCTTTACGTTAGCATCGATTACTACATCCTCGTCAAACGATTTCTGGATGTTATCCCATGCAGTAATTACTTTTGCTTTCTTACGTGAAAGAACAAGCTGACCTTGTGCGTCTTCCTGGTTTTCTACATAAACTTCCACTTCGTCACCGATCTTTAAAGATGGCAAGTCACGGAATTCATTTGATGAAACGATACCATCAGATTTGAAACCGATGTTTAGAATCACCTCGCGGTCTGTAATACCTACAACCACACCTTTTACAACTTCTTTTTCCTGAACAGGAGAAATCGTTGTTTCGTACATTTCTTCAAAACGAGTACGGTCAGCAGCTGAATAGCCTGTACCGAATCCTTTGTCTTCTGCTTTTTCCCAATCGAAATCAGGCAATACTTGTGTTTGTTTTTCCTTAGACATAAATAGGAATTAAAGCTCTTGCTTACATCAACTGGCGAGCCACACAGTCGAAAATTAGTTTAACTGGAAATTTTAAAAATAGGACGCAAAGGTAGGGATTTTCTAAATAAAAATCCATATCTCTAGGATTTGATTTAGAAAAAATTTATAACATGCCAATTCTGGCAAAGTAGGGGAGTTTCAATCAGTTAGCTGCTCTTTCTTTCGAGCCTAAATATGGGAGCCATTCAGCATCTGTGAATCCTGAGAAGTCGCGGATAAACATAAGGAACGACGGGCGGAATGGGCGTTGTCTTAAATGCATTCCCGCTTCTTCAGGCGTATAATCACCCTTTTTCGAATTGCAGCGCTTGCAGGCTGTAGCTAAATTATCCCAGGTTGTTTTTCCTCCTCTCGATTTGGGCATGACGTGATCCAGCGTGAGGTGGTCGTGCGTTCCGCAATACTGACATCGGTTTCCGTCCCTCTTGAAGATATTATGGCGTGTCATAACGACGCCGCGGTAAGGCAGGTGAATGTAACGATTGAGACGAATAACGATAGGCATTGGATATTCATCCCGCACAGTTCTGAGAAAATGAGTCGGCGACTCAGCCAGCAACTCAGCTTTGTTTAAATAAACTAAGAGAAATGCTTTTGGCACTGTGCAAACACTAAGCGCGCTGTAATCTTGATTAAGAACCAGAACTTTACCCATGAGTCTTTACGGCAATTAATTCCCACAATATAGGAAATTTACCTAAAAAAACGTTTCGTAAAATTCAATTATTGTTAAAAAAGACTTTGCGGTAGCGCCTGAGATTTAAGTATATAAAAATTTTATACCCGAGACATCATATACCAAACTCTCGTTCTGATCTTAGCCTAATAATCCGAGCGATCATTTTCACGTTTTAAATCTTTTTCTTTGATACTGTCACGTTTATCGTAGAGCTTTTTACCTTTCGCCAACGCAATGTGTAATTTGGCGAAACCGCGATCTGTTGTGAAAAGACGTACCGGAACAATTGTTAATCCCTGGTCTTTTAAATTCTCGCTTAGCTTTCTCATCTCCCGCTTGGTAAGTAATAGTTTTCGGTCACGTAATGGATCATGGTTCCAGTGCGTTCCCTCGGTATATACGGAAATGTGCATGCTGCGAACAAATAATTCACCATCCATAAAAAGGCAGTATGCATCGGTCAGGTTGACTTTCCCCTGGCGTATCGATTTTATCTCAGTTCCTGTTAAGGATAAACCTGCTGTAAACTCTTCAAGAAAAAAATATTCGAACGACGCACGTCTATTTCGGATATCGACTTTTTTTACTAATTTCTCTGACATATTATAATACTAACACAAAAAGGTCTGTAAAATTAGGGTTTTGCTAAAACTATACCAACAAATGAGAAAAAGCATCTGCCGGCACGTTTTAATATCCGCGCTTTTACCGTTCCTTTTAATAACTATTCCGAATTTTGCCTATTCTCAGTCCGAAGATGCTTTGATAAGAGCTGCGGTTGATAAATTATTTAATGGAATGAGATCAGGCGATTCCTCAATGGTAAGAAGTGTCTTTATGCCGCAAGCAACATTGACATCAGTTTCTAAAAATGAAAAAGATTCCGTCGTGATACATATCAGCAAAGCCGACGCTTTCGTAGCAGCAGTTGGGAAGCCGCATACAGAAAAGTGGGACGAAAGGATTTCAGACGTAAAAATTTCCGCAGATGATCCGATGGCTATTGTCTGGGCTCCGTATAAGTTCTTCCGTGGCGAAACATTTTCTCATTGTGGCGTGAATGTTTTCACAATGGTTAAAGGTAAAAGTGGCTGGAAGATTAATGCAATCACTGATACAAGGAGAAAAACGAACTGTCCTTAATCCGGAAATTTTTAATTCTGTTTTTGCAAGACTTCGATTTTAATCTCTGAAATGTAATTTTCAAAAACTAAAACCACTGTTTCGCGAACGGACGATACGCTTGGCAGTGGCTTTAGTGACTAAAAAAATTCTCGGTTTATTTCAGCATCGTTAATAGACTGCTTAATTTGTCCTTTAAATCTTTGCGATCTACAATAAAGTCGAGGAAGCCGTGCTCCAATACAAATTCAGCACTCTGGAATCCTTTCGGAAGATCCTTACCAATCGTTTCACGTATGACGCGCGGACCGGCAAACCCGATCAATGCTTCGGGTTCTGAAATATTAAAATCGCCCAACATTGCATAAGATGCCGTAACGCCACCTGTGGTTGGATCTGTCAACAAAGAAATATAAGGAATCCCGGCCTCGGATAATAACGCAAGTCTTGCAGAAGTTTTTGCCATTTGCATCAAGGAAAATCCTGCTTCCATCATACGGGCACCTCCAGACTTGGAGATCATCAAAAATGGCTGTTTGTGTTTCAGAGAATAATTAATCGCACGGGCTATTTTTTCTCCTACCACTGAACCCATCGATCCGCCGATGAAATTAAAATCCATACAGGCAATGACAATTTTTACGTCGTTCATTTTTCCGTGTCCCGTACGAACTGCATCTTTCAAACCCGTTTTTAATTGAGTTGCTCTGATACGATCCGGGTATGCTTTTGTATCAACAAAATTGAGAGGATCACCGGAAGTCAGATCGGCGTCCAGTTCTGTAAATTTATTTTGGTCGAATAGTAATTCAAAATAAACATCAGAGCCCACCTTTTCATGATAGTTGCAATGAGGACAAGTGTAAGCGTTTAATTTATGCTCTCTTGTAGCAGTAATTTTCTTACAACTTGGACATTGATACCACAACCCATCTGGAGCTTCACGTTTCATTTCGGTGGGAGTATTGATACCTTTTTCTTTCCGAATAAACCAGGACATATTATTTAGTGGGTTAATATCTTTGATTATAGTCTGTATAACAAACCTTTTAGATGTAATTCATGATGAAATTAGGGGTCAAATATACTAATAAATGTTTGGTATCATCAAAGAGTGACGGAGTTTGCATTCCTACTATTTAATTTTAACCTCGGTTTAACAAATTGGGCATGAATTAAATTTATTTTAACTTGTAGCCTCATTCGCTCAAACAAGAATTCAAGATGGGTTAAAATCTCTGGATTTCGATTCGTCCTTTAAGATATGACAACAACTTCTTCTATTGTGATAATCGTTGGTACCAACAGACCAAACTCTATGTCACGACGCGTCGCAGAATATTACCAAAGGCTTCTTAATCAATATAATACAGCAAGCACCATTCTTGATCTGGTTGATTTACCTCATGATTTCACCTTTACTGCACTTTATGGAAACAGCGGAAAAAATGATGAATTCAACACATTAAGAAGTCAGATTGATGGGGCAGAAAAATTCATTTTCATAACTCCTGAGTACAACGGCTCTTATCCAGGTGTATTAAAAGCATTTATTGATGGTCTTCCTTATCCCAATAGTTTTACGAATAAAAAGGCAGCACTGGTAGGTTTATCTTCTAACATGCAGGGGGCAATAACCGCTTTAAGCCATTTAAACGACATTTTCAGTTATCTTGGAATGAATACGTTGGCACTTCGCGTGAAGCTCGCGCAAATTCAGGCGCACTTCGTAGACAATGAAATAACCAATCCGCTGTATAAGGAATTATTGGAAATACAGGCAGAACAGATTATTCGTTTTTAAAAGAAAAAGGAGCCTTATCAGCTCCTTTTTCTTTTTATTTTAACCAATGCTGTTCCATTTCGTTTGCCGGAATAGTCGGTCTTTTCCATAGTTCAATATGACTGCGGCGGTAAGCCGGCCCTTCCAGATCGCCCCATTTGACAAGGCCACTCTGAAATGATTTCACCATAGCTTCAATCTTAGCTGTCTCTTCATTTGACCAATCATTATTTTCGCCAAGCTCCACATAAGAAACATGAGTAAAAGATGATGTGTTGTCAATAGCAAGCACATTTGGATCAACCATGAAATCGATCGAGCCTGTTGCCGTATTTTCTTCCAGTTCCTGAGTTAATATCAACTCAGGTTGAACGTGTTCCGGAATTTCAGGAACCTCAGGAACAACTTCGTGAGGGTTTGTTTTTCCATTAAATCCATTTTTCAATGCAATTCCCGGGATTGGTGATTCGATGCTGTCAAAACCGGCAGCGACAATAGTAACACGTAATTTATCACTTAGCGAATCATCTGTGATCGTACCAAGCTTGAACATTCTCGCTTCGCCACCAACCTGGGAAAGTACATATTTCCAGATTTCACGCTGCTCTTTCATCGTAGCCTCTCTCTTTTTGCTCGTTGCCAGCGTCACAAGGATACGTTTCGCACCTCTGATATCGCGATCGTTCAAAAGAGGAGAGTCCAGTGCTTCTTTAATGGCTACCTGAGCACGGTCAAGACCAGTTGCCTCAGCAGTTCCCATCACAGATTGTCCTGCATTTTTAAGAACCTTTTCAACGTCTTTAAAGTCAGTGTTGATATTCCCGTTCGTCGTGATGATTTCAGAAATACTTTTTACTGCATTAAGAAGAATTCCATCAGCCTCGGCAAACGCCTGGGTCAATGTCATATCTTCATAGAGTTCTTCAAGTTTATCATTCAGTACGACCAGTACGGTATCACTGAATTCTTTCAATTGTTCGATACCTTCAAGTGCCTGCTCTTTTTTATCAAGACCTTCCCAGGTATATGGAGCTGTAACTACTGCCACAGTCAGTTTTCCCATTTCCTTGGCAAGCTGTGCAATAACAGGTGCTGCTCCGGTTCCCGTTCCACCGCCCATACCGGCTGTGATGAAAACCATCTGTGTAGACCCTCCCAGCAAAGCTTTGATCTCTTCAATTGTTTCAAGAGCCGCTTCTTTTCCTTTTGTTGCATCTGTACCAGCTCCCAAACCTTGGGTCAATGTAGCACCAAGCTGAATTTTTACAGGAACCGGACTATTGGCCAATGCCTGCCTGTCTGTGTTACAAACCGCAAATTCTACATCTTTGATTTTCTTTTCAAACATGTAGTTGACGGCATTACTTCCTCCTCCTCCAACACCTATCACTTTGATGATAGCTGGTTCGGTCATGGGGTCCTTTACGATTTCGTTCACTATGTAGTCCTGGTCTAAAGAGTGCAACAAATTTTTATTCATAGTCCGGGGTGGTTGATATAAGTGCAATTCTTCCAAATAATTTCAATAATCTCCTATGCTGTCGTCTTTTCTGCCAATGATACGATCCCAAAACGAGCCATCATCCTTGGGTAATCTTTTCACTTCTTTTGGTTTAGTGGGTGTTTCTCTTAACGGGGCACTTTGATGTACAGGAGGTTTACATATTGATTTTACGCGTGGATCTATTGACTTAATACCAGCCCAGGCTAATCCTATCGCAGTTGAATACGAAGTATTGCTAACAGCATCAGCTTTTGCAGTATGCGCCAGACGTTCAGGTAATCCGACCCGAACAGGCATATTGGTCACTTTTTCAAATAATATTTCTATCTCAGGAATATTGGCCGTTCCGCCAGTCAGAACGAGGCCGCCAATCAGATGTTCTTCATATCCGGACTTAATAATTTCGGCATATACCATAGCCGCAATTTCTTTCAACCGTTCTTCGATAATCAGCGCAACATTTTTCTTTAAAACTTGCTTTGGCGCACGTCCTGCAAGGAAGTTAACCAAAATTTCAATATTAAGCGGTACATCGGCAGAAATTGCCACGCCGTGTTCCTTTTTCAACTTTTCAGCATTTGGCAATTGAATGCCGCATCCCGTCTTCAGGTCAGCGGTGATTAGCCTTCCAGCGACTGGGAAAGACGCAATGTGCCTGATAATTCCTTCCGAATATATCACAAGATCCGTGGTGTGGTCGCCAATATCGACCATAGCGATACCGGCTTTCATTTCACCTTCATCCAGCACAGCCAGGCTGGTTGCGAGCGGTGCGTAAATCATCTTGTCGCATTTCAGATGCGGGTCAGCTTCGACAAGGCTTTTTCTTGTACGCTGAATCGACTGATTATTTGCAGAAACAATCAGGAAATTTCCTCCAAGCTTAATTCCGGTTCTTCCAACAGGCTGACGAACACCCATGGAGTTATCCACAACAAATTCCATAGGCAAAACGTGAAGCACATCATAATTTGCTTCTGTCTTCGCCCGGTACATATCGTCAACTAACTGATCTACATCTTTTTGTGTAACTTCATCACCTGCCGAAGATGTTGGTCGTATACTTCCGTCACTCTGAGGTGTAACCCTTACATGACTTCCGCTAAAACTTACATTTACAATACCAATATCCAGATCAGAACGCGATGAAGCCTCTGCCAGTGCTTCACGTAAAGCAGTTCCAACCTGCATTATATTTTCCACCGAACCATTTATTACGGCTCCTTCAGGCACAAGAACCTCACTAAATCCCAAAATCTCAATATTGTCAAAACGAGATCCCGTTGCTTTGCCCTGTGCTGCGATTACGGTAATTTTCGTGCTTCCAATATCTACTCCTACTACAATATTATCCTGTGCCATGTTGATGGTGAATTATTATTCACAAACTATTTGATCTTGAAACTTAACACTAATTTTCGAATATCTGCTCCAGTCTTTGCTAAGCACTTTGTCATAAAAAATACGCAGCTTATCAAATTTTGGCACAAAATCCTCCGGCATTCCCAGCTCGATACGCTGGTCACCCAGCAAAGTCATTAACTGTACTTCGCCGTCTTTATCGACGAACATTTCAGCAATCTGGGCTTTCCAGAATTCATCCGTATTTAAAAAACGGATCAAATCCATCAGCATCAACCCTTTTTTACTTTTCAATTGTTTTGAATTTATAAAAAAAGGCCCTGAAACTAACAATGTCCGTGCTGAATAACTATCAGACAACGGAAAAAAAACGCCTTCGTCGTTAATATAGTATCCAGATGTATTTCGCCACTCTCCGTTCTGCGATGTGTTGATCCATCTCGCAAGTGGTTTCTCCTGCTCAACTTCTACGACAACATTGCCTTTCAGGTCACGAAAAACCTGACATTTTTTTACAAGTTTATTTTTCCTGACCCTGTTTTCAAGGTCGGAAAGATGAACATCCCGTAATCTGCTTCCCAATAATGGATCACTTCCGTTCTCCGTAAGCAGCATCTGAATATCTGTTTTATCCAGAAAATGCATCCCGGAATCACCGTCAATAGAGATGATTATATTGTTACATCGCTGATTACCAAGGCGGCTTTCGGCCATACCAATGCCAATAATAGGCAGTATGAGCCACAAGCTACGTTTAAACAAATGCCAAGAATAGTCAAATTTACGTAACATCTTAGTAATTTTAAAAGCGCTGGTACTAATTATTACTAAAAGGGTTTTGTAGAATATTTTTGATAGGGCCTACAAGGGTATCAATATCACCTGCCCCTATTGTCACCACAATATCCGTATTTAATTTCGGTAAAAGGTCCAAAACATCTTTTTTACTGACTAAATGTTTATCCTCGATCTCTACTTTTCCTAACAACATCTCAGAATTTACTCCTTCAATCGGCAATTCTCTGGCAGGATAAATGTCGAGTAATAGTAATCTGTCGACTAACGATAAGCTCTCTGAAAACCCATCGGCAAAATCCCTCGTTCGTGTAAACAAGTGGGGTTGAAATATCCCCGTGATATGCCGTCCCGGGTAAAGAGCCTTCACCGAAGATAGAAACGCTTCAATCTCAGAAGGATGATGCGCATAGTCGTCAATATATACTTTTGCAGGAAGTTCGACCTGGTATTCAAAACGTCTTTTTACTCCTTTATAACTTTCAAGGGCTCCTTTGATACTTTCACCCGAAACACCAAGATGGAGAGCTACTGCGCTCGCAGCTATCGAATTTTCGATGTTATGATATCCCGGGATTTTCATTGCAATATCCTTGATCATTCCTTCCGGATAAATAATGTCAAATACAAAACGGGCATTTTCAATTCTTATGTTTCCCGCATGATAATCTCCGCTATCCAAAGAATAAGTAAACACATTTGCCTTCGTACTATCAGCAAGATCTAATCCTTCTCTCATAAACAGTGCCCCCCCTTCATCGATCTGGCCAACAAATTCCCTGAATGACGCCAATACATTTTCATGCTTGCCATAAATATCCAGATGGTCTGCATCCGTTGATGTGACAATGGCAATTTCAGGAAACAATGTTAAGAATGACCGGTCAAATTCATCGGCCTCAACTACACAGACGACTTCATTTAAATTTTCTGTTGGGGCATTTAACAACAAATTGGTACCATAGTTCTGGGTTATTCCACCCAAAAATGCAGTACAATTAACATCAGAATAACGAAGTATGTGCGCAACCAAAGACGAAGTCGTTGTTTTTCCGTGTGTTCCGGCTACGCCTACCGTTTTTAAATTTTTTGTAAGCAAACCTAATACTTGTGATCTTTTCAGGATCATAAAATTTTCCTGCCTGAAATAATTCATTTGCTTATGCTGGACCGGAACAGCGGGCGTATAAACAATTAATGTTTCTGACGGATCTGCCAAAAATGCTGCTGGAATGCTTTCTATTTCGTCTTCAAGTGTCACAGGAATTCCCTCAGTAATCAGGTTTTCAACCAGTGGGGTTAATGTTTTATCATAACCTGCTACCTGAAATTCATTGGCTTTGAACCATCGTGCCAATGCGCTCATTCCTATTCCGCCTATTCCTACAAAATATATGTACTTCCAGTTATTCATAAAGTCTCGGGGTAAAAAATATATTATCGGTAAATGTAAAAGCTTACTTGACTAATTTTAAAACCTCTGCTGCGATGTCGTAAGCTGCTGTCGGCTTTGCCAATTTTTGGATATTTGATTTAAGTACATCCTGCCTTTTTTGATCTTCCAGTAAACTCAATGCTGCCGGAATCAATTCTTCTGCTGCATTCGAATCTTTAATAAAAATCGCAGCATCCTGCTGAACAAGGTTCATCGCATTTTTCGTCTGATGATCTTCTGAAGCAAAGGGAAAGGGGACAAGAATCGATGGCTTGATAGCCAGACACAATTCTGAAACGGATAATGCGCCAGCTCTAGACACCACAACGTCTGCCGCTGCGTAAGCCAGATCCATTTCGTAGATAAACTCAAATGCTTTCGCGCTAGTTGATTTTAACCCCGAAACAGTTGCCTGAGCTGTTGAGATAAATCCTTTTCCAGTCTGCCATAAAACCTGATAGCCGGATTCTACAAGATTGGCGATTCCTGCGTTTATACTTTCATTAATCGACTTCGCTCCCAGGCTTCCGCCCATAACGAAAAGCGTTTTCCTGCCATCCTGAAATCCAAAATAATCAAGTGCTTCCTGTCTTTTAGAAGCCACATCCACGATATCACTTCTCACCGGATTTCCGAAAAGTCTGACTTTTTCTTTTGGGAAAAAAGCTTCCATTCCCGGATAGGCGACACAGATCTTACTGGCTCTTTTTGCTAAAAGTTTATTCGTTATTCCCGCGTAAGAATTTTGCTCCTGAATCAGCGTCGGGATACCAAGGAGCGAGGCAATCATCAATAGGGGACCACTGGCAAAACCACCAACACCAACAGCCACATCCGGGCGAAAATTTTTAATTACAGATCTGGCCTTCCATAAACTATTAGTCAGTTTAAAAGGGAAGGCGAGGTTATCCAAAGAAATTTCACGCTTTATTCCTACAATTGGAAGGCCTATGATTTCGTAACCTGCACGCGGCACTTTCTCCATCTCCATTTTGCCTAGGGCACCCACAAAAAGAATCTCTATTCCGGGTTCAATTTCCTTTAAAGCATTAGCAATGGCAATAGCCGGATATATATGCCCGCCTGTTCCACCACCACTAATAATTACTCGCTTTGACATAAAATTCATTAAATCTTTTTCTCATCCATTTTTTCTCCTCTGCTTACGCTCAGGATCATTCCCATTGCCACACCTGTAAATAATAGAGATGTTCCTCCCTGGCTAAAAAATGGAAGTGTCTGACCCGTTACAGGAACCAGACCGACTGTAACTGCCATCGCAGAAAATGCCTGAGCGACGACGACAAAAGTCAGACCCGCTGAAAGCAATCCGCCAAATGGTCTTTTTGTGGCTTCGATGGCTTTAAGGCCGCGGTAAAGAAGAATTAAATAAGCGATCATCAACGCAAGACCACCTAAGGTGCCATATTCCTCAACTACTACCGCGAAAATAAAATCTTTCTGAGGTTCGGGTAAGAACCTGCGCTGGCGGCTTTTTGCCGGCCCTTCTCCATATAAACCACCCCGGGCCATCGCCATATAGGATTGCTGAGATTGATAAACTACTACGTCTTTATCCAAAAATGCGGTGATACGATTTTGTGCAGTCCCTGACCTCTGCGTAGAATTTAATAAAATTGCAACTCCCGCAAAAAACACAAGCCCCATGGCTGTAAAAAAGAGATAGTGGATCGGTACCTTGCCCACAAACATTAACAGGAAACATATTCCTGCAAGCATAATTGCTGTGGAGACATTACTGGTAAAAATTAATCCGCAAACCACCCCCACCAGCGCCAAAGGCTCCATAAAAAGTTCACGCGTGTTCCATCCTCCCTTGATATGTCGTGCCAGAATTAATGACAAATGGGCAATGAGGGCAACTTTTGCCCATTCCGAAGGCTGAAATCTCTGCCCTATGATTGGTATCTCAATCCAACGTGATGCTTCATTAACGGACCTTCCAAAAAACATCGCAAAAATGAGCAGAAGAATTGAACTCCAAACCGCCATCCTGGTTACATACACAAACTTTATGTAAGGAATTTTATGAACCCAATACATAATGAGTAGTGATAAAATACAAAGGACAGAATGCTTAAAAAGATAATATTCGGTGTCTCCCTGCTTTAAACTATATGCGTCTTTTACGCTTGCACTATATACAACGACGATACTTGAAAGCAACATCCCAACGCAAATACCCCAGATCCAGCGATCACCTTTGAGGTTACCTGCAAACCATGCCTGTGTTTCTTCCCTTACTTTCTGAATAGCTTCCATATGCAGTAATTAGTCGGCTAGGTTGATAACGGCTTGCCTGAATTTATCACCCCGGTCTTCGTAATTTTTAAATAAATCGAAACTTGCACAGGCGGGCGACAGCAATACAATATCTCCCGGATTGCTTAACATCTTTGCTTTATTAACGGCATCCTGAATATCTTCCGTTACGTATATCTCAGGAACGATTTCTCCGAAATATTCTTTTAGTTTTTCAAATTTTGGCGTTAAAATGATCAAAGCCTTGACTTTCTGACGAACCAGTTCTTCAATTTGCCCGTAATCATTTCCCTTGTCCACGCCACCGGCTATCAGGACAATTGGCTGTTGAAAACTTCCAAGCGCATAAAAAACTGAATCAACATTTGTCGCTTTGGAATCATTTACATAAGTTACTCCATCAAGCACAGCAACCTGTTCAAGGCGATGTGGTGCGTTTTTGAATGATATCAAGCCCGTTTTAATTACGTCAGCAGTCAATCCTACGCATTGAGCGACCAGAATGGAAGCAAGCGCATTTACGGCGTTGTGAGGACCTTTTATCGGTAATTCTGAAAAACTTTGTTCGTAAGTAAAATCATCCTTGATCGAAACCAGTTTATGTCCCTGGTAAAATCCTCCTTGCGGCAAACTTTCGTCCAGCGATATCCCCCATTTTTTCGACGGAATTGCCCGCTTCGTTAATTCGAGACTTATCACGTCGCTGTCGGCAAAATAAATGAAATTGTCATCTGCGGTCTGTTTTTGAACAATTCTGAATTTTGAGTCAACATAATTCTGAAAATTGTAGTCATAGCGGTCCAGATGATCCGGCGTAATGTTCAGCAATACAGCTACGGACGGATGAAAATCAAAGCTGTTATCTAATTGAAAACTACTGATTTCCAATACATAATAATCAAAGTTTTTTTCAGCAACCTGCCATGCGAAACTTTCTCCGATATTGCCCGCCAAGCCAACATTCAACCCGGCTTCCTTGAGCAAATGATATGTAAGAAGGGATGTTGTTGTTTTTCCGTTACTACCCGTAACCGCGATTAGTTTAGCATCTGTATAACGCGAAGCAAATTCAATCTCTGAAATCACCGGAATACCTTTCGAAACAAGCGCGACAATAATCGGAGCCTTATCAGGTATGCCCGGACTTTTAACAACTTCGTCTGCACCCAGAATGAGCGAATCAGTATGAAGTCCTTCTTCAAAACTTATATTTTCACGAAGTAAAACCTCGCGGTATTTTTCAATTATCGGGCTGCGATCTGATAAAAAAACATCAAATCCTTTTAATTTACCAAGTATTGCCGCTCCAATTCCGCTTTCCCCACCACCTAATACGACGAGTTTTTTCTGCACCATATTTTCACATTTTAACTAAGAAGTAAAGTACGCAGTTTAATCCCTTTCTATGAAGTATTTTTAACGCTTTCTTGAAAAATACTTATTTAAAAAAAAGAGGCATGAAATCATGCCCCTTTGAACTATACATATATCTTAATCTTTATGCTTCCTTCTTATCTGACTCTGAAAGCTTTAAGCGATTTGCGACCTTTACAATTAAGAAAATCACCCAAGCGATGATCAGGAACTGAATGAGCGTCTGGATGAAGTTGCCATATTTGACAGCAACCTCCGGTGTTTCTCCGACAGCCTCTTTCAATACGATTTTCAGCTCAGTGAAATCAACTCCACCGATCAGAATTCCTAAAATTGGATTAATGATATCCTCAACCAGGGAAGTTGTAATTTTCCCAAAAGCAGCTCCGATAACAACACCGACAGCAAGATCCAGCACATTACCTTTTGCAATAAAAGTCTTAAATTCTTGAAGCATAAGTTTGTAGTTTAGATGTAACGTCCGATAAATCTAACTAAAACGTATATAAAAAACCAATACTTAACCCCTGGGCAAACTGGATATCGTCTACCTGAGTTTTGTTGTATACTACAATCGCTCCCAAATTCACGTTAAAATATTTGGCAATTTTTGCCGTCAGCATCGCATCAAGTCTGTGATCGTTTTTGAATTCACGTTTTTCCGTGATCTGGTTTTTATTGTAAGCCGTGAAAAGTAAATATCTGAATTTAAGATTTATATTTTTTGCAAGATCCTTGTCAAAGTTCGCTACTAACTGTGCAATTCCGACTTCATTTCGAATTCGTCTCCCAATTTTGACGCCATAATTTTCAGGAATGGTTTTATAGAGATTCCTGTCCGAAACAATGGTTTGGCGAATGGCGCCAGGGGCAAGATCGATGAAGAAGTAAGGAGCTGGTTTATATTCAATACCGATTGCTTCCGTTAAATATGCTGGTGCAAAAAGACCTGAAACTTTCGTTTTAAACCCAACTGAGTCCGGAGCCTCAGAATAGTTATATCCATTTGCAAATTGAGACAGCAGGTTGAAATTTGCAAACAAGCTCCATTTTTCCGTCAGCTCGTAGTTGTATTTGGTATCAAAAAATAGCCTGTCAAGATTTTTCCTGCTTCCCTGAGCCTGATTTTTCACGATCCCATATTGCGATTGAAAATCGTTCCGCCATGAATTCCTACCTGTTTTCTTTTCGCTGAGCGCATTAAAAAACGCTCCGAGTGCAATGGATGTGACACCTCCGCCGGTCCAGTTTGAACTGAAAGAACCCTGGGTCAGGTTAACTCCGAATTCTATCTTTTTCCATGCAGTGTCTCCTTTAACTTTAAGTATTCCGGTATTAAGAGAATTGGTAAGATCAACCTTCTTTTTAATGTCATCTTGTGCGAAAGCCATTGAAGAACCCAGCAGCAAAAGGCCTATCATAAGTGGAGTAAATTTCATCGTTCTTCTCATGCTCATAGAATTTGTGTTCATTTTAGTTAAAAATTTCCACCTGCCTTGTTTGAAAAAATTGAAGAGGCAAAATGGTAGTGGTGTTGTCATTTACTATGGTTACTGTTGTGTTATCAATTTTTGTAATCATGCCTTTGATGTCATCAATCTTTATTACCTGGCCCTCTCGGTAATTCTTCCGGCTGTAAAATGATGAAATGATGTTCGACAACACATCTTTGGAGGCGATCCCATATCCCAAAGAAAAAGCAAGGATTACGCCCCCTATCACAAGAAGAAAGCTTGATTCGAGCAGCGTTGTCTCTATACCAATCTGGCCTAACGCACTGATAAACGTAATGATCAGGAAAAACACAAATGCGATATTTCCGATCAGTTTTGCAGAAGGAATATTGAATGACTTACAAGTCGCAACGACAGCGCCTTTGATCGCATCTGAAATCATAATACCGATCTGCAGCATAACAGCAGCGGCGATAAGTTTCGGAATAAAATTCACAAGTGATAATACCATACTGGTGATGGCATCAACACCAAGGGTTTCCGTTGCAGCAGTAAGGAAAATCAGCAAAATGAAGTAATAGACAACTTTTGCAACGATATCGCTCAGTTTTATTTCCGTTTTTAGCTGTTTGATCAAGCCAATTTCATTGAGTTTGTCGCCGATTTTATCAAATCCGATGGTAACCAGTACTTTACGGATAACAATTGTAATTCCTTTTGCGACTAAATAGCCGATGGCTACGATGATAAAGCAGCCGATCACACGTGGAACGAAGATTACAAACTGATTTATTAACGTATTAAACGTATTAAGTAGAATTTCGGAGATATTTGGGAGGCTGTTCATATGTTAGAGTAAAATGTGTGTTGTTGCGAAAAAATCCTGAGTTTTGATCAGCCTCAGTCTGTATCTCCTACGGATAAACTTACCACCAAAGCACCCAGAAAATGCTCGGTGAAATGAGTAACTACATTCATGGTATCACGAATTGTATTTACTTCTGAGACAAGTGCCCTTTTTAAATATTCAGGCACTTCCTCCGTAGGTTCAAGGTCCTTTAAAACTGAGTTTCCAGAAGGCATATATTAGAAATTTATCAAATACTTAATCAATTCAATCAATTTGATAAAGAATATACCCAGGAAAATCATTGTTTCCAGATACTTCTTCCGTAGCTTTTCTCTCGATCTGAGAAGCCGCATTTTAACCGCACTTTCTGTTATTTTAAAAATATCGGCGATGTCTCTTATACTCAGATCGTCGGTATATTTCATGAATAAAATACCCTTCTCGTCTACGGTTAATGTATCCAGGGCAGTTTTGAGATTTCTTGCTTCAATGTCATCGCCGTCGAAAAGATTGTTTAAGTCAATATCATCAGGAACCTCCATTGGCTCATCCTGATACACTTCGCCTCTTTTCTTGTTGGAACGCAGTTGATCCATACAGTGGTTGTATGTAATCGAATACAACCATGTTGAAAATTTGGCATCCTCCTTGAAGGTCCCGAGTTTGAAAATTAATTTTAAAAAGATGTCGTGTGTAAGATCCTCGGCTTTCGCGGAATCTTTGACAAAAGACAGGCACTTGTGATATACCTTATCGGCATACCGACCGTACAGTTTCTCGAAATAGTGGTTACGCTGCGTATCCACAAATAGCTTAACTAACTCTTCGTCAGTATAACTATTTTCTTTGAGTTCTTCTTTAAACGTTTTGACCGCCATACATGCAAAAAGTAACAGAGCGAGGCCTATGTTGTGTGTAAATATTTTTTTCTTGCCGGCAAATAACAAAAACAACGCCTGGTATACAAGTATACGTCAGGCGTTGTTTTTATTTTTTTACTATTTTTTTTTAATTATGCTCCAATCGCTACTCTTTTGAATGACTTTACAGCCAAACCTTTACCAGTTTTTTCAACCAATTGACGGATAGTCAAAGAAGAATCCTTAACAAATTCCTGGTTCAACAAAGTATTGTCTTTGTAGAATTTCTGTAATTTACCCTGAGCGATTTTTTCAAGCATTGCTTCAGGCTTGCCTTCTGCACGAGCTTGTTCTTTACCAACTTCGATTTCACGCTCCACTGTTGCAGCGTCAACTCCGTCTTTATCAAGAGCAACTGGTTTCATCGCAGCAATCTGCATTGCAACGTCTTTTCCAAGTTCGCTAACATCAGTTCCGTTAACACCTTCGAACGCTACCAATACACCAAGTTTCCCGTTTGAGTGGATATAAGAAACAACTTTATCAGCCGTTACGTTTTCGTAAGCAGCGATAACCAATTTCTCTCCCAATTTACCAACAAGATCAACGATGTTTTCACTTACAGGACGGCCGTCAGCCAAAGTCGCAGCAAGTAAAGATTCTTTATCCTGGATATCATCAGCAACAGCCTTATCCAAAATGCTCTGAGCAAGGTTTTTGAAATCTTCAACGTTAGAAACCGGTTCTGTTTCGCAAGCGAAAGCAACAAGTTTACCGTTGGTTCCGTCAGCACTGATTGCTACCAATACTGTTCCTTCAGCTACTTCGTTATCAGCACGTTTTGCAGCTACTTTTTGTCCTTGTTTACGTAGAATATCAACAGCTTGTTCGAAATCACCATCAGCTTCCTGAAGTGCTTTTTTACAATCCATCATGCCTGCGCCAGTCATCTGGCGAAGTTTATTAACATCTTGAGCGGTAATTGCCATGATTTATTTCTAAATGGTTAAAAACTTTTTTACAAAACAGTTCAATTCCCGTGATTAACACATTAAGCAAATGTTAACGAATGGAAGAAGAACCAATTTTCAATTTGAATTTTAAAAAACTATAGCCCATAGCAAATGGCTATGGGCTACTTTATCTATCAGAAAGAACAAGAGTAATTTAAAAAACCCTGTTCATATCGCCCTGACTATTCTTCGTCACTTTCAATAGCTGGAACCTCAGCACGTGGTGCTGCAGCAGCTTCCTCTCCGCCTTTGTCAACCTGACGTTTGGCTTCTTCTTCCTCAACAAGACGCTGATCGTCTTTATCCTGCTTGCGTTCCATCAGACCTTCTTCGATTGCCTTACCGATCGCCAAAGTAATCAATGAGATAGCTTTGTATGCATCATCATTACTTGGAATTGGGAAATCAACCAATTCAGGGTTTGAGTTTGTATCACAGATTGCAAAAATAGGGATGTTCAATCTTTTTGCTTCTGCTACCGCAATGTGTTCACGTTTCACGTCAACGATGAAAAGTGCAGCCGGAAGGCGCGTTAAGTCAGCTACACCACCTAACACTCTTTCCAATTTGTCCTTTTCACGTGTAAGCATCAGGCGTTCTCTTTTCGCGATATTGCTAACCGTGGTTTCGTCTTTTAGCATCTTCTCAAGAGTCTGCATTTTTTTCAAAGACTTGCGAATTGTGCCGAAGTTTGTAAGCATACCACCTAACCAACGATCAGTTACGTAAGGCATTTTAAGGCGTTTTGCCTCTTCCGTTACGATTTCCTGCGCTTGTTTTTTAGTAGCCACAAACATGATCTTACGTCCTGAACGAACGATCTGTTTCAAAGCAGCCTCAGCTGATTCTACGCAGCTAAGTGTTTTGTTCAGGTCAATGATGTGAATACCGTTTTTTTCCATAAAGATATATGGAGCCATACGGGGATCCCACTTGCGGGTAAGGTGACCAAAATGCACACCTGCATCCAATAGGTCTTTATATTCTATTTGTGCCATTGCCAAATTTGAATTTATAAGATTAATGATTTTTTACGCAGCACAGCACATCGGGCACGATAAGTACTGTCTGGACATCTTTCTGTCAAGGGTTGTCATTTGTTGACAGGGATTGTCATTTATTGTTTTGCTTCTAAGCCGAAACGATACCTGACTATTTCCTGACCATACCTGACTATTCTTGACAAAGAAAATATTAACGTTTCGAGAATTGGAATCTTCTACGAGCCTTAGCACGACCGTATTTCTTACGTTCAACCATACGAGGGTCACGAGTAAGGAATCCTTCTTTTTTCAACGCTCCACGGAATTCTCCGTTGTATTCAACCAATGCACGTGAAATCGCCATACGAACAGCCTCAGCTTGTCCTGAAATTCCACCGCCTCTAACGTTTACTTTAACATCGTATCCGTTGTTACCGCTAATAGTAACGAAAGGCATTTGCAAAACGATCTGGTGAACTTCGAAAGGGAAGTACTCCTTGTAATCGCGGCCGTTTACTTTAATTTCTCCTTTACCTGGCGTTAGGTAGATGCGCGCCACAGCTGTTTTTCTTCTACCAATTGTGTTGATAACTTCCATGTATTGCTTTTGCGTTATCAGTTTTAAACCTCAGAGGCTTAGAACTGTATTTCTTTAGGTTGTTGAGCACTATGCGGATGTTCCGCAGCGGCATAAACGAACAAATTAGTAAACAAACGACGTCCCAAACGACTTTTTGGAAGCATACCTCTCACGGCTTTCTCGATCACACGTTCCGGGTGTTTTTCAAGCAATTCGCGAGGAGTTTGAAAACGCTGACCTCCTGGGTATCCAGTGTGACGAACATAAATCTTGTCTGTCAACTTCTTACCTGTCAACTTTACTTTATCGGCGTTGATAATGATAACATTATCACCACAGTCTACATGAGGAGTATAACTTGCTTTGTGCTTGCCTCTGATAATTTTGGCAACTTCACTGGCCAAACGACCAAGAACTGCACCTTTGGCATCCACAACAACCCACTCCTTGTTCACTGTGTTTTTGTTCGCCGAGATGGTTTTGTAGCTTAACGTATCCACGATTAACAAAAATTTTAATTGATTTTCAATAAATTACACTGTTATAGAACAGTCCCATCGCAAAATGGGAGTGCAAATATAGAGTTTAACAAATTGAATTACAAGTATGTTTGTAATTTTTCCCGGATGACGTAGTTTTTGCAATACTTATGATATGGGCGATCGATACAGAAAATTGCTTTTTAAAGATGATTTGCCAAGTTTTTTGGTGACTGTCAGCACCTAAGCAAGTATTACCAGAACTGAAAATACTTTGATTAAATAATTTTCAGGATCAAATCAGATCCTGAAATATCCTAAACTTTTAATTATGAATATTGAAAATATATTTACAAAACACGTCATTCATACGTCCCGGCTTTGCCATATTATCATTTTCTCATTACTTTTTATCCCATTAGCTTACGCACAGGATTCTGAAAAGATTGAATTTCGGCCTTTGTTTAATGGAAAAAATCTGGATGGATGGGTTGACGTCAATACCTCCAAAGAAACCTGGAAAGTAAAAAACGGAACGCTGATTTGTTCAGGATTACCGATCGGGGTAATGCGGTCGGACAGGCAATATGAAAACTTTATTTTGGAAGTAGAATGGAAACATATGACGGCGGGCGGAAATTCCGGGATTTTTGTCTGGAGCGAAGGAACGCAGTTTAAAGACGATCCACTGACAAAAGCGATCGAAGTACAGATGCTAGAACTGGATTATGCCAGACAAAATAATGCTACCGACGATTATGTCCATGGCGAATTATTTCCAACCATGGGCATGACCGCAATTCCGGATAATCCGCGCGGAATACGCAGCAAATCCCTTGAAAAACGCTGCAAAGGAAAAGGAGAGTGGAATAAATATGTGGTGGTTTGTGTCGATGGAACCGTAAAATTATCAGTCAACGGAAAATTTGTGAACGGGCTGCGGGCCTCCGAAAGGAAGAAAGGCTATATCTGCCTGGAAGCGGAAGGTGCTGAAATTCACTTTCGTAATATGCGCATCATGGAATTGCCATCCGGTATAACTTCCGCAGAACAAACGGCACCAGTTGTAAACTGATTTGTGAAGTTGGCTATGCCTTAATAACTTACGCAGGTTATCACAATGTTCACTACAAAATGAAAATCTCCTTTATCGGTGCCGGAAATGTTGCGTGGCATCTTTCTCAGGCATTTGAAGATGCTGGTCACGTTATTTGTGAAGTTTACAGCCGCGATACGCAAAAAGCCAGACAGCTTGTTTCGTTGCTATATGATTCAGAAATTCAGCCGGATCTCAATTTTTCAGAAAGCGATACGCAGATTATTTTTATAACGGTTTCGGATGACGCTTTAAAATCGGTTATTGAGCGCATTGTCTTACCAGAAGGCGTGATCGTCGTGCATACTTCCGGTACCAGATCTTTGGCGGAACTTCAAAATCTGTTGGAAATTTACAGTGATGTCCCCGTACAGACCGGCGTTTTTTATCCTTTGCAAACTTTCACCAAGGAGGTTCCGATGGATTACAAAACCTTACCGATCTGCGTGGAAGGAACCAGCGACATTGTGGAAACCAGGCTTACAAATCTGGCCGACAGCATCAGTAAATATGTTCGTCACGTTGATTCCGATGAACGATTTATTTTACACGTCGCGGCGGTTTTTGCCAGTAACTTTACGAATCATCTATTGAGTATCTCCCACGATTTACTCGCCAGGGAACAAATGAGCTTTGATCTGTTAAAGCCGCTTATCAATACAACAATTCAAAAAGCACTGCAATCAGAAGATCCGGCGTTAGGCCAAACAGGCCCGGCAAAACGCGGCGACTGGGCTACAACCGGGCGGCATCTCGAATATTTACAGGAAATTAATCCCGACTGGACCGATATTTATCGTTTAATGACCGAACGGATTAGAACCCGTCATATGGTAAATGAATGACCGGTACTTCGCCGGGAAAAAAGTTAGACTATCTTTGCACACAATTCCAATCTTGAAATTTTATGAGTTCAGCCTTAGAAGAGCGTTTCAAACAGATTACAACCTTTATTTTTGATGTGGACGGCGTCATGACCGACGGCAGTGTTATCGCGCTGGAAAGCGGAGAACAGCCCCGGATATTTAATGTTCGTGATGGTTACGGTATCAACCGCGCCGTCAGACTTGGGTATAATGTTGCCATTCTTTCTGCACAAAATCAGGTTGGCGTTCGTAAAAGGCTGGAATATTTGGGAGTAAAAGACATATTTATTGGTACTACCCCAGATGGGAAACTGCCAATCTTTAAAAAATATCTTCAGGAACGCGGTCTCACTGAAAATGAAATTGTATTCATGGGTGACGACCTGCCGGATTATGAAGTGATGAAAACTTCCGTCTTAGGTGCTTGTCCTGCCGATTCCGACCAGGAAATTCTTGCAATCGCGGATTATGTTTCTCCTGCAAAAGGCGGTTACGGAGCAGTTCGTGACGTAATTGAGCAGGTGATGCGTGCGCAGGGGAAATGGATGTCGTGGTTTGAATCGAAGTAAGAATTATTATACGTGGCACACTCGGAAAACAAACGTTACTTCCCCAACTTAAATGGTATACGCTGCATCGCAGCACTTTTGGTGGTTTTTCATCATTTGGAGCAAGCCAAACACGCTTTTGGTATTGATAATTTTTATGATGTGACGATCATAAAACATGCCGGAAGGCTAGGCGTAGGTTTATTTTTCGTATTAAGCGGATTTTTAATTACCTATTTGCTTCTGGAAGAAAAAGGCCGTTTCGGCGATGTTGACGCAAAGAAATTCTATCTACGCCGCGTTTTCAGGATCTGGCCGATTTATTTTTTGATCATTGGTCTTTCGTTTTTTGTTTTTCCACATATTGACCTGCTGTATTTTCCGGGTGCTAATGAAAAGCTAGCGCATGATGTTGCTCCAAGGCTTGCGCTGTTACTTTTGGTTCTTCCCAATTATGCTTTCGTGTTGTACGATCTACCTTACTGGTGCGCGCAAACCTGGTCGATTGGTGTGGAAGAGCAATTTTATTACTTATGGCCGTGGATTATCAAATATCCGAAAAAGAGTGGGCGAATTGTTTTTCTTTTCCTGTTCGTAACGGCGGTTTTGCTATTTGGTGGTGCTTATCTTCTGGATAAAACGGACGAGGAAAAAATATCAGCAATCACTACTTTCCTAGGTCAGTTCCGGATTCAGACGATGGCTTTGGGCGGTCTTTGTGCTTACCTTGTTTATTCACCAAAAACCAAAATTCTGGATTTTGTTTTCAGAAAAGATGTGCAAATTGTAGTTTATAGTTTGCTGGCCATTCTGTTTTTTTCCGGCATACACTTCACTGGTTTTCTTGAATTATACGCGCTCTTTTTCAGCTTTTTTGTGTTGAATGTTTCTTGTAACAAAAACACAATTATCAGTCTTGAAAATAAGGTGATGAGTTATCTCGGGAAGATTTCTTACGGACTTTATATTTATCACGTTTTTGTGATTGTTTTTATAATCAATGCTTTAAGAACTTTTGCACCACAAATTTCCGGCACTCCGTATCATATAATTCTCTACGTTCTGACTTTCGTATTGTCCGTGGCAGTGACGGCCATTTCTTATAATTATTTCGAAAAACCTTTACTGGCTTTCAAAGACAGACACTTCGGACGATAAGTTTTAAACGCAGAGTTAGGAGAAGTTTTCGCGGAGTTTTGGGAGTTTTATTTTGAGCTTGGAAGTTCGGACATGGTGTAGAATTTAAGGTTTTGGGCTTTTGCTTCTTTCAGGATCGTTTCTAAAAATGCTACGCTGAATCCATATTGTCCGTTTTTTGGTTTTTCGTATAATGGCTGATGACCAAAAAGCATAAGGGTTGTGTTTGTGTCTTTTGCCTTTTTTATTGCTTCCTTTATTTCCTTTTCGCTGATATTCGTTCCTTCATCGATCATCAGCGCATCGACGATTTTTTCATTATCGAACTGATAATAAATCCAGCTCATGACTCTTGGAGCAAAATGATAGACAGGTATTCCGAATATTTTCCGTTCCGCTTGTGCTACGTCTCTGAGAATTTTAAATCCATTTGCCAATAAAATTGAATCTGCCTGATCTGTATGATTTCCACCCGGATGCGCATAAGAAGTAGGTTTTATACCAATTTGTTCCAAATGTCTTAAGCCTGGTTCAAGTTCGGTTTCTATATATTTTTGCGGGCCTTGGGATTTTAACATTTCTGTTGCATTTCCATGTATCGTTCCGTGAAAACCGATTTCGTGCCCGTCTTTTTGCAGTTGTTTTATCTTGATAATTTCTTGCGGAGTAAACTTATCAGGGCAGGTCAGGAAAAAGGTGACTTTGGTATTGTATTTTTGAAAAAGCGGCCTTAATGCATACCAATCATTGATAAAATGATCATCGAAAGAAATGGCTATGCCGGCATTTTCCGAGCTCGCTGGTTTTTTCTGACAGGAGATTATCGACGATAAGATGAAGGCAAAGAATGCCCACATCCTTATGTTTTTATTTATTTTTTGGAAGCGATTGATCAATGCAGTTGAATTAAATATTTCAAATGTATTCAAACGAAGTATTAATTTCACTAAAATAATTACCCAAAATGAAAATTCTCCACACCGCAGACTGGCATATTGGAAAAAAGCTTGACAACTTTTCCAGATTGGAAGAACAAAGGCTTGTATTGGACGAAATTTGTGAGATCGCCGATCGTGAAGAAGTCGACGCGGTTGTTGTAGCCGGTGATCTGTTCGACAATTTCAATCCTTCGTCAGAGTCTACCGAGTTATTATACAGTACTTTACACCGATTATCAGCACATGGAAGCCGTGCTGTGATTGCCATTGCCGGAAATCATGATTCGCCGGAGCGGATTGAAGTGCCGGATGCTTTGGCAAAAGTTTGCGGGATTATTTTTGTTGGTTTTCCCAATGCGGAAATAAAACCTTTCCGCACACAGGCCGGACTTGAAGTTACGAAATCAGACAAGGGTTTTATTGAAATCAAACTCCCAAATTCAGATGTTCCGCTCCGTGTTTTACATACACCTTATGCAAATGAACAGCGTTTAAAAACGTTTATGGGCCTGGAAGATTCGGAAGAAAATTTACGGACACATTTGCAAAAACACTGGCAGGAACTGGCTGAAAAATATCTGGATAATAATGGTTTCAATCTGCTGATAACGCATTTGTATGTCATGAAAAAAGGAGATCCGGCACCGGAAGAAGAACCGGATGAGGAGCGTCCGATTTTACATATCGGTGGTGCGCAGGCGATTTATACAGAAAACTTTCCTGAACAAATTCATTACATCGCGCTCGGCCATTTGCACCGGTATCATCGGGTCGATAAAATTCCCGCGCCTTCCGTTTATTCGAGTAGCCCGCTGGCTTATAGTTTCTCAGAAGCCAACCAGACAAAGTATGTCATTATCCTTGACGCAGAAGCCGGAAAATTAAATAATTACCGCGCTATCGAACTGACGAAGGGCAAGAAACTTCGCCGTGGAAAGTTTGATTCCATAGATGAGGCCATAAACTGGCTCCACGAGCATTCAGAAGATTTGATTGAACTCACGATCGTTTCGGATAATTATCTGGAAGCCTCCGATAAGAAACGCCTGAACGAGGCACATTCCGGTTTGGTGCAGATTATTCCCCAGATCAAAAAAATTACAGAAGAGGGAAGTGCTTCAACTATCGACCTTACTTTGAGTATGGAAAACCTTTTTCAGGAATATTTTAAAAGTAAAAATAAAGGGCAGGAACCGTCAGAAGGATTACTCAATGTTTTCCGGGAGGTTTTGGGAACGGAGGAATAATCCGGAAACTTATAAAGACAAAAAGGCAAGCTTACTTTTTTGGGTAAGCCTGCCTTTATTTTTTGTATAGTACCGGAGTAAAGTTTTTTCAGATGAAATTAGTTTACCCGTTTCAATTTCGCTTCAATAGTTTGCTGTGTGTGAGGTACAATGCGTAACCTCTCTTTTGGGATCAGTTTACCTGAATCAATACAAATGCCATAAGTGCCGTTTTTAATACGAACAAGGGCATTTTCCAACTGGATTGAATATTTCTGCAATCTGGCAGCCAACTGGCTCAGATTCTCACGCTCACTTGCATCTGCACCATCTTCAATCGACTTGGCCGTACTGGCTGTGTTATCTGTACCGCTATCGTTTTTTTTGCTCAGACCTCCTTTAATATAGTTGAGTTCTTCGAGAGTACCTTCCAATTTGCCGCGAATCAATACCTCAAATTCCTTTAATTCTTCCTCAGAATATCTCGTCCTTTCTTCTTGCATAATCTTAATTGATTTGAATCCGTATTAAGGTCTTTTATAAAACAAAAATAATAGTAATCAACTTCCTTTTTAACAATAAATTCCGGGAAAAGCTCCCCGCTACACTGATATTACTCAAAGAGTTTACGTACTGGCAAGATAAAACACTGGCACTTTTAAATAACAAAGCCACAACCTGCGGCGGGAAATGGCTCTGTTATTTAATATTATTTTATTTGTACAAAACGCTTTTAACGGCTTCAACAACACGTTTTACACTTGGTAAAATCTCTTCAATAAGCGTCGGAGCATATGGAAGCGGCACATCACGGTTTGTAACTCGGATTACCGGTGCGTCCATATAATCAAACGCATTACGCTGGATATGGTATGCAATTTCAGTTGAAATAGATGCCAGCGGCCAGGCTTCTTCGACAACCACACAACGGTTTGTTTTCTTCACAGATTCAATAACCGTAGCATAATCGATTGGCTTAACAGTTCTTAAATCGACAAGTTCCACGTCAATTCCTTCTTTTTCCAATTGCAAAATCGCCGGGTTAACCACTCGTGGGATCATTTTACCAAAAGAAACTATGGTAACATCTTTTCCCTGGCGTTTTACATCGGCTTTTCCAAGTGGAATAAGATATTCTTCCTCAGGAACCATCATTTTATCGCCGTACATAACTTCCGATTCCATGAAGATCACCGGGTTATTATCACGAATGGCAGATTTCAAAAGTCCTTTGGCGTCATATGGATTTGAAGGCACAACCACTTTCAAACCTGGCGTGTTAGCGAACCAGTTTTCAAAGTTTTGTGAGTGCTGGGCACCCAGCTGACCTGCATTTCCAGTTGGTCCGCGGAAAACGATAGGCGCACCGTACTGTCCGGCAGACATAGAAAGAATTTTCGCCGCGCTATTGATGATCTGATCGATCGCAACCAGCGAAAAGTTGAATGTCATAAATTCAATGATAGGACGAAGACCGTTTCCGGCTGCTCCAACCCCAATTCCCGCAAAACCCAATTCGGCGATCGGTGTATCAATCACACGTTCCGGTCCAAATTCATCAAGCATTCCCTGACTGGCTTTATAGGCGCCATTATATTCTGCAACTTCCTCGCCCATCAGGAATACACTTTGATCCCGGCGCATCTCTTCCGACATGGCGTCGCGAATGGCATCTCTAAATGCTATTTCTTTCATCCGTAATTTTATGATTATTTAATGTTCCGTGGTTCCCCACCGGGATGTTACCAGGCAAATTTGTCCAAAGAGGGTAAAATTTTATAACGCCTGCTTTCATCAAAATAAGGTTATCAATACTGGTTTCGAAAATGATGTGGTAAAATTAGAGAAACAAGGTCAATTCTCAAATTGTTTAAACAACCATTATCAGAAAAGTAAAGATATATTACAATTTTAAGTCTTAATCCATCGGAATTACATCTACCTCAACGGATAATGTATGTTTGCCCGAGCTGAAAATAATTCCTTTCAACGGCGGCACGTCGCTGTAATCTCTTCCCCAGGCTGTAATAATATGACGCTCACCAGGAACAACGTTATTTGTCGGGTCGAAATCACACCAGCCATAATCAGGAATAAAAACCGAGATCCAGGCATGTGAAGCATCCGATCCCTGCAACTTTTGTTTGCCAGGAGGCGGCAGTGTTTCCAGATATCCGCTTACATAACGCGCAGCAAAACCAAAGCTGCGGATACAGGCAATCGCCAGATGTGAAAAATCCTGACAAACCCCTTTTTTCGCTGCCAACACTTCTCTGATCGGCGTATGAATGGTTGTAAAATCAGGTACGAAATCAAATTCAGTAAATATTTTCCGGCTCAGCGCATTAACACATTCGTAGAGCGGACGATCATCCTGAAAACAATCTTCGGCGAAATGGATAATGGCCGGATCCCATTTAATTAAGGGACTTGGCAGCAAATATTCCAGCAACGAAACTTTCAGCGAACGATCATTCATAAAACGTGAACGCGCCTCCGCACAGGTAACATCCGAGCGGATCGGCGCACCGGTTGTTTCCGTCAGACATTCAACGATACTGGTCGTTTTCACCGTGAGTTTCTTATGTGGTGAATGCAGCGAAAAATAGTGCGTTGTATTTCCATAATAATCTACGCGCTCCTCAATTTCAGCCGGCGTCGGCGTCACTTCCATCGTAAAATCCTGACAAAGCTGTTTAGGCAAAGTCCTGGGCGTAAGGCATACAAGACTGTGATAAGTACTCACAGGCTCAACGTAGCGGTATTCCGTTAAATGGGTCAGCTTATATTTCATCGTTCTCTATCGGTTTAAAAAACGAATGTTGCATAATGGTATGGCTGAAATACATATTCGTCAGCGCCATGGATACCGACGAAATTAATCCGGAAACCTCTGACATCAGCTTGAATAATTCTTCTCTTTCCAACGTCACGGGATCGTATTGACTTAATTCCTGAACGCTCGCCAGTTTAATTAAAGTTGATGCTTTCAAAACAGCTTTTTGCGCCTCGTTCATTCTTTCACCAGACGTTCCCGGCAAAGATTCCAGATTTGCTTTCAGCGAGTCCAACAGATAAACAATCGAATAAGGAAGCGTTTTTTCAAGCAAAACCATATCCAGCATTGCCTCAACGCTAAGCTGTGATTTATATATCTGGCGATAGTTGACCAATAAATGATGATTAAGCAAAGTCGCTTCTATCAACTCATTCTCAACATTTGCTTCATTTTTTACCCCAAAATTGGACTGGATAATACTCAGTTTGGAAAGAATACGTTCGATTATTTTTCCCGTGTCAAGCAGCAGATAACTATTATCCCTTGGCATCGTTTCAGACATGACACCCAGAAAAGTCAGCATGCTGTTATAAAGCTTGTCCAGCGTTTTCTGGATATTACTGCTGTTCATCGTTGCCGCATTTCTGATCTCATGAAAACTATTTTCAATCAGATCAACAATCCGCCAGATTTCAATATCCCACTGATTTCTAACTGCACTGACCGCGTGCAAAAATGACGAAACATTGGAAGCAATAGTACCTGGGCGATAAACATCGGAAGCCAGTTTTATAATTTCGATGTAAGGTTTTTGCAGCAATTCCTGATTCTCGTCCCCCAAAAATCCGGGATACGTTGAGGACAAATGTGTCAGTGACTGAAGCAATATTTTAATATGTTCCTGCTTGGAAGAGCCGCCAAAATTCCGGTCGATATTAAGTACATTGATCACAATGTTCATAAATTTAGTAACCGCCATCGTCCGCTCACAATAACGCCCCACCCAGAAAAGATTTTCCGCGCTGCGGCTCGGTACTGAAACCTGTTTTTTATACGATGGTGTTACCGGAAGAATTATTTTTTCCTGCGGCTGATCTGTTTTATCAGAAACGATCCAGGTATCTTTTGATAATCCGCCATGCTGATTTGATATAACAAACCGGTCTTTAACAGGAGAACTTCGTGTAAGCCCACCCTGCATCACATGATAACCTTTTTCATCCGAAACCAGAAAAGCCCGGATAGCAGCATATCTTGGTTCGATCAGACCGTCAACCAGGGAAGGCGTAGTACTCAGACTAACTTCTTCCTGCGCGATATATTCATGAGGACGCTGCATGAGCGCCTTTTTTAAATCTTCCTTATCTTTTGGCGTAAGCAAACGACCATATACCGACCGGAATTTTGATTTCCGGTTCGCTTTTTTAATGATCAGTTTGTCAATATTATTTAAAACAAAATTCAGCTCTTTGGGTTGTCCGCACCACCAGGTTGCGACCGATGGCATAATCAGGTCTTCGCCTAAAAAATACCGGCAGATATTATGCATGAAAGCCAGAAACGCGTGATTTTCCAAAACGCTGGTACCCGGCGGATTCAAGACTTTTACATTTCCTTTACGAATGGCATGAAGCAAACCCGGAACGCCCAGACGCGAATCTTCACGAAGTTCCAGCGGATCACACCAGTCGTCATCGATACGACGGATAATGACATCCACACGCTGCAAACCTTCAATCGATTTCAGCCAGACATAGCCGTCGCGAACCAATAAGTCGTCTCCCTGCGCCAGAGTATATCCCAGATAAGACGCCAGATAAGCATGCTCAAAATAGGATTCATTATTTGGGCCAGGCGTCAGATATACAATATTCGGTGCTTCTTTTGTTTTTCCCGATAACCTTAAAACGGTACTCTGGATATTGTTAAAAAACGGCGATAATTTGCTCACGTACATGCCATCGGCAAGCTCGGGAAGCAGCTTACTCATCACCACACGGTTTTCCAGAGTATAACCAGAGCCGGAAGGAGCCTGGGTACGGTTATCCACAATCCACATTTGTCCGTCCGGACCGCGCGCCATATCAGCGGCGTAAAGTACCAGTTGGTTAGGCACAGGCATTATCAAATCGGCACAGGGACGGGAAAATCCTACATTATCGAAAACAAGTTCCGCCGGAATGATCGCGTCCCTGACCAGATTTCTCGGACCATAAATATCCCGAAGTATCAGATCAAGCAAAAGGGCTCTTTGCTGCAAGCCCTTTGCAATGGTATTCCACTCTTTTTGTTCGATCAAAAAAGGAATCGGATCCAGCTGCCACGGACGGTTCAGTCCATCAACGCCGTCATAGACATTATAGGTAACTCCGTTTTCGCGAAGTTTGTCAATAATTTCCTGATTCCTAGTTTTTAACTCATCAATACCAAGCTTTTCCAGCGTGGCAAAAAGGGCTTGCCAATGTGGTTTCACACGACCTTTTACATCCAGGATTTCATCGTACGAATTTAACCCGCTGCGATAGGTTTGTAAAAGATTCACGGAAGCTTCAGTAAGCATAATAATTTAACTAAATAATTTTCAAAAAGAGGCGGTTATTTCGCTTTCCAGTATTTTCTCAAATCCAGTGTGTTTGGATATTCGGGGTCAATCAATTCAACCGGCGTATCACTTCTCAGGTCTTTCTTCGTTTCTGCAACAAAACGGGAAACGGCTGGTGAGGATTTATCCAGAATAGGAACTTCCTGGCCAAAAGAAGGCGTATGACCAAAACCCTGGAACAAACTGATCTTTCTTGATTCTGCTTCAAAACTGTTCACAGGATGCGTATCGAAACTGCGGCCACCCGGATGGGAAACAAAATAAGTACATCCTCCTAAAATACGATTGTTCCAGGTATCCACAATATCAAAAACCAATGGCGCATCTGCTCCGATGGTTGGATGTAATGCGGACGGCGGATTCCACGCTTTGTAACGTATACCAGCCACAAATTCGCCTTTAATCCCCGAACTTCTCAACGGCACGCGGCAACTGTTGCAAACCAGAATATGACGACCTTCAATAAATCCGCTCACTTTTACCTGAATTCTTTCCAGTGAAGAATCTACAAACCGGGAAGTTCCTGAATTGGTTAATTCTTCACCCAAAACATGCCATGGTTCAATACCCAAG
Source organism: Dyadobacter koreensis (assembly GCF_900108855.1). Classification (GTDB taxonomy): domain Bacteria; phylum Bacteroidota; class Bacteroidia; order Cytophagales; family Spirosomataceae; genus Dyadobacter; species Dyadobacter koreensis. Next base: position 109,563 of record NZ_FNXY01000009.1, read on the forward strand.
CGGATTTCAAGCTGAATATTATCAACCGTAATTCCTCCATAAAACGGAAAACGGAATTCAAAGAACGGATCGAACCAGGAAATATCAAAGTTATAGCCGGCGTCTTTCAGATCGTTCACCACATCAACCATATCCATGTATGCGAAATGCGGCAGCAGGAAACGGTCGTGCAATTCGGTACCCCAACGGATTAATTTATGCTTGTAAGGTTGTTTCCAGAATTTAGCAATCAGCGCACGAACGAGCAAGGTTTGCACCAAATTCATATGTTTGTGCGGCGGCATATCAAAGGCACGGAATTCCAGAATACCCAGTCGGCCCGTTGACGAATCCGGAGAATACAATTTATCCATACAGAATTCCGAGCGGTGGGTATTACCGGTAATATCTACCAGTAAATTCCTGAAAATCCGGTCGACCATCCAGAACGGAATTTCTTCACCATCCGGAATTTGTTCAAACGCAATTTCTACCTCATATAATTTTTCATCGCGACCTTCGTCGATACGCGGTGCCTGACTTGTAGGGCCAATAAAAGGACCGGCAAACAAATAACTAAGCGCCGGATGGTGCTGCCAGTAGGTTACCAGACTTCTCAGCAAATCCGGTCGGCGCAGAATCGGACTGTCCGCAGGTTTTGCACCACCGATGGTCACGTGATTTCCTCCACCTGTTCCGGTATGGCGACCGTCAACCATGAATTTATCAGTTCCTAACCGGGAGAAAAATGCTTCCTCATACAAAGCGCTGATGTTATCCACCAATTCCGTCCAGTTTTTCGCCGGATGAATATTTACTTCAATTACACCAGGATCCGGCGTAACGATCAATTTTTGTACACGATAATCTGACGGCGAAGGATAGCCCTCAATCCGAACCGGCATTTGCAGTTTTTCAGCGGTTGCCTCGATGGATGCCATCAAGTCCAGATAATGTTCCAGATAATCCGTTGGCGGAAGATAAACATAAATAATGCCGTCACGCTCCTCTACGCAAAGCGCAGTTTTGATGATCGGAACTTCAAAAAGCAATGCCTGTTCCGGCGCTTTTTCTTTCTTTACCTTTTTATCTTTTTCCTCATCCTCATCTTCAATTACCTTATTATCCGGCGCAACGTACGCTGGTGCAACCGTTCCATATCTCGATTCTACAACCGATTTGTATTCACCTAGCGGCGGTAAATCTTCAAACGGACTGCGCTCAATCGGCTGCTCTCTTTTGTCTTTTGCAACTTCTGGCAAAGAATCAAGTGGAAGCCTGAAACCCATCGCCGAATTTCCCGGAATTAGGAAGCAGTTTTTACGACGGAATTCCCAGGCACAGCTCGACCAGTTTTCATCTTTTACATTATATTTCAAAGGCAAAACATAGCCGGTTGGATTGTTCAGGCCTTTTTGCAGTAATTGGGCCAGTGTTCTTCTTTCAATTGAATCTTTAAGATTTACCTGCAACGGATCAATATTGACAGGTAATTTCCCTTCTTCCATCGCCCAATAAACCGGATCTTCATAAGCCGGTGTGATATTATTGGTATCGATTCCTAAATATTTTGTCAGCTCGGTTGTGAACATTTCTGCGTCACGGAAAGTGTATTTTGTCTCACCTTCTTTCGCAACCAGCGCATCGTTTTTCCACATCGGCAAACCGTCATTTCTCCAGTAAAGCGCATATTGCCAGCGAGGAAATAATTCACCCGGGTACCATTTTCCTTGTCCGAAGTGAAGCAAACCACCATGTGCAAAACGGTTTTTCAATCGCAAGGCAAGATCATAAGCCAGTTGCCTTTTCAAAGGACCATCCGCAGCCGTATTCCATTCAGCACCTTCAAAATCATCAATGGAAATGAAAGTTGGCTCTCCACCCATGGTCATCCGCACATCACCTTCCTGCAAATCTTTTTCCACATCGTGGCCGACCTGCATGATTTTATTCCATTGCTCTTCTGTATACGGTTTCGTTACCCGCGGATCCTCATGGATACGGAAAACACTGTTATCAAATTCAAAAGTCACTTCGCAAACATCCGTCGCTCCCGAAACCGGCGCGGCACTGGCATAGTCAGGCGTACAGCAAAGTGGAATATGGCCCTCACCGGCTAAAAGTCCGGACGTAGCATCCAGTCCGATCCAGCCCGCACCCGGCACATAAGCTTCAGCCCATGCATGCAAATCTGTAAAATCTTCTTCCGGACCAGACGGACCATCCAATGATTTGATATCAGAAGCAAGCTGAACCAGATAACCAGACACAAATCTTGCGGCAATGCCCAAATGTCTCAAAAACTGGACAAGCATCCATGCAGAATCCCGGCATGAGCCACTTCTTGTCGTCAGCGTATCCTCGCAAGTCTGCACACCTGCTTCCATCCGGATGTTATAACCAATAGAATTAAAAACGCGCTGATTTACATGGACAAGAAAGTCAACTATTTTGGTGCCATTTGCTGGTTTGTTTTGCTCAATCCATTCCATCAGCTTCGGGCCGGATTCTCGTGGTTCAAGGTAAGGACCAAGTTCCTTTTTTAAACCTTGTTCATAAGCAAACGGAAAATTCTCGGCATACTCCTCCACAAAGAAATCAAAAGGGTTAATCACCTGTAATTTGGCAATTACTTCCACCTCAATACTTAGTTCTGTCGCCTTTTCCGGAAACACAACCCTTGCCTGGTAGTTACCAAAAGGATCCTGCTGCCAGTTTATAAAATGATTTTCGGGTGTGATCTTAAACGAATATCCTTCGATGGCCGTACGGGAATGCGGCGCAGGACGTAATCTGAAAACATGCGGTGACAATGCAACACTCCTATCAAACTTGTACTTGGTCTTATGTGAAATAGCAACTTTTATAGCCATAGTTGGAGAATTACAATAATCTATGATAATTTGGCAGCAATGAATCTTGCTTGCTCTAAAAAAATGTATAATACGTATTTTTCAAAATATATCTCCACAAGAATTTATTTTAGCAGAATTTCCTGTGATTTTAATTTATTTAAATACAAATTTTTCGAAACCGAACCCGAAGGTAAGAAGATAAACTACGAAATCGGCTGTCGGCAATCGGCAGCCGGCCAAAAAGTCGCTCTTTCATTGTTTGAAGGCCGAAAGCTGATTGCCGATAGCCCTATGATATTCAACTAAAAGGTGCGTAATTCGTCATGGCTAATGCATAATCCGGGGATGATTCTCCGGTATATGTTTTCCCAAATTTTCTTTGTACCCTGAATTTAATACCAAATACTTTTATAAAAATGAAAATTGCAATCATTGGCTGCGGAAACATGGGACTTGCCTTCGCCCGCGCATTCCTGAAATTTGATCTTGTCAAAAAAGAAGATTTTTTACTGGTTGAAAAAAGCGACGACCGCATGGAAAAGCTCAGCAGCTTTCAGCCCGGCGTAATTACCGGCTCCATAGGGCCGCAGATCGGAACGTATGATCTCATCATTTTATCCGTCAAACCACAGGATTTCGCTTCGGTTCAGGAATCTTTGCGCGCAGTGATTACGCCAAAACAGGTCGTATTATCTATTATGGCTGGTGTTACCATTGCCAATATTCAAACGGTACTGGATCATAAAGCTGTGATCCGCGCCATGCCAAATACACCGGCCATGCTCGGTATGGGCATTACTGCGTATACGGCTTCACCGGAAGTTGATATGACCCAGCTTCGTAAAGTCGAAAACCTGATCAACGCCACCGGCCGTTCTGTTTTTTTGGAAGAAGAAGAGCAATTAAACGCCGTAACCGCATTAAGCGGCAGCGGACCAGCGTACTTTTTCTACGTAGTAAAAGCAATGATTGAAGCAGGAAAGAAAATGGGTTTCGAAGAATCCGTAGCCGCGCTTTTGGTAAAACAAACAATGCTGGGTTCTTTCCATTTAATTAACACAGCTGACAAATCTTTGGACGAATTGATCAAAGCGGTTGCTTCAAAGGGTGGTACTACGGAAGCGGCTTTGAAACAATTTGAAGCTGGGAATTTAGATGGGGCTTTGATTGGGGGGATTTTGGCGGCGCGGGAGAGGTCGGAGGAGTTGTCGAAGGGGTGAGGTGGAGGTAATTTAATTATAAAATTAATTTGTAGGCGCTATAAAATAGATTCAGTCTTTTGCCCTAGGTTTAGTTAAAAACATAAAGTCGGAAATTATTACTTTAAGATTATAATCCACTTCAACGGACTAACAATATGCAAATAGACATCAGAGGAAAAATTCACGAAAAAAGACTTGCTTTTAACAATACCTTGCTTCCAGTATATGAAGCAATTGTAAACTCAATTCAAGCAATTGAAGAAGATAGTGCTACCGAAACAGGCATAATTCAAATCGATATTATCCGTTCAGCTCAAAAAGAAATTGATTTTGGTAAAACCGATATTTTACCTGAAATAGTTGACTTTCAGATTAAAGACAATGGAATTGGCTTTAACGAAAAAAACTACGAATCATTCAATTTCGCCCATTCTACTTACAAATTCAGCAAGGGAGGAAAAGGAATTGGACGATTCACATGGCTACGAGCATTCGGTAAAGCTGAAATTGAAAGCCGATACTTCGAAAATGATATTTGGCATTTACGTCAATTTAATTTTGAGCCGACAAAAACAGGTATTGAGAAACACAAACTTGAAGAAGTTAACGGAAAAGCTGAAAGATATACGACTGTAAAGTTAAAAGGGCTAAAAGAAGAGTATAAAAAATGGTGTAATAATCATGCAGAGGATATAGCCTTGAAAATTATTGAACATTGTTTCATTTATTTTTTAAACAAGGAATGCCCAAGAATAGTAATAAATGACTTTGGAAAAAAAATTATTGTAAATGACTTATTCAATTTGTTTACCAAAGGACAGGTAAAAACTACACAAATTTCAATAAGAGAAAACATATTTAAATTAAATCTAGTAAAGCTTTATAGTAATAAATTAGATAATAAAATTCACTACTGTGCTAATACACGAGAGGTTCTGGATGACAAAATTTCCATTGATATTCCTGAATTGGATAATTTTCTCGTTGACAGCGAAGGCAAACCATTTTCTATTGCAATTTATGTTGAAGGGGATTTCTTAAATCAAAATGTAAACGACGAAAGAACAGCAATTTCATTCTCAAAAGGAGAAATTGAATTTCCTGATCAAACAACACAGGAAGAATTACGGAATGCTATAACAGAAAAAATATACTCAGAATTCACGGAGCAAATTGAAGAACTTTCATTTACAAGAATTGCCAAAGTCAAAGAATTTGTAAATCATCATCCAAGGTACAAACAGCTTTTAAAATATAAGTCAAATGAGTTGAAAAGAATACCATCAACTCTGTCGGATGAAAAAATGGAATTGGAACTTTTCAAAATTCAACAATCCCTAGAGCTAGATGTAAAAAAAGAAGCATCAGCAGTTCTAAAATTCATTGACAATGAGGAACATCGAGAGAAATTCAATCAAAATCATCAAGAATTATATCTTAAAATTATTGAAGTAGGGAATTCTAAACTTTCTGAATATGTAATTCATAGAAAATTAGTTTTGGACTTGTTTCAGAAGTTATTAAATGAGAAAGCAACAGAAAAAGCAGTTCATAATTTAATTTTCCCATTGCAGACACTTTCGGACGAAATCGGATTTGAAGATCATAACCTTTGGATGATTGATGATAAATTGTCCTATCATAAATATTTGGCTTCAGACAAGAAATTTAAGAAAATAGACCCTGTAAATTCTTCCTCAAACGAAAGACCTGATATAATCGTCTTTAATAGGCCATTTGCATTCTCAAACGATAACAAACCATATGAATCAATAGTTTTAATTGAGTTTAAACGACCAATGAGGGACGACTATTCCGATGATGAAAACCCAATCCAACAAATAAATCGATACGCAAGAGAAATCATTGAGGGGGAGACAAAAGATAAACACGAACGTGAATTTGATTTTAGAAAAAATACACCGATATACGCATACATAATTTGCGACCTGACAAAAAAAATAAAGGCATACGCAAAAGATAGCGGTTTCAGACCCTTACCAAGTGGAGACGGCTTCTTCTTCTTTAATGAAAATTACAATATGTATGTTGAAATCATGAGTTTTGACAAAATCCTCAACGACTCACGAGAAAGGAATAGGGTGCTATTTGAAAAATTAAACATCTCGTGATAAAAAGGTATATCGAGTTTTGTTATAAACGTGAATCCTAACAATCCGACCTTTTGGTTGTAATCTTCAAATGAAAAACATCGACAAAAAAAGCCTTGAAAATGCTTTCCATTTATTTGAATCCGGCGACATCGACAACATAAAAACCGGAACAACGGAAGGCTTACAACAGATCCACAACTATCTGTTCGAAGGACTTTATGATTTTTCGGGGAAAATACGTACTCAAAATATCTCAAAAGGTGGATTCAGATTTGTGTCAGCTTTGTATTTGAATGAAATTCTGGTCAAAATTGAGTCAATGCCTGAAAACACATTTGAAGAAATTATTTCTAAATATGTGGAAATGAATATCGCTCATCCATTTATGGAAGGAAACGGCAGAACAATGCGTATTTGGCTGGATTTGATACTAAAAAAAAATTTGAAAAAAGTAGTGAACTGGCAATTTGTGGATAAAACACTTTACCTGCAAGCCATGGAACGTAGCCCAATTAATGATCTGGAATTAAGAACTTTGCTTTTTGCCAATTTGACCGACGAAATTGATAACCGGGAAATTATTTTTAAAGGAATAGAACAATCCTATTATTACGAAGGGTATCGAAAGGAAGATGATGATATTTAATATCAATACCAGCAGACAGAATACTAACGCAAAATTTCCTGCATTGCAATTGCAGGAAACTCTCACCAGAGTGAGAGAGATAAGTTGAACAAATAATATGCTCATCTTTTCAAGGTGCAAGAAAATTGTAACAAAGAGAACTCGTCCGACAAATTCCTGCCAGCTTTTTCGAACAAACATCAATAAAACAATCAAAACTCTCGACAGTGTTGAGAGAAAGTAACCGGGTTCATTTCATATTGTTGCAAAAGCACGAAACGTCCCTACGGAACGAAGCCAGCTTGATATATTTATCACTATTCCTACCAACCAGTCGTCCCGATGGGACGTTTTGTCGGTAGAAGTCGATTTTAAATTCTGAAAAGAACGTTCCATAGGAACGATTTGTGAGGATATACGACAAGATGAAATAGATTCAAACAACTACGACTTTACAAATAAATCAAAAAGCGAATTTTATTTGCTGCATAGAATATAATCCCATGCCAGACAGTGTGGGATTTTTTATTATCAGTGAAACCCAAGTCGAATTTGCAACTTTTAATTCTCTAAAATTAGCTCTATCAGACAGATACCGCTAAAAAAGAATTCACCAACAAACTTTTTTCAAAAATAATTACGCTTAATAATTATTTGCAAACTTTTAAACGATATAAAAAACGTATCAAACTGATATATAGTTAATTATGATTATTTTTTGAAAACTTTTTAAATTTTAATGTTTAGGAAACTTAACAAATAATTAACTTTGATAAATCGGCTATACTTCAAAAAGACTAAAAATATAGAATATGGAAATAACGAAACCATCTGAAAATAAAACCACTTACACATCAGATGAAGCCTATCAGCAATCGCTGGAATATTTCAAAGGCGACGATCTTGCGGCACGGGTCTGGGTTAATAAATATGCATTAAAGGATTCTTACGGAGCGATTTTCGAGGCAACACCAAACGATATGCACCGTCGTATCGCCAGTGAAATTGCGAGAATCGAAGTTCGTTATCCAAATCCAATGACGGAAGATGAGATTTTTGATCTGATCAAAGATTTCAAATACATCATTCCACAGGGAAGCCCGATGACCGGAATTGGTAATCCTTATCAGATTGCCTCGCTGTCCAATTGTTTCGTGATTGGAAATAACGGCGATTCAGATTCTTACGGCGGGATCATGAAAATCGACCAGGAGCAGGTTCAGTTGATGAAAAGACGTGGGGGCGTTGGCCATGATTTGTCACACATCCGCCCAAAAGGTTCGCCTGTTAAAAATTCTGCCTTAACCTCAACTGGTATTGTTCCGTTTATGGAGCGTTTTTCAAATTCCACCCGTGAAGTGGCTCAGGATGGAAGAAGAGGCGCTTTGATGCTTTCGGTTGCGATAAAACATCCCGATTCCGGCGATTTCATCAACGCCAAATTGGAACAAGGCAAAGTAACCGGCGCGAATGTTTCTGTACGTATTGATGACGCTTTCATGCGTGCCGTTGAGGCGCAACAGCCGTATACACAACAATACCCGATCGATAGCAAAACTCCGGTTTATACCAAAGAAATCGACCCCACTGCGCTTTGGAAAAAAATCGTTCATAACGCATGGCAATCGGCTGAGCCTGGAATTTTGTTCTGGGATACGATTATCAGGGAATCTTTGCCGGATTGTTATGCCGATCTGGGATACAAAACGGTTTCGACCAACCCATGCGGCGAAATTCCGTTATGTCCGTATGATTCCTGCCGTTTGCTGGCAATCAATTTATTTTCTTACGTTGAAAATCCTTTCACTAAAAAGGCATCTTTCAACTGGGAGCTTTTCAAAAAACACATCAACGCCGCGCAGCGTATGATGGATGACATTATAGACCTGGAACTGGAAAAAATTGATGCCATTCTTGAAAAAATAAACGAAGATCCGGAGGACGATGAAATCAAACGCACGGAGAGAAATCTTTGGCTGAACATCCAGACTAAGGCAAGAGAAGGCAGAAGAACTGGCATTGGTATTACAGCCGAAGGTGATATGCTGGCTGCGCTTGGCTTGCGTTACGGAAGCGACGAAGGTTCTGAATTTTCTGTTGAAATCCATAAAACAATTGCGCTGGAAGCTTACCGTTCATCTGTGAATACCGCAAAAGAACGTGGTGCATTCACCATTTTTGACGCAGACAGAGAGAAAAATAATCCGTTCATGCTTCGTTTAAAAGAAGCGGATGGACAGCTTTATTACGAAATGCTGGAACACGGGCGTAGAAATATTGCGCTTTTGACGATCGCTCCTACGGGTACAACCAGTTTGATGTCTCAGACAAGTTCTGGTATCGAGCCGGTATTTATGCCAGTTTACAAAAGAAGAAGAAAAGTGAATCCGAATGATCAGGACGCACGTGTTGATTTTGTGGATGAGGTTGGTGATTCTTGGGAAGAATATGTCGTTTTCCACCACCGTTTCAAACAATGGATGGAGGTGAACGGCCATGATCTGACAAAAAATTATGGTCAGAAAGAATTGGACGATCTGGTAAAACAGTCGCCATATTACAAAGCAACATCCAATGATGTAGATTACCTGAAAAAGGTAAAAATGCAGGGTGCAATCCAGAAATGGGTGGATCATTCGATCAGTGTGACGATCAATATGCCGAATGATGTAACCGAGGAATTGGTTGGTGAATGTTATCTGGAAGCCTGGAAAGCGGGATGCAAAGGTGTTACGGTGTACCGCGACGGATCACGTTCAGGTGTTTTGATTTCAAATGAGGAGAAAAAAGAAGAAGATAAAATCAGCAACACGCCGTTCCCAACCATAAGACCACAGATTCTGGAAGCTGAGATTGTTCGTTTCCAAAACAAAAAAGATAAATGGATCGCTTTTATCGGTTTGATCGATGACAGACCATATGAAATTTTCACTGGTTTTGCTGATGATGAAGACGGAATTTTGATACCAAGATGGGTTAATGAAGGTTTGATCATTAAAAACCGTGAAGCTGACGGAAGTTCACGTTACGATTTCCAATACAAAAACACGCGTGGATATAAAACGACGATTGAAGGACTATCTCATAAATTCAATCCTGAATATTGGAACTACGCAAAATTGCTATCCAGTACATTACGCCATGGAATGCCGATTGAAAAAGTCGTTGATCTGATCAGCAGTTTGCAACTGGACGAATCAATTAATACCTGGAAAAATGGTGTGGCCCGTGCACTGAAACGTTATGTTCCGGATGGAACGGAAGTTAAAAAGCAAAAATGCCAGAATTGTAATTCGACGAATTTACTCTACCAGGAAGGCTGTCTGACTTGCAAGGATTGTGGTTCTTCGAAGTGTGGTTGAGAATTTAATAAATTATAATACACTGTAAATCAAAGAAGTCAATTCTAAAAGGTTGACTTCTTTTTTTATATCTTAAAATTCTGATCAGAAAATATCCGAAAGTTTCAATTCCAGTCCCGGAAGCACATCGTCGCCGGACAGTTTTTCATCAAATGAAACAACCTCGTAATCAATACCACTTCCTGCTCTGTAAACATAAGTTTGTCTTTTTCTCGGATCAATCAACCAGCCGAGTCGTATACCATTCTCAATCCATTTAACCATTTTATCCTTCAAATCTGACAATTCATCCGATTCCGACATAAGCTCGACAATAAAATCAGGACATACGTGTGCAAATCTTTTGAGGTCGGATAACGGTAATAATGCTAATTGCTCATTCGATATCCACGCAACATCCGGTGCGCGCATAGAAGAATCAGGCAATGTGTAACCACCATTCGAATCTGATACGCGACCTAAACGCGTTTTACGATTCCAAAGGTTAATCTCAGTCAACAAATCGCTATTTCGAAAACTTGTTTCAATTCCGGTAGGTGGCATAATGATAATTTGACCTTTTTCATTTCGCTCAATACGCAATTCAGGATTAGCTCTGCAAAATGAATAGAGCTCGTCATCAGAAAATACGTCGATTTGAGGAATATTGATTGCTAACCGCATAAGAATCTTTTTTTATAAAAATAAAGAAAAGATATTACAAATGCCTGTTTGATTAATTATCATTCATTCCTCGCTAACAATATTATCTGAAACAGAAGAAGTCAACACCGGGCATAACCAGTGTTGACTTCTTAACTTCTTACCAGGAATGAAAACTAAATCAATTACTTCGTCTCCTCAACAACTCCCAAATAATTAAACGGAGTAATTTGTCTCAACTCTTCGCGAATACTTTCAGCAACATCCAACGTTTCGATAAAATGCGAAATCGATTCGTGTGTGATTTTTGCATTTGTACGTGTCAACGATTTAAGCGCTTCGTATGGTTTTGGATACGCCTCGCGACGGAGAATGGTTTGAATAGCTTCCGACACAACTGCCCAGTTTTCTTCCAGTTCTGCTTTCAGCATATCTTCATTAAGCTCCAATTTACCTAGCCCTTTGATTAAAGAATTAAGTGCGATCGCCTGATGCGCCAACGGAACACCAATATTACGAAGTACCGTTGAATCTGTTAAATCTCTCTGCAGACGTGAAATTGGCAACTTCTGAGCAAAATGCTCGAACAAAGCTGAAGCCAATCCAAGGTTTCCTTCCGAGTTTTCGAAATCAATCGGATTTACTTTATGTGGCATAGCTGATGAACCAACTTCACCCGCTTTAATTTTTTGTTTGAAATAACCCATGGAAATGTAAGTCCACATATCCCGGTTAAGGTCTGTCAGGATTGTGTTAACTCTTTTCAGGTTATCAAAAATCGCTGCCAGGTTATCATAGTGCTCAATTTGTGTGGTATGGCGACTCCGTTTTAAACCCAATCCATCAACAAAATGATTTCCAAAAGCCATCCAGTCCTGTTTTGGATAGGCTACATGATGGGCGTTGAAATTTCCTGTTGCACCACCAAATTTCGCCGAATGCGGGATTTTATCTAACATTTCCAGCTGACGTTCCAGACGCTCAACAAATACCAGAAATTCTTTTCCAACACGCGTCGGAGAAGCTGGCTGTCCGTGGGTGAAAGCAAGCATTGGAATATTTTTCCACTCAATTGACATTCTTTTCAACACAAAAAGAACCTGGCGGAACAATGGTTTGATCGTTCTTTCCAAAGCATCTTTCAACGAAAGCGGAATGGCTGTGTTGTTTATATCCTGAGAAGTAAGACCAAAATGGATAAATTCCGAGTATGCCTCAATACCCAGTTTTTCAAATTCTTCTTTGATAAAATACTCAACCGCCTTTACATCATGGTTGGTTTCTTTCTCAATATCCTTGATGTGAAGTGCATCCTCTTCATTAAAATCCTCGTAAATCTTACGTAAAGAAGAATAAAGTTTCTTATCAAATTCTGAAAGCTGAGGAAGCGGGATTTCGCAAAGCGCGATGAAATATTCTACCTCAACATATACTCTGTAATAGATTAAGGCATATTCAGAAAAATAAGAAGAAAGCTCAGATACTTGCTTATAATAGCGACCGTCGACCGGCGAGATTGCCGTAAGTTGATTTAATGACATGATTTACAATGCAGAAAGATAAATTTTGATACAAAGTTAGTAGAAATCACGAGGAGAAACTTGTATAACAGGTATGAAATATTCTTTTTGGTATTTGTCTAGGTTATTTTGATACTATTTACATATTTGCTTAACAAATCTTTATCACAATACATCCTCATGCAGCAAACCCCATTTATCGGAGAACTGGTCGGCACTATGATCATTATTTTATTAGGAAACGGCGTCGTTGCCAACGTTGTTTTGAAGCAGACAAAAGGGGAAAATGGAGGATGGATTGTTATTACAGCTGGGTGGGCATTTGCGGTGATGTTTGGTGTTTTTATTGCCAACGCTTTCGGAAGTCCCGGAGCGCATTTAAATCCGGCAGTGACGATAGCATTTGCTGTTTTGAAAAATGATTATAGTAATGTTTTCAGTTTTATAACTGCTCAGTTAATTGGTGCATTTCTTGGTGCAGTACTCGTTTATTTTCAATATCTGCCTCATTGGAAAGCCACTGAAGATCCGGGCAGCAAACTTGCTTGTTTTTCTACAAATCCTGCGATCAAATCACCAGTAGCCAATTTTTTAAGTGAATTTATCGCTACAATTATTCTAATTATTGGAATTGCAGCCATTGGTTTTTCCGGAACTTCCGATGTGCAGCGGGGACCGATTCCTTCGGGCGTCGCGCCATATCTTGTCGGTATGCTGGTCTGGAGTATTGGATTATCCTTAGGTGGAACGACCGGTTATGCCATTAATCCTGTACGGGATTTAGGGCCAAGAATTGCTCATGCCATTTTACCAATCCACAAAAAAGGATCTTCTGAGTGGGGTTATGCCTGGGTTCCCATTGCCGGGCCTATCTTAGGCGCCATTGTCGGAGCTTTTATCTTAAGAATGTTTTCTTTTTGAGTTCTATGTTAATTGACAAAAACCTCATCCATAAAAACCCAGGCTTTTTCACCTTTTCCCGGATGCCATGCAGGAAGTTTTGCCAAAGGTTTTGCAATGACTTTTAAACAACTGATTTCTTGTGAAGGGAAATCAAAATCAAATACCATATTTTCTGAATTTGGAGTGGTTTTATCTGGCATTTTTGGGGTCAGTACCTTAAGCAATTTCATCCTTTTTTCATCATTGCCTCCCCAAACTTCGATCCTGGTTGGCGGGAAAATATAACCACCAACATTCCGGAGCATACTGATCGTTACACTTTGCGCTTTAACCGGTTTTTTGAAATATAAATAAGCCTGCAAATCCTGATCGCGATACCCCAGCCATTTTCCGCTTGAAGTAGAATTATCACTTTTAATACCATCATTCAATGTTTTATTTCCTTGTGCCGGATATTTTAAATCTGCTTTTGTAATCAACCTCACGCTATCAGGATGAAAAGTAGATTTAAAGAAAAATTTCTCGACCGGCTTACTTCCATACCAACCTTTTTTGAAAGCTTTCGCAATGAGTTTTGTATTTTTATCAACTGGAAAAGGTTTGTTATAAACCGTCGAAGTTGTGCTATCCGGCTCTTTTCCATCCAATGAATATCGAATAACAGTTCCCGGAATCTGATGTTTCATACTAATTAATGTATTTTCGCTAAGCACTGGATCTTCATTTTCTATGATTGGAGGATTCAGATTCAGCACAACAGTATCACCTGCAAAGCCAGTTTCATAACTGATTTTAGAAGACTTTTTCAAAGCAAGCATTTCCTGCTTTGTCAGATCTGTATTCCACACATAGACATTTTTCAAAGCAGGAATTTCTGAAAGTGCCTGGATTTGCGGCAGTTTTACTTTCGTACCACTTATTGACAAACTTTTAAGTTTTGTCAATTTTTTTAACTCAGGTAAGGCAGAACCGGTAATATCTGTAAAATTCAGGATAAGTTTTCGCAACTCGGTAAACTGCGAAATTGTTTTCAGATCTTCATCTTTCACAGGCATTTTGCTTAGATCCATTGCAATGATCTGTTCCTTCAAAGGTGCCAATGCAGCGATATCTTCACTTTTGAAATTAGCACGATTGTAAAAATTCACAGCCAAAGCCGGTGATTCAGCTGCAACGGACTTTATCAGACGATAGGTTGAATTCAACTCTTTAATTTTATCCGGACTTGCAGCACTGAAATCATATTTCTCTTCTGCCTCAGAACCTGCCAGAACATTCTGCGCATAACTATATATCGGGTTTTGAGGACTGACGGATTTCACCATCTCATCAAACCGTGAACCGCCTTTTATCCAGGCTTCCAGTAAAGCAATTTCATCATCGGTAAGCGGTGCTTTTCCTCTCGGCGGCATGTGTTTTTTGTCGTCAAGAGGCAAATGAACGCGGGTTAATAAAACTCCCAGGTCAGCTTTTGTGGTATCCCAGGGCGTTCCTTCTTTCCCTCCTTTTGCAAACAATTCCTTGGTCTGCATTTGCAAATTGCCCTTGGATTTTTGCGCATTATGGCAAGAAATACATTTTTGCTCTAAAATAGGTTCTACCAGATCAGTGTAAACGTTTGCTTCTTCAAAGGTTACTTTGTCATTTTCAACTACGGCAAGCTGCATAGGCGCCGTCAGGAAATCTTCTCCATGTGTAATATTTCCGCCCAAATGTCCGCCGACTAAAAGCATGACCAGCAGCGATACAGAAATAACTTTTGCAGGAATTTTCCAGGGAGGCAAATATTTTTGAAAACTATACCAAAAAATACTGGCAACTGAGATTATTATACCGAGCCATTTGTGCCAGAAAATTGCATCTTTTTCATAACCACTTTCTTGTGATAGTACAAAACCGGAAAATGCAGCAATTGCAGCAGTTACTATACCGATCAATAAAAGTGTATCGGCCAAAGTCTCATTCCATTTGCTGGATTCTTTCTTTTCAATAATAAGAATCCAGAACGAATAAAGCATTAAGACAACCAAAGGGAAATGCAAAACCAACGGGTGCATACGTCCCAGAGATTGCATCCAAACAGGCACTACAAACCTGTTTTCAAAAAGTAAAAGAAAAATTAAAAGGCCGTTCAGGAAGAAGGCAAAATTATAAATCCATCCCTTCCAACTTGAAAAAGAACGGCCATTCGGTTGTGATGCTGACTCCATTTAAGCAATAATTCCTTTTACTAACTTGCCAGCAACATCAGTAAGCCTGTAACGGCGTCCCTGATGTTTGTAAACTAATTTTTCGTGATCCAGGCCCAATTGATTTAATATCGTTGCATGGAAATCATGCACATGCACGGGATCTTTTACAATGTTATATCCAAATTCATCCGTTTCACCATATACAATACCTGGTTTTACACCACCGCCAGCCATCCAGACCGTAAATGCTCTTGGATGATGATCACGGCCATAATTATCTTTTGTTAAAGTACCCTGGCAATAATTCGTCCTACCAAATTCTCCTCCCCAGATCACGAGTGTTTCATCCAGTAATCCGCGTTGTTTCAAATCTGTTATCAATGCGGCGGACGATTGATCAACATCCATACATTGACCTTTAATTTCATTTGGCAATCCGCCGTGACTATCCCAGCCCTGATGATAAAGCTGAATAAAACGAACGCCTTGTTCAGATAACTTCCTTGCTAAAAGACAATTGGCAGCATAAGTTCCTGGCACCAGACATTCCGGTCCGTACATTTTGACGATAGACTCCGGCTCTTTGCTCATATCGGTGATTTCAGGCACAGCGGTCTGCATACGATAAGCCATTTCATATTGCTGAATTTTCGCCGTCACTTCGGGATCTGCAAATTCATCAAAAGTATTTTGGTTTAACTGGGAAAGTTTGTCAAGCATTTTGCGCCTTTCTTCCCGGTTCATTCCATCGGGATCGTTCAGATAAAGTACCGGATTTTCGCCGCTGCTGAATTGCACGCCCTGATGAACAGAATCCAGAAATCCGTTGGTCCACAATTTAGAATAAACCCCTTGTCCATTTCCCTTACCACGCGACAAAAGCACACAAAATCCTGGCAAATTCTGGTTTTCACTCCCTAAACCATAACTCAACCAGGAACCCATACTCGGACGATTTCCAACCTGAGCGCCGGTTTGGAAAAAGGTCAAAGCCGGATCATGGTTAATAGCTTCCGTATTAAGTGATTTTATAATACAAAGATCGTCGACAATTTTGGACATGTGCGGCAGTAACTCGCTCATCCATGCCCCCGATTTTCCATATTGGGCAAAGTTAAATACTGAACCTGCAAGTGGAAATTTTGCCTGGTTGGCTGTCATACCTGTTAACCTTTGACCTGCCCGAATGGATTCTGGCAAATCCTGTCCATGCATTTTATTCAGCATCGGTTTGTAATCAAACAAATCCAGCTGGGAGGGCGCACCGTTTTGAAAAAGGTATATCACCCGTTTTGCTTTGGGAGCAAAATGTGGCAATCCAGCCATAAGCTCATTTACATCGCTCTCGCCTCCACCTTTGAACATATCAGGTATCAGCAGGGAACCTAAGGCAGCACTTCCTAAACCCAAACTTAATTTGGATAAGAAATGCCGGCGGTTCGTATTCAAACCAAAATCAAAAATCGGTTTTTCCATTTTTCAGTTTTTTTTCTAACCGCACCGGCGGCCCGGCGCAATAGACGCTATGGGTTTCGCAATAGACACAAGACTGGACTTCAATCGCGTCCATTGCGTAAACCATTGCGTCTATTGCGGTTAAGTTTTAGGTCTTAGGATTTAGTGATCGTCTCTTCCATATTATACAAGGTATTAATCACTCTCATCAACGCTGCTGCTTCATTTTCTTTCACTTTCAATTCATGTGGATACTCGCCCACATTCAAAATCTTATGCGCCTGATTCTTATTTTTCCCAATCGATGACAACTCGTCGTTGTAATATTCCGTCAGTAATTTAACTTCTTTGTCCGATGGTTTTCTGCAAACAATTCTTTGAAATGATTCCGTAATTTTCTGTTCTGGTGATAAAGATTTTAAGGACATTTTCTCCGCCAAAACTCTGGATGCTTCCAAAACCGCCGGATCATTAAGCATCACCAAAGCTTGCAAAGGCGTATTGGTTTTTGAACGTTTCACTTCACAATGATCCCGGTTACTGGCATCGAAAATGATCATAGAAGGCGGCGGAACGGTAAGTTTGATAAACGTGTACATTCCCCGGCGGTAAAGCGCGTCATTATGATCCTGATTATATTTTGCTAGCTGTCCCCGCCCGGAAGTCGCTGCTTCCCATAGTCCTTTAGGCTGATATGGTTTCACACTTGGCCCGCCGATTTTTGAATTTAACAATCCGCTGCTTGACAAAACGATATCACGCACAGATTCCGCCGGCAAACGGTAACGAGGTCCACGCGAAAGATAAATATTATCAGGATCGAGTTTCTCCTTGTCTTTGGTAAGTTTGGCTGATTGTTTATACGTGCTGGAAGTCACGATCTGCCTGACCAACCGTTTGATATCCCAGCCATGATTCATAAAATCTACCGCCATCCAGTCGAGCAGGGCAGGATGCGTCGGCAACTCGCCCTGCATACCAAAATCACCTGTACTTTTTACGATTCCCCGTCCGAATAAATCCTGCCAAATCTGATTGACAAAAACTCTGGCCGTCAAAGGATTTTGCTTGCTGGTAGTCCAACTTGCCAAACCAAGCCTATTCTGAGGAATTTTAGTAGTATCAAATTTCATGACCGATGGCAGTCCGGAAGCGGTAACAACTTTTCCGGGCGCGTCGTAAACTCCCCTGTTCAAAATGTGCGTTGCCCGTAAAGTATCGCGTTCGCCCATCACCGAAACCATTAATCTGCTCGTATCCGGACGATTAATAAAGGTCAAAACCCTGTTCGCCTCATCATCCGTAATACTCATAATCGGATTTTTTGCAGGCTTCGATTGTGACACATCTCCTTCATAACCCACTTCTTTGGTATTATTAAAAAAGGCAAAAAGTCTGTAATAATCTTCCTGGGAAATCGGGTCATATTTGTGATCATGACATTGGGCGCATTCAACGGAAAGGCCCAAAATCCCCATTCCGTAAGTTTTCGTTTTGTCGATATTATATTCAATCCGGTACTCCTCCGGAATCACGCCGCCTTCCTCGGTATACTTGTGATTTCTGAAAAAAGCGGTTGCCAGAATTTGCTCCTTGCTGGCATTTGGCAGCATATCGCCTGCAATCTGCCAGGTCAGAAATTTGTCGTATGAAAGATTTTTATTAAATGCATTGATCACCCAATCGCGCCATGGCCATTGAGTCCGGATTTCGTCATCCTGATAACCGTAAGAATCGGCATAACGGGCAACATCCAGCCAATGCAGGGCCATTTTCTCACCATATGTTTTTTGGCTGAGCAACTCGTCGACTATTTTTTCGTAAGCGTTGGCACTATTATCTGCGGCAAATTTATTTTGAAGTTCGATCGAAGGAGGCAACCCAGTTAAGTCAAGCGCAACTCTTTTTAACAGATGACTTTTATCGGCCTCTTCATTGGGATTAATTCCCAAATTTTCCATCTTGGCAAGCGTAAAATAATCGATCTCGTTTTTTGGCCAGTCCTTTTTATCCACTTCCGGAATTTTTGGTAATGAAGGAGCGGTGAAAGCCCAGTGCTTTTCATATTTCGCGCCCTGTTCAATCCATTTTTTCACCAGACCAATCTCGGATTCATTCAATAACCCCAAATGAGATTCAGGTGTAGGCATCTGGATTTCGGGATCCAGAGAAGTTATTCTTTTGTACAATTCTGATTGTTCAGGTTTGCCAGGAAAAATGGCAACAGCTCCTTTTCCATCTTTCAATTTTGCATATGCACTTTCGGCCATATCCAGACGAAGCCCGGCCTCTCTTTTATTCGCATCGGGTCCATGACAGGCGAAACATTTATCAGATAAAATCGGACGAATGTGAAAATTATAGCTAACAACTTCCTCGGAAGATCTCTTCGCAGCACTGCCATTCTTCTGAAAACAAGAGACGATCCCCAGAATTGCAGTGAAAATTATTCCAGCTAAAAAGAAGAGTCGCTTCTTCATCTATTTATTACGTTGTTAGTATTGAATTCAGTTATGATGTATCAAGAGAAAATAATTTGTGTTATAATTATACTCAAAATATTTTAAACTATTTCAATAAAACGAGATAAAATGCTGATCATGTATGAACATAGGTACAAAATTATTTTTTCTTTATTTAAATATAGAAAATTTCAATAGTTTATACCTTCACAGTATAATCAACTGATAACAGGTAATAGTTTAAAATATTACGAATCTCTTTTAAATCATTACCAGTAAAATTTAAAAAACCTATATGTCAGCTCCAAATCAAAATACAGAAGTGCTGGATATTGTATTAGGCGGATTGATGCACCGCTACCAAGAACGGGTTCCTGACGTCAGGATAATTCTGAACGCCATGGTTTCAGAAGGGATTATTGATCAGGAAACAAATATAGAAAACGATCATATCGCTTTCAGGACCATGGGCGTTCCGCAGCTTGGTGTCCAGTCTTTTGAAAAAATTTTCCTCCATTACGGTTACGAAAAAAAGGATCATTATTTCTTCGAAGGAAAAAAACTCGATGCATGGTGGTACAGCCCTCCACGGGAAACAGATCCGAGGATTTTTGTCAGCGAACTTCGGGTGGCTGACCTCTCAGAAGAAAGTCAGCGTATTATTAAAAGTTATACGGATGAAGTTGTCAGCGATCCGGTGGATAATCTCGACTTAAATAATGGCGAAGCTGTTGATGCCTTTTTGCATACACCTCTCTGGCGAACACCAACGTTGAGTGATTATCTGACTTTGTTAAAGGAAAGCGAATATGCCGCCTGGGTGATTTACAACCGGTATTATCTGAATCATTTCACGATCAGCGTGCACAATTTACCCGAAGGATATAATACGGTGGCTGATTTCAATATTTTTCTTGAAAAACATGGAATTATACTCAACACATCAGGAGGAAAAATTAAAACCAGTCCTGATGGCGGTTTGATACAAAGTGCTACTGTTGCACAAATGATCGAAGCGGAATTTGCAAATGGTGAGACTTATAAAATTTCAGGTTCTTATGTTGAGTTTGCAGAAAGAAGAATTCTGCCAGAATTTACAAATCTGCCTATTGATCAAATTTCAAGAAAAAATCGCCGGGATGGCTTTGAAGCAGCGAACGCAGATAAGATTTTTGAGAGTACTTATACGACGCAGACGGGGAAGTAATTAATCAGCTAAAACCGATTCATCGAATAAAACATCAGGACAAAAATCCAATGGTGTGAAAATCAGTTTCCCATCTGTATCTAGCATTTCAGCTACATTTTCCCAATATATCGTGCGTCCGTTTTGGCTTTTTGGAAAGTGGAATCGTTCAGAATTTTAAAATAAGCACTATCCTTCTTCTCAAAATATTCTGATAGAAATTGTGAGAAATCGTTTACCCTGATTTGATCATCACTCCATAAAGCTTTTATGGAGAAATTATCAATCGATATAATTTTTTTGACTCGTGGATTCATTACTGTAATGGCTTTATTTTTCTTAACTGCCCGCTATCCTTCTGGGACTCTAAATAATTTTTAAACAAATCTTCTCTATATAATTCAACCCACGCCTGAATAAGCCTGGTTTATTTTCTAGGAAGATCTCCCACAATTATATTTCCTGTTTCAATGAAAAATTGGGCTTCCTGACCATTATACTCTGCATGAAAATGCGGCGGCAAATGGTCTTTAAAATACATATAAATAATAACTCCAAAAAAACGGGATATTTAAGGCATCCTTTCCAAATTAATTTCAAACATAAAGTTACAGTTTTCTGCATCAATTTTAATGAGCTGACTGTAGACTCAAAATCACTCATTCACCAAAAAATAAACCACCCTGCAAGCATTCCCAACACTCTTCTCATTTTTCTCCTGAGCAATATTCACCATCAAAGTATGCTTACCCGAAGAAAGCTCATCCGCCAACATCAAATACCAGGGCAAGTGTAACTGGGTACTCCACTGCGTGAATAAATCCATTGTTTGGGCTTTTTTCCCATCAATTGAATAGGAAATTTTTCCTGTGTCAGGACCGGAAATAATGGCGATTCCAACAGCCCGTCCTTTAAAATCAAATTCGAAAGATGCCTTTGCAGTTTCTCCAACCAGCATCGGAACATTTACAAAACCGGGCCTTGTGGAAACATTATCAGCAGGTTTCCAATCCGGATCAATCTTAAAACCCTCTAATTTTTTGGCTTCCGCCACGGGATGATATTTTGCTTTTTCGTAGGAAAATTTGTCAATAGGAACCGGCAATTTCACAATACCGGCAGTTGTGCTGTCAGGATTTAATTTCAGTAATTCTTTTATGGTTTGAAAATAAATTTCCTGCCCATACGGTGATGGATGCAGGTCCTTGAAATCATATTTCCATGAAAATTCTCCGGCATTAATTCGGTCATAAACTTCCCGGGCCAGATTGATGTAAGATGCACCATAGTATTTTGCAATTCTCTGATGTACATTCACTTCAATCGGTTCTTTTCCTGCATCATAATCAGCATTTTTAGCCGGTTCAGCAAAAGCCATGAGTACCACATTCGCTTTGGGATTTTTGGCATACATCTGTCTTAATATTCCTTCCAAACCCTTTATCTGAGCTTTTTCACTGAAACCATTTCCACGGTCATTTACCGCTGCTTCGACAAAAAGCAGATCAGGCGTTCCTTTTTCCAGAACATCGCGCTGGAAACGAAAAGCATGGGGTGTGCTTCCCAAAGAAGGGATTCCAGCCGCGATAAACGTAAATTCTGTTTCAGGAAAATGTTCTTGCAAATACTTGGAAGTTTTATTTCGCCACCCCGGATTATGGGTAATAGATCCTCCCAAAAATGCTACCGTTCCTTTTTTCGTCGTTCTGAATTTTTCGTAGGCGTTAGCCAATCCACGGTTTACTTCGATATAAGGAGCGTGTGAAAGTGGTTTTAAAACCGGGACGCTATTGTCAAAAATAAAATTTGCCAGCATTTCAGGATGTTCAATTGTAAAATGATGTCCTTCCAAAGCCTGTTCTCCACGTGTCATAGGAACAACCGTAGCGGGACCGCCCAGTTTTATATAATTGGCAATTAAAATATCGGAGTTTTCTGATGGCGGGACGATCTTGTCGTTCAGTCCGATCACATGTAAAATGGGTACTTTGAAAGATGCCAGACCTGCCAGATCGTTAAGTGGAATATCATCAAATGTTTTCGCAGTTTCTTCGGTAAGCTTATTCAGTTCCAGCCAGCTTGCCCAATCCTTTGGCGAACCTTGTCCCTTGCCTTTTCCTCCCGGCCAGCTTTTCGGATCGCAAACCGGTGCTTCGGCATAAATACAGCTTACTTTATCAGGGTTTCTTTTAGCCCAGCCATAAACATATAAACCACCTCGACTTACGCCTTCCAAAGCCACTTTTGGTGCAAATTGTTTTTCCTTAACCAGATAATCATAAAAAGCATCCCAAACCTGCATCGCCTTCGGGTGCGCAAAAAGGTCGTTGGTATTGACGTAAGCCACATGAAAGCCGCGCGAAAGTAAAATGCTGTCCATATCTGTGTGCCAGGTTGGAAAATGGGCACGCCAGACCCAAGGATTCCCCGGAAGCGCCTGTTTTGGCATTACGTACCAGGCTTTTGTATTTTGAAAAGAAAATTCAACCTTATTAAACCCTTTCCAAACCGAAGCTTGCTCATGGCTTTGCGCCAGCAGCATCTGGCAAAAACTGGTAGCAAAAAAGAGAAAAATCGTGCAGGACAAATAAGTTATCTGTTTCATAATGGTACAAAGACAGGAATGGCTTATCTCTAACATATAAGCATAAACCTTATTTATTTTTTCCAGACAACAATCATTATATTGATTTGTTATTAACCTAACTTGTTTTCCACCAATGTCAAGAATTTTTCCTATTCTCCCGATTTTTCTTTTCCTCCTTGTTTCAACTATCACTTTTTCCCAATCCTTGCCCATTGTACTCACTGAAAGAGAACGTGCTCTGGCTGTTGACGATATCCTGGAAGACCGGATTGAAAATCTGCTTCCAACGTTAATGCGTCGTGAAGGAATTGATATGTGGGTGATTATTTCAAGAGAATATAACGAAGATCCTGTCATGAAAACCATGCTTCCGAGTACATGGCTGTCAGCGCGGAGAAGGACTATAATGGTGTTTTTTGATCCCGGAGCGGGGAAACCGCTTGACAAACTGGCGATTGCAAGATATGATGTCGGAACATTATTGAAAGGGGAATGGGATATAAGTTCGAATCCGGATCAATGGGACGCGCTGGTAAAAGTGATCAAAGAAAAAAATCCGAAGAAAATCGGTTTAAATTTTTCCAAAAATTACGGCCATGCTGATGGTCTGACCTATAACGAACATGAAGAATTTCTTCAAAAACTTCCAAAAGAATTTCAGTCAAAAATAGTTTCTGCTGAAAAACTGGCGGTTGGCTGGCTGGAAACCAGAACGGAAAAGGAAATGATCATTTACCCAATGATATGCCGGATTTCCCATGAAATTATTGAAGAAGCTTTTTCTGAAAAAGTAATCCAGCCGGGAATTACAACCATTGATGACGTAGTTTGGTTTCTCAGACAACGTGTAACTGATTTAGGATTGGAAACCTGGTTTCACCCGACTATTGATATTCAGCGTGCAGATGACCAGAAATTTGATCATTTAAGAACATTTTCAAAGCGTCCGGGCAATCAGGTGATTTTGCCGGGAGATTTACTTCATTGTGATTTTGGTATCACCTATCTTCGACTTAACACGGATCAGCAGCAACATGCTTATATCTTAAAGCCCGGAGAAACAGAAGTTCCTCAATACCTGAAAAAGGCATTTGCGAATGGAAACCGTCTTCAGGATATTCTGGTATCTCAGTTCAAATCAGGCAAAACCGGAAATCAAATTCTTCTGGATGCACTTGCCCAGGCTGAAAAAGAAGGAATCAATGGTTCTATCTACACACATCCTATTGGTTCACACGGACATGCGGCCGGCCCTACAATTGGGCTTTGGGATCAGCAAAAAGGAGTAAAGGGTTCGGGAGATTATCCTTTGTTTGAAAATACCGCCTATTCGATCGAATTAAATGCTGCGACAAAAATTGACGAGTGGAACAAGACGATCCGTATTATGCTCGAAGAAGACGGATATTTCGATAAAACAGGCTTTCGCTTCATCAACGGAAGGCAGAAAGAAATTTTTGTTATTCCCAGACCCTCAACAAACCTTGGGAAATAAGATTCACAAGAGTTGGGGATTGGTACGGTATTTTTAACGATCCTACTATCAAACAACAACTTGAGACTTATGGATAAGATTGAAAAGTTTAAAGCAATGGAAAAAATTCTTCGTGAAATCGAAGATTTGAAAAATAGTGAAACGGCCGTAATTAAGAAAATCGGCCAGGTTGAAACGGAAAATATGAACGTAAATGTCGCCGGTTTGGACACATCATTGAACCAGATTTATGATGGCGCATATAAAAATCTTGAAAACATCGAGGCTCTGCATCTTTCTTTTACAGAACAAGTTTCGGAGTTCAAAGAAAAAAATAACATTACCGACGACATGTTGCTTGAAATTAGAGAGCAATCCTAAGAAGTAAGGTAACAAAAATGTGCTTAATTGCATCATTCAGAGGAGTCAAGTTTCAAAACTTGACTCCTCTTTTTTGTACCAAAAAGTTTGTTTTTCAACTTATACCTGAATAATACCGACATTAAAAGTCTCTTTGATAGGCACATGATTGGCAGCTTCAATACCGATGGAAATTATTTTCCGGGTTTCTACCGGATCAATTATTCCATCAACCCAGAGCCTTGCTGCTGCATAATAAGGCGACAATTCCTCATTATACCGGTCCGTAATTTCTTTCAATAACTCCTGTTCAGCCTCTTGAGTAATTTCTTTCCCTTGTGCTTTCAAGGTTGCCGTTTGAATTTGGACCAATGTTTTTGCAGCCGTTGCTCCACTCATTACAGCCATTTGCGCGGTTGGCCAGGCATAAATTAATCTTGGGTCATACGCTTTTCCACACATTGCGTAATTTCCTGCTCCGTAAGAATTCCCTATGATGAAAGTAAATTTTGGAACAACTGAGTTCGCTACTGCATTGACCATTTTTGCCCCATCCTTGATAATTCCACCTTGCTCGGCGCGGCTCCCTACCATAAAACCTGTAACGTCGTGAAAGAACAACAGCGGTATTTTTTTCTGGTTGCAATTCATAATAAAACGGGCTGCCTTATCAGCAGATTCGCCGTAGATCACACCGCCCATCTGCATTTCCCCCTTACCCGACTTTACCATTTTACGCTGATTTGCCACAATTCCTACGGCCCAGCCTTCCACACGTGCATAGGCACAAATGATTGTTTTCCCATAGTCGGGCTTATATTCATCAAGTTCCGAAGCATCCACGATACACTCCAGAATGTTTTTCATATCATACGGTTTCAACCGATCGACGGGTAGAAGATCATAAATTTCCTGCGGCGAACGATTCGGAGATATTGCTGTTTTCCTGTTAAAACCTGCCGAAGATGATTGTCCTAGCTTATCGATATGCCGCTTTATGGCATCCAGGCAGGATTTATCGTCAGGATATTTGTTGTCTGTAACACCGGATATCTCACAATGCATCGTGGCTCCGCCTAAAGTTTCTGCATCGACTTCTTCCCCAACAGAGGATTTTACAAGATAAGGCCCGGCCAGAAATACAGATCCCGTACCCTCCACAATCATAGCCTCATCTGACATAATGGGCAGATAAGCTCCTCCTGCCACGCAGCTGCCCATTATCGCTGAAATTTGCACAATGCCCATCGCAGACATTTTCGCATTATTCCGAAAGATTCGGCCAAAATGCTCTTTATCTGCAAAAACTTCCGCCTGCATAGGTAAATACACACCTGCGCTATCCACTAAATAAATGATCGGAAGCAGGTTCTCCATCGAGATTTCCTGTGCCCGTAAATTTTTCTTGGCAGTAATCGGAAACCAGGCTCCTGCTTTTACGGTAGCGTCATTCGCGACAATCACGCATTGGTTTCCGGAAATGTAACCAATCCCTGCAACAACGCCGGCCGATGGACAACCACCTTCCTCTGCATACATGCCATCCCCGGCGAAGGCACCAATTTCCAAAAAATAAGAATCCGTATCAATCAGATAATCAATACGCTCTCGGGCTGTTAGTTTTCCTTTTTTATGATGCGCTTCAATCTTTTTTAAACCGCCGCCCAGTTTTACCTTTTTATATCTTTCATTAAGATTTTCAATGAGCTGTTGTGTGTCTTGCTGGTTAGTCATAGTCTGATGATGTAACTGAAACAATATTTTATTTCAATTTCAAGGTAGAAATTTATCAGAAGCTTTACTATCAATAACAAAAAAGTCGTTCGCACGAAGGCAAACGACTCTCTATTTATTTGAACCTTATTCCTTACTTTATCCTTGTGGTGGTATCCATCCTCGACTCAGATGGTCCTTTATCTTTTTTTCCAAAAACAGAAAGGTGAACGTAACGTTTTGGGTGCTCTCGGAAATTTGTCATTAGTTTGTTCAAACTAACCATCGTGCTGTTAAGATTATTGTAAAGGGTTTCATCTTTGATAAGCTTGCCGGCAGTTCCTTTTCCCGATTCAACGCTGGCTAACAGTCCACGTAAATCCGATATCGTCCTGTTCGCATTTTGCACAGTTTCTCCCAAACGCAGCGCGTTAAGTGAATCAGCAAGTGATCCTGTTTTATCAAGAAGAGGCTTTAACCCTTTTTCGGTTTCAACCAACGATTCCGATAATTTATTCAGATTAGAAGTCATCACCAGAAGATTCTTGCGGTTTTCAGTCACAAGCCCCTGAACAGTATTTCCAGTCTGATCATAATTCCTGATCATCTGATTAAGAATTTTTCCCGTTTCTTTGAATCCTTCGGCGACTGCGGCAAGATTTAATACCAGTGAATCGGCATGGGTCACAAGTGGAAGAGCTTTTTCCTGTAGAACCGCAGAAATCCCAGCCTCACGTTTTCCAATAAGCGTGTCATTGTCTTCCAAATTCACAGAAGAACTGCCCATTGATAAATGAATTACTTTACCACCTAATAATCCGCCGTCAGCAAGTAGCGCAGTTGTACCTTTTGGTAGAATAATTCCTTTTTGAACGTCAAGCGTTACCAGTAAATGATTTTTTTGGTCTTGCAATAATTTGATTTCCTGAACCCGGCCTACATTTAAACCATTCAATAAGACAGGGTTAGATGCTGTAAGCCCATCAATATTATCATAAATCACATAGTATTTGTATGTTCTGGAAAATACGTCGGAGCCTTTGAGGATGTGAAAACCAAAATATAACAACACCATTGCAAAAACAGCCATTAACCCGACTTTTGCTTCTTTAGATAGCTTCATGAAAGGAGTATTAAACAGCTCGCAGCTTACGCCCTAAGCTCAAAATAATATAAATGTTTACAAAAATTAATTTTCGAAAAGGGTATAAAACCGATACCAAAATGTGTTTAACAAATGATCCTAATTGTCCATTTGTTTTTTATACACTTTAAACGCTTCCAGAATCGACTGAGCCACCTCGTCTTGTCCATCTTCTGAATTTAAATATTCTTCCTCTTCCGGTGTAGATAAAAAACCTGTTTCAATCAGTACACTTGGCATCGTTGTTCTCCATAAAACCAGAAATCCCGCCTGTTTAACTCCACGGCTGGCACGATCAGAAACGGACTGGAATTTTCTTTCCACACTATCTGCAAAGCGCAAACTGCTTGAAATAAACGCACTCTGATAATTAGCCAGCATGATATGTGCCAACGGAGAATCCGGATCAAAACCCTTATATTTTTGTTTATAGTTCGTCTCTTTTAAAATTACCGAGTTCTCCCGCTTCGCAACTTCAAGGTTACCATTCGTCTTGTGTAACCCCATCACGTACGTCTCAGTTCCTCTAACGCTTTTAGAATTAGGCGTTGAGTTACAATGGATGGAGATAAAAAGGTCTGCATTATTTCGGTTTGCAAAAGCTGAACGCTCTGCTAATTCAATAAATTCGTCGGTATCGCGGGTATAAAGCACCTTTACTTCCGGCGTATCCTGCTTGATTTTTCTTCCGAGAGCCAAGGCAATCTTTAAAGCTACATTGGCTTCCCGGGCCTTGCGGCCGCGTGTTCCTATGTCATGGCCGCCGTGGCCGGCATCTATAACAACTACATTAACTTTGCTGTCTACTTTTTTGACAGGGACAGGTATTTCCCGGAAGGCAAAAGCGAGACTAAGGCTCAAACAACTCGCTGCAATTAAGATTTTAAGAACTTTTAACATTATTTTTTAGTTACGGCGTTATTCTTTAGGAGTTTCTCTGCTAATTTTGACATTCGTTATGCAAAAATACTCTATTTGTTAGAACTGAAAAAAAAGGCGATTATTATATCGTTAGGACTTGTTGCGTTTTTCATCTTTGGCACAATGGCATGTGTTCAGCAACGCACAAAACGATCCGGTAAAGATCCTCTTAAGTCGAAAGCCAAGACTAGAACTTCTGCGCCTTCGGCGGCAGATAAACCTGCTTTGGTATTAAAAGAAGCTGGCAACGTAGTTGCTGTTGCTGACACAATAATCAGTGATTCAACGGCCCTGGATTCTCTGGGACTAAAAAACGGTATTGCCCTGGCTGATTCGGCTGCTGCCGACACTACCTCTAATCCGGACGATCTTCAAAATGTTGTCAAATATACCGCAGAAGATTCTACTATTATGGATGTTGTGCTTAAACAAGTGCATCTGTATGGAAACGCTGAGGTAAATTATGGCACGATTAACCTAAAAGCAAATTATATCCGCCTGAACTGGGTAAGCAATGAGGTGATGGCACATGGAGATTATGATTCGACGAGTAAAAAGATGATCGGCGAGCCTATCTTCCAGGATGGGCCGGAGATGTATAATACCAAAGAAATTCGTTATAATTTCAAATCTAAAAAGGCGATTATCCGGGGAATTGTAACGCAGCAGGGAGATGGAAACGTGCGGGGCGACCGTGTCAAAAAAGATACAGAAGGAAATTTTTACATTCAGAAATCGATATACACGACCTGTAATTTAACACATCCGCACTTTTATATCAACGCACCAAAAATTAAAATGGTGGACAAGAAATCGGTAGTTTCCGGACCATTTAACCTGGTTATTGCAGATGTCCCACTCCCGGTTGTTATACCTTTTGGTTTCTTTCCTTTTCCAAAAAAGAAAGAAGCAGGAACTTCCGGTATCATCTTCCCGACTTATGGACAAGAACCAAATGGCCGAGGATTTTATCTGCGTGACGGAGGTTATTATTTTGCAATCAGTGAATACGTAAACGCGGCTGTGACGGGTCAAATTTATTCCACAGGAAGCTGGGGACTCGGATTAGCGTCATCATATTCCAAACGTTACCAGTATACAGGTAATTTTTCATTCCGTTTTAACAAAAACAGATCAAGTGATGAAATACAGAATCTGGTTGGTTTAGGCGGAACGGAAGATTTTAGTTTGGTATGGTCCCATGCTCCAAAGCCACGCGGCAACTCGACTTTCTCGGCAAACGTAAATGTCAGCAGCAATAGTTATAATCAGCTTCAGGAGCAGAATACTTCCCGATATATTTCAAACGTGGCTAGTTCCTCAGTTCAGTACAACAGGACGATGGGCCAATATATGCGCGCCGCAGCGAGTTTACGTGTGAATCAAAATTTTGGACAAATAAACCCAACAACACAACGTCGGGAAGGTGGGACAACAAACATATCTTCGGATTTCAGTTTTGGCGTAAACCAGATCGCACCTTTCGCGTTGAATGGCGGTAGGGCCAGATGGTATGACAGTTTCCGTCTCGGTCTTGATTTTAGTGGAAACTACACGTTGACAAACTCCCTGACATCCATCGATACAACTTATTCCAGATTAGGTTTCAGAGTAGATAACAAGCTCCGGGCAACGGTAGATACAGCCGGAAAGGCTTTGCCAACTGTACTTCCGTTTAACCTCGACAATTTGTCGCAATTTGCGAAAGATGCGCAGTTTACAGGACGGTATAGTTTACCTATTTCTCTTCCAAACTTTAAAATCCTTAACTTCATAAACCTAACCCCAAGTTTGTCTCTGACAGGTCAGATTTATACCAAACAATATCAATATTCGTATCGTGGAGGTAACACAGTCCGTATTGACACCATAAATAAAGTAGGGAATGAATACGCCTATTCCTTTGGTGCGGGTATGAATACGCGTTTCTATGGTACTTTCTTCGTACGTGGGAAACGTCTTGAAGCGATCCGCCATACTGTTATCCCTACACTTTCATATAGTTATACGCCCGACTTTACGGGAGATACTTATGGTTTTTATCAAACCGTTCAAATCAACGAACTGGGTGAAACTCAAAGATTATCGCGCTACAGAGGCGTAGGAACAGGAGTAAGCAACGGACGCGCTTCCAGTGTAATTTCTTTCAGTTTGAATAACTCCTTTGAGATGAAGCTGAAATCTAAAAGTGACACGGCGGCGGCTCAGTTCGAAAAGGTTTCGCTGCTGGATAACCTTAGTTTCGGTGGTAGTTATAATTTACTTGCTGACTCGCTGAAACTTTCCAATATTACGGTTAATGCAAACGCCAGAATTGGTAAAAACCTTAACCTGAACTTCAACGCCAATCTGGACCCTTATGCGTACGTGCTGGATCCGACGGTAAGGTCTGCAAACCAGACGGGTATTAAAGTAAACCAGTTTGCCATAACAAAAGGTCAGGGATTGGCTAACCTGCAAAATCTTGGTTTTACATTGGGGACGAGTTTTTCACCCAAAGGAAAGGATAAGCAGCGAGTTACTCCCGGACCGAACACGACCGCGACAGAGGATCAAAAGGAATTTATTCAGCGAAATGCCGATCTATACGTTGATTTCAGCATCCCTTGGAACGTCTCGCTTAACTATAACTTTGGCCTGACCAAACCAGGTTTATCAAACGCACAATTAATTCAGACGATCAATGCGACGGGAGATCTGAGTTTGTCAACTAATTTCAAAATCAGCGTTACGACAGGCTTTGACTTTACAGCATTCAAACCTTCTATCACAACTTTGACCCTTTACCGTGATCTGCACTGCTGGGATATGAGTTTCAGCTGGACGCCTTTCGCCGGAAGTGCATCACGTGTGAGTAACTATAACTTCCTGCTAAAAGTAAAATCAAGTATCCTTCAGGATTTGAAACTTACCAGAAGACGTTCATTCCAGGATCGCGCTGCTTACTAATTTGAGCTGTTATTTTTAGCGTTTGGATGAAATTCGCCTACAGGCGCGAATCCAGTTATTTTTCCTTCGATAAAAATGAAAAGCCGACCTTGCGGGCCGGCTTCATCATAATTTTTTAAAGAAATGTTACTTCGTTGAAGCTTTTGCATCTTTTGCAAC
Source organism: Dyadobacter koreensis (assembly GCF_900108855.1). Taxonomy (GTDB): domain Bacteria; phylum Bacteroidota; class Bacteroidia; order Cytophagales; family Spirosomataceae; genus Dyadobacter; species Dyadobacter koreensis. The sequence continues at coordinate 141,367 of NZ_FNXY01000009.1, forward strand.
CACTTCTCCATTCAAGTACAAAGTAATAGATCCGCCTTCCGTGTTACTGAAAACAGTTACAGGCTTATTGAAAGAACCAGCAGCAGCAGCGTTAAAAGTTGCTTTGATGATACCTGTTTTTCCCGGCAATACAGGAGCTTTTGACCAAACCGGAGTTGTACATCCACAAGATACCGTTACGTTAGAGATCACAACAGGATCAGTACCTGTATTTGTAAATACGAATTCGTTCGTTACAGGAACACCCTGAGGTACCTTACCGAATTTGTGTGTTTCTTCTTTGAATTTCAAAACACCTTTCTGAGCAAAACTAACTGTGGTTAAACCAACAAGTAAAACCAGCGCTGAAAAGAATACTTTCATAGTTGTAGTGGTATTGTTAATTGTGTGAAATTGATTTAAATAACAAGATTAAATTATAAAAACGAAATTTAGTAAACATTAACTTATGTTAACAATGCTTTTAAACTTATTATGATTCATTGTTATGATTATTATTTTCCTGCATAATTTTGGCGTGCATTATAAAAAAATGTAACTTAACTACGGTTTCAACCCGTAACGTTTGCTTATGCTTCTAAATGATAGTTTGACCGGTTCCAGTGTTTTGAATAAAGAAAATATAACAGACGACTACCGCCTGGCTTGTGAAAGTCGGCAGGTAAGCTTATTGGGAAGAAAGGATACAATGGGAGGCCGGTCCAAGTTCGGGATCTTCGGAGATGGCAAGGAAGTGGCGCAGATTGCCATGGCAAGGGCTTTTAAATTAGGAGATTTTCGTTCAGGATATTACAGGGACCAGACCGTTGAAGCTTATCTGGGAAATTTAACCTGGCAGCAATTCTTTGCACAAATGTATGCCCATGCAGATCTGGAGCATGAACCTCATACAGGCGGACGCTCGATGAACGGACACTTCGCAACCCGTTGGCTGGATGACAAAGGCCATTGGCTTGATCAGACAAAACTTTACAATTCAGTATGTGATATATCGCCAACGGCAGGACAAATTCCTCGCTCTGTTGGTTTGGCTTACGCTTCGAAACTTTACCGCGCCAATAAAGACATTCAAAATCTTACGACTTTTTCTGATAAGGGAAATGAGATCGTTTTTGCAACCATTGGCGATGCGTCCACTTCTCAGGGTATGTTCTGGGAGGCGATGAACGCAGCCGGAGTTTTGCAGATTCCATTATTGATGTCCGTTTGGGATGATGGATATGGTATCTCCGTGCCTGTTGAATACCAGACTACAAAATCAAGTATTTCCAAAGCACTGGCAGGTTTACAGCGAAATGAAGAAGAAACAGGCGTCGAAATAATTGCTGTTAACGGCTGGGATTATCCCGCACTGATTGAGACTTATCAGAAAGCGGCGGATTTGTGCAGAACTGAACAAGTTCCGGTCCTAATCCACGTAACTGAACTGACACAGCCACAAGGACATTCTTCCTCGGGCTCGCATGAACGATATAAATCCAAGCAACGACTCCAATGGGAAAATGAGCGTGACTGCAACATACATTTTCGTAAATGGATTCTGAATAATGGATATGCCACAGACGAAGAACTTGAGCGCATCGAAACGGATGCAAAAGAAACAGCCAGAGAGTCACGCAATCGTGCCTGGAAAGCATACCGGAAAGATCTCGACGCTGAACATCAGCAAACAATTGAGCTCCTCAAAACAACAGCGAAGGAAAGTATATTTTCAGAGGAATTGTCTGGAATCGCTTCAGAATTAAGTAAAACGTATTATCCGGTCCGGCGCGATAATGTGGTAAGTGTCAGAAAAGCACTTCGTACAATCCGTAATGAAAACACGCCTTCCAGAGTAATTTTACAAGAATGGCTTCAAAACGCGCTCAAAGAAAACGCGCAACGATATAATTCGCAGCTTTACAGCGAATCTGATTTATCCCCCCTGAATGTTCCGCCGGTCAATCCTGTTTTTTCAGACGAAAGTCTGACCGTTGACGGTCGTGAAGTGATCCGTTCCTATTTCAACGCCTTGTTTGCCCGAGATCCGCGTGTTGTTGCGATCGGAGAAGATGTGGGAATGATTGGGGATGTAAATCAGGGACTTGCAGGATTGCAGGAAAAATTCGGTGAATTACGGATCACTGATACCGGAATTCGTGAAACAACAATTATTGGTCAGGGAATTGGTATGGCGATGCGCGGTTTGCGCCCAATCGTTGAAATTCAGTATTTCGACTATATCTATTATGCTTTGGCAACGCTTACAGATGACCTTGCCAGTCTTCGTTACCGTACTGCCGGTGGACAAAAAGCACCACTGATTATCCGTACACGCGGCCATCGTCTGGAAGGAATCTGGCATTCCGGTTCGCCGATGGGTACGATGCTCAGCAGCGTTCGCGGTATGCATGTTATTGTTCCAAGAAACTTTACCCAGGCAGCCGGACTTTATAATACATTGATCAAAGGAGACGATCCGGCTTTGGTTGTTGAACCGCTTAATGCCTACCGTCAGAAAGAATTGCTGCCGGATAATATCAGCGAAATCTGTGTTCCGCTGGGAGAACCTGAGGTGTTAAAAGAAGGAAAAGATATCACCGTTGTTACTTATGGCTCCATGTGCCGTATAGTTATGGAGGCAGCAACGCAATTACATAATCTGGGAATTGAAATTGAAGTGATTGATGTGCAGACATTATTACCTTTCGATATCAACAACCGGATTCTTGAATCAATTAAGAAAACAAGCCGTGTGATTTTTGCAGATGAAGACGTTCCCGGAAGTGCTTCGGCCTTTATGATGCAGCAAGTTCTGGAAAAGCAAAATGCTTACCGCTGGCTTGACTCTGCTCCGGTTACAATTTCAGCAAAACCACACCGTCCTCCATACGGTTCTGATGGTGATTATTTCACAAAACCAAATATGGATGATATTGTTGAAGTGGCTTATGGTATGATGCACGAAACGGATCCAACCCATTTTCCGACTTTGTATTAATTGATTCATTGAAAATTGCTTGTCTGAAATTTATTAATTCGTCTTAATAAATTCTGACATGTATAAAAAATTTGGTAAAAGGTTCATAGATGTGATCATAGCGGCGGCAGGACTAATCATCCTGTCTCCGCTTTTTCTTTTTCTGATCCTGCTGATTTACTTTCTTACTAATAGAAATCCATTTTTCCATCAACCTAGGCCTGGGTTAAATGGCAAAATCTTCACTATCCTCAAATTCAAAACTATGATGGATTTGTATGACAAAAATGGTATTCTGCTTTCTGATTCACAACGGTTAACCTCACTAGGAAAATTTCTTCGTCAAACTTCTCTGGACGAACTGCCGCAACTTTGGAATGTCCTGATTGGAGACATGAGTCTTGTCGGGCCTCGACCTTTGCTTCAAGAGTATTTATCAATCTATACCAAGGAGCAATCAGAAAGGCATAACGTAAAACCCGGAATCACAGGATGGGCACAGGTTAACGGAAAAAACTCCATCAGCTGGGAAGATAAATTTGCCTATGATTTATGGTATGTTAAAAACATATCGCTACGAACCGACCTGATTATTTTGTCTTTAACGCTTCGAACAATTTTTTCACCCAGGCAGATTATTTCAAACGAAAAACAGGTGTCTGGAAAATTCACCGGTTAAGCTGACAACCATAATCTTCTCATCTTTTTCAACAACTAAATTATGCTTGTATACGGCGCAGGTGGGCATGCAAAGGTTATCATTTCAATTTTAAAAGCCGGTGGCCACAAAATAGAAACAATTTTTGATGATGATATTTTGAAAGATTATCTTCTCGAAATACCTGTAACAAACGTATACGACCCGAATCTTTTCCGGGATGAAAAGCTTATAATTGCCATAGGTGATAATCTTATCCGAAGGCAATTGTCTGCACAAATCCTGCATGAATTTGGGAAAATAATTCATACTTCTGCTGTTTTAGACAATACTGCCCAAATGGGAGCAGGCAGCTGCATGATGCAAAATTCAGTCGTACAGGCAGATTCCGTAATTGGTAAACACGTTATTATTAACACATCTTCTTCCGTCGATCATGATTGTCATATCGGAGATTTTGTTCATATCGCTCCGGGTGTTGTTATTGGCGGAAATGTTACCATTGGCGAAAATACATTGATTGGGATTGGAAGTATTGTAATTCCAGGTTTATCAATTGGCAAAAATTGCCTTATATCTGCCGGAAGTGTAGTTACCAAAAATATCGCGGACGGAATGATTGTCCGCGGCAATCCGGCCAGAATTATTTCATATAAATGATGAAGAAAATCTGGGTATCACCGCCGCATCAAAGCGGGAATGAGTTGAAATACATCCAGGAAGCACTGGACAGTAACTATCTCGCTCCCGCAGGGCCGCATATTGAGGCCTTTGAGCAATCTTTAAGCGAATACGTTTGCGTTGGGCATGCGGCAGCACTGTCGTCCGGCACAGCTGCCTTACATCTTGCTTTGAAAATTCTGGATGTCGGGCCAGGAGATATTGTCATTTGCCCGACTTTTACCTTCACTGCCAGTGCAAACCCGATCGTTTATTTGGGAGCAACGCCGGTGTTTGTTGACAGTGAAATGTCAAGCTGGAATATGTGTGCGGATGTATTGGAAAGCGCGGTCAAACATTATATCCATCGCGGCAAAAAGCCAAAAGCCATTATCGGCGTACACATCTATGGTATGCCGGTCCGGCTGGATGAGATTTTATCGATCTCCCATAAATACGAAATCCCGTTTGTTGAGGATGCAGCGGAAGCACTAGGTTCAATGTACAAAGGCAGAAAAGTGGGCTCATTTGGAACAATGAGCATTCTTTCCTTCAATGGAAACAAGATCATTACCACTTCCGGAGGCGGAGCAATTTTATCGGATAATGAATCCTTTATTTCAAAGGCGAAATTTCTTTCCACCCAGGCAAAGGATGAAGCTCCTCATTACCAACACTCAGAAATTGGATATAATTATCGGCTGAGCAATGTTTCTGCCGGAATAGGCAGGGCACAGCTCGAAGTGATTGAGGAAAGAGTGAAACAACGCCGTTCGAATTTTCAATTTTACCAGCGGGAACTTAAAAACTTACCCGGAATATCTTTCCAAAATGAAGCAAAGCACAGTTGCTCAAATCGATGGCTGAGCTGTATCCTGATTGATCCACTAGTATCAAATGGATTGACCCGCGAAAGTATTCGTTTGGCTTTGTTAAAAGAAAATATTGAATCAAGGCCCTTATGGAAGCCTCTTCACTTACAGCGTGTATTCAAAGGAGTATCTTATTTTGGAGGGAATATTTCTGAAAGGCTTTTTGAGTTGGGACTTTGTTTGCCTTCAGGGTCAGACCTGAGCGACGAGGATTTGTCAAGAATAACTCTTCTGATTAAACTAAAATGCCCTTAAAAACTAATTGTCTTGAAGGGCATTTTGTTAGTTACAGAACTTCCAGCTCATATTGTAAAGGAGTATATGGCTGAATAAGAAATCCGCCTACTGAATTTGGCTGTCCTTTTTTACCATATCCAAGACTAGAGGGAAAAATCGCAATAATTTTCTCGCCTTTTCTCATTTTACGAACGGCGCGGTCAAAACCTGCGATAGCCATACCTATACCGGTAGTAATTGGATAAGTACTTTCCTGAACCTTTGTATCGTCCAAAAATTTAAGTGTGTACTTAACATTTACCGACTTTCCGGCTCCGAGCGTGTCGCCAGAGACGGTATTTGTTCTTACTATTACCAAATCATCACTGGTTCTTTCTGAAACTACGAATTGTTTCTTAACAAGAAAATCATCGATTTGTTGTTTTTCAGAACGTGAAGCCAATATCTGAATATTCATTTTGATGACAGAATAAGCAGGAATATTTCCTTGATTATAACTTCCGTATGCCAGATAAAAAGGCATAAAGATCGTGTTTACTTCTCCTACCCGCATTCTGTTAACGGCAATTTCCATCCCCGGTAACAGAAAGTTTAGGCCTGAGCCAAATGGATACGTAAATGGTATATTTTTATCATTGGTAGAGCTTAATACCTTCGTACCATTCAGCAAATAACCGTCAAATTTTAAATTAACTTCGTCGCCCGCCCGCGCTTTATTTCCCGTCGGATTAGCCTTTTTCACCACATAATATAATCCGGAAGAATCTCTTGTCGCAACCAAAGCACTATCGGCCAAATACTTTTCAATCTGCTGCTGGTTTTCGACGATTTTTGCCTCGTCGTCATTACCTACTGAATTATTACAGGCCACCATACCCACAACCACAGCTGCCAAAAGGCCTAATTTTAGAAATGTACTCTTCATTTTGTTACCTCAGTTTTTAACGGTTATTCATCAATATTTTCCAATCTATATGTAAAGACCTAAGGAAAGACGAAAAGGTTGGAAGACTTCTTAAAAAAACTTAAATTTTCATTTTCTCGAAATACAGACAAAAAGAAGTTAACGGACATACGTTACACTTTGGCGTGCGTGCAAGACAAATATATCGCCCATGCAAAATTAGCCAGTGGTGAGCCTTCGGTACCAGTTCTGTTGGAATATGGCGCATTAACCCTTTTTCAACCGCCAATGGCGTTGTTGCCGTAGATGGAACCAATCCCAGCCTGCGCGACACACGGTAAACATGCGTATCTACTGCCATCGTAGGTTGATTAAAAATTACAGAAGCTATCACATTTGCAGTCTTCCGGCCAACTCCGGGAAGTTCCTGAAGCTCAGAAATTGAAGCAGGAATTTCAGAATTAAATTTTTCGGTCAGCATTCTCGCCATACCGACAAGGTGTTTACTTTTATTATTTGGATAAGAAATAGAGCGGATATAAGTGAAAACTTCCTCGGCATAGGATGCAGCCAGTGATTCCGGATCAGGAAAACGCTCGAACAATGCAGGCGTAACCATATTGATCCTTTTATCTGTGCATTGTGCAGACAGGATTACCGCCACTAATAATTCGTAGGGATTAGTGTAGTGCAGCTCTGTTTCAGGTTCAGGAAAATTGGTTGTAAAATATTCTAAAAATAACCTGAAACGTTCTTTTCGATTCATAAAATTTGTGAAAGCTTAGGGATTGGACAATAAAGTATTTTGCGTCCTCAAGAATTCGAAGACACAAAATACCTGTTTCAGAAAATATCCTGAAAGGGACGACCAAAAACAGAGAAACAATCTACATTACGTTCCTAACAGGAGAGCGCAGTTGCAGATTGTTTCTGAGAATATTGTCGTGAAAAATGAAGTATTTTCTGGACTGAACGATCGGACGGAGTTCGTACGATTTTGTTCATCTGTTCCTTAATTTCAAGGGAATCCAGATAAAAGTTCATTAAATCGTCATCGAGTGTCAGAGCCTCGGCGATAGAATCATTTTCATTTTGAGTTGTTTCGGCATATAAATACCTAACTACATCATCGTAAGTAAAAGTTTTTGTCATACTGCGGGGTACGTTGGCTGAATTGCTTGCGCAAATTTATCAACGCGTAACGCATACGACCCAATGCCGTATTAATACTCACACCTGTCGCATCAGCAATTTCCTGAAAACTCATGTCCTCATAGTGGCGCATGATCAGAACCTGCTTCTGTACATCCGGTAGCCGTTGGATCATTTCCCTCAGCTGCTCGTGCGTCTCTTGCCGAATCTGGATTGACTCAACGGAATCTTCCGAGAAATCCAGTGTATTGAATACACTGCTTCCATCTTCGAACACTACATTGGGGTAGCGTTTATCGCGTCTGAAATAATCAATGGCTAGGTTGTGTGCGATCCGTATAATCCAAGGCAAAAATTTACCTTCGTCGTTATATCTACCTGACTTTATAGTGTCAACTGCTTTAATAAATGTATCCTGCAACAAATCCTCGGCTACATATTGGTCCTTGACAATCAGATAAATAGTCGTGTAAATTCTTGACTTATGGCGCTGAACAAGCTTTTCAAAAGCTTTCTCATTACCACGAATATACAATGTTACCAACTCACTGTCGCTAACTTGGACTTTCTCCATTTTACTATTCGATTTAGTTAACGTAGAGCAGTTCGTCTATATTGTTTCTCCTTTCTTGGTAAGTGTGAAATAATGTGTTTTAACAGTATTTTGAATTATATTAATCAAAGAAATAGATTTGGTAATTGATTTGCAAATGTTTGCACTCCTTTTTTTTCTAATTTATTTCCAATTAACAACTGTTAACAAGTAATTAACAGAAATCAGGATTTTCGGATATGGCTATTAAAGCCTATACTTATTGATGCAAATAATTGAACTTATCAAATAATATACGATGCAGTACAGCCTTTTGGATCATTTAGTATAAAAATGAAATAAAAATTTTCAGGATATTTTTTCCGACTTTTACAGGAAGTACAGGCGCATCATTATTTATGAAATACAAACATCTTTTTTTTGACCTTGACCACACACTTTGGGATTTTGAGCGGAACAGTTCCGAATCTTTAAAAGATATTTTCCATAACTCCAATCTGACAAGTCACGGCGTTAACTCTCTCGAACTTTTCGTGCAGTCTTTTTTAAGGATAAATACGGAGCTTTGGGAAAAATTCGATCGCGGTTTACTTCACCACACCTATATACGTGAAAACCGTTTCAAAATGGTTTTTGAAGAGTTAGGCGTTTTATGCCCTGAAAACCATGAAGAAATTGGTGAGATATATCTGCAAACTCTACCAGGTAAAAAACATTTACTGGAAGGTGCTTTGGAATTGCTTGATTACGTTTCTGAAAAGGGTTATAATCTCCACATTGTCACAAATGGCTTCAACGATATTCAGGCGAAGAAAATTTCCAGTTCTGGAATCAGTCACTTTTTTCAGAACTTGATCACTTTTGAAAATGCCAATGCCAAGAAACCCGATCCCAAGATTTTTGCATATGCCTTGGATGTCTCTGGCGCTTTACCCGAAGAAAGTATCATGATCGGCGATAACTGGATTGCAGATGTACTTGGTGCCAAACAATTTGGCTTGGATACAGTTTATGTCAATCCGGCCGGACTTAAATTTGAAGAATCCCCAACCTATGATATCCGTAGATTAGAAGAATTGAAAGCGATTTTTTAACCGCTTTCAATTCGGATATTAGTAGGTAAAAAGTAAAGGATTTTTGGGGCCGTCTGCAAGGCTTCCAATTGGTTTAGACGAAAGCCAAACCTCCCAGTCTGCCTGTTGGTAAGTATTTCCAGGCTCAACGACGCGCTGATCTTTATCCATATAAATCATGGTCATCACCTTTCGTGCCTTTCCTGACACATTCGCTCCCGCGCGATGAAATAACCAGCCAGCGTGAAAGCTAACCTCTCCCAGGTCAAAGGGAGTTTCATTTACCGCAAACTGTTTCAATTGTTCATTCATAAATGCCTCGCTTTCGTCGCTGATCTCAAGGTCACGGCCAATCTCCACGTTATGGCTTTTCTCTGCAAATGCCAACGGGCCCATTTCCATTAAGGTTGTTTGTAAAGGAATCCAGACCGTTACCGTTTTTGGAGATGACAAAGGCCAATAAAACTGATCGGCATGCCAGGGCGTAATGCCTCCGGAGGATTCTTTATATAATGCCTGATCATGATAAAGTCTGACACCTTGAACCTGCATCAGATCTGTGGCTATTTTCGCCAGGCGTTTTGAAAAAACAAATTCTTTAACTTCTTCATTTTCCAGCCACAAGTTCATGATCTGCAAAAACGCGCGCTCGTAAGTCGTCCGTTCTTCCATAGGTTTGGTAAGCTGGTTTAATTTAAAAACAAGGTCGGTAATCAGCTCTCCATAGTATTCGAGTACTTTAGCGCTCAAAACGTTTTTGAGTTTTACATATCCAAACTCGTTATAAAATGCGATCGCTTCTGCCGGCAATTCATATGTTTCTGTCAGTTCTTCTTTGAAGTACTCCTTATTTAAAACAGCCATAACCGATTGATGTTTTTTTTAAAAAGTATTCATATAAGAAAAACTACCGGTCAATCGATCTCATAGAAATCAATTTTCTTTTCACGGAGAAAACTTTTAATAACATCGACGTGAACGCATTGTCCGACGTTCAGGAAAGGGTAGTTGGAAACTCTTTTGCGGTGACCATCGGTTATCACTTCCCGGTTCACCTGATCGAAGCCCAAATGAAGATGCCTTGTCGCACTTTGCAAGCCATAAATGATACCATTACTGTCAAAAAGAGGGCCTCCGCTTTGTCCACGCAAACCAGGTGTACTCATTTCAATTCCGGTCACTCCATTATTTTCGCCGCCGATATGCCTTGTGATAATTCCATCGATCGGAAAGCTTGGCGTATTAATTCGCCCTTCCTTTGTCCACTCAATGTCATTAGTATTTTTGTTAAGATGATAGTTAGTAAATTCCGGAAAAGGATATCCCAAACGGCACAAATATCTGCCTTGTTTAACTGCCCGCGTATCTCTTAAAAAATGTGCATACCCCTGATATAACTTTACGTCATAGTCCCTGAACTGAATAATTGCGAGATCCTGAGTCGGATGAAGATGGATCGTCAGGCTTTTGTAGGCATCTACGCAATTGATAAAATTAAACAGGATACGGATCGGCGCATCACCGTTAATTTTATATTTTCCTTCAAGAAATTGACGCTGGGTTTCGTAACCAGGATCGCGCTCAAAGCGCCTTAATTCTCCTTTAAATTTCAGGTAATTTTCATAAATAAGATTAGCATGCAAAATCTGCTGAGCGACATGCCTGCACGTAATTGCATAACCATTTTCATTTACGAAAAACAGTGTTCCGGTTCCGGGAATAATATCGCTGCCGCCATAATAACGGGCAATAAAATGAATAGGGCGGGTAAATTGATCTACCGCTTCAATTGCTTCAACAAACATAAAAGGAAATTTAAACTAAGATTACGGAAGTTGGATTGGTATAATCGCTTCGGTTTGGTCCCAGCTCAAAATCAAATTTACGCCATTGGGTTGTTCTTGAAAGTATATTTTGAAAAGCTCCTCAACCTTTCGGTTCACCCGGATTTTAACATCAGATTTCAGGAAGTCCTGACCGTCATTATACTCCGTTCCCCATTGGCCGCTTTCGTTGTTTAAAATCACCTTCCATACCGATTGCCCTGGTATAGTCCATAGAGAATAAGTGCCGGCCTTAACCTCCTGACCTGCGAACTTTACATCTTTATCAAATTTTATAATCGTTGCTTCATTTGCCCCCGTACGCCAAACTTTTCCGTAAGGAACCAATGCCTTGTCTTGCTCACGCCCAAAAATATATCTTCCTTTTTTGGCAGGTTGACTGTAAGTTATTTCGACATCAATTCCCTTGTCGTGATAGGCTGCAATTGAAGCGGGACTAAACGATTTGGTATACTTTCTGAGAATAAAAAAACCTGCCAGACCGGCTGCAATAATTATTAAAAAGATCAGGAGAGTTTTCTTCATAGGAGTTTAAGGGCAAACGATTCGGTAAAATGTATAACTTATTGACAGGCGAATGTAGTAATAAGTATCTTTTTTGGATGGGTCGCCTTGTTCCAGTTGAACAGTAGATTTAGGATCTCCGCCCAAATTGTCATAGTAGTCACTAAAAGTTTTACGTGTTCCGTATTCCAGACCAATATTCCAGGGCCTTTTGATCTGGTACTTTATTCCGACGCCGTATGGAAGCACCAGGCTGCTGGTTTTATAATTATCGGTGACGACATCCGGCTTAAACTTCGAAATGCCAAGACCTCCGAACACATAAGGCGTCCAGTTAATTGCAAATCTTTTTTCCTGATAGTCAAGAAAATTATATTCAGCGACTGCGCTGGCTTCGGTAATTCTGGTACGAAAAGATAAGTTACGCTGAACTTGAACAGGATCCTTACTAAACCGATCCTCCGCTCCAATCAGTCCTGCTGCAACTTCTGCGCGAAGCGAAAGTGCCTGACTAGGATTATACCTAAAAAACAGACTTCCACCTGGCTTAAAAAACCGAAATTTAAACGAAGGAGAAATGTCGCCTTTGTAGTTAAAAGCTCCCAAACCTGCACCAACTTCAATTTTTTGAGCAAAGAGCTTATTTGTTTGCCCGCTTACACAAATGATAATTGAAATATATAACCCGTAAAAAAAATTCGCTTGTATCTTTTTCAAAATATTCTCCTCAACAAAATTCAATTTATTTTAGCGGCGGGCATTTTACCTGAGACGGAATGATGTAATGAACACTTATGGTACCGGTCATGTAGTTGTCATTTCCCTTTACATTGAAACCGCGCTCATTACCTGCCCTTCCGTAGTTTTGGCCTTCCAATACGGAATATGGATCTGTTGTATCAATATTATATGCAGCTTTTACATATTCTATTAGGCCAGCAGTTCTATCCTTTCCTTTCCTTGTAGAAAATTGTTCTCGTGACCTGTTAGAAAATTTTTCACCTGTGGAGCCAGGTTGAAATACTGAGGGATCTGCGTAAACACCCGAAACATCATCAAGATAATCAGTAAAAGTGAATCTGAAGCCCAATTCTGCCCCTATGTCAAAACGGTCATTGATTTTATAACGAACTCCAATTCCGATTGGGATAGCCATCTGAATTAACGAGTACGGCTTAGCATAGCCCGGTTGACCTTGGCCTTCGGTTCCCAGAGATTGTAATTTAACCCAATCACCAGTTACCTCGTCTTTTGCCTTAGGATTGTGCGCAACCGCTGCAATCCCTCCAAACAAATAAGCTCCAAATTGTGGACGACGGTCGTAACTTCTGTTATCTGGTGTTAGTTTATAAATCCCTACGACTGCGAATTCTTTCAAATCGTTTCTAAAACTTAAATTCCTTGGGAAACGGATGTTGGTTGGGTCTTTCTTATTCATTTCATAATCATCACCAACAATTCTTGCATAGGTAAAAGAAGCTCTCGCTGCCAGTCTTGGCGTGAAATGCCTTGTATAATTACCCGTGATACTCCATCGCATCATGCCAAAAGTCGACCTTAGCGGAGTAGTGTAAGAAGCCATATCGCCATAATAACTGGAAGTCCCGATCCCGAATCCAGCAGAAGAATAAGGAATAAATGTGCCACGTCTTACCTGCGCCTCAGTCTCGTAATTTATTACCAATAACCCCAGTATTAATAAAAATACGAGCTTTTTGCTTATCGGTCTCATTTGAAAATCTTTAATCATTTTTGGATCAATTTTTTGCAAAAATAGAACAGTTGTTGGTTTTCTTCAGGATATATCTCCTTTTCAACGTATTTCTTATTGTTTTATTTGTACAGCTTAATAATTTAAATCATCATATTTTCCCTTCATTACATAATTATACTGGAAGCTGACCTAAAAGTAACTTGTGGAAACTTTATATTCTTACCGCAGCCCTGATAAGCGCGCAAAATTTAGTATTATTGTATAATAGAAAATCAGATCTTTCCATAATGATTACCAGCAGAAACCTTCAATTTTCCTATTCTCCGCAGAAACAATTCGCATTTCCTGATATAAGTTGTGCAGACAAAGAAGCGCTTTTGATTCTTGGCCAGTCTGGCCGGGGCAAAACTACTTTTCTTCATTTACTGGCATTATTACTTAAACCAGATTCTGGAAATATTCATATTGATAACAGAGAATTGTCTGGCTTGTCACACACTGAACGCACCAACATAAGAGCAAAAAGCTTGGGGATTATTTATCAGCGGGCCCATTTCGTTGGCGCACTTTCAGTTTTGGATAATATATTATTGTCAAGTTATCTTGCCGGGAACAAACAGGATAAGGAGAAAGCCGCTTATTTGGCTGAACAGCTGGGTTTTGCTGATCACTTGCATAAAAAAACTACGCAATTAAGCCAAGGGGAGCAACAGCGCGTAAGTATCGCGCGGGCACTGATGAATAACCCAAACGTTATTCTAGCTGACGAACCTACTTCCAATCTTGATGACAACAACTGCCAGAAAGTTGTTGAGCTGTTGAAAAACCAGGCGTTCTCTATTGGTGCCAGTCTGGTTGTTGTAACCCACGATCAGCGCCTGAAAGATGAATTTCCAAACCAGGTATTTTTGTAAGATTATTTTAAGGTTTAGCCTCAGCGAGGTTAGCTTCACATATACATTTTAATTTCAATGAATCTTCTCAAAATCAGTTTAGCAAACCTTAAAGAGAAAAAATTAAACAGTTTTCTGAGCACGATGTTACTTACGCTTGGGATCGGGATGATCTCTTTATTACTGCTTTTAAATAAACAACTTGACGAACAGTTCCGCCGAAATATTCGAGGGATCGATATGGTTGTCGGTGCCAAGGGTAGCCCGCTCCAACTCATTCTTTCCAGCATTTACCAGATCGATGCGCCAACGGGAAATGTTCCTTTGGCAGAAGTTAATTCTTTAAAACGAAATCCGTTTGTAAAAACGGTTATTCCGCTTTCTATGGGCGACAATTATCACGGGTTCAGGATTGTTGGAACAACACCGAAATATGTTGAACATTTTCAGGCAAAAATTGCTCAGGGAGCATTATTCAGCCAGCCTATGGATGTGACACTGGGAAGTAAAGTTGCCAAAAACTCAGGCTTGAAAATAGGAGACACTTTCGCCAGTTCTCACGGACTTGATTCGGATGGTGAAGCCCACAATGATAAAAAATATAAAGTAGTAGGTTTTTTTGAGCCGACTGGCTCCGTTGTTGATCAGCTTGTTTTGACTGGCCTCGAAAGTGTGTGGGAAATCCATGAGCATGCCGAAGAAAACGAAGCAAATGCACCAGCGGACGATGTTAAAGAAAGTGATCCTGCACATGAAGAAAATATGGCAGACATACACCACAATGAAGAAAAACAGGTTACGAGTGCTTTAATTCAGTTCAGAAACCCTATGGGGCTGATTACCATTCCGCGCCAGATTAATGAAAATACATCTATGCAGGCGGCCTTGCCTAGTATCGAGATCAACAGGCTATTTTCACTTTTGGGTGTTGGAATCGATACATTGCGTGCACTGGCGCTTGTCATTATTGTTATTGCAGGAGTCAGTGTCTTTATTTCACTTTATAATTCTCTTAAAGAAAGAAAATATGAAATGGCGCTGATGCTTTCCATGGGTGCGACCCGCACTAAATTATTTCTGATGCTTTTGCTTGAAGGTTTGATTTTAGCCGTTACAGGATACCTTTCTGGTGTGATACTCGGCCGTGTTGGATTGCTACTTTTCAGCCGTGCCGCAGAACAGGATTTTCATTATTCCATTCGGGAATTCAACTTATTGCCCGAAGAAATTTATCTTTTAATCGGCGCATTGATTTTAGGTCTGCTGGCGGCGGCCTTACCATCTTTGGGTATTTACAGACTGAATATCTCCCGAACGCTGGCAGAGGAATGATATTAGTCGTATTTTTGTTTGACTACCTGAATCCTATTTAGTATAAAACATCAAAATAATATGAAATCAGTACGTTTCATAGCCATCGCGCTTCTTCTCGCCTCCTTATTTGCATTCGCACCGAGCTCTGCACCTGTAAAATTAACATGGGAAACTTTGCGTGATGTGACTTTTAAGAAGAAATGGTATGCAGAAGAATCGATCTATATGCTGCATCCGACTTTTGGACCAAGTGTGCAAAAATTGAAAAATCAGCCGGTAACAATTACTGGATATATTCTTCCTGTGGATCTGGACGCAAATTTATATGTATTGTCCGCATTTCCATTCAGCGCATGTTTTTTCTGCGGCGGGGCAGGGCCGGAAACGGTGATGACATTAAATTTCAAGAAAAACGGACGTAAGTTTAAAACAGACGAACGTCTTACTTTTCAAGGAACTTTAAAATTAAATGCGGATGATATTTACCAGATGAATTATATTCTGGACGGCGCAGAAATTGTCGATTAATTCAGATACCTAATAATCTCCAGACTCCGGAAACAAAAAATAAAACCAGTCCAACCGGAGTCAAAACTTTCCATCCCAGATACATCAACTGATCCACACGCAGACGAGGGAGTGTCCATCGCGCCCACATTTGTATCAGTATACCTAAAATTGCTTTTCCAAACAACCAGAAGGCACCGGATAGGTAGCCAAACCAAGTTCCCGGTTCTCCGCTTGTCCAGTCAGCCAGGCGAAGCGGACCGATGTTAGGAAAGGGTGTATTCCAGCTTCCCAAGAATAAAATTGCTCCGAGAAGAGAAACTAATAACATCATTCCATATTCTGAAAGCATAAAAAGCGCCCATCTCATACCGGAATATTCTGTGTGAAAACCGGCGACAAGCTCTGATTCTCCTTCGGGTAAATCGAATGGAGCACGGTTACATTCAGCAAGCGATGCGATAAAAAATACGACGTAGGCGATGATCAGAAATGGATTTCTTATAATATTCCAGGAAAGAAATCCGCCGACAGCCGTTACATCGATTCCAAATCTTCTCATACCAAAAAGATAAACGGTCTCTCCGGAATAAATTCCCTGCTGAAAACTGATGACCTGTAAATCCAGCGTTTGAGAAAGCATGACAACACACAGAATCGATAATCCCAATGGAACCTCGTAGGAAATAATTTGGGCCACAGCACGCATAGCTCCGTATAAAGCGAATTTATTATTTGATCCCCAACCGGCCATTAACAAGCCGATTACATCAACAGAAACAATAGTTAACAGGAAAAAGACACCGACGGCAGCACCCGAACCTCCAAGGTCAGGCGCTAAGGGTACAACGGCAAATCCTGTGAAAACAGAAGCAAAAATGACAATGGGAGCAATAAGGAAAAGTTTCCGGTCAGCAGCTTTGGGAACAATATCTTCTTTTTGAAGCAACTTTAACAAATCCGCAAATAATTGTAATAATCCCCATTTCCCAACCTCCATCGGTCCCAGACGATCCTGAATAAAAGCCGAAACTTTACGTTCAAGATAAACACCGATCACAACAAAGCCGGGTACTAAGAGAAGGAAAATTATTAAGGTTACAGGCATTATGGTAAATTAAAGCGACCGCCGCGGGTTGAATATTTCAAAGTAACCACTCAAAAAGACATGTGGTCTACAACAGTTTCACGCGATGCTGACAAAAGTAAGCAAAAAACTTACTCATCATCATCCTTTTCACCTTTATAACCGGAAGCTTGCAGAAGATTTGCGGCGTTATCATTTTTCATCAATTCCGGCAGGGTCACATTTGGATTTTCAGCCATATACTTACTAACAATTCTCCAGCCTAACCAGCGGCCGATACCACCAGGAACTTCGTTCCCAATTTCGACTGTGAAAGGGCGCTCGCCGATAAATTTCTGCTTCTTCAAATCCGTCGTTTCGTATAGCAATTTATTACTTACAAAAAACGCCCAGATATCGCCCTGACTATTGTAGGTCCTCCTTAGACTCTCCTCAGAATACCCCAAAATCAGACTGTCAGCCGTGTTTGGCATCACTTGTTTTACAAATTCATATCCTTTCCCATAACCAATCATATCAGCCAGTAATGTTCTGTCAGATGCATTTACATGATTGTATTTGTTGGACATGAAAAAAATAATTGAAGGTGCAATGTATTCCTTTTGGTAACGCTGTAATTGATAATCATACACATCCGGTCTGTATTTTGCCTTTGGTCCGCCAAAATAATCCAGACCAATAATGATTAAGGTATCGGATATGTAAAGGTCATTTCCCGTAAAACCCGTCACCATAAATTTAACCTGCGGTGCCCGGAAATCCGGATAAGCTTTCGCAATGCGTTGAAAAGATTCTTTTAAAGGATTTATTATTGCAGTATTCCTATCACCAATAATTGAATCAAGCTGTGTTTTAAAAGACTGAAAATCCTTATTTTGTAGGATTTGGAAAAGGTGGGCCGACAACTGAGATTTTTCAACAGGCGCCTCGCTGAAATACCATTGTGTTAAGTAGGAATGTTTATCCAAAAAACTTTGTACTTCCTCAACAGACTTGCAGGCAAAAAGTTGCTTATCAAGATCTTCAACAGAAATATTCACCTGAATTGAACCTGAGTCAGATTCAGCGTCCTGTTTGGAATCGGTGTTACAGGACAAAAAACCAAAAACAAGACAACTAAGAACAATGAAAGTACGTATATAAACCATTCGGCGGAAACGAATTATCATGAATAATAAAGATACAAAAATAGAAAAAAAAAGGATAAGCATTCTGGGCTGCGGATGGCTCGGTTTCACCTTAGCCCAACGTTTGCTGGCAGATGATATTTCATCCATAATCAAAGGAAGCACAACTTCGGCTGATAAAATAGAACAATTCAGAAATGCAGGTATCAAGCCTTTTCTGTTTAATCTCAATCCTGAATTAGCTGGGGAAACTTCACAGATAACTTCATTTTTTGATACAGATATTCTTGTTATTTCGATCCCTCCAAGATTATCAAAAAACGAAGAAGACTTTCATCCAAGACAAATTAAATCGGTCATTGCGCATATCAACCAGTCTCCGATCAGAGAAATTGTATTTGTAAGTTCGACAAGTATTTATCCTGATCTTAACCGTGTTGTCGTCGAAAATGATGTTATAAATCCAGAAGAATCCTCTTCTCCGGCACTTGTTAAAGCGGAAAATCTGCTGTTAAGCATTCGCGGCGAGAGAAAAGTTTCGATATTAAGGCATGCCGGTTTGTTAGGCTATAACCGAATTCCTGGAAAATATGTGCGTGGACAAAAAGATATGACTACGGCCTCTATTCCTGTTAATTACATCCATCGCGACGATGCAGCAGGAATTATTTCTACCATACTAAAAAAAGGCGTGGTAGACGAAACTTTCAATGTTGTGGCTCCTTTGCATCCAACCCGGCGGGAAGTTTACGAGAAGTCCTGCGCTGAATTTAATTGGGAAGCTCCGACATTTTCGGAACCTGAAATCAGGCCCGACTTTAAAATTATTTCGGCAGAAAAATTAAATAAATTTTATCCCTACACTTTTCAATATCCGGATCCACTACTCTTTTATTACGAAGCGTAAAGTCTGTAAAAGACGAAAGCCGCGAATTTGATCTCGCGGCTTTCATATTTTACACTATTTTATTTTATGGTAGAAGCTCTGTCAGTTTGGCTTCCAAGGCTGGCCCACGAAGGTTTTTAGCAATCACCTTTCCCTCCTTATCCAATAAATAAGTCTGTGGTATTGCACTTACTCCATAGGTTTGAGCAACAACAGAATTCCAGAATTTAAGATCTGATCCGTGTATCCAAGTCAGATTATCTTTTTTAATCGCTGCTTTCCAGGCATTAGCTTCTTTATCCAAAGACACGCCATAGATATCAAAACCTTTGCCCTTAAACTTGTCATACATACGAACTACATTCGGATTTTCCTGACGGCAAGGTCCACACCATGAAGCCCAGAAATCAATAAGAACAAATTTCCCTCTCAATGAGGAAAGTGCAATCGGTTTTCCTTCCGGATCGTTCAAAGTAAAATCAGGAGCAATATCGCCGATTGCGATACCTTTAATCCGTTTAACCTGACCTACAAATGCTTCGGCAAGCTTAGGTGTTGGTTTTACGTTTTCAAACTTTTGCGCTACGTCTTGCAAAAGTGCAAGGTCCGTATCCGGATTTAAAAAGTTATTTGCCGTAAAAATGGCAACCAGAGAAGTTCCCATTTCCGGGATAAGCGCTTTTATTTTATCAAGATGCTCCAGCTCTGCTTTTTTATAGGCAACCTGGATTTCCCCTATTTTTTTAGAATCTTTTTTCGCCTCCGCAGCCGCATAAGCCTCATTCCAAACGGCAACTTTGGCTGCCATAGCCTGATTTAATTCCAGAAGTTTGGCATAATACTCCATATTTTTGGAACCGGTAATCTGTGCTTTTCCGGCGTTTCCTTTACTGTCCTTTTCAAAGCCGTCTGCAACAATATTAAATGTTTCACCTCCTTCCGAAAGCAATACAATTTTTTGCCGGTCGGCAAGGTTCAGCATATAAAAACTACCTCCGTCCTTTTCCGTTGCTTTGATCGTAAAAGATCCATCAGCAGCCAGTTTAGCGGAATCCAGTTTCAATGAATTTCCAGTCATCAGCGATTGGGAAAGTATTACTTTTTCACCCGCTGACCCATTTTTAACTTTTCCGTTAATTGTAAACAGCTTAGGAGAAATTTGCTCCTGAGCCATTACCGACATTCCGGTTAGGGCTAGTCCAATAATCAAAAAGCCAGTTTTAATGCGTTTTTTCATAATTAACTTCGCAATATCTCCTAAGTAAATTTTTATAATTACAATTTTTCAGCCAGCAGCTGGTTTACCATTTTCGGATCTGCGGCGCCGTTCGATTTCTTCATAATTTCACCTACGAACAATCCCAGCAAGCCCTTTTTCCCTTTACGATATGCCGCAACTTTGTCAGGCATTGATGCAATAACCTGATCTACCAACGTTTCCAATTCGTTTGTATTGCTATTCTGAATCCAGTTATTTGTCGTTGCAATCTCTTTTGGCGAACGGTTTGGCTCAGTCAGCAAAATTGGAAATATTTTCTGTGTAGCAACCGAGTTACTGATCACATTTGTTTCGGTAAGTTCAATCAGCTCAGCAAGTGTCTGCGCTGAAACCGGGAAAGATTCAATATTTCCGTCATGCTCATTCACGTAAGATTTAACCGAACCCATCAGCCAGTTTGAAGCTGATTTATAAGCCGAAGTTTTTGAGCAAACATTTTCAAAATATTGCGCCATTTCCTTCGTGTCTGTTAAAACAAGCGCATCGTAAACAGGAATTCCATATACTTTCGTGAATTTTTCACGCAAAGCCTGAGGAAGCGCCGGCATTGATGCAGTAATTTCTCCAAGCCAGTCTTCTGAAATTACTACCGGACTTAAATCAGGATCCGGGAAATAGCGGTAATCATTCATCGTTTCTTTCACGCGCATACCATAAGTTTGCCCGCTTTCCACGTCAAACATTCTCGTTTCCTGCTGAATCGTTTCACCTGACTCCAGCATCGCAATTTGTCTGCGTGTTTCGAAGGTGATTGCCCGCATCATATTACGGATCGAATTCATATTTTTCACTTCAACCTTCGTGCCCAGTTTCGTATCACCCTTTTTTCGAAGCGAAACGTTCACGTCACAACGAAGCGAACCCTCTTCCATATTTCCATCACTGATATCCAGATAGCGGACCAAACGTCGAATTTCAGTAACGAAGGCTCCCGTTTCTTCTGCCGATCGCAAATCAGGCTCAGACACCATTTCGACCAAAGGCGTACCGGCACGGTTATAATCCAGGAGTGTGTCTGTATCACTGCCGTCATGGACCGATTTCCCTGCGTCTTCTTCTAAGTGGATATGATGAAAACGAATAAATTTTTCATATAATTTCCCGTCACTCCCTTTTACAGAAATCGTCAAACCCCCGTTTTCACAGATCGGTTTTTTATCCTGCGAAATCTGATATCCTTTTGGTAGATCCGGATAGAAATAATTCTTTCTGTCAAAGATTGTGCGTCTGCTTACAGAACAGCCCAGAGCCAATCCCATCCGCACTGCATATTCAACAGCTTTCTTATTTAGTTTCGGCAAAGTCCCTGGCAAAGCCAGTGTCAATGGACCTATATTCGTATTGGGCTCTGCCCCAAAACGATTCAGGTCCTGGGCGAACAATTTAGACTCAGTTAATAATTGGCAATGGACTTCCAGGCCAATTACCGTTTCGTAAGAGGCAAGAAGTTCTTCAGTCACTTCTGAGGGATTGATTATGCTTTCAGTCATATTGGTTACAAATTCTTCAGCAAAGATACAAAAACGGGTCGTCCACCATATGGACGACCCGTTTTTTCTATGATAAACTCCTTAATCTCAAACTTACAGCGTGTTGATCCATGTTGCAATAATCGCTATATCCGCTTTCGGAACATGCGTCATAGGCGCCATAGGAGGGAAACCAGGCCAGTGTTCAGGTTTTGGAGCATGAACCAGTTCTACGATCTGATCCACTGAATAATTCTTTTTCGCAACTTCCGCATAAGCAGGTCCGATCACTTTATCATATGGATTGTGACAAGCCAGACATGCATGTTTATTAAGCAATGCTGAAACTTCGGCAGGAACTGCTTTGCGCCCTGCTGGTTTGGCAGGAGCTGCCGCTGTTGTGTCAGCTGCTGGGGCAGCTTTAGAACTGTCGGCACCAGAAGCAGGTTTTGCGACCTCGGCTGCGGGTTTTTCGATAGCAGTTCTTCGTTCTGCCTGAAGAGCCGTTAATGCCGATTCCTCACGCGCTTTGCTTCCTGAACCATAGAAAGTATCATACTTGGCTTTATCTTCCTTTGAAGAACAGCCGATCCAAATTGATGCAGCTATGGCAATAACTGCCAGAGAAGTACATTTTTTAAGTGCCATTTTTTTAAACATATTTAAAGTAATTCCGCCCGATTATCGATTTTCACGCCTAATCTCTACACGAAGAAAGCAAGTTTGCGTCAGATTTTCCTAGTGTGCATTATAATTACTGCAATGAAACAAATTTAATATAGAATTCAACATTTTGTAAATCAATTAGTTGAATAATTTTAACGAGGTGTAAATTCTTCAAATTTATTATTTATCTAAATTTTATTTGAAATATGTTTTTTAAATAATATGAAATCTTCTTACTTTTGCAGTCCTATTTGTAAAACGATGTAAAGTAATGGCTAAGAAAGGTAATAGAGTACAGGTTATATTGGAATGCACCGAACAAAAGACAACAGGTGTACCAGGAATGTCACGTTACGTAACGACAAAAAATCGGAAAAATACGCCAGGTCGTATGGAATTGAAAAAATTCAATTCTTTCCTAAGACGTTATACTCTTCATAAAGAGATTAAGTAATTACTTTCTACGTTTGTTGACCGGAAGGTTGGCAATATGTCGTAATTACAATAGCATTTAATATATACAATAACATATTAACTATATACAGACATGGCAAAGAAAGTAGTTGCTACCCTGAAAAAAGAAGGCGGTAAATCATTTGCCAAAGTGATTAAAGCCGTTAAGTCTCCAAAAACAGGAGCTTGGACCTTCAAAGAAGAAATGGTACCCGTAGAAGGTGTACAAGGTGCCCTTAAAAACTAAGGTTTTCAATCCTTATGTTTTCAAAGGTTTTAATATAGATTGCCCGAAAAGTCCCACGAGGGACTTTTTTGTTTTATTTTTGGGTTGTAAAAACATTCATGCGGAAGTAATATGATACTTTTGGCATACTAACAGTATTAGATTTTAACCTATACATCTGACTATGGCTTTATTTGGGTTTTTTTCAAAAGAAAAAAAGGAGACGCTGGACAAGGGTCTCGAAAAAACCAAAGACAGTTTCTTCGGCAAATTATCCCGGGCAATCGTAGGAAAAACGACTATCGACGAGGATGTGCTTGATGAGCTGGAAGATATTCTTGTAAGCTCTGATGTAGGTGTTGAAACAACCGTAAAGATTATCAAACGTATTGAAGAGCGTGTTGCGAGAGATAAATATGCAACAACGGCCGAACTTGATATTATTTTACGGGAAGAAATTGCTTCACTGCTGACAGAAAATAAATCTGTCGACGTAACCGATAGTTTCGAAACGGAACATTTACCGAAGCCTTATGTCATTATGGTGGTAGGGGTAAATGGGGTTGGGAAAACGACTACCATCGGAAAACTGGCACACCAGTTTCATTCCCGCGGACATAAAGTTGTGTTGGGAGCCGCGGATACCTTCCGTGCTGCCGCAGTTGAACAATTGAAGCTTTGGGGAAAACGCGTTGACGTTCCTGTGATTGATCATGGAATGAACACGGATCCTTCGGCTGTTGCATACGACGCTTTGAAACGTGGTATGGAAATTAACGCTGATGTCATTATTATCGATACAGCCGGAAGATTGCATACAAAAGTTAACTTGATGAACGAGCTTTCGAAAATCAAGCGAGTTATGCAGAAAATCATTCCCGATGCTCCGCATGAAGTTCTTCTTGTTTTGGATGGAAGTACTGGACAAAACGCTGTGATTCAGGCACGTGAATTTACCAAAGTTGCAGAAATCTCTGCTTTGGCTATTACAAAACTTGATGGTACAGCGAAAGGTGGCGTAGTCATAGGAATCTCTGACGAGTTTAAAATTCCTATTAAATACATCGGAGTTGGTGAGAAAATGGAAGATCTGCAGGTTTTTGACAGAAGTGAATTTGTTGATTCGCTATTTAAGAAAATCTGATTTCGACCGCTTATCCTTTCAATTGCCGTTCCGCTAATTTTCAGCTTTTTCCGTAGCCGATAAACTTATACTTTGAGCTGTTGTTCATCAAGTATCGCTTTGGGCTATGGATAAGAACGATTCCCTTTTAGTTTTTGCTTTAATTTTCGGAATTTTCGGATTGGCAATCTGGGGGTTATTGAGATTTACAGATAATACTGTCGGCAAAAATTCTCCATTAAAGGTTCCAAGATCTTACGAAGTAACGAAGTTTCAATATTTCACTAAAATTGATAATTTGACGATCTACTACTTTGCAATATTAGGTCTGTATTGTTTTGCCAAAATCCCTGATACCCTTTCTCCATCCGTTTATCTGTATGATTGGCGAAATCCTGCTGCACTTATCGTTGTCTGTGTGATAACAATCGGACTATCAATTTTTTACTTCTACCTGGATTTGAACTATTGGAAATACACGAAAAATATCCGAATTACCTATCTGCCAGATGAAAGAATTATAGAAATAAAGTTCCCGGAAAAAATTTATGTGCTAAAAGACGGAGACATCAAGAATATTGATGTGATCAGTAGTGGCGGTAAAATACGGTTTGGATATTCTATGTATTCACTTTCAAATGGAGATTCGTTTATTCTGACAGACCGAATACCCGGAACCTGGGCGATACAGGAATTCTTCAAGAAAATCCCTGTCCGGTTTACCGAAAAAGGATTTCCGGTAATAAAGTAGCATTATCACGTAAATTTTAACGAACTTTGCACCCCGTTTGACCGTTCATTATCAACTACTTCAAGAGATTTATTTCTGATTCCCAGTTGATTTTTGAACAAACATCTAATAAAAATTAATAGCTAAAAGCTAACGGCCGATAGCTACATCCTATGAAAACCAAAGGAATACGTACTAATAAAGTTAATATCGTCACGCTGGGTTGTTCAAAAAACCTGGTTGACTCGGAAGTTTTATATACCCAGTTAAAGGGTAATGGATTCGATGTTGCTCACGAATCAAAAAAGGATAATTCCCAGATTGTTGTCATTAACACATGTGGTTTTATTGATAACGCCAAGGAAGAATCCATCAATACAATCCTTCGTTATGCCGACGCAAAAGCGGCAGGGATTGTCGACAAAGTATATGTTACAGGTTGTTTGTCTCACCGTTACAAAGATGAACTTTCTGTCGAAATTCCAACCGTAGACGCATGGTTTGGAACCAATGAGCTTCCACGTCTTCTCAAAACCTTAAAAGCTGATTATAAACATGAGCTGGTGGGTGAACGCTTACTGACAACACCTTCTCACTATGCATATTTAAAAATCGCAGAAGGTTGCGACCGTCCTTGCAGTTTTTGTGCTATTCCGATTATGCGCGGCGGACACGTTTCACGTCCGATCGATGAACTGGTGAAAGAAGCAAAATCTTTGGCAAAACGTGGAACGAAAGAATTAATCCTGATCGCTCAGGATCTTACTTACTACGGGTTGGATATTTACAAAAAAAGAAATTTATCTGATCTGATGGCCCAGCTTTCTGATGTGGAAGGTATCGAGTGGATTAGATTACAATATGCTTATCCTGCCGGTTTCCCGATGGATGTTCTGGATGTAATGAATGAACGCAGCAACATCTGCAAATATCTTGATATGCCATTGCAGGCAGGTTCAACGGAGATTTTAAAATCCATGCGCAGAGGCATTACACGTGAAAAAACAGAAGATCTGATTAACACAATTCGGGACAAAGTACCCGGAATCGCTCTACGCACAACATTGATCGTTGGCCATCCGGGAGAAACCGAAGCACTTTTTGATGAGACTTACGAGTTCGTTGAAAAAATGCGTTTTGATCGTCTGGGGGCGTTCCAGTATTCACACGAGGATAACACGCATTCATACACAATGCCTGATGATATTCCGGCTGAAATAAAGCAGGAGCGTGCAGACGTGATCATGGAACTTCAACAGGGAATTTCTCATGAATTGAACCAACAAAAAATCGGGAATACCTACAAAGTTCTTTTTGACCGTAAAGAAGGAGGTCACTTCATCGGCCGTACAGAATTTGATTCTCCGGAAGTTGATAATGAAGTCTTGATTCCTGCAAGTCAATATGTTCGTCTGGGTGATTTTGCCAACGTGAAAATTAACGCGGCGGAAGAATTCGATTTATATGGAGATGTGGTTGAATAACAATTATTTTCTCAAAATTTTTCATAACCTGTGTCTTTACTAATTTTGCATCCTATATCCGCAAAACAATAATATATTTCAAATCATGTTGCAACGCATTCAATCTATTTTTTTGGCCATTACTGTAATCGGAATGGGCGTTTTTGTTTCATTCCCTGTCTGGACTAAAATAGCTGTCGGTGGAGAACAACAAGCTTCTCTGACCGCACTAAAACTGACGCATCAGCTCAATCCGGTTCAATCTAATGTTGACTCGGTTCTTTACTTACTGATCCTTGCGATTGTTATCGCAGGAGTAGCCGCTTTCGCACTGATCAAATTCCGCAACCGGGTGTTGCAATCTGCCTTATGTGCTGTCAATTCGATTTTGATGAGTACTTTGCTTGGGCTTGTGGTTTATCTCACATTCTATAAAGCAGCAAAATTATTTGATCCTCAAATTCCGGGAGATTATACCATTGGCTTTTATGGATTGGTTGCGGCAATGCTCGCGAACGTAATGGCTAACCGTTATATCCGTAAAGATGAAAAGACGGTTCAGCAATCGAACAGGTTGAGATAAGCTGAACTGAACAGTAAATATAAAAGGGTTCGAAAACGAAAGTTCAACTTTCAATTTCAAACCCTTTTTCTATGAAATTCATTTGCGCTTAAACCAATCCTTCTCTCAGTAAATCGTGCAAATGAACAAACCCTTTTACAATATTTTCTTCAACAACGACAACATGTGTGATACTTTTTGACTGCATAATTTCCAGGGCAGTTACCGCGAAATCTTCCGGATCAACACATATCGGCGAGGCCGTCATGATATCACAGGCCCGCAAATGCAGCAGTTCTTCTCCCGAATGCTGATTCAACATTCGACGCAGATCACCGTCTGTAATTATTCCGGCCATTTTTCCTTCAGAATTATTTACAGCCGTAACACCAAGTCTTTTGGAAGTAATTTCCATAATCACCTGTTTCAATGATGCATTTTCATCAACAATTGGCAGCGTATTGTTTGGATATATATCACACACCTTCAAATAAAGTCGTTTTCCCAACGCACCTCCCGGATGATAACGTGCAAAATCCTGCCGGGTAAAACCTCTTGCTTCAAGCAGGCAGATAGCCAGCGCATCACCCAACGCCATCGAAACCGTGGTACTCGTCGTCGGTGCCAGATTATGTGAATCGGCCTCAACCGGTGCATACGAATGCAAAATAAATTGCGAATGCTGGGCAAGGTAGGAGTCTCTGTTACTGACCATCGCAATGATCGGCACACCGGTTCTTTTGAGCAAAGGAACGAGCACTTTTATCTCGGGTGTATCTCCGCTTTTTGACAAAACCATCACAACATCGGTATCCTGGATCATGCCCAGATCACCGTGAATTGCATCAGCGGCGTGCATAAATAATGCCGGTGTACCAGTCGAATTTAAAGTCGCAACGATTTTCTGACCCACAATCGCACTCTTCCCGATTCCCGAAACCACAACCCTGCCTCCGGAATTTAAAATAGCATATACGCACTTTTCAAATTCGTCATCAATCCTTTCAACAAGATTCTGTAAAGCAATAGCTTCCTGCAGTATCACATTCTTTGCGATGGACTGAATATTTTTTATTAATTTCAAATCTGAATTACAGTTTTATTGAGAACTAATTCCAATTATAAAGATCAAAGGCAAAGATAGAGAACTTTGGGATATCCATTTTGTTGACAAAGTATGGTAAAGCAGGTTGATAATGTCGTTTTAGACACGTTAAAAGAAAGACTCAAAGAAATATTTGGTTACAGTCAGTTTCGGGGAGAGCAAGAGGTAATAATTCAAAACATTCTGCTAGGCAAAAATACTTTCGTTATTATGCCAACGGGAGCAGGAAAATCACTTTGTTACCAGTTGCCAGCACTGGTAACGGAAGGTATGACAATCGTTATATCTCCGCTTATTGCCCTCATGAAAAATCAGGTCGACCAATTGACTGCATTTGGGATTAATGCACAGTTCCTTAATTCAACGCTTACAAAAGCGGAAATGACTCGCGTGAAGAACGATGCGCTGGACGGCAGCCTGAAACTGCTTTACATTGCACCGGAATCACTGACAAAAGATGAGAATCTTGAATTTCTGAAAAGAGTTAAAATCTCTTTTGTTGCTATCGACGAAGCCCATTGTATTTCTGAATGGGGACATGATTTCCGCCCTGAATACCGCCGCATTTATGGTATTATCGAAAATATCGGCAATCTCCCGATTATTGCTTTAACGGCTACTGCTACCCCCAAAGTTCAGCAGGACATCCGTAAAAACCTGCAAATGGAAGAGGCTGAAACTTTCAAATCCTCGTTCAACCGAAAAAATCTATACTACGAAATCCGCGCTAAAAAAGATACCAAAAAGCAGCTTATCCGTTACGTCCGAAATAATAAGGGTAAGTCTGGTATCATATATTGTCTGAGCCGTAAAACGGTTGAGGAGATCGCTGAACTGCTTTCTGTCAACGATGTGAGAGCACTTCCTTATCACGCCGGATTGGACAGCAATACGCGCATGGCCAACCAGGATGCTTTTTTAAATGAAGAAGTAGACGTTATTGTTGCAACAATTGCCTTTGGAATGGGTATTGACAAGCCAGACGTTCGTTTTGTCATTCACTATGATGTGCCAAAATCGCTGGAAGGATACTATCAGGAAACGGGTCGTGCCGGCCGTGACGGATTGGAAGGTAACTGTCTGATGTTTTACAGCTACGACGATATTCAGAAGCTGGAAAAATTCAATAAGGACAAAACTGTTACGGAACGGGATAATGCGCGCCATTTGCTGAATGAAATGGTGGCCTATTCAACGTTGGGTGTCTGCCGGAGAAGACAGCTTTTAAGCTATTTTGGCGAGTATCTCGACAAAGACTGCGGCTTCTGCGACAACTGTTTAAAACCAACCGAAAAAACCAAAGTTCAGGATGAGGTTGTGCTAGTCCTCCGTGCCGTTCAACTGACAGAGCAGCGTTTTGACGGAGATCATATTACTGACCTGATCACCGCAACAGACAACCAATATGTCCGCAGCTACGAACACGATAAACTGGACGTTTTCGGCAAGGGACTGGAAATGAATGAGTCACGTGATTACTGGCTATCCACTATCCGTCAATTGGTTATTTTAAATTATCTTGAAAAAGATATTGAAAACTATGGTATCATCAAGATCGGAGAAAAGGGGCTGAATTATATCAATGACCCTTATCCCGTAACCCTTCACAAAGATCATAACTTCGAAGAGGAGGAGGTTAAAGTGGAGGACGATAGCGCAGATTCAGCATCCGGCGGCAGCGCGCATGCCTACGATGAGACGCTTTTAGGTATGCTGAAAGCACTTCGTAAAAAAGTTGCCAAAGAAAAGGATTTGCCTCCTTATGTTATTTTCCAGGATCCATCCATGGAAGAAATGGCAACGACGTACCCGACCACACAACAGGAAATGGCCCAGATTAATGGGGTCGGGATGGGGAAGGTGCAGAAATTCGGACGTCAATTCATTGACCTCATCACGCGTTATGTAGAAGAGAACGATATTGAAACGGCGAAAGATGTTGTAATTAAGTCAACTGTCAACAAATCCAAGATTAAGATTTTTATCATTTCTCAGGTTGATAGAAAAGTAAGTCTGGACGAGATCGCTGATGTAAAGGACATGGCCCTTAGCGATGTTATCGAAGAAGTCGAACATATCTGTTATTCTGGAACAAAATTAAATCTTGACTACTATATCAATCAGGTGATTGACAAAGAGAGACAGCAGGATATTTATGATTATTTCATGAATGCTGAAACAGATAATATCGCAGCCGCATTAGACGAATTTTCCAACGACGACGTAAGTGAAGAGGAATTAAGATTGATGCGTATCAAGTTTTTATCGGAATTGGCAAACTAATTCAGAGTCAGGCAAGGATTTTGCCTGTTAACCTAACAGTTTGTCAAAATTATTTTTATCCAAGTTATGAATATACTTATATTGGGTTCAGGAGGCCGAGAACACGCTTTTGCCTGGAAAATAGCCCAAAGCCCTCTTTGTGACAATTTGTTTGTAGCGCCGGGAAATGCCGGCACTGCAGAAATAGCAACAAACCTTCCTATTTCTTACAATGATTTTGACGCAGTTGCAACAGCTGTTATTGAAAATAGTATTGAATTGGTAATTGTAGGGCCGGAAGAACCCCTGGTAAATGGCGTTGTTGATTATTTCGAAAGCCGCCCTGATCTTAGTAAAATAAAAATAATCGGGCCAAATAAAGCCGGTGCAGAACTGGAAGGCAGCAAAGATTTCTCGAAGCAGTTCATGCAAAAATATGGCATCCCAACAGCTTCTTCACGCACTTTTACGGCTGAAACTCTTGAAAGCGGATTGGAATATCTGGAAACGCATCCATTGCCGATTGTGTTAAAAGCTGATGGACTTGCGGCTGGAAAAGGTGTGATCATTGCTGAGAAACATAAGGAAGCGCAGGAAGCATTTACAGAGATGCTTGTTGACGGTAAATTTGGATCGGCAGGAAATAAAGTTGTTATTGAGCAATTCTTAAAAGGAATAGAATTGTCAGTATTTGTACTTTGTGATGGTGAGAACTATAAAATCTTGCCGGAAGCTAAGGATTATAAAAGAATTGGAGAAAACGATACCGGACTTAATACCGGAGGAATGGGTGCCGTTTCACCTGTTGCTTTCGCTGATGCCAATTTTTTAAGAAAAGTTGAAGAAAAAGTAGTTAAACCGACACTCCACGGGTTAAAAAGTGAGGGAATCAAATATGTTGGATTCATATTTATCGGTTTGATGAATATCAAAGGAGAGCCTTATGTCATTGAGTACAATGTACGTATGGGCGATCCGGAAACAGAGGTGGTCTTGCCGCGTATTCAATCTGATTTTCTGATACTTCTGGCTGCAACCGCCAAAGGTACTTTACAGGACATCGAAATGAAAATCTCCCCGCAGGTTGCAGTGACGACTGTTTTGGTATCTGGTGGATACCCGGGAGATTATGAAAAAGGCAAAGTAATTTCCGGCAAGGAAAAGGTTGAAGATGTATTTCTGTTTCATGCAGGAACTACATTTAATGCGAATACCGAAGTCGTGACGAATGGTGGCAGGGTTATGGTTTTAACCGGCGTTGCCAATTCGCTTGAAAATGCTGTTCATAAGTCGCAGCGTGCTGCGCAAGCTATACAGTTTGAGGGAAAATATTTCAGACACGACATCGGTATGGATTTAATTCGTTATAACTCTTGATGAAGACGATTAACTATGGGATGTGGATCATGTGCATCCGGCGGATGCGGTACTAAAGAAGGATCGGCCGTCTCAGGATGTGGAAGTAATGGAACCTGTGGTACAGGTGGATGTAATAAAATGAATGTTTTCGACTGGCTCAGCCACATGGATGTGCCTGCAAGCCAGAAGTTTGACGTTGTTGAAGTTAAATTTAAAGGCGGACGAAAAGAATATTTCCGTAATATAAATCAGGTTGACTTTGTCACCGGCGACTACGTTGTTTGCGAAATGGCTTCGGGCCAGCATATTGGAACAGTATCCTTGCAAGGCGAACTTGTACGCCTGCAGATGAAACGTAAGAGCGTTGCGATCAGCGATGATATTCATGTCATTTACAGGGTAGCGACGGAAAAAGATTTGGACAAACATACGCAGGCGATGGCACGTGAAATGCCAACGCTTTATCGCACACGGGAAATTATCCGTGAGATGAAACTGAATATGAAGTTATCAGACGTTGAATTTCAGTCAGATAACACCAAAACTACTTTTTATTACTCTTCCGAAGAGCGTGTTGACTTTCGGGAGCTGATCAAATCTCTTGCTTCTGAATTTAAAGTCAGGATCGAGATGAGGCAGATCAGTCTTCGTCAGGAAGCGAGCCGTTTAGGTGGCCTGGGTTCTTGCGGACGCGAACTTTGCTGTTCAACGTGGCTTACAGATTTCAAGAATATTTCTACTTCGGCTGCGCGTTATCAGAATCTTTCGCTGAACCCTGCAAAACTTTCAGGACAATGCGGACGACTAAAATGCTGTCTGAATTATGAGCTCGAAACTTACATTGATGCTCTGAGAGATATTCCTACTATCGATGCGCCTTTGAAAACAAAAAAAGGAGTTGCAACGCTTCAGAAGACGGATATTTTCAGAAAGATTATGTGGTTTGGTTTTGAAAAAGACACAAACTGGTATCCGGTTGCTATTGATAAAGTTCTTGAAATCATTGATTTGAACAAGAAGGATATTATTCCGGAATCTCTGGAAATTCTGACTCCGGAACCGGAAAAGAAAATCGAAAAAGGCGCTCAGTCATTGAATAGTGACCTTGCAAACCTTGACCGTAAATACAGCGAGGAACAAAAAAAGAAGAAAAAGAAGAAAAACAGGAATGGTAATAAAAACCGCGGTGCCAAACCACCACAAGCTACCACTCCTTCTTCACCGCAATAAAAAAAAGAAAATAAGCTGCAAAAATGATATTTTGCAGCTTATTTTCTTTTATCACCAGCTCAATATCCAAGCTCTTGAAAACTCATGTAATTCGTTTAGCACAAATTGCTAATAAACCTTCCAGACGTATCATTGGACTGATGTCCGGCACCTCACTTGACGGGCTTGATGTTGCGCTATGTAATGTTGAAGGAAACGGAACCGATACAGTTTTGAAAGTAGAACATTTTGCAACCGTACCTTTTACCGAAGAATTCAGGGATAGCATAAGAGAGATATTTGCAAAGCGTGAGATCGACTTTCAACATTTATGTGTTCTGAATCCCTCTATCGGCATTACACATGGCAATATGATTCTGGAATGTTTGAAAAAATGGAACATTCAGCCAGAAGAAATTGACCTGATCGCAAGTCATGGACAAACGGTCTTTCATGCTCCAAAGAAACAGCATAATCTTTCCGAATTTCCAAATTCTACGTTACAGATCGGAGACGGTGATCATATTGCTGTTACTACACAAATTATAACACTAAGTGATTTTCGCCAAAAACATATTGCTGCTGGAGGAGAGGGTGCGCCTCTGGCTGTTTACGGTGATTATTTTCTATTTTCCAAAAAAGGAGAAAATAGAATTTTACTGAACATGGGTGGTATTGCAAATTTTACATATCTGCCAGGATCATTGAATCCATCCGAGATCTTCACTACGGATACAGGACCGGGTAACACACTTATCGATGCTTTTTCCAGAGAATATTTTGGAAAACCTTATGACGAAAACGGCGCTATTGCAGCCAGTGGAAAAGTAAATACTATCCTGCTAGAGGCTTTAAAGTCACTTTCGTTCTTTGAAGCTCCGTTTCCAAAAACGACAGGACCAGAGGTTTTCAATATGGATTTTGTCGCGAACGTCACTGCAAAATATAATTTACAAGATATTTCCAGGGAGGACGTTCTCGCAACACTAACCCGATTCAGTGCCGACACGATTTCCAGTGCAATTAAAAGAGTAATGAAACCCGAAGAAATTTACAAAATTTACGCGAGTGGCGGTGGTGCACATAACCCGGTGCTGATGGCGTCCATTCGTGAGCAGCTACCAAATTGTCAGCTTGGGTTAATCAATGAACTGGGAGTATCAGGAGACGCCAAAGAAGCTGTTTTATTTGCGGTATTGGCCAATGAAACGGTTGCCGGTACGAATATGAATTTCGGAGAGAGGGAAGGTGTTCCAAGCGTATCGATGGGAAAGATTTCATTTCCCGGATGATGTTTGTACAGGATCTCAAATAAAATACCGGGATTACCCTGTAAATACAGAATAATTGAGCTCCAAGCTGTTTCTTTGCAAAAAAGAATTCTTGTCGCATGTATGATATCATCGTTGTAGGCGGTGGGATTGTTGGTTTGGCCACAGCCCTTCGTATAAAAGAACAAAAACCTTCGTTAAAACTTCTCCTTCTTGAAAAGGAAAATGGTGTTGCCAAACATCAAACCGGACATAATAGTGGGGTAATTCACTCAGGACTTTATTACAAGCCAGGAAGTTTAAAAGCTACAAATTGTATTCGTGGGTATGAAATGCTTCTGGATTTTTGCAACCGGGAAGGCGTTCCATATGATCTTTGCGGAAAAATTGTCGTTGCAACAAAGGCTGAACAAATCCCATTGTTAAAGAATCTATATGATCGTGGACAACAGAACGGTCTAACTCAAAACCGAATGATCACGAAACAAGAAATTCGTGAGAGGGAGCCGCACGTAAATGGCCTCGAAGGAATTTGGGTACCGTACACCGGAATTATCGATTATACAGCCGTAAGTGAAAAATATGCTGAGAAACTTTTGAAACTTGACGGAGAAATACGGTTCGGAGAGAAAGTTATTAACATCAAAAACCAGAATGCTTCAAGCGAAGTAATCACGGCTTCCGGCAATGCCTATACTACGCGTCTTGTTGTAAATTGTGCCGGTTTATATTCTGACAAAGTTGCACAATTGACACAACCGGAAGAGATTAAAGTCAGGATTATACCTTTCAGGGGAGAGTATTATAAGATCCGTCCGGAAAAGCATTATTTGGTCAAAAACCTTATATACCCAGTTCCGGATCCTAACTTTCCATTTTTAGGCGTTCATTTTACGCGGATGATCGAAGGTGGAGTAGAGGCAGGACCAAATGCTGTTTTTGCATTCAAGAGAGAAGGATATAAAAAAACGGATATAAATATTCCTGAACTGCTGGAAGCTTTGGCCTGGCCTGGTTTCAGAAAAGTAGCCATGAAATATTGGCAAACCGGAATGGGAGAATATTACCGCTCATTTTCCAAAGCCGCGTTTACAAAAGCTTTGCAGGAATTAATACCGGAAGTGCAAAGTGAAGATTTAATTCCGGGCGGAGCGGGCGTTCGTGCGCAAGCCTGTGATTACGACGGCGGTTTGCTGGATGACTTCTCAATCATTGAAAATAAAGGTGCCATTAATGTCTGTAATGCTCCCTCCCCGGCAGCAACTTCGTCACTTTCTATCGGACAAACCGTTTCTGAAAGAGTTTTAGCAAGAATTTAAGCGGCTTTCGGCTTTCGGCTTTCGGAAAATAAAAAAAGTCCTTACAAATCCGTTTCCGGATGTAAGGACTTTTTTTATTATTTCGAGGTAATAGATCTGATTGCTGATAGCCGAAAGCCGACGTTATTCATTCGACAGCTTACTATTTTTCTTTCCATATCCAAAATATACAGCCAGACCCAGTGCAAGCCAGATCGCGAGACGGTACCAGCTTTCAATTGGCAGCGAGTACATCAGGTATAGACAAACCACGATACCCATAATTGGTACGAAAGGAACCAACGGCGTACGGAATGAACGTTTAAGATCAGGACGTTTTACGCGTAGCATCCAGACGCCCACGCAAACAAGGCAGAATGCAAAAAGGGTACCTATACTTACCATATGCCCAAGATCACTAACAGGCACAAGTCCTGAAAAAAGACTCACGAAAATCATGAAGAAAAGATTGGTTTTCCAAGGTGTACTGAATTTTGGATGAACCGCACTGAAAAATTTTGGAAGCAGACCGTCTCTGCTCATCGAATAAAACACCCGGCTTTGTCCTAAAAGCATTACGAGCATAACGGAAGTATATCCGGCCAAAATTGCGATAATCAAACCTGTTTGAAGTGTATCATAACCTGTTTTTGCAAATGCAGTCGCTGCAGGTTTTGCGTCATTGGCAAACTCAGTATATTTTACCAATCCTGTCATTACGTGTGCAAAAAGTACATATAGCAAGGTACAAATAACAAGTGAACCCAGGATACCGATTGGCATACCTTTCTGAGGATTTTTAGCTTCCTGAGCAGCCGTAGAAACCGCGTCGAAACCGATGAAAGCAAAGAATACAACCGCAGCACCCGTAGCGATACCAGACCAGCCAAAATTTTCATAATTCCCGGTATTTTCAGGAATATATGGTACATAATTCTGTGGATCGATATGGCTCCATCCTAACGCGATGAATATCAGAACCACTGCCACTTTAACACAAACAAGAATATTGTTAAGAAATGCAGATCCCTGTGTACCCCTGATTAAAAGTAAAGAAAGAACCCAGATGATCAGGATTGCAGGCAAGTTTACAATACCGTTGTCGATAATCGTTCCGTCACTTAACTTCACAACCTCGTAAGGAGAACATACCAATTGAGCAGGCAAGTGAATTCCGAACGAACTCAAAAATTCAAGTAAATAACGAGACCAGCTTACAGATACCGTTGCAGCGCCTAATGCATATTCAAGAACAAGGTCCCATCCGATAATCCATGCTACGAATTCGCCCATTGTTGCATAGGAATAGGTGTAAGCACTTCCCGCAATTGGGATCATTGATGCAAACTCAGCATAACACAAACCCGCAAATCCACACCCTACGGCAGCGAGAATAAATGAAATTGTTACAGCAGGTCCTGCATGTTCTGCGGCTGCAATTCCTGTAAGGGAAAAAAGACCAGCACCAATGATGGCGCCAATACCCAGCGCGATCAAACTTGTCGAACTTAGAGATCGCTTAAGCTGATTTCCCTCCCCGCTCGACTCGAGCATTAATTTTTCAATTGGCTTCTTTACCCAAAGTTGATTTGCCATATAGTAATTCTGATTGGAGTTATTATTTCAATATCTTATAAAACTAAAATAAAATTCGCTAAGTCTGTCTTAGCTAAAGAATAAAAGGGGGAAAGTAAAATACTTTCCCCCTTTTATTATCTAAAATGCTTATGCTTTAACTCCTTTCGTCTTTGCGGCGGCCGTTGTGGCATCGACACTTACCAAAGAAGCATTCTTGATTTTTTCACGCTGAAGAATGTCAACTACAACCGGGGCAGCTACAAACAGGGAAGAATAAGTTCCAACGATTACACCCAGTAACATACAGAATGTAAATCCACGGATTACCTCACCTCCAAATACCAATAACACGATCAAAACCAACATAACCGAGATACCAGTAACGGCTGTACGGCTTAACGTACTGTTAAGGGCATTGTTGATAATAGTTGGCAATGTCTCAGTTGTTGCTTTGTCATCCTTCAAATAATCACGGATCCTGTCATAAATAACAACCGTATCATTCATTGAGTAACCGATCACCGTCAGGATTGCTCCGATAAACGCCTGGTCAATGTCAAGGGAGAATGGCAGCCATCCGTTAAATAAAGAATAAACGGCAAGCAAAATAACAACGTCATGCGCAAGAGACATGACCGCCCCATAACTAAATGCAAGTCGTTTGAAACGTAGATAGATATAAACAAAGTTGGCAGCCAAAGCAAGCAAAACTGCATACAAAGCATTAATCATGGTGTCATATGCAATCGTCGGACCTACTTTGTTTGAGCTGACAATAGTTCCCTTATTGTCTTTTACTTTCGAGACTCCTTCCATGATCTTCGCCTCTGCTTTTTGATCAGCATCGGGAGCTGTGTCTTCGATCAGATAATCTGTAGTAATTTTAACCTGATCAAACCCTCCAAATGTTTTCACTTCAGGCGAGCTTCCAAGCGCTGCACTCATCACTTCACGAACTTCGTCTGTTTCAACACTTTTCTCAAAACGAACAACATACGAACGTCCACCTTTGAAGTCAATTCCAAGTCCAAACCCTTTGAAGATGAAAGATCCCACTCCAATCGCCATGATAACAGTTGAAATAATGTAGAAGCGACGACGCTGCGATACAAAGTCAAAATCGTTATCCTTAAACCAGTTTTTAGTCAGACCAGAATAAAACTTGTAAACTTTTCCGTTACGTATCTGATATTCAAGGAATAATCTAGTAATGAATATCGCAGTGAAAAGTGACGTAAGCAAACCAAGTACCAGCGTGGTAGCGAAACCTAAAACAAGACCTGAACCAAATGTGTAAAGGATAATACCTGTAAGAAGTGTCGTTACATTCGAGTCAATAATGGCTGTCATTGAATGCTTGAAACCATCTGCAACGGCCAGTTTAAATGGCTTTCCGGCTTCGATTTCAATTTTTATCCCTTCGTAGATAAGTACGTTCGCATCGACAGCCATACCAATCGAAAGAACGATACCTGCGATACCTGAAAGTGTAAGCACAGCTCCGAGAGAAGCCATCACACCTAAAAGGAGGAACAAGTTTAGAAGAAGCGTAATATCAGCAACAAAACCAGCGCCGCTGTAATATGCAACCATGAACACAAGGATAACCACCAGACCAATCAAAGATGACAAAACACCGGCAGTAATCGCTTCTGAACCTAGTGTAGACCCAACAATTGCTTCTTCAACAATGTGCGTAGGAGCCGGCAATTTACCTGCTTTAAGCACGTTGGACATATCTTTTGTCTCTTCAACTGTGAAGTTACCTGTGATACTTGAGTTACCATTTGGAATTTCACCTTGAACCGTAGGAGCAGTATAAACAAGATTATCAATAATAATCGCAACCGGACGACCGATGCTGTTGGCAGTCAGGGTACGCCATTTACGAGCACCTTCACCATTCATACGCATCGTTACTTCCGGACGGCCACGATCATCATAATCATGCGTCGCATCTACGATCACATCACCTTCCATAGCAGCCTGGCCATTTTGTTTCTTAATGAAATACAATGGCAGAATCAACTGATTGTTTGTTCCTGGAGTTCCTTTACGATCCCACATGAAAACGAGATCAGCAGGGAACATTGAACGAACTTCCGGACTCTGAAGAATTGCGTTCGCACGAGCAGTATCTTTCAAATAAACACCCAAACCTTGTGGCATTGGTACAAAAAGGCTTGTCAAAGCAGCACTTTGTGCAGCAAGAGCGGATGAATCTGTTTTTGAAGAATCTCCTTTTTGTTCAAGCTGAGCAGCAAGACCGCTCAAACCTGATTTTTTAGTGGTATCCGTTGCTGCAGCGGCAGAGGCTGGCTTTCCAGCTGCTTTTTCTTTCGCGTCTTCACGAGCTAAGTAGCTTCCAAGCTGATCGATTGCAGGAGCTAATTCGTTAGTAAGATATACCTGAGCGAATTCCAGTTTCGCAGCACCCGACAAAAGGCGACGAACACGTTCCGGGTTATCAACCCCTGGAAGTTCAACCAATACGCGATTTGTTCCTGGGAGACGCTGAATATTCGGGTTTGTTACACCAAATTTGTCAATACGAGCCTGCGTAATCTGGAAAGCTCTGTCAATTGCTCCGTCGATTTCCGTGTTAAGCATTTTAACAACATCACCATCTGACGAATTGCTGTTGATTTTGGTACGGTTTGCACTTGTAGCAAATACACTCGCAAGACTTGTGTTCGGAGCAGCATCCTTAAATGCTGAAACAAAAATCTTTACAAAAGCCTTGTTATCTGCTTTTTTATCTGCCTGCGCTGCCTGTAGAGCTTTTTGAAACGATGCGCTGCGAGCATTTCCACCAGCCATTCCTTTCAAAATTTCAGCAGGAGAAACTTCCAAAACAACGTGCATACCACCTTGAAGGTCAAGACCAAGGCTAAGCTCACGTTCCATTACTTCCTGCAAAGTTTGCCCCAGGTATACATCTTCGCGCCAAAGCGAATCAATATAGTGTTGTTTTTTCTTGTCATCTACTTTCCCCGATGCATCAGTGGCATAGGTTTCAGCCTTTCCTTTTATGTTGCGTGAAACGAACGTAAAAGAAAGGTAATAGGCACTAATAAGAGCTAACACAATCGTTAGCGCAATTACTCCATTCTTGTTAGTCATTGTTTTGTAAAAAATGTGAAATTTTCAAATAGATAAGATTGGGGACGTGCAGTTTATGACTCGCAGTCCGGGATAACAATATTTAAGTCATGAGGATATAAGAGCAGGCGCCGTAAAGACAGGCGGCTTATAGACTTTCAATCTGCATGATCAACGACGCATTGTCACGGAGCATTGGTGACAATATATCTGGCAAAGACTCGACTGAAACAGGAGAACGAGAAATGCGACTCCCGGAAAGCGACTTCAACAATATGTTGGCTTTCAATAAATTGCCAGACTGGCTGTGGAGCAAAATAAAAATAATGAGAGAAATCAAACGAAATGGCCGGCGTAATAACCGCGTCGAGAGCAAGCGCACTTACCGTCGCCTGATGATCGTCAGGCGTGTTGGCGGCGGCATCACTGGAAATTCCTTTTGTGATCGCCTTGGCACTTTTAGAAAATTGCTGAGCCGTATCGCTGTTACTTGGCCATGACTTCACTCCGGCTACCATCAAAAGCATGGCGGCTAGCAGTAAGCTGATTGTCTGGTTGATAACTTTTTTTGTCTTCACGATTCGGGTCTTCATTTAAACCGCAAATTTTAAACCAAAATATTACAATCGCAAGTAGTTTGCCGGAATTATCTGAATTAACATTTTGATAAACTGTAAATAACGAGAAGGAAAAGTAAGTCTTACTTCAATCGGCCATATTTTCGCATGATTTCAAGGACTTTTTCTTTAGGTAATTCTTCAACAGCATGACTTTGCGTACCATCGGAAGTTTTGGCCATAAATAGAGAATTAATAATGGCTTCATTCGTCGCTTCTATTGTTGCCATGAAAAGCGGCGACACGTAATCGTTATGTAAGAGAGTGACACTGGAAGTTCCCTGCTTCGTTTCATGCGGAATTTGGTATGCTGTTGAGAACGCGATCACATAATCTCCACTTCCGTTGGAAGCAATTCCGCCGGTTTCAGCCATGCCCATGATAGCACGTTTTGCCAGTCGTTTCAAATTTCTGGCATCCAACGGCGCATCTGTGGCAATGATCATCATACAGGATCCATCTGAAGATTTGTCAAGTGTTTCTTTGAAAGCATATTTTCCTAATTCTTCTCCGACAGGAACACCGTTTACTTTTAAAACACCGCCAAAATTTGTCTGCGTTAAGACACCGACAGTATATCCTCCCAGTTTTTCAGGCAATTTTCTGGAAGAGGTTCCGATTCCGCCTTTGAAATTAAAACAAACAGTTCCCGTTCCCGCACCGACATTTCCTTCATCCACTTTTCCGGTTTGTGCTTTCATTAATGCCTGCAAAACATGCTCTTTTTTCACATGTCTTCCACGGATATCATTTAAAAACCCGTCATTCGTTTCTCCAACTACGGGATTTACCGATCGCACATTTTCATTACCTTTCTGATTAATAGTCCAGTCAATCAGAGCATCCGCAGCTGTCGGGACACTTAACGTATTCGTTAAAATTATCGGTGTTTCCATTGTTCCCAGTTCTTCAACCTGAGAATAACCTGCAAGTTTTCCAAAGCCGTTTCCTATATAAATTGCAGCCGGGACTTTTTGTTGAAAAAGATTTCCCTCTCTTGGCAAAATGGCTGTGACGCCGGTGCGAATATCTTTACCGTCAGTCAAAGTAACCTGACCAACCTTGACACCGGCAACATCCGTGATCGCATTAAAAGTGCCAGTCGGTAAAACACCAATTTTTATTCCAAGTTCGCGCGGCCTCTTTTGGGCATTAACGTGGATTGTCGTTAGCAGAAGAAGAGTAAGGAGTGCGTTTTTCATCGGGAAGATTTTATGAAATTCCAATATACGAAAAGAACTTATAATCCTGCACTTGAATCGCTGATGGGCATTTATAAAAACAAAAACCGCCAGAAATCGTGTCTGACGGTTTTAAAAAGAAGGTTTACAAATGTCGTTTTATAGTGAAGTAAGAGACCTTGAGATCAATCTTCCGGGCGTGCTTTTTTCGGATCAATAACGGTTTCCATTCTGCTTACCGCCGAAGCTCCGAAATACCCAAGTGCTTTTCTTCCGTTCGGATCTGCATTAATCACATTTGACTTAATGTTGGCGATCGGCGTAGCGAACAAACCTCCGTTAGAACTTTGCTCGACAATTTGCTGCAAAAAGTAAAACGCTTCATTGGTGATACTATGCAACTCAACGCCCACGTGACTGCCGGCCTGATATAAAGAATCATAAGTAATAGATCTTCTCAACGGTTGAATAAAAATTAAACCATCCGAAGGTGCTCCTGCACCAAAAGCTGCATCCCAGGCAATAGAAATCTTTTCTGCTTTATCCACATTCGTTTTTCCATTCAATACTTCTTTAATCCAATAAGTATCTCCGGTTCCGGCAAAATCACGGGCATAAAACTCGGCGATATAGCCTGTCTTTTGTCCATCGTCCGGTGTGAACGGCAGCGTTTCGTTTGTATATACAAGAGAATCAATTTTCGGAACACGTTTGATCTCATTTTTAGATGTATAGACTTCCTGCTCGTGCTCGATTCTCAAAGAGTATTTGCCACCAACATGCCCCAAAGTATCAGTATTCAATTTTCCCCAGGTGTAGTTTCCAGTTCCATCCTTATCCGTGAACTCGTAGACTTTCCCCAGGTTATCCGTCACGGTGACTTTTGCACCTAATACCGGTTTGATCGGATTTTTGTCAAAATATGCAGATGACCAGGTTAAAGTGATTGTTTGCGTTCCAGGCTGATTTGTTATCCAACCATCCACAACCAATTGCGTCGGCCCGGTCTCTGTGTTCAGATCAATGACATCCTCGCAGCTTGATAACCCGGCGATTGCCAGAACCAGCGCCAAAGTTTGAAAGATGCGTACTGTTGAGAATTTATATTTTTTCATGGCTGATTAAAACTTAAAATTATAGGTAACCGAAGGGATCAGACTTCCAATCACGGAATAGCGAACAGCTTCTGTTCTCAGCATATTCTGAGTCCTGTCGCTGACCGTTGGCTTATCATCATTCTGGCGTGTATATACCGAGAAGGCATTCCGACGGTTGTAGACATTATAGATTGAAAAAACCCATTCACCTTCTCCAATACCGAATAATTTCTTACGGGCTTTGAGCGTCGCCGCCAGATCCAGTCTATGGTAAGCTGGAATACGGTTATTGTTTCTGACATTATTATAGTTGTTTCCCAAAGATATTCCTCCCCATGAATATCCGTTCGTAGGAAAAGTTGCCGGCGTCCCGGAAGTTATTGTAAAGTTTGACGATAATGTCAGTCGCTTGTTCAACTCATAAATTGCAACCGAAGTGAAGTTGTGAGGCTTATCAAAACGGGCCGGAAACCAGTTGTCATTATTGATACTCATGACCTGTCTTTCTGTTTTCGACAAAGTGTAGCTAATCCATCCTGTTAAACGGCCTTTGTTTTTCTTCAAATAAAATTCAGCTCCGTAAGCACGGCCTTTTCCGGTTAATAAATCACCTTCAACAAATTGATTCAGCAACAAATCTGAGCCAGTCACATAGTCAATCTGGTTATGAAGTTTTTTATAATAAACCTCCACAGAAGCCTCGAACATATTATCCTTAAAATTCTGGAACCATCCCGC
Organism: Dyadobacter koreensis; assembly: GCF_900108855.1. GTDB lineage: Bacteria > Bacteroidota > Bacteroidia > Cytophagales > Spirosomataceae > Dyadobacter > Dyadobacter koreensis. The sequence continues at coordinate 185,099 of NZ_FNXY01000009.1, forward strand.
AGCTACCTGGTCAGCAAGCTCAGGTTTTATATTTGAAGAGCTCAGCGTCCAAACATCCAAAGGAGAACTTGCGGCTGTGTTAGACAACAGGTGAAGATATTGAGACATCCGGTTGTAGCTCAATTTCAAAGAAGCGGTGGACGTAATGCCTACATTGACTGCAAAACGAGGCTCCCAATTTCCGTATGTTTTGATCACATCACCCTTGCCATATTCTGTTCCTGGAAAAATCGGCTGTTTTCTTATACCCGCTGTGGTATCTCCATATAAATATTCAGTTCCAGGCCCCAGGCTGCGATAGTAAGAATAACGGATACCATACTGTAAGGAAATCCTGTCTGTTAATTTTTGCTCATTAGCAATGTACAAAGCTGATTCATCCGCATGGCGTGATGGCAGATCCAGGTTAAGTCCTTCGCCTTCTGAAACGGCTGTGGCTTTTCCGGGGCGTGAGTCATAATTGATATACTGACCACCAAAAGTCAGCTGGTTATTTGGTGTGATGTAATAAGTAAAATCTGGTTTTACACTTTTGCTGATAATTTTGGATTTCCAGACAAAACGATCTTTCGCCTGTTCATCATTTTCATTCTGACCAAGATTATAATCGTAGTTACTGTAATAACCAGTCAGGTTCATGAACAATTTATTTGAAAAAATGTGGTTCCAGCGAGCTGTTGCAGTGGCATTTCCCCAGCCAAAACCAAAATCTCCGCCACCAAAAACATCTTTACCAAAATAACCGGAAGCAAAGAATGTATCCTTATTCCCTAAACGATAATTTACCTTGGCCGTCAGATCATAAAAATTAAACTTCGAATCTTTCAAATCTTTGTTCAAAAAAGGTTTGGCAAGAATGTCGATATAAGAACGACGACCGGCTACGATAAAGGACCCCTTTCCGGCAGCGAAAGGTTGTTCATACGTAAGCCGGGAAAATATAGAACCAATTCCGCCATTAATTTCGCGCTTTTTTGCATTTCCTTCTTTCATCCTCACATCAAGAATCGAAGAAATACGTCCGCCATACTGAGCAGGAATACCGCCTTTGATCAGCTTGACATCTTTTACAACATCAGGATTAAACACAGAGAAAAACCCGAAAAGGTGAGAGGAGTTATAAACCGGAGCCTCATCAAGCAAGACCAGGTTTTGCGAAATGTCACCACCACGAACGTTAAATCCGGAAGCTCCCTCGCCAACAGTGGTAACGCCGGGCAATAGCTGAATACTTCTGATCAAATCGACTTCTCCCAGAAGTGCCGGCATTTTTTTGATGGTTTTCATTTCCACCTTATTCACTGACATCTCAATACTTCTTACATTATCGTCTTCTTTCTTAGTTGAAATTGTTACTTCTTTCAAGTTTTCACTTTCATCCGACATCTCAATGTCGACCCGCTGATCTGTATTTAAATCAACCGTTTTCGAAATTTTCTGATAACCAATGTAGGAGAAAACGACATTATAAGTGCCGTTAGGAAGGGTAAGCGAGTAAAATCCATACGGATTTGTCACTACGCCGGTTTCAACTTCCTTCACATACACGGAAACGCCGATCAGCCCTTCTCCGTTTGCAAGATCCTTTACATACCCACTGACAGTATGTTTATTCTGCGCAGCTGCTGGCAAACTCATCACAAACAGCAGGAGCACAATCCATTTCTTGTGTACTTTATTTTTCATGCTAAAATTTTGGTAGATAATAGAAGGCAGGCTTAGCATCTTTACGACCGGTTACGCAAAATTGAACTTTTCCTATCCTGATGACAATCGATCCGGCATTAACCCCCATTTATTTTTAAAAATAAATTTGAGACGCGTTTCAATTGTTATGCAAAACAAGTGATAATCAGTTGAGAATAATACTAAAAAATGATAAACTGCGTAAAATGGAGAGTGAATGGAATATTATCCTATTTGCAACGTGAAATATGAAGTAGTACTTTTTTATGAAATTTTTATAACCGCTCCCGGATCGGTACAATTGTCCAGCAATTCCCGGGAAGTTTTTTGCAAAAGAGGATGAAGAAAATCAGGTGCGATTTCAGTAAGAGGAACGAGCGTAAACCTTCGCTCATGAAGTCGTGGATGAGGTAATGTAAGACGTGCGCTATCGAGTACCAGATCGTTGAAATAGAGCATATCAATATCGATCACCCGGGCGCCCCAGCGTTCATAGCGGATGCGTCCAAGCTCATGCTCAATTTCCAGAATAATTCTGAGCACTTCCTCAGGCATTAGTTCTGTCTGAACTTCCAGTATCTGATTAAGAAAAACAGGCTGATCCAGCACACCCCAGGGCGCGGTTTCATAGATAGACGAGGCAGTTCGGATAGCACCAACGCGCTCTTCAATCAATCCGGCCGCAGACTGCAAAATTTGCAGCCGCTCTCCAAGATTGGAGCCCAGAAGTAGAAAAACATTTTGATTTGCGGAAAGGTTATGCATAGTCTATCCGGCAAAACAGTTCAATGATTTGTAATTCTTTACCTGATAAAACGAAACAGACAATTCCTGAAATCCGGAGAATCGACGAAAAAAAGGACTCCCCGAATAAGAGAAGTCCCTTTCCAATAAATTCGCAAATTTCTTAGAACGTAAGTGTTCCTTTATCGTATGCTTTTTGGATCGTAGCTTCGATACCGTTCTTGTTGATTGTACGAAGAGCAGAAGTAGCTACTTTCAACGTAACCCATTCTCCTGATGAAGGAAGGAAGAAACGTTTCTTTTGTAAATTCGGGAAGAATTTACGTTTTGTTTTATTGTTAGCGTGAGAAACATTATTTCCAACGCGTGTTCTTTTACCAGTAATTTGACAAACCTTAGCCATGACGATCAATTTTTCCAAATGAGGGTGCAAATATAGGAACTTATTATTTTAGTGCAAATAAAAATGAAAGATATTTGAAAAAGAATGTGTTAGTATGTCATTCTGAATCCCACGCCGTGCACGTTATCAATGCGGATTACAGGGTCTGAGGACAGATATTTACGCAATCTTGAAATAAATACATCCAGACTTCTTCCCATAAAATAATCGTCATCTCCCCAGATCGCTTTCAGCAATTCGTCTCGTCGGATAACCTGATCCGGACGCTCAGAAAGATATTTCAGCACCTCGGCTTCCCGGAAAGTCAGCGTTTGCAAGCTACCGTTTATGGACAAAGTAAGTTTTTGGAAATCAAAACTGTAATTACCGATCGTATTGATTTTTGGCTGAGCGGAGACAGGTTTTCCTGAATTATTCCGTCTCAAAATAACGCCAATCCGCAGCATCAGTTCCTGTATACTGAAAGGTTTTGTCACATAATCCTCCGCTCCGAGTTCAAGTCCTTTAATTTTATCTTCCTGCAAAGATCGTGCAGTTAAAAACAGGATCGGAACCTGCTTATCCGATTTACGGATATTTTCAGCCAGCGTAAAACCATCCATTTTAGGGAGCATCACGTCGAGCACACAAATATCAAAATGTTCTTTATTGATAACATCCAGGGCTTCCGCGCCATCTTCGGCATGAACAACTTCATAATCGTAAGCTTCGAGATTATCCTTGGTCGCGAAGGCAAGATTCGGGTCGTCCTCGACGTACAAAATTTTCTTTTTCAATTTATTCGGTTTTAGGTTTAAAGCTTTTTATTATTATTTCTGAGGGATCGAAATTGTAAATATGCTTCCTTTTCCCAACGCACTGTCCAATTCCAGATGCCAGTGATGCGAACGTACAATTTGTTTTACATAACTGAGACCTATGCCAGAGCCTTTTACATTATGCACATCACCCGAGGAAATCCGGAAAAATTTGTTAAAAATCTTCTTCTGAAACTCCGGTGCGATTCCGACACCCTTATCTTCAACACAAATAAAGAGACAGCTTCTTTTATTAAAAGTCCTAACCACAACTTCCGGCCTATCAACAGAATATTTGATCGCATTATCAATCAGGTTGGTGATCATGTTCCTCAAATGAAATGGATCAGCCTCGACACAAGGCTGCATCGCTTCAAATCTCAGCTTTACCTTTCCTTCAAACGGCAGTAAAATAGACTCTATAACGTGATGGACATCTACAATTTCTTTTTTCAGAACCAGGGCATGTCTTTCTGCCTTGGCCATGGAAAGCACCATTTCCACTTGATTCTGCAATCTTGCAATCTCCTCCTGAACGATATGGACGTATCGCTTATGCCGTTCCGGCTGCGTTGTAATAATATCCGAATTAAGCACATCTGCTGCAATACGGATGGTAGAAATCGGCGTCTGAAGTTCGTGCGTCATATTATTGACAAAATTCCGCTGAACTTCCGACAAATGTTTTTGTCTTAAAATGACAAACAGTGCATAGGCAAAAAAACAAACGGCCAGAAGCACCAGCATAGATGACCAAATCCAGCCGTTCAAATTTCCGACTATATATGCCGACTGCTGTGGAAACCGCACGCCGAAGTAATAGGGATATTTGTCGGTTTTGACCCAATTATTAATTTTTACGCTTGTCTTATCATTTGTTTTTGTGCTTAAAGACATCCCGTAACGCATTCTGTCGGTCGTACAATCGTAAATTCCGATTTCAAAATCCGTGATCAGATTATGTTTTTGAAAACTGTCTTTGATAAAATGTTCCAGCAGATCGGGTTGCGTGGTCGCATTCGTATTCACCAGAAAATATTCCGGTGATAATTGCTCTACGGGATTTGAAGTCTGCATTACGCCATTAACGGTGGCGAGCTCCTGCGCAACGTCCTGTAAAGCAACATGCGCATTCTGATTAAATTGCCGGTGACGCAGGTCGAGTGCCTGTTTTACCCAATAAATCTGGGTAATCACCACGCCAATAATCAGAAGCGCAGAAAATAAAGTAAGCCATCGAATAGAACGTCTCGGCATTGATAAAGTGATTACTGGATAAAGTTAATGACTATCGTAGCTTATGCCAGTCAAGATTTCTTACATCTCTGTCTTTACATGATAATCAAAAAGCATTTCCATCGGCGACTTTAAAATCTTTCCGGGCATCAGCCCTTTTTCTTCTAAAACTGATTTCAGAATATCCTGATAATAAAACGCGATTGAACCGGTAAAATGAATCGGATACATCTCGGCATCCTTATGTTTCAGAATATATTTCTCTGTAAAAAGAATAAACGCATCGCTGACCATTTTATGGATAAACGGATGTTTAATATTTTTTGAGATAAAATGTGAAAAAGTTGCAAAATAGCGATTTGGGAAAGGCTGCCTGTAAACTTTTTCCAAAACAGTTAGCCGGTTTGTGCCAGGATAACTTTCTTCAAATTGTTTATCCAAATCTTCCGGCAATTCTTTTTGAAGAAAATGAACCAATAATGTTTTCCCAAGATAGGATCCGCTGCCTTCGTCGCCAAGCCAAAAGCCCAGTGATCCGATGGAATGGACCATCTTCTTGCCATCATAGAAAGTATTATTGGCACCGGTTCCCAAAATACATGCAATCCCAGCTTCATTCTGGCACAATCCTCTTGCTGCTGCCAGCATATCAGAGGCCACTTCTATAATTTCGGCAGACGGAATAATTTCAGCCAATGCATCATAGATAGGCCGGCTTGTCGTTTTATCTGCACATCCCGCACCATAAAAAAATACCTGATCAATTGTATTATAAAGATAAGGAATGACTTCTTTTTCTATTATTTCCAACACTTCATCCTTCGTCTGATAAAATGGATTTAAGCCGCTGGAATGAAAACGAACAGGTGTTTTTCCGGGAACTGCCACCAGCCAGTCCGTTTTTGTGGAACCGCTGTCGGCGATTAAATAGGTACTTTGTTTCAAACTCTGATAATTAAAAAGGTTCTGTTAATTTACCGATAACTTTAAACCGCTCAAAAACACGTTCTGTGTGAGGTGCGTCGCCCAGTTCCTTTGTTAGATCCTGGCCAGCCCAATGTTCATAATGGTGACCGTTTCGCCAAAGTCGGGAACTGGTTACATCATATATAAGGCCCTGATAAGCACACCATATTTCTTCGCGATCCTGCCCGTTTCTTAATGCGAGCTGGGATTTTGTATACTCTTTCATTCACTTTGGTTTACCGCTGCGCTAGATACGTTCAATAATTATGCCCGGAATTTAAGGCGACATTTCAGATTATTTTGATAATAAGACTAAAAAATCTGAACTTGGCGTTTAATTAAGAAAATCATCCGTGAAAAATAAAATGGAAAGAAAATATACTTTGTTTTGGAGTATTATGCTGGTGCTCACATTGATAACAGCAGGTTGTAAGAAAGATTCAAAAAAACCCGTTTCCGAACGTATCGCCAAAACATGGACAGCCGAAACGGTAAAACACGGAACAGTGGTGGTTTACACACGTGGGGGTGCTTCTAATAACGAGGCAAGATATTCGGATTTTCGTTTAGCATTATCGTCAACAGGAACCGTCGCTTATACGGAATTTGATAAAAACACTTTTAACGGAACATGGGCTCTGGAAGGTGAAACCACGCTTGTTCTTTCAGGCTTAAATCCACAGCCAAGCGGAAGCAACGGGACTATTAAATTTACAATCAACTCACTGGAAGATAATAAAGTAGTATTAACGCGCCTAGATGGCAGTTTAAAAACCGGAAATACAATCAATCAATATACATTATCAAATCCATAAGTTGAGGCACGGTTTGAAAGCCGTAGTGAACTTTTAGGACTGAAATTTTATTCAAATAGACGAAGCCATTTCCGCGGGAGATGGCTTCGTCTATTTTAGCTAACTTTGTAACATGGCAGAATCAAGAACAGAAATCAGCAATTTAGGCGAATTCGGTCTTATTAAAAGACTTAACGAAGGACTTAAAAATAATTTACCTGAAAGTATCAAAGGTATCGGCGACGACTCGGCCGTTATAGATCTTGGAACAGAATTCGGATTATTATCAACCGATATCCTTTTGGAAGGCGTTCACTTTGACCTTTCATTTTTTCCTTTAAAACATTTAGGGTACAAGGCAATTGCCATAAATGTGTCAGACGTGGCGGCAATGAACGGAGTTCCGCGCCAGGTTACAGTAGGTATCGCTTTGAGTAACCGTTTCTCCGTAGAAGCGGTTGAAGAATTGTACGAAGGCATGAAAGCTGCCTGCAAAGATTTCAATGTAGATCTTGTCGGCGGCGATACTTCTTCTTCGTTATCGGGATTATTTATTTCCGTAAGCGTCTTCGGACGTGTAGCGAAAGACAGAATTACTTACCGGAATACCGCCAAAGCAAACGATCTTTTATGCGTTTCCGGCGATTTGGGTGGTGCATATATCGGATTGCAATTATTGGTGAGAGAGAAGCAGGTTTTCCTTGCCGATCCTAATATGCAGCCTCAGCTTGACGGAAAAGAATATGTGATTCAAAGACAACTCCGCCCGGAAGCGCGGATGGATGTCGTTTATGAACTTGCTGGTGCTGGTTGTATCCCGACTTCCATGATTGACGTTTCTGACGGTCTTGCTTCTGATCTTTTACATCTTTGTTCACAATCCGGCGTTGGTGCGCTCGTTTTTGAAGACAAGCTTCCAATAGACGAGCAGACTTACATGGGTGCTGTCGAGCTCAATATCGGGCCGATAACAGCAGCTTTAAATGGTGGAGAAGATTACGAATTGCTTTTCACAATCCCGCAAAGTGATTATGACAAAATCAAAAACAATCCAAAAATCAGCGTAATCGGATATATGACGGATAAAAAGGACGAAGTTTTACTTCATACCAAAGGAGACAACAGAGTTCCGATTACAGCACAAGGCTGGAATTAATTCAATAGTATATCAAGCATTTCAAATGATACCAGAGGCTTTTTGCAAGCCACCGGTCCGACGGCTTTTTTTGCCGTCGGACCGGTAAGAAAACATCTAAACCAGCGGCTGGCTTAACAAAATTTTTTCAACATTTACAGTCACAAAAATATCAATTGTTTTTCTCCGTCCAACGGTAAAGAAACCATCGGACGGAGAGCAATTATCTTCCCCATTCCAAAACAACTTTCTTAAATAAGTCTTGCAGCGAAAGCGTCCGTTGTCCTGCTTTTCCATCGCCGACGAGATTATCTCCGATTTGTACGATAGGCATCACCCACTTCGTTGAACTTGTTGTAAATGCTTCGTCAGCCGTTGCCAGTTCGGAATATAACAGTGGGCGAACCTCTATTTTAAAATGTTCCTTTGCTAATTCCAAAACTACTTTTCTGGTAATTCCTCTTAAAATATTGGTATCAGAAGTAATCAGCGTATCACCTTTAAAAATAAAAAAATTGCTTCTCGTTAATTCACTTATTTCTCCATCCTTATAAAAAAGCAGATCAGATGCGCCTTGCTCTTTCATTTCGTCTGCCATCAAAACCATATGTACATAATTGGTTGTTTTAATTTCCGGCAGATCACGCACATATTGGTACGGCAAAACTTTAATTCCTTTCAATAAACCTGCCGGATTGTCCTGCGGCAACGCTTCTGTCCGGATCAAAAAATTAGGCTTCACCACATGTACGCTATCAGGCGCATAACCGCCCGTTAACACAAAACGAAAAGCAACCTCCGGTTCTCCAGATAAGGCATGCAGATCTGCAAGAATTTCCGCAGCTTCTTCCTGATTTAATGGAAGGGGGAGTTTTAATAATTTAGCAGAATTTTCGAAACGCTGCCAGTAATCATCCCAGCGAAAAGGAACGCCGTTGTAAGTCCTGAAATAATCAAACATGCCATAACCGCGCAAAATGGCCAGGTCGTTTGATTTAAAAATAGTTGAATCTAAGGGAGAAATTTCTCCGTTGAAATAAAGATGAAATGGCATTTTGTATTTTATTTTAGCCACGAATACACAAATGTTCACGAATTTACTCAAAGAATATTAGTGCAAATTCGTGTATTCGTGGCGCAGAACAGATTAACGATATTCAAATATGGCAATTATATCATTTGATTTAATCAGCTGAACTAAATAAATCCTGACCCACTTCGTATTGCTTCATTTTCTGGTAGTTCAATACATTTAATTCAAATACCAAACCATTCATCCAACTAACCTTTGAGTTTATCAACAGGATTTAGCTACTTTGCGTAGTTCTCTTAAAACGAAAAAATTTCGGATCAAAATAATTCGTTTTCAATACAATTGAATACGTAGTAACAAACCGCGAATGACAACAACAGAAAATCTGCTGCAAACCCTGCAAACTGAAATAGAACAAACCTCTTACGGAGAATCTCCTGCAGAACTTTATGAACCGATACGTTATATCATGGCTTTGGGCGGTAAGCGTTTCCGTCCGCTTCTGACATTACTATCAGCGTCAATTTATACTGATGACCTTAAAAATATCCTGAAACCGGCGATTGCTGTCGAGGTGTTTCATAACTTCACCCTGATGCACGATGACATCATGGACAAAGCTCCATTGCGGCGGGGAAAGCTAACTGTGCATGAAAAATGGAATGCCAATACGGCTATTCTGTCCGGCGACGTTATGCTGATCAGGGCTTATGATCTTTTGATTGATATCAAAAAGGAAGATTTGCGAAATGTTCTGATTCGTTTTAACAAAACAGCGTCAGAAGTTTGTGAAGGTCAGCAGCTGGATATGAATTTTGAGACCCGCTGGAATGTTACCGAGGAAGAATACATAGACATGATACGCCTTAAAACTTCCGTCCTTTTGGGTTTTGCCCTGGAACTTGGCGGGATCCTTGGCGGAGCGGATATGGAAGCAGCACAACTGCTTTATGAGGCTGGCGAAAGTATGGGAATCGGTTTCCAACTAAAAGATGATTTGCTGGATGTTTACGGAGATCCGGCAAAATTTGGAAAACAGGTTGGCGGTGATATTATTGCCAATAAAAAAACTTTCTTACTGATTGAGGCATTATCAAAAGCCGAAGGCACTATAGCGGCAGAATTGAATGAATGGATTTCCGCCGAAACGTTTGATAAGGAAGAAAAAGTAAACGCAGTTCGAGGTATTTATGATACCTTGGGTATCCGGGCATTGACGGAAGAAAAAATCAACAGCTATTTTTCCAAGGGAATTGATTGTCTGGAAAGATTATCTGTTCCTTATGAACGCAAGAAAAATCTTCTTGAATTTGTTCATCAACTGGTTGAACGGGAACAATAAAGTTGACCAAGTAATTAATGCAGCTTTCACATTTAAATTACCAATAAGAATCCTATGTCGATCACCCTCATATTAATCATAATAACCTCCGGTATAAGTTATTATGCATTCAGCAATACTCTTTTAATGGACAAGCTGATCATGAACCCATACCGGGTTACGAAAAGAAACGAATATTACCGGTTTATTACATCCGGATTTATTCATGCCGATTTCGGTCACCTGATCTTTAATATGCTCAGTTTGTGGTTTGTCGGAGAAGGAATCGAGAGACTTTTTGCCATGCTTTTTGGACCAAGCGGAGCGGCTTATTATCTGTTCTTATATATCGTTGGTATTATTGTCTCAGATATTCCGACATTTCTGAAACATAAAAATGATTCAAACTATAATTCCCTGGGAGCTTCGGGAGGTGTATCCTCTGTATTATTCGCGGCGTTTTTATACGCTCCGCTCATGCAGGTTTGCCTTTATTTCTTTATTTGTATGCCAGGTTTTATTTTCGGGATATTGTTCCTGGGTTATTCGATCTATGAAGGACGCCGTGGCAGAAGTTATGTCAACCACAGCGCCCATATTTATGGTGCCGTTTTTGGATTAGTGTTTATGGCTGTCGTTTATCCGGCCGCAGTGCCAGGCTTTTTTCAGCAAATCGCAACCTGGCGATTATTTTAATTCTGCCAGAACGGTAACACTACCAACTGTTTTGTCTTGAAGATTTACTTTAATTTCTGCATCAAGCGGGACGTAAATATCAACGCGGGAGCCAAATTTGATAAAGCCCATTTCAGTGCTTTGCTCAACTTTGTCTCCCTCTTTTACGTACCAGCGGATACGGCGCGCAGCAGCTCCTGCAATCTGGCGGAATAAAATATCAACTCCCGAAGCAGTACGCGTCACTACTGTTGTACGCTCATTTTCTGTACTTGATTTCGGGTGCCATGCGACAAGGTAGAGGCCTGGGTGATACTTGAAATATTGAATTACGCCACTGACAGGATTCCAGTTGACATGGACATTAATGGGAGACATGAAAATGCTGATCTGACGTCTCGGACCTTTAAAATATTCGGATTCTACAACTTCTTCAATTACCACCACTTTTCCATCGCACGGGGCGATGATCTGCGTTTCACCTTTATTTACAACCCGTGATGGCACACGGAAGAATTGTACAATAAGGAAGAAGATAAATATACTGGCAATTAAGGTTATTCTAGGAATCCAGTATCCATCAGGCAACAACATGTGTATGCCTAAATTTATCACAATCAGTATTATGGCGGCGACCGCCATGATGGTGTAACCTTCTTTATGAAGTTTCATGAAAGGGGAATTTCGTTCGCTTTTAGTCTTTGAAAATACAAATATCGTATAAATCTTGATTTTACACGTATCAAAAAGCCTTGCCGATCTAATTTAGAAAGGCAAGGCTTCTGATTTTCAACTTGAAATTTTATCATTCGGAACCGAATGAATTTATTATTCTATAACAACGCAGTCGCCGTTTTTAACTTCTTGTTCAACTTTTTTGTATTTAACATCACGCAAAACGCGTCCGTCACGATACTGCACAGATACCTTCTGATTACGGTCTGCAATTTTATCTACTTTGATCGGCTGAGCCTTTGTCGTAGATTCCATTTGATTTGCGTACTCACCAGGTCCATCAAAATTGGCATCAAAATCCTCATCACGGTTTGTGTGAAGTTCCGGTGCAGGAGCAGGGCGTCTAACAGTCTGCTGGACAACCGGAGCCGGGGCAGCCTCCTCCTGCGGGATATCTGCCTTCATCAGGAACGAAATCATGTCAAAATTAACTTTGCTCAGGAAGCGTTTGAAAAGCTCCACCGATTCGAATTTGTAGATCAACAGAGGATCTTTTTGTTCGAAAACTGCATTCTGAACTGATTGTTTCAAATCATCCATTTCACGAAGATGCTCTTTCCACTCCTGGTCGATCAGCGAAAGTACAATCGCCTTTTCCATCTCGTGCGTAATCTCATGACCGTTGTTTGCCAACGCCTTTTTAAGATTTACAACAATACCAGTCTGACGGATTCCGTCGCTGAAAGGAATCATGATCTCAGTAATTGTAGCACCGCGTTCTGCAAAAATCGATTGCAGAATTGGTAATGCCTTCTGAGAAATTTCGTGATTTTTATCCTGATAATGTTTCTCGGCTGCTTCGTAAAGACGTTGTGTTTTTTCCTGAGGTTTCAGGGAAACGTTATCATTTTCACTGAATGGAAGTTCAATTCCAAGCGTTGTGATCGTTGCAAGATCAAGCTCGGAATATGTTCCGGCGTTAGAAACAATTTCTTCACAAACATCATAAAGCGTATTTGCAATATCAACAGCAAGACGATCTCCGAACAATGCGTTACGACGACGTGTATAGATGGCATCACGCTGATAGTTCATTACGTCATCATATTCAAGAAGACGTTTACGCATACCAAAGTTATTTTCTTCTACTTTTTTCTGAGCACGTTCGATTGATTTCGTAATCATGCTGCTCTGGATCACTTCACCTTCTTCCAAGCCCATTTTATCCATAACCTTCGCCATACGGTCTGAGCCGAAAAGACGCATCAGGTTATCTTCCAATGAAACAAAGAATTGAGAAGAACCCGTATCACCCTGACGACCCGCACGACCACGAAGCTGTCTGTCAACGCGACGACTTTCATGGCGTTCCGTACCGACAATCGCCAAACCACCTGCCGCTTTTGCTTCCGGGGTAAGTTTGATATCCGTACCTCGACCAGCCATGTTTGTCGCGATCGTTACAGTACCTGGCTTACCAGCTTCTGCCACAACTTCTGCTTCTTTCTGGTGCTGTTTCGCGTTCAATACCTGATGTGGTATTTTGCGCAGCGTTAGCATCCGGCTGATGATTTCGGAATTTTCTACCGAAGTTGTACCTACCAAAACAGGACGGCCAGCTTCAACCAGTTCTACTATTTCATCCGTAACAGCATTATATTTTTCACGAACCGAACGGTATACCTTATCCTCCTGATCCTTTCGAACCGCAGGAACATTAGTAGGTATTGATACCACGTCCAGTTTATAGATTTCCCAGAACTCACCCGCTTCAGTTTCGGCAGTACCCGTCATACCTGCAAGCTTATGGTACATACGGAAATAATTCTGAAGTGTTACTGTAGCATAAGTCTGTGTCGCATCTTCAACACGAACATTTTCCTTCGCTTCAATCGCCTGGTGAAGACCGTCTGAATAACGACGGCCGTCCATGATACGACCTGTCTGCTCATCCACGATCTTAACTTTTCCATCCATAAGAACGTATTCCACATCTTTTTCAAAAAGTGTATACGCTTTTAATAACTGGTTAACAGTGTGGATACGTGCCGTTTTGACGGAATAATCACGGATCAATGCTTCCTTCTGCATCACACGTTCCTGCTCGCTCAAAGACTGATCTTTTTCGATCATATCAAGATCAACTGCAATATCAGGAAGAATGAAGAAGTTTGTTTGCTCAGACTCACCGGTAAGGAAATCGATACCTTTTTCGGTAAGCTCAATACTATTATGTCTTTCGTCAATTGTAAAATAAAGCGGAGCATCAGCCTGTGGCATCAGCTTCTGGTTTTCTGCAAGATAAATCGATTCAGATTCCTGCATCAACTGCTTAATTCCGGATTCACTTAAATACTTAATCAAAGGTTTATACTTCGGCATACCGCGGTGTGCGCGGAAAAGTGCCAGGGAACCTTCTTTCTTGTCACCTGCCGCAATCTTTTTCTTTGCTTCATTCAGCAAATCCATCGCCAGTTTCTTCTGCGCCTCAACAATTTTCGAAACACGAGGCTTTAACTCCAGGTATTCCTGCTCGTCGCCGCGTGGCACAGGGCCGCTGATAATCAATGGCGTACGAGCATCGTCGATCAAAACGGAATCGACCTCATCCACCATTGCAAAGTGGTGTTTACGCTGAACCAGTTCTTCAGTCGTACGTGACATATTGTCACGCAGGTAGTCAAAACCAAATTCGTTATTTGTGCCGTACGTAAGATTTGCCTTATAAGCATCACGGCGTGCCTGCGTGTTAGGCTGGTGACGGTCAATACAGTCAACGCTCATGCCATGGAATTCAAAAAGAGGCGCATTCCACTCCGCATCACGTTTTGCCAGGTAGTCATTCACCGTAACGATGTGAACACCTAAACCTGCAAGGGCATTAAGGAACGCAGGCAAAGTTGCCACAAGCGTCTTTCCTTCCCCTGTTGCCATCTCGGAAATTTTTCCCTGGTGAAGTACCAAACCACCGATAAGCTGCACATCATAGTGCTGCATATTCCACTTGATCGGTTGGCCAATTACATCCCAGGTACTGTTCCAAACGGCTTTATCGCCATTGATAGTAACATTTTTCTTCTTTGTCGCTATTTCACGGTCAAAATAAGAAGCAGTAACTTCAAGACTTTCATTTTCTTTGAAACGACGCGCCGTATCCTTAACAATTGCGAAAGCTTTTGGAAGGATATCCAATAATATTACTTCAAGTTCTTTATTCCGATCTAGCTCCAGGGCATCAATTTTCTTAAAAATCACCTCCTTGCTATCGACATTTGGCTCATCATTTGCCTGCGTGCGAAGTACTTCGATTTGGTCATCGATAGATTTCAAACCTGCGGCTATATGTGCTTTCAGACCTTCTGACTGCGCTCTCAGTTCATCATTGGACAAAGAAACGAGTTTCGCGTACTCCGCGTTGACCAAAGCGACGTAAGGAGTCAATTCCTTCAAATCGCGCTCGGATTTCGTGCCGAATAGCTTCGAAAATATTTTAAACATGATGGTATATGTATTGTGAATCGTTCATTTTACTTAAAAAATATCACGCCTGAATGCATCAAAATGCCAGATTGTCAGCTATTCAGATTATTTTTCAATTACAAATGTAATTTATTGCGCATAGTATTTAACAACAATTTCAATAATCCTAAGGGGATTTTAATCTGGGCTTATGAGATAGCTGTTGCCATTCCGACTATTTAACCCTCCCGTAGATATGACTTTCGCCTTCATTTGTCTGGCTGGAAATAAATCAATTTAAGGTATAACTAATATAAAACGGCAAAATCATCTTTCCTTGTTGTAACAAAGGCTGTTTTGCAAAAAATAAATCGGTATTCAGTTTTATCCGTAATTCCTGCATTCTTCCTCATCAAAAACAACCACTATTCACTTTCTGAAACCACTCATAAAGATTTTTGACAACTACTATGTATCACCTAGTACCTTTGAATCAACAATAACAAAGAAAACGAACATAGCCATGAACAACAATAGATTATTCCGTGACGTAAATAATAAAGTAATAGGTGGTGTAGCTGCCGGTATCGCCAATTATTTACAAATTGACGTAGTTATTATCAGGGTACTTTTAGTGATGGGATTCTTCATCCCGGTTCACTTCCCAGTTTTCATATTCTACATAGTTATGTGGATTGCGATGCCAAAAGGGGTGAAAACAACTAATCACATTGAAAGCTCTGCCATGCACTAACGCCTTCATCAATGAACTGTATTTCAGGACCGCCGGGATAAAACTATTCCGGCGGTTTTTTGTTTTACATATAATTATTAATTTTACGATAGTATGCCTGCATACTATTTTTAATCCAGGGCATATCTTGCTCTTAATATTTAGTCATTGACTTAAAAACCATATAATTCTATGAATGCATACATTGTTGCCGGTTATCGTACTGCGGTAGGAAAGGCATCTCGTGGTGGTTTTCGCTTCACGCGTCCGGATAATTTAGGTGCTGACGTGATCAGATATATTCTTGAAAAAATTCCTCAGTTAGATCCGACACGTGTGGATGACGTCATTGTCGGAAATGCAGTTCCGGAAGCGGAGCAAGGTATGCAGATGGGAAGATACGTTGCCTTATTAGCACTTCCAAAAAATGTTTCAGGCATCACAATCAACCGGTATTGCGGCTCTGGCGTAGAAGCTATTGCAATGGCGTCAGCCAAAATCCATGCCGGAATGGCGGATTGTATCATAGCAGGCGGAACCGAATCTATGTCATTGGTACCAACCATGGGCTGGAAAACCGCTTTGAATTATGAAATAGCACAGAATCATCCCGACTATTATCTTAGTATGGGTTTGACAGCTGAACAAGTTTCAAAAGATTTTAATATCAGCCGCGAAAAACAGGACGAATTTTCGTTTTTCTCGCACCAGAAAGCATTGCGTGCACAGAAAGAAGGATGGTTTGACAGCGGAATTGTTCCGATAAAAGTGCAGGAAACATATTTCGACCCGGTTTCAGGTAAGAAAAAAATAAAGGAAACAATTGTAGACAAAGACGAAGGTCCACGGGCAGATACTACGCTTGAAGCTTTAAATAAATTAAAACCAGTATTTGCAGCAGGCGGATCTGTCACGGCAGGAAATTCTTCACAGACTTCTGATGGAGCTGCATTTGTTCTTGTGATGTCTGAAAAACTGGTGAATGAACTTGGTTTAAAACCAATTGCAAAGATGGTTTCTTACGCAACTGCTGGTGTTGATCCACGAATTATGGGAATCGGGCCTGTTGCTGCCGTACCGAAAGCATTAAAACAAGCTGGATTAAAATTAACTGATATTCAGCAAATCGAGTTAAATGAAGCTTTTGCTGCACAATCACTTGCGGTGATCCAGGAACTTGGCATTGATCCTGAAATTGTCAATCCAAACGGAGGCGCGATCGCTCTGGGTCATGCGCTGGGTTCAACCGGAGCCAGACTTTCTGTTCAGCTTTTTAATGAAATGGAGCGCAGAAATCAGAAATACGGTATGGTTACAGCCTGTGTCGGTGGCGGACAAGGTGTTGCAGGAATTTTTGAACGCCTGAATTAAAAACCTTACACAAAGTATAAGCTTAATTTTCAATGGTCTCCCCGGAAGATGTGCTTGTCTTCCGGGGAGATTCTTTATTTTTGCCCATCAACTATATGCCGCTATTTCATGGATGTGTCCATTATTATAATAAATTACCGAACACCTCAGCTAATTATCAATTGTTTACAATCTATTTATGAACATACATCCGGTGTTAAATTCGAGGTAATTGTTGTTGATAATGATCCTGAAAATGGTGGAGGAAATCTGGTACGTCAGGCATATCCGGAAATCAAATGGATTGATATGACCTATAATTCAGGATTCGGCAGAGCCAATAATGAAGGCATGAAAGCAGCCAAAGGGCGTTATTTTCTGATATTAAATGCAGATACTCTCGTAACTGATAATGTGATTGGGCGATGTCTGAGACGAATGGATGAACAAACTGATATCGCAGCGTCCGGAGCATTGCAGCATTATGCAGATGGTACACCGATGCCATTTTATAAGAGCTTCAATGAATTTCGTAAAACTTTTTTCATACTTCCTCCAAGCGGACTTGTCGACCGTATCCTAAATAAACTTTATCCAGAACCAAAATATAACAACCCGGATCAGTATGACTGGCTGGTCGGCGCTTTCGTTTTTGTGAGAAAAGAAGCCGTTGAACGTGCGGGCGGGTTCGACGAGGATTTTTTCATGTACGGAGAAGATGTCGAATGGTCAGCGCGCCTTGGCAAGCAGGGGAAACTGTGTTATTTCCAGGATTGTACTTTCATACATCTTGAAAACGATAATCCATTCCGCCGCTCAAATATCTCATGGATTAACCGTTTTAGCGCTCAAATGCAGGTTTCGAATATGTTATGGGTCCGTAAGCAATACGGTGTCGCATCATATCTTTTTATGATCCTGCATTATTTAATTATGATTCCTGTAATTTTCATCTGGAAAATGCTTTTCAATATCAAAAAAGATGGCAATCCATTTTCTCAATTGAAAACGCAGTTTATTTTTACAAAGAAGACAGGCGTTTTATTAAACTATTTCTGGCCGACACTTTTTGGCTCGAAAAAGCTTTTTAAAATAAAACCGTCTGAGAATATTGATTTAATTAGCCAATCATGAACGTTAGTAGTACCCGTCGTAAAATCTTGTTTTTCACGCCTTATGCCACACGCACAGGCTCTGAAATGCTTATTTATTACATGCTCAAATACCTGGACAGAAGTAAATTTGAGGCGGGTCTTGTTGCTTTTGCTCATGGTGAGTTACTAAATGATCTACCTCCCGATATTCCTGTTTTTTTTGCACCGGGTAAATTTTCGATTAAAGATAAAATCGCCTTTCACCTCGGATTTCATCCAACACATCGTGCGATAAAAAAAATTTCACAGACATTTAAAGCTGATTTGTGGTATGTCAATACAGTCATGCTGACTGATGTAGTTAAAATGGCGAAAGAATTGCAGATTCCTGTCATTTCCCATATTCACGAATTATCAGCGATGTTTTCCCAGGTTAGCAGTACTGATTTCGAAACGGTAATTAAAGATTCGAGCATGCTAATCGGCTGTTCAGACACTGTTTGTAAATGCCTGGCTGAATCTGGTAGTAAAAAAGTGAAGAGACTTTATCCGTTTGTTGACCTGAATGAAATCAAGCCTGATCCGGAAAAGGTAAAGCAAATCCGGAAAGAATGGGGCGTGGGGCCGGATGATTTTGTCTGGATCATGTCGGGTACAACGTCTGACCGAAAAGGCTTTGATCTGCTACCGGATATCGCGCTTCAAATTCCTCCAAATGCAAAAATTCATCTTGTTTGGGTCGGAAACCTTGGAAATGACGGTCTGGTATACTGGACCAGAAAAAGATGTGAGCAGATCACTAATGTAAAAATTCACCTCATCGGTGCGAAAAAAGAAGATTACGCTTCCTACCTTGATGCCGCTGACGGATTTATGTTAACTTCAAGACAAGAACCTTTCGGAATGGTTTTGGTTGAAGCTGCCTGGCTTGGCAAACCAATTGTTTCGTTCGCTAGCGGTGGCCCGGCAGAATTTATTACACCGGAACTGGGTACTATCGTTCCAAATCTGGATATAAATCTATTTGTCAGGAGCATGCTCGATTGGAATAAAAAACTTTCCACCTTCGATAAAGAGAAATCACGAAAAAAAGCCCTGGAATTTAATGTTGAAAACGGCATAGCTGAATGGCAGAGAATTATTGACGAGTTCTGATCTCACAATTTCCCCTTCCTTCCCAACTGAAAAAACATCCGCTATAATCGGCTCATTTCAGCGAATTGAATGACTGATTAATTTCTTATTAGTATGCTTGCATAATAATAGGAAAGGAAATATATTTGTTTCCAGTTAAGTAGTATGCAAGCATACCAATTAATTCCCTAAACTGTTAACCAACACAAATAATCATCTATCGTATGGCTGTGGCAGAAGATAAAAAAACGTCGATCAAAGGAGGAGAATTTCTGATTAAGGAAACTCTGGCATCACAGATTTTTATTCCTGAGGAATTTAACGAAGAACAGCAAATGATTGCTGACACCTGCCGCGACTTTCTGCGTACAGAAATCTGGCCGCGTCTGGATGAGATCGATCAGGCGAAAAGTCCTGAGTTAATGTCATCTTTGATGGATAAGGCTGGCGAACTTGGACTAATGGGAACCGTAGTTCCGGAAGAATACGGCGGGTTTGGGATGAATTTCAATACCTCTATGCTTGTTGCCGAAGCGACAGGCGCGGGCAACTCGTTTTCCGTTGCACTGTCAGCTCATACCGGGATCGGAACGTTACCCATTGTTTATTACGGAAATGAATCTCAGAAAAAACAATATTTACCACAACTGGCATCGGGCGAGTGGAAAGCAGCCTATTGTCTCACGGAGCCTGATTCAGGATCGGATGCAAATTCAGGAAAAACCAAGGCGAAACTAAGTGATGATGGTAAACATTATATCATCAACGGTCAGAAAATGTGGATAACAAATGGTGGATTTGCGGATCTGCTGATTGTTTTTGCCAAAGTTGTTGAGCCTAACGGCGAAACAGATAAAAATCTGACTGCTTTCATCATCGAAAAAACGTTCGGTGGTATAACAATGAATGAGCCGGAACATAAAATGGGGATTAAAGGATCTGATACCCGTCAGATTTTCTTTAATGATTGCGCAGTTCCTGTCGAAAATATGCTTTCGGAGCGCGGAAACGGATTTAAAATTGCAGTAAATATTCTGAATATTGGTAGAATTAAACTGGCTGCAGCAGCCCTCGGAGGCTCAAAACAAGTGGCAAAACAGGTCATCAATTATGCAAACGAACGCAAACAATTTGGCATATCCATCGCCAATTTCGGAGCGATAAAACATAAGCTGGCAGAAATGGCCGTTCGTATGTTCACGACCGAATCCGCAGCTTACCGTGTCGGACAAAATATTGACGATCTGATTGTTACCCTGAAAGAAAAAGGGCTCAGCGACGCCGATGCAAAATTGAAAGCACTGGAAGAATTAGCGATCGAATGCGCAATCATGAAAGTTCATGGCTCAGAGGTTCTTGATTATGTGGTTGATGAAGGCGTTCAGGTGTACGGCGGTATGGGTTATTCCGCTGATGCACCGATGGACCGGGCTTATCGTGACAGTCGAATCAACCGGATTTTTGAAGGTACTAACGAAATCAATCGCTTGCTTGTCGTTGACATGCTCCTGAAGCGTGCGATGAAAGGTCAGCTTGATTTAATGGGATCAGCTATGGCGGTTGGAAAAGAAATTATGTCCATTCCTGATTTCGGATTTGATGAAGACGAAACTCCCTTTGCTGCTGAAAAGAAAGTTATCAAAAATCTAAAAAAGGCAGTTCTTATGGTTGCGGGTGCGGCAGTTCAGAAATTCATGACCAAACTTTCGGAAGAACAGGAGATTATTATGAATCTGGCAGACATGGTTATCGAAACTTATGCAGCAGAATCTGTATTACTTCGTGTTGAGAAAAGAATCGATTTACTCGGAAAAGACGTAAATACATTACAAGAAGATATTGCAATGATTTACCTGCACGAAGCTGTCGAACGCGTAAATAATGCAGGAAAATCAGCGATTACCAGTTTTGCTGAAAGCGATGAATTACGTGTGATGCTGATGGGATTAAAACGATTTACGAAAATTGAACCGCTTAATCTTAAAGAAGCCCGACGCCGCATTGCAGACGCCCTTATTGCCAAGAATGATTATATTTTTTAAGAAAATAATAGAGAAACAAGCCTATTAAGCTGAATATTATTAACCTAGCTAATGACTTATTTTGAACTTGACAGACCAACAGTCTGAACATCTAAGAACCAATACGAATAATTTGAAAGGCCGGCACTGCATCAGTTCCGGCCTTTTTGTTGGAATTTACAGCCGAAGCTTAGGTCTGTTATTTAACAAGTGTTAATGAAGTAGTTTAACTCAGTTTTTTTCATGAACTTTCAGCACCTTTGCCGGGTTTATTTTCATAATGCATGTAACCCTAAATACTGAATCCTTTGCATTCCTTAATTGAGACTGAAAAACCACCTTTCATGACAGTTCATTCCGTTGATTTACGTACTACGGGTCAGTTCCCTACATTACTTCTTGATTATCTGGACCAAAAACCTTCGTTGAAAGAGTTTTATGGAACATTCCCGACAGTAGAAAATGCAAAGGAAATAATCAGTCAGCGAGCGAATTTCGGCCAGGAAAAACGGCAGACTTTGGTTAGAGTTTTGGAGGAGCAATATAAAGGACAGCCATATTTTCCGAACTTTTCCATTCTTCTGGATGAAAAGACATTCACAGTTACCACAGGTCACCAGCTGAATATTTTTACAGGCCCGCTTTATGTGATTTATAAAATTGTAACAATCATAAAACTTGCGCGGAAATTAAAGGAAACATACCCGGAATATAATTTTGTCCCAGTTTACTGGATGGCTTCCGAGGATCATGATTTTGCGGAAATAGCATCATTTAATCTTTTTGGACAAACACACAGATGGGAAGGAGAGCATAAAGGAGCAGTTGGCAAGCTCAATCCGAAGGAGCTGCATAGTATTTTAAAACTTCTTCCGGACAGACCACTACTTTTTGCAAAAGCGTATCTTGAAAATGAAACGTTAGCCGACGCCGTTCGATGTTATATGCACGAATTGTTTGGGAAGGAAGGATTGATTTGTATAGATGCAGATAACGCAGATCTGAAACGCCACTTTCTCCCTGTCATCAAAGAAGAACTTACAACGTCCGTATCTGCGGAAATCGTTACTGCTACTACTTCAAAACTATCTTCGCTGGGTTATCATACTCCACTCCATGCCCGCGAAATCAATTTATTTTATCTGGCAGATAACCTGCGTGAACGTATTATCAAGGAAGATAATCTCTACAAAGTTATCAATACTGATCTGATTTTTACAGAGGAAGAAATTATTACACTGGCTGAAGAACATCCTGAATATTTCAGTCCGAATGTTGTGCTTCGACCATTGTATGAAGAAATTATTTTACCGAATCTTGCTTACATCGGAGGGCCGTCGGAAGTGCCTTACTGGATGCAATTAAAGGGAGTTTTTGATCATTATAAGGTAACTTTCCCAATGTTGATCCCGAGAAATTTCGCTATGTATATCACCGATCAGCAGCGCCAGCGGGCTGAGAAATTGAAGGTGAGCTTTGAAGATCTGTTTCTGGATGAAGTTAGCCTGCGCAAGAAATTTGTTGACACGCATTCCACAAATGTGCTTGATCTAAATGCGGAAAAGAAATCTTTTTATGCTGTTTTTGAAACCATTCTCAACAAGGCAACGGCTATTGACAGATCGATGGAAGGGGCGGTGAAGGCAGAGGAAACCAGGATCCGACACTCATTTGAAAACCTGGAAAAACGTTTGAGAAAAGCAGAGGAAAGAAATCACGAAAGTGAAATTGAACAACTTCTTGCTTTAAAATATAAATTGTTCCCAGGTAAATCTTCCCAGGAGCGCTATGACAATTTCCTGAATTTCTATCTGAACGATCCTGCATTTATTTCCAGATTAATGGATGCATTTGATCCGCTTGATTTCCGTTACAACGTATTGGTTGAGGAGCAAAATATTTAATTGAAGGATTAATTTTTTAGTTTCACATCCCCGAAATTAGAGAAAACGGTAATTTTTGCGCCAGATCCCGAACCAATTTTGCCCTGATACTGTCTCGATTGATTAGGAGATCTTTCTTCCCCAGACGGCTGTTTTGAGAAATTCACGTTTGTTGGAAAGCTAAAATCCCCATTCGTTACAGTGACATTAAAACTGTTAGATTCTGCCGGAAGTGTTACCGACGAAAACTCGGCATGAATATTCAGGTTTTCTTCCGAAGAGGGAAGCTCTTCCATTCTGAAATTGTTTGTATAATTCAATCGAATTTTTCCAGTACCCCGCAATTTCCCAATAATCGCCTTTGAATAATTAATGTTGGTTGTCAGATCATTGACATCACCAATTGAAAGTTCACCGCTTTTAATATTCAGCATCAACGTTCTTACTTTGTCTACTTTCAGATCGGAATTTTCACATTCCAGATTGCCGCCCTCCATTTTTCCAATCGTAACCTGACCAAATTGTGAATTGATAACATTTTGCGCATTACCCAGCACATTCGCATTGAAATTCCCATGTCTGGAATTAATAGTAAGCGGAGCCTCGAAAGACGGAATATTGGTATTGCCAAACTGATTTTTAACCACGAGTTCATTTTCCTTCGGCATAAAGATTGTGTAGTCAATCTGAATGAAATTTTTCTCGCCGGCTCTCCACTTCATATTACTCCATCCGCTCCGGGCAAAACTGCTTTTATCAATTGTTGTCCGAAGACTGATCAGGTTTTTTAAGCGGCTTTCACCAATTCGTATCGAACTCAGATACTCAGAAACCTGAGATTCACTGGGCGCTATTGCCGTGATAATTACTTCAACTTTTATTTCATTTTTCCCCCACAAATTGACCTTAACTTCTCCATATTGATTGTCTACCATTAATTGATCCCGTTCGGTAACTTCATAAACCTTTACTACGTGCCTCCGTTTTTCGATGAGCATGAAGGGCTCCGGGTCTGTTGAAAAACCGAGTGATGGCCATAACAGTGTGAAACTAAACAGTAGGTGAATTATCTTTTTCATGGCTTTGGGTTGCCTTATTGATACGTTGTAAAATATTTAACTGTCGATTGAGCAAATCCACCTGATATTGTAGATTTTCAATCATAGCACGAATCAATGCCTCCTGATTAGGAGCATTGCCCAAATCTGATTTAAGATTTTGATAACTCACCTCAAGACTTTTGAGATCAGCGGAAAAATCCTTGTAGAGTTCCGGATTATTACTGGCAAGCTTTAAAATTTCACTCCGCTTTTCATCAATCAGCGTGTTGTATTGATTGAATTCCCGTGCATAAGCTGGTACTTTAAGCGCTACTCCGGGGTCGCGGGTGACACCATATTCATTATTGAGGTAGAAGAGGTAACCAACGCCCAGGGCAAGTAAAACGCCGGCTGCAATCCGCCAGTCGAAATAATGGTTCGTTAAGCGCTTTACTTTTCTTTGCGGTTCTGCGGGTGCCGAGGGAATACTGTTTTCAATTCGGTCCCACAAAGAATCCTGAGGTAAGAAAGCGTCAAATCCATCCCTATTATCCCGCACAAACCTCTCTAGACGATCTTTTTTATCAGAAGACTTTTTCATTGATCATTAACATATAAAGTGTAAAGTTTTGATTCAAATGATACAATTGTTTAGTTTGATATACTGTCTCTGTTTACTCCTCATTTATAATTAGCGTTGCGCGCCGTCCCGTTAAACTTTACCCAGCAACTCTGTCAATTTACGTTTTCCCCGCATATACTGCGTTCTGGATGTCGTTTCACTGATCCCCAAAACTTCTCCAATTTCCTCGTGATCATATCCTTCAAATAAATACAAACTAACAACGACCCGATAACCGTCCGGCAACCTCAAAACCGCATTCCGGATCCGCTCAACTTCCAGAGTTGTATCATTTTCATACCAGCCGAAACTTGTTTCAATTTCTTCGCTTCCCTCTAACGTTTCGTTAAATTCATCTATTTCAACCCATTTAACCTTTCTGCTTCTCAGATGATTGATTGATTTATTTACGACTATCTGCTTAAACCACGCTCCAAAAGTCGATTGCTGCCGAAATTGATGAAGATTGGTAAAAGCATCGACAAAAGCCTCCTGCAAGACATCTTCCGCTTCCCCCATATGATTTATGATCCGCATGCAAATGTTGAACATAGCTTTAGAGTAACATTTGTATAACTCATATTGCGCTTTGCGCTCTCCGAGTTTACAACGCTCTACCAGTTCGACATGCTGGTCGGTGTACAATTTCGTTTTCAAGCAGAAGGTTTAGATTTGAACGTTCTGAATTAAAGAGGCAAAAGAGAACGCAGATGTTGCATCAAATTACAAAATAATTTGGTGGCAGTCGGCTTTCGGCTGTCAGCAGTCGGGTAAAAGCAACCAAAAATTAAGAGTAATCAACAAGTTGAAAGCTTACGGCCGAAAGCCGAAAGCCTTTTGAACAAAGCCAATCCCGCATTTGTTATCAAAAGAAGCACACTTGTTTTGACTATTGCGCAAAAATGGCCTATTTTGTTACTTATAATCTACTGAAACCGTAAATGAAAACGTTTAATATACCCGATTTTTACCGGAGCCAAATTATCACACCGATCAAGGAATTCCGTCGAAAAAACGATAAACTGAAACGTGATTTTACACCAACAGTGTTAGATTTCGGGCCGGTCCAGTTTCTGATCGCACGCCATTTCGGCTTTTGCTACGGGGTTGAAAATGCAATTGATATCGCCTACAAGGCGATTTCAGAGAATCCTGACAAAAGAATTTTTCTGCTGAGTGAGATGATTCACAATCCGGATGTGAACCGTGACCTGACCGATCGTGGTGTCAAATTCATCATGGATACCAAAGGGAAACAGCTGATTCCCTGGGAAGAGCTTACGCCGGCTGACATTGTAATCGTTCCTGCTTTTGGGACAACTGTTGAGAATCAGCAAAAATTGAATGAGCTCGGGATTAATTCTTATGTGTACGATACCACTTGCCCATTCGTAGAAAAAGTCTGGAACCGGGCAGCACAGATTGGTGAAAAAGATTATTCGATTGTCGTGCATGGAAAGCCTTTCCACGAGGAAACCCGCGCCACTTTTTCACATAGCAAAGAAAATGCACCGACGATTGTCGTTGAAGATATGGCGCAAACCATTCGTCTTGCTTCCTACATTACCGGCGAGTTGCCCACACAACAATTTTTTGAAGATTTTAAAGGCCAGTTTTCGGAAGGGTTTAATCCGGAAAAAGATCTGCAGCGAATTGGGGTTGTGAACCAAACGACAATGCTTGCATCTGACACACAAGGCATTGCAGATTATTTAAAAAATGTAATGACAAAACATTACAAGCTGCGGCCGGAAGAAGTAGAAACCCGTTTTGCGAATACCCGCGACACGCTTTGTTATGCAACCAACGATAATCAGGATGCGACCTATGCTTTGCTGACACATCCGGCTGATCTGGTAATTGTTGCAGGAGGATATAACAGTTCAAATACCTCTCACTTAGTAGAACTTTGTGAGGCCAAACTTCCAACTTATTTTATAGAATCGGTTAACAAAATTCTGGATAGACAACTGATCAGACACTTCAATCTTCATACAAAAGAGGAAGTAGTTTCTGAAAATTATCTTCCTGAAAAGTCTCCGGTAAAAATTATGCTAACCTGCGGCGCTTCTTGCCCTGACGCTGTTGTAGAAGGCATTTTGATGCGCCTTTTATCATTTTTCGAAGGTGCAAAACCAATAGAAGAAGTAATGCAGGCTTTCTGAAACTTTTGAAAAATAACGATACCGTTAACACATTCCCGGACGGATCGAAAGCATATTTCATACGAATAAAGCTAAATTAGACGGATGGTTTTTTGTCCTAAAAAATCATCCGTTTTTTATATCCTGATTTGGGATAAAAAAACGTTATTGCCGGTAACAAAGTCCTGTTAGTCTGAAAATTTCGTTCGTATGCTCATGAGAAATATCTCTTTTACCACACTAGCTTCTATTTTTTTTCTTGCGTATTTTTTCAATAGCTGCTCCTCCCTCAATGAAGTCAGAATTGCCGGTACGAACTTCCAGGAAGAAATCGGCCAGTCACAGAATTTAGTTTTCACCTTCAACAAAGATCTCGTTCAGGAAAGCCAGCTTAATGATTGGGATTCCACACAATATATTCTTTTCGAGCCTGCGGTAAGAGGAAAATTCAAATGGTCGGCGCCAAATGAACTGGTATTTTCGCCGGTGGCAGGTTTTGGCTCAGCTACGAATTATAAAGCCAAACTCACGAGTGCGTTACTAAAACAATCCAAAACCGACAAAAAATACGAAATCTCGCGAGAAGCAATCAGTTTTCACACGCCTTATCTCCAGCTAATTGAAACGGAAAGCTGGTGGACACTTTCAAAAGAGACAGGTCGTCAGGAAGCACGAATAAAATTAATTTTCAACTACCCTGTCAATACGGAGAATGTTACTGAAAAATTGAAATTATTAATTGAGGATAAGTCTGTTTCGTATAAAATTTTACCGTCAGCGGAAAGTAAAAATGTTGTGCTGGCTTTGTCGAGCAATGGTGCTGCGGATAACAATGCCATTCCTCTTACCGTTAAATTGGATAAAGGTTTGAAAGCGCAGAATACAACCTATGTTACGCAGGAAATTCTAGAAAGAACGACAAGTTTGCCATCTCCGCTTCATCTGGAAGTATCAGATATCAAAACTGGTTTTGAAAATAACGCTGCTTTTGTCAGAATTATCACAACGCAGGAAATTGTAAAAGAAAGTATCGAAACCGGATTTTCGATTAACCCCGCAGCAACAATAACTAGTGAGGTCACCGAAAATGGATTTATTCTACATGGTGATTTTAATGAAACTGATACGTATGCACTTTTAATCAATAAAAATTTAAAAGGCGTTCTGGGCAAAAGTTTAGATCATGAAGCATCACGTGATCTTTTCTTTGGAAAAATGCCGGCGGGAATCTCGTTTGCCAATAAAAAAGCACTTTACATGACGCCGAAAGGTTCCCGGAATATGGGCGTCCAGATCGTCAACGTGCCGAAAGTGCAGGTTAAAATTTCAAAACTTTACGCCAATAATATTCTAAATTATGTTCGTTCGAACCGCTGGGAAGAATATGGCTATGTGGGCGAAGAATGGAAAGCCACGGGAACGTTCAATTATAATGGTGATGAAGAAGGAAATTTCAGTGATGTAATTGTAAACAAAGTAGTTGAAACCGAAAATCTCCCAAAAACAAAGGGGATATCTGCTTTAAATATCGCACTTCCGGACGATAACGGCCGTCGAGGAATTTATCTTGTTTCGGTAAATTCTAAAGAAGAAGCATACCTCGGCGCAACGAAACTGGTTTCCATATCGGATATCGGGCTGATCGCAAAGCAGGGAACAGATGAACTTTGGGTTTTTGCCAATTCAATTAAAACCAATGAGCCATTACCAAACCTTGAAATTACTTTAATAAGCAGCAATAACCAGTCGGTTTATACTGCAACAACAGATAGAGACGGCATTGCTCATGTCGATAAATTGAGCGAAAAAGCACCTGGATTTAAACTGGCAATGCTAACCGCCGGTAATAAAAATGACTTCAATTATCTGCTTTTAAACGATACACGCGTTGAAACTTCCCGTTTCGAAGTCGAGGGTTTGCGGGATAATACTTCTGGTTTACAGGCATTTATTTATGGACAGCGGGATATGTACCGGCCTGGAGAAACGCTTTTTTTTAACACTGTACTCCGAAACCAAAACTGGCAGACTGCGGCAGAAATTCCATTAAAATTACGTTTGGTAACACCTAACGGAAGAGAATACCGGACCTGGCGGAAAAATACCAACAAACAAGGTGCAGTAGAAACAGAAGTTGCGATGGAAACCTCGGCGCTGACGGGAACTTATGTGTTAGAAGTTTATAATGCCAACGACGTATTACTGGCCTCTCAGTCTGTCAATGTTGAAGAATTTATGCCAGACAGGATCAAAGTTGATTTGAGTGGTACGCTGAAAGAATATGTTTCCGGAGCTACAATTTCTTTGCGTGCTACTGCTCTGAATTTATTTGGTCCACCTGCCAGCAACAGGACTTATGAAATGGAATTGCAGCTGAAACGGAAATCTTTTGCTGCTGCAAAATTTCCCGAATTCACTTTTGATATTCCTGCCGAAACTACTTTTGAAAAAGAAAGAAGACAAGGTGTAACGAATGAACTGGGACAAGCGACTGAAAAATTCCCTCTGGCAGCTGGCCTCAAAGATATTGGAGTTTTAGAAGGAAAGATTTATGTGACAGTTTTTGATGAAAACGGCCGGCCTGTAAATCGCCTTCATAAATTTGAGGTTTTTACACAAAACATATTTTATGGCATTCATCTGCCGGATTCTTATGTAGGTGTAAATGCGCCGCTTCCGATTGAAGTTGTAGGCGTTAATAGCAAAGGGACGTTGCAGAATGATATAAAGGCCAAAATTGAAGTCGTTCGCCTTGAATATCAAACGGTGGTTGAAAAGAAAAATGAGCAATTGACCTATACTTCAAGAAAAAGTGAAAAACTTGTCTATTCCAACGTGCTGAATCTGGCAAACGGAAAGAATACGTTTCGATATGTCCCGACCGTTTCAGGAGAATATGAAGTCAGAATTCGCAGGCCGGATGCTGAGCACTATAGTGTAGCCAATTTTTTCGCATACGGCTCCGGTTTCACACAATATTCTTCGTTCGAGGTAAGTAGTGAAGGGCGGGTTTTGATGGAAACGGATAAACCAAAATATAAGGTTGGGGAAACTTCGAAGATATTATTCAAAACTCCGTTTGACGGAAGATTGCTTGTTACAGTGGAGCGAAATCACGTTCTGGAGCATCACATTCTGCAAACAGAAAAGAAGGCAGCCGAACTAAAGTTAAGCTTGAAAGAAGATCATTTGCCTAACGTTTTTGTCACTGCCACGTTAATTCGCCCGCTTGACAATTCTGATCTTCCACTGACTGTTGCCAATGGATTTATCCCGGTTTTAGTAGAAGATGTAAAGCGAAATCTGCCTCTGGCGATCATGTCCGTGGATAAATCAAGATCAAAAACTAAGCAGCGAATTCATATCAAAACGCAACCGAATACGCAGGTAACAATTGCGGTGGTAGATGAAGGGATTTTGCAGATCAAGAATTTCAGGACGCCGGACATTCATGGATATTTCTATCAAAAACGCGCTTTGGAAGTTACCAGCCATAATTTGTATGCGTTATTATTTCCGGAATTAAATAGCGCCGGCGCGTCCAGTTTTGGCGGCGACGGTTATGATCTGGAAAAACGTATCAATCCATTAAGCAACGGAAGAACTGAACTGGTATCTTTCTGGAGTGGGCAAATGATGACGAATGGAAGCGGAGAAGCAACTTTTGATATAAATGTTCCCCAATTCAGCGGAGATTTGAGAGTTATGGCTGTTGCATACAAGGACAATGCCTTTGGTTCAGCGACAAAAAATATGAAAGTAGCAGATCCGGTTGTAATAAGTAATGGTCTGCCTCGTTTTTTAAGTCCGGGCGATGAGCTCGTTCTGCCGGTTAATATTAGTAATACAGAACAAAAATCTGCAGATGCAACCGTGACGCTGCAAGTGAACGGTCCGCTTAATACCGGATCAATGCCTACAGTTCAAAAAATCATCATTCCACCAGGAAAAGAAACCAGAGCTGTATTTTCTGTGAAAGCTTTAATGGCAATCGGATTAGGAAAAGTAACTGTAAAAGTAAATGCGTTTGGCGAAACGTTCATGCAGCAAACTGATATCACGGTTCGACCAGCTTCACCACTATTAAAAACGACCAATTCCGGATTAATCGCCGGCGGGCAACAGGGAATTATTAATCTTGCCAATAGTTTTATTCCAGCAACCAGCAAAGGCCAGGTTGTCCTGAGCCGTTCACCTTTGGTTGGCGGAGGAGGAAAAGCGTTATCAACTTTGCTGGGATATCCATATGGTTGTCTGGAACAAACGATCTCGAAAGCATTTCCACAACTTTACTTTGCCGACTTGACGAAAGCAATGGCGACGCCGGTGTATCTGGTAAAAACGGGAGATAGCGATTTCAATCCGGTTACCAATGTTCAGCAGGCACTACGTAAAATTGAGTCGCAGCAATTATTTAATGGTGGCGCGGTCATGTGGCCAGGCGCGGCAATGGAAGATTGGTGGACAACAGCCTATGCGGTCCATTTCATGGAAGAGGCGCGCCGGGCAGGATTTGAAGTAAATCCAAGAACGTTAGGCAAAGCAACCGATTATCTTACTTCCAAAACGGGGACGACAGCTACCAGAGAGATTGCAATTGCCAGTTCTTCTAACAATTTGCCAAAAGAATCGGTGACGCAAGTCCGAAAAACCGTTGCTCGCCGTGAAGCAATTTATTCGTTGTATGTTCTCGCATTGAGCGGTTCGCCCAATCGTTCTGCCATGAATTATTACAAACAAAATCCGCAATTACTGACGTTGGACGCAAGATATTTACTTGCAGGAGCATTTCAATTAATTGGTGATACAAGGAGTTCCGGAGCAATTTTACCGAAAAATTATGTGTATCAAAAGGACAGTATGGTTTTCGATGACAGCTATTCCTCTCCATTAAGAAATCTTGGACTGGTTTTGAATACTTTGTTGGAAACAGATGGTAATAATATGCAAATAATATCACTTGGACGGCAACTTTCTTCGGCGATACAATCGGCTTCCTATATAAACACGCAGGAGGCAAGTTTTGCCGTATTAGCATTGGGGAAAATTGCGAAGAAAACCTCAGCCTCGACGGTCACGGGATCAGTCGCTAATGACGGCAGGAAAATTGCAGTGTTTGATGGTAAAGAATTGAAACTTACGCGAGATATTGCCAACAAAAAATTGACCGTCACAACGCAAGGTAAGGGCAATTTGTACTGGTTCTCACAGTCAGAAGGAATGTCTCCCACGGGTGCATTCTCCCAGGAAGATCAGGGGTTAAGTATCCGCAGATATTATTTGAACCGGGATGGAAAACAGATTACTACATTACATCAAAATGATTTGATCATTGTGAAATTATCGCTTTCAAGTACCAATGGTTTGCCTGTTGAGAATGTGGTTATAACAGATTTGTTACCAGCTGGTTTTGAAATAGAGAATCCACGGATCACCGAACCTCGTGATATGCCCTGGATTATAAATGCAGCAATACCAACTCATTTCGATATCCGGGACGATCGGATTCATTTTTTCACAACTGCTGATAAAAGGGAAAAGTCATTTTATTACCAGATTAGGGTGGTTTCAAAAGGAACATTTATGGCTGGTCCGGTGGCCGCCGATGCGATGTATCAAGGGGAATTCAGAAGTTATTCGGGAGGTGGGAAGTTGAAGGTTGAGTAAAGGGATTCCTTTCAGATTCATGTCTAATTTCAAGTACCTGGATATTTTTGGCTTTTCAGAAAGTTTTTTACCCGTCCGACGGTAGAAAAAACCGTCGGACGGGCCTCCGGTCGGACGGCTATTTCCGCCGTCTGACCAATAAAAACCATCCCAGAAACAATATGAAAAACGTCATAAAAAAGGACTGCCCCGAAACGAGACAGCCCATTTGAATCACTATGGCGAAATTATATATTGTCATTAATGTTTTCAATAATCTTATTTCCTGATGACAGCTTTTTCAACTAATTCTTGCCACTCAATAAGTTCCGGCGACCCTGGTTTACGTTTTCCAAAGAACTGATTAAACATAACACCCTCTCTATCAATCAGTTCAATACCTGTAACAATGCCATCCTCAGTAGGTTTTCTGACAACCCATGCTTCGTCAATAGCATCTTCACGTAAATGCAGATTGAAAGCCGGATCCATGATATTCAACCAGGGCCCCATAACAAATATTTTTTTGACTGGTCCTGTGTGGATCTGGATACAGTTTGGATTGGACACGAAAACCATTATCGGCAATTCCTTCTCAGAAGCCGCGTCAAAAACTGCCTTCATGCTCTCAGGCTTAATTTGATAAGCATATCCCTCCGGTGCATGCCGGAGCGCTTCTTTTCTTGACAATTTATATTTGCGTAACAGCCCGAAAAATTCATGTGTGTCTTTCAAAGTCAGCCATTCCGCCTGGAATGCAGCTGTGTCGATATCATCTGCTGGTTCTTCCGCTTTTTTCTCAGGTTTCGCGGCCGTTAAAGCCATATTATTCTGATCAGCCGCGCGGTATTTTTCAACCAAAGCATCGTATGCCTCTTTGTTGCTTTGTTCTGTCAAGTAAATTTTGTGCGTTGCGTCGCCGAAACTGTTGAAGAACTGTAAACTGAAACGATCGCCTTCATGAACAGCAAAACCGAATTTCCAGTCACCCAAAAATAATCGAAGATCGATATCAGGGCCTAAAACCAGTCCGACATGATTGTTGAAAGAAACATTTTCGTAAATTCCCTTCCGCTCATGTACGACATGATCGTTACGCGTAAGTGCCATCACATAACCTAAAGACTGCACTTCTTTCAACAATTCGCGAAAATCTCCTTCAAGTAAAGTTATATTTTCACCAAGGCCAGTTGCCAGCAAATCCGCCTCTGTTGTATCCAGCTCCCTGGCTGCATCGCGAATACGCGTCTTTGGATTTTGGGTTTTAAATTCAGCCCAGCTTTCTTTCAGCGCAGCACGGTTAGATTCTAATACTGTTTTCATAGCGAATGATAATTTTGATACGGAGATGTTTATTTTAATATTTTAAAAATTTGTTTTCAGATCACAGCAACCGAACTTGCTTCAGGAATGATTACCGGAAACGGCGTATCGTCAGGATGAATGATTCGGACAGAAACACCAAAAGCTTCCTTGATATTCTTACCTGTCAAAACTTCGTTTGGTGTTCCTGATGCGAAAATTTTTCCTTTTTTCAACATCAGGATCCGGTCTGCATATTGCAGCGCGAAGTTGAGATCATGGACTACTGCAATGACGCCGTAACCTTTCTGCATCATTTCTCTTGCAAGCTGAAAAGTCTCATACTGATGAAGCAAATCCATTCCGGAAGTAGGCTCATCCAGCAAAATAAATCCTTCCCGAACTTCCCAGATCTGAGCCAAAGTTCTGGCTAATTGAACTCTTTGCTGCTCACCCCCTGAAAGTGTCGGATACATTCTGTCTTTAAAATGTATTATACCAACCTTATGCAAACAATGATCAACGATCGATAAATCACGCTGGGATGGCTTGGATTCATAAAAAGGATAACGGCCCATCAGAACGATTTCATGAACGGTAAAAGAAAGCGTAATGACATTTTGCTGCGCAAGTACGGCTCTTTTCTGAGCTAATTCTTTTAAATTATACTTTTTCAAATCCTTTTCATGAAAAGAAATTTTTCCGGAAGTTGGTACCAACTCCTTCGATAAAAGTTTCATCAAAGTAGACTTTCCAGCACCATTTGCACCAACAATCGCCCATAATTCCCCTGTTTTTGCTTTCAAATTTATTTCCTGCAAAAGGGGTTTATTCTTTACTACAAAATGCACATTTTCAACCTCCATCATACACGGTTACGTTTTTGATTCCAAAGAAGATAAAGGAAAAAAGGAGTTCCTAAAAGCGCAGTCAGAATACCAATTGGCAATTCTGCCGGAGCAACAATTGTTCTCGAAATGGTATCCGCAATTGTCAAAACGATCGCGCCGCCAAAGGCTGATCCGACAAGAAGATATCTGTTGTCCGGCCCGAAAATGCTGCGAATAATGTGCGGTACAACAAGCCCGACAAAACCAATCGTTCCCGCCACGGCGACAGAAGAACCAACCGCCAGGGTTGCTAAAACAATGATTGACCTTTTCAAAATTTTCATATTCACACCTAAGTGCGCCGCCTGACTTTCACCTAACACCAACAAGTTCAACGACTTGGCCAGATAGGGCATAAATAAAATACTTACACCAACAAAGGGTGCGATTGAGATGACGGTTGTCCAGTTTGCACCGCCCAGACTTCCTAATGTCCAGAACGTTATTGTTCTCAACTGTTCATCTGTCGCCAAATACGTCATCATACCTGTAAGCGCGCCAACGAAAGCATTAATAGCAATCCCGCACAAAAGCATTGTCGTAACACCACCGTCTCCGGTCATTTTGGACAACTGATAAACGATCATTGTGGTTAAGGCGGCACCGGCAAATGCTGAAAAAGAAAGCGTATAAGCTCCGGCATATTCATTAATAATTCCAAAGAACTTTATATTTACCATGATCACGATGACAGCAAAAAGAGAAGCCCCTGAAGTAACACCAATCAAGGTCGCGTCAGCAATTGGGTTCCGGAACAAGCCTTGCAAAGCAGCCCCTGCAATACCTAAACCAGCGCCCACCAATATTCCCAGACAAACTCTTGGCAAACGGATAACCCAAAAAACAATCTCTTTTTGTTCTTCCAGGATCGGTGTATCAGAAAGTCCAATTTTATGCGAAACAATTCCTGCAATTTCTGAGAAAGAAATATGCAACGCACCTGTACCGACTGAAAATACAACGCATGCAAGTAAAACAACACCCAGTATTAGAATAACCCAGGCCGGCGAAAGTGGTTGCTTAAAATTCTGATGCGCTATTTTTTGCGCCTTTTGCTCCGCTTTTGTTATCGTCTCTTCTTCAATCATTATCTTACTTTTTGAGCTAATTCCGCCGCTGCTTTACCGAGTCGTGGACCAAATCCGGTGAGATACTGCCCATCCATGGATACAATTTTTCTATTTTTCCCTGCATTGGTATACTTAACGCTAGGCACTTTTAATAACCCGTCGATACCATCAACGCTTTCCAAGCCACTTGAAAACAGAACCAGGACATCAGGATTGGCGGCCAGAAGCGATTCCGACGTCAACGGTTTGAAGTCTGTGAAATCAGTTACAGCATTTTTATGTCCGATTAATGTGAACATTTTGTCCAGTGAGGTATTTTTTCCGGAAACCATCAGTGTTCCGGTTCCTCTTGCATAGATAAAAAGCAGTTTTTTCGGCGCAGCTGTCTTTGGCAATTTTGCCAAGTCAGCCTGTAACGAT
Organism: Dyadobacter koreensis; assembly: GCF_900108855.1. GTDB lineage: Bacteria > Bacteroidota > Bacteroidia > Cytophagales > Spirosomataceae > Dyadobacter > Dyadobacter koreensis. The sequence continues at coordinate 221,372 of NZ_FNXY01000009.1, forward strand.
TTTACCATCTTTTCTGCCTGCGGCTTCGCGTCGAAGTAAATACCAACCTCACGGATAAGATTTATAGTCCCTTCCGCAGAAAACTCCTGTTTAAAAGTGATAACCTTTTTTCCCGTACTATTAAGCTGTTTAAGCACATTAGCCGACATCATGCTTTGATCACTCGTCACGATTACATCCGGGTTTAATGCTAAAATACCTTCTGCTGAAATATTCCGGTTATGTCCCACTTTCGGTAATTTTTCCAGGGAAGCAGGATAAGTACTTGTTACATCGACACCAACGATCTGCGATTCCAGTCCCAATCCTACCAGAATCTCACTCAATGTTCCGCTTACCGAAACGATGCGTTGAGACTTTTCAGCAAAGGTTAACTCGGGATTTAATGTCACAAAAAATCCAAAAATCAGGGTATAAAAAACTCGGGGTAAACTTGTCATACTCATTATTGAGGGTTATTATTTTCGTGAAAATATCTGGTCGATTTCTATTGCCAGCAACGTTTCCTGGAAAAGTCCTTTTATCTCTTCAACTTCATCATCATTGAAGGAGAGCATGAAATTTGGGATCGGCGAAGGCAAAAGATGATTCCGACCATGCGGTAATGGAATGTCCATGGTATGGAACTGATGTTCATCGTATAGGACCGAATGAAATCCATTCAGGCCGTCTTCCGAAAAAATAAATAGTACATTCCCGAATACGAAATTGTAATGATCACAACAGCTACACTGTCCTATGTAACCGTTTTTGGATTGACTTAAAATCCGCAATGACGAATATGAGTGGGAGGAATCATGCATAAGTACCTTGATTAAATGCCCTGAGATAAGTTTAATATTCCGGAAAACTATTTCGTCGCTGATGTATGCTCACAAATATAACATTTTATTTAGACCAAGTATAAACAATAACAAAAAAATACTTTTCTGCACGCCGGGCTAAGTAAAAAGTGCTTTTATATCGTAACTTGACTACCATCCGAAAACCTTGAAAATTGCCGCAACGATTTTTTTCTGTCTGGTAACCCTTTATTCCTTAACTACTCACAAATTGAAGAAGCTATTTACCAATCTTACCTTCTGGGTTCTTACTGCCATTACTGCCGGCGCTTTGCTCGGACATTACGATTCCGACACAGCGATTAAAATGGATGTTTTGGGCAAAGGATTTATTTCAATTGTCAAATTATTTATTAATCCAATCATTTTCCTGACCATCACGCTGGGAATTATTGGAATGGGCGATTTGAAAAAAGTTGGAAAGGTTGGTGCGAAAGCACTTTTGTATTTCGAGGTAGTGACAACCATGGCACTTATTGTCGGTGTAATCGTGGCTAACATTCTTCGGCCAGGCGACGGAGTAGTCGCCACAAATCTTCAAAAGGGCGATATTTCCGTCTATGCCTCCAAGGTCCATGATTTCAGCTGGCTTCAATTTTTCCTTGATAATATTACTTTGCAGGTTCTTGTCGTTTCGCTGGTATTGGGAACCGTTTTAAGCAAATATTCCGGCAAAGAAATTATTGTAAAGTGGCTGAGTTTTGCATCCAAATATGTTTTTAAGGCGCTACATATCGTCATGATCTTTGCTCCAATCGGTGCATTTGGGGGAATGGCTTTTACAATTGGAAAATACGGGATTCATACTTTATTACCATTAGCGAAACTGATGGGAACGGTCTATCTCACAATGGCTATTTTCATATTCGGTGTGTTAGGATTAATCCTCAGAACTTACAAAATCAGTATGTGGGGTTATCTAAAATATATTCGAGAAGAATTACTTATTGTTTTAGGCACATCCTCCTCAGAAGCCGCTCTTCCATCTGTGATGGAAAAACTGGAACGAATGGGTTGTTCAAAACCGGTCGTTGGATTAGTTATTCCGGCAGGTTATTCGTTCAATCTGGACGGGACAACCATATATCTTTCTATGGCTACTATCTTTCTGGCGCAGGTTTTTAATGTTCATCTGACAGCAGGACAAATACTTTCTGTCATAGGAATTCTTATGGTTACTTCAAAAGGTGCAGCCGGTGTTACAGGAAGTGGCTTTGTAGTACTTGCCTCTACCTTGACAGCAATAAAAGTTATTCCTCTGGAAGGTCTCGCCTTGTTGCTCGGCGTCGATCGGTTCATGTCAGAAGCGCGCGCAATCACCAACATTATTGGAAATGGTGTGGCAACAATCTGGCTGGCTAATAATGAAAAGGAATTTGATCGGGACAAAATGAATTACGCGTTTGCGAATGTCCGGGAAACGGAGAATATCGTCACGGATAATTTGACTGACGCAACGCAGGAAGCCAGAAAATTATAAGTCTTCAATTAAGAATTTCAACTTTTATTTTTTCTTTATTATAAATCACTCGGCGACGAAGAAAAAATATTAAAACCACGGTACCTACTGCAATGGTACAAAGGATAATATAGATTCCAACTCCTGCGAATCCCGTTTGAACAGGCTCAGTATTACCAACCAGCACCATTCCAGCCCAGGAATATGGTAATTGATCGCCCTTTGAAGCCGTATTCAGCCATTCAATTTGCGCTTGTTGTAATGCTATGTCCAACGGAATTCCTTTATCCAGCTGCTTATAAAACAATTCTGTAAGCTCATAAATCGCTTTATTTTCAACACTCCAAAGTGTTGTCAAAGTTGATGGGATACCAATACCGGCGAAACCTCGGGCGAGACTAAAAACGCCTTCTCCTTTTTGGTTTTTTCCAACACCGGTACGGCAGGCTGACAACACCATTAATTGTGTTTTTGACAAACCAGACGCTGGTAGTTCGGAAAGCTTTAGAGTCGAGTCCGCGAAGTATAAGGTGGGTTCTTTTTCTGAACTGTCAGCACTTGCATGCGTTAAAAGCTGAATAATTTTATAATCCGGTAATTCAGTTAAAAACGCTCTTCGGGAAGCATTTTCCTTTGTAAGCCTTTTTGGGAAATAAAAATGTTGACTGATTGTCTCCAAAGAAATTTCTGATCCGGGCAACGATGCCTGATTAAGTTTTGGAGAAAACCTGACCGGAGCCATACCTAGAAACGAATTTGTTGTTGGTAATATGTTTTTCTGCCGTGACGTTTTAGCCAGAAATCCCGCCGAATATGTATAACTGAACGCATACTTCCGAATCAGAAATTCAGGTTTTGAAGCAGAAAAACTTAGACTTTCAAATGGCAAAAAATTACCGTCCGGCGATATGATCACCCGGTCCGACTGAATAGCAAAAGGTTTCAACAATAACTCATACAACTTATTCGAAACAGCCAGATATTTGCCAAATTGCCTGTTTTGCTCTTGTCTGCTTCCCAGAAGCACCTGAAACTCCTGCGTGTATCTGAAATATTCTTTAAAACTTATTTTCTTCAAATCACAGGTTTTTGAAGTTATACTTAATCCATAAACCGCGCTGTCTCCCACAAAATAGGAAATGAAAGTCTGATTTTCAGGAATTACATTTGCTCTGACTTCCTCTAATGTCGGAACGCGATTATCATATTTATAGGCAAAATACTGCGGATTTTCTTTTTCCAATTTCTGAATAAATGCAGCCTGTTCATCCTGCGCCTCAAATAATTCGTTTCGGATTGCTGCATATTCCTTAGAGTCGGGCTTGGTTTCACCGAGCTTATTTTGAAGATTAATAAGCTTTTGTTTGATCACTTTCTCCTTTTCAGCGTCTGTTTCAGCCAACTGCTGATTTGCGCCAAGCTCATTCAACTGATCGTTCAGCAAGACAGTCCGGCTTTTTTCAAAAAAGTGAAAAGCACTGACAGGATCATTTAGCAGGTAACATGTTTGAATTGCATTTTCATACATTTCCTTTGTAATGTCTCTCCAAAAGAGCTTCGACACCTTTCCGGTATGCTCCCAGCGCATATAATCAATCATGGTATCAGCAAGCATGAACGTTTTCAGAGCATATTTTAATTCCTCTCCAGGATCGTTTTTATCTTTTGCATAATTCAGCAGCGTATTCCCCTTATCCATCACCATAGATAGTAAATACTGCTTTCTCGCAGCTATTTTCATTAAAGAAGCCGGAGGATTTGTGGACAATGAACCCGAAGACGTAAGATTTAATAATCGAAATGCACGGTCAAAATAATTCAAAGCTTTCGTCCATTCCTTCTTTTTCGAGATTGCCATCGCCATGTCATAATTCACCAATGCCTTGTGATAAGGATCGACCTGCAACGGCAACGACTTGTTATAATATTCAAGTGCCTTGTCGTATTGTCTGGCAGAAAAAAACATAACTCCCATGTTTGTATATAAATAGACCGGGACTTTCTGTTTTTGCTCTTCACAAATCTGAATTACTTTGTTATAAAAATAGAGCGCTGAATCTGTCTTACTGACTGAACTATAATTGGTTGCCAAATATTCGTAAGTGCTGATCAGTTCGTTCGACCGGTTCAGATTTTTTGCCAAACTAATCGCAGCATACGCGATCGTGTTTGATTCTCTGTATCGTCGTAATTTTTGAAAGGAGTAGATCTTCTCGATTGACAATTCAAGTGCCGCGAAAGAATCGTGCAACTCATTCGCCAGTAAAATACCTTTCTCCAATGCCGACAGTGCTTTTTCATAATCACCGGAAGAATTGCTGATATACGCAAGTTTCAGGTAACTTTTAACCTGAAAGTTACGATGAACCTTATCTGTTTTAGTTCTTACAATATCTTCAAAAATAGATTCTGCCTTTATGTAGTCGTTGCCATACAAATAACATTCACCAATCAAAAATTTGATCTTGGGCTTGGAGCTTATCCGCGTGTCACCATGAGGTTTTGAAAAGACGGCATTTGCCATTTCATAAAAATGCAAAGCCTCTTTTTTACGATTTGTCCAGGAATTGACAACTCCGCGGCGCTGTAACAGAAGGCCAAAAATTGAGTCTTGTTTTGCTCCGCAGGATTTCCATTGATTATGCCAGGCTGCTAAAAGTTTATCCTGCGCGGCCAATCCAATATCATCAATATTAGGATCCAGCGGCTGACTGACGTTAAGCCATATTTGTTTAAAATCAGGGCACTGGGCAGCTGCTTGCTTTGGCGAAAGCAACAGAATATTAAGTAAGCAGGAGCATATTATTTGATTAAAAATCTTCTTTTTCCACATCTACATCCGAAGCAATGAAAAGCCCATTTTTTACATAAGGTTTCAACTCATCATCCCATAATATAAATGGGTTGTCAGTATTGAGAAACTCGGCTTTATTTGCTGTTAACCCTGAGCGGACGAGCTTTCCAATAACGTAGGCTGTTGCGTAAGACGTTCCTCTGATTACGTGATTTGTCCGGTTTAAAGGTTCCGGAAAAGATCCATCCCGCCCGGCGGCTACTGCGATATCAACAAAATCTTTTGAATAATTTTCTGATTGTTTAATCTCACAATACGGCGCGCACTTGCACGAATCATAACTATATATATTTGAAGCCGTTGTGACAGTTAAGACTTTATTTAAATTTTTGCTGTAACAGGCGGGATAACGCTCGGTGTCGCTGTTTACAGACAATTGATGAACTCGATAATTATCATCAAAATCGCTATTATTTCCAGCTGCGTTGACAAACCAAATCCCGTTTTCTTCGAATCTGTCCATATACTGATTAAACTCACAAATCATTTTCCCATAAAATCCCCAACTCGCATTGATGATCGTAACATCTTTCCGGGCAAGGATATAGTCAAATGCACAAAAAATGTCAAACAACAATCCAACACCGCGGTAATCATGCGTTTTCAGAATCATTAGACGAACATTTTTGTCTAACGCCGAATCCAATAAATGTGCGCGTTTATTTTGTCTGCATTGGTGAGCTAAAATAGCGGCTATTCTTGTTCCATGTTTATGATTTTCATCGTCATCAAATGGATTATTGTGTTGCGTAGAACCCAGCATACTATCTGTTCCAACAAAATTCCATCCTATGAGATCTTTTTGAAATGGCCCGGTATTTAGTTCATTTTTTGTTGTGTCCTTATCGTTGAACCATAGGGGACAGGCAGGCTCCGGAAAAGCGCACATTGTCCAGTCGAACTGAAAGTCTATTCCTGTATCAAGAATAGCGACAATTGGTGCATCGTGGTGTTTTGCATTGTGCGCTGCTGCTTTGCCAAGCCAATATTCGGTTAATGGAACACAAGAATCTGTCGTGATATCAACATCGTCGTTCCCCAATAATCCGCCTTTCTTTCTTGATGAGCCATCACTGGTTCTTGTAGGATCATGAGCCTGTGTTCCATCGGGCGAGGTTGTCGTTACAATATTAGTTGATACGCCGTTGAACCTGATTTTTCTGGACGCCGCCTCCCAATCGTGACCTTTCTCTGCGGTATGAATATTTCTTCCCTGAACCAATACGAGCCCCGGCCGCCATATACTTACGCCGATAATTGTAAATTCTTCACCATCACGCTCTCTCTCTTCCTCAGTCCTTTTACAAGAACTATCCTCAGGGACCACTTTTATTTTGTCTCCAACCTTCAATGGCCTTTTTTCCAGAAACTCGCCGGAAGCGCTAAATATTTTTTGATTAGCAACGATAATCCGTCGATCATCTTCAGGATCGGCAACATAAGTATTTCGATCAGTCTCAAAACTATTGAGATACGACAAAAGATTTTTAGGAACAGCTGCTCTCAATGGTTTCGCACTCATGATCTGGATCTGTGGTTAGGTTTAAGTATGAATTCGTTATTTCACCCACTTTTCAGCCTCCTCCTTTCCCTCCAAGTTACCATCAATTACCTCCTGCAACAAGCTGTCTGCCAATTTCTTATCTAACGGCAAACCACGGTGCATGTGAGCAATTGCTTCATAAAACTTTCCCGGATTTGAAAACAGATTTTCTTGTTCTCCCAGCAGATGAAAGTAGGTAATCGCTTTGTCGTAATTTTTAAGTTTGAGGGCAACAATCCCGGCAATTTTTTGCACTTCGGCATTTTTAGCATCCCTGACAAGCATAGCATCAATCTGTTGCTCAGCGCTGTTATAGTCTCCATTATTGTAAGCATTTATGGCCTGCTGCAAGCTATCCGCGCCGCCGTCCATCTGAACACTCAGCGTTGAGAAGTTTTTTTCAGCATATGCTATCGCCATCATTTCTCTGTCAGGAGTTCCGGATTTCAGGAAATACAAGCCAAGTCCCAATGCAATCAAAATAACGGCTGCAGAAACATAGTAAACCAATTGTCTGGTAATTGTTTTTGTTTTACCGGAACTCAACTCCTGCCATTCTGCATGTCTTTCACGAAGTTCCTTTTCCCGCCGATTTTGTTTAGCTGCGTTATGTGACACCAAGTAAAATGCAACCGATTCTGCCAGCTCAGAATTCGATTTTAAATCTTCCTCAAACTGCTTTTTCTCCTGCTCTCCAAGCTGCCTTTTAAAATAATCGTCTATTCGCTCTTCCATGATCTTATTTTTTCGCCACTAATCTTTTTTACCTCCTTTGTACAAATCCCGTAATTTTTCAAGACATCTTAAACGGCTTGTTTTGACCACGGCAGCTGATTGATATCCCATCTCGACGGCAATTTCCTGATCCATATATCCTTCCCCCCAGGCCTTGATCATTTGCTGGCATTTTTCCCCTAGTTCACGCATCCGTCTGTACAAAAGCTCAACATCATACTGATTGATAAGCGTTTGCACAATTCCCCGGGACTCGTCGGGAAGAATGTGGATGTAATCGTCCAATGTTTCGCCGTGATGTACCTGCTGACGATTAGTCGCATTTTTACGAAGCAGGTCAACACATTTGTTAGAAAATATCTGGTTTAAATAGGTTTTAAGTGAAGAATGTCCTTTGAAGCTTCCATTTTGGATATTTTCGATAATTGTCAGAATTGTATCGGAATAGACCATCGAGCATTCATCATAAGAAAGCTTGTGTTTCCACTCTCCTCCACGAATCAGGTACGCATATTTTTCGTAAAGACGATTTTCACAAAAACGGCGCTGACCGTTATCGGATAAAATCCCTTCAATCAGATCATTATCAGAAATTTTTTTTTGAAAGAATGGCATAGTGCTTGGCGGATACGTCTCGGAAATATACGTAAAAACACGTGTTTTTGACAACAATACATGGGTTGTTTAAGAATTATGATAATGTTTCGATTTAACGGAAAAAAATATTTTCTGATCCATGTTACCAAAATCACACTACCCGACGACTAAGCTTCTACATTATTCATTTCCAGCCTAAACGGCAGAACACAATAATGAAGGGAAAGGCAATACCCTTGCAAGCATTGCCAGGTTTTCATCTATTAAACTCATACGATTATGGCAGACCAAGCAATTACCAGCAAACAAGTTTTCAGCAAAGCAATGCTTGCTGTTAAAGTACGCCCAACAGTGACCAAAGCTCAGATTAACGAAATTTTGGAAAGAATCTATAAGGAAAACGGATGTACCGGCTGTGGACTGGGAGGCCGGGATTTACTGATAAACATTGACGACATTCTCGTAGATCATGAGCGTTTTAGCAAAGCATTGAAACTTGACTCAGTTGTCGATTTCAAAATTCTGAATTCACTGGACACTAGTCTGCCCCAGAGATGAAGCCAGTTCTGATAGGAACTACTTACGAAGGCGGCCGGCCAGATTTTCTGGAAAAGCTCCTTCCTATTGTAGACTACCTTGAATTCAGCCCGGATTCACTGGCCACTTCCCGTAACGGAGTGGCCAGTATCAATCCTGAAAAACTTGCAGAACTAAAAGAAGTCAATAATAAAGTTGACTTCCTGGTTCACGGTGTCGGTTTATCAATTGGCTCTTACGACGGTGTTTCTAAAAATTATCTAAAACTTCTGGATGAGCTTTTTGAAAATCTAGATCTAAAATGGCATAGCGAACATTTGGCCTATATGTTCGTGGAGGGAATAAATTTGGGTACCATGGTGACTTTACCACGGACTAACGAAACGCTGAGTATGGTATGTGACCGCGTAAATATTATTCAGGAACGTTACAAAATACCCTTCTTGCTGGAAAATGTTGTCAGCCTCCTTCCGGAATATCACAGCCATTATTCCCATGCAGATTTTCTGAATCGAATCTGTGACAACACAGGATGTGGCCTCATACTTGATATTTACAATCTGCAATGTGATGCCTATAATCACGGGTTGAATATAGAATCATTCCTTAAAGAACTCAACTGCAATCATATAAAAGAATTTCATCTCGCAAGTGGGTATATGGACAGCGGCTTCATGACCGATATACATGCGGGGTTGACGAGCGACACAACATTAAATTTAACCCAACAAATTTTAGACTCTTACCGACCGGCAAACCTGGAAGCAATTACATATGAGTTGCTTGATGAGTTTGTTGAACGCGTCGGCCAGGAAGCTATTGTAAATGAACTTGAAAAACTAAAAGTTCTGTTTTATGAAAAATCACTTGCCACTTGCTGATCTTCAACAGAAAATACTTGGACTTGTAAAAGACAGTTATTTACCCGAATACACAGATGAAAATTATTTTCACTCTGTCTCAAAATCTCTGAATCTGCAACTCGTCCGCGCTATTGCATTATGGTGGCGGCAAAATCACCTGGAAAGGTATTGCTTTTTTACAGCCCGTTTTCTCAAAGCAACGGGCCAAATGGAAACCACCACAGCCCGCTATTTTCAAGCCAGTAATCACTCGTCGTTTATTGAAGAAACAGGACCTGATTTTTTACACTGGCTTTCCAAAAATACTATTGGACTGACCTCCATTATTGCCCGCTTCGAGCTTGGAATGATTGCTATTAATAAAAATGAGGTTTATGAAGACGAAATTTTCTGGCCGTGCGATCCTTTTCCAATTATCTATGGATTAGTTCAAAATGATTTATCTAATGAATCAATCCAGTCCGGAGAGTTTTGTATGACACTTTCTGATAAAATTATAGGATCGTTTGAAGTAGAAGAGATAAGTCCGTTTCAATTTCAGCCGATTCCACCTTACCTTTGAAAATCTAATTATCGCAATCAAAGGAAAGATGATAAATCAGGAAACTAGCATATTGGCCCGCTCAAAAAGGGTATTTATAGGAGAAGAATTTGATCTGAAAAACTGGGATGATCTTCAGCCGTTCTATGATAATTTAAAAGCCAGAGAAATTAATTCTGTTTCGGATCTCCGTCAATGGTTTTTAGACAGGAGTGAACTTGAATCATATTTATCAGAAAATTTTGCATGGAGGTATATCCGTCAGACTTGTGATACCGCTAACACAGGGTTAATCAATGCTTTACAATTTTTCATTACCGAAATTCAGCCAAAACTTGCCGAGTATGGAAATGAACTGGATAAAAAAGCGGTAGAAAGTAAGTATCTGAATGAATTGACAGATCAGGGATTTTCGATTACCATCCGTGGGATGAAAAAATCGATCGAATTGTTCCGCGAAGAAAATATTCCGCTTCAGACAGAAATGCAAACCGAAGAACGGCGTTACGGCGCCATAGCAGGTGCTATGACTGTTACGCTCGACGGTGAGGAAATGACTTTGCAAAAAGCATCTGATCGCCTGCAGTCTACCGACAGAGCCATTCGGGAAGAAGCCTGGCGTGCAGTAGCGGAAAGACGTTATCAGGATCATGACGCACTGGATGAACTGTTAAATAAGTTGGTAACCTTGCGCGACCAGGTTGGAAAAAATGCAGGTTTTGCTAATTACCGTGACTATATGTTCGCGGCAATGGGCCGTTTTGATTACACACCGGAAGATTGTTTCAACTTCCATTCCTCTGTAAAACAAGCAGTCGTTCCTTTATTGAATGCTATGGCAAATGCCAGAAAAAGTGCATTGAATGTTGATCCGCTTCGGCCATGGGATACAAAAGTTGACCCAAAAGGACTTGCTCCATTAAAACCATTTAGCAGTGGCGAAGAGCTTCTTGACAAAACAATTCGTTGTTTCAGCCGTCTTGATCCATTCCTTGGCAATTGTCTGCAGATCATGAAAAACATGAAACATCTCGATCTGGAATCAAGAAAAGGAAAAGCACCGGGAGGTTATAATTATCCGCTCGAAGAAATCGGAGTTCCATTTATTTTCATGAACGCAACCTCCAATCTTCGCGATATGATCACATTGTTACACGAGGGCGGACATGCTGTTCATTCGTTGGTAACGCGTGATCTTGCCCTTAATTCATTCAAACATACCCCGTCGGAAGTCGCTGAACTTGCTTCAATGTCGATGGAACTGATAACAATGGATTATTGGGACGAATTTTTTGACAATGATGAAGATCTTCGCCGTGCTAAAATTCAGCATCTTGAATCAATCATAGAAACGCTTCCCTGGGTTGCAACGGTTGATAAATTCCAGCATTGGATGTACGAAAACCCGACGCATACAGCTGAAGAACGCACCGATGCGTGGGTAAGAATTTACAAAGAATTTACAGATGAAGTTTTAGACTGGTCAGGTCTTGAATCATTCAGGAAATATCTTTGGCAGCGCCAGCTTCATATCTACGAGGTTCCTTTTTACTATATAGAATACGGAATTGCGCAATTAGGGGCAATAGGAGTCTGGAAAAACTATCGTGAAAATCCTGAACTCGGCTTAAAAGGATATCTGGAAGCATTAAAAATGGGCTACACAGCACCAATTACGGATATATATGCGGCAGCAAATATTCCGTTTGATTTTTCTAAGAAATACATCACCGAGCTGATGCAATTTGTACATAATGAGTTAGAACGATTAAAAATTTAATAATTCATTTCCTAACCATTTGGTGATTATGGAAAAGGCGGTTATTTTTGTGCGTATTACTATGAACAGCAGAGAGATGAAATTCAGTAAAATAGCCGCTTTTGTGGCATGTGTAGCATTGTTATCTTCTTGTGATTATCAAAAATATAACCACAAAGAGCAAAAAGACCCAAATGCAAACAATCAGTATGTTTACGGAGTAAGCCCTGATTCTTTGCCACGTCAGATGGCTAACAAATACGAAGCAAATCCTGAACTTGAACCACGTGTTGAAGCAATTCGCGCTAAATTATACGGTGGATCTGGCAGTGCAGTAGTAAAACAATAGTACTGTCTCTTAACAGGTTAAGATTTATAAACAGGATATCCTCATTATTTGAGGATATCTTTTTTTGTGCCTCGCCGTTTTAATCCTGAACTTATGCAAGCAGGATATGAATTCCTTCTGTGAAGTAGTAGACAATATAAAGAAGTGATATTGTCAGCATTGAAAGCGCACTTACATTAAATGCAAACTTTGATTTTTCTCTGACAAATTTTAATCCGGCATATAGAATCCAGATGATAGGGAAAAATGCCTGAAGAAATAATCTCGACTGAAAACATACCCAGACGTTGTATTTGCAACCGGCGATAATGACCAGTAATATACTCATTAATAGTATACTCAGCCACGCAGCCTCTTCCAGCCCCTTTTTAAAATTCTCACCGCTGCTTGATTTAAATTTCCCAAAAAACCTAAAGACAGAAAGCGATTTCAGGAATGCACCCAGCAGAATTAATATCGATGGTAGAAGTCCGATGATATAAATTACGCTTCCTATATATTTAAAGGACGTTCTTGATCCTAATTCAAAACCATTCAGAGGTTCGCAGAATTTGTACCAGAACGTGGCATAGAAAATAATTGGATACACATGTTCCAACATCGGATCTCCCTGAAAATAAGTTGGGAATTTAACCAGCTGCTTCAGGTTAAAGTATAGAAGACTTTTAATACCAATAAAAGTATTGGCAGGCATGTAATAGAAGAAGTCGATATTATGTGCAATTAGGCGATGTTCAGCATAATAATTTTCCAGATACTTATAGGAACCGAGAACCAGTGTTATAATTATAAAAAGAGCAAGGCGCCTAATGATTGATATGAGTGGTACATTTTTCTTCCAAAGCGATAGAATTACTACGAGGCCCAAAGATGGCCCAAAGGCTAAAAATGTTCCTTTTGTAAGTAATCCAAGACCAAGCAAAACAGCGATCAGTATCTCGTTTTTTAATGTCGGGTTTTGGATATATCGGTGAAGTGCATAGAAAATATATGTTCCGAGGAAATAGGCCAGCGTGTCATTTGAAACATATAAGGAAAACGTAACAAATGAATGTAAAAAAACAGCCAGCAGAAAAGCCACATTTCTGACAACGATGTCCTCTAAAAGGTTTCTGCATAAAAGATAGAGCAGATACAGATTCCCGCATGCCAGCAACAACGAAAATATCTGAGTTATTTTCTGACTGTGAATGTTATCAAAATAAAAAAAGGGAAGTGAGAGCAAATAATAAAGAGGCGGGTGCATTGCACAAAAAACCTCTCTTGTTAACGGTAATCTTCCTTTTTCCAGAATAAAATTAATTACTTCACCGTGCGCATCGACTCCAAAACCGGGTAGTGTGATGTAAAGAAAAAGCCTAAGTATGATACCAGCAAGTAATAGACGACTTAAAAAGTTATCTTTACCAAAAGCGGTAGATATTTGTCGAAACATATAGTATACAAAATCACTATTAAAAATTCGAAGGGCATGACGCCTCTTACAAGTAGTTGCCGAACACCAAAAAAACACGGTTATCAAACCAGAATCGTCCACCAGATCCGGGCCGGCATTTTAAGTGTGTTATAATATTTCTTATTTTGGAAGCCTTTCTAACTTAATTGACGTTGGTAAAATAAATGGCTTTCGATGAGTAGGTGGAATATTTTGTAAAACTATACAAGTACGAAGTAGAATAGAAATTTTTCTGGCAAATAGGTTAATTATTTTGCCAATGGTCAAATTTTTACGCCGAATAACAAACCGAAGGTCACCTTTTTGATGAAATGAACAGTAATTTCGCAACCACTTAAGAAACGAGTTGGGATAATTGTCTGTTTTTATTTTACTTTACATCCTATAATATACACATCTGAAATATAGTATTATTTTAATACCAAATTTTAAAACCGTATTTAATACTTAATATGAATATAGCATTGGTTACCGGCTCAGCCGGATTGATTGGAAGTGAGTCTGTTGCCTTCTTAGCTGATAAGTTTGACCTGGTTATTGGAGTTGATAATAATTTACGTGAATATTTCTTCGGAGCAGACGGAAATACTGCATGGAACAAAAGCCGTATTGAATCTGCATACGCTAATTACAAACACTATTCTGCTGACATTCGTGAGGTAAGCCAGCTTGAACCGATTTTCAAAGAATACGGAAACGATATCAAGCTTATCATCCACGCAGCTGCACAACCTAGCCATGACTGGGCAGCACGCGAACCGTTTACTGACTTTGGTGTAAACGCCGTTGGAACATTGAATATGTTGGAAATGACTCGCCTTCACACACCGGAAGCCGTGTTTATTTTCACGTCGACAAATAAGGTTTACGGGGACAATCCTAACTATCTGCCGCTTGTTGAGTTGGAAACACGTTGGGAAATCGACGAAAGTCATCCATATTTCAAAAATGGTATTGACGAAAAACATAGTATTGACCATACGAAACACTCGATCTTTGGCGCTTCGAAAGTAGCCGCAGATATTATGGTGCAGGAATACGGCCGTTATTTCGGAATGAAAACAGCTGTTTTCCGTGGAGGATGTCTTACAGGTCCTAACCATTCAGGTGCTCAGCTGCACGGATTCCTTGCTTATTTGATGAAATGTGCGATTACTGGAAATCACTACACGATTTTTGGATATAAAGGAAAACAGGTTCGTGATAATATTCACAGCCATGACCTTGTAAATATGTTCTGGCATTTCTATCAAAACCCGCGTCCGGGCGAAGTTTATAACGCAGGCGGTGGCCGTTTTGCAAACTGCTCAATGATCGAAGCAATCGCATTGTGCGAAAAAATTACAGGAAATAAACTTTCACATTCATACTCTGAAACAAACCGTATCGGTGACCATATCTGGTATGTAAGTGATCTTTCTAAATTTAAAGAACACTATCCAGGCTGGAATTGGGAATATGGTCTTGTGGAAACGCTTACTCAAATCCATGACGGAATTTCGTCTCGTTTGGCAAGTGTAAAATAATATGTTAATCCTTATAACCTCCGAACCAGTTAAATCCTTTTACTTGTTCGGAGGTTATTTTCTTCACCACTATGCCGGAAAACTTTGTAATTATTATACCTCAGTACAATGACTGGGAGGCGCTTAATCTGCTGATCACGAAAATAAACACAGATTTAAACCCTTCCGTGCTGAAAAATGCGTCCATACTCGTGGTAGATGATTGTTCTGCAAAGGACCGGACAGAACCTTTCGTACCTTTCGGTGGAAAAGCAATTCAGGTATTACGTCTTTACCGCAATCTCGGCCATCAGAAAGCAATAGCCATCGGACTTTCCTATGTGGCTGAAAATATTAATTGTGACAAAGTAGTCGTGATGGATGCAGACGGGGAAGATGCTCCTTCTGACATCAATAAGCTGGTTGCCAGATCTCTTGAAGTTCCAGGAAAAATCATTTTCGCCCAACGAAATAAACGTACGGAGAACTTCCTGTTCAGATTTTTCTATGTAATCTATAAGTCTGTATTTAAACTACTTACAGGAAAAGTAATAACATTTGGCAATTTCAGTATCATTCCCCAAAACAGACTTCAAAACCTGGTTCGGGTTTCTGAAATCTGGAACAATTATCCAGGCGGTATTATCAAATCCAGAATTCCTTATGATTCGGTATTAACGGATCGTGCCACTCGTCTGGCTGGCGAAAGCAAAATGAATTTTGTTTCACTAGTATTACATGGATTAAGCGCAATATCGGTTTTGGTTGATACAACAGCCGTTCGGATTCTGATCTTTTCGATGTTCATGTCAGGCCTCGCTTTTGCATTTATCGGAATTATTCTATTCCTGAAACTAATCGGAAATGCAACGCCCGGGTGGGCATCGACATTGGGTAGCACCTTAATTATCCTGATGCTCCAATCGTTTCTGATCTCCTTATTTCTGGTATTTATGGTACTGCAATATCGTTCGCAGCAACATTTCATTCCAGCCATTCATTACCGTGATTTTGTAGAAAAAGTAGATACAATCAACTAGGATCGTATGCTTACTTTCGACAATTCCCCGACAGTTTATTGGTTTCTAGGATATCTGCTTGGCGGAATTGTGATTCTGGCAAGTGCATATCAAAAAGTGCCCGGAAAGGTATTTCTGGTTCTTTGTATCGTGTTACTTGCGTTTATGAGAATGCCGGCAATTGTATTTAACCGGGAACTCAACGCAGACGAAAGCCAGATGCTAAGTCACGCCATTACACTACATCAGGATCCTGTTTACTGGCGCTCCGTCGATGGTACAACGATTGGCCCTCTCGATAATTACCTTCTGGTCATTCCAAAAGTATTTGGCTTTCAAATTAACTACACATCCGGTAGGGTGATGGGTTTGCTATGCTGTATTGGAGCTTTGCTTTTTGTTTTTTCAGCAATGAAAAAATGGTTTGGAGAATCGACTGCGCGCGTGGCATTTGTTGCGCCGGTTATATTCCTTGCTTTTACACAGGAAAATGATTTTGTCCACTATTCTTCGGAACAGCTTCCGGTTTTTCTTCTCGCATCCATAATCTGGATGCTTTCAAAAATTACAGACAGTAAACAAATTTCGTCATCCACAACCTTTTTCTTAGGTCTGGCGGCAGGAATGATGCCTTTTGCAAAACTTCAATCGGTACCTCAGGCAATGGTTGTGGTTTTAGCTGCATGCTTGCTTTGTTATCAATTTTATAGCAGAACAAGGAAACTTAAACCGTTGATATTTTTGATTATTGGAGGATTAACATTTCCAATTTTACTATTGCTGTGGATTCTTGGCAATAACATTTTTCAGGACTTCATTGACTTCTATATTCTTGGAAATGCGATTTATGCAGGTGGAAGCACTTTCGCGGAAATCCCCTCCCAGTTTATCAAGCTGGTTTCACTAAGTTATGATTTCAGCATTTACACGCTGGTTTTGCTTATCCCAATCACTTTCGGCTTGATTCAGGCATTTCGTCCATACCCGGTGAGCAAAAAAGCAGCTGATTTTCTGATCCCGGCTACGATATTATTGCTTGTTCTGACTTCAATATATTCGTCGACCAAATCCGGTAACAGCTTTATACATTATCTCAATTTTTGCATTTATCCGTGGATACTGCTGGCCGCATATGGTATCAAACCACGCAGTCAATGGTTCATTGTCGCGCCCTTTGTTCTGCTTTTCTGGTTTGCCGGAAATGACGCACTGTCTTACAGACGCGAACATCGTCTGAATGCTTTTGAATCAGTAAATGGCTTGAATAAACTTGATAAAAGTCCTGTTGTTGTCGCATTAAGCAAGTATACCAAGCCAGGAGATTATATGGTTGTCTGGGGCTGGCAGTGCAAATATTATGTTGAAGCCCAGCTTGCGCAGGGAACAGCGGAAAACCACTCGGAACGCTCCATTTTTAAACATCCGATGCAGGAAAAATATCTTGGACGCTACCTAAGCGATTTGCAAAGGACAAAACCAGCAGTTATTTTGGATGCTGTCGGGATTTACAGCTTGTGGGTGCAGGATAAAAAAACGCAGGGAATTGACAATTTCCCTGCGGTGGCTGACTATGTTCATCAACATTATACTTTAGTGTCAACAATTGATGATGTAACGCTTTATGTGCGGAAAGACCGGCTTGTTACTCAGCAAGCAATTGTTCTCCCGACCCTTGCAGCAATAAATCGCTGAGGGTAGTCTGGTCTAAAACTGCAAGGTTTGCATCTCTCCATTTTTCCAAAACTGAACGCAGGCTGCATGTTTCCTCATCTTTACAGTCATCACATTTTCCGTAGAAAAACATGGAAACGCAAAGTGCAGGCGCAATAGGTCCGTCAATAATTCTGAGTACTTTTGAGAAACTGACTTCGTTTGGTGGAATCCTCAACAAATAACCTCCACCTTTTCCTTTCTGACTTTGAAGTACTCCGTTGTTCCGTAAATCCAGCAAAATTGCTTCCAGGAATTTTTTGGGAATTCTTTCTTTTTCTGCGATATACGAAATCAAAACCGGGCCTTTCCCGAATTGTTCCGCCAACACTTTAAGCGCTTTTAGAGCGTACTTTGCTTTCTTTGATATCATTGTTGATAAGTATACTGAAATTTCGCCAATAACGAATCCACATAGATTTTATAATACTATATCTTCCATGTAATTCATCTACTAAACTGAGCTGCTTATTGTAAGAACAAAAAATATTCAGTTTTTATTCACTATTGAATTGTGTATCAGAACGTCCAATTTCAATTAAGTAGTCAAGTAAGTATAATTTTATAAAATAATCTACTTACTCTACTAATTTATAGACTTTTCAAACTAATTTGTAATAAATACAAATATCGAAATCAAACTCCCCACTGTTTCCACACACACCATGGCTGCTATCGCTACTTTAGAACTTGAAAAACATCAGATTGAAATTGTTTCCAAACTGTATCTATACGGATTTGAAGCAACCGAAGATATTGGCTCTGCCATAATTGATGAAATCAATCGCATGTATAATGAACCGGAGGCATTTATTGATGTCGACGGAAAACAGATAAAAGTCATTTTCAACGTCACATATAAGATTATTTCAACCGGCGAGGCAATGCTTAGGGCAGCGGTGAATTTAAATTTTAGAAACAATTTTATCCGGATTGAAAAAGAAAATCATATTACCCGGTCTTTTATGGGATATGGTTTGGGTGACAATGTCGGGCACTGGCTCACAACCGACAATCTGGGTACTTCCACAACCGCTGCACACGAATTTGGGCATTGTCTTGGACTGGATCATCCTGCTATTCTGGATTTCAGGGGAAGCGCTACGCCACCACCCATCATGGCGCCAAGAGGAAGCCTTGTAGATCCCCATTTTCAATGGAATCCACAGGCAATTCCCGGAGAGTTTGGTGGGACGATGAATCCGAAATATCGAAAAGTCACCAAAGAAGAAGTTCTGTTGGTCCTGAAAGATCTTTCAGTCGAAAACGACACAAAACTTTATCTTGGCCAGATTTCGAATACGCTATTTGACAAAACCGGAAGTCCAACCCGCTGGATATCGTGAATTAATTTCTTGGCGGTTTTCCTCCGTTCAGCAACCCCTGCATTCTTTCAAGTGTTTTCTTTTCTCCACAAAGAGATAAGAAAGCTTCCCTTTCAAGATCAAGAAGGTATTGTTCCGTTACGTTTTGTGGATAACTCAAATCACCACCGTTGATAACATATGCGAGCTTGTTTGCAATTTTTGCATCGTGCTCGCTGATATAGTTTGCGATTTTCATCTGGGCAATTCCTGTCATAAACAATGCCATTCCAGCTTTCCCCTGTACTTTAATGTCATTACGCTGTTTTGGCTGCGTGTATCCATTATCAGCCAGGTCGATTGCTGCTTGTTTCGCCTCCGCGATCAGTCGGCTGCGGTTAAGCACAATCTGATCTTTTTCCTGCAAATAATTCATCGCTCTGGCATCATACGCGGAAGTCGAAACTTTTGCCTGCGCGATATTCATAAATGCTGTTTGAAGGATATTCAATTCCGTATCTCCTGCCTGGTACATATCCGAGCAGCGAAGGGCCATCTCTTTTGTACCGCCGCCGGCAGGTATAATTCCAACTCCGAATTCAACAAGTCCGATGTAGGTTTCAGCATGGGCAACAATTTTATCCGCATGAAGATTAAGCTCACATCCTCCACCCAAAGCCAGCGAATGCGGCGCCGTCACAACCGGAATTGAAGAATACCGCGCCCGCATCATCGTCTGCTGAAACTGCGCAATCACCATATTAATTTCATCGAATTCCTGTTCGATGGCAAACATAAACAGCATAGCAAGATTTGCACCAGCAGAGAAAGCTTCGCTCGATTCGTTACCAATCACAAGTCCTCGATAATCTTTTTCAGCAAGACTGATACCTTTCTGAATTCCTTCGATTACCTCGGAACCCATAGTATTCATTTTTGATTTGAATTCGAGATTCAGGATTCCATCTCCGATATCGTACAAGTTTGCGCCTGCATTTTTCCAGACAATATTGTTAGTAAGATTGCTCAGAATAATAAAACTATCCTGGCCAGGAATTACTTTATACGATTTTGAGGTGGTATCATAGTATAGCTTTTTCCCGTTTTCAACTTTGTAAAAAGAGCTGTTTCCCGCTTCCAGCATTTCATATACCCAGGGAGCTGGTTTTGCATTCAGCTCCTCCATGATGACAAGCATTTCTTTCACACCAACGGCGTCCCAGGTTTCAAACAAACCCAGCTGCCATCCAAATCCCGCACAGATCGCCTGATCAATTCTGAAAATTTCATCCGAGATTTCAGGTATACGGAAAGTCGCGTATCTGAAGCATTCAGAAAAAGTTTTTCTATAAAATTCCCCTGCCTTATCTTTTCCTGCCAGAAGCACACTGAAACGTTTTGCAACATCACCTATCGCTTTTGTTCCTTCGAGAGTTGCAAATTTTACTTTTTCCGATGGCTTGTATTCCAGCGTTTCAAAATCAAGCGCAAGAATTACGGATTTGCCTTTTTCATCTTTTATTTTCTTATAAAATCCCTGTCCCGTTTTATCACCCAGCCATTTATTATCATATAATTTCTGCATTATAACCGGCAACTTGAAAGCGTCGCGCGACTCGTCCGTGGCTTCTCCGGAGGCATATAAGTTATTTGCAACGTGAACTGTAGTATCCAACCCAACGACATCGGACAAACGATAGGTACCCGATTTGGGTCGTCCTACAACCGGGCCGGTCAACTTATCTGCCTCGTCCACTGTCAGGCCCATTTCTTCGACGGTACGAATAGTCTGGATCAAAGCAAAAATCCCCAGTCTGTTTGCTATAAAACCGGGAGTATCTTTACAAAGCACGGTAGTTTTACCTAAAAATAAATCACCGTAATGCATCAGAAAATCAACGATGGATTTGTCTGTTTCTGGTGTAGGGATGATTTCCAGCAACCGCAAATAACGCGGAGGATTGAAAAAGTGTGTTCCGCAAAAATGCTTTTTAAAATCTTCACTGCGCCCTTCCGCCATCAGGTGAATCGGAATCCCGGACGTATTGGAAGTGATCAGCGTTCCGGGTTTCCGAAGCGCATCCACTTTTTCATATAAACTCTTTTTTATATCAAGCCGCTCAACAACCACTTCAATAACCCAGTCATAATCTTTAATATCTTTCAGGTTATCTTCAAAGTTCCCAAGCTTGATGCGCGACGCAAAAGCCGGGCTGTATAATGCTGCAGGAGTTGCTTTTAAAGTTTGCTGGAAAGATTCGTTCACAATCCGGTTACGAACTGCGGGATGGTCAATCGTTAATCCTTTTCCTTTTTCTGCATCGCTGGCTTCTTTTGGAACTATGTCTAGAAGCAACACTTCTACGCCAATATTGGCAAAATGGCACGCAATGCGCGATCCCATGATACCAGAGCCTAAAACGGCTACTTTACGAATAGAACGATTCATTATTTATTAAGGTTTAGCTGTTGACTATTAGCTTTTTGCACATTGACCAAACGAATAGTCAGGGATTTAAAATTCTTCTGTTATTTCTCCGGCTTTAAGTTTCTGGTTTTCTTCCTCAACCAGCCGGTTTATATCTTTAATTACATCAAAAAACACTACCAGTTTCTCCAGGGGAATTTTGTCGCGGATCATCGTATTGAACGACAAAACACCTTCCCTTGAAAGTTCTCTTTTTTCCTTGCCAAGATCAGTCAGCACGATTCTCACAAACCGTTTGTCACTGTCGTCAACTTCACGCCGGATCAGTCCTTTTTCTTCGAGATTTTTAAGCATACGGACCAGACTTCTGGGTTCCATACCCAGCAAAGGCGCTATTTTTGTCGCCGGTGTGCCGTGCTCCATATCGATATTCAGCAGCACATAACCGACCGCCATTGTGGTATCAAAACGGGCAGCATAAGCATTATACATTCTCGAAATAGAATGCCACGCCCACTTAATCTGAAAATCTATCGTCTTTTCCTTGCGCATCTTTTTCTCTTGGTAGGGTGTCAGTGATGTCTGTTTACAAATGTAACAAATCAAATTAATATTATGCAAGCATACTAATTTTGTTACATAAAAAAACGCACCGTGCAGTTTTTATGCCAGATGCGTTTTTTCTGTTTACTTTTCGCTGATCAGTTTATCCATAAGCTGGTTGAAATCAGCAACGAATTCGTCATAATATTTACCCGTTCCCGGACCAGAAAACCCGGTATGGATTTCCCTGACTTTCCCTTTTTTATCAATAAAAATGGTTGTCGGATAAGACATTACCTTGTTTAACATGGGCAACGCTTTGGCCGTGGCTTCATTTGTATTCGTTCCGGCAAGCAAAACCGGGTACTCAATTCCAAACCGGCTTACCATTCTTTTCAGCTTGGGAGCCGATACGGCCAAATCATCTGAATGCTCAAATGCAAGTCCAACGATTTCAACCCCTCTTTCTTTATTTTTCTTATACCAGGGAGCCAAAAAATTGGTTTCGTCCATACAGTTCGGGCACCATGAGCCCATGATTTGAATTATAACGGGCTTATCCTTAAAACGGGGATCTTTCAATGAAAGTGGCTTTCCATCAGCATCAGGAAATGTAAAATCAACCGTTTCCGAACCCGGCTTCATGTAAGTCAATTTTGTTGCGTCAGGAAGTTTTGCGTTTTCATTTAATATTGAAGTAAATGTTTTATAACCTTTAATTCCTGACCACATCGCTCCTTTTAAAACACCATCTTTCAAAATCGCCGCTTTAATCAGATAAGCATTTGAACCATCGAAAGTTGATAAATATAAGCTGTCGCCCTTCACGTTCCCGGACAAATAACGATAGTCGCCCGTTGGTGTTAAAAACGAACCTTCAACAGTGCTACCTTTTTGAGTAAAACTTCCGACCGCTTCAGTAGAATCCTTGGTTACTTCATTTTTAAATATCGTGGCGTATTTTCCCGTTACATTTTTCACACCTTCAACAGCTTCTTCTTTGAAGAAACGATAATTTGCCCCAAAAGTAGCATTAAACGGAAGTGAGCCCGTTATCTTTTCGCCATCCAGCCTTTTATATACACCTGTCAATTTATCCCCATCCACAGCCGCTGTTATTTCAGAATCGAAAAGCTGCATTGGAATGTGTAATGAATCTTTATTAAAGTAAGCCGTATCCATTTTCAGACGCTCACCTGCATTTACAGAATAAACTGTATAAGTCTTACCATCAGGATTTTTGGCAATATCCAGAATCACCGGAAGAGTCTGTCCGTCTCTGGTCAGCGTAGCGCGCCAGGTTCCGGGTTTCAGGCTCTTATCGGATGAAGATTGGCAGCTCAAAAAGCCAACTGTGGTAAATAATGCAATTATTAATTTTATTGCTCTCATATTCAATTTATTGATATAAAATTACAGGTGTCTCAAAAAAATTAAATCCCTACCGAAGCGCAATTCGTACCATTGAAAATTGCTAAGTTTGTAACGGCCTGATGGCAAGAAATAGTTCCTATCTACGTTGCTTTTAATAAATGGATCTTCCAAGTACATATCATGAACCTGTAATGCTGTCCGAATGTCTGGACGGCCTGAATATCCGCCCTGATGGCATCTATGTAGATGTTACGTTTGGCGGAGGAGGACATTCACGGGCGATTTTAGAAAAATTAACAACCGGGCGGCTTTTGGTCTTTGACCAGGATCCAGATGCCGTCGCCAATGCGGACCAGTGGAAAGACGATCCCAGATTTACTTTTATAGCAGCTAATTTCAGACATATAAAAAGATATCTAAAACTGCATAAGGCAGAAAAAGTGGATGGAATCCTGGCAGATCTTGGTGTTTCGTCACATCAGATCAATACGCCTGAACGTGGTTTTTCAACTCGTTTCCAGGCTGATCTTGATATGCGCATGAATCCGAATAATGAAAAAACAGCCCGTGAAGTACTTAATGTACGTTCCGCGACTGAACTTCAATCTATTTTAGGTCGATATGGCGAGGTGACGAACGCGCGCACAGCGGCAGAGGCGATTTTTTCTGCAAGACATAATTCGCCGATTGAAACGGTTAATGATCTGAAAGGAATTTTGATGCGATACGCGCCGAAACATCGCGAGAATAAATATTTTGCACAGGTTTTTCAGGCTTTGCGTATTGAGGTCAATGATGAAATGAAGGTACTTGAAGAATTTCTGATGCAAGTCCCGGAAGTTTTAAATCCGGGTGGAAGACTGGTCGTTATGTCTTATCATTCATTGGAAGACAGGCCGGTGAAGAATTTTATTCAAAAAGGAAAATTTGACGGAGAAGTTGAGAAGGATTTTTACGGTAATGAAATCAAGCCTTTAAAAAGCATTACCAGGAAACCTATTGAAGCAACTGAGGAAGAAGTCAAAAGAAATCCGAGAGCAAGAAGTGCAAAATTGAGAATTGCAGAAAAACCGGAATAAGTACGGATAAACGATAAATTGGTTATTATCACTATTCATATAATACCGTCGTGTCGTCAGGAACAGTTAATCGCCAAACTCCGGATCCCGGGGAGGGGACATGGCAAAAAATGGTACACCCAATACTTAACAACATAAATATTGGTTAAAAACGAAATTGTAATAAGTGATTTTTAATAACATTTTCTGTTGTAAAAAACATGGCTGAAAACAAAAGAAGACCCAAAGTAGCACCAGAAAAACCTCCGAAGCCGCCGCGTGAATACAGCTTGTTTAACTGGCTGAACCGTTTTTTACCTCTCGATAAAATTTTCGGAGACAAAGTACCGGGACAGGAAGAAAGGGTTCCGGTGAAGTACTTTTACTATTTCGGCTGGATCATCATCCTCTTGGTCGTTTACGAAAGAATCGGTTTTCAGTCGGAGGAGTATGTCAGAAACAGTATTAAATTAAAAAAAGAGGTAGACGATTTACGGGCAGAATATACTTCGATTCAAGCGGAGTATATGAAAAGCGGGAAGCAATCCGTCGTAATCGAAAAGGTAAAACCGGACGGACTGGAAGAAAATCTTAATCCGCCAAAAAAGATTGTACTTAAAAAAGACGAGTAAAATTCTATCTCTGTTTATTGACCAGCACCCATGAAAAGCGATATAGATAGCGGCCAAAATAATAAGAAAGCATTGATTACCAGGGCACGTATTGTTGCTGTGGTTTTATTTGTTTTTGCAGTAATGGTTTTTTTCAAACTTTTGCACGTCCAGTATTATGCCTCCCATAAAGGCAAAACCTGGTCGGAATATGCTGTAAAAAATGACTTAAAACTTGATACCATCCGGGCAATGCGAGGCAGTATTTTTTCAAATGACGGAAGTTTGCTCGCTACTTCGCTGCCTTATTATTACGTAGGCTTTGATACCAAAGTGGCAGATTCCGCATATTTCTATAATAATGTTGATCAGTTGGCCAGCCTGCTGGTAAAAAACTTCGGCGAAAACACTTTTGACGGGTATAAGAATAAATTGATCCGTTATCGTATCAGTAAAAACAAGCGGTATCTGCGGTTAAAAAATAAGGAAATTGGATATCTTGAAAGGGAAAAAGTAAAAGAATGGCCCTTTTTCAATAAAGAAAAAAAAGGTGGAGGTGGAAAGTTTGAGATGATTTACAAACGTTACAAACCATTCAGCCCCATGGCCGACAGAACGATCGGCGGCACAGATCCCAAAAGTGGACGAGGATATATCGGTGTTGAAGCCAGTTTTGACAAAGATCTTGAAGGCAAAGAAGGCGTCAATCTCGTAGAGCAAGTCGAAGGAGGGATCAAGATTCCGGTAGGTGACGCACTTAATATTCAGCCGGAAACCGGTAAAGATATTTACACAACCCTGGATATGAACTTCCAGGATATGGCCGAAATTGCGTTGCGCAGAAAACTTACAGAAGCAAACGCGGAATTTGGCTGTGTTGTTATTATGGAAGTAGCGACCGGAGAAATCAGGGCAATGGCGAATCTTACCAAACGGGCGGATAATAAATACGAAGAAGTTTTTAACTACGCTCTGGCAGGAAGCACCGACCCCGGCTCAACTTTCAAGCTTCCAACGATGATGGCACTTTTGGAAGAGACGAAAATGAATCCAAATCAGGTGACTGTGAACACAGGGACGGGTTCTGTTCGTTTTCGCGGACTATCGATTAACGACTCCAAACGAGGTGGACACGGCGTATTAACTGCTGCGCAGGTTTTCGAAAAATCGTCTAATATTGGTGTTCATCTCCTTATGCAGCGTTATTTTTTCTCGAAGCCTGACACTTATCTTAATTATCTGAAACAGTTTCATGTTACAGAGTCGACCGGGATCCATATGAAGGGTGAAAATCCTCCTTATATTAAAGACCGGTCTTCAAAGCAATGGAATAATTATTCACTGACATTCATGTCGTATGGTTATGAAATGCGGATGACGCCTCTCCAAACACTTGCGCTGTATAATGCGGTCGCAAATGACGGCTATTGGGTTCGTCCGATGGTGGTTAAGGAAGTTCGGAGTGCTGAAAAAGTCGAAGATAGAATTCCTCCTTACGTCTCCGAAAAGCCGATTTGCTCACCTGAAACTTTACGAAAAATAAAGGCCATGCTGGAAGGCGTTGTAGAACATGGCTCAGCGAGAAATATCAGAACAGATCTGTATAAAATTGCCGGTAAAACGGGAACTGCTCAAAAATTGATCAATGGAATCCATACCGCAGGCAAATATTATACTTCATTTGCAGGTTATTTCCCCGCCAATAAGCCGAAATACAGTTGTATTGTAATCATTGACACACCTCGCGGAGCGAAAGAGAATTATCAGCTTTATGCGGGCAGTGTGGCAGCTCCTGTTTTCAAGGAAGTTGCGGACCGGATTTATGCATATGATGTCAGTATTCAAAAAATGGCAAAAGACACGACCCACGGAGAAGAAAAACAAGTAAAGTGGGCTGGCAGAACCTCTGATTTAAAGGTGATCAGCAAATATTTAAATTTAACACCGGTAACGGAAGAAGAGACCGAATATTTGTCAGGATCTATTGTCGCAAAGGGAAAAACAAACTGGAAACCCCGCAGTATCCAGACAAAGGATGTTCCTGATCTGCAGGGAATGCCGATGCGCGATGCTTTGTTTATTCTTGAAAATAAAGGTTTCAAAGTTACATTTAAAGGTTCGGGCAAAGTTGTAGATCAATCACTTCCTCCCGGAACAAATAAGAGCGGACTCAAAACGATCCTGTTAACATTACAGTAATCCATTCATGGAAAGTATTCAAAAACCAATTCATAGCTTAATCAGTGGGATCGCTGGCGTAACGGTACACGGATCAGAAAATGTTGTCGTCAATAAAATAATCATTGATTCAAGGCGCGTTCTGCCGGGAAGTTTATTTGTGGCACTTCGAGGCACCCAAACGGATGGACATCAATATGTAGAAACAGCCTCGGATCTCGGCGCTGCTGCCATTCTTTGCGAAAAGTTACCTGCACAATTGCGGGCTGGAATTACCTACATTCAGGCTCAGGATTCTGCATCTGCGATGGGATTTATCGCTGCTTCATTTTATGATCAGCCGTCGAAAAAAGTGACATTGGTCGGAGTAACCGGAACAAATGGGAAAACATCTGTCGCAACCTTTTTATTCCAGCTTTTCAGAGCTTTGGGTTATCGTTGCGGCTTGTTATCAACCGTTCAAAATCAGATTGAAGACGAAGTTATTCCTTCGACACATACAACGCCGGACGCAGTTGCACTTAACGAACTTCTCGCATTAATGCATGAAAAAGGCTGCTCGCACGTCTTCATGGAAGTAAGTTCGCATGCCGTTTCGCAGCACCGTATCACAGGTTTACATTTTGCAGGAGGCATTTTTACAAATATTACGCACGATCACCTCGATTTCCATAAAACATTTGACAATTACATCACAGCGAAAAAAGGCTTCTTCGATCAATTGCCTAAGACTGCTTTTGCTCTTGTCAATATCGACGATCGCCGTGGTTCGGTAATGGTCCAGAATACAAAAGCCAGAATCGAGACTTATTCGCTGCAAACGCTTGCAACGTACAATGGAAAAATTCTTTCCGATACGCTTACGGGAATGCATATGGAGATCAACAATCAGGAGGTATGGTTCCGCGTGATTGGCCGGTTTAACGGATATAATTTACTCTCTGTTTATGGGGCTGCTATTGCTCTCGGCGAATCTCCGGAAGAAGTACTGACGGCACTTTCCAACCTGAACAGCCCTCCGGGACGATTCGAGCAGATTCATTCTGTGGATAACATTGTTGGAATTGTGGATTACGCCCATACGCCGGATGCGCTGGAAAATGTTTTGCAAACTATTGCACACCTTCGTCATGGCAATGAACAAGTCATAACGATTGTTGGATGCGGAGGAAACCGCGATGCTGCTAAAAGACCGAAAATGGCTGAGATTGCCTGCAATTTGAGCACCCGGGTTATTCTTACGTCAGATAACCCAAGATATGAGGAGCCACAGGATATTCTGGATCAGATGATGAAAGGTGTTCCGCCTTTGAAATTTAAAAATACAATTGTCGTTCCCGATCGCCATGAAGCAATTTTTAAAGCTGTTGCCGAGGCAAATCCGGAAGATATTATTTTAATTGCAGGAAAAGGGCACGAAACCTATCAGGAAATCCGGGGTGTTAAACATAACTTTGATGACAGGCAGGTGTTGCGAGAGGCATTTTCCAGTTTTCATTCCCACAAAGAATAAAAATTCAGGACCCGTTGCGTAGTCTGCAAGAAAAAGGCAACTTTGCAAGCGCTAATCACGATTTACATGCTTTATTATCTATTCGACTACCTAGACAAGCAATTTAACATACCCGGAGCCGGCGTATTTCAGTACATTTCCTTTCGTGCGTTAGGAGCGACGGTATTGTCTTTATTCATTGCTGCCACCTATGGAAAATGGATTATCAACTTTTTACGCAGACAGCAGGTGGGCGAATCGATCCGCGATCTGGGACTGGAAGGTCAGATGGAAAAAACAGGAACACCAACGATGGGAGGGTTTATTATCCTTGCTTCGCTGTTGATTCCAGTGTTACTGTTTGCAAAACTTTCTAACGTCTACATCGTTCTTTTGATCATTACGGCGGTCTGGACCGGTTTGATCGGTTTTGTCGATGATTATCTGAAAAAATTCAAAAATAATAAAGAAGGACTTCATGGCCGGTTCAAGATTGTCGGCCAGGTTGGACTTGGATTGATTGTAGGATTAACGCTATCCTTCAACGACCACGTTAAAATCCGGATTTACGAACAACCCTTATTGAGTTCGTCGCTGGGAGAAGTACAGCGCTACAAAGATGTCATACATCCGACTGTAACCACGCTGCCATTTTTCAAAAACAATGAATTTGATTACCGCACCCTCCTTTTTGGGTGGCTGCCCGAAGAATATACCTGGGTAATTTACACAGTTCTTGCAATTTTTATTATTACAGCAGTATCTAACGGAGCCAACATTACGGATGGAATTGATGGTCTGGCTGCTGGTATTTCCGGTATCATCGCGTTGACACTTGGTGTGCTGGCCTATCTTTCAGGTAATACTAAATTTTCTCAGTACCTGAATATCATGTATATTCCGAACTCAGGAGAACTCGTAATTTTTTGCGCCGCCTTTGTCGGGGCCTGTGTTGGGTTTCTCTGGTATAACGCGTATCCTGCTCAGGTTTTTATGGGCGATACCGGAAGTTTAATGCTTGGAGGCGTTATCGCCGTAGTGGCCCTTGCCATCCGAAAAGAACTAATGATCCCGATTTTATGCGGAGTATTCTTGTCGGAGCTCGTTTCCGTCATTATGCAAGTCAGCTATTTTAAATATACCAAGAAGAAGTTTGGTGAAGGCAGGCGGATTTTGTTGATGTCTCCGCTTCACCATCATTATCAGAAAAAAGGCATTCATGAAGCAAAAATCGTTACGCGCTTCTGGGTTGTAGGCATCATCCTCGCCATTTTTACTCTGGCTACCTTGAAATTGAGATAATAAAAAACGAGCCTGCCGCTAATTCGACGGGCTCGTTTTTTATTACATCCATGTGAAATTATCTTCCGACAGCTTCACTATATCGTCTTGGATCATATCCTTTCGCAAAGAGCGGATATTGATCAAAAATTCTGCGAACGACACTTCGATAGTGATTATTCGAGTTTTCCACACCTTTAAAAATTCCAGAAGCATATCCTCTCCATACCACCTGATCGCTTTCTGCATCAATCAGAGAGACAATTAAAGTACCTTTATCGAGGGCATATTTAATTGGTTCATAACGGAAACCATCATTTTCTGTATCAACCCAGTTTTTTATGACTGGCTGCATATAACCCTGATAACGAAGGTTATCATAGAAAATACCATAATTGACCAGTAAAGTTGGTTTTTCAGCGGTAAGCTTGTAACCTCTCACCTGCATCTGGCGACGGATTGCCTCGTAAATTTCTGTACAAAGATTATTTGTATCACGTTCACATTCCAGAAACGTATAGGAAGAATAATCTTTGAAATTTGTTTCATAACTGTAGTCATGTTCCACAAATACTTTACGACCACTGGAGCAACCCGCTAATATCAATATCACTAATAAAGCGGCATAAGGTTTAATAGACTTCAGCATAAGCATTACATTTGTCAGGTTATAAATAGATATGTTCACTCTAATATTGAAAACCCACTAATCAATAGCTTATGCTGATCTTCTCCTCGAAACTACCCCATATAATAAGCTATTGCTTTACGCATTTCTGAAACCGGAACGGCTATGTCAAAACCACATTTACCTGCTCCTTCCAGAAGAGAAAAACGAACCTCGCTTCCTCTGTTCTTTTTATCCTGCCGTGTCAACGCAATAATGGCGTCTACATCTTCCGGATTAATTAATACTTTGCCATATGTAGCAAAAAGAAATTCTTCTATATCACTTAGTGTTTTCTTATCTATCAAATTTCGCTTGTAAGAAAGATAACTTTCCATAATCATTCCCACAGCAATTGCTTCCCCGTGAAATAGTCTTTCGCCCTCTGACTTACCTAAAAAATAGGTCTCAACAGCGTGACCCAAGGTATGGCCGAAATTAAGGATTTTTCGCAAACCTTTTTCCGTAGGGTCCTGATCTACAATATGTTGCTTAATTTTCACAGAATGGGCGATCAAATCTTGCCAATTTTGTTCTTCAAAATCATTCTGCCGGATCGTCTTCCATTTTTCAGCATCAGCAATCAGACAATGTTTAATAATTTCAGCAAAACCAGATCTGATTTCTCTTTCCGGTAGTGTTTTCAGAAAAAACGGATCTATTAAAACACTGTTTGGTATATTAAAAACACCTAAATGATTTTTAAAACCCTGAAAATCAATTCCAAGTTTCCCGCCAACACTTGCATCTACCTGAGATAAAAGTGTAGTCGGTATTTGAATAAAATCAATTCCACGCTTGTAAACAGCCGCACAAAAACCACCCATATCTCCGATCACTCCGCCACCGATATTAATCACCAAAGCATGCCTGTCAAGTTCTCCTGCCGTCATCGATTCCCAGATGGTTTCGCAAGTCGCCAATATCTTATGTTTTTCTCCACTTGGAACCGTCACTAACTTGTGTTTCGGTAAAAGAGGTTTTATCAAGGAATAACAATACTTGCGGGTATTGGTATCAGCAATTACAAAAACTTTCGAATACTGTGCAGAATTAATAAACGCTGGTAAACTTTCGGTAATGGGTGCTAAAACTACGGACTGAGTCATTCTAAATTATTTCAATAAAAAATACAATGCTCATCAAATATACGATGATGAAGGCATATTGGATGCGTGAATAATTAATTAATTTAATATATTATTTCGAAATTTATTATTTGACGCATCAATTATTGGGTTTAATATACAAAAAAGAATACTAAGCATAACAATCAATATTTCAACAATAATCAATTTTAGATGCAAAAATTATCGGTTCTCTCTCACAAATTTAATTGCCAAAGTGATCATATGCGCATTCAGGCCATTTGATCGGTGGTAATAGCCATAGCGGAGGTTCAGTTCATCAAATGAAATTCTTTTAGTTAAATAGGCCGATGGCAGGTATCTCAGATTTATACCAGCCTTATAACTTTGAAACGACGCCAGATCATAATCCGAGGTATAAAATTTTGCTGAAATATCATGCTGTTTGTATGGCTTGAAATATTCAGAGCCAGATTGATTATAAAACCTAAAAAACGGAGAAACCGTCCATTGAGATGACGTTTTTATAGCTGCTTCCAACTCAAGACTATTTCCAAAAATATCAAAACTGTCGTAATAAAAACCATAGTTTAGTTTAAGGATCGTTCGGCTTCCCATGAAATAATTCAGCCGGATACTAAGAGGAAATTTATAACGATCGCCTGGCAGATTTTCTACTTTCAGCGAATCATTTTTAAAATAAACACGGTGGAACGGGGTCGCCAGCAGTCCCTTCTGATAGGCGAATTCCGGGAAAATTCCGAGTACTAACCTAGGGTTGATGATCTGGGTAAAACCAAATTTGAAATTATAGGAATCCCGGCGGTAGGTATTAAACCATTGCTTGTTTCGAAGTTCAACCGGATAGATAAGCTTGACAGGCCGGTAATAGTCAGGATCCAGTCGCCCCCAGCGCATATCGTCAAAATAGGCCTGAAAATCAAAAGAATATGTCCTTGTTTTCGATGGATTTGCATACTCAACAGAGGCAAAAACAGGTATAGACATATAATCCGACTCGATCGAAAAGCCTGAACCTATACCTAATTTCAAATCCTTTTTTTTCAACTGGCGCTGGTAATTTAGATTTCCGTATGACCGGGCATCACGGCTTGAAGCAGAAGACATGACAAAATCAATATTATCAACGGAAGCCGAACTGATGATATCGACCCCGCCAACAAAACGGAGCGTGTTATACTCCCTGAAAGTATGACCAATCCGAACAGAAGGTGAATAAACAGTCAATTTTTCTGTTCCGATTCCGCCGGTAACAGCCGAATTATGGCCCTCCTGAATGTAATGATTATAAACCAGCTCGACCTCGGTTTTTGACAACGTACTTTTTTGATAGGAGCTATCAGAATTCTGGGCTTTTGCTTTTAATAAAAACGCACTAAGTAATCCTGCAAGTAAAACTCTTTTTTTCATACAATGCTAGTTACATCCGCATCCGCCACTTGATTTTGTCCCGGCGGCCGGAGTCGCACCTTCTCGGATCGTTTCCACATAATCTTCAAATTTTTTTCCGGAATTACTGCCCATTTGCATTTCGGGGTCGTTGAGATATATGCGCTGATAAGGTTTTACAGACTGACAACTAAATCCGCAAAACGTCAACATCAGTCCGCTTATCCAAAAGTAGATTTTATTTCTCCGCATATTTAAAGTTAAGGTTTCGTGAGTGAAACACTTCATTTTTGTCATTAATAATTAAACAATGGGTTTGCGGCAGCTGATTAATAAAATGAAGCCCCACATTAACGCCCATGACAAATACCGCCGTTGCCAAAGCATCGCAAAGCTCAGCTCCCGGGCCAACGACTGTCACGCTTTTAATTCCGGTTACCGGCTTGCCCGTTCGCGGGTCAAGAGTATGCGCATAACGCGTTCCACTCCACATAAAAAATTGCTCATAATCGCCTGAAGTGGCAATTGAAGCATTCTCGATTGGCAGAAAACATAAAACATCCTGCGCATCATCCGGATTTGCAATTCCAATCTGCCAGGGTCTATCGTCTATTTTTTTTCCTATAACAGTCAAATCGCCGCTGGCATTTATCACACCATGAGAAACACTTTTTTCAATCCATAACTTTTTCACTTTATCGGCAGCATACCCCTTCCCGATTGCCGCAAAACTGATATACATGCCCTTCTTTTTCAGGAAAATATGATTATCAGGAAGAAGTAAAATATTTTTAAAACCTACGGATGAAAGTGTCTTTCTGATCGCATTTTTTTCTGGAAAGACGAATTGCTCGTTCTTGAAATTATATAACTTTTTTAGAGGTCCGACCGAAATATCGAATGCTCCCTGAGTCAAATTAGAAAGACCGATACAACGTGCAATCAATTGATAAACTTCTTCATCAACCTGAACGGATTTCACTCCGGCATTTTCGTTAATCAAGGAAGTAAAAGACGATTTATCAAATTCGGTCAGCAAGTTTTCAAGTCGCTTGATTTCATCCCGTCCTTCTTTTAAAAGTGCCTCTGCTCCCGCTTTTTCAGTATCCCGGATAATCAGCTCAAAGGCGGAACCCATCAACTTTTCGACCAGCCGAAACTCATCCATTCAAATGCTGCAAACGGTTTTTCAATTCATTTACAAATTCCTGTGGTGTCTGGTTCTTATAGGTTATAATCTCAAAATGGGCACCATCATCAGAGATCAGAACAAGGTTTGGGAAAACACCTTTTGGGTTATATTTCTCTGCCAGCGCTTCATTTTGCTCTATAATCTCTTTCGCAAGCTTTGCCCGCTGTGGGAAATCTGCAACAACAACTTCAAGATTTTCTTTGGCAAAAGTTTCGAAAGAAGGATCGTTCAGCACTTTTTTTCTAAATTGGATACAGCCCTTACACCAGTCAGATCCGGAAAAAACAATGAATTTATTTTTGGCGCTCAGTTTAATATCCGCTGACACCGGAGCAGTTTTCTTTACTTTTACAGATTGTACTGGCAGGAGAATATTTATCAGAAATACGAAGACGAGTGAAATCATATCTGTCAGGAGTTAAGGTCATTTATTCAGAAAACAGCGAACCGCTGAGTTAGTTCCACTTTTGAAAAACGGATTTTACAGAAGTCGGCGTATACCGGCCAATAGTAAAAACGCTGTGAATAATATCTAAACTACGAAGTTGCGCACTTAAACAGTTGCTTCTAAGTCATTTTTTATTGCTTTCGCCCATCCTTGTTGCTGTTTTATTTCGTAAAATTGCGGTTCCATTGGCGAATGACAGCGTAATTACTGCCCTCGGATACAATCTTTTTGTCTTATACCTATAAAAATATATCTCCTTCATGAGTGCTGCTCTTATTTCCGGAATACAACAGGTTGGTCTCGGTGTTCAAAATGTTCCCGAAGCATGGCAATGGTATCGCCGGATTCTTGGTTTTGATGTTCCGGTTTTCGACGACAAGGCCGAAGCTCCTTTGATGACACCTTACACCGGAGGAAAAGTTCATCAAAGACACGCAGCGCTGGCCCTGAATCTGGCCGGTGGAGGGGGATTGGAAATATGGTCGTTTACCAGCCGTGTTTCTCAGCCAGCAAATTTTAAACTGGAACTTGGCGACTTGGGTATCAACGCCATCCGTTTCAAGGCACCTGATATTAAAAAAGCACATGAATGGGTGAAGTCGCAGTCAAAAGAAGCAGTCGGCCCGTTGGTGACGCTTCCGGAAGGCGAGGGCTTTTGGGGGAATGATCCGTATGGAAATATTTTCCAGATCACAAGTGATACTTCATGGTTTCAAAACACAGGAAAGCCAATTGGCGGTGTTGCAGGTGTTGTTGTTGGTGTCACGGACGTACATAAGGCGATTTTATTTTACCAGACACTAATTCAAAATCTGGAAGTTATTTATGACAAAACAGATGTTTTCGACGATTTGCCGACTTCAATCTCAGGCCAACGTTTCCGTCGTGTTCTGCTTAGAAAAAACTTTACGCCCGAAGGAGCATTCAGTAAACTTCTTGGTAATATTCAGATAGAATTAATTCAAGCACTTGACCGTGCGCCTAAAAAAGTTTTTGAAAACCGGTACTGGGGAGATTGTGGTTACATTCACTTATGTTTCGACGCGTTGGATCTGGCTACTTTGAAGACGAAAATGCAGGCGCAAGGTTATAAATTCACGGTCGACAGCG
The DNA here is from genome assembly GCF_900108855.1 of Dyadobacter koreensis. Taxonomy (GTDB): domain Bacteria; phylum Bacteroidota; class Bacteroidia; order Cytophagales; family Spirosomataceae; genus Dyadobacter; species Dyadobacter koreensis. The sequence goes on from NZ_FNXY01000009.1 coordinate 257,325, forward strand.
AATCTTCTTTTGGAATGGAGTCTGCTGCCGGACGTTTTGCATACGTAGAAGATCCGGACGGAACTTTGATTGAGATGGTAGAAACCCACAAATTGCCAATTTTGAAAAAAATCGGATGGTTTTTAGATATTCAGAAAAGAAAACATCAGAAACCGCTACCAGACTGGATGCTTAAAATGATGGGTTTGAACAGAGTAAAAAACTAAAATCCTACGAAATTTTTTCTAATTAAGGCAGTACTTTTTCGGTGCTGCCTTAATTATTTTTACCGATACCGATTACCAAACCAAGCTAAAAGCGGTAAAGCTGCAAACACCGCAAGCCCGGCTTTGAAACCTGCAAAAATTCCTACGATCAGCGATATTAGCAATACAATTAACGGATAAAGATAAAGCAGTAAACCAAAAAGTGCTGAGTCATAAAAAACAGTTCTGGCTGTTATTTTTGATACCTTTTTAACAAACGCATGATAAATCGGACGATGAATCAGACGGCCCAACCAGCCAATTCCTCGAAAGACAAAATTTCCTCTTGAGGGAATTGAGTTCGTCCCGAAGAAATTATTGAACGCTAGCTTGCGCTCTTCTTTTGTTGCCGTTTCGGGAATTGTCAATATTTCCCGGTTCATTCGTTCAAAAAGCAGATCATTGAACTCTCTGAGCCACTTTTCATAATCTTCCGGATTCGTTTTCAGATCGGAATGATGAATCGGATCGCCATAACGCAGCGCGACTCGTTTGCCGGTACCACGATAATGTTCATAATTTACACCTGTCGGAATCACCCGCATTTCACCTAAATCTTTGTCAGTAAACCAAGCCTGATAAGCCATACGCGCAGTTCCTTTTCCAAGGGGCCGAAGTTTCCACTCATTCACGCAGATACCTTCCGAAAAAATGACAACGGCGTTTCCACCTCTCATGGCAGCGAGACTTTCACTTGTTGTCACATCAAGATTTTTAACGTGCTGTCTTCCTTCCGAACCTCTGAAAACAGGAATAAGATTTATTTGCCGAAGCCAGAACTTAACCGCAGGTTTCCTGAATACATCGCCGCGTGTCAGCGTGTAGATAACCTGTTCTAAATCAGCACCTATCACCAGGGCATCAAAAAATGACCCCGAGTGATTTGAGGCAATTAGTAATGGGACATTCTGAGGGATTTTAACGCGGTTAACGATTAAAAGACGACGCAGAAAGATAGGAAGCGCCAGTCGGATCAAAAATCGGGAAAAAAAATAAAACACTATATAAAATGGTAAGTTTCAACACAAAACTAACGCTAAATTCTATTTTAAAGAAGTAACGCAAAATTTCAATTTCCTTTTCTTCTGATATCCAATATTTTATTAAATGAGCGAAGTGTCGGTAAGAAAACAGCAGCGTGTATTCTTTCAGTGAAGTTGTTAACTTTGTAACACTTTATCACTAAAAAGTACCCGAATTTATCAACAACTAACTACTTATTTTGAGTAATTTCATGCGCATAAAGAACTATCCAGCCATCATTGAAAAGGCCTGGGCGGGATTCGACGATTCGATATCTATTAAACTGGTTGAAGATATAAGTGCCAAAGTATCAACCAATCACGTATTCAGGGTAACCTTAGACAACGACGATATCGTTATTGCCAAACTTTCCTATTTTGGAAAATATGAGCACTTCAAAGAAGATCACAGAATTATCCACGCAGTTTCCAACAATTTATTATACCCGTTTGAGAACGTACTAGCCAAGTCTCTTCTAAAAAATAATCAGGTTTACACCTATCGTTATCAGGAGGATTTTCTGGATACCTGGGTTGTTTTTTACAATCCGATCCGTGCGATGAATCGGATGCCGAAAAGACTTGACGAAGATAATATCAGAAAGCTCGGCCGCGAAATGGCCAAATTTCACCAGGCATGTTATCGCGTAGGGAAATCTATCCCAAAGTCATCGAAAAAATTGAGGACTGATATTCAACAACTGCTTGATATCCTTGATACAGAAGCCGGGCAGTATGAACACAGAATGCATGTCGAATTCCTGAGAGAACAATGTGACATTTTCCTCAAAAATGTTCAGAAATTAAATGTTATATCATTCGATATGATGCCGGTTTTTGTTGACTGGAATATCGGAAATTTTTCAGTGACAGAAGATCAGCACTTATTCTCGCGCTGGGATTATGACTGGTTCCGGGTGTCATCGAGAATCCTTGATTTTTACTTTTTCAGCAGGGTCGTTTCAAACGTCGGAGACCGTACGGTTTTCAGCTATTTAATCACGCCTCTGATGGAAGACCGCTTTATGATTTTTCTTGAAGAATACCACAAAGTATATCCACTCTCGGAAAATGAGGTACGGTTCATGAAGGAGGCATATCGCTTTTTTATTCTTAACTATGTAATAAAATATGGAAAATACTTTTTTCATAGAACTTACTCTACCAAATTGCAGAGAGAAGCTTACGAGCTCTACTTTCCGTCAATTGATACATTTGATGCGGATAAAATTCTAAAATTTCTGAATATTACACCAGAAATTAAAGAGAGTAAGAAAAAACCTAGTTTAGATAAATCGTAAATTTAAGACGCCAATTACATGATTTTAGACAATTTTAAGTCCGTACTCTCCAAGTACGAAGTGATCTTCTTTGATGCATTTGGCGTTCTTAAAACATATAATGGGCTGATTCCGGGGATTGAAAATACATTTGCATACCTAAACGAAACCGGGAAAGATTTTTATGTCGTGACCAACGACGCTTCACGCAGTCCTGAACAACTTGCAGAATCCTATGTGCGGTTGGGGATTGATGATGTCACCCCGGATCGTATCATTTCGTCAGGTATGCTGGCACGTGAGTATCTGGATCTGAAAGTAAGAAGCGGGATAGTGGCTTACCTGGGAACTGAAAATTCAGCTCATTACATTGGTACAGATGATATCAAAACTTTGTCCATTCGCGAACTGGATTTAAGTGACATTAATGATGTAAACGCTTTGGTATTTCTGGACGACGAAGGTTTCGACTGGAACACTGATTTAACTAAAACGCTGAATTTACTTCGCAAGCGCAATATTCCTGTAATCGTCGCCAATACGGATAAGACGTATCCGGCGTCCAAAACACGACTTTCGATCGCGGTGGGCGCTTTGGCAAAAATGATTGAAGATACGATTGGAAGGCAGTTTATCCGTTTCGGAAAACCAGATCCTCAAATGTTCATTTTCGCTTATCAACATATCAAAAATTATCCAAATGTCAGTAAAAGAGATATTTTGATGGTGGGCGATACACTGCATACAGATATCCTGGGCGGGAACAAATTCGGACTGGATACTGCATTGGTTTTAACTGGAAATACGCAAGCCATTGATGCGGAAGTCCGGATACGAAGTACCGGAATTATCCCGACTTATATCTGCGTTTCAGCTGTGGTGGAGTAATTATTATTTCACCGCAAATTTTACATAAAACTCTTTTACGCGAAGCTCTTCCTGCTTCGCGTCATCTGTTTTTCCCATCATTCTTAACAAAACAGCTCTGTTTGCGTGGCATTCGGCAGCCACATAAGAGTCAGGAAAAGAGCGTGCTGACTGCGTGAACTTCGCATATGCCTGGTGAATCGACGTGGTATCATGGTTTTTCATAAGCGCTTGTCCTTCCTCAAAATCCTGTTGCCAGCGACGCGCGGTTTCATTCATTCTTTCTGCTTCCTGAAATGCGAGAAACGGAGTCACCGAAACCTTGGAATTCTTGGGTGTTATTTCAGGAATCGGTTTAATAAAAAATGCTTCAAGTGCTTCCATATATGCCAGAGCTTCCTTTTCATTATATTCTTCCTGCTTCAACTTTTGTTCTTCGTCCGGATTAGAAAAAAATGCTGCCTCGGCCAAAACTGCCGGAATTCCATACGTTCCGCGCAAAACCTGAGCGCCGGCCTTCGGGAAAATTGTGAAATCTGAAACAACAGACACCGGACTGTTTCCATTGAATAAATATTTTGTAATTGTTACTGCCAACTCCTTTCCAAGTGCTACACCGGCGAGATTTTCAGTGGCATTTCCATGAAAATAGATGATTGGAAAATCAACCTTTGGATCAGCGGTCGCATTATGATGAATAGAAACAAACAGGTCTGCATTATTGTCAATAGCTATTTTTGCCCTTCTGGCCAGGGAAATCGTGTCGTCAGTGGTTCTGGTCATCAGCACCTTTGCACCTATTATTTCCAGTTTATTTTGAAGAATTTTCGCAACACGCAAGTTTATCCATTCCTCCCGTTCACCACCCGGACCTACGCGATAACTATCCGTCAGCGCTGTTCCGCCATGTCCAGCATCAACACAAATAATTTTCCCATTTAACGAACCCGATTTGGTTTGCGCAAATCCGATTGTATGGATTATAAAAAGAAAAAATCCAAGGTTCAGAATCTTTTTCATAGCTGTTTATTTTGACAGAAAATACTTAACACATCAAAAATAGATTTTTAAATTAACTGTTTATTTTTCCGTTCAGACATTTTCCATGTCGTTTACGCAGGTTTTTATTCCAATTAGGAGAATTCCCTTTTATTCTTGCCATATCTCGATTTCAATTGTAAATGGTTATCCAAAATCCTGTTAATTTTGATTTACTTAAAAACCAAAATACACACACGGTTCATCAATATCCATTATTATGCTTGCAAAAACGTTCGGAAGTGCCGTATATGGCGTCAACGCCAAAATGATTACAATTGAAGTACAAGTGGGGCAAGGGATGCACTTTCACATTGTCGGGCTCGCAGATAGTGCCGTTAAGGAAAGTGAACATCGCGTTGAAGCTTCTTTGAAATACTTCAATTATAAAATGCCCAGGCAAAAGGTGATTGTCAACATGGCACCTGCGGACATCCGCAAAGAAGGATCGGCTTATGATCTCCCGATCGCACTTTGTATTCTGGAATCTTCTGAACAAATTTCCTCCGTCCACAATCTTGAAGATTATGTGATTATGGGCGAACTATCCCTGGATGGAAAATTACGTCCGATTAAAGGAGTTTTACCGATCGCTATTGAGGTTCGTAAACAAGGCTTTAAAGGTTTTGTATTACCGGCAGAAAACGCCAGAGAGGCTGCGATTGTCAATAATATCGATGTTATTCCCGTGGAGACACTGGAAGATGCTATCGCTTTTTTTGAAGGAAAAAACTCCATAGAACCGCTTATAGTCGATACCAGAGATCTGTTTTTCACGACACAGAACGAATACGACGCTGATTTTGAACATGTTCAAGGTCAGGAAAACATAAAACGTGCTTTGGAAATCGCGGCCGCAGGTGGGCATAACGCCATTATGATCGGGCCTCCGGGTGCAGGAAAAACAATGTTAGCAAAACGAATTCCTGGCATTTTGCCCCCGTTAAGCTTACCCGAAGCCTTGGAAACGACTAAAATCCATTCGGTAGCTGGCAAATTAGGAACTAATGCAGCATTGGTCTCGAGAAGACCTTATCGCGCGCCGCATCATAGTATCAGCGACGCAGCTTTGGTAGGAGGTGGAAGTTTTCCTCAACCAGGCGAAATTTCACTGGCTCATAACGGAATTCTGTTTCTGGATGAGCTTCCTGAATTTAAAAGAACAGTTTTGGAAGTAATGCGGCAGCCATTGGAAGAAAGAAAAGTAAGTATTTCGAGAGCGAAAATGACAGTAGAATTTCCGGCAAATTTTATGCTGATCGCCAGTATGAACCCATGTCCATGTGGTTATTATAATCACCCTGATAAAGAGTGCGTTTGTGGACCGGGCGTTGTTCAAAAATATTTGAACAAGATCAGCGGACCGCTACTAGACAGGATTGATCTTCACGTCGAAGTTACACCGGTTACTTTTGACCAAATTGCTTCAACACGTAAATCCGAGAGCAGCGCTCAAATACGGGAGCGGGTAATAAAGGCGAGAGAAAGACAAACAGAACGTTTTAAAGATAACAAAGAGATTTATTCCAACGCGATGATGCCGCCTGAAATGGTTAAAAAAATCTGTACGATCGAAACGGCGGGGACTGCACTGCTAAGAACAGCTATGGAAAGGCTGGGATTGTCTGCGCGTGCCTACGACCGGATTCTAAAAGTTTCGCGTACGATCGCTGATTTAGCTGGCAGTGATGATATTAGAGTGGAACATTTGGCGGAAGCGATTCAGTATAGGAGTTTGGATCGGGAGAACTGGGCAGGGTAATGATAAATTAATCCATTATGGGAAACTGGCGATTTTTAATACCTTGAATAAAGACATTTCGTTCATTATAGACTTTTGATGAGACTGGAAATCTGAAAACAATTGTTGGCGTTTCAGGCGAGCTTCATTGCCTGTTGTCCACCTTAGCTGAGCGTCTAACTTGTAAATTATTCTGCTGCAAAAAGTTGTATCCAAGATCCAGAATCACATACTTGTGGTCCTCTAACCTGATTTTATAATATCGTCCATCTGTCGTAGCCTTTATTAACCCTTGCTCTCCATAAGCATGTAAGTTATATTTTTCAACAAACTTTTTCTCAACTGAATTTGCAGTACGTAACAGATTTACCAGATAAAAACTTTCTGACTTAACAAGCCGGATGTACTTATTATCCTTCTCAAAAGAAAAAATTTTCTGAATGTACAATTTGTCCCGTTTAGGTAAATCTTTGAGGGGCAGTCTCTGATCAATAAAAGTTAGCGGAAAATAGGCCCAATAAAGTTCAGTTGGAGCCTGATATCCATAATCGGTTATGGTTCTATAAATTTTCCCGTTTTTTATAAGTGAAATCGTTATTTCATTATCATCAGTCCAATTTGCTTCATATCTGTCGTTCAACTTTTTTAGGCTAGCTTTCCTGAATTTCAATTCTAGGTTCTGAAATTGTTTTGAAGATATAGCAGACGAATATAATCCATTGTTTTTTGTGTAATGCTCGTTATGAATGATCACTTCGCCACTTTTTGACACAATTACATTATTTACCGGACAGTTTCCCAAGCAACCGGAGGAAGAAACAATGATTTGATCAAATGAAACTTGTGGAGACAATTTGTAATTACTCCTTTCATAAATTACGTTAGCTGAATCATTTAATGTAAGTTCTAAAACTTTACTATCAAGCTTCACAACTTCGTATCTATCCCATATATTATTTGCCAGATCAAAAATTAACAATTGGTTACCTTGTATCCGATATTTCGTCTCAGTACCCAAAAATTGGGTATTTCCCTGGTTATCATTGTTGAAATACCCAAGTTTATTCTCGCAAAAACCAGATTCACTAAATGTATAACCGGGTTTAGATCCTACTTCCGAAAAAGGCATTTCTATTGAATCTGCTGGTGATTCATATTTTAGTTCTATATTGACCAATATCCAGTCACCAATAATAAGACGGTCATATTCTTGGATAACTTGTGGTGAAGAAGGAAAAGTCAATAAGCAAATTGTCCTAATCACAAAATTCAGAAGTTCCATACGAGAAGTTTATTTTGCTACAACTCGTCAACACTCACTCCGCCCAATTCCTGAAAAAGTGTTTGCCAGTAATGCGTCACATGTGGATTATTTTCTTTTGAAGAAGCTGTTGCCTCGAAAGGCGAGACAATCGTAACCTGCGGAGAGCCAATCGCATATTTTTCTAACTGCTTAACGTCCGATTTTGCTTCCTCCTCAGCTTGTGTATCCGAAACGGGGGGCTGCTTATGGAAGTCGCGGCGACCGGCACCTTTTACACTTTCGATCATATCACTGAAATAGTATACGCTCACTTGTGCACCACTTTCTCCGGCTTTTGCGATGACAGGCAAACTTGCCCAGATATCCGTGGATTGATTCGAAGAACCCTCATTTTGCTGGTTCAGTTTCAACAGCAATTGTCTCAGGAAAATACTTTTTTCGCGCTGCAAAGAAAGCTGAAAAGCTGTTTCAATGGCCTCACGGTCAGTCGCATTTGCTCCGTCATTTATCTCTTTTTCACTTCTGATCATTAACGACAAAGCACGGGCTTTTGACGTGTTTTCATGTATAAAATAAACATCCAGTTTGTCACCTTTGTTTTTCATGTTATTTTCCATGATATCTGTCAGCGTTTTACGGTATTTTTCGTTGACATATGCCCGGTTGACATTTACGCTTTGAGTCTTATCCAAAAATATCAATGTGTAAATCGGCGCATCTGGAATTGCCTCGGCTTTTTCCTTTTCACCACCGCAGGCAGCCAATAAGAAAACAAGCCCTGAAAGCACGGCATATTTGATTTTGAACGAACGATGCATAGGAGACTTCTGATTAATAATAGAATTCATGGCATTGGATTTACAAAACGAAACTACTCAGTTCGTCATAACCATACAACGCCAAACGGGATGGACGGTTTAATTATTTTATTAATACACAAAAATCCCTCCAGAACGGTGCGTTTTGGAGGGATTTTTCAATTTTTTTTTTGAAAAAAGCTGCCTTAAATTACGTTTCAGGCTTTATTTTGATTCTGAATCATTTGAACAAGCTCTTCTGAAATACCTGTCGAAGAATATCCTCCGTCGTGGAACAGATTCTGCATCGTTACCATACGCGTCAAGTCTGAGAATAACGAGATTGTATAGTTTGCACAATCGTCAGCCGTAGCGTTTCCTAGCGGGCTCATCTTCTCTGCAAACTCATAAAACGCATCAAATCCGCCAATTCCTGAACCCGCCGTTGTTTTTGTAGGAGATTGTGAAATCGTGTTTACACGAACATTTTTCGCTTTTCCGTAACGGTATCCGAAGCTGCGTGCAATACTTTCAAGCATTGCTTTGGCTTCTGCCATATCTGTGTAGAATGGATATGTACGTTGTGCTGCAATGTAAGACAAGGCAACAACCGAACCCCACTCATTAATAGCGTCCATTTTCTCCGCAACCTGTAAAAATTTGTGAAGAGAAAGTGATGAGACATCAAGGCTTTTCAGATACCAGTCGTAGTTCAAATCCCCGTATTCTTTTCCTTTACGGATATTTGCGCTCATACCGATTGAGTGCAAAACGAAATCTACTTTTCCGCCCAATACATCCATTGATTGGGTATATAATTTTTCTATATCTTCAACAGAAGTGGCATCCGCAGGAATAATTTGCGCATCACAAACCTTCGCCAATTCATTGATTGCGCCCATACGCATAGCGATTGGTGCATTCGTTAACGTGAATGTAGCTCCTTCTTCTTTTGCTTTTAGCGCAACTTTCCAGGCAATTGAATTTTCGTCCAATGCCCCGGATATTATTCCCCTTTTTCCTTTTAATAAACCGTATGCCATGATTTCTTTATTGTTAATTACGAGTTAACGCCCTTTTTGGCCGACAAAGTAACAAAATTTTGACTGCTTAAACCACAATCTTTTTAATACAAAGCATTGGGTTTTTAGCAGTCAAGGTTGTTATTTAATAGATTCTACTGGTTTCAGCGACAGCTTTTCTTCAAGAAACTGTTCCGTTGCTTTATAAACTCCCTCAACATCCTTCGAGCGCAGGTAAGAGCCGATCACGTGATCGCTGCTATTTGGAAATGCTTTTTCAACTTTAAGGTCCGCTGGTGTTCCCAGTTTTGAAAACATATCAAGCATTGCTTTTACGGAAACAACCTTATCCTGCTCTTCTTCATTTTTATAATAGTAGGCCAGAAAAACGGGCATTTTAATCTTTTCATAAACTTCCGGTTTCGCCACCGCATCGATTGTTTGCTGTAAAGCCATTAAGCCGTTTGTGTGATAACTTTGCAGCCAGAAATTAGCGCGTTCCGGTATTGTGTCGGCAGATTCTCTCCTTTCGCCCATTATTCCATGTAAAATCTGTTTTCCCCACGGGCCCGTTATCAACTTCAAAGCTGGCGAAGCAACGGCCATACAAGGAGAATAAAGCACGATTCCTTTAATCTCAGGATTTGTTGACGCAAGATAAACGGTTAACAATCCGCCGGCTGAAGTTCCGATTACGATCACACTGTCGCCCAAAGCCTTACCAATCGATAATGCGCGTTTAGCGCCAGCTATAAAATTTTCGGAGGTAAGGTCATCGAACGCATTAGGATCGCTGATGCCGGCATCATGCATACGCGCCAGATATAAATTAGCACCATATCGTTTGGCAAGATTTCGATGGATCGGTTCTCCTTCCGCCCAGCTGGCTCCAAAACCGTGTATATAAACAATGCTGTATCGTGTTTTCTCTTTTTTTGAAGTATCTGCCCAAATAATTCGGGCCTGATTGTCCCTTTTCATATCCTTAACAGCAGCTTCGGAAGCGTTGATTTCCTGTTCAAGCTGTGGCAGATTTTGAGTTATCGGGGGAAGTGCAGAATCTGGTACTGTGGCAGTTACTTTCGGACCAACGAAATAAACAATGGCAAGCACAGCCAGTACGGCAACGATCCACACTATAATTTTTAACATATATTATGATTTTTGAAGGTTTCTTTGCTCCGAAAGTTCGTTAGTTTTATACTGCATTCCAATTAAGACAGTAAAGTGATTTTCTGATCAAATTCATAAAATCGATTTCTCGAAAATGTAATGCAATAAATCATTAATAATTTAGCCAGGAAAAAATGCCCAACCTCTTACTTGTTGAAGACGACGCAAATTTAGGATTATTACTTCAGGAATATCTGATCGATAAAGGATTCCCGACCGACCTTGCCACTGACGGTCAGAAAGGCTGGCAATGTTTTGTGGATAACCAATATGATCTTTGCATTTTTGATGTGATGATGCCCAAAAAAGACGGATTTTCATTGGCAAAAGAAGTGAGAATGAGCGGCCGAGATGTGCCGATTATTTTTCTTACTGCCAAATCAATGAAAGAAGATACCATGCAGGGATTTCGCGTCGGAGCGGATGATTATGTTACAAAACCGTTTGACCGTGAGGAGCTTATCCTGCGTATCGAAGCGATTTTAAGAAGATATCGCAAACAATCTGATCTGCCGGAAGAAAGCGCTGTGTTCCAGGTTGGGAATTATACATTTGATTATAGTCACCATCAATTATCTGCCGACGAAAAAAGTACAAAACTTACCAGTAAAGAGTCAGAGTTGCTTAAACTTTTTTGCCAGAACCTTAACCAGCCGATCAGTCGCAGTTATGCATTGAAAACAATCTGGGGAGATGATTCTTATTTTAATGCGAGAAGTATGGACGTGTATATCACCAAACTTCGGAAACATTTTAAGGAAGATCCAAAGATCCAGATTATGAATTTGCATGGAGAAGGATTTAAATTGATGGTAGGATAATAAGCAGAGAATTAGGAGTGAAGGGCAAAGAATAAACATAAAATCACATACGGTGAAACTCTAACTATTCCTCTGTCGTTCTCTTATTAACATAAATTTTTCTATTCATTAAGCTAAAAGCCGACAGCTGATTGCTGACCGCCTATATATAATGATCTACTTAACCCGTCGCCCGAGACGCAACCGAAAATCTTCTGCTATCAGAGATTTGGTCCAGGAAACCACACTTCAGGTTTCAGATTTTATTTTCCCAATGTTTATTCAGGAAGGTACCAACCAGAAAGTTGAGATAAAATCAATGCCTGGAATGTACCGTTTTTCTTTGGATACTATTCTTGAAGAATTAAAAGAAGTGACTGATCTGGGAATTCGAGCAATCGATCTTTTCCCAAATTATGCAGAAGCAAAAAAAGATAAATATGCATCTGAAAGTTATAAAGAAGACACTTTTTATTTAAAAGCGATCACGGCAATCAAGGAAAAATTCCCTGAACTGGTCATTATGACTGATATTGCGATGGATCCATACAGTTCTGACGGCCACGATGGACTAGTTGAGAACGGAGAAATCGTGAATGATGCTACGATTGAAATTTTAGGAAAAATGGCCTTGGCGCAGGCCAAAGCAGGTGCTGACATTCTTGGACCCAGTGATATGATGGATGGCCGTATCGGTTATCTGCGTGATGTTCTGGATCGGGAGGGGCATACCAACATTAGTATCATGTCCTATTCTGCAAAATATGCCAGCGCATTTTACGGTCCGTTTCGCGATGCACTAGAATCTGCTCCAAAATTTGGCGATAAAAAAACTTATCAAATGAACCCGGCAAATAGCCGTGAAGCGTTATTGGAAGCACAACTGGATTTCACAGAAGGTGCTGATATGCTGATGGTTAAGCCTGCACTATCATATCTTGATATTATTCGCCAACTTGATGAAAATTTCGATATCCCGATCGCAGCATACAATGTTTCCGGTGAATATGCCATGATCAAAGCGGCTGCATTAAATGGCTGGCTTGACGGAGATCGCGCGATGATGGAAGTTTTGATGAGCATCCGTCGCGCCGGTGCAAAGTGTATTTTAACCTATTTCGCAAAAGAAGCTGCTGTAATTTTAGATAAGTAATTTCATCGGCATAATTAATTGTATTACAATCACTCTTCGTGTCCGATGGATGCGAAGAGTGATTCTTTTTGTTAAAAATAAATTCAGACCATGAGAAAAATGTACGTTATGCTTTCTTTGCTGGCTTGTTTTCAGACCAGCCTGAAAGCGCAAGAAACACGTCTGTTAAGATTTCCTGCGGTGCACGGAAATCAGGTGGTGTTTTCCTACGCCGGCGATCTTTATACCGTGCAAAAAGGCGGAGGGGTAAGCCGAAAAATCACAAGTCATCCAGGTTACGAAACTTTTCCAAAATTTAGTCATGATGGAAAACAAATCGCATTTACTGGCCAATACGACGGAAATACCGAGGTTTTCGTAATTCCTTCAACCGGCGGTATCCCTAAAAGAATTACCTACACGGCTACATTAGGAAGAGATGATGTAGCCGACAGAATGGGCCCAAACAACGTAGTAATGGGCTGGGCACCGGACGATAAAAGTGTCATTTACAGAAGTCGCGGAACGTCTTTCAATGCATTTAAAGGCAAACTTTACAAGGCGCCGTTAAGCGGAGATCTGAGCGAAGAACTTCCCTTTTCGGTAGGAGCCTGGAGCAGTTACAATGAAGATGGTTCAAAACTGGCCATGAACCGTGTTTTTCGTGAATTCCGTACCTGGAAATACTACAAAGGTGGAATGGCCGATGAAGTATGGATTTTCGATGTAAAATCCGGGAAAACGGAAAATATCACGAACAATCCTGCACAGGATATTTTCCCGATGTATTACAAAAACAAGGTTTACTTTTTGAGCGACAGAGATCGGGTTATGAACCTTTTTGAGTATGATACTCAAAGGAGGCAGACGAAAAAAGTAACCGATTTCAAAGAATATGATTGCAAATTTCCCTCGCTTGGAGATAATGCAATTGCTTTCGAAAACGGGGGATATATTTATTTGTACGACCTGGCGTCAGGAAAAACAGATAAGCTGTCCATAACTGTTTCAGAAGATTTTTCCTCGGGTCGTAACAAGCAGGCCGATGCGGCAAAAACAGTAGATTCGTACGCCATTTCTCCGGATGGAAAACGGGCGGTTTTAGGCGCACGAGGTGATGTTTTTACAGTACCTGCGAAAAATGGAGTTACCAGAAATCTCACGCAAAGCAGCAATGCCCACGACAGAAATGTAGAGTGGAGCCCTGATGGAAAATGGATCAGTTATGTTTCAGACAGAAGTGGAGAAGACGAGTTATATATTCAAAACCAAGACGGTTCAGAACAGGCGAAACAACTGACAAAAGGCGGAGGAAGTTATAAATTCAATCCAGTTTGGAGTCCCGATAGCAAGTATATCTTACTGGCCGACAGAAATCAGGATCTTTATTATGTTGAAACCGCATCCGGCACTAAAACACTTATTACGCACAGTGATTCCCGTGAAATTGATGAATACATTTTTGGACCAGATAGCAAATGGATTGCCTTCACACAGCCGGGAAAAGCGCGTGAATTTGAGACAATCAAACTTTATCAAATAGGTACGAAAAAAATCGTACAAGTGACAGACAATTGGTATAACAGCAATCAGCCATCTTTTAGCCCTGATGGAAAACTGCTTTATTTCGTTTCTGCACGCGATTTTAACCCAACATATAGCAACACGGAATGGAACCATGCTTACAACAATATGGAGAAACCTTATTTTGTGAGGCTGGCGTCAGATGTGAAGTCGTCATTCCAAATTGAGAATGATGAAGTATCTGAAAAAGATGAAAAATCAGATACCAAAACGGATGATAAAGACAAAAAAGAAGCTGATAAAAAGGATACTCCGAAACCTGACAAAAATGTTACTATAAAAATTGACGAAGAAAATCTGGCTGATCGCATCGAAAGTCTCCCGGTGTCTGCTGGAAATTATAACCGTCTTTTTGCAACGGCCGAAGGGTTATATTACACTTCTAATTCTGCTGGAAAAGATCGCTCTTTGAAATTCTTCAGTTTAAAAGATAAAAAGGAAACGGAAATCGGCGATATCGGCGGGTATACAACAAGTCCCGATGGAAAGAAAATTTTATTCCGAAAGTTGGCTGACTGGTATATCGAGGATTTGGGCACGACCAAACTGGACGCAAAAAATAAATTGAATCTGGATGGTTTAAAAATTAATACTGACCTGCATGCAGAATGGAAGCAAATTTATGATGAAAGCTGGCGCCAGATGCGGGATTATTTCTATGACCCAAATATGCATGGCGTTAACTGGAAAGCAATGCATGATAAATATGCCGTGTTGCTTCCTTACGTGAATCATCGCAACGATCTTACTTACCTGATCGGAGAATTGATCGGAGAGCTGAACATTGGACACGCGTATACAAATCCGGGCGACAGACCGGAAATTGAACGTGTCAAAATGGGATTGCTTGGGGCTACTTTCAGCCGTGATAAAAGTGGATATTACAAGATCGAAAAAATCCTTTCAGGGGAAAGCTGGAATAAATCGCTGGTATCGCCATTACGCACACCTGGTGTGAAAGTAAAAGCGGGCGATTATATTATCAGCATCAATGGAAAAGATGTCAAAGACTTCACTAATCTTTATGAAGGCTTAATTGGTAAAGCCGGACAAACGATTGAGATGGAAGTAAATAGCAGCGCGTCTGCGAAAGGAAGCCATAAAATCATTGTGAAACCGATTGCTGACGAGGCTGATCTGTATTATCACCAGTGGGTTCAGGATAATATTACGCGGGTAAATAAAGCTTCCGGCGGAAAAGTGGGTTATGTGCATATTCCTGATATGGGACCCGAAGGTTTGAATCAGTTTGCCCGTTATTTCTATCCTCAACTGGACAAAGAAGCACTTATTATTGACGATCGTGGAAATGGGGGAGGAAACGTTTCTCCAATGATCATCGAACGATTGCGCCGGCAGCCTGGCCTGGGAGCTATGATGCGTAACAGCAAAGTTGCAACGGTGAAGCCAGATGCCCAGATTGGTCCGAAAATCTGTCTTATTGATCAATATTCGGCATCTGACGGGGATCTTTTCCCTTACCAGTTCAGATATTACAACATTGGACAACTGCTTGGCCAGCGTACCTGGGGTGGAGTTGTGGGAATTCGCGGCTCGCTTCCATTTATCGATGGCAGCGACTTACGCAAACCTGAATTCGCTCATTTTGCTTCGGACGGCTCTAAGTTTATTATAGAGGGCGAAGGCGTTAGTCCTGATATTGAAGTCGTTAATGATCCACATCAGGAATATCTGGGCAATGATGTTCAACTTGACCGTGCCATTGAAGAAATGAAAAAGAAAATCGCAGAACCTGGACAGAAGGGAGTTCCGGCGATACCTAAGTTTCCAAACAAGTCTGCTAACTAAGATTTCTTTAATTACTATTTTAAATATTAATCAGGCAGAGTTTAACAGCTCTGCCTGATTTTTTTGTTGTTTTGGGTATATTGTTAAAAATCCTTATCCGTCAGATCATTTTAAATTGAAACATGACCATGAAAATAAAATTTTTACTTTTTGGCTCCTTTAGCTGTCTTTTGTTAACCTCGGCGGCATTCGCCCAAAAGAAAACGAACCTTCCCCCAGAATTCAGTATTAAAAAATCTGAAACGGAATCGCATATTCGTTTTCTGGCTGCGGACGAACTTTGGGGAAGACGGACAGGTGAACAGGGAAATTTTGTTGCTGCAAGGTATATCGCTGAGCAGTTCAGAAAATTAGGCGTTATTCCGGTTCCCGGAAATACAACCGCAGGCACTTCAGCTTATTATCAAAACGTACCATTTGAAAAAATAGGATCGAATGGTACCGGAGAAATTATTGCCGATACTGAGAAACTGAAAAGCGGAGAGGACTGGATTTTAATGAACGGAGAATCAACAGATTTAACCGCTCCGCTGATCTATGCAAGTTATGGTCTTGAAAATTCCGCAAAAGGGTGGGATGATTATAAAGATTTGGATGTAAAAGGGAAGATCGTTTTGTTGCAGAGCGGAACGCCGGATGTTCAAACCCCTTCTGAAATTATCGCTTCCTCGATAGAAAAAAGAAAACTGGCGGCAGAAAAAGGTGCGATCGCCGTTATTGAACTTTTCAATGCACCAATGCCCTGGAACATGGTTAACCGTTACTTTGCAGGCGAGCGCATTGCCCTGGCAGAATCTGACAACAACCCAAAATCGATTCCTCATGCCTGGGTAAACGGTAAAGAAGCAAAAATTACCCGTGCGTTACGTGGCGCGCAAAATGTAACTTTTAAAAGCTCCGGCCGTAAAGCGCAGCTTATAAACAGCTACAATATTGCCGGTTATATCAAAGGTTCAGATCCTGTTTTAAAAGACGAATACGTACTTCTTACTGCCCATTATGACCACGTGGGTGTTGGAAAACAAGGCGGACAACCATTTACAGCCGAAGATAGTATTTTCAACGGAGCGCGTGATAATGCTTTTGGAACTGTTGCCTTGTTAACCGCAGCGGAAGCGCTTGCTAAAAATCCGCCGAAGCGTTCTATTTTGATCGTTGCCTTAACTGCCGAAGAAGTAGGTCTTTTAGGAAGCCGGTATTATGCAGCGCATCCTTTGCTGCCACTTAATAAATGTATCCTCAACCTGAATTCTGATGGGGCAGGATATAACGATACCACAATTGTTTCAGTAATGGGATTAAATCGTACCGGTGTAAAAACTGAAATTGAAACGGCAAGCAAAGCTTTCGGGCTGGGAGTGTTTGCTGATCCTTCGCCGGAACAGGGTCTTTTTGATCGTTCTGACAATGTAAATTTTGCTAAAGAAGGAATTCCTGCCCCTACATTTACGCCTGGTTTCAAAGAATTTAACGGTGATATCATGAAAAATTACCACCAGGTTTCAGACAATCCGGAAACAGTCGATTTTGGATACCTACTGAAATTCTGCCAGGCCTATACCTATACAGTCAGACTTGTCGCGGATCGTAAAACGGCTCCGCAATGGATCGCAGGAGATAAATATGAGGCAGCGGCAAAGAAGCTTTATGGGAAATAAAAAACCTTCATTTAACAAAAATGCCCGGCGATTACGTCGGGCATTTTTGTTAAAATAGATCTTACTTCGCGCCCGGAGGGCAATTCTTTTTAAGATACTCAGTAAACAAAGTTTTCAAGTGTAATGACGTTCCTTCGCCCTCATAAATTCCGTGAGAGCGGTTTGGATAAGCCATAAACTGAAATTGTTTATTGTATTTTATCAGTTCATTCACCAGCATTTCTGCATTCTGGTAGTGAACATTATCGTCGCCGGTTCCGTGGATGTATAACAAATTTCCTTCAAGATTTTTTGCGTTTGTGATTGGTGATCCTTTCACAAAATCTTCACGATTTTCCTGCGGAAGACCCATGTAACGCTCCTGATAAATATTATCATAAGTCAGCTGATTTCCAACCGCGGCAACTGCAATACCTGTTTTGAAAATTTTCGGGTATTTAAACATTAGGTTTAAAGTCGAAGAACCTCCGCCGCTCCATCCGTGAACTGCTACGCGGCTGGTATCAATGAACGAATACTGCTTAAACATAGCCGTCGCAGCACCAGCCAAATCATTGATATTGATAATGCCTATATTTCTATAAATCGCTTTACGCCATGCGCGACCTTTAGGGGCCGGGGTTCCCCGGTTATCCACTGATGCATAAATGTATCCATCCTCCTGCATATTTCCTGCATAAAGTCTGTTTCTGCCTGTCCCATAACTGTCATGAACGGTGCTTGAAGCTGGCTCGCCGTATACCGAAAATACAATCGGGTATTTTTTAGCAGGGTCAAAATCATTTGGTTTCACCATCCAGCCATCAACTTCAACGCCTTCAGCAGTTTTAATTTTGAAAAACTCGATATTAATACTTGCCGGTCTGATACGCATCATCGTCTGACTGATCGAATTATTTGGATCGATCGATTTATGATCCGGGAGAGTGATCCACTCCATCATTGGCGGCAAAAGAGCATTGGAAAAACTATGCGTTGCAAATTTAGCCAACGGAGAAATCTCATAACGGTGTGTACCTGACTGATCAGCTGGGGATAATCGCTGTGCTTCACCCTTTCCGTCCAGCGGAGCGCGATACAAATATTCCTGGGTCGCATTTTCCGGAGACGCTGTGAAATAATAAGAATTACTTTTTTCATCAATCAGAACCGGGCTGATCAAATCGTATTTTCCCGTTGTAATCAGAGTTTCCTTTTTGCCATCACGACTTACGCGATATGCATGTCGCCAGCCATCTTTTTCACTTACCCAAACAAATTCTTTTCCATCATTAAGCCAGTCCCAGCCCGCCGGGCTACTCTCCCAACGGCTTTTGATATCAATCCAGGCTTCGTCTGTTTCCGAGTAAAAAGATTTTGAAGCACCTGTTTTGGCGTCGATATATAGCAAAGTGCTGACATTTTGCTTCCTGTTCAATTGCTGAATAACCAGTTCATTTGCAGTGCCTGCCCACTCCATACGCGGCACATAAGTATTCTGCGGGTCACCTGGAATGTTCATCCATCTGGTTTTTGCTGAAACAACATCTACAATACCGATTTTATATGGAGAAGGCGTTTGTCCAACCTTTGGATACTCAACCGGAATCGTATAAGAATAAATAGAATCCGTCGTGTTAATCATCAAAAAATTTCGGATTTTCCTGGCATCCAGCTGCCAGTAAGCAATTGTTTTGCTGTCCGGGCTCCACCGGAAACCATCGCGACAATCGAATTCTTCTTCATATACCCAATCAAATGTACCATTGATCACACGGTCCGTTCCGTCTAATGTAACTTGCTTGATCTGACCTGATTGAAGGTCTTCCGAAAAAATATTATGCTGACTTACGTAAGCCACTTTTTTTCCATCGGGAGAAAATTTTGCAAACATCAGAGAAGATTCCGGGCGGCCTTTTCCCAGTTGTTTTAAGGTATTTGAAGTCAAATCTAAAAGCCAGTAATCGCCCTTTGTGTCATATCTCCAAACTCTTTTCGAGTTGGTGTAGATCAACACTTTATTACCGGCCTGATTAAATGAATAACTGCGAACCCCCAGCGGCTGACTCGCACCTTTCGGTGTAAGCTGCTGTTTCGAAACGATGGTTTTCGGCTGTTCCCCTGGTAATTTTATTTCAACAATTTCTCCTTCTGCCACATCTCTGTAACCACTGCCATCTGCCAACCACTGGAAATTATCAGGTATTTGAGAGAATAGAGGAGAAGAAATAATAACAAAGACTAGTGCTTTGATCAAATGCTTCATCTGAAAATGGATATGAATTAATATTTATACAAACAATTGCTAATGCAATTTTAACACTTTGAATTACAAATCCCATGCACAGGTCATAATAGCTTAATAACAGGCGATTTTTGGTAAAGAAGATCTACCAAAAATCGCCTGTCGTCGCTAATCTTCTTTTTCCTCAGGGTCTGATTTTATACCCTTTATTTTCGAGCGCCGCTGCTTTTTCAACGATTCACTCAGTAAAAATTCAATTTGTCCGTTCAAACTCCTGAAATCCTGCTGTGCCCAGGCTTCCAATTCTTTGAGCATATCAGGATTGATCCGTAAAACGAACGCTTTTTTTTCTGCCATATCAAGGATACAAAGTTCCGGCGTTTAACACTGGTGTAACTGATTTTTCCCCACACAAAACGACTAACAAATTACAAACCATCGCCGCTTTTCGTTCTTCATCCAATTCTACAATTCCCTTGTCCGAAAGCATTGCCAAAGCCATATCCACCATTCCAACAGCTCCATTCACAATCTGACGACGCGCCGCTACAACGGCAGAGGCCTGCTGGCGCTGCAGCATCGCTCCGGCAATTTCCGGCGCATAGGCAAGGTGACTGATCCGTGCTTCGAGAACATCCACTCCAGCCCTACTCAACCGCTCAGTCAGCTCAGCTTCAAGCATTTCATTGATTTTTCCGCTTCCGTCTCGCAGTGTAAATTCGGGCACTTCCACTTCCTCAGCCTCCATCGTATCATATGCATAAACACCCGCCAAATGTCGCACAGCTGCTTCCGACTGGATTTCCACATATTTCGTATAATCATCGACTTCGAAAGAAGCCTTGGCGGTATCTCCAACGCGCCACACAACCACCGCGGCAATTTCGATCGGATTACCGAGTTTGTCGTTAACCTTTAATTTCTGGCCATTCAGATTTCTCGCACGCAGACTGATCTTTTTTCTGCGAAACAACGGATTCACCCAACGCAAACCGCTTTGTTTCATCGTGCCCATGTAATCGCCAAAAAATGTTGTCACCACTGCTTCATTCGGATTAATAACGGTAAGCCCGATCAGAATAATAAATCCGATTATCGAAACCAGAATTCCAACATTAGGGCGGCCTTCATAGATGGAAAAACCAAATCCTCCAAACAACATGATCAAACCAATCGCGAACAGCAAAAAGCCTGACATCGAACGTAATTCTTTTTCATTCATAGCTTTAATATGATAGTAAAATGATATCACAATTTTATCAAAAATGAGTAGAATATTTTCAAAAATAGGTATAAAAAAATCCCAAAGCTTTTGACTGGCTTTGGGATTCGATGAATGGAAGAATTCCTCAGTTTGTATCGAAATTTATTGGAAGTTTATAGCGAACCCGGATTTTCTCACCCTTTTGAGTTGCAGGCTCCCATAGTCCGCTCATTTTTTTTATTACACGCAGTGCTTCGTTATCAAGGCTTTTCATAACACTCTGTTCAATCAGATAGTCGTTCAGCGTTCCATCTTCCTGAACCACAAACGAGACGACTACTCTGCCGGTGATTTTTGATGCCGAAGCATCGCGTGGATAACTGATATTTTCTCCCAAAAATTGGTACATCTTATTTAATCCACCTTTAAATTGTGGCTGACTGATATCACCAGTATCATATGTTACGTGCTGTTTACCAAAATTTGACTGCCCTTTTTCGAGTTTGCCGGCATTATAAAATTCTTCGTAGACGACGGTGCTATCTGCAAATTTTCCAAGCCATTTTCCAGACCTATTGCCCTCAACAACCTGTCCTTCCTCAAAAACTATTTTTCCTCTGTATGAGTTGCCCTTTATTTTTGCCCAGCCGTTACCATCTTTCACTATCTGTGTACCGTCTCGCTCCCAGACATTTTTAACAATAGTTCCTTTACCACCCCCCAATTCTAAAACACTTCTGATCTGCCCGTTATCATACCAATCAGTTGTTTTTACAAGTCCATCATTCGTTTGCTGACTTTCCTGAAGCACGCCAGTTATAAAGTAAAATTTGCCGGAAGAAGGTGGCCGGCCGGAACCAGGATAAGTCCTGTGCGACAGCAGTTTTCCATCAGCTTGCAAAATCACCTCTTCGTAGGCATTGTCCCAGTTATCTGTTTTTGCAAATATTTTAAAGGCTTTTATAGAATCCTGGCCGGGTGGACCAACATAAGGTGCCCAAAACTCAGTTTTCTGGTAGGGAATATTTTTTAGTGTTTTCCATTTGCCAGAAACCAGTTCCTGATAAGAGATATCGGCTCTTACAAATCCACGTTCATCAACCGGTATCATGTTTCGAAATCTATATTTATTCGGATCCGAAACCGATGTGTGATTTTTATCAAAATATTCAATCAAAGCATTTTCTGTACTATCAAATTCAGGAATTGGCGCTGTTCGAAATATCACAGGAAAAACAGAAACCTGCCTGACCGGTTTTTCCTTAATTAAAGCAGGTTTCCACGCTTTGTACAACCCTAAGACACGCAAAGCTTCTTGATCGATTAGACTGTCTACTGACCTGATCACTTCGAGTCTGGACATACTTCCATCTATTTCAATAACACCTTTCACAAAAACGCGCGCATTCATACCCTTTGCAGCAGATTTAATTGGAATTTGAAGATTTGCGTTAATGAATTGATTCAGAAAGGTGATACCACCGGCAGGCTCGGCAGCTTTTTCCACTTCGTGAACCTGAAAAACCTCCTGTGCAAAAACCTGACCGCTACAGATGATAAGAATTACTAAAAGAAATTTCATGGCTCACTAATTTTACTGCAATTGAAAATTAACCGGCAGATTATACTTGACCCGTACTTTCTGTCCACGCATTTCTCCCGGTTCCCATTTCCCGCTCATTTTTTTGACAACTCTGAGCGCTTCTTCATCAATATCTTTTGTTACGCTTTTTTCCACATTATAATCACAAAGGCTTCCATCTTCGCAAACCGTGAAAGAAAGCAGCACTTTACCGGATACTCCTTTTCGGGCCGCATCCGATGGATATCTGATATTTTGTCCAAGAAATTGATAAAATGCGCTCGTCCCGCCGTGAAATTTGGGCTGGATTATCTTGTTCTTATAACTGATTTTTTCGCCGTTGACAAAACGCGTTCCCTCTTTCAGTTTTCCCTTCTCGTATTCTTCGATATAATAAACGGTACTATCTTTAAACTTACCAACCCATTTCCCGTCTTGTGATCCGGAATTTACAGCACCCGACTCTATCACCAACTTGTCATCTGCGTAACTGCTGTACGTCCACCAGCCGTTTCCATCTTTGACCGTCTGTTTTCCATTGGCTTCCCATGCGCCAATTACCTTATTTGCTTCATAACGCTCTTTGTTTATATGCATCTTGAGGACATTGCTAATCTGCCCGTTGCCATACCAGGTGACGCGCGTGCTGCTGCTGTCCTCAAAAGTTTCTACGTTTTTCAGCATTCCACTGAGGTAGTATTCTTTGGTAATCTGCGGCTTGCCAGAAATGCCGTTTTGCCTGTAAGCCAGTAATTTCCCATCTTTTTGAAATGTTACAAAAGGTGCATAATTACTCTCATGATTATCCTCTGCCGATAATTGATATGCCTGAACCGAATCCACGCCGGGCTCCTCGCTTACTTTATACCACAACTCTTTCCGCTTGAAAGGAATCGCATTGATTTGTTTCCACTTTCCCCATTCCAGGCCTTCGTAAGAAATATCACCTTTCAAATAACCCTGCTCATCCACAGGCGTGACACTCCTGTATTTGTAATCTTTCAGGACTTTTGTTGGCTGATATTTGGCATCGTAGTAGTTTACATAACTCCATAAAGTCGTATCAAAGTTTTCCTTGTGATTCGACACAAAAGCGACATGATATACAACTGCCTGTCTGACTTTCTGATCTTTTACGACAGCTGGCTGCCACGCTTTATACAAGCCGAGCACACGAATCGCTTCCTGATTACATAGGGAATCAATTCCCCTGACAATGCCAAGGCCTGTCATCGAACCATCCGTCTCGACTATCCCTTTTACAAAAACTTTTGCATTAATTCCCTTGATCGAAGACTTCAATGGAACCTGAATATTGGATTGGAGAAATTCATTTAATATCGTAACACCACCCTTTGGAATTGCCTGCGTTTCCACCTCATGCGGCCGATAAACATTCTGACTTATAGACTGATAACCAGTAAGTAACAGGATTAATAGTATTTTTTTCATGCGTCGGGTGAGTTTGCTGTTGCCAAATATAAAGAATCTCTTATTTACCTTAATTATACTTATTATTTAAAAATAAATAAATTAAAATCTTTCGTCGTACTAGTTTTACAAGAAATCTTAACTTACTGATAACCTGTTAGTAATATCCAGGTAACATGAAATGAGAATATTTGTAACATGGGAGAAACAACTCATTTTCGAACAATTATCATTTCTGACTTACACCTCGGAGCAGGTGGTTCGAAGGCAGAAGAAGTTACCAATTTTCTAAAAAGCTATTCTTGTAAAAAGCTTATTTTAAATGGTGATATTATTGATGCCTGGCAGTTGAAAAAATATGGTGTCTGGAAACGGAAACATACCATGTTCTTTAAACGCGTCCTTAAAATGATTGAGGAGAACAAGACAAAGGTGATTTATATACGCGGAAATCACGATGATTTTCTGGATCAGATCATTCCTTTGCGTTTAGGCAAACATTTCCAGATCAGAAAAGATTATATTCTTAACTCCGGAAGCAAACGCTTCTATGTCACACATGGCGATGTCTTTGATTCGATCACAACAAATCTGAAATGGCTTGCCTATCTCGGCGATATTGGTTACACATTTTTGCTTTGGATAAATAAATTTTATAATAAATACCGTGAATGGAGAGGACTGCCTTACTTCTCTTTGTCTCAAAAAATAAAACAATCGGTTAAGCTGGCGGTAAATTATATGTCGGATTTTGAAGAAAAACTGACAGAACTCGCCCGTTCCCGTGATTGCGACGGCGTCATTTGCGGCCATATTCATCACCCTTCGATTCGCGAAATCGATGGAATCAGCTATATGAACTCCGGCGACTGGGTTGAAACTTTAAGTGCGCTTGTCGAAGATTTCGACGGAAACTGGAATCTGGTTTATTATAATCAGCAGGATTTTGAAGAAAAACCAAACGGGCAGAAGGCAGTTAAAAAAACAGTTGTTGAAAATTTTCCAACAGTAGATAAACAAGTCGCTTTCACAGGGATGATCCTGGGTCAGGATAAAAGACGGATTATTTAAAGACGTATGAGAATATTGTTTTTGGTACAGGGAGAAGGTCGCGGGCACCTTACACAGGCAATTTCAATGGGGCAGATTTTACGAAATGCCGGCCATGAAATTTCCGGCGTGATGGTCGGCAGTGCCGTCGGACGTGAGATTCCATCCTTTTTCACAGAACAAATCAAAGCTCCTGTTCACTATTTTAGCGCGCCCAGTATTGCTTACAATGGCGGAGGGATGAATACTAAAAAGACAATTCTGAGTCTGGTAACAAATCTTCCGACCTATATCAAAAGCCTGCACTATATACACAAAACGATCCGGGAAATTCAGCCGGATCTCATCATCAGTTTTTACGAAACATATAGCGGGCTTTACAACATTATTTTTGGTAATAAAATACCAATGATCTGTGTCGCTCATCAATACCTTATTCTCCATCCGGATTTCACTTCTCCCAAAAACAGCCGGCTCAACCGTGCACTCATCAATCTTAATTCCAAAGCTGCTTCCTGGAAAGCAAGTCAACGGCTCGCCTTGTCGTTCCGGGAAATGGAATCCAAGCCTGATGAAAAACTGATTGTAGTCCCACCGCTTTTAAGACAGGAAATTCAGGATCTTCATCCTGTCACCGATGATTTCTTCCTGGTGTACATGACTCATCACAGCCTCAGCGAGCAGATTATTTCGTGGCACCTTACTCATCCGGAGATCCGCCTGCATTGTTTTTGGGACAAAGCCGACGCTCCGGATGAATTAATTTATGATAAGTCACTAAGCTTTCACCGCATCAATAGTCAAAAATATCTGGCAAAGCTGGCAAGCTGCCGGGCGCTTGTTACCACAGCTGGTTTTGAATCTGTTTGTGAGGCAATGTATCTTGGAAAACCTGTAATGATGGTTCCAGTTCCCAACCATTATGAACAGGAATGTAATGCCTTGGACGGCGTAATTTCCGGCGCCGGCGTCACCTCCAAAACATTTAATCTCTCTGTCTTGCTGGATTATCTTCCACATCATGTTGACCAGTCACAGAAATTCAGGCACTGGTACCATCGCGGAAATGCGATGTTTGTAAAAAATGTTGAGGTTTTTGATAAGCATCCATCAAAAAAACCTTATACCGAAACATTTACTTTTTCCTGAAAACCATCTTTTCTGAATCCGTTTCCTGAAAAACAGACAAGGAATTGTCTTGTATTTCGTAAAGATATTCGCCATACCGAAACCATGCTTTTCCACTCCACTCCGGTTCCCCAACTTTTGATCCGCCGAAATTAGTAACCTTCAATTTTGAACTTCCCAAAATTTCATAGGAACCTCCAACAGTATTTGAATAAGTCTTACCCGATATCGTACCTTTCTGACCATCGTCCAGAAACTTATAAACGACATTTCTTCCATCATTAGCAGGAATTTCTTTCAAAATATTAGTTTTACGATTCAGATATCCTTCTAGTTGCCAGGTTCCTTTTAAAACTGGATGTTTCGCTTTACAGCAACTTTCTTTCTCACAGCCAGCCGCTGAAAGCCCTAAAAAAATGACGATCAATACGAGTGAAGTAAATTTTCTCATCACAATTTCATTAAAAACTGATTCCAATTCTCGCTGCAATCCGGTTGTATACACGTTCTTCACGACGCTCAGTCTGGTTCCAAAGCAGTGGTTTTTCAGCAAAAACTTCCTGTCTTTTGTAGGTAAGTGAAAGTGTGAAAGAAGATGTATTTACATTCCCAATTCTGAGCCCGATACCAGGATTTATCATCCAGCCGCCCTTTGTTTTATAACCGTCTGAATCCTGATGAAGCCAAGTAAAACCATAACCAGCGTCAGCAATAACAAAGAAACGAGCGTTGGATCTGCCTGAAAGATCATACCGGATTCCGGCAGCAACGGGGTTGATCAGCGCACTTTTATACCAATCAGCGCCAAGTATTATTCCGGCACCAAGTTTTCTGCTCACTTGTATTCCGTTAAAAGTCTGTAGTGTCAGGCTGGTTCTGCTGTCGACTGTATTTTGCTGCGAGCCGTTTGAATATTTGACCCGGCCAAACAATCCGCCAAATTCTGTGTGGTTAATAAATTTGTTTTTAACCTCGACATCCTGAGCGTTAACAGAACTTAAAATAAGTATTGATATGAATAAAGAAAAAAGAATTTTCATTGTGTTTATGTGAGTTGGAGGTGAGTAAATAGTTTAACAGGTCACAGCAATTCATGGAATGGCCTTATTCACCGGAATTTTACTCAGCTCACGAATATTCCTCGGATCAGTAACATCGAACTGGTAAAAACCATCCTTACCAATCAGCATCAACGTCTTGCCAAGCGAAATAACATCGTATGCATCAATATCTTTAAAATGCGAAATCATATGTTTATCGATTTCCATTTTATCAGTCACGTCAAAAACTTTCAAACCTTTGTCACCTTCACATAAATACAATGTCGGGAAATCGATACTTAAACCATGCGGGTTTTCCATCTGGTAGGTTTTGATCATTTTGGGGTTGGCGGGATTACTGACATCCACCAGATCCAATTGATTTTGAGTGCCCTGACAGGCTGTTCCCGTTCGCAGCGTTACGTAAGCGATGTCGTTATGTACAACTACAGGATCGCAAGCCCGCCCATGCTGGAATACTGAAATCTGCGTTGGCGAAGCAGGGTCCGAATTATCAAAAATGATCATACCGGTTGTCGTACCAAGAAAGAGTTTATTCTGATAGGGAAAAATCGTTTCGATAATGAAATTTGTGTTGACCGTTGTGAAATCAGTTGGCTGCGACGGATTTGATATATTGAATAAGTGCAGCCTGTTTTGCTGGACGGTATATAAAAATTTGTCATACAAGGCAAAACGCGCCATCGATCCTGCCTGGCCATTAGGCTGAGCAGAAGAAGCGGATCCGGCAGAACTGAATGAAGCAGACGACAAGAACCCAGAGTCAAGCCACGATAATAGCATAGGCGAAACATTTTCCTCACAGCTTGTCGTCACAGTTTCCGTTACAAAATCAACTGTAAAATCCTGAATTGAGATCATTCCGGCAGCACTATTCTGACCCATTAAAGACCAGCTTACACCATCAAATTGCCCAAACTGAAAAACATTTTGCACCCGTCCCACCTCCTTGGCATTGGCAGGATCTGTAATGTCCAGGGAAACCAAATCAGAATAACTGTCTGCATACAGAATATTGTTACGAACAGCGATATCGCCATTGCCAGGAATATTAATAAAGGAAATAAATTTAGGATTGGTTGGATCGCTATTATCAACCACATGAATACCTTCTTTTATTTCATTGATAAACAGATAATTACCTTTGGTATAAATTTTACCTGGCCGGACTAACTCCCGTTTTGATTCTGCTTTCACACTGCTTCTGATCTCAGCAAGTGATCGGGTGAAGGGAGTAAGCCTGCGCGTTACGCGTGTCTCCTTGCATTGGTCGTTACAGGAAAATAATCCAAAAGAAAAGACGACGATAATCAGCGGAAGTAGTTGTGTTTTCATGATCAGAGAGTTTTTCGTTAGGCAAGCTGAGATTATATTATTTCTCGGTATAATCCTAAGACACAACATATCATAAAAGGTTGTAACCTTTTTGAACAAATTTGTCTGAAAATGAATGGGATAGCTCTTAAAGCTCAGATTTCATTACCGGGATTCGGCTTAACAATATTTTAAATCTTTCGGGTCGCTGATCTCAAATTAATAGAGTCCGTTCTTAATCTGAGCAAAAGCATGAACCCCCTATAACAAAATCGTCCGGAAGCAAAGCCAACGGACGATAACGCACCCCGAAAACGTCGATTGACACCAACGTTTGTTTTCTTTAATATCACTTCGGCCGTCGGCGATCGGCTTTCACATAACCAAGTCGCAATTTCTTACCATTTGAAACCTGACAGCCGATTGCCGAAAGCCAAATTGCCTATTTACTATCCGGATTCATGATCCTTCCCATAAATAGAATTGTATTTGATGTTTTTTCACTGATGATTATTCCAAATGGGCGGTCGAAAATGACATTTTGCGGCTCTTTTGGATTTGCTGATAATTCAACCATTGCTATGGTTGTAACGGCGGCGGCCTCAGTCCCTTTTTCATCAATTCCCAGATAAGTATCCTGCTTTACAAAATCAACCTTGATAGGCATCGTTTTAATCATCTTGCCAAATTCCGCTAAATCGGAAAACGCTTTTGGCATTCCCATTGATTTCAAGGCATCATTTAGTCGTTTAGAGTATTCCAGCGTAAATCTTGGTAGCCCCAGGTTAATCCCAATTTTCGCTGTATCCGACTTAATTTTACTCCATTGTGCCGACGTGAAGGAATTTAAAATTTCAGTGATCGAATTTTGGTCTCTTGGCAGCAGAACTGTCATCTCAAACTGTCCGTTGCCATAAGGCAATTTTACAGCTGTGTATTTCTCCGAACCTGATAGTGCAAAATCAGATTTTGCATACATCATTTTTACTTTTTTGTGAGTTCCGGTCTGAAGATGAAATGTCTGATCAAGAGTGTTTTTTGCATCGAATTTTGTTGTCCAATCACCTTTGAAATGCAACGCGTTCAACAAAAACATAACCTCGTCTTCTTTTATCTCGTCAAGCACTTTCTTGATCTTTCCATTAGTCTTATCACTTGCCCACTGGTTGATCTTGTCTAATGCAGCCTTATTAAATTCCAGCCCGGTAATTTCTGCGTTAAATGATTGATTCAAAACATTTTTGAAATCAGTTTCTACCTGAACGGTATTCCGGTACCAAACCGAATTTGCCAGGCCCAGCGTGACTTTTGAATCCGCTGCCGGCATATCATTTAATAATGTTTTGTAAGCGTTATTCAAGTCTGCCTGCGAAACGCCTTCCATTTTCAGCGTCTTCAAAATTTCAGAAGCGGTTTCATTTTCTGCTCCGTTCAGCAGCATTCCCAAAGCGATATGAAGGCTCAGCGGCGAGACAAATAAATTTTTGTCAGAATTCTCAACCTGCTGTAAGTTTTTGAAAAAATCGAAGGCGAAATCATTGGTTCCTGCCGAAATTCTTTCAGGAATAACAACAGGACGAACCGGATCTGGTCGGGAGTCAACGCTGTCATCATTGCATCCGAACGCCATCAGGCCTACGGATACAATGAACAACTTGCTGATTTTAAGAATTTTATTCATGGCTAATAAATAAAATGTGCGTATAACATGCACCTGATTAGACTGCTAGTATGTGCTTCTGTTACTATGAGTCTTCCAGGGTTGAAATGGTTGGAACCAGTTTCATGTTTTTTTAAAAAGAATATCTGACACCCCAGGAAACGCCGTACAGATAAGGGCGCGATTCCAATGTTTCATTACTCTTAAATCCTGATGTGATCGATTTTTGATAAGATCCTGTCAGCGTGGCTTTCCATTGCGAAGACAGCCGATAATTAAAACGAAGCCCTGTAGTTGCTGCCCAGTTGAGACTGCGATAAACATCGTCGCTCGCTTTGGTCGTGATCACCGTTCCGGAAGCTGACTCAATTTCATTATTCATGAAAAAGTTTGCCATCATTCCGCCCAGGACAGAATAACTAAGTTTTTTATCCGGGTTTAAAGTATATCCTGCTTGTACCGGTACCTGAAGATAGCGGTAATCATTACGGACTTCTTTTGCCACATCAATATAGAAAGCGTTGGCAGGAGGACTCGATGTCGGCGTGTTAACACCGTAATTCTGCCCTGATTTATCCATCAATGCGCTTTGCAGAACATTTTGCGATCTGCTTGTTGCTACATCCAGCAAATATCCGCCCTCGTAGGTTGAATTTCCCTGCAGATAACTGATACCTGTTTCGACAGACCAATGTTTCGAAAGTCGCTTTCCGCCCTGTGTTTGAACGGCGTAGGATGTCCCTGCCTGGCTATTGCCACTCAGGGATTGTCTGGACGCATTGGCATTGGCAAAAGCAGCCGGTGGGGAAGTAACCTTAACATCCGGATTAAAAGTCGCAGGCATCAAACCAACAGCAGCATAATACTCACGGTTCTTAGATACCTTTTCAACTGGTTTTTCCGTAATCGTACCAGGTTTGAAAAATACATACCTTTTCTGAACATAAACATCCAGATCTTTATATCCAATCGGCGTAAGTGCCTCGGCTACAATGCGACTTGCAGCATCAAGATTAGCAGGATTTAAAGGCTCAACTGATACGTTATTGCTTTGCGCAGCGGCAAACTTATCAGTATTTGTAAGATCATTATTGCCAGCAACAGCTTTCGCTGAAACAGGATTATTTTCCTGCTTACGTACTGCCACTTTATTGTTAAAAGAGGAAACCGCAGCCCTATCTTCTTCTGCTTGTTTTTCCGTATCAGCCGAAGCCAGAGACTCATCCTGCTTGATGATAGCAGGATTTTCTGCACTATTTTTTCTCCGTCTCTCAGATTCCACCTGCGCAATACTAGTTTCCGGCAGGATCGAAGGAACTTCAACCGCCTCTTTCTGTTGCGCTGTTTTACCTTCTACGGAACTTTCCGAGCTCGTGTTAATATCTGCATCCGGGCTGACCAATTCCGTTTTGCCGGCCGCCAGGTGTGCATCTTTTTTCTCTTCTGAGCTGAACGAGCCATTCCACAAACCTATACCTACCATTAATAAAGCGGCCACGGATGCAGCTGCATACCAAAGCCGTGGTGTCTGCCACCAGAGCGGCACCACTTTTCTCTCCTCCTTGTCGAGGCGAGCCTCTATGCCCTCCCAGGCAGATAGAGGAGGTGTTTCAGAAGCTTCCTGAAATACCTTTTTCCATTGCTCTTCAAAGCTATTTGTTTCGGACGGATCCATCATCGAATCTTGTTTCTTTGTTCAATTTCTCCTGAAGAAGCGTTCGAGCCCGCGAATACTGCGACTTCGATGTCCCCTCAGATATACCTAATTTCTGGGCTATTTCATTATGCTGGTAACCTTCAATGGCGTATAGATTAAAAATAGTCTGGCAACCAATGGGCAGTTCTTTTATAAACTCCATCAGCTGCTGCCACTGAAAATCCGCCAGAACTAATTCCTTCCCCGCCAGCACGTTTTCATGTCCGTCAATATCGTCCAGCTGCTTCAGATGTTTCTGCTGTCTCAAATGATTTAATGCTGTATTAACTACAATTGACCGGAGCCAATACTCAACCGGGCTGTCGTTTCGGAACGTAACTATATTCTCATAAATTTTTATAAAAGCATCTTGTAAAACATCTTCCGCATCTGTGCGGTTTTTGGTATAACGCAGGCATATAGCAAACAGCTTCCCCCCGAAAACATCATATAGCTGTTTCTGGGCGACGCGGTTACGCTGTTGACAGCCAATCACCAATTCCTGTTCGTTAAAAGTCATCCGAAGCCTAAGGGGTGCTACTTCCGGTTTATTTATTTTGTTTTTTCGCTCTTCGTATACAATAAGAGACTGCTTTTTTCATTAAACATCCGCCATCTGTTATCGCTCAATCAACCTAAAAGTTCGCTCAATAACTTATAGACACTATTATTTATAAAAGGGTTGGAACGGACGTTTGATTATTAAAAACTTTTTTTAACTTACCTAAGTTCAAGAGTTTCAATCCATATGTTAAAATAATCTAAATCGGCTGTCTGAAATACGCCACAGGAACTATTACGACCTGCATATCCTTTTATAAGTGTTGAATTAAATTGGACTTTTTACGTACCTAACCTCTTTCGCTCATGAGTCAATATATGGTTGAAATCCAACTTCCGGCTGTTATGACGGAAGAATACACAGAGAAAATACCGGCGCAGAGAAAGAAAATCAACGAAATGATGGAGCAGGGACGGCTGATGTCGTATGCCTTATCTGAAGATCGTATGAAACTTTGGTGCGTGGTAAGAGCGGAAAGTGAGTTTGAAGTGATGTCGCTTGTGTCAGAATTCCCGCTGATCGATTACATGGATCCAACAATCTGCAAGCTTATGTTTAATAATGTCGTTGCTCTCAGATTGCCTATGTTCTCGCTTAATTAACAAAAAAATAACTTTTCAGGAACCTCATTGTCAGCACAATGAGGTTCTTTTATGTTTAATTTTCCGACTTTCATATTTTTAGCGCTCCAATGTTTACGAAAAATACATCGGGTACCTTTTTAAAGCTTGTAAAACAAACCGTTTTTGTTTTTGCAACTTTTTTGGCTGTTGCTTGTTCAGGAAATAATAACCGGGATATTTCCCAGGCGAAACAAAAAACAGAGCAGGAGCAAGGGACTGAAAAGAAGTCCGGGAAAGCAGCCTATGAAGGAGTTGGAAAAAGTCAGCGAAACGATATTCCTCAAAAGGTTTACAAGGTGCTTGCTTATG
The DNA here is from genome assembly GCF_900108855.1 of Dyadobacter koreensis. Taxonomy (GTDB): domain Bacteria; phylum Bacteroidota; class Bacteroidia; order Cytophagales; family Spirosomataceae; genus Dyadobacter; species Dyadobacter koreensis. The sequence continues at coordinate 290,601 of NZ_FNXY01000009.1, forward strand.
TGAAAGAAAATGGGCGGGCACCGGAAGGTTATCAGGGAGGCAGAAAATTTGGAAATTACGAGAAACATTTGCCTTTAAGAGATGAAACCGGGAAACCGATGAAATACCAGGAATGGGATGTAAATCCTAGAAGGAAAGGAAAAAATCGAGGTGCTGAACGTTTGGTAACAAGTGATAACAAACACGCCTGGTATACCCGAGATCATTATAATTCATTTACCGAAATAGAGTAAAAATTTATATCTTATGAAAAACACACATTTTCTTCTTGCTAAAAAGGGCACAGATCTTCGCAAATCATTTTTGGGGGCTTTTATTGGTACAATCGACGGTAACAAATCAACTTCAATTAAGGATTTCCACGAACAAATCGGGCAGGCTCTGAATTTCCCTGATTATTCCGGTAAAAATCTGGACGCACTGGATGAAATGCTGAACGATCTGGAATGGATCACCGAAGAAAAGGTAATTATCTATATCACAAATTCTAGCGACTGGCTTTCAAAGGAAAAAAACGACGATAAAATTCTCGCACTTATCGATATTTTTGACGCAACTGCGGAAGACTGGAAATGGATGGATGAGGAGGAAGACGTCGCCAGAAAAGAGCTTCGGATTATTTTTGAAGATTCCCCAAGAATCCGGACTATTCTGGAAGAACAGGAAATTCCTTTTGGTGATTGTTAATTTTATATTCCTGGGCTTTCCGATTTTTGTAAATCTCTTTTCCACTGCACATAACCCATAGCCGCCAAAACCAGGAAAACAGCATATAAAATGCCTGTGAGGTATAAGTCCTTATAAAAATACATGACAGTATAACAAGCGTCAGCAACGATCCAGATGATCCAGTTTTGAAGATATTTCCGAACCATCATCCATTGTCCGATCAAACTTGCTATGGTCAAAGCAGAATCTATGTAAGTCAGGCTTGCGTTGGTGAAACGCCCCAGAAGAAAACCCCAGCATAATGTTCCGGCCACAAAAATGATAGCAAAAATTCCATAGAGTTTCGTCGGCGTATTGCTGACCGAAATCCCATCATGACTTTTTCCGCCATATAACCACATCCACCAGCCATAAATGCTGGTGAAAAAATAGTAACCCTGCAAGCTCATATCGGCATACAGCTTAACCTGCCAGAAAACGATCACATAAAGTACGGCATTGATAATTCCGAAAAACCAGCCCAAAACATTCTGCCGGGTATTAAGATAGACGCAGATTGCGCCTGTCAGAAAACCAAGTATTTCAAGAACCGTTGTAGCTATGCCTGCAAAAGTTATGGATTGATTAAGCCAGTCGATCATTTTATCAAATTAACGTATTCATTACAAATGCTACCTATTTACCTGTTATTTTTGAAAAATAATTACTGGTACCAACAAAAGTAGAAAAACTGTTGTTACCTATTAAGCCGACGGGAGAATTTCCTGGAACGGCTTTTTGTGTTTGATAAAGATTATAAAACCGGGGAAATTTCCTCTATTAATAAGATACTTTTGGAAGTAAAAGATTTATTGACGCTATACGGAGGTGACAGTTATCTGGATCTGTTCATTTCACAAATTGCCTCGAAAAAACAGGATGCCGCGCATGTTCAGATCAAAGGACTTGTAGGCAGTGTAGATGCGGTAATTGCGGCGGCTATTCAGCAAAAAAAGAAAAGTCCGGCTTTGTATATTTTAAGCGATCGGGAAGAGGCTGCCTATTTTCAAAATGACTTGCAGAATTTGCTGGGCAAAACGGAGGTTTTATATTATCCTACGTCCTACAAACGCCCGTACCATTACGAAGAAGTTGATAATGCCAACGTTCTGATGCGCGGAGAAATCCTGAACAAACTGAACGTGGCCAAACCCGGACCGTTTCAGATCGTTACATATCCCGAGGCACTTTTTGAAAAAGTTATCAACAAAAGATCGTTGATTGCCAATACTTTTTCCGTGAAGGTGGGCGAGAAGCTGGATCCATCGTTTTTGACAGAGTTTCTTAATAGTTATGGATTTGAAATTACCGACTTTGTTTTCGAAGCCGGACAGTTTTCCGTTCGTGGAGGTATTCTGGATGTATTCTCATTTGCGAGCGAACATCCGTTTCGTATCGAACTTTTTGGAGACGAAGTAGAAAGTATCCGTTCGTTTGACCCGGATACGCAGCTTTCGATCGAATCTGCCAGACAAATCAATATTGTACCGGATATTCAGCAAAAACTTGTTCACGAAACGAGAGAGTCGTTTATGGATTTTCTCGATGAAGACACAGTCTTGTGGTTCAAAGATGCTGAGCTGACACTTGAAGTAATTGAAAATTGTTTTGAAAAAGCAGAAAAAGCGTTGCAGGAAGTAACCAGCGGCGGCGTTCAGATCGTTTCAAACCCTGCTGACTTGTTTGAAACAAGACGTGGTTTTTTAAATCAGGTCAAAAAATTCAAAACGGTAGAATTCGGACGTCGGTTTTATTTTAAAACTGAAAACAAACTCCCCTATTCTGCCAAGCCACAACCGTCTTTTAATAAGGACTTTAAGCGTTTGTTGGACGATCTTTCTGAAAATCAATCGAAAGGTTTTGTCAATATCATCGTGGCCGAACAGCCAAAGCAGCTGGACCGTCTGGAAAGGATTTTCGAAGATCTTGACCCGTTTGTGAAGTTTCAGCCCATGCCGAATATTTCGCTGCGGGAAGGTTTTATTGATGAAAATCTGAAAGTGGCCTGTTACACGGATCACCAGATCTTTGCCCGTTTTCATAAATACAGGCTGAAAGAAAAATTCAGCAAGTCGAAAGCGATAACGTTGAAAGAATTGAAATCGCTGCACGTCGGTGATTTTGTTACGCACGTAGATTATGGCATAGGCCGGTTCGCCGGAATGGAGCGCAAAGATGTGAACGGAAAAGAACAGGAGGCAATCCGGCTGATTTACCGTGATAACGATTTGCTTTATGTAAGTGTGCATAACCTGCACAAAATTGCCAAATATACCGGCAAAGAAGGAACGCCGCCTGCCATGAGCAAATTAGGCTCGGGAGAATGGGAAGCGAAAAAATCAAGAGTTAAAAAGCAACTTAAAGATATCGCCCACGAGCTGATTGCGCTTTATGCAAAACGTCGTCAGGCTCCGGGTTTCCAGTTCTCTCCGGACAATTACATGCAGGCTGAACTAGAATCTTCTTTCCTTTATGAAGATACGCCGGACCAGGCAACCGCTATTGCCAGCGTAAAAGATGATATGGAAAAAGGCCATCCAATGGATCGTCTGGTTTGTGGTGATGTTGGTTTCGGGAAAACAGAAGTTGCGATTCGCGCTGCTTTTAAAGCGGTTTGTGATAGTAAACAAGTAGCTGTGCTGGTGCCAACCACAATTTTGGCGATGCAGCACTTTAAGACATTCAGCGAACGTTTGTCTGATTTTCCGGCAAAAGTGGGTTATATCAACCGCTTTAAATCACCAAAGCAAATCAAAGAAACATTAAAAGAAGCCGCAGAAGGCAAAATTGATATTTTGATTGGCACACACCGTATTTTAAATAAAGACGTGCATTTCAAAGATCTTGGCCTTTTGATCGTGGATGAAGAACAAAAATTTGGTGTAAAGGCGAAAGACAGATTGAAGGAGATGCGTGTGAATGTGGATGTTTTGACATTAACAGCAACACCAATTCCGCGAACCCTACATTTCTCATTAATGGGTGCGCGGGATCTTTCCGTGATTGCAACACCGCCACCGAACCGCCAGCCGGTTACAACCGAAGTTCATTCATTCAGTGAAGAATTTATCCGTGATGCAATCAGTTTTGAAGTGCAGCGCGGCGGGCAGGTTTTCTTTGTGCATAACCGTGTGAACGACATCGAATCGATCGCCAATATTATCATGCGTCTGGTTCCGGAGGTAAGGATCGGCGTGGCGCATGGACAAATGGACGGCGACAAGCTTGAAAAAGTGATGGTTGATTTTATTGAAGGCGAATATGACATTCTCGTTTCAACGAATATTATCGAGTCAGGAATTGATATTGCCAATGCAAATACGATCATTATTAATTCAGCGCATATGTTCGGACTTTCGGATCTGCACCAGATGCGTGGCCGGGTAGGGCGTTCAAATAGGAAAGCCTTTTGTTACTTATTGACACCGTCCGCGTCTACCTTAGCCAGTGATTCCAGAAAACGCCTTCAGACGCTGGAGGAGTTCTCGGAGCTTGGCGATGGTTTTAAAGTTGCCATGCGCGATCTTGATATCCGTGGTGCCGGAAATTTACTGGGTGCCGAGCAAAGTGGATTTGTGAATGATCTTGGTTACGAGCTATATCACAAAATGCTGGACGAAGCGGTTTCTGAATTGAAAAATAATGAGTTTAAAGATTTGTTCTCTACTGCACTCGGGTTGCCTGCTAAATTATTGCCAGATTGCCAGATTGAGACGGATTTCGCCACTTTAATTCCGGAAACGTATGTCAAAAATATTTCAGAAAGACTTTCGTTATATACGCGTCTTGACGACATGAAGAGCAATTCGGAACTGATCGGATTTGAGAAAGAAGTAGCCGACCGTTTCGGACCCTTGCCAAAAGAAGTGGAGGATTTACTGAAAACAGTCCGTTTACGTTGGGAGGCGGAAAGTTTGTATTTTGAAAAATTGACTCTGAAAAGCAATACATTGAAAGGATACTTCGTTACTTCGCAGAACGACGAGTTTTTTCAGTCGCCAAAATTCGGAAAGATCATCGATTATATCAAAATGCATCCAAGACAAATTGCATTGAAGGATCAAAAAGGAAAGTTAATTCTGATCTGCCAGGATGTTCACAGTATCGACCAGGCGAATAAGATTTTGACAGAAATGTGCCAATAAAAGATTTGTAGCAAATAAGTTGGATTGATTTCATACATTTGCAGTTTCGCATACTATTAAATACCAAACACTCTAAGTCACTTTAAAGCAATGATTTGCATGCATAAGATGGGTATCCGGTCGATCGCGTTGATACTGATTGTGTTATTAGCGGCCACTTCCTGTAGTAAGAAAAAAAGACCAACGAGTTTAAAGCCTGGGAAAACCAGTTCGAAAACAGGCTTGGCGTATAATGGCAAGGATGGATATCAGGTAAAACAATATAAGGCGTTACCTGCCGGTCCTGACTTGGTTTATATTGAAGGTGGGCGTTTTACGATGGGATCTTTGGAAGAAGATGTCATGAACAGACGTGACAACCCGAAACGTACGGTAAGTATCCAGTCGTTCTATATGGATCAGACGGAAGTAGCCAACGTTCACTATCTCGAATATTTAAATGCTATTCAAAAAGATTCATCTGAAGAATTTTACAGTAAAGCTTTACCTGATACCGCCGTATGGTACAATGAATTGTCTTTCAATGATTCATATGTAACGATGTACCTGCGTCACCCTGGTTTCCGTTTATATCCTGTTGTAGGTGTATCCTGGGTTCAGGCCAACGATTATTGTGCGTGGAGAACAGCTGCGGTGAGTATTGCCAATAATGCTGCAGGTACAAAAGCAGGTCAGCCGAAAAAAGGTTTTTCTATTGGCAAAAAGAAGAAAGCTGCCGCTGCTGCCGAAGCAGAATCAGTTGCCTCTGCCGAACCAGCAAAACTTACGATCGAAAGCGGTTACGTGATGCCTCCATACCGTCTTCCGACAGAAGCAGAATTTGAATATGCTGCAATCGCGATGATCGGTACACAATATGCAGATGAAAACCAGTCTAACCAGCGTATTTATCCATGGGATGGTTCTACAATGCGCCAGCCACGTGGACGTAAGCAAGGAACAATGCTTGCAAACTTCAAACGCGGACCTGGGGATTATGCAGGTATTGCAGGGAAATCAAATGACGGCGCTATTATTACGCAGGAAATTCGTTCATATCCGCCGAATGATAACGGTCTTTACGACATGGCAGGAAATGTTAGCGAATGGGTGTATGACGTTTACCGTCCGCTTTCCAACAATGATGTGAATGACTTGAATGCATTCCGTCGTGATGGATATCAGGATGAGGCGAAAAACTACGATGCTAAAAATGGCAACTCTCTTGTTAATGATAACCTTCGTGTTTACAAAGGCGGATCATGGTCTGACGTAGCATACTGGTTGTCTCCTGGGACGCGTCGTTACATGGATCAGGACTCTGCAACTGCATCCGTTGGTTTCCGTTGTGCAATGATTGCTACGGGTAGCCATAAATAATTAGAATCTGTTTTAGTTATAGATATAGCAAAAGAGCCGTTGCCTGTTGGCAGCGGCTCTTTTGTGTTTGACATCTAATGTTGCGCTGATGCGATTGTCAGAATAAAAAACTTTGTGCAGCCGGCCTCTATTAAAACTTCAATACAAGATTCTATCGTGGCTCCGGTTGTCAGCACATCATCCATGATGATTACCCTTTTGTCTTTCACATCACCTTTCACAACAAACACTCCTCTGACATTTTCCCACCGTTCATTTCTTGTTTTTCCTGTCTGTGTTTCAGTATATTTTGCCCGTTCCAGAACATTTCCTGACCACGGAATATTCGTTGCCTCGGAAAATCCTTCCGCCAGTTTATCGCTTTGATTGTAGCCTCTGCTTTTCAACTTCTTTTTATGCAATGGGACACTGATGATTAAATCTGCATTCGGCAGTAATCCATTTTCCAACATTTCCTGCCCAAACATAAAACCTATCTCCACACCAACTTCCGACTGACCCTTGTACTTTAAAGCGTGCAGAAGCTTTTGAACTTTCCCTTTTTTTGTAAATAAAAGGTATGCGTGTGTTTCGATCACTTCCTGGATGCTCAAAAATTTTTGGCTTATCATTTCAGCAGCAGCACTGTCCTGACCAACTCTGGGAAGGGCGATCCGGCAGGAAGTACAAATAACATTTTCATTCCCAATTAAACTTTTATCACAAGCAGCGCAGCATCTTGGAAAGATCAGGTCTACGAAATCAAACCACACAGATATCAGTTTCATGAGAAATTTTGGATGATTGATTGATAGAATAGTAGAATTATTTAGCCGGTCCGCGCAGACTTATTAACTTTACCGATCAAGATTATTGTTGCCTTTGAATTTTTAATTACCTATTCCAATTACGCGATGAATACCCTTATTCTGAATGCCCGCGTCGTGAATGAAAACACGATTCAGGAATCTGACGTATATATTAGCAATGGTCACATTGAACGCATTGGCAAAAATCTCCAGCATATTACTGCTGATAGGGTTATCGATGCAAAAGGAGCTTATCTGCTTCCAGGCGTTATAGATGATCAGGTTCATTTCCGGGAACCGGGATTGACCTATAAGGCAGATATTCATTCGGAAGCGCGTGCTGGAGTTGCCGGTGGCGTCACTTCATTTATGGAAATGCCTAATACAGTTCCTAATGCGCTCACGCAGCAATTGTTGCAGGATAAATATGACATCGCAGAAAAAACCTCTCTGGCAAATTATTCCTTCTTCATGGGCGGTTCTAACAGTAACTATGACGAGGTGATGCGCACAGACCCTACGCAGGTTTGTGGTATTAAAATTTTTATGGGCTCCTCCACAGGCAATATGCTTGTCGACGCACCGGAAGTTCTCGAAAAATTGTTTGCCAATGCGCCGATGTTGATTGCAACACATTGCGAAGATGAAGCAACTGTTCGTCATCGGATGGAGTTTTACAAAGAGAAGTACGGCGATAATGTCCCATATGATATTCACGCGCTCATCCGAAATGAAGAAGCTTGCCTGATCTCTTCTTCATTTGCCAGTACACTGGCGCATAAAAATGGTACAAGATTGCATATCCTGCACATTTCAACCGGCGATGAAGTTTCTCTTTTTGAAGTAGGAGAGCGGAAAAACGGACAAATATTGCTGGCAAACGGGGCGCCAAAACTGGTTACTTCAGAAGCCTGTGTCCATCACCTGTGGTTTGACGCAGAAGATTATCATACGCTTGGAAATAAAATAAAATGCAATCCGGCAATCAAAGCGCCGCATCACAAAGAAGCCATTTTCCAGGCTCTTCTTGACAACCGTATCGATGTGATTGCTACCGATCATGCTCCTCATACCATTGAAGAAAAAGCACAGCCTTACTGGCAGGCTCCTTCCGGCTTGCCGCTAATTCAGCATACCTTAAATGTTATGCTTGAATTTAGTAAAAAAGGAAAAATTCCTTTGGAAAGAGTTGTTGAAAAAATGAGTCACGCTGTAGCAGACTGTTTTCAAATTAAAGAACGAGGATATATCCGAGAAGGTTACTGGGCGGATCTGGTATTAGTTGATCTTGATGGAACGACGTCGGTAACATCTTCAAACCTGTATTCAAAATGTGGCTGGTCACCATTTGAAGGAACAAATTTCCATTCCGTTGTCACACATACTTTCGTGTCAGGCCACCTGGCTTATGAAAATGGAAATTTTGATGAAAGTTTAAAAGGAAAAAGGCTATCGTTTTCCCGCTAGGTAGTCGAAATAACTTTTGATAACACCCAAATCGGCTTCTGTCCAATCGAGCGAAGGCAGGTCTTGTGGTTCGAGCCATAAGATCTGCTCGTGCTCGGTAAGTGTAATATTGTAGCTCCGAAGATTACAGACAAAAGGCACAAGAATAATTTCTCTCCATCCCTGATCCTTTGTGGTAACCGGAAGTTTTTGAACTATATCAATTTCAACGTCAAGTTCTTCCCGTATTTCACGAACCAGCGTTTCTTCATCCGTTTCGTTTTCTTCCTGCTTGCCGCCCGGGAATTCCCATTGCAGAGGAAATGAAAGTGCAGCACTGCGCTGACCGGCTAATACCTTCCCATTATGCTCAATAATGGCGCAAGGAACGCGGACAACTATTTTGACGGCAACAATACTTTCGACCATACCAGCGGTGACACAAAATTTACCGCAAAAGTACAGACTATAACTGAGAAAAACCAGCAAGTATTGAATTGATTTTCAACACTTCACTGGTTTTACCGTTAAATAAAAATATGAAAATTTTGTGATCCGGTTTTTTGCTAAAACAGTTCGCCTGACCTGTGCCTCGGCAGGATACCCAAATGGCGATAGGCTTTTTCAGTCACTTCTCTTCCCCGTGATGTTCTTTTCATATAACCTTCCTGAATGAGGAAAGGCTCATAAACTTCTTCAATAGTTTCCGCCTCTTCTCCACAGGCTGTGGCGATGGTCGAAAGTCCAACCGGGCCGCCTTTAAATTTCTCAATGATTGTAGTCAGGATACGATTATCCATCTCATCCAATCCGTTTTGATCAACATCGAGCGCCAGCAAAGCCATCTCGGCAATTGGAATTGTAATTTTACCTGTACCCTTTACCTGAGCAAAATCCCGCGTCCGGCGTAGAAGATTGTTGGCAATACGAGGAGTTCCTCGGCTACGCCGGGCAATTTCGAATGCAGCATCATCTTCCAGCGGTGTTCCTAAAATAATAGCAGATCGTTTGAGGATCGAAGCCAGCAATTGTGCGTCGTAATATTCCAGACGTGCATTAATACCAAAACGTGCACGCAACGGCGAAGTCAGCATACCAGCCCTTGTTGTCGCGCCGATCAATGTAAACGGATTCAGACCGATCTGGATACTGCGTGCATTGGGCCCACTGTCCAGCATGATATCGATTTTATAATCCTCCATCGCGGAATAAAGATATTCTTCTACGATAGGATTCAAACGGTGGATTTCATCGATAAATAGTACATCGTGTTCCTGCAAATTGGTAAGCAAACCTGCCAGATCGCTGGGTTTGTCCAGAACGGGCCCGGAAGTAATTTTAATACCTGAAGCCAGTTCGTTTGCGATAATATGCGAGAGAGTCGTTTTCCCAAGTCCCGGAGGTCCGTGGAGCAACACATGATCCAGCGCATCGCCGCGTTGTTTTGCGGCCTGAACAAATATTTTAAGGTTTTCAAGGATTTTATCCTGTCCTGTAAAATCATCAAATGACAACGGACGCAAGGCCCGGTCAATATCCTTATCAGTATTGGAAAGAGTTTCTTTATCTCCGGACAGATAATCCTGGCGCATATGCTTTTGCTACAATTTATTACGTTTTGACTAAAAACGTACTGATTTTTTACTCAAAAATAGCCGTTTTTATTGGCAAAACCGAACGTTACCGGATCACCATGACGGAGCCTCGCAGCACAACCGGATTTCGTTCAGGGAAATATTGAGCTTCATAGGAAACCACATAAGGGTAGACCCCCGGCTGGACTTTAACCCCTTTATAAGTTCCATCCCACTTATCTTCAATCGAGGTTGTTGCGTAAATAACTTCACCCCAGCGGTTGTAAATCCTGATCGAATAGTTGATGTAATAAGCCCCAAAAACATCCAAATTTTCATTTTTTCCGTCTCCATCAGGCGTAAAGGCATCCGGTATGAAAAAGCGCGGTTCGCATTGATCCAATACACTGGTCGATTGCCGTGCAACACACCCTTCCTCATTTGTAGCCAATACGGTATAAACACCTTCCTTGTTAACCGTAACGGCCTGAGTCGTTTCATTAGAATGCGGCCATTCATATTTTATAACCCCAATTCCATTAGCGTCCAGGATAGTCGACCCACCATCAGGTACACAGATATAATATTCTGGTGCTAATCTTAAAATTGGCGAAGGTAATTCTGCAACCTGAAGCGTGTCATAGTTGTAACAATCATTACCATTTTTAACCTGAACAAAATAGGTACCAGGTTGGCGCACTGTAATGCTCCGGGTATCTTCACCGGTATTCCACAAAAATTCACGCCACGTCAGTCCGGGTGCCGTTATCAGAATAGAACTGTCACGACACATTGTGGTATCCGGACCAATACTAAATGGTGGTGGTTTTCGAAGAGTTACTTCAATTGTATCTATTGAAAAACAATCTGCATCCGGGCCATTATAGGCAACAGCAAGATAACGCCCGGTTGCTGTAATGCGAATCGTTTTAGAGCGACCGATAATTCTTCCCCGATTATACCATTCATAAATTTCAGCATTCACACCCATATCCAATGGCACATAAGCGCCGCAAGTGTCCTTGTCTGGACCCAGATTTATTTGTGGTGGAGTTTCATAAATGACGATCGTGTCTTTAGTGACGATACTAGTACAGGCGTTTGATTGAGAAAGAGATACAATATAACTTCCTGGTTGAGTATATGTATGCGAAATTTTGGCTTCCTGTGAAGATCCACCATTACCGTCTCCAAAATCCCAGATATACATATTATCCTTTAAAGGGTCACAAATTGGCCCAGCTTCAAAATTTGTAGGCTCATTCGTACAAAAACCATCCGCAGAAAATCCTGGCCCGGAAGCCTCCTGTGTGAAATCCTGAACCATACTTGGCAAACCGAGCTGACTTTTCTTACCGCCAAGATTTACACCTTCTTTTTCATATTCAATGGCAGAGACAGAATTCCGTTCCGGTTCTCCAATAGAAGCCAGATAATCACTCCCTTCAATAGCCATGTATATTTTCCCATCAGGGGCAATCTGTAAAGCACCGTATTTCTCTGTTGCCGAACTATCGATGACAATCGCAGATTCGACAATTAGGCTGTCGCTGAAAGTCAGATCAAATTGTTTCAGATAAGACTTGGAACTCCCTTCCCCTTGAAACGAAACATACATTTTTTCGCCACTGGGCGAAAATTCAATTCCATAGGCAGTCGGCGGGGCAGGACCGAGGTCAATTGTTTTATTATAGGTAAGAACACCCGTAGAATCATTGAAATTAAAAAGCTCAACGTAATTAGTAGGCGGACCTGGGATAATCACAGCCAACTGCCTTGCTCCGGTACTGTCAGCGGCAGAAAACTTCATATAACCTTCACCTTCGTTTGGCGAATCGTGCGCCATACCTAATTCAGGAGAACTGGTTTCTGTTAAACCGCCCGTTGTAGCGTGGAAAATACGGAATTTATTAGTGCCATAATCGTGGGAAATCACCCAATAAGTACTGTCTCTTTTATTTTGGACAGCCGCAATACGCTCAGTTGTTGGCTGTTGTAAAGTTGTATTTTGCTCAATAATCTCGCCTTTTCCGAAATTAAGTCGCATGTCCACGACACTCTTTGTTAAAAATTTACTTCCCTCAATTTCTGTGGTAGTGAAAACATTAAACAAATATTCACAGCCCTTACACGTGGGCTGCGGTACTATCAATACAGATTGTGTAGAACTGGGACTTCCTTTAAGAGGCTCACAAGTACCACTGAAAGCACACTGCATTTCTTCATTATCGCGATTATAAATCCTGATTCCGTCCGAATAAAACTGTAAAACGCCTTTGGAGTTTGCAATGGACGATGACCCTTCTGGCGTATTAACTTTCCCATCTGTAATCGGAGCCGGCGGAGAGCTTGAAAAATCAAGTCCGGCATTTCCTCCAAAGAACCATTTTGCACCTTCCTGATTGGCAGGCTCCATACAGATTTTCACGTTCACCCGATCTTGAAGTTTACAGCCGTTCGGCATGATAACCTCTACAGAATAACATCCTGAGCTGTCCACTTCCAGAGTCTGCGTTGTATCACCTTTCGGATACCAGATATACTTAGCCCCCTCAGGCGCTCCATTTGGATAAGGATCCAAAACCAAGCTTGTATTAGGACAGATAGTTGTATCTGATTTCCACTGTTGAAATGGCGGCGGAACTTCTCCGATATTTATCTGCTGTGACTCAGTCGTTTGGCTTCCATTTGCGAAAGTCCGAATCAATGTTACGGTATAAGGTCCGGCAGTTTTATACGAATGCAGAGGATTACGAACGTCGCCGGTTCCCCCATCTCCAAAGTTCCACGCCCAGGAAGTTGCCGTGCTATTTTCATCTTCCTTAAAACTAGTGCCGTCTTCCGCACATGCAGGGCTGGGTACACATGCATCCTCATACGTGAATGTAAAAGTCTGCGCGTTCGCCAAACCCGTCCCCAGGAACAGCAAAAAGAAGAATGAATAAAATATTTTTCGATGTGTATTATAAAATAGCCTCATGTTTCGTTACTAAATCAATCATCCCTACCCCGCCAATTTAATATTCTTGTTACCCGATCATTCTAACGAAAATAATATGTTAAAATTTTGTGTGGTAATGTCTTAAAAACCATAGTAATTTGAATATTAATACGCAATGTGGCGACAATTTGTGAATTATATTTTAGTAATTTTTATGTCCGTATCGTCAATTCGCTGTAATTAGCGGACAAAGTCTGATAATATATGATAAAGCGTATACTTCCTCTTATGATTATGACACTGATCTGCCTTAAAGGTTGGAGTCAGGATCCGCAATTTTCGCAGTTTTATGCTAATCCGCTGTACCTTAATCCGGCATTAGCCGGGGGAGCTCTGGCTCCGCGTCTGACTGCAAATTATCGTAACCAATGGCCGGCCCTCTCTGCGAATTTTGTGACGGCATCTTTCGGAGCGGATGTATTTCTTCCTAACTATAATAGCGGGATTGGAGTTCAGGTGACGACGGATAGCCAGGGATTAGGAAACCTTAAAGCAACAGACGTTGCGCTGCAATATTCGTATCAAATCAATTTGAACGATGTCACTTCGCTCAGGCTGGGTATCCAGGGTGGTTTTGCTTCTCGGTCACTTGATTATTATGGATTAACCTTCGGCGACCAGTTTAATAACGGAGGATTTACCGGAAATCCTTCAACCGATCCTTTTGCACAGGGCGGCCCCAATGTTTCCTATGCAGATTTTTCAACCGGTATGATGGTTTATTCGGACTGGTACTGGCTCGGACTTGCTGCACATCATATCAACCGACCCAATCAGGCATTCAGCGGAACAGAAGCGAGACTTCCGGTAAAAGCAAGCTTGCAGGCAGGTCTTCGCATACCGTTCGCCGGATATACGTTTTTAGGAAATGAGATTGATAAAGAAAAAAGTATCTCGCCAGCTATTTTATACAAAAAACAAGGAAAATACGACCAGCTGGACATGGGGCTTTATGTGACAATCGAGCCCTTGGTTTTAGGGATGTGGTACCGTGGAATCCCTTTTAAGAAATATGAGCCGTCGATTAATAACCATGAATCACTGGTTTTTCTTGCCGGTTTTCGTCAGGATAAATTTTCGATTGGATATAGTTACGACTTAACAATTTCCACGCTGGGAGCCGGAAGTGGCGGAGCACATGAAATTTCGCTTTCCTATATTTTTGAACCACTTACTCCGAAACCAAGACGTTCAAGAAGCAGCAAACATCAGTTATCCTGCCCGAAATTCTAACGTAGAATTAGTTACTTTCATTTACTAAACGCAGACAATTTATGTCTGCGTTTTTTTTTGTTACAGTATAATAACACAAGCCTCTACTTTTTGATTTAAGCTTAAACAGTTATATATAAAGGGCAATCCATTTTTTATGAACAATTCACAAATACGCAGTATTTTTTTCAGCCTTCTTATGTCAGCACTATCTATTAGCGTGATGGCAGCTCCTCCCAAAAGAGAATTTTATGAAATAAAAATGTATCATTTGAAAGACAAAACGCAGGAAGCTGCCGTTGAAGCCTTTCTTAAGGATGCGTACGTCCCCGCCTTGCATCGTGCCGGAATTAAAAATGTTGGTGTTTTCAAGCCTGTCCCGAGTGACACTATGAGTGGAAAATTAATATATGTTTTTACACCATTAAGCTCTCTGGACCAACTTTTGACTCTTCCAAAACTGTTGGATAAGGATTCCAAGTATCTGGAAGCCGGGAAAGACTATCTTGATGCGCCTTTTAAAAACCCACCTTATGTACGTATCGAAACGACGATTCTTCAAGCTTTTACTTCGATGCCGGTTCATTCAAAGCCAAAATTAAGTGCGCCGAAAAGCGAGCGTGTATATGAAATGCGCAGTTATGAAGGACATACCGAAAGAAGATATCAGAACAAAGTAAAAATGTTCAACGATGGTGGAGAAATTCCGCTTTTTGTAAGACTTGGTTTCAACGCAGTTTTTTACGGAGAAGTAATTGCCGGAAGCCATCAGCCAAACTTGATGTACATGACAACTTTTGAAAATAAAGCGGATCGTGATGCACATTGGAAATCTTTCAGTGAAGATGCGGAATGGAACAAACTGAAAGTTAATCCTGAATATCAGAACAACGTTTCAAAAAATACAAGTTTCTATATGTATCCGACTGAGTATTCGGATATTTAATTGTTAACAATATTTTGAAAAAGGTCAGGATTGCAGAGATTTTCTCTGGCTATCCTGACCTTTTTCTTTTCCTTCTCCAAAATCTCCTGGCAGGCTTGTCCTTTGTAATGGAATTAGAAGTAACTGCGATATTATTCTCAAAAAATAATTGTCTGATTTCAGTTACAGAACAATCAAACTGAACAGCCAAAGTCTCAATTTCCAGACATTTATTTAGATATCTGTTTATTATTTCCTTTTTCCTAAAATCTGTAAGTACCTTTTTTCCAAAGTAATTCTTCTTAATTTCCGACTGATAGCTTACTAAAATTTGAATAATCTCATCCAAGTCAGACGGCCTTATCCTGATATTTGAGTCTATTGTATCCAATTGATAAACAAATACGCTTTGACCAATTGAGACATAAAACAAACCGTTTGCCGTTTTTATCAGTTCAAGATTATATCTGCTTTTCTCCGTGTTGATAATTTCGGATTTTATTATTTCCTGCATAAGTGTATGTCGTAAAAGTGAAATCCCTTGATAATATCGAACGGATAATTTATCAAGGGATTAATATACAATTTACTATACAGAAAATATCTCAGCCTTATACTCTAATCAAACAATTCATATCTTATTAAAAATTTGCCTAGAACGTTCTACTTCCTAACCGCCTCAATCGCGCCACGGACACTGCCATACTGATCCAGCAGCGATTCGGCCTCATCCGGTGAAACACCTAGTTCATCTATAATCATGTGGATCGCACGGTTTACCAGCTTTTCGTTGGTCATCTGCATATCCACCATTTTATTTCCTTTTACTTTTCCAAGACGAATCATCACAGAAGTGGAGATCATATTCAGTACCAGTTTTTGGGCGGTACCCGATTTCATTCTTGTACTTCCTGTCAAAAATTCTGGTCCAACTACTACCTCAACAGGAAAATCACACGCTGCTGCGATAGGGGAACCGCTGTTACAAACCACACAACCTGTCAGCAAACCGGCTTTTTTAGCCTCATTTAATCCGCCAATCACATAGGGTGTGCGGCCGGAAGCGGCCAGTCCGATCAGCGTATCGTTTTCATTTAAATTATAGGGAGCAAGATCAATCCACGCCTGCGTCCAGTTATCCTCTGCATTTTCCACCGCTTTTCTGATCGCAACATCACCGCCGGCAATAATGCCTACAACCAAATCAAAGGGAACGCCAAAAGTTGGCGGGCATTCCGAAGCATCCACAACCCCCAAACGACCACTCGTTCCGGCACCGATATAAAATAAACGTCCGCCTTTTTTCATACGCGGAACAATCTCCTCGATCAAAGCTTCAATTTGAGGAATTACCTTTTGAACGGCATTAGGCACAGTCTGATCTTCCCGATTGATAGAGCTCAAAATTTCATTGACACTCATCTGATCAAGATTATTGTAGAGAGATGATGATTCGGTTGTTAGCATGGAATGTTGCATTGATTGAAATCCAAAATTAATTATTTTCTGTGAACGAACCTTTACCAAATAAATAATATGGGATTTATCTAAGTATATCCGCAAATATTTGGCGTAAAATTTGGAAAATAAAAAGATAGGCTTCTAATTTGTAACACCAAGTTAGACTTAGCGAAATTTCGCTAAAAATTATATTTTCGTTTTTTGATTGATTTATGTTAATCGTACGTTCCATCTTCCTACTGATCGTAGTCACGTCCATGACGTGAGTGAGATGTTAACGGCATATACCCGCACCTCACTCACCCGCTGAGTGAGGTGTTTTTTATCTTACAATAATTCACCATGGCGACAGAACTAAACAGATTTTCGAAAACCTTAACCCAGGAAGTTACAAACCCGGCAGCTCAGGCAATGCTTTACGGCATTGGATTAAAAGAAGAAGACATGGTAAAGCCACAAATTGGTATTGCCAGTACAGGTTATGAAGGAAACCCTTGTAACATGCACTTAAATGGTCTTTCTGTTTATGTAAAACAAGGAATCACGGCTAATAACATGGTCGGCCTGATCTTTAACACCATTGGAGTTTCCGATGGTATGACAAACGGAAATGACGGGATGCGTTATTCACTTCCAAGTCGCGATATCATTGCAGATTCTATCGAAACGGTTGTTGCCGCACAGTGGTATGATGGTGTGATCGCTGTGGTTGGTTGTGATAAAAATATGCCTGGTGCTGTGATGGCGATGGCGCGTTTAGACCGTCCTGCTATTATGGTATATGGTGGAACGATCCGTTCAGGTCATTATAAAGGACAAAAACTGGATATCGTTTCTGCTTTTGAAGCACTTGGTAAAAAGTTTGCCAACAATATTTCTGACGAAGATTATAAAGGAGTTATACAAAATTCAATTCCTGGTCAGGGTGCTTGTGGTGGGATGTACACTGCAAATACAATGGCTGCTTCGATTGAAGCGATGGGATTAAGTTTGCCTTTCAGCAGTTCTTACCCGGCAACGCACGAAGGAAAACAGGAAGAATGCAGGAAAATCGGTGCGGCAATGAAAAACTTGCTTGAGCTGAATATTACACCAAGAGATATAATCACAAAAAAATCACTTGAAAATGCTTTGACTTTGGTTATGGCATTGGGTGGTTCTACAAATGCTGCATTACACTTTCTCGCGATTGCACGTGCGGCAGATCTTCCTTTGACGTTGGACGATATTCAGGCAATTTCCAACAAAGTGCCTTTCATCGCTGATCTTAAACCAAGCGGTAAATACTTCATGGAAGATATTCTTGCCATTGGCGGTGTTCCTGCGGTAATGAAATATTTGTATTCAAAAGGAATGATCCATGGCGATTGTTTGACTGTAACAGGAAAAACTTTGGCAGAAGACTTAGCCGAAGCACCGGATCTTGATTTTGAAACACAAAAAATTATTTTCCCTCTGGAAAACCCGATTAAGTCTTCTGGGCATATCCAGATTTTATACGGCAACCTTGCCCCAACGGGTTCTGTTGCAAAAATTACAGGAAAAGAAGGTTTGACTTTCGACGGCGAAGCAAAAATCTGTGAGCATGAAACGGAAATTATTACCATGCTTTCCAAAGGAGAAATTAAAGAAGGTCATGTGGTAGTAATCCGTAACGCCGGACCAAAAGGTGGACCAGGTATGTCAGAAATGTTGAAACCAACATCTGCGGTTATGGGAGCCGGACTGGGTGATAAAATTGCACTGATCACTGATGGTCGTTTCTCAGGAGGAACACACGGATTTGTGGTGGGGCATATCACACCTGAGGCATTTGACGGCGGACCGATCGCGCTTGTGAAAGATGGCGACAGAATCACAATTGATGCAAACACACGTCAACTGATTGTGCATATTTCTGATGAAGAAATGGCAGCACGTAAAGCGGCATGGGTACAGCCAGCACCGAAATTCACGAAAGGTATGTTGGGAAGATATATCCGCACGGTAAAATCTGCCAGTGAAGGATGTGTTACTGACGAAGCGTAAAAATATGGAGAACGGTCAATTCAAATTGGATAGAACAGCTTTTCATGCCGGAACGCATGAAGAAACTGAAAAATATTATGCGAAAAATCAGCCAAAAACATCCGCTGAAAGGTTGATGGCGGCTAATTATCTTAATAGTGTGGCTTTCCAATTTGATTTGAACAATCCTCCTAAAATGGATAGAACTGTTTTCTCAATGCGAAAACACGAATTATAAAATTGAGATTGAAAAAAATTCATCCGACTAAATAAGTAGAGGTCATGGAATTTAATGAAAACCAAACACAAACAACCGGAATCGCTGAACAGCCTGTTTCGGTAGCAGCACCAGAACTGATCAACGGTTCTCACGCACTGATCCAGTCGTTGATCATAGAAGGCGTCAAAACGATCTTTGGATATCCTGGCGGCGCGATCATGCCGGTCTACGATGCTATTTATGACTATCAGGAACAAATTGATCATATTCTCGTACGTCATGAGCAAGGTGCCGCACACGCTGCTGAGGGATTTGCCCGCATTACTGGTGGGGTTGGAATATGTTTGGCAACATCAGGTCCTGGCGCTACAAATCTGGTAACCGGAATCGCAGATGCAATTATTGATTCAACACCAATGGTTTGTATCGTTGGTCAGGTTGGATCTCATTTGCTGGGAACGGATGCTTTCCAGGAAACGGATATTATGGGTGTGACCATTCCAATTACAAAATGGAACTACCAGATCACCAATCCGGATGAAATCCCTGAAATCATTGCAAAAGCATTTTATATAGCAAAATCCGGCCGTCCTGGTCCGGTACTTATTGATATCACAAAAGATGCGCAGCTGAAATTGATGTCAAAATCATTTGTCTATAAAAAATGTGAAAAATTGCTGAGCTATCGTCCACGCTTGTCGCC
This sequence comes from Dyadobacter koreensis, assembly GCF_900108855.1. Classification (GTDB taxonomy): domain Bacteria; phylum Bacteroidota; class Bacteroidia; order Cytophagales; family Spirosomataceae; genus Dyadobacter; species Dyadobacter koreensis. Next base: position 310,150 of record NZ_FNXY01000009.1, read on the forward strand.
AAAGGAAGAGCAGGTGGAAGCGGCAGCAAAGCTTATCAACGAATCAAAACGTCCATTTTTATTTTTCGGACATGGCGTACAAATTGCTCATGCTGAAAAGGAATTATTGCAATTTATTGAAAAAACAGATGTTCCTGCGGCTTCAACCTTATTAGGACTTTCCTCTGTTTCTGTCGATCACCCGAATTATGTGGGTTGGTTGGGGATGCATGGAAACTATGGAACAAACGTGCTTACCAATTCTTGTGATTTGATTATCGCGATCGGTATGCGTTTTGATGACCGCGTGACAGGTGATTTGAGCCGTTATGCAAAACAGGCGAAAGTTGTCCACATCGAAATTGATCCTGCGGAAATTGATAAAATCAAAAAAGCAGATGCACCGGTTGTAGGCGACGCCAAACGCGCATTGGAAATGCTTTTACCGCTTGTGAATGAAAACAATCATGCAGAGTGGAGAGCAGAATTCAAGAAATTTGATGCGATTGAAGACGAAAAAATCACGCAGCCGGAACTTGCTCCGACTACGGAAAAAATAAAAATGGCGGAAGTTATCCGTACGCTTTCCAATAAAACAAAAGGAGAGGCAGTTGTGGTAGCCGACGTTGGTCAGCACCAGATGATGACGGCGCGTTATTATCAGTTTAAAAAAGCGAATTCGTTTATCACATCCGGTGGTTTGGGAACCATGGGTTATGCGCTTCCCGCAGCTTTTGGAGCAAAAGTAGGAGCACCTGACCGCGAGGTGGTTGCGATTATCGGCGACGGTTGTTTCCAGATGACCATTCAGGAACTTGGAACCATTGCGCAAAGTGGCTTGCCTGTTAAAATCATCATTTTGAATAATAATTTTCTGGGCATGGTTCGCCAGTGGCAACAGCTTTTCCACGAAAAACGCTATTCATTTGTTGAGCTGCAAAATCCTGATTTTATCACGATAGCAAAAGGTTTTGGTATCAACGGACATACCTGCGGCGCAAGAGAAGACTTGAACGATTCGCTTGACAAAATGCTTGCTTCCGACAAACCGTATTTATTGGAAGTATTGGTTGAAAAAGAAGAAAACGTATTCCCAATGGTTCCAACGGGAGCTTGTGTAGCGGATATCAGACTGGAATAATGTAAATGAATTTTCAGAATCACTTGCATTTTTTCACTAGACATTAAAAGAATCATGACAACTTACACCATTTGCGTATTTACGGAAAATACGATTGGGATATTAAATAAGATCACAACCATTTTCACCCGTCGGCGTATTAACATCGACAGTCTGACGGTTTCGGAAACGGAACGCAAGGGAATATCCCGCTTCACAATCGTCATTCGTCATGAATCACGCGAGGCTGTTGAAAAACTTGTTCGCCAGATCCGTAAGATCATCGAAGTGCTTGCCGTTTTCGGTTATCTGAACGACGATATCGCTTACAATGAAATCGCGATGTTCAAGATTTCAACACCGATCGGAGCAAAACCACTTGATATTGAAACGATTAACAAGGTTTACAAGGCGTGGGTTGTATACTGGCACCTGACTTATGTGATCATTCAGAAAACCGGTACGGAAGAAGAAATTTTCGAATTCTTCAACTATATCAAACCACACGAAATCCTTGAATTTGTACGCTCAGGACGCGTTGCTGTTAGCAAATCTCCTCAGACACTGGTGGATTACCTGCCGGAAGCGGAGTGGGAATATTATATGTAGTAACATAATTTTCATAGTATTGTCTTTTATTTTGTAGTAATCAATAATTCAATTAATAATCAATGGCAAAATTAAATTTCGGCGGGGTCGAAGAAGAAGTAGTTACCCGCGAAGAGTTCCCACTAGAAAAAGCTCGCGAAGTACTATCTACTGAAACCATTGCCGTGATCGGATACGGTGTTCAAGGTCCTGGTCAAAGCTTAAACATGCGTGACAACGGATTTAACGTAATCGTTGGACAACGTAAAGGTGGTAAATCATGGGATAAAGCGATTGCTGACGGATGGGTTCCTGGCGAAACACTTTTCGAACTTGAAGAAGCATTGGCTAAGGGAACAATCATTTGCTACCTTCTTTCTGACGCCGCTCAAATCGAATTATGGCCAACTGTTAAGGCTAATTTGACTGCCGGTAAATCATTGTATTTCTCACATGGTTTCGGTGTAACTTATAAAGACCAGACTGGAATCGTTCCTCCTGCTGACGTAGATGTATATCTTGTAGCGCCAAAAGGATCAGGAACTTCTCTTCGTCGTTTGTTCGTAGAAGGAAAAGGTTTGAACTCATCTTTCGCTGTATTCCAGGATGCAACTGGTAAAGCACGTGAAAAATGTATCGCAATGGGTATCGGTGTTGGTTCAGGATATTTGTTCGAAACTGATTTCTACCGTGAAGTTACGTCTGACCTTACTGGCGAGCGTGGTACTTTGATGGGTGCTATTCAGGGAATTTTTGCTGCTCAGTATGAAGTGCTTCGCTCAAACGGACACACACCATCAGAAGCTTTCAATGAAACTGTTGAAGAATTGACTCAATCATTGATGCCTCTTGTTGCTGAAAACGGTATGGACTGGATGTACGCAAACTGCTCTACAACAGCGCAACGTGGTGCTTTGGACTGGTGGAAACCATTCCGTGATGCTACTAAACCTGTTTTCGAACAACTTTACAACTCAGTAAAATCTGGCGAACAAGCTACTATCTCTATCACGCGTAACTCACAACCTGACTACCGTGTGAAATTGGAAGAAGAATTGGCTGAACTTCGTGAATCAGAAATCTGGCAGGCAGGCGCTACGGTACGTAGCCTTCGTCCGGAGCGCGGATAATAATATTCTTGACCTTACAGGCCTTAAAACCTGTAAGGTTTTAATAAATTTAAGGCTTTACGAAAATAATCGTAGGGCTTTTTTCATTCCAGACATGTCTTCATCTTCATCCACTCCAACACTAGACAACATTTTCCTCGCTGCCGAAAGACTTCGCGGAATCATAAATCATACTCCATTGCTTTACAATGCCCATTTATCGGAGCAGTATGAAGCTAATATTTATTTAAAAAGAGAAGATCTTCAAACCGTTCGTTCCTATAAAATCAGAGGCGCTTATAATAAAATGGCAAGTCTGAGCGCTGAGGCGTTAGCCGGAGGTGTGGTTTGTGCAAGCGCGGGGAATCATGCGCAAGGCGTTGCTTATGCATGCCGGAAAATGGAAGTGAAAGGTGCTATTTTTATGCCAACAACGACACCGGCACAAAAGGTAAAACAGGTTCGTTTATTTGGTAAAGAGTGGGTTGATGTGCATTTGGTAGGAGATACTTACGATGATGCATACCATGCTTCGGTTGAATATCAAAAAGAAAACAATGCCACTTTTGTCCATCCATTTGATGATTTACAGGTTATTGAAGGACAAGGAACGGTTGGACTGGAAATATTTAAGGATGCCAATTTCCGAATTGATTATTTGTTAATGGCAATTGGCGGCGGTGGATTAGCTTCTGGTATCTCAACTGTTTTCAAGCAACTTTCTCCAAAAACACAATTGATCGGTGTGGAGCCACTTGGTTCTCCGACGATGCAAAAGTCGATTGAAGAAGGCCACGTAGTTACTTTGGATCACATCGACAAATTTGTTGACGGAGCTGCTGTTCGTCGTGCAGGAGATATCACTTTTGATATTTGCAGCAAAAGTTTGGACAAGGTTTTACTGATTCCGGAAGGAAAAGTTTGCTCAACTATTCTTCAGCTTTATAACGAAGAAGCCATCGTAGCCGAGCCGGCTGGCGCATTGACAGTTGCGGCTCTGGATATGGTTAAAGATGAGATCAAAGGAAAAAATGTCGTCGCTTTAATCAGTGGCGGAAATAATGACATTACACGCACAGAAGAAATTAAAGAGCGTTCACTGCTCTACGAAGGATTAAAACATTATTTCATCATCCGCTTTCCACAACGTTCCGGAGCATTTCGTGAATTTTTAAATGTACTTGGACCCAATGACGATATCGCACGATTTGAATATGTCAAGAAAACGAACCGCGAACAAGGTCCTGCATTAGTAGGAATTGAATTGAAAAACCGTGAAGATTTTGAACCGTTAATTGAGCGGATGAATGAGAATAGGGTTGTGTATGAATATTTGAATGACCAGCCGGATTTGTTTCAGTTTATGGTTTAAATTGCATTTAATCCTAAGGCTCGATTATTTGTTATCTTTGTAAATCAGTTAATTAATCATTCCAATTTATGCTGCCTGATAAACAACAGATTATTGAGTTAATACAAAGTCGTAAACCAGCAATTCAAAAATTAGGTGCTGAACGGCTTGGCATATTTGGCTCGTTCGCAAGAGGAGAACAAAACGAAATGAGCGATATTGACTTAGTGGTTGAATTTAGATCAGGCATGAAAAAGTATAAAAATCTTCTTGATTTGGTCGATTTATTGGAAGAAACACTTCAAAGAAAAGTTGATTTATTAACCTGGGAAGGAATGGCTTCCTTTGTCCAAAGAGAAGCAAAAAAAGATATTCAGTATGTCTCTTTCGTTGATTGAGTTTTTAGAACATATTCAGAAAGAATTAACTTTCCTAGTAACCCATTCTGCTACTGTTACATTTCAACAATTTATTGAAGACGATTTGATTAATCGTGCTTATTTGAGAAGTCTCGAAATTGTTGGAGAAGCTTCCAAAAAAGTCCCGGATGAAATCCGTTACAAATATAGAGAAGTCAACTGGCGTGGTATGATGGGTCTCAGAGACGTATTAATCCATGAATATTTCCAGGTAGATTATGAAGTGGTTTGGGAGGTACTTCAAAACGATGTTCCTCTTGCCAAGGAATGGATTGATCTTATCATTATAGAGGAAAAGAATAACTAATCATCACCTTGCTACGCGTCCCTTCCCACATAAGCTCTCAGGAGTTTGAATCCTTAAAAATTCAGGATATGACTTTTGTTGCCTATCGCAATGAAGTATATCCATCCCGTTACGAGGTTTTTTTTGAGGAACATGCAGTGATTGTTGTCCTTGAAGGCGAAAAAAAATTCAGCAGCCCGACGCAGGAAGTTTATGTTGAAAAAGGTGATATTCTTTTTATTCAGCGTGGTTTTTACCTGATGTCTGAATCCATAAATGAATCTTATAAAAGTCTGGTTTTCTTTTTTGATGAAAAGTTGTTGAGAGAATTTGTAAATCTGCACCCTGAACTTTTTAATCCTGACGAAGCGACCAATACCCTCGAAAATCCCATTCTCCCGCTGAAATCAGATGAGAATTTTGAAAAATTCATTCAATCTGTTTTTCCATATTTTAAATCCAGAACAGAATTGAAAAACCATTTTCTCCGGCTGAAATTCCAGGAATTGTTGCTGCACCTGCTGGAATTGGATAAATCAAAACAACTGAGAGCAAATCTTTACAGTTTGTATATCGGTGAAAAAGTAGATCTGTCGTTTTTGATGAACAGTTATTACCTCAAACCACTTACCTTAAACGAACTCGCCAGACTATCCGGCAGAAGTTTATCCGCCTTCAAACGAGACTTTCAGGAAGAATTCAAAACCTCACCTGCGCTTTGGCTGAAAAACAAACGACTTGACTACGCTGACTTTTTATTAAGAAATAATACCAAAAACGTGACAGAAATCAGTACTGAAATTGGGTATGAAAGTGTTTCACATTTTATAAAAATGTATAAGGAAAAGTTTGGGGTAACGCCGAAAAAGCATGGGTAATTCAGTATAATTTTATTCTGAATCAATTTGTTATCTTTGCATATACATTCTTTTGTACATAACTACACACAACTTGGAATCACTAATCATTCACCCAACAAAAGAACAGGAAAAAGCAATTATTGCTTTTCTTGAAGCTATGCATGTTCCTTTTGAAAAAAGAAACGACTTGCTTCCAAATCATGTAATCGCAGGAATAGAAAAAGGCCTAAAAGATGTGACTGAGGGAAAAACAATGTCGCTTAACGAATTTAAGCAAAGACGCTCCTCTCTAAGATGAGGTACGAAATTGTCCTGACACAAACTGCAATTGAAACGTACGAATCAATTTTTGAACAAATCCAGACGGGGTGGGGCAATAAAGTTGCGGATAAGTTCGAAGTAAAGATGTTTGAAACGCTGAATCAAATATCTAAAACGCCTTTAATTTTTAAGTCAATTTAGGAGAATCCAAGTGTACGAAAAGGGCTAATAAATAAAAATTGCTCGTTCTTCTATGAGGTTAATTCTTTTGAAATTCAGATTCTTTTCTTCTGGGATAACAGACAAGATCCCCCTTTAATTTAGCACGCAACCAACTGTATAATTCCAATCTATTTTTAAAAAATTCCCAGAAATCAATAAAGATTTCCGCCCAACCTGCCTTCTCAAACCAAAAACACTATTTTTTGAACGTTTCCCGTTATACTTATTTCAAGTATTCTGATGAAATTTGTTTTCCTGATTATTTTACCGGTCAATTGCCGGTATAAGTAGCTTCTTTTCAGCTACATATCTGTAGAAGTTAATATTAGTTACATATTCACCATAAATTGAGAATGAGTAATCAAGCGAGTACCCTTTTTGACAAAGTGTGGGATGCACACGTTGTTCGTAAAATTGAAGATGGCCCGGACGTGTTTTTTATCGACCGTCATTTTATCCATGAAGTAACCAGCCCGGTCGCTTTCCTGGGACTTGAAACCAGAAATATTGGTGTTATTTATCCTGAGCGTACTTTCGCAACGGCCGATCACAATACGCCTACAATCAACCAACACCTTCCTGTACAGGATCCACTTTCGGCGAATCAGCTAAAAGCTTTGGAAACAAACTCTGCTAAATATGGTATTTCTCACTGGGGTTTGGGTAACGCAAGAAATGGTATCGTACACGTAGTTGGACCAGAAAATGGTATCACGCTACCGGGGATGACGATTGTTTGCGGTGATTCTCATACATCTACACACGGTGCATTTGGCGCCATTGCTTTTGGTATTGGTACTTCTGAAGTTGAAATGGTACTTTCTTCTCAGTGTATCATGCAGCCAAAACCTAAAAAAATGCGTGTAAACGTTAATGGAAAATTAGGTAAGGCAGTAACGCCGAAAGACGTTACGCTATATATTATTTCAAAATTGACAACGGCTGGTGCTACGGGTTATTTCGTGGAATACGCCGGTGATGTTTTTGAAAATATGTCCATGGAAGGCCGTATGACGGTTTGTAACATGAGTATCGAAATGGGTGCCCGTGGTGGTATGATCGCTCCTGACCAGACTACTTTCAATTATATCGAAGGCCGCGACCAGGCTCCAAAAGGTGAGAAATGGGACAAAGCACTGGCGTATTGGAAAACTTTGAAAACAGACACAGATGCTGTTTTTGACAAGGAATATACTTTCAATGCAGAAGATATCGAACCAATGATCACTTACGGAACAAATCCGGGAATGGGTCAGGGAATCTCATTGAATATTCCGACAGCAGAATCAGTTGAAGGCGGAAAAGCAACATATGACAAGTCGCTGAATTACATGGGATTCCATGAAAATGAGTCGATGTTGGGCAAAAAAATTGACTACGTATTTATCGGTAGCTGTACAAACGGCCGTATCGAAGATTTCCGTGCATTTGCTTCCATCGTAAAAGGACGTAAAAAAGCGGATAACGTGACTGCATGGGTTGTTCCGGGCTCACACATCGTTGAAGCCCAAATTAAAGAAGAAGGAATTCTTGACATCTTAACCGAAGCAGGTTTCGAACTTCGTCAGCCAGGCTGTTCTGCATGTCTTGCGATGAATGATGATAAAATACCAGCAGGTAAATATGCGGTAAGTACCTCAAACCGTAACTTCGAAGGCCGTCAGGGCCCGGGAGCACGTACGCTTTTGGCTAGTCCATTGGTTGCTGCGGCGGCGGCGGTAACGGGAGTTGTAACGGATCCCCGGGATCTGTTGTAACTGGTGAAGGTTACACAGAGGTTCTCAGAGAAAAAAGAGAACCACAGAGGTTTTTTGAACAAATATTACTAACCTTTTTCGTGTGACCAAGATATCAGTTTGTGGTCTATGATGTTGAATCATAATCACAAAGTAATGGAAATTAATGAAATTACCGGAGAGATTATCGGATGTTGTATTGAAATTCATAAGGAATTAGGTCCTGGATTGCTTGAATCTGCTTACGAGGAATGTCTGGCATATGAATTAAATAATGCCGGCCTCTTTTTTGAAAGACAAAAACCAATTCCCGTTCGCTATAAAGAAATTTATATTGAATATGGTTACCGAATGGATTTTGTTGTTGAAAATGAAGTGATTGTTGAATTAAAAAGTGTGGAATTAATGTCAAATGTCCATACTGCTCAAATTCTAACATACATGAAATTCGCACAAATAAACGCAGGCCTGTTAATCAATTTCAATGTTGCAATATTAAAGAATGGCATAAAAAGATTCATAAATTAAATCTCTGTGTCCCTCTTTTAAACTCTGTGGTTCTCTGTGTCCAAAACATATTATAGAAAAAATGGCTTACGATAAATTCACCATATTAAAAAGTACGGCAGTTCCTTTGCCGATTGAAAACGTTGATACGGATCAGATCATACCAGCACGTTTTCTTAAAGCTACAAAACGTGAAGGTTTTGGAGATAATCTTTTCAGAGACTGGCGCTACAATGGCGACGATACTCCGAAGCAGGATTTCGTATTGAACAACCCGATCTATTCTGGTAAAATCCTTGTAGGCGGACGCAACTTCGGAAGCGGATCAAGCCGCGAGCACGCTGCCTGGGCAATCTATGACTACGGTTTCCGTTGTGTGGTTTCAAGTTTCTTTGCCGATATTTTCAAAGGCAACTCCCTGAATATCGGAATTTTACCAGTTCAGGTAAGTGAAGAATTCCTTGACAAAATATTCCAGGCAATAGAGGCAGATCCGAATGCAGAACTTGAAGTAAATCTTCCTGAACAAACGATCACCATTGTTGCTTCGGGCGAGAGCGAAAAATTTGATATCAATGGCTACAAAAAACACAATATGATCAACGGTTTTGATGATATTGATTATTTGCAGGCGATGAAAAGCGATATCAAAGAATTTGAAGCACAAAGACTATATTAAACGGCTATCGGCGGTCGGGTATCGGCAATCGGCTTTTTTGGGCTGATAGCCGAACCCGATAGCCGACTGCCGACCGCCCCATGAATAAACGCTATATAGAAATAATGGACACGACACTCCGGGATGGAGAACAAACATCCGGTGTGTCGTTTTCCGCATCTGAAAAGCTGACGATAGCTCAGCTCTTGTTGCAAGAAGTAAAGGTTGACCGCATAGAAATTGCCTCGGCAAGAGTTTCCGAAGGAGAATTTGAAGCGGTTAAAAAAATTACAGACTGGGCAAATCAAAACGGTTTTATTGATAAAATCGAAGTTTTGACTTTTGTAGATGGTGACGCGTCCATCAACTGGATGATTAATTCCGGTGCAAAAGTGATGAACCTGCTTACAAAAGGTTCATTGAACCACCTCACCTTTCAATTAAAAAAGACTCCTCAGCAGCATTTTGAAGATATAGAACAGGTAATTGAACTTGCGCAGTCGAAAGGGATTAGCTGTAATGTTTATCTTGAAGATTGGAGTAACGGCATGCGTACTTCCCGTGAATACGTTTTTGCCGCACTTGACTTTTTGACAAAACAACCTGTAAAACGGATTCTATTACCAGATACATTGGGCATTCTTACGCCCTCGGAATCCTATGAATTTGTAAAATCAATCGTCGATCGCTATCCGGATAATCATTTTGAATTTCATGCGCATAATGATTATGATCTGAGCATCGCCAATGTAATGGAAGCCATTCGCGCAGGTGCACATGGACTTCATTTAACCGTTAATGGTATGGGCGAAAGAGCTGGAAATGCTTCTTTGGCCAGTACGATTGCCGTTATAAAAGATTTCATGCCGGAGGTTGAAACTTCGGTTGTTGAGCGATCTTTATACAAAATCAGTAAGATTGTTGAAACATTTTCAGGTATCAGAATTCCTTCCAACCGACCGATTGTCGGCGAAAGTGTTTTTACGCAAACTGCTGGTATCCATGCAGATGGAGATAAGAAAAATAATCTCTATTTCAGTAACCTGATGCCGGAACGTTTCGGAAGATTGCGTTCTTATGCATTGGGAAAAACCTCCGGAAAAGCGAATATTGAGAATAACCTGAAAGATATCGGGATCACATTATCTGATGCTGACCTCAAAAAGGTTACCCAGCGAATCATTGAGCTTGGCGACAGGAAAGAGGTTGTAACGCCGGAAGATCTTCCCTATATCATTTCTGACGTACTGGACAGCAGTGCGATTGAAGAAAAGGTTGTTATCCTCAATTATGTCTTGACGCATTCAAAAAATCTTAAACCGTCTGCAACTTTACAGATTACTTTCGGTGAAGAGATTTATGAAGAAAATGCGCAGGGCGATGGTCAGTATGATGCATTCATGAACGCATTGAAAAAAATCTATGCGAAGAAGGGAATTTCATTGCCGATGTTAACAGATTATACCGTGCGAATTCCGCCGGGAGGAAAAACGGATGCACTTTGTGAGACGATCATTACCTGGGAAATAAATGGTAAAGATGTAAAAACCAGAGGTTTGGATTCTGACCAGACGGTTTCGGCGATTCAGGCAACTCAGAAAATGTTGAATTTGCTGGGTGTTCCAAGTGCGCTTGATTTGAATGCTAAGTTGGAAGAGGTTAATTCGGAATTTCAAAAAATATAAAATATCAAAGTAGATTAGGTTATGTCACCCTTTCAGGGTTAAGATCTCAGCTCGATCTATCCATTTCTATAATAATGTCATCCCGTTGGGATTATTGACAAGCAATTAATCCCGAAGGGATGATATTATTATAGAATGTGATTGGCTCCCAATAATTTTAAGCCCCGTTGGGGCAGCCTATTACCTCGATAACGAATTCTTTAAAATCTAAATCAAAAACCATAATAAACCCGTAAAGCCAGTTAAACTGATAACGGATTATAAATTTTAACCATAATAATGAAGAAGAACATCTTAATAGTACCTGGTGACGGAATTGGACAGGAAGTTACAGAAGTTGGAAAAAAAGTGCTGATTAAAATTGCTGAGAAATTCGGGCATGAATTCACTTACGACGAAGCATTAATGGGCCACGTTGCAATTGAAGCAACTGGAAATCCACTTCCGGACGAAACTTTGGAAAAAATGCGTGCTTCTGACGCGATCTTGTTTGGAGCTGTTGGTCACCCGAAATATGATAACGACCCGACTGCAAAAGTTCGTCCGGAACAAGGTTTGCTTAAAATGCGTAAAGAACTTGGTTTATATGCCAATTTACGCCCGATCAAACTTTTTGATGAGCTATTGGGTGCTTCTTCGATCAAACCTGAAATTCTTAAAGGCTCTGACATCCTTTTCTTCCGCGAATTGACTGGCGATATCTATTTTGGAGAAAAAGGCCGTAAAAATGACGGAGATACAGCTTATGACATTGCCGAATATAGCCGTTATGAAGTAGAACGCATTGCTCGCAAAGCTTTCGAAGCGGCTCGTACACGTGGCAAAAAATTATGTTCTGTTGATAAAGCAAACGTTTTGGAAACAAGTAGACTGTGGCGTGAGGTGGTTCAGGCGCTTGCACCAGAATATCCGGATATCACGGTTGAACATCAGTTTGTTGATTCCGCTGCGATGATGCTTATCAAAGATCCACGACGTTTTGATGTGGTTGTAACAGCGAATTTATTCGGTGATATTCTGACAGATGAAGCAAGTCAGATTGCTGGCTCAATGGGTATGTTGGCATCTGCTTCGGTAGGAGACAGCACTGGCGTTTATGAGCCGATCCATGGTTCAGGACATGATATTACGGGTATGGGCGTTGCCAATCCAATGGCTTCGGTACTTTCTGCGGCTTTGCTGCTTGATATTTCTTTCGGTTTGAAAGCTGAGTCTGACGCCATTATCTCGGCGATTGACCAGGTTTTGAAAGCCGGTTTCCGTACACGTGATATCGCTGATTCAACAACTGCACCAGAATTTATTCTAGGAACGGATGCAATTGGTGAAGAGATTTTGAAACGTATTTAATATAAAAAATAAGATTCATTATAAAATACATCTTTTTTTGAATTTTCATTAAGAATGATTTGTGCAACCAAAATCTTCTTAGTACTTTGCAGAAGAAAATCGCAGTCAGCGAATTTTCGCAAATAAAATAAAGATGAAACTTATTGACAATTGCATTTTTCTGCTCATTCAGAGTAACCTGTAAAAAGGAGAAAGGCATTGTCTTGAATAGATCAAAAACCCTTTCTCTAACACGGAAAGGGTTTTATATTGTCCTAAAATTAGTAAATTCGTAATTCAATCTTTAATCACAGTACCCACAATGAGTCAACGAGTTCAAATCTTCGACACAACATTACGCGACGGCGAACAAGTCCCGGGAAGCCAATTGACAACAGAAGAAAAGATAATTGTAGCTACACAACTCGAAAAACTGGGGGTAGATGTTATTGAAGCAGGATTTCCTATATCCAGTCCGGGTGATTTCAGATCCGTGGTTGAAATTTCAAAAGCAGTTCGTGAACCGATTATATGTGCACTTTCCCGTGCAGTAACAGGCGATATCGATGCTGCAGGAGATGCGCTTGCCTTTGCTAAAAGAGGACGTATCCACACAGGAATTGGTTCTTCTGATATTCATATTCAGCATAAGTTCAATACGACAAGAGAGAAGATTATTGAAAGAGCTATTGCTGCTACGAAATATGCCAAAGGAAAGGTAGAAGACGTAGAATTTTATTGCGAAGATGCGGGAAGAGCTGACCTTGTTTTTCTGGCACAACTGGTTGAAGCTGTGATTGCTGCGGGTGCAACTGTGGTAAATATTCCTGACACGACTGGCTATTGCTTGCCGGAGGAATATGGTGCCAAAATCAAATATATTTTTGAAAACGTAAAAGGAATTCATAACGCAACAATTTCTATTCACTGTCATAACGATCTTGGTTTGGCGACAGCTAATTCCTTGGCTGGTATCCGCGAAGGTGCTCGTCAGGTGGAGGTCACCATGAATGGAATTGGTGAGCGCGCCGGGAACACTTCTTTGGAAGAAGTGGTAATGGCTTTGAATGTTCATAAAGAACTAGGTTACGAAACAGGCGTAAATTCGCAGTTGATTTACCCGACCAGCCAGTTGGTATCGAAAATGATGCGTATGCCGGTTCAGGCAAACAAAGCAATTGTGGGACGTAATGCGTTTGCACATTCGTCAGGAATTCATCAGGATGGGCACTTAAAAAATACGCTTAATTACGAAATCATGAATCCACAGGATGTGGGTGTTGATAAATCGGATATCGTATTGACAGCACGTAGCGGCCGTCATGCATTGAAACACCGTTTAGAGCTTCTTGGCTTTACTTTTGAGAAGGTAATCCTGGATGATCTTTACAAAAAATTCCTTGATGTTGCCGATTTGAAGAAAGAAGTTAACGATAAAGATTTAGTGGATTTGGCACGTACGGTTGTCATCGCTTAATATTTTTCATACATCATTTTGGATAATTACCTGAATATGAATTTGATGTTACAATGCTTTTTTGTATCATTACATAATCAATAACATCCATCAGATTACAAAAAGCCCTCGGTGAGTCTGACTAAGGGCTTTTTTCTTGTTTATAAAATGATGGTCCGGTTATTATGAATGAAAACGCGGTCGTTGAAAACAAGCTTTAAAGCAGACGTTAACACCCGTTTTTCTGTATCTCTTCCCAAAGTTGACATATCGCTTGCCGTTTGTCTGTGATCAACAGATTTCACGTCCTGAGCGATAATTGGCCCTTCATCCAGATCATTATTTACAAAATGAGCTGTCGCACCTATGATTTTCACACCACGTTCGTAAGCCTGCCGATAGGGATTTGCTCCGATAAATGCGGGTAAAAATGAGTGATGAATATTGACGATCCGGTCCGGAAAATGGTTGACAAATTCCGGCGTGATAATCCGCATGTATTTGGCCAATACGAGGTATTCCGGGCGATATACATCCAGCGTTCTCAAAATTGCTTCTTCGTGTTCTTCACGGCTTCTGTTTTCGTGTGAAATAAAATGAAAGGGAATCCCAAATTTGCTGACCAGCGGCTGCAAAGTGTTATAATTACTGATCACAGCCAGGATATTCGCATCCAGCTCATCAAAAGCATATCGAAGTAATAATTCACCCAGACAATGGTGTTCTTTGGTTACCAGAACAACAATATCTTTTTTCTTTTTGGGATTTAAACGCAGATTAATTCCGGCCGGCAGTTCCTTTTGAAGGATTTGTAACAATTCAGTTGCATCCGTTTCTCCTTCAAATTCCGTCCGCATGAAAAAATACGCTGACGGACTTACATATTCATCGTTTCGAATGATGTTTTGATTGTGCTCAAAAAGTATGCGTGTTACCTGATAAATGAGCCCTTTATGGTCCGGGCCGTCCATCAGCAATATATGGCGGTGATTCATCTGTTCAATTAATACTGGATATTTCTGCTAAATAACGAATTTTTGATGTCTAACGCAGAATTGAATTATGAAATGGGAATTTGTAAATATATTTTGAGTGGTGTAGCGTGCATCGTAATATTATGCAAAATTGTACAAAGCGTTCCAGAAAGGAACGCAGGCAGATCCCAATATTAACATTTCTACCAACAAGATCTGCCTAAGGCAGATATAAAATAATCAAGCGGATCTATCGCAAACTCATAAGCGGTATATTCCTAATTTTGTGCCTGCGGCACACCTTGTTGGTAGATTACGAAAGCCAATTTTTGGTAGCGTTCCATCGGAACGCCTTGTAATTTGCCCCTGGACGTTCCAAAAATCCGGTACATTATCATACTAATCAAAAATTTTTTATTCCCATCATTCCAACTTTTTGCCAAAAAGTGCTGTTAAACCTACAAATTACTTATCCTAAAAAATGGCTGAAGAATTAATAATACCTGTCGGAACAGACCGTAAAGAAATTTACGACGCCTTAATACCACAAATCAATGCTTTGATCGAAACCGAAAGCGATCTGACTGCAAACCTTGCCAATATTGCTGCCGCACTAAAAGAAGCCTTTGGATTTTTTTGGGTCGGTTTTTATATAGCAAAAGAAGGACAACTTGTTCTGGGACCATTCCAGGGACCAATTGCCTGTACACGAATTCCTTTCCACAAAGGCGTTTGCGGCGCAAGTTATTCCCAGCAAAAAACAATCATCGTACCGGATGTGGATCAGTTTCCCGGCCATATAGCCTGTGCTTCAGCTTCCAAATCAGAAATCGTACTGCCGGTTTTTCATAGAAACGGTACTGTAGCGATGGTTTTGGACGTTGACAGTGACCAGTTGAATGATTTCTCAGAAACAGATGCGGAAGGCTTGCAAAACATTCTAACGCTTTTGGAAAGAAAATTATAGCTATTTGATATAACGTTTCCTAAGCAAGTGCATCATGAAAACATTGATTTCCCATTGATTCGCTAACGGCTGATTCGTGAATGGAACGGTTGGCATATAATGCGGAGGACCAAATTCTGTCAAAAATGTAATTTGTTCTCCGCTTTTTATTTTTCTTTCCACAACAACGTCCCACCAGGCCAAATGCGCTTTAAGCGCAGATTCCCATTCAGGAGCACGTGGATCATTCACTTGTGGGCCTTCCGGATGTCCGATTCGTGCATGGATATGGCCAGCGCGGGAAAGTGCCAGTTTCACCGTTTCTTCCTGATCTTCCAATAAAGTTTCCGCCACATTACACCAGTGCGAAATATCAAGCGTTAATTTCAATTTTGGGTTTTTCTCAATAAAATTTCTTGCAATATGTGCAGCGAAAAGCATTCTTGCGCGATGCGTTTCATGATAAATCGGAATACCGCTTTTCTCCGAAGCTTCGCTGGTATGATCTATAAATGCTTTATTCTGATCATAACTGAAATGATCTCTTCCGCTATGACAATTGATATAAAGCGGTTTGATTTCTGATTTTGTTGTGGCTGCGTCAATTGATTTCTTGAAAAAATCAAGATGGGCTGCGTAGTCTTTTAATCCAGAACCGCATAAAAATCCTACCTGCAAATCGTGTTTTTTTAATGCTGCAAATAGCTCGTCGTGATCCTTCTGATTCTGTGGCCACCAAAATTCTGCACCATCGTAACCCTCCTTTTTGGCAGCTGCGCAGAAGGCATCAACAGTACCATCGTAGCCCCAGTTAGTAGCCAGAATTTTTACGGAACTGGCGTTTACTTTTTCAAATGACGGAGCATTTTCTTTTGCGATCGTTTCTATGGCTGATAAGGTACCTAATCCGGCTATTGCAGTGTTCATAAATTTCCTACGATTCATTTCGTAATTGGTTGTAAAACTTATTAATTGCGTTAATCCGCTGAAAAGAAGCGAATTATAATAATTTTGATGCGCTGCTGCTTGTCATGACTTAGGGAAATTTCCAATAAAAATATTTTGCAGCATTACTGATGTTCTCTTAAAAACGATCTGCCAGCGAAAATTTTATTTGGTTTTTGGCTGTTCCGTTTGCTTCAACGTGTCACCTGCTTTAAGAAACTCAGCAACTTTTGCCTCATTAAACCCATTGATAATATGTAAATCCGGATGCAATTTTTGTACCTCGGCAACGCCGTTCTCCGTAACGGCAGATTTCCAGATATAGATATTTTTCAGACTTTTGGACGAAGCAAGATTTTTCAAACCGGCGTCGGTAACTTTTGTCCCGACCAAATTGATGTATTCCAGGTATTGCAAATCTTTCAGCGCGGTTAATCCAGCGTCAGTTACGGCAGTGTACTCCAAATGCAGTTTGTTCAGATTTTTAAGTTTGACGATTTCCTTTGTTGCTGCATCGGTCACCTTTGTTCCACTCAATTTTAGCCAGATAATTTGGTCTGATAAAGGGGATAGTAAATTGATCTGCCCATCTCCAAAACCTGGCGCATTCACAGCACTTACTTCCAAAAGATTTTTATCATGAGATATCGGCATTACAAGAAGTCCAGCCTTTTTAATAGCTTCCACTGCCTTTTCATTAGGCACCGGAACCTGTAAACTTAAAACCGGAGATTCAGCACTTTTTGCATTTTCACCTCCTGAACCAGATGTTAATGAGGCAAGAGCTGGCTTGACCTGTTCCGTAATTTTTAAATCCGACACTTTTTTATCCGCTGAGGCACCCTGTTCAATCCACCAGCTCAGCAAAGCAATTTGTGATTCTGAGAGCTGTGGTTTTCCTTTTGGCGGCATATGGTCATCGTCCGTTTCAGGAAGCAGACAGCGCTTGATCATGGCACTTTCCAATGCTTTTCCAGAAACGAATAGCGGGCCGTCTTCACCACCTTTCAGCAGCATAGTTATATTGTCCATACGTAATCCGCCTTTTTGCTTATTCTCATTATGGCATTGTACACAGCGCATTTCCAGAATTGGCTGAACAATATCTTGGTAAACAACTGCCTGATTGATATCCGTAATTGGTTTTATTTCTGTCTTTTCTTCTGTTCGGGGCGGAATTCCCGCCAGAGTCCGGAATGGTTCAGGCGTATATTGTGTCAAATAACCATCTCCATGCGTGAGTGAGCCGCCATCATGCCCGGCTGTAAATGTCAAAATCGTGGAAAGCCCCAGTGCCGGAAGATAAATAGCCGAACCGATTGAAATTTTCCCTGACTTAAATAACCAGGCAATCCACGCAAAAACCGCCACGCCAATTCCCTGCCACTGATGATCGCTCAATAATTCTTCGTCATATCCTCCGCCAAGCGACAAAAGATATCCCGCCATACAAGCCATTGTCGCGCCAATAGCAGACCAAAAAAGTATAAATGTGATTGAAGAATCGCTTACTGAGATCTTTCCGATTCGTTTGCCAATTTCCAAAAGCGCCGCGATCAGTAAAAATCCAATGGGCAAATGCACCAGAACAGGATGAAATCGCCCGATAAAATAAGTCCAGTCTGAGGCTTGCAAGAGGGTTGACATAGAAAAATTAAAACATTGAATTATTGTAAGCGGAAAACTTCCGGGCAAGCGACAACTTTTGGCGAATTATCGGCATTCACTTCCATCAGATCGGCCATATGGTCCCACCATTTTTTCATGATCGGTAAAGATGATAATCCGGAAGTATCTGCATCTGGCGAGAGTTTTTGAAAAGCAAAAAGTGCCAGCGTAACTTCATCCAGAAAAATATAATACTCTTGAATCCCGGCATTTTTCAACAATTCTGACAATTCCGGCCAGATTTCATCATGTCTTTTTTTGTATTCTGCTTCGTTTCCTTTGTTCAATTGCATACGGAAAGCAAGCACGGTATCGTTTTGCATTGGATTAAAGTTTGATTTCAGGCTTAAGACGACGGCTGACCAATTATATCCTATCTAAGCGATAATATTTTTCACCACCTTTCCTTCCGTATCAGTCAGTCTGAAATTTCTTCCCTGAAATGGGTAGGTGAATTTTTCGTGATCAAAACCCATCAGATGGAGAATTGTCGCTTGCAAATCATGCACATGGACACGACCTTTTACACCATAATATCCTAATTCATCCGTTTCCCCATGCGTATATCCTTTTTTAACTCCGCCGCCGGCCATCCACATCGTAAATGCATCCAAATGGTGATCGCGGCCCATGTAAGGCATTACAACCCCATTTCTGTTTTCCTGCATAGGTGTTCTGCCAAATTCAGCACCCCAGATAATCAAGGTTTCATCCAGCAAACCACGCATTTTTAAATCCTGAATTAATGCGGCAACCGGTTTGTCAGAAAGTCTACATTTATTTCTCAATCCTCCTTCAACATTATCGCCCGCCGTGGTGCCATGGCCATCCCAGCCCCAGTCAAAAAGTTGTACAAAACGCACATCATTTTCAACCAGTTTTCTTGCCAAAAGACAATTCATAGCAAATGTCCCTTCGCCTGGTTTCACCCCATACATATCCAGAATAAACTGCGGTTCTTTGGACACATCCATGACCTCAGGCACAGACATTTGCATACGGAAAGCCATTTCATACTGACTGATCCGTGTCAATATTTCCGGATCTTTTACATCGTCGTAGGTTTGTTTATTAATCTCGTTAATCGCTTCAATCGTCTGTTTCCGCATATTCCGGTTCATCCCGTTTGGATCGGTCACATATAAAACCGGATCTCCGCCTGTTCGACATTGCACGCCCTGATAAACGGACGGCAAAAATCCACTTCCGTAAACACTTTTCCCGGCATCAGGTTGTCTGCCACCGGACGCCAAAACGATGAATCCAGGTAAATTCTGATTTTCTGAACCTAACCCATAAACAGACCAGGCACCCAAACTCGGGCGACCCAACCGTGCGCTTCCTGTATGCAACAACAACTGTGCAGGGGCGTGGTTAAACTGGTCCGTATGCATGGCTTTGATGAATGTGATTTCATCTGCAACCGTTTGTAAATAAGGTATATAGTCAGACATCCAGGCACCGGATTGTCCGTATTGATTGAATTTTCCCTGCGGCCCTAACATTTTTGGAACACCCTGGATAAAGGCAAATTTCTTCCCTTCAAGAAATTCAGCCGGACAATCTTTCCCGTGATATTTTTCCAGTTCAGGTTTATAATCAAACAGTTCCAGCTGCGAAGGCGCACCGGCCATATGGATGTATATGACACGCTTTGCTTTTGGTGCAAATTGTGGAATCTTCGCTCCCATCGCTTCGGCTGTCGCACTGGTTTCTGCATTAGAATTACCGCAGGATCCCAAAAGCGAACCTAATCCCAAAGCACCCAGTCCAAAACCAGCCGACTGCAAAAAGTGCCGGCGCGTCTGACTGTGTAGATCAGCATGTTGTAATTCCTTTAATAACTTTTCCATGTCTGTAATCAGTATTAGAATCAGAGAAAATTTCTCCGGTTATTCCTTGGTCACCACATTATCCAGGTTCAGCATCACGTTGGCGGAAATGGTCAATGCGGCCAGTTCAGGTGATTTTCTTTCTTTTCCATATACCAGAATACTATCCACATCAGACGGTTTGTCCCGGTAAGATTTCAATGCATCGCCATATATTTTAACCAAAACCTGCAAACTTTTATCGTTGATTGGCTGGAAAGTCAGAAGTCTGTAACCTTCCCGGAGTTGCTGTTCAGGTGTTTTTCCACGTTTTTGCATGGTGGTCGCAAGTTTTTCGGCTGCTTCCAGATATACAGGATCATTTAAAGTTACCAAAGCCTGCAAAGGCGTATTTGTCAAAATCCTTCTCGACTGACAAAACTCGCGGCTTGGCGCATCAAAAGTAGTCATGGAAGGATACGGTGCCGTACGTTTCCAATAGGTGTAAACCGCCCTGCGATATTTATCTTCTCCTTCGCTCACTTTCCAGCTTTCCCCGCTATATGGCGACAACCAGATTCCTTCCGGCTGTGGCGGCATCACACTTGGACCATACATTTTTCTGGAAAGCAAACCGCAGGCAGCCATCGCCTGGTCACGAACCTGTTCAGCACTCAATCTTACCCGCGGACCTCTTGAAATAAACCGGTTGTAAGGATCCTGTTCTTGTCTGGCTTTATCTGATTTTGAACTTTGCTGATAAGTCGCTGACATAACCATTGTTTTCAGAAGCTTTTTAACGCTCCAATGATCTTGTTCCATAAAGTTTACAGCAAGCCAGTCCAGCAATTCCGGATGTGAAGGCTCGGCTCCTTGTGAGCCAAAATCTTCTACCGTTTCCACAATGCCTCTTCCGAATAACTGCTCCCAAAAACGGTTTACAATCACTCTTGAAGTTAATGCATTATCACGGCTTACCATCCATCTTGCCAGTCCAAGCCGGTTTTTTGGATAATCCTTTGGCATCGGTGCCAATAATTTCGGAACATCCGGTTTTACTTCTGCTCCTTTCACCGACCAGTTTCCTCTGACAAAAACATTGGTTTTTCTTGCAAAATCTCCCGTTCCTTCCCAAACAACCGGCATACTTTCCGTTGACTTGGTTAAAATCGTTGAGTAATCTTTCAGGATTTCGGGATATTCCGGTTCACCAGCTCCTGGCAAAGCTTCCTGAAATGCAAGCCAGGTAATCCGCACCCATTCTGTTGGATTTTTGGTGCTTTTTAAGGTTAGAAAAATATCGTGTTTGCCGGAAATTTTTGGTATTGGCGTGACCAATACCGTATCCCGGGTCGGAACATTCACTTTGGAAATAACCTGTCCGTCAATTTTATCCAGATGGAAAGTCATCACCGCATTTTCTGCTTTGGTAGAAATATTCATTACCAGATTTCCCGCACCAGTCAGATTAACGTTCGGGATCTTGGCATTTCCCTTATCCTTTACACCATAGTAAGAAATAAGCAGCACTGTTGATTCGTCTCCTTTAACGATACTATGTGCATTGATTTTCGGCTCCATCACGCGCATAAACTGCGTGAATTTTTGTGTCTCTTTTGGATTATGTTTATTGATCCAGGATTTCACTTTTTCAACCCTTGCCGAATCATCGCCTTTGTAAAAACGAAGTTTAGGCCATTCGTCCCATACATCTTCATCCCGGGAATTGTTGAAAAACGCCATGTATTTGTAATAATCCTCATGCGGAATCGGATCATACGGATGACTATGACATTGGATGCAGGCGAAAGTGGTTCCCTGCCAAACCTCCCAAGTAGTATTAACACGATCAATCTGGGCTGCAACCCGGAATTCTTCATCGTCCGTTCCGCCTTCATTATTGATCATCGTATTACGGTGAAAAGCCGTGGCGATCATGTTTTCATCGGATGGCATTCCCGTTTTCTTTTCCGGCATCAAATCGCCTGCCAATTGCTCGATCGTAAATTGATCAAAAGGTTTATCCGCATTGAAAGATTTCACTACATAATCCCGGTAACGCCAGATATTTCTGCCGCCGTCACTTTCGTAACCTTTGGTATCAGCATAACGTGCCAGATCCATCCACATGGAAGTCCAGCGTTCACCGTAGGAAGGCGATTTTAACAGCCTGTCGACTACTTTTTCATAAGCATCCGCCGAATTATCTTTTTCAAAATCAGCAACTTCTTTTTCAGTAGGAGGCAGGCCGGTCAGATCCAGGCTTACGCGACGGATTAATGTCGCTTTATCCGCTTCGGGGGAAGGTGAAAGTTTTTCCTGTTTTAATTTTTGAAGAACAAATTCGTCAATTTCGTTTTTAGGCCAGTTGGCATTTCCCGTATTGATAAGTCCAAAAAGGTTCCAGAGATTTTTATTAGAAGGAACTTCCGGTTTTTCAATTCTTTTATAGGCCCAATGTGTTTCCCATTTTGCACCCTGGTTAATCCATTTTTTCAAGGTTTGAATATCCTCATCTTTCAAAGGAGTGCCACCTTTCGGCATCATTTCATCCGGATCTTTTGACAAAATACGGCGTATCATTTCACTGGCATCTGCATCACCACGAACCACAGGAATTTTACCGGATTTTCCGGGTTCCAGCATTTCATGTTCAAACAGAAAACTGACCTCGCCGGCCTGCTTCACACCGCCATGACAACCCATGCAGTTTTTGTTCAATATCGGCTTAACCTCCTCATTATAATCCACCTCATGATCGAAAAATCCCGACCATGAGAAAGATGATATCAAAATCACCACCACACCCAAACCAATAAAATGCCACTTTTTCATTGTCAGGAACTGAATATTAATTTGACCTACTGATCCTTTTAAAAGAACCGGTAACTATAAAAATACTTCCTTTCCTTTAAATTCTGTCAAATTTTATCCGAATAGCTGATTTAAGATTTAGAAGGCGATTTGCGCAAAATAAAATTTTGCAATTTTCTAATTTGTTGCTTTCAATATAACGCTCCCACCGGCTTTACATTTTAATTCTACATAACCATCTTCTGAAACATTAACCGTTACTAACCTGGCTGACAAAGTCTGATATTTTTTAAAAGGCAATTTCAAAGTAGCAATCCCATCTTTTTCCGATTCTATTTTGACTTCTGAGATCTGACCATTTTCTTTTTTAGCACTGATCAAAAACGCACCTTCTGCCCGAAGTTTTTCAAAAGCAATATTCTTCCAGGTTTCGGGAACGGCTGGCATGATCTCTATAAATCCGGCATAACTTTGAAGCAGCATTTCCTGCAAACCAGCCGCGAAAGCGAAGTTGCCCTCCAATGTAAAGGGTCTATATGTAAATTTTGATAACCCGGATTTTGTCTGATCGCCATTGACATGAAAGCTGTTGGGCAGTACAAAAGCTTTGGCAAAAATGGAAAGATCTTTGGCTGCACCTTCACCGTCTTTGGCACGCGCTTTCATATTGGCGAGCCAGGCATAGGAGTATCCGCACCAATAATCCGGGCCGACTTTATCCAGTAACGCAATCGTATTTTTGATGATTGCCTGCGACTTTTCGCCGTCTTCCCATTTGATCAAGCCCAAAGGATGAATCGCCATCATATGTGAAAAATGGCGGTGAGATTCCTGGTAAGGTAAATTGGGCGCAAACATTAATTCTTCATTTTCCGTGATCGCATAATCACCAAACTGAGAAAGTATTTCTTTCCAATGATCTGATTCGGCTACTAAACCCAGTTCCAAAGCAAGTTCAGCTCCGGCTCCGAATGAAAATTTCATCAATGCCAGCTCATAGTTTGTATTTTGCGGAAACCAGGCTTCCAGACTGTTATCTTTAATTTCCGGACTTGAACTGATAGGAAGTTTCCGCTGACCATTTTCGTCTTTGACCGTTATTTTTTCAAGAAAACTGCAAACCTCTTTCACCCATGGATAAGCACGGTTTTTCAGAAAATTTGTGTCCATGCTATACCGCCATTGCAGATAATAGTGATGCGCCAGCCAGGACGAAACCGTCGGCGAAAGTGAATACTGAATCCAGCCACCCATTTCCGTTCCATCCAAAGTGGTTACTCCGGGAACTGCCAGTCCATCAACGCCGAAATACATTTTGGTATAACGCTTGTAATTAGCCAGATTTTCATCCAGATGATCAAAATAACCTAATCCTTCTTCCAGATGATTACCGCTGTAACTCGGCCAGTAACTTAGCTGAGTATTCAAATCGTGATGAAAATCGCCTTTCCACGGCGGGATTCTGCCATTGTCTGCCGTCCAGACGGCCTGCAATGAAATGGGAGGAGCGCCGCGACGGGCTGCGGAGCCGAATTTATATTGTTCAAGATACCATTGTTTTTCAATAACAGGGTCGGGCACATGGATGGCTGATTGATTCCAGAATTTTTTCCACCAATTCGCATGACTAACAAAGTCTTTTTCAAATCCATGCGATATAGTTGTCTTGACAAGTGAAGAGGAGACAGGATTCAGCTTTTTATCAGGGTATTGTGAAGAAATACTCCATACGCCTTCAATTGTGCCTGTTCCAATTTTTTTCCATTGAACAGTTATCTCATATTTAAATCCTCCCCAGCCTTCCTGTTTGTAAATAATGCTGTTTCCTTGTCGATTTACCGTTCCCTGTTTGTAGCCCAATCTGGCCAGATCATCTCCTACCAGCGAATTCACTTCGCCGCCCGATAATTTACCTTCATATTTTGGAGCAATTAATTGAGGATTGATATCAGTTTTAACATTTTCAAACTTAAACCATCCGACGGGTTCCGTCGCGTGAACAAAAGTTTTTAGCGTCAATCCGTCTTCCCACTGAACTTCACATAAAGCTTTGTCTAATGAAAGATGAACGGACTTTACCTTGTTTTTTCCTGCAAAATCAAATTCTAGGGCACCCGCCGGGATTTTTGATGGAGCGGGTTCTTTGTCGTAAGGCGCGTCAAAATATTGCTGAACAGGTTTGTAATCTTTCTTTTCAACCTGTTCCTGGACCCATTTGTAGCTGAATTCTCTCCGGTGCAAACCGGCCATCGGACGCATATCCCAAATGTCGGCGCGATCAAGTGAGAACCGTAATTTTTCTCCGTTTTTCCATATTAATGCGCCAACGGTAGCATTTCCCAGCGGAATTGCTTCGTCCCAAACGATAGCGAGTGAATCAAATTGTAGGTCGTGTTTTTTTGTTGGCTGCGCGGAGGCGTTTATCGCAACAAGAACTAAGAATAATGAGATGGGAATTTTATACATTGATTTAGCAGAATGACAATTAGCGAAATCCTTAATCTTATTACTCCAAAGCACGAAAACCATACTATCTCACGAAAATGCATCCTCAATATGTTTAATATTAATTCCGCCGCTGGAAAGAATTAAAATGGAAATAATATCAAACCGGATATCAAAATGCCAGTCTTTGGTATAAATGTAATTTTCCGCCGCTTTCATGATCAATTTCGCCTTGGTATAATTTACAAATTCCTCCGGCATACCGAAACCCGTGCCGCTTCTGGTTTTGACTTCAACAAAAATCAACGTTTTGTTTTTCTTGACGATCAGGTCAATTTCCGCGTGTTTATGGCGGTAATTTTTTTCAATTATTTCATAACCTTTTCCTTCCAAAAAGGTCAATGCCTGAGTTTCACCCCAGCTTCCGGTTGTGTTGTGTATAGCCATTCGAACATTTTTAGTACAAAATAGTGTTATTGCATAGTAAGTAAAAGAAAACCCAAATCGATTATACGTTTTAATCGATCTTTGATTAGAGCAGTATTTTAAGTAATTGATTTTCCACAGCCGAAAAGGCGTAATTTGTTTCAAACCATTTGATTTGATATTTTCCGTGATCAAATCGATTTCCTTCAGACATGAATACCCTCATTAATAAACTAGTAGAATTCCAGAATTTAGGTCTGATCGATTATCAGGAAGCGTGGGATTACCAGGAAAAATTGTTTGCAGAAACGCTTTCGATAAAAACCAAAAACCGCACACTTCCGGCTGATGAACAATTACTTACACCAAACCGTGTAATTTTCTGTCAGCATCCCCACGTTTATACTTTGGGAAAAAGCGGCAAACAGGATCATTTGTTGTTAAATGAAGAAGATCTGAGCCAGAAGCAGGCGAAATTTTATAGGATCAACCGTGGCGGAGACATTACCTATCACGGTCCGGGGCAACTGGTTGGTTACCCGATTCTTGATCTTGATAATTTTTTCACAGATATTCATAAATATATGCGGACGCTGGAAGAAGCGATTATTCTTACACTGGCCGATTATAATATTACCGCGGGGAGAATCAGTGGATTAACAGGCGTATGGCTTGATTTTGTTGAACAAAAAAATCCAAGAAAAATCTGTGCAATGGGCGTAAAAGCCAGCCGTTGGGTAACGATGCACGGTTTCGCTTTGAATGTGAACACGGATCTGGCTTACTTCGGAAACATTGTCCCTTGCGGGATTGAAGATAAGGCTGTTACCTCGATTTCTCAGGAACTTGGCCATGACGTTGATTTTGATGAAGTTTCGGCACGGTTAAAAAATCACTTAGGAAGTCTTTTTGAAATGAGCTGGACAAATCCATATTATTCAAAAACAGATATTTTAGAAAATTAAGTATAAAGGAAAGAATGAAGAAGGATATAATATTTCATCCGGTAGAAGGCGTGAAGGTTGCAATTGTTCGTAAAATCAACGAACTGAATGAAGCCGAGTGGAATGTCATTGTACTCAATAAAAATAACCAGCCGATCACCGGCGTTTTTGTTACTTCAAAAGGGTATGGAAATACGGAATCGGGTGAAAATGCTGGTATAAAAACATCAACCCTGCGTCACTTTTTCCCGGAAATTAAAGCACAGGATCATGTGGTTGTAGAACCGATCATGCCGGAAGTTTTTCACCTGAATAACGAGTTCTGGATCAGCTATTTCCTTGGAAATCAGATTTACGATAAAAAGTTTATATTCGTGCCGGACAGCATCGTGGAGGACAATATCATCGAAATCGAGCCGCTGGGACTGGAAGGTGTCCTGCATGATTAAAGCATAAATTAACCACACACTATGACAGATGAATTTCGCCGCAAAGCAAAAAATTTTCTCCTTCTCGACATTGAAACCGTAGCCGGTTATGCGTCCTATGACCAGCTTCCGGAGCGGATGCAAAAGCTTTGGGATAAGAAAGCGACGGTGTTGAGAAAAGGCGATGAGAGCGTTTCCAATGAAGAGTATTTTTACGATCGGAGCGCCATTTACGCAGAATTTGGTAAGATTGTGTGCATCGCTTTCGGTGCTTTTTATTGGGATGAAAATAATGAGATAGCCTTCAAAGTCCGCAGCTTCTCCGGCGACGACGAGGTTAAGCTTTTACTTGAATTTAAAGCACTTATAGAAAAATATCCGGCAGAGCAGCTCATTCTGTGCGCCCATAATGGCAGAGAATTTGACTTCCCGTTTCTTTGTCGCCGCATGCTGATCCTGGGCATTGAAATTCCAAAAGCATTACAGATCACGGGTAAAAAGCCCTGGGAAATCCTGCATCAGGATACGATGGACCTCTGGAAATTCGGCGATTATAAGAGTTATACTTCGTTGGATTTGCTGGCTGCGGTTTTTGATATACCCGGCAGCAAAAATGAAATGAGCGGCGATCAGGTTACACGCGTTTATTACGAGGAGAACGATCTCGCTAAAATTTGCCGATATTGCAGAGAAGACGTGGTCGTACTGGCGCAATTATATTTGAAAATGCACAGTTTTCAGCCCGTACGAGCCGATAATATTACAAGAGTGGAATAATTTGACTAGTTTAACAACATGATTATTCCACCTTCCTTAATCAACAATTACTCATAAAACTTCATGAGAGAGAAAAAACCAAATAAAGAATTTAAAGAAAATAAGACCGTCAAAGCGCCGCATGGCATTGTTTCCTATATCGATAGTTTGAAAGCAGATATTGCCGCTTTTTTCGATTTAAATAGCGAACATTCCTTTCGTCCTTTTGACGTACACGCGCATTTTGGCGTAGAGGATCGCAAGGTTCGTGCGCTTTTTAACGAGATTTTACATGAACTTCAGGAATCCGGCCAGATACGCTCAAATGTCGACGGAACATTTACGGCCGCTCCTAATAAACCACAGGCAGATCCTGGCCTTATCGGTCGTGTCGACCGTGTTAACAAAGGCTTTGCTTTTGTGATCGTTGAAGGTCGCGAAGATGATATATATGTGGAAACTGAATTGCTGAACGGTGCCTGGGATGGCGATATCGTGAAGGTTCAGATACTTTCCAAATCAGGAAGAAGACAACAAACGAGCCGCGGAGATTCCGGAAAAACCAGAGTGGAAGGCCGTGTTATTGAAATCGTTGAAAGATCGCAAAAAGAAATCGTCGGGATTATTGAAGTGTGGCCGAAATACGCTGTGGTTCAACCTGATCATAAAAAATTATTTGATCCGATTTTCGTCGAGCCGGAACACCTTCACGGTGCTTCGAATGGCGATAAGGTGATCATAAAAATGACTACCTGGCCAACCAGAACGCGTCAGCCCGAAGGAGAAGTTTTGCATGTTTTGGGACAAGCAGGAGAGAATGATGTAGAAATGCACGCGATCCTGGCTGAATTTGGCTTGCCTTACGAATTCCCCGAATCAGTTGAAAAAGAGGCACAGAAAATTCCGGATGCTATTCCGAAAGAAGAAATTTTAAAACGCCGCGACATGCGTGCGACTTTAACTTTCACGATTGACCCGGCTGATGCGAAAGATTTTGACGATGCGCTTTCGGTGCGTTATCTGGATGAAGGAAATGTAGAAGTTGGCGTGCATATTGCCGACGTATCGCATTACGTTCGCCCTGGTACGGAGCTTGAAAAAGAAGCAAACCGCCGTGCGACTTCGGTATATCTTGTCGACAGGACGGTGCCGATGCTTCCTGAAAAATTATCCAATAATCTTTGTTCACTTCGTCCAAATGAGGATCGGTTAGCTTTCTCTGCCATTTTTGAATTGAGCCCGAAAGGTAAAATTTTGAAAGAATGGTTTGGAAGAACGGTGATCCATTCAGAACGCCGCTATTCGTACGAAGAAGCGCAGCAGGTTTTGGATACAAAAGAAGGAGATTATCCCAACGAATTGACGCTGCTGAACAGCATAGCGAAAATACTTCGGAAAGAACGTTTCAAAAACGGAGCGATCAATTTCGAAACAGCCGAAGTGCGTTTCCGTCTGGATGAAAACGGAAAACCATTAGGCGTTTATCAAAAAGAACGCCACGATTCACATAAGCTGATTGAAGAATTTATGCTCTTGGCGAATAAACGGGTGGCTGAATTTGTGTATTCACTTTCCAAAGGACCGGATAAAAATACGATGGTTTACCGCGTTCACGAAGCGCCGGATCCGGATCGTTTAAAAACATTTGCTTCATTTGTCGCCAAACTAGGACATAAACTGGAAGTCGACGACGAGAAACAAATTGCGAAATCCATGAACAGTATGCTTCATGAAGTGGAAGGAAAACCAGAGCAAAACCTGATTGAATCTTTGGCTGTGAGAACGATGGCAAAAGCGCGGTATAGCGTTGAAGATCTGGGTCACTTTGGTTTGGCTTTCAAACGCTACACGCATTTTACCTCACCCATTCGCCGGTATCCGGACGTAATGGCGCATCGATTGTTGCAGCATTATCTGAACGGCGGAGAATCGGTGAACAGCGAAACCTACGAAGGTGCCTGCAAACATTCATCCGAACGCGAAAGATTGGCCTCTGACGCAGAACGTGCTTCGATTAAGTACAAACAAGTCGAATTCATGAGCACTATGGACAAAGATCGTGTTTTTGATGGTATTATTACAGGCGTAACAGAGTTCGGAATTTTTGTTGAAATAACAGAAACCGCTTCGGAAGGTTTGGTAAGAATGAATGACTTAGGTGATGATTATTATGAACACGATAAAGATAATTACCGTCTGATCGGCCAGCGTACAAAAAAGATCTACACGTTTGGAGACGCCGTGAAAGTGCAAGTAAAAGATACAAATCTGGTCCGCAGAAGCATGGATTTGTACTTGGCTGGCAACACAACTTCTTCCATTCGCTCACGAAATGGCGGTGGTTTTGATGAAAAAAGTGGAAGAAGCTCTCGTGGTTCGTCGTCACGGGATTCCGGAAGAGAAAGAAAACCTTCGGATCGTAAAAAGAAAGCTGCTTCATCAGAACCAAAACCTAAACGCCGGAGGAGGTAAAACCTAAAATCTTTTTACCTGGCCAGGAGTTAAAATTCCTGGCTGCTATAACACACACTAAATGACAATTATTTATAAAGAAGAATCCTATGAAATCATAGGTAGATGCATGGAAGTTCATAATGAGCTTGGACATGGATTTTCAGAGATCGTATATAAGGACGCTCTGGAAATTTTATTTAAGCGATACAGAATTCCATATCTGCGTGAAAAAGAATATCCCGTATATTTTCAAGGAATCATGTTAGCTCATAAATTTTGGGCGGATATGGTCGTATTTGAAAAAATAATTTTGGAAATTAAATGTGTGTCTGTTCTGACAGATGAACATATCTCGCAAACCATCAATTATTTAAAAGTATCAGGTAACAAGCTTGGTCTTCTGGTCAACTTTGGCCGGGGAAAACTTGAATATAAAAGATTGGTTTTTTGAATCGCCTTTAATTTTCTCTTGCCACGAATGCACGAATTTTCACTAATGTTGAGGATGGAATATCTCGGAATGATCCGATTATCCTAATTATGTTAATTCCAGTCAAAATCAAAGTAGATAAGAAGTGTCAAAAATAATATTCGTGCCCAATTAGTGAAAATTCGTGTATTCGTGGCTAGAAAGATCATCGTTGGAAAATGCGCCTTTTTCCTTATATATGAAAAATTGGTTTTGAAATCCACAGCTTTTCGCTTGCCACGAATGCACGAATTTTCACTAATCTTGGGGATGAAGTATCTCGGAATTATGCTAATTCTAGTCAAAATCAAAGTAGATAAGAACTGTCAAAAATAATACTCGTACCCAATTAGTGAAAATTCGTGTATTCGTGGCAGGAAAATAAGTATTAAAGTTATTACCATCCCTTTTCTCTAAAAATCAATTTAGACATGACTTTTCGCGGTAAATTCATTGCAATACTTTTATTACTTTCCTACACCACCTTCGCACAAAATAATCCTGACAAAGAAGAGTGGCAGTCCTTATTTAATGGAAAAGATCTGAAAGGCTGGGATGTTAAAATTGCCGGACATAAGGTCAACGACAATTATAAAAATACCTTCATCGTCGAAGACGGCATGATCCGGGTCAATTATAAGGAATATAAAACTTTCAGCACAGAATATGGGCATATCTATTACAACAAACCATACTCGCACTACCGTTTACGTCTAAAATATCGCTTTACTGGAAACCAGGTGCCGGGCGGGGCTTCCTGGAATGTTCGCAACAGCGGAATTATGCTTCATTCTCAGTCTGCTGCAAGTTTAGGGCTTGATCAGGATTTCCCGGTTTCTTTGGAAATGCAATACCTGGGCGGGCTGAATGCCGGAGAACGCACAACAGGAAACCTTTGCACGCCAGGCACCATCGTTGAGGTCAACGGAAAAATTGACCAGGCACATTGCATCAATTCAACTTCAAAAACGTATGATGGCGATCAATGGGTTTCTGCCGAGGCAATCGTTCTGGGCGATTCTATTGTTCATCATATTATCAATGGTGATGTTGTTTTCACATTTACCAAACCTAAAATCGGCGGAGGTTATGTAGGCAAAGACCATGATTTTAAAGCCGGACATTTCAGTAATGCCGAGGAATGGATCAAAAAAGATGGCACGCCGTTAACGAGTGGTTATATTGCTTTACAGGCTGAAAGTCACCCGATTGACTTCAAAGATATTGAAATTCTGAATCTTCAAGGCTGCATGGATCCAAAAGCTTCCAACTACAAATCGTACTATCAATCTGCTGATAATAAAAGCTGTAAATACAAGAAATAACCGCCTGCCGCAATAACTCCGTATAGTTTTTATATTTTTGCTGAAAAACGGGCGTTACTGCTTCATGAAAAAAACAATTTTCAGGTTCTTATTTGTATTGATCATCCTGGCCGGACTGAACTGGCTGGCTTCTCTATTCTTTTTCCGCTGGGATTTGACGGAAGATAAAAGATATACTATTTCGGACGCAACCAAGCAGCTTTTAAGCAATTTAGATAAAGACGTCACGGTCAACGTTTACCTTTCGGGTGAATTTCCACCTGGATTTGAACGTCTGGAAAGTGCTACCCGCGAAACGCTTGAAGAATTTAAAACATACTCCAACGGACATTTATCCTTCCAGTTTTCTGATCCTTCTGATGCGGCAAGTGAAGATGAACGGAAAAAACAATATCAAAATCTTGTTGATCGCGGCTTAACGCCGACAAATCTTTTTGCCAATGAAGACGGAAAACGCACTGAAAAACTGATTTTTCCTGGAGCGATCGTTCAGGCTGATACGCTTGCAATTCCGGTTCAGCTTTTAAAAGGAAATAAAAGCAGCACTCCCGAGGAACAGTTAAATCAATCTTACGAAAACGTAGAATTCCAATTGGCTTCCGCGATTCGCGTACTTGAAAGTCCTGTCAAGAAGAAAGTTGGCTTACTTGTAAATCATACACAAAAACTCCCACCAGCCCGGCTTAGCGACCTAATCGCCACGATGCAGCAAAGTTATGACGTATTCATGGTCGTAAACGATCCTGAAACTTATGAGGGACTTGATGCTTTGATGATCCTGAAACCTGATGTTCCGTTTTCTGAGGAAGAAAAATACAAACTGGATCAATATGTCATCGGAGGGGGAAAGGCGCTTTTTTTTGTTGACGGAGCCAAAGTGGATAGTGTAAGTCTGGAAGGGAATTATGTACAACCGCTTGATTTAAATCTGAACGATCTTTTTTTCCGTTGGGGAGCCAGGATTAATAACAATCTTGTCAAAGATCTGAATTGTGCGACGATTCCAATGAATGTTGGAAATATGGGCGATAAGCCTGAAATAAAGGCTGTTCCCTGGCGATTTTTTCCTTTACTGAATAATTTTGGGCCAAGTCCGATCACCAGAAATACGGATGCCGTTTATTCCCGGTTTCTGAGTTCTCTGGATACAGTTGGTGGCGCGCCAGGAATTCAGAAAACTCCGCTTTTAATGACTTCGCCCTATACAAATCTGGTCAATACACCAGCCTTAGTTGGTTATAACGAAGCCCGCCAGCAGCCGGATCCTTCTGAATATAAAGGGGGAGTAAAACTCGCAGCAGTACTTTTGGAAGGTTCTTTCAACTCGCTTTTTGAAAACAGGATCTTGCCCAACGATCCGCGTTCGAAAACTTTTAAATCAACAGGGCAGGGGAAAATTATTATTTGCGCTGATGGCGATGTCGTCGTGAATGACTTTGATTACCGCCGAAATACCCCGCTTCCACTAGGTTACGATCGTGCTTCCACCAATATTTTTGGCAATAAAGATTTCGTCATGCATGCGCTGGATTATATGACTGATGAAAATGGAATCATCAATTCACGAAGCAAACAAATCAGTATCCGTGCGCTGGATAAGATTGCGGTGCACAAGGACAAAAAATTCTGGCAAACGCTGAATCTTCTTTTGCCTCTGGTGATTCTCGGTATTTTCGGAGCGATTCGTTACTATATCCGGCGGCGCAAATTTGCCTGATAAATAAGGCGGCAGAGTACATTTTTTTTCTTACTTTTGTTCCCTACCAGACAGATTTTCAGATCTGCCTGGATTTTTTATAATTTTTATTTAACCACTTCCGTCACGAATTATGAAGTTTGTCGTTTCGTCATCGGTACTGCTCAAGCAACTATCTGCAATTAATGGTGTCGTTTCAACGAACCCAATCGTACCTATATTAGAAAACTTTTTACTTTCCCTTGAAGGTAATCGCCTGACTGTTACTGCATCTGATTTGCAGACAGTGATGATTACTGAAATTGAAGTAGAATCCACAGAGAAAGGCGCTATTGCTGTCCCTGCAAAACTTTTGCTGGATACATTACGCGGTCTTCCTGAGCAGCCTATCACGCTTCAGGTTAACAGTGAAACTTTTGGAACAGAGATTATTTCAGACAATGGTCGTTATAAATTATCTGGTGAAAACCCGATCGATTTCCCAAAAACGCCGTCTGTAAACCGCGGACAATCGGTTGATCTGTCTTCTTCTGCTTTGGGCGCTGCAATTGCCAATACGTTGTTTGCAACCAGCACAGATGATTTGAGACCTGCTATGACCGGGGTTTTTGTTCAGATGGGGGTTGAAAATGCAACATTCGTGGCTACCGATGGTCACCGTTTGGTGCGCTACCGTCGTTCTGATATCAAATCGGATGTTGATACTTCCATGATCATTCAGCGTAAGGCTTTGAACTTGCTGAAATCTTGTCTGCCTTCTGATGATGTTCCTGTAAAAGCTGAATTTACTGCGTCCAACGCATTTTTCAGTTTTGGAAATATCCGTATGATCTGTCGTTTGATCGATGAGCGTTTCCCGGATTACGAAAATGCAATTCCGACAAACAATCCCAATACGCTGACGATTGGCCGGATGGAAATTCTGAGCTCATTGCGTCGTATTTCCATTTATTCAAACCGTACCACACACCAGGTTCGTCTGAAAATGTCTTTGAATGATCTTGTAATTTCTGCGGAAGATCTTGATTACTCAAATGAAGCGAACGAACGTTTAATGTGCGAGTACAACGGCGATGCCATGGAAATTGGTTTCAACGCCAA
The DNA here is from genome assembly GCF_900108855.1 of Dyadobacter koreensis. Classification (GTDB taxonomy): domain Bacteria; phylum Bacteroidota; class Bacteroidia; order Cytophagales; family Spirosomataceae; genus Dyadobacter; species Dyadobacter koreensis. The sequence goes on from NZ_FNXY01000009.1 coordinate 344,918, forward strand.
ATTCCTTATTGAGGTACTTGGAAACTTGTCAAGCAAAACCATTACATTCGAACTTTCTGCACCTAACCGTGCCGGTTTAATTATCCCGGTTGATCAGGAAGAAAATGAAGATATTCTTATGCTGGTCATGCCGGTAATGTTGAATACTTACGTTTAGAAGATATAGCTATCGAAATTGAGATATTAGTCTATCTTAATTTTTGTTAAAATAATAAAAAATGCCAGTAGGAAATTCCTGCTGGCATTTTTTATATGTCTGGAAATCAGCATATTAAACTTGATAAACTGATATTTTCAACTATAAGTACGAAAATAATCGTAATAGACCCTTGCAAATACGAATCTTTTCGTAGACATTTGTTACGAACTAAATCGTACATAGTCAATTTATCCTTTTGAATTGAAAATCAAATTACTAAAATTTTATTAGCCATGATCATAAAACCAACAGAATCTGAACTGGAAATTTTGAACTACTTATGGAAAGAAGGCCCTTCGACTGTGAGGCAAGTTCATGATTTCCTTTCTGCATCCAAAGACACAGGTTACACTACGACCCTTAAACTGATGCAGATTATGCATGACAAAGGCGTTTTGTATAGAACCGAAAGCGGCCGCTCTCACATTTACGTAGCCTTACTAGACGAAGAAGAAACGCAGCAGGATTTGCTTGGACGTTTTGTTGAATCAACATTCCGTGGTTCTGCTGCCCGTTTGGTCATGCAGGCTTTGGGAAATCACTCAACTTCTAAAGAAGAATTAGATGAAATTCGTGAATTGTTAAACAACCTTGAAAACAAAAAATAGCCATGAAATCGTTTTTCAACTTATTCTCTGACGCGCTTGTTTCCTCCTTTGGATGGATGCTGGTTCATTCACTTTGGCAAGGTGCTTTGCTCGTATTAGTTGCCAGCATTGCGTTATATCTGTTGCGAAAAAGCCCGGCAACAGTTCGTTACACGGTGGGAATTCTGACACTTTCTACTCAGGTCATTTCATCGCTAGTTACTTTTTTCTATTATTATTTCAATGCTGCTCCAAAGGTTTTAAGTACTGCATTGAAAAACACAGCGCATAACGTATCCGACTGGAAAACATTAACTTACGAACTTTCACTAACTTCAAAAGTTCAGCTTTGGCTCGCGACACATATCCAGGAACTTGTCATTTGCTGGCTTATTGGCGCAGCTGTTTTGGTCGCAAGATTTCTGGGAGGATGGATTTACACCGAATATCTTCGTCATAATGCACGATTGGTTATGAACAAAGAATGGAGAGCAAGATTTGGGGTTTTAACAGCAAAATTAAAAGTTTATCAATCCATAGAACTGAAAGAATCTTCGAAAATTTTGACTCCGATGGTGATAGGGACTTTGCAGCCGGTAGTATTAATCCCAATCGGACTATTGCTGGGTTTTCCAACGGCTCAAATCGAAGCCATTCTTGCGCATGAACTGGCACATATCCGTCGCCATGATTATCTGATCAATATGCTTCAATCTTTTGTTGAAGTCGTTTTCTTCTTTCATCCGGCACTTTGGTGGCTGTCCGAGCGTGTCCGCGTTGAGCGTGAGCATTGCTGCGATGATTTAGCTATTGAAGCTTGCGGAGATCGCCTTTCATTGGCGCATGCATTGGTTGGAATTGCTGAATTTAAAACAAATCATTCATTGGCTGTGGCTTTTGCTTCTAAAAAACCTCTTTTGTTACAACGTGTAAAACGCGTATTGGGCGTTGCTCCCAAGTCGGCCAGGATCTTTGGCGGCTTGCCAGTTACGATGTTATTTGTTGCCGCATTGATCGGTGTGTCCGTTTATGCAGTTGGGCAGGATACGATTAAAAAGAAAAAGGCAAAAGCAAAAACACATCAGGTTGCTTCAAGACAATCTAAATATGTTACTGTAAGAGATGAATACAGGACAGTCGTGGATGCTGAACAGGAGATTAATACTGAAATACCGGAGATCGATGAAAACATCAATGTAAACATTAATGAAGATTTTGATGGATCAGACTTTCTGTTGATGAACGATTCTCTTAAAAGTAAGATGAATGAATTCCATCAAAAAATGGCTGTTTTACAGAAACAAATGGAGCCGCTGCAAAGCCGTATGCATGAGCTTCAACTTGAAATGGAAAAACGCCAGTTTGAAATGGAGCATTTTGACAGAGACCGCGAAAAAATTGATTGGAAAAAAGATAATGCGAATGAGATCCGTCAGGGATTGCTGGAAAAACGATCTAATCTTTTGCATCCTGATATTAAATCCAAAACGAAGTTAAATGAGGCAGAACTTGAAAAACAACTGGCTGATTTTGAACAGCAGATTAAAGCGCAGGAACAAGTCATTACCAAACTAAATGCTGACCTTGCAAATAACCTGAAAGAAGGTGAAAAAGCGGGTGAACCTTATCGCGACATGGAAAAAGAAATGGATCAATTGAGCGGTAAGATGGATGAAATCGGGAAGGATATGGGACTGGCGTCTCTTGGAATTGAAAAATTATACCCTGCGCCGCCAAGACCGGCAAGGGCACCAAAAGCACCAAAAATGAAGTCAAAACCTGCCGTTGCAGCACCAGCGGCTCCGGCCGCACCGGCACTTTCTCCAAAAACACCACCAGCACCACCTTCTCCGGCCAGAAGATAAATTGAATGTTTAAACAAATCGGCGTATTGCAAATGACAGCAATACGCCGATTTCTCTTTGAACCCAATCTTTTATTTATTAACCAAAGGCGAAACTTTCTGACCAATGATTTCAATCGATTTCATCAGTTTTTCATGTGATATTCCGGCATTGTCCATTTGAAATGTTAGTCGTGATATCCCGCCAAGGGCTTCACTATGGCGAAGTATTTTCTCTGCAACTTCTTCCGGCCCACCTACTAATAATGCACCTTCCGGTCCCATTTGAGATTCAAATCGTGCCCTTGTCATTGGAGGCCAGCCACGTTCTTTCCCGATTTTAGTGAATGATTCTGAATATCCCGGAAAAAATTCTTCAATTGCTACTTCCGTGGAATCACTCACATAACCAAGCGAATGCAGACCAACCTGAAGTTCTTCCGGTTTAAATCCTGCCCTTTTCCCCGCTTCTCTATACAAATCAACCAACGGACGGAAACGATGTGTTTCCCCACCGATAACAGCTACCATCAAAGGCAAACCCAGCATACCGGCACGGATAAAAGATTCCGGCGTACCACCCACACCTAACCAGATCGGTATTTTTTCCTGTAATGGTCGTGGGTAAACAGGCTGATTCTGCAACGCAGGACGAAATTTTCCAGACCAGGTTATAAACTCATTATCCCGGATTTTAAGTAACAGATCCAGTTTCTCTGAAAACAATTTATCATAATCTTGCAAGTTCAATCCAAATAAAGGAAAAGCATCCGTAAAAGAACCACGACCTACAACCATTTCGGCTCTTCCCTGAGAGATCAGATCCAGCGTCGCAAAATTTTGAAAAACTCTGACCGGATCAGCAGCACTCAATACCGTTACGGCACTTGTCAAACGAATTTTCTTCGTACGAGAAGCGGCGGCGGCCAGTATCATCGAAGGCGCCGAGTCCAGAAATCCTTTCCGGTGATGTTCGCCAATTCCAAATACATCAAGACCGGAATAATCCGCGTGTTCTATTCTTTCCAGCAACTGAGCCATTGCATCCACATCATCAATTGCCGTTACCGCTTCACCACTGAACATGGCGGCGAAACTATCAATTCCTATTTCCATGGTATTCCTTTGACAATGTTTGTTTCTCAAATAAAATGTAAAGTTACCCGTATTAGCCCGTAAAAAAGTCAATGCTATACAATAGGACCGTCAATATCCTTTTGTATAGCACTGTATTATTGAATTCTATATATCGAATTTATTCCACCTCAATCACCACATCATCACTCATGGGATGCGCCACGCAGGTTAGAATAAAACCTTCTTTTAATTCCGCTTCTGATAAAGCATCTTCCTCGTCCAATGTCACTTTTCCGGATACACAGCGGCCCATACAGGCCGTGCACATTCCGGCCTGACAAGAATACGGAAGATCAATATCCATGTTCATTGCCGCTTCCAGCACCGTTTCATAAGGTTTTACGGGCACTTTATATTCCGTTCCTTCATAAAAAAGCGTAATCTCGTGCGTTTTGGGGGAATCGTCGGTTTCTTCCAAGGTTACTTCTCCCGGTTTTGATGCAGTAGCAGTCAGGAAACTTTCCTGTCTGATTTTATTTAACGCAACGCCTCTGATGGCCAAAGCACGGTTTGCTTCTTCCATCATATCTTCGGGGCCGCATAGAAAATATTCGGCTTCGCTGACCTTCAAATCCGGCAAACCTTCCATGATTTTCAGGATATGGCTTTTATTCAAACGGCCACGTTCTCCTGCCCAATTGTCGTCTGGCTGACTCAGCGTATAAACTACCTTGAATCGCTCTTTATATTTTTCCTTAAGAGCCTTGATTTTATCCTTAAAAATAATGCTTAATTCAGTCCGGCTGCCGTAGATTAGTACAACTTCACTTTCCTGTTCAACCATTAAAATGGATTTGGCGATCGAAAACAATGGCGTGATTCCACTTCCTGCGCCGATAAAAACAACCTGACGGGTTTGGTCATCCTCCTGTTTTGGAAAAAATATTCCCATGGGCTCCATGGCTTCAAGCACATCGTCTACTTTTATAGTATCCAGTAAATAATTGGAAGCAAATCCACCTGGAACACGTTTGATCGTGATTGCTAAGGAAACGTCTGTATAAGGAGAACTGGACATGGAGTAGGAACGACGCACTTTTTTGTCTCCATCCGGCAAAAGAAGCGTAATAAATTGTCCGGGACGATAGGCAACTACTTCATTGAGAGGATGCCAAAAATGGATTGTAGATGCATCTTCCGTTTCTTTTTCTATTTCTTTAACCTTTAAAAAATAATATTTGCTCATGGTGATTTGGCGGTCGGCTTTCGGCTATCAGCTGTCAGTCCTTTGATATTTCAGAGTTTATGGTGCTTTTAACCTTTAACAAGGAATTAGCAAAGGTAATTCGCCTGGGTAAAGAAAAAGCCTCATGGTATTGAAAAATCCATGAGGCCGGCAATAAATTTGTTCTATATTATTTCAAAGTTGCAACCGCATCTTTGATTCTTTGTACTGCTTCTGCCAATGATTCATCAGCTGCGGCAGTTGAAATCCGGATACAATTTGGCGCACCAAAACCTGAACCTGCTACGGTTGAAACGTAAGAATTGTTTAACAACCAGTTTGCAAAATCGTCTGAATCCTTGATAACATTGGTTCCGTCAGATTTTCCGAAGTAGTAACTTACATCCGGAAATGCGTAGAACGCTCCGTCAGGAACATTTACTTTGAAACCAGGAATTTCTTTTAACAAACCAACAACAAGATCACGACGACGGGCATATGCCTTTGTCATTTCTTTGGTTGCATCCAACGGACCGTTAAAAGCAGCCGTAGCAGCTTTCTGGGCGATTGAATTTGTACCGGAAGTAACTTGTCCCTGCAATTTTTCAACACCGTCAGCGATCCATTTTGCAGCACCGATAAACCCGATTCTCCATCCTGTCATAGCAAATCCTTTCGCTACTCCGTTTACAGTGATCACCCGGTCTTTCAATGCAGGAATTGATCCCATGCTGAAATGTCCTTCCTCTGTGAAGTTGATATATTCGTAAATTTCGTCAGCCAAAACATAAATTCCTTCATGTTTTTCCAAAACTGCACCTATCTCTCTCAATTCAGCTTCTGAATAAACAGCACCGGTCGGATTGTTAGGAGATGCATACATCACCACTTTCGTACGAGGTGTAATTGCAGCTTCCAATTGTGCAGCCGTAACTTTGAAACCATTTTCAAAAGCACCTTCTACGATCACAGATTTCCCTTCCGCCAGTTTCACCATTTCGGAGTAACTAACCCAATACGGAGCGAAGATAAGTACCTCATCACCTGGGTTTACCAAAACCTGGATCACGTTGGCCAGAGAATGTTTAGCTCCTGTAGAAACCACGATATTTTCAGGTTTCCAATCTATATTATTGTCGCGCTTAAGCTTATCAGCAATCGCCTTTCGTAAATCAGGGTAACCTGCTACCGGCGAATATCCATGAAATCCATCGTCAATTGCCTTCTTGGCAGCCTCACAAATAAATGCGGGCGTTTTGAAGTCTGGCTCTCCCACGCTCAGACTGATCACTTTGTGGCCTTGGGCAGCCAATTCACGGGCCATTTTCGTCATTGCCAACGTTGAAGATTCTTCGAGGGCATTGATACGGTCGGCCAGCACCTGGGTTTGCTCTGCTACTGCGGACATTGCAACAAAAATTAAGTTAAATGAAAATATTTCATTTGAGATTTGAACCTGTCGCAGGTCAATATCAACAAATTGCCCGCAAAGTTACGGGTTTTTTGGAAGTAGCGTAAGAAATAGGAGCGGTTAAAGAAAAAAAAGAATATATGCCTGAAAAATATCTCCTATACCAGATGATTAAACTTCCTGTTAAAACAAATTAATAATCTGTTAACCAAACATTTACTTCCTTACTTCAATAGAATTTTCAACAATAACTTTTAATTCATCAGAGTCGAAAGTTAGCGGTTCGATCACTCCATCAATATTTTCGAGTTTAATCAATAAACCCGGTATTGCAGCGCCATCTTCCTCGTTGACAGTTTTCCCAAAAGCTTTGATATTATCAATGCTATGCGTTGCAGCAAATACCTGGATATTTTGATCTTTTGCAATTGCTGAAATAAGCAGCCAAAGCTCTCCCTCTACGCCATAATGGAAGCCATTCTCTATCTCGTCAATCAGGACAATACCATTTTGTGATGTACTTAATGCCAGTAGAATCGTAAGAATTCTATGCACTCCACTGCCCATCCGTAACAACGCAACGGTTTTTCCATTCTTAAAAGTCGCAATCGGATTGCGCAGATTATCGGCCAGAAAATCAATTTCTAAAATTCGATCGTCAATCTTTTTCAAGAAATTTAACGCTTTCTCTGTAATAAAATCATTAAAACAATCGAAAGAGTTTTCACGCAGCAGACTTTGTATACTGGAATGTGCCCTTATAAATTTTACATTCTGCGGATTCAAAATTTCGTCATCTGACAGTAAATCTGTCGCCACATCATTAACAATTATCCTTTCCGCCGATTGAATTTCTTTCTGCGAAGCATAGAAAAAAATGGATTCAAGGAAATTTGTTTTTCCGGTATTATTCTTTCCTGTGATCAGATTTAACTGACCTACTAAATCTATATTGAGGTTTTTAAGATTACGATAGTTCTGGATTTCAATGGAAGCGATCATACTAATCAGATACAAAATTTACCTATTAACCATTTGTTTAATTCAACAGATTAACAAACACATTTTTTTCAAAAAACCTCTCCCAGATTCACAAACAAACCACGCGAACCTTTCGTCCCGAAGCCATAATCAACAGCGATATTTGTTCTCGACGTTTTGTTGATTTTCAGTCGGATTCCAAGGCCTCCTCCCGGAGCTATTTTATCAAATTTTCTGGTTGGCCAGTTGGAAAAACTTTGCGCATTACCAAAAACGACACCACCAATCAATCCATTTTGAGTTAATGAAAACCGGTATTCCGACTCAAAATATAACATATTCGGACTTCTGAACCTTCCCTGAATATATCCGCGACCGGTATTATTTGATGGATCCCAGGCAGTACTTGGCAGATCCAGATAAGGCGGTTTGCCTGACAAAGTCAGCCAGTTGAAATCCCAAAATGCCAGTGTATTTCTGCTTCCACGAGGAAAGTTTACATATTTCCGAAATTCCAAAACCAGCGATTCCCAATTTGTATTGCTGCCCAACACTTTCAGATTATTTCGATAACGCGCGTTTGCGTATAATCCGCCTTGTGGATTTATTGAATTTCTACGGCTGTCATACAAAACATTTGCAACCACACCGGAAGAAACAGATTTCGGCGGCAAGCCATAAGATGAAACATCTTCGTTCATTCCTTCCTGCTTAATTTTCCAACGATAATCGAGATGATAGCCAAGACCCAGGTAAAATGCGCCTGTGATCTTTTTTAAAACTGTCTGATGCAGACGAACATGTGAATAATCGATTTGATCAGCATTTTCTACTAAGCTGTGGCCTCCCAAACCATAGGTGTCCTGTGGATATTTGAAGTAACGCCAGTCGACAATTATGTTATAACCATTGTTTTTTGTCCAGATATTTGTCTGAATGGGAATAGTAATTTGGTTATACTGGGAATAGTTAAAACTGGTACTGACGCTCGAAATATTTGTTGCCGAGGAATCGCTTAAATAAAATGCAGCATTGGCACTTAACAGACCTACAAATCCTGTCGAAAGTGTATATCCGACAGCCGGAACCATGGAATAAAGAATTTTTCGGGGTTTTTTATCTCTATTTTTTGTTAAATCCCTTTTTCGTTTGAGCTGGCCAAGAATATCCATAATATCTTTATCCTCGACTTTGTCAACAATGCCGGCGCTATCAGGCATAACACTCGTTTCTACTCGATTGGAATTTTGAGCGGGTACGACAGTCTGCGCTAGAACATTCCCAAAAAAAGCTCCGCAAATTGAAAAGGAAAAAAGAAATAAAAGGACTTTGAACAAGTTTACAAATCAAGTTAAATGAGATCAAATGTAGCTCAAAATACAAATTTCATACCCGCAAATAAAAGATCTAAGCTTTTTCTAAGTCTGAAAGAAAGATCCATTATAAAGACCGATATAGCAAAAAAGCCGCCAGCTCTAAGTAGAACTGACGGCTATAAAAGTGTTTACCTGTATTATATTAAGCTAATGCAGCTTGCAAATTGTCGTTGATTGCTTCAAGGAATTCTTCGGTGTACAGATAGTGCTCCCCGTGATTCACTTTATTTCCATGAATACAAACAGCTAAATCTTTTGTCATTTTACCGCTTTCAACCGTTTCAATACAAACTCTTTCCAAAGTCTGGCAGAAATCGATAAGCTCCTGGTTGCCATCTTGCTTGCCACGGAATTCTAATCCACGTGTCCATGCAAAGATTGACGCAATCGGGTTAGTAGAAGTTGGTCTTCCTTTTTGGTGCTCGCGGTAGTGACGAGTCACTGTTCCGTGTGCCGCCTCAGCTTCCAAAGTTTTTCCATCCGGAGTCAACAATACCGAAGTCATCAAACCAAGAGAACCGAATCCTTGTGCAACTGTATCCGACTGAACGTCACCATCATAGTTTTTACAAGCCCAGACAAAGTTACCTTCCCATTTAAGCGCAGAAGCAACCATGTCGTCGATCAAACGGTGTTCGTAATGTACCTTTCCTGCAAATTCAGCATCGTAAACTTCCTGGAAAATATCTTTGAAACGACCGTCGTATTTTTTCAAAATGGTGTTTTTAGTTGAAAGGTATAAAGGCCAACCTTTACCCATTGCAACATTGAAACAAGAACGCGCAAAACCACGGATCGACTCATCTACGTTGTACATCGCCATCGCAACACCCGGGCCCTGGAACTGATACACTTCGTGCTCAATTACTTTTCCATCTTCGCCCTCAAACTTAACTGTAAGTTTTCCCTTTCCTGGTACAACGAAATCTGTTGCTTTATATTGATCGCCGAAAGCGTGACGGCCAACGATGATAGGAGCAGTCCAGTTTGTTACCAAACGAGGTACGTTGCTCATTACGATAGGCTCACGAAAAACGGTTCCATCCAAAATATTACGGATCGTTCCGTTTGGAGATTTCCACATTTGTTTCAGGTTGAACTCCGTTACGCGGTCTTCGTCAGGGGTAATTGTAGCACATTTGATACCTACACCATATTCTTTAATCGCATTAGCAGCGTCGATCGTTACCTGATCGTTTGTTTCATCGCGATATTCAACGCCTAAATCGTAGTACTTGATATCTACGTCAAGGTATGGTAAAATAAGTTTTTCTTTAATAAACTTCCAGATGATTCTAGTCATCTCATCACCGTCTAACTCAACTACGGGATTTGCAACTTTGATTTTGCTCATGATTATTATTTACTATTCGAAAGTTAAAGATATTGAAATGCGACGGTGAAAGTACAAATAATAGACTGAAAAGGCGAAACACAACGGGAAGTAAGTTTGAATTTATAATTCATCCTTTCAAATTTTGTATTACACCACTCTTGCTATTATCATATAAAAAGCGGCTAAAAACCCGATCTACCCGGTTTCTCACAAAATGTAAACGATCGCCGGATAAATTTTATAATATTGAAACCTAATAATATCCCGTCCATTAATCTCTCAACCGAATTATGAATAAATCCCTTCTGCGTTCAGAGTTTTTACAAAAGAGGAAGGAACTTTCTGACAAGGAAATTGAAGACAAAAACGAAGCAATACTGAAAAACAGCAAACATTTTTTTGAAACAATTGGAATAAAAACGATTCATATATTTCTGCCCCAACTCGGTAAAAGTGAAATTGATACCTGGAGAATCATTTCTTTCCTACGTAGTTTCGATCAGTTAAAAATCATTTCACCGCGAGTTATTCCCGGTACTAGGGAAATGGAACATTATCTATTAACATCGGAAACAATATTGAGAAATAATCAATGGAAAATTCCTGAACCGGATCCCGAAACTTCGCTCAAAGTTTTGCCCAGCGATATTGACGCTGTCCTTATCCCACTTTTAGCTTTTGATAAAAAAGGATTTCGGGTAGGGTATGGCGGAGGTTATTATGATAGGTTTTTAGCTCAATGTAAGCCTACTGCTTTAAAAATTGGCGTTTCATTTTTTGAGCCTGTTGAGGAAATCAGCGACCTGGATGCTTATGACGTACCAATGGATTTCTGCATCACACCTTCTTCAATTCTGAATTTTACCAATACAGACAGTGCTCCGATTTAATTTTAGAAATAAAATTTTTTCTATTCTCATGTTTCCTTGAAAAATAAGAAGTGCGACTAAGGAATTAAAATAACCAATTCCAGCATAAATGTCCATTTTCAAACTTTTAGAAAACATGAAACACTTTCGTACTTATTTATCGGTAATTGTCTTGATCGCGTCGATGACCTTGATTTCCTGTAGCAAGGATGATGACGAGGCAGTAAATGTAAAGCCTAGTGAAAATATTATGACCACTCTTTTGCAGGAACCTACCTGGACCCAAACGACTGCCTCCGCTGTTTCCTGGGAATTAGGATATGTTTTCAGTACTTCTTCAACAGGTAAAATCACAAAACTAAGCTGTAAAATGCCAGAGCCGGGTTCTTATACCGTATCATTATGGGATCAAACAACCAAGACTCTGCTTCGTCAAAAGACATTGGAACAATCTACTCCTGAGAAATTTGTAGAATCCGGTATTGATGAATTTCTCGTTGAAAAGGATAAAAAATATGTAATCAGCATTAATACAGTTGTCGGTGGAAGTGCCAAAAAGTTTTTTACCATTTCAAATGCTAACACAAATATTTTTCCAATTGCACGTGGCAGTATTCTCGTTCAATCCTCTGTTTATAAAGCAATTGCAACGCCGAAATTTCCCGACGGAGGAGCTGAAACAGGCAGAATGTATGGATTCGCTGATTTTACTTTCATTCCAGACTAAAAGTAAAAACACTTTATCAGACCTGGATGTTCAGCAATTTACTCGACTGTTATCCGGGTTTTGTTTTTTAGAGACATAATTTAGTATCTGAGAGCAGAAATGTGCTGCCTTGTCGCTAGTATGTATATCACAATTCTCAATATTATTGAAAGTGATTCACAGCCAACTATTACTATTGTCGATTAAATTGTTGTCCTGAAGCATTTGTACAACAAAAACACAGTTTCCTATTAATTTTCATCGTAAATTTGCACCACTTTTCAGAACCAGGTCATTTTGACCAAATTCGTTGAGTAACAGACAATTTTACAAATCACATAAATCTTGGTTTTAGAATGAAAATTGCAGTAGTAGGCGCTACCGGTCTGGTAGGCGGCGAAATCCTCAAAGTGCTCGAAGAGCGTAATTTCCCCGTGACGGAATTATTGGCCGTTGCATCTGAAAGATCTGTTGGTAAGGAAGTTACATTCAAGGGTAAACAGATTAAGGTAATCGGATTTGAGGATGCCATCGCAGCCAAACCTGAAATCGCGATATTTTCTGCCGGTGGCGGTACTTCACTAGAACTTGCTCCAAGATTTGCCGAGGCTGGAATTACTGTTATTGATAATTCATCCGCGTGGAGAATGGACCCTACGAAAAAACTGGTAGTGCCAGAAATCAATGCAGTGACTCTGACAAAAGAAGATAAAATTATAGCGAATCCAAACTGCTCTACTATTCAGATGGTGGTGGTTTTGAATCCGTTACACCAGAAATATAAAATCAAACGCGTTGTTGTTTCGACATACCAATCAGTAACGGGTACTGGAAAGGCGGCCGTTGATCAGCTTTTTGCAGAACGCTCAGGCGATCACAGCGTATCGAAAGTTTATCCTCATCCGATCGATTTAAATGTTTTGCCTCATATCGATGTATTCCTTGATAATGGTTACACCAAAGAGGAAATGAAGATGACGAATGAAACGAAGAAAATTATGGGTGACGACAGTATCGCAGTAACGGCAACAACTGTTCGTATTCCTACCATCGGTGGTCACTCGGAAGCTGTTAATATCGAATTTGAAAATGAATTTGATCTTGACGAAGTTCGCCAAATTTTGAGTGAAGCAGAAGGCGTGATCATTCAGGATGATCCGAAAAATTTCCTTTATCCAATGCCATTGACAGCACATGGAAAAGACGAAACCTTTGTTGGTCGTATCCGTCGTGATGAATCTCAGCCAAAAACTTTGAATTTGTGGATCGTTGCTGATAACCTTCGTAAAGGAGCCGCTACCAACACCGTTCAAATCGCTGAATTCCTTGCAAAACATGATTTAGTTGGTATTGGGCAGGAAGCATAAGGTTTTCAAATAAGTTATAAACAAGAACAGAGTGGTCAGATGATCACTCTGTTCTTGTTTATAACTTATTTGAAAATGATCTTATTCACCAGATTTTATCAGGCAGATCGCTCCATCGGAGAACTCTGTTTATATCATAGAATTTAAATTGCAATTTGTTTCCTCCGGAGGAGTATCCTTTAAATTTCGGAAGGCTCCGATAGAGTCGAAATGTGTTAGTTACATGTTTTTTATAAACAGCAGGCCTCGAAAGACGCTATTTTTGATCCATGATTTTAATGTAAGGAAAAAATATTATTACCGGTCAACCTCACCCATTACTACATCAATAGATCCAATAATCGCTACCAAATCTGCCAACAATGCACCTTTTGACAACTCTCCAATTACTGAAAGATTATTAAACGAACATGCTCTGGCTTTGCATCGGACAGGTATATCCGAGCGACCGTCTGTACGGAAGAAAAATCCTAATTCTCCTTTTGGGTTTTCAGCACGAACGTAAAAATCCATTGCTTTGGGACGAATTTTTTTAGGAACAGCAGCTTGCGGGTCAAAAGAAGGCGTACGTTTATGGGTGTCCAGAAGCTGAGCCAGACTTTGTTCAATAATTTTTACCGATTCCCAACACTCAACAACACGAACCCAGGTACGGTCCCAGCAATCACCAACAGTTCCCATTTTGCCTTCGCCAATGGGAATATCGAAATCTAAATCGGGATATACTGAGTAACCATCTACCCGACGTAAATCATACCGTAAACCGGAGCCACGAAGCATCGGGCCTGTGCAGCCATAATTTATTGCAACCGGCAATGGAAGAACGCCGACATTTGCTGTTCGCTGGATAAATATTTTATTATCAACGACAAGCTGCTGCAATTCGATAATTTTTGGTTTCAGGTATTTGATAAATTCAGCACAACGCTCTTCAAACCCTACAGGAAGATCATAAAACAAACCGCCAATCCAGATGTAATTATATAGCATTCTTGCTCCGCTTACCCATTCCAATAAGCGTAAAATCTGCTCTCGGTCACGCATCATCCATAAGAAAGGCGTGTAGGCACCGATGTCCATAGCATACGTTCCTAGCGCGACAAAGTGAGAAGCGAGCCGGTTTAATTCTGCAACAACAACACGGATATATTCAATTCTTTTCGGAATATCATTTTCAATTCCAAGCATCCTTTCCACTCCCATTACATAAGCGTGTTCCGAGTTAATGGCAGCTACATAATCCATTCGGTCTACGTATGGAATAATCTGATTGAAGGGCAGTGCTTCTGCGTGTTTTTCAAAACAACGATGAAGGTAACCGATATGAGGCACTACGTCAACCACTACTTCACCGTCCGTTACCACTTCCAACCTTAACACTCCATGCGTCGACGGATGTTGAGGTCCCATATTCAACACCATCTCCTCAGTACGAAGCGTTTCGGAGTTGTATTTATTTGGAGCAGAAACAGAAAGATACTCTGGACGATATTCGTATTGAATGGCGTTACTCATACTATTTGTTTATTTTTCTTTCGGAAAGTCTTACCAAATATAGAAACAAAAACCTTGCTGAATTGATTACGAAGGAATTCGTGTCAATTGATAAATTAAATTAAAGAGTCTGTTATTATTTCAAAAGCGCTGCAATTTCTGATCAAATACCTCAACCTTTAACGGCCCGATTGGACGGCCTTCATTATGCAGTCGATCAACTGCTGTGATATAATAAACATATCTTTTTCCCACTTGTATCGTCGTATCAACGAATTTCTCGCCTTCATATGCCATCCCAAGAATCTTCCTTGGATCATGTGCAGAAGGTTTTTCACTTGGATCAAACCGATAAATGACATAATAAGTTGCCGTTTCCCCGTCAGTTGCAGGATCCGGCTTTTCCCAGAATAATTCAAGTCCGTTATTTAAAAGCGTCGCTTTTAAACTCTTGGGAGTAAGCGGGGGAATAGCATCTTTCCAGGACATTGTCGGGACAAGTGCGGGGTAACGGAACAAATCAGTCCTCAAACTATCAACGAAACCAAGATTGTTATTTTTAAGCGAACGTGAGCTGAAGAATATCGTTCCTTCCGCTTCATTCTCTCGTGAATACCGAACCTGATTTGGCAATTCTGTAGGGTTCGCCCATTGGGTATCTTTCTCTTTTCCACCAACCCGGTAAGCACCTACACCTACATAAAAATGACGTCCATAACAATTTTCCGTCCACCAATCGACAAGATTTCTGTATGGTACTTTCCCAAATTTCGAAGAAAAGTAAACCTGCGGTGCGATATAATCGACCCAGCCTTCACGAACCCATTTCCGGCTGTCTGCGAAAAGGTCGTCGTAAGAAGCAAGTGCTCCATAGGTTTTTGAGCCTTCAGAATCCGTACCTTTATTTCTCCATACTCCGCAGGGGCTGATTCCGAATTTTATCTTTGGATTAACCTGCATCAGCGCTTCATGGATCTGTTTTACGAGCAAATCCACGTTATTCCTGCGCCAGTCATTTTTATTCGTAAAACCTCGTCCATATTGTCTGAAAGTAGCATCATCATAAATGACCTGCCCTGCTACAGCGTATGGATAAAAATAATCATCGAAATGGATTCCGTCTACATCGTAGTTTTTGGCAACGTTTACTGCAATTTCCGTAATGAACTGACGAACCTCCGGTATACCGAAATTAAATAATTTATATCCGTCATAACTTAGTATCCAGTCCGGATGAAGACGGCTTATATTGTCAGAAGATATACTTTTAGAAGACTTATGGACCAATCGGTTTAGATTTAACCATGCATGAAATTCAAGACCGCGGCGATGCGATTCATGAATCATAAATTCCATCGGATCCCACATAGGTTCCGGCCTTCTCCCTTGCTGACCCGTCAGCCATTCGGACCATGGTTCAGAACTTTTTGCATAAAAAGCATCCCCTGCGGCACGTACCTGAACAAAAACTGCGTTCATTCCTACCCGCTTATGAAAATCAAGCAGCGCAGAAAACTCATTACGTTGTTCATCGGGCACAAGATTTTTACTGCTAGGCCAATCGATATTATCAACCGTGGCGATCCAAACAGCTCTAAATTCCCGTTTTGGAGGATAAACAGGCTCAAAATCTGTACTTTGGGCCTTACATCCTTGAAGCAAAAAAATGGTCAGCAATAAAGAAAACGCAATAATTGGAATTTTTTTCACTATAAAACGCATGCAAAATGTTAATCCGATCAAAGTAACGTATTTTAGTCCAAAGTTAGCCGAGAACTTGCTTAATTTGTCGTAACGGCAAATAAACATGTCCATTATATTGCTATTGTGAATTATTTTTCTGGATATTTATTGTGTAATTACAAGGAATTTTTGTGACAAACCCTCAGGAAATTACCCTTTACATATACAGCTATAACGTTTTAACCCATATCCCATATTGGAACCATTTGTAAAAACAACTAAAAAAAACGTCCTTTTTGAAATAGCCTGGGAGGTTTGCAATCAGGTCGGTGGGATTTATACCGTTATCAGAACCAAAGTGCCGGCAATGGTGGAAAAATGGGAAGATAATTATTACTTGCTAGGCCCATACTTTGAGAAAAAGGCATCTGCCGAGTTTGAAGAGATTACAGATCTTGATGATTGCAATGTTGGAAGAACAGTACGCAGAATGCGGGAGCTGGGGTACACTGTGCATTATGGTTTTTGGCTGGTAACCGGGAAACCACGTGTCGTGCTATTCGATTTGGAAAGTATCGCTCATGAACTTGATGTGGTAAAGTATAACCTCTGGGAAAAAAACCGCATTTCTACCATTAATGTAGAGCCTTTGGTTAACCAGACATTATGTTTTGGTGAAATGGTACGTATTTATCTGAAAGAATATGCAGAGGAAAATGCGCGAAGAGAGGATATTTCTGCACAGTTTCATGAATGGATGGCTAGCAGCGGTCTTCCTGATTTAAAACGTGAAAATATAAAGGTTGCGACAACCTTCACCACACATGCCACGATGCTTGGCCGCTATCTGGCGCAGAATGTGGATGGCTTTTACAGCAAACTTCCATTTTTCGATTGGGAACAGGAGGCAAAAAACTATGGCATCGTCACGCAGGCATCCATTGAAAGACAAGCTGCGCTGAGTGCACATGTTTTGACAACGGTAAGTGATGTAACTGCACGTGAATGTGAAGTCTTTCTTGGTAGAATGCCTGACCTGGTTACACCAAATGGACTTAATGTGGTTCGTTTCCAAGCTGTCCACGAGTTTCAGAATCTGCATTTAAAATATAAGGAACGTATTCACGAGTTTGTCTTGGGTCACTTTTTCCCGAGCTATTCATTTGATCTGGACAAGACACTTTATTTCTTTACGTCCGGCCGCTACGAATATAGCAATAAGGGTTATGATCTAACTCTTGAAGCACTGGCCAGACTTAACTGGAAAATGGTTCAGGCGAATATGGATATGACGGTTGTGATGTTCATTGTGACAAAACAACCGTATTATTCTGTAAACCCTGACGTTCTTCAATCCCGTGCGGTTCTAAATGAGTTGCAGGAAACTTGTACCGCTATTGAAAAAGAAGTTGGGGAAAAACTTTTTCTCGCGGCAGCTTCCGGTGCAGACCATAAAATGCCGGATCTGAATAGTTTTGTTGATGAATACTGGCGCCTACGTTTACGCCGGACGATTCAAACCTGGAAAACAGATAAGTTACCTGCGTTTGTTACGCATGATTTGAAGCAAGAAGACGGAATCACCGATTTTTGTAAAAAAGCCAATCTTGTAAATAACGAGCGTGACCGCGTAAAGATCGTTTATCATCCGGATTTTATCTCTTCAACCAATCCGTTATTTGGTCTGGACTATGGTCAGTTTGTTCGCGGATGTCACCTTGGAGTGTTTCCGAGCTACTATGAACCATGGGGCTATACTCCACTGGAATGCGTAGTTCGTGGAGTTCCAACGGTTACGAGTGATCTTTCGGGATTTGGTGATTACATCATGCAAATCATGAGGGATTATGAAAATCGTGGTATCTACGTGATCAACCGTAAATCGCAGACATATGCTCAGGCAGCGGATCAAATGGCTGATATCCTTTTCAAATTTGTTAAAATGCAACGTCGCGACCGTATCATGCAGCGAAACCGTGTTGAAAATATTTCGGACGTTTTCGACTGGATGAATCTAAGATCGTATTATGATACAGCGCACGATCTGGCAACAAAGCGGAGAAAACCTTGATCTTATTCTCTAAATAACGCAGACAGTTTAAAATATTGATGAGGCCCACAGTGCAAATTCACGCATATGTGGGCCTTTTTAATGTTATCTCTCTCCTTGAATTTCTAAAAAAATTCAAGACCTTCACCATAGCATATCCATACCAAATCGCATGAATTACGTAGAAGTACAACTCGAACTCGAATCTGAATTTACAGAAATACTAATGGCCGAACTGGCGGAGGCTGGATTTGAATCTTTTGTCGAAACAGATGAAGGACTTTCGGCTTATATCCCGGAAGAAGATTTTAATGAAGCAGTCTTGCAGGAGCTAATTGCCAAATACAGTGAGACTACCGCAATAGCAAGTTCATGGAAATCGTTAGAAAGAAAGAACTGGAATGAGGAGTGGGAAAGAAGTTACGAGCCTATTGAAGTAGGTAAAGATATCCGCGTCCGGGCCACATTTCATGAGCCGGATCCTGAATTTACATATGACTTGTTGATTCAGCCTAAAATGTCTTTTGGAACGGGGCACCATGAAACAACCTGGCTTGTTATGAACGAGCAGCTTCACCTGCCCCACGAAGGTCTTTCCATCATGGATGTGGGCTGCGGAACAGGTATTCTTGCCATTTTGGCGTCAAAATTAGGTGCAAAAAATTTACTTGGATTTGATATCGACGAGTGGGCTGTTGAAAATACCGCGGAAAATTTTGCAATGAACGGTTTGGGAGAAGAAGCGGAAGTTTTTAAAGGAACAATTAATGAAGTACCTGCTGACAAAAAATTCGGCGGAATTCTGGCCAATATTAACCGTAATATCCTGCTTGATGAGATTCCGAAATACGTTTCACATTTATTGCCGGGTGGATGGTTAGTTACCAGTGGATTTTATGAAATGGATCAGGCTGACATCGAAAACTGTGGAGCCGAAAATGGACTTACAAAATTGAGATCCAACACACGTAATCAGTGGGCGACTGTCATATTTGAAAAGAATAAATAGATAAATATTTAAGATACTGAATTTTAACTTCTGATTTTCAGTATCTTAAATTCACAACACTAAGATCAAACTCTGCTAAATACTACATGAAGATCATTCGTTACTTCCTGTTAACTTGTATTATTTTATTCGGAGGAAAAAATCTCTCCGCACAAAATCTCAAAGCTTCCGACGATCCTGGTCAGTTTATGGTACAGATCCGAAAACTGATGGATGGCAGCAAAAATCCAGTTTACATACGATCAACCGCGCAGCTGGACAGTGTCTGGATGAGCGCTGTAAGTTCACCACAGCAAAATAAATTCATCAGTATTGTCAAAACCCAATTCTCAAAAGGCCAGAAAGCGGGTCCTGTGCTTCACTTGCTTATAAAAAACACGGCGACATTAGTAAAATCGCAGGGAGACGTTGATGGATTTCTCGACCTTGCCGCAAAGTCTGGTGATAAATATGATGCAAAAACGATGCAGCGTATTCTTGAAACGGTTAAAAATACCATAGAAACCAACAAACTGTACACATCAAATTTTAACTCACTTTATTTACTTAGCGGTTCCTATAAATTCCGTTTTGATACAACAAGCGCTGCCGTAGTTGAAGCGCAGAAAGTTCAGGCCTCTGACAACTGGGACACACCCGTCGACTCAAATTTGGTTATCGCCCCAAAATCAAATCCTTTACCTCCCGTTTCAGGTGCTGTAATTGATTTGCAAAATGCTGTTTTCGGAATCGTCGCCACAGGCGATTCTGTTGCTTTTGGCCCGACAACGGGAAGTATTTCGTTAAAAGATGGAATTTTCGCTGGTAAGGGAGGAAAATTCAACTGGCAAACGGCAGGGGATTCTTCTATTTACACAGATTTAGACACTTATTCCTTCAATATAACACAGCCAAAAATAGTTGCGGAAAACGTAACCCTGCATAACGAAAACCAACTGGCTAATCCAATTAAAGGAACTTTGGAATATCGCAGCGTCAAGCGGTCCAGAAGCCAGCCAGCACAATATCCACGTTTCGTTTCCAATAAAAATGATGCACAGTTAAAAGCTTCAAGAAAAAATATTGCTTACAAGGGAGGTTTCGCACTAATCGGAACTACGATGTATAGTACTTCGCTGATTGATGAACCTTCTAAAATTACCGTTTCGTTTCAGGATAAACCCGCATTTTCAGCTACCAGCCGAAAATTCTCACTTAAAGACTCTGTCATTTCTGCTCCGCTCGCTTCATTCACTATGCCGATGGGAAAAGATTCGTTATACCACCCCGGCGTCACATTTATTTATAATGATCAGGAAGGACAAGTGAAACTTGGACGCGCCGAAAAAACGGATTTTGGCCCGTTACCCTATCAGGATTCTTATCACAAAATGAGTATTTGGGCCCAATCTATGCGATGGAATTTCCCGAATGAAAAAGTCGAGTTTACGCGTATCGACGGGAAGCAGGTTGTTCCTGTCAAACTTGAATCCTTTGATTTTTTCAAAAAAGAACGCTTTCGTGGTATCGCTCAGGAATTTGGTTTTCAACCTCTCCTAATGGCAGCTAATTATACCCAGACTGAAAAAAAACCTTCATTCCTAGCTGAAGACCTTGCTAAAAAATTCAAACAGGATCCCGTCATCATTCGCCGTGCTTTGCAGAGATTGGCACTTGAAGGTTATTTCAAATATGACAAAACCACGGATGAATTTTCAGTATCTAAAAAAGGGGTTTTGTATGTTTTGGGAAGTCTGGACAAAACAGATTATGACAACTTCCAGGTTAGTTCACAATTTGCTGCCAATGACGAAACTGCCAATGCTACCATTTCGCTAAAAGATACTTTATTAACTGTGCTTGGTGTCGGTCGTTTTGTTGTCAGTGATTCCTTGAAAATATTTGCTGTTCCTTCTGATAAAAAACTAGTTATTGGACGCAACCGTGACTTTTCTTTGAATGGACAATTAGTGGCCAACAATTATCAGTTCCGCGGACAAAATCTTAAATTCAATTACGGACAATTTTTCGTGAATGTTAATCCAAACGATTCAATCACATTTACACCGAAAGAAAAATTCGTAAAAGGACAAAGCGGAGAGGTCGGCGGTCACGTAAAATATGAAAAGGGCGGTACTTTTTACCTCAGTGACCCTGCAAATAAATCAGGAGTTCAGAAAGGAAAAAAATCACCGCGGCTTGTCGTGCCGGATGGGATGATCGTATACTTCGATCAACCGGAAAGAGGAACTGTTTTATATCCGCGCGAAGTGTTTTTCAAAATTCCGAAAATTGATATGGATGGACTGGATCAGCGTGATGTGATCTTTGAAGGTACTTTCAATTCCAATGGTATACTCCCTCCAATCCAAACTATTTTGAAAAGCATGCCGGACAACTCGCTGGGTTTTGAGTACAAGCCGCCGGTAACTGAAATGAAGCTTTATGGCGGAAAGGCCATGGCTCGTTTTACGGATACTTTGACGATGGATAACAGCGGTTTAAAATCAAAAGCGGTAATGCGCTATTTATCGGCTTCCATGACGGCTAAAAATATCTTGCTGACTGCCGATTCCCTGCTTGCTTCCGGTGAAATTGCAAGTATTAAAGAAGCTACGATCGGAAAGGGGTATTTCCCGGCTGTGGAATTGAAAGATTACGCCTTGCGCTGGTTCCCGAATTCAGATAGTATGTTTATAAATACACAGGGAAAATCTTTTTCATTTTATAAAGGAACCACAAGCCTTGAAGGAGGATTGCTGCTCAGGTCGTCCGGACTTTATGGTAATGGAAAATTAAAACGCCCTGATTCAGAATTAACTTCGGACGATATCAAATTTAACAAAGACGGGTTTCTGGCCAACAGATCTCTATTTGTAATTAACAGTGGGCAGGCGAAATCTTCCAAGAATATCCTCAGTGGCCGCAATGTAAATATCGATTTTAACATTAAAACTTCGGTAGTGAATTTTGTCACCGATTCGACCGGTTTCGATTCTGATTCTTCTGGGATGGAGCTTCCTGCCGCTTCTTACAAAACACTGATCGCCACTGCAAAATGGGACATTTTGAAAAAAACCATTTTGATGAAAGGTTTTGGAGAAACATCTTCATATACTTCGCTGGCGCCTGAACAGGAAGGCTTGACTTTCGAAGCTTCGGAAGGTATTTATGATGTTGAAAAAGTAACGCTTAATGTACGCGGCGTTCCTTTTATCCGTACTGCCGATGTCAAAATTATCCCGGATAAAGGAGTTGTTAGTATCGGAAGCAACGGACAAATTGCACCGTTGAAAAAAGCCAGAATCGAAATCGATACGCTGAACGCCTCTCACCGATTGCGTGATGCCGATATCAAAATCGATTCCAGAAACCGTTTTGAAGGCTCAGCGACTTACCAGTATATAACGGCAAGAAAAGATACTTTTAATATCAAAATGCAGAATTTTGAGTTGAGAGAAATTGAAGCCGCAGCAGAAGGAAAAAAATCGAAGGGCAATAAAGAATCCGGTCCGATCCGTTATTATACCACTGCAAAGGCTGACATCAAGGAAGCTGAAAATCTGATTTTGTCTCCAAGAATTCAATACAAAGGTGATATCAACCTTATCGCATACCAGCCTTCTCTACAACTTGAAGGATTTGTGAAGCCGGTGATTAAATTCCGTAAGGATTTCCAAAGTTCATGGATCGTTTACAAGGATACGCCCGGCGAGACAGTAGGGGTGAAAATTGACAAAAATCTTAGAAACGAGCACGATATGCCACTTTCTGTTGGTTTGCATTTCAATGAAAGCCGCGGAATGTATATGACATTTTTGTCGCCAAAAGAATCCGATGGTGATCAGGATATTTATCTTGCTCAGGGAACAATGAATTATGATGAAGACAGCAAAGCCTTCAAAGTAGCTCCTCCGGCAGGACCAGACGGGTTGGTTGACGAGGGAAATACCTTGAAATTTGATGACAAAACTGGTATCGCGTCCTTTTCGGGCCCAATGAACTTTACGTCATCAGACTGGCTGCAATCCACAGCAATTGCTAATGTACAGGTCGACAGCTCTAAGTTCACTTTCAATTCATTGCTTTTGATGAAACTATCGGCCCTGGAACCGGTTCTTCCTCAACTGGCTGCAAAGATTGTTGAAACCAATCTTGAAGAACAAAATAGCACAGCAGCCGACGATGACGCCGAAAATCTGAACAGGAAGCTTTCAGGACTTATAGGCTCCAAAGGTGTGGATGCGTACCTTAAACTTTCTGCTGCGGGATATAAACCTTTATTCGATGCGTCCCCAGCACTCGATGCGGCTATTGCACTATCCAGTGTTGATTTGCATTGGTCTCCAGTTCACAACGCCTATTTTTCACAAGGCCCGATTGGTGTTTCTCATTTTGGGAAAAATAATATCAATGCGCAGATGGAAGGTGTTCTGGAAATCCGCCGCTCTGAGCTCGGTGATGAATTTAGTATGTTTATTCAGGCTTCACCAGACGTTTGGTATTATTTTGATTATAAGGATAAGGAGCTGGGAGTTGTTTCTTCACAAATGGATTTTAACGATCTGGTCACATCCAAAGGCGCAAATTCAAAGTCAAAAGACATGTCTTTGGTTTCCATCGGCGTAGAAGAGAAGGATTTGTTCGTAAGCCGGTTTGACGACTTCTATCAGCCAGCAATTAAAAAGGCTAAGCTTACCAAAACCGTTAAGAAAAAAGTTATTCCGGCGGAAGAAAAAAAGAAGAAAGAAGAAAAAGCAGAAGGTTTCTGATAGTCAAATCATTAGATACGAAATTTTATTTTCCGGCAAACAAAACCTATTTTTGCATTTTAATGTTTAAATACCGTTTGCTTGCTTATGTGACGAAAGTACCGTATTTTTAAGAAACTTTTAAAGTTCAAATTAACCTACTAATAATACAAAATGAGCGTTGCCTTATTTATAATTACGACAATAGCCGCCTATTTGTTGGGATCTATACCAAGTTCGGTATGGTACGGAATTGGTTATTTCGGAATTGATGTACGTAAACACGGAAGTGGAAATGCAGGTGCAACCAACACTTTCAGAGTGCTTGGCAAACGTGCAGGTACGATTGTCATGCTCATCGATGTAATGAAAGGCTGGACTGCTACTTGTCTTGCTTCAATGTTGTTTTATATGGGGACGATTGCTGAGGGAGATATCTTAATGTACAAGATTATTTTTGGTATAATCGCCATTGTAGGACATATTTTCCCGGTATTTGTTGGATTTAAAGGCGGAAAGGGAATTGCCACGCTGTTAGGAATGGTACTTGCCATACACCCGGAGCTTGCGGCTTTGAGCATCGCCATTTTTATATTGACATTGATCGCCTCTCAATATGTTTCTCTAAGTTCGATTCTGGCAACACTGGCTTTCCCGGTAATGTCGTTGCTCGGTGTTTTCGGGCAGCCTGAAACATTGCTTGTCATTTTCGGTTTTGTCATGTTTGTCCTGGTCGTGATCACGCACCAGAAAAACATTGTAAGATTGCTGAATGGAAACGAAAGCCGCGTAAATATTTTCGCCAAATCAAAATCGAAAGGACAATCCTAAGAAATAAAAAATTAGAAATACCTACCCCTAAGGCCATAACCTTAGGGGTTATTTTTTTATATTCGGCACCGTTAAAATCGCATGGATTTATAAACTGTAATTGAAGTTTAAAACGGCTAATTTTAAATTTTTTAATGCAAAAACAATGAATAACTACATCGAAAAAAACCGCGATAAATTTTTAAATGAGCTTTTAGACCTGATCAGAATTCCTTCTGTAAGCGCTGATTCAAAGTTTAAAAATGATATGATCAGGGCAGCGGAATTTGTGCGTGACAGCATTGCAAACGCAGGGGCAGATAAAGCACAGATTTTTGAAACTCCCGGCCACCCGATTGTATATGGAGAAAAAATAATTGATCCGTCATTGCCGACAGTTTTGGTTTACGGACATTATGACGTTCAGCCGGCGGATCCTTATGAATTATGGAATTCGCCACCTTTTGAACCGGTCATTAAAAACGATCGTATTTATGCACGTGGTGCCTGTGATGATAAGGGGCAGTTTTATATGCACGTAAAAGCACTGGAAACGATGCTTGCAACAAATACTCTGACTTGTAATATCAAAATGATGATCGAAGGAGAGGAGGAAGTTGGTTCTTCTCACCTGGAAACCTTTGTGAAAGCAAATCGCGAGATGCTGAAATGCGATACTATTCTTATTTCAGACACCAGCATGATCGCAAATGATGTTCCTTCGATCGAAACGGGCCTTCGTGGTTTGACCTATCTCGAAGTTGAGGTTGTAGGAGCCAACAGAGACCTTCATTCGGGCGTTTACGGCGGTGGCGTAGCGAATCCGATTAATGTGTTATGTGAAATGATTGCGTCGCTTAAAGACGAAAATGGCCATATTACAATTCCTGGTTTTTATGACAATGTAGAGGAACTTACAGCTTCGCAACGAGCTGCTTTGAATGCTGCGCCATTTGACCTGAATGAATACAAGAAAGATCTCTCCATTGAAGATGTTTCGGGAGAACTTGGTTATACGACCATCGAACGTACTTCTGTTCGGCCAACACTGGATGTAAATGGAATTTGGGGAGGTTATATCGGTGAGGGGGCAAAGACTGTCCTGCCATCGAAAGCCAATGCAAAAATTTCGATGCGTTTGGTACCGAACCAGTCAGATCAGGAAATTTGCGATTTGTTCACTAAACATTTTGAAGCGATCGCGCCCTCATCCGTGCGGGTGAAAATCGTTCCTCATCACGGCGGTCTGCCTTATGTCACGCCAACAGATTCTATCGAATATAAAGCGGCAGAAATGGCGATGGAAGAATCTTTTGGTAAAAAACCGATACCAACCCGCGGAGGCGGGAGTATTCCAATTGTTGCTTTATTTGAGCAGGAATTAGGGAGAAAAAGTATTCTAATGGGTTTCGGTCTTGATATCGACGGCTTGCATGGACCGAATGAGAGTTATGGTCTTTTTAATTTTTACAAAGGCATTGAAACGATTCCTTTGTTTTTCAAGCATTATGCAAAATTGAAGAAGGGGGAGTAGCTTCTGTTATTTTAATTAGTTATAAGGCGGATATACTTCTGGTTTTGTTTATTATCCGTCCGACGGCGAAAAAGCCGTCGGACGGAACGCCCGTCGGATGGTTTTTTTACCATCCGACGGGTAATAAAACGTTCTATTTTCTCCTGTTCCGACGCTCTTCTCGTTTTAGTTTTTTCAAACTGTCGATGTGTTTTTTAGCTTCTTTGTCCTGACTTGAATTTCGGTCTGCCTTATCATCAGCCAGTTTGTAGTAGCTCAATGCTTCGTCATAGTTTTTCTGCATTTCTGCAATCTTCCCTAATCCCAAAAGCGACGAAACGTAATAACCCGCATTCATAGAATTTGTCTGCGTGGAAAATTCAACAGCCTTCTTGAAATACTGACTGGCAAGATCATAATTACGATAATACTGCATGTTATAAAATCCAAGAACGTAAGCCGCGTTTCTACCACTTACTCCCTCATACCCAGGCATCCCCTGACTGATTTTATCGAGAATATTCTGCGCTGCTTTTTCTGCTTCGCCTGTTTTTCCCGTCACAAAGGCAGTGCGGCAAAAATATCGTTCGAAGTATGGATTATTTGGGAAGGTCTGCCACATGTATTTTGCCATTTCATATGCCTTTCCGTATTCATTTTCCATACTGTAAATCTGCAGCAGGAAATAGCGGGCTTCCACTCGTGTATAAAATGCATTATTGCCAACCTTTTCCAGCTGTTGTTCTCCCAGCTTTTTATTTCCTTTCGGAAAAAATGCAAGAATTGGTTTCAGTAATGGATATTCACTCGGCACCCATTGCGCGTAGTAATTATAAATTCCATCCCCAAAAAGCAATTCGGGAGAAAGATCTCCATTTCCTTTACAAACTTCCAGATATTTCAGTGCATTTTTTCCAGCGAAAGTAGCTTTCGTCCACTGCTTACGTTCTGAATAAAGACGCCCCTTAAATGCGTGAGCAGCCGCCAGGAAAAATGCAGGCTCAATTTTGTTTTTTTCATCTTCGTACAAAGTCTCCGCTAATGTAATGGTGGAGTCCATATGAGCGAGAAATTTCTTGTCATACGTTTCTATGTCTGTATTGGGCACAATTTTCCACCATTCAGCCAATCCCATCAAAAAATGTGGCATCGGGTGTTTGGGGTAACGATAGCGCAACCAACGGAATTCTGCATCAGCTTCGGCAAACTTGTAATTATACAACATGTTTATCGCTTCTGTTGCCTCTATCTGGACGCCCGGATTCTTAAGAACCATATCATAATTCTTGTCCAGTTCGGCCGAGGAATAAAGTTGGGCAACAGCAGAAGTGATAGAAAGAAATATAACAAGACCGAAAGCAAAAGGTTTAACCAGCACTTTTTTCATATTTAAACTCAAAAATCTGTCAATATTAACGTTGGATTCATATTTTACGTTTGCGGGGAAGTGTGTTTTTGAAAAAAGAGTTAATATTACTGTTTAAGAAAATTCGACATGATTACAATCCACGACAAAACATTTACTCCGTTCATTTCTCAGGAGACTATCGAAAACCGCATTGCCGAGCTCGCATCACAGATTAATACAGACTATGAAGGTCGAAAACCTTTCTTTTTAGTTGTCTTAAATGGTGCATTTCTCTTTGCTTCCGAGCTCGTAAAAAATATCCCCCTTTCCTGCGAAATAACTTTTGTCCGATTATCGTCGTATTCTCAAACAGAATCTACCGGAAAGGTACGGCAAATCATTGGTTTGGAAGAAACGCTTACGGATCGTGATGTAATTATTATAGAAGATATCGTGGATACCGGACTTACCATGCACCAGTTACTGCAACAAATAAGTGATCTAGGACCGAATTCTATTGAAATTGCAACTTTGCTTCACAAGCCCGACGCGATTAAAAAGCCGATTGATCTTCGCTATGTTGGTTTTGAAATTCCAAATCGTTTTGTCGTTGGTTATGGCCTGGACTACGACGGCCTGGGCCGCAATCTGGACGCATTGTATGTACTACCAGAATAAACTTGCCTTTACAAAAGTACTCAATAGTACCTTTTCAGGAAAATTTTAAATCTATTTGCGTTGATTCTGAACGAATTTATTCAAATTGAATTTTTAATTTTCAACAAACGAGCCACTATAACATGCGAATTCAGTTTTTTGGTGCCGCGCGCACCGTTACGGGTAGCAAGCATTTGGTTACTACTGAAAAAGGGACAAAAATATTACTTGATTGCGGATTATTCCAGGGAATTCAGACTGATGAGTTCAATCAGGAATTTGGATTTAAACCAGCCGAAGTCGATTATCTGGTTCTTTCTCACGCACATATTGATCATTCCGGTTTAATTCCAAGATTAGTTCGAAAAGGATTTTCCGGCCCGATTTATTGCACGGCTGCAACAGCCGATCTATGCAGAATTATGTTGCTGGACAGTGCACATATTCAGGAAAAAGATCTTGAACGGATTAACCGGAGACGGGAGCGACAGGGCAGACCTTTATTGGAAGAATTATATAATGGTGAAGATGCCGAAAAAGCTCTTAGCCTTTTACATGCGGTTCAATACAATCAGACATTCCATTTGGGAACCGACAATGAGGTGGCCGTTTTTTTCACAGACGCTGCACATATCCTCGGCAGTGCCGCAGTCCATTTGAGTATTCCTGATCAGGGAACGTTTAAAAAATTGACTTTCACAGGAGATATAGGACGTCCGGAAGATAATATTTTACGCAAACCGGATACGTTCCCACAAGCTGATTTTATCATTTGCGAGTCAACTTATGGCGATAAGCTGCACGAAAAAGAAACCGATATGCAGGCGCACTTGCTAAGAGTCGTTCAGGAAACCTGTGTTGAACGTAGAGGAAAGGTAATAATCCCGGCGTTCGCTATTGACCGCACACAGGAATTAATTTATGCGCTCGACCAGCTTTCCAGCTCCGGAAGGCTTCCCCGGATTGACGTTTATATTGACAGTCCGCTTGCTATTCGGGCGACACGCATCATGAAGGAGCATGAGGAATGTTTTAATCCTGAAATTCTAGACTATATCGAAAAAGATGGGGACGCTTTTGCTTTTCCGAATCTTCATTATATCTCTGATGTAAGCGAATCCATTGCTTTGAACGATAAAAAGGAGCCTTGTATAATCATTTCGGCATCCGGCATGGCAGAGGCTGGCCGTATTAAACATCACATCAAAAACAACATAGGAGACCCGAATTCGACGATTTTGCTTGTGGGATATGCATCTCCAAATACGCTTGCCGGCGCGTTGAAACGTGGAGATAAGGAAGTTAATATTTTTGGAGAAATGCATCCGGTAAAAACGCGGGTGGAAGTCATGGATTCATTTTCAGCGCATGGGGATTATAACGAAATGCTTCAGTTCCTGGCTTGTCAAGATCCTGCACATGTCAAGAAAGTATTTCTCGTACATGGAGAATATGAAACGCAGGTTTCATTTAAAATCAAATTGGAAAAAGCAGGATTTAAAAATATTCACATCCCTGCGTTGTATGAAAGCGTAGAGGTTTAAAACAAAAAAGGAGCTTTTATGAAGCTCCTTTTTTTCTTAGCTAAAATTATGCTCAACTACCTGGTCTGTCTATAGTCACTCTTCTGTTTCGAAGCAAAAGCGTGCTTCCCTCCGACGACGAGCCGTCGATCCATTCAATGATAAAAAATGGGATAGATAGGATTGAAGTTAATATAAGCGCTAACACCATGATGATAGCAAACCAAATTTTGGCAATGAAATATATCGCTTTATTTATGTAATTCATGATCGTGAGGTTTGGTATATAACAAATAAACAATTTGATATTTAAAAGAACCGTACCAAAAGACGTGTTCTTAAAAACTTTTAAATTCCTCACTTAACAGAACAAATCTCCGCCTGACAGAATAATACAATTATTTATTTTCCCGAATTTTCTTCACAATTTTTACGGCCGACATTATAATGACGGCAAAGGCGATAAGTCCGAGCACACCCCAGATCCAATCGACTGAATTTTTGAGAACAACCAGAAATACGATTGAAAACAGGAAAATAGTGGCCACTTCGTTCCACAGCCTCAGCTGCATCGAGCTGAACCTGAATTGTCCTTTTTGAATTTCAAGTATCAGTTTTCTTGTGAAGAAATGATATCCCACAAGACCAAGAACAAAGGTCAGTTTCATATGCATCCAACCCTGGCTGAGCCAGCCGGGTGTAAGATAAATCATCGTCGCTCCGGTAATGAGCGTCAGCCACATTGCAGGCACCATGATTGCGTTCCATAACAGCTTTTCCATTTTCCTGAACTCAGCGCTCAAAGCTTCTTTTATTGCCTCAGCTTTATTCTGCGCCTCAGTGTGATAAACAAGCAGGCGGGGCATATAAAAAAGTCCTGCAAACCAGCTAACGACGAAAATAATGTGAAGCGCTTTAAAATGTAAATAGGTCATTCTTTTAACGTGGTGATGAGTACGAAACGGCGGTCTGAATACAACGCATTAAAACAAAAGAATGATCCATCGAGGGTCGTTACATCGTACATTAATTGTCATAAAGTGTAGAATTCGTCCACAATGGTCACAAATTTAAAGCGTTTGTTTTCTATTGCCGGTCAAAATTTTTGATACAAACTTTATGCTTTGAAAATCTGTTAACCATATAGAAGTTTTAAAATTAACCATATACTTTCGATGAAACCAATCGTCCCGATTTTCACGTTCGTACTGATGTGCTGTATGGTGGTCATATCTTGCGCACAATCCGATAAAAAGCAGAAGAAAAAAATGAATAAGGAATCGTCTGTATCGACTCAAGTCGATACTGCAAATACAGAAATAGCAACTTTTGGAACAGGATGTTTCTGGTGTTCGGAAGCGTTATTTGAGACTTTGGATGGCGTGAAAGATGTTGTATCAGGTTATTCCGGAGGGCCGGTTAAAAACCCGACTTACAAAGAAGTTTGCGAAGGAACGACAGGTCACGCAGAGTGTATCCAGGTAATTTACGATCCTAAGAAGATCAGTTACACGGCTTTACTTGAAGCTTTCTTCCGCGGACACGATCCTACCAGCTTAAACCGTCAGGGGAATGATGTTGGCCCACAATACCGGTCTGTGATTTTTTATCACAACGAAGAGCAGAAAAAACTGGCAGAGGAAGCGAAAGCAGAACTGAATAAATCAGGTGCTTATGCAAAGCCAATCGTAACCGAAATCACGAAAGAACAAACGTTCTATCCCGCTGAAGATTATCATCAGGATTACTTTGCTAAAAATCCTGACCAGGGATACTGCGCATTCGTTATCGCCCCTAAACTTGATAAATTCCGCAAAGTTTTTCATGACAAATTGAAGAAGGATATTTAGGATTTTAGACCGTACAATGCGTCGAAAACCCCTTTGATCATTGTAATTTTCCGTATAATAAGTATCAATGGCACAAGTTTTGAAGCAATAATTTAAACGCTTTAATTTGTGCCATTATTTTTACTTAATCAGTCTATGAAAATGAAAAACATTCTATCAACGCTACTCGTTATCGCAGTATTGGGAATCACTTCTCAAACGGCTTTCGCGCAAGAACAATTTCAAAAAGGGGATAAAATATTAAACGTAGGGATCGGTGGTGGCGGCTACGGCTTTTACGGCGGAGGTTTTGCCGTCGGCGGATCATTCGAATATGGTGTGCACGAATTTATCAGTGTTGGTGGCCAGGTTGACCTGAATTTTTATAATTACAGCTATGCTTTCGGATTTAAGGATAATTACATTTCTGTTCCAATTGCAGCCAGAGGATCTTATCACTACGGAAAGCACTTTTTAACAATTAATGCCTTAGACCTTTATGCGGGTCCGGTACTAGGTTTCAGTATCGACGGTAATGAATATTACAGCGGGACATCTATTGTGATTGGTGCGCAGGCTGGCGCAAGGTATTATTTTAAACCTGCTATGGGAGTTTTTGCAGAATTTTCAGGAGGATCAAATGTGATTCCCGCAAAAGTTGGACTTACGTTCAAATTCTAAAGTTAAAAGTCCAAAAAACGGCTGGAGCTAATTTTCCAGCCGTTTTTTTGCTTTTTTAGAAAGTGACTCTGACAATAAGACCTGCTGATTGTGTTGCAGGATTAAATAAAGGATTAACTTTCAGAGACAATGGTTCATTTCTTCGCCGGAGTTCATCTTTTACCAACAGTGCTTTTTGGGCATAACTTTTCTTTTTTATAAAACCGACAATTGTCAAAGGAATCCCAGCACCCAGACCAGCAAGGAACATCATATATCCTCCCACAAAATTTCCCAGATCATTAAATGAATTTCCGTTACCAGAACTTGCCATAACACCAATTCCCGCTCCGGTCAAAACCACTCCTCCTATCAAGCCAATAGTGCCCATCTTTCTATAATTCTCAGACTTACTTAGATAAAATTTATAGTTGGCACGAAGCTGATTGGAATCCCAGTCGCGAACGGTTTTTATCGGTAAATTAACTTTCGGAGTTGACTTGCCATACGGTGTAACAGGAGGCTGCACAGCTATTTCATCGTAATAAATCTGCGGTTTCTCATCATATTTTTCAGTTTCTCCATTACCATACAAAATCGAAGAAATTTCTGTTTTTTCAATTGTGAAAACAGGTCCTTCCGGGTCGCTTAACTTCTTATATTTAATCGTCGAAGCATTAATTTCCTGGATAATGGCTTCAATCTTTTCATTGTTTTTGGTCACAATCACATCATTCTTCCGAACTGTTTGCGCCTGTGAAAATTCCGCAGATGATAGGATCATCCAACAGATCAAAAAGAAATATTTTAACCCGGATACAATTGTTTTCATAGAGAGAAGAGTAATTTTTTATTTAAAATAGCTATTATTTTAAACCCCGAATTTGTTCAGCTGCTTCACAAGCACTTCGAAATCTTTTGGATAAGGTGCTTCTATTTTCACCCTTTCTCCGTTCATTAATGCAAAAGAAAGTGAAAATGCATGAAGTGCAACCCGTTGGATAAGAGGCTGTTCTTCGGTTTCCTTTTTAAGGTTAAACTTTCGTTTCAGGCTGGAAAGGAAAATCGGTTCGCCTCCGTACTGCGGATCGCAAACGATCGGCGCCTTCAGACAGGAAAGGTGAATACGGATCTGGTGCATGCGTCCGGTAATCGGGATACATTCTACCAGGGTATATCCGCGATATACCTTTATTGTGTTAAAAATAGTTTCTGCAACCTTCCCTTCCGCACGATCAATCTTTACAGCGGTACCATTTTTCAAGGCTAAAATCGGCAGATAAACTGACACGCTATCCAAATCATGGATGCCATTCGTTACAGCATGATACCGTTTGGTGACCTCTCTGTGTTCAAACTGCATGGCCAGATGGCGGTAAGCAGCAGGATTTTTGGCAAATGCCAGAACACCGGAAGTCTCCTTATCCAAACGGTGAGCTGCTTGTAATTCTGGATTATGTGCTTTTGCAAGACGCAAAACACTACCGCCACGATCGGCAGTACGTTCATCCAGCGTAGCTAAATGAGGTGGTTTATTAACGAGGAGAAAGTCCTCGTCTTCAAATAAAATTAAGTCTGCGAAATTGATTTTCATAATTTAACTAAGTACTGTATTCCAGTCAGCTTATACATTTTATGACTGGTTTTTACTTATCAGTGAAGTCTCTGACGAGCGAAAAGAACGATAAAAGGATATAACTAATTCCATTACAACCGCATATCTCTTTTTTTATCAAAGTTAACTAATTTGTACTTAGCATTAAAATTCCATCAAACCAGCTGACTAACCTTCGTTGGATTAGGATTGATTGAATCAGATTCTACCAAGCCGTCACGGAGGCGGATAATCCTATGCGCATAATGCGCAATATCCTCTTCGTGGGTAACCATTACGATTGTATTCCCTTTACTATATAACTGGTCGAAAAGGTCCATAATCTCATAAGAAGTCTTGGAATCCAGGTTTCCTGTGGGCTCATCTGCCAGCAGAATACTAGGATCGTTTACAAGCGCGCGGGCAATTGCTACCCGTTGACGCTGACCGCCTGAAAGTTCATTCGGCCGGTGCCCTGCCCGGTTTTCGAGACCAACATTTTTTAGCGCGATCATCGCTTTTTCGGTTCTGTCCGACTTGTTTAACCCGGCGTAGATAAGCGGCAATGCCACATTATCCAGCGAGGACATTCTTGGCAAAAGATTGAAAGTCTGAAATACGAAACCGATTTCTTTGTTTCTGATCTCCGCAAGTTCACTTTCCGTCATGTCACTCACATCCTTATTATTCAAGATATAGCGGCCGGTACTCGGTGTATCCAGACACCCGATAATGTTCATCAGCGTTGATTTTCCGGAACCGGAAGGACCCATAAATGCTACATATTCTCCTTTACTTACGGAAATCGTTACCGATTTTAAAGCCTGGATAATCTCGCTGCCCATTTCGTAGCGTCGTGAGATATCGGTCGTTTCAATGATTTTCATAGCAATGAAAGTATTGTTTGGTAGGAAAGTTTCAATATATCAGGTAGATGCAGCGACTGCCGCTGCCATTCTCTGGAAATAACTGTAAACAAAAAGTCCGGCCAGAATAACAGCCGGAGAAATATTCTCAACTTCGATATCTCCCTTATTTTTCCAGACGCTTGGTTTTGAATAAATCGCCTGTTTTTCTCCATTTGTTATTTTCCAGACTTTCCGCGTCCACGAATCGAAGGCGAATTCATAGGATTCATCTTCATAAGTGATCGTCGCAGTGCTTTTCCAGGAGTGATATTCGATATGACCAAGTTCTTTTGTCCCTTCAATATCCAGGATCTGCGTGCTCCTTTTCCAAAAACCTTTTGTCTTAAACCGGACCATATAACCATTCAGCTCACCGTGCGCGTCATCTTTCCAGGTACTGCGTTTCAGTATTCCGGCAATCAGCTTTCCTCGAAGAATACGCGTTTCATTTCCGCTCATTGTTGATGTCCACTGCAATGTCATAGATCTGTCTTGATTTTAGAAATTTAACCGGTAGTAGGAAATAATACACTTCGAACCGGCTAATTCACACCTTTCAAATGCTAAAATAAAAAATCACTGAAACTCTGCCCTCTGTTTTTCGATAAGAGCGCGCATAGGCTGATAGCGCGTCACAAATGCCTGATAATCGGCAGGAGATGCCAATTCTTTCACCTGCGCCTCACCTTCATCAGCCTGCCCCGTCAATCCTTGCAGGACACTTAAAATAGTATATTCTTCCCAAAGCAATGATGCCCGGTCATTAAATTTCAATGCGTCCAGAACGATCCTGTAAGCTCTTGGGATCTGCTTTTTTTGTCTGAAATATTCTGCTGCCGCCGACACTATTCTGGCATCAAACGGATTGGCATGAATTGCCGCTGCGTAATTTTTATCTGATGGTGATTTTTGTGCTATAACAAACAAAGAATCAGCTTTGGTTTTCGGCGGTTTGATCGACACCAAAGATGACTGAAGTTTTTGCAACGCCGCATTAGGCTCCTTTTCCTGCATCCTTTCTAACAATAGTCCACCAATTGCCTGCTGCCCCGAAAGTGCATAACCGACTGCCTGGCCTAATGTACCTTCGATTCCATCAACATTTCCCAGATGTTTAATTGCCAAATCGTATAACCCGACCTGTAACAGCCAGTGTCCTAAAATTTTATGGTGTAATTTATTTTTTTCACCTCCCTGTTCAGCCCATACCGACAAAGTTTCGATGGCTTTCAATTTATTTCCGCTGTAAAATTCCGGATATAGCGAGGCAAGTAACAGATCCTCGGAAAGCAACTGGTTTTTGCCTGCCAGTTTTGGTAAAAATGCGGCCGGAAGACTATCCACAACGGCTTGATTTCTTGCATAATTTACCAGATAAGCCAAACCTGAAACGCTCAAAGAAGAATCCTGCTTGATTGCATTTTTTTGAAAATCCTGTTTCGAGAAATCCTGACGAAGATTTTGGACCGCCAGCCAGTTTGCCTGCCAGGAAAGGTATTTTTTCGAATTGCTGTTGTTGGCCAACGAATCAAGCAGACCGGAATCTGTACTCCTTGCCCAGATGGCTAACAAGTTCGTTGCGGGAACTTCCGGTCTTTTGCTGGTCCTTTCTGCTCTATCCAAATAATAATACGCTGAGTCTGCAACATTGGTTTTTGCATAAAGCATACCCAGATTATTGAGCAATTCTCCGTTTTCCGGGAATGTGCGAAGTCCTTCCTGCAAGCTGAAAACAGCGTCGAAAAATAAACTTTCCTGCATCAAAACTCCTGTTAAACCTGCATAAGCCTGTGGAGATGGATTTTTAAGCAGCGCCTGACGGAAATAATACGCCGCGGCAACTTTAT
Source organism: Dyadobacter koreensis (assembly GCF_900108855.1). Lineage (GTDB taxonomy): Bacteria > Bacteroidota > Bacteroidia > Cytophagales > Spirosomataceae > Dyadobacter > Dyadobacter koreensis. The sequence goes on from NZ_FNXY01000009.1 coordinate 381,550, forward strand.
CACCTTGGTTTAAGGCCAGAGAGGCAAGCGCATAATTGGATTTATGGTTTTGAAATTCCTGTTGCAAAGCCATTTTGTAATATTGCTCGGCGAGAGGATATTCCCGTGTGTTGCTATATAAATCGCCCAGTCCATTGAAATACCCTGCAATTCCCTGATAAACAGGAAGCAACCGCTGCACAGAAAATAAAATTACAACGCCGGCAAATCCAAATAATCGCGTCTGGGTCAAGCCGAAACGCATCGGTTTATAGAGTACTTTATGAACTGCAAGACCTTGTTTGAAAACGGAGTAAAAGTTTACAAGAATGTAAAACAGAAAAACAATGCTCATCGCGAGCTGTCCGTTTACAACCACATCTTCCAAAACTTCAATAAGCGGGTCATTCGCCGTTCCACAGGCATATGCAGCAAAAGCGGCTGTAACAATAAACATTCCCATATACAGCCAAAAGCCGTTCGAACGGAAAGATAAAAGGCCATTCGTGGAATCTGCACGTTTCTTGAATCCCCAAATACCCAGAACTCCTGCCGCGATGGCCAGATAAACCGGACTTAAAAGTGAAAGGTTCCAATCAATCTGACGAGTATTTTTAAGATACAGCAAAACCAGAGATATGAGATACAAGATACTGATCACTAAAAAATTGGTCAGCCCTGATTTACCAATTTTGTTTTGTCCACTTGTACTGAGCCAGACCAGCGCAGCTACGATTTCTGTCGCCGATATAAGTAAAAACACGATGGAAATTAACAGCCAGATCGGTAAAGAATAGGAGGCAGCAGTAAGTGCGGGAAACGCGACTGGGGAAAGAAAAGCAACTAATCCAAATAGAAAAACGGATACTGCCGAAATTCCCAGAATACGAATTCCAATACCGATATCAGGCCGGAAAGCATGAAAATAATAACTCAATCCTGTATATAATGTTATAGTGATTATGAATAATGCTTTATTTCCTTCACCGAAAATGCCTAACGTCTCCAGCCTTGCAGAGGCTACCAATAAAATAAAAACCACCATTCCGGTCAGATACCAGAATCTTGACATCGTGGTTAAAGAAGCAAGAATAAAAGAAAGTCCTACGATGATGAATCCCCAAAATATCCTAATTGTCAGGAAATCGGTTTCCATTGTGGATGCCACGAATTGTTCCGTCACCAGATCGGAAGGCGCAGAAATTCCGTATTGCCACTGATCAAATTTTAAAATATCAACAACCGTCGAAATTTCAGATAATTCGCTAAGCACGTCCCAGCGAATCACATTGGCAAGCGGATCGGCACTTTTAAGAATAAAAAAAAGCACGGCAAGCAAAACTACGGCAAGAGCGGCTATTGTGATCCTGCGTTCTGACGAAGACCATACTTTCCAAAAAAAGAGTTCTTTCATAAATATTTTTTAACCCGATAGCGAGAAATTACAAACGCAGATATGCCAGGTTTTCATATGATGTTTAAAAACGAACATTTTCTTCCTGTGATTTTTGCTAATTCGGTTAGTTGACGAAGTTTTAGAGGTTGGATTAATTAATAAAAAATAGGTTCTGCTTATTCTTAATTTATATAAAATCTGTTTCAGTCATTGTCTGAAATATCTTATAAGACTGAAAATATAATTAAAGGCCTAATAAAATTTGACTTAACAAGATTCGAAAAGTTCCCTTTTAAAATTAATTTTGCCACGTTTCTGATAATTTCTATACAGTTTTCGCAAATTTTGGGTGATTTTCTAAAAAATATCCAATAATTCAAGTGCGACACTATTGGTACTGACCAAATTATCTCCTACTTTTGCGGTCTGAAAATAACCTCTCATAGACTATACTAAAATTCTTATAATGGCAAACGCGACAAACATAGGAAAAATTACGCAGGTAATTGGCCCCGTTGTAGACGTATCATTTGAAGACAGCGAACGCATCCCGGCTATTCTTGATGCATTAGAGGTCATCAAATCAAACGGTCAAAGAGTAATCCTTGAGTGTCAACAACACTTAGGCGAAGACAGAGTTCGTACTATTGCGATGGACAGTACAGAAGGTATGCAGCGCGGAATGGCGGTGAAACCTTTGGGCGCCCCGATCAAAATGCCAACTGGCGAAGCGATCAAAGGACGTTTGTTCAACGTAATCGGAGAAGCTATTGATGGTCTTACACCAGTTGATTCTTCTGTAAACGGTGTTTCTATCCACCGTTCAGCTCCAAAATTTGAGGATCTGGCAACTGCGACGGAGGTACTTTTCACAGGTATCAAAGTTATCGACTTACTTGCTCCTTATGTAAAAGGTGGTAAAATCGGTCTATTCGGTGGTGCCGGTGTTGGTAAAACTGTATTGATTCAGGAATTGATCAACAATATCGCAAAAGCACACGCTGGTCTTTCAGTATTTGCCGGTGTTGGAGAGCGTACCCGTGAAGGAAATGATTTAATGCGCGAGATGATCGAGGCAGGTATCATTAAATACGGTGACGAATTTAAGCACAGCATGGAAGAAGGTGGCTGGGATATCTCCAAAGTTGACTACAACACTTTGAAAGATTCACAAGCTACTTTCGTTTTCGGTCAAATGAACGAACCTCCTGGAGCTCGTGCACGTGTGGCCCTTTCAGGTCTTACGGTTGCTGAGTATTTCCGTGACGGAGATGGCGAAGGACAAGGACGTGATATCCTTTTCTTCATTGACAATATCTTCCGTTTTACACAGGCGGGTTCTGAAGTATCGGCCCTTTTAGGTCGTATGCCATCTGCGGTAGGTTACCAACCTACACTTGCAACAGAAATGGGTGCGATGCAGGAACGTATTACTTCAACAAAACGCGGATCTATTACATCTGTACAAGCGGTTTACGTACCTGCGGATGACTTGACGGATCCAGCGCCGGCAACGACATTTACCCACTTGGATGCAACGACTACGCTTTCTCGTAAAGTTGCTGAAAAAGGTATCTATCCTGCCGTGGATCCACTAGATTCAGTTTCACGTATCTTGAACGCTGAAACATTAGGTGACGCACATTACGATTGTGCGCAACGCGTTAAAAATATTTTGCAGCACTACAAAGAATTGCAGGATATCATCGCGATCTTGGGTATGGAAGAATTATCAGATGATGATAAACTTGTTGTATCACGTGCTCGTCGTGTAGAGCGTTTCTTGTCACAACCTTTCTTTGTTGCTGAACAATTTACAGGTTTGAAAGGCGTGTTGGTAGACATCAATGATACGATCAAAGGTTTCAACCAAATTATGGATGGTGCATATGACCACCTTCCTGAAATGGCTTTCAACCTTGTTGGTACAATTGAAGATGCTCAGATCAAAGGTGAAAAAATGATGGCAGAAGCTGCTAACAGATAATCACATTATTGATTAACAGCCTGTTAGCAAGATATTTATATCAAAACTAATAGCTGATTGCTAACAGCCAAAAGCCAATTAAATATGCATTTAGATATCATTACCCCAGATAAAAAAGTGTTTGCCGGAGAGGCGAATGCTGTAACATTACCGGGTACCGACGGACAGTTTCAGGTTTTGAATAATCATGCCCCACTTGTAAGCTCGCTTAAACGTGGTGATGTGGTTGTAGATATCAGCGGCGCCAAAACAACTTATACCATCGATGGTGGTGTGGTTGAGGTACTAAACAATAAAGTTTTGGTTTTGGCTGAGGCGGTTTTGTAGGGTAAAACATAATAAAATTTTTAGTAGGGTACAGGCTTTTAAGCTTGTACCCTATTTTTTTGACCTCATTGTATTGGTCTTCATTTTTACAAAACGATGGTACGGCGGCGTTAACTTTCCGAAAGAATGACTATTTTCGGAAAAGCACTTTCCTAATCACTCCTATGACACAACCTTCTCCCAAAAAAGAACTTCTTAAAATATTAGGCGTCGGCTTCGGTATTGCCGTCACAATCGGCGGAACAATCGGAACCGGAATTCTTAGAAAGCCGGGACCCATCGCCGCCCAGCTTGGAGAGCCGTGGCTCATCATGGGTGTTTGGATTGCAGTAAGTTTGTATGCTTTTCTGGGAACATTGTGCACCATTGAGTTAGGAACCTCTGTACCAAAAGCGGGAGCTTGGTACGTTTACGCTCGCCGTGCTTTTGGCGATTATGCAGGATTTGTCGTTGGAATAAACAGCTGGATGGGCACTTGTGCTGCTTTGGGTTTCGGGGTTTATACTATGAGTGAATATCTCGCGCTTCTGATTCCTTCACTTCTGGGTTACGAACCTTATGTTGCTGCCTCCATATTGCTTATCCTGACGGGTATACATTGGATAGGACTCGCCCTGGCAAGTACTTTTCAAAATGTGATGAGTTTCCTTAAAGCTATTGGACTATTCACCTTTGTAGCAGTTTGTTACATTTATGGGAATGAGATTTCCTCCGCCGATGCCACTTTAACGACAAGTAAAATTATTCAGACCGGAAGTTTTATCGGTCCGATCATATTTTCTCTTCAGGCAATTTTTTATACATATGATGGCTGGCATACAGCAGCCTACTTTACAGAAGAGGATGAAAACCCTACAAAAAACCTACCCAAATCCATGATTGGCGGTGTTTTGTTGATCATCATTATTTACCTGCTTTGCAATCTGGCGATCCTTTATATTTTGCCGATGAATGAACTGGCCAATTCTAAACTTGCTGCTGCGGATTCGATCAAACTGATATTTGGGGAAGGATCTGCGAAAATTGTTACCATATTTTTGATGATTTCCATTCTCGGGATTGTGAATGCGCAAATGTTGTTCAACCCGAGAGTTTTATATTCCATGAGCCGAGATGGACTATTTATCAATGCCGCAACGTATGTAAACAAAGGCGGAACGCCAGCCCTGGCCATGCCGATAACAGCCGCTGTTGCTGTTGTCCTGATTCTTGTAGGCAAAGAAGCCTGCGAAAAACTTTCCGATATCGCTACCTTCTTTTTTGTTTTAGGATACGCCTCCGGATTTGCTTCCTTGCTTATGTTACGAAAAAAAGAACCGCTTTTGGCGCGACCATGGAAAGTGCCTGCGTATCCGGTTTTACCAATTCTTATGTTGATTATTTCGTTGGCATTCCTGGTTTCGGCTGTCGTACAGGATATATCAAGCAGTAAGTATTCAATTTTATTTCTGGTATTGAGTTATCCGATTTTCCTGGCCGTTCAGCGGTTGAACCGGAAGGATTAGATTTCGAATATTTTAACACACACTAACTTTATATGGCCGGCACTTTTTCGCAATTGTATGTTCAGGTGGTTTTTGCCGTGAAAGGCAGAGAAAATTTAATCAAAAAGGAATTTCGAACTGAGATTTTTGAATACATCGCTGGCATTATTAAGGGAAAAAATCAAAAACCAATTATTGTTAATGGCGTTGGCGATCATGTACATTTATTTGTTGGGTTGCGCCCTTCTATGTCCATATCAGATTTAGTACGGGACGTAAAGAATAATTCTTCCAATTTTATCAATTCGAAAAAGTATGTTGCCGGCAGATTTTCCTGGCAAGAAGGGTATGCTGCTTTTTCGTATAGTCAATCTCAAATTGACTCGGTTTTTAATTATATCCAAAATCAGGAAAGTCATCATCAAAGACGCACATTTAGAGAGGAATATCTTGATATGCTAGTGAAATTTCAGGTTCAATATGATGAAAAGTATTTGTTTGACTGGATTGAGTAACTGGTGATTTTCTATTTTTAAAAATATTTTTGATATGATGATATTTTGTTGATATGATTATGCCACCCGTTCCGGGTTTTGCCAAGGCAGAATCTCAATTTGCTATAATAATGTCATCCCTTCGGGATTTGCGAAGGGTATAACATTATGCCGTTTTGAAATTGAATATTTTTCAAGTTTACTGGAAAACTTTTTAGGAAATCCGTTTCTCTGTCACCCGTTCCGGGTTTCCGCCCGACGCAGATTCCTGCTATTTCTATAATAATATCGTCCCTTCGGGATTATTATGAACCGATATAGACGAATTTTTTGTAATCCCGAAGAGATGAAAGTATTATAGAAAATGGCATCAGGTCCTATCCTAAAAACCCTGAAAGGGTGACAGAAAAACCACGTTTCCAAAAATCTTGATTCCACCACTTCCAGAAAACCATCGTCCTTCAGGATTGGCGAATGGGACGAGAACTACGACTACCGAACATCCCGAAGGGATGATAGTATTGTAGAAAATTCTGACACCAACTATCCCTAACCCAGAATGGGTGACAGAAGAACTGTTAACCAACCTTCAATAATTATTGATAAATTACCCATGATAAAATCTAAATTGTAGCCTTTTGGTAACAAACCGATTCGTCAACAGCCATGCTCTCAAAAAACACACTCTTCAAAGTTTCCCTTTTCACTCTGGCGCTCGCGCTGGCTTCGTACCGGTGGGTAGAAGACGATTTTTCCAAGCTGATTGTAAGCAGGTTACAAGAATACCGCCGTGTATTTCCTCAGGAAAAAGCATTTTTACATACAGATAAACCCTATTACGTCGCTGGTGATACACTTTGGTTTAGTGCATACCTCGCGGAAGGAGCAATCCATTTCGCAGACAGCGCGAGCCGGGTTTTGTATGTCGATCTCATGGAGAAAAGAACTGGAAAAAATATCTCCATCAGACGTGTAAAACTGGATGGAGGTTATGGAAATGGTGATATTAAGCTGAATGACGCTTTGCCCTCAGGAGCTTATACGATTCGTGCCTATACCAACTGGATGCGGAATTTCCCTGAGGATTATTTCTTCCATAAAGACCTTTATGTTTTCAATAATGGAACAAATACGCCGGAAACAGTTACTTCAAATCTAGATGTTCAATTTTTCCCAGAGGGAGGTCAGCTGGTTGCAGGTTTGAGCACGCGCGTAGGCTTTAAAGCTATTGATCAGTCAGGATTGGGCGCAGAAGTCAATGGTTTTGTTTTAAATCAAAAAAACGACACTATCGCCGCATTAAAAAGCGAACATCTGGGAATGGGTAAATTTCCTTTCGAACCGGTTGCCGGTGAAAAGTATACTGCTTTTGTACGAAAAAAATCAGACGCTTATCAGCGCTTCGACTTTCCGGAAGTTAAATCAGAGGGTTTTACTATGATCGTAAACAATCTTACGACGACGGACAAAATGCGGATTCTTGTATATGCCAATTTTCCTGACAATATGGATAAAGAAGTAAACATAGTCGCTCAGACACGTGGGCTGGTTGCTTTTGCCGCAAAAGGAAAAGTGTCCAAAAAGGGTTTACAATTGAACGTTCCTGTTAATGAGTTGCCTGATGGCATTACCCAGCTGACCCTTTTTGACAGTCAGAACAAGCCCGTATGCGAACGTCTCGTTTTCGTAGATCATGGCGAAAGACTCCATTTAAAGATTTCGACGAATAAAAATTTATTCAATCCGCGAGAGAAAACGGAGGTTGAAATTATGGTAACTGACACGGCTGACAAACCGGTAGAAACAATGCTTTCTGTTTCTGTTACCGACGAAGGACAGATAGCCCCGCAACCTTATGATCAAAATATAATCTCATACTTACTGCTTTCATCAGACTTACGCGGTATTATAGAGCAGCCTGCCTATTATTTCGACACAACCAAAACGGACCGAAAAATCAAGCTGGACTTATTGATGATGACACAGGGCTGGCGGCGATTCAATTGGGCAGATGTTTTACAGGAAAGTCACACTGCGCCAACACGGTTTGTAGAGCAGGGTTTTTCAATTCAAGGCGAGGTTAAAAAGGGCAACAAGAAACTTGCTGATAAAGTAATGCTATCTGTTTTCCTGACAAATGATAGTATCAACACTTTCCTCACCACAGAATCAGGGGAGACCGGTCGGTTTGCCCTGGACAATCTGATTTTTAATGATTCGCTGAACGTTCGTTTACAAGGCATGAATTCCAAAAATAATGCCGGCCTCAATATCATTATGGCCCCGTTTGATCCGCCGAAATTTACTATCCATAAGATTCCTTTTTACCCGGTAACCGTCGACGCGTTGAAAATGGCTGAATATTTAAAGAGAGCGGAAGAATATTTAGAAATCGAAAGAAAAATCCGGGCGAGCAGGGAAAAGTTATTGAAAGAAATAACGATCAAAGGAAAAAGAGAAGAAGAACGGGACTCCCGAAAATTATATAGCCGTGCAGATGCTTCAATAAAAGTAACACCTCAAATGACCGGTGCCGCTAATTCGATCCTGGATATGCTCCAAGGTCGGGTGGCCGGAGTTTCTGTGATGGGATCTGGTTCAAATGCGACTGTTTCCATTCGTGGAAGCAGAACAGAGCCAACGTTTTTACTCGATGGAATGCCTGTTGATAAAGATTTAATTACCTCTCTTTCTATTTTTGATGTAGAGTCCATTGACGTTTTGAAAGGCGCCTCAGCTGCAATTTACGGAAGTCGCGGAGGTGGAGGCGTCATTTCTGTTTTAACAAAAAGGGGAAATTCGGCGTATGACTATTCGCAGGACATCACGCCTGGCGTGACCGTAGCAAAAATTGCAGGATTTAACGTTCCAAGAAAATTCTACGAACCTCGATATGATTTAAAACGACCGGAAGATCTGAAACCAGATTACAGGACAACAATCCACTGGGCCCCCATGTTAAGAACGAAGCAAGATGGTAAAGTGAAATTCAGCTATTTTAATACGGATGCAAGCACAAAAGTCAACATTCGGGTTGAAGCCTTAACCGCTTGGGGAATACCTGGTTCAGCAGAAACGGGATATTCGGTACGATAATTGAACTTGTTACAAGAATACTTTGTAAAATGCGTTAGTAATCAGTGGCGGACCGGAATTTGACCTGACCATCCCGAAAAAAAAGTCATACCTTTGCTATTTATATTGAAATAGCCGATCTGTCTCCGTTTCTGATTGGCAACAAGATAAAATATGAGGACAGAATTGTTTAAAATATTCTTGATGGCCGGCCTACTGGTGGCTTCCGAAATCACGCCTGCAGATGCTCAGCGAAAGCAAAAGGTGCGCGAAAAGGAGAAGACAGGACCTGTCGGATTTCGTCTTGAAGAGGAGACGCTAACATCCGAAGGGATGAAATATATGATGACCGACCAACCGGCTCGGGCACTTCCCATATTTGAACAAATCACGCAAAAAAGTCCGCAGGATCCCGCCGGATATTATTTGGTAGCTACGGCTTTGCTGAAATTGGATCGTCAGGATGACGCGATTGTTCCGGCGAAAAAGGCCTACGAGTTAGATAAAACAAACCTCTTTTTCGCGCAGCAACTGGCGGAGCTTTATGCCAAAAAGAAAAAATATGCGGAAGCTGCATTAATCTATGAACCGCTCGTTGCACAGAGTCCTGAAAATATTCAGTACGGCATTGAGCTGGCCGCCGTATATGTTTTTAATGAACAATTCGATAAAGCTATTCAGACCTATGACGGACTTGAAAAATCAATTGGTGTTACCGAAGAAATCACGCATCAGAAAGAGCAGCTCTATCTAAGGCAGAATAAGCTGGATAAGGCGCTGGCAGAAGCAAAAAAATTGATCGATAATGAGCCGAGTGAAGTAAGCTATCGCGTTGAACTGGCGGAAATGCTGATTGCCAATGACAAAATTGCTGACGCTGTTGCTCCCCTGGAAGAAGCGTTGAAAATTAATCCTGATGAGGCACAGGCACATGTTTTGCTTGCTGATATTTACCGTAGAAACGGCGATATTGAGAAGTGTAACCAAGAATTAAAACTTGTTTTTGCAAATCCAAATCTGGATGCGGAACCAAAAATCCGTGTACTTTCCGGGTACCTGACGATGTTAAAAACAGATCAGGAAACAGGGGAGGCTCTGGCTCTGGCAAAACAGCTTGTGGATACACATCCCAATGATGCAAGAACTAATGTTATTTACGGAGATTTATTAATGCGCAGCGGCAAAAAAGCCGAAGCTCGCGATATGTATGCGAGAGCAACGTCGCTAGACGGCTCAGATTATAAGGTCTGGGGTGCGGTGATTCAGCTGGACGGCGAATTAAATCAGGTGGATAGCCTGTTGGCACATTCTGAAAAAGCACTGGAAATTTTTCCAAATCAAGGGCTGCTCTGGTATTCAAACGGGACGGCACATTTAATGAAAAAAGACTATAAAAAAGCCATTTCATCACTGGAAGAAAGTTTGAAGCTTCTTACCGAGAAAGATATGCTTCCTTACATCCACGCGCAACTTGGAGATGCCTACAACGGACTAGGGGATAATGCGAAATCAGACGCAGCATACGACCTGGCGCTAATGGAAAATCCGGACAACGATCATGTGCTGAATAATTACAGCTACTTTCTTTCTCTGCGTAAGGAAAAACTGGATCTTGCGTTGAAAATGTCTGAGCGGCTGGTGCAGCAGCATCAAAATAATGCTACATACCTAGATACGCACGCCTGGGTTTTGTATATCAGAAAAGATTATAAAAAAGCCAAAGAGTCTCTCGAAAAAGCCATGCGCGATTCTACCAATATCAGTGGCACGATTGTTGAACATTACGGCGATGTGCTCTTCAAACTGGGAGAACGCGAAAACGCAGTTTTACAGTGGAAAAAGGCAAAAAAAATGGGTGAGAAAACAGAACTTCTTGACAAAAAAATAGCAACCGGAACATTACATGAGCAATAAGATTACGGTATGGTTCCTGGCCATCGGATGTATTTGGTTAACATCATGCCACAAAAAACATCTCTCAAAAGGCACAGCCAAACCTAGTATAGATTCTGGTTTTGTATCAATAGATTCTTCAAAAACCGATTCAATAGCAGAAAACAGAGAAGCAGTTCCTGTAAATGTTCAGGAAATTGCTTTTGATTATCTCACTGCAAAATCTAAATTTTCACTTCGCAGCAGCACGCAGGATTTTGAAAATACGAACGTAAATATTCGTATTAAAAAAGATAGTCTGATTTGGCTTTCAGTAACTGGTGTTGGTTTTGAAGTAGGGCGTGGATTGATCACACCGGATTCCATCGTTTTTCTCGATAAATTCCATAAAGAATATTTTGTCATCACCTACGAGCAGTTGAGTAAGCAATATAATTTTGAACTAAATTTCAAATTATTGCAATCAATAATAATTGGAAATCTACCGATTCAACAGACTGCCGACGACAAGTTTTACAAGGAAAATGAATTTTTTACACTTCGTCAAAACAGTGGAAAGATTGTCGTCGACAACTATATTGGTGAAAAAAATCAAAAACTTGAACGCTTAAAGGCGGTCGAAAAGCCTACAAATAATACGATTATACTGGATTATGAAGATTTCAAGGAAGTGAACAGCATGTTATTTCCGTTCAGTAGCCTTATTAATCTTGACGTACAGTCCAAAAAAGATAACCAGTTCTATCAGACCACCATGCGTATCAAACACAGCAAAGTGGAGTTAGTATCCCAAAACCCGGGCTTCCCGTTTAGCATACCTTCCAGTTATACCCGAAAAGGTAAATAACAGATTGTCCACTCATTTATAGGCGCAAAAACGTGAAGTCTGCTTAACTTTGCCTGACCTTTAAGGTATTTTGGCAGCAAGAAAAATTAATATGCCCTTTCACAAACCGTATTATCGACAAATATTTCTGGTACTAACTCTTTTGTGTTGTACGTCTCTCAGCGTGTTTGCGCAGAAAACCCGCGAGCAACTGGAACGGGAAAAAAGTGAAAACCAGAGCAAGATGAATGAAATTCAGGGAATTCTGAAACAGACTTCTTCTCAGAAAAAAGTTAACTTAGGTCAGCTTCGGGCACTTAGTCAGCAGATTAATACGCTTAAGAAAAAAATAGACCTGTTGTCTGACGACTTAAAACTGCTGGATGGTGAACTTAAAACGCTTGAAAAAAAGCAACAGATCCTGGCGAACGATCTTGGTAAATTAAAGGCGGAATATGGCGATATGATCTACGAAGCTTCCAAGCGAAACGTTTATATGAACCAGTTGATCTTTTTATTTTCTGCCGGTACTTTCAACCAATTCGTGCTTCGCTACAAATATCTGAAGCAATATACAGATGCGCGCCAGGGGCAGGTAAAACAAATGGAAGTGCTGGAAAAGGAGCTGATGGCAGAGCGCCAGCGCATTACTTCTAAAAAACAGCAGCAACAAACCGTATTGACAACCCAAGTTTCTGAAAATACGAAACTTGAAGGTTTAAAAACCAAACAGGACCAGGTCGTTCAGGAATTGTCTCAGAAAGAAGTTGAACTACGTAATCAGTTAGCTGAAAACAGAAAGGCAACTAATTTATTAGAAGCAAATATCCGCAGGATTGCAGAGCGTGAAAAGAAAGAACGGGAGAGAAGGGAGCGGGAGGAACGTGCTGCAAGAGAAGCTAAAAGAAAAGCAGAACGCGAGCGTATAGCCCGTGAAAATGCTGAAAGGGAGAAAAAAGGTGAGGCCAAAGTTGTTGAAGAAGAGCCTAAGGAAGAGCCTGTTGTTTCTTCAAGCGGTATGAGCGATGAAGAAGTTACCCTTGCTTCATCATTTGCGGCTTCCCAATCACGGTTGTCGTGGCCGACGCGAGGATTTATCTCGGGACATTTCGGACAACGCCCACACGCAGTTTTGAAAGGCGTAATGGTTGATAACCTAGGAGTTGATATTCAGACCAATGCAGGCGAAATTGTTCGTTCTGTATATGACGGCGTCGTTTTGGACGTAACACAGATGCCTGGAATGGGTAATGTTGTCGCTATCCAACATGGAAATTATATGACCGTTTACGCAAAAATGTCAGGTGTTACTGTCACTGCAGGACAAAAAGTAAAGGCCCGTGAAACGATCGGCCGGGTGGCTACAGACGGCGACGGAACCTCGGAACTTCAGTTCCAGATATGGAAAAGTACATCCCGTCTTAACCCCGAGAGCTGGCTGATCAGAAGATAAATTTAGAATAACCCGTTATTGATGATAAATTGTCAATGTTTTGCCATTGACGAATTATTGGGCTCTTCCTTGTGTTCCAATTGTTTAGAGTATCAAAAATATTGACCGCTTGCGGTTTTAGTACCGAATAAAAGATAACCACCATGTCTGTACATAGTTCTGATATAAAAAGAGTTACGACCCATATCATTCAGGAAATGAAAACGCGGGGCGAAAAAATTTCCTGTCTGACTGCTTACGACTATTCCATGGCCGGCATTGTTGATGCTGCTGGCGTCGAATTGATTTTAGTAGGAGATTCTGCTTCCAATGTTATGGCTGGGCATGAAACTACTTTACCGATTACGATTGACCAGATGATTTATCATGCTTCGTCAGTTGTCAGAGCTGTGAAACGTGCATTAGTCGTAGTGGATCTTCCTTTTGGTTCGTACCAGGGAAATTCGGGCGAGGCGCTTCGTTCAGCAATTCGGATTATGAAAGAGTCTGGCGCGCATGCAGTGAAACTGGAAGGTGGATTGGAAATAAAAGAATCTGTGATGCGTATTTTGAGCGCAGGGGTTCCGGTCATGGGGCACCTGGGACTTACTCCGCAATCCATTTATAAATTTGGTACCTATACCGTTCGTGCCAAAGAAGAAGTTGAAGCGAAAAAGCTTTTGGAGGATGCCAAAATGCTTGACGAAATTGGTTGTTTTTCTGTTGTCTTAGAAAAAATTCCTTCGGCACTGACCAGGCAGGTTTCTGAAAGTATCTCAATTCCAACGGTTGGAATCGGTGCTGGGCCATATGCAGATGGACAGATATTGGTTCTGCATGATGTATTGGGTATTAACAAAGGTTTTAAACCACGTTTTCTTCGTCAATATGCCAATTTAAATGACATTATGAACGAGGCAATCACAAATTATATTAAAGACGTTAAAGGCAAATCTTTCCCTAATGAGAAAGAATCTTATTGATCACCTCTTTTCCTGATTTTTTGAGGAAAAAATTAACACTGAACATTATGGCAAAGCGTCCATTTCAAATTATATACGAAGACAACCACCTGCTGATTGTCAACAAAGAGCCCGGCATACTTGTGCAGGGAGATTCCACGCGCGACAAGCCTTTGCTTGAAATGCTGAAAGAATATATTAAGGAAGAATATAACAAACCAGGAGCTGTTTTTCTGGGTACTGTCCACCGTTTGGATCGCCCCGTTAGCGGTTTGGTTGTTTTTGCAAAAACATCAAAAGCGCTTGAACGGATGAATGAAATTTTCCGTAAACGCGATGTCCAGAAAACATACTGGGCAGTAGTTAAAAACCGTCCGCCGGAAAAGAAAGGTAAGCTGGTGCATTGGCTTATCAAAGATGAGCAAAGAAATGTGACAACGGCTTACGATTACGAGGTGCCCGGCTCTCAGCGAGCCGAGCTTAGTTACAGGCTTCTGGGGGACGTTAATAAATTTAATTTGCTTGAAATAACGCCTGTTACAGGCCGTCCTCATCAGATTCGTGTTCAGCTAGCTTCCATGGGCTGTCCCATCCGAGGCGATTTGAAGTATGGTTATCCAAAAGCAAATCCGGATGCAAGCATCAACTTACATGCACGTCGTCTTTTCTTTGAGCATCCTGTTAAAAAAGAACCGATTATTTGCAAAGCCGGTCTACCGAATGATCCTTTCTGGGAAGAATTCCTGCCACTGGATACAGAGCCGATCAAAGCGGAACATTTAGGATTTTTATACGAATAACTTTTATGATTGAAAAGTTAAAGCAGCGCTGGAATGTTAAGAATGGATGGGATGTGCTAATCATTTTATTGGTTTTTGCCTGCACAGGATTTTCAATTCTATACATCAAGCGGGCGCTTTTTGATCTGGTTGGACTCTCGAAAGAATCGACGCCATCCTGGGTTTTATGGGCGGTAAATATTCTGATAATCCTGCCGCTCTACCAGGTTGTTTTACTAGCCTGGGGCTGGGTTTGGGGCAAGTTTACGTTTTTCTGGGAATTTGAGAAGAGGATGTTTAGCAGGATTGGTGGGTTGTTCAGGAGGAAAAAGAATCCAATTAAATAAAAGATTATACTACTAATAAGAAAGCCGAAGAACATTAATTGTCTTTCGGCTTTCCCATTTTTTATGATCATAAACAATATTTACCCCTTCTTCCACCCCTTCAACTTCCAAACCGAAAACCCAAGATAGGCCATGCTTCCCCTTGCGCCACCTTTTTTAACAAGCCCGTTGATATTGCTAAAACCAATAAAGAAAGGCCCGAAATGAGCCATTGCTCCCAGAGAAACGCGCTTATTTCCACTAATAAATGAAATTGGAAAAGCAAAATCTGAATCCTCGTCTTCAAATCTTGGCGTTATAGTAAAGACATTTGGCTGCGTCAGATCAAGCGGATTATCGGTTCTTGGCTTAAAACGTTTTGTTTGCGCCAGTGTTACAAAAAATCCCTTTACCAGTTGAATATCCGCTTCCAGATGCATGGCCTGCGGAAGCCTCACATTTTTGCTGAATGTGGTATCAGAAGTTTCAGGATATAAATTCATTAGTCCGTCAGCTCCTTCGTTTCCTATGATTTCCAGTTCCTTTTGCCCGATAACAGCCTGTTCCTGATAGCCGCTGACAACTCTGCTGTTGTTTGTTTTGTATTTTATGGAGCCAATATCTGTTAATGAAGCTGCCAGTCTTAACAGATAAGTCGGGCTCTGATCAAATGCTTCATCTTCGTTATGCCAATAATCTCCTAACTCATAAGTTGCACCAAGATCGTAAGCCCAGCCTGCCGCATATTTATCCGAATTAAACAGATTGCCGAGTTTCATTTTTTGATTTGACTGGCTGTAACCGCTTTCATAAGAAAACTCATTTAGTATTAATTGATTTTCATCTGTGCCCGGGGCAACGCGGCTGACTTGAAAATCATTCACCGATCCCGTGACATAACCAATCCTGGCTCCGAAAATTCTTTTCACAGTGGTACCGATCCGTAATTTGTGCGCTTCAAGATCTAAAATCTGAACGCCGTAAGATGCGCTTAATTCAGAAAAACTCTGCTGAACAAGATTAAAATTTCCCCATTCCTGACGTGCAACTTCATCCATCCCGGTATCCAGACGCTTGAAATACAAATTTCGGATATCATCCGGGACATTATTTCCCTGTACAAATCCGCGGGTTCGTAATTGAAAAGCCACCCCCTGGTATTTGCCGATTGAAAACATCGCCGAAGGCCAGCGAATTTCGCTTGCCAGATAAATAGGATCTTTATCCGTTAAAGACCCCATAGTTCTTGATCGCCCATAAAGTTCATCTTTGGAGTGAGGCGCCAGAAGTGGATAAAACAGTGAGTTTTTACCAAGAAAAACAAAGTAACGATGGTTGATACTGCTCCCTATGGTACCAAGGTTTACCTGAAACTTATATCTGGAACCCGCAATGGCCGAGGGATTTTCCGTCGCTCGGTATAAACCGCCGTAGTTGCTGGCTACCAATCCGGGAATTTGCTGGGCGTATGCGGATTTTGCCAGGAAACCAATCAGTAGTGTGAGATTAAATAGTTGCTTTTTCAAGAATGGTATTTGCTGTTTAAATTTAGTTTTCCAACGTTATCATATTGGACAATTTCTTCCTCAATCAAATATTTCAGAGTTTGTAAAAAGAGTGATTCCGCTACATTTTCAAACATCTGACTTAAAAACCGCGGCGTTACCGAACCGTTATCTTTAAGATAATGAAGTATTTTATTACCTAATTCTTCGTTAATTCCTGCATTAGCTTCATTCTTTTTCTTACGGATACACACATCGCAAACACCGCACTCGTGCCCATCCATCTCGTTGAAATATTCCAGTAAAAGTAGTGTTCGACAACGGTTTTTATTGGATGCATACTGAATCACTGCTCTTGCTTTCTGCCTGTCGCGCTCCCGCCTCCTCTCGATTTCGAAAACATTTAACGGCAATTGAGCGGCATCAAAACGAGGCGTTAAAAATGTCAGCTGCGGCTTATCTCTTCTTGCCTCATAATCGATAATACCACGTTCCTTCAAGAATGTTAGCTTTTTTATGATTTCTGCCTCCGGTGCAAAATAAATTTGTCCTAATTCGGTCTCCGAAATTCTAACATACTCTGTAAAAAGTTCTCCGCCATAAAGCCTCAACATTAATTTGATAAACGAATCAAACTCCGGATACCGTATCTGGAAATCGTATAATTGACGGTTGTCAACTTCAAAATGAATTCTGGCCGGGTCATTGAAATTCTCGCTCAACTGAATAAAACCTTCTTCTTCCAGTAGCTTTAAAGCAAAATGTGTCTCGTTAACGATCAAACCAAATACACCGGTAAAATGCTGAATATCAAAACTATTACCTAAAAATTCCCCACCACCAACCGGAATTTTATAATAATTTGCGAGAGACTGGTAAACCTTTCTTAAAACATCCATCGGCGGATATTTCCTTTCCACGTTTTCAGCCAGTTCATCAAGATCAATCTTATTATAAAGCGCAACGGCAAAAGATTTCTTTTCGTCCCGACCAGCTCTTCCTGCTTCCTGATAATAAGCTTCCAAATTATCAGGCAGATCAAAATGCACCACGGTACGCACATCCGGCTTATCAATTCCCATACCGAAAGCGTTCGTCGCTACGACTACCCTAATCTGATTTTTGATCCAGGCAGTCTGTCTGTCAGAACGCTCTTTAAATGGCAAACCGGCATTATACCCCGAAGCCCGAACGCCTTGCTTTGTCAGCCAATCCGCCAATTCTTTTGTACGCTTCCTTGTCCGGACATATACAATTGCCGTCCCCGGAACATTTTTAAGAATCTGAAGCAGTTTTCTTTCTTTGTTTTCCTCCGGAAAAGTCGAATACGATAAGTTTGCCCGTGCGAAAGATTGTCTAAAAACTTTGGCAGGTTTCATTTCCAGCCTTTCGATAATGTCAATTTGTACCTGCTCCGTCGCGGTTGCTGTTAACGCCATTACGGGGACGTTTGGAATCAATAATCTGAAATCTGCAATCAGCAGGTAGGAGGGCCTGAAATCATAACCCCAGGCTGAAATACAATGCGCCTCGTCAACTGCCAGCAGACAAACTTTCATCTGCCTGGTGCGCGCAATCATAATATCCGTTCTCAGCCTCTCCGGTGAAACGTATAAAAATTTAGTTTGTCCGTGGATGCAATTATCCAGTGTGATATCAATTTCATGGCGGTTCATACCCGAATGAATGGCAGCTGCCGGAATATTTCTCCGCTTAAGCTGTTCGACCTGATCCTTCATCAATGCGATAAGCGGCGTTACGACAATGCAAACACCTTCCATTGTGAGCACAGGAACCTGAAAGCAGATTGATTTTCCACCACCAGTTGGCAACAACAAAAGTGTGTCATTTCCTTCCAGCACCGACCGGATTGCCTCTTCCTGCACAGGTCGGAAATGGTCGTAGCCCCAGTATTGTTTCAGGACAGCATGAAGGTCACTCATTGTATGTGTTTTGTCAAAAGATTCGCAAATTACTAAATTCGGAGCCGTAATTCTTTCTAAAAAAATTGTGGCTGATCAAACTATGAACAACCTTTCTACGTTTTTTAGCCGAAAATATTAATTTTACCGACTGGTACTAACCGATTTCTATGCGCACGCTCCTTTCTCTGTTAACGGTTTTTTCATTATCTGGTTGCTCAGTTTCTCATTATTTAAAACGTGAAATAAAAAATTCTCCGGTTTTAAGTCAGCAGCATACCGGCATCTCAATCAACAATCTGACGGGCAGCAAAGCCATTGCTTCCTATCAATCTGATAAATATTTTAATCCGGCTTCCAATACAAAATTATTTAGTTTTTACGCCGGATTATGTGCGCTTGGCGACTCCTTACCTGGTTTGGAATATCTCGAATGGGGAGAGCTTTTAATTATCCGTGGCACTGGCGATCCTTCATTATTTCATCCTGACCTGCCACACAGCGCCGTTATAGATTTTTTACAAAGTAGAAAAGAACAGATATTTTTTTCTCCCGTAAATTTTCAGGATGAACGTTACGGTCCCGGTTGGGCATGGAGCGACTATAACGACGATTATCAGCCTGAAATCTCACCGTTACCTGTTTACGGAAACATCGCCCGATTTACAGGCCTGACAGACAGACAATTCCGGGTAAAGCCAAAAATCTGGGAAAAATCCCTGCAACCGGATACTTCCATTGTTGGAATAAAAAGAGAAGAATTTCAAAATACTTTTCATTATTCCCCAAAAGCTCTGGCGGCAGGAAAAACCAGGGACGTTCCGGTTCATATGTCGGACGCCATGACTGTTAAGTTATTGAGTGATGCCTTAAAAAAAGAAATTAAGCTGATTCAGGTTCCGCTTACTATCGAGCTGCAAACGGTTAAAAGTATACCTTCGGATTCACTGTATATGCGTATGATGCAGGTGAGCGACAACATGCTGGCCGAGCAGCTGATGTTGATTTATGCGTCTGCGAAAGGATTGCCATTAAATACCGAAAAGGCGATTGAACACGCGAAGAAGAATTATTTGAGCGATATGCCTGACAATCTGGTATGGAAGGATGGCTCCGGATTAAGCCGTTATAATCTTTTTACGCCACGATCTATTACCACTTTATTGCAGAAAATTTACGCAAAAGTCCCTCAGGAGCGTTTGTTTAAAATCCTGCCGAACGGAGGTGCAACAGGAAGTTTGAAAAATATGTTTAAAGGGCAGGAGCCTTTCATTTTTGCAAAAACGGGTAGTTTTAGTAACAACTTTAATCTCAGCGGTTATCTGGTTACGAAGAAAGGAAAAACACTGGTTTTCAGCTTCATGAACAACAATTTCACGAAGCCCAGCTCAGAAGTCCGCAAAGAAGTTGAACGGATACTGACAGAAATTCACAATAAGTTTTAAACGATTTACTCCTCCTTCCAGGTCTTGTTGGTACAATAAATGGTATTTTTTCCATTCTTTCGTACCAATAAATAAATCCGGTAGAAGCCCGGTTCAACGGTTGCCGAATGAAAATTCACATAAGCGCCTTTGTTAAAATACATAAACCGGCGAATAGTCGTTTTTAATGGAACCGGGTATTGAGTTTGCGCAGACGCATAGGTATGTCCAGCCGATTTCAGGATCACATAAGCCCCATCCGAATAATTTTTTTCCGCCGGGAAAAAGTCCTTTTCAAAATTTACTACAATATAACTGCCGTCTTTTTTAACCGTATCGGGCTCGTAAATCTTTGGACAAGGTATTGAATCGGTTGCCAAACGAGGATTCCAGCCTTCCGCCAACGGATCTTCTGAGTTATAATACGCTCGTATTTTTTCGAACCTCGCCTGATCCATCGAAAACATTTTTACTCCAAGCCAGTCAGCATTATATCGGGCGTTAAATTCCTGTACAATGGCCATACGCCGGTTGTTTACTGCCAAAGCAAAATTGCTATGAAGAATGATGAGGTTTAGAAAAATGACAAACGGCACGATCGCGACAATTGAAAAGCGCAGAGAGGGCCTGGACGTCAGGGACAGTAATCCAAAATATAGAGCGATACACCATAGCGCCGAATACATCCGGTAACGTCCCTTAAACATCCCTTCGAAAGTATCAGTCGGGATACGTTTATATACCAGTGCAAGTGTCGTAATGGCAACGAATGCGGCGATTCCCAATGAAAATAAAGCTCCTGGATTCGTAAAAGGCGTTTTCCCCCAGGCAGCATTCCAAAGCAAAATCCAATGTTTCCTGAATAAATAGATCAACGCAGCAATCAGAATAAAACCTGCTGCAACAGCGGTCATCAACACTGAATTTGCCGCGTCGTATGCCGAAATTGTCGCGATTGAACCGATAAATCCGAAATAGCCGAGAAAACCTTCTTTGACCTGCTGGGGATTTGAGAAATCGAGATTTTGAGTAATTGGTGTAAAGTCGATAAAATAAATGACTGCAATTATTCCTGTAACTAAAACGGTAATTACAAAGTCCTTTTTACGCCCCATGAGCCATGCTATTAATCCAATCACTGGAAAAACCATGAGTCCGTTTCCATAAGTGAAGGTTGCCAGAACAGCAAATAAAATCGCTATGTAGTGCTTTTTCGGATGGTGTGTTGCAAAATAAAGCGAACTTAGAACAAACAGCAGCACGCCAAAATTACACAGCGAGCTTACGCCCCAGAAAATATTTTCGAATGACTGAATCGAAAACCACAGCCACATGATCGGTACAAAATACCATAGTGAAATACGTAAGTATCGAAATGCTTTGTAAAAAATGAACGCGCAGGCTGTCCAGCAAATATTCGCCACGATCATCGGCCAGACCATATTGATCTTTCCAAAAAGCGAATGAAGCAAGAGAATAATGGATCTGGAAAAGACGAGCCTGTGTTCCGGGAAAAGTTCGGTAAGGCGTTTCCATCGGTTTGGCCAATCTGCGTCCTCAAAACCCGGAATAATGCCTAAAATCAGAATATCGTCGAAAGCTACATAATTGATATTCAAAGCAATAACTTTAAATACCAAGAAATAAATAAGTACAGGAATTATACAAAAAATTACTGCAAGCCAGGTGTTAGTCCTGGCAAATTTTAGCAAAGCTTGAAACATACAATGATTTGGCTCGTGTTAATCCAACCCACGAATAAAGCAGATGGACCGCAATTTCCATCCATTCCCGCTATTAATTTTCAGTTTCCTCCTCAACCGAAGCACGCGGATCTTTGGTATAATCGTAAAGAAGTTTTCCTTTTTCATCCCATTCACGAAGAACAAACGGGTCAAATTCTTCGTCCCAACTCGTCTTTGGATATTGAATTTCTTTTTTGCGCTGACGGCGATATTGATAATATTCAACCCAGCGGCCGACTTTTTTTCCATGATCAAATTTTCCACTGGTCATAAGCTGACCCTCGTCATAAAACTGCAGAAATTCCCCCGTTGTTTCACCAAACATAACCGGTACCACTTCCTTCACTTTCGTATGAGCAGAATCATAGTAGCTGATACGGGATTCGGCTGGAAAACCATTATCCCAAACGGCTTTATCGACCAGATTAAACTTCGTATCATATTTGACCCAACGGCCATCTTTCACACCCATGTAGTAGAAACCTTCCTCGATCAGATTTTCTCCAACGTATTTTTTATAAGAGCCATGAAGTAAAAGCGATTTTTCTTTTTCCTTAATAATGGCAGAACTCAGCTTTTTGCCTTTGGTATCGTACCAACGCGTTTCGGTAGAACGTGCATAATTGTTAAGCGGTTTTGGCTCTTTCAAAACGTGAAAAGTTTCCAAAGTCGTACGGTCTCCGCTTCCATAACGAATGTCCATGGCCATCATCGGTACGCCTTTATACATCACTTTGGCAAGCCTGGCCTTCTCCTTTTTCAGTTTACGGTCCGCTTTCTGACTTTTGTATTCTTTTACTTTTAGGCCCAGATCAGGAATTGTTTCTCCGAAAAGTGAAGTAACGGAAGTAGACTTGCTGTTTCCTCCCGGAAGCGTGGCCGTAGCCGCAGGATCCAGACCAGAAATAAACGATTTTAAATCCTTCGATCCTTTCTTATTTGTGTTTACAGAATCCTGACTGGCCGCTTTTGGTAACCAGGTTGGGGGTGAAGATTCCTTTGTTTCAGTCTGTGCCCAAGCTCCCTTCACAAGGAAAATAGATAGAAAACACCAGACCAGAGTAACTCTTTGCATGTGTATTGAATTTTTCTTCAGGGTAAGATTGTTACTTTTGTAACGAATTGGTTCTTAAAGATATTGATTTTTCATCCTACAAATTTACATAACACATTGGAAAAAAGCGCTAAAATTTATATCGCAGGACACCGCGGTATGGTCGGCTCGGCGATTCACCGTAAACTAACTGCTGAAGGTTTTAACAATTTTGTATTCCGCACATCTTCAGAACTTGATCTGCGTGATCAGGCTTCGGTAAAAGATTTCTTTGAAACAGAACGTCCGGAATATGTTTTCCTTGCTGCAGCAAAGGTTGGCGGCATCATGGCCAACAATATTTATCGCGCAGAATTTTTGTTCGATAATCTGCAAATTCAAAATAATGTCATCGATAGTGCTTACCGGGTTAACGTAAAAAAACTGCTTTTTCTTGGTTCATCCTGCATTTATCCAAAACTGGCACCTCAGCCGCTGCACGAAGATTCGCTCCTGACCGGCACACTGGAACCAACGAATGAACCGTATGCAATTGCGAAAATTGCAGGAATAAAAATGTGCGAGGCTTACAGAAGCCAGTACGGCTGTGATTTCATTTCGGTTATGCCCACAAATCTTTATGGTCCTAACGACAATTATGATTTGAATAAATCGCATGTTCTTCCTGCCATGATCCGTAAATTTCATGAGGCCAAGGAAGAAAACAAACCAGTAGTTGAGCTCTGGGGAACGGGTTCACCATTGCGCGAATTCCTTCATGCTGATGATTTGGCTGATGCATGTTATTTCCTGATGCAGAATTACAGCGAGCCGGGTTTCCTTAATGTAGGGGTAGGAAGCGATGTTACTATTAAAGAATTAGCCGAGTTGATTCAGGAAACGGTAGGCTATAAAGGCAACGTTCATTGGAATACGGATAAGCCTGACGGTACGCCACGGAAATTGATGGATGTAAGCAAACTTCATGCCCTGGGCTGGAAACACAAGACAGATCTCACCGAAGGAATACGTATAACGTATCAGGATTTTTTACAGAAAATAGAGGCTTATTCCGTTTAATAAAATTGATATTAATGGGTTATACAAAAGTATCACCCAACAATTCAGCACTAAAAGGCCGTTTTACCTATTAAAATTCTTTTTTTTGACAAATTTTCAGTATAAAGTTACAATTATCTTCGGGAAACTAATTAGTTTTGCAGCGTCCTAAAAAGTGGGGCTAACTATAAACCATGTTATAAGCAATGTCTGCTATCATTAAATTAGACCAGATAGACCGTAAAGTACTTGAGATTTTACAAACGAATGCCAAGATAACGAACGCACAGCTTTCAAAGGAAATTGGGCTTTCACCAGCTCCTACACTGGAACGTGTAAAGAAACTTGAGCAATCAGGAATTATTAAAAGTTATCATGCACAATTAGAACCAGAAAGAGTTGGTTTGGGTGTAAGCACTTTCGTGCAGATTTCTTTGGTTGGCCACAGAAAAGCTGTTACAGAGTCATTTGTTGAAAAAATACATGCAATTCCGGAAGTGATCGAGTGCCACCATATTACGGGAACAGGCGATTTCTTGTTGAGAGTAATTTCAAAGGATATCAGTACATATCAAAAACTGATGTTGGAAAAAATAAATGAAATTGAAGAAGTAGCAAGCACCCAAACGATGGTGATTTTGTCAACTTTCAAAGAAAGTAAGGTCTTACCAATTCCTTGAAATATTGCCCCTGACAGCATGATATTAGGAAAATTATTCCAATAAAAAACGTCGGACCCTTTACGGATTCGACGTTTTTACTTTTATAACTGTGCTGTTGACACTATTGATGTTGTTCGCGCAACAGGTCATTTACTGTTTTTACAGGATTAAATGTGATCAACGGAACTTCAACGAAAAGCGTGTTCCAGTTAGCCATTGATCCGTTCCATAAGCCAGGTAATTCCTGCGCTTTCAGCTCTTTTCCATCTTTGGATTTGTAGGTTATGAAACCAGTAAGCGGATCACGGAATTTTTTAAGATCGTATAATTCTCCGTTTTTATTCTTAATTGCACAAACAAGATCAACCGGATTAAAGTGGGTTGAATTCTTGAAAATACCATTCTGCTGTTCATTGTCAACATCAACCTGAGCAGATTCTACGATTTGCAATGACGAAGATCCATCTGCATTTTCTGCCCAGAAAGGTCCGCCACCAGGTTCGCCCTGATTTTTTACCATACCACAGGCACGCAAAGGACGGTCAAGTTTGCCAACAAAATATTCTTTCTTCTGATCGTCAGACCATCCGTCATAAGTTGCCGGAGGTACTACACATAATTCTTCACGGAAAAAAGTATCAAGTTCCGCTAATAAAGAAGCATCAGAACCTGCGCTTAATTTATCAAGATAGCCAAATATTCTTTTCTGGAAGTCAAGAACAATGCCGGCCAATGCTTTTTTGTAGGTTACAGTATCGCTCTTAATTCTATCGGGAACTACGTTATCAATATTTTTGATGAAAATAATATCCGCATCCAATTGGCTTAGGTTTTCCAGCAAAGCACCATGCCCGGCCGGCCGGAATAATAGTCCACCATCTTTCTCACGGAAGGGCGAGTTGTCCATGTTTACAGCAATCGTATCGGTTGAGCTTTTCTGCTCAGAAAACGACACCATATATTTTACGCCAAATTCGCTTTGATAGGTTGGTAATACTTCAACAACCAGTTTTTCGAATTTATCACGGTGTTCCGGAGAAACGGTAAAGTGAATCTGAACATTGCTACCAGCGTTTGCGTAATGAGCACCTTCTACCAAATGTTCTTCGAGGGGCGTGCGTGAACGGCTGTCGTAATTATGGAATTTCAACAATCCTTTTGGCAATTCGCCATATCCCAAACCCTTGTTTAAAAGGAAATAAGAGACTATCGTTTTTTCATCAGCAGAAGAAATATCAATCCCGTCTGACGCCATGCAAGCTTTCAGATCTTCGTAAAAAGCAAATTCTGTTAGTCTCGCAAAAAATTCGTCAACAGATTTGTCTTTTTTATCTTCCTGCAAAAAGCTAAATAGCGACTTAAACATACGCGTTGCAGCTCCGGAAGCAGGAACAAACTTCAGTAGAGCCACTTCGCCGTCAGAAGAACTCCTGTCAAACGCCTTAACTACTTCTTCAATTTGTGCATCTGTCAAACGAATAATCCCGTCTCCGACGGTCGCTGCTTTGGACAAATGAAGAAATGGAAACCCATTCACAAAATAATGCACTTGTTCTTCTACTACTGTGGCATCGCTCCCGCGGTCCTGAATCTGTTGAAGGTCTTTTTCGATGAACATAATTTAATTTGTTAAAAAATAATCATTAGTACATCGCCATAAGAGTATTAAATCTAATGAGTCCTGTGGCGGTGCGTGGTTTTACATTATGTAAAGTCCTGTATAATCGTACTATAACTATGTAACACGATTTATTTCACTATTCTTAATTTGGCGAAACTAAGCAATAAAGTTTTGTCACCTACCTTGTCAAATTTCACGGTCGCTTTACGGTCTGTTCCATTTACATCCATCTTAACAACCGTGCCAAAACCAAACTTGGAATGTTCCACCTTATCGCCTTCGGCAAGCTCATGCGTATCACTCGGTACAAAATCCGAAGTAGGCGTGTGAGCAGAAGCAGCTGTTGCTGGCCTTGGTTCTGTCGGTCTTCTCGGACTGAGATTTTTGACGAAGGACATCGGCGACGAGGATGATCCTTCCCGACTAATCTCTCTTTGGAAAGATTGGGAAATATTCAAATATTTTGCATCAACCTCCAATAAAAACCGGCTTGGTTCGCACATTTTCAATCTTCCCCACTGATAACGGCTTTCTGCGTAGGAGAATGAGAGTTTTTGTTCAGCACGGGTTATCGCAACGTAAAAAAGACGGCGTTCTTCTTCCAGATCCTGGCGGCTTTCCAGCATCATCTGGCTTGGGAATAGATCTTCTTCCAAACCAACAATGAAAACATTCCTGAATTCAAGACCCTTCGCAGAGTGAATTGTCATCATTGTGACGCGATCATTATCTTCGTTTTCATCCGGTTCGTCTGCATTTGTCAAAAGCGAAACAGATTGTAGAAACGCACTTAGTGTTTTATCTTCGTTTTCTTCACTATCAACAAATTCTTTGATCGCATTCAGCAATTCCTGGACGTTTTCATAGCGGGAAAGTCCTTCAACGGTTTTGTCTTCATACAATTCACGAAGAAGTCCGGATGTTTTTGCGATGTGAGCGGAAACTTCAAAAGCATCTTTTCCGGCATCAAGCATGAGCATAAAGCTTTTGATCAATGTCCCGAACTGATCGATTTGCGTAATCGTCCGGCCGGTTGCATAATTCGCAATATTGCTTACCACCTCCCAGATCGGAACATTATTTTCTGCCGCAGTTACAGTAATTCTTGCAACGGTTGTATCGCCGATCCCACGTTTCGGAAGATTGATAATCCTTTTAAAAGCTTCTTCGTCACGCTGGTTAACCGTAAAACGCAGGTAACCCAAAAGGTCTTTAATCTCTTTACGTTGATAAAAAGATTGTCCGCCAATAATCCGGTATTTAATTCCCAGCTTTCGAAGCGCTTCTTCAAAAGAACGTGACTGCGCGTTAGTACGATAAAGAATTGCAAAATTTTCGTTTTTGAGCGATTTCTGCATTTTTTCTTCAAAGATGGCCGTCGCAACCAAACGTCCTTCTTCGTTATCAGAACCCGCTTTGATCACGTCGATCATCGAGCCTTCCTCATTCACTGTGAAGGTTTCTTTTTTCAACTGGGATTTATTTCGGGCGATCACCGAATTCGCGGCATTTACAATCGTGCTTGTTGAACGATAATTTTGTTCCAGTTTGATAGTATGAACATCCGGAAAATCTTTTTCAAAATTCAGAATGTTTTCAATATTGGCTCCGCGAAAGGCATAAATACTTTGCGCATCATCCCCAACAACCACAATATTCCGGTTTACAGCCGATAATTTTCTTGTAATAAGGTACTGCGAAACGTTTGTATCCTGAAACTCATCCACCATCACATGCTGGAATTTGTGCTGATATTTGTACAAAACATCAGGAAAATCACGGAACAAAACGTTTGTATTAAAAAGCAGATCATCAAAATCCATCGCATTCGCCTGAAAACAGCGCGTTACATAGGTCTTGTAGATACGCCCGATTTCCTTCATTTTGGCCGCTTCGTCATCTGCCTGGATTACGGCATTGTTGATATAATCGTCTGCAGACACCAGCCTGTTTTTTGCTCCGGAAATCCGGTTATAAACCACATTGGCTTTGTAAACCTTATCATCCAGATTATATTCCTTTATAATACTGCGCAATAACGACTTGGAATCGTCGGTATCATAAATCGAAAAATCACTGGTGTAACCCAGATATCTCGCTTCGATCCTGAGAATTTTTGCAAAAACAGAGTGAAAAGTACCCATCCAGATATTTCTCGCTTCTGTCCCGACAGCACCCTCGATACGTTTCCGCATTTCCCCGGATGCTTTATTGGTAAAAGTCAGAGATAAAATACGAAACGGATCTACGCCATTTTCAATCAAATGGGCAATCCGGTAAGTAAGTACTCGTGTTTTTCCTGAACCGGCACCGGCAATAATCATTAAAGGACCATTACCATAAACCACGGCCTGGCGTTGCGGTTCGTTCAGTGTATCTAAATAATCTGGCTTGCTCAATCTATCTTCCTCCTTATATATATTGTTCACATCAAATGCCTCATTCTTATCAGGCAAAACCCAAAGTTAGGAAAAACCCTCAAATGCATTCTTTTCTCTTCTATTATATGACTAAGAGTTTACAATGATTTAACCGGAAAACTAAAATGCGGGTTAAAATAGAACGCCCGACGTCTGTTATTGGTTTTGATAAAATATAAACAAATTGGAGTTTTGACCGATACATATTAATAGAATAAGAACTTATATGAGCATATTAAATATAGAGGACCAACCACTCGAAGCGCAATGGGAGCATTTACTTCAGACTTTGGAAGAATTATTAGGAAAGCGACCGGCTGACTTGAATGGCGTATTGTTTCTTATAGGTGTCCAGGAGCTGGGACAGGGTGCTAAAAGATTTACAAAAGAACAAAAACAGGATCTGATGCATATCGGGATATGTAAGGTATTAAGTCTGTCTTCTTATTACCTGTTTGAAAAAAGGGATAAGGATGGCTGGCCGCATTATATATTGAACAGGGCATTGCCGCAAGGTGGTATTGACAAGCAGGAAGCGTTATTAAAAATGCATGTAATTGAGTATTTCAAAAATATTTAAAAAAAGTTTCAGAACTACACTTTTGACTTTTAGCAAGTTAACAAAAAAGGCGAAAATAATTTTCGCCTTTTTTGTTCCTGGGCTTGCATATTAAAAATTAATGTAGGACTTTTGCACTCCCAATCGGGGATAACGGCGGTGAAAACGATCACTGCGACAAGTTTCGGAAGACGCGAAGCAAAGTTCTTTGACATGATGAAGAGAGTAACAAGATAGTTCGTTTAAGAAGATTCGGTCCTATTTTATAGATAGAGACCACAAAAAAAATTACAATGGAGAGTTTGATCCTGGCTCAGGATGAACGCTAGCGGCAGGCTTAATACATGCAAGGCGAGGGGGCAGCAATGTCACCGTCGTACGGGTGCGTAACGCGTATGCAACCTACCTTCAACTGGGGGATAGCCCGGGGAAACCCGGATTAATACCGCATAATACAGGGGTGCCACCTGGTACTATTTGTTAAAGATTTATTGGTTGAAGATGGGCATGCGTTCGATTAG
>NZ_FNXY01000010.1:0-128543 GCF_900108855.1 Dyadobacter koreensis
GCAACCTTAACCGCAACTGCCATTTCTGGTGCGACCTTAAACTGGTACGGTACTGCGGCAACCGGAGGTACTGCCTCTGCTACGAAGCCAGTTCCTTCCACCACGACTGTTGGTACCACAACCTATTATGTGAGTCAAAGTATTGGAACTTGTGAAAGTCCTCGCTCAGCTATTGTTGTAAATGTTGCGGCCGCTGCATGTGCAACCCCGGCTCCAACAGTGGCTAACGTTACTTATTGTCTATCCGAAACTGCGACAGCATTAACTGCCACAGGAACAGCTTTAAAATGGTATACTGCTGCAACTGGTGGAACTGCGCTGGCAGCAGCGCCAATCCCTTCAACAACAACTGCTGGTACTGTTTCTTATTACGTTAGCCAAACATTGAATGGCTGCGAAGGTCCCCGGGCAAAAATCGATGTTACTGTAAATCCACAAACACCTGCGCCGACGGTAGCGAATGTGACTTATTGTTTATCAGAAACGCCGGTTGCATTAACCGCGACCGGAACAGCTTTAAAGTGGTATACTGTTGCAACGGGTGGAACCGGAGTAGCAACGGCTCCAATACCGGTAACCACTGCAGCTGGTACTAAGTCATATTACGTTACCCAAACCTTAAATGGCTGCGAAAGTCCTCGTGCCAAAATTGATGTTATTGTAAATCCTCAAACAACTGCTCCGACAATAGGAGTGCCGGTAGTATATTGTTTTAATGAAACTGCAATTCCTCTGACTGCAACAGGAACGGCTTTGAAGTGGTACACAGCAGCAACAGGCGGTACAGCTTTGGCAGCGGCACCCACACCATTAACAACTACAGCCGGCACAACATCTTATTACGTAAGTCAAACTCTTAATACCTGTGAAGGTGCTCGTGCGAAAGTTGATGTTGTTGTGAAGCCACAGGTACCTGCTCCAACCGTTGCCTCCGCAGCTATTGAATATTGTCAATCTGTTATAGCAACACCACTTACTGCGACTCCTGCGACAGGCGCAGTATTAAACTGGTATGGAACAAGTGCCACAGGAGGAACCGCTTCTGCTACTGCCCCAACTCCATCTACTGAAACTGAAGGCACTACGTCTTACTATGTTAATCAAAAAGATGCAGATGGATGTCTAAGCAGCAGAGCAAAAATTGATGTTAAAATCAATGTTACTCCAAAACCTACATTGGCAACATCTTTTGTTGAATATTGTCAGGGTGCTTCTGCCTCACCGCTAAGTGCAACGGGAACTTCTCTTAAATGGTATCTGACATTAACCGATACAAATCCACGTACAACTGCCTTAACTCCTTTTACTGAAAAGGTTGAAGATTATTCTTTCTATGTTACACAAACAGGAACGAATACCTGCGAAAGCCCAAAGGCTGAAATAAAAGTTCATATTAAGCCTTTACCTTCGGCGACTATTTCTGGCAATAACTCAGTGTCTCCGGGGCAGTCGACAACTATTACTGTTAATTTTACAGGTGATGCGCCTTGGTCATACACTTTGTCAAACGGACAAACCGGAACTTCGAGCAACGCTACAACTCAGATAACGGTAACACCGCAAACAACAACCAATTATGTTGTTACGAAAGTTTCCAACGCCTGCGGTGAAGGATTATCCAATGGAGTGGCGGTTGTTACTGTACTTATTCCGACCATTACAACTGGAAATCCATCCGTATCACAGCTTTGTGCCGGAAGAAGTTTTACCATTCCATTCCAAAAATCAGGTGATTTTCCAACTGGGAATGTATTTACAGCACAAATTTCGACTCAGAACGATATAACAAAATTTGTGTCGATACCTTCGGTAGTCAACGGAAGTGTGTTGACTGCAACTATTCCTGATACCGTAAAAGCGGGAAGCTATTTTATCCGCGTCGTAAGTGCGGGACAAGGAAGCACATTGCCTGGCAGTGTAAGTTCTGTAAAAATGACCATCAATCCATTGCCAGTCGCTACAATTACCGGACCATCCAATATTTTGATGGGGCAAACTGCGACACTGAACATTGCTATCACTGGCGACGCCCCCTGGACATTTAATTTAAACGACGGTGCGAAAGATACCTTAATTTCTTCGAGCGTTAGTCCTGTTTCTGTCCGGATTTCACCTAAAACAACGACGATCTATCAGATCACATCAATATCAAATACTTGTGGCGTCGGCAGGGGAGCGGGCACGTTCCGTGTTCAGGTAGATCCTGTACTAGGTGTGGAACCTCCCGTACCCGTAGCTGACTGGTTGAAAATATACCCAACCATGATTGAGAATAAATGTACCGTCGAAATTACCGGCACAATTTCAGCCAAGGAAGCTCTTGTTGAAATTATTGATCTCAATGGACGATCTTTGTCTAAGAAATCTATACGTCAGAAAATTACAGAAGTTGACTTAACATCAAAACCGTCAGGTATGTATTTGTTAAAGGTTCAGAATGGAGACCGCAGTTCGGTACAGCGTATTTTTAAACCATAAGATTCATAGCATAATATTGAAAAGCGGGGAGTATATTGCTTCCCGCTTTTGTTTTAGGTGTAGTTCCCAATTGAACGTTTTACAATGACTTCCGATTTTTTAGACAATTATTTCATGGCCGAAGCACTTCGTCAGGCTCAAAGGGCTTATGACGACGGGGAAATTCCTGTTGGCGCGATTGTTGTAATTGGAGAAAGAATTATAGGTAAAGGGTACAACCAGACTGAACGCCTTAAAGATGTGACTGCGCATGCGGAAATGTTGGCAATAACAGCTGCGTCAGAATATTTAGGTGGCAAGTACCTTCAGGACTGTACTCTATATGTAACTTTGGAGCCTTGTGTCATGTGCGCGGGAGCTTTGTATTGGACGCAAATGAAGCGCGTCGTTTGCGGAGCATCTGATGAAAAACGTGGATTTATTAAGCTTGGCAAGAATGTTTTACATCCTAAAACACAGTTAAAAACGGGTATTCTTGCTGAGGAGAGCCAGGAGTTGCTCCTCAACTTTTTTAAAAGATTAAGAACATAAAGCAGTTTTCTGCTGTTAACTAATTAGAAAGTCATATTCAATAACCAATAAACCTTATTCAGAATGGCATTTACACTTGATCCTTTACCGTACGCAAACAATGCGTTAGAACCGCATTTTGATGCGCTTACAATGGAGATCCATCATGACCGTCACCACCAGGCATATGTTACCAATTTGAATGCGGCAGTAGCAGGAACTGAGCTGGAAGGTAAAACTATAGAAGAGATTATCAAAAATATCAGCAAGGCTCCGGCACCGGTTCGTAACAATGGTGGTGGGCACTGGAATCATACATTCTTCTGGAAATCACTTTCGGCAAATGGCGGTGGCGAACCTGTTGGAGAATTAGGGAAAGCAATCACAGCAAAATTTGGTTCTTTTTCTGCTTTCAAAGATGAGTTCAAAAAAGCGTCGATCGGACGTTTTGGTTCAGGATGGGCTTGGTTGATCGTGAAAGATGGCGGTGAAATTGCTATCACTTCATCTCCGAATCAGGACAACCCGCTAATGGATATCGCTGAAACGAAAGGCACACCGGTAATTGGTCTAGACGTGTGGGAACATGCTTATTATCTGAAATATCAAAATAAACGTCCTGATTATATCGATGCATACTGGAACGTAGTAGACTGGAAAGCTGCTGACGCTCTTTATGTTGCAGCGAAATAACTTTAAAATGAAAAAAAAGGTTTACAGGTTTCTGAAAAAAAATCAGATTTTGTTTGGAAGCTGTAAACCTTTTCCTAATTTTGTGTCCTCAAACGGAGGTTGTAGCTCAGTCGGTTAGAGCGCTAGATTGTGGTTCTAGAGGTCGCGGGTTCGAGACCCGTCTCCCTCCCATTTAGAAGTTTTTAAAATCAACAAAATGCCTGTAAATCAATGATTTACGGGCATTTTTGCTTTCCGGGATATCCCAAAATATTCAGAAATTCCCATCATTTCCAGTGTCATTTGTGGAGTTCGACGAAAAACGCAAAAAAGACGCTGGGAAGTGTTATTTAATTGATTTGCAAGATGTTTATGTGATGGACATCTTGATTTGAAAGCGCAGCGGCTCGATATTTTTATTGCTTAAACGCAAGCGTCATGTTGTAAAACAGTTTTGGCATGTTGTATTATTTATCTTGAAAGGGCACTACAAAAATCAGTGAAGATCCGATGCTCGGAAGGAGATGTTGAGCGAGGGCCAGCTTTTTCGATTGTTCGTAAATAGCTAGTAGCTAATGAAAGTTTTGTGAATTTTTTCCATAGTCAAATTGCTGTTTTTTATGCTGCTTGCTTAATCTACAACAGAATATTCACTTGGCGTTTTTCCAAAATGTTTTTTAAACTCCTTGCTGAAATATTTCCTGTCATCGTATCCGACTGCATAAGCTACCTCATAAATTGTCATATTATGCTGTTGTAGAAGCTGAGCCGCTTTTTTTAACCTAATAGACTTTAAAAAGTCATTGACCGACATATTGGTAACGGCTTTGAGCTTTTTATAGAGCACCGACTGACTCATACCAATTTTATCCGAAAGCATGGCAACGCCAAATTCAGGATTGTCCATAAGCTCTTCTGTGATCTGTAGAATCTTATTGATAAACTGTTCATCAACGGTGTTGATCGGGATATTCTGCGGCTCCAAAGTTACCTGTCGGCTGTATTTTTGCCTCATTAGTTCACGCGCCGTTAGTAAATTTCTGAGACTCAATTCCAGGACCTGAAGACTGAAAGGTTTTGAAATATATGCGTCTGCTCCCGTTTTCAGGCCGCTTACCTGATGACTGACAGAAGCTTTGGCAGTTAGTAATATCACCGGAATATGACTGGTCCTTTCATCTGTTTTTAGTTTTTTACATAGCGTAAGCCCATCCATTTCAGCCATCATTACGTCACTGATGATCAGATCCGGGATCAGTTCAATGGCAGACTCCCAGCCCTGCTCTCCATTTTCTGCCTGAAAAACTTCATATATTCCAGATAAAGATTCAGCTAAAAATGACCTGACCTCAGCATTATCCTCAACAAGCAAAACGGTCAGTTTTTCTCCTGTTGATGTTTGAATGAACTTGTTTTCAGCAATGTCTTCTACAAATGAAGTTGCTCTGCCTTCCTGTAAAACCATGTCCGTCCGTAACTGCCCGGGAGCAAAATGAGTCTTCCCTTTTAACAGTGTTATGGTAAAACAAGTCCTGCCCGTTTTGTTGTTTTGAGCAACTTTACTTTCTACAGCCAGGCTTCCATGATGCAGTTCAACAATACTTTTGGACAAAGCAAGACCGATACCATAACCGGTATTCTGATTTCCGTGATCATAAACCTGGAAAAAATTGACAAAAAGTTTGTTCAGGTACTGAGGTGCTATGCCCTTGCCGTTATCCACAACCCTGATGTCCACAGAATTTTCTTTCTCCTCAACAAGTATTTCAATCCTTCCTCCATCCTGTGTAAACTTGTAAGCATTACTGAGAATGTTGAAGAATACTTTCTCCATTTGTTCGACATCAAAATAAATATCAATTTTTTCTGCATTGCTTTTAAAAACAGATTTGATCTCACGGTATTCTGAGGGAAAGCTAAAATCACCAAATATATCTTTCAGAAACGGGATAATATCATTTTGACTTACCTGTAATTTGAGATGATTGGTCTCTGCCTTTCGAAAATCCATAAGCTCACTGACCAGTTTCAGCAACCTGTCTGCGTTTTTTCTTACCTGCATCAAATGTGACTGAATGAGTGAATCTTCTTTTTTTACCATGATCAATTTTTCAACAGGTCCCTGTATCAGCGTTAAATGTGTCCTGATTTCATGCGAAACATTGGTAAAAAAATCAAGCTTGATCTGATGCAGCTCGTGCTCCCGGCGGAACAATGCGCTGAGATAGAAATAACGTGTCACAAACAAAATAGCTGATGTTATGACGATGAAGTACAAACAATATGCCCACCAGGTTTTCCATATCGGGGGTAAAACGTGGATGACTAAACGCGCGGGCTCCGTACTCCACACCCCGTCGTTATTAGCACCCTTCACCACAAAAGTATAAGTCCCTGATGGCAGGTTTGTGTAAGTTGCAGAAGAAGTACGTACATAATTCCAGTCCTTTTCAAATCCTTCCAACTGATAAGCGTACTTATTTTTATCCGGTTTGATGTAATTAAGAAGGGCAAAATCAATGGTGAAAATATTCTGGTCATGGGAAAAAGTTATCTCCTTCGTGATGCTGATATCCTTTTCAAGCAAACCATCCTCAGCGCCTATAGAGACCGGTTTATTGAAAAGTTTGAGGGATGTCAGCACTACCGGTACAACAAACTCGTTGGTCTGAATTTTATGTGGAAAAAAGCTGACCAGACCGTTCAGTCCGCCAAAGAACATCTCACCTGTTTTATCTTTGTAATAGGTGTTAGCCGTAAATTCATTGCCCGGCAAGCCGTCTGATACTGTATAATTTTTAAAATTTTCCTTTTTGATGTCAAATTTTGACAGCCCGTCCGAAGTACTCAGCCACAGATTCCCTTTATCATCATCTAAAATACCGAGTACGTTGTCGTTAGGAAGGCCATTTTTTTGTTTATAGGTGATAAAAGTATTTACTTTTCTGTCAAAACGTGTCAGTCCCCCGTAATAAGCTCCAATCCAAATGATACCCGAGGCATCCTCAATGACGCAGTTGATTATGTTTGGAAACCTGTTTTTTGAAGTTTTAATTTTGGAGTCCATCCAGACGATTTTTGTGGAATCGGCAGTGAGCATGTTAAGCCCTTCGGTTGTTCCAATCCATACATTCCCCTTGGAATCTTCGTAAAAATTGCGGATAAAGTTTCCGCTGAGCTTGAATGGACTTTTTGTATTGATATTAAAATGGTGAAATTTACCTGTTTTTCTGTCTAGCAAATCGACACCATTTTGATCTGTACCTACCCAGATCCGCCCACGGGTATCTTCCATAACTGCGCTCACATTATCCGAACTTATTGAAGAATTGTCGTCAGGATTATTTCTGAACGCCGTAAATTTTTTACTAACAGGATCATAGCGATTTAAACCACCCAAGTGCGTGGCAATCCACAGGTTTTTGTCATCGTCCTGAGCAATGCCTTTGACAAGATTGGAGGAAATGCCTGGCGAAATATTGGATCCATTCTTGAAATTTGTAACGATTCCCGTTTTATCATCGAGATAATTGAATCCGCCTCCTTCGGTGCCAACCAGCAGGTCGCCGTTTTTATCCCGGGTAACCGAGCTTACCACATTATGGTTGATACTGTATTTTGATTTTCCCGTACGGAAAATCCTGAACGGCGTTTCGTGCGAGTAGACTATGTTGACGCCATTGTAATACGTCCCTAGCCAGATACTTCCGCTTTTATCCTGAAAAATAGCATACAGCGAGTTCTGGCTCAAACTCGTTCTGTTTTCGGGCTCATGCTGATATGACTTAAACGTGAGGTTTACAGGATCCATAATACTCAACCCTTCCAGCGTCCCGATCCAAAGATTGCCTTTTTTATCAGTAAGAATCCTTCTGATATTATTGTGGATCAGACCACTGCCATTTACTTGGTGCTGAAAACGGGTAAAATTGGACTGAGTGATATTGAAGCGATTAAGTCCGCCGTTTTTTGTGCCAATCCAGATATTTTTTTGCTTGTCTTCCGCTATTGACGTGACAAAATTATCGCTCAGGCTGCCTTTATCAGAAGCAAAATTTTTGAAATTATAATACCGGATTTCTTTGCTCTCAAATACCATTTTAGTCAGTCCTTGTGTCGTTCCGATCCATAACTGGTGTTTCGAATCTTCAAAGATCGTACGAATGTCCAATCCTGCAAGCCCGTTTTGATATGAATTAAAGGCATATTTATTGCGACCTTTTAGCCGATTCAAGCCTTTGTTTGTCCCAACCCACAGGATTCCTCTGCTATCTTCAAAGAGGCAATTGATAATATTGCTGCTAAGCTTGTTTTGTTCCGTAGAATCGGCCACCAGAAAAGAAGTGAAGGAATCTGTCTCTGGCATGTACTTATTTAGGCCATAACTAGTCCCGAACCACAATCCATTCTTCGAGTCGTTTAGTGCGCAGAGTACATAGTTTCCGGATAATGTAGCCTTGTTACCGGGATCATTCTTGTAAATTTTGAATCCCCGTCCATCGAATTTATTTAAGCCATAACTCGTGCCCAGCCATATAAAACCTGTGTGGTCCTGGGCAATCGCAAGCACGGAATTTTGGGATAAACCATTTTCAGAATTGAGATTATTAAATACCAGCTGCTGCCCCAAACCTTTGATCTGAAAGCACAGAACCGTTGCGAACATTATCACAATGCTCAGTTTTGTTTTTTGTGGAAAGGATAAAAAACAAAGCAGGTTCATAGGTACACAGCCATTTTCGTTTCAAGAAAGGATACAAAGATAGGTTCGCAAATGAGATAAACAGCCCTCTCCATTTTTAAATATTTGTCGATTCGATTGTAATCTAAGGAGCATATTTTTATCACTAAAAGGCGATGAAATTGTGTCTCCGCGGAAAAGTACCCCCATTCCAACAGGATTTTCGCCCTGTGAGCTCAGCCTGATTACGGAATTTTGTTTGACTATTCCTGAATCAAACAAAATAATCCACTTTCAAAACCCAAAAACTCAATGAAGTATTCTACTAATCCAAAAAAAATTACCCTCCGGCATCTCCCGCCGCTATTGAGCCGGCTCAACGGCCATCTCGCTGCGCACTTAACAGCAGGCACACGTCTGATTGTTGCTATTGTTGTCCTACTATTTATCTGCGGTTCCGTTCAGGCAGCACATCCCTCAAATGTGAGTTTTGCCATCGGCAATGCAGCAGAAATTTCCGGCAAAGTTACAGACGAAAAAGGTGAGGCATTACCCGGAGTGAGTGTGGTCGTAAAAGGATCACAGCAGGGAACCGTCACTGATGCTGATGGAAAATTCAGGTTATCCCTTACGGATGGGAATGACAAATTTCTTGTATTCAGTTTTGTTGGCTACGATTCAAAGGAACTGCCAGTC
This sequence comes from Dyadobacter koreensis, assembly GCF_900108855.1. Classification (GTDB taxonomy): domain Bacteria; phylum Bacteroidota; class Bacteroidia; order Cytophagales; family Spirosomataceae; genus Dyadobacter; species Dyadobacter koreensis. Next base: position 9,038 of record NZ_FNXY01000010.1, read on the forward strand.
GGTAGCCAAACCAACTTGGATGTAAGCCTTACGCCATCTACAAGTACATTAAATGAAGTAATGGTTGTCGGTTACGGAACACAGAAAAAAGTGAATATGACCGGCTCGGTGGCAGCTGTTGCAGCGAAGGATATTGAAAACCGGCCGGTAACCAATCTTTCCTCTTCACTGGCAGGTCTTGCACCGGGTGTAAGCGTTCAGCAGGGATCCGGTAAACCCGGCTCCGATGGCGCCACCATTAGGATACGAGGTACAGGAACCTTGAATAATAACGATCCGCTTATTATTGTAGATGGTATCATCAGCTCTATGGATGCCGTAAATCCCAATGACGTAGAGAGCATGTCTATTCTCAAAGATGCTGCTTCAGCTTCTATATACGGATCACTTGCTGGAAATGGGGTTGTGCTGATCACCACCAAAAAAGGCTCTAAAAACAAACTCACTGTCAACTATACCGGTATGGTTTCCGTGGCAAAGCCGATCAACCTGATTAAACAGGTGACCGATTACAGCCGTCATATGAATCTGATTAATGAAGGCTACCGTAATCTGGGTCAAAATAACTTATTTTCGCAAGGTACTATCGATGCGTGGCAGGCAGCAGCGGCTGATCCGAATGGCGTTACCGCTAATGGGGTGCCCAACGCTATCGCATATCCCAACACCGACTGGATAAATACTGTGTTTGAGAACAACATTGTTCAGAATCACAACATTTCTGTTAATGGAGGAACAGAAAAAGCGTCCTATCTACTTTCTGCCGGATATCTTAATAACCCCGGAACAATGCCCAATACAGGAACAAAACGCTATCAGCTAAGGGCTAATCTTGAAACCAGAATCAATAAATTTATTACCATTGGCACACAGACGTATGCATCCATTCAGTCATATGACATGGGTAATACCTCAACAGCGTTTAATTTCCTAAGACAAACTACTCCCGGTGTAGTTCCCTTTTATGACGGCAGATATGGTTTCGCACAGGCACCAGAAGAATCCGCCACTGCCAATAACATTCTGTCATATTTCAATGATACAGGCGGCTCCAATCAACAAAGCAGATTCAATACCACGCTATACACCACTTTGAACCTGGTTAAGGGGCTGGCTTTTGAAGCACGTTACAATTATCAGACTCGCTTTCAGGAATCCAATTCCCACACAAACCCGATAGACAGATGGAACTTTGCCACCAATACAGTTAAGTCATTTGCCGCCACGCCGGATAAGCTCAGCACGAATTATTCCTTTAATAAGGATTATGCAACTACAACCGATCTGGTATTGCGCTACAACGCAGAGGCTGGTGCTCATGCATTCGGGGGGCTTGCCGGTTATAATGAGTATTATTTCAACTATTACAACACTGGTGCAAGTATGCTTGGGCTGGTCGACTATGACATAACCACGCTGGGTTCAGGCACGGCGATGTCGGCTATCAGCGGAACGGAATATGACAGATCCATGCGCTCTTTCTTCGGTAGAGTGAATTACGCCTACAAAGACCGGTATTTATTGGAGGCCAATCTGCGTTATGACGGTTCTTCGAAGTTCGCACCTTCCAATCGCTGGGGCATATTTCCTTCTTTCTCAGCCGGATGGCGTTTGTCAGAAGAGCCTTTTATGAAAAATCTGAACAATCATATTCAGAACCTCAAACTGAGGGCTTCCTGGGGGAAATTGGGTAACAACAACATGAACGCTGATTTGAGTCGTGGAAATTATGATTACCAGGCTGTATACAATACTGTTGGCTACTCATTTAATGCAATCGCGGCCACAGGCCTTTGGCAGGGAAAATTCGCGAATCAAAATCTTAAATGGGAAAGCACAACAGTTACCGGGCTGGGTCTGGAAGGTGCTGTGCTGAAGGGTGCTCTTAATTTCGAGATTGACCTGTATCGCAAATACACCGATGGAATCCTTACCACTCCTCCTATACAGCTGGTATTGGGAACCGCTACGGCGCCTACCCAAAACACTGCCGCAGTGTTGAACAAAGGTATTGAACTTACGCTTGGATATCGGGGTAAGGCCGGCCAGATCAGTTATGGACTGACGGGTAATTTTGCCTACAATTACAACAGAATCGATAAGTTTAAAGGGAGACTTGCAGAGGGCTGGACGGATGTAAACGGCACCAGAACTTACTCATCCAATCTGGGGGATGTATCTACGGGCGGTGATAATAGAATACTTGAAGGACACACCATTGATGCGTTTCACATTCAAACATTGTACAGCGGAAATGGCTCTGGCACCAATACCGATGGAACAGTCAATATAAACGGCGGACCGAAGGACGGAATGATCCGCACTGCTCAGGATATGGCCTGGCTTGAAGCCATGACAGCTGCGGGATATAGCTTTCAACCGGGTGGTGGTATCGGAAAAGCCAGGATTTACTACGGAGATCTGATTTATGCAGACAACAATGGGGATGGTATCTATGGAAATAGTTACGACAAAAAGTTTACCGGGACCAATAGAACTCCAAAATATAACTTCGGTCTCAGAGGAGATATTTCCTGGAAAGGAATCGATGTATCGATGCTCTGGTCTGCAAGCACGGGATTCCAGTATGTGTGGAATGTAACGGGCTACAATAATTCCATCGTTCAGAACGGCTTCTCCATACCGCTCGATGTTGCAGACAACCACTATTACTACAACGACGCAAATCCATCTGACCCAGCCAACAATATCTATGGGAAAAGCCCCAGGTTGAAAAATACAACCGATGCGCAAAATAATGTTTCCAGCACTTACTGGCTCTATGATGCGAGTTATATTAAACTTAAAAACCTGCAGATAGGCTACACACTCCCGCAATCCATTGCAGCTAAAGCAGCCATTAGCCGGGTTAGGGTATATCTGTCCGGTGAAAATCTGCTGCTACTAACCAAATACCCCGGTATGGATCCCGAAATAGGCGCAAGCGTCGATTATCCTACACTTAAACAATTCGCATTAGGTATCAACCTGACGTTTTAAAATCCTTTATCATGAAAAAAATAATATTCATACTAACCACAGCATTTTCTTTTTTTGCCTGCCAGGAAAATGTGCTCGACACCGCTCCATACGACGCCGTAAGTTCGGCGACGATGTGGACAACCGACAACCTGACGGACTTGGGTGTAACCGGGGTTTATCAGGCACTCAGATTAAATATCAATGCCTCCGCCGCTTCCGGAAATGAGCTCTATCAACTTGACAGATTTGGAGTCGGAGGGCAGGGGCGAGACGCAGATGCACTTTTAATGGGTACCATTACACCATCCAGCAGCATGTTTTCCGACAATTACAAGCAGCTTTATGCCGGCATCAATCGTGCCAATGATGCCATTGTTAATATTCCCGAAAAGTCCCCGTCCTTACCTGAGAAAAAAGCCCGGTTGCTGGCGGAATGCAAGTTTCTTCGTGCCTATTTTTATTTGAGGCTCAACCAGCTTTTCAAAGGCGTACCTCTTTTTCTTGAACCGATTACTCCCGATAATGCCAAAAGGGCCCGTTCTACCGAAGCGGAAATTTGGGAAGCCGTAGTAAATGATTTAACGGATTGTATCAATGAAACCAATCTGCCCGATAAATATGCCAAAGGCAACGCTTTGTATGGACACATCACAAAGGGTGCCGCATATGCTTTAAGAGGCAAAACATATTTGTACCAACAAAAATGGGCGCTCGCTGCCGAAGATTTTGCAAAAGTTAAAAACGCCGGATATACACTTTTTCCGGACTATAAAGCGCTTTTCAAAACTGCGAATGAACAAAGCGATGAGATGATATTTTCCATCCAGAATATCGGGCTTAGCGGTTCGGGATCTACCACGCAATTTTTCTGCGGTACCCGTTCGTCCTTTGGTTCTAACTGGAATACTTATCTGATACATCCCGATCTGGTAGATTTGTATCAAAATGCAGACGGAAGTAATTTCAATTGGAATGACATAATTCCGGGCTACAGCGGTATGACTCCGGCTCAGCGTGAAGTTTTCTTTTTAAGAAATAACCTTACAGAGAATGAGATTACCGCAGCAAAAAACAGAGGAGCTGATATGTCAAAATATCTTCCTTCAGGAAATGAGGAGCGAATACTGAAAGTGTATGCCAACAGAGATCCGCGTCTGGGGCATAATGTGATTACGCCTTATTCTACTTATGCTGGTGTGTTTGGAACGAGTAATGCGACCGTCACGATGAGATGGCCATACAGGTCCGAGGCAGCCACAGGCGGTGATTTGCGCACCGACACACAAAGTTTTTTCTATTACCTGCATCGAAAATTTGTATACGAAGGTAATTCTGAACTTCTCAACAGAAGTTACGGGCCTACTGACTTCCCCGTTATCCGATATGCAGATGTACTTCTTATGTGGGCTGAAGCTCTGAACGAACAAAGTTTTAGTGCCGAGGCAGTTGCTCTGGTCAACCAGGTTAGAGCGCGTGCCGGAGTTGGACTTCTGAATTCTTCAGCCGCTACCACAGTAAGCAGCCAGGCAGAATTAAGAGAAGCAATCAGAAATGAAAGACGCAGAGAATTCCCCAACGAAGGAATCAGTTTTTTTGATGAATTAAGATGGAAATCCTGGAAAGAAAAAGTGTTTTATCCTGGTGCTGGCGTGCGCCAGATCTGGGGTGCCAACGTGCAAACCTATTCCTGGAAAGGTGATTATATATACAACTGGCCAATTCCACAAACAGAAATAGAAATGAACTCCACACTGATTCAGAATAGCGGGTGGATTAACTAATCTTATTAATTGATTCGGGTAGCAGACAAGGTTTGTTACCCGAAGTCTGTTTCAAACCTATTGACTATTCCTTGATTGTAGTAATAGACTTACCATTCTAATTCGACGTAATGATGAAAACATATAAGTCCCAAATCCAATTGTTTTTGCTGGTCGGTATTATTTTCCATCTTTTTGTCCATAAAGTCAATAGCCAGACACCTGCCGATTTTGCTACCATTTCCAACCGGATTTTTGATACTTTCCAATCCACAGGAGGTTCTGCACTTGATACCCAGGTAACATCGCTGGTGAGCACCTTGAATACTTCTTATGCCTGGCCGGACATTAATTATAACGCTACAAGTCAGACTGACTGGGCTCCGGGAACCCACCTTACGCGGATGGGGATTCTGGCAAAGGCCTATTCCAAGCCATCCAGCATACACTATGGCGATGCCAGCCTGAAAGAAAAAATAGAAGGTATCATGAATTACTGGTTAACATTAAGTCCTGCACCAAGCAGTACGAACTGGTTTTATCTTTCGATCAGTGTTCCGAAAGATATCGGTAACACGCTGATTTGTCTGCGAAAATCTCCGGCTGGCATTTCTACTGCGCTGGAAAACCAGATGCTTGCCTGGATGACCAAAGGCGTTGCAATTACAGCTTCTCCGGCGAAAGATGGCTCCAATTTAACGGATGTAGCACAGCATTACATCATGCGTGCCTGCCTGACCGAAAACCAGACATTACTTAACCAGACAATAACGGCGGTGACCAATTCAATTGTTGTGACGACGGGAGAGGGCATCCAAAATGACAATTCCTATACGGCTCACGGACCACAGTTGTATGTATACGGATATGGAAGAGAATATATTTCGGGCATCAGCAATATCGCTATTTATGTCGCCGGGACTTCCTACGCTTTCGCCGCCGACAAACTTGCAATTTTTTCAGATTTTGTACGAAAAGGTTTTATTAAGCCATCCCGCGGTGCTTATGCAGATTTTAACTTGTACGGAAGAGGTATAAGCCGTGCCAACGCAGGTAAGGCAGATGTGGCCCTGATCGAAAAAGTAAAAAGCTTTGACCTGCCCGTCCACGCGACCGAATATGACAATGCTATACAGCGCATGCGAGGCTTAGAGGCTCCTTCCTATAATGTAATTCCAGAGCATATTCATTACTGGCGCACAGACTATACGGTTCACCATCGCCCCGGATACATGTTTGGACTTCGCAGCATTTCTTCCCGAAATGCAAAATCAGAAATGGGAAATGGTGAAAATATCAAAGGTTATTATCTGACCGAAGGCGTTAATTACATCGGCGTAACTGGGGATGAATATTACAATATTTTTCCGGTTTGGGAGTGGAATAAAATCCCGGGCACGACTGTTCCGGAGATCACCACATATCCCGTCAGAACTGCCTGGGGTGTCAACTTTGGAACTGTCCCGTTTGTTGGCGGTGTCTCCGACGGAATCTATGGTGCCAGCGCTTATGCAATGAACGATTATGGTACGACAGCAAAAAAATCCTGGTTTTATTTTGACGAAGAAGTGGTCTGTCTGGGAGCTGGAATAAATTCTTCGGCAGCGCAGGCTATCAATACGACCGTTAATCAATGTCTTTTAAAAACAGAGGTAACCGTGGCCGATGCTGCAAATAATGTCAGCATTTTAAATGGCGGAGTCCACGATTATAACAACAATTTAAAATGGGCTCTGCAAGGCAATGTTGGCTACTTTTTTCCAGAAAATGGCAACGTTACATTAAGCAATCAGACCCAGACCGGAAGCTGGTCATCTATCAATACGACCGGATCTGCCACGGCCGTTTCAGCCGATGTTTTTAAGTTATGGTTCAAACACGGAACAGCTCCTGCCAATGCTTCCTACGCCTACATTGTAACGCCTGGAAAAACATCTGCTGCAGATATGCAAAATTACAACATTGGTAACATCAGCATTTTATCAAATACAGCGACCGTACAGGCAGTGCGTCATAATAGTCTGGGGATCTGGCAGATTGTGTTTTATCAGGCCGGAGAATTTACTGCTGATCAGGTTATAGTAAAGGCTAATAAACCTTGCGTTGTTATGCTGAAAAATGTGACTGGCACCAATGTAACTGTCCACGTTGCAGACCCGTCGCAAAGTACTGCGCAGATTTATCTGGGAATCAAAACCCCTCAGTTTACTGCATTACGGGCAGCTACTCTGGGCATGCCACAGGGTGCAAACGCAGGAAGTACCATAAACACGACCATTTCAAACGCAAATCCTATTTACGAAGTGCCGGTAGAACCCTTGTTGAAAGTCACCAGCACGGCGGACGCGTTTGTCAGAAGCGGGGGTACCGGCAGCACAGCAGCGTACGCGACCGCTAACTATGGTACCGACGCTGTTTTGACTATAAAAAAAGAATCGGCTGGATATGATCGAGAAGGATATGTCAAATTTGACCTCAGCGGTTTTGCTGCAAATCTTGATAGTGCTGTCATCCAATTGCGCGTGAATAATGCCAATACTTCGGTTGCCAGCACGAAATGGGGATTTTATTTGGTCGAAGATAATACATGGACAGAAACAGGAATCAATTGGAGCAACAAACCGGCCCATATGAGCAAACTCGGTGAAATCACCGGATCTCCTGCCGGTAGCGTGGTGAAGCTGAATGTCACGCCAGCAGTAATTGGAAGACTGGGAGCAGATAAAATTTTATCTGTCCATATTATCTCTGAACCCGCTACTACGGATGCCGCAATTATCAGTAAAACAGACGGCGCCTTTAATGCACGTGAAAATGCCAACGCCGAATACCGTCCACAGATTTGGCTTTACGGCAAGGCTTCGGAAGAAGCAAAAAGGGACTCGATACCAGCCGTTGCAGATTCCTACGTTAGAAGTAATAGCAACGTTGCGAACAATTATGGAACTCAGGGTTATCTGGTAGCAAGAAACAAGTCTGACGATATCCAGGAAATTTATCTAAAATTTGACATGCATGGTCTACGCAAAAATATCGTCAGTGCGAAAGTCAGATTATATGCCTTGGAAAATGGAATAACGACAGGCTGGAACATTTCAAAAGCAGGAAATACCTATTCGACCAATACGGATGCCTGGCTCGAAATCGGTATCAATTGGAACAATAAACCAGCAACCGTTGACCTTATCACCAGCGCTACCTCCCAGGCAGCAGCAGGGTATATTTACTTTGACATAACCACCGCCATAAGCAGTATTCCGTCAGACAGTATTCTGACGCTGAAAGTAGCGGCAACTACCGATGTTTACAGCTCATTCCGCTCCCGCAATTTCGGAACCGACCTTTTACGTCCCAAGATAATCTACGAATACACAGCCCAAACACAGACAACTCCTTTGCCGGTTGAACTAGTATTTTTTAAAGGTGACACAAAAAACAGTACTGTAAATCTTTCATGGGAAACTGCTTCGGAGAAAAACAATGATTATTTTGAGGTTGAACGTAGTGAAAATGCCAGAACGTTCGAGGTAATCGCAAAGGTAGCCGGTCATAAAGCCACAGATTCTGTTAACCAGTATGCCTATGAAGATCGGGAGGCCGTTTTATCGGATAATAGTCTTTTTTACTATCGTTTAAAGCAGGTAGACCTCGATGGCACAAGCTCTTTTTCTTCCATCATTGCACTATCGCTGCCGAAGACGGACAAGGTATTTTCAGTAGGTCCAAACCCTACTTCCGGAATGCTGACCGTCTTTGCCAACGAGACTTATCCGGGGGCTGTGACTTTGGCAATTCTTAATAAAGAAGGATATGTTTTAACCGAAAAACAGCTGTCAAAAGCTGTAAAAACTGATTTTAATCTTGAAAAATATCCAGCAGGGATATACTTTCTCAAAATCAAAAAGGATAATCTCGAGCCGCAGATTTTCAGGTTTCTATTGAATAAGTAAAACTTTCAAACGGAACCGTTTCTGACATTGCACCAGAAACGTTTCCCTTCTTTCAAAAAATGAAACAATCAACTTTATACTTTTTTAATACTCATGCGATTTTCACTGCCATTTGCATTCTTAACAGTACTATTATCAAGCTTTTTCTCTCAACCGGCCAGCGCTCAAAGAAAGTTAGTCTGGGGTGACGAATTTAACTATGAAGGACATCCTGACAGCACAAAATGGGATTATGAAACAGGATTTGTCCGAAATAAGGAACCTCAATATTATACATACAAAAGATTGGAAAACTGCCGGGTTGAAAACGGAAATCTGATAATTGAAGCGAAAAAAGAATCCTATAAAGGCGCAGGTTACACGTCCGCCAGTCTCATTACGCTCGGAAAACAGGAGTGGACTTACGGGCGTGTCGAAGCACGGGCAAAGGTACCCAAAGGAATCGGAACATGGCCGGCGATATGGATGCTTGGAAAAAACAGAACCGAAGTAAAATGGCCTCACTGCGGAGAAATTGACATTCTGGAATTCATTGGCAAGGATTCAACCCGGGTTTTCGGAACAGTACATTACTCAGACTCACTGGATAAATATCAAAGCGAAGGCAAAAGGCCGGTCGTTGGCGCACCCTATGAGAATTTTCATATTTATGCCGCGGAATGGTACCCGGATCGCATCGAGTTTTATTATGATGATTTGAAATACTTTGTTTTCGATCTGAAAAAATCGGAAAAACTTTCAGGCAACGTATTTCAAAAAGATTTTTATCTCCTGCTAAATCTTGCGCTCGGAAGAGAAGGAACGCTGCCGGGACCGCTGTCCGATGATGCACTGCCGTCTAAATATTTAGTGGATTATGTGAGGGTTTATCAGTAGAAAGTTCTGACATCCGGATAAGCAAAACTTTCAAAGTATAATAGTTGACTCAGTGTATGTTATCGGGGCGTTGTAAAGTTATTCTTGCAGCGGTCTCTTTTACTACAGGAATAAAAGCAGACCGCTGTATCCATACAAACAGTTAGAGAACTGATGTCGCACCAGAATTCCGCAGCCGTATGCATCACATGAGCTTTATCAATTGTAAGTCGCCGAGTATATCTACCTGATCTGCCAGGATAAATTTTCCGGAATTGGTAACCTCATTCCATGTCAGACCGAATTCTTTTCTGCTGATCTTGCCTCTCAATGTAAATCCAGCCCGTTTTTGTCCGGTTGTATCTGTGGCAAGGCCTCCAAATTCTCCATCAAGGACGACAGTTCTGGAAATTCCTTTTATTGTTAAATTTCCACGAAGCTTGTAATCTTTGCGATAGACCGATAAGATGGATGGAGGAACCAATCCTTGTTTTTCAAAACTGATGCCTTCAAATTTTAAATCGGGGTGATTTTCGGCATCAAAGAACTCCATTGATCGTAAATGTTTGTCCCTTGCCTCGTGATTTGTGGTAACCGATGCAATATCGGCTGTCAACAGCAGGTTGGTAACAGCTCCAAAGCCATCACCCGTTGTCTGTAAATTAAGCTTGAAGGATTTTAAGAATCCTGTTACAACATTGATGTTTAGATATTTAATATTAAAAGACAGGTTGCTATGCGGTAAATCAATTATCCAGTTACTTTTCATACGGTTGCAATAGCATTGGGCTTCCTAATTTCTTCAATCAGGACATCTCCGGTTTCACGGCAAACCTGGTCAAGAATTTTCTCCGTAGCATCAAGCAATCCGTCTGTAAGCGTAACGCCCGTTAATGTCAGTGTAAGTTCGCCATTGAAGGTAGCCACGCCAACAGTCTGTGCCGTTTCATGTGCTGTAAGCACCATCGGCCCCCAAAGCGCCTTTAATTCCAATTCACCAAAATCAGATTCAAAAGAAATTTGTCCCAGATTTGTTAATAGAATCTCATGCTGGGTCCCCTGACGTAATGCCTGTGAAACAATTTGTATTTCTAAGTCATTATTAAAAAGTGCGCTTGTTGCGCTGATGTCGCCATTGATCCATTCGGCATTTTGGGTGGAAGAAATACCTTCCCGGATGTTTTTTGCAAATTCCCAAAATTTTTCTTCGGGTTTCGGGGCATATGGTAGAGTGACGATATTAATCAAAAGACCATAATTGTCTCCAATGCCCAGGCTCGTACGGGCAGAAAGAGGGTGCAGGATACGGACCGGTTCTTGCTGAAAAGCAGGATCGGTTTGTTTCAAAGCAAGGACGAGCGCTGCGCTTAATGCACCATGTACGGTCGTATTCTCATATTTTGAACGTTTGATCAACTTGTCGGTCAGCGAGGCTGACAGCTTCCTGCGTTGTATCTTCACCTTTGCTCTTTCCATTAAGTGATTTTTAGTTTGATCAAAGTCACCTGTCGGGAGATTTAGAGGTTTATTGATGCTTACCCCAGCCAGTTCGTCCAGCGCAGGAAGCAGGCTCAGGTTTTCAATCGTTTTTCCGGAAAGTACTGTCAGAACATCCCGTACAAGCAGTGCCGCTGACATGCCATCGCCAATCGAGTGATTGGATAAAAATATAAAGATAGATTTACCAGATTGCTGGATCAATACAGCTCTTGCAAGTGGGGCAATGGTATGGTCAAAAGGCATACGCAATTCTTCTTCCAGAATGCTGTTCCAGTCTTCACCTCTTTTGGTGTAGATAATCCTGAATGGGATCTGGCAATCCTCAACACTTTCAAAGTGAGCGGTCGCATATACACTCCCGGATATCTTGACGGAAAGATTTGAGTGCCTTTTTTGCACAATGCCTAACGCATTGCGCCACGCATATTCTGTTGCGTTACCATCTATTTCTGCAACTACTGCAAAATGGGTGGTAGTTGTTTGATCCAAAACCCAAAATACCTTTTCATTTGTCCCAAGCGGACGGTTTTTTATAATTTTCATTTTGATTAATGTTAAATGTAATGCACATCATCTCACACCTGTCAGGACGATAGCCCACAGTATGCTTGACTCAACTTGTGAAATGATATTTATTTGCCGGCCATTCGTTTCCGGATGCGGCTTAAAGAAGGGGCCTGAATGCCCAGATAAGAAGCAAGATGATAAACCGGCACGGCATTAAATATATCCGGATGCTTTTCCATCATGTCCAGATAGCGCTGCTCAGCTGTTTTAAATAAAAACCCTTCTGTGTTGGCCATCAGCTGATGAAAAGCATTTTCGGCAATGTAGCGGCCAAATCTTTCCCATTGATGTGATTCTTGGTAAAGCTTATTCAGGTGATCAATGTGGATGTAAAGAACCATCGAGACATCCATAGATGCAGTGTAATAATTGCATGGTTTTTGACTGAGAAAGCTTGTGTAGGAGGCTACAAACTGATGCTTTGAAAAGAAGAGCATGTTTTTTTCTTCGTTAGTCTGATCGTCAGCACGGTAAATCCTGAAAACGCCATGAATGATAAAACCCAGATGTTTGCATACATTATGGTACTCATTGTAGAACTCGCCTTTTTTGTATTCTTTCAGTTTCCAGTATGGAAGTGAAAGGTTAAAGGTCTCAGCATCCATGTTGACCGCCGAAGACATTGCCCTTTTCAATTGCTCTAATGCTACCATCTCTATTCAATTTTCTTCAATATAACCTTTTTATTACTGAAACCTGCCGTAGATATGCCGGCAGGTTTTTTGACCGCGTCATATCAAACCTACTTTGCTTCTTTGATCAGTATGTTTGCAAGCTGGCCCGGCATTGAGATAAATGGCGTATGGCTGCTTTTCAGGGTATGTTCCCTTTTTACTTTTGCATTCTTTACCATCGACTGCTGCGCGGCAAGGCTTATTGCATGATCGTTGGTCGTATAGATATAAACCTTTTCAAGAGAGCCGAAATTTTTGGCTGAAAGTGTGACAGGAGAAGCGAAAGGTACTAACGGATCAGGCTGTACGCAGCCAGCGAATTTGTCCTGAACATCTTTTGAAGCATCGGCCACGAAAATGTCCACAGCACCATCTTTTCCAATTCCGGCAGAGGCAGTTGCCTGATCAATCTGCAGGAATTTTCCTACATGGCTTCCTGCATCTGTTTTGGCCAGATCCAGCAGACTTTGACCGTTTGCGGGTAGATAAGCGGCAAGATAAACCAGCTTTTTAATGTTTTCCGGCATATCTTCGGCCACCTGGCTAATTACGATCCCTGCCATACTGTGCCCGACAAGTATTACGTTTTTCAGATCACCGATCTCATTTTTAACCGCATCCACATACGATTGTAGTGTGATGGATGTAAAAGGCGTTTTATCACTTCCATGTCCGGGCAGGTTAACTGCCACTACATTGATTCCTTTTGCTTCTAAAAGTGGCGTAACAGCCTTCCATGCGGAAACGTCGGACCAGGCACCGTGTACCAAAACGACTGTTGGTTTAGTATTGTTTTGTGCCGAAGCCACTGATGCAAACAAAGTTGCTGCCATAGCAAAAATTAAAGTTTTCATTTCCTTATGGTTAATTCGTCAATTCGTTTTGACAATGCAAACCTACCTATGTGGCAGGGTAATAATATTAACCTGGGTTAGTATCGTATTTTTATTAAGAGCAACACATTTGGGTTCAAGACAAATATTGACGCTGGCCGGGCGATGAAGATTTCTTAATTGCATTAAGGAGTTTATTCCGGATTATTGCATCAGCAAACGAGGCGCTTGTTCTGTGCCTTCAATCAGATCGTTTAACACCAGACCAAAATGCTGTGCAAGGCGAGACCGGGATCTTTGTTTACACCTTGCAGAAATGTAAAATGTCGTAAAAATTCCTTAAAACAGATTCTCAAATTGGTGTGATTCGTTCAGACAGTTATTCTGTTCAATATCTACATTTGTTATTCGTCCATCCCTTAAAATTTCTTTAAACAAACTCTGTTAGCAGACAAATTCTAACCCATAACGCTGACAGGTGCTGCCAGGCTGCGACAACGCAACTTGGAACATGCGAAAAAGACAAGGCTTTGTTTCAGCCTGACTTCACCTTTGAAATTTTTTTGATAAATAGGGGTGTATTATAACGCATATAAATCAGCGATTTCTCTGAACGGTTTTCAATAAATCATGTGGATATCCTAAGGAAACAGCACTGAGTTGATCCAACTGAATAATTTCCTGTTTGCTTAATCGTATTTGTCCTGCTTTTAAAGCCTCATATATATGTTCGGTGGTCCGGGCGCCAATGATTGGGAAAGCGCCTTTAGACAATACCCAGGCAAATGCCACCTGCCCCGGAGTAACATCATGTTCCGCAGCTATATTAAAAAGCACGTCAATTATAGATTTTGTAGTTTCATTTTCCTGATATCCGAAATCCGATCCAATTGTAATACGTCCGGTTTCACCTTTGCGATATTTTCCAGTTAAAATACCCCCTGCTAACGGTGAATACATCATGACGCCCAAACCAAAGTGCTCCGCCATAGGGATTATTTCACGATCCGCTGTGCGCTGAATCAGATTATATTCAATCTGCATAGCTGTTAAACGCGTCGAGCAGGCGATCGCGGAGGCTTTCCAGGCAGGGAAATTCGTCAAACCTGTGTAAAGTACCTTTCCCGAATCTACCAAATCCTCTAATCCCATAACAATTTCATCGAGTGGGGTTAAGCCGTCGTCATAATGAGGCATGTAGATGTCAATATAATCTGTCCTTAGCCTTTTCAAGCTTGACTCGATTGCCTGTCTCATCGCCTTACGGTGATTTCCGAAGTTGCTGACTGCCGGAGAAGCTTCATGGCTTTGTGTATATTTTGTACAGATGATAAAATTTGTGCGTTGCTTATCAATGAGTTTTCCAATTATTTCTTCCGCTTCTCCCAGTTGATACCTGTCAGAAATATCAATAAAATTGCCACCCGCATCTTGATAAATTTTAAAAATTTGTGCGGCAAATTCCGGGCTTGCCCCATAGCCTTTTCGCGTCCCAAAATTGGCCGCGCCGAGCACCATTTCACTAGCTAATAAACCTGTCTTTTTCCCAAATAAGTTATACTTCATGATCCTTGTTTGATATCGTTTGTTATGCAAAATTGGGCGAGCAAATGATTGCATACAAGTACGGCTGAATTTATCCGTACCGGGAAATATGCCTTATCAAGCGTATATTTGTGAATCAAAACTGACTTATGACTTACCAAAAAAAGATACCTGTTTCGCTGGATTGCGGCTTACACTTATTTATGGAAGTAGTAAACGGAAAATGGAAGGCAAATCTGATCTGGAGCGTTTATTCCGGAATAAAACGGCCTGGGGAATTGCAGCGAAATATGCCAAAGGCTTCGCGGAGGGTTCTGGATACCCAATTAAAACAGCTGGTCCAACATGGGATATTATCGAAAACCACTTACGACGAACTTCCTTTTAAAGTAGAATATGAGCTGACATCCTTAGGAGCGACGCTTATTCCGGCTATTACGTGCATAGCGCAGTGGGGCGAAGATCATCGTCTGGAACTGGAAAAAATAATAACTGCTTAAACAGACCATTCCGTTGGAGTCTTGCCGAATTTCTTCTTGAAAGCATGAGAAAAATGAGAAAGACTTTCAAATCCCAGGTCGAGGTAAATTGCAGACGCTTTTTTATTCTTGTGTTCAATTAGGTAGCGAGCTTCGGCCAGCCTTTTTTCTTGCAGCCAGTGTCGCGGTGATATGCCGAATATTTTCTGGAAATCACGTTTGAATCCAGCAAGACTTCTTCCTGTAAGCATTGCAAATTTTTCGATAGGGATGTTGTAATGGAAGTTATTGAGCATGAATTTTTCCAGATCTATCTTGTAGGGCTCTGAAAAATCGAATAAAAATTCTTCAAGTTCTGGCATGGTATAAAGTAGGAGAAGTACCGCCTCCTTTACTTTCAACATACCCATGGACTGCGTGATTTTTTCTTGCGAATTACGAACATAAGGAATAATTGATTGAAAGAATGCATGTAAAAACTCATTTGAAGGAATAAGAATATTGGGTGGCCCCATATATTTTCTACCTGTCTCTATCTGCTCTTCCAGGACAATTTGCCTGAGTAAGTCTTCTTTTAGACTTATGACAATGGTTTGGTATTCATTGTCTTCCACAGGAACCTTTGTTAGTTCCGCCAGTTGATTTTTCTGGATTAAAAGCATCTGGCCGCGCCCCATTGAAATCTTTTCGCTGGAAGTTTCCAGTGTAAAACGACCTGAAACCTGCAAAACCAGGGTATTATGTTCCAGGAATGCAACTTTCTCTTTTCGCATACTCGCGAGATAAGAGAAAAAGAGCACTCCCGGAATTATTTCATTTGGATTAGTCATGAAACAAAGATATCAAATAAGAACGCGAACAGGCAGTCTTATCTTTGAAGGTAGGTTCCTCCAAGAATTGCGCCTTGTGAAAAGTGTATTTCAAGTTTAGTGAGATCATCAGCAGAGAATTCAATCTGCATCGCACCGATATTTTCCGGTAAACGGGATCTTCTGCTCATGCTCACCAAAGGCATAATATGCTCACCTTGTAAATTCACCCAGGCGATCGCAAGCTGTGTAGGCGTGTATCCTTTTTCTGTCGCCATTTGTTTCAGAACATCAACCTTTTCAAGATTCTTTACGAGATTTTCGCCCTGAAAACGTGAAAAATGATTATGGTAGTCATCTGCCGGGAGAGGTGCCTTCATTTCGCCGGTGAGGAGGCCTTCGGCAGTATTGGCGAAAGCTACAACTCCGATACCCAGTTCTTTCGCAGCAGGAAGCAAATCGTTTTCTATCTGACGATCAGCCAGCGAATATCCGATTTCCAAAGCCGAAACCGGATAAATGCTATTTGCCAGACGCAGCTGATCGGATGTGATTTCAGAAACGCCAAGGTGCCGAACTTTTCCTTCCTTGATCAAATCGGCTATTGTTCCGATCACATCTTCTACCGGAACGCTGCCATCAAGGCGGGACGGTTGATAGAGATCGATTGTATCAACTCCCAGACGGACCAACGAATAATTTATGAAGTTTTTGATGGCTATCGGGCGAAGATCCATCCCGATCCACTGACCGTTGTAAAAGATTGCACCGAATTTAACACTGATGAAAGCATCGTCCCGACGCCCTTTTATAGCTTTTCCTACCAGCAACTCATTATGGCCGCTGCCGTAAAAATCCCCTGTATTCAGAAAATTAATGCCGTGGTCAAGTGCCGCTTGAATGGTCGCTATACTTTCGCTTTCGTCATTGGTTTTTCCTCCCCAGACAGAAGACATGCGCATGCAGCCTAATCCAAGTTTAGAAACGAGCGGTCCATTTGTGCCAAGATTTATTTTTGTTATTGTTGTCATCGTTTTATTTTTTTGAGTTAACGATACAAAGATGGACTTTGATCTTCCGACTCAATTTCCTCTACGGCTCAAATAACTTGTCTGTATGGCTCAGCTTGCAGATGAATATTCTCAAAACTATTAGAGTGTGCCATTGGATAAGTTTACTGCTATAAAATTGTGTATCAAATTGTTGGAAAATATCTATTGGGCAGTGAATGTGAAGACAAATCAATAATCATTAAAATGTCAAAAAATATGGATATCAAATGAATTGTGTTGTTTTAATTTGACAAACATGAAAATCGTTTACCACCAGGTTAGACGGATCTTTTTTAATTTGACCAGATTATAAATGAAGAAGCGAATCATTATCAACGGCAGTTCAATTAAAGATATACCAACATTTTATCAGGAAATTAACCGGATTTTTATGTCCGATGAAAACTGGGAAATCGGGCAGAGTCTGGATGCTTTTAATGATTTATTATATGGAGGATTTGGAGTTATAAAAAGCGGTGAGGCCGTGGAGTTGATATGGAATAATTCGGAAGAAAGCAGGCAATCATTGGGTTATGCAGTTACCAAAGCTTACTACAACGAAAAGCTGAAACCAGATTCCCCTTTTAACAAGGAAATGTTTCGTGAAAAACTTGTGGCTTTGGAAAATGGGAATGGTGAAACGTATTTTGAAATAATACTATCTGTTATAACTGACCATCCTACTATTGAACTGATCCTTGACTAAGAACCGCTATTCCCTTTTTGTCTTTTTACGCTTTTTAACTTTTTTTTCCTTCACTTTCGGTTCCGAAAACCAATAGTCATCCTCGTTATTCCAGGTGCCTATCCGAGATTCATCTTGTTGGTTTTCGACGTTTTTATCGTTGTTCGGAGCTGTTGCCATGGTGGATCCTAGGTTCATTCCAATTGAATGTGTTCCGTCCGGATTGACAATAATGGATGTAGTTCCATTGTGGAAGGCCGTAGAATGGGTACCATTTGGATTTACGATAACCGAGGTATTACCGTTGTGGAAAGCGGTTGAATGTGTCCCGTTAGAATTTACAACTGTTGAAGTGCTTCCGTTGTTGATAGCCGTTGCATGTGTGCCATTTGAATTCACAATCGTTGAGGTACTGCCGTTGTTGACGACAACTGAATGCGTTCCGTCAGCATTCACAATGACACCTTGTGCCTGTGCCAAGGCAGCGCAGCCAATTAGTAAGAAGGTCAGATGAAGCTTTATCATGATGTTGAGTTGTTGATTTTATTTGAACAAAAAGATAACAAAAATATATCTTGTGTCAAATTTTATCAACGTAAAGTTACTTTTCATCTGAATTATGATGAGAAACCTGGCCAGGCAAAAAATTTCTCCGCCCAGCCGGGTCTCACAATTAACTAAGTTGCTGCGGATAATTAATCATCCACCCAATGCCAAATTTATCCTGGAAACTACCAAAATAATCACCCCAGAATGTATCTTCCATAGCCATTTCAATAGTACCATCAACAGACAATCCTGAAAACAGACGATCAGCTTCTTCTCTGCTATCTGTAAAAACAGAAATATAGGAATGGTTTCCAACATTTAATGAATGCCCCATAGAAGGCACAATATCAGATGCCATTAAAACATCGTCTTTTCCAATTGGAAGCGAAATGTGCATAATTCTGCCTTTTTCATCTTCGGAAAGCTGCTCGGCACCGGGCATATCCGACATCCGGTTTACCAATAAAAACTCTCCGCCGAAAACGGACTTGTAAAAGTTGAATGCTTCCTCCGATTTTCCATCGAAGTTCAGGTAAGTGTTTATCTTGGGCATGACGAAAAAAATTAAGTTGGCTTTATTTGTTTGAAATTGATGACCAAAATTAGAATTTACGTTTCCTTTGGATATGCCTCAAAACGGACAACATCAGGGGGGAGTCGGGACAAAATAAACACTTGAATATTAAAACGGCGTACCGGCTCCGTTATATTTTGACCGGTAATCTACCGGCGACAGTCCGGTTATTTTCCGAAAAACTTCCCTGAACGCTTTATCATCCGAATAACCAACCTCATTCATTACTTCGTATATACTTTTTCGGCCTTTTTCCAGAGTCTTTTTCGCGACCTCTATTTTAACACGTTGTAAATATTCGACCGGTGTGTTGCCGGTTGCCCTGATAAATCGCCGGTCAAAATTTCTACGGCTGACCGCCAGTTTTGAGGCAAGTTCTTCAAAGGAAAATTTTCCATTTAAATTCCCTTCGATATAAGTTTGAGCCTTTTCAATCAATTCGTCGCCATGATTTTTTTGTGCCTGGAAAATATGAAAAGGTGATTGGGACGTCCGGTCAATATCAATTTGAAAAACTTTGGAACAAAAAACAGCCGTTTGCCTGTCAAAGTATTTTTCGACCAGAAAAAGCATCAGATTTAAAAAAGAGTATGCACCTCCATTTGTGTATATACCTGGTTCGGCCGTGATGAGCTTATCAGGCTGAAGATTTACATTGGGAAAGAGACGCTTGAAATCTGCTGCTGCGTTCCAGTGTGTTGAACAGTTTTTTCCATTCAGAAGGCCCGTTGCGGCCAGTAAAAATGCACCGGTGCAGATACTTGCTATTTCGCTGCCACTTTTATACCGATCCCGAATCCAGTCAATAAGTATTTTGTTTTTTCTAATGACAAGATCATATTCATGAGAAACCGACGGAATAATCACAAGATCGGTTTTTTCAATGTCCACAATGTTAATTGGGTAAATCGTAAAGAATCCTGAATCCAGGCTTAATTCCGGAACAAAACCTGCGATACGAACGTCTATCAGCGGTTTATTACCAATCTTTTGCCAATAATCATTGGCACGTACTAAAATTTGAAACGAACCTGCAATACTACTCAGATTTGCATATCCCTCCGGGATGACAATAGTTACATGTTTCATATGAATTTCAGAAAGAGAAAGATAAAGATAGGATGGAATTTTGGCCAAATCAACCCATCACGAAGTCCATTTTGCCCCCTGATTATCTGTTGTTTAGGCCATAAATTTGAGCTATAACTTTTTAAAACAGAAAAATATATGATAACATCAGATTTCACCACGACCATTGTTGTAGACCAGTCTCCGAAGGAAGCTTTCAAAGCAATCGTTAATCCAGAGGCATGGTGGTCAGAAGAGATTACAGGTGGTACTTCCGAATTGGGAGATGAATTTTCTTATCATTATGAAGATGTGCACAGTTGCCGCATGAAGTTATCGGAGGTTGCAGCCGATAAAAAAGTGGTCTGGGATGTTTTAGAAAACTATTTCAAATTCACAAAAGATCAGAGCGAATGGCTAGATACCCAAGTGATTTTTGAAATATCTGAAAGAGAGACTAAGACGGAAATTAAGTTTACGCATAAAGGGCTTGTTCCGGAGCACGAATGTTATGACATCTGCAAGAATGCATGGACGCAATATATTCAGGAAAGCTTGTTTAATCTGATCACAAGGGGAAAAGGCCAGCCTAATGGAAAAGAAAAGCCAACAACGCCTGACGAAGAAAGATTAGGTGCTGTTCCGAATAACATTTAGTCCGTAGCGAGCCTGGTTCGTCTGCTAATTATCTTAAAACATACGGCAAAATACTGGCAGGATAGTTGGAAACATCCGACTATCCTGCCAGTATTTTGCCGTATCTTATTTTAAGATTTCGTTGATGAAGTGGTTGCCTGGAAAACTGCACTTTGACAGAATTTTCCTGTGATTTTATGAGATTTATACGAGGCTGCTCATTTTCGAGTCAGTCTGGATAACTTTCAACAGTAGTTCCTGAGTATTCAAACTTATTAGATCGATCATGGATATACAGTAGATGTTCGCAAGTTTACTCAGGCAACTCAGTGAAAGGTCAGTCCTTCCTGATTCCTTTTTGCTATATGCAGCTTGGCTTATTCCGATTTGAAAAGCAACAAACTCCTGGGAGTATCCATATATCTCACGTAACTTACGAACTTTAAGCCCCATCAGGTTCATTGTAAAAGGGCTTGATGTATTATTTGCGGTAGCTGAGTTCATAGTGTTCATAGCTGATCGTATTTAATGTAGCTTCTGAGTTATGATTCAAAGAAAGGTAGTGTCGATGCCTTTTTATAACTATTTCGACTGATTTATAACGGTTTTCGATCAATAGCCATAAAAATATAGATGAATACACCAAATCAAGCGATGAATAAAACAGTACATTGCTTTATCATTGATGACGAGCCGGATGCAAGAGAGCTTCTTAAAAAATTTATTTCCCGTGTACCTTATCTGGAACTGGCAGGAGAATTTGGCAATGCGGTGGACGCCCTGTTTCAGGTGCAGATTAGTAAGCCCGACCTTATTTTTCTCGACGTTGAAATGCCTGAAATGACAGGATTCGAGTTCATTCGGGCTATTCAGGGACACAATCCAAAGATTATTATGATTACTGCATATCAGGAATATGCAATGGCGGGCTTTGAACATAACGTAACGGATTACCTTCTGAAGCCTGCGTCCTTTGAACGATTCATTCGGGCTGTAAACAAAGTGACGGACTTATTACCAGCCTTTTCAAACGCGATTTTATCGTCGAAATCCTCCGCTGCCGAGAACCTGGAAGCTGAAAGAGTTTTGAACCAACAGAAAAAAGAGACAAATTCGGGAAAAGATTTTTTGCTTATTAAAGAAGACAAGAAATTAGTAAGAGTGATTGCTGATGAAATTGTGCTGGTGGAAGCAATGAAAGATTATATAAAGATTCATTTGCCTCAGCGAACAATTGTCACGCATAACACCATGTCGAAAATGGAAAGTATGCTGCCCGAAGGAAATTTTTTAAGAATTAACCGGTCATTTATCGTTCGAATTAATGCAATCAGAGAAATTGATGGTAATCAGATTGTAACTACGGACGGAAAAAAGGTAGATATCGGCGTAACGTACAGGGAAACTGTCATGGAAACTTTGAAAAAATAAGACAACGCTGATCCCAGATGCTGAAGATGGCCCCTTTAAGGAGTTTTGCATTTACGAAGAAGTTTTTTTTCAGGATTATTCTGCATGCTTTATTAATAATCTTTACGTGGATTATCGGAAAATACCTTGCAGTAGGACCATTGACCAAAGATAATAGCTTTGTCACAAACGCTCTTTGTATTCTTTTCTTTGCACAAACTATCGCTATATATTACTTTCTCAGCGCTTTCGTATTTCCCAGATTCCTGTATAAAAAAAAGATCATTCCATTTTTATTTTGGCTCCTGGTCAGCTTTCTAATCATTTACTGGACAAATTATGCTTCGATAATTGAGCTTTATCCTTATAGCAACAAGTTTGATCTGGTCAATAAAACTCAGGAAACCTGGGTGAAAAATGTGTATGGTTATATAAATAATAATGGCTGGTTCGGGTGTTTCACAGACCAGAAGATAGCTTTTTGGAATTATAGTTTCAGTTTCGGGATAGTAACGTTCTATTTATGCGTAAAAGCTTTTGCTGATATTTTATTCATCCAGACAAAAAACCTGATTCTTGAGCGCGACAATCTGGCCCTTGAACTGGATTTCCTGAAGTCGCAGATCAATCCTCATTTTCTTTTTAATACACTAAACAGTATATATACCAGAACAGTGGATATTGACGAGCAGGCTTCGGATCTGGTATTGAAGCTATCTGACCTGATGCGTTACAGTTTGTATGGTGTAAATGAGGAAAAAGTACCGCTGACGGAAGAATTAGAATATATCAGGAACTACCTGGAATTGGAAAAATATCGGCATCCAAATAACCTCGTCGATATTTCCTTTGCCATGGACGGCGAAGCCTCCGGGTTGAAAATTGCTCCGCTTTTACTCATCTCATTCGTTGAGAATGCTTTCAAGCATGGAGTTAATTTAAGTAGAAAATCTTCCTACGTCTATGTATCTGCGGTTATCGAAGAAGACGTTTTATATTTTACAGTTCAGAATAGTTTGCCTGACCGCGTTAAAAGTTTTACGGTCGGGGCAGCAGTTAAAAAATCCGGTGGGATTGGTCTCGTCAATACCCGCAAACGCTTAAATCTACTCTATTCAGATAGACATGACCTGAATGTTCGTCATACGGATGACGAGTATGAAGTTATGATCGGGATCAGACTTGATAAAGCCTGAATTTCCGGTTATCGATGAATCAACAATCCCAATTTCTTCCTGATTGGTCGAAAAACGTATACCCATAGGTCTAAATAAATTGAAATCGAGCACTGCGTCTGATACATTCGTTTCACCAATCAGCAGAAATGGTTCCGTTGATTATGTTCATTTTAACCATTCAACCCATAGAAACGATGCAAACGAAATCAGCTACTCCCGTTATTACTTCATCTCGTCTTGTTCTGAAAAAAGAAAGACTTGTAAATTTAACTGCTGCGAACAACGGTAAAAAACAACCTGATATTACCACAATGAGTTCTTTCTTATACTAAATAACGGGATAGCTTTCTCACTATTATATGTATCGCTGTATCCTGATTAACCGATGGTGGCTAGCTGACAGCCTTTTAGAAAAATACATTCGCCGGACGTATTGCCTCGACCTCGTATGGTCGGGAGCATATTCAGAGGAAGCACTGCAAATGCTTAAATCGGATGAGTATGACCTGGTCTTTGCCAGTCTGCCGTCTCCCGATCGCATTGTTACAGAAGATATGTTATTTGAATTTCGAAGACAACAATCATTAGTGATCACTGCTTCATACCCCGAGTATGTTTTTACAGGTTATGATTTAAATCCTATATGTTTTTTAAAAGAACCTTTTCCAATGGCCAACTTTCAGTCGGCCATTGGAAAATTTCAAAACCTGGTATCCTGCAGTTAGCGTCGTTTAAAGTATAACTAGACTTACTAATTACAAGATATATCTGTTACTTAGAGGCGATAAACTTCATACGTTATGATTCGCCACTTTGACTTCTTTTTACTGCGACGCCCTGCGTTGTCTGTAAATCAACTCTACGAATTCCATCAACAGCTCTGTAATCAGACACCGGAGACATTATTAAAAAATTATTATCAAAATCCTCTGGCGCAAGAATCTATTTTTGTTGCCTCGTCTGCTTTGTATGAGCGATTTCAAATCTGGCTTAATGGCGGCGAAATCTCTGAGAATAACAAAATTTTGAATACTTTATACAAGTATCTGGTCAGATCCGGCACGCGTAGCACACCGTATGGATTATTCTCAGGATGTGTATTCGGGACAATCAGTTCGAGTACAAAATTTAAAATCTCCGATTCAAATCAGATTTCAAGAAATTCTCGGATCGATTTTGAATGTCTGATTGCTATCAAAGAGTGGATTATCCAACAGCCCACTATCCAATCTCAACTTAAACTTTTCCCCAATTCCTCATTGTACACGGTTGGACAGAATTATCGCTACGTTGAAGAACATCGTCAGGATTTACAACGAACCTATTTTATCAGCTCAATCGAGGGAAATGAATATTTAGATAACATCTTCGAGGCTGCACAAGATGGTGCTACAATCGGAGAACTGGTAGAATTATTGGTTTCAGGGGAAATTGAGCATGCCGAAGCGACAATCTTTATTGAGGAACTCATTATCAATAAAATCCTGATTTTTGATTTAGAAACGGTCATCACAGGTCCGGGATTTCTGGATGTTCTTATTTCTAAACTAAGTTCTCTTCAAAATACAGATTTTCTTACCAAGCAACTACGAGGCTTTAAAATTGCGCTAACCCGGCAGGACGAACGTGTTGTTATGTACCAGCAACTTCGTCAGGATATAGATTCTTTGATTTCAGTGCCGGTAAAGCAGGATTTTATTCAGGTGGATACTTTTTATTCTTATTCTGACTGTACTATAAAGACAGAGGTAATCCACCAAATTCAACGCTCGCTTGCCAAACTGATGGTTCTGAATCAGCCGTTTATTAATAAGGATTTGCTGCAATTTAAGCAAAAGTTCATGAATCGGTATGAAGATCAGGAAGTTTTACTCGTAAAAGCGCTTGATCAGGAAACAGGGGTTGGGTATGGCTTAACGTCTTCGTTTGGAGCTGGATATACACCGATGATTGATAACTTGATTTTTCCATCCGCAGAAGATTCTCAAACAGCAGGCGCCGCTGGCTGGTGGCAGAAATTCATTCTCGAAAAATATACCGAAGTACTTCGGGAAGGCTCCGCAACTATTGAGCTTACCGACGAAGATCTCGACAATATTGCAAGACATAAAACAGCTGACATTCCGGACGTTCCTAATTTTTATGCGTTTGGTAATATCCTTTCCAACTCGGGCGAAGCTATGGATCAAGGACACTTTACATTCAACTTAGGAGTTTGTAACGGGCCGTCAGCGGTTAATATAATCAGTCGTTTTTACGAAGGAAGTCAGGAATTACTTGATCATTTGCGGGTATGCGTCAAACAGGAAGAAGAGCAAAATCCGGATGTGATTTTCGCTGAAATTATTTACTGTCCGGATTCCCGCGCCGGCAATATCATGGCCCGGCCATCATTGTATCAATATGAAATCCCGTATATGGGAAAAGCCTCGGTGGCGAAGGAATTTCAGATTCCGGTTCAGGATCTGATGATTTCGGTCCGTGCAGGTGCTGTAATGTTAAGATCCAGAAGGCTGAATAAAAGGATTATTCCCAGATTATCCAACGCGCATAATTACAAAACCGGTTTGCCGATTTATCGTTTTTTATGCGATTTACAACATCAGGATGCTCATTTAAATTTGAAATTTGATTGGGACTTTCTGGCGGATCAGAAGTTTCTTCCCCAGGTCAAATATCAAAATATTATCTTACAGCGAGCTGCCTGGATTTTAGAAGCAAGTGAATTTAAAGGAGCATTATTGAACGATGTATTAAAAAAGTTACAGAAGCGGGGCATACCGGAAAAATTTGTAATTGTCTCGGGGGATAATGAATTATTTGTTGACAGCAATATTTCTTACTCGTTACAATTACTTATTCAGGCATTTCATAAGGAACAAACCGTTTTGGTTAAAGAGTTTTTATTGACGCCAGAAAATTGTTTTCTTCAACATGAAGGTCAAAAATACGCCAGTGAGGTGGTTATTCCGTTTTGGAATGATCATGCTGCGCCAATTAAAGGTTTCTCACTCGAAAATGAAAATGACCTGGAAAGACGATTCTCT
This sequence comes from Dyadobacter koreensis, assembly GCF_900108855.1. Taxonomy (GTDB): domain Bacteria; phylum Bacteroidota; class Bacteroidia; order Cytophagales; family Spirosomataceae; genus Dyadobacter; species Dyadobacter koreensis. The sequence goes on from NZ_FNXY01000010.1 coordinate 35,191, forward strand.
ATTGGGAGCGAATGGTTATATCTTAAAATTTATGCTGGCGAGAAAACTTGTGATACCATGCTGATCAATGATTTTTATCCGTTAGTCAGGCAATTGCTGGAGGACAAAGTCATTGAAAAGTTTTTCTTTATTCGTTACGCGGATCCTGAGTCCCATTTGAGGCTGCGATTTTACAGTAAGAAGCAGGATTTTTATCAGGAAGTTATCAAAGCTATTCAGGATATACTACAAAGAAATAAAGAAGAAGACATTGTTTATAAAATTCAGGCAGACACCTACAACCGGGAATTGGAACGGTATGGAAATGAATATATAGGATTATGTGAAACCTTATTTCATAACGATAGTATGTCTATTTTAGAATTTTTATGGCGTTCGGATAATGGTTATGATGAAAACAATCGATTTATTTTCGCTGTCAGGCAGATAAATAATCTATTGTCCAATGCTGATTTTTCTTATACTGTTCGATATGAAATTCTGGATAAACTGAAGGAAAATTTTTTCCTTGAATTTAATGGAGATAGCGGCTTACGAAAGCAGTTGGGCGAAAAATACAGAGAATTCAGGCCAATGATGGAGCTGGTGTTAAAAGCTGAGCAGGGCGCTGCAAATATTGAAAACCGTTACCTGAAAGAACTTGTCGAAAACATTCAGGATAGGACGCAGCTGCTGGCGATATTTGCAAGCCTTATTCATATGACGATAAATCGATTGTTTCCTTATAAACAGCGGGTATATGAATTGATTATTTATCATTGTCTCGCAAAACAATATGCTTCCGAAAAGTCCCGTCGAAGGTGACTAGGTGATTGCTTCTTCATTATCAGGAAATTTGATCATATTATTCCTCAAAATTCTGGTTTATAACGTGAAGGTGTGGAGTTGTTCAACATGATTGTTGTGGATAATCAGATTGTGTCAGATATTGTAGGATTAAAAATAATTTTTGAAAAGAAAAACGAACTTTTTGCTAACTGACATATCCTTAGGCATAATTATTGCTTTACACTTTGGATAAAATTTATTTACAGTACGTAAGCCTTTTCTGAAACTGCAAAAAAACTGACTTGATGAGTTTAAATTTTTCTCGTGATCCAGGTGAAATGGTAAAGTTATTGCCAAAATCTCCGACAGGTATAGTCGGGCTGGACAAGATTACAGAGGGAGGTATTCCCAAGGATCGTCCTACATTGATTTGTGGCGGAGCAGGATGTGGAAAAACGTTGTTTTCCATGGAATTTATCGTACGTGGGGCAATTGAGTTTAATGAACCAGGCGTTTTTATGGCCTTTGAGGAAAAGGCTGATGAATTGGCTGTGAATGTGGCTTCGTTAGGTTTTGACCTCGAAAAATTACAGGCTGCAAAGCTGATCAAGCTAGATCATGTCTATATAGAAAGAAGTGAAATCGAGGAAACTGGCGAGTATGATCTTGACGGGATTTTTATTCGTCTTGGACATGCAATTGATAGCATTGGAGCAAAACGCGTAGTACTTGATACGATTGAAAACCTGTTTTCGAGCCTGAATAACCAAGCTATAATAAGAGCAGAATTAAGACGCCTTTTTCAATGGTTAAAAGAAAAAAAGGTTACTACCATCATTACCGGTGAAAAAGGTGACGGAACTTTTACGCGTCATGGTCTTGAAGAATATGTATCTGACTGCGTGATTCTTTTAGATCACCGGGTTACAAATCAAATATCAACGCGCCTTCTGCGGGTTGTGAAATACCGTGGATCGGTACATGGAACGAATGAATATCCGTTTTTGATCGATCGTAGCGGTATTTCCGTATTGCCTGTTACTTCGTTGACTTTGGAACATGAAGTTTCGACGATACGTGTGTCTTCCGGTATACCTGCCCTAGATAAAATGCTGGGAGGACAAGGCTTCTACAAGGGAAGCAGTGTTCTGGTTTCAGGTACTGCCGGAACGGGAAAGACCAGTATTGCGGGCTATTTTGCAAATGAAACCTGTAACAGGGGAGAGCGGTGTATCTTTTTTGCTTTTGAGGAATCTCCGAAGCAGATCGTTCGGAATATGACATCGATTGGTATAAATCTTCAGGATCATGTCAAAAATGGATTACTTAAATTCCATGCGTCGCGACCAACTTTAAACGGTCTCGAAATGCACCTGGTGGCTATTCATCAGATGGTTGAAGACTTCAAGCCCCAGACTGTAATTCTTGATCCGATCACCAATCTTATCACCGTTGGGTCGGTGAGTGAGGTAAAAACGATGTTGATCCGTCTGATCGACTTTCTGCAATCTGAACAAATTACGGTAATGTTCACGGCGCTTACGCTGAACAACATAGTAAATGAGCAGACAGATGAAGGAGTATCTTCGTTGGTCGACGCCTGGCTTTTGGTAAGAGATATCGAATTTAACGGCGAGCGCAACCGCGGGATGTATGTTATGAAATCCAGAGGGATGAAACATTCAAACCAAGTCAGGGAATTTGTAATTTCTGATGAGGGACTGAACCTCGTGGATGTATACTTAGGACCGGAAGGTGTGCTTACCGGCTCTGCAAGAGATGCCCAGCGGTTACAGGAAGAAACCGGGTCGGTTTTAAGGCAGCACGCGCTGACGATGAAGGATATGGAGATCGATCGGAAACGTCGTGTTTTGGAAGCTAAAATTGCCAGTCTGAAAGAAGAATTTGATTCTGTCCAGGATGAACTGAACAAGAGTTATATCGAAGACGAATTGAGAAAAGAAGTAATAGAGAAAAACCGGGAGCAGTTAATACGTAACCGTCATAACGAAGAATAAGCTTAGGCAGTCAGAAAAACCTATGGAATCAACAGAAGAAATTTGGGAGCTTCGGCTCTATGTGGCCGGTAAAACAATGAAATCTGTCACTGCCCTGAGTAATTTGAATAAGTATTGTGAGGAGCATTTGAAGGATAAATATGTAATCGAAGTTATAGATTTGTTGGTTCAGCCTCAACTGGCGGAAGGTGACCAGATCCTGGCGATCCCGACATTGGTGAAAAAAGTGCCGGAACCAATCAGAAAGATCATTGGTGATCTTTCGAATGAGGAAAAGGTTTTGGTCGGCTTGAATATTCGCCCGGCGAGGAGAGTAGAATGAGTGAATTTTCAGGCCCACATGATATGGACGATACTACTCGCAAAGACGATAGATATGTTTTACGGTTATTTGTAACCGGGGCCTCGACCAATTCTGTCAGGGCAATCAGTAATATTAAACAGATTTGTGAAGAATACATTCCTGATAGGTATTCGTTGGAAATAATAGATGTATATCAACAAAAAAAGATTGCTGAAAGCGAGCAGATCATAGCGCTGCCGTTGTTGATCAAAAGTTTTCCATTACCTGAAAGGAGATTCATCGGCGATATGTCTGACACCAATCGGGTACTTAAAGGATTAGGACTTTCTTAGTAATATTTAATGAATCCAATAAAAACGTACGATCAGCTTGTAAAGGAAAACGAGAGCTTACACTGGCAACTGGAGGAAGCAACGGATATTATTCATGCCATCCGTACAGGCCAGATCGATGCGCTGGTTGTTAAAAAAGAAGATGGGCATGAACTCTACACACTTAAAACAGCAGATCAGACTTACAGGGTTTTTATTGAAAAAATGAATGAAGGCGCCGTGACGCTGAACAATGAAGGGATTATTCTTTATTGTAATTCTATGTTTGCGTCGATGGTTAACGTGCCGCTTTCCAAGGTGATCGGACTTTCATTTGATACATTCATCCCAAAGGAATGCCTTGAAGATTATAAGGACATATTTAAAAAAGGTTGGACTCAGGACGGAAAATTCGAAATTTCGATCAGCAGTCATGAAAGCCTGATCCCCTGTCAGCTTTCAGTAACGACGCTTGAACTCGATGAGGGCGTTTCTTTAAGTATCATTATCACTGATCTGTCCTACCAGAAAGAGATTCAGCGTCTTTTGAAATTGAATAATGAAAGGCTTGAAAGCATGAATGCTGCTTTGGAAATCAGCAACCATGATTTACAGCAATTTGCTTCCGTAGCTTCGCATGATTTGCAGGAGCCGTTGCGGAAAATCCTGATTTTTTCGGGTTTATTAAAGAGTCGTCATATGCAGGAATTGCCGGAAGAAAGCCTGCAGTATCTGGAAAAGATCATCGCATCTTCCGGAAGAATGAAAACGATGATCATCGATATTTTGACGTATTCAGGTTTGTCGGTTAATGATAATCATTTCGAGCAGATCGAATTAAATGTCGTTATTAACGAAGTTCTGGAAGATTTTGAAATTCTGATTAATGAAAAAGGGGCAACTTTCGAAATTGGAGAATTGCCAGTCGTTGAAGTGAATAAGGGGCAGATCAGGCAGGTTTTTCAAAATCTTATTGGTAATGCTTTGAAATTTTCAAAACCTGATGAGCCGCCTGTTATCAGAATCGAAGCTCTTGCGGGTGACGATAATCAATCGGGGTTTCCATCATCATATTGCCGGATATCTGTATCGGATAACGGAATCGGTTTTGACGAAAAATATGGAGATAAAATCTTTTCGTTATTTCAGCGACTTAATACCAAAGATAAATACGAAGGATCTGGTATCGGGCTTGCGATCACCAAGAAGATTCTGGATAAACATAATGGAATTATTACTGCGAGCAGCAGAGAAAATATAGGTTCCGAATTTATTGTCTGCCTGCCGTATAAACAAAAGACAGAAGAAGAAAGTGATACGGAAAACTAATCAGGTCTGTATCATTTTCATTTTTTAATTAACAACATTTATCGCTTCCCCCTTTATAAACGCAGCCAGATTCTCCGCGACCATTTGCAGCAACCTTTTTCTTGATTCAAAGGATGCCCACGCTATATGGGGCGTGATCAAACAATTCGGAACTGCAAATAATGGATTATCTGCCTTTGGCGGTTCTGCGGAAAGTACATCCAAACCGGCTCCTGCGATCCATTTATTTTTTAGAGCATTTGCAAGATCTTCTTCGACGATAAGCGGTCCACGTCCTGTATTTAATAAATAAGATGTCGGTTTCATCCACGATAATCGCTCCGCATTGATCAGATTTTTTGTTTCCTCTGTCAACGGGCAGTGCAGACTTATCACATCACTCTGCCTGAAGAGATGTTCGAGGGAGACCATTTCGATCTCGGTATTGTGAGTCTGTTCAGGATTTTTACGGTAGGCAATAACTTTCATTCCGAAAGCCGAAGCAATTTTTGCTACGTGCGACCCAATGTCTCCCAAACCAACTAATCCCATTGTTTTTCCAGCCAGCTCAACCAAGGGAGTTTTCCAATAACAGAAATCAGCCGATGCTGACCAATCGCCATTCATAACACTTTGGCTGTGCAACTCAATATGATTTACCAGTGCCAAAAGTAGGGCAAAAGTATGCTGAGCTACTGACAGCGGTCCATAAGCTTTGACATTTGTTACAACGATCCCATGTTTTTGTGTTGAATTTATATCAACGTTATTGTATCCTGTCGCGCAAACGCCGATGTATTTCAGCCTGGGCAGCTGACTTAAAATCGATTCAGTCAAAATCACTTTATTTACTAAAACGGCATCGGCGTCAATCGCTCTTTCAACAATCTGTTCAGGACTTGAACGATCATAAACGGTAACTTTTCCTAATGAATTAACCGGCGCCCAATCCTGATCGCCGGGATTTAGCGTATATCCGTCGAGGATGACAATGTTCATGTAGTACGTTTAATCTGATTTATTAATGTTAAAATCTGATTGTCAGATTTTGAGATAGGCAGAACCTGATGTTGAAATTACATAACTTCAATTTTCAATTTACATAAAATCTGATTTGAAATTAAATAAAAAATCCCTCCCGGCATGATCAGTGCTAGGAGGGATTTTTACTATTAATCGAAATAAGTCATGTTAATTTTTAGGTTCTCCACCAACTTTGCCAGCACCCGCTCCCTGCTGTTGCATAGGATTTTGCGGACGGCGCATTTGTGATTGTTTGAAGATCTGGAAGCGCGTTGGTTTGGCAACGCGCGGGAATGAATTATTTTCAGTATCAATATCGGCAATCTGGTAATATGGATCCAGCGTCCACTGAACTACTTTTTTAGACGTCGATACTACTTTGTTAATTTGCTGGTCATTAAAACGCCAGATCTCGGCAGGGAAAGTTACCAGTGAATCTGTCCCGTCTTCAAAGCCCATTTTAACAATTACCGGCATTGGCAGACCACCTTTATTTTTAATTGAAAGCGTATAAAAATTAGTATGGTTTTGGACCAGAGTTTTTTCTGCCGGAGACAAAGTAGCAAGATATTGCTCATACTTCTGCTTATCTGCATCCGTCACTTTGTATGGATCGTAAGTGTTATAGAAATCATTCATCGTCGAATCCTGAGCAACAACAGTCTTGGATTTATCCGCAGCGTCACGAATTTTACTGATCGTCTGCGCTTTTGCTGCCGCCTCTTTGCGAGCCAGTTCTTTTTCAATTTCCGGATTCTGTGTATCCACACTAAACCAGTTAACACTTACCAAATCCTGATCAACAGGTTCTACACCATAAAACCAGCCTTTCCAGAACCAGTCAAGGTCTACGCCGGAAGCATCTTCCATGGTACGGAAAAAGTCTGACGGAGTTGGGCTTTTGAATCTCCAGCGGGTTGCATATTCCTTGAAGGCATGATCAAATAATTCACGGCCCATAACGGTTTCCCGTAAAATATTCAATGCCGTTGCTGGTTTTGCATAAGCGTTTGGCCCAAGTCCGATAACGTTTTCAGCAGATGACATGATAGGAGATAACACCGATTTGTCAGAAGACATATAATCTGTAATGAACATCGGCTCTCCGCGGCGTGTCGGATAATTGAAATCCCATTCTTTTTCAGCCAGATACTGGCAGAAAGTATTCAAACCTTCATCCATCCAGGCCCATTGACGTTCGTCAGAGTTCACGATCATTGGGAAAAAGTTGTGACCAACTTCATGAATAATTACTCCGATCATACCGTATTTTACCTGCTCGCTATAAGTTCCGTCTTCTTCCGGACGGCCGCCGTTAAAGCTGATCATCGGATATTCCATCCCACCTCCGGAGGTTGCGTGACAGGAAATTGCAACCGGGTAAGGATATTCAAAAGTGCGGTTACCGTAAGATTTCAAAGTATGTGCAACGGCCCGGGTTGAGTATTGCTCCCAAAGTGGATTCCCCTCTTTTGGATAAAACGACATACACCAGATTTTGCGACCGTTTTTATAAACATCGCTTTGCATTGCATCCCAGATAAATTTACGACTGCTTGAGAACGCGAAATCACGAACGTTATCTGCTTTGTATAACCACGTCTTTTTACCTACCGATTTGTTTTCACGTTTTTCCGCTTTTTCAGCCTCTGCCTGAGTTACAATGATTACCGGTGTTTTTGAAGTTTCAGCCTGTTTCAAACGTTGTTTCTGTGTAGCAGTCAATACCTGCGCATAATTCTGACATTCACCTGACGCGGCCACAATATGGTCGGCCGGCGCCGTGATGGCCACTTTATAATTTCCGAAAATCAAAGCAAATTCACCTTGTCCCAGGAATTGTTTGTGGTTCCATCCGTTTACGTCATCATAAGGTGCCAAACGTGGGAACCAGTGCGCGATGAAATAATTTGCATTTCCGTCTTTCGGGAAAAACTCGTATCCGCTACGACCATAGTATTCGGTGATATTGTAACTCCAGTCTACACCGAAAACAACACTCATGCCTGGTTTTAGTGGTGTCGGCAAATCAATACGCATCATCGTGTTGTTGATGGTATATTTAAGCGGATTTCCTGCTTTGTCCTTTACTTTCGAGATTTCGTAGCCATACTCAACTTTTGGATCCAGGTTCGAGCCACGACCATTGTTCAATCCCTGAAGCTGGGTTGTGCTCATTCCTTTTTCATTGATCGTTCCGGTACGGCTTGTTGCACCGATACCATCTTTTTTGAAAAGATTCTGCTCCAGTTGCAGCCAGATGTATTTCAGCTCATCCGGAGAATTGTTAAAAAAGGTAATGTTTTCAGAACCGATGATACGACGTTTCTCATCATCCAGTTCTACTTTAATGTCATAATCTGCGCGCATCTGCCAGTACTCTTTTCCCGGTGCTCCGGATGCGGTTCGATAGGTGTTAGGGGTTGGTAAGACAGTTCCCAATTGCTCGAACCTGTCATTGGCCTTGTAATTGGGTGAAGTTGGAAGCTGCTGGGCATTAACCGCCAGAGACAGCAACATTAAAAAAGGTAATAGCAGGTTTCTCATAATAATTGGAGTGTTATCAATTGCGCGATTAATTTACGGATTATCCTAAGATTTCTCTAAAAAGCTCATTATTAATGATCAGCGATATTGCCATTCCTACAATAATTCCCGAGATAATATCATTCCACCTTAGTTTGGACAGGCGAAGAATTTCTATCGCCAGAAAAGCGATTGCAAGAATGATAAATACAATGATCAGCTGACCCAGTTCCAGTCCAATATTGAAACCCAAAAGTGGCTCGACAATATCCGCTTCTTTGCCAAGCAGTGCCCGCAGGTAATTAGAAAATCCTAAACCGTGGACTAATCCGAAAGTAAGTGCCAGCGGATAACGCGGGCTGTAAGTTTTTTCTCTTATGTAAGAACTCTTTGGTGTTTTATGAAAGAAATTCAGGATTGCCGTGAAAAGAATAGTTATCGGAATGAGCAATTCAATAACATCGGGGCGAATGGAAATCATACCCATGGTGGAAAGCGCCAGTGTTATCGAATGACCTATCGTAAATGCTGTTACGAGAATGATAACTTTTTTCCAGTCAATAAGCGTATAAATTGTACAAAGCGCAGCAATGAAGAGAATGTGATCGTAACCATTGGAATCCGTGATATGATCGAAACCCAATTGAAGATATGCTTGAAATTCGGACATGAAAAGGAATTAATTTGATGGGTTAGGTGAGAAGGAATGTAGCCATTCGCATACTTGCCAAAACAAAGTTCCGAAGTTATTTCATTCGATAGAGGAAAACAATGTTTGAAGAAAAATGTCAGCCTTTAAAAATACAATAATCGCTGCGTTACATCAAAAAAGACCGGAAGCAAATGCTCCCGGCCTTTTCAAATTCTGACACCAATTATATAAGATTATTAATATTCTGCATTCTGTGGATCAAAGTTTGTCCATGAAGCTGTCCAGTCCGTAGTTCCAAATGCGCCTACATAAGTAGTTGCTTCGAATCCTGTTGGTAATGTTACACCGCCAGTTAATAACGAAGAACCTGTTTGTGGTAAAGCTTTAAAACCTGTACCCAATGTGTTGTATGCTGCATCAAGTTTCAAATCTGCAACTGCTGCACCGAAGATATTTTTACGTGCTGCGGCGCTGAGTAACGTGCTGTCGCCTGTTACAATTGATTTGCTCATTCCAGTGAAAACTAGACCTTGGTAGTCTGATTTTCCAGTTGTAAAATTAGCCTGAGTTGCAGTGCCTTCCAATTCAAGACCACCCTTCGGATATGCACCTGAAACTACTGAATTGTAGATGCTTACGGCAGAATTACGACGAATTCTAAATGCTGAGCGGTATTTTGCATTAACTGTACCGGGTGCAATGAAGATACTCATGTTGCTAAATTTAGCACTCGTTTGAGGTGTTGCATCCGAACCGTTAGAGTCATTGTCAGATTCAAATCCATTTGAATCTGAGCAAGAGCACTGGTCTGCAACCGATGGGTCACGAAGTGCCATACCAAACTGCACTCTTCCGCTGTATCCCCAGTCAGTATCAAAGTCATCATCCAAAGTTCTGTAAGAGATAAGGTGTTTTGCATTAACTGTTCCACCGAACCACTCGTAAGCATCGTCTCCACTGTATGAAACCTGAACGTAATCAATTGTTGTTCCTGAACCTACACCACCGAAAGTAAGACCGTTGATTTCTTTGTCAGTTTCAAATGCGATTCCGGCAAATTCAATTCGTACATATTTCAATGTACCAGAATTATCAGCTGCATCTGTTCCTCCAAAAGTTGACACGTTTTCTCCTTCGATTGTTGCAGGAGTTTTGTTAACAGGAGCTTTACCAAGAAGAACAACACCACCCCAGTCACCGTAATTACGAGCACCTTTTGCGGCACTTGAAGTGAAAATAATAGGTTTTGCAGCAGTTCCTTCTGCCATAATTTTTGCGCCTGGTTTGATGATAAGAGAACCTTTTGTCAACTTGTCACCTTTGATGATAGTACCTGGCTCAATAGTCAATGTTGCGTTGTTATCCACATAAACGAAGCCTTCAAGAATATACTTATTGGCAGCGCTCCAAGTTGTTGCAGTTGTAATTGTTCCTTTAACCGTAATTGTTTCTCCAACTGGTGGTGTTACGATTGTTGGATCTTCTCCATCATCGTCTGTCTTACAAGATTGAATAAAGACCGTAGAAGATGTTACCAGCATTGCAAGTAACCAAGTTGCTAATTTTCTCATGTAAAGAATTGATTTGTTAATTAATTATTGTTGGTGAATTAGAAAGTATACCGAAGGCCAACCATCGAGTATGATCCTCTGCGATATTTTTGGTAAGATCCGTCTTCTGAGGTAATTTTATTATCACGGTTGGTATCTTGCACCAGGCGGAATGGTTGATTTAACAAATCCTGTATACTGGCTTTCAATTCAAGGTGTTTACCAATTGCCTTAATTATATTTAGATCGATAACATTGCGGGGCATTTCAAAAATATTCGCGCTAACTTGATTGTCTCCGATGATGTAAATTCTTTTTCCAATGATGTTGTAAAGTGCATTTATCTGGAAGCCATGAGCATCATCATTATAGAAAAGTCCGGTGTTAATCAGGTAAGGAGACTGACCTTGTAAATATCTGTCTGAACTTCCTGTCGTAACGTTCGTTTTAACATCACTTGTGATTAAAGAAGCATTCAGTGTTACCAGCATTTTACTAAGGAAGTTTGCATTCTCAGGATTCGATAACGCCTTTCTTACTTCAAGTTCTACACCGCGGGCATAGGCTGTTTTTGCGTTCTGAACAGTGAACGCAACCGTGCTGCCGTTGTAGAAAATAGCTGCTTCAATAGGATTTTTAAAAGTTTTATTGAAGAAGGAAAGTGTTATCAGCTCACTTTTACTAGGATAAAATTCGAAGCGGACATCATAGTTTTGAATCGTGGCGTTAACAAGATCTGGATTTCCCTTTCTCGAAACATCAAAGTTAAAATCGTAATAAGTACTTGGCGATAACTCCCTGAATTCAGGTCTGTTGACAGTAGTACTGTAAGCCGCTCTGATTGCATAGGTTTCGTTAAACTTATAAGTAAGATTTAATGAAGGTAGGGGAGTAAATACCGGGCGATCTACATTAACCTCGATCCCTCCTCCTCTTTCAAAGCCCTGTAATTGCTGACGATTATATTCGCCTCTGAAACCGATAGTTGCGTTTAAGTGCTCTGTCAATGGCCAGTAAACCGATGCGTAGCCAGCTGCTAATAAGTTTTGAGCCGCATACTTATCATCGAAGTTAGTCCCTTCGGAATAGTATACCTTATTACTTGCCAGATTAGAATTTTGAAAAAACTGCTCTGGTGCCAGAGACAATATCTCACTTCCAACACGGTTAGGGTTGACAATACCGAACCATCTTGCAGAATATTTACGGTCTTTGTATTCAACATATGTACCGGCGTTCAGCTTTGGCTGCATTTCCGGATTTTCTTTTTTTGCACCAAGCAGGTGGTCGACAGTGACCGTTCCTGTTCCTACTATTTCACCTAAGCGTGAGTAAAAGCGCGCTGCCTGCTGCAATGTAGGACTTTCAAACTGCTGTAAGTTAATAGTGAACGGATTGTTCGTTCCGGTTTGACGTGTTGAAGTGAATCTACGGAAATCAGGTTCATTTCTATAAGTATATCCAGCACCTCCAATCCACTTCAATTTGGTCTTTTCACTAAGTTCGTGCGTACCACTCAACTGTCCGGAGTAGATACTTCTAGCCTCATACCTAAATGCACCATTATTTAAATCGATATTATTTTCAAGGTCCCCACCACCACGAAGTACAGTTTCTTTATTCCCCATTTGATTAAACAAATTGCGGAATTCGATCTTGTTTTTAGGATTGAGAATAAATGCCCAGTTTGACATTATTCCTAAACGAGCATTTTCTTGGAAAAGCTGATCATTGAAGATGGCTGTTTTCTCCCCACGGAAGTTAAAACGGTTTTGAGAAACCTCAGTATTAACTCTGGTCAGCGAATAGTTTATGTAAGAAGTATTGGTAACCTCAGTATTTCTTACAAAAAACCTACGGCTGAAATTAATCCCACCTCTCCAGTCAGGAGTAACAGATGACATATTTTTCGGAGCATAATAATCTGGTAATTGCTTAAACCTGTCAATTATGGCATCCGTGCTAGCATTCAGAATAACGCCGCGTCGGTTAGGGAAATTATCCGGAAGAGTTCTGGTTCCATTTTCGATTCCAAGAAATTCCAAGGCCCCCCCCTTGTGGCTTGTTGCCGAATTGAACGTTGTACCTGCGCGATAACCTACTGAAAAGTTCACTCCAAGACTATTTCCGTCAGGAACCGTTTTAGTATAAATTTTAATAGCTCCACCACTGACGTCGCCTGGTAAATCAGCAGATGCAGATTTAAAAACCAACATCCGGTCAATGGCTGACGCTGGGATCAAGTCGAAGGAAAAAGATTTTGTATCTACCTCTGTTGAGGGAGTAATAATATCATTTAGCAAAACAGTGTTGTAACGCTCATTTAGTCCACGAACTACGATAAAACGGTCGTCAAAAATTGAAATACCAGGAACCCGGCGAATTACTGCCGAAGCATCTCTATCCTGAGTCCTTTGAATCTGCTGTGCGGAAATACCTACAGCAATTTGCTGAACCTGTTTCAATTCTGTAATAACAGAAACTTCAGTATTGGTATTACGCTGACCTTTGACAACAACTTCTTGTAAAGTTTTATTGTCTTCGTCCAATGAAGTGCTGATTAGAGTTGACTTATCTGCCTCAACTCTTACGTTGTCGATTTCTTTGGTAGCGTAGGATACGTAGCTGATCTGAACTTTATAAGAGCCTGATGGAACTTTTACGATGTCGAAATTTCCTTCAATATCTGTAACAGAGCCAATTGAAGATTGTGTGCCTAAAATTTGAACGGTTGCTCCAATGATAGCCTCTCCGGTTTTTGAATCCTTTACCTGGCCTTTGATTGCTCCTGTCTGACAAAACGCCAGAGATGTAATAAAAAGAAGAGAGAGAGTTAAAAAGTACTTTGTTTTCATCTTGTGTCAGTTGTTTTCGACAGCAAAAGTACCCTCCCAATATTACCCCAGTGTTAACTCAATATTATGGCTTGGTTATTTAAGATTTACAATTATTACTGTAAATCAATAATTTAGATCATCATCCTTATTCGCTTTTAAAGAATGCTTATTTGTGAAGAAATAGACGTGTTTTTGATGTTATGGAAGATTATTCTATAAATCCGTTGCCGGTGCTGGTTTTGAACTTTTCCAAGTCGTAGGCATACCCGTTGACTACTGCATATTTGACAATGTTACCCTTTTTTAACAAAAAGGTCCCGGCACTTCCTAATTCCGGAGACTTGGTAACAGGTGATTTTCCTGGTTTTAAAAAATGGAAATGCTGCTCGTACAAACTTCCAAAAGGCAGTCTGGAAGCGTCGCCTGATCCTAGTTTGACATAAAGATATCCTTGTTTAAATAAATCTTTGGGAGATAGTGTTTTCAGGTCCTGAATACTATTTATTGCTGTCGGATAAACTTTGCCGGCGGTCAGTGTCAGTCCGGAAGCATCGATTTCTTCGGTACCAAAGACTGTTGACAGGTCGCCATATTCTTCCACGCGTCCGGAGAAAAAGAATTTGCTTGCATTGGCATAATTCACTTCTGTTCGGTTGATACCCAGATCTGTACGGTAGCTTTTGTTGTCTTTGTTCACCGTCGCACCGCGGATAATCAGATCGAAAAGTGCGCGTCCGTTTTGTGGTATATCTTCATATTTATCCTTATTTTCTTTGCTGTAACTTCCGTCTGCGATCGTTTCAAAAGCAGTCAGCAATGACATGAAGTTAAGTTTTCGGATATACTGTTTTTCAGGGTCTCCGGCATAGCCACCAGATTCAACCAGAATTAAGGTTGTTCCCCATTTTTGAAAATTATCTCCAAAACCACGTGGTTCGTGATCATCTGAATATCTCCCAACTTTTCCTGGTATGAATTTCTGAAGATCACGGTTCATTTTGACAATCAGCTGCATGGATTTTTCCCGGACAGAATTAATTGATCTGGGATAATCATAGGCCGTGGCAAGAAAAGAAACGGCGACTTTGTTCCCGGATCTTCCTGCTGAATATCTTGGACTTTGGTCGTGGAGATTAAAACCAAATTCTGGCTTGATACTATTTTGCAGCTCTTTGAGAATTTTTGATTCGGGTGCCTGAAGGAATATCGCATCCCTGTTCAGATCAAATCCCTGTGCATTTCTCCGCTGATACTTTTCGGCTCCATCCGGATTAAGCATCGGAACGAAATAGATCGTGGTACTGTCGAGAATTGTTTTTCTTAGTTTGTCGAAACCGTCGCCTTTTGCTTCCAGGAAATTTAAAATATCAAAAGTTGCCATCGTCGCCGTTGGCTCATCGCCATGCATCTGCGACCAGGCCATGATGGTATGCCGGCCCTTTCCAACCTTAATCATGGAAATACTTCTTCCTTCAAACGATTCGCCGACTTTCGAGATTTCACAGGCATTGTTCGAGCGCCTTTTCGTTATTAAAGGCTGAATATCTTTATGCTTAAACCGCCGGTTTTTGATGCTTGATTCTTTATACTTTTCATGGGAGTTCATTAACCTTTCAGCCAGATCGCCGGGTTGGGAAAAGATTAACGGAACTTCGAAAATGATAATTAGGAGGGTGAGTAGATACTTCATAATCTTGATTGTTTCACACAAAGCAAAAAAGTGGACGCCGCGCGGGTTTAAAAGTAAGATCGCTAAGTTTTTCAACGAAGAAATCTTTTAATTCTTTGCTTTTATCTTATTTTTCTTTGCATGAAATTGATATAGAAGGGACGTTACTCAACAATGCCATTGAAAAAAACAGGGTTTTCTGCTGACAAATCGTATATGAATCCGTTGACAACAGCAAATTTAACTTCACCATTTTTTGTCAAAGTGAATGTAGCTGTGTCTTCAAATGTCGGGGCACCTGTCGGTTCTGGTTTATTTCTCAAAATATGCAGGGGAAGCGCGGTTACGGATACTCCCGATGAAGTGAAATCCGGATTCATTTTTATAAAAGTATAACCTTCTTTCAGTAACGCCCACGGATCGACTGTATCCAGATCCGAGACATTGTCATAATCGACAGAAAGTACTTTCCCTTTTTCAAGTTTATAGCCGCTGCCGTCAAATTCTTCGCTTCCAAAAAAGATAGAAAGATCTCCGTATTCTTCAATCTTGCTATGATAGAAAAATTTCGAAGCATTTGCGTAATTTACCTCACTGCGATCTATACCAAAATCAGCCTGAAATATTTTTCCATCCAAGTTTACCGTCACATTTTTGATTAAAAGGTCGTAGATATAACGACTGTTTTCAGGGAGCGCCAGATATTCGTCACGACCTTCCTGTACATATGAATTTTCTGTGATGGAATACAGTCCCGACAAGATCGCCATGAAATTCAGTTTCCTTATATACTGTTTTTCAGGGTCACCAACATATCCACCCGATTCGATCAGGATAAGCGTTGTCCCCCATTTCTGAATATTATCTCCAAAAGCGCGCGGTTCGTGATCTTCATTCCATTTTCCGACCTGGTTTGGGATATATTTTTGTAACATCCGGTTCATCCCGGTAATGACCTGAATAGCTTTTTCCCTTACCGGATTGATATTTTTTTCATGATCATAAGCTGTGGCCAGAAAAGAAATGGTAGCGAGTTTGGAAGTATTCCCGACGGAATAACGTGGATTTTTATCGTGAAGATTAAATCCGAATTCAGGTTGAAGGTTCTGTTGCAGTTCCTTTAAAATCCTCGATTCCGGTGCCTGAAGATGCAAAGCGTCACGGTTTATATCTATATTCTGAGCATTTCGCCTTTGATAACGTTCAGCTCCATCCGGATTTAACATTGGCACAAAATAGAGCGTTGTTTCTGTTAAAAGCAGTTTTCGAGCTTCATCAAACCCATCACCTTTTCCCTCTAAAAAATTCAGTATATCGAAGATTGCCATGGTAGCTGTCGGTTCGTCGCCATGCATCTGGCTCCACAGCAATATTTTTCTTGGACCCGTTCCTGTCTTGATGTAATGTATCGGGCGACCTTCAAAAGACTCTCCGGTTTGCTTGATTTCATAAGCCGGATTATCTCTTCTTTTTTCAATTAAATCAATAACCGAATCTTGTTTGAAACGTCGCAGTTGTAATGAGGCCTCACGAAAATTTGTGTAAGAGGTATATAGATTATCTTCGAATGCAGTTTTCAAATTCATGAATCAAGAGGATGCAAACCTGTAAAAATAAATGGATCAGGCAGTTGTTGAAATATTTAAGATTGTTATGGTAAAAGTAAAAACAATCTTTAAAACCGGTTGTACAATTTCTTTATGTTTAATGCAGAATATTTGCAAAAATTGTTCCAATCTGTAACAAACTTTTCATATCTTTGCAGCATGTTAAGAGCTGAAACATATCATCATTTTCATCAAAACCATTTGGTTTCCGGGCGTCTTGGGTGATGTGTTTTTGCAAGTAGTGTTGTAATAAGGTTGAATACATAGTATCCCAGAAGCCCGATTCCTAAAACGAATCGGGCTTTGTTATTTCAGACCTGGGAAGTATCAGCTTTTTCAACAATAATTTTTCCGGCTAGAAAACTTTAATCCGAAACGAATGAAAACCGTTATTATCAAATACAATGCGGGAAATGTGCAATCAGTAATGTATGCGCTCGACCGAATTGGTGTTGATTATTTATACACAGATGATGAAGCAGAAATACGTTCTGCGGACAAAGTGATTTTTCCGGGAGTAGGTGAGGCAAGTACTACGATGACTTATTTGCGGGAAAAAGGTTTGGATAAAATTATTCCGTCATTGAAACAACCCGTTTTGGGTACCTGTGTCGGAATGCAGCTGATGTGCCGTTTTTCCGAAGAAAACAATACCACCTGCATGGGGATTTTTGACGTAGATGTAAAACGTTTTCCTGCAACACCGGGTATCAAGGTACCGCATATGGGTTGGAACAACATTACAAATTACCAGTCAAAACTCACTCAGGATCTTATCGACAACGCATACGTTTATTTTGTACACAGCTATGCTGCCCCCGTTTGTGAATATACCGTAGCGACTTGCGACTATATAAATCCATTCAGCGCCATGCTGCATAAAGATAATTTCTATGCGGCTCAGTTTCATTGTGAAATCAGCGGTGACGTGGGACAAAAAATATTAGAAAATTTCCTGAAACTCTAACCAACCAGGCCTGAAAGGCCGACATATCTCAGCCCGGGCCAACGGCCTGGGGCGGCGGGGAACCGAATTGCCGGAATCCGGGATATGATACCATCACGACGAAATATGATTCAGATAATTCCAGCCATAGATATGATCGACGGAAAGTGTGTCCGTCTAACACAGGGTGACTACGGTAAAAAAACAATATATAACGAAAATCCGCTTGAAGTAGCCCTTGAATTCCAGGATGCAGGCCTGACAAGATTACACCTGGTAGACCTTGACGGAGCAAAGGCCAAAAAAGTTGTCAATTGGAAAGTACTTGAAAAGATTGCAACACAAACCTCGCTTCATATCGATTTTGGCGGAGGGGTTCAATCTGAAGAAGATATTCGTGTCGTTTTCGAAAGCGGAGCAAAACAAGTTACCGGCGGAAGTGTGGCAGTAAAACAGCCTGACTTATTTAAAAACTGGCTGGAAGTTTATGGCGGGGATAAAATAATTTTAGGTGCGGATGCCAAAAATGAAAAAGTTGCGGTTAGCGGTTGGGAAGAAGGAACAGAACTCTGGGTTTATGATTTTGTTGAAGAATATGTTGATAAGGGAGTAAAGTATACCATCAGCACCGACGTCGCCAAAGACGGACTTCTACAAGGCCCTTCTTTTGATTTGTATAAAAATTTGCAGGATAAATGTCCTGACTTAAAAATAATCGCAAGTGGCGGGATTAGTGGATTGGAAGATATTGAAAAACTTGCGGAAATGAATATTTACGGTGTGATCATAGGGAAGGCGATCTATGAAAACCGTATCAGTCTAACCGATTTACAACGATTTTTAGCTTAAAAATATGCTGACAAAACGTATAATACCTTGTCTGGACGTAAAAGACGGGCGTACAGTAAAAGGTGTAAATTTCGTGAATCTGCGAGATGCGGGGGATGCTGTGGAACTGGGCGCGCTTTATGCCTCACAAGGCGCTGATGAACTGGTTTATCTGGATATTGCTGCAACTGTTGAGGGGCGCTCTACTTTTATTGACCTGGTCAGGCGGGTGGCGCATACGATCAATATTCCTTTTACTGTCGGCGGAGGAATTTCTTCAATCGCGGATGTATCTGCGCTGCTTCATGCAGGTGCTGATAAAGTTTCAATCAATTCTTCAGCTGTCCGTAATCCTGACCTGATCAATGAACTGGCGCTAGAATTCGGTAGTCAGTGTATCGTCGTTGCCATTGATACCCGCTACGTAGAAACCAGCGCAGGCATTTTTGAGCATATCGTCCATACACACGGGGGCCGGAAACCAACGGAGCTGCGTACAATTCCCTGGGCTAAAGAGGTGGAGGAACGTGGTGCAGGCGAACTTTTACTTACCTCCATGGACACAGATGGTACTAAAAATGGATTCGCGCTGGAATTAACATCAACGATTTCTGCTAATGCTAACATTCCGGTTATTGCTTCAGGCGGTGCGGGAAATATGGAACATTTTTACGATGTGTTTACAAAAGGCAAGGCTGATGCCGGCCTTGCCGCAAGTATTTTTCACTTCCGGGAAATAGATATTCCTGATTTGAAGCAATATTTACAAAATAAAGCGCTTCCGATGCGCATGACAAAATGAATTCATTGCTGTTCCTAACAGCCAAAATTTTACCTACCAGTATAAATGACTAACGAACTTTCAACCATAGATTTTACAAAATCACCTGACGGACTTGTACCTGCTGTAATTCAGGATGCAAACACTTCTGTTGTCCTGATGCTTGGATATATGAACCGCGACGCGTTTGAAAAAACACAGGCGGAAGGTAAGGTTACATTTTTCAGCAGAAGCAAACAGCGTCTCTGGACGAAAGGTGAAACTTCGGATAATTTTCTGTTTGTTAAGGAGATATTAGCTGATTGTGACGGAGATACGATTTTAATTAAAGCGGATCCAGCGGGGCCAACTTGCCACACTGGGGATGATACCTGTTTTGGGGAAAAAAATAACCGCAATACACGGATCGGGGAAGCGGCGTTTTTAAATTATCTGCAAAAGGATATTATCCGTGACAGAAAATTAAATCCGAACGACGAATCTTATACCAGCAGCTTGTTCAAAAGAGGCGTAAATAAAATCGCGCAGAAGGTAGGGGAGGAAGCCGTTGAAGTTGTTATTGAAGCAAAAGACAATGACGATGGGCTGTTTAAAGGGGAGGTGAGCGATTTGCTTTTTCACCTTCTCGTACTTTTGGAGCAAAAAAACATTGACTTAGACGAGGTAATTAGCGTACTTCGTAGCCGTCACTCATAAAAACCAAAGCCATATGAATTTATTAATACGCCTTTTAATCAGTACATTGGCCATCGTTGTCGCTTCCAAGCTTGTTCCCGGTGTTTTCGTGGAAAGCTGGACAACCGCAGCAATTGTAGCCATCGTTTTAGGGATTCTTAATACTTTTCTTAAGCCGGTACTTCAGATTCTGGCTCTGCCGATCACCATTCTGACCCTCGGGATTTTCTATTTTGTAATCAATGTATTTATAATTTATCTGGCGACTTATCTGGTTGACGGATTTGCCATCAGCGGATTTATCTCTGCGCTTATCTTTGGTTTAGTCGTTTCCGTAGTTTCTGCAATCCTTGGTATGTTTTTGGATTAGACCTTTGTTTAAAGAACTTATCTAAATCAAATTAAATGAATTGCAAACAACACGCCTATGTTTAACCAACTGGAAGAAATTAAGGATACGCTGTTTAAATATTTCGAGACCCGGATCGATCTGTTTAAAATTGAGACAAGAGACAAAATAGAACGTACGGTTGTAACCGCAATTTATGGCGTTGTTTTATTAAGTGTTGCTTTGATCATTCTGATTCTGCTCATCATATTATTAGGAACATTCCTAAATAAATGGCTGAACAGCGATTATCTGGGATACCTTATTTTGTTAGGTGTTTTTGTTTTAAAATTAGTCCTGGCGATCTCATTCAAAAAACAGCTGATAGGTTTTATTCGTAATATAATCACTCGTTTTGTTCAGGTAAAGGAAGATGAACTTACTGATAAGGTACTGGGAAAATAGGCTTTTCCCGTGAAATTATTATTTTTGTTTTATACTGGTTACTTCTGAATAATACATTAATATAGGATAATGATATGAGTAGTTCTCCGATAGATTCATCCGTAAAGTTATCAAAACCATTCTCGTCAAATACTGATGCAGAAAAAGAGGATTTGCTTAGAGAAGCAGACCTTTACAGGGATAAATTGGAACTGCAATGGGACGACCTTAAGAAAGACGCAACAGATTATGGAAAACAGGCGTTAATCATAGGGGGAGTCGTTGTGAGTACCTATCTGGTGCTTGAAGCAGTACTTCCAAAAGAGAAAAAGAAAGAAAAAATATATATTGAGCCTGAAAATCCGGTAATTCAACGTTCGGTTCCTGAAAAGAAGAGTAAATTTGCGATAGGTGAAGTCGTACAAAGCTTAGTATGGACATTGGCAGCAGGGTGGGCGCGCCAAAAGCTAAAGAATTTTATTGCAGATGACCTTGAATCGGATGAAGAAAATATCAAATCATAGAATAGCAGACCTCCTTACAGCCAGAAAAGAAGAAAAGAGGAAATCTTTTGCCGTTCTCCTGGATCCTGATAAAGTGGATTTTGACACTTTTCAAAGTTTCCTTGCACAGGCAGTTGAAAATGAAGTTGACTTTTTTTTCGTCGGTGGCAGTCTTATAACAAATTATGCTATTGATAAGCTGATCTCGGCTATTCAAAAATATACCAGTATTCCAACAATTTTGTTCCCTGGCAATAGTCTTCATGTGGAGCATACTGCAGATGCGATATTACTTTTATCCCTGATTTCGGGAAGAAATCCAGATTTTCTCATCGGGCAGCATGTGATCGCCGCTCCAATGCTTAAGAAAAGTGGAATCGAAATATTACCGACTGGTTATATGCTGATCGAAAGTGGAAAACTGACAACCGTATCTTATATCAGCAATACAACCCCAATTCCTCATGATAAAGCTTCCATTGCGGCATGTACTGCTATGGCAGGCGAAATGCTGGGGCTCAGAAATATTTTTTTGGATGCCGGGAGCGGGGCGCAAGTTCCGGTCTCTCCTGAAATGATCGCGGCTGTTCGTGCAGCGGTTGATACGCCAATAATTGTCGGCGGCGGGATAGATTCCAGTGAAAAAGCACTACTGGCCATGCAGGCCGGAGCGGATGTGATTGTGGTAGGTAATGGAATAGAACAAAACCAGAATCTGCTTCCCGAGGTAGCGGCCTCGGTTAAGATGTTTAACCTCCAGTTAGAAAAGGTTTACTAGACTTAGGGGATAATATATTGTACTAAAGGAAGGGGTTTCATTATTTTCTAAGGAAATTTTAAGTTCTTGGAAAAATACAATCCAAAATGTTGGGATAATTGAAAGTAATCATGCTATCTTTGCATCGAACCTTAATTACACCCAAGAAATGAAAAAATTCGTAGCATTTGCATTTGTTGCCGGAATGGTAGCATTCGCGTCTTGTACAAGCAAGCCAAAAGAAGAAGCAGCTGATTCTACTGCTGTAACTGTTGAAACTCCTATGGTTGATACTGTAGCTGTTGATTCTGTTGCAACTGATTCTATCAAAGCTGATTCAGTGAAATAATCATTGAGCTCTTGTTGAAATTACTGAAAAGCCTTACTTATAAGGCTTTTCTTTTTTTATTTAGGGTATGGAAAAAACAATATCCCTGGCAGACTACGTTCCTCAGCTTGCTTACGCATACTGCGATCATCTCCACAAAACGTATAAATTCGATTTTTTCTTATCACGCCCGCGAAATTCCCGTTTGGGCGATTTTACTATAAAACCAGGTTTTGTACCAAGGATTACGGTAAATAAAAATCTGAACCGCTATAATTTTCTGATTACCTATCTACACGAAGTTGCGCACCATGTTGTTTATACCCAAACTAAAAACAGGTTAAGAAAGCGCATTGCTCCGCATGGCATCGAATGGAAAACAGCATTTGCGACTTTGTTAGCTCCGGTCATGAACGAGCACATTTTTCCTTCCGATATTCTTGAACCGCTTTTGAAATATGCTCAGAACCCGAAAGCTTCTACAAGCGCAGATCACATTCTTTACAATTCAATCAAAAAGTACGACGATAATGCTGTGACCGCGAATAAAGTTGCCTTGGTTCATCTTATGGAAGGCAGCAATTTCGTTTTTCATAACAGACACTTTGTTAGAGGTTCTCTGAGGCGTACTCGCGTGCTTTGTACGGATAAAATATCCCAACGTCGTTATACAATCCCTGCTCATGCCCTTGTTGAAGCGTGTTAGATTTGTGAATTTCTTGTTTACTCCGGCATTTTGTTGCTGGATTTTTCTACTGTTTTCAATTCAGGCTTTCGGACAGAGTTCTTCTGTTTTATCATCAGGTAATTGTTATAAGATTTCGATCACGGAAGGTGGTATCTATAAATTGGATGCGGCTTTTCTGAAAAAAATTGGGGTCGATATCAATGCTATTTCTCCTGATCAGATAAAAATATATGGAAATGGAGGGAAAATGCTTCCTCAAAATAATAAGGAAAAGCGCCCTGTTGATTTAATACAGAATGCCATTTTAGTTAATGGAGAAGAAGATGGCAGGTTTGATGCTTCCGATGCTATCTATTTCTATGGAGAAAGCCCTCACCGGGTCTACTACGATTCTTTGAAAGCGCGTTATTTTCATCAGATCAATATTTATTCCGATACAAGTTTTTATTTCCTGACGGTCGATGCAGGGAAGGGTTTGAGAATAGCGGCAAAACAAAGTGAATCAGAACCTTCAGAAACTGTCGTTAATCAATATGACGATTACTGGTTTCATGAAAATGAATCCGTTAATCTGTTAAGATCCGGTCGCGAATGGTGGGGAGAATATCTAGGGACGTCATCCCCATTCACCATTCAGGCTAATGTTCCTGATGTTGTTCCTTCGTCCAATATTATTCTTTCTGCATCTGCAATTGGCTCTGCACAGGTGCCAACAAAATTTCTATGGCAGCTCAATGGTCAATCGGTTGGCGAAAGCCCTATTGGCGTGGTTGGCGCTGGTCTATATGATCTTAAAGCTCAAAAATTCGAAGCTGTTTTCGTTGCGAAGGCGATGGACAATCCGTTAGCGAGCTTTGCACTGGGCGTAAACTATGATAAAAATGGACAAAGTTCAGCGCAGGCGTATCTCAATTATTTCGGTCTGCAGACGAAGAGGATTTTAAAAGCCTATGATAAACAGCAATTCTACCGGTTTTCACCAGGTTCAAAAGATATCGTGGCCTATCAGATCAATAACGTATCAGCAGACTGGATTTGGTGGAATGTTTCTGATCCTTCGAAGGTTACTTCTGCGATTTTTAAAAATACCATAACTGCGGCGTCCTTTGTTGAAACGAACGGCAAAAGTGAACGAACTTACATCGGATTTTCTTTACAAAACGCAATGACGCCGATTTCAGGACAGAAGATTCAAAACCAGAATTTACGCAGTAATGCAGTCCCTGATCTTTTAATTGTTACCGCGAAAACATTTGAATCCGAAGCAAAGAGACTTGCGGCTTTTCGTGAAGAAAAAGATAATCTTCAAACGCTGGTCGTAACAACAGACCAGATTTTTAATGAATTTTCAAGTGGCAAAACCGATGTTTCTGCCATTCGTGATTACGTTCGCCATTTGTCTAAAAGTGACCCAGGCAAAATAAAATACTTGTTACTGTTTGGAGACGCTACGTATGATTACAAAAATCTGCTTCAAAATCAGACCTTGACGCAACGGAATAACTGGATTCCTGTCTATGAAAGCCGCGAATCCCTTAATCCTGTTTATACCTATTCCTCAGATGATTATTTTGGTTTTTTGAAGGATGATGAAGGTGATTGGATTGAAAATAGCGCAGGAGATTATGCGGAAGAAATTGGTATTGGGCGACTTCCTGTTAAATCGGTTTCAGATGCGACGATTATTGTCGACAAGTTAATTCATTACGCATCGTCGCCAAAGTCTCGGGGGCGGTGGCAGAACACTATTAATTTTGTGGCAGATGATGGCGATGGCACAGTTCATCAACAACACGCAGATGAACTGGCTAAGCTGACGCAAACAAATTTCTTGTCGAGTCGTATATTTTTAGATGCTTATCCACAAACAACGACAAGTTTGGGGCAAAGGGTACCGGCGGTAAACACTGCAATAAAGAAAAGCATTAATGACGGAACGCTTATCCTGAACTATACCGGTCATGGCGGGACAAGTGGCTGGGCAGAGGAACAAGTGTTGACGCTGGCTGAAATGCAGACTGCAAGAGGCTATAATAATCTTCCGCTACTAATTACTGCGACTTGTGATTTTGGCCGATACGATGATCCTGGTATAATTTCTGGTGCTGAATTAATGGTATTAAGTCCTCGCGGTGCAGCAATTGGGGCAGTAAGTACAACACGCCCCGTTTATTCCAGTACAAACTTCACGATCAACAAGGCTTTTTACGAAGCATTAATTGACCTGGGGCCGGACGCGACGCTGGGCGATATTTTCCGTTTAACTAAAAATAATGGGTTAGCCGGAAGTTTAAACCGGAATTTTACTTTGCTTGGCGATCCGTCTATGCGTTTGGCACGAGCGGAAAAACAGATTAGATGGGTTGCTTCGCCGGATACTTTACGTGCCATGGAAAAGGTAGCTTTACGAGGTGAAGTTGCTGCAAATAACCAGGTCGAAAAATCTTTCAATGGAATGGCACGTATTACCGTTTACGATAAGGCTGTTTCTTTCCGGACTTTAGGTAATGAAGGAGAGGTGAAAAGTTATAGTGAATTTCGAAATAAACTTTTCGACGGGACTGTTAAAATTACTGGCGGACAATTTGTTTGCGAATTTGTTATGCCTAAAGATATTGACTATCGTATTGGTTTGGGCCGCGCCAGTTTTTATGCCATAAGTGAGGATAGCTTGTCTGACGCATCCGGTCAGCTTGATATTCTGGTTGGAGGAAGTGTAACGCCGGTCGAGGATATGACGCCGCCAAAAGTGACAGCCTATATAAATACAAAAGATTTCCGGGAGGGAGATACAGTCGAAGGTTCCTCAGTTTTATTTCTTGATCTGAGTGACGAAAATGGCATTAATGTGTCACAATCCGGGATCGGTCATGATCTTACGGTTACGCTTAATGATACGGTAACCTTTGTATTGAACGATTATTATACAGCTGGCCTTGACTACAGGAAGGGAACAGTTCGGTTTCCGTTCGATAATCTTCCAGCCGGGAAATATACAGCGGTCATTAAAGTCTGGGATACGTATACTAACTCTTCTGAAATAACGTTCGGATTTCAAGTAGGTTTAGCAACTGGTATAAAACTTAGCAGTCTTACGGTTTTTCCAAACCCTTTTGATCAGGATCTGTCATTTGAACTAATTCATAACAAAGCCGATGATGATGTAGAAATTGTTTTTAGTATATTGCTGAACTCAGGGCAAAAGCTGGGGGCTTTTCAATGGCAATACTATAATAGTGAGAGTATTATCAAGCAAACAATCTCGGGAATAAGACTGGATGGATTTACTTCCGGGATGAATTCACTTATATATACTGTACAAATTCGTTCATTAAATGACAATTCTATCGACAAGCGTTCGGGGAAACTCCTCCGTTTGCGTTAGCGAATAATAAATCTTGTAATTTTATTATAGTATTAAATATCTTTCATCGTATTTTTGACCCTTTAAAAGAAGTCGACTAACACCACTTCCTATCGCAAATCCAATAAATATGAGACTATTTTTTGTAAGTTTATCTTCATTATTCTTATTGTCAACGAGTAGTTTGCTTGCTCAGTCCCTCGCAGCAGACACGATTCGCAGAATACCAAGTTCCCCTCTGGCTTTTTTAACTTTTGCACCTGATGCGCGAAGCGCTGGTATGGGTGAAGCGGGTGTTGCTCTTAGCCCGGATGCAAATTCAACTTATTGGAATGCCGCAAAACTGCCATATAACCAAAAAGACTTCGGAGTTTCGGCTTCTTATACTCCTTGGTTGAGAAATTTGGTTGACGATATGTGGTTAGGTTATCTTACTGCTTATAAGAAAATCGGAAAAGGTCAGGCAGTTGCAGCTTCTATCAATTTCTTCAACAACGGTGAATTGGATTTGCGTGATGCCGTTGGTACACACACAGGATTTTTTAATTCAAGAGAGCTGGCGATCAGCGGTACCTATTCCCAACAGCTTGGGAAGAATTTCTCAATGGGCCTGACGTTGAAATATATTTCTTCCAACCTTGCGGGAAATGCAGTTGTTAACAATGTGTCTCTTAAACCAGCACGAACAGTGGCCGGTGATATCAGTGCATTTTATAGAAAACAAATTCAAAACGAAGATACAGGAGGCGAACTTACCTGGTCTCTTGGTGCAGTATTGTCTAACCTTGGTGGTAAGATCAACTATGGCTCAAATACAGACACAGAAAGCTTTATTCCTACCAATTTGAAATTGGGTGGTGGACTTTCGTTCACGGCGGACGGAAGAAACCGTTTCAATTTTATTGTTGATGCCAGCAAATTAATGGTTCCGACACCTGGCGCAACAGCTGCTCAAAACGTTCAGATCAACGGATATGGTTCTTTGAAAGGTGCTTTTGGTTCTTTCTCTGATGCTCCGGACGGATTTAAAGAAGAAGTACAGGAAATCGCAGTGGCAGTGGGTGCTGAATATTGGTACAATGATATTTTTGCGCTTCGTGCAGGTTATTTTGGCGAAAATAAAAACAAAGGTGACCGCAGATTCTTTACAGCTGGTGTCGGTGCTAAGTTCCTTGACCGTTACAATGTGGATTTTGCCTATATGTTCCCGACAACACAAGGCAGCCCGTTGGCGCAAACCTTGCGTATAACACTTGGTTTGAGCTTGAACAAATCTGAAAAACTAGATGTTGGAGATACTGACAACTAATAATTTCTACTATATATCTTAATGAAAAGCGAATGATGTTTGTAAGAACGTCATTCGCTTTTTTATCAAAAGAACAATATGATCCTCGACCGCACAGAAGCTCCTGATTATAAAATTATTAATACAATACACCTACCGGAACCCCAATCCCATACCTTGGATAATGGAATTCCGCTTCATGTTATCAACATTGGAGAACAGCCGGTTGTCCGGTTCGAATGTATATTTGAATCCGGGAACTGGCATGAGAAGGAAACCGGCGCGTCTTATTTTGCAATCAAAATGCTTCCTGAGGGGACTCGGTCCATGACTTCTTCGGAAATTAGCGAAGCTTTCGACAAGATCGGTGCATTTATTGATATGACCCATTCTTCAGACCGTTCAGGGATTGTGGTTTATTGCTTGTCGAGATTTTTGCCGGAGGTCATGACGATTATTAAAGAAATGATTGGTGAACCTGATTTTCCGGAAAAAGAACTGGACGAACTCCGTAACATTACGCTTCAGAATCTTCGGGTCAATAAAGAAAAAACTGCTTACCTGGCCACGACTGAATTTCGGAGACAACTTTTCGGCCGCGAACATCCTTATGGACAAAGTCAGGAAGAAAAAAATATTCAGGATCTGTCTTTATCAGCTATTCGGGATCACTTCGAGGTGTTTGTGAAAAACGGTAAACGCACGATTATTTTGGCAGGGCAGGTAAGTGATGTGGATGTAAAACTGGTCAATCAATATTTTGGCCAGGGCGAGTATAAAAACGATGCATCCGAAATTTCCCGCATAGTCGACACCGATTATGAAGGAAAGGAAGTTTTGGTAGAGAAATCCGATAGTGTGCAGTCTACAATCCGCATCGGAAGAAGATTATTTACAAGACAGCATCCGGATTATTTTAAAATGCTGGTAACAAATGAAATTCTCGGGGGGTACTTTGGTTCGCGTTTAATGAAAAATATTCGTGAAGAAAAAGGCCTGACTTATGGAATTTCTTCGCATATGGTTACGCTGCGGCGCGAAGGGTACTTCATGATCGGTACGGATGTTAAAAAGGAATTTACCCAACAGACAATTGATGAGATAAAAAAGGAAATCTACCGGCTCCAAACGGAGTTAATAGACGATACAGAATTGCAGACAGTTAAGAATTTTATGGCAGGAGAGTTTGCGGGATCTTTGAACACTGCTTTTGAAGTGGCAGATCGCCAAAAGATCCTTTTGCTGGATAAATTACCAGCTGACTTTTTTAGCCGTTATATCGAACAAATTCATGCCACCACAGCGGAAGATATCCAGTTGATGGCATTGAAGTATTTAAGGCCTGAAGAAATGGTCGAGGTCGTGGTGGGAGGGAAATAAAAACAGCTTTTTGTCACTTCTATTTGTCTTTGTTGAGTGCTTCCTTGTACGCTTTCAGGCAACGCTCTCGGGCAAATTTATGATCTACAATGGGTGCCGGATAATTCAGACTATTGAGTTCCGGAACCCATTTTTTTATGTATTCTCCTTTTGAGTCAAATTTTTCAGCCTGAGCCGTCGGGTTGAAAATACGGAAATAAGGTGCAGCATCGTTTCCCGAGCCCGCTGCCCATTGCCAGCCGCCATTGTTTGCTGCCAGGTCATAATCAAGTAATTTTTCAGCAAAATAGGCTTCACCCCAGCGCCAGTCGATCAGTAAATGTTTTGACAGAAAACTTGCTGTAACCATACGCACGCGATTATGCATAAAGCCGGTTTCGTTCAATTCATGCATGCCGGCATCAACCAGAGGATATCCGGTTTTTCCCTCACACCATAATTTGAATTCTTTCTCATTATTTCTCCATCGAATCTTATCATAATCCGCCCGAAATGCTTTGCCCTGACCAACTTGCGGAAAGTTCCATAAAATCTGGTGATAGAAATCCCTCCAGATCAGCTCATTCAGCCAGGTATCACTTTTCTCGAGTGCTTTTCTAGCCAGATCTCGGATACTGACCGTTCCAAACCGAAGGTGAATTCCTATACGGGATGTTCCGGGTAGGGCGGGATAATTTCTGGTTTCTTCGTAATTCTCAATCAGTGCAGATCTAACTTTTTCAGACGGGAAATCATGATCTGTTTCGATGAATCCCATTTCTTTAAAAGTTGGAATATTGGTTGTCTTTGTTTTGTAAAATTTCGAAAAGTACTTTTTGGTAGGATAGGAGGAAAGATAAAAATCATTGAGCTTGGCTTTCCAGGCTTTGCTATACGGAGTGAAAACGGTATAGACAGTATCCTGTCCGGTAAGAATTTCCTGTTTTTCGAAAATCACCTGATCCTTGAAAGTTTTAAATTCTACGCCACTTTTTTTCAGTAACGAGGCAATTTCATCATCACGATCTTTCGCATAAGTCTCATAGTCATGATTCGTATAAACTTCTGCGATATCGTATTTTTCAAGCAGGCTTTTCCAGATATCTACCGGAAATCCATACTGAACTTCCATATCCGAATCCAGTTCTTTTAGTTGTTTTTTCAGATCGGCAACTGCCTGATATATAAAAGTTACCCGTTTATCTTCTTTGTTTTCCAGCTGATCAAGAATTGCGCGATCAAAAATGAAAAGGGGAAGTACAGAAAAGCCGGATTTTAAAGCATGGTATAGTCCTGCATTATCCAGCAGGCGTAAATCTCTGCGAAACCAGGAAATGGCTATTTTCTCTTTTTTCATAAAACAAAAGTAGACTTAGGTCGCTTTTAATTATAACGGTTTAGTAGCTGATATCACATACATCATCGCGCCACCCGCGGAATGATATTTATTTGCATCAATATTACGCAGCATACGCTCTCCCAGGTGTGCATATTTTCTTTTATAATTTTCAAAAAATTCCAGATTTTCCGGGCCCATGGCTCTGAAATAATCATAGTCCGAAAACTCTTCATTACTCCATGTATTTCCGTTTTGCCACTGCCTCATGGTCGCTATCTGCTCATCGGTGGTATAAGGCGGATACATTGCAATTGCTTTATCAGAAAGACGAACTTCTACCTGATTGAAGCCAGCCTGGACCAGAAATCCGGGAACAAGATCGCCGAGTGAGTTATCCCCAAGACCTAGTTTTTTCTTTCCTTTTTCGAAAAGTAACGCATATTTAACATGGTCAAGAACCTCGTCGATCGGGTCATTCATGGATACAGAACTTTGGGTCAGACTTTGCACCAGATTATTTGGTTCAACACAAAGAATTGTGCCACCAGGCTTTAAAACCCGTTTCATTTCCGCTATAACTGTCTTAGGATGCTGAACATGAATCAAAAGTGTCTGACAAGTAACGATGTCAAAAGTTTCATCATCGTAGGGAAGTTCGTGAGCGTCTCCTTTTTTTAATTCAAAATCTACACCTTTTGTCTTAAAAAACTGATTTAATTCTGCCTCACCTTTTGACCATTTTCTATCGTTATCAACGCCGCATACTTTTGTGGGGGCTCCAAGGTAGTCGACCAGCAATCTACTCCAATGACATTGGCCGCAACCAACGTCGAGTAGGTTGAAATGTGAATGTAACTGAAGTCTCTTAGCGAGTAATTTAAGAAATCCTTCGTTCCACCAAAAGTCGCGATATTCACCAAAAAAGTCCTCTGAATGTCCTTTACGCTTTATATTTTTAGTTCTCATAGTATATTTACAGGCCGGAGTTCACGAAGTAGCAATCTGCTGCCTGCTTTAAAACAACAGGATATTTGAAAGGATAATTCGTAAACACGTTGTATATCTTGTTTATGCCTGACCTTTAATCAATTACAATCTTTCTTTAATCATCCAGTTTATGAAATTACGCCTGAGTATCTTATTTGCCTTATTCTCCCTGACAGCCTTTGCTCAAAAAGATGCTGCTAAGCAGGAATGGAAACAACTTTTTAACGGAAAAAACCTCGATGGCTGGGATATTAAAATTCGTGGGAATGATCTGAACGACAATTTTGGAAATACCTTTAGGGTAGAAGATGGAAAAATGGTGGTTCGTTATGATCAGTATGACGATTTCAAACAAAAGTACGGACACATTTTTTATAAAGAAGATTTTTCATACTATCGAATTGCAGTGGAGTACCGTTTTGTAGGCGAGCAGGCACCGAAAGGCGAAGGTTGGGCGTGGAGAAACAGCGGTATTATGGTCCAGGGGCAACCAGCTGCTACGATGGGAAAAGACCAGGATTTTCCGATTTCTATTGAGGTACAGTTACTTGGTGGTGATGAAAAAAAACGTACGACCTGTAATCTTTGCACACCAGGAACCAATGTGGTTATGGATGGCAAATTGATCACACAGCATTGCGTAAATTCTACATCAAAGACGTATAATGGTGATCAGTGGGTTCGTGCCGAAGTTCTGGTTTTAGGCGATTCTTTGATTCAGCATTTTGCCAATGGAGAAAAGGTGTTGGAATATAACAAGCCTCAGATGGGTGGAGGAAATGTAAGCGGAAATGATGCAGCGCTTTTGATTGACGGAAAATTACTAGATCATGGATCTATTTCTCTGCAAAGTGAAAGCCACCCGGTTGAGTTCAGAAAAGTCGAGCTTTTGAACCTGAAAGGATGTATGGATCCGAAAGCGACAAACTATAAGTCGTATTATGTTAAAGCCGATAATTCAGTTTGTACTTATAAGAAGGGCAAATAGATAAGGGTAAAACAAAGAAAGGCACCTTTTCGGGCGCCTTTCTTTGTTTTATATAGTAAGATTACAAACGAACGATTTCCGCACCGATTGCATTCAATCGCGTATCGATGTTCTGATATCCGCGGTCAATTTGTTCGATATTATCAATGATACTTACGCCTTTTGCAGACATGGCCGCAATAAGCAAGGCAACGCCGGCACGAATATCAGGAGAAGTCATACGGATTCCTCTTAATTGAGTTTCACGGTTATGGCCGATTACCGTTGCGCGGTGCGGATCACAAAGAATAATCTGAGCACCCATTTCAATAAGCTTATCTACAAAGAAAAGACGGCTTTCAAACATTTTCTGGTGAATCAAAACCGTTCCTTGCGCCTGCGTCGCAGTTACCAGAACGATACTCAGTAAGTCAGGCGTAAAACCTGGCCATGGGGCATCAGCAACCGAAAGTGTAGAGCCGTCAAGGTAATTTTCCATGCGGTATTTTTCCTGAGCAGGGATGAAAATGTCATCGCCACGGAATTCCATTTGAATTCCTAACTTTTGGAAAACTTCCGGGATAATTCCCAGTTGCGGTATCTGACAGTTTTTGATCGTTATTTCTGATTGCGTCATCGCAGCCAGGCCGATAAAACTACCGATTTCAATCATATCCGGAAGCATGGTATGTTCCGTTCCTGTTAATTCGCTAACTCCTTCAATTACCAGCAAATTGGAAGAAATGCCGGAAATTTTAGCGCCCATGCGGTTCAGCATTTTACAAAGTTGCTGCAGATAAGGCTCGCAGGCAGCATTGTAAAGTGTTGTTGTTCCCTCTGCCATCACGGCAGCCATCAGGATATTGGCCGTTCCGGTTACAGAAGCTTCATCCAAAAGCATATAAGCGCCCTTCAGATTCGCTGCATCAACGCGGTAAAATCCTCCGTCTTCTTCATCGTAACTGAACGTCGCTCCCAGTTTTTCAAAGCCGATAAAGTGCGTATCCAGGCGCCTTCTGCCAATTTTATCTCCGCCCGGACGAGGTATTCTGCCTTTACGGAAACGTGCAAGCATCGGTCCGAGCAACATCACAGAACCACGTAAAGCCGCAGCTTTCTGGCGGAAAGAATCCGATTCAAGATAATCCAGATTGATATCGTTCGCCTCGAAACGGATAGAGGAATCACTCAACCGGGTTTTACGTACACCAAGATCTCCGAGAAGATCAATAAGCTGATTGACGTCGCGAATATTCGGAATGTTATGTATAGTAACCGGTTCCTTAGTAAGAAGTACGGCACAAATAATTTGTAATGCTTCGTTTTTGGCACCCTGAGGTACAATTTCACCTTTCAGGCGTCTGTCTCCTGTTATTTTAAATGAAGCCATAGATAGTTGCAGGCGGTAGTATGGAAGTTAAACCGGTTGAGAAATAGCACCAGATCAGATTCCAGGCTTTTTACGATTATTGTTATTATTACGATTGTTATTATTGTTGTTATTGTTCCTGCCTGCGAATTTATTATTCGGCCTGTTCCGGTTATTATTGTTATTCTGATTATTTGGTCCCTGACGATCTTGGTTAGGCTGTGCTTTAAAGCCGCCGCCCGAATGATTTCCACGATTTCTGTCCTGATTACTGTTACGGTCTTTCGGCGCAGCATCAACCGGTCCATTTTTACGGATATAATCAATTTCCTCCTTCAATTGTCCTTTGGTCAAAAGTTCAAGCTGACCGATCAATACGTGATCTTCGGGATTATCCTTATTCCACGTATTAAAAAACGAACGCATCAATCTGAAAACATAAGAAACAAAAGCCAGACGATCTTCCTGATTTTCGGTCTGAATCGCCTTTTGAAGCAAAAGATCGATGTTGCGGCCGTAGTGGCGATACATCAGATTATGCTGGTTATAGCCAACTGTCAATGGTTTTTTACCCAAAGATTCAGGAGAAGGTGGTGGATATGGGCTGTCCACATCCAGTTGAAATCCGGACATGATGTAAAGATCATCCCAGAGTTTATTTGTATAGTCCTGATTATCCCTCATGTTTGGATGGATCTGACGCATGAGTTCAACCAATATATGCGCGTAGAGATTGCGTTTTGCCTTATCCTCCATCTTTACGATGTGGTCGGCAAGTTTTTGTACGTTGCTACCGTATTCTTTCAAGAGCTTCGAAGATTTTTAGATGACAAAAATAAGAAGTTTTTATGGAAAGTAAAGGTGGGTGAAGATAGAAGTCAGGTTTGTGAATCGCTAAATCAGCAAATATTCGCTTCGGGAATTGATAGAACGGCGCTATTTGAAATATAAGTCATTTGCTTTTAACAGATTATACGATCCTGTTACAACCTTTTTTGGTAAATGATTGTCACAAAGAATAGTATCAGCCAACTCGCTTAGAATGAATTTTATAAAGACCGTACCCGGATCTGCACTGTTAAGCCTGATTTTTCTATCTGGTTGTGAAAACTGCGATACGACAGATCCTATGGTCACCGCACATATTACGCTCAAATTGGTTGATGTCAAAGGAAAGAATTTAGTCAATGTGTCCAAAGGTCCATATTATCCGGATTCTGTACGGGCATTTGTAAAAGATAATTCAGCACTGTCATTTCAGATACAGGAAGGTGGTGGTCTTACCGAAACACAATACGTGTGTATGCCTCCTTTTCTGGAATCGGGTAAAACAGAGTTGTTTCTTCACCTGAACAACCAGGATACAGATACCCTTCTTATTTCTTACAAATCTGTAAAACAAAAGTGCGGCGCACCATATTTTCTTTACACGGAGTTTATATTCAATGGAAAAAGCATACCGAAAGCGGGTATTTTAAAACTGGTCAAATGAAGTCTGACAATGCGGAAAATACCTGAAGCAGTTTTATATCAAAGTTTTGCCGTGGTAAAAGGTCTAGCCAGGAAAAAATAATCAGGAAAAACGAAGCATATTTCAAACGTTTGGAAAACTGATCGAAGTCCAAAATCAGGCAAAATCCATTCAAAGCCAAAAAACTGTAAGGTGCCAACAGCCGATATCCGGGATCGTCAAAGGGACTAAAAAGACGCGCGATAAACAGGAAAAATAAATATCCGCCCGCGACAATCCAGAAATGTAATTTCAAAGGTGACGGGCTTTTTATTTTTTTTAAATTCTGATACCGCCAGATAATAATTACTAATATCTGGATTGCAATTCCTGCAAGCGATAGAAAGTTAAAATCTTCGGAATCAATGTCTATGATGAATAATTCATTCATAATCCCTTTTGAGAATGCTGTGAAATTTCCAAGGATATCGACGTTTCCATCAAACCGCTCTCCGCCGGACCACGTACCACTCAGGTATTTATTTATACATAAATAAAAAGCAAAAAAAGCTGTCCAGGCCGAGGCTAAGCATCCTGAAAATCTAGTCTTGGAGAAATTCTTTTTTCGTAAGTAAACTACACCGAAAGCAAGTGCCGTTGGAACAATAAAAATTCCGGCGTAACGGATTAATATCAGCAGGATGCCAAGCAAGATCAAACAAGCAAAAGACTTTTTAGAAAATTCTGGATTTTTGTTCAGTTTGTAAAATTGATAAGTCCAGCAAAATAAAATGATAAGAAATAAAGGCTCCGACCAAGTATGTGCCCAAAGTTTCAGAAAAGATCCAAAAAATAAAATGCAGCTGAGCATTATTGATTTTTCTCCAAACCATCGGTTCAGATATATCATCCAAATTCCAGACGCTGCAATATTTACAAGTTTCGAAGCTATCAGAACAGATGTGCCGGTAACGAAAGAAATAATAGAAATAAACAGTGAATAAACGATTGGAAATGTACTGTTCCAACGATAAATATTATTTTCAGCAAGTGTATAGCCTTTGCCGGATAATAGATTGGTAGCTGCTTCCAGATACTAGTGGGAGTCAATTGTTGTATAATGGTTCGGATTGATGTAGCTCAAAAATAAAATTATACCGCTATGCAGCAACCAGATCAGGAAAAGATAATAATCCGGGATTTTGGGAATTGACCACATTAATGCATCCAGATTAATTTTCCGGTCATTGCTTTTTCAACTTTATCGGAAGAAGGGATATACCTCTTATCAGGTTCAATTCGGTATAGATACATTCCAGCCGGCATCCGGACTGGGCGCCAGATATGTTCATTTTTCCCCAGATGTGGTTGCAATTCAGTATCGTAAATAGTACGCCCCTGAATATCAAAAACCTTAATCTTCCATTTTTCGGGTAAGACAAGTCCGTCAATGTTCATGAAAAAGCGGAAATGCTCGTTCGATGGATTTGGTGAAACTCCTGCATCTGAAATCTGTGCAGGAGTTTCTTCATTGCTCTCAGGAAGAATAAAATCTGTTTCAAAATAATTATTTGCTTTATTTTCTTCCTGTAATAGGTTGTTTGGGTCAATTGTGAAATTCCATTTTTCCGGGCCGGAATTATAATTTTTATTAGATAAGGTAATCGATAGGGTGTCGAGGTAAGCGGTTGTATTTCTGTGAATCAGATATTTTGTATTCTTGTCGCCATTGATTCTTTCAATAGCGATTTCATATTTTTCAAACTTAAATCTGCCGTTATTTTTGATCCCAATTTTTATATTGACGGAGTCACTCTGGTTTGTCAGCACTTTTCCTGTGGGATCAAAAAATCGAAGTAAATCCGGTTGCCAGGTATAATCGGGGAGTTTGGTAGGAAATATTTTTATGGCCGGATCGCCAAGTAAATTCATTTGCTGTGCTGTGATTCCATCCGAAATCGTCGGATACTTCTTCACATTTCTGCGAATAGCTTCCTGTTGAATTAGTCCAAAAGGCTCGGAGGTAAAAAGGCTGTCGGCAAGAACCTCATAAAAAGCATCTGTATAATGTTTTAGTGAAGAAGTGACTCCGTTATGTGTATGTGCGAGAAATAAAACAGAGCCTTTTTCTGGAGTTAATATCCAGTCGTTGCTAACCGCTGGTGTGGAATAATAAATATTTCCCATCGCGCATCCATTTACCAGAACTGCTGGATATAAGGGGGCATTTTTATAATTACGGTCAGCATCTCTTGGATTACCAATATTGATATCATTCGAGTTTAAACCCGAATGGCCGTAAAGTGTCATCAGGGCAACGCCTTTATTTATAATTGTATCAACAGGAAATATTTCAATCGGTTCATCCGTGCGTTTCGATATAGTCTGGACATTTACTCCCAAAGATGAAAAAGCAATTCTTTTTTCAAAGGATTCCACATATTGTCTGAAAATTTCACGCTCATTAACCGTATGTCCACCACTTAAATGAAGGATATTCTTTCGCCAGCTTGCCGCTTTATTTTGTGCTTCGTAGGTTTTTACTTTTTGCAGATAATCATAAACGTTTTGCGGTGTTTCAGCATTTACACGGCCAATCGGAACTATGGGGACATAGATAGTGGAATCATCGAGCCCCATCGTCAACGCCATATCTGAACCTGGCCAGCCACCATTTGGAATCATATCGTTTTGCCGGGCTTTTAACTGATGCCTCGCTGTTTGCGGATCAATTGATTTTCCGAGCAGTAATACAAATTTTAGAGAAGTATTTTTGTGTAAAAAAGATATCGCGTTTCTGATTCCCAGCGGACCAGGCTCTCCGTAATTAAACTGATCAAAAACTTCTTCACTATTTAAAATCAAGGTTCTGAAATCACCTCCTTCTTTCGACGCCCGATAATCCGCATATTCCCGGACTGGATCTTTGCTGCTGCTGATAGAATTTCTTACAAGCGGATGCGTAATGATTAAATAATCTATCTCAGGACTTATAGATTTGAATTTCACAATCCGCATAGGGAGAATTTTAAGGAATTCTTTGAAAGCAATAACTTTTTTTGCTCCGTTTAAAACAAGAATAGAATCCTGAATAAATAGCCTTTTTAGCTCATACGCATTTGAGCAATCATAGAATTGCCAGTTTTTTGCATTGATAAAAACTGCCGATTTTTTAGAACTTTCAAAATCAAAATAATAGATTTTTTGCTTTTGGTTTAATGGAATAGCTGTTTTCTGAGGATAGCGCCAATTGGTATACGACACGGAAACGGAACCGGAATTATTAATTGGCATAATTGTGACCGCGAGTTTTCCATCAGCTGTGATATCTCTCGAATTCAACTGAAATTTGAATGCAGAAGCATTGTAATTCAGTAAATTCAATGTATCCACAGTTCGGACGATTGCACCTGGTTCTCCTGTCTGAATAACAAACTGATGATTTCCGGCTGACCGGCCAACAATTAATAGTTCAATTTCTGAACCTTCAAATTTAAGAAGCACCGGATTTTCAAGCGTCAGTCTTAATGTTTCTGACTGATTATTAAGCAATTCTTTTCCCGTCCAACCTTCTCCTGTATCATAACTGGTCAGCGCGGTTCCGTTTTCATAGGTACTGCCCATCGGATATAAATTTCCAGCGGGATATTCTTCGCTCCGGACTTGTATTACTTCCTCAAAATGATCTGAAATCAATTCTTTCGAGGTTTTTGAACCCGAAATCGAAATACGTTTTCCGATTTTTTCATTGCTGCGAAAAGTTAGAAAATAAGAAGCAGTGTCTGAATACAAACTGTAATAAGAATGCGGCATATCCTTCGGCGTTACATACAGCGATGAATCAAGCGCGCCATTATTTTTTTCTCCATAAAAGTCGAGAAAACCTTCAAAACCAGAATTCTCATTTCCTGGATTTAATTCAATGGCAACTTCTTTGCCTCTGCGAAATAGTTGCAAAGATTCCGGACCAGCCATATTTACAGGAAATCCGGCCTTTTGCAGCTCGGAAAATGTGATTCGATAAAATCCTGTTTCGACGACAGGAATGCGCAGATAAGTCTGCGTAGTATCAATCCATTCGTTTCCCAACCATTTTTGTGCCGAGCTGTTCGTCGTAGAAAGTAGGAGAAGTAATAGAAATAATTTACTGAAATATTGTGTGTGGTATCGTTCCATTTTCAATAGAAAATTAGGATGAACACCACACATTTATTTTTCCATTATTGTCTTTCTGGTATAAAGATTCATGGAAAATGCATACTGGTGGTGGACATCGGCTTCATGATATTCGGAGGAAATCAGATTCCATTCATCCCAGTCAAGCTTTGGAAAAAAGGCATCACCTTCCACCGTCGTATGGACGATCGTGAGATAAAGTTTTTCTACCAAAGGCAAAGCCTGTTCAAAAACCGAAGCGCCCCCTAAGACAAATACTTCGTTTTCATCTTTAAGTAACGCAATGCCTGAATCTAAATCCATTGCATATTCGATATCCGCTTGTTTTTCCTGGTTCGGGTTTCGGGTCAATACCACATTTCGATAGGAAGAATGCAATGCATCCGGAGCTTCAAAGCTTTTTCTACCGGTAAGAAATGTCTTTCCGTCAGTAACTTTTCGGAAATGTTTCCATTCATCCGGAAGGTGCCAGGGCAAGCGATTATCCTGCCCGATCACATGATTTTCGCTCATGGCAGCGATGATATATAAGTGAGGTTTATGTGTCAAGTTGGCGCCGGTTAGTTGTTAATAATTTTCAAAATACAACCAAAAAAATTATGTAAGAATTATAGACCCTTTTTTTTACCGGTCAACCCGAAATCTTACCACTCATCAAATGACGCAAAAGATTTTCACATAGTACCTTGCATAGCAAAGTACCTGTGCATACCTTTGTAATCATAGAAGGTGCAAATCCTGTCTGTTAGCCATGAAATACATTTCATTAAGTAAAACATGAAACCGATATGAATATCGAAAATGCCCAAGTGCAGATGCGGAAAGGAATTTTGGAATTCTGTATCCTGCACATCATATCTCGGGGAGAAGTATATGCCTCGGATATGTTGGATGAGCTGACCTCCGCTAAGATGATGGTGGTAGAAGGTACGCTTTATCCGCTTTTAACAAGACTGAAAAATTCAGGCTGGCTGGACTATAAGTGGGTTGAGTCCTCTTCGGGGCCTCCGAGGAAATACTATGTTTTGACAGAAGAAGGGAAGATATTTCTGGATGCGATGCAGACAACGTGGTTTGAACTTGCCGACTCGGTAAAGACAGTCATTCATCGTACCGAGGAACTGAGCAAGAGCGATACGTCAAAATCTTCCTAATCTAACTGATCATTTAAAGACCTTCGATTATTTCAATCATGAAAAAGACAATCAGTATTAATATAGGCGGTGTCATCTTCCACATTGAGGAGGACGGATACGAAAAGCTGAAAAGCTATCTTAATTCCATACAGAAATACTTTTCTTCCTTCGCCGACAGCAAAGAAATTCTATCGGACATTGAAGGCAGGATCGCCGAGCGGTTTTGGAATAAACAAAAATCGGAAAGCAAGCAGGTTATCTCACTTTCGGATGTGGATGAACTGATCGCTGCGATGGGTACCGTTGCAGATTTTGAAGCCATTGAGCAATCCGAAGATATTCTTTCTGAACCGCTTGGAACTGCCCAACCGAAAAGCGAAATACCAAAAGAAGAAGCTTATTCGAGTCCTACGCCGGCTGCGCCAAAAACAGAAAGTAAAACTTATGCAGGGCCTAAAAAACTGGTAAGAGATCTTCGTCGTAAATTGATCGGTGGCGTTGCGTCCGGTTTGGCGAATTATTTTACAATTGATCCGCTTTGGGTTAGGCTGGCATTTCTTTTAGCAGTGCTCGGATTACCCGTAGGCGGTGGCATGATGGGCTTGGATGGTGAATTTTTTGGAGGTATTTCCGGATTCACAGCTTTAGTTTACATTGCGATGTGGATCGCGTTTCCGGGTTCTACAACTCTGGAAGAAGATACGAAGATCAAAAAATTCTACCGGAATCCTGATCGTAAAGTGGTCGGTGGCGTCGCCTCCGGAGTTGCTTCTTATTTCGGTGTAGACCTCGGTGTTGTACGTTTCCTATGGGTAATTTCTATTTTCCTTTTCGGTACCGGTGTTATTCTGTATATCGTTCTCTGGGTCATTGCGCCGGCAGCCAATACGCTGACTGAAAAAATGGAAATGCAGGGAGAACCGATAACACTTTCCAACATCGAATCGAATATTAAACAGAGCCTCAATCTTTCAGATAAAGAAGGAGAAGAAAATCCGATCACTAAGATATTACTTTTTCCATTTCGTGCCATTGCGTTAATAATTGGCGCCTTGGGGAAGTTGTTAAAAGGTCTTGGTCCCGTGCTTAGGATTATGATCGGCGTGTTTTTGGTTGGGATGTCCGTTCTGGCACTTTTTGGTCTGGTTGTGGGCGGTTCGGCTGTGATGGGTATTACCAGTATTGATGCTTTTGACGGTATGCCTCTGCCGTTCCGGATTTTACAGGAAATTCCATCAAGTTTGATTTTATCCGGTTTGCTCGTTTCAGCCATTCCGTTTATTACTTTTCTCCTGCTGGGACTGACACTTTTATCAAACAAGAAAATTGTTGGCAGTACCGTTTGGCTGACCCTACTTGGGCTTTGGATTGTGGGTATTATAGTGGCTACAATTCAAGGGGTTTCTTATCAGCAGAACTTTGCAAAGCGCGGCGAGTATACGCAATCAGTTTCATATGCAATTCCTGCAGGAACGCTTACTCTGGATGAAAACGATGCAGACGAAGAAGAAAATATTGACATCGATATCAGACTGACGGGTTATAATGCAACTGATAGCTTGAAGCTTGATAAAAAGATGGTCTCTCGTGGTCGCACAAAGGAAATTGCGAGAAAACTTGCCTCTGAATTGCAATATGAACCGACTATTAAAGACTCAGTGATTACCTTTAATGAGGGGCCGACATTCAAACAGGATGGTCCTTTTCGAGATCAGCAGATCGATCTGACACTGAATATTCCTTTTGACAAGCAATTCATCATTACCCGAAATTTGTGGTTTTCAATTTCACGCTGGTACGGCAGCAACCATCATCTTGATTCTTATGATCTGAATGACGACGATGTAAACTGGGAGCAATTGCGCTGGACGATTAAACGTGATTCTGGTTTGGTATGTATCAATTTGCCTGCAAAATACATCCGCTCAAATGACAATGAGGATAACAGCAGCAACGGCTCTTATTCTTATGATGATGAGGACAGTGATTTGGATATGGGCGAGCGTGGAACTTATATCAAACAATTCCCGGTAAAAGATTTCAGGAAAATCGATATCGGCGGGGCATATTCGGTCATTGTAAAACAAGGAACTGAGTTTAATGTTTCTGCGGATGGGGAAGAAAAAGACGTTGACGATCTGAAAATCTATGAAGAAGGTGGTGTTTTAAAAGTAAAACGTTCTTCCAATTTTAATCTTTTCAACAACGATTGGAAAAGAATTGGAATCATCGTGACTATGCCGACCATCGAAGGAGTTTCGTTATCCGGAGCAAACAAGACCAGAATCATAGGTTTCAAAGGGTTGCAAAAACTGGATGTAGATGTTTCCGGTGCTTCAAAAACTGAAATTGACGTGGAAACGAACGAATTAACGCTCGGACTTTCCGGAGCATCCAAAGCAACTTTGAAAGGATCTGCAAAATCAGTTGAAATTGATTTGTCTGGCGCGTGTAAACTCAATGGAGTTGGAATGACTATCCAGAACGTCGATATTCATGCGTCTGGTGCGTCCAAAGCAGATTTTGGTCAAGTTGCTAATATGAAAAAAGACCTTAGTGGTGCAAGCAAGGTAGACTTTCAGCAATAATGTTAATAGGAGATGCAACCTCTAATCCGGATTTGGCATCATTCAGTCACATTATCAAAATATAAAACGAATCATAGTCATGAAAAAATTATTTTTATTTGGGTTAGCCTGTTTAATCTCAACAGCAATGGTTTTCGCCCAGGAAAGCAAAACTTTTCAACTTTCAGGTTTTGACAAACTTGCTATGGGAAGTGCTTTTAAAGTTGACGTTAAAAAGGGAAGTCAATTCAGCGTAACAGCAACCGGGCAGCCTGATGATATCAAAGACCTGGAAGCAAAAGTTACTTCCGGTATTTTGAAAATTGGCTACCGTGGAAATAACTGGAACAAAAACAGGAAGACAGTCAATATTAACATCACGATGCCAGCATTGGAAGCAGTAGATTTTTCCGGCGCATCAAAAGCGCAGGTAGGAAATTTTCCAAATTCTAAAACAATGGCTATTGAAGTTTCTGGTGCTTCAAGCGTAACCATGAATTTTTCAGCGCCAAAAGTTTCTCTGGATCTGTCAGGAGCGTCCTCGTTGACAATTGTTGGCCAGTGTGATATATTGAGTGGAGAAGTTTCCGGCGCGTCGTCTTTCAAAGGAGAGGGTTTTCCTGCCAAAGAAGTTAATATCGAGGCATCCGGAGCGAGCAGTGCCTATGTAATGGCCAATGCAACAATCCATGCAGATGCAAGCGGTGCGAGCAGAATTCGTTATAGCGGAAGCGTGAAAGATATTCATTCGAATACTTCTGGTGCGAGTTCTGTGAAAAGAGATTAAAATTTTTTTACTTGTGAATCGTTGCAAAAAGCCGGCATTGTCCGGCTTTTTGCTTTTAAGATATTCTGTAACTTCATACGAAAGTTATTTCTTACATGATATATTTATGGACATTCTTACCTTCGCATCTGATTTAAGACGTTAAAGAAAAAGTTGCAATCCTCCATTTTATGAAAGGTATGCTTATTTTACTCATTATATTTTAAATTTCATGACGCGTAACCGGTATCCAATGAAGCATACTTTAACCTGCTTGATTTTATTTATTTACTCAATAATTTTTGTTGGATCGGTCAAATCTCAGACACTTTCCGGCAAACGGTATATGCCTCCGCTCGGCGTTTTAAGCTTGACAGGCGGTGTTGGTGTGGCCTATTATATGGGTGATTTGCGGACAGGCAGGATTAACAAGCATTTAGGGTTGGGGCCATCCGTTTCAATCGGAGCATTGTATCGACTAACGGAACATTTCAGCGCCAGGGGTGAATTGAGATTTTATCAGGTTTCGGCAGATCAGAAATATACACCCAATTACCAGCAGAATCTTTCATTCAAAACTTTCAATCCCGACTTGAATGTAGGAATTCAGGCTGATTTATTCGCTTATAACCGTCATGCAAAATTTAATCCATACCTTCTGGGTGGAGTCGGAG
The DNA here is from genome assembly GCF_900108855.1 of Dyadobacter koreensis. Lineage (GTDB taxonomy): Bacteria > Bacteroidota > Bacteroidia > Cytophagales > Spirosomataceae > Dyadobacter > Dyadobacter koreensis. The sequence continues at coordinate 79,484 of NZ_FNXY01000010.1, forward strand.
TGACGTATATGACTCCCAAAACAGAATTCGACGGCAATTGGATCAGTCTCGCCCCATTGCAAACAGAAGGCGTGAAATACAACAGATTGCCACTGGTTTTCATGCTGGGGGCAGGATTTTCGACCCAGATTGCAGAACGATGGAGTTTAGGGATGGAGCTTGTTAATAACTTTGTGAATTCGGATTATCTGGATGATGTCAGTACCGTTTATCCTGATTACAGCACGTTGCCTAATGATCTTGCCCGCCAGCTTTCAGATCGCTCTTCAGAAATCGGAGCAATTCCACAGCAACCGGGCTGGCACCGGGGAAGACCTGCCCGAAAAGATATGTACCTGTTTCTTCAGGTTCGTGTTAATTATTTAATTGGAACAAGAAAAGAAGCGCATGAACGTAGAAATGTTCGCTGTCCGCGTTTTTAAATAAAGTAGATTTTTGAAAATCAGCCCAATGTTAAAAGCAAAAACCCCCAAGCAGTCGGAAGTAACCATGACCGAAATGGTACTGCCCAATGATACCAACACGCTCAATAATTTAATGGGGGGGCGTTTGCTTCACTGGATGGATATTTGTGCGGCGATTTCGGCACAAAAACATTCAAATCGCATTGTTGTAACGGCTTCAGTGGATAATGTTTCTTTCACAGAGCCTATCCGTCTCGGAAATATTATCACCATGCATGCCCGTGTAACCCGCGCTTTTAATTCTTCCATGGAAGTTTTTCTTGAAGTGTGGGCCGAGGATATTCCTGCCGGTTTGCGCGTGAGCACCAACCGTGCATTTTATACTTTCGTCGCGGTAGATCAGAACGGAAGACCGATTGAAGTTCCCCCTCTATTGCCTGAAACAGAAGCGGACGAAGAATTATTTGTAAGCGCTCTGCGACGACGTCAGTTGCGGCTGGTTTTGGCTGGCAGGATGAAGCCTTCCGAAGCAACTGAATTAAAAGCCTTGTTCGAAATACAGGAAGAAAAGCCATAACCCATCTTTTTTTGGTAATTTTGCCAAACCTTAAGCGACCAGCCGTTGTTGGTTGAAAGTCTCCTCTGGAGGCGGGCACTTTTAAGCGCTTAATAGAGAATCATTTTCAAACCGCTCTCATTTATTATTCATAAGATGGCAAAAGAGATTATTTTTTCGGACAAAGCTCCGGCTCCAATCGGCCCGTACAGCCAGGCTGTAAAAGTTGGTAATACTTTATATGTTTCAGGTCAGATCGCGTTCGAGGCTTCTCAGTCGGGAAGTATCAAAGTGGAGACTGGTAAGGTGATGGAAAACATCGGACATATTCTTAAAGCTGCCGGATTTGGTTACGAGAACGTTGTAAAATCGAATATTTTTTTAAAAGATATGAATGATTTTGCCGTAGTGAATGAAGTTTACGGTCAATTTTTTACCAATGAACCACCTGCTCGTGAAACCGTTCAGGTAGCACGTTTGCCGAAAGATGTGAATGTTGAAATCTCGGTGATTGCAGTAGCGTTGTAAGTCAAGGAATTGTCAGGACTTGTCATTTTTGGTCAGGTAATTGTCAGGACACGTCACCGGCAAATGACAATTGCCTGAAAAATAATTGACGACCCTTGGTCACTTCCTGACGAATATATTTAATGTTGAAACAATAATGAATAAATTACCAGTTCGGGTGAGATTTGCCCCAAGTCCAACCGGGCCTCTCCATGCAGGAGGTGTCCGCACGGCACTATATAATTACCTTTTTGCCCGCCAGCAAGGCGGACAAATGCTGCTTCGTATTGAAGATACAGACCAGAACCGTTATGTTCCGGGAGCAGAAGCTTATATTCTTGAAGCACTTCAGTGGCTTGGAATTGAAATTGATGAAGGACCGCAAAATGGTGGGCCTCATGCACCTTACCGTCAGTCGGAAAGAAAAGAAATGTACCGTCAATATGCAGAAAAACTGATTGCAGACGGAAAAGCCTATTATGCTTTTGATACTGCCGAAGAACTTGATGCAATGCGTAAGCGTCTGGAAGAAGCAAAAGTTGCGGCCATCCAGTATAACGCGATCACACGTCTGGAAATGAAAAATTCTCTGACGCTTTCTCCCGAGGAAACAAAATCGCGTCTGGAAAGCGGAGAGCCGTATGTCATCCGGATGAAAATTATGCCGAAGGAAGATATCCGTTTTAATGATCTGATCCGCGGATGGGTAGTTGTACATTCTTCGCAGATCGATGATAAGGTTTTATTGAAATCGGATGGCATGCCAACGTATCACCTGGCCAATATTGTGGATGATCATTTGATGGGAATTACGCATGTGATTCGTGGTGAAGAGTGGCTTCCATCAGCTCCTTTGCACGTTTTACTTTACAGATATCTGGGCTGGGAAAGCACGATGCCGCAGTTTGCACATTTACCCTTACTCTTAAAGCCGGACGGAAACGGAAAGCTTTCAAAACGGGATGCAGACCTTGGCGGTTTCCCGATTTTCCCATTGCAATGGACAGATCCTGTAACGGGTGACGTGGCAAGAGGTTTCCGCGAAGAAGGATATTCTCCTGAAGCAACGGCTAATTTCCTTGCTTTGCTTGGCTGGAATGCCGGAACAGAACAGGAAATTTTCAGTATGGATGAGATGATTAAAGCTTTTAGTTTTGATCGTGTGCATAAAGCGGGTGCAAGATTTGATATTCAGAAAGCAAACTGGTTTAATCAGCAATATCTTAAATTTAAAGATGATGCTGCTATTGTAGCTGAAATTAAGCCGCTTTATGCAGCCAAAGGAATCGAAGTAAATGACGAGCAGGTTATTCAGATTGTTCATTTGTTGAAAGACCGCGTTCATTTTACAAAAGAAATTGTTTCCGAATCGGAATTCCTATTCAGTGCTCCTGAAGTTTATGACCAGGATGTTGCGGTAAAAAAATGGAATGAGGAAGCAGTTAATGCAATTTCCGGATTTAAAGAAACCCTTGAAGGGTTTGAAGGCGATTTCGTAGCAGACAATATCAAACATGCACTTGCGGATAAAATGGAAGCATCCGGTATAAAAATGGGGAAGATCATGCAGGCACTACGTCTTGCGGTGACCGGCGCTGGCGCTGGCCCGGATTTGATGGTGATCATGGAGATTTTAGGAAAGCAAGAAGTTATTAGCAGATTGACTCAGGCTCTTGACCGTTTGCCAGCACAAATTCGCCTGGCATAAGTCGAAATTAACCGTTTGATCATTTTGCTTTGTCAATGGGTTTATAGTCGTATAATTTCGTAACAGTAATTTAGTTTACTGGCCTCCGGGCCGATAGCCAATTAACATTATGGCCAAAAAGAAACAACCTGATTCCGCCAAGCCTGCAAACGAAAAACCTCGTGTGCACAAAGATCTTGACGGTTTTGATATCCAGATTAATTCGTTTGGAGAGATAACTACAAGCTTTGATATGGATCGTATCAACCAGTTTTTAAACAAAAACGTGGACGATAAGAAACTTCGTGACCGGGAAGATATTCCGGGAAGGAAAACAAAAAAATCCAAAGCTAAAAAGACAGAAGAGGAGGAAGAAGAGTAATGTTTGTTGGCGGCGTACCTGCGTGATTTATTTACAAATATATAAACTTCAAAAGCTAAATGATCTCACACGAAATTGATTACAAGATTATCGGCGACGATATACAAATCGTGGAAATAGAACTCGATCCTAATGAAACGGTAATTGCCGAAGCCGGTGCGATGCTTTTTATGGAAGATGGTATTCAGTTTGAAACCAAGATGGGTGACGGATCTGAAGCTAATCAGAGTATAATGGGAAAGATTTTTCAGGCAGGAACTCGTGTGCTGACCGGTGAATCTCTTTTCATGACACATTTCACGAATCGTGGTGCCGGCAAGAAAAAGGTTGCTTTTTCTGCGCCTTATCCAGGTACGGTTATGCCGATTGATTTGTCCAAAATTTATGGAAACGAACTCATTGTTCAGAAGGACGGATTTTTATGTGCCGCACTTGGTACCAGTATGAAAATCCACTTCAATCAACGTTTCGGATCAGGTCTTTTTGGTGGAGAAGGATTTATTCTTCAAAAATTGAAGGGAGACGGAATGGCTTTTGTTCATGCAGGTGGTGTCGTAATCGAGCGTCAATTGAACAACGAAATGTTACGTGTTGATACCGGTTGTGTTGTTGCTTTCGAACAGTCTTTAAGTTTTGATATCCAGCGCTCAGGCGGTTTGAAATCGATGGTTTTTGGCGGTGAAGGGATGTTCCTGGCAACGCTCCGGGGAACCGGGCGTGTCTGGATTCAGTCGATGCCAATTTCTAAATTAATTCAAAGATTATCAGTAGGCGGGCCAAACGCCAGAAAAGAAGGCGGTTCAGTTATTGGCGGTTTGGGGAATTTGTTTGAGTCCTGATCAGGTTACTTCTTATATTAAAGAAAGAAAGGTAAGTGCTCCGGTACTTGCCTTTTTTCTTTAATAGAATAAAACTGTCTGCCCCGTAACCCCCGTTTCTGTGATGACTTTCAGGTAATAATTTCCGCTTGGTAAAGCATTCAAAGGTTCGACCTTGATCAAGCCAACAATTTCGTTAGCGGATGCATGAATAGGATGTTCTATCCCCCGCGCGTCATAAAGTGCACATTTGATAAGTTTAATGTTATTATCTGCTCTAAAATAGAAAAACTGCTTCGTAACAGGATTAGGGAAAACAATTAAGTTCGCTGGCGAGCCTTCCCGGAAAATTGAGTATACCGACGAATAGCCGGTAACACCATTTTTATACTCAAACTTCAGCCTGTAGAAACTGCTGGTTTTTATATCGTTTTCGTCTGTGTAGGAATAAATCTGAGAGTCGGACCCATTAACCGGATCAAGCATTTTAATGTCTGAAAACGATTCACCATCATTATTCACCTGAACAACGATTTGTTTTAAATCGGGTATTGCGGCGATAAGCCATGCCAACTCAATTTTGTTGTCGACAGTTTTTGCTGTTAGTCTGTTGATAAAATCGATTGTGGTATAAGTGCTGCTAATAGAAAAAGGATCAGAAATACTTCCGGTCAATATGGGATTTAACCCCGTCAGACGGATCCGGTATTGGCCGTTTTTAATGTCCTGTGGAATTTGGATTTTAAGTGGTGCTTGGTTCCCCGCTCCAACGATAGCCGTGAATCTTCCTGCACTGTCTAAAAGTTCAGCCTGCAAGGAAACTGTGTTGGCTGGCAAGCCGCTAAAATTAAAAGGTAAGACAAAGGAAGCTCCCGGGAAAACTTTAGACGGAGTTATACCCGTGTGAATGGCATAATCCGGTTGAAGCGGGGGGATTTCTTTGAGCAATGAATCAGTCAAAACCCGGTTCCAGGCGGAAGCAGCTAAGGTCAAACCTTGAACTCCACCGGCAATATTTTCAAAATGACCTTGTTCGGGCCTGGGCATTTGCACGGTATCAAGATTTGGTCCTGCATATGTATTAAAACCACTTAGTGCAATCAATCGATTTTGTGCCGAAATAATTGGAATATAGGGTTTTGGCAGGGTTGAACTGGCAGAGTTCCGGGCGATGATCCAGGGGATATCTTTTCCGGAATCTCTTCTGCTATTCGTAATCAATGTTTGGATATTACTAAAATAATTATCTTCTGTAACGCCTTGCTGAGCGTCGTTTTCACCATGCGACCAAAGAATTGCCCTCAACCCTAACGAAGAATTCAGGTATCGAACGGTATTGATAATATTGGTATAAGGCTGGCGGTTTGGCCAGGGTTTTCCTACATAAACATTAAAAGCATCTTTACCCAAAGCCCCATCACGATAATTTTCTGAATTTGCCGCAGCCCAGGCCGAATTCAGGAACAAAACCGGCGTGTTTAGTTTTTTATTTAACATATCTCCAAGCTCTGCCCAATACCAGGAAGTTTCTCCTGACGGAAAAATGTAATCTTTGGCTTTTATCGGTGCAAATTGGGGAGCCTGCATAGGTTCGTCCGGCGCGACGGTGATATTGTCGGTATTCAGAAATTTATTGATTGCATTAAAGGAGATAACCTGATCCGAAGAATTTTTGGAACCGAGGTCTGGCAATCCCATCGCATTTGAGTTTCCTGCTACCAGGAAAACCTCTCCGATACCAACCCGTGTGATTGCTGATACATCAACCTGACCATTTGTAGAATAACCCGTTAACTGCAATTCATACCAACCTGTTTTTGCTTCGAATGTTGCTGTCAGAAATCCCTGTTTGATCTGATCTTTGGGAAATGAAAAAGATTTTATTTCATTTTCGTCTCCTTGAACGGGTGCCAGTTTTAGCTCAATAGATTCGTACGGAACATACGCATAGGAAGTGACTGCAACATTTGCAAAGCCGGATTTGTCTCTTTGTAAAACCTGATTATTGACCGGGCTTGTAATGATCAGTTGTGCGTATATATCAGTGTAGGAAAGGGATAAAATCAAAAACAAAAAGACCAGTTTTTGATAAAAGTAAAAGAAAGGCTGGTTATGATACGATACAGATTCCGTCATTGTGTGTTAATTATTTTCAAGAGATTGCCGAATTTCAGGAAGGGAATTCTGACCGTAAAGTTGGCTAAAAATAAAACAAAAAAGCCAGCTCTTAGCTTTATGCTAGTGAGCTGGCTTTATGTTATTTACAATTTTATCAGTTATAACCTGGGTTCTGAGGAGTCAGATTCGGGTTATTTTTCATTTCCTGAATACCTAATGGGAACAACAAATGTTTCGATTGCAAAGCTACTCCTGAACCTACATTCAGGTTAAGGTGACCAACGAAATCATCAAATCCTTTTGTTTTTTCGTTGAAAACTTTGCGTAAACGAACCATGTCAAACCAGGTAATTCCTTCGTAAGCGAATTCGTACCAACGCTCTCTCAAAACTGCATCGCGGAAAGTAGACTGGCTGAAAGTTCCTAATCCCGGGGTTGTCAATTTAGCTCTGTCGCGTACTTTCTTCAACGCATCGTAAGCTTCCTGAGTAGGTGCACCAAGCTCGTTTTGTGCTTCTGCGAAGATCAAAAGAACCTCTGCGTAACGAATCAAAGGAACGTTCAGGTTGTTATTACGGGTACCTGCAACGCCTTCTGAACCGTTGGCAGTCTGGTTAAAATGTTTGAAAACGTAGGGAGCTCCCAAGCTGAATCTTGCGCCGTTACCATTTGTGAAATAAGTGGTATAGAACCATCCCTCCTGATCCACGGTACGTAAGTCACCGGCTTCATACGAATTGTAGAAAGATAATGTTGGTACTGTACTTCCTGTTCCACCCGGGCCGGAGAAAGTTACCGGTTTGAAGTTTGGCAAATAATCTCCCAATGGGTTACCTGCTACTGCCACGTTATACTGGATCTGGAAAATGTGTTCAACACGGTTTTTCAAATTTTCCTGGTGAACTTGTTTGTAAGTGTCAAACAGATTAATTACACCCGGGTTCGCTTTTGCATAAGTGATAACTTCCAAAGCTTTGTCAGCCGCAAGTTTGTAGTGCGTAGCACCTTTGCTCAATGGGAAACCTGCCATTGTCAGATATACTTTTGACAAAAGAGATTTAACAGCCATCTGTGTAGCACGTCCGCTTGTTTCGGTCACTGGCAAACCAGCTGCTTCTGCGGCAACCAAATCTTCAACGATAAGCTTGTAAATTTCTTCCTGAGGTGCACGAGACGGCAAGAAATCCGCGGAGTTTGCTGTCTGAGGTGTAGTAACCAATGGAATGTCGCCCCAAAGTCTTACAGCATAAAAATATGCCCAAGCACGAAGGAAGCGCGCTTCACCGATCAACTTATTTTTTTGTGCATCAGTTGCAGGAGCAAGAAATGGAATAGTAGGAATTTTTTCCAACGCAAGATTAGCGTTGGCAATAATCCTGTACAAACCATTGTACCAGTTGTTTATATGCGCTGTGTTTCCATCGTATGTTAAAGAATACAAGTTATTCAAATCTGAATTCTGACCTGTTTCTGTTGTTGCTGTTCCGGTAACAGCTTCAAGCAGTTGCCAGTTTGCCGAGAAAATACCAGCTCCTTCACCATAAAACCGAAGACCTGCGTAGGTAGCTGCTACTGCTGCTTCCGCGTGATCAGGTATTGTATAAAAACTATCCGGTGTTAAGTTAGATGGATCTTGCTCGTCAAGAAAATCCGAACAGCTTGTCGGGCCAAGTAAAATGGATCCGCAGAGAAGTACCTTGGCTACATTTTTTAAATTATATAACTTCATAATCAATGTTTTTTAAGGATAAATTAATTGGCCAATTAAAATGCGATCTGTAAACCTGCCATGTAAGTAGTTGGTTTTGGATAGCCGTGCCAGATCATACCTTGTGAGAACACGTTGCTGTTTTGATCACCGTTCGTTGGTGTAACTTCCGGATCTCCGTGTGGGTATTTTGTAAGCAAGAAGAAGTTTTGCGCAGAAACATAAAGTCTCAGTTTGCTAAGTTTCAATTTGCTTGTCATTTCTGACGGGAAGTTATAACCTAGCAACAGGTTTCTTCCGCGTAAGAATGATCCGTCAAAAATCCAGTGAGAATCCACGTTTGTTACATAACCAGCTCTTGTTTCACGAATTTGGGCAACGGGCGTGTTTTGATTTGTTGGTGTCCATGCATTCAATACAGAAGTGTAGCTGTTTGCGATAGAAACGCGGTCTTCACTTGGGTGAAGCGTCATATCCATTACGTCGTTACCATATGAGTACTGAACATCAAATGTAAGGTCAAAGCTTTTGAAGCGAACTGTGTTAGAGAATGTACCCCAAGCTTTTGGACTACCATTTCCGATAATAGAGCGGTCAGCATCAGTAATAGCACCATCACCATTGATATCTTTGTACTTGATATCACCAGGCAACATGGTAAGGTTGTTACGGTAGCTGGTAAATTTGGCAGCTTCGTCTCTTTCAGCTTCGCTCCATGTTCCCAGACGAGTCAATCCCCAGAATGATCCAACCGGTTCACCGATACGGATGATACCTGTCTGGTTTGTAAAATTAGGACCACCTACACCGAAGATATCCGATGGTGTCGCCAATGAAAGTACTTTGTTTCTGTTCAAAGAGACATTGAAGCTCGAGTTCCATGTGAAGTCGCCTCTTTCAATGTTCGTTGTGTTCAAAGTAAATTCAAATCCTTTATTCTGCATAGAACCGATGTTCTTTCTGATTACAGCATAACCGCTTGAACGTGGAACCGGTGCATCCAGAAGCATGTCAGTTGTTTTTCTGTAATAGTAATCTGCTTCTACGGAAATTCTTCCTTTCAAGAAACTGATTTCAACACCAGCATCTGTCTGAGCTGTTTTTTCCCATTTCAAATCAGGGTTAGCCAGACGGTTGATACCTGTACCGCTTACTCTTGTATCGTTGTAGATTGTAGCATAAGTAGAGCTAAGCAATGACAAAGACGAATAAGGAGGAATTTCAGAGTTACCTGTCAAACCGTAACTTGTACGAATTTTCAAGTTTGAAATGATCGAGTTTCCTTTCAGGAATTCTTCATCTGATACTTTCCAGGCCAAAGCCGCAGAAGGGAAAAATGCGAATTTATGGTTCTCTCCAAATTTAGAAGATCCATCCGCACGTCCTGTGAACGTAACAAGATATTTATCAAGGAGCGTATAGTTCACACGTCCAAAGTAAGAGTTAAACGCGAAACTTTGTTCAAGAGAACCAACTGCCGGTAATGTAGCACCAGCACCAAGATTGTCAAATCCGAAATAATCGGTCGAGAAATTACGAACACTGGCGTTGGTTGTCGTAATGTTCGTTTTCTGCCAAGAAATACCGGCAAGCACGTTCAAAGCATGGATTCCAACAGTTTTGTTGTAAGTCAGGTAGTTTTCCCATGACCAGAACGTTTCTTTTCTTGCGTCTTTGCTGGCAGTACCAAATTCTGAAATTGCCAACGTACGCGTTTGAGATTGGTTTACTTCCTGGTTAATCACATTGATACCCAATACTGAACGTAGTTCCAAACCTTTTGCAAGTGTAAGGTTACCATACAAGCTACCCAATGTAGTAGCAGTATTCACGATATATTTACGTCCGGATAATCTGTGGATTGAACTGAATGAACCTTCTGCCTGAGGATAATCTCTGTTATTAGCAAAAGTTCCGTCTGGGTATCTTACAGGAAGGAAAGGGAAATCCTCAACCATCTGACGAGGAACAGCATCATTGATATCAACAAGATTTTCACTTTGGTTGTTATAGCTCAGCGTTGCACCGATTTTTAACCATTTTTTTACCTGATCATCAATGCTGAAACGTGTTGAATAACGTTTCAGATAAGATTCCTTCAATAAACCCTGATCATCCCGGTAGCCAAGAGACAACGCGTATGTAGTTCTTTCATTTCCACCACTGAAACCAAGCTGATGGTTTTGAGAAACTTTGTTTTGCGTTGCTTCCTTAAACCAGTCAGTGTCGTAATTTGGTTTGTAGCTGCCATCAGCTGCTAGAGTAAACACATCAGGGTGAGCAAGACTGAAAGCTGCTCTACGGGTCTGAGGATTAAGGTTAGCATATTTTCCAGAAGCCCAGCCAGCAGGGTCAAATTTCTGGATATTAGCATAAGCCAGATCTTCTACATCCAGATACTGTTGAGCATTCAATGTTTTAGGTCTTTTTGGACCAATTGTTGGCACACTCACGTCAACATTATAAGTAATGATCCCTTCACCGGATCTTCCCTTTTTGGTTGTAACGAGAATAACACCATTAGCACCTCTTGCACCGTAAATAGCGGTAGAAGATGCATCTTTCAAAACTTCAACAGAAACGATATCGTTAGGGTTAATATAGTCAATTGCAGAAGAATACTGGTTTTGAGTTCCCTGCGGAAGCATCACTCCGTCAACAACGTATAGTGGGTTATTGGAAGAGTTGATAGAACTGAATCCACGAATACGTATATTGCTTCTTCCGCCCGGGCGACCTGAGTTAACGTTTACCTGTACCCCTGAAACTTTACCTTGCAAAGCCTGATTCAAAGAAGGAGAAGGTCTTTCTTTAAGCTGATCTTCTTTAACAGAACCAACAGCACCTGTCAAGTCAGATTTTCTGGCAGTACCGTAACCAATAACAACTACCTCGCTTAATGCTTTTGTATCTGATTCGATCGCCACATCAAGTACAGAACGGCTCCCTACTGGAAGTTCCTGGCTAACATAACCTACGAAAGAGAAAACCAGAATGGCTCCGCTTTCAGGCACAGAAAGTGTATAAGCACCTGTTCCGTCCGTGGTTGTACCCGTGCTGGTTCCTTTGATGACAACGTTCACCCCGGGAAGGCCTTCACCTTTTTCTTTATCAGTAACTTTTCCTTTGATCGTTCTGTCAGCAGTTTTCAAACCGGACAGATTCGCATTGTTAGATTTTGACGATATTGTCTCAATGGTCCCGTTTGCGTATGTTCCCAAAGAACAGGACAGCGCGAGGGCCACTAAGACTGTTTTTTGCATCGCCCCTTTGAGAGTTTTGCCTTTTCTGGTAATATTCCTTTTCATACAGTTGGTTGCTTTAATTATGAAAATGTAATGTATAGTCTATGCGCATAGATATTGGTAAGCGTTAATGGCCTGTGATCGGTGATAACAGCCTAAAAAAGTAGTCAGGGTTTTTTCTTTCATAAAGTGATTTAATTTAAATTATAAAAAGGGACTGTATTTGCTAAGTTAAATGAGCCATAATTGCAGGTCTGTTGATGGACAAGCTTAAAGGGAAATAGTCCACACGCAGGTGCTGATCAGAACTGAAGCGGCCAGATACCAGTATGCCTGCTTGCCTATCTGGAACTTTCCGCTTTTTTTATCTTCAAGTTCTCTCAGTTTTATTTTATTCTTGATTTTTTCCAGAACGGATTTTGAATACTCTTCACTTTTTGATTCCGGGAAAAGCGTATTTATCTCTGATAAACTTTCAAAGGACTGATACCAGTCTTCTACTTCTTCACGCTCTTGTTGTGTGCAGGTACCAGTCAAATATTTATCCAATAGTCCAGGTGATAAAGGTGTCTTCATAAAGTATTCGTTTTGGATAATAATAAATCGGATTAATACAAAAATGAGATAGCTATTACTAGGACGCACGAGGAATTCAAATACCTTAGCTGAATCATAAAAAAAAGTGAAATTTTTTTATTTGGTAATATTGACGGCTATAAAAGGTCTAGTGATTGTCCGAAAATAGTCAAGAAAAGAGAAGTGCAGACCAGGGAATACTCGCGTAATTGTTGGCGTATCACATTTCTTGCTTTCAGAAGATGACTTTCGATTGTCTTGGGAGAAACATTGGTTTCTGTTGCAATTTCCTGAATTGATAAACCGGTTTCAAAGAGTTCGTAAGCGTGCCTGCACTTTTCAGGAAGCTCCTGTACGCTTTGTTCGTATGCTGTTTTCAAATCATTGTACGTGATTTCTTCATACGTTACCTGTCCGGCTTCTTGTTCGGTATAGTCGGCCGGGTATTCTGCTACCTTATTATTTTTACGGAAAAAAGAAATAACAGCATTGCGCAGAGACGTGTGAAAGTACGCATCAAACGTTTTAGCAAGCAAAATTTGATGTCTTTTTGACCATAGATTAACAAATAACTCTTGCACCAGCTCCTCTGACTGATCCCTGTCGTGAAGACGTTTATAGGCATCGTTCAAAAGTCGGTAAAAGTATCGGCGGTATAATTCTTCAAAAGCCTGGTGATTGTCCAGTTTGATTTCGGAGAAGAGTTCCTCATCATTAAATTCGATAAACTGAATTCTATTTGCGCTCATAGATTTTACAGCTGTTTATCAGGATAGGGAAGTATAATTCTAACAATAGATTTTTTAAAGTTTTAATTAATAGGGGCAATATTATAATAAATAAATATAATAATTAAATAGAATTTTAATATTGGTATTAAAAAAGTCATTGCAAACGTTTGCAAAAAATATTGTGTAACTGATTTATATATGTAACCGATGATTATTTAGTGTGTATAAACTAATTGTTAAAAAACGTAAATTTTTGACTTTTCAGAGAAGTTCAAATTAGTTACGATGTTGACTATCAAAATAATTCAGAACAAGGAAGAAGGTTATTTTTCGTCAGGAACTTGTATAGTAACAGATCAAAACTGGTTTGAGGAGATGCTCAGTTTTGCCTGACGGCGTTAAAGAATTAATTTTTTTTAATCACGATTTAAAAAGTGATTTTTTTCAGTATCAGCCTATCTGAGAAGTAATCAGTGCCGCTCAGATTTTGAAAATCTGATTGTTTATCCCAAACTTAAAATTGCAATATGTTAACAAAAAAACGGGTATCAGAAATGATACCCGTTCTTCAAAAAAATATCTTAAATACGCTTACACCAAGTCAATAACCACGCCACCGTTACGAACAGATTCATCGCAGGCAAAAGCGATCTGTAAACTTGTTACCGCGTCTTCAAGATGATCTGTAAGATCAAGATCTTCTTTTACAGCTTTAAGGAAATAGGCCTGTTCGCGGTTACACAGTTCCTGATGATCCGGCTCGTCTTCGAGGTTGATCCAGGAATCTTCCTGAACAAATTCATCCTTATCATTTAAAGCAGCATGATGCACACGGATCGATTCCGTTTTGGTATGAGCCTCTACTGAAGAAGATTTTCCCGCGCCGCCAGCATCTTTAGCAACAATGGAAACAGAACCTTTCGGCCCGATAACATCTTTCACGAAAAATGCGGTTTCACTGATCATCGGTCCCCAGCCCGCCTCATACCAGCCTACAGAACCGTCTTCAAACCAGATCTGAAGCTGGCCGTAATTGTAATTTCCAGCCGGAATATCTTCGGTCAGACGTGCACCGATTGCATTAACACGCACCGGTTTTGAACGGGTCATCTGGCACATCACGTCAATATAATGTACGCCGCAATCTACGATCGGGCTCAGGCTTTTCATCAGATTCCGATGAACCGTCCACATATAGCCGTGGCTTTGCTGGTTAAGATTCATACGCATTACCAACGGTTTGCCAATATTTTGAGCTTCCTGCACGAAACGTTCCCAAGATGGATGATGGCGAAGAATGTAGCCAACAACGACTTTTTTGCCCGCTTCTTTTGCAGCAGCGACAACTCTTCTCGCACCTTCAACAGAAGCAGCCAAAGGTTTTTCTATAAATACATGAGCACCTGCCTCCAATGCCTGGATCGCAAAAGCTTCATGGGTATCCGGATAAGTGGATATACAAACAGCATCCGGCCGAGTCTCGTTTAGTGCAGTTTCATAATCGCTGTAAAGCGCATAACCGCCGCCTAGTTTTTCGTTTAAAACTTCTTTGCTTTTTCCTGTCGATACGATCCCGCAGATTTGGAAACCGTCTGATAACTGGTAAGCAATTGCATGGGATGCGCCCATATTACCACAGCCGACAACAAGGACGCGCAATGGATTTTCATTAACTGAAGCAGACATACGAATGTTAATGTTTAATGGAATTGGGGTTGATTAGGAATATTAACATCAAAATTAAGGATTTAAATTCGTTTAGGGAAAATTAAGATGTTTATGTAACGCCAAGGAACTTCCGGTTCAAAAGTTTCTTTAAGTCAAGTTCCGGGCATTGTTCAAATAGCTATTGTTGTAATGGTTTCAGAACAATTTCAAAATCATTTACCGTATTTGAAATTAAAACCAATATAAAATTGGTAAAAATGCCTTTTGCAGTTGATTTGCTGTTTATGTAACAGCCGGCCAACTGCATTTATGTTAAAATATGTTTATTATTGATTAATACCTGAAATGTTTGCGGGCAATACACCCTTTACCTTTGTTAAAAATTCAGATTCTTAAATTTTATCAAACATATATCATGGACAAGGCATCATGGCAGGGCGTATTTCCTGCACTAGTTACTCCGTTTAAATCTGACGACACGATTGATTTTGACATGTTTGCAAAAAATCTTGCAGCGCAGGTTGAAGCGGGAATTACCGGTATTATCGTTGCGGGGTCTTTGGGCGAAGCAAGCACATTGACATCGGAAGAAAAATACGAACTGGTTAAATTTGCAAAAAAATCGCTTCCTGCGGAGATGCCAGTGGTTTTATGTATTGCAGAACAATCGACAGCAGTTGCTGTTGAAATTGCGAAAAAAGCAGAAGAGATCGGTGCTGACGGACTAATGGTTTTGCCTCCGATGCGCTACAAAGCAGACGATCAGGAAACGGTTGTTTATTTTACAACAATAGCAAAAAGCACTTCTTTGTCGTTGATGATTTACAACAATCCTGTTGATTACAAGATCGAGGTGACTTTGGATATGTTTGAGCAATTATCTGCTTACCCGAATATTCAGGCGATCAAAGAATCTACACGTGACGTAAGTAATGTAACTCGTATTTTTAATCGTTTCGGTGACCGTTTCAGAGTTTTCTGTGGTGTTGATACTTTGATCATGGAAGAAGTAATGCTTGGCGCAGACGGTGTCGTTGGTGGTCTGGTAGATGCTTTCCCGAAAGAAACAGTTGCTATTTTCAACTTTGTAAAAGCGGGTCAATACAAAGAAGCACTTGCTGTTTACAGATGGTATCTTCCTCTTTTGGAGCTTGATATTCATCCAAAACTAGTTCAGAATATCAAACTGGCTGCAACCCTGGCAGGTATCGGATCAGAATATGTAAGAGCTCCAAGGTTAGTTTTGGAAGGTGCTGAAAGAGAAAAAGTTTTGGCGATTATCAACGAAGCAATCGAAACTCAGCCTGTTTTATCAGATTATTTAAATCTTACTGTGGACTCATCCGTTGCATAATTTTGTTGTTCTGGTTGAATTATAACTTTGACCAAAAGTGCTTTCCTGTTTAGGGCAATGTGCGATTTGCCCCAAACAGGAAGCTTACGTAAAGCTTTTGGAAACCAACCAACATTATAAACGCTGATAGCCAATCGCTAAAAGCCCCAATTATGGATATTTCAAAAGAAGAATTAGATGGTATCGTTCAAAAAGCCCAGAAGGCTTTTTTGATCATTAAAAATTTCCCGCTTCAAAAACGAATCGCCTTCATGCGTGCCGTAGCGGATGAAATCGAGGCGCTAGGTGCTGAGCTTATCCAAACTGCTATGGCAGAATCTCATTTGCCGGAAGGGCGTTTGGTAGGAGAAAAAGGGAGAACAATTTTTCAGTGGAGAAGTTATGCCGATGCAGTGGAACGGGGTGATTCGCTTGATGCGAGCATCGATACCGCTAACGCCGAACGTACGCCGCCGAAACCAGATATCAGGAAAACTGTCGTGCCGTTAGGTCCTGTTACTGTTTTCGGAGCAAGCAATTTTCCGTTTGCATTTTCAACAGCGGGTGGCGATACCGCAAGTGCAATTGCAGCAGGCTGTCCTGTTATTGTGAAAGCACACGAAGGGCATCCAAAAACATCGGGGATTATGGCTGATGCTATTTCGCGTGCCGTTGAGAAAAGTGGTATGCCGGAGGGAACATTTGCACACGTATATAGTTCGACATTCGAAACGGGCCAGCAACTTGTAAGTCATCCCTTGATGAAAGCGGTTGGTTTTACAGGTTCATATCGTGGAGGTAAGGCATTAATGGATCTGGCTAACCAGCGTCAGGAACCTATACCTGTTTTTGCCGAAATGGGGAGCGTAAATCCATTGTATCTTTTACCAAATAAAATTAAATCAGCACCTCAGGAACTGGCAAAACAATATGCCGGATCCCTGACATTGGGTGTTGGGCAATTTTGTACTAATCCGGGATTGGTTATTGGCGTCGCCGGTAAGGATCTCGATCAGTTTATTGAAGCATTAAAGCAGGAAATTGCCGGAATTGCTCCTTCTTCTATGCTTAACGAGAAAATAGCAAACGGATATGCTGAAAGTCGCGAAAAAATTATCGGGCAGTCAGGGGTAGAAGTTCTTGCGGTTTCTGCCACGGAGGCGGCAAAAGGACAAGGTTTACCAACTGTTGCAACGGTGGCGGGTGTTGAATTACTTGTTAATCCTGCTTTACTCCATGAGGTTTTCGGGCCTTTTGCATTAATAGTTCAATGTAAAGATGCATCAGAATTAGTAGCAGTTACAGAAAAACTGGAAGGGCAACTGACTGTTTCTCTATTTGCAACTAACGAAGATTTGTCTGAGAACACGGAGGTATTATCAATTTTACAAACAAAATGCGGTCGTATTTTATTTAATAACTTCCCGACAGGCGTTGAAGTGTGTAAGTCGATGCATCATGGCGGACCTTTTCCGTCATCAAGCAATGGAGCCTATACTTCCGTAGGAGCAGATTCGATCAAACGTTTTGTAAGACCCCTCAGTTTTCAAAACTGGCCGGACGAATTTTTACCTGACGAATTGAAGAGCAGCAATCCGCTGAATATATGGCGGACAGTCAATAATGAAAGAACAAAAGAGGCGGTTGGCTGATTGCTTTCAAATTTTAAACGGAATTAAAATAAAATAATTTAAATGCCTAAGCTGAATGCCGAAAGCCGATAGCTGACAGCCGATACATATGCGTAAGACTTTTTTCTGTATAGATGCCCATACTTGCGGCAACCCGGTACGGGTTGTCGCGGGCGGCGGACCGTTATTGCAAGGTAGCAGTATGATGGAGCGCAGGCTTCATTTTTTGAAAGAGTTTGATTGGATCAGAAAAGGATTGATGTTTGAGCCTCGTGGTCATGACATGATGAGCGGAAGCATACTTTATCCGCCAGTCGATCCTGAAAATGATATTGGAGTTTTATATATCGAAACCAGCGGTTGTCTGCCTATGTGCGGTCATGGAACTATTGGGACAGTTACTATCGCGATTGAAGAAGGATTGGTAACGCCAAAAGTGCCGGGGAAACTTCGTCTTGAAACACCAGCCGGACTCGTTCTGGTAGAGTATGTGCAAGAAGGAAAGAAGGTCAAATCCGTTAAACTGGTTAATATCAAGTCTTTTTTAGCAGCTGAAAAATTGACGGTTGAATGTCCTGATTTAGGTACTTTGACTGTGGATGTTTCTTACGGCGGCAACTTTTATGCAATCGTAGACCCACAGGAAAATTTCAAAGGATTGGAAAATTATACTGCTGATCAATTAATCAGCTGGAGCCGGGTTTGCAGGAAACGCATGAATGAACAATATACATTTGTGCATCCCGAAAACGAGCATATCAACGGACTGAGCCATTTCTTATGGGCAGGCGCGGTGCTTGATCCAACTTCAACAGCCAGAAATGCAGTTTTCTATGGAGATAAAGCAATCGACAGATCTCCTTGCGGCACGGGCACTTCGGCACGGATGGCACAATGGCATGCGAAAGGAAAATTAAAAAAAGGCGACCAGTTTGTTCATGAAAGTATTATCGGGTCCAAGTTTATCGGCACTGTTGAAGATGAAGTTGCCATCGGTGATAAACCTGCGATCATTCCGGGAATTGAAGGCTGGGCGATGGTGACAGGCTACAATACAATCATTATCGACGACGAAGATCCGTATGCTTACGGTTTTCAAGTGTTGTAATAGAAAATTTTAACCGTAATAGGCGCAATGGATTTCGCAATGGACGCGAAATTTAAAATACAGGGTTGCGTCCATTGCGTAAAACTTTGCGTCCATTGCGGTTAAACGATATGAAAATGGACACAAATAAAGGAAAAGTTGTCATTGTTGGAGGCGGAATTATGGGGTTGGCTTCCGCTTATTATCTGTTGAAAGACGGGTGGAAGGTAACGGTTCTGGATAAGGGTGATATGACAAATAATTGTTCTTATGGAAACGCAGGAATGATCGTTCCCAGTCATTTTATCCCTTTGGCAGCACCGGGAATGATCTCGAAAGGAATAAAATGGATGTTCAACAGCCGCAGCCCTTTTTATGTGAAACCTTCTCTGGATTTTTCACTGATATCCTGGGGTTTGAAATTTATGAAAAGTGCCACGGCAAGTCATGTGGAAAATTCAGCGCCCTATTTGAGAGATTATCATTTATTGAGCCGTCAGTTATACAAGGATCTTTCCGAAGAATCAGGGTTTAATTTCGGTCTGGAAAACAGAGGAATTCTGATGCTTTACAAAACTGAAAAGGCAGGTGAAGAGGAAATCCATGTAGGAAAAGACGCGCAGAAACTTGGTCTGGATGTTGATATTTTAAGTAAAGATCAAGTGCAGGCATTGGAACCGCATACAAATCTTGATGTGATCGGCGCTGTTCATTATCGTTGCGACGCGCATTTGTATCCCAATGCACTGATACCCCAATTGATTGAGTTTGTGAAAAAGAACGGTGGAGAGATTAAAATAAACAGTGATGTAACCGGATTTGATATTCGTGATGGTGAGATCAAGGCGGTGCAGACAAGACATGGAGATATTGAAGGCGATCTTGTCGTGATGACGGGTGGAACATGGCTTCCCGAGCTTGCAAAACTGGCAGGATTGTCGATTCCGGTAATGCCTGGAAAAGGATATTCATTTATGGAGCCAAACACGGAGCATAAAATTATTCATCCGTCACTTTTGATCGAGGCCAGAGTAGCAGTGACACCGATGAACGGACAGGTTCGTTTCGGCGGGACGATGGAAATTGCGCCGGTAAATGACAAGGTAAATATGAACAGGGTAGAGGGTATCGTAAATTCAATTCCTCAATATTATGCTGACCTTTCAACAGACTTACCAAAAGTAAAAGACATATGGTATGGTTTCCGTCCTTGTTCGCCGGATGGTCTGCCTTATCTTGGATATAGTAAGAAATTGAAAAATCTAATCGTAGCCGGCGGTCATGGTATGATGGGCGTAAGTCTTGGTCCTGCTACTGGAAAAATTGTTGCAGAACTGGCTGATCGCAAGTCAAATTCTATCGATATTTCAATTTATGATCCACAACGTTACAACTGATCCGGTTTTTTGAAGTAGTGGTCATGGTAAGCTTTATACCTTGGTTGTATCCGAGCAGGTGAAGGAATAAGTTATGGTGAAATCGATAAATATACGAGGAAAGTTTTTGTATATCCTTACGGATTGAAACAATATTCTGATAAAGTGGATTAAAACAAATTTTACTATTTTGGATTTTTTAACGAATTGGAAGTTTTATTGTTCTAAAATATTATTGTAGCTTTCAGAGGTAAAAGCATGACCTTAGTAACCTAACCCTTATATGTCACAAGAAAGTACGTCGGAAAATACTTCATTTAAACCATCCCTGGGCCTTGTAGATGCCACTATGCTTGTAGCTGGCAGTATGATCGGATCAGGGATTTTTATTGTTAGTGCTGACATAACCCGGAATACCGGAAGTGTTGGTTGGCTGATGTTTGTTTGGCTGATCACCGGTTTTATGACGCTGACTGCGGCATTGAGTTATGGCGAACTTAGCGCAATGTTTCCAAAAGCAGGTGGACAATACGTTTATTTAAAGGAGGCTTATAATCCACTAATCAGCTTTCTTTATGGGTGGAGCTTTTTTACTGTGATACAAACGGCTACAATCGCGGCTGTTGCTGTAGCATTTGCAAAATTCACAGCCTATCTTCTACCTGTTTTCAGTGAGGATCTTGTCGCAATTGATCTCGGATTTCTTCAGATAACGCCGGCGCAGTTACTATCGATTGTTATCATCGTCTTTCTTACGTTTATCAATACACGTGGCGTTAATAGCGGGAAAATAATTCAGACTACTTTTACACTTGCCAAGCTATTGAGCCTTCTTGGATTGATTGTTTTCGGGTTGCTTTTTATGAAATCCGAGGTTTGGAATAATAACTGGGATTCAGCAACCATGTGGGATTTGCATAAGTTAAATTTAGACGGAAGCATTGAATCTTACACAACTTTCTCTGCTTTCGGAGCAATTGCAGCGTCCATGGTTGGATCTATTTTTAGCAGTGATTCGTGGAATAATGTAACTTTCATTGCCGGAGAAATTAAAAATCCGCAACGCAATATTGGTTTGAGTCTTGCCTTGGGGACGATCATCGTAACGGTTATTTACCTATTGACAAATATCATGTATACCGGCGTCCTATCGTTGCCTGAGATTGCCTCCGCCGATAAGGATAGGGTAGGTGTTACCGCATCCCAAGTGATTTTTGGAGATTCGGGAACGATCATTATTGCCATCATGATTATGGTTTCAACTTTTGGTTGTAATAATGGATTGATCATGTCGGGAGCTCGTGTATACTATTCTATGGCAAAAGATGGTTTGTTCTTCAAAAAAGTAGGAGAGTTAAACAAGAATTCGGTACCGGAATTTGGTTTATGGATCCAGTGTGTGATTGCATCTTTATGGAGCCTGAGCGGAAAATATGGTAATCTTCTGGATATGATTTCTTTTGTTGTAGTTGTGTTCTACATGCTGACGATTATTGGAATTTTTATACTTCGTAAAAAGAGACCAAATGCTGACAGGCCTTACAAAGCTTTCGGATATCCATTTCTGCCAATTATTTATATTATGATGGGGATCGCATTTTGCGTGTTGCTTATCATCTTCAAACCAGAGTATACCTGGCCGGGGCTTATCATTGTTTTGTTAGGAATTCCGGTTTACTACCTTATTGCAAAAAAAGATATTATTACCGCAGATTAATCATCTGAAGGTCATTTAATATGGTTTTTGAAAGTTGGTATTGATAGAGATAATTCGATCGAAAGACGATGCTATCATTACCAACTTTTACTATAAAAAGGGTCCCTGTAAACGCCCGAAACTTCACTATTAATCTGTTAGAACTATATTTAAAGTACTTTTACCGAAAAATAAATAGAAGATGAAAAGCAATTCTGCTTTCATACTTTTGCTATCTGATGGCGTATTTATGTAAAATTTGTTCTATTTAGACTATCTTTCGCAGCCTAATTCAATAAGATTTACAACTACTAACAGATTGAACCGGTAATTCATGGAATTTTTGCTACCTCTGGTTTCCGTTTTTTTATTTTTCATTCTCTTTTTTCTGACATCTACGTACAAAGGTCCTTATACCAATGTTCGCGCATCCTTTATATTTTCACTGATTGCAAACGGCGTTGTTATTTTTGTTTATAACGAGTCGTTTTCCTGCTTCAATGCCTTGAACGCCACTTCTGCCTTGATTTTTTGGCTTATAGAAGTATTGGTATTAGCGGGATTTCTCGGCTACTTGAGTGCAAAAGGAAAAATTTCTTTTGCTTATTTAAATGCCTTGGGTGACGTTTTTCGATTCATAGGATTAAGTAAAACGAATAGAATAATTTCGTTGATTGGATTGCTGTTCTTTGTGTTGCCACTATTATTCCTTGCTGTATTTCCACCACCCAATAATTTTGACGCGCACAGCTATCATTTAAACCGGATTCTATTTTGGGTAACAAATGGAAATCTTGATCATTTCCCTACACAACATATTCAGCAGCTTTATTTAAATGTTTTTGCAGAATATTTGGTATTAGATAGTGTATTGCTTTCAGGGTCAGATGCTTACGCAGGACTTATTCAGTATGGGGCATTCTTGGGTTCTCTTTGCGGGATCAGTCTGCTGGCTAAACGAGTAGGTATGAACGCAAATGGTCAACTGCTGGCCGCCGTATTTTTGTTAACACTACCAATAGGAATTTTTGAAAGCACGAGTGCTCAGGTTGATTATGTAGCTTGTTTTTTCTTCATCACATTTGTCTTTTTTGGGTTTGATCTGCTGGAAAATAAATCTTCGCTGACGCTTTTCGCTTTTTTGTTATCACTGGCTTTTGGAGGATTTTCGAAGTATACTGTCTTTATTTTTGGTATTCCTTTTACGCTCTATTTCGCGATTCGCATTCTGACGAAATATGGATTTCTATATGCAATAAAGGTCCTTGTTTTAGCCATTTTGCTTATGGTTCTGACGTTCGCACCATTCTTTTACAGAAATTATGAGCTGTTCGGAAATGTCATGAGCCCGCCAACAGATTCAAGATTTTTCTCTGAAAAAATTCCTGTTGATAAACATTCCGTAGCCTTTGCAATTTCCGGTATTGTCAAAAATATCGGACTGCATCTTGGACTTCCCAATAATGGATTTAATCAATTTGTAGATACCCGGATCCGGGATTTTCATGATTTTCTTGGTGTCGATATAAACGATATTGGCTTACGATTAGATCCGTTCTCTGTTCGTTATTCTGTGCATGAAGACATGGTACCCAACACAATTCATCTCTGGCTAATGGCAATTGCTTGCATCCCAATTTTTTTTGTAAGAAATCAATGGAAGGTAAAATGGGTCTGGATCAGCGCCGTAATTGGATTTATTTTATTTGGCATTATGATGAAGTTTCAGCTCTGGAGCACAAGAACGCATATGCCTTTCTTTGCAATGGGGGGAATTTTAGTAGCTTATATTTATTGTGAGGTTTTCAAATTCAGGATCGCCTATCTGATTATTCCGCTGATGCTTGTCTCTTCTGTTTTTGTCTATGGGAATCCAAACAAGCCGCTTGTACCGATGGGATATTTTACTAAAAAGGTTCTCGGGCATATCCCGGTTGCGATCTGCGCAACGGACAGTTTGCAGGAATCAATTTATCAAAAGGAGCTTGGAGATTATTATGTATTTCCTGGAAAAGACCGGTGCCACCCGATAAAATCCTGGCCAGGTTACAGTGAACGGGCAGAGATTTTTAAAGATCTTGAAAAACTTGGTTACTACGATGACGATAAATCAGCAACTGTTTTTTCTACCAGCAGAGAGAAAATGTACTTTCTGAGCCATCTGGATAATTATTACAACGTCAAACCTTTACTCGACCATGTCGAAGGAGAAAATCAAAATGTAGGAATTTTATTCAGAAAGGAACTGGGATTCTATAATTACTGGAGCGCGCTTTCTACCAGAAAAGAGAATCCGGGAAGAATGGAATATATCTATTACAAAAAAGAATTTATGGTCTTGAAAAATGCGCAGAAGGATTTTTGCTACGACTATATTCTTGGAGATGACCCGGAATTATTAAAGGGCTTCGTGCCGGATGAAAATATTGAAGCGATTTACAAGTCACGTTTATTTTATTTGGTAAAACTGAAAAAGACGAGCTGCAATCGTAAATTATTTTAAGCTGAACTTTTAAAATAAATTGACGCTTAAACCAAGCAAAACCAGAACTACCAGCCAGCCGGCAATTTGTAATAAAACAGGATGCTTGTAGGTTCCCATAAGCCGGGATCTTCGACTGGCGATTAGTAATATTGTAAGTGCAATCGGTAAGACAAATCCATTTAAGGTGCCTACAAAAATCAGCACTTTTACAGGTTTTCCAACAAACAAAAATATGATTGTTGAGATCAGAATAAAGATGATCGTCAGATAGGTCTGGTATTTCTCAAGAAGAGGGTGGAAGGATTTTAGAAATGATATTGAAGTATACGCTGCTCCTACCACAGAAGTAATAGCCGCAGACCATATCATTAAGCCAAACATTTGTCGACCAAACTGGCCGGCGGCATTTTCAAAAACGGAGGCGGTAGGGTTTTCAGGATTGATTCTTGCGCCTGCCAGTATTATGCCCAAAGTAGCGAGAAAAAGAAAATAACGGATCAGAGCCGTGACCAGAATTCCTGTTGCTGCACCCCGATTTACCTGGGGCAAAGAAGCTTCTCCTTTAAATCCGGAATCTAAAAGTCTGTGAGCACCGGCGAAAGATATATAACCTCCGACAGTTCCTCCAACCAATGTTAAGGTTGAAATTGCATTAAATTTTTCAGGAATAAACGTATGGTGAATCGCTTCGGCGAAGGGTGGATTTGATGTGAAAGCAATGTATAAGATCAGGGCAATCATAACCAGCCCTAGAATTTTCGTAAACATATCCATCGCTTTTCCGGCTTCTTTGAATAGAAAAATTCCAACGGCCATCATCGCACTGATAGCGGCTCCGGTTTTTACGGAAACTCCTGTCATCGCTTCAATTCCTAAACCTGCACCGGCAACGTTTCCAATATTGAAGGCTAACCCACCAAGTACAATTAAAAAAGCAAGAAGATATCCTAACCCCGGAAAAAGTTCATTGGCAAGGTCCTGAGCATGTTTTCCGGATACAGTTACAATTTGCCAGATGTTAAATTGTACGCACAAATCGATTAAAACAGAAATCAGAATAATGAAGCCAAAACTTGTAACAAGTTGTTCTGTAAATACGGTTGTTTGTGTCAGAAAGCCAGGGCCGACTGCCGAAGTTGCCATTAAAAATGCTGCACCTAGAAGCGCTTTTGAAGATTTTACAGACATTAGTAGTTCGGTTTGGACACGGAGTTTTCGTTTTTATCTTGTTCTTCGTTTTCGTATTGAGCTGATTTCTATTCCGGCATGCCATATCCGCCGCCGCCCGGCGTTTCAATTGTTAAAATATCGCCTTTTTTCGCTTCAAGACTGCATATTCCTGGAAGTTGTGTTGCGATATGATTACTTGTCAAGGTATGTCTTCCTGGTTTTCCGTCTAGTCCGCCGTTCAAGCCATAAGGTGCGTAGTTGCGATGCTGCCCCATGATGGTGACTTGTAAATTTTCGAGAAATTCTACTTTCCTTATAATACCATCTCCGCCATCAAACCTGCCATCGCCTCCTGAGTTTTTGCGTATACCGAATTCGAGCAGTCTTACCGGATATTTCCTTTCCAGCGGCTCCGGATCGGTGATTCTTGTGTTAGTCATGTGCTGATGCACAGCAGATCTTCCTTTAAAACCCGGGCCCGCGCCAACGCCGCCGCCGATGGTTTCATAGTACCCGAAATTCTTGTTTCCGAACAGAAAATTGTTCATGGTTCCCTGACTGCACGCTGCCAGTTCAAAAGCCTTTAGTAATGTATCAACCAGCCGCTGACTCACTTCGGTATTGCCGCCCACAACAGCCGGACATTTTAACGGATCGTCGGAGAAATCAGGATGAAGAAAACTGTTATCGGGCAGAACGATCTGTACATTTTTCATTAACCCGTCGTTTAGCGGGATCTCTTTATTTACCAGCAACCGTAAAACGTATAAAATGGCACTGTATAAAATCGAGATATTCGCGTTCAGATTGTTAGGGTGCACAGGTGAAGTTCCTGTAAAATCAAAAATCTGTTTGTCTGGATCTATTGAAATTTTAACCTGGATCCGGTATTCGTCATCAAGGAATTCAGTGGCCTCAAATGTTTTACCTTCCAGTGGTTTCAATGCATACGCCAGCTGCTGAATTGCGCTGGTTTTTAACAGGTACATGTACTTTTTAACCGTTTCTTTCCCATGATTATCAACCAGTTTCAAAAGTTGTTCACTACCTTTTTTTAATGCAGATAAAGCGGCCGTGATATCAGCTTCGTTGGAAAGAAAATTGCGCGTTGGATACGCACATCCGGTGAAGATTTTATTAATAATTTCCCACTGAAAAACCCCTGCTTTTACCAGATATTGTGGAAGTATGACAACACCTTCTTCGGCCAGACATGTCGCGTCCGGCGGCATCGAACCTGGCGTTTTTCCACCAATTTCTGCATGGTGCGCCCTATTAATTACATAACCCAGACACTCACTGTCTTCCGTAAAAACACCAGAAATTAATGTAATATCCGGGAGGTGAGAACCGCCATATTTTGGATGGTTTGTAATAACAACGTCACCCGGCCCAATTATGATTGCATCCCGGACAAGCCTTCCGCAGATGCCCATACTGCCTAAATGAACAGGAATATGCTGCGCATTAACTAACAATTCGCCATTAGCATCCAGCAGTGCACACGAAAAATCGAGACGTTCTTTCACATTAACAGAAAAAGCAGTTCGCTGCAATTGAACGCCCATTTCCTCCGCAATGGCTTTAAAACGATTCGTGAAAAGCTGCAACGAAACTTCGTCGCTATATTCCCCGGGCTGGATATTTTTTGTTTGAGTCTTAAAAGCAATTGCATCTTTGTTTTCCTGAATAACAAGTTTCCAGCCTGCCGGAATGTAAGCAGTGGAAGTGTTATTAAGCAAAATGGACGGACCAGTCAGTTCATCGCCTGTGCTCAGTATATCCCATTCATACAAGCCTGCAATTTCTGTGTTTTCAGAAGTATAAAATGGTTCGACTTGCCGCAATGCGTCAACGGTTTTTCCCTGATTCAAAATAGAATCTGAGGCGATAACATCAGCCTTTTCCTGAACTTTGAGTGTTAAACTTTCAAGTTCGACAATTGAATTTTCGGGATAATAGCCGAATTGAGTAATGTAAGATTTTTTAAAATTTTCCAGTGTCTGTTCTCCTTCATAAGGTACCTCAATCGCATTTTCTTGTCCTGCAAAACGGAGGAAAACGGTGAAAAAGGCGATGTCATATTCGGTAATTTTCTGTCTGGTAAGTTCAATTTCAGCGTTGGCAAGTAACTCATCCTTCCATTTTGAAATTTGACTTTCTGCTTTTTCCCATGGAGTTATAATTTGTTTGGAAACAAGGGCACTGATCAGTGCTTCTCCAATACCAACTGCGCTGAAAAGTCCCGCATCGTAAGGAATAATTACGTTTTTGATTTCGAGTAAATCTGCCAGTTGACAACTATGTAAACCACCTGCGCCGCCAAATGTAATCAAAGCATATTCCGCAGGATTTATCCCTTTCGCTACCGAAATTTTTCGAATCGCGTCAGCCATTTTTTCATTTGCAATCCTTTCCAGACCTATCAGGATTTCTGATTCAGAAAGCAAGTTATTTGTCTTGTCAAAAATAGAAGTCTGAAGATTTGTAAGTGCTGATAATGCTTTTTCCTTACGAATGGGAATTCCGAATTTGGCCGGATCCAGTTTTCCGAGAAGAAGATTTACATCTGTAATCGTTAAGGGGCCGCCAGCTCCGTAACAGGCCGGGCCCGGCGATGCGCCTGCACTTTCAGGACCGACCTGCAAAGTGAACCCGTCAAACCAGCAAACTGAGCCGCCGCCTGCTGCGACTGTTTCGATGGCAAGCGTTGGATTGTGAAATTCGATTCCGTCAATTTCAGTGATATATTTCAATTCAGGCTGCCCGTCAATCCTTGCCACATCGGTGCTGGTTCCACCCATATCAAAAGTCAGTACTTTCGGAAAGCCAAGAAGTTTCGCCGTATTGGTTGCTGCGACCATTCCACCGGCCGGACCACTTAATAAGCTGTCTTTTGCTCTAAAACCATTCAGTTCGGACAAACTACCGGTACTGGTCATGATTTTCAAACTTCCATCAGGCAAAGAGTTTTTTATATTGGTAAGATAGATGTCCAGAACTGGATCAAGGTATGCATTAACGACCGCCGTCTGGGTGCGTCTTAGATAATGTGAGAACGGAAAAAGCTGAGATGAAGCGGATACATACTTTGCTCCACTTTGCCTGAAAGCCGACGTGATGGCAATTTCATGCTGATCATTTTTATATGAGTGCAGCAAAGAAACTGCAATCGATCCGAAGTGCATCCCCGGAAAAAGTGAGAAATCGCGGCTATCTAATTCCTTGATAATATGACCCTCAGCATCGATCCGCTCATGCAGTTCAATGACATCCGAGTACAATAAATTTGGTTCAGGGATATTTAGTTGAAAAAGAGATGGCCGCTGCTGATTTCCTATATATAATAAATCTTTAAAGCCTTTTGTGACTACCAAAAGTGTCTTCGCACCTTTTCGTTCCAGCAATGCATTTGTCCCTTTGGTGGTTCCCAATCGCATTTCCATAAGTGGAAGTGGATCTTTCAAACTTGTTTTCGTCAGCAACCTGGCTGCCAGGACAGGTGCTTCTTCTCCGCTGAATAATTCAAAGTCAGCATTCGAAATATCCGAAAGTTCAGCATCTAAGGTCAGTATATTTTTGTCATAATCTATTGCAACCAATACAGCCGATTCGTCGCCAGTGCCAACACGTAAAGTATATCCAGCCAGCAGTTCAGTATCATAAATCCAGGGTGAATAAAAGTCATAGGTTAGATCAGTGACTTTTCTATTTATTCTCCCTCTCAATCGTGAAGAGCTCAATACCTTTATTCTTGTCTTTTTTCCTTCGGGATCAATAGCAAGACAGTCTGTGAAAGTCCCGCCGGTATCAATACTGATTTTCCAGATTGGTGTGTTTGAAGTATTCAAAATGGTAGGTTTAGCGCAAAAAAGATTCAATTACCAAATTACACCGGATTTTGAATAAAACCGATTGTGATCAGCAGTTACGGAGAAATTTAGTTTGATGATTAACAAAAACGATACATACACTAATGATTTAAGCCAGTAATGAAAAGAAATGACACATTATGGAAAGGAATATTGGAGAATATTTTTGCTGATTTCTTATCCTTTTTCTTCCAAGAGTCTGAAAATTTATTTGATGTAGAAAAGGGTTTTCAATTTCTGGATAAAGAACTCGAACAGTTATTTCCGGCAGAAGAAATTCTATCTCCTAAATTCGTTGACAAGTTGGTTAAAGTATTTACAAAGTCAGGGAATGAGGAGTGGATTCTAGTACATATTGAAGTGCAGGGATATAATGATGAGGACTTTGGTGAAAGAATGTTTACTTATTTCTATCGTATACTTGACAGATATGGCAAGCGTTTAACAAGCATTGCGATTTTTACGGATTCTCATAAGAACTTTAAACCAAGTGTTTATTTCTACGAATACTTAGGTACAAAACTTAGTTTTCAATTTAATAGTTATAAAGTTATTGAGCAAAATGAAGAGGTGCTAATGGGAAGTGAAAATCCTTTTGCTATGGTAATCTTAACAGTATTGCTTGCAATTAAAAAGGGTAAGTTTGGCGACGAACATCTATTTCAACGGAAGTATTCGCTCGCAAAAATGTTACTAAGCAAAAGTATGACTAAAAAGAAAATTGATCATCTGCTGATTTTCTTGCAACATTATGTAACTTTTGCAGATCCGGGATATAATGTTAAATTTGACAAGGTAATTGAAGAGTTAACAAAAAAACGCACCGCTATGGGTATCAGGGAATTAGTTATTGATCTGGCAAAAAAAGAGGGAATTGTCACAGGTAAAGAAGAAGTCGTTCGTAATCTTTTATTGGCAAATAGATTCACAATTTCTGAAATAGCAAATTTTGCTAGTGTGACAGAGAATTTCGTCCTGAATATACAGCAAAATTTAGAATAAAAATTAACCATATTAACTGAAAAATTGAAGGCTCTTTTGGGAGTCTTTTTGTTTTTAATGGTTATCTTTCAATTGTATTTTTTTTACTTTCCTGATATCAAATTATTACCACCTTTTACCTTAATCATGAAAAGAAACGCTCCTTTTTACTGGCTTTTCATTGCGCTCCTGTTATTTAAATCTTTTACAATTTTTGGACAAACGCAGGATACGGTCCACTTTACAGTCTCGATGGAGAATCCTGGAAATCACATATTTCATGTAATAATGGAATGTAAAGTTGGACCCCATGAAACCTCCACATTGAAGATACCAGCCTGGTCGCCCGGCTACTATCAGATCATGGATTTTGCCGATGCCGTTACTAATTTTTCAGTGCGGGATGGTGATGGAAAGAATCTTGAATTCAAGAAAAAAGGAAAAAATGGATGGCATGTGGAAAAAGGAAAAGCGACGGCTTTAAAAGTTGAATATGATGTCGTTACCTCGCGTGAGTTCGTTGGAACTAGCTTTGTTGACCAACAACACGGTTATATTATTCCCGCAAGTATCTGTCTTTACTTGGAAGATGAAATTAAAAGACCCGCAGAAATAGCCATCAAAACATATCGTGACTGGAAAAACGTAGCTACCGGACTTGACTCGATTCCTGGAAAAAACTTTACGTACACTGCTCCTGATTTTGACATACTTTACGATAGTCCGATTTTGATCGGGAATCTGGAAGAGTTGCCGGCTTTTGAGATCAGAGGTATTCCGCATCGTTTCATCGGTTTCAAAATGGGTGATTTTCACAAAGCTCAGTTCATGCAGGATTTGAAAAAAATGATCGAACAAGCATCCGGATTAATCGGCGACATTCCTTACAAACACTATACATTTCTTGCAATAGGACCCGGAAGGGGCGGGATTGAACATTTAAATTCCACAGCGGTAAGTTTTAACGGCGCAGATTTGGGCACGCAGTCTGGTAAGATCAGATTGCTGAGCTTTCTGACACATGAATATTTTCATCATTATAATGTAAAAAGAATTCGCCCGATCGAGCTTGGCCCATTTAACTATGACCGCGGGAGCAAGACGAATTTGCTATGGGTTGCTGAAGGTTTGACGGTTTATTACGAATACCCAATACTGAACAGAGCAGGTTTGATGTCTGAAAAAGAGATGTTGGATGCGTTTAGATCTTTGATTTTACAATTGGAAACTCAGCCGGGACGATTATACCAATCGCTTGCTCAGGCTAGTGCAGAAACCTGGTCAGATGGACCGAGCGGTCGTGTTAATGATGAATTTAATAAGACGATTTCGTATTATATCAAAGGGCCGATCGTTGGTCTGTTACTTGATTTTAAAATTCGTCATGAAACGAAAAATAAGAAATCTCTGGATGATGTGATGCGGACATTGTATCAGGAATATTACCTGAAACAGAAGCGCGGATTTACAGAAATGGAATTCAGAAAGGTTTGTGAGAAAATTGCCGGTGTATCGTTGGAAGAAATTTTCCATTACGTATATACTACTAAGGAACTTGATTACGTAAAATATTTTAACTACGCAGGACTAGATATTGATGTCGCGCCGAAACAGGTTCCGGGTGGATATCTGGGCATAAAAACAAAACTGCAAAATGACAGTTTACTTGTAACAAACGTTGATTGGGATTCTCCTGCCTGGAGAGCAGGGGTTCGCAGAGGCAATGTAATTCAGGAAATAGATTCTGAACCTGCCACAGATAAAAACATAGAATACATCTATGCAAATAAGAAATCAGGGGAAAAAGTGCATTTGAACCTGGTTAAAAATGATACTAAAATTGCTATTCCTGTTGTTTTAGGTACGAAATCAGAAAGATCATTTGCTATAAAGCCAATTTCAAACCCTGACAAAATCCAACAGATGATCCTGAAAAGCTGGGTGAAGTAACCAGATGTTCGAGTCAGAATTCAAAATAAAAAGAGACTATATCGAAGCCTGGCTTGAATAGTCTCTTTTTATTTTGGCAATTACGGTTAACTATTAATTAACTCCGGTTCTGGTATCCCACCACATTTGTTTTCCCCACAAATTATCTTTTACGTCAGCAACAGAAGCAGCACTGTTTGCTCCGTTTAGGGTTGTTTCCTCTGCCGGATATGGGTAGCGGAAAGGCGGGCGTGTATGTCCGGGGAATGGAGATCCACTCGCGGCTGGAAGTAAAGGAACATCTGTTCTTCTTGATTCTGCCCAGGCTTCGTGACCATCTTTAAACAACGCCAGCCATTTTTGAGTATACAATTTGGTTGTCGTTCCGTCCCATTTTACACCTGTTTCGTTCAGGTATTTTGTTGCTACAGCCGCATCAGTAATTCCATTTTCCTGCAAAGAAGCTGTCACACCACTTTCGTAAAGTTTTTCAGCCGTTTGCCCACCCACATTCCAGCCTTTCAAAGCTGCTTCCGACATGATGAACAAAACCTCAGAATAACGCATGAAAGGAGAGAATCCGGCTGCATTTTCACGGAACCTGGCCCCGATTCTTGAAAAACGAGAAATTGTTGGAGAACTGATCGGACCAATTTCAACACCTCTGTACACATTATCATCCGGCGCTGGCTTCGCATAAACCGGTAAACGCGGATCATTCAAAGTCGTCAGTGTATTGATCAACGGCGCACTTGGACCGTGGTCGTCACGTGAGCGGAAATCGTTATTCCATGGTTCGATGTATGGACTGGTACCCACCCAGTTGAAAAATGCATTGTCGGTATTGCTGCTGAAAACCGGATATTTTGACGGATTGGCCGCAATCTCTTCGATGATTGATTTCGAAAGCGTCGGGTTAATTCCCGAGATACGGATCGCTACGCGGAGACGTAAAGAATTACAGAATTTCTGCCAGTTCGCTACTTTTCCTGCATATAACAAATCTCCTTCTCCAAGAGGATCAGTGCTGCCGGATGCGAAAAGATCTGCTGCGGTTTTTAGCTGAGCGATGAGTAAAGGGTAAATATCTTCCTGCTTGTCATACTTTGGCGTGATAAAACCCTGATCACCTTTAATCGCTTCGGTGTAAGGCATATCTCTCCAGCGATCGGTTGCGATCTGGCCAATATAAGCCTGAATCGTCATACCAGCCGCTTTCATGTTGATCGCTTGTGTTTTATCGGCCTGGTCAATTACCGCTTGGGCATTTTTAAGATCGCGATATACTTTTTTCCAAAGATCGCTGATCGTTCCGCTGCGGTACATATAACGTGCTTCATCGACATACTGGATTTTTCCAAGGTGTCCGCTGTATGTTTCCGGTTCGTTCATGTTTCCCCAGGCATCGAAATAATTTGCTGCGAAATCCTGGATTACATAAGCCAAAACATTGGTGATCGGTGCTTCAACCGGACTGTTTGGATTTGTATTGATGTCTTCAAATTCGTTGGTGCAGGACTGGGCAGAAAAACCCAAAAGTCCGAGGCACAGTATATAGGATGATATTTTTTTCATGTCGCAATTAGAATTTAACATTAAGTTTTACACCGACGCTTCTGTTGGAAGGAATCTGATATTGTTCGATGCCAAGTCCGTCATTACCAACACCAAAACCAGTTTCAGGGTCGATGTGTGCTACGTTGCTTTTATGCGTGTAAAGCAATGCTACGTTGTGGGCAAAAACCGATAATCCTGCACCTTTCAACCAGGTAACTTTGTTGGTAAGTGAAGCTGGAAGGGTGTAGCCAAGTTCGATCTGACGAAGTTTGATGAAGCTTCCGTCGATAATCGCTGTTTCTTTACCACCCCATAAACTCTGGAAATAATCTCTCGCGCCGACACGGATATTGTTCGCTTCGCCATTTTCGAGCATCACTTTTTCGCCTTTCAAAACATCCTGTCCAACGATCAAGCCATTTTCACGGATTCCACCTGCAACAGTAGGTTCCAAAACACCTGATTGAAGTCCAAACCACTGTGTGACGCTGAACACATCACCGCCTTTACGCATATCAAGAAGGAAACTCATTCTTAAATTCTTGTAAGAAAAACTGTTTGTGATACCGCCAACCCAGTCAGGCATTACATTACCTACAACTTTTGGAGATGAAGTGTATTTAGGTAATCCATCACTTCCAATGATGATCGCGTTGGTCGCCTCATCCCTTAAAAATGCATTTCCGCGCATCACACCATAAGCTTGGCCAGGAATGGCGTCAACCGTTAAGCTCCATGCAGAGGTAATGGTATAAGCTTCCAGTTTTTGTTTCGTAACCGGATCTTCGTATAACTTGTTAACCTTGCTGCTGTTTTTTGCCCAGTTTACATTCATGTCCCAGTTGAAACCTTCCGGCTTGCGGATGATTCCCAGGTTCAATTGTAATTCAACTCCTTTATTCTGGATTTCACCAGCGTTCAATTGCAGTTTTTCAAATCCGGTTGAGTTGGAAATGTTAACCTGCATAATCTGGTTGGTAGTTACTTTATCATAATATGTTGCGTCCAACCCCAAACGGCCATTCAGGAATTGCAATTCCGTACCAATTTCAGTACTGTTTGCTTTTTCAGGTTTCAGGTTTAGTGGAGGCAATGTGCTTGAAATACTGTAAAGCGTTGTTCCATTAAAACCCGCCGCGTTTGCGATGTAAGGAGCTTGTAATAAATAAGGTGATCCCCCATTACCAACACTTGCCCAGCTCGCTCTCAACTTACCGAAACGGATAATATTGGGGTTGATATCCAGCATATTCGTGAATACCCAGCTCGCACTGGCAGAAGGGTAGAAGTAAGACCAGTTATCGCTTGGTAATGTAGAGTTCCAGTCGTTACGTGCGGTAAGATCCAGGTAAAGTGATTCCTTATAGCCGAAGGAAGCCTGTCCGAAAATACTGTTTGAACGCAACATTGTGGTCCTCATACTGGTAACAGGAGAACCTTTTGTATTGCTGATCGTGAATAAGTTAGGGACGGTAAGCTGGTCGGCGCCAAGTGAGCTGTTAATCTGCTGATTGTTTCTGTAATTGGCACCTGCAGTATAGTTCAGAGAAAAATCTTTGCCGATATTTCCGCCGCCTGTCAGGATAAGATCTGCGTTGAATTCGCTTAGGCTATACTGCCATTCTTTAAATTTACCGCCGCCCCAGGTTTTGTCTGCCATACTGGTCAACGTCGAATTCGATTTGTTATAGGTAATTTCGTTACGACGCTCGCTTGACCAATCTTGTCCAACTCGCACCATCGCTGTCAGCCAGTCGTGGAATTTGTAAGTCGCGCTTACATTTCCATACATTCTATCTTTCTTGCGGCCGTGCGTGCTGTTGTAAACGTTGAAATAAGGATTGTCGTGGAAGTTATTATTCCAGTTATAAGGCATTCCGTTGGCAAATGTTTTCTCATAATTTGCTTCCAGATCTTTCATATCAACCTGACGGCCAAACCATCCTCCGATTGATTGCATCGGGTTATTGCTATTATAACCCTGGCCTACCAGGTTGTCATTTTCTGTACGTACATAATTGATCAAAGCGTTGGTTTTCAAACGTTTTGTTAATTGCTGTGTCGTATTCAATTGAATTGTATAACGTTTTTGATCTGTGTTTGGAATGGTACCAACTTGTTTTTGATTACTGAAAGCCAAACGGGTATCGCCGTTTTCGGTAGCGTTGGTCACGGCAAGAGAATTGTCGATCGTGTAACCAGTTCTGAAAAAGTCTTTCACGTTGTTGGGGTGTGAAATCCATGGAGTGGCGGTGCGATTTCCATTTGCATCAAGCGGACTGTTATACTGCGGAATGTTTAATCCTGCATCAAGACGTGGTCCCCAGCTTTCATCGACACCATCATTTACACCATTTCCAAGACCATCTTTGTAAGAAAAACCAACCTGTTGTGCCCAATCCTGATACGTTGCCGGCGATAAAGATTCATCTGCACCAATATCTCCCAGGGTGATGGCGCCGGATTGGTATTGTTTCCACATATATTCTTCACCATATTTTCCCTGCCCATACTGATTTTGGTATTTTGGAAGGATGTATGGTCTTTCGGTTGAAAAACCACCAGAGTAAGAAACGGACATTTTATTGCCAGACCCCTTTCCATTTTTGGTAGTAATCAAAATAACACCATTTGCCGCCTGATAACCATACAAAGCTGCGGCATTGGCGCCTTTCAGGACAGACATTGATGCGATGTTGTTTGGGTCAATTTCTGAAATGGCACTACCGTAATCGACCGAACCGCCTGAACCAACATCGGTGGAAAAGTTGCTGACAGGTACACCATCGACAACAAATAAGGGCTGGTTATTACCGAAAGAGTTATTACCTCTTAGTACTATACGCGAGCCGGAACCTACGGCTCCACTTGCCGATGTGATCTGTACACCGGCAACTTTTCCCGAAAGGGAATTCAGCACGTTTTGCTCATTACTTTGAACGAGATCGTTTCCTTTTACTTCCTGAATTGAGTATCCAAGCGATTTTTTCTGTCTTGTCATACCCAACGCGGTAACGACAACTTCATTCAGCTGCTTCAAATCGGATACTAGAACGATATCCAGAGTTTTACGTCCGTTTACCTGTACTTCCTGTGATGTGAAACCGATGAAGCTGACAACCAGTGTACCGTTTTCAGGAACATTGAGACGGTATTTCCCGTCAGCGTCCGTAGTTGTTCCGTTGTTGGAGCTTCCTTTGACTAAAATTGAAGCTCCCGGAAGAGGGCTTCCATCATCTTTCGAAGTGATCACGCCGGATATTTCAATATCGGCTGTTTTAGAGAATTGTTTGACCGGCGCGGCCCTGACGAAATCCGTCGGAACGCAGAAAAACGCAATGAGTGCTGCCACGCATAAACGCTTTGGTAAAAAGGAAAAGATAGGTCGTTTCATACTTTTAGATAGGTTGTAACAAATGAAGTCCTTGGGCAATAGCAATTCTTCCGGAGAAAATATTTCACCGGCAATGGTATTTCCAAAATGGAAATATCAGGGAGTCGAGACCGCGCTTAGTTTACTTAATAATTGACAACAGGAGCTTGAATTGTTCATGCACATCGTGTTAGGTAAATGACTGTAAGTAATGAGTGTAAAATTACCTTTCCCGATTTTTAAATTCTTCGTATTAATTGCCGGATAGTTTACCGATATTAACTTGGTATTAGAATTAATTTTGCGATATGTGTATTATGTAGTGATTTATATGGAATATTTAAAAAACAGGCAAATTTAAACCTGATTTCCTTCTTATTGCATTTCAAATTTATCGGATCAAAGTTTTATACCAATAATAAAGATCCAGACAGTCAGCCGGTTGACTGCCATATAAAGTCTTCCGGAAATCATTGTTATACTATTTGATGTAAATTGTTTAAAGCAGTTTTTTGAAAAAATCACGGTGGTATTCTCTTGGCGATTTGCCGATTGTCTTTTTAAAGACGCGATTAAAATTGGTAACATTATCAAAACCTGTTTGATAGGAAACATCAGAAAAACTATCGAATTTCCCGGATACAACGATCTTACACGCTTCATTTACACGTACTTCATTCAGGAAACTTACAAATGTTTTGTCGGTGTGTTTTTTAAAATAACGGCAAAAAGCCTGTGGCGTCAGATTTGCGATTGAAGCAATTTCGCTAAGGGTAATATGGTTTTTGTAGTTACCGATTACATACTGAAAAATCTGGTCCATCCGGATTCCTTCGACGTCAGAAATAATCTGTTCATTATTGTTTGTCGATAGCGGTTTCAGGTTTTTCAGCGTTGAAAATGATTGCAATAAATTAATAAAAGAAGAAATTCGCAGACTATCCGAACTGTTCATGATCTCAGTCATCATCTTCTTGACCATTTCGTAAGAACTTTCGGGAAGCTGCAATCCGTTATGAACACCTTCTACAAATTTCCGAATAACACCCATCTCAGGAAGTCTTAAAATATTCTGGAAAAGATGAGCGGGGTCAAAGAAGAAAGAAATTTCGTGAACGCTTTTGTTTTGCTCCGGGTCATAGTAAACTTCGTCGCTTTTGAAAACATGCGACTGATTGGCACCGATAATATAAATGTCTCCGGTCTTAAAGCGCTGCATATAATTTCCTGCAATCAGCATGCCTTCACCGGACTTGATCCAGGTAATCTGTATTTCCGGATGCCGGTGCAGGTGATTGTAGAAATGCGGGATAATATTGTCCTGAACTACAATCGTGCTTTCTTTCGCAACGGGTATAGTGAATTGTACTACTTTCATCGGGTAGATAATTTAGTAGGCGGCCTGTGTTGATGTGCTAACTTACCAGTTTCAGGATTAAAAAACACCTTAAATGGTCTAAAATTATCTGAAAAGTTTATTGATTTGGTAATTATAGGTTAAAATAGGTTTGTTTTTGCACTTTGATAAGATTTAAGAAAAAACTGCGAGGTATAGCTCAGCTATAACTCGCAGTTAGTGTTATTCATAAATCGGGAAATTTATTTCAGCGCTATTTTTTGCGGTGCTCCGAAGATC
The DNA here is from genome assembly GCF_900108855.1 of Dyadobacter koreensis. Lineage (GTDB taxonomy): Bacteria > Bacteroidota > Bacteroidia > Cytophagales > Spirosomataceae > Dyadobacter > Dyadobacter koreensis. Next base: position 118,010 of record NZ_FNXY01000010.1, read on the forward strand.
ATTTCACCAACGCCGGCGGTTTTAACGCCAATTCTGACAAATACATAATCGCGGCTCGCCAGAGCGGCGGAAAGGTTCGCTGTTAATGTTACAGGTTTGGTAAGATCGGTCAAATCTGCGGCTACTTTCTGAGCATTTCCTGCATTGTTGTTGGCGTCTACAATCGTCGTCGTTCCAACATATAAATTGACCCGTTCAATTTGACGGCTCGTATTCACCTGCTGCAAATTAAAAGTAGCCGAAACCGCTTGTTCTCCTTTTTGATAACTATCATTTCTGATTACAAAATAGGGCGTAACCGGGACATCAAGTTCAAGAGAGCCTTTCAGTTGTACATCAATTGAATCTGAATTATCAATCCAGGGACCATTGCCACGCAGCCTGACGAGCTTATAATTTCCATCGAAAAGGCTTGCAGAAAATGTTCCGTCCTGTTCTACGTAAACGGGGATCTTTGTAAACAACTGATATCCGCGTTGCCATAGTTCCAACTGAACGCCGTTTGATCGAACCCCGATTAATTGTCCGTCATGAACAATTCTTCCTTTTAAAACTGATTTTGGCTGCTGATAATTATCTTTTTCGCATCCAGTCAGGGCGATTGCCGAAGCCATCATGAATAATGCTATCAATGTCGTTTTCATATCGATTAATGGAATGGATTACGGACGATTTTTGGATTATTGTCTATAATAAGCTGCTCAATGGATGAATAATAATTCCCCATTTGGAAGAAACGCGGAGCGCGGAAACGTGGCGCGACAAGTTTGTCAAATACGTATTTTCCATGAGTAGGATGTCCTGGACGAACAACTCGGTAAGGATAAAGTGCATAAATTACCGCATCAGGATTGGACGCATTTCCGTTCCAGACCTCATGCGCAATCCGCCAGCGTTTCAAATCCCATACGCGATGATCTTCGAAAGCAAGTTCAACGCGGCGTTCATTTTGAAGCTTTTCAATCGAAAGTGTTTTCAAGCTATTTGCACCAAAACCAGCTCTCTCACGGACAACATTGACATATTTCAAAGCGTCAGCAGTTTTACCCAATTCGAGAGCAGCTTCACTTGCGTTCAGGTAGATTTCACCTAATCTAAAACGTACCCACCACATATCGCTGCGGATACCACGGGTGCTGGACATTGCGGTTTGGTCAACATATTTTCGAAGATAAAATCCTGAGTTGGTTACCTCTGTCTGCGAACGTTGCGGCCCGGAAGATCCTGTTAACAAACCTCCGTCTTCATAAGTAGAACCAAGCGTATTGGACTCGACATTCTGAAAACTATTCGTTGTCGTATTCCATAATTTCACCCCTGCCTGAATTTGAACCGGAATACCTCTGAACGAAGTCCCCGGATAGATGATAGTCCCGTAAAGCCGTGCATCTTTGTTTGCGAAAATATCTTGCAGGTTGTCGTAATAAACATAGTCGGAACCAGCTGAATTCTTCGTACGCAATTCACCGGAAGTCCCGTCCAGATATTCATAATCTTCTACCAGGTTCAATGAAGGGGTTATGGACGATGAGGAAAGGTTGTCTTCCCGGACGTTTCTGGCAATATTATCATACGTGAATCCGTGTCTCTTGTCTTTGCTCGTTAAATAATCTTGAGCAAGAATAACTTCCTGATTGGCCGTTTTTTTAGTAATTGCGTCATAAAAATTTTCACCCAGGTTTGGATTCGTTTTATAGAGTCTGTACACGCCGCTGTTGATGATTTCTTCTGAGGCTTCAAGAGCTTTTGTGTAGTAGTCAGCTGCTCTCGCGGCTGGAATACCCACTTCTCCACCTGGTGTTGAGATCGGGGACGCCATTTTGCTGTTATACTTTGCGATCGATCCGGCGTACAGCATGGCGCGGCTTTTCAGTGCCATTGCCGTAAATTTGTTGGCACGCGTATTGCTTCCAGCATTTCCAAGCTGATCCTTAATGGCATCCAGTTCCGATGCAATAAAATCGTAAACTTCCTCTTCTTTGTTTCTAGGTTGCTGCAAGTAAGACGGGTCGCCATTAAAATCATAGATCAATTGCTTGGTAACGATCGGCACACCGCCCATTCTTTTTACGTGATCGAAATAAACGAAAGCTCTTACGAAACGCAATTCGGCAGAAAACTGGCTTTTTTGAGTTGCTGATAGTTTCGTACTGAACTTCTCGATATTTTCCAGTGCAAGATTAATATCACGAATTAACCCATAATCCCACAGGCGCCAGCGGTCAAAAGGATAGGAGATGATGTTGTTTCTTCCGTCGTCGTTGTTTGACCACATGGCTTCGTCATACGCTGAAAATTCTGCCCAGCCGGTATTCAAAGTTGTGTGCGCCGGCAGACGATCATAATAATTAGCGAGCAAACCAGTGATCAATTTCGGATCATTCCATATCTGATCTTCCAGAATTAAATTTTGCGGTTGTCTGTCCAGCCAGTTCTCGGCACATCCCGAAAGGAAAAAAAGCAAGAGAACGAAAGATGTATATTTTGATATTCTTTTCATAAAAACCAGATTAAAAAGTAAGATTGAAACCAACATTCAACAAGCGCTGCTGTGGATATACCAAGGCATTTCCTGACGAGATTTCAGGGTCGATCTCATATTTTTTTACATTATCAAGAGAGAATAAATTGGTCGCATTGACATACAGACGAAGCCCCGACAAACCAATTTTTTTCGCAAGTTTCTGATCGAAATTATAACCAAATTCTATGTTCCGAAGACGGATATAACGCACGTTCGTAATCCAGAAATCACTTTTACGGAAGTTAACATGGCTTGTATTATCTTTTCGCAAAGCTGGATAGGTTCCCGGGATCCATTTGCTGTTCGGATCGAACGGATCCTCGCGATGCCAGCGATCTTCGAGCATAAAATGGGGAGAAGTTCCGTTGTTTTGATAAGGTATTTTCAACTCCCAGTTTCTCTGGAAACTTTGCATAGATGCACCGGCGAAATCGAAAAACAGTGAAAATCCTTTGTAGGCGAGACTTCCGTTAAAGGCAAAACTAAGGTATGGGTTAGCGCCTTCGGCATATCCGATTGGTCTTTCGTCCAGCTCGTTGATGATACCGTCATCATTTATGTCTTTGTAAATAAAATCACCAGGCAACTGCGTTCTGTTTCCTTGTCCGTCGTTATCAACGGTATGATTTTCGATATCCTGCTGAGACTGGAACTGGCCTTCTACCTGATAACCCCAGTTGATGTTTCCCCAGCGGTCAACAAAAGAACTCCGATATTCATTGTAAGAATTTCCAAACCTTGGTTTATAAAAATCCAGATCTTTTCGACGAGACAGAGTAGCGTTGGCACTGAAAGTATAATCTACCTGGCCCGCAGAACTTTTGTACGTAAGAACAGCTTCAATACCTTTATTCACATCTGAATTAAGGTTTTCGTTTGGCAACGTATAGCCAACCTCGGATGGAAGCAAGACATCATAACGAGCTGCTGGCAACCCTTCACGTTTGCGCTGGAAAATGTCTACCTGACCATTCAGTTTTCCGCCCATAAAACCAAAATCAATCCCGAAGTTGGTGGAAACATTGGTAATCCAGGATAGCGTAGTCACTGGCAAACCTCTTGGGCGCACCCCAATGTTATAAGCTCCGTCAAAAATGGCACTTCCCTGCAAGAAATTATATCCTGGTAAATAACTGAATGGATCAACGACAAACGGATCGTTTGGAAGGTGCGTCAAACGGTCGCTACCAGTCCTGCCATAGGAAGCACGGATTTTAAGGTTGCTAAATACATTTTCCAGTTTCCCCTTGAAGAAATTCTCTTCTGAAATACGCCATCCAGCCGATACGCCCGGGAAGAAACCGAAGCGTTTTCCGGGGGCATAAAGGAAAGATCCATCATAGCGTCCCACTGCTTCTACAAGATATTTTTGTTTAAAAGCATAATTTACCCGACCAATATATCCGGCCCGCGCCTCTGTGCTCCATTCATCCAATAGATAATCCTGGTTGGCGAAAGACATCAAAGGAATGTAATTATTGGGTGGTACCGTGTGGACGATCATATAGGTATTTACATTATCAGACTGCTCATAAGCACCAACCGCTGAGATTTCATGATCACCAAAAGTCTTGTTATAGCTTAGCTGAAATTGAGCAAAACGGTCAACGATATTACGCTTGCGCCGCTCCCTCCACGGGTTCTGGTTTCCACCACCTACGACGACATCGTACGTATCTTTTTCGGCGTTGTAAGTGTATGCGTCATACGTGTATTCAAAACCGTCGAAGTCGAAATTGGTAAAACCATAGGAGTATGTTCCTTTGGCTTTTAAACCAAAACCAAAATCATATTCTGCAAAAAAGTTGCCTTTTACAACGCGAGTTAATTCATCAATATAGCCTGTAATTTCCTTGGTATAAGTTGCAGGATTGACGTTGACATTATGCGTTTGGTTGATATAATTCGGGTTGTCATTCGCATAAGGACGTTCCGTTGGCCACATGGTGAAAATACTAAGAAACGGATTGAAGTAATCGTCAAGACCCGGAACTCCAACCTGGGATCTGTTTTCGATACGGCCGTTGATCTGAGTTCCGACTTTCAGTTTTTTGGTGATATGTGCTTCGATATTTGCCTGAACGTTGGTTCTTCTGAACTTATAATCTTTGATCAGAGCGTCCTGATTCAGCTGTCCGAAAGACAGGTAATAATTTATTCTCTCGGTTCCGCCTGATACGTTTGCATTCCCGTAGTATTGCGGAACATTCGGGCGCATCACCATTTTGTAGTAATCAAAACTCTGATATCCTTTTTCAGTTCCGGTTTTCCATTTTGCCAGTTCTTCCGGCGTGATAGAAGGCGTGCGGCCCTGGTTCACGTCCGATTCAACCAATCCGCGCATATGCTGATAAGCGTTGGCAGGCTTTGGATAACGGGTAAAATTTTGCAACCCGTAGTAACCTGAGAGATTAATTTTTGCTGGCCCATCGCCTGCTTTTCCTCTTTTGGTTGTGACCAGGATCACACCATTAGCTGCCCTTAAACCGTAGATTGCGGCAGAAGCATCTTTCAGAATTGAAACGCTTTCGATATCGTTTTGACCTAAATTATTAAAATTGGTCGCGTCAGAAGGAATTCCGTCGATTACATAAAGAGGTGTTCCCATGTTACGTATCTGAATCGAGGTCGAATTTCCAGGACGGGCGTCTGCCTTCCGGGCTGTAATTCCCTGCACCCGACCAACCAACGCATCGGATGTGCCAATCGAGGGTGTTCTGATCAGATCTTTTGCCTGGATATTACTAACGGCCCCAGTCACTGTGGCGGCAGATTGGGTTCCGTACCCAACTACGATCACTTCCCGAAGTTCTTCATTACTTGGAACCATTACAACTTTGATGGTAGACTGGTTTCCAATGGCAACATCCTGGGAGGTATAGCCAATAAATGAGAACGTGAGGGTTTGCGCATCATTTGGAATGTTCAATACATAAGCACCGTCGGCGCCGCTGCTGGTTCCAATGGATGTGCCCTTCACAACAATACTTACGCCCGGAAGCGGATTGCTGTTCTCATCCACGATTGAGCCTGAAATGGTTTTATCAATGTAATTTTTTACCTCATAAGTGATGATGGTTTTACTGGTATTTTTCGAATTATTTAGCGCAAATGCGCCCTGTGGGCCGAAACAGGCAGCTGCCAGGAAAACGCCGAGGGTTTGGGAAATACCCCATTCCGGATATCCGTTACGTTTTTTCATTGTGTAAAAAATTAAAATGAGAGATGAGATAGTAATTTTAATTATTAGTGTGTATTTGTATAGATCAAGAAAATATTGAATTAATTACATTTGAAATTGGCTGTACCTTTCCTGTTGCAACATTCCCGTAGAAACAGTGCTGATGAGGCGATTGCGGTTTATAATGAGGGTTTTATTAACCTAATTTTTGAACGTATCAGATAAACGTTCAGGCAATGATATGTGAAGTTATTTTCATAGGCGAGAGATGTTTGGTTGAATGACGCGTATTAAAAGGTAATAGCATATAATTAAACTGGCCGTTGCCGGAGCAACGGCCAGCGAAATTTATTCTTTAACTACTTTCATAACTCCCGTCATCAAGCGCCAGTGACCTGGGAACGTACAGACGTAAGGATAATCACCAACTTCTTTTGGTACCACAAATTTCAAACGGTATGTTTGTTCTGGATTTACCAAGGGCGTTGCTGCAATAATTTGAGGGATATTTGGTACATAATTTTTTTCAGCACCATCTTTTGCTGTAATCATTTTATCAGCTGCCGCACCGATAATTGCTGTTGTTTTTGGTTTTCCAACAACGATATTATGCTGCATCGCATCAGGGTTTTCAAAGATGATTTCAACCGTCTTTCCAGCTACTGCGGTAAATTCAGTCACACTGAATTTCATCTCCTCACGAATCGCTTTGATACGAACGATCTGGACATTAGGATCCGAAGCCACTTCATCCTTGATACCGTAAGACTCCATAAGTGTTGTGAATTTAGCGCTTAGGTCATCCTGAATATTTCCTTTTACAGAAGCAAGTAAAGTGCGGTTGGCATCAGAGAGTGTTTCTTTACGCTTTGGATTCCATGCGCCAAGGACACCTTTCAAAACAGCATTTCTTCCCTGCGGATCAAGAGATTCGGCTGTTTTGATTAGATCAAGTACTTCGTCACCGGAAGCATAAGAAGTATAACCACGTGCAGCTCTTTCCAACGCAAAGTCAGACAAACGGTCCAGACGTTTCACTTCGAAACTTTTGCTCATCGTGTTATTTTTGTTCTCGTCTTTTTCCGGAACTACGTTGTCAACATCAACCGTCGCTGTCACGCTCACTTTTCCTGACTCGTCCGACGTAAATCCGAAACCCGCTTTCCATGGACCGTTGTTTCCTTCCGTTAGTTTAATAGTTTCGCCAGGAGCAATTCCGGCGTTTAACTGACGACTAACATAATTGGTATTTAAAGAGCGGCTTCTGATACCTACATTCACAACCGGAACCAGCTCTTTCGGTACTGCAACGCTTCCCTGATTGGTAATTTCAATCACAACTCTTGCATATTCCCGAACATAAGGAGTCGCCGGTTCGATGGTAATATTCGTAATGGCTAACTCAGCCGAACCTTGAACAGTCACTTTATTGGATTCATGATTATCGTGGTTTATTTTCGAATGGTCCATGACAGTTTTCTTGGAATCCGTTCCTGTCGACTTTTGAGATCCAGATTTGCTTACGCGCTCAGCTAAATATTTCTGACGTAATTTTCCATCATGTGAGTTCAGGATCGCGGCAAATGCATCCGGCATCCACCGGTCGTCAGCCTGCGCATAACTGTCAAGAAGTCCGAGAACAGCAGTTTCGATTTGCGGTGTCAACGGAATTTCACAGAAAGCTAAAAGTGTATTTAAGACAACCAAAGGTTCCTTGTCGTGTAAAGCATCAATAGAAAGCAAAGTCTGAGCCGAGGCAGCAGTACGAGGTAAAACCTGAACGGCAGTTTTACGAACTGCATTACTTGGATGTTTCAAGGCAGCGTTTACTGCGGTCAAAACTTGTGGATCTTCTATTGAATTCAGTCCATGAAGCGTCCATAAAGCGTGGATTGCAGCGGTATTTAAACCGACTTCATCGACAGACTTGTCATTTACCAAAGCAACAAGCTGAGGAACTACGTCTTTTTGTCCACGTTCAACCAGCAATCTTTGTGCGTGGCGTCTCCAGAGCATATTGGTGTTTTTCAAAGTCGCAACCAATTCTTCCGGACGACTTTTGCTCAAAGAAACAGGTTTGTAAGCTGGTGCTTTTTTGTAAGCCACGCGGTAGAGACGACCGTGTGTGAAATCTCTCAAAGGCGTCTCGTAAGCATTTCCTGCACCGTTTTCAGAGCCTTTTGGTGTAGGGTTATGCTGAATAATGTAGCTATACCAGTCTGCAATCCAAACGGCTCCGTCCGGACCAACTTCTGCAAAAACAGGAGCAACCCATTCGTCCGCACCAGCTAATAAATTGAAGCCAAGTTTGTCTTCATAATCCGTTCCCTTTTTGTTCATAAAGTTCTGGTGAAGAATATGTCCGGTTGGCTCCGATACAAATGCTACATTATTCCAATACTTTTTAGGGTACGCACGGGCAGTATAGAAGTTATGTCCTGCAGCAGCAGTAAAACCGCCGAAAACGTCAACCTGACGAACTTTTGGGGTGATAGGCTGCATGTCCTTATGCGTATCTGTGCTGCGGCTTCCATTGTCAACTTTGCTCGCTCCGAAATAGCGATTAGGAATTGCGCTATACCAGCCGTGAGAGTTATTCGCGGTAGAACCGAATAGATCACCCGCTTCGTTAAAGCCTAATCCCCATGTATTGTTTGATGTTTTTGCAACAATTTCCATGTCAGAACCATCAGGTTTGAAGCGGAAAAGTGCCTGTCCAAAATCCAGATTATCGCTTTTTCCAACTTTACCTTTAAAACCGGAATAACCTACTGATCCATAAACCCAGTTATCAAAACCATAATGAAGGTTTGAAGGCCCGGCGTGTGTGTCACCAGTTCCGAATCCGCTGAAAAGAATTTTCTTAACATCTGCTTTATCATCGCCATCAGTATCCTGCAAGAACAACATATGAGGTGCCTGAGAAACGATCAGACCGCCGTTAGCAAAAACCAATCCGGTTGGAATGCTCAGATCGTCAGAGAATTTCGTGAATTTGTCAGCCTTCCCATCTTTATCTGTATCCTCACAAATCAGGATATAATCGCTTCCGCCAGTATCTTTTCTTTCGTTTGGATAATCTTTTGTGATCAATACAAATAATCTTCCGCGCTCATCCCACGTCATCGCGATTGGGTGCATTACGTCAGGTTCGTGCGCGAAGATGTCCAATGTGAAATCAACCGGAATCTGAATATGTTTTACAGATTCCTCAGGAGAAAGCGGCAATTGCTGCATCTGAGCACCAGGACGCTGTTCGTAGTTCGGAAGTTTTGCTTCTCTGTATTCGAAAGGTTTTGGGGCCAAAGCTGCAAATGATTTTTTAGCATCGTCATTAACTGCCCAAAGAATTCCTTTTTCTATCAGATCGTGAAAACCCGGAACAGCCCAGGTACGTTCGTCGTGGCCATAAGCTGTATAAAAAACGCGTCCTTTCCCGTGCGTACGAACCCATGTGTACGGCTCTTTTTCAACACCTGGTTTATCTTTTTCCTGATCTTTCTGGATAATGCGCTCCGTAAGAATCACATTGTCAGGTTGTAGTAATTTATGTAAATAGGTTTCATCAACCGTTTTGAAAGACTTTACACCAGCAAGTGCCGGATGTTCAGGTTTTGTCCAGACAGGCTGAATGGTATCCCAGGTATGTCTCCAGAACTGCCCTCCGATTAATTTCACAACCTCAGGATTGTTACGGAAGCAATAAGATGCACAGTGAACCGGAATAAATCCTTTGCCGCTGGCAACGTAATCCAATAATGCCTTTGCCTGCTGCGGAGCGATCGAGTCCCAGTTTGCATAAAGCATTAATGCATCATATTTGTTCAATGTTTCCGGGTTCAGGTCATTCAAATCGTCGGTATAAGTGAAGTTAATTCCCTTAGGTCCAAGTGCCGCCATGATTTGAGGAGCACGTTCAGAGGATTTGTGATGGCCGATCGTATCTCCCAGGAAAAGCACCTCAATCCTGCGCCCCTTAGCGGCCTCAGTTTTACTCACAGCATTTTGTGAGGATTGCTGGACGGCACATCCCAGAAGAATAATGCCAGTTATAAAAGATAAGACTTTGGTTTTCATTTAGATATTTAAAAAGGTGTTTGTAAGTCTAAAATTTAATTTAATCCCATTCAGAAATGTGTTGAAAGTCAAATAAATATTTTTCCTGATAATCAATTTCAAAATCGGTTAACATTTTAATATATTCCTCTCGGAAGGTCCTTGTTTTATGATGTACTTCCTGATTGCCAATATATTTAATTACGGCGTCAATGTGCGAACGACTATATGAAAAAGCACCGTAACCTTTTTGCCAATTAAAAACAGCTAATCGGTATTTGGCTTTCAGAAATTTGTTTGAAGATGTTTTAATTTCTTCTACTAAGTCTGGTAATGACATTGTCGGATTGTATCCAATAAAGATGTGAATATGATCCGGCATTCCATTAATTGCCAACGGCTTCGATCTATTATTCGAAATAATTCCTCCGATATAAGCATATAATTCATCCTTCCAGGCTTTTTTAATTATGCTTTCCCGTCCCTGAACTGAGAAGACAATTTGCATATATAGTTGTGTGTATGTATTTGCCATTAATATGTTGTAGTGTGTTGAATTCGGTGAATCGATAAATATTTCGGTGCTCTGCACCTTTTCTGTTGTTTTAATTATTTTGTTTCTGTAAGTATTTCGGTGCTCTGCACCTTTCTGTTTTTTGACTATTCTGCTTTCTACAAATATTGCGGTGCTCTGCACCTTTTCTGTTATTTTAATTATTTTGTCTCTACAAGTATTTCGGTGCTCTGCACCTTTCTGTTTTTTTGACTATTCT
>NZ_FNXY01000010.1:128703-276073 GCF_900108855.1 Dyadobacter koreensis
TTCTACAAATATTTCGGTGCTCTGCACCTTTTCTGTTGTTTTAATTATTTTGTTTCTACAAATACTTCGGTGCTCTGCACCTTTATTGAACATATCAACTTCGTACCCCTCTAATGGTGCAGAGCACCCTAATATTTGTAGAAATCCATCATCTTAAATCAATCTTCCGAAGGTGCGGAGCACCGAAATAATTATTGTATATCCAATCTATGCGTTTTTAAAATCAGGCAATTGAATCAAAGCGCCGCCTTGCAAAGCCGATTCATGCGCGAGGATACCAACACTTGTCCAGTTTGCAGATTGCCATGCATTCGGGAACGGGTCACGATCTTCGATAAGCGCGGCAATAAATTCATTAGCCAAATGTGGGTGTGATCCTCCATGGCCGCCTCCTTGTACAAATGACAGGTGTGAATTGTCGTCAGCATCGTACACACCATGTCCCGTAAACTGCTGAATTTCTTCCGGCAGCAAATGCGCGTAATCCGGCGTTTTTACATGCTCAGCGATCTCATGTTCAGGTTTTTTAGCAGTATGTATCACAGGATCTTCTCCTTCGATCAACGGCCATTCGAAAGATTTTTTGCTTCCGTAAACTTCAAAACTTTCGCGGTATTGACGCGCCACATCAAAGAGTGAGCGGTATACATACGCCGATAAATCGCTATCCTTGAACTTGATGTGTGCTGATTCTACGGCAAAAGGAGAATTATGGATTTTTGCTAAATCTTCGCTGATCGTTCCAGAACCGAAGCAGGATACATATTCCGCTTCCAGTTTTAATAATCCTGCAACCGGCCCAACGCAATGCGTCGCGTAATGCATTGGAGGCAAACCTGGCCAGTAGTCAGGCCATCCTTCCATATCCTGTTGGTGACTGGCTTTCAGGAATTGTATTTTACCCAGTTCTCCTTTTTCGTATAATTCTTTCACAAATAGAAATTCACGGGCATAAACCACCGTTTCCATCATCATGTATTTCTTGCCTGTTTCTTTGCAAACCTTAACAATTTCCATACAATCCTCAACGCTGGTTGCCATCGGTACAGTACAAGCCACATGTTTGCCGGCACGAAGGGCTTTCAGTGTTTGCTCCGCGTGATTTGGAATTGGTGAGTTAATATGAACCGCATCTACCTTTGGGTCATTCAAAAGGTCTTCATAACTTGTGTAACGAACATCAATTCCATACTGGTCGCCTACTGCGTTCAATTTTGACTCGGTACGCTGGCAGATTGCATACATATTAGCGTTCGGATGACGCTGATAAATAGGAATAAATTCAGCTCCAAAACCGAGACCTACAATGGCAATGTTAATTTTTTGTGACATATTATAGTAAAGGATTAAAGATTCGGATAAGGTTGTAAGGCTATAATTGAAAGCACCAGCGTGATCTTTTCAGGACATTTCCGATGTAACCCTGAGGAACGAATTGTATTTTGCCTTGCTCTATTATTAACAATACAATTTTACAGCAAAATAATGCTAAAAACTTTACGTCTTTTGATTAGTACTAACTGTATTTTGACTTGTTTTTAAATTCGTGTCGCCTTTTAAGCAAAATAAAGCTATAATGAAAAAATGAGTAATATTCTTTTTAACAAAAATTATCCGCAAGAGAAAAACATGATCAGACCGGCAAAACCTGAGGATGCACCGACCGTTGCACCATTAATGATTCTTGCTCTCGGGCATATTGCGGGTATTTTTGGGGGTTCAGAAAATCCTGATGATGGCATCCCGTTTGTTGAAAATTTTTTCAGACAAGATAAAAACCAGTACAGTTATGCGAATACCCTGGTGTATGAAAATGAATCAGGGATTGTTGGTGCCGTCACTGGTTATGATGGGAAACTACTCCACGAATTAAGACAGCCTATCCTGGATGAATTGCATAAATCGGATCCTGATTTTTACCCGAATGATGAAACTGAAGCGGGGGAATATTATCTTGATTGTGTAAATGTCAACGCAAGCCAGCAAGGGAAAGGCATAGGTAAAAAATTGATTACTGCATTCTGCGAACATGCTTTTTCTCTCGGCTTTGACCGGGTTGGGCTTATTGTAGATACGGGAAATCCGTCAGCGAAAAAATTGTACGAAAACATTGGTTTTCAACAGGTAGGAAAAAGGGATTTTATGGGACATCAGTATTTTCATATGACTAAGGAAAAGCCAACAGCTGATTACTAACCGCTAAATAGATTTAGTTGGAGAGGAAAAGCAGTAACTTGTGTCTTCTAACTTTTAAGAAGAAAATTTAATGAAATCGCGGCTTATATCTTTGGATGTCCTGCGTGGACTAACAATCATCCTCATGACGATCGTTAACAATCCCGGTGACTGGGGACATGTATATTCTCCTTTGCTTCATGCGGAATGGCACGGTTGTACACCGACGGATCTGGTTTTTCCTACCTTTCTTTTTATTGTGGGGGTGTCTGTTGTTTTAGCAACTTCGAATAAAAGCCTGAACATAAACGCAATACAAAAAATACTCACCAGGACATTACGGATTTTTTGTCTTGGATTATTTCTAAGTTTTTTCTCGAAAATTCAGGCTTTTGGGTTGGAAGGTTTACCTCTGCTCGGCGTTCGATTAATAATAACAGCCATCATTGTAGCACTTCTTTTTAGGGACTATGATCGAAGACTTCAGTTTTATTCGGCAGTGAGCATTTTTACAATCATGATGTTACTCGCTTTCGGTGGATTTGCTCATTATGAAAACGTGAGAATTCCAGGTGTTTTACAAAGAATCGCGATTGTATATCTGATTGTCTCTTTACTGTATTTAAAAACGAATTGGAAAACACAGGCTGTTTTCGGTTTGATTGTTTTGCTAGTCTATTGGGCCCTGATGACTTTAATTCCCATTCCCGGAATTGGCGGTCCCAATTTTGAGAAAGGCACAAATCTGGCTGCATGGCTGGATAATTATTTGCTTCCCGGGCATTTGTGGGCAACTTCAAAAACCTGGGATCCGGAAGGGATTCTTAGCACGCTCCCCGCGATCAGCACGGGTATTGCCGGACTTCTCGTCGGAACATTATTGACAAATCATTTATCAAAAGACAAAAAGGCGTTATATCTGCTTATCGGATCCGTCTTTGCAGTTGTTTTAGGTTTGCTATGGAATATTGTTTTTCCTATCAATAAATCACTTTGGACAAGTTCATATGTATTGTATGCGGCTGGAATTGCATCTGCATGTCTGGTGGTTTTGTATTATATAATCGACGTTTTAGGTATCTCCGGATGGACAAAATTCTTTGTAATATTTGGTGTCAATCCTATGGTTGTATTTTTCTTTTCCGGAATTATCCCCAGAGTTTTGAGTAGCATACTGATCGATAATCCGGGAGGGCCGGACCATGATCCTATCACTTTACAGACTTATTTTTATCAGTTTATTCTTTCGCCACTTTTTTCAAATCCGGTCAATGCGTCACTTGCTTACGCACTGACTTATCTGACTTTATGGTATGTGATCTTGTATATCCTTTACCGTAAAAAACTGGTGTTCAGGGTTTAGAGTTCTGTGTTGAAATTTTGCCTAAATTGCTTTTTTAAAAAATTTAAAAAAGTCTGATTACGCATAATTTCGAATGATAGAACGTAGAACATTTTTGAAAACTTCTGCTCTGGCTGCTGCGGGAATTGCCGCGGGAAACTGGTCGTTTGCTAAGGGAAGTCCGGATGATTTTCCAACCGTAAGAATAGCTGCTGATCAACGCAGTTTTAAAAGTACCGCCGTTGAAGCGACGATAACAAGAATGAAAAAGGTGATTAAAGATCCCGAACTCGCCTGGATGTTTGAAAACTGTTTTCCAAATACTCTCGATACAACGGTTCATTTCAAGCCGATTGATGGCAGACCGGATACATTTGTTATTACCGGTGATATCGATGCGATGTGGCTCCGCGATAGTTCGGCGCAGGTTTGGCCATATCTGCCGTTGATGAAAGATGATCCGCAATTGCAGGAAATGGTCGCCGGGCTGATCAACCGTCAGACAAAATGTATTTTGATTGATCCATATGCCAACGCATTTTATGATCAGCCGAAAGAAAGTGAGTGGACGTCCGACAGGACGGCCATGAAACCAATGCTTCATGAGCGAAAGTGGGAGCTTGATTCTCTGTGTTATTCCATTCGTTTATCATATAATTACTGGAAAACGACGGGAGATATCAAACCCTTTGATGCCGACTGGTTAAAGGCCGTTCAATTGATTTTACAAACCTGCAAGGAGCAGCAACGTAAAGAAAATCGTGGTCCTTATACATTTGGGCGTAGTACGGCGTGGTCTACGGATACAGTTCCAGGGAATGGATATGGAAATCCCATTAAACCGGTTGGCCTGATTGCAAGTACTTTCCGTCCATCGGATGACGCTGCGGTTTATCCATTTTTCATTCCTTCAAATTTTTTTGCAGTCGTATCTTTCCGTGAGGTAGCAGAACTTTTGGAGAAAATAGCGAAAGAAACTAAGCTCGCTAACGAGTTTAAGGCACTTGCCACGGAAGTTGAAAATGCATTGAAAAAATATGCCGTATATCCACATCCGCAATTCGGTAAAATCTATGCTTTCGAAGTGGACGGATTTGGAAATTATTTATTGATGGACGACGCCGGAATTCCTGGTTTGATCAGTATGCCATATCTGAACGCAATGTCGGTTAAAGATCCGATTTATGTCAACACAAGAAAATTTGTACTGAGTGATTCTAATCCGTATTATTTCAAAGGAAAAGCAGGGGAGGGTTTGGGAAGTCCGCATACTTTGATCGACCAGATCTGGCCAATGGGAATTATAGCGCGCGCGATCACTTCAACGGATGATAAAGAAATTGAAGCGCAGTTGAAAATGTTGAAAAATACGCATAATCATACAGGATTTATGCACGAATCGTTCGACAAAAACGACCAGTCAAAATTCACACGCAAGTGGTTTGCCTGGGTTAACACACTTTTTGGTGAGTTGATTTTGAAGCTGGAAAAAGAACGACCGCATCTTCTGGCGAAGGTTTACTAGGGTTAATATCTCCTATAACAGAACGAGCATCGAAATTTAAATCGGAACTCGTTTTGTTTAAAAGTTTAGTGCGAATTAATGTTTCCGCTGTTCAGATAGTCGCATAGGTTACATAACTGTCCTTTATCCGTCCGATGGCGGAAAAAGCCATCGAACGGAGCGGCCGGTCGGACGGGTTTTTCGCCGTCCGACCGGTAAAAAAGATACTATTAAAACGCGACAGGTTTTACAATCTGAGGATTCTCAATGTTGGATTTGATAAAAGACAAACCGTCGCGCATTAACTGCTCTTCCGATTCAAACATTTTTCTCCAGATGTTAGCAACAGGTAGTTTTGGACTAAATGCTTCAATACTAATCCAGCCGTCATATTTCAGATCGCGGATTGCACCAAAGATTCCTTCCCAATCGACATTTCCTTTTCCTGGCGTCGACCGGTCATTTTCTGAAAGCTGTATGAAGGAAATTCGATCTCCCATTTTGCGCATCGTGTCGCCGATATTTTTTTCCTCGATATTGGCGTGAAACGTATCAAACATAATCTTACAATTAGGGTGATTAACGTCATCGACAAAACGGATGAGTTCATCACCGCAACTTGTTAGGTATAGTTCAAATCGATTTAGATATTCCAGGCCTAAAGTGATATCAAGTTCGCCAGCGTAATCGGCTAGCTCTCTGATGCTGTCGACCGCCCATTTCCATTCATCCGCTGTGGCTGGCTGTCCGGTGAAAACACCTAATGCTGAATGATAAGGACCCATTAATTTGGTAGCTCCCAAAACAAGTGAGCAGTCCAATGCACGTTTCAAATGTTCCAAGGTGGCTTTCCGCATGGAAGGGTCTTGGCTGATCAAATGATGATCGGGACCGCAAATTGTGTCGGTTTCACAAGATAATCCAATATCATCCAGCTTTTTACGGAATTTAAACCAATGTTCAGGATTGGTATTAAATATTGGCACCTCAATGCCGTCAAATCCTATTTCTTTAATCAGTTCAAGGGTAGGAAAGAGTTTATCGTCAATTTGATTTCCCCACAACAGGAGATTCATGCTATACTTCATGCAGATTATTTTTTTTAATACAATTTTACAACAACAAAATACTAAATACTTTTCCTCTTTTGATTAGAACTAGCTGTATTTTGACTTTTGTTTAAATATGTTCATTAATTTTGGCAAAATTCAGACAAGTCAATAATTCCTATGAAAGCGCCGATTCATAAAAATGTAGAAAGTCCGGTAAGGTCAGTAACGGTTCATGAACTTCGAGAACATCACTTTGATCCAAATTGGCATTTTCATCCTCATTATCAGCTATTTACTGTTTTGGAAGGCACTGGGAAAAGACTGATCGGAGATTCTATTCAAACTTTTGAACCAGGCGATACCGTTTTTCTCGGCCCGGACATCCCGCATTTATGGCGGAGTGATCCGGCATACTTTGGAGGTAATTCCGATCTGTTTACCCATGGAGTCGTTCTTTATTTTCAGGAAGACTTTCTTGGTAAAGATTTTTTTGAAAAGCCAGAAATGCTTCATTTAAAGCAGCTTTTAATTGATTCAAAACGAGGAGTTGAATATAAAGGAGCGTTACGGGATCATATCCGGGAAGAACTTCTGGAATTAAGAAATGCAGAAGGCTTCCACGGGATTTTACGATTATTGACTTTGCTCGATAAACTTGCCCACGGTGATGCGGGCAGCCCAATTGCCAGTTACGGCTATGTTAATACCTATAAAGTTTCGGAAACGGAACGCATGCAAAAAGTGCATAATTACGTTCTTCAGCATTTTGCACAGGAAATCCGGTTGGGAGATGTTGCATCGCTTGCCGGGATGAGTGAAGCTGCCTTTTGCCGTTATTTTAAAGCGCGTTCAAATAAAACTTTCATTGACTTTGTAAACGAAATACGCGTCGGCCACGCCTGTAAATTGTTGTTGGAGGACCAATGGACAATCGCGCAGATTGCATACGACAGCGGGTTCGATTCGCTTTCCAATTTTAACAGAAATTTTAAAAGATATATCGGACATACGCCGCGCGAGTATAAAGGGAATTATGATTGATTCGTTACATTAACTACAATTTTCCGTCAGTAGGAAGAGCAGAAAATTTTGAATCTGCGGAACCAGACCTTACTGATATGGAATTGAATAAAAGTTTGATTCAGGAAATTAAATTAATGATTCTGCAAAGCCGTGAAACGGCAATCAGAGCAGTGGATAATGCCAGAGTGCTGATGTATTGGCATATTGGTAAGCGTATTTTTGAAGAAGAACAGAAAGGTAAAGACAGAGCTGAGTAAGGAACTTATTTAATCAAGTCACTTGCAAATGAGCTTTCACCAGAATTTGGAAGTGGTTTTTCTTATCGGCAATTGAACTGGTACCGGCAGTTTTACCGCCTGTTTCCAATTGTGTCCGCACTGCGGACACAATTCAGCTGGACTCATTATAAGCTTCTTTTACCAATCGAAAATGAAGATAGGAGAGAATATTATATTCTTGAAAGTGTGAAAAATACATGGACTGCATGTCAGCTTGAAAGGCAAATTAAATGAAAAAGATAGATACTTTCAGGACGAAATAGATTCGAACTTTTTTATAATTTTATGCTCTTACTTTCGTAGTTCCATAAGGTCCTCGCTGAGGCCTTGATAAAGTTGCACTTGCTTCTTTGTCTCCGATATAGTCTTCCTTTTTAGGATCCCATTTGAGTTTTCTGCCAAGTTTCATAGCTGTATGAGCAATCAGACAAGCTGAGCAGGAACGTTGCGCAATTTCTGCGTGACTAATCGTTTGCTTACCACTCTGAATACTTTCAATCCAGTTCTGATGTTGTTCAGGACTTTCGTACAAATGAACCTCATTTTGCCCGATTACTGATCCTAGAATTTTTGGATCACTTGCATAAAATGCCTTGTTCTCTTTTGCCGCCGCCGCTGCGCCAGGGTCAGATGCGGTTACTCCCACATTTCCACGCGAAACAAAGATCCAGCCTTCGGTTCCTTCAAATTTTACGCCGTTTGGATTTGTTCCCCCGATTTCCATTTCGACGCCGTTCGCGTATTTTGCGTTCACTAAAAAATCGCCGTGAACATCCCACAGGCCCGACCCCGGAGCGGGGAATGTGGCTTTTCCTTCAATTTCAATTGGGCCCGTAAGTTCAGTATCCATTCCCCAATGGGCAATATCAATGTGGTGAGAACCCCATCCTGTGATCATTCCAGCGCCGAATTGTTCAAGTCGAAGCCAGCCAGGGCGCTCGTTCAGCATATCTGTTTGAGAGTGTACGCGATCCAGTGTGTAATAAATGTCAGGAGTTGAGCCCAGCCACATATCGTAATTCAAATTAGAAGGAACTGGCATTTTCGCGGGATTGCCTCCGGCAGGATCGCCTGGAAGACCCACATATACTTTTTTTAGTTTTCCAATTCTTCCGTTACGGACCAGTTCACAAGTTCTTTTAAATTGTGGCCATGGGTTCATCGAACGTTGCTGGCTTCCAAGTTGGAAAATAACCTTTTTCTTGATCACCGTATCTGCCATTTGCCTCCCTTCCCTGATCGTCAGAGAAGTTGGCTTTTGCATATAAATATGTTTTCCTGCTATGGCCGCTTCCATTGCCGGTTGCGCATGCCAGTGATCGGGCGTACTGATTATGACCGCGTCAATATCTTTTCTTGACAAAATTTCATGATAGTCGTCGTATGTTTTTACATCCAGGTATTTTTCCTTCCCGGTGCGTTCTGCATATTTTTTCTCAATCCATATTTTTCCTTGTGCCAATCTATTTTTATCAAGGTCTGCGACAGCAATAACATGCGCCGCTTCATTTTTTATTACCTCCGGTAAATCGTGAGACGATCCGATACGACCAAAACCGATTTGCCCGATATTTATCTTATTACTTGGCGCATTTTTTCCGAAAACACTGGCAGGAACAATGGTCGGGAACATAGAAGCGGCAATGATTCCAGCTGTGCCTGTTCCAGCAGTTTTAAGGAAAGATCTTCTGCTTTGATTTTTTTCTTCTGAGCTATTCATTGGATTCAGAGGTTTAAGAGTTGATCGGATCAGATAGTGATGCGAATATCAGGGGATTTGTCAGATGGTCGTTCCATAGGGCGCTGCCCCATGTTAAGATATGCCGGCCTTTCAGGCCTAATTCGTTCGAATGTCGTCCGTTGGAGATTTGGCATAGGCTTTGCCATAATTTCGTGGCTTTTGCGATCCTATCGCCCACTCGATTCCCCCAAGAATATGTTTACGAAGATCTTCCTTTAAATAATCTTCCTTTTCATGTCCGATAGACGTATAAAATGCTCTTCCGCCATCGTATTCATGCCACCAAACGGACGGGAACACAGTACCAAAAGTATCCAGTGCCTTTCCGGCTGGTTTCTGAATTGTGGTATGATCGTTAACCGCCAATACATTCAGATTTACACTCATTTCTTTTAAGAAATAAAATTCATCTTTTTCACGATTCCACTTTTGGGGCAAATGTGAAAGTGAAGGATTTTTTGAATCCAGGATATTCACTGAAAAGCTTTGTCCGGGTTCGTGCCAGAAGAACGTTCCGCCAAGCATATTCTTGAACCATCGCCAGCTTCTTTCCGTACCGCATGCAGAATGTAGTCCGACGAAATTTCCGCCGGCCTGAATATATCGCATCAAGGCAACACGTTGCGCATCCGTATCAAAAACATCGTTATTGGTATTTGAAAAAACCAAAGCGTCATATTGTTCGAGATTTTCATCTGTGAATTTGGACGGATCTTCACTCACATCAACGGCAAAGCCATGTTGTTTTCCCAATGCCTGAATTGCTTCAACAGAATTGGCAATATTGTCATGCACATACCCTTTACCATTTTTGGTATAAACCAGAATTTTTACTTTGTTCCATTTAATTTTTTGTGCCTGAACTGGAAAGCTGAAAAGTGCCAGTGCAAGCAGTAAGACAAGACTTGTTAACTTTTCATAAACTGTTTTTTTCATTACTGGAATCTTTATAAGGTTAAGGAATAAATTGTCTTAGAAACCGATGGAATTCCCACCGTCAACCGGGAGCGAAACACCCGTAATGAATTTGGCTGCACTAGAGGCCAGAAATACTGCCGCCCATCCGATATCATCCGGTTTTCCCCAAGTCCCCATCGGAGTGCGATCCATCGCTTTGTCCCTGCGTGACGGATCGCCGTTCATGGCAGTCAGCATCATAGGTGTTTCGATAAATCCGGGTGCTACTGCATTTATCCTGACATTATAAGGTGAAAATTCTGTGGTCAGGGCTTTCACCATTCCGCCCACAGCTGATTTGGATGCCGTATAAGCAACAACACGATCAATACCGTATAAAGCGGCCATCGAAGTAATCATAATGATAGAACCGGATTTTCGTTCGATCATACGTTTTCCGCATTCGCGGGTCATTGAAAAAACAGCATGCAAATTGGTTTGAACGATCCGGTCAAAATCGGCGTCAGTAACTTCCACCGCAAATTTTTTCATATTGATCCCGGCATTATTTACCAAAATATCAATAACACCACATTGCTTTTCAATTGTCTCAACAAGCGCTGGGATCGTGTCTAGCTGCGTAATATCATTGACGAAATAAGTTGCTTTTCCCCCTAATTTTTCAACAGCTTCCTGTAAAACGGATTCTCGCCGGCCAGTTAAAACAACACTGGCACCAGCCTGTACCATACATTCGGCAATGTAAAAACCGATGCCACTTCCGCCGCCGGTAATCAGCGCAGTTTTCCCCGTTAGAGAAAAAATTGAGGATTGAAAAGTTTCTTCTTTAACTAATGATTCAGGCATTTTATTAAAATAGTGAATAGTAAAATTTATGTGTCCGACTGCTGACTATAAAGATCTTGATATTCCCAGCTCCAATCCGCGCAGCTCGGCAAGGGCTTTTAAACGTCCGATAGCGGAGTAGCCAGGATAAGTTTTTTTCTGTAAATCATCCAACATCTGGAAACCGTGATCCGGGCGCATTGGCAGGCTATCATCTGAATATCCGGCTTTTTTTCGTCTTTTTTCTTCCTTCAATATCGCTTTCACAACCTCATACATATCCACGTCACCATTCAAGTGTGGCGCTTCATGAAAATTCCTTGTGCCTTCTTCGCGTTTTGTAGTTCGTAAATGCACAAAATGAATTCGATCGCCGAATTTTTCAATCATTCCTGGAAGATTATTGTCTTCTCTAACGCCCAGGGAACCCGTGCAAAAAGTAATTCCATTCGCTCTGACGTTGCTGGCCTTCATCAATTTCGAGAAGTCGGACTCCGTGCTTACAACACGAGGAAGTCCCAGTAGCGACCTTGGCGGATCGTCCGGGTGTATGCAAAGGTTAATTCCTGCCTCCTGTGCGACAGGGGCAACCTGAGAAATAAAATGATAAAGATTTTGTCTCAATTGAGCGTCGTCAATTTCAGCATATTGATCCAGCAGACTTTGAAATATGTTCAGATCGAAAGCTTCCTCTGAACCTGGCAATCCTAATAAAACAGTATTCGTAAGCACAGAAAGCTGGTAAGATGACATGCTCTGATATTTACTTTCTGCCGCGATACGTGTTTCCGGCTCATAATCTTCTTCTGCGTTTGGCCTTTTTAATATAAATAAATCAAAAATGGCGAAATCAACCCAAACGAAACGAAGGGTTTTTGAACCTTCCGGCATTTCATAATCAAGTGAGGTCCTGGACCAGTCAAGCACAGGCATGAAGTTATAGCAGACGGCTTTTATGCCGGAAGCGGCAAGGTTTTTCAAAGACTTTTTATAATTGTCAATATAGAGCTCGCGTGACGGAAGCCCTTTTTTTATGTCCTCATGTACTGGTAAACTCTCGACAACAAGCCATTTCAAGGGAGAATATTGGCCATTCTTTTCTTCAATAAGCCTTTTTCTTTCTCCGATGGCTTGGGAGCTCCAGATATCTCCAACCGGAATCTGATGCAGAGCGCTTACAATCCCGCTGCATCCTGCCTGGCGGATATCCATCAATGAAACCGGATCATTTGGGCCGAACCACCGCATAGTATGTATCATGCTTCGTATTGAAATTGGTTGTTAGTTCATATGCGTGATTTACCTGAACGAATGAGTAGGTAATAACGGAAATTTGTTTTCAGGTATAAATATCTAAATATTAATTTGCATTGCAACCGATTGCATTAAATTTTTTAAACCATCATTTTGTTGCTATCTTTCATTTCAAATCTCAACTGTCGTTGCTGCAATGGAAAAAGAAGTTACCATATATGATATTGCTAAAATTCTGGAGATCTCTCCGGCGACGGTGAGCAGAGCTTTAAATGATCATCCGGCCATAAACAGTAAAACAAAAGTGTTGATCAGTGCGAAAGCCATGGAAATGGGATACCGGTCAAATACTTTTGCGAGTAATCTTCGACGTCGTAGTACCAATACGTTAGGCGTTATTGTTCCTCGTTTAAATAGCCATTTTATGTCCGCCGTTTTGGCAGGAATGGAACAGGAAGCAAACGAGTCGGGTTATAATCTACTGATCAGCCAGTCTCTGGAATCGGCAAAGAAGGAGATTTCTAATGCCAAAACGATGTTTAACAGCCGTGTTGATGGTCTGATGGCATCCGTGGCTTATGACACGGAAACCTTTGAGCATTTCGAAAATTTCATAAAAAAAGGAGTTCCGGTTTTGTTTTTCGACCGGATCATCGACCATCCGAAATGCAGTGGAGTGGCAATTGATAATGTCCTGGCCGGTTACGAAGTTACGTCTCATTTGATCAGCCAAGGGTGTCGTCGCATTATGCACGTTACCGGAAATCTCAAAAGGAATGTTTACTCCGGGCGGCTAAAAGGGTTTCAAAATGCAGTTCTTGAACATGGATTAAAATTAGATGATGACCTTGTCGTGGTCACAGATCTGTCTCAGGAAGCAGGAAAATTTGTAGCGCAGAGAATCAGTGAAATGGAATTTCAGCCGGATGGAATTTTTATTTCCAATGACCTTTGTGCTGTAACATGCATGAAGGCATTAAAGGAAAAAGGCTATTTAATACCAGACGATATCGCAGTGGTTGGCTTTAATAATGACCCGGTTTCGCAGGTTATTGAACCTAATCTGACAACTGTTTACTATCCCGGACAGCAGATGGGAGAGGTCGCGGTTCGTAGTCTGATTAATCATTTAAAAGGAACGCAGCCAATAGATGTTTCGGAGACAATTATCTTACGATCTGAATTGATAATCAGAGGGTCGTCCACGAAAATGGCGGTTAGTTATTAGTTACGCTCTAATTCCGTATTTATTTTCTCTACCATCTCCACAGAAACACCTACTAAGGATGCAATTTTCAGTGCCAGGAAAATTCTGTTCAAATTTATTTGGTTTAAATCGTGTGTAATAATCCATGAAAATCGCAACTGCAGTAATTGGCTTTTTGTATTTATCGAAAATCCGGTATAAATGAACATTCTCTCGGCAAAATGTCTGTTGTTGTAACGCTGGACTTCAATATGAAACCGTATCCATTGCTCTGATCCCGATATAATAAAAATTTTGATCAGCTTGTCCACGAAGCGCATAGCATACTCATCATGCTACTTTATATTCTCTCGAAAAGTTTTAAGAATCATTCGATTAAAATACTGCACTGTATAATATTTGTGTCAATAATATTTACAGTTTGTTATTTTAATGAATATAATTTTATAAATATCTGCGAAGTTGTTTTTCTCCCATTTTCAGATTTTACAAGTCTATTGAAAGCAAACATTTTTCCGTCAGGTGCCCAGACAATATTGGTCGGAGCTGGATTTGTAGATTTTGTTAAAATTTCGACGCGATCTTTGAAGGGATTTTTTTCAACTTTGCATAACATAATACTACCGTTCCAAACATAACTAATATGTTTTCCGTCGGGATGCCAGCGTAAATTTCCCGATACACCGGATTCATGTTCAGTTAGTTGAAAGGGTTCGCCGCCAGTTGAGGAAATCACATAAACCTGTTCAAGGCCATTCTCATCTTTTGCGAAAAATGCAAGGAAGTTTCCGTCAGGAGAAGAACGGACGATTCCTGAGCATCCAGGGTATTTTTGATTAGCCGTGAAGGTTAATCTGCGTTGAGCGGCTCCTTTGGGCGGCATAGGGAAATCATCAACAGTTCCTTCTAACGGTCCCAGATCGCCGGGTATGGTAATATCTTCCGGAATATCTACGATAAAAACTTCGGATATACTTTTTCCATTTTTATCCGCAACCGTACCAAGAAAAGCTCTGGCTAGTTGTATTTTTCCATCAGGGCCACGATAGCCATTCGAGCCAACCCAGCTGTCACTGGCGGCGTGACTGATTTCATCACTACCAGGTTTAGGTTCAGGCACTACGCGAACCACCAGTGCACTGAACCATTCCCCGGAGATATTTTCAGAATTTTTATCGACCGATACCGGACTTACTTTTTTCGAAACCCCAATTGTTCTCAGATTTCTTCTGATTCCCGTGGAGTCTTCCAAAGCTTTCAGAATCGCATCGTTATAAGTAAAGCCAATCCATTTCCCATCTCCGCTCCACTCATGCCGATGGGTTCCACCCCGCAAAGCTCCGGCCGTAAAAGGAGGAATAACATCCCGGGAATCCATATAGATCGGTACGTGAGGATTGGAATCTTCAATAATGACACCTGTTCTGCGCCATTGCTGATAGGGGTTTTCCCTGGTACTATTTGCTAGTCCATGAATAAATACAACCGAATTGCTTTTTGGACTGAAACTAACTGCACCCGCGCCAGGACCCCATAATTCGTTATTTTTAATGTTAAAAAGTACTTTTATCTCACCTGTTTCAATATGCACTTTTTCGATTCTGGCCGAAGCAGCAATTCCTCCATCATCAGTTCTTGTGTCGTAAACCAGCCAATTACCATCCGGTGAAAAATTATCATTGTTATCCAGATCATGATTGTATGCAAGATCGCTGGTAATCTGTTTTTCGTCGGTTTCTTTTTTTGGTTGGAAGGTAGACATGGAGAAAATTAATAAATACAGATACAAAGATAAGCTGTTCATGGCTTTGGTGCTATTTGGCAGGTGCGCTGATGATGCCCAAAAATCTTCCCATCCAGTAAGGCAGCAGCCAGATATCACCCGCACTTTCTTCGGAAGTACCACCAACTCCATTTCTGTCGAGGTCAAAAGTATTGCTGTTGTGGCGTTTAACTGGTCTTTCGTCTGGCGGCAATACTTCTTTTGTCGTTTGTTTACGGAAGTTTGGCTCAATGAGACCGATGTCTTTTCGATGACTGTTTTTAATCGACCAATTGATCATGTCAAGTGGATATTCCTGTAAATACCAGACCGCTTCTTTTAAATCAAATTCATCCGTTCCGGTCAATGCTGTAAAAATATTCCATGCACCTTCTTTCTCAGGACGCTCCGCCTGCCAGTGGTCAATGATCTGTTTTTTATATGCAGTTTTTAACGTGTCGTTAAATGCATACCGATATAAACCCCAGTATCCCACAAAGTACATTTCATCATCTGAATGATTCCAGCCATCTGACATATGTTTTGCGTGCTCATCGGCATCTTCCGGCGCTTTTCCGATCTCACTCATCGGGCGCATCATGTTTTCATAATAGCCGAATTTATTCATCAGCTCAAACGCTTTTATCTTATATTTTTCTTTGTTGGTAAAATGATAAGCAGTTTGCAGCATTGAAATAATATTGGAAGAATTCAGTTTTCTGTCGCCAACATTGGTCGGGAACGAATTAACATACTTTGGATTCCATTTTCCCCACATCGTAGGTTTTCCGTCAAAATCGATCAGATACAAATCATTTTTTAAAATATGTGACATTACTGTATCGATCAGGGTAACTGCCCGGGTTTTCATCGAAGGATCATCTACCAGTTCGGCCATGGCACCGAAGGCAAAGATATGGCCTATAATTTCGTCACTGCTCGTCGTAGATTTCCAATCCCATTCCTTTTCAGTGCTGTGCTGCCAACGTTCCGAATCAGAAAGACTTTCGATATGGCCGCTTCGTTCAAAAGACCTGGCAGGAAAACCTGGGACAGGATTTACCGTGTATAGTCTTTCCATGGCTTCAAGGGATTCTCGGCAATTTTGAAGCGCGGAGGAATCTTTTGTTACAGCGTACCGAAAAATTTCTCCACCCAGATACATCGAGGTCCAAAGCCCGTCATTGTCCGAGTCGGACATATAACCGGTCGCCAGATTTCCTCTTTCCATATTGTCCAGCGCGGCGTTAAATCCATTCCTGATATGCCTTAGCCGTACTTGTTCTTCAAAGTAAACAGCCTTTTCTTCGAGCGTCATTTCTTTAAACGCAATTTGGCCCAAACCGGCAGTGGTTAAAACTAGAACGGATCTACCAGGTCCTGCCGAAATATGAATTACTTTATTTCCCGGTAACCATCTTTCGCCATTATAATAATCGTATTTTCCGCTGTCACGCATGGCAAAAGCGCCCTCATTTGATCCAAACCATATTTTCCCATTGACTTCCTTAATGGCGGTAATATTGGTAACGGGAAGTTTTTTATTGATTTCGCCTGTTTGTTTTTTAGTTGCAGGGTCAAACGTCAGATACCCATCTGTTGTCCCGATAATAATTTTCCGGCCTTTTTCTACAATGTCAAAAGACGTGAAATTTGAACCATTCAAAACTGTTGAAAACTCATTGTCAGTTGATAACTGCGACATAGTTTTTTTGCCGAGAATCCAAAATGTGCCTGCTTTTTCGTCATAACGTATTGCCAGAATTTCGTCTCCCTGAACAGATCCGGTCCAAATATTTTTTGAATCTTTTATAAGTTGAAGCGTCTTTCCGTCTGAAACGAGAAAAGAAAAGTCCTTACCACCTTCAAAGATTCTAGCGGCAGTCAAAGTGTGTCTTGAAAATAATTTTCCGGCCCAGGCATTGCTGAAAACTACAGAATCACTCAGGTAAACAAACTGATTTTGATAAGTTCCGGTGGCAGAAATTTTCTTGTCGCCCATAAACCGGTAAGAATTATCAGGCAGAACCGACCCATGGTATAAAAACTGGCCTCCAAAGGGATGTTTAAGTCCTTCTTTTGAGAGAATTTTTATTGAACCATTGCGATCTGAATAAGCTTTCAGAAGCGTTACTTTGGTCGTATCAGAATAATATTTGATACTATAATCCTGCAAAAAGGGATTGTCCGTGTGGACTGGCTGCTTCATCGAAGGCTTGCTGCATGACAAAAAACAGACCGCGGTAAAACAGACGACGAGAGTGAAAGAAAAAAAATTTCGCATATAGAAGAGGTAAAAGAGAATTTTAATTTCTGATCAGATTTCTGGGATCAACAACAACATATTTTATTGATTTTTTCTGCTTTTCAGGATGGTAGGAGTAGGTCATATGCAATAACCCATCGCCGGTCTGTATCAGAGACGGATAAGAGTAACTACCTTTTTCAGATAAATCATTTTCAACAAAAGTTTTCCATTTCCAGGTCTTACCTTCGTCATCCGAAATCCGTAAGCTCAGTTGATGTCTGCCGTCATCGATATCATTTCCCAGAAACGCCCATTTTCCATCCTGCAAAACCAGAAGTTCCACACTTGCCGTATTAGGTATATCTGTTTTCGAACTTGCCGTCCAGCTTTCACCCTTATCTTTTGACTCGCTGATATGAACACGATTCGGATCGTCGCCGCTATCACGCATGAGGGCCACCAGATTTCCATTTTTTCTTCTGGCCAGAGCCGGCTGGATCGGTCCGCGGCCGACTACCGGCAATCCGGGGCGCCAGGTTTCGCCGTTATCATCGGAAATTGCCATCATGGAAAGATTAAAACCATCAGAATAGAGTGGTAAAACAATTCGGCCATTATCCATCAAAAGTGGTTTGATACGCGTCATCCAGCCTATACTTCTTTTTGTAATATCTTTACTTGCTTCGATAATCATGTCGTCGTATTTCGGCGCATAACCTGCCCAGCCAACGTTTGATTCAGGCATTGTTTTAAATTTTGTTACAATTTCCTCTGAAAAAGTTTTGTCGGGTTTTAGTAAAATATTATCCTGCCAGTTCCAAACAGGCGCGCCTGGCTTTTCAAAATCAATTGAAGTTTTAACACGTAGAATCGATTGTTCCCAGAGATTTGCCTGAACCGCGATCCATACCAAAAAAAGTTTTCCATTGGCGTTTAAGAATAACACGGGATTGCAATCCGGTATTAGCGGCGTATCTGCCATCAAAAATGGCTCACTCCACACTTTTCCTCCTTTTTTTAAACGGGCACCCATGATTTTTACATCATCGGCGGTTCGTTCACCACTGCCCTGAAACCAGGCGGCCAGAAAATCTCCATTTGGTAAATGAACCAGGCTGCTTGCATGAACGTGTTTTTCCTGCTGGGGGAAAATTAACATGTCATGGACAACATTCTTGTCCTGTGCGAATGATTCAGTTAGTACCAGCAGACAGCCAATAAAAAGCGCAATAAAAATTTTCATAGAGTAGAGGGCACTTGGTCAGGATTTTGAAGCGAAATCGATATTTTCCTGAAACAGAAGTGATAGTAATTTTTTATACTGTGAAAAATCAGGAATTAATAATTGAGCTCCGGCACGTACAAGGCGAGGTCTTTTCGCCGGGTTGCGACCAAAACGCTGCAGTTCGTTGCTTGTGATACCAACTGAAATCCCGCCTGCACGTCGGCCCTCTCTTATTTCATCTGGCCCATCGCCAAAAACGGCCAGCTCGTTGCCTTCCAAATGATTATCTTTGATGATTTTTTCAATGATCATTTTTTTAGAAAACTTAGTATAGTCTTTCAACGCACCATAAATTCCACCGTCAAAAAGACGCGCATATCCTAACATTTCAGCTTCCTTGATTACATCCGGCTCGTCCGTCCCACTGGCGAGATATAGTTTAACGCCACGCTCTTTCAGTTTTTGCAGAAAAGGAACAGCACCTTTTATCGTGTAATCTTCCTGGCCCAATTCTCCGGATTGTAGTTTTTGTACCCGTTTGCTGACCATTTCCATTAACCCGGTATTGTACAATTCTTTATACTGATATTTGTCAAGAACTTCACTTTCAGGGACAAAGCCAAACTCACGGACCAATTCTATGAGACCTTCCATCTGATAAATCGTCTGGATACCGGTTGTTTTTTGAATAAATTCCCGTACGCGCTCCTGGACACTATGAAATATTCCCGGATCGACCGAACTATACTGAGCGCCCAGAATCGATTTCATCATAACGGGCTCCATAATTTCTTCCCAGCCTTGTCGCAGAGAACTGATTGTTCCGTCATGATCGAAAACGGCATAGCGGATTTTTCCTAAATGATTGATAATTTCGGAATCACAAATCTCGAATTCGGTGCCTTCGAGATAAATTGCCTGACGTTCATTCTCAGCCAGATCTGCATTATAGACAAAATCAGGTTCAAGGCTTATTTTTAGAATTTCCCCGGCAGTCGCGGTGCCAGTTGTAAATAGTTTTTGAACGGTGACGGCTGCAGCAAAGTTGGCAAACATTGCTGCCTGGCCGACTGAAATCCCTGCAGCCAGGCAAAGCGTAATAGCACTGATCGTCGTGTCTCCGGCTCCAACAGTGTCCAGTTTTCCTTTTAATTGCAGACCCGGAATTTCATAACTGCCTGTTGCGTCAAAAGCCAAAATTCCTCGTTCTCCGCAGGTAACGAAAACTGGTTTCTGCGATTTATTGAAAACCGCAGCACCGTATTTTTTTACGTTGCTTGTAGAGATTAGTTCACCTGCCCTAAAAGAGATGCCGAGCAAAGAAGCAATTTCCCGATCATTTACTTTCCGATAGGTATTCTCAAATCGGTTATTGTAGTGCCGTGAATCCAGCATCACAATTTTTTTGTCATACCTTTCAAAAATGATGTTTGCTTTTTTTATAAACGATTCATTATTTATACTTCCCAGAACCTGCTGATTAAAAATCAGTGCGTCATATTCTTCCAGCGTTTCTTCAATGGACTGTAAAATTTTTTGATCCGTTTCAAGGTTTCTCTCATTGAACAGCCCGAAGTCAATTCTAGGTTGTTCCTTGCCGTCGACATGGCGTTTTAAATAACTATAAGTGTCAAAATTTTTATCCTGGATAAAAAGAGAAGTCGTGTCCGCACCCAGATTTTGTAATTGCAACGTCAGCTCTCTTCCATGAATATCATCACCGACTACACCGATAACTTTGATTTTTCCAGGTTTTAAAGCAGCCAGATTGGCCACAACATTTCCGGCACCTCCCGGACTATAATAATGCTTAGAAACAGCTTCCGCTTTTAAACCGGTTTCGATTGAAATTTCTGAACCGCGTTTGTCCATAATCCAGTAGGAATCCAGGCAAAAATCGCCGTAGACTGCAATCTTGACAGCTGAGATTTTCCTCAGGATATTTTCGATCTGAATTTGATTCATCGGCGATTCTACGATTTGGTTGCTGAGCCAAAGGTTTGGATACCCGGCAATTTTCAGTTTGAGATAATACTCTTCTTTATCAGAGGTGGGCTATTTAGAGGGTCCTAATTTTAAAAATTTCAGATGAATTTCTCTGAGGTTTTGGGGTAAAAAATACTTTTAAATATTAGAATTAACGCCTTAAAAGAATGCAGAAAAAGAGGGTTTAAGTGTTTAATGAAAAATTATCATTATGATTTCGTTAAAAAAATCTCGTTTGCGCAAATTGAAGATATTTTTACGCAAGTTGCGATCTGAATTTGAAATTGTGACTGTAAATTTATAATCACAATTCTACTGGCACCGATCAAAATTTAATGTTATTCTAATTACTAACAGCAAAATATGCTTTTAATAATGGAGCTTTTTTGCAAATTTATTTCATAATAAAAGTCATATTCCCATTTATAGAGTGCTTTGAATATTGATTTTTTCGATGATTTTAATTGCATTAATTTATTAAAAAATAAGAATAATCACTTACTGTAATATTGTAAGATTTTAGAAGGAACCCTTTTTAAATTTGATAAAACCTTTACTATCGTGGCCCATCCTGACGAAAATACGCTGATTAAAGTCACGCAAGGTGATGAATCGGCATTTGCAGAGCTCTATAATTATTACAAAGTACCGGCATTGCGGTTTTCAATCTCCTTATTGAAAGATGAAGAAGAGGCTGAAAATATGGTGCAGGATGTATTTTTGAAAATTTGGATGAAGCGAGATCATATCAAACCGGATTACAACTTCAATTCATACCTTTTTACTTGTCTTCGTAACATGGCTTTCGATCATTTCAAAAAGCTCGAAAAAAATGAATTTCTGCGTAAACAGTATATGGAGGTGATGAAAGTTGCAGCTGATGATGAAAAAGAAGAAAAGGAGCGCCGGATTCATCTGATCCAAACTGCAATTGATTCTCTTTCTCTCAAAAGAAAGCAGATATTAAGGCTGAATATTGAAGAAGGGAAGTCTTATCAGGAAATTGCCGAGTTTTTAAGAATTTCAAAAAATACTGTTAAGAATCAACTGGTCAAAGCCAAACAGATATTAAGAGAAAAGGTTGATTTTGCGACTGTTTAAGATCGCATCAACAAAAAATATATTACTCCCACGACAACTCTACACGAAGAAAGATTCCTAAACCCAGAAAAAGGAGCCATTTGGCTCCTTTTTTGTACTAAGAATATTAAAATTAATTTTATTTCAGTTCGGATAATTTTTCCAGATCCAGATCGGCCAGGATACTTTTCAATTTATCCATCGTAATATTATTTCCGTTAACATTAACAACATACCGATCGCCGATGAGCACATTCAGCTCTCCGGATTTGCTTTCGTTATTGTACTTTTCAAAGCCTTTGTAACCTTCCAGCTTGGTTGTTTTTTCATATCCGTTATCGGTTTCTTTGTCGATGTCGGCCATCGTCCATGCTGCGAGCGCCATGGTGGCAACGCCTGCAACGCCGCCGGTATCGAATATTTCAACGTGAACAGAAGCATCCGAGTCATCTGTATACCTGGCCTCAGCTCTGGAAATAGTGAAACCCATCGCTCCGTTTTTTTCTCCGGAAGATTCTTTTTTTGATAATCCTTCGACTGTTTCCGGTAGTAATTCTTTCAGTTTACGAAAGTCAATAGGATCGACCGGCTCTTTGCTTTGCATCTCTTTAGCTTTATCGGCAAACTGCTGCAATGCATCGGCTGTACTCTTAGACTCTTCCTTTTCCTCCGTCTCCTTGTTTCCGCCACAGCTGGAAAAAAGGATCGCGGAGGCGACAGTCATCGTTAAAAAAAAATTCTTTTTCATAGGAACAGAGGATTGATTATACAGGTTAAATACGATTGGACTAAAAAACTACTCTATTTGATTATCATTTAGTTAACCGCAATCCTGTAAGCATTAACCGACCTTCTGGATCGTATGATTTCTGGACTGGATAATGAAATACAAACCTAAAATTACAACAGGAATACTTAATATCTGTCCCATGTTGAGAGCATAATTTGCTTCGAAAGCTTCCTGATTTTCTTTCAAAAATTCATACAGGAATCGTAGTGTGAAAACCCACACGAAGAAAATTCCTACCAGGAGGCCACGGGGTGTATTTTCCTTGAACTTATTCCACAAAGCAAGCAGAATAAAGAAAAGCACAAAGCAGGAAATCGATTCGTAGAGTTGAGCCGGATGTCTTGGAATTTGTAAAAATTCAGTATTTTTCATGAAAATGAATCCCCAGGCCACATCAGTAGGACGACCGACAATCTCTGAATTCATAAGATTTCCCATCCGTATAAACGAGCCGGCAAGTGCTACCAGAATAACCATCCGATCAGCGACCCAAAGAAAGGTCTGTCCAGTTGCTTTCCGTGCTCTGGAATAAAGAAAAAGTCCCAGGACGATCCCGACCACTGCTCCATGACTGGCCAGTCCGGCGTATGGCGGAAGAATTACTTCAAGCGGATTTTTGAAAAGAACCTCTGGTTCATAAAATAAAAAGTGACCAACACGGGCTCCCACAACGGTTGATATCACCATATACAATGTTAGCGCATCAATATCTTCAAGCGGTTTTTTCTCTTTTTTGAAAATATGGATCATGATTTGCTGACCGATCAAAAAGCCGGCTGCGAAAAGAAGTCCATACCAACGAACCGGGAAAGGGCCAAAACCCAGAAATTGAGGTATTGTAAAGATTTCGGGATTTACGTCCCAAATTATATAGGAAATCATGCGTTTATGATGTTAATTGTCAAAGTTAATATTTTACACAACGAAGCAAAATGAAATTTTTACTCATTGGATTGGTCCGGATTTATCAGGGTGTTTTATCACCTTATCTGCCTAATTCATGCCGTTATACACCCACCTGTTCGCAATACATGATTCAGGCAATTCAGAAATATGGAGTAATAAAAGGCGTTCCAATGGGTTTGAAACGATTTTCCCGCTGTCATCCCTGGGGTGGACATGGTCACGATCCAGTTCCCTGATTTTTGATCAAGGCACAATCGAAAATTACCCGATTGCGACTTTTCTCAATATCGAGTCGATGATCGTTGTGGTTTTTACTCCATCCGCCTCCGCTTCATAATTCAGCATGATCCTGTGATTCATAATATCCGGAGCAAGCGCTTTAATGTCTTCCGGCAATACATAATCACGGCCTTCCAGATAAGCCAATGCTTTCGCCGCGCGGTTCAGATAAATAGTTGCCCGTGGTGAAACACCAAACTGAATATACCTTGCCTCATCGCGCAATCCATATTCCAAAGGTCTCCTGGTTGCAAAAACAAGTTCGATAATGTATCGTTCCAGTGTTTCCGAGATATTTACCTTATTGACATTTTCCCGGATCGCAAAAATATCCTGTTTGTTCAAAATGGGCTGAATCTGATAATCAAATGTGATGTCAGACATGCGGCGCATCACTTCAAGTTCTTCCTGTTTGTTGAGATAATCGACATAAACTTTCATCATGAAACGGTCGATCTGAGCCTCAGGAAGTGGATATGTTCCTTCCTGTTCCACCGGATTCTGCGTAGCTAAAACGACAAAAGGTTTGTCGAGCAGATATGTCTGATCGCCAATGGTTACCTGTTTTTCCTGCATTGCTTCAAGTAAAGCCGATTGTACTTTTGCGGGAGAACGGTTTACTTCATCTGCCAGAATGATGTTTGAGAAAATCGGTCCTTTCTTTACTTCATAATCTCCAATCTTGGGCTTGTAAATCATGGTTCCGATCAAATCAGCTGGCAGAAGGTCAGGTGTAAATTGGATACGTCGGAAATCCAGCTGCAGAACTTTTGCCATGACATTGATCGTCAGTGTTTTGGCTAGTCCGGGAACACCTTCCAGGAGTATATGGCCACCGGTAAAAAGTCCGATAAGCAGGCGATTGAGCAATCTGTCCTGCCCAACCACCACCTTACCCATTTCATCAAGTACTTCTTTTATTTTTTCTAAATACATGAGGCGTTATTTTTAACACGGAGTATACCGGGTTAGCACGGAAATAATTCGAGAGGCCGTTGAAAAAATTATTTCCAGACAGCTCTTACGAAACGGTCTTTTCCGTGAATGTCGCGCAGGATCTCGACCTGCTGATAATTTCTCTCTTCAAAAACCTGCCTGGTTCCTGCGCCAAAATGTTCATTGATCTCAACATAACATTTTCCTCCGGGCTTGATATGGTGCACACCAAAATCAGCAATGGCTTTATAGAATAGCAATGGATCGCTGTCTTCCACGAAAAGTGCTTCATGTGGCTCGAAACGAAGTACATTGGGACGCATATGTTCTGCTTCCGAGTAGGTTACATATGGTGGATTACTTACCAGACAATCAAATTTGATAACATTGCCGGGTAACGGAAAGGTTACATTTAACATATCCTGCTTTGCAAACTGAACGTCTGCGATAAGCTGGCGGGCATTTTCACGAGCAACCGAAAGCGCCTCATCCGAAACGTCCCACGCATGAACTGTAACATGAGGAAGAAAACGCGCGAGAACGATGGCAATACATCCGCTTCCTGTACCAATATCCAGGATCGATACGTCTTTATCCGGTTCGGCATAATCCCGTGTAACCATCTGAACCAATTCTTCCGTTTCCGGACGTGGAATCAAAACAGATGAAGAAACCCGGAATTCGAGACCGCAAAATTCTGTCGTTCCGATGATATGCTGAACAGGCTCGTTATTGTTCAATCTTGAAATTATATTTTCCCAGTCGGGCTGCGCCGTATTTTCAGGAACTGGCCTGTCAACCAGCACATCGATATTTCTTAACCGCATATAATGCTCCAGAAGCATGAAGGCTATGGCCTGGGATTCTTTAGGCGGATAAACATTAATTCCACTAACAATATGTTGATATAACTGACGAGCCGAAGTCATTTTTAGTTGATTTTTTATTCTGATGTCGGAAAGTTAGCAAATTATAAGAACTCACGAAAGTTGAGATTGAAACGAGGTTTGTATTTTTGTCAAATGAACAAAGATAAAGAGTGGATGCAGCGGGCGTTGCAGCTTGCAGAATATGGACGTGGAAGTGTTAGTCCAAACCCCATGGTTGGATGCGTAATCGTATATGACGATAAAATTATCGGCGAAGGCTGGCACCGGAATTATGGCGGCCCGCACGCAGAAGTACGTGCTGTGGAGGATGTCGATAAACGGAGTAATGGACATTTGCTTTCGGAAGCAACGGCATATGTTACACTCGAACCTTGTTCACATACCGGAAAGACGCCCCCTTGTGCAGATCTTCTTATTAGTCGTGGAATAAAAAAGGTTGTAGTCTGCAACGGCGATCCTAACCCTCTGGTTTCGGGAAGAGGAATAAGGCGTTTGCAGGACGCTGGTATTGAGGTTGTTCAAGGATTACTTTCAGAACAGGGAAAAGAATTAAATAAGCGTTTTTTTAAAAGTTTTTTGGAAAAAAGACCTTACGTTATTTTAAAATGGGCAGAAACAGCGGATGGGTTTATTGCGGAGGCAAGCGGAAAATCAGTACAAATAAGTGGCAAGTTGTCAGGAGTTCACGTTCATAAATGGCGTTCAGAAGAAGATGCGATCCTTGTAGGACTTAACACGGCTCTAAACGATAACCCCAAATTAAATGTGCGTCACTGGAAAGGCCGTAACCCTGTCCGTGTTGTACTGGATAGAAATATTCGCCTGCCAAATACTATAAATTTATTTGATAATTCTCAAAAAACATTCGTAATAAATTATCAGGAACAAACCGTTGAAGAAAGTGCTTCCGGACGTTATGCCGGATATGGAAATACTTCGTACATTAAAATAAGTCCTGGTGAAAACGAGATTGATCAAATTTTGCAGGAGCTTTTTAAAAGAGGAATTCAGTCGGTATTGGTTGAAGGTGGGGCGCAGGTTCTGACTTCCTTTCTGAAGGCAGGCTTGTGGGACGAAATCCGGAGATGTCAGAGCTTGAAAAAAATAGGCAGCGGCATTAAAGCGCCGCTGCCGGAAGGAATTTTTACAGGTTCGGAACAGGTTGAAGAAGATTTTTGGAGTTTTTATTCAAGAGTTTAAACGCTCCACATATCTTCTTCTGAGTTCCAGATATCCCAGGCTTTTTCGGCCTGCATTTCTAGCATTTTTAATCCATTATGAACAGCTGCACCTTGATCGAAACCCTTTTTCATAAAAAGCGTTGTGGTTGGATTGTAAACCAGATCATATAAAAAATGTCCTTTTGAAATCCATTGATATGGAATTTCCGGACAGTCATCTACATTTGGATGCGTGCCGAGCGGCGTGGTATTGATGATCAGAAGATGACTTTCCATAATCTCCTGCGTAAGGTCTTCGTATAAAAGCGAATCGTTATTTCTCTGACGGGAAACAATTTTGTATTCCGTCTGCATATCTTCGAGCGCAGTTTTTACCGCCTGTGCGGCTCCTCCATTGCCCAGAACCAAAGCCTTAAAATTACAGCAAGCTTCGCCGCGGCGATCCATCCACTCCGATATGGACTGACGGAAACCATAATAGTCCGTATTGTATCCTTTCGTACTTCCGTCAGCAAAAACTTTAATTGTATTTACTGCCCCGATGCGTTCAGCCGAAGCGTCGTCCAGGTCGTCCAGATATTTTATAACCTCCTGCTTATGAGGAATAGTTACATTAAGTCCCTTCAAATCAGGATGTTTTCTTAACAATTCAGGGAGTTTTTCCAGAGATTCCATTTCAAACAGATCATAACCACAGTTGTGAATCTTCTCACGGATAAATTTTTCGGTGAAATATCGCTTGGAAAATGAATGAGTAAGTGGAAAACCGATCAGGCCGTACAAGTTCATAACTATTTATTGGATGTTCGCAGCCCATGTTTCAAGGCAGGGCTGTGAAGTGGAAAACGCATTGTTGCTCTCAGGAAACTAATGTAAGAGCGGCGAAGTTAGTTCACTCTTTTTTCAATAACAAAAAATGAAAGATGCCTCACTAAAAGTATCATGTAGAAAAGTTAACTAATACGACAAACTTCTTGATATTATTTGTAGAACAGATTGTGTCGATAATATTGTGTTATAGTATGTTTTTTTTGAATTGAATGATTTTTTTATTTATAATTCGAAGTATTTCTGTATTATTGATATAAAGTACTTCTACCCGGCTATCATATGAAATTAAAGAACCTCTACTTATTTGTCGCATTTTTTGCGATTTGTACTACTACTACTTTTGGACAGCATCGAATTATGCTTCGTGATGGCCCTTTCACCCCGGAAGTCAACATCTTTCCTGAAAAAATTGGCGAATTCAACCGAAAACTCAGGACCCTGAACCGTAAATCTTTCGTTGTCATTCAATTTGAAGGTGTTCCGGGAGAGGGAGAAAAAAGGCAACTGAAAAATGAAGGAATTGAATTACTGGATTATATTCCTGATAACGCATATACTGCAACTGTTACCAATTCTTTGAATTACAGTTCTTTACGAGTCGCGGGAGTAAGATCGGTTGTTCAATTGACGAGCAGTCAAAAGTTGCATGTATCGTTGGCAAACGGAAAATTTCCTTCTCATGCTGTAAAAACGCCTGGCATGGTAGATGTCTGGATAAGTTTCCCAAAGACGTTCTCATTTGAAGAGGTAGGGGAAGAACTGCGCAATAAAAATTTATTGATTATTGCAGAAACTTTTAAAAACTACGGCGTATTGGAATTGCGTATACCGGTTACACGTATTGCTGAGCTTACCACATTTCCTTTTGTGCAATATGTGCAACCGATTCCGGCCCGTGATGAGGCTTTTAATGATCACAGCGAAGAAAATTCCAGAGCCAACGTTTTGAGTTCTACTGTTTCCGGGAACCGCAACTTGCATGGGGAGGGTGTTGTCGTTGGTATTGGGGACAATGCAAACCCTATGCTACACGTAGACTTTAATAACAGAATCATTAATCGTTTTGCTTCGGAAACAAGTGAGTCACATGGATTACATGTGATGGGCACAATGGGTGGTGCCGGTGTGATAGATGAACGTTACAAAGGATACGCCCCCAAGTCGAAAATCATTGCGCACCATTTTTCCAACTTATTGATAAACCTGCCAAATTATGTCAAAGACTATGGTATGGTCGTTACTAACAATTCTTACGGAAATGATGTGACGAGCTGTACGTCATTTGGAACATATGACTTGTATTCACAAATTCTGGATCAACAGGCTATTGATATGCCTTATCTGGAAAATGTTTTTGCTGTTGGCAATAGCGGAGCCGTTCCGTGTAGTCCGTTTCCAGCTGGATTTGCCACTGTCTTAGGAGGTTATCAGGCTTCTAAAAACATTATTACTGTGGGTAACACCCAGGTAGACGGACAGCTTTCTGTGTACTCCAGTCGCGGTCCGGCGAAGGATGGCAGAATAAAACCGGAAATTGTCGTTCAGGGCACCACAATAAGATCAACAGTGCCGGACAATAAGTATGGGCTGGGATCCGGAACAAGTATGGCCGCTCCCGCCGTTTCGGGAAGTCTGGCACTTTTATATCAACAATATCGAAAATTGAACGGAGGGGCGAATCCTAAAAATGCTTTGATGAAGGCATTGATCTGTAATAGTGGCATGGACAAAGGCAACGCGGGCCCTGACTATAAATACGGTTTCGGTTGGCTAAATCTTGTTCGTGCTGTAAAAATGCTGGAGAGCGGAAGTTATATAAATGCAGCAGTTTCAAACAAAGCGTCGAAAAACCATTCTATCACGATTCCTGAAAACACCGCTCAACTGAAAGTGATGCTTTACTGGAACGATCCGGCAGCAGCAATTCAGGCAAGCCATACCTTAGTTAATGACCTGGATATTGAAGTTTTTAATCCTTCACAAATTAAAACGTTACCAAAAATATTAGATGCCGCTCCGCTAAAAGTCGATAATCCGGCAACTACGGGCGCTGATCATATCAATAACATAGAGCAGGTAGTAATTGATAACCCTGTGGCGGGCAATTATACTCTTACTATAAAAGGAACTGCTGTTAATCAAAATCCCGAACAGGAATATTTTGTGGTTTATGATGTAATTCCGGTTGAAACGACAATTACTTACCCAATCGGGACAGAACGAGTTCAACAGGGTGATGCTATCAATATCAGCTGGGATTCTTTTGGAAATGATGCAAACGGTTTTACGATACAGTATTCAACGGATAACGGTAATTCATGGGCTGATATTAATACTTCCGTTGATGCGAATCTTCGCCAGTTAAGTTGGGTTGTACCGAACGTTACAACATCAAAGGCAAGAGTGAAAATTATACAAAATGGAACTGGTAACATCAGTGTAAGTGAGCCTTTTACCATTTTGGGGGTTCCAACAATCTCCTTGTCTCCCGTGCAGTGCGAAGGATATGCCGCAGTTCAGTGGGATGCAGTAGCTGGTGCCACCGATTATGAAGTGATGATGTTGCAGGGAGAGGATATGGTTTCCATTGGCACGACCACCGCGACGAACTATAATCTGTCAGCTTTATCAAAGGACCTCACGTACTGGATAACTGTGAGAGCAAGATTAAATGGTAGTCCGGGTCGGCGAGCCACCGCAATTTCAAGAAAACCCGATAATGGAAATTGCAGCGGAACAATTTCTGATAACGATTTTAAACTAGACGCGATCATATCTCCTGCTTATTCAGGGCGAAAATTTACAGCAACGGAGTTGTCAGCGAGTTCGAAAATAACGATAAGGATTAAAAATCTGGACGATGTCAGCTCTTCGGGAGATTTTAAGGTGAAATATTTTATTAATGATGTATTGAAAGGAGAGGAGACAGTCGGAACTTCAATCCTGGGCGGCTCCACACATGATATTACTTTTTCGTCACTTGCTAATCTATCTGAGATAAGATCTTATGCGCTAAAAGTCGAAGTTGAAAAGCCAGGAGATATCATAGCAGGAAACAATGTTATGACTTCGATTATCAAGCAAATGAGTAATAATCCGGTTTCAATGCCATTTTTAGATGATATGGAATCACTTCCAAAACAGGAATTTTTTGCTGTTCAGGCCGGGCTTGAAAATTCTGACCGATATGATTTTTCAAGTAATACAGCTTT
Organism: Dyadobacter koreensis; assembly: GCF_900108855.1. GTDB lineage: Bacteria > Bacteroidota > Bacteroidia > Cytophagales > Spirosomataceae > Dyadobacter > Dyadobacter koreensis. The sequence continues at coordinate 159,349 of NZ_FNXY01000010.1, forward strand.
TGGTCGTATCAGAACTTTTGCTGGTTCGGGAGCAGCTGGTTCAGGTGAGCGTGCGTTAGTGCTGGATGCAGACCGTTATGTTGAGAATGGTAACACCAATTATTTAATTGGAACCTTTAATCTTTCAGCCTATAATGCTGCAAATGATGACATTAGACTGAACTTCAGGTACAAGAATCACGGACAGTCCAGCAATTCTAACAATCGTGTCTGGATCCGGGGAAAGGATACGGACGCCTGGATTGAAGTTTATAATCTGTATTCAAATCAAAATGGCGTTACAGGGTCTTACAAGCAGTCTTCCGATATTGAAATAAGCAAAATTTTAAATACTAATTCCAAGAATTTTTCTTCAAGCTTTCAGGTCCGTTTTGGTCAGTATGGCAAGGTGATGGTAGCTGATTCATACAGCGGCGCGGGTTATAGTTTTGATGATATCAGGCTGACACAGATTGCAAATGATGTACAGGCTGTTAGTATAAACAGTCCTGCACTATCTGGTTGTGGAATAGGTAGCGCTGAACAGGTGAAAGTGTCGGTTCGTAATAATTCCCCTTCCGGGCTGACTAATATTCCTGTAAAATTCCAAGTTGATAACGGAGCTGTTTTTGTCGAAAGTATTGCTTCACTTGGAGGAAATACTACCAGCGAGTATACTTTTCAAAGTCGTGCAGATTTGTCGGGTCCTGGAACGCATACGTTAAAAGTATGGGTGGATTTACAATCAGATTCCAATGTTGCCAACAATACAATTATTGCCGAAGTTTTTAACTCACCCTTAATTTCTTCCTTCCCTTATCTGGAAAATTTTGAGAACGGAACAGGTTTTTGGTATAGCGGCGGCACGAACAACTCCTGGAAATTTGGAACACCCAATGCCAGTAAAATAAACAGAGCTGCAAGCGGAAGCAAAGCATGGAAAACAAGTTTGACTGGAAAGTACAATGCGAATGAAGTATCATATCTCTATTCTCCATGCTTCGATCTGCGAGAAATGTTAGTTCCTACAATCAGTTTTAATGTTGCTTTGGATATTGAAGATTGCGGACGAAATATCTGTGACATTGCTTATATGGAATATTCCACAGACGGATCCGCTTGGAGGCGCCTGGGTGCAAATGGTCAGGGAACGAACTGGTATAATAAGGCAAATGCTAACGACAATGGATGGAGTGCACAGGATTATACCCGCTGGCACGTGGCCACTGTTGCTTTGCCGGCCGGTAGCGCAAGTATTCGTTTGAGATTTGTATTGCGGACTGATGAAACCGAGATGCGCGAAGGAATCGCGATTGATGATATCCACGTTTATGATAACCGGAATGGAATTTATGACGGAAATAGCATGTCTGCTGCTGCACAAGGCTCTGACGGAGGAAAACAATGGACAAACTACACAAATAACGGTGCGTTAGTAGCATCTGTATACAATAACAATCAGAATTTAGGAAATACTGATGTTCGTATTTATGTCAATTCTGGTGCTGTTCGTAATACTAACGGGCAATATTATCTAAATAGGAATGCAACGATAAAGCCGGCAAATTACAATTTTTCGGATTCTGTCACCGTGAGATTGTTCTTTCTGGATTCTGATGTTGAAAGACTCATTGCTGCTACAGGTTGCACTTCCTGTATTAAGCCAGCTTCGGTTGCGGAACTTGGAATTTCTAAATACAGCGATTCAAATGATGCTAACGAAGATGGTACAGTCGCCAATAATACCACAACGGGCTGGCTTTTTATCCCGGCAGAAAAGACGAAAAAAGTGCCTTTTGATAAAGGATACTATGCAGAATTTAAGGTGAAAAGTTTATCCGAATTTTGGCTCAGTCGCGATGCAATGGGAGCTGCAACTCCACTTCCGGTTGAGTTGTTGAGTTTTACTGCCAAAAGGAAAGACGGTACTGAATCATCTCCTGACGTAATAACTGAATGGGTGACAACGTCGGAGGTCAATTTTAGCCATTTTGAGCTCGAAGTTGCCAAAGGAAATGATGAATTGAAATTGGGTCAATTTAGGAAAATCGGGGAGATATTAGCAGATGGCGGGGTTAATAAAGGCCAGTATTATTCTTTCACTGATTATGAAAAAGACAAAACTGATGTGCGTTACTACCGCCTGAAAATGGTGGATAAGGACGAAACTTTCAAATATTCATTGATACGGCCTGTTGTGATACAGGAAAAAATCGATTGGCAGGTTTACCCGAATCCATCGAAAGATATTTTCAATGTCGTATATCAGGGAAGTGCTGGCCAGGAGGTCCGGGTCAATGTCATCGACCTGACCGGAAGAATATCGGCGAAAGGGAATTTCTCCGCGTCCGGCTCAGTTCAAAAATATCAGATCGATTTGGGTTCCGCCACTTTTGCGCCTGGTTTGTACATGGTTGAAGTTGTTGCAGGCAAACGGAGAGAAGTTTTCAGATTGGTCAAACTTTAAAACCTGAACAAACAAAAATTAAAAAAGTCCAGACAATCCAGTTGTTTGGACTTTTTTAATGGAATACTAGATGCTTCTTATAAATTTAGGTGCTCTGCGTTTTTTTGACATTTGTTCGTATGCATAAGAAATTGAAAGCAGTGGTCCTTCATTATAGGCTTTTCCCAAAAAAGAAATCCCGACGGGGATTTCACTGACAAAACCCATAGGAACCGTAACGGATGGATAACCAGCCAAAGCTGCCGGACCATAAGATCCATAACCTGTCCAAAAATCTCCGTTCACAGGATCAATGCACCATGAAGGGCCTGTTGCAGGTCCGCAAAGCGCATCAAGATTTTGTTCCGTCAACAAATCATCGATCATTTTTCGGACGCCGGTTACTTTTGCATATGCCTCCTGATACCCCGGACTTTTCAAATCACCTCTCTTCTGAGAACTTTCCAAAAGCTCCTGCTGAAAAATCGGCATTGCTTTTGCAGAATTATCTGTATTGAATTTTATCAGTTCTTCCAAAGATTTTACTTTCCCGTTTGCTTTTCCGAGGTAAGCATTTAAACCGTCCTTAAATTCATATTCCAGCACTTCTCCGGTCGCACTGCCAAGGCTTCTGAATTTGATGAAATCAACTTCCACAATTGTAGCGCCTTTGGCTTTCATTGTTTCAATAGCTTCCCTGAACAGCGCATCCATTCCTTCATGTTTTTTCAGGAAACTTTTTTCTATACCAATTCTTTTGCCGGTTAATCCATCTGCTTTTAAGAATTGTGTGTAATCCGAAAATGCTTTTCCCTGGCTTGCCGAAGTTGCTTCATCATCAGGATCGACACCCGTCATGGCGCCTAAAAGCAACGCCGCATCCCGCACCGTTCTGCCCAAGGGCCCGGCAGTATCCTGGGTTTTTGAAATCGGGATGATACCGGATCTGCTGACAAGCCCGACGGTTGGTTTTATGCCAACAACATTATTCATGGACGCCGGACATGCGATGGAGCCGTTGGTTTCCGTACCTATAGAAATCGCACATAAATTGGCCGCAACCGAAACGCCCGAACCAGAGCTGGAGCCACAGGGCGACCGGTCTAAAATATAAGGATTTTTGGTTTGTCCGCCGCGGCTGCTCCATCCGCTTGACGAGCGTGTCGAACGGAAATTTGCCCATTCGCTCATATTGGTTTTCCCAAGTATCACAACACCCGCTTTTCGCAATTGTTTTACCAGAAATGAATCGCTTTTTGCAATATTCCCTTCCAAAGCGATCGAACCCGCAGTCGTTTGCATTTTGTCTGCTGTATCAATATTATCTTTAATCAGAATTGGAATTCCGTGTAGAGGTCCCCGGATTTTACCCGCCGATCGTTCTTTGTCCAGTTCGGCAGCAATTTTTAACGCGTCAGGATTCAGCTCAATGACGGAATTTATTCCAGGTCCCTTTTTATCGATTTCAGCGATACGGTCGAGGTAAAGTTTGACAATTTGCTGAGAATTCATTGCGCCGCTCTTCATCATTTTTTGCAGATCCTCAACACCAAGTTCATCCAGCTTAAAACCATTTTCCTGTTTGCTTATACCATTTGTTGAACTGGATTGGAAGCCAAACAGCCCGATTCCTAAAAGAGACAAACTTGCGAATGATCCTGTGTGAATAAATTTCCTGCGCTGCATAAGATGGTGATAATATGAGTGATCCTAAATATAAGTTTACGGCAGGAATTAATCATGAAACTTGCAACAAAAAATGTTTGTATTTCGAAGTATAGGAACCAGACAGATCGGCTTTTGAAAATACCATTTAACAAATCATTACTAAATTATTGACCTCCATGAAGTATCTGCTATCAGCTCTTTTTCTTTTTACGAGTCTATATACGTCCGCTCAGATTTCACGGACAAAACAGGTTTCGCTGATTCTTGATACGGATATCGGTCCGGATTATGACGATGTGGGCGCAATGGCCGTCATGCATGCTTTGGCAGACCGGGGTGAAGTGAAGCCGCTTGCGGTGATTGCGAGTAATAAAAATGCACTCGTTGCACCTACGATAGAAATTATAAACAATTATTTTGGTCGCCCTGACCTTCCGATTGCGGCACCAAAAGGGAAAGCACCAGATATGGGTGCATCTCAGAAGTGGCCTGAAATGCTGGTTCAGAAATATCCTCATAAAATAAAGTCAACCGACGAAGTACCGGATGCTGTTCAGACTTATAGAAAAATTTTAGCAGCTCAACCAGACCAAAGCGTGACGATTGTGACAATTGGTTTTCTTACGAATTTATCGAATCTGCTTGAATCAGAACCGGACGAGATCTCGAAACTATCAGGTTTGGATCTTATCAAACGGAAAGTGAAGGAAGTAGTTTCCATGGCCGGAGGTTTCCCGAAAGGCCGTGAATTCAATATCATGATCGATTCGGTTGCCTCTGAAAATGTGTTCACCAAATGGCCGACGCAGATCACTTTCAGCGGTTTCGAGATTGGGAATGGTATAAAAACGGGTCTTAAAGTTGTATCAAATGAAAGTCTGCAAAGTCCTGTCAAGGACGTTTATACACTCGCCATTCCACTTAGTAAAAATGATCAGGAAGGTCGCATGAGTTGGGACCAGACGGCAGTTTTAGTCGCCATTCGGGGAGCTCAGCATTATTTTGATTTAAAAAGAGGTAAAATTATAATCAACGGCGGTAGTAACGAGTGGCGTGATGATCCTATGGGGCCGCATGCCTATCTGACCGAGGAAATGTCTTTCAAGGATCTGTCGTTGGTAATTGAGACCCTGATGATGCATAAGGGTGACGGGAAATAGTTTGGTAAACTGCTAATTAAGCTGATAATTTGTTTTGAGAACATCTTAAAATCTTTTATTAAATGGTATGTTTTGCCCATCTTGCAGTACTATAAATAAAGATAGTCAGGATGTTTTTATTTCTTAAAAAACAACTTCGAAAACGCTTAAAGAATCCAATTAATTTACCTGATGAAGAAATCGTTATTATTAATTATTGCATCATTTGTCATTCTGACGGCTTGCAGTCCTTCCGGCAAATTTTCTAAAGAAGAAGCACAGAAGATTGGTGTTTCATGGAAATTAGTCACCAACTTCACGGAAGTTGACGGGGCGTTTAAAGCAAAATTTACCCTGAAAAATGGTGGAGATGTCGTTCTAAATGACAAAAACTGGACGTTGTTTTTCAGTATGTCGCCACGGCCAATTCAAGCAAATAAAACTCCTGAACCCGCAAAAGTTGAGCATATCAATGGGGACTGGTATAAGATGGTTCCGGAAAAAGACTTCAAGCTAAATGCCGGTGATTCAATAACAGTCAACTATACCGGAACTAGTGGCGTGATCAAAGAAACGGATGCGCCGCTTGGGTTGTATTTCGTTTTTTATGATGATGAAGGCAAAGAAAAAGATATCGTTCAGGTAGCAAATTATACGATCGAGCCATTTCTTACAAAAGAGCAGATTCTGCGGGGAAAAGGAGATCTGGAACCTATCCAAACGGCTGCATTGAGATATACCCAAAATCTGGTTATGTCGGCGATCGATTCCAATCAGCTTCAGAAGATTATTCCGGCACCGGTGAAAATCACGAATAGTGCCGGGACTTTTACGCTTAACAACAAAACGGCACTTTATTATGAAGCCGGGCTCGAGGGAGAAGCAAAATATCTAAGTGAAAAATTAAAGACGGTTACCGGAAAAGAGTTCCAGGCAAAAAGTGGTCTGCCAACAATGGTCGCAGCCAACAGCATTATTCTAAAATCGGGTAAAGTTCAGGTTAACGGTATTTCCAGAGAAGCCTATACGCTTGGCATCAATGGAAACGGGATTACGATTACTGGGAGCGATGCTGCTGGTGTGTTTTACGGTGTGCAAAGTTTGCTGGGACTTGTTCCGTTAGAAGCATTTCAAAAACCTGCGGCCTCGATTAATTTTGGCTTTACACAAATTGAAGATGCTCCAAGATTTTATTTCCGTGGTATGCACCTGGATGTAGCCCGGAATTTCCAAACCAAAGAATCTGTAAAACGTATTATCGATCTGCTTGCTACCTATAAGATTAACCACATTTTGTTTTACACAGCGGAAGATGAAGGATGGCGCGTAGAGATTGACGGGCTGCCTGAATTAACGAAAGTCGGCGCACAACGTCAGCATACGACCAGTATGAATACCTCCGTTTTGCATCCGTCTTATGGATCTGGCCCTGTGGCTAATGAAGAAGGGAAATTTGGCGCCGGATATTATACCAAATCTGATTTTGTAGAGATTTTGAAATATGCAAAGGAAAGGCATGTCAATGTGATTCCGGAATTGAATTTTCCAGGCCATGCACGTGCTGCGATCAAGTCGATGGAAGCGCGCTATGAGCGTTTAATGAAAGAAGGAAAAGAGACAGAAGCGAATGAATATCGCCTGATAGATCCCGACGACAAATCGGTATACATTTCTGCGCAGGGTTACAAGGATAATGTGGTCAGTGTAGCCCGTGAGTCAACGTATCACTTCTTTGAAAAAGTGGTGGATGAAATGGCCAAGATGTATAAAGAAGCCGGTTTGACGATGGATACTTTCCATACAGGCGGCGATGAGGTTGCTGACGGCGTATGGGAAAAATCACCTATGGCGGCAAAATTGCTGAAAGAAAATCCTGAAATAAAAGGTGCTAAAAATCTTCAATCCTATTTCTTCCGAAGACTGGTTCCCAGACTTGCGAAGCGTAATCTGAAAATCCACGGCTGGGAAGAGGTTGCTTTAACGAAAACGGCAGATGGTAAATATCTTGCGAATCCGGAATTTATTGGAAAACAAGTAGTCCCTTATATCTGGAACAACGTATTTGATGTGGATTTGGGTAACCGGTTAGCCAATGCAGGATATCCGGTGATTCTTTGCAACGTGACCAATTTCTATTTCGATATGGCTTATAACAATGATCCCAAAGAGCCCGGGTTGTATTGGGGAGGTTTTGTGAATACCTGGGACAACTGGGCCTTCGCACCGTTCGATATGTTTAAAACAACTTACACAACTGCATTGGGAAAACCGATGGCGGAAGAATTTGTGGGAAAAGAAAAGTTAAAACCGGAAGCGAGGAAGAATATTTACGGTCTGGAAGCGGAGCTCTGGAGCGAAACAATTAAAGGTCGTGATATGATGGAGTACTCTATTCTGCCTAAGCTTTTCGGATTTGCAGAAAGCGCCTGGTCTGCTCAAAGAAGCTGGGAAACGATCGAAGACAAAGTGGCACGTGATAAATCGATCGCGGCTGGCTGGAATATATTTGCCAATTCTATTGCCAGCAAGGAAATTCCACGATTGAGTTATCTGAACGGCGGCTACAACTACCGGCTTCCTTTGCCGGGGGCTATTGTGGAAAATGGTATGCTGAAGGCAAATGTTGATTTACCAGGCCTGGCAATTCGTTATACAACGGACGGTTCTGAGCCTACTGTCCAGTCTGCATTGTACAGCAATCCCGTAAAGGTGTCTGGAACCGTTAAGCTGAAAAGTTTTGATAAAGCCGGGAAATCAAGCCGGACCAGCATTGTAGAAGGCAAGTAAGTGTAATTTGTATTAAATGATAAAAACACACGAAATTAATTAGTCAGTTTTTAATGAATATAGGTGTAGATATCGGAGGCACTAATATGCGGGCAGGAATTGAGTTGGGTGGGTCTATCACGCGACAAAGCAATATTTTACTTGAAAATAAAGAATCGCTTTCCTCTACCTTGTCACAACTCATGGATTTGATCCGTCCCTTTACAGAATATCCGGTTAAGGGAATCGGAATTGGTGTTCCTTCGGTAGTTGATGTGGATAAAGGAATTGTTTACAATGTGATGAATATTCCTTCCTGGGAAGAAGTTGCGCTGCGCGATATCGTTGAAAAAGAATTCAACCTACCTGTTTTCATTAACAATGACGTGAATTGTTTTACACTTGGCGAGCATCGTTTCGGGCTCGCCAAAAAGTATAAATCTGTTGTCGGTATGGCCATTGGTACCGGGCTAGGTTCCGGCATCATTATTAATAACGAACTTTATTCAGGAAACAATTGCGGTGCCGGAGAAATAGGGATGTTGCCTTATCGCGATTCAATTCTGGAAAACTATGTCTGCAATCGTTTTTTTGAGGATTCCCTGGGATGCGATGCTTACGAAGCGCATGAAGCGGCAATTCGCGGCGATTCAAAAGTGATAAGGACCTGGAAGGAATTTGGGATTCATTTGGGGGTCGTCGTAAAAACTATTCTTTATACCTACGATCCGGAAGCCATTGTGCTGGGCGGTTCCATTGCCAAAGCCGAACGATTTTTCAAACCCAGTATGCTGGAAAGTTTGAAAGATTTTGCCTATCCCGAATCCATAAAAAAACTCACACTATTGCTTTCTGAGAATGAAAATATAGCACTTTTAGGCGCAGCCGCTTTGATGGAAAAATAGCATGGGCTCTTTATGCATGCAATAAATTGCTTTTTAAAATTCCCTATTTCAAGTACATTATAACTTCAAGCCCATCCTCCAAACCTACTTATGAAGCGAAACGCATTTATCGTTATCCTGATATTGCTAATCTTTTTCGTGATATCGTTTCTGACCAATATCCTGGGGCCGATTATTCCCGATATCGTTCAAAGCTTCGACCTCAGTATCGGTCTGGCCGGATTTCTTCCCTTCGCTTTTTTTGTCGCTTATGGAGTAATGTCGATTCCAGCCGGATTGATGGTTGAAAAATATGGTGAAAAAACAGTTCTGCTGATTGCGTTTACGCTTGCCTTTGCAGGCGCTTTACTTTTTGCCGTTAACCCAGGATTTACCGTTGCCTTATGCTCTCTTTTCTTAATTGGTGTCGGAATGGCCATGTTGCAGGTCGTGATCAATCCGTTGCTTCGCGTTGCTGGCGGCGAAGAGAAATTTGCTTTTAATTCAGTTCTGGCTCAATTATTTTTCGGAGCTGCGTCTTTTTTGAGCCCGCTTCTATATAGTTATCTCGTTTTGAATGTTCATTCCGGGAATTCTGGTTTTTTTATTGAAACACTTAACAAACTCGTTCCGGAAAACTTGAAATGGGTTTCGTTGTACTGGGTTTTCGCTATAATTTCAATGCTGATGGTACTTGTCATCGCATTGGTGAAATTTCCGAAAGTAGATCTGAAAGAAGACGAGCGAATTGATGTAGGAAAAGCTTTTAAAGACCTCTCATCCAACCGTTCTGTCTGGCTCTTCTTTCTCGGGATTTTCGCTTATGTCGGCACTGAACAAGGTATAGCAAACTGGATTTCCAAATTTCTGCAAATTTATCATAACGTTGATCCGGCCACAACAGGTGCTTTGGTAATCTCTTACTTTTGGGGATTGCTCACAATCGGCTGCTTTCTCGGACTTATACTTTTGAAATTGTTGGACAGCAGAAAAGTATTAATATTTTTTACACTCGGTGCTATCGTTTCCTTGTTCGCTGCATTATTCGGATCGAAAGAAATGAGCCTGTATGCATTTCCGCTTACCGGCTTTTTCGCGTCGGTTATGTATTCCGTTATTTTCTCTCTCGCACTTAATTCGGTGCCTGATCACCACGGAACATTTTCAGGAATTTTATGTGCAGGTATCGCGGGAGGTGCAGTTGTACCCTTGATCATCGGCGGTTTGGGGGAAATAGTCGGTTTACAATTAGCCATGCTTTTTCTGTTAGTAACCCTGGGTTATATTTTGAGTATTGGTCTTTGGGCAAAGCCTTTGGTCAATAATGATACAGTAAAAAACCTGAAAGAATTGTTTGCATAACAATCCATTTATTGATTCTTAACTTCTTCCAAATTCATTATCGGGTAGTCTGATATGTATAAAATTATTTTACTAATCGATTTTGCTGAGGAATATAGTAAGGCACTTTTGAAAGGAATTGCTAAATATTCCAGAGAGCACGGGCCGTGGATATTTTGCCGGATGCCGCTGTTTCACAGGGAAACCGTGGGAATTGAAGGTATTTTGAAATGGGCGCTGGAATGGGGTGCGGATGGTATCATTGGCCAGTTTTACAATGATCCGAATATTGGGAAAATCATTGATGCAGGCATACCCGTTATCGCGCAGGATTTCAAAAAACGTTTTGACGAAATTCCTAATATCACGGGAGCTCACCATGAAGCTGGAGAAATGGGTGCGGATTATTTCCTGAAAAAAGGATTTAAGAATTTTGCGTTTTATGGATTTAAAGATATCGTCTGGTCACAGGAAAGGGCAGAGGGATTTGAGGAAAGAGTAACGCGTGCGGGATATAAGGTGCATTATTTTGAACATAAAATGGCGCGTCCGTCGGAGCTATGGTTTTACCGGCCGGCTTCTATCGGCAAATGGCTGAAATCTTTGCCGAAGCCAATTGCTTTGATGGCCTGCGATGATAATCAGGGACAACATATCACTGAGGCGTGCCGCCTTTATGGTATCCGGATTCCGGAAGAAATGGCCGTTTTAGGTGTCGATAACGATGAAATGATCTGCGATTTTTCCGATCCTCCGTTGTCAAGTGTTGGCCAGGATGCGGAAAAAGGCGGCTATGATGCAGCAAAATTACTGGATCATCTGATTAAAAATGGGATGCGGGATTTTTATGATATTGTAGTCAAACCAACACAGGTAATTACGCGACATTCAACAGATATTTATGCTACCAACGATGAGCATATCGCTTCATCTTTAAAATACATACATCAGAATATTGATAAAAATCTGCATGTCGATGAAGTCGTAAAACAAGTTCCTTTGTCGAGGAGAGCACTCGAAAAACGTTTTATTGAAGTGATGGGTTATCCGATCTATAAGTACATTTATAATTTGCGCATCGAAAAATTTACGCAAAAACTGCTCGATACCGATATGTCCGTTTTTGAGATCGCCCTCGATATGGGGTTGTCGGACAGCAAAAATATTGCCCGTCAGTTTCGGCAGGTCAAGGGATGTAATCCAAGCGAGTATCGAGATAAACATCTGGCCGGGAAATAAAATGAATTGACAAAAAAAAACAGGAGCCAGCTTTCAAAAGCCCGCTCCTGTCTTTGTTAGAATAGTATTTTAATTACCAGATCACGACTCTCGACGCTTCCGGTAAAACCATTTTACTTCCTTCACCACAACTCCATGCATCTTTAAATTCTTTCAAATGGGGAAGAGGTCCGTTGATACGATCCTTCGCCGGGGCGTGTGGATCCGTTTGCACCTGGTTACGTAAGGCTTCATCTGTTGTGTTCATATGCCAAACCTGCGCCCATCCTAAGAAGAAACGCTGTTTCCAGTTAAAGCCGTCGATCGGAGCTGGTTCGGGCTTGCCTTTCAACGATTTTTCCAAAGCGTAATAAGCTAGCGTAAGCCCCCCTAAATCCGCCACATTTTCACCGATCGTCAGAGCTCCGTTTATTTTAAAACCAGGAAGTGCTTCGATACCGCTGAAATAGTCGATGTATTTTTTTGTCAATTTATCAAAGTTAGCGCGATCTGAAGCGGTCCACCAGTTTTTCAGGTTTCCTTCTTCGTCAAACTGTGAACCCTGGTCATCAAATCCGTGGGTAAACTCGTGACCGATTACAGCAATAATACCACCATAATTGATCGCATCGTCCGCATCGCGGTTATAGAAAGGAGGTTGTAAAATGCCCGCCGGGAATACTACTTCATTATTTAAAGGATTGTAGTAAGCATTCACCGTCTGCGGTGTCATATGCCACTCACTCTTGTCAACAGGCTTACCAATTTTTTTTACATTTTCTTCATTCTGGAACAAGGAAGCTGCAATCACATTTTCAAATAATTTATCACCCTCAATTTTAATAGAAGAGTAATCTTTCCATTTATCAGGATAACCGATTTTATACGTGAAAGCTTTCAGTTTCTTATGTGCTCTTGCCTTGGTCGAATCACTCATCCAGGTAAGTTTGTCAATTCTTTCGCCATAAACGGTACGCACATTTTCGATCATTTCAGACACCTTTTTCTTGTCGTCTTCCGGGAAATATTTTTTAGAGAAAAGTTTGCCCAGTGGCATACCCAACAGACCATCGGTCGAGCGAATCGCTCTTTCTACGCGTGCTCTCTGCTGTTTTGTACCACGCATAACGGTACTGAAAAAGCGAAAATCTTCTTTATCAAAACTTTTTGGCAGGTAACCAGCAAAGTTAGAAAGCAACTGCCAGCGCGTGTAAAGTTTCAATGTTGCAAGCGGAGTTGCTTTCAATAAAGCATTCACATTTTTGATATAAGCAACATTCTGGACAATGACCGTATCCGTTTTGATATCCTGTTTGTCCGCAAATGTTTTCAGATCAAAGTCAGGAGCTAACTTCGTAAAATCAGAAAACGACGTTTTATTATATGTCTTAATAGGATCACGCAGCTCGACATTGGTTAGCTGAAGTTTGGCCAGTTTTGTTTCAAAATCAAGGACCGTCTTCCCAGGATCAGCATCTTTAAAACTTGCAAAACCAAACATGGTATCGACGTGTTTTACAAATTCATTACGAACCTTGACGGTGCTGGAATCCGTTCTTTCGTAATAGCTTTTTTCACCAAGGCTCAAACCATCCTGTCCTTCGTAAAGCACGTTCATTTTACTATTTCTCAAATCGCCTTCAACGCCGAAACCGAGAACAGTTGAAACGCCTACTTTTTGCAGTTCTCCTGTTACCGAAGCAAGATCTTTAAGCGACTGGACTGACTCAATTTTATCCAGATATGGTTTTAACGGTTCGAGACCACGTTTTTCAACCGTTGCAGTATCTAAAAATGATTTATAGTAATCTGCGATCTGCTGTTCTTCGCTACCATTTTTACGATCTTTCAGATTTGTAATTTCTTCGATAATTCCTTTCAGGCGAACTTCTTTGTTCTCTTTATCTAAAATTCCGAATGCGCCCCAACGACTTTCCGTTCCTGGAATCGGGTTTTTCTTTTTCCATCCCCCGTTGGCGTAGCTGTCAAAGTCGTCGCACGCTTTTTGGGTAGAATCAAGAGAACTTAAATCAAATCCTGGTACTTTTTCCACCGAAGTGGTATTTTCTTTGTCGCTGCCGCAGGAGGTCATTGCAACAACGGATGCCATCAGGGACCACTTTAAAAAAGCTGATTTCATATGTGATGATTATTTGGTTTGGGTGTTCTATATAAACAAATGTAATTATTTCGTCAAATATGTTTATTAACATAGTGACGATCGGTTTATCTTTATGTATTACGGTATCAAAAATCTTGAATGTACCTTAACCACATTTTCGTGCTAACCATTTTACTTTAATATGAGAATAAAAAACTCCTTTTACATCCTCTTCTTGGCCGGATTGATTTCTGCCGGTTGTGCAAAAAACGAAAAAAAGGAAGAGACAGCTTCCGATATCGATGGCAAAATATTTGCAAAGGAAATTGCAGTTCTAGCGTCGGATTCTCTGGAAGGCAGGAAACCTTTTTCTGCCGGAGAAGAAAAAACGATTCAATATCTTAAAACAGAATTTGAAAAGCTGGGATTAAAACCTGGAAACGGTGACAGCTATTTTCAAAAGGTGCCGATGGTGGATATACTTTCGAAACCGGTCGGGCAGTTGATTATAAAAAATGATAAAGGTTCTGTCGCCTTTAATTATCTGGATGATTTCGTAGCAGCCTCTCGGCATGTCAAGGATCAGGTAAAACTTGCGGATTCTGAATTGATCTTTGCAGGCTATGGCATTGTTGCTCCGGAATATGGCTGGAATGATTACGCGGGTCTGGATGTAAGAGGAAAAACGGTAGTAGTTCTGGTGAATGACCCGGGATTTTTTGACAGCACTTTATTTAAAGGAAAAACCATGACATATTATGGCCGCTGGACTTATAAATTTGAAGAGGCCGCGCGTCAGGGAGCTGCCGGGGTACTGATCGTACATGATACAAAACCGGCGAGTTATGGCTGGGCCGTTGTAAGGAGTGGCTGGTCGAAGTCGAAGTTATATCTGGATTCGGACGATAATAACAAATCACGAGCTTTGGTAGAGGGATGGATCACGATGGAGTCAGCTAAGAAATTGTTTCAGCTGACAGGTGTTTCAGATACATTGATGATCGCTGCCGGTAAAAAAGGATTTAAACCTGTGCTGTTAAAAGCCCGGACATCTTTGGTTGTTGATAACACAATAAAAAAATCGGCCTCCAATAATGTATTGGCACTGCTGCCGGGAGCAGACCGAAAAGACGAGTATATCATTTACTCTGCGCATTGGGATCATTTCGGAAAAGGAGAAGCGATCAATGGTGATTCTATTTACAACGGTGCAGCTGACAACGCCTCCGGAACTGCGGCTTTGTTGGAAATTGCCAGTGCTTTCACCAAACAGAGAAAACGGCCGTCGCGCTCTATTTTGTTTTTGTCGGTTACAGCAGAGGAGCAGGGATTGTTAGGTTCGGATTATTACGCATCTCACCCGGTTTACCCGATTAATAAAACAGTTGCTGATATTAACATGGACGTTCTGCAGCCTTTCGGCAAAATGAAAGATATAATTATTGTAGGAAAGGGGCAGTCAGATCTTGATGAATATGCGGA
Source organism: Dyadobacter koreensis (assembly GCF_900108855.1). Taxonomy (GTDB): domain Bacteria; phylum Bacteroidota; class Bacteroidia; order Cytophagales; family Spirosomataceae; genus Dyadobacter; species Dyadobacter koreensis. Next base: position 174,373 of record NZ_FNXY01000010.1, read on the forward strand.
TGAAGCGGCAGCAAAACAAGGACGTACGACACGTGGCGAGCCGGATCCCTCTGGTGGCTGGTATTTCCGTTCTGACCATTTCAATTTTGCGAAAGTCGGGATTCCTTCATTATATATTGAAAACGGCTCGGTATCAGTTGAGCATGGAGAGGAGTGGGGAGAAGCGCAGAAAAAAGATTACAATGATAACCGTTATCATTCACCTGCTGATGAATATTCAGCTTCCTGGGACTTGTCAGGAATTATTGAAGATATGCAGTTATTGTTTAACGTGGGTTACAAGTTGAGCAACGAATCAACTTTTCCAGGCTGGAAGACGGGTTCTGAATTTAAAGCCATAAGAGATAAATCAATGGGTAAATAAACTTGCCTGATCACATAAAATAGGGTGGCAATCTTAGAAAGTTGCCACCCTGTTTTTATGAAACTTAAATCTCCAAACCTGACTTTCAGATAAAAGCCAATTACTGAATCCCTCCCATCCAGTTTTTAACCGGCTTCCAGAATATCAGAAGCAAAACTCCAAAACCCACTGAGAATAATGTTACCTGTTGAAACAGGGCTGGCATTTGCTGTAAATTTTCTTCGTCAAAACCTCCGGCAAATAATCCTGCGATTAAATTTCCAAGAGAAGCAGCAACAAACCAGATTCCCATAAGCTGGCTTACATAGCGTTTTGGGGCAAGTTTAGTGTAAGAACTTAAACCCACGGGACTAAGACAAAGCTCACCGATTGTGTGAACCATATAGGTAAAGGTCAGGAATAATGGAGACGCTAGTTGGCCGGTAACTGCAATCTTGGAAGCCATTTCCATGATAAAGAAACCTGCACCGACCAGTAGAAGAGCGATTGCAAACTTCACAGGAGTTGCCGGGTTGTAACCTTTCGCAGATAAGAAGATCCACAAACTCGCCATGACAGGGGCGAAGATCAAAATGAATGTTCCGTTGAAATTCTGGAACCAGCTTGACGGCATTTCCCAGCCTCCAAAAGTACGCTGTGTATAACGTTCAGCGAAAATCTGAAGTGATGAACCAGCCTGTTCAAAACCAGACCAAAAGATAGCAGCTGCAAGGAAGAAGACAATCAGAACGTAAATTCTTTTCTTTTCAACAGGCGTTAGACCACCAGCTACTAAGATATAAATGAAATAAAATAAGGATACCGTTACAATGATGATCCCGGCACCTTGAGCAAGCCCCTGAGCGGTGGTCATATCGATCAGCCCTTTCAACTGCAAGGCGGATAAAAATAGAACCAGCATTGCAACAAGACCATAACCCAGCTTTTTTTCCGAGCCCGATTTTGCATCGGATTCGGGTGTACTGATTTTGACGGGGGGAACCTCACCATATCCTTTAAGATATTTTTTACTTCCAAAATGGAATACGACCAGTCCTAATAACATACCTACGGCAGCGGCTCCGAAGCCCATATGCCAGTTAATTTTCTGCCCAAGATAACCGACGATCGTAATACCTAGTACGGAGCCAAGGTTTATCCCCATGTAAAAAATTGAAAAAGCCGCATCACGTCTGGCTCCTCCTTCCGGATATAACTCGCCAACAATCGAGCTGATATTAGCTTTCAGCAGTCCTGTTCCAATAGCTACTGTAACCAACCCAATAAAAAAGGTTGAAGTCCCTCCAGGAATTGCAAGAATAATATGACCAAGCATAATGACAATCCCACCATACCATATCGCTTTTTTTTGCCCCAGAATATTATCAGCAAGCCAGCCTCCAGGGAGTGTCAATAAATAAACGGATGATGTATAAAGCCCATAGACGGCCGCAGCTTCTGCCGCTTCCAGGCCCATACCTCCCCGTACGTTATCAAGAAGAAAAAGTAAAAGAATGGCCCGCATACCATAAAAACTGAAACGCTCCCACATTTCAGCAAAAAACAAAACATAAAGACCGCGCGGGTGCTTCTGGGATATAGTCGAAGTCATAAAACAAAAAGAGGTGTTTTATTTGGCAATAACGTTTCTGCCAGGTGATTTTAATGGCGCAAGATAGTGTAATATGCCTAAATTTTAAACAATTCTTTGTTTAAACAATTATTTCGATAGAAATGAGAAGGTTGCTTTTTTGTGTGTTGCAGTGTCGAGAATTGTTACAAGACAAAAGCCGTATAATCAGGTCAATATCTGATCATACGGCTTTGAAAAGAGAACCTAAATCTCCTATTTTACAGAAAAAGATCCTTCACCAACTCTGAATCCTTCGGCATACAATTCAACAGAATAAGTACCGGATTTGAATGGACTATTCTTGTCATAAAGGATACTTACATCCTGGTTGTTATTACTATACATTACATCCTGGCTGATCGTATATCCTTGTTCCTGCCCTTCGTACTGAAATTTGCCAGATCCGGTAGCATCATCTGAAATTGTTGCTCCGCTAGGATCGATTACACGCATATATACTGTTTTGGTATCGTTCTGTGTTAGCGGGTTTTTTTCCAAAATGAAATCTACACGTACTTTATCAACACGTTTAGCTTTAACATTTTCGCCTTCACGCACCTTACCCTTTGACGAAATCGCATACACTTTAACACTGCGGGCTCTCAGGGCAGCGGCCATCGTAACTTTCGATTCCAGTTCTGCGTTTTTAGATACTACGCCTGAAAGTGAATCCGAAACTGCTTTTTTGCTCGTTTCAAGTTCCGCTTTTTCTTGTGTCAATGTTTCAGTTTTACTGATTAACTGCTGGTTTTCTTCACGTAGTGTCGCTATCTCCTGATCTTTTTGAGTCAGGAAGCTTTCGTATTCCTTAATTTTGTTTCCTAAAGTAATAGTCCCGCGGCGTAAAGCCACACGGTCTTTGATCAAATCAGCTTTTGCTTTTTCAAGCTCTTCAATATTACCGCCAAGCCCTTTTACTTCAATGATTTTTGCATCCAATTGTTTGGCAATCGAGTCAAGTTTGATCTCATTCATTGCCAGTTCATTTACACGAACTTCTAAGTCTGCCTCTTGTTTTGTTGTGATATTACGTTCCTGATAAAAAAGATACCCAAAAACGGCTGCTACTACGGTCATGATAATCAATCCAATTACTAAACCGGTATTATTCTTATTCTCCATAACATTTAATTTAGGTTAAACTTAATCTTGTTAATGTTACATGAAAGAACTGTGCCACCTTATACGTTTTGTGTTTTTTCAGCATGTCAAAACAAAAACGGGCTCAAAGATTAAACTTTGAACCCGTTTTAATCATTCTTATAACCGTTTTTTGTAAAACGGGAAATTATGTTTCAGACAATTTGCCGAATAATTCCTCAATTAATAATCTCCGCCTGCACCCCCGCCACCAAAACTACCGCCACCAAAACCTCCAAAGCCACCGCCATCTCCACCGCCAAAACCACCTCCCCAGTTTCCTGACGAACTTCCGCCGCTCGAATGCGTTGTGTAAGGCCAGAAAATCGGTCCCATTCCACCACCGGAATTACGGTAACCTCCACCGCCTCCACCACCTTTGTTTCTGGCGATGATGATAAGAATTATGGCGAAAATAATGATAACAATGACGATTGGAGATGTTCCCTTGTTATCACTTTCTTCCTTTGGATCAGCTTTATATTCGCCGGTTGCGTATTTAAAAATCACATCGACACCCTTATCAAGGCCGCGATAGTACATTCCATTTTTAAAATCAGGTGTGATTTCCTGCGTAATAATTCGTTTTGCAATGGCATCAGGAATAGCTCCTTCCATACCATATCCCGTGCTGATATACACTTTTCTATCTGTGGAAGCCCAAAGTATCACGATACCATTGTTTTTGGCTTTACCGCCAACACCCCACTCTCTACCTAGTTTTAATGCGTAGTCAGCAATAGGATAATCTCCGGTTGTAGGTACTACAACAATAACAATCTGTGTTGATGTTGAATCATTGTAGGCAACCAGTTTTCGTTCAAGTGCACTGACTTCGGTTGGATTCAGCTGTTTTGCAAAGTCATTGACCAGGCGCGGAGGGTTTGGCTTTGCCGGTATATCCTGAGCCGCAATGCGACAAAGGACCATCAGAAACAGCCAAGAAAAAATGATATATTTTTTCATAAGAATTATTACCCGAACGAGATATCGTCAGGTAGTTCATTGACATCGTCGGAACGATATGGGAAATGTGTTTTTAATTGCAGGCCTGCTTCTTTTATTCCGGCACAAAGTCCTTCTGAATATTTACTTTGGGAAAAATAGGATCGGAGCAGATCTTTCGTACTATTCCAAAAATCGGAAGGCACTTTTTCATTAATTCCTTTATCTCCCAGTACTGCAAATTTCCGGTCTTCGTAGGCCAGGTAAAAAAGCACACCATTTTGCTCACTAGTCGCATGCATGCCCAATAAGCCAAAAACTTCCTTGGCTCTTTCCAGCACGTCGGATGACGAGCATTTCTTTTCAATATGCACTTTTACCTCGCCGGAAGTTTGTTTCTCAGCTTCCTTTATGGCAGCGATAATTTGCTTTTGTTCCTCTTCTCCGAAAAAAAGTGAATCAGTAGGCATGGGAATAGAAAGTTGAAAAGGTTGTATGGAAAGTATGCGCCGCGAAGCCAAAACAAGCAGTATTGACTTACGTCAACACTGCCGCCCTGATATTAAAACTGTACTGTCGGAGCTTTTTCTGAACCTGCGGTTGCAGTGAAATAACCTTTCTGGGCAAATCCGAATATGCCTGCAAACAGGTTTGTCGGGAATGTTCTTACTTCCTGATTGTAATCTTTTACAACAGTATTAAAGTCATTTCGCGCAACGGTGATACGGTTTTCAGTACCTTCCAGTTGAGCCTGAAGTTCCAGGAAATTCTGGTTTGCTTTCAGTTCAGGATATCTTTCAACAGATACCAGCAAACGGGAAAGTGCTCCGCTTAACTGATCTTGTGCTCCCTGAAATTTCGCGATATTTTCAGGTGTAAGCTGATCTGCGTTGATTGTTGTCGAAGTTGCTTTTGCCCGTGCTTCTATAACGCCTGTTAAAGTGCTTTTTTCAAATTCTGCCGCACCTTTTACTGTATTAACAAGGTTTGGAATAAGGTCTGCACGACGTTGGTACTGACTTTCTACTTTCGCCCATGATTCCTTTACAACCTCGTCTTTTCCTACGAGGCCATTATATTTGCCACATCCTACAAATCCGAAAATAAGAAGAATGACAACAACTGCGATTAGTCCTTTTGACATTGAATTGTTTGATTTAGTGTTAATGATTGGGTTCAAAGTTGGCCAAAGCTAGCAAAATCTTTAAGAAAAACTACATAACCGGCAGCTTATCGTTATGTAGCGTTGCCTGGTATGATGATAGGCCTAGACGCTGCCCACCCCGGCAATATGATTCCAGCGTGACCAGTTACCTGATACATTGTAATCAGTCAGGAAGCTCTCATAGTACATCGCTCCCCAAGTCCAGTTTATGCCCATTTCGTTAGCCAGGTAATCAGCAGCCAGTGTCCTTTCTGCGGCTGTTAAATTGCCGGTTGCAACCAGTTTGCCGATTATAGCATTTACCTCGGTATTTTCTGTTTTCGCATTGGTCCATTTTTCAAACTCTGCGAGCTCGTTAAGCCAGCGTTTATTGATTTCATGCTTGATTCCTCCCGGCTTGAATAGTCTCGATCCGTGACGAAGTAAGGTCCAGTGCGAAAAATCTCTTTGCAAAAGATCGGTAATTACCTTCTGAGCTTCCGAGTTTTCGTGGTATGGTAATAAGGCTGCGTAAATAGATTTCGGAGACAGACAACCCAGAGAAAGCCAGGTTGAGAGCCCATAATCGATTATTGGTTCCCCTGAATTAACAGCTGTCCCGGATCTAATAATTTCTTCAACAAACGATTGCAACTTCACCAAAGCAGTTGTTTCGCCTCCTTTCACACTAATGGCAGACGTTTGTTGGCTTGCCTCGATTTCCAGAGGATCAATCGATAACATAGGAAGCGATGGGATCAAACCCGCTTCATATCCCTGTGGCAGAATCACTTTTTCAGGTGCAACAATAGCAGGCTTTACCTTAAAGTGGGCCTTAATCTGTTCCTGGAAATCAGGAAAATCAAGCGGAAGTTTAGCGATTGAAAATGGAAGGTCAAGCACACCTCCCAAAGTAGACATCCAGAAAAGCTTGATATCTACGTTCATAATTTTAATATTTTTGCTGAGCGAAGTTTCAACACTCGTTTCGTCGGGTGCAATTTCCTTACTCGTGTAGATATATTGAGCTCCATACTCCTCTGCAAGCTCGGCCACGATTTTTTCAGGTTCTCCCACGCGGATCAATAAATCACCTCCCTTTTCCCGCAGGCGTTCTCTTAAATCCAAAACAGATTCAAGCAAAAATTGTGCTCTTAATGCTCCTGCCCGGCGAAAGCCAAATTTAGTTTTACCAAATTGACGTGGGTCAAAGACATAAACTGGAACAACTTCCCGGGCAATTTCTGTGGCTGCAAAAAAGGCTTCGTTATCCTGAATTCGGAGGTCGTTACGAAACCAATAGATAATACGGTGAATCATTGAAGGAGATAATAGAAAGGAAACTTTATTGTTGTTATTGCAAGTATAATAAATTTTGCTCTGGTGACCGGCCGATCTTTTAATACAAGCGATTTTCAGTCCGAGGTAACAAAACAACGAATCCAACAAAATAGTCGTTCAAAAACTACTTTGTTGGATTCGGAAAAATTTTAATCTTCTGCTCTTAGTAACTCAAAATCGTAAATTCTGTACGTCGGTTACGCTGGTGTTCTTCTTCTGTTTTTGCGTTCGGAATAATAAGCTGACGCTCTCCGTAACCTTTCGCAGTCAATCTTTCCGCATCAATACCCTTCAGATTCAGATATTTGATGGCGGATTCAGCCCTGTTCTGAGAAAGTGTCATGTTGTATGCATCCGTTGCACGAGCATCCGTGTGAGAACTCAGCTCAATATTCATTGTCGGGTTATCTTTCAAAATCTGGACAAGTTTGTCAAGTTCTATGGCCGCATCCGGACGGATATTGTATTTATTTAAATCGTAATAAATGTTATCCAATACGAAAGTTTTGTTCAATTCCAGTCTGTCAAGTTTGATAGAAACCTGGAACGTAGTATCTGTAACCGCCTTTGTAAGGAAAATCGGAGGGATACTGCGGCCATTCATCGAGAAAGGCTCTCTTTTGCTTATAAACCCTTTGCGTTCTACCAAAAGAACATAGGATCTTCCTTCCTCCACCGGCTGAGTTCCGAATTTTCCGGCAGCATTTGTTTTTAGCTGGGTAATTTGTGTATCGGAAGTATCCGGCAAAATGTGCACGATAGCCGAATCAATCGGTGTCGGGTTCGTTGAATTATCATATACATCTCCCGCCAAGAAATAGCGGACAGACTTCAATTTTCCTTCGATATAATTCGGATTTTGAGGATTCAAAGGATCCATCGGATCTTTCTGTGCGATAGTACTATCCGGTGCTTTTGGTTTGAAAAAATAGTAGATATCGTCATCTCCCTTGCCACCTTCACGGTTTGAAGCAAAAAAGCCTTGATCTTTATCTTTGTAAAAAACCAGTCCGAAATCATCCTGCGGGCTATTAAAAGGCAATCCGAGATTTTCGATCGTAATAATTCCCTGGGTACGGGTCGCTGAAAATAAATCCAGTTTCCCTAATCCCGGATGGCCGTCAGAAGCAAAATATAGAACTCCCCCTTCAGCTACATATGGAAACATTTCATCTCCTGCAGTATTTATGTCGCGCCCCATATTTACAGGCTTACTGAAACGCCCGGAAGCATCAATATTAGTTCTGTACAAATCGATTCCACCCGCACCGCCAGCGCGGTTTGATGCAAAGTATAATGTTTTTCCGTCTCTTGAAAAAGAAGGAGAGCCATCCCAGGCCAGAGAATCATTGATTGGTAAAATGGCCGGCGTTGTCCATTGTCCGTTGACATTGCGGCTCTGATATAAATCAACATCAGCTGTTCCTTTTTTCTTACCCGTGTTTCCACGAGCAAAAATCAGTGTTTTTCCATCCGGACTGAAAGCGGGGGAGCCTTCATTTGCCTCAGGATCGAAAATTTCCTTACTAAATAATTCAGCTGTCCCTTGTGTGTCGCCAGCATCTTTTCCAATAGCTATTTTATAAAGGCCTAGCATTGGCTGACCATTATTTTTGTATACTTTTTCTTTTTTTGAAGAAGAAAAAACCAATTCATTTCCCAGTACAGTGGGTGAGAATTCAGAGCCTGTACCATTAAACGGAATATCTTTCAGCTGCACGTCAGGCATTTTTTCAATGCGGAGCTTGTCAGTGATTTTCAGGATCTCGACTTCACGAAGTGCTCTTTCCTGTAAATTCTTCGGACTGGTTGGTGCTTTGGCAAACAACGCAAACTGATTGGAAGCTTGCTGGTATTGTCCGGTTGTTTTCAGAGCATATGCATATTGGAATTGAGCTTCCGGGTTTGTGATCCCGCCGTCCAGCGCCTTTTTATAATAAGGGATGGATTCTTTGAAGCGATTTGACAAACGATACGATTCAGCGATCAGAAAGCTTGTTTGCAAAGGTTCGTAGTTCGCCTGTTCTGCTTTTTGCAAGCCTTTGATGGCGAGGTCATATTCGCCGTTATCAAATTTCTTAACTCCATCTTTATATGCCTGCATGGCAGAATTACAGCCAGCGAGGAACGTGCCTAGTACCAGGATACTAATAACGAGGGTAAAATAACACCGCAATATTTTCATAAGGTTATGTATAAATGCTAACGAATTGATAGGCGTTTATGGGTTACAAAAGACAATACTACTAAACAACGTTTGGAAATAAAATTCTGGATATGGACCGTAAAATTTTTTATTCAAAAAACATTTAGTGCTCCCAAAATAGTCATTCATTGTCATAAAATAGTTATGAGATTCCAATTATTGACTAATGATAATCTTTTGTTGCCAGTCTTGCGTGATAAATTTGTTAGAACTTACCCAAGGCAGTAAGTGATGATTTATGTGTTAAAACGGAATACGAGCTAATAACTATTTGTGTTGCAGTTAAATAATTTTAACCCCCGGATCGAATGCAGCAGCGGCGGATTAATACGAATATCACCTCTAAATCGCAATAATTTCTTACATAAAAGAAGCGATTCTGAATTTTTTAGATGATTGATATATAAAAAAAAGTATTAACATTTTGTAAATCAGTCTTAGTCTGTTACTTTTGCAGTCCGATTTTTCGGGAAAACCGTTTGTAAAACAATCGATTAGTTGATTAACTAGATTAAAATCAATTCATTAAATGCCAACTATTTCACAATTAGTCCGTAAAGGTAGAGAGACCATTACATGGAAATCCAAGTCACCGGCTTTGGATTCTTGCCCTCAGCGTCGTGGAGTATGTACTCGTGTATATACCACAACGCCAAAGAAACCGAACTCAGCACTTCGTAAAGTTGCGCGTGTTCGTCTTTCTAACAACAAAGAAGTGAATGCCTACATCCCGGGTGAAGGCCACAACTTGCAAGAGCACTCGATCGTTTTGATCCGTGGTGGTCGTGTTAAAGATTTACCAGGTGTGCGTTACCACATTATCCGTGGTGCATTGGATACAGCTGGTGTTAACGGACGTAAACAACGTCGTTCTAAATACGGTGCAAAACGCCCTAAACCAGGACAAGTTGCAGCACCGGTAAAAGGTAAGAAAAAATAAAAAGTAACTCTCTCTGCTTTTATTAAAGAACTATTCTGATAAATAAAAGGGAAGTAATCCTGGATTCTGTTCAGGGTGAATAAGTTGCAAAACGAAACCTCGTGTAAAACATTAAGTACAAAAATGAGAAAGTCCAAACCAAAGAAAAGATATATCCTGCCTGATCCTAAGTTCAGAGATGTACAGGTTACAAAATTTGTAAACAACCTGATGCTTCAAGGCAAGAAAAGCATTGCTTTCACAATTTTTTATGACGCATTAGAAGTGGTTGAGAAAAAAACCAGCGAAAGTGGTCTAGAAACTTGGAAAAAAGCATTGAACAATGTAACTCCATCTGTTGAAGTAAAAAGCCGTCGTGTTGGTGGTGCTACTTTCCAGGTTCCAACTGAAGTACGTCCGGAACGTAAACAAGCTTTAGGTATGAAATGGTTGATCAACTACGCACGTAAGCGTGGAGAAAAAACTATGGTAGACCGTCTGGCTGGCGAAATCGTTGCTGCTGCGAAAGGTGAAGGAGCTGCTGTTAAGAAAAAAGACGATACGCACCGTATGGCGGATGCGAACAAAGCATTCTCGCATTTCCGTTTCTAGGAAATCTCCTTCGGGAAGAATATTTGAAAAAGGGTTCTGGTTTTATACCGGAACCCTTTTTTCGTTTAATGCCAGATTTAGAGAAGTTTAGGAAAAATGTTTTTTGTAATTAATGAAATTTACTTTAACTTTTCAATCGGTTACTTAAAACGCTAAGTGGCTGTATTGCTCACCTCAATGTTGTAAGACATGAAATCTCTTTATCCTTATTTCTTCCTTTTATGTTTGTTTATTTTTTCTTGTAAAAAAGACAAAAATACAATAGACCCGCCGGTTGAGGTTATTGCTGATGTCGAGCTGATAGACACTTCAAGAGTTAGCTTATTTCCAAACTTTGAAAAATATCTAATTGAAAAAGGTATAGATCCGATAAGCGAATTGGATGGCATCGTTTTATACAAATATATTAAGGATGTTGATTCATTACATTTTGATGTACCCATAGAGGGCAGCACTTCTCTCAAAGGGATAGAAGGATTTACTAATCTTCGCTATTTTAAAAGTGAGGGATTAATGGTAGACACACTCGATTTTAGTAAAAACACTAAACTGGAACATTTCGAATACCTGCCTTATGCACATTGCATGACCTGTGCATCTCTGAAGATTTTGAATTTTGGCAAGATTAGCAGTCTTCAGGAATTTGAATTACGTGGAACAAGTGTCAGTTCTTTGGATCTGACTCAATCTAAAATGCTTCGCTCGGTTACTCTTTACAATAATATGTATCTAAAAAAACTAGATCTTTCCACATCTACATTTCTCGAAAAGGTATATGCGCTTGAAAAGGTAGAATTAAAATTGGGAAGTCATCCAAAACTTGTGGAATTAACTAGCCCCTATACAGCAGACGTTTCAAAATCTCCGGCGCTTGAAAAGTGGGAGTTGGGTGTTGTTGGGTCAAGTGGTGTAGATGTCTCACATAATCCTGAATTGAAATCACTTTTGATCTATGAAATTACCTCACCTGCTCTTGATCTAACAGCATGTTCAAAGCTGACGAATCTCGAAGTTTACGGACACGGTGACTGGGCTGTGACCCGATTAGATTTGAGTAAGAACAAAATACTTAAATATTGCAAACTGCTCGGAACTGGTTTGAGTACAATTTGTGTGAGTTCATTGACTGAAACGGATTTTACTTATTGGGAGAAAGATGCTGGGGCTAGCTATGTTAAATGTAACTGAGCATCAAAAATTTACTATGATTTTGAATTGATGGAACTGAAAGTCGCGGACTTTCAGTTTTTTTATTATTTCTTAAAAAAATAACTTTCTTATTCATTGTTTTTATAATCAACTATTTATACTTTTGCACTCTGAATTTTTTGCAGTGGTGTGAAAATGCCCTACTATTATTCAGAGCTTCCTGTAAGAATTGAATTGCACAACGAATATAAATAACAGCACCATTTGCCATGGCACGTGATCTAAGATTAACAAGAAATATTGGTATTGCTGCGCACATTGATGCGGGTAAAACTACAACCACCGAGCGTATCCTTTATTACGCAGGAGTAAGCCACAAAATTGGAGAAGTACATGATGGTGCTGCTACAATGGACTGGATGGAGCAGGAGCAGGAGCGTGGTATTACCATTACTTCGGCGGCTACAACAGTTGACTGGAACTACCGCGGTGAAAAATATCACATTAACATTATCGATACACCGGGTCACGTTGACTTTACTGTAGAGGTAAACCGTTCCCTTCGTGTATTGGATGGATTGGTTTTCTTGTTCAGTGCGGTTGATGGTGTTGAGCCTCAGTCGGAAACTAACTGGCGTCTGGCTAACAACTATAACGTAGCACGTATCGGTTTCGTTAATAAAATGGACCGTTCTGGTGCAGACTTCCTTAAAGTTTGTGCGCAGGTGAAAGAAATGCTGGGCAGCTACGCTGTACCTCTTCAATTACCAATTGGTGCTGAAGATACGTTCAGAGGTGTGGTTGACTTGGTTAACTTCCGTGGTATCGAATGGAACGAAGAAGATAAAGGGATGACTTTCAGAGAAGTTCCTATTCCTGATGATATGTTGGAAGAAGCAACTGAATGGAGAGAAAAACTTCTTGAAGCTGTTGCCGAATTCGACGACACTTTGATGGAAAAATATTTTGAAGATCCTACTTCAATCTCAGAAGACGAAATTCTTGCAGCTTTGCGCGCAGCGACAATCAGCATGAAAATCGTTCCTATGGTTTGTGGTTCTTCTTTTAAAAACAAAGGTGTTCAAACGATGCTTGATTATGTGATGGCTATTCTGCCTTCTCCACAAGATCGTGAAAGCATTATCGGAACTGATCCACGTACAGGTGCTGAGATTTCTCGTCAGCCGACTGACAAAGATCCTTTCTGTGCATTAGCGTTTAAAATTGCAACTGACCCTTATGTAGGACGTCTTTGCTTTATCCGCTCATACTCAGGATTCCTTGATTCAGGTTCTTATGTATTGAACAACCGTTCAGGAAATAAAGAACGTATCTCTCGTATTTTCCAAATGCACGCAAACAAGCAAAATCAAATTGATCGTCTTGAAGCGGGCGATATTGGAGCGGTAGTAGGTTTCAAAGATATCAAAACAGGAGACACATTATCTGATGAAAAGAATCCAATTATTCTTGAATCAATGGTATTCCCTGAGCCTGTAATCGGTTATGCAATCGAGCCTAAGAAAGCTGCGGATAGCGATAACTTCTCTAAGGCAATCACTAAGTTGATCGAAGAAGATCCTACGTTACAAGTTGAAAGTAACGAAGAAACTGGTCAGACGATTATCAAAGGAATGGGAGAGCTTCACCTTGAAATTATCATCGACCGTATGCGTCGTGAATTTAAAGTTGAAGTAAACCAGGGAGCTCCTCAGGTTGCTTACAAAGAGATTCTTACGAAGAACTTTGAGCACCGCGAGGTATATAAGAAACAAACTGGGGGTCGTGGTAAATTCGCCGATATCGTATTCGAAATCGGACCGAGAGACGATAACGAAGAAGGCAAAGAGCCAAAAACCGGTTTACAGTTTGTTAACCAGATTGTAGGTGGTACTATTCCTCGTGAATTTATCGCTCCAATCCAGAAAGGTTTCGAAGCTTCTATGTCAAATGGTGCCCTTGCAGGATATCCTTTGGATTCGATGAAAGTGCGTTTGTTCCACGGATCATTCCACGATGTCGATTCAGATGCACTATCTTTCGAATTGGCAGCTAAGATCGGTTTCAGAGAAGCTGCGCGTCATGCAGGTTCAAAATTGATGGAACCTATCATGCACGTTGAAGTTCTTACTCCGGATGACTATACAGGACCTATCACTGGTGACCTTAACCGTCGTCGTGGTATCATGAGAGGTATGGATTCACGTAATGGTGCTCAGGTTATCAAAGCGGACGTTCCTTTGTCAGAATTGTTCGGTTACGTAACTGACCTTCGTACAATGTCATCAGGACGTGCTACTGCTTCGTTAACTTTCGCTTACTACGAAGTTGTACCTCAGCATATTTCTGATACAGTAATTGAGAAAGCAAAAGGCTTAGTTAAAGCTTAATAAAAATATCAGCCACTGCTCTGAAAAGGGCAGTGGCTAAAAATATTTAAGCCAGTGAAGTAAATGGTTCTTTCGCTGGTGGATTGTCGGGATTCGTTCCCATCAAGTTTTTCAAGAACCGGAAATAAGCAAATAAGATGAATCAAAAAATTCGTATCAAATTGCGGTCATTCGATCACAACTTAGTAGATAAATCTGCTGAAAAGATCGTTAAGGCTGTTAAGGCAACTGGTGCCGTTGTTAGCGGTCCAATCCCATTGCCAACTAAAACAGAGAAATTCACTGTTTTACGTTCTCCTCACGTTAACAAAAAGTCTCGTGAACAATTCCAGCTTTGTACTTACAAACGTCTGGTAGACATTTTCTCTACAAGTGCTAAAACTGTTGATGCACTGATGAAGCTTGAATTGCCAAGCGGTGTTGATGTAGAGATCAAGGTTTAGTGATTCTTACAGGTTTATTTATTTAAACCTATTACATAATTGGGTGAAGGTCCGGAATTCTGGAAACCACATCTGAGCTCATTCAGGTAATTATTCGAATGTTTTTTTGTGTTCGATCGATACCAGGAATTAACTGAGGTCAGATGTTTAGTACATCTGACCTTTTTTGCTGATTATCAGTGAGAAATAATAAAATACCGCTTTGATATAAAAATTCAAATTTCTATCTTTGCAGTCCGTTTTAAGGAATAGGGTTTTACCTGCTAATTTAAATTAATTACGATGTCTGGTTTAATAGGTAAAAAAATCGGAATGACTAGTTTGTACAATGCTGACGGGCAGGCTCTGGCATGTACTGTGATTCAAGCTGGTCCTTGTGTTGTTACACAAGTTAGGTCCGAGGAAAAGGATGGGTATAAGGCCCTCCAATTAGGTTTTGGCGAGAGAAAAGAGAAAAACTCTACTCAGCCGTTAATAGGTCACTTCAAAAAGGCCGGTACAACTCCAAAGCACAAGCTTGTTGAGTTCAAGGAATTTGAAGTGGAGCATGAACTTGGAACTTCACTATCAGTACAAGATGTATTTGAGGAAGGTGAATTCGTAGATGTAGTTGGTTCTGCCAAAGGCCGCGGTTTTCAGGGTGTTGTAAAACGCCATGGTTTCGCAGGGGTTGGTGGACAAACTCACGGTCAGCATAACCGTGCACGTCACCCAGGTTCGATTGGTGCTTGTTCGTTCCCTTCACGCGTATTTAAAGGCATTCGTATGGGTGGGCGCATGGGTAACAATCGTGTAAAAATTCAGAATTTGCGTATTCTGAAAGTGATACCTGAGCAAAACTTGCTAGTTGTAAGTGGCTCAGTACCGGGTTCAAAGAATTCATTTCTAATCATTGAGAAATAGTACCATGGAACTGTCCGTATTAAATATAAAAGGAGAAGATACCGGCAAGAAGGTAAGTGTGTCTGAAGAAATTTTCGGAATCGAACCTAACGAGCATGCGATCTATCTCGATGTAAAATTGTACTTGGCCAATCAGCGTCAGGGTACACACAAGTCAAAAGAACGTGCTGAGATCAATCACTCAACACGCAAGATCAAGAAACAAAAAGGTACAGGTGGAGCACGTGCAGGTAGCATTAAATCCCCGGTATTCGTAGGTGGTGGTCGTATATTCGGTCCTCGCCCTCGTAACTATACTTTCAAGATCAACAGAAAAGTGAAAACGTTAGCGCGTATTTCAGCTCTTTCTGCGAAAGCGAAAATTGACGCAATATCTGTTTTGGAGTCATTTACTTTTGACGCCCCAAAAACAAAGTCATATCTGACTGTACTTAATTCACTTTCATTAGTGAACACAAAAACATTGTTGATCCTTCCTGAAGTTGATAGCAATGTGTACCTGTCAAGCAGAAACATTCCTAAAGCGAAAGTTACTACTGTTGATTTGGTAAATACATATGATCTGATGAATGCAGACCGCCTTTTAATAAGTGAATCTGCTCTGTCTAATTTGGAAACCCTATTAAACAAATAGTGATGAGTGTACTGAAACGACCGATTATAACAGAAAAGGTAACGGCTCAGGGTGGTCAGGGAAAGTATGCCTTTGAAGTAACACTTACTTCTAACAAGGTTGAAATCAAAAAGGCTATCGAGAAACTGTTTGGGGTTACCGTAGAGAGCGTTCATACAATGCGCAGCATTGGTAAAAGCAAATCCCGTACATCGGGTGGAAAGTTTGTAAGTGGAAAAACGTCAACCATTAAGAAAGCTATTGTAACAGTAGCTGAAGGTGAGATCATCGACATTTACGGTGAAGCTTAGAATTTTGGTTGATCTATTCAAATCTTAGAAGAGTTAAGTATAGCAATGGCAGTTAAAAAATTAAAACCGACAAGTGCTGGTCAACGTTTTCGCATGGCTCCTGCTTTTGAGGAGATCACAGCGTCAAAACCTGAAAAGAGCCTATTAGAGCCTGTTAAAAGAACAGGTGGTCGTAATAGCTCCGGACATCGTACCATGCGTCATATAGGTGGTGGTCACAAACGCAGATACCGTGTTATCGATTTCAAAAGAAATCGTTTTGATGCACCAGCAACAGTTCTTACAATTGAATACGATCCAAACCGCTCAGCACGTATCGCTTTGGTACAATATGCTGATGACGAAAAAAGATACGTAATCGCTCCAAACGGATTGAAAGTAGGACAAGTAATTGTTTCAGGAAGTTCAGTAGCACCAGAAATGGGAAATGCACTTCCACTAGGTTCAATGCCAATTGGTACAATTGTTCACAATATTGAATTGACACCTGGTAAAGGTGGTCAGTTTGCAAGAAGCGCAGGAGCTTATGCTCAGCTTGTAGCGCGTGAAGGTAAGTACGCAGTAATTAAAATGCCATCTGGCGAAATGCGTATGATTCTTTCAACTTGTATCGCAACGGTTGGAACAGTTTCCAATTCAAGTCACATGAATGTGAATTACGGTAAAGCAGGCCGTAAACGTTGGTTAGGTCGTCGCCCAAGAGTTCGTGGTGTTGCTATGAACCCAGTCGATCACCCAATGGGTGGTGGTGAAGGCCGCTCATCAGGAGGCCAGCCTAGATCAAGAAACGGACAGTTCTCAAAAGGACTTAAGACTCGTGATCGCAATAAGCATTCTGAGAAATTGATTATCAGCCGTCGTAAAAAATAATTAGAATAATATGGCACGCTCATTAAAAAAAGGACCATACATCGACTTTCGTCTGGACATCAAGATTCAGGCGATGAACAGCGCAGCACGTAAGTCGGTAATTAAGACATGGTCAAGACGCTCAATGATCTCTCCGGATTTTATTGGACATACATTCGCAGTTCACAACGGTAATAAGTTCATACCGGTTTATGTAACTGAAAACATGGTAGGACACAAATTAGGAGAGTTTTCGCCAACGCGTAACTTCCGTGGTCACACCGCCAAAAAAGATAAAGGTAGAAAATAATTAGTCGACGATAGCTGGGTTTCGTCAATCGGAACCAGCCTATATCTGAAAGAACATGGAAGCAAGAGCTATATTAAGAAATGTGCCTACTTCTCCTCGTAAGATGAGATTAGTAGCCGACATGATTCGCGGACAAAAGGTCAGCAAAGCGTTGGCGCTGTTAAAGTTTCAACCAAGAGCTTCTTCACCAATTTTGCATAAAGTTTTACTTTCTGCGGTTGCCAACTGGCAACAATTGAATGAAGATGCAAAGCTGGAAGACGCTGATCTTTATGTTAAAACCGTATTTATTGACGGTGGACGTATGTTGAAGCGTTTGCGCCCTGCACCGCAAGGAAGAGCACACAGAATCCGTAAGCGTTCAAACCACATTACACTTGTGGTTGACGACAAAGCGGAAGTTGCCACAACGGATGTTGCCGCAAGCGTTGAAAACAAAGTAATCACCGAATCATAAGTAAACGATCTATTTCGAATGGGACAAAAGGTTAATCCTATAGGTCTGAGACTAGGAATTGTTAGAGGCTGGGACTCTAGCTGGTATGGAGGAAAAGATTTTTCTGACAAACTTGTTGAAGACGAAAAAATTCGTAACTATATAAAAGCACGTATCCCAAAAGGATCAATCTCTAAAGTAGTTATCGAGCGTACACTGAAACGCATCACGCTTACAATTCACACGGCTCGCCCGGGTATCGTAATTGGTAAAGGTGGTAGTGAAGTTGACAAGATCAAAGAAGAGCTTAAAAAAATCACAGGTAAAGACGTTCAGATTAACATCTACGAAATCAAACGTCCTGAGATTGATGCAAAACTAGTTGGAGAAGCAATCGCACAACAACTACAGGCTCGTATCTCTTACCGTCGTGCCATGAAGCAATCAATCGCTTCTGCTATGCGTGTAGGAACTCAAGGTATCAAAATTCGTCTTGCGGGACGTTTGGGTGGAGCTGAAATGGCTCGTACTGAAGAGTATAAAGAAGGACGTATTCCTCTGCATACATTGAGAGCGGATATCGACTATGCAATCTCGGAAGCACAAACTATCTATGGTAAAATAGGTATCAAAGTTTGGATCTTCAAAGGAGAGTTATACGGAAAGCGTGATTTGACTCCAAGTGCTGCAACAGCTGCTGCTGACAGAAGCGACAGAGGAACTGGCACAGGTGGTGGAAACGACCGTGGCAAGGACAGAAGAGGCGGACGTGGCGGTAACGAAGGTAACCGTGGCGGAAGTGAAGGCGGCGGAAGCGAAGCGGATCGTCGCAAGAGAAGTAGAAATAAGAAGAAGTAATCAGACATTTTCCGATTTTGTTAAATCGGTTCAAATAGATTAGAATCATGTTACAGCCGAAAAGAACAAAATTTCGCAAGCAACAAAAAAACAAAGGTTCAGAAAAGGGACTAGCCACTCGTGGTGCTGAAATCGCTTTCGGATCTTTCGCAATCAAGTCGCTTGAGCCAGGCTGGCTAACAGCACGTCAGATAGAAGCAGCGCGTATTTCAGTTACACGCGCTATGAAACGTGAAGGCCAGGTATGGATTCGTGTGTTCCCTGACAAGCCTATTACAAAGAAACCTGCAGAGGTTCGTATGGGTAAAGGTAAAGGAGCTCCTGAGTATTGGGTTGCACCAATCAAGCCGGGAACAATCATCTTCGAAGCAACCGGTGTTCCACTGGAAACAGCTAATGAAGCATTGCGTCTGGCTGCACAAAAGCTGCCAGTTAAAACAAAGTTCGTGGTACGTCGGGATTATCAAGAATAGACCAACCCCGAACGTATCTAAGAACGCTAATTATTAAAAGCAATGACTAGTAAAGAAATAAAGGACCTGTCGCAGGATCAGCTGAAAGAACAGATCGCACAAGAAAGAGAGCGCTTACTTCGATTGAAATTCGCGCACGCTATTTCACCGATCGAAAACCCTTTGCGTATTCGCGCCTCGCGTAAGGAAATTGCAAAATTAATGACCGAACTGTCGGCTAAAACTAACCAACAGTAAATCAGTTAAGATATTATGGAGGCAACAGAAAGAAATTTACGGAAAGAAAGAGTCGGTAAAGTAGTGAGCAACAAAATGGAGAAGTCCTGCGTGATCACTGTTGAACGTAAAGTTAAGCACGAGAAATATGGTAAGTTTATGACTAAAACTACCAAATTGATGGTGCACGACGAAAATAACCAGGTTGGTATCGGTGATACGATCAAAGTTATGGAAACCCGTCCGCTTAGTAAGAATAAGCGTTGGAGATTAATTGAAATCCTTGAAAAAGCTAAGTAACAAATGGTACAGCAAGAATCAAGACTGTCGGTAGCAGACAACAGTGGAGCGAAGGAAGTACTCGTAATTCGTGTACTTGGTGGAACTGGCAAACGCTATGCTTCAGTAGGCGATAAGATCGTCGTAACAGTAAAGTCTGCTCTTTCTTCGAGCAGCATGAAAAAAGGAACGGTTTCAAAAGCCGTGGTTGTACGGACTAAAAAGGAAGTACGCCGCAAGGATGGTACATACATTCGCTTTGAGGATAATGCAGCCGTTTTACTTAACAACAACGACGAACCACGTGGCTCACGTATCTTCGGTCCAGTAGCGCGTGAATTGCGTGAAAAACAATTTATGAAGATTGTTTCCCTGGCACCGGAAGTGTTGTAAGAAATAAAGACAAAAGTATTTCTTCAGAACCGATTAGAGAATACCTCAAATGGAAAGCAAAAATAAAAACGTACCTGCAAAATTGCATATCCGCAAAGGAGATACTGTAAAAGTAATCTCCGGAAACGCGAAAGGTGAAACAGGGGTTATCAAAACTGTGCTTATTGAGAAATCAAGAGCAACTGTGGAAGGTGTTAATTTGATTACGAAACACGTGAAACCAAATGCACAAAACCCACAGGGAAGTATCGAAAAACGTGAGGGTGCTATACATATCAGCAACCTGATGGTTATCGATCCAAAAACTGGCGAAGCGACTCGTACAGGGCGTAAAGCAAACGATAAAGGAAAGTTACAGCGGTTCTCTAAAAAATCAGGAGACTTTTTATAAGCCTCCCGGTTTTCGGACCAGTTGTTAGTTTTATATACGAAGCGCGTGGGTCGGTAATCCACATAATTAATTCAGAAAATGGCACAGCCAAGATTAAAAGAAAAGTACGTTAGCGAAGTAGTTTCGCAACTGAAAGAAAAGTTCGAGTACAAGTCTGTAATGCAAGTACCTCGCTTAACTAAGATTGTAATCAATAAGGGTATCGGCGCAGCCGTATCTGACAAGAAATTGGTTGATACAGGAGTTGAAGAGCTTGGATTGATTACAGGGCAGAAAGCAATTGCTACCATTTCTAAAAAGGCGGTTTCCAACTTTAAGTTGCGTGAAAACATGCCGATTGGAGCAAAAGTAACACTACGCGGAGATCGTATGTACGAATTCCTTGATCGTCTGACCTCTATCGCGATGCCTCGTGTACGTGATTTCAAAGGTATCAGCGACAAAGGATTTGACGGTCGTGGAAATTATACTTTTGGTGTGAAAGAACAAATTATCTTCCCGGAGATCTCTATCGAAAAGGTAAACAAGATCACAGGTATGGATATCACATTTGTTACTTCAACGAATTCTGACGAAGAAAGTTATGAATTGTTGAAAGCACTTGGTATGCCTTTCACTAATGCGAACAAACAAGGATAATTCTTAAGACTAAGATATTTACCGACAATGGCAAAAGAATCAGTAAAAGCACGGGAAAGAAAAAGACAAGCTTTAGTAGCTCGTTATGCTGAAAAGCGTAAAACATTAAAGGCTGCTGAGGATTGGGTTGGCCTAGATAAATTACCCCGTAACTCATCGCCTGTACGTCTGCACAATCGTTGCAAAATCACAGGAAGACCTCGTGGATATATGCGCAAATTCGGAATCTCAAGAGTTCTGTTCCGGGAAATGGCCTCTGATGGTAAAATTCCGGGTGTTACAAAATCAAGTTGGTAGGAATACTTTCAATTCTGATTTCAATTACTTAACTTTGCACTCCCGTTTTAAGGGAGTGTTTAAACTAGGCATAAAAAATGTTAACGGATCCCATAGCAGATTATCTGACGAGACTCAGAAACGCCATCAAAGCGAAGCACAGGGTTGTTGAGATACCTGCATCCAACATAAAAAAAGAAATAACGAAGGTACTTTTTGATAAAGGGTATATCCAGAGTTATAAATTTGACGAAGTCGGCCCTCAGGGTGTAATCAAGATAGCCTTGAAATACAATCCTGTTACGAAACAAAATGCAATTGTGAAATTGCAGCGCGTTAGTAAGCCAGGGTTACGCAAGTACTCCGGGACATCTACACTACCTCGCGTTTTGGGTGGTCTTGGAACTGTAATTATCTCTACATCGAAAGGTGTTATGACAGATAAGGAAGCCAAAACACTGAATGTAGGTGGAGAGGTGTTATGTTTCGTGTACTAATATTTTAAAGTTATTCAGGAAATGTCACGAATAGGAAATAAATTAATCACTATACCAGCAGGCGTAACGATCTCAGTATCGGACGATAACCTGGTATCAGTTAAGGGTCCAAAAGGAACACTTACTCAGTCTGTTGACAGCGATATCGCAATCGAAATCGAAGGCAGCGAATTGAAAGTTAAGCGTCCTAGCGAACAAAAACGTCACAAGGCGTTGCACGGATTGTACCGTTCATTGATCAACAACATGGTTATTGGGGTTGCGACGGGGTACAAAAAAGAAATGGAAATCATCGGTGTTGGTTACAAAGCTAGTGCCGTTGGTAATGTTTTGGAATTGCAATTGGGTTACTCACATAATATTTTTATGTCGATCCCTGAGGAATTGAAACTTACAACCACTTCTGAAAAGGGTCAGAATCCAAAAGTTATTTTGGAAGGTATTGACAAAGAATTGATAGGTTCTGTTGCTGCTAAAATTAAGTCTCTACGTAAAGTAGAACCTTATAAAGGTAAGGGTATTCGTTTTGTTGGTGAAATTGTTCGCCGCAAAGCTGGTAAGTCTGCTAAGAAATAGTGCGTAGCCACAGGATGATTTTGTTAACTAAGTTTAGATAAGATTTAAAATGGCTACCTCAAAAGTAGATAGAAGACAACGCCTTAAATATCACATCCGTAAGAAAGTGAAAGGTAGTGCTGAACGTCCCCGTCTTTCGGTTTTCCGTTCAAACACTAGCATTTATGCTCAAATCATTGATGATATTCAAGGAATAACCCTGGTAAGTGCTTCGACGCTTGACCTTGGTGAGAGAAAACAAAGTTCTAACGTAGAGGCAGCTCTTGCGGTTGGAAAGAAGATTGCCGAAAAGGCGCAGGCAGCAGGTATTCTTGCGGTAGTATTTGACCGTAACGGATATTTGTACCATGGTAAAGTTAAAGCATTGGCCGAAGGAGCTCGCGAGGGTGGCCTGAAATTCTAAGAATAAGCAAAGACTATGTCTACAAATACAAAACCTTCAAAGGTTAACGAATCGGATCTGAAAGAACGCGTTGTAGCGATCAATCGGGTAGCAAAAGTAGTAAAGGGCGGTCGTCGTTTTAGTTTCTCTGCCATCGTGGTTGTGGGTGACGGAAAAGGTGTGGTAGGTCATGGACTAGGTAAAGCAAATGAGGTAACAGATGCTATTGCCAAAGGAATTGACGATGCTAAAAAGAATTTGATTCAAATTCCTATGCTGAAAAACACCGTTCCTCATGCAATGGAAGGTAAATTCAGCGGCGGATTTGTTTTGATCAAACCAGCTGCTCCTGGTACAGGAGTACTTGCAGGTGGTCCTATGCGCGCCGTTCTTGAAAGTGCCGGTATCAAAGACGTACTTGCTAAGTCAAAAGGTTCTTCGAATCCGCACAACGTTATCAAAGCTACAATTGACGCTCTTTTGAAAATGAGAGCTCCTCATCAGGTTGCTTTCCAACGTGGAGTTAAATTGGACAAAGTATTCAACGGATAATCCTTACAGGGGATTATCCTTTATCTGAGAGTAATTATGTCAAAAGTACGTATTACACAAGTTAAAAGTGTTATCGACCGTCCTGAGAGACAAAAGTTGACTATCAAAGCGTTAGGCTTGGGTAAGATCAACCGTTCGGTTGAGCAGGAAAATACCGACGCCATTGCGGGTATGATCCGTAAGGTGAGTCACTTGGTTACAGTAGAAGAAATTTAATAAATACGAAAAGTATGAATCTTAGTTCATTAAAACCGGCAGCTGGATCCGTTAAGATCGGAAAACGTGTCGGACGTGGTCAGGGATCCGGTTTAGGCGGAACTTCTGCACGTGGACATAAAGGAGCTCAGTCTCGTTCAGGTTATAGCCGTAAGGTAGGTTTTGAAGGTGGTCAGATGCCTCTTCAACGTCGTTTGCCTAAATTCGGTTTTAACAACATCAACCGAGTTGAGTATAAAGCATTGAATCTTGATGCGATACAAGCTCTTGTTGAAAAAACAAACGCAACTGTTGTTACGCTTGAATTGATTCGTGAAAACGGACTTTGCGCGAAAAAAGACCTTGTTAAAATCCTTAACCGCGGAGAAATTACATCTGCTGTTGAAGTTCAGGCAAACGGTTTTTCTGCATCGGCTATCGAAGCAATTGAAAAAGCAGGTGGTAAAGCAGTTAAGTTGTAACCTTGTTGGTTCAGTTCTAAACCGTGTATGTTTGATTATCGAACAGATAATGTAAGCCCCATAACATGAAACGATTTTTTGAGACGATAAAACATATATTTTCGATTGAGGAGTTGAGAACTAGAATTCTCAACACTCTTTTGTTTATAACAATATTCCGTTTAGGGTCTTATGTAGCTTTGCCTGGTGTAGAACCGGATCAGATGAATTTTTCATCACAGGGTTTATTAGGTCTTCTTGATACCTTTTTAGGTGGAGCTTTTAGTAAAGCCTCCATCTTTGCTTTGGGTATTATGCCTTATATCTCTGCTTCCATCGCAATTCAACTGTTAACTATGGCACTGCCATATTTCCAGAAGATGCAGAAAGAAGGAGAGTCAGGGCGCAAGAAGTTAAATCAAATTACAAGGGTTCTTACGATTGTTGTTACACTAGTGCAAGGAACTGCGTACTTAAATACAACTGTTCCTGATGAAGCATTGCTCGTTTCCCGCAGCTTATTTTCGATATCATCCGTTTTTGTTCTAGCAGCCGGAACTATGTTCTGTATGTGGCTGGGTGAACGTATCACGGATAAAGGTGTAGGAAATGGTATTTCTATGTTGATTATGATTGGTATTGTTTCCCGTTTCCCGGGTGCAATTCTTAAAGAGTTTCAATCAAGAGGAACGGGTGGGATCTTGCTTTTTGTATTAGAAATTGTAGCCTTGTATTTTGTAATTATGGGTGCGGTCATGTTAACACAAGCAGTTCGCCGTATACCTATACAATATGCAAAACAGGTAGTTGGTAACCGGGTTATGGGTGGCCAACGTCAATACCTTCCATTGAAATTGAATGCAGCTGGTGTAATGCCTATTATTTTCGCTCAGGCGTTAATGTTCATTCCTTCACTTGGAGCGTCTTATTTTGCTGAGAAAAGTGACTTTGCCAGTAACGTTGCCACGATTTTCGCAAACTATACAACATGGCAGTACAATTTGTTGTTTGCTTTCCTTATTATCGTTTTCACATTCTTTTATACTGCAATTTCGGTTAATCCGCAGCAAATTGCAGATGATATGAAAAGAGGTGGCGGTTTTATTCCGGGTGTAAAACCTGGTCAGCAAACTTCTGAGTATATTAGTTCTGTTTTGGATCGTATTACCTTCCCGGGTTCATTAATGTTGGCTCTGGTAGCTATCCTTCCGGCTTTTGCCAGTATGGTTGGGGTGTCAACAGACTTCGCGCATTTCTTTGGAGGCACATCGTTACTAATTATGGTAGGTGTTGTTCTGGATACGTTGCAACAAGTTGAAAGTTACCTGTTGATGCGTAGATATGAAGGTCTAATGAAATCAGGACGTGTAAAAGGTAGGACTGAAAGCGTCGCTATCTGATTTGGAATGATCTATTTGAAAACAGAGGAGGAAATAAACCTCATTAAAGAAAGCGCTCAGGTTTTAGGTAAGGCACATGCCGAAGTGGCACAATGGATCAAACCGGGTATCACAACCAAAAAGCTTGACACAATCGCTGAGGATTATATCAGAAGCTACGGAGGAATCCCCTCTTTCAAAGGTTTCAATAATTTCCCTGCTTCTCTATGTATGTCTGTCAACGAGGTAGTAGTTCACGGAATTCCCGGGAATTATGAACTAAAAGACGGAGACATTGTTTCAATTGATTGCGGTGTTAAGTTAAATGGATTCCACAGCGACAGTGCTTACACTTATCCTGTGGGTGAAGTGTCAAAAGAGGTAATGGATCTCTTAACTGCAACCAAGAAATCTCTTTATAAGGGTATCGAGCAAGCAGTTGACGGATTAAGAATCGGTGATATCGGATTTGCAGTTCAGCATTATTGTGAAGAAAAAGGTTACACTGTAGTTCGTGAGCTTGTAGGTCATGGTGTTGGAAGAGAACTCCATGAGAGCCCGGAAGTTCCTAATTACGGAAAAAGAGGAAAAGGATTACGTTTGAAAGAAGGTATGGTTCTGGCTATCGAACCGATGATTAACTTAGGTACTAAGTCAGTTATGCAGGAAAAAGATGGCTGGACAATCAGAACAACGGATCGTAAATACTCGGCTCATTTTGAACATACTGTTGCAGTGCGTAAAGGAAAAGCTGAAATTCTTACCACTTTTGATTATATAGAACAAGTCACGGCGAATACCAGCCTAATGGTTGAAGTAAAGTAATAAAAGCTACGAATGGCAAAACAAGCATCAATTGAACAGGACGGAGTAATTTTAGAAGCGCTCTCTAATGCAATGTTTCGTGTAGTATTGGAAAATAAGCACGAGGTTATCGCACACATTTCAGGTAAAATGAGGATGCACTATATTAAAATTTTACCTGGTGACCGTGTAAAGCTTGAAATGTCTCCATACGACTTATCGAAAGCGAGAATTGTATACCGATACAAATAAGCTAAGAGTTTGAATAGATTAGTTTAGGAAATAACTATTGTAAGTAAGATGAAAGTTAAAGCATCAGTTAAAAAGCGCAGTGTAGACTGCAAAGTCATACGCCGGAAGGGTAAGGTCTACGTAATAAATAAGAAGAACCCACGGTATAAACAAAGACAAGGTTAATAAATTATGGCACGTATTTCAGGAGTTGATATCCCCGACCGTAAAAGAGGCGAAATTGCCTTAACTTACATTTTTGGAATTGGTCGCAGTACTGCGAAGAAAATTCTGGACAAAGCAGGTGTGGATCTGGATAAAAAGGTACTTGACTGGACAGATGAAGAGTCAGGGGCTATTCGTTCTGTTATTGCAGGCGAATATAAAGTTGAGGGAGCACTAAAGTCGGAGGTTCAATTGAGTATCAAACGCTTAATGGATATTGCTTGTTACCGTGGCCTTCGTCATCGTAAGGGATTGCCATTGCGCGGACAGAGAACCAAGAATAACTCTCGTACTCGTAAGGGTAAACGCAAGACAATCGCGAACAAGAAAAAGGCTACTAAATAAACAATGAGTGTGGTCTCAAAGCCACATCTTATTCCATAAGCAATGGCACAAAATAAAAGAAAAGACAAGGCAAAAAAGAGAGTGGTTGTAGTAGAAGCGGTGGGTCAGGTACACATCAGAGCTTCTTTCAACAACATCATCATCTCTATCACTAACAGTAATGGACAGGTGATCTCATGGGCTTCGGCTGGTAAAATGGGATTCCGTGGTTCTAAGAAAAACACACCTTACGCAGCTCAGACTGCAGCGCAAAACTGTGCACAGGTAGCGTTTGACCTTGGAATGCGTAAAGCTGAAATTTTTGTTAAAGGACCTGGTTCAGGTCGTGAGTCGGCAATTCGTACGATTCAAAATGCAGGAATCGAAGTAACCACGATTCGTGATATTACTCCGCTTCCTCACAACGGATGTCGTCCTCCGAAAAGAAGAAGAGTTTAGTTTATTTTTTATATCAATGATTCCACATTCGTAATTTGGACACTGGGGTTACAGAATGGTTATCATTAACTTTACAAACAATTAGTATCAAATGGCTCGTTACACAGGTCCCAAATCCAAGATTGCAAGACGCTACGGAGAACCAATTTTAGGCCCAAGCAAAGCTCTTGCGAAAAAAAATTACCCTCCCGGAGTACACGGAAAGGGTCGTCGTTCCAAGAAATCGGAATACGCTTTACAGTTGATGGAAAAGCAAAAGGTTAAGTTCATCTATGGTATTCTTGAAAGACAGTTTCGTAATTTATTCGAAAAAGCGTCTGTAAAAGAAGGTCTTACTGGTGAAAACTTACTTCGTTTCTGCGAAGCTCGTCTTGATAACACAGTTTATCGTCTGGGCATCGCTCCTACAAGACGTGCAGCTCGTCAGTTGGTTTCTCACAAACATATCCTTGTTGACGGAGAACTAGTTAATATTCCTTCGTATTCTTTACGTCCTGGACAAACTGTTACAGTTCGTGAAAAATCTAAATCTCTTGAAGCTGTTTCGGATAGCTTGGCTGGCCACAGTTCTAAAGGTTTTAACTGGCTGGAATGGAATGGACAGGAGCTTTCAGGTAAGTTTATAACTTTCCCTGACCGCGAACAGATTCCTGAAAATATCAACGAGCAACTTATCGTTGAGTTGTACTCGAAATAATAAGTAATCTTCAAAATTTTATGAGCACGCTTCATTTTTGGAGCGTGCTTGTAGCCGAAAAACGGCAATATTTGCGATCGCAAAGGTAACGGTAGCGTGATCAACTATCATTTACTACTATAAAAGGAGCAAGGACTATGTCAATATTAGCTTTCCAAATGCCTGATAAGGTCGTCATGGAAAAAGCAGACGACTTTCACGGGTTGTTTGAATTTAAGCCTTTAGAGAAAGGGTATGGCGTAACAATCGGTAATGCATTACGCAGGATTCTTCTTTCATCTTTGGAAGGCTATGCCATCACGAGCGTGAAGTTCCCTGGTGTTCTTCATGAATTTTCGTCCATTGAAGGTATTGTTGAGGATGTAACAGAAATCATCCTGAACCTTAAAATGGTTCGATTTAAAAAAGTATCGGATTTAAACGAAAGCAGAATTGTTGTTAATCTTAAAAATGTTTCGGTAATAACTGCCGGTGACATCAGCAAGTTTACCAGCGCTTTCGAAGTTTTAAATCCTGATCAAGTAATTTGTCACATTGACGACAACAAGGAGTTCGAAATGGAACTTTTGTTGGATAAAGGAAGAGGATACGTTCCTGCTGATGAGCCAAGAGCAAATGAATTGCCTTTTGGATACATCGCTATGGACTCGATCTATACGCCGATCAAAAATGTTAAATACAGCGTTGAAAACACACGTGTTGAACAACGTACCGATTACGAACGTCTTTTAATTGATATTCAAACTGACGGGTCAATCCACCCTGAAGACGCTCTTAAAGGAGCTGCGAATATTTTGATCCAACACTTCATGTTATTCTCTGATCAGACGATGACGTTTGAGAAACAGAAAGCTGAGGAAGATAATCAGGTTGATGAAGAAATGTTGCGTATGAGGAAATTGCTTAAGACTTCATTGTCAGAGCTAGATCTTTCAGTTCGTGCTTACAACTGTTTGAAATCAGCTGACGTGAAATCTCTGGGTGATTTAGTAAGACTTGAAATTTCGGACATGATGAAGTTCCGTAACTTCGGTAAAAAATCTCTAACTGAGTTGGAGCAACTTGTTGCTGACAAACAACTCGTATTTGGAATGGATGTCGCCAAATATCGTTTGGACGAAGAATAATTTAAGTATTCCATAATAAGTATGTATTCTGTAGCGCGTAGAGACTGCGCAGCTCGAAGCAACTAAACAAAACAAAAATGAGACACGGAAACAAAGTAAATCACTTAGGAAGAACACATTCTCACCGTAAAGCTATGCTTTCGAATATGGCTTCTTCTTTGATTTTACACAAAAGAATTGAAACAACGCTTGCAAAGGCGAAAGAACTTAAAAAGTTTGTAGAGCCTTTGTTGACTCGTGCCAAAGAAGATACTACACATAATCGTCGTATCGCATTTGGTTACCTGAATGACAAAGAATCTGTTAAAGAACTTTTTGGAACTGTTTCAGACAAAATTGCAAATCGTCCAGGTGGTTATACACGTATCATCAAATTGGGAAACCGTTTGGGTGATGCTGCTGAGGTAGCTTTGATGGAACTTGTAGATTTCAACGATGCATTATTACTAGCTAACGCAGATAAGCCTGTGAAAACTCGTCGTAGCCGTCGTGGTGGTAAAAAAGAAGGTGCTGAAACATCAGCAGTAGAGGCGGCTCCAGCAGCGGCGCCTAAGGCTGATTTCACAATTGTACCGGAAGATGAAGCACCAGAAGCTCCGAAAGCAGAGTCTGATGAATCTCAAGAAGATGCTAAAAGCGAATAGTATTGTGCAAAGCATCTGATAAATATTAATTAAAAGGGTTAAACGTTTTCGTTTAACCCTTTTTTTTGACTAAAAATATATACTTTTGCAGCGCCAAATTGAATAGCGAGATGGCGCAGAGCTCTTACGGTTCTGAAATTGAACTGCTTTATTAGTAGGAGTGTTATAATTAGCAAATCGATTTAACCATATATGAATCAAAAGAAAGAGGCTTTATTACTGCTGGAAGACGGAACAGCATATAGAGGGTTAGCTTTAGGGATAGACGGCACAACCGGTGGCGAGATCTGCTTTAACACGGGAATGACGGGGTATCAGGAAATTTACACTGACCCTTCCTATTTTGGACAAATCATAGTGAACACCAATTCTCATATCGGGAATTACGGTGTGCAGCTCGAAGATGAAGAAGAATCAAGTTCTGTGAAAATTAAGGGGATGGTATGTAATACTTTCTCGACGATTTATTCCAGGGACACTGCTGATTATTCTTTACAGGAGTATTTTGAAAGAGCAAAAATCGTGGGTATCAGCAATGTTGACACGAGACATATCGTTCGACATGTTCGTGAAAAAGGAGTAATGAATGCCATCATTTCGTCTCAGATTCTTGATGAAAAGGAATTGATGAATGAGCTGCACAAGGTACCTTCTATGGATGGTCTTGAACTTTCTTCACAGGTTACTACGGATACTCCCTACTTTATGGGAGCAGAAACGGGCAGTAAGTGGAGAATTGCAGTAATGGACTATGGTATCAAGAAAAGTATCCTGAACAATCTGACAAAACGTGGATGTTACTGCAAGGTTTTCCCGGCACAAACCTCGTTTGAAGAGGTGATGGCTTGGAATCCGGATGGGTTCTTCATTTCAAACGGACCAGGTGATCCTTCGGCGATGCCTTACGCGATCAAGACCGTTGACGAAATGGTTAAAACAGGAAAACCGCTTTTCGGTATTTGTCTGGGACACCAGTTGCTGGCGCTTTCAAGTGGAATTAATACATATAAAATGCACCACGGACACCGTGGATTGAATCACCCGGTTAAAAATCTGATTACCGGTATGTGTGAGATTACTTCACAGAACCACGGGTTTGCTGTGAATCCTGATGAAATCCAGAGCCATCCGGATGTTGAGATTACACATGTTAACCTGAATGATAAAACGATTGAAGGAATTCGTCGCAAGGATTATCCAGCTTTTTCGGTACAGTATCACCCGGAAGCTTCACCAGGACCGCATGATTCGCGTTACTTATTTGATGAATTTGCGAAACTTTTGTCAGAAGTATAGATTGAAATAGAAACATAACAAAAAATCCCGTCGAAATTTGACGGGATTTTTTGTTATAGATGACTGTTCAAAGATTTTCTTCAATCAACTTTTTAAAGTCTGCTTCTTCCATCAACCCGTTTTTACGAAGAACCAATTTCCCTTTTTTGTAAAAAAGAAAAGCTGGGATCTCATCGATACCAAGTTCCTTCGCCAGTGCTTTATTTTGATCGTAATGAATTGTTTCAATCCTGGCCTGAGCTTTATATTCCTGGGCAAGTTTATGAACCGTAGGTAACATTTTTATGCAAGGTGCACACCATGGAGCATAAAAATCAACCATGACTAATTTATCTGAATTGATAAGCTTTTTGAAATCGACACTTGTCATCCCTTTATTTTCATCCGATGCTCCCGCCGGCGCGTCGATTAATTTTCCGGAAGAGGTCCATTTCATGTAACCGCCCTGCATTTCATATACATTAGTAAAACCTTTTTCATGGAGAACTTTCGCAGCAGCCGAACTTCTCCCGCCGGACAGGCAGTAAACAAACACCGGCTTATTTTTGTCAAGCTTATCTATTTGCTCTCTAAAAGCCGGATTTTTATAATCGATATTTTTCGACTTTTCAAGATGCCCCTGTCCGTACTCTGCGGGAGTTCTTACATCCAGCAATTGTGCCTCACTGCTCGCATTTAGCTTTTTTTGGAAATCATCCGTGGATAACTGAGTCTGTGCCAGCACTGCTGGAGCGGTTAGCAATATGCCCAGAAATGATATGAGAATACTTTTCATTTGCAGAAATTTAATTTTATGATAATGTAAATTTACCTTAAAATAGATTGACGGCTCACGTATGACATTTTTTTTGTGTTATTTTGTACCGTTAATATATCCATTTCAAATCAAACCCAAAGCTGCAAATGAGTACGATTCAGTCAGTACATGCAAGACAAATTCTGGATTCAAGAGGAAACCCTACAGTAGAAGTAGATATTCGTACCGAAAATGGTTATTTAGGACGCGCTGCGGTGCCTTCCGGAGCATCAACTGGTAAACACGAAGCAGTAGAACTTCGCGATGAGGACAAAAGCGTTTACGTTGGAAAAGGAGTTTTGAAAGCTGTTGAAAATGTTAATGATATCATTTTCCCTGAATTGATCGGCGCTTCTGTTTTCGAACAAAACCTGATTGATAAAATAATGCTTGAATTGGATGGTACGCCAAACAAAAGCAAGCTTGGAGCTAACGCAATTCTTGGTGTTTCTTTGGCGGTTGCCAAAGCTGCTGCTCAGGAAGCGGGTCTTCCGTTATACCGTTACATCGGTGGTGTTAATGCAAACACACTTCCGGTTCCGATGATGAATATTCTTAACGGTGGTAGCCATGCAGACAACTCAATCGATTTCCAGGAATTTATGATTCTTCCTGCGAAGGCTGATACTTTCTCTGAGTCTCTTCGTATGGGCGTTGAAGTATTTCATACCTTGAAAACTGTGTTGAAAAGCAAAGGATTCTCTACCAACGTTGGTGACGAGGGAGGATTTGCTCCAAACATCAGATCTAACGAAGAAGCGATCGAGGTTGTTCTTACTGCAATCGAAAAAGCGGGTTACAAACCAGGTGAAGATATTTTCATCGCTATGGATGCTGCCGTTTCTGAATTCTATGAGGATGGATTGTACCACTTCAAAAAATCAGATGGACGTAAATTGAACTCTGCTGAAATGGCCGACTACTGGACTCAGTGGGTTGCCAAATATCCAATTATCTCAATTGAAGATGGTATGGATGAAGATGACTGGTCAGGTTGGAAAGCGCTTACTGAATCGATTGGTAAAAAATGCCAGTTAGTAGGTGACGATTTATTTGTTACAAACGTAACGCGTTTGCAGCAAGGAATCGAGTCTCAGATCGCTAACGCTGTTTTGGTTAAAGTAAACCAGATCGGTTCGTTGACTGAGA
The DNA here is from genome assembly GCF_900108855.1 of Dyadobacter koreensis. Lineage (GTDB taxonomy): Bacteria > Bacteroidota > Bacteroidia > Cytophagales > Spirosomataceae > Dyadobacter > Dyadobacter koreensis. The sequence goes on from NZ_FNXY01000010.1 coordinate 207,379, forward strand.
CAATCGATACAGTGAATCTTGCGAAAAGAAACAGTTACAAAACGATCATGTCTCACCGTTCAGGTGAAACTGAAGATTCAACTATTGCTGATCTTGCAGTAGCGTTGAATACAGGACAGATCAAAACTGGTTCTGCTTCTCGTTCTGACCGTATGGCGAAATATAACCAACTTCTTCGTATCGAAGAAGAATTGGGAGAAAGCGCTTACTTCCCAGGATTAAAATTCTAATTTTAGTATAATGAAACCGGAGCCCAGGCTCCGGTTTTCTCTTTTCCCAGCATGATCGATTTCAAAAAACTTTGGCAAAACATGCGGAAATTCTATACTGCGACTTTAGTGGTATGGATGGTATGGATTTTGTTTTTAGATAATAATAATATCGGAGTAGTTTTGTCCAATCGGGTCAAAATGAAAGAGCTTGAAAAAGAAAAAGCGATTCTGCAAGATAAAATCAAGCAGGTAGTCCGCGAGCGGAACGAGGTTTTCGGTAATCCTAAAATGCTTGAAAAATGGGCTCGTGAAAAATACTACATGCGGAAACCCCATGAAGACGTTTATGTCATCGTGGATGAAAGCAATCAACCAATAGAAAGCCGGAAAGAGGAATAGAAGTTCTGCCCGAGCGAATCGGAAGCTTTTATAACAGTAGCAAACAGACTCACCGGTATCGCTGTTCACTCTTAAACTGTTTATTACCGCTTCACTTTGATTAACGTACTATTTATTTGTTTAGGTAATATTTGCCGTTCTCCTATTGCAGAAGGTGTATTCAAGGATCTCGTCAGAGAAAAGGGCCTGGATGATCTTATTCACTGCGATTCGGCCGGAACAGGAGCTTATCACATCGGAAGCCTGGCCGATAAGCGTATGAGGGCCGTTGCTTCGGCTAACGGCATCACGCTAACACATAAGGCAAGGCAGCTATCCTTCGAGGATTTTATTAATTTCAATTATATTGTTGCCATGGACGAAGCAAATTTCGAAAATATTCGAAAGGAGAGCTTTCGTGCACATGGATTCTATTTGCCCGAAGATCAGTTATATTTATACAGGATGTTTGATCCTGAGCGAGGAGAGTCGGTTATTGTACCTGATCCTTACTATGAAGAACTTTCCGCATTTGACGATGTCTATGGAATTGTAAAAAGAAGCGGAACTGCATTTCTTGATTTTTTGATTGAAAAACACAATCTGGTTGCAAAAGCCTAACATTATATTGGGTCGGGATCAGATTTAGAAATATGAAGGTTGAATTTTTAAACAAGTAATACATTGGGAAAGAAAGTAATTCTTATCATCATGGACGGCTGGGGAATCGCCAAAGCCGGAGAAGAAAATCGTTCAGCGATCCTGGCTGCGAGCACGCCATTTTATGACAGCATATTAACAAAATATCCTCATAGCAAACTCGAAGCAAGTGGTCTTGCGGTAGGTTTGCCGGATGGGCAAATGGGAAATTCGGAAGTTGGGCATACCAATCTGGGTGCTGGTCGCGTGGTATATCAGGATCTTGTTAAAATTAATCTGGCAGTTTCTTCAGGCACATTGGCTGAGGAACCAGTGCTTGCTGATGCGCTTACGTTTGCAAAGGAGAATAATAAAAAAGTCCACTTTATCGGATTGGTTTCTGACGGTGGGGTTCACTCTCATATTGATCACGTAAAAGGTCTTTGTAAAATTGCTGCGGATAAAGGTTTGAGCAATGTTTTTGTTCACGCTTTCACCGACGGACGTGATACAGACCCGAAAAGTGGTTTAGGTTTTCTTACAGAACTGCAGGAAACGATGGCGGCTACAACCGGACAGATCGCAAGTGTTACCGGGCGTTATTATGCGATGGACCGCGACAAACGTTGGGAACGTGTTAAGCTGGCATATGATGCGATGGTTCATGGCGAAGGAAAACATGTAGCTGTGGGAGGAATTTTGTCTGCAATTGAAGAATCGTATGAAGAGGGTGTATCGGATGAATTTATCCAGCCAATTATTGCGACAAATCCTGACGGAACTCCGCTGGCTGTGATCGAAGAAAATGATGTTGTAGTATGCTTCAACTTCCGTACTGACCGCGGACGTGAAATTACAGAAGCACTTACGCAGCAGGATTTTCACGAGCAGAATATGCATAAGCTGAATCTGCGTTATATTACAATGACAAATTATGACGACACTTTCAAAGGAGTTTCTGTCATTTTTGATAAAGATAATTTGAATAATACGTTGGGAGAAGTTTTGGAAGCTGCGGGTAAAAAGCAAATCCGCATTGCTGAAACTGAAAAATATCCACATGTTACATTCTTCTTTTCAGGTGGTCGTGAAAAGCCGTTTGAAGGAGAGAGCCGTTTGCTGAGTCCATCTCCCAAGGTAGCAACCTATGATCTTCAGCCGGAAATGTCTGCTTTTGGCCTTCGTGATCTTATTGTTCCTGAATTGATCAAAGAGGAAGTTGACTTTATTTGTCTGAACTTTGCAAATGCTGATATGGTAGGTCATACCGGCGTTTTTGAAGCTGCCGTAAAAGCATGTGAAACAGTTGATCAATGCGTTCAGGCGGTTGTAACGACAGGTTTGGAACACGGTTATACTTCAATTATCATCGCAGATCACGGTAATTCTGATTACATGGCAAACGACGATGGATCACCTAACACGGCGCATTCATTAAATTTAGTGCCATGTATTTTGGTTGATAACGATTATCAAAAGCCAATTAAAGATGGGAAACTAGCCGATATGGCACCAACGATCCTGGATCTGATGGGTGTTGCCAAGCCAGTTGAAATGACTGGCGAAAGCATATTATAAACTATACGAGTCTAAAAGGTGTTATTTTTACAGAGAGTCTGGTTCAGGCTCTCTGATTTTTTATGCGGTTCCCCGATCGTAATTTACCATGGCTCAATGCTATTAAATAATAATATGAATACCAGATATAAAGGCTCTTTTTTTAAGTTTTCTGTGAAATTGTTTTCCATCGTCTTTCTTTTCTTTCTGATGGGCTGTGATCAGCCCGAGGAAAAAGCGGTTGACAAAAAGATGTATTACGATTTGAAAGGTTTTATTGAAACACAGATTACCTTTCTGTCGGAACAAAAACCAACCGTTAACAAGATCTTGACTGTTGCAGGTAAGAATGAAAGCAGATCTACAAAAGAAGTTGACTGGAAAAAAGAGCTGGAGTTATTTATTCAGGCAGATATCAATAAACCTGCATACAGTAAAAGTTTTGAAGTGACTAAACCAGACTCGCTGACTTCTACTTTTACATTAAAAACAGATGAAAATATTCCTGTTAAATCTGTGACGGTCAGATTGGATAAGATCACAGGAAATCCGGTTTTAATCAAGGCACTGTTAAAATCTGAAAATAAGCTGTATCAGTCTGAAAAAAATATCGAGCTTCACTGTATAGGTGAATCCAATCAATGGCACGTAACATATTATTCCATAAAGGGATATCAAAAGCTGGCGACGATGGACAAAAAGGATTTTTCGATTGAATCGAAGGTGATTTATTAACGACTTTTACACCGAACATTTTGTCCTATTTTGCCCTACTTTGTGTATGGCCGCCACAAATTTTTAGCGTGTAATATAGTGGCATTTTCGATGAATAAAACTTGTATGTTTCTTGATTATATCATGCAAAATGCCTCAAAATACGCTAAATAGGCGTATTTTTCATTTTTGTAGAACTAGGTTTAGAGGATTTGTAATGCATTTTAGCGACTTTAAGAAAGTGAGGAATGATATTGGTGATATTCGTTTCAGAGTCTAACTAAAATCTAAATAAATCAAACATTACACAATTTAAATAAACCTATTCTCAATGCAATCACAACCAGAACAACAGAAGAACAAACAGACTATAGCATGGGCAATGGTAGTTGTCCTAGGTCTGGCGACAGCCATGTTTGGCTACCTTTTCACCACTCAAAAAAGTGAATTGACTCAGCAAGAATCAATGGTAGTAGAAAAGGCCAGGGAATTGGCACTTACTAAAACGAAACTTGATTCGATTTCTACGGTGCTTGATGCGAAAATTGCTGAAATTGAAAAACTAGGCGGAGATGTTTCGGAGCTTACGAAAGTTAAAGAACAACTTGAAAAAGACAAAGTTGCATTCCGTAGAAGTAACAAGGTTGAAACTGGAAAATATCTTGCTAAAATTAAGGAATATGAAAAGTTCCTTGCAGAAAAAGACGAAGTTATTGCTCAGTTGAGACTTGAGAACGAACAATTGACTGCTTCTAACGACTCGCTTAGTACGCATGTAGGTACACTGACTAATGAGCGTCAGAGATTGGTACAGCGTCAGGCTGAACTTACAGACTCTGTTGTAACGTTTACTGCTGCCAACAAAGAATTGTCTGCAAAGGTTAGCCAGGCAGCCGCTTTGAAAGCGCAAAATCTTAAAGTGCTAACAGTTAATTCGAGAGGTAAAACAAAAGACAAGGACGAATACAAAGCGAAACGTGTTGATAAGTTGAAATTAACTTTCAATCTTCCTGAAAACGCTTTAACGGCACAGGAATCAAAAGATATTTATCTGCGAGTACTTGATCCTCAGGGTGCAGTAGTTGCGGATGATGCAACAGGATCAGGAGAGTTCGAAGTAGATGGAACGCCTTCGAAATTCACAGCCCGTGAGTCGATTGCTTACCAGAACAATAACCAGAAAGTTGAGATGCTTTATGATAACTCTCAGCTTCGTCCGGGAAAATATAGCGTGGAACTTTATTCAGAAGGTTATAAAATCGGTGGAACGAATTTCACGATTAAGTAATAACTCTGACAGTGTTTTAGCTTAACAAAAAATGGAGCCTGAGAATTTTCAGGCTCCATTTTTTGTCAGACAACAGATTTTATTTTTCGTTCTGATCCCGGATGATTTGAATGAATCGCTGCAATTCTTCCGCCCGCTCCGGGCTAACTTCGGGATAATTCATATCCATTTTCTTCAATTCTTCCACAATAATTTCCCCGACAATCAGACGAGTATTCTTTTTGTCATCGGCTGGAATTATAAACCACGGAGATTTTTTTGTAGCTGTTTCATTAATAGCATCCTCATATGCTTTCTGATATTCATCCCACTTATCCCTCACTTTGACATCCTGCTCTTCGAATTTCCAGTTCTTGTTTGGATCTTCAATTCGTTCAATCAGCCGGTCGGCCTGTTCTTTTTTTGAAACATTTAAGAAGAACTTTATAACCCGTATTCCATTTCTGTAAAGGTATTTTTCTAGATTTTTGATGTCGGAATACCGTTTTTCCCAAACTTTATCAAGATCCTGGGTAAGTTCAACGGGCAAGCGCTGTGAAGTTGTCAGAATCGTAGGGTCAACCTTAACCACGAGGACTTCCTCATAATAGCTGCGATTGAAAATCGTAATTGTTCCGCGTTGCGGGAGTACGTTATTAGTGCGCCAGAGAAAGTCGTGGCCGAGTTCCGTATCAGTTGGTCGCTTGAATGAATGAATTTTAACGCCTACTGGATTGACGCCAGAGAGAACATGTTTGATAGTTCCGTCTTTTCCTGCCGCGTCCATCGCCTGAAAAATAATCAGTAAGCCATATCGGTTATGAGCGTACATTTTGCTTTGAAGTTCATCAAGTTGCTTGACAAATTCAGCCAGCATTGATTCATATTCCGCTTTATCATCATAAATATCCTTGAAAGTTGTAACAGCTTTCTTGATATCGAATTTTTCGGTACCGTCAACACGGAATGTCCCCGATTTGAAATTAGACATGTTCCTGGATTTAGTTAATTGAATGACTTGTTGATAAGATTCTCAATTTACGATTTTTCGCTTCCAGGTCAAGTCATCTATAGACTCAGCAGATATTGTTTTAACTTTTCAAACGCTCTGCCTCTATGGCTCAATTCGCTTTTTTCCTGCATGGTCATTTCTGCGAAAGTCCTGTTATGGCCTTCTGGGATAAAAATCGGGTTGTAGCCAAAACCTTGACTTCCTCTTTTTTCCATAGAAATGGAGCCCTCGATCACGCCATCAAACTGACGGTATTCTCCATCCAGAAAAAGTGTAATGACGCATATAAATCGTGCAGTCAAATTTTCTTTACCTTCCATATTTTTTAAAAGCATATCCATATTGGCATTTGCATCGCGTTCCGGACCGCCATAGTAAGCTGAATGCACACCCGGCTCTCCATTAAGCGCATCCACTTCCAGTCCCGAATCATCTGCGAAACAGTTGATGTTATAATTTTTCCAAACGTATTCAGCTTTCTCAAAAGAATTTTCAGGAATCGTGTCGTGTGTTTCCGGTATTTCCTCATCGCATCCAATTTCGCGCAGCGTAGTCAATAAAAATGAGTCACCCAGCAAATCCTGAATCTCTTCTAATTTGTGGGCATTGTTGGTAGCAAAACAAAGTTTCATAATCCGTAATATTTTTTAACAATCAACAAAAAACGGCTACATCCAGAAGAGGCAGCCGTTTCTCAAATTTACTTCTTTTAAATTATCTTGCTGGTGCCGGTGTTGGAGCAGCAGCAGGTTTAGCACCTTTTGTAAAGTCTACCAATTCAACGTCAAACAACAACACTGAGTTGCCAGGAATTGCTCCCGGAGATCCGTCAACACCATAAGCTAACCCTGACGGAATGATCAATGTGCGTTTTCCACCTTTTTTCATCAACATAATTCCTTCTTCCCAGCCTGGAATAACCATACCAACACCAACTTGGAAATCGATTGGCTTACCTTGGTTTTTCGAGCTGTCAAATACTTTTCCATCCAAAAGTTTACCAGTGTAGTGTACTTTCACGTTATCGCCTTGTGATGGATTTTCACCTGTACCTACAACATCATCAATATAATAAAGACCTGATGCTGTATGCTGTGCTTTGGCGGTCAAATTATTTTTAGTCAGATATTCCTGAATTACTTTTTCATCGATTGCCTTTTGTTTCACGCCAGCTTCTGACTGTTGTTTCTGGAATTCTTCAGAAGTAAGAACGCTCAAAACTTTAACAGTGAAAGTGATTTCAGAACCTTTTTTGATCATCGGAGGCAACGGCTGCATCATTTTCGCAAACAAAGTATCTGCATTGATGAAGAATTTAGCACTGTCGCCTGTCGCAAGCATAGCCAAACCTTCCTCAAAACTTCCTTTAAACGGAGGCGCCTGAAGAACAAGTTTCACTGGTGTTTTTTCTTTGTAAGTATCACGAAGGGTTGAGTCAGCTCCGTTTTTAAGAACAAGATGAAATGACATGATATCACCAAGTTTCGCTTTGCGAGCCTCTTCGTCATGTTCAAAAATCTGATATTTCAAACCAGTATCAGTCACCTTTGTCTTATACTTGTCGCAGGCTGTTGCGAGAATAGTTATGCCTAGTACACAACCGATTGTTTTAAGATTCATTGGAATGTATTAATTAAAAAATATTTATGTGAATATTATAATAGGATTAGTCAACCTGTAAAAGTTCGTCCTTGTATTTAGGAAGAATGGATAAAAATAGTTCAACAGTTTCTGTGATCGAAGTTTCAGTTCTTCCACCTGATGCATTTCTATGACCGCCTCCGTTGAAGTAAGTACTGGAAACATCCCGGACAGAAAATTCGCCCACCGACCGGAAAGATATTTTTACTTCGCCTTTTCTTTCGATAAATAAAGCGGACATCACGACGTTTTCGACTTGAAGTCCGTAGTTAACAATACCTTCTGTTTCGCCAGTGCTGGAATTGAATCTTTGTAATTCAGCTTCAGTAAGTACCATGTAAGCAGTACGATATTCGGGCAGAACGATTAATTTCTGAGACAGGACGTACCCTAAAAACTGTAACCGGGAAAGCGGCGAATTGTCGTAGATCAACCGGTGAACTCTACTGGAATCAAAGCCCGTCAACATCAGATCTGCGACGGCCAGATGAACAGCCGAAGTAACATTTCCATGCCTGAAAGAACCGGTATCGGTCATAATTCCTGCATAAAGACATTCTGCCATGGGAATATCGAAAATATCCGTTGTCGGAACATCTCCTTCAATTTCCTTTATTAACGCATAAACAAGCTGGGCTGTTGCGGCCGCACCTGTATCCCAGATCATCCACTTGGCAAAATGTTCAGGTTCTAAATGATGATCAATCATTAATTTGGGAGCTTTCGCCTCCTGCACAACTTTTCCAAGATCTTTTAGACGTGACAATGCGGAAAAATCGAGGCAGCAAATTAAGGTCGCTTCGTCAATTCTTCTTTTCGCTTTTCCCATTTCACCAGACTTTTCATACACCATCACTTCGCTCATTCCGGGAAGCCAGCGAAGGTTCGCAGCATAATCGGTTGGGCTTATAACAGTGACGGTATGGCCTTTTCTGGATAAATAACTTCCCCACCCAAGCGAAGAACCCAGCGCGTCCGCGTCGGGATCCCTATGCATCGTGATGACGATTTTTTGAGGAGTAGACAGAAAAGCGACAAGCTCTTCAATGGTTTGATTCACAGTTATTTAATTCAAAAAGAAAACTTGGACCCGGCATTTTAATGACAAAATTAACAAAACTGTTGGGATTTGTTTAATGTTGAGTACTAAAGGCTTATTCCAACGCCAATGTTTTTGTGCTGAAACGAGGTTCCTTGCAGAATTGCTGGCTATATAAAATGAAAATTGTAGTTTTACAGCCAAATAAATTATAGCAAACTGTATGTCAACCAATAAGACCTTCACGATGATCAAGCCTGATGCCGTATTAGACGGGAACTCAGGTTCTATTATCAAAATGATCGAGGCAGCGGGATTCCGTGTTGTGGCCTTAAAGAAAACAAAATTAACTCCCGAGCGAGCAGGAGAATTTTATGCAGTACATAAAGAAAGACCTTTCTATAACGATTTATGTGCATACATGTCATCAGGACCTATTGTTCCGATGATTCTTGAAAAAGAAAATGCTGTGGCTGATTTCCGTACATTAATCGGTGCGACGAATCCTGCAAATGCAGACGAAGGAACAATCCGTAAATTGTTTGCCAAATCAATTGAAGCAAATGCAATTCACGGTTCTGATTCTGATGAAAATGCTCAAATCGAAGGTAACTTCTTTTTTGCTCACACAGAGCAGTTTTAAAAAACGAGGTATTTCAAAAAGTAAAGGCCTGTTGTCGTAGACTGCAGGCCTTTACTTTTTGAGAATTCAAGATTATCTGACAGGTACTAAAACTCTGCTTACTACCTGAATTATTCCATTGTCTGCATTAATATTTTTGGTACTGACAGTTGCACCGTTGATCGTCAAGGATGTATCAGATATAGATGCTTTTTTTACAATGAGACTATCACCGGCAATATAGCCATCGTATGTCTGCTCTTTAAGCTCTTCATATCGTATCTTCCCTTTAAGGCTATGTTTAAATACAAATTTTCTAGCCAAAGAATCAGGTAAGGCATTAACCATGGCCGCAGTTACAGACGAATTAATAAAAGCTGCATTGTTGGGAGCAAAAAGCGTTAGATTTTCTGTCCTAAACTCATCACTGAGGTTATTGTCTAAAATAATTTCTCTAAGTATCGAAAACTCATCGTTTTGCATAATTACATCCGTAATTGTTTTCGGCTTAACAATATCGTCATCATTTTCTTTGCAGGATGTTACTATGCTGGTAAATACTGTGACAGACAAAAAAAATGCCACGTAACGCCCTATAAAGTTGATTTTTTTCATAGCTTCGAATCGGTTTAATTTTTGTAAAACTAATTGAAAATGTAGTTTGGTGAATTGTTAAACTAATTTTTTTTAATCCTAATCCCAAGAAAACATGTTAAAGTTTAAGTTTTTGGCCGCATGCTGTGCGGTAATTCTGTTCACAAGCTCTGCCTTTCTCGTCATTCGGGAGGACAGAACTGTAACTAAAAAGAAGACTGTAAAATTGTTCAACGGTAAAGATTTAACCGGCTGGAAAATCAATGGTACCGAAAAATGGTATGCCGAAAAAGGCGAACTGATCTGTGAAAGTGGCCCTGATAAAGAATATGGCTACCTGACGACGGACAAATTTTATAAAGATTTTGACCTGTCTCTGAAATTTAAACAGGAGGCAAATGGAAACAGCGGCGTATTTTTCAGATCAACAGTCGAAGGAACAAAGGTAGCAGGATGGCAGGTTGAAGTTGCTCCGCCGAATCACGATACGGGTGGTGTTTACGAATCTTATGGCCGCGAGTGGCTTGTAAAAATTCCTGACGAAAAAGAAGGATTCCTTAAAATGGGTGAATGGAATACATTGAGAATACGCGTGGTTGGACCTAAAGTTCAAACCTGGTTAAACGGCAATGCAATGGTTGATTTTGATGATGCAAAAATTGGTGCTGCAAATGGCTCAATCGCGCTTCAGATTCACTCAGGCGGCGGTATAAAAGTTCGTTGGAAAGACTTAATTCTGGAAGAATTGTAGAATTCCGATTCGATATTCATTTCCATTGTTTCGAAGTTCATGCTGCATTAAAGCGCAGTTCGTCGGAATTCAATAACGAAAAGGCTTCATGGCTGATAGATTTGTGTCAATAAAAGACAAAGTGTATCAGTTGTGAAGCTTTTTTATTTTCGGCTTTTGGAGAACAGGTGCTTTTATGACAAACGATACTGAGAGATGTTGAATATTATATGGAAAATAAAAAGAAGCCTTTGCGCATGACTGGCACCTCGCTTGAGGGAAAAGATTTTAGTAATATGGATCTGGAAGGTGCTGATTTCAGCTTTTCGAGCCTTGAAGGAATAAATTTCGATGGCTCTAATCTTCGCAATGCCAAAATTCGTTTTGCTTCACTGGAAAAAGCTACTTTTCGAAATGCTGATCTGACAAATGCTGATATGAGTTTCAGCAGTCTGACCGATACCGATATGACCGGTGCGAAGATTGAGGGTGCGAATTTCAGTTTTTCCTCTCAGGGTAAATCTTTCAACTGGCAGGATCTCAACCTGATCGGCCTGATCCAAAGCCAGAGCTGGGTAGGAACTGTGGTCGCCGCTTTCATCGGAGCACTGATGTTATATGGAACGAGCGCCATTTTATATTTTACACTGGAAATTATTTACACCTCCAATCCGCTCCGGGTTCAGCTGAATCAATATTTGATCGCTCAAAATGTTATTGGTGGCGTCTTCACCGTTTTGATCGCCCAAAATCTGGCAATCTGGCTGGATTCCATGATCGAAAAGATATTTTTTCGTCATTTGGTTTTGAGTTTGATCATTTCACTTTTTCATATGAGCTTGGCAGCCGGGATGTACTATCTTTTTGGAAAAAGTATATTTCAGGCGCTTAAGGTTCAAGATCCGGCGGCCGCGGTTCAAAATAATGCATGGTATTGGTATACAGTCGGACCCATCATTATTGCCAACGTTTTTTATTATCTGGCACGGCAGGGGAGGCAATTGTCCCGCAAAATATCGGATCAGGAATATCAGCTGCTGAATCTGGAAAAGCTGAAAACAAGAGCTGAACTGGATGCTTTACAAGCCAGGATCAATCCTCATTTTTTATACAATTCGTTAAATAGTATCGCCAGCCTTGTTCACGAAGATCCGGACAAAGCTGAGGAAATGACGCTGCTGTTATCGAAACTTTTCCGTTATACCACAGGCCGTAAGAACCGGGATTACTTTGATACCATTGAAAATGAACTTGAAATGGTTCAAACCTATCTGCAGGTTGAGAAGGTCAGGTTTGGCGACAGGCTTCAATTTGAAGTTGAAGTGTCAAACCCTGTACTTAAACATCTCCAGGTACCGAAGTTTATATTGCAGCCTATTGTAGAAAATGCGATCAAACATGGTATTGCAAAATTGGCGGATCAGGGGAAAATTATTGTGAAAATTTATGAGGAAAATGGGTGGCTGCATCTTTGTGTGCACGACAACGGCCCTTTGTTCTCAGATACCATGGGCGCTGGTTATGGTATCCGCAGTATCCAGGAAAAAATGAAATTGTTATACGGCGACGACGCGAAACTTGAACTTCATAACGAGCCCGGTAAATCGGTTAACATTTCGATTTTAAAAACGGCCATCGAGAAAGGACACGAAGAAAATGAGTAAAAGCTTCTTTTGAAGTCTTCTGTAAAATAATTGTTAAGATCTGCGGTCCTGTCAACACGAAATAATAATAAAAATGAATTTCCCTCTTAAAACAATATTGATCGACGATGAACCTTTAGCGCTTAGCAGGCTGAGAAGATTGCTCGAAAAACATCAGGAAACTTTTATCATTGTAGCCGAGGCTAAAAACGGCGCGGAAGGTTTGCTTGAAATTGACAAACACAATCCTGACGTGATCTTTCTTGATATAGAAATGCCGCTTCTGAACGGTTTTGAAATGTTGGCAAAGCTTACAAAAATGCCGCTGGTTGTTTTTTCAACAGCGTATGATCAATATGCGATCCGGGCATTCGAGGAAAACTCGGTGGACTATCTATTAAAACCTGTCGAAAATGACAGACTTTTAAAAACGATCGAAAAGATCCGAAATATTCTTCAGGCTGGTTTCAAGACGGGAGAAAGTCATAACCCCTATTCGGACAATCTTTTACGTCTGCTGGAAGAAATGAAGCCTAAGAAGGAAATATTTTCTTTGTCGGTCAAATCCGGAGACAAAATTCTGCTGATACCCCTCACTGAAATTACGCATTTTGAGGCGGAAGAAAAGTATGTTTTTCTAAACACGCTGGACGGACAAAAATATCTTCTCAATTACACACTGACTTCACTCGAAGAAAAGCTGCCGACGCATTTCCTGCGAATCAGCAGAGCGGGCATCGTTAATTCTCATCACATCAAAGAAATTCAGAAGCACTTCAACGGAAAATACGTCGTTGTTATGCGTGATAAGAAGGTGTCTCAACTGCAAAGCGGAAGCACTTACGGGGAAGTCATCCGCCATCTTCTTGATAATTAATAACCTTGCAACCGGGTGTGCTGTTTAAAATATTGATTTTGAAGACGGCATACTTATTCCTAAATTGCGCCCTTGTTAAAATCCGACGTCTGAGTAATTGCTTTAATGTACTGTTTATCAGTACATTTGTGTTCTAGGCTCAAATTTTTGTTGTTGAAATTTAATATTTTTCGACACAATCGCATCACAATCTGCGTACCTGAATGGAGCAGATGGTATGCATTACATGTCGAATTTCAAAAAACATCAAATAGAATTTATAAGATCGGCGTATAATGGTTCGTTTGTTTTTGTTAAAAAAGGTTAAAAGAGTTCAGATATAATGAAAGAACTCATTGATTCGGGCAATCTGCCGAAGCACATAGCCGTTATCATGGATGGTAACGGTCGGTGGGCACAGAACCAGGGAGCGGCACGTGTTTTCGGCCATCGTAATGCAATTAAGGCAGTAAGAGAGGTTACCGAAGGTTGTGCAGAGCTCGGAGTATCCTACCTGACGCTTTACGCATTTTCAACAGAAAACTGGGCTCGCCCTCAGTTTGAAGTTCGCGCTTTAATGGAATTGCTGGTACAGTCTATCCGTAATGAGCTTCCAACCATGCAGAAAAATAATGTAAGGCTGGATACCATCGGTGATATGGCAAGCTTGCCGGGAAGTTGTCAAAACCAACTGAACGAAGCGATCGAAGCTACCCGTCAAAATACAGGGCTTAATTTAATTCTCGCACTGGGTTACAGTGGAAAATGGGACATTCTGCAGGCGACCAGAAAAATCGCGGCAGAAGTACAGATGGGAAATATCAAGCCGGAAGACATCAATGAAACTTTGTTGACTAAAAATCTTTCCACAGAAGACAGGCCGGAAGTTGATCTGATGTTACGTACTGGTGGCGATCACCGGATAAGTAACTTTCTATTGTGGCAGCTGGCTTATGCCGAGCTGTATTTTTACGAAGACCTTTTTTGGCCCGATTTCCGCAAGGATCATCTTTATCAGGCAATTTTGGCATACCAGAAAACGGAACGGCGTTTTGGTAAAACCGGTGAACAAGTAAAAGCGAATGGAGCTAAGTAGAATTATATGAACCTGGTGAGAAACTTTATAAAAACATTCGTACAGAGTAATTGGGCACTAACAGGAGTATTGTTATGCTGGTGTTTTTCGGTTGAGGCGCAAAAAATCGGATTGGGAAGCAATGCAAAACCTGCTCCTTCATCTGCCAATATGGGAATCGATCCTGCCAATCCAAAAGAATATACTATTGCAGAAGTTACGGTTTCAGGAACTCAGTTTCTGGATCCGAATTCGATGGTTTCTATCTCAGGCCTTAAACCTGGTGATAAAATCCGTGTTCCGGGTCCGGCAATTCCATCTTCTATTAAAAGAATGATGGATTTTGGTACATTGGATGATGTAGAAATCGCTGCAACCAAAGTAGAAGGTGAGAAAATCTGGCTGAATATTCATATCAAGGAGCGCCCGAGACTTTACAAAGTATCTTTTTCAGGAGTCCGCAAAGGAGAACGAGAAACGCTTAACGATAAAGTAAAGTTGATCAAAGGACGTGTAATTACGCCGACGGTAATAAAAAATACGCAGCTTGTTATCAAGAAGTATTATATGGATAAGGGCTTTTACAACACCAAGGTGAAGGTGGTGCAAATTCCGGATTCTACACGTGGTCAGGCGACGCTTAACTTTACAATTAACAAAGGAAGTAAAGTTAAAATTGAAAAGATCAATATTGAAGGCAATACGGATATCAGCAGCACAACCCTGAAACGTAAGATGAAGGGAACAAAGCAGAAACGCATTGGCCGATTGTTTAATCCATCAAAATATATTCCTAAAAAATACGACGAGGATAAGGAAAAACTTATTGCTTACTACCGTAAAAACGGTTACCGTGACGCTACGATTGAGTTCGATACGATTAAAAGTAATGGCGAAACGATTAGCATCAACATGAAGATTGATGAAGGTAAAAAGTACTTTTACCGCAACATTACCTGGACTGGTAACTACTTATATCCATCAAAAGCATTGGGTGAAAAGTTAGGGATCAACAAAGGAGATGTCTACAATCCGGAAGAACTTGACAAGAAAATTAACGGGATTCCTGGTAATGATATCAGCTCGATATACATGGATGACGGTTATCTATATTTCCGTATTGAACCAACTGAAAAAGCGGTTGAAGGGGATTCGATTGATGTTGAACTTCGTATGTTTGAAGGCAAGCAGGCAACGATCAACCGTATTATTCTGAATGGTAATACAAAGACCAGTGACCGTGTGGTTTTGCGTGAACTTTTCACGTTGCCGGGACAGAAATTCAGTAAAACGGAAATAATCAACACGCAGCGCCAGCTTTCTCAAATGGGCTATTTCAACCCTGAGAAAATTGCTCCAAACCCGATTCCAAATCCTCAGGATGGAACGGTAGATATCGAATGGAACGTGGAAGAAAAACCGTCCGACCAGATTGAGCTTTCCGGAGGTTGGGGTGGTTATATCGGTTTTGTAGGCACGTTGGGTCTTGTTTTCAATAATTTCTCGTTGCGTAACATTCCGAACCGTGAAACATGGAGACCGCTTCCATCAGGTGACGGTCAGAAATTGTCTCTTCGTTTCCAGGCAAATGGTAAGCAATATCAGACCTATTCAATGTCTTTCAGTGAGCCATGGCTTGGTGGAAAAAAACCGATCAACTTCGGTGTTTCTTTGCAGCACACAGTTTATCGCGTTGCAAATTATAACAATATTTATTCAACTGGTGGAAGCGGGAGCCTTAGCTACCGTGGAGGTTATTACAACACCGGTGTTACATTTTCGCTTGGACGTCGTTTGAAAGAGCCGGACCGTAACCTTGTTTTGACTCACTCTTTGTCATACCAGCGTTATCGTCTTGATAGTTTGGATATCTTCCGCATTGGGTATAACAATGGGGTTTCAAACAACGTATCATTCAATACAACGATTTCAAGAAATACATTAAGTGATTTCCAATTCCCAAGAAGCGGTTCGAACATCTCTTTAAGCATGACGTTGACGCCTCCTTATTCTGCACTTCGCAAGAATGATTACAAGGATATCAGCGACACTTACCGTTGGGTAGAATACCACAAATGGATGTTTGACGCGACGTACTATGCAACCATCACAGGAAAGCTTGTTTTGAGTGCTAGAACGCACATGGGTTATCTGGGTAGATACAACAAGAAACTGGACTTTAGTAAATTCGGACGGTTTATTGTCGGCGGGTCAGGTTTGGCGGGACAAGGTTCGTTTTCACTGGCTGACCAGGATATTATTGGTCTTCGTGGTTACGAAGATCAAAAGGTTGGGCCATTGACGCAGAGCGGTTTCCCGGCATCAGGTGGAGGTATCGTTTACAACAAATATGTAATGGAGCTTCGTTACCCTGTTTCTCTAAATCCGCAGGCCACAATTTTCATTCTGGGTTTTGCCGAAGGTGGTAACAACTGGGGAAGTTATAAAGAATTTAATCCTTTTGATCTGAAGAGATCTGCCGGTGTGGGTGCCCGTATTTTTATGCCTGCTTTCGGTCTGTTAGGTATCGACTGGGGTTATGGATTTGACACCATCCAGGGCTCGACTCAGAAAAGTGGTGCGCAATTCCACTTTACAATCGGTCAGCAGATCAGATAATATTATAGATCGCTTTTCGTTAAACCTATTTAAATTATTAGCGGCTTGGCATGAAGAACATTATAATTTTACTAGTTTTGTCCGTTATTTCGATCGGACAGGGAATGGCTCAGAAATTCGGTTATACCGATATGGAGTATATTACCAGTAAAATGCCCGAATATCAGCAGGCACAAACGGAAATGAAGAAATTTTCCGAAAAGTGGGCAAAGGAAATTCAGGACAAGTTTGCGGAAGTCAGTAGAATGCAGCGTGCCTATATGGCAGAGGAAGTTTTGCTGACGGATGATCTTAAAAGAAAGCGCCAGGCAGAAATAAAGGAAAAGGAACTGGAAGCAAGAGAATACAACAGCAAGATATTTGGTATGGAAGGTTTACTTTTCCAAAAGAAGAAGGAGCTGATGAAACCGGTAATGGAGAAAGTGCAAAGGGCAGTTTCTAAAATTTGTATGCAGAAAAGGCTTGACTTCATGTTTGACAAATCGAGTGATGTCGGCATGATTTATTCAAATCCCAAACATGACTATTCTGACTACATTATGGAGGAATTGGGAATTGATGCCCAACCTGCCAAAGGTATTGCGAAAGAAAAGACAGTGAAAGATGAATCCACGGTAGCACCAAAAGAGAGCTCCCCTAAACAAAAAAGTACAACCAATAAACTTAAATAGTAACAAAACAATGAAACAAAAATTGATAGTGTTTATGGTCGCAATGGCCATGCTTAGTACTCCTCTTTTGGCACAAACTACTCCTGCTGCAAGCGGTCTTACTAAAATTGGATATACCAATGTAGACTACGTGATCAGCAAGTTGCCTGAAAGCAAAGTAATGCAAAACCAGATTGAAGTTACAAAAGCACAGCTTGACAAAGCGATTGGCGAAACTTATAAAGAAGCTCAGGAAAAATACGAGGCTTATCAGAAAAACGGCGCTCAGATGACTGACGTGATCCGTGCGGATAAAGAAAAAGAGTTGCAAAACCTTCAGACTCGTATTCAGGAAATGCAAACAAATGCTCAGCAGTCTTTGCAAACTAAACAACAGCAGTTGCTTGAACCAATCCTGACGAAGGTTAACAACGCAATTCAGGATGTTGGAAAAGAAAACGGGTTTCTTTATATCCTGAACATGGATGCAGGACAAGGAACGACGCCAATCATTTTGTTCGCCGCTTCTGAAGAAAACAATGCAACGAATCTGATCTTAAGAAAATTAGGAGTTGATCCTGACAAGGTAGAAGCTGCTGCTCCTGCTGCTAAACCAGCAACAACTACGGCAGCGCCTGCCGCTACCAAACCAGCTGCAACAACGCCTGCAACTACTCCTAAGAAGAAATAAGAAGAAGTAGTTTTTTAATTTTAGAATTGTTTTATACTACCGGGGAATAGTCTTTTATGGACTGTTCCCCGGTATTTGTTTTGGGAGGTTTTATTTTCATAAATTCATTTTCTACTGAGATACAAATACTTTCACAAGTGGTTGTATTTAAAAAATGCAAAAAGGAGACAATGTAGTGGCGCCAAAAAATACGCTTTTAAAAAAACAGAAGTATTCAGAACGTTAAGCATACAGGATTTGTTAATTTTGCGTTATGGAATCTACATCCCTAAGCTCATAAAATAAATTATATTTCTGCAATTATGGTTTTTAAAAATATCTTTTACTTTCTCATACTCACGTTAACTGCGTTTTTTTCATATCCGGTTGTGGCACAGGATAATGCACAAAATAGCGGAGGCGGATCATCATTTCAGCTGATTTTTCCGAGAGAGGCTGACTGGAACACTTTGGAGGAAGGCAAAGAGATCAACTTTCATTTACAGGTAAGAGGGGGGAAAAGTGATTCTGTTCGTTACAGTATTTCGAGCGGATATAGAAAAGATATGAAGTTTGACTCTTTGGGTCATTTTGTCTGGACGCCGACTTATGAAATGGCCGACCGTATTAATACTGTGAAATTATGGCCTATCGTTTTCGAAGCTACAAATCAGGCTGGTGAAACGGTTTCCCAGCAGGTTGCCTTCAAAATTATGCACGTCAACCGTGCCCCCGAGGTCGATGAACTGAAACCTTTTTATGTTCAGTATAAAACCCAGAACACCTATCAGATTGATATGAATTCAGTGCGTGATCTCGATGGAGATCCTGTTGTTTTTATCCCTGTTTTGGATGGTATGCCGGAAGGTATGAAAATGACGGCTGCTGGTGAAATTATTTGGGATCCATCTACAACCCAATTTAACTTGTTGAAAAAAGGCCCAAGATATATTGAATTCTATGTGGAAGACCAACCGTCGAAAACACGGACAAAAGGGCGGCTGAAGCTGGAAGTTACCCAAATGGATCTTGAACCTGATTTTAAAATTGTACCGCAAAGTCAGTTAGTACGCAGTAAAGAGAATAACAGGATCAATTTAAAATTTACTTTGTCGGATCCAAATGGTGATGATGATATTGCTGAATTTGGCTTTGTTTCTGAAAATAAAAATGTTCCATCTTCGGCTTTGGTAAAAAATGCGCCGACAAGTTATGAATTCATTTGGGAGCCGGGTTATGATTTTGTAAAAGACCCTTTTGATTCACTGGCATTCAATATCACGTTTTACGTGTTGGACAAAGCGCAAAACAAGAAGGAAAGAACATTAAGGTTTTTGATTGAGAATACGGTGAACGAAGCCGAGCGTGATGCGTATGTTTACGGTCTCTACCGCGGCGGATTGATAAATGCTTGGAGTTTGCTTGAACAGATGAAAGAGAAGGAGGGTGAGCTTAAAAAGGCATATGGAAGAGCTAAGAAAGGCAAGAGGAGTCGTTCGTTAATAAATGCGTCTTTGGGAGCTACCACGGGTTTGGCACCTGTAATTGCCAAAACAAATCAGGATACGAGAGGTTATATCACAACGTTGGGAGGAACTACTGTGGCCACTTTGGGAACGCTTGAAGCTACCGAGGTTATTGGTAAATCAACCAATGGTTTGCTGGACCGCTTTAACTATGTAATGCAGAAGAAAAACGAGTTGCAGAATAAGGGAGATGTTTTTGCCCGTGAATATGCTCAGAAATCAGCCAGGCGTTCTCCGGATTTTGTTCGTAAACTGGATGAATTTAAAGCGCTGATGAACCTGAGTGGGTTAGTAGCTCTTGAACTGGATGCGAATTGGGAAAACAAGAAGGCAGCTGGTTATGATGAAAAGAAAATCGATGCTGCAATTAAAAAGACTTTCAAAGATTTCATGCCTCTGGAAAAAGATGAATAATCTTGGAGGCGGGATAAATAACATGCGTAAAACAAAAACGAGAGCTTAAAGGCTCTCGTTTTTGTTTTCTTCTTTTCGTAAATCGATTTCCCTGGGAGGATCGCTTTCCTGCGGATCAATGTTCTTGGGAATATCGGAATTTGCAAAGTTAGTAGTCATATCCAACTCGTTTTTTGAAGATTCTTCCGTAGGAATGGTGGGTTCAGTGTCAAGAGGTAAATGTGGTTCGGGCGTAACCTCCAGGTTTTCTGAATCATTTTTCGTGGTTGCCGGATGAACTTCTTCGTCCAGATTATAAAAATGCCCCTGGAAAATCAGAATACTACAGACACCCAGAAAAATACATGAATCAGCAATATTAAAGATAGGAGTAGAATAATATTGTCCACCCCAGAGAGGAACCCATTCAGGAATAAATCCTTCCCAGAAATCCACAAAAATCATATCGATAACCTGCCCGTGAAACCACGGAGTTGGTGATCCGTATGGAGCATTGTCAAGAAATACACCATAAAACGTGCTATCGATTACGTTTCCCACGGCACCGGCAAGAATCATAGACAACGCCCATAATAACCCTTTGGATGCACCGCTGCGAGCCAAATGAACCAGGTACCACCCAATCGCACACATAGCAAGTAAACGGAACAGTGTAAGGAATAATTTACCGTATTCATGACCAAGCTGCATGCCAAAAGCCATGCCGGGATTCAGTACGTAATGCAGTTTAAGCCAGTTTCCGACCAGCAAGATCTGTCCTGAAAAACCTGGTTCCATATACTTATAGACCAGAATTTTTGACAATTGATCCACTGCAATTAATAACACACTGAACAGTAAATACCGACTAGGGTTTTTTGGTTGATTCATTCCAGAATTATTACAATTAATATCGATGTGATTGCAAAAATAGCAAGTTCCTTATAAAGAACTCAATCCTCGTCTTTGCATTTCACTTTTTACCAGAAGGTATTCTCTGCTGCTTTGGCCGGCAATCGAAGTGTTTTCCTCTGCGCGACGGATCAAATACGGCATTACAGCATCAATAGGGCCATAAGGCACATACTTCGCAACATTATAGCCGACTTTCGCAAGGTTATAAGAAATATTATCACTCATCCCTAAAAGCTGAGCAAACCAGATGCGGTTATCATCATTTTTAAGGCCCAGTTTTTTCATTTTACAGGTGCAGTACTGTGAGCTGTACTCATTATGAGTACCAAGGCAGATCGATATATGCTCAACATTTTCAAGACAGAAATCGATGGAGGCGTTATAATCTTTGTCCGTTGCTTCTTTTGAAGTGTGGATCGGGTTGAAATATTCTTGCTCACGTGCGCGGATACGTTCCTTTTCCATGTAGGCACCCCTTACAAGTTTACCGCCCAGTACGTAGCCTTTTTGTCTTGCAGTCAGATAAGCACTTTTCAGCGCGGCCAGCGTTTCGTGTCTGTAAAATTGATATGTATTATAAACGATGGCTCTTTCTTTATTATATTTTTCCATCATTTCGTAAGCAAGGTCGTCAATGATACCTTGCACCCAGCTTTCCTCTGCATCAACGAAAATACGTACATTCAATTTATGCGACAATGAACACAGCTTTTCAAGTCGTTCCTTCACACGTGCAAAAGCAGCTGTTTCAGATTCGGATAATTCATTCTTATGCTGTACTTTTTCCAAAAGCTCCGTAGAAGCAATTCCGGTAACCTTAAAAACTGAAAAAGGGATGTCTTTTGATTCAGATGCTTTTTGAATAGTACGTAAAATTTCATCTGCCGTTGCGTCAAAACTTTTTTCATCGTCTTCTCCTTCAACCGAGTAGTCAAGGATTGTCCCAACGCCTGAATTGGCCAATGTTGAAATGGTATGCTGGCAGTCACTAATCGTCTCACCGCCACAGAATTGTTCAAAAATAGTGACCCGGATAAGATTTTTTATAGGTAAGTGAAGCTTTAGAGCGATCTTTATAAAAAAAGTGCCTAAATTTACCACTCGAGCCTGATTCATTAAGCTAAATAACCAGTAGGTTTTCCTGAGTTGAGAATCTGATTTTGAAGCAAATGCTATTGAAGTGTCTTCAAAAAATACAGGTATTTGATCTTTTTGTGAAGCGTAAGCCATTTTTTAAGTTTATCGTAAGTGGGTTTCCGCATGGTTCGTAAGTAAACCGAATTGGACAAAAGTAGTACAAATATTGTGCCGCTTACTTTTGGAGCATCAAATGTACGGCAATCCGTTAAATACGCATAATACCGAGTCGAAATATTATAGTTATCTTATTGTTTTATTAAGGACAAGTTTTTGAATATGAATGCTTCTCTAGATATCCTTCCGCTTAGCAGTTGGATCAATACCGAAGGAAAACCTTTGGTAATCGCCGGACCTTGCAGTGCAGAGACCGAGGAACAAATGTTGGAAACCGCAAGCCAGATCAAAAAAGAAGGATTTGCACACGTACTTCGTGCGGGAATTTGGAAGCCAAGAACTCGTCCTGGAAGTTTTGAAGGGATGGGCGAAGCAGCATTGCCATGGTTGCAAGCTGCAAAAAAAGAGACTGGATTACCTGTTGCTATTGAAGTGGCAAATCCTCAGCATATCGAATTGGCATTAAAATATGGTGTAGATATTCTTTGGGTTGGTGCCCGTACTACGGTAAACCCATTCAATGTTCAGGAATTGGCCGAGGCGCTTAGAGGCGTTGATGTTCCGGTTCTTGTTAAAAACCCTGTTAACCCTGATCTTCAGCTTTGGGTTGGTGCCTTGGAGCGTTTAAACCAGGCGGGTGTTAAAAAACTAGGTGCTATTCACCGTGGTTTCTCTAACGCGCAGGAAACAAAATATCGTAATTCTCCAATGTGGAATATTGCGATCGAATTGAAAACGATATTCCCTGAACTTCCTGTGATCGGTGACCCTAGTCACATGGCTGGAAAACGTTCATTGTTGTTTGAAATCGCACAACGTGCACTTGACCTTAACTATGACGGTTTGATCATCGAATCTCACCGTGATCCGGATAAGGCATGGTCGGATGCTTCTCAACAATTGACTCCTCCTGCTTTGGCGGAAATGTTGCATGAGCTTCACGTTCGTAAGGAATCTTATCCAACAGACTACCAGTCTCAACTGGAAGTTGTTCGTGGAAAAATTGACAACCTTGACCGGGAATTGCTTGAGAATCTTGCAAACCGTATGTCATTGGTTGAGAAACTTGCTGAGTACAAACGCGACAATAACGTTGCTGCCTACCAGGTTGATCGTTTCCGTGAAGTATTGGATACACGTGCGGCATGGGGAAAAAGCTTGAATCTTTACCCGGCCCTTGTTGACGAGCTTTTCAAACTTGTTCACATGGAGTCTATCCGTAAACAAACTGAAGTTATGAACCAGATCAACGCATAATTGTTGGTCAGGATTTTGAGATAATAAAACGGGGCACTTTCTCAGGAAGGTACCCCGTTTTTGCTAATAGATTCATCAAAAAGCTCTTACTCTGATGAATCATTTTTCTGACCTGAAATGTGTCATTCAAATGATCAAATATTCTTCGCTGCCAAAATTCGATTAATTTCTCTTCCCCATATCTTATATGCCTCGGCATTCAAATGTGTCTTATCAACTGCAAATTCAGCTTTGAGACCAGTAGAGTCAGCCAGGTATGGGTTCAAATTTATATAGCTGATTTTGTGTTGCTGACAATACTCGATAAGGAAATTGTTTAATCTAATTACTTCCGCTTTGCTGACAGGATCATTTTGTTCAAATAATGTCAATGTTACAATTGGCGTTATCCTGTTTTTCAAAAGTGTTTCTAAAATAACCTGATAATTCTGTTGGATTTTTTCTTGTGCTACACCAACAGTAATATCATTGATGCCTGCTTCGACGAAGCAAATTTCCGGATGTCTGTCAACAACATTTGCCTGAATAAGTCCCAGAAAATGGTACGTACATAATCCTGGAAAACCGCTGTTGAGTACGTCCGTCCGGCCTAAAAGCTCAACCCATTTTCCCTGTGCAGTTAAAGAATTGCCAAACATGACAATTTTCGAATCACCCTTCATGGCCACGAATTTTTGAATCCACTTATCCCGAAAAATATAAGCAACGGTTAAGAGAAAGATGATGTTGAATAAAAATGAAATAAAAAGTAGTTGTTTGATTTTCATTCCTCGCTATTATTTGTCTGGTTAGACTGAAAGCTTTCGCTCAATATAACTTCCAACTTATCCAACGGTCACCTCTGTACCGAAAGTTGAAATTAACGATCTGTAATTCCAAAGATCAATTTTATAGCCCAGATAATAACGATATATTTATAATAACATAAGTTTTAAGTAAACTTGCGGCTTATTTGCAACATTGTTACATTTTATTAACATCAATATTTTATGCAGTCAACAATGAAAATCATTAAAAAACTTAGCTTGCTTGGACTGCTTTCCTTTGGGAATGTAATGGTTCAGGCGCAGGATATCAAACATGACTCTGTGAAAGCAGGCGAGTTTGATATGGGGAAGATGTGGACTTTTGATACCCCGCCGGCTGAGTATTTTAAGAAAACATATAATTTCTCCCCTGATGAAAAGTGGTTTGAAAAGGCACGCTTGTCTGCACTGCGATTTGCTACTTATTGCTCTGCCTCATTCGTGTCATCCAATGGACTGGTTATGACTAACCACCACTGTGCCCGCGAATCCGGCGTTGCAGTTCAGAAAAAAGGAGAAGATTTTCTCGCAAATGGGTTTTATGCCGCCAAACTCGGGGATGAGAGAAAAGTGCCGGAACTTTTTGTTGATCAGTTGGTAAAAATTGAAGATATCACCGAACGTATTCAAAAAATTGAAGATCAGGGAGAGTCCAATACCGAACGTGTAAAACTTCGGGATCAGGCTTTCGAAACTATAAAAAAAGAATATCAGGCGAAAGACGGCTGGAAAGATTTAGAAGTGGAAACGGTTAGTTTTTACAGCGGCGGCCGTTATTCGTTGTATGGTTTTAAAAGATATAAGGATGTGCGGGTAGTTTTTATGCCTGAGCTCCAGATGGGTTTTTTCGGAGGTGATCCTGATAATTTTACGTATCCGCGCTATAATCTCGACTGCTCATTTTTTCGTGTTTACGATGACAACGGAAAACCTTTGCGAACCGAAAACTATTATAAATTCAACACAGATGGTGTTAAAGACGGTGAGCCTGTTTTCGTGGTAGGGAATCCTGGAAGTACAGGACGTTTACGTACAGTGGATGAATTGGAATTTGACCGCGATCTTGTAATCCCTTTTACGTTGCAGTTGTTGCGAAACCGTTCGCTTGCTTTGCAGGAATATAACAAAACTGCAAAAAGCGATAGTATTCTAAATGAAATATTCAGCTATGAAAACAGCTACAAGGCTTATGAAGGAAGATTAGTGGGAATGAAAGATCCTGTGCTTATGGCTCGTAAGCGGGATTTTGAAAAGAACTTCAAAAAGGCAGTTCGTGAAAATCCCAAACTGACTTCCAATTACGGCATGTGGGATGATATTTCTGAAAATGTTAGAATTTTGCGTTCGGGGCGTAACGATGTGTCCATTATGCAGCCAAATCCACTTTCGCGTGGCGAACTGCTTACTTTTGCACAACAACTTGTTGATTTTGCAACTTTGGCTCAATCAAATCCGGATCGTGCAGCGACTTTGAAAGGAACATTAAAAGCTTTTAAACCATCAATACCTTCGTTAGAAGAGGCTTACCTGGCAGCTCATTTTGAAGAAGCGCTAACTTTTCTTGGCAAACAGGATGAATATGTGAGAATAGCCTTAGCTGGAAAAACACCAAAAGAAGCAGCCGCTGACGCATTGAAAAATACAAAACTCTCCGATGATACCTATGTAAATAAATTGCTGGACGGAGGGGCTGCTGCTATCGCGGCGTCCGAAGATCCATTAATCATACTGGCTATCATTTCACAGCCAAGATTTATGACAGCTGCGACAGCTGCGCGCGATGCAAACGCAAGATTAAATGTTGAGCGCAGTAATCTGGGTCGTCTGCTTTATGATGTTTACGGAACCAATATTCCGCCGGATGCGACATTTTCTTTACGTATCAGTGATGGTGTAGTGAAATCTTTTGAATATAACGGCACAACAGCGCCTGTCAAAACAACCTACTTTGGGATGTATGATCGTTACGAATCTAATAACGGAGTGTTTCCATGGTCGTTGCCTAAACGTTGGTTAAATCCTCCGTCAGAACTTTTGAAAGCGCCGGTTAACTTCATTTCCACAAACGATATTATTGGCGGAAATTCAGGATCGCCTATGATTAATCAAAAACTGGAAGCGGTTGGGTTGATATTTGATGGTAATGTCGAAAGTTTGCCCGGATATTTCATTTTCGCCCCTGACGCCGGAAACCGGACAGTCTCTGTGCATGCCGGAGGAATGATTGCGGCGATGAAACATATTTACAAAGCAACGCGTCTGGTTGACGAGTTGACAAAATAAACTACATTCAGGTTTTACAGCGGTTTAAAACTGTTGTAAAACCTGAATTTCAACATGGCTGATCGTAAGCCTCTTCTCCCAAATTAAAACATCTGCGGCATCTTGCTTCGTAAAGATCCGTTTCTCCTAAAAGTACCTTCTCATTTGAAGACGAGAGCCGGTAAGAATGCGAAGCGACTTCTCCGCAGACCATACAAATTGCATGGACTTTGGTCACATATTCTGCGAGCGCCATCAGTTGAGGCATACATCCAAAAGGCTTACCCAGATAATCCATATCAAGGCCGGCGATGATCACGCGCTTTCCGGCATTCGCCAGCGTGTCACACACAGAGACAATTGATTCGTCAAAAAACTGCGCCTCGTCCAAACCGATCACTTCCGCATTTCCTGCCATTGAAATGATCTCCGACGATAAATTTACAGGCATCGCTTCAACGGAATTCTCATTGTGCGAAACAATGTTCTCCATATGATATCGTTTATCCAGAGCAGGTTTAAAGATCTTTATTCTTTGGCGGGCAATTTTGGCGCGGTTGAGCCTGCGAATTAATTCTTCGGTTTTTCCGGAGAACATGGATCCGCAAATAACCTCAATCCATCCGGTACGAGGGTATTGGTGGTGTCTTGTATGAGAAGGCTCAATAAACATGATAGCCGTGAAATAAGTTGAATCTGGAATCGACTGCCCGAACAGCCATTTTTTAATTATCTTTACAAAACAAACACATTTTTTAAACACTCTTGTTACAAAGCTCTTATTCGTTATGCCGAATAGTTTGAACACAAATGCACTTAACCAATATGCAGCGCGATTTACGGCTACTGTCCTAAATGAAGCGTATCGTAACCAAGCTGTTATAAAAGGGGCTGAATTACTTAAACTTACACCTGTTCGTCAGGTAAATCTGGGTATTCTGAACCGTTTGTTTGACCAATGGAAAAATACAGCGCTGGCTTTTAGAAGCATATATTTTGATTTTGAAAGTGAAGACGTGAAAACGGCTCTTCAAAGTTTCATGAATACGGTTTCTCAGAATATTGCTGTTAAACGCAATGATCTGGAACCGCTTTTCATCGAGTCGGTCAAAGATACGATTACACTTTTATACGCGCCTGAAAGTTATTTCGAAGAGAAACTCAGAGCAATGCCAGAGTCTACCTTTACAGCTGATAATGCGCAGCAGTTGATTAAATATACCCAAATTCATAACGGTATCGCCAAGGCTTTGTCACAGCGTCTGGAAGACAGCAGCTCTGATTCGGTGTATATGACGCAGGTCATCGGTTGGTTATATGAAATAAAAGGTAATACCGAATTGCTGGATGACATAACTCCATTTGTCAGCCAGTTCTCTGAAATACTGCCTTTGGATTCTTCCGAGCTGCTTCCTGCGACGCCGGCTTCAAGTTTTTCGTCACAAACAACGCTTAAAAACGAACCAAAATCTTTTTTTGATTCTGCTTTTTCTGAAATTGATCCGAAGAAACCAGTATCTATTCCGGTAGCACCGTCGGTACCGCAGCGCGCAGAACCTGGATTGGCAATTCTTTCTGAAATAGTTTCAAAAACAAATTCTACGGAAAGGGATTCTTTGAACAATCGCTTTAAGGTTGAAGTGCCCAAATCGTCTGAGGAAAACCGGTACGGAAATGTTCAGGTGAAAGTTGAAAATATTGCCGGTTCTATTCCTTTGGGACAACGTTTTATGTTTGTCAACCAGTTGTTCAGTAAAAATGCCGAGCATTTTGATAAGGCAATTTATGAGCTTGATCTGGTAAAAAGCTATGAAGAAGCCGAAAATCTGATCTGGCATCGCTATGCATCGAAGTATGCCTGGGACGTGAACGGAGAAGCGGTTCAGGCGTTACTTGCTATTGTCAAACGCAAATTCAGTTCGTGAGAAAAGTTTAATAAATAATTTTACTGGCGTGT
This sequence comes from Dyadobacter koreensis, assembly GCF_900108855.1. Classification (GTDB taxonomy): domain Bacteria; phylum Bacteroidota; class Bacteroidia; order Cytophagales; family Spirosomataceae; genus Dyadobacter; species Dyadobacter koreensis. The sequence continues at coordinate 235,667 of NZ_FNXY01000010.1, forward strand.
TAAATGAAAGAGCAATCTGGACATTTATCTCGACAGAAAAACTTCCTTCGATCTTTCGTTATCTTTCTGATATTATCAACGAAGAGCTTCGCCGACGGGTCTCCATTTCCCGTCGGTGCGAGATCTTGGGGACTGGCAAATGCCACAATTGCGCGTTCTGATTACTATTCAATCGGAAATAACGTCGCGGGTCTTGGTGGAATAAAAACCGCAGCAATCTTTTCCACCTATAATTCTCATTTTAATTTTGAGGGTATTAGTACTTTGGGTGTCGGTGCTGTTATGCCTTTATCAGAAGATCTTGGAATAGGATTATCGATCCGGCGATTTGGGGATAACGTTTATAATCAGATAGCTGTGGGTGCAGGAGCCGGGCATCATATTGGAAGATTTAGTCTTGGACTCAAACTCAATTATCTTCAGACGGCTATTAGTTCATCCGCAATTATTTTCAGTAAAAAAGCACTTGTCTTAGAATTTGGCGGGATCGTAATGATATCGTCAAAATTATATTTTGGCGCGCACATGTATAATGTTACGCAGTCGTCTTATTCGGATAATTTAAGAGAAAGAGTTGATACTTCTTTAAGGACTGGATTTTTGTACAAACCTTCCAAAACTGTTGAGTTGAGTGCAGAAATAGAAAAGGTTACAGATAATCCTATGACTTTAAGAATTGGTCTCGAATATGAAATTGTTAGAAATTTTTTTGTCCGTACAGGAATAAATTCAAAACCTCAGACAAACCATTTTGGAATAGGCTTTAAGGTCAGTCAGTTTCATTTGAATTACGCGATGCATACACATCCGCAATTGGGATGGTCACATCATTTTTCTATTTGCTATGTATTTTTCGGCAATAAGAATACTGCAATAAAAAATTGAGCTCAATATAAAATTTATTAATATTTTATATATTTAGGCAACCGCTCAACTTTAGTCAAATGAATATAACGATATTAAGTCTGATGATTTCACTTTTTGGAATTGGTTGTAGCGAATGTGTCAATGAACGGCCAATGGAAAATTTAAACGGATTTGAGGAAGACATTAACATAGAAGAAATTAAAGAAGCTTTTCTGAAATTATCATCTGCTGAAGTAGAGAGTGATGAGAATATTTCTAAAAAAGGGAATCTGCGAGAGTCAACAATCCACTGGAAGGATGCCGTTCTATATCCTGACCAAAATATAATTCGGATTCCATTTTCTTCCAAAACTAGTCATTTCACTTTCATGGACGATAGTTCAGCAATAAGCTATGATAATGCCTCTATTTTCATCATTTCTAGAAAAAACGGGTTATATGTATTTGAAATAATGACAAAAATACCTGACTTGGTTTATCTTCGCAGCACTCAGGAAATTCCTGATTTTTCAGGAAAATTAATTTTCGAAGACATCAATGGTCAATTTTTAAAAGGATTTACAGTAAGCAAGGGCAAAGTTGATGGTGCTATCGTCAAATTATCCGGGAGAGCTTCAATTAAAGGAGGGTTAATTGTCAATTGGTATGCAGGAAGAGATCATAGAGATCTTGATTCAAAAACTGTTCCAGTACAAACAGAATATTTTGACATGAAACACTCCGATTGCCCATATCAGATCGACGATTTTTATACGTCCATAGGAGAATACAGGCCTGCTAATAAATGGAGATACGTTTTCCCTGAAGTAAAGAGAAGTTGGAAAATATTGCCTCCCTCTGCTTACTAATATAATCTACGTTGACAGACTCACCGAATCAAGTGTAAGAACATTTCTCTGGCGTCGCTGAGCGCTTTTAAATTTAATAAGGCATACTCGTTTTTCTCTGTTGTATAGTCAATTAATTTTTCCATCGGCATATTTCCAACCAAATCATCCTGCGCCAGAGGACAACCTCCATATCCTAACATCGCACCGTCGAATCGCCGGCAACCTGCATCATACGCCATGTCAATTTTAGCTTTCCATTCCTCAGGTTTGGTATGAAAATGTGCGCCGAATTCCAGATCAGGATGGGTAGGAATTAGATGTTTGAAAAGCGATTTAATGTCATCAGTCTTTGCCAAACCGACAGTATCAGATAACGAAAATATTTTCACACCGTATTCGGAGATTTTTTTTACCCAATGCAAAACAATATCCGGGTTCCACAGATCACCATAAGGATTACCAAATCCCATTGAAATATAGATAACCAGTTTCTTATTATTTTTTATGCATAAGGACTGAATCGCATCGACGCGCTGCAAAGATTCTTCTACGGATGAGTTCGTATTTCTCAACTGAAAAGTTTCAGAAATAGAAAATGGATAACCGAGATAAGTGATTTGCTCAAAAGCGCAAGCCTCCATAGCGCCGCGTTCATTGGCAACGATCGCCAACAATTTAGTCGAAGTTGTAGAAAGGTCAAGTTTTGGAATGATGGCTGCGGTATCGCTGACCTGAGGCATCGCCTTTGCGGAAACGAAACTGCCAAAATCCAGCGTGTCAAAACCGACCTGAAGAAGTTTGTTCAGGTACTCAATTTTTTTTTTAGTAGGGATAAAAGGATGATGGCCTTGCCAGGCATCGCGAGGACATTCGATGAGTTTCATAGGCAATTGGATTACAAAATGCTATGAGATAATTAAAAGGTTTTACCGGCTATTTATGCCAAACGATCCGGTAAAACCTTTTTAATTTTATTTCAAAATCGGAGCTAAATCTTTTTCGTTTTCAGCAAGCCAGGCAGTAATATCTTCAACAATCTGGCGGATACCAATTTTTGGTTCCCAGCCAGTCATTGCCGTCACTTTCGTGTTGTCTGTCAAATATAGACGTATATCAGCCGTACGTGTTTCCGGAACCACTTTGATAGGGATAGTTTTCCCAGTTACTTCCTGACATATTTTTGTCAATTCCTGCAACGAAGCGCTGCTTTGCAAACCGCCACCTGCATTCAGGATTTCACCGTTCACTTTATCGAGATTGTGAAGTTGCCAGTCAATCAAACGATAAAGATCTGCAACGTGGAGCATATCACGCATTTGTTTTCCTGTTCCGCCGTATCCGAAATAGCCTAATTGCTGCTCGAAATAATGTTTGGCAATCCAGAGTACCATCACGCCCTGATCAACTTTGCCCATTTGCCATGGACCTGTGATCACGCCGCAACGGTTAATTACAGTGCGCAAATTGTAAAACTCATTATATTCCTGAATGATTAATTCAGAAGCAAGCTTGGTTGTTCCGTAAAGGGAACGTGCGCCGTTCAACGGAAAATCTTCTGCAATTCCTTTGGAAGACACTCCTGGAACCGGTTGATCATCAGCTAAAGAAAATCGCGTTTCTTCTTCAACAAAATTTAACGTTTCAATCGTTTTTATAGGATAAACACGGCTTGTCGAAAGGAAAATAAAACCAGCTTTATGCTTCAAAGCATAGTTCAGGCAGTTTACAGTCCCGACAAGATTGGTGTTGATCAGATAATCTGGTGTTCCATCCAGGCCTGCCAGTACCGACGGTTCTGCCGAAGCTTCGATAACTGTATCCACGGCTGGAAATGCATCGAAATCTTCTTTATTTCTGATATCACCATGAACGAACTCAACACCTGCTTCCTTTAACCGGCTCAGATTCAATTCGGAACCACGACGTTTCAAGTTGTCTAATGCGAAAATCTGATAATCAGGATAGTTTAATTTTAGGGATATCGCCAGTGCCGATCCAACAAATCCGGCCCCACCGGTAATAAGTATTTTCATGAATAATATGAGTATATGAAAGATTGAGTGAATGTGTGCTCTCTTCGAACTTCAAAGTTAGGATCATTCGGCAAATTTGAAGGGATAAGTTGCTGTTTTTTATGTAACGGTGCACAAACAACCAATCACACACTTTAATTAGAAATAAAATTGGTAAGTATAAAGTAAGTAACTAAAATTGGTAACTTTAAGACATAGTAGATTCTTTGCCACGAAAGCTTGTAATTGTTCGTACAGAGTTTAAATTCCTGAGCCACATATGAGATTTTTTACGCCCTGCATTTTCTTTATTTTGAGTGTTATGGGCGATTGTGTCGCGCAGCTCTCCGATGCGAAAGCCATTACTTCTGAAAATGTCCCTTCCTATCCGTTATCACTTTATAAAGCTGCAACAGTCGACGCGCAGAATCTTTACAACGGGCGGCTCTATTACATTTATGATTCCCAAGAGGAAGAATTTCAGTTTTTTGACAGTCGTAAACTGGTAAAAGGTACCGTTTATTACGACGGGCAGCGTTACGAAGATATTCCTATGATGTATGATATTGTCAGGGATGAATTAATTATAACGCATGCAAATGGTTATGAAAATATCCTGCTCCAATCTCCAAAAGTCAAATACTTCTCAGTTCACGATCATAATTTCAAACGTTTCGAGTCAGGTCAGGGAATTAATGCTGATATGAAAACCGGGTTTTACGATCAGGTTTATATGGGAAAAACCAAAATACTCGTGCGGCGAACAAAGCAGCGGCAGGAAAAAATTGTAGAGAAAAAGGTGATCGCACTGTTTCCGGATAAGAATTTTTTCTACGTCTTTAAAGATGGAAAGTATCACTCGGTACATTCTAAGAAGTCATTGTTCGCGCTTTTCCCGGAACAGAAAAGGGAATTGCGAAAAGAATTGCGTGAACAGAAAAACAAATTCCGTAAGAATCGTGAAAAGGCTATTGTCGCTATGGTCGCCCGTTATGATGAACTAACTAAACCATGAACATATTCAGAAACTTTACGCTACTTCTTTCTCTGATTCTTTTCTCACAATTTAGCTGGGGGCAGACAGTCACGGAACCACGCATAACCATGCGTCTGGATTCTACGCGTTTCAATGATTTTGTGAAAGACGTGGAACAGCAGACCGGTTACTTTTTTTATTATGATGCTGCAAGGTTTGACAGTTTGACGATTGATCTGGAAGTAAAAGATCAAACTATCCGGAATGTTTTAGAGCAAGTTTTCAGAGGATCCGACTTCACCTATGCGATCGATGCAAACAAACGTGTATACATCACAGAAGGCCAGAGAATTATTACACAATTTCAACCCGGTTTATTTAATCCCAACAGCGGCGATGGAAACGAGGCCGTAACTTACGCGACTCCAGATAATGCGGCACAGGAAAAACTACTCTCAACCGCGGAAAGCAAAGTGCATGAAATTGGCGTCAAACGGTATAAGATTACGCCTGGAAATTCTACGATCACCGGTTATATCCGCAGTGCAGTAACCGGAGAACCAGTTGTCGGAGCTGCGGTTTTTATCGAGTCGCCATCCATCGGTGTTACCACAGACGCGTTAGGGTTTTACTCATTAACAATTCCGCGAGGCAAGCAAAAACTGAAAATTAAAAGTTTCGGTATGCGGGAAACACAGCGGCAGATTATTCTTTACTCTGACGGAAAACTGGATGTCGAAATGCGTGAAAGTGTGATTGCTTTGAAGGAAGTTTCTGTCAAAGCGGGTATGGACAAGAATGTTGTAGGTACACAAATGGGCCAGGTAAAATTGACCATCAAAAACCTGAAACAGGTACCCACCGTTTTCGGGGAAACCGATTTGCTGAGAACGGTAATGACATTGCCGGGTGTAAAATCGGTTGGAGAAAACAGTACCGGATTGAACGTTCGCGGAGGTTCGACGGACCAAAACCTTATTCAGTTCAATGACGCTGTCATTTACAATCCGTCCCACCTTTTCGGATTTTTCTCCGCTTTTAATCCTGATATTTTAAAAGACGTTGAATTATATAAAAGTACAATTCCATCAAAGTTTGGCGGCAGGTTGTCTTCTGTTCTTGATATCAATAGCCGCGACGGGAATAAAAAGAAATTCGTTGCGTCTGGCGGTATCGGTCTGGTCACTGGCAGACTGACTTTGGAAGGCCCAATAATCAAAGACAAAACTTCCTTCATTATAGGTGGTCGTTCAACCTATTCAAGCTGGCTCCTGGGCCGTTTGGACGATGCTAAATACAATAATAGTTCGGCGTCTTTTTATGATGTGAATGCAAATATCAGCCACGAGATCAACGAGAAGAATAGTATTTACGTGACGGGCTACATGAGCAAAGACAGGTTTAAATTGTTTGGAGACACAACGTATTCTTACCAAAACCAGATCGCGTCAATTAAATGGAAGCATACATTTAACACGAAATTATACGGAGAATTTACTGCTTCCCATAGCAAGTACAACTATCAGATGGAAAGCCAGGGATTGCCGCTGAATGCTTTCGATTTAAAATTTGATATTAACCAGTCGCAGTTTAAGGCCGATTTTAATTACGTTCTTCATCCAAAACACACGCTGGACTTTGGGGTAAGCTCGATTTACTACAAACTGCATCCGGGACTTTTTTCTCCAAAAGGAACCGAGTCGCTTGTGATTCAGGAACAACTGGAACAGGAGCAGGCTCTGGAAAGTGCAGTATACCTCGAAGATAAATTTGAAGTGAACCCAAGACTTTCTGTTACTGCCGGTCTTCGTTATTCACTTTATCAATATCTCGGCCCGAGAACGGTCAATAAATATGTTCCAGGTTTCCCTATCGATAAAATATATGAAGACGGAACGCAGCAGTATGCTTCCGGGAAAAAGATCAAAGGATATGGAGGGCCGGAATACCGTCTTTCTCTTCGCTACACGATTTACGATAATCTTGCTCTGAAAGTTAGTTATAATACGCTTCGGCAATACATTCACTTGCTTACGAACACCATGACGGTGTCTCCCACGGATATCTGGAAGTTGAGCGATCAGTATATTAAACCGCAAACTGGAGATCAGGTATCTGTTGGTCTGTATAAAAATTTCAGAGGAAATAAAATCGAAGTTTCACTGGAAGGTTACTATAAGAATATCCAGAATTTCCTGGACTACAAAGGCGGCGACTCGCTGATCATGAATCCACGAATTGAAGCAGCTGTTTTGGGAACAAGAGGCAAAGCATACGGGGTGGAATTTATGGTAAAAAAGATGACTGGAAAATTGAACGGTTGGCTGGGATATACCTATTCACGGACACTGCTTCGCGCGCTGGACCGGGAGTCGCCTGACGCACCGAATAAGGGAAATTATTATCCAAGCAATTACGACAAGCCGCATGATTTTACAATGATCAGTAATTATCGTTTATCTCACCGATTCAGTGTTTCGTTCAACTTTACATACAGCACAGGCCGGCCTTACACGCCGCCGATTGGTAAGTACATCATTGATGGTGCTCAACGGGTTTATTATGCGGATAGAAACCAGTTCAGGATTCCGGATTATTATCGGGCGGATCTTGCGGTAAATATTGAAGGAAATCACAGGGTTAAAAAATTGGCGCATAGTTCCTGGACTTTCGCCGTATACAATGTCCTGGGGCGGAAAAATCCTTCCTCTGTTTATTTTCAGACGCAAAATGGAATGGTTAATGGTTATCAGCTTTCCATTTTTGGGCAGCCCATACCAACTGTTACCTATAATTTTAGATTTTAACCTGGTATGGTAAAAAGGTGGTGTCTCTTGATGATCAGTGCCATAAATTTCTCTCTTTTACTTTTTGGATGCGTAGAACCGTTCTCGCCGCCGGAAGTAAATTCAGACGAGGGGTACCTGGTTGTTGACGGTTTTTTGAACATGGGATCTGACACAAGCATCATCGTATTAAGTCGTACGCAAAGTGCAAGCGTGAAAACAAGTGTTGTCATGGAGCTGGGTGCGAAAATTACTGTTGAGCAGGAAAACGGAGAAATTTTTACATTCACAGAAAAAGGAAATGGGTCTTACTTCTTGCCAGCCGTTACGTTAAATATGTCGGGTAAATACCGGTTGAAAATTAATACAACAAATGGAAAAGAATATCTCTCAGAATTTGTAGAAACTAAAAATACACCTCCGGTTGATAGTGTTGCAATGGTTTTAGATACCCGTCAGGACGCAGCAATTATGCAGGTAAATGCACATGATACGCAGAATCTAACGAGATTTTACAGATGGAAATTTGAAGAAACCTGGGAATATCGGGCGCCATTATATTCCTCACTTGAGTTGGTAAATGGACAGATAGTATCCCGAAAAGAAAATATCAATACCTGCTACCGAACGATAAAATCAGGAAATATTTTACTTGGATCAACAATCAAGCTGTCGCAGGATGTAATTAAAAATTTGCCCTTGACAACAGTTCAGTACAGTACCGGAAAGCTGCTTATTAAATATAGCTTATTGGTAAAGCAGTACGGGTTGACTCAGGATGCTTTTGAATACTGGACAAGTCTCTCTAAAACAACAGAAGGGACAGGCGGCCTTTTTGATCCGCTGCCATCACAGGTAACAGGAAATATAAAATGTGTGACTGATAATCAGGAATTAGTTTTTGGGTATTTCAGTGCCGCGGTAGAACAAAAGAAACGCGTGTTCTTCACGCCTGGTTTGGGCTCTTTTCCTTATTGTGAATCTCAAAAGATTAGTTTATCTGATGCTATGAAGACATCGGCTATACTACTGAATTTTTCTGGTGAACGACCGGATTCGGTTTTTGTTTCCAGTGAAACCTGCGCCGATTGCCGGGCACAGGGAGGCGTTCTTAAACGTCCTTCGTTTTGGTAGCGATTTAATAGAAATATTATGAAACGATATTATTTAATTGTGGCCGTAATTCTCGCATTCACGTTTTTTGTAAACGGGTGCGTCGAACCATTTTCTCCTCCTGAGGTAAATTCAGATGAGGGCTATCTGGTAATCGACGGATTTTTGAATGTAGGATCAGATACCAGCCGAATCGAACTGAGCCACACCCAGAATGCAAACGCGACAGCGCCGGTTTCAAAAGAATCAAGCGCGGCTGTTAGCGTTGAACAGGAAAATGGTATAACTTATACATTTACCGAAGCGGGTAATGGCTCGTATTTCTTGCCGCCTCAAAAATTCAATACAACGGCCAGGTATAGGCTGCGTGTTAAAACAGCAATCGGGAAAGAGTATTTGTCGGATTATGTTGAGGTTAAAAATACTCCTCCAATCGATAATATTGAAGGAAAAGTAGATACTCGGCAGGATGCCATGGTCATGCAGGTGAATACACATGATCCTACAAATCAGACACGTTTTTACCGCTGGAAATTTGAAGAGACCTGGCAGTACAGAACTGCTTTTTATTCAAGTATAGAAATCGTCAAAAAGGCGGGAGGGGACGATTACGAAATTGTTTCCAGAAAAGAGGATGTAAACCTGTGCTGGCGCTCGCTGAAATCGGCAAATATCTTACTGGGTTCGACCATCAAACTCTCACAGGATGTTATCAAGGATTTACCGTTGACAGCCGTGCCGATTTCTTCTAACAAGCTTTATATCAAATACAGTATTCTCGTTAAACAATATGGATTGACACAGGATGCCTTCGAATATTGGACAAGCCTGGCGAAAACCACAGAAGGTACCGGAAGTTTATTTGATCCTTTGCCTTCCCAGATTACAGGTAATATCAAAAATACGGCAAACGGCCAGGAACTGGTTTTTGGTTATTTCAGCGCATCAGTAGAACAGAAAAAGCGGATTTTTTTAACACCAAATCTCGGTTCTTTTCCAAGATGCAATGCTCCTGATACACTTACGATAGCAGATGCTTTAAAAGCTCCGGGCTCAACACTTACAAATTATTTTGGTCCCCGATCGGAATTCGTACTTACTACCAGCCCTTATTGCGCTGACTGCCGAGCACAAGGCGGAACTATTATAAAACCTTCTTTCTGGGAATGATGAAAAATATGAACATATATCGCGAGCCCATGAGATTTAAGCTCCTCTTCGTAACCATCATGGTTTCTATATTTTCTGTATTGACAGGACAGGCACAGAATAATTCCGGCGAGGAAGTTTCTCGGAAATTCCAGCAGTATAGTCAGCGCGCTGTTCAGGAAAAGCTATATCTGCATTTGGATCGCAGTTTTTATCTGGTCGGGGAAACCATGTGGTTTAAAGCTTATAGTGTGAATGCGGCAACAAGTAAGTATATGGACCTGAGTAAAGTTGCTTATCTGGAAGTGATGGATAAGGAGCAAAATGCGCTGGTGCAGACTAAATTTTCGCTGTCGGATGGAAAAGGTAACGGGTCATTGGTATTGCCATCGGCACTTCTAAGTGGAAATTACAAGGTCAGGTGTTATACCAATTGGATGAAAAATTTCAGTTCGGATTTTTTCTTCGAAACGGAGATTCGTGTTGTTAATCCTTTTGTAAAATTTGATCCCAACCCTGATGAAAAAGCAAAATTGACTTACGATATTCAATTTTTCCCGGAAGGTGGTCATCTGGTTAAAGATATTGAAAGTAAAGTCGGATTTCGTGCAGTCGCCAGTGATGGCAAGGGCTTTTATTTCAAGGGGGCATTGATTAATCAGAACAGTGATACATTGGTACGTTTTGAACCTCGAAAATTCGGAATAGGAAATTTTACATTTAAACCAGAGTCAGCTACTGGTTATAAGGTTGTCATTCGCGATCGAAAAGGGAATTCTTTCACTTATTCGCTGCCTGAAATTAAAGAACAAGGATATGTGATGCAGGTAAGAGAACAGTCTGCAAAGGAAATTGTGGTTTCTGTAACGGGAGCGGGGAATGAAAATGTCAGCATATTCACGCATACGCATCAGGACAACAGATATACTGAAACGAAAGCTTTGGTTGATGGGAAAGTCAGTTTTACTATCGACAAAAATAAATTTGGTGATGGTATCAGCCATATTACGGTTTTCAGTGCCTCCGGGAATCCTGTTTGCGAGCGGCTGTATTTCAAGCGTCCTTCGAAAGATTTGATGATCGATGGTAAAGTCAGTAAAGATGAATATGTGACACGGGATCGTGTTGTGATGGATCTGAGCACGAGTTCCGATGCCGGAATTGAAACGCTTTCGGATTTATCGGTTTCTGTTTTTCTCGCTGATTCCATTCAGACAAAAGATCAGGAAAGTATCAGCAGCTATTTGTTTCTGAGTTCAGATTTGAAGGGAAGTGTCGAGTCTCCGGAGTATTATTTGCAAAAAAATAATAAAGAGGTTGACGTTGATATTGACAATCTGATGCTTACGCATGGCTGGCGGAGATTTCAGTGGGATAACGTTTTGAAAGAAAATATAACATATCCGAATCTGCCGGAATTCGACGGTCATTTTATTTTTGGAAAAGTGATCAGTACCGTGACTGGTGAACCGGCAAAAAATATCGGTACTTATCTGGCCGCTCCCGATTCTCCCGCAAGGTTGTATTTTGCAAGAAGTAATGAAAAAGGGGAAATACGGTTTGAAGTAAAAGAATTTTTCGGTCCAAAGGAAGTCACAATCCAGACAAATCTTCGGCAGGATAGTACTTACCGCTTTGAAATGGCGAATCCTTTTTCGAAGTCTCCGTTAAGTTCAGGATTATCGTCCTTCCAGTTTGATAAAACTTTGGAAAATACATTGCTCACACGTTCTATAAATATGCAGACGACCAACGCATTTTTGCCAAAGTGGTATAAGGAAGCAAAATATGTGTTTTTGGATTCTCTCGCATTCTTCGGAGCGCCTGACGAAAAATATTTTCTGGACGATTTTACCCGTTTTCCAACGATGGAGGAAGTAATGAGAGAATATGTTCGGGGTGTTATGGTAAGGCGCCGTCAGAAAGAATTTCATTTCATTATGATGGATAAATTATTTCCGCAAACATTTTTTACGGAGGACCCTTTGATTTTACTCGATGGTATTCCTATTTTTAATACCGATAAGATCATGGCGTTCGATCCGTTGAAAGTTAAGAAAATTGAACTAATGAGCGCGAGGTATTTTCTCGGTTTCAGCGCGTCTACGGGAATTGTAAGTTTATCAACTTATCGGGGCGATCTCGCTGGTTTTGAACTCGATCCTCGTATCTTAGTGATGCCTTATGAGGGCCCACAGATCAAGCGGGAATTTTATACGCCGAAATACGACACGCCGGTAAGTTTACAGAGCAGAATTCCTGATTTCAGGAACCTGCTGTATTGGGTGCCCGATGTCGTAACAGATGCGCAGGGCAAGTCACAAATTAGTTTTTACACATCCGATCAGACAGGGCATTATAGGGTCGTAGTACAGGGAATGACTAAAAATGGTTTGGTTGGCAGTAAAACGTTCAGTTTTGAGGTAACACGCAGAAATTTATAAGATAGATCTTACAGTGTCGTCCACCCAAACATAGTACAGTACTATGTCCCAATTTGAAAACCCGGAGATACTTCTTCGGGTTTTTCTTTTATCAAAAATATCAGATATAGAATTCAGAAGTATGTTTGATTTCCTTCAAAACGAAGGTGCTGTTCAATACGCCGATGTTGTCGATTTTTGATAATTTATATTTTACAAAATCATGGTATTCGTCCAGGCTTCTGACATTGATTTTTAAAAGAAAATCGACTTGTCCGGCCATGTGATAACATTCCTGCACTTCATCCAGATTCTGGATTTCCTGTTCAAATTTCTCGATAAATGCTTCGTTATGATAACGCATGGAAACCTGGCATATCGTAGTAATGGGCCTGTTTATCAGTTTTTTATCTAAAATTGCTACATACTGTTTGATAAAACCCAGATTTTCCAGACGACGGATCCGCTCATAAATCGGTGAGATGGTCAGGTTTAACAATGTGGCAATTTCCTTGGTAGTTTTCTTTGCATCCTTTTGCAGAATACGCAAAATTTTCGTGTCTATTTTATCAATCTCTTCCATTGTGGCATAATATTTCCTGCTATTACAAAACAGAATGTTTCTAAAAAGTAAATTTTACTGACGAGTTTACATTTGACAACAATATTCATTGAATTTGGATATAAATATTTAAAATATTGTCTTAAAATGCAAAATTGCAAGTGATTTATACTTTATAAATGCCTTGTGAAATGAAAACTGAAAGTATATTAGTTATCGGAGCAAACGGCCAGATCGGTTCCGTTCTGGTGGAATATTTGCGTGGTATTTATGGCGACAATAAAGTGATTGCGTCAGATCTTCGGGTAAACCCGGATCGTCAGGATTATTTTGAAGTGCTTGATGCGACTGACGGAACAGCTTTACAGCAAATCGTTAAACGTCATAAAATTACCCAGATTTATCATCTGGCTGCGATTTTGTCTGCAAAAGGAGAGCAAGACCCTTTGAACACGTGGCAGATTAATATGCAGACTTACTTTAATGTCCTGGAAGTAGCGCGCGAGCATGGCGTCAAAAAAATATTTTATCCCAGTTCAATCGCCGTTTTCGGAGCTCATGTCCATGGGTCAGCAGATCAGTTCTCATATCTGGATCCTTCGACGGTCTATGGCATCAGTAAAGCAGCTGGCGAAAACTGGTCAAATTATTATTTCACTCGGTATGGAATGGATATCCGATCGCTGCGGTATCCGGGAATTATCAGTTATCAATCCATGCCGGGCGGCGGAACAACGGATTATGCTGTAGATATTTATCATAAAGCCGTTAAGGGAGAACATTTTGATTGCTTCTTGAAAGAAGACGCAACGTTGCCAATGATTTATATGAGCGACGCCCTGGATGCAACGGTTCGTCTGATGGAAGCTCCGTCGGAAAAGATAAGTGTGCGAACGGGTTATAACCTGGCTGGTATGAGCTTTTCTCCAAAAGAAATTTATGAAAGCATCCGCAAGGTTATTCCTGCTTTTGAGATAAGTTACAATCCCGATTATCGTCAGGCTATTGCTGAATCCTGGCCGTCGGAAATTGATGATTCGGAAGCGAGGAAAGATTGGGGATGGCGTCCGGCATATTCTCTCGATAAAATGACGGAGGAAATGATTCAGGAATTAAGAAAAAAATATGAAATAGTAAGAAGCTGATCTTCTTCATTTATTCATTCAAATTATAAAACGATGTACGGAAATATTAAGGAACAACTTCAAGGCGAACTTGACGGGATAAAAGAAGCCGGACTTTATAAAACCGAACGTATTATTGTGACGCCTCAGGCGGCACAAATTGCGACAGAAAATGGTAAGGAAGTTTTGAATTTCTGCGCCAATAATTATCTGGGTTTATCATCTCATCCCGATGTTATCGAAGCAGGTATTGACGCGATTCGCACACATGGTTTTGGAATGTCTTCTGTCCGATTCATCTGTGGAACACAGGATATCCATAAAGAACTTGAACGCAAAACAGCTGAATTTTTAGGCACCGAAGATTGCATTTTGTATGCAGCAGCGTTTGATGCAAACGGTGGAGTTTTTGAGCCTTTGTTGGGAGAGCAAGACGCTATTATTTCGGACGAACTGAACCATGCTTCTTTGATCGATGGTATCCGTTTGTGTAAAGCAAAACGTTTTCGTTACAAACATAATAATCTGGAAGACCTTCAAAAGCAACTGAAAGATGCCCAGGGAAGCCGTCGTATCCTTATCGTTACAGACGGAGTTTTTTCAATGGACGGAACGATTGCGCAGCTTGATAAAATCTGCGATCTGGCGGAGCAATATTCGGCCATGGTAATGATCGACGAATGTCACGCCTCTGGCTTTATTGGTAAAACAGGCCGTGGAACACACGAATTCCGCAATGTAATGGGAAGGATCGATATCATTACAGGAACTTATGGAAAGGCGTTGGGCGGTGCTTCGGGCGGTTTTACGGCTGCAAAAAAGGAAATCGTTGAAATTCTTCGTCAGCGTTCGCGTCCTTATTTATTCTCCAATACATTAGCTCCATCCATTGTAGGTGCTTCGATAAAAGTGCTTGATCTTCTGACAAGCTCTACTGCGCTTCGCGATAAACTTGAAAACAGTACAAAATATTTCCGGGAAGAAATGACCAAAGCTGGTTTTGATATTCTTCCGGGAGAACATCCCATTGTTCCGATCATGCTTTATGATGCAAAGCTGGCTCAGGAATTTGCAGCGAAGCTTTTGGAAGAGGGAATTTATGTGATCGGATTTTTCTATCCGGTTGTTCCGCAGGGTAAGGCTCGTATTCGGGTTCAGATCTCAGCAGGTCATGAGCGACATCATCTTGAAAAAGCAGTTGGCGCTTTCACCAAAGTCGGTAAAGAACTGGGCGTTATAAAATAGTAATATCCATCAGCAGAAATGCAGAAAGCCGGATACTTTACAGTGTCCGGCTTTCTGCTTCATGGTAGTCAGTATTATTTATTTTCCTGTGGAGGCTCAGGTTCCAGAAGTTCAACTTCGACGTGCAAAGATTGCAAGGTTGCATTTCCATACTGGGTTATCATTGCAACATCCGCCGCATCACGGCCATGCGCGATTTCAATCCGGTAACCTTCCGTTTTTTCCTGAACAGCATCGAATGTATACCAGTCGCCGCCAATATAAACTTCAAACCACGCGTGCAGATCCATTTCTTTTAATTTGTCAAGATACCCGACGGTCATCCGGGTTGGAATGCATAAATTCCGACAAAGTGCAATCGCCAAATGCGTAAAATCCCGGCAAACGCCGATTCGGTTTCTTGCCACATCCAGCGCGGTAGTGCTGGCATCGGTGACTCCGTACTGGTATTTAATATTGCTGTGAATCCAGCTTCGTATCGCTTCAACCTGCTCGTAACCCGGAACAAGATTTCCGGCGATTTCCATCGCCAGCATATTGATTTCATGCAGATCCGATTCGCAATACCGGCTTGGTAAAATGTAGTGCATAATATCATCAGGCAAATCGCCAACAAGCATAAAAGGCGGCGCTGGATTCGGAATCACTTTCGTCGGGTTGACTTGCGCTTCTACTTCTGTAGTGATGATGACCTGGCCAACCGGTAAAATAGTTCGCTGGCAAGGGTTGCCGTAAATATCGGTATATTCTGAAAATGGAACGGGCGGTTCTATATTAAAACCCTCCTTGATAATCGACTGTCCTTCCTGACGCCGTGGACGTAGCATTGTTGTCACTGTTGTGGGCGCATATACGTCGTACGTAAATATGCTGCGTCCCTTCATTTTCATGTAATAATCGTTTAAGTAAAGTTCAGTAAATATAGAAAGCTTTCCTGTCGGAAGTCAGTGAAAAAATTCATTGTTAAAATTTTCTTAACACACCATGTTTAAACAATTGTGCCAGCCAAAGCATCCTAAGTAGTCTGTGAACGAAGAACTTATTTTTGTTATAAAATATTCAAACATCGTTTTATTGGGTGTGTAAAATTCAGTTCAGGAAATTGACCTGAAAACCCGGATTAGATTAAAATTAAATTCTTTGAGACGTGATCTAATTTTACTAGATTTCCGTTTTCCAATACAAGAAGGCACAATCGAGTATGATTTTGGCGTACGTTGTGTTAGGTAATTAAAATTTAAAGATTATTCTTATGGCAATTACAAAGTGGATAGTAGACCCGGTACACTCTGAGGTACAATTCAAAATCAAACATTTAGTGATTTCTACAATCACGGGTTCTTTCAACAACTTTGAAGGAGGAGCAACATCTGATTTGAACAACTTCGAAAATGCTGAGATTCATTTTTCATTGGATGTGAACAGTATCGATACCAATCAGGATATGCGCGATGCGCACTTGAAATCGGCTGACTTTTTTGATGCTGAGCAGTTTCCGCATATCACTTTTCAGTCGAATTATTTCCATAAGGTTAAAGGCGACAACTATAAACTTTCCGGCTTGCTGACGTTAAAGGGTGTTACAAAACCCATTGAGCTTGATGCAGAATATGGAGGTTCGGAACGTGATTCCGATGGAAACATAAGAATCGGTTTTGAAGTAGAAGGAAGAATCAGTCGCCAGGAATTTGGCCTGAATTATATGCAGCTGACAGAAACCGGTGGTTTGCTAATCGGAGAAGATGTTAAACTTCTTGCCAATATTCAGTTGGTAAAACAGAATTAAGCGAACAATATCTTTGATGAAAATGCCTGCTCCGACACGCTTCGGAGCAGGCATTTTTTTGATAAACCTTTTTATCTGAATATTATATATCTTGTAGTTTAAACTATTTCGATATATAATATGAAATTTAATATTTTCTGTTTAAGTAATATTTTATGGGTATTCGGTATAGCGACTGGTGCGGCTGGGCAAATCCAGTCATCTGCATGGGTTCCGCTTTTTAATGGAAAAAATCTTGCAGGATGGGATACTTATATGCGACAACCGGAGGGGACAAATGAAAAGCCTTTTGCTCTTAACAATGATCCGCTAAAAGTTTACACGGTATCCGAAGGAGCGATACACGTATCCGGGCAAATCTGGGGCGGAGTCAGTACAAAAGATGACTATGAAAATTACCATCTTCGGTTCAAAGTAAAATGGGGAGAGAAAAAATGGTATCCTTCTCCTAACGATTCCATAAAAAGAGATGCGGGACTACTTTATCATGCAACCGGTCCATTCAATTTTGCGTATGGGTGCTGGCTTCGCAGCAGTGAACTTCAAATCCAGGAGGGAGAAATAGGAGATTTTTTTGGAGTTGGAGCCGGCTCCGCAGAATTTCCTATGAGTAAAATTAAAGTCAAAGGAAAGATACTGGATCAATACAATGCAGCGGCACCGTTGAGAAGAAATGCAGATGCCATAGGCGGTGGCCGTGTATATCGCTCCGGTAATTTTGAGCGAAAACATGGGGACTGGAATACTGCTGAGCTCATCACACGTGGTGCAGATGCGGTGTATATTGTAAACGGCTATGTTGTTAACCGGCTTTTCAATACCTATCGCGATTCTCTGCAATTACAGACAACGAGGGGAAAAATCCAGTTTCAGTCAGAGGGGGCGGAAGTTTTTTATAAAGAAATTGAATTACGTCCGGTAAATTTTATTCGAAAAAGTGCTCCTAGTGTTACAGCTGATCTGATGGTAATAAAAAATATAAATAGCGAAACTCCTCAAAATTTAAAAATTACGAATTCAGGCGACGATTTTGAATTAGTGGCAGTAGAGCTGATAGGTGCTTCAAATGATCAATTCCGTTTTGAACTGCCTGCTTTTCCGCTATTGCTGGAAAAGGGAAAATCACTGACGCTGCCAATTTTTGTGAAATCTGGAACGGTTTCGCATAGTACTGCGAAACTGCGTCTGGAAACGATATTGGGCCCTGTAGCAAATTTCGAGGTCAATCTGGAAAGCAAGTGATACCTGATTGTTATCAGCCGGTTTTCCAAATCCTTCCATATCTTTACCGCTCAATATTATCCTTTCTGTTTCATGAAATTCCTCAAAATACTTTTTTATATCCTTGGGTCACTTCTGTTTATTTTATTGATAATGGTCGCGACTATGGTCACAACCGTTGACCGTACGCCTTATAAGGAAATGGCCTATTATAAACAATGGAAAGAAAATATAGGGAGGATCGCGAACGAACCAGCAGCCGATACGACTTCAAAACAAATTATTGCCGGCTGGGCAAAAGTGAATATTACCCCTCAGACACCAGGACCAATGGCAGGTTATGGTAAAAGAAAAGGAGCTCATTATGAGGCTGTTCATGATTCGATTTATGTGCGGACCGTGGTGGTTGATAACGGAATTTCAAAAGCCGCAATTATTACGGCTGACATGCTTATCGTACCGCCCAATATCACGGAACGTGTGAAGGAATTATTACCAAAAGTCAATTTCACTTTCGATCAGGTTTATTTCGGAGCGATTCACAGTCATAATAGCCTGGGTGGCTGGTATAATACGATCACCGGAAAACTTTTTGCAGGAGCTTATGACGCTGCTACTGTCGAAAATATTTCGCAGGCTATAATTAAATCAATACAAGACGCGCAGAAAAACACTCAACCAGCAACAATTGCTTTTGGAGAAGTTAAAGATACCCTCGACATCCGGAATAGGCTTGTCGGAGAAGAAGGAATTCTTGATCCGTGGGTTAGAAATATTGAACTTATTAAAGCAGACGGAAAGAAAGCGCTGATCACTTCTTATGCGGCGCACTCCACGGTACTAAATGCCAAAACCATGGAACTATCACGGGATTATGCCGGCGCTTTGGTTGACGGTCTGGAAGCGGGCGAGGCAAATTTTGCAGTATATATGGCTGGCGCAGTTGGAAGTATGGGACCTATTGAAAAAGGAAAAGATGATTTTGATGAAGTGAAGAATCAGGCTGGCGGTGTCGAAAAAGCAATTCAATCTATTCTTGGTTCTTTTGAAAAGCAGCCGGATATTATTCGTTCTATTACTGTTCCTTTGCCGCTTAGAGATCCGACCCCGAAGCTGACGCCCAAGTTCGCTTTGCGAAGCTGGGTATTTCGCTGGGCATTTGGTGATGTGCCTTCTTATGTAAAAGCACTCCGTGTTGGCAATGTGTTAATGATCGGTGTTCCTTGTGATTTTTCTGGCGAATTAATGCCTGAACTGACGGCCTACGCGGCAAAAAAAGGTTTGCATTTGATGGTCACAAGTTTCAACGGAGGATATGTTGGGTATATTACCAATGATAAGTTCTTTGATAGAGACCTGTATGAGACGACAACCATGAGCTGGTTTGGACCTTACAATGGTGCATATTTTCAGGAAGTGATCAAGGATCTGATTGATAAATTTTAGGTGTTAAGAGTTTGGTTTTGGATATATAAATCAAGTTCTGGTGCGCTTTAAACTTTATCAGGTTGATTTTAATTGCTGCGATAACTAAAACCTTAATAAACCTCTAACAAATGAAGTATTTCTTAACCTTATTATTGTGTGCTTTTTTTATCAAATCAGTAAATGCGCAAACCCCAATGAAACTGGCGATTGCTGGCCTGAGCCACGGACATGTCGGTTGGGCTTTTAATCGTCAGGATAAAAAAGACACGGAGATCGTCGGGATTTATGAGCCAAATCAGGAACTTGCTGATCGAATTGCTGCCCGTTACAAGTTGGATAAAAAACTATTTTTTACTGATTTAAATAAAATGCTCGACCAGACAAAACCGGATGCAGTATCCGCTTTTGGAGCAATCAATGAACATATCACAATCGTCAGGGCTTGTGCGCCTCGAAAGATTCACGTTATGGTTGAAAAACCTTTGGCAACAACTTTCGCAGATGCAAAGGAAATTCAAAGTCTTGCGACAAAAAATAATATTAAAGTGCTGACCAATTTTGAGACTTCCTGGTATGCCAGTAATCAATATGTGCACGAACTGGTAGAGGAAGGGAAATTGGGTGAAATCAGAAAAGTAATGGTGAATGACGGGCACCAGGGACCGAAAGAAATTGGAGTAGGAAAAGAGTTTTTGGAAATCCTTACGGATCCTGTAAAAAACGGAGCAGGTGCGCTGATCGACTTTGGATGTTACGGCGCAAATCTGATGACGTGGCTGATGAAAGGAGAAAAGCCTGTGTCAGTAACGGCCGTAACCCATCAGAATAAACCGGATATTTATCAAAAAGTAGATGATGAAGCCTCCATAATTTTACAATATCCAAAAGCCCAGTGTATCATCCAGGGCTCCTGGAACTGGTCTTTTGCAAGAAAAGACATGGAAGTATATGGAACAAAAGGCTATGTAATAGCAGTTGACCCTACAACAATAAGAGAACGTCTTCTGGAAAAAACTCCTGAGGAACGGAAAAAAATAGATCCAAGGCCCGCTCCATTTACTGATCCTTTTTCCGTGTTGTCAGACGTGGTGCAGGGCAGATTGAAAATGGATAAAAATGATTTGTATGAATTGCCGGTCAATGTGACGGTTGTAGAAATTCTGGAAGCGGCAAAAGCATCCGCTAAATCCGGGAAAACTGTGATGCTAAAATAAATTTAATTTAAACGATAAATAAGTGCAGCGAGACCCCTCTTCACCTGAACCGAAGCCTGTTAGCTTTTCGCAGACAACGCTGACAGAATTAATGATCCCATCTTATGCCAATTTTGGTGGAAAAATCCATGGAGGGATTTTGCTTTCCCTGATTGATAAAGTAGCGTATGCCTGCGCTTCACGCCACGCGGCTACTTATTGTGTAACGGTTTCAGTTGATGGAGTGGATTTCTTGAAACCTGTTGAAGTTGGTGATTTAGTTTCACTTATGGCTTCGGTCAATTATGTTGGTCGTACCTCTCTTGTGATCGGAATTAAAGTGATAGCAGAAAATGTCAGAAACGGCATTCAACGGCATACAAATACTTCTTATGTAACGATGGTTGCAAAGGGAGATGATGATAAGCCAGCTGTTGTTCCGCCATTATTGCTAGAAAGCGAGGCAGATGCGCGGCGGTTTTTGGAAGCAATGAAACGGAGAGAACTTAGGGAAAAATATAAAGACGCGTTTGATAATGAAAAGAACCGGATAGCAGTCGAAGAAAACCTGGATAAACTGTCCAGCCAAAGATGTGTCATTGGCTGGTAACCAGCTTATTGTTTTACCACTTAGACATTTAAGTTAACCTTAGTTTTGATTTAAAATCAAGTTGACGACAATAAATTGTCTGTAAATTAATTAAAAGAATTAAACTCAAACTCAGCTTTTCTTAAATGTCTAAGTGGTATTAAAAATTATATTGTTAAAAACCGAAAAGGCCTCCTTTTTTTGATCTTGACGTTGATTTGCCGAAGAGCATACCAAACACACCTCTTACTACTTCACGTCCGATTTGTTTAGCAAGTGGCGATGCCAGGGCTTCTTCAAACATACCCTTTTCCTGCTTTGCATTACCTTTTGCAACTGTTGTCTGCTCCTTCACTTCGGCTTCCTGCCGAGCCTTCTCTTCCAACCGTTTTGTCAGTATTTCGTAAGCACTTTCCGGGTCGATCGGATCTTTGTATTTTAAATAAACATCCGACTGGCGTACATGGTTTTCATAATCAGCCTGGGTCAAGGGTCCCATTACCGAAGCTGGAGGAAGTAGGTGTGTAGCGGCAACCTCTGTAGGAATACCTTTGTCATTCAAAACCGTGATCAGGGCCTGACCAATACCCAGCGTTGTCAAAACCTGATCGATAGAATAAAAATCAGACCTTGGATAGGTTTTGACTGTTTGTTTTAGTGCGTCAGCATCCTGTGGCGTAAATGCACGAAGAACATGCTGGACTCGGTTTCCTAGCTGAGCAAGAACTGAAACGGGGATATCCTGTGCCATCTGCGTACAAAAGAAAATCCCAACTCCCTTAGAGCGAATCAAACGGACAACTTGTTCGATCTGGTCCATAAACGCCTTTGGAGCATCCTTGAACAATAAATGTGCTTCATCAAGAAAAAATACCAGTTTTGGTTTATCGAGGTCGCCTGCTTCCGGCAAAGTTTGGTATAGCTCAGCGAGAAGACTAAGCATAAATGTTGAAAAAAGCGCGGGTTTGTCCTGCACATCTGAAATGTTCAAAAGACTGATTACGCCTTGTCCGTCAACTTTGTTGATCAGATCAGAGATATCGAAAGATTTTTCGCCAAAAATGGTTCCTACGCCTTGCTGTTCCAAAGCAACGATTTTACGGAGAATTGTTCCGGCAGTTGACGATGAAATGGAACCATAATCTGATTTAATTTCTGCTGCACCCGGTCCTTCTGAGAGATAACTCAAAACTTTTTTAAGGTCATTGAGATCGACCATCGGGAGTTTTTTATCATCGGCGTACTTAAAAAGAATTGCCAAAACTCCTGATTGCGTGTCATTCAATTCAAATATTTTTGATAACAGGATAGGGCCGAATTCAAGAATTGTCGCACGCATCTGCGCGCCTTTTTCACCGCTTAAAGAATAAAGTTCAACTGGAAATCCTTTTGCTTCAAATGGAGTGCCTAAAATGGCAGAACGCTCTTCAATCGCTGCATTTGATGAGCCTGGTTTTGCAATACCTGATAAATCTCCTTTGATATCAGACATAAAGACCGGAACGCCCGCGGCAGAAAGCTGTTCGGCCAAAACCTGAAGTGTACGTGTTTTTCCTGAGCCTGTCGCCCCAGCAACCAATCCGTGGCGGTTCATCATGCGAAGCGGTAAGTTAACTTTCGCCTCTGTAATTATTTCTCCGTCGAGAATGGCCGATCCCAGATGTATCGCCGGTTTGTCAGTTTTGTACGATTTCTGGATCGCGGCTATAAATTGCTCTCTTTTTGACACAGGTGTATGTAGTTATTGTTAATAATGGCCTAATTTACTAAAATTAAATATTTTGTCGTGATTATAAGCCCTGCCGGCGATTTTCGAGACAATATGAAACTATGTCAAGAACTTTTATTATTTTTCGTAGTAGTTTGTTTTTGCGAAATATTATTAGGTATTTTGACTTTAACACTATGTTAATATTCTGAAATAACTTAATTTAAATACAATTATTTGCCGCCTATGCTTAGTCGAGTTGCTAATTCAATCTATTGGATGAATCGTTATATGGAACGGGTTGAAAATTATGCCCGTTTTGTCGGAGTGAATTTTAACCTAGCACTGGACCTTCCGCCTGACGTGGATGAGCAATGGGAGCCGCTTCTTATTGCCACTGCCGACCACTTTCTTTTTTATAAGCATTATGATAAGCCTACGAAAGAGGACGTGATCCATTTCATGACTTTTGACAAGCGTAACCCTAATTCAATTGTAAGTTGCCTGTATGAAGCGAGGGAAAATGCCCGGACAATCCGCGAGACAATTTCAAAGGAAATGTGGGAAAGTATCAATACTTTTTATCTGACAATCCGCGGAACTTCTCCTGACGATTTTAGGAATATGGATCATATGCAGACATTTTTTACTGATATCCGTAAAAATTGCCAGCTTTTTCATGGTGTAGTTGATGCTTCCATTACGCGTAATGAGGCTTGGCATTTTGGTCGCTTAGGCCGCCATATTGAGCGTGCAGATAAATGTTCCAGATTTCTTGACGTTAAATATTTTACACTTTTACAAGATACCGGTACCAACGGATCAACATTGGATTTAATGATGTGGACGGCGGTACTGAAATCGGTAAGTGCTTATAATATGTATCGTCAGACGCATCGTGCTTTAACGCCGATGAATATCGTTGCATTTCTGATTCTCGACAAATTATTTCCGCGTTCCATTGCTTATTCTGTTCGCCAGGCCGAACTTTCTCTTTATGCAATCGCAGGTTCAATTCCTGAGCGTGGGCATACAAATCCTGCAGAACGCGCGTTGAGTAAAATGCGCAGTGAATTGGAATTTACAGAGGTCGAGGACGTTTTCAAGATGGGTCTTCATAAATATCTGGATCGTTTTCAGACAAATAATAATGAGGTTGATAATGCCATTTTTGACATGTATTTCGGTTTGGAATCGGAAAAATTACAGAGCCAGTCGATGGGACAAACTTCCGGGCATTTCAAGAGCCAGTGGATGAACTGAACCAATTGCAGCTGAACAGGGGTTTTAATATTACTTCATAGCATTATCTTTTTTGCTATTATCCGGGAAACTCCATGAATCTTAAAGTGCGTCACTCGCTTGATTATAGTTACGATTTCCCAGTTGAACTGGACTCTCATACGCTTTATTTATATCCCAAAGCATATCCTCACCAGCGCGTACTGAATTACTCGCTGGTGATTAATCCTCTTCCTTCAAATATTGTAAAAAATGTTGATGCGGAAGGGAATGTTGAGCAGGTTGTACATTTTTTTCAAGGACCTGTAACCAGGCTGACCGTGCAGGCGGAAATGACGGTTTGTTCCGACTTTGTTAATGTCTTCGATTTTGTACTTTTCCCCTTTATCACAAGAAACATTCCGTTTTTATATGATAACCGGATTTATAAATACCTGATACCATATCTGAATCGGAACGACGTCACAACTTATGTTGAACAATTTGCCAGAAGAATAGCAGCGGAAGTAAACTGGGAAACGGTGCCCTTTCTCGTTGAACTTAGCAAATATATCGCAGAAACTTTTACGTATCAGAACCGGGAATTTGGCGTGGCCTATCCGCCTGATGATACTTTAAGGGATAAAATCGGTTCGTGCCGTGATTATTCCCGGCTGTTTATAGCTGCTTGCAGAAGTTTAGGAATCGCGGCACGTTTCGTAAGCGGATACCTTTACGGAAATTTGATGCAGGCGCATGAACTGCATGCCTGGGTGGAAGTATATCTGCCAGGTGCAGGATGGCGTGGTTTCGATCCGACGGAAGGAAAAGTGATTGCAAATAATCATATTAGCCTGGGTGCTTCGGCAGACTTTGATCAACTCGCACCTGTTATGGGATTTTTTCGAGGTGCTGCACAGTCATCACTTGTCACTCACGTAGACATTGAGTTAGTATAATATACGTAAACCTGTTGCTCAAATCTTGGATAGTTTTATCAAATAATCCCATAGACCGCGGGAAATTTGTTATTTTTGTATCGTAACAAACAGAGGAATACTAGATCGTGACGTTAATCAAATCTATATCAGGAATCAGAGGGATAATAGGAGGGAAATCCGGAGATGCACTGACTCCAATTGATGTTGTTAAGTTTGCTGCTGCATATGGCACTTGGTTGAGGAGGACAAATCCACAAAATTTAAAAGTAGTTATCGGACGTGATGCCAGGCTTTCGGGCGAAATGGTAAGCCGTCTGGTGGCAGGCACCCTACAAGGTGTAGGTCTTAACGTTATTGATTTAGGGCTTTCCACAACTCCTACGGTCGAAATTGCGGTTACGGCTGAGGAAGCAGCAGGAGGAATTATTCTTACAGCAAGCCACAATCCAATCCAGTGGAATGCGTTGAAATTGCTTAACCACGAGGGTGAATTTATTTCAGAAGAAGAAGGAACAGAAATTCTGAGAATTGCTGATGAGGAAGACTTTCTTTTTCCGGATGTAAAAAAGCTTGGAAGTTATAAATCTGACGATACCTACCTGCAAAAGCATATTGATCACATACTTTCGCTGTCGCTAGTAGACGTTGAAGCGATCAAGGCTGCCAATTTTAAAATTGTGGTCGATGCAGTAAATTCTACAGGTGGAATAGTGGTTCCGATGTTGCTTGAAGCATTGGGTGTTGAAACAAAGAATATTAAGAAGTTACACTGTGAACCAACAGGAAACTTTGCCCACAATCCTGAGCCGCTTCCGGAACATTTACGTGATATCAGTAAAGAACTGAAAGACGGAGCATTTAATCTGGGGATTGTTGTTGATCCGGATGTAGATCGTCTGGCATTAATTTGTGAAGATGGCTCACCTTTTGGTGAAGAATATACATTGGTAGCCGTTGCGGACTATGTTTTGAAAAATACGCCGGGAAATACCGTATCTAATTTATCATCAACAGCGGCTTTGAAGGACGTAACGCTAAAAGCAGGAGTTGAGTATTTTGCTTCCGCAGTAGGTGAAGTGAACGTGGTGACGACAATGAAAGCGAATAATGCAATCATTGGCGGAGAAGGAAATGGTGGTGTTATTTATCCTGAAAGTCATTATGGCCGTGACGCTTTGGTGGGGATTGCGTTATTTTTAACACATTTGGCCAAATTCGGAAAAACGGCGTCGGTTCTTCGTAAGTCGTATCCCAGCTATTATATTTCTAAAAATAAGATCGAACTAACGCCGGATATTAATGTTGATAATATTCTAAGTCGTATTCAGACAAAATATTCAAAACAGCCTTTGAGTACGATTGACGGTGTAAGAATTGAATTTAACCGGGAATGGGTTCATTTGCGTAAATCAAATACAGAGCCAATTATCAGGATTTATTCAGAATCAGAAACATTGACAACGGCTGTAAATCTGGCAAATAAGATCATTTCTGATATCAAGGAAATAATTTCAGAACCGAAAAATAAATAATGAAAGCCTATTTTGACAACGCTGCTACGACGCGTCTGGACCAGGAAGTGTTGGAAACCATGTTGCCTCTGATGACGGAGACTTTCGGTAATCCTTCTTCAATCCATTCCTATGGTCGCGCAGTTCGTTCTGCTGTGGAAAGAGCGAGGAAAAGTGTTGCAGGAATATTAAACGCGGCACCGGCAGAAATCTTTTTTACATCTGGCGGGACAGAAGCAGATAATACAGCGATTCGTTCAAGCATCGAAACTTTTGGCCTGAAACATGCCATCACGTCGAAAATTGAGCATCATGCGGTGCTTCACACGCTTGAACATCTTGCAAAAACCGGAAAGATTGAATTGAGTTTTGTCAATCTGAATGAAAAAGGGGGAGTAGATTTAGCTCATTTAGAAACACTTTTGCAAACAAATTCCCGCTCACTGGTTTCCTTGATGCATGGAAATAATGAGATTGGAAATTTGCTGGATCTTGATGCCGTAGGTGATCTGTGCAAACATTATGATGCGATTTTTCATAGTGATACGGTACAGACAATGGGTCATTATAGACATGATTTGCAGCAATTGAAAACCAATTTCATCGTTGGTTCCGCGCATAAATTTCATGGTCCAAAAGGTATTGGGTTTCTATATGTTCAGCCAGGAACCAAGATTTTTCCATTTGTTCACGGTGGCGCACAAGAGCGCAACATGCGTGGGGGCACTGAAAATGTTTATGGGATTGTAGGTTTGGCAAAAGCGCTGGAAATTGCATACCGTGATATGGACCAGCATCGTCTGCACATTGAAAACCTTAAAACCCGAATGATTCACAAGCTTCGTGAAAATATTGAAGGTGTTTCATTCAACGGGAAATCAGATTTGCTGGATGAAAGTTTATATACTGTTTTAAGTGTAAGTTTGCCGCCGTCGGGATTAAATGATATGTTACTTTTCAACATGGATATCGCCGGTGTAGCCGTTTCAGGAGGAAGTGCCTGTGCAAGCGGAACAGATGTTGGATCACACGTTTTGACTGAAATCCAGATTAATCCGGATAGAGCAAATATTCGTTTTTCTTTCGGGAAGTACAATACAGCAGAAGAAGTTGATTTCGCAGTGGAAACACTGGCAGAACTTTACAGGAAAGAGTCGGTAATGCTGTAAATAGCGAATAAAATATTTAGTCTATAAACAAAAGAAGTCAACCGTAAAGTTGACTTCTTTTGTTTATAGACTCTTATCTTACTTAATACTCATTCAATTCCTCTCAACTCTTGACAAAAAATGACAATCTCCTGACCACAAATGACAATTTCCTGACAAAACCTGACCAGGAAAATCACGCCTTCCTAACCATATCCTCCAGCGCCTCAATCCATATATCACTGTCATTCAGACTTTCCACCAGTTGCCAGTGTTCGCCGCCTTCTTTTTCAAAGATCTCTTTATATTCTTCACCTACCTCGATGGTTGTTTCCAAACAATCCGCAACAAATGCAGGAGAAAATGCTAACACACTTTTCACGCCTTTTTTTGCCAATTCAGGAATAAGCTCATCTGTGTAAGGTTTGATCCATGGCGTTTTTCCAAGCCTGGATTGGAAAGCAACTGTATATTTTCCTTCCGGAATTCCCATACCTTTGACAAAAAGCCTTGTTGTTTCGTAACATTGAGCACGGTAACAATGCTGGTTTTTCTCGTTTAGAGTGTCGCAGCAGGTGCCAAACTGACAATAATTAGCAACGTCACCTTTTGTAATTTGTCTTTCAGGGATACCGTGATAACTAAAAACAAAATGGTCATACTCGCGCTGAGCCATGTATTTCTTGCCAAGGTTCACAAAACCTTCAACAAATTTTGGATGGTCAAGGAAACGGTTGATAAATTTAATTTCAGGTAAAACCTCCCAGTCTTTCACCACTTCCATTACTTTCTTGTAAACAGAACCGGTGGAAGCAGAGGCATACTGAGGGAAAAACGGAACGACAATTATTTCAGAAAGACAAAGTTTTCTGAGCTCATTCAGACCGTTTTCAATACTTGGACTTTGATATCGCATGGCCAGTTTCACCACGAAATCATCACCCAACACTTTCTGTAATTTTTTCTCAACAGACTCACCATAGATTTTTAACGGCGATCCTTCCGGTGTCCAAAGTTCCCGGTAGATTTTTGCTGATTTTGGTGCACGGAAAGGTGCAATGATCAGGTTAATAAGCAACCAGCGATTCAGGTACGGTATATCAATAACGCGTTCGTCCATTAAAAATTCACGCAGATATTTTCTTACGTCAGGAACGGAGGGGCTATCCGGAGTGCCCAGGTTTACGATCAAAACGCCTGTTTTTCCAACAGGTTTTTCTTTTGGTAAAGATGGATTTGTAAGCGTTTCGGTATTCATTTTTATATATTTTACAGCGGGATTCGTTATTAAATTATATAACTATGCCCGGCGTCCACAAAGTTCAGGGAATGAAAAAGTTTTATACATTCAGACCCAATAAAATTTCTTTCAAAACCGCCTGCGCCGACCATTCTCTGTTTGCCGCCTGCTCAATAACCAGTGAACGCGGGCCATCCAATACTTCATCAGCCACTTTCATGTTACGTCTGAGTGGAAGACAATGCATGAATTTACCATTGTCTGTTAAAGCCATTTTAGCCTCTGTGATCATCCAGGAAGGATCTTGTGTTAAAACCTGGCCATAATGAGTGTAAGATGACCAGTTTTTTCCATAAACAAAATCGGCTCCTTCCAATGCTTTGTCCTGGTCGTAGATCACCTGCCCTTTGCCAACAAATTTTGGGTCAAGATCGTATCCTTCCGGATGCGTGATCACAAATTCCACATTCATCGGATTCATCCATTCGCAGAATGAATTTGCTACGGCCTGGGGTAGTGCTTTAAAATGGGGTAACCAGGTTAGAACTACTTTCGGACGCTCTTTAATTTTAAATTCCTCAATTGTGATACAGTCTGCCAGAGATTGCAGCGGATGGCGCGTTGCGGATTCCAGATTTACGATCGGAACCTCGGCGTATTTTTTGAATTGTTGAAAAACAGTTTCGGCATAATCCTTGTCCCGGTCTTCAAGCTCGGCAAAAGACCGGATTGCGATAATATTGCAGTAACGCCCCATGATCGCCGCCGCTTCTTTCACGTGCTCGGCTTTGGTACCATTCATGATGACACCTTCTTCCATTTCCAGTCCCCAGCTGTCTTGCCCAACATTCATCACGATCACATTCAAACCCAAATTCGCAGCTGCTTTTTGGGTACTGATACGGGTACGTAAGCTTGAATTAAAAAACATCAAACCGATGGTTTTGTGCTTGCCAAGTGTTTCGTCAGCAAAAGGATTACGTTTCGCTTCAATCCCGCTGATGATGAGGTGATTAAGATCTGAGACGTCTGCAAGTGAAAGAAAATGTTTCATTAATTTATGGGTTTAAACGCAGAGGTAAAGGAGTTTTCCGCTGAGTTTTAAGAGTTTTATTTATATGTTTTTGAGTTCGAATGAGTGATGTCAATCATTTGAACTAAATTATTTTTTATTTATATTTTTAGGATTAAGGATAGAAGCTGTTAACTACCCGCCTTATTCCAGATTTTAGCGACACTACATTAAAATTGATAAGTAAGCCGACTTTGCAATTTGATAATCTGAGATAGGTTAGTGTTTGTGCAAGATGTACCTGATCTAGTGATTCAACTGCCTTTAATTCTACAATTACCTTTCTTTCAACAAATAAATCTATTCTAAAACCTGATTCCAAAGTTATCGTTTCATAAACAACCGGCAAAACCTTTTGCTTTTCAACAAATAGACCAGCTTTTACCAATTCATAAAACAGGCATTCAGTATAAACAGATTCCAATAATCCAGGTCCTAAGGATGTATGAATTTTATAAGAATACTTTAAAATCAAACCAGTTATATCATTCTCTAATAACTCTTCACTCAACTCTGTTCTCATACTTTCGTAATGATTGGTTGAAAAATATCAATAAATTCCAACGTTGAATTACTTAATGAAAAGAAAAATAAATCCAGTCCCAATAAAAAATACTTCCCAAACTCTGCGCTAAACCCCTTTCAACTCTGCGTTTAAACAAAGCCGCAAGGCTTCCAAAAACAAATCAGCTTCTTCTTTCCCTAGTGCAAGCGAAGGCAACAATCGAATCGTATTAGCCCCCGCAACGCCCGTGAACATTTTATGCTCAAATAATAATTTGTTCCGAAGATCCTTAACCGGGAAATCGTATTCAATTCCGATCATCAGGCCACGGCCGCGAAGTTCTTTATATCCACCAATTTCTTTTATACCATTCATCAGATATGCTCCGATCTCGGTAGAATTATTCAAAAGATTTTCATTTTTCATAATGTCAAGTACAGCAATCCCGGCAGCACAAGCCATATGGTTTCCACCAAAAGTAGTTCCAAGTAAACCGTAGCTGGCTTTAAATTTCGGAGAAATTAATACACCACCGATTGGAAACCCATTACCCATACCTTTGGCCATCGTCATCAGATCCGGATGAATTCCACTAAATTGATGCGAGAAGAATTTCCCGGTACGGCCATAACCACACTGCACGCTATCCAGAATCAAAACCGCTCCGGTTTCATCACAACGCTTACGTAAAGCCTGAAGAAACGCATCACTGCTCACCTGAATTCCGCCAACACCCTGAATTCCTTCAACAATTACGGCGCAAACTTCATCAGTAATACCTTCCTGAAGTGCATCAACATCATTGAATGGAAGAAATGTAACATGCTTATTATAATTCACAGGCGCAACGATCGACGGATTGTCAGTTGCTGCAACAGCACCAGCAGTACGTCCGTGAAATGCTTTTGTAAAAGCGACAACTTTTGAGCGGCCCGTATGAAACGAAGCCAGTTTCAAAGCATTTTCATTGGCTTCTGCACCAGAATTCACAAGGAAAAGTTTGTAATCCGGATAGCCAGAAAGTTCGCCAAGCTTCTCAGCCAATTCTTCCTGTAATGATATTTTAACTGAATTCGAGTAAAAGTTAATCGCATGAAGCTGCTTGCTGAGCATATCAACATAATACGGATGACAATGTCCAACAGAAATCACCGCGTGCCCGCCATAAAGATCCAGGTATTTTGTGCCATTCGTGTCCCATAAATAACTGCCTTCAGCTTTTACAGGTTCTATATCGTAAAGTGGATAAACATCAAATAAATGTGACATAGTAATTTTGTTTTTAAACGCAGAGGAATGAGAGTTTTACGCAGAGTACGCAGAGTAAAAATATCAGCGTCCTCTGCGCCAACCTCTTTTAACTCTGCGTTTAATATCAGAATGAAGGTGCCTTCAACCGTAATCCGACATCTTCTGGTAATCCGAAGATCAGGTTCAGGTTTTGAACTGCTTGTCCGGAAGCACCTTTTGTTAAATTATCAATGATACTTGTGACCAACAATTGACCGTCATGTACCTCCAAATGAATGAAACATTTATTGGTATTGACAACCTGCTTTACATCAATGGGCGAATCGCTCACGTGTGTAAAAGGATGTTTGGCGTAATAATTTTTATAAAGTGCCTGCGCTTCTTCAATTGTTCCGGAATAAGGCGTGTAAACATTGGCCATAATTCCACGGGTAAAATCACCGCGATATGGAACAAAATTCACTGCCTTGTCAAAACCAGCCTGCAATTTCTTCAGGCTCATTTTTATTTCTGTCAGGTGCTGATGCGCGAAAGCTTTGTAAATCGACAGGTTATTATTTCTCCAGGAAAAATGGGTTGTTGCACTCAGAGACTGACCCGCTCCGGTACTTCCTGTCACAGCACTCACATGAACATCTTCTTTCAACAAACCAGCATTTGCAAGTGGCAGAATCGCCAGCTCAATACTCGTCGCAAAACAACCAGGATTAGCAATTTTGGTCGAAGTCTTTATTTTTTCTTTTTGAAGTTCTGGTAAACCATAAGTGAACCCATTTGATTCATCACGGAAATCAGTACTTAAATCAATGATTTTAACTGTTTCAGGAACAATATATTCATCCAGAAACTTCTTCGATTCTCCATGGCCTGAGCACAGGAAAATGGCGTTCAAACTTTCCTGATTTAACAAGGTTTGAATATCTTCTCCAGAAAAAGTCAGTTCTGTATCACCAAACAAATCTGTATGCGTAGCATAAACCGGCTTCCCGATCTGGCTTTTACTATGTGCAAAGGCAATATTTACGTTCGGATGGTTAATGACAATTCTCAATAATTCCCCTCCTGTGTATCCAGCAGCACCGATGATGCCTGTATTTATTTTTTTGTCCATAATTTGTTCATTTCCATATTGTTTTTACAAATGACGATTTTTCAATTTTAGGATCATTTGTTAACAAAGGGCAATTAAATGTATATGCGGTTCCGGCAATCAGCCGATCATGCAGTTCCGGAATATCTTTTATTTCAAAAGATTTGAGAATAATGTCATTTGTCAGATCAGCTATTTTAAATCTATTATTAGATGCTATTAGCGCCTGGACATCTTTAAGTGATGTTTCAATTCTTCCCTTTTCAAACAAATACCCAATTTCTGCCATGACAATAGCAGGAATCCAAATTGATATGTTACTATCAATTTGATTTGACATTTCAAATATTTCGGTAATTATAGGCGGTAACTTTCTTTGTTCCAACCAAAGTACTACCGCCATAGTATCTGCCACATATTCCAGGGAAATGTCAGTCATTTATTTTAGGATAAGTTAATTTATATCCAGTGAACTCCTCATCTAAGTGAGAGATTTCTGATTGAGACAAGCTATGTAGTTCCAATCTTATTTGTTCATTGGACGTTTTTGCTTGCTTGTTTATCAAGAATTCTGCAAAATCAAGAATTTCCTTTACCAGCGATTCCGGTAATTCTTCGGTTGCTTTTACAATCTCATTTTGAAGTTCGCTCTTGCTCATCTTAAAAGTATTTAGAGAATATGGCTGAAATGCGTTAATCCATTATGGAAATTACTTTCCAGCAATATTTGGTTTTTTTACTTTCCAATTATTAAAAATTAATCACACCGGAGACCCGGCCGTAACCATTAATTATTAGATTCGCTCACTTTCTGATAAATCATCACCTGATTCGAAGCGACTTTTGAGAATCCTCTCACGTCATCACCAGTCCAGGCATTGTTCATTTCACCATAACTTCCGAATTTCGAAGACATCAAATCAAATGGAGATTCAATTCCTTCTACATAGAACCTGTATGGAGCAAGATGTACATGTACTTTTCCTGTTACATGAGCTTGCGTATCAGCCAAGAACGCTTCAATGTTGCGCATAACCGGCTCAACGAACTGGCCTTTGTGAAGAAGAGTCCCGTAGGTATTAGAAAGTTGTTCTTTCCAGTAAAGCTGTTGCTCGCTCAAAACGTGTTTTTCAAGTGTATGGTGCGCTTTAATGATGATCAAAGGAGCTGCGGCTTCAAAACCAACACGACCTTTGATACCAATAATCGTATCACCTACGTGAATGTCACGACCAATTCCAAAAGGCTGAGCAATGGATGACAATTTCTGAATTGCCTGAACCGGATTTTCAAAAGATTCGCCAGCAACACCTTTCAATTCACCTTCAACGAATTCCAAAGTAATTGTTTCAGGTTCTGTTTTTGAAACCTGTGTAGGCCATGCTTCTTCCGGAAGATATTTTTCGGATGTCAAAGTTTCCTTTCCTCCAACCGAAGTTCCCCAAAGTCCTTTGTTGATACTATATGCAGCCTTGGCCCATTCGCGGCCAACACCTTTCTTAGTCAGATATTCTATTTCAGCCTCACGTGAAAGTTTGAGGTCACGGATTGGCGTAATAATTTCAGCTTCCGGAATGATAATACGGAACGCCATATCGAAACGAACCTGGTCATTGCCGGCCCCTGTACTTCCGTGTGCAATCGCAGTAGCACCAATTTCTTTTGCATATTCAGCAACTGCAACTGCCTGAAAAACGCGTTCCGCACTTACAGAAAGCGGGTACGTGTTGTTTTTCAAAACGTTACCAAAAATCAGATATTTAATACAATCGTTGTAATAATACGCTGTTTTTGAAATAGTTGCGTGATGTTTCACACCTAATGAATAGGCATTTGCTTCAATTGTTTTAAGCTCTTCTTCTGAAAAACCACCTGTATCTACCAATACAGAATGAACTTCGTAGCCTTTATCCTCGGCTAAATATTTTACACAAAAAGAGGTATCCAATCCTCCACTAAACGCTAATACTACTTTGGGCTGTGACATTCTATTTATTAATATGATTCTTGTACTATTTTAAATTTTCATTAATTGTTTACTAACTAACTGTTAGTAAAGTATCTACGGGTATTCCTAAGTTCTTATTTAATTCCCTAATCATTTTAATTGTCAGGTTCCTTTTCTTATTGAATACCTCAGAAACTCTATTCTCCCCACCGAAGTAAGGAGCAACATCTTTCCGCGTCAAATGCAGTTGACTCATTCGTTCCTTAATTGCTTCAATTGGATCTGGTTTTGGAATTGGGAAATGCCTTTTTTCATAGTCAATAGCCAAAACCGTAACTGCTTCTAAAATATCCAAGGCTCTTTTGCGTAGTTTCAAATCTTCCAATAGGTCAGCATCTATTAAAGCATCAATTATTTTAGATGCTTCCTCAAAATCTACTGAATTGGTAATTGGTCTGATAACAATGTCATCCAAATTGATTGCAAGTGTTTTCATATTGCTTTGAATGATTAAATGTTCTTAATATTTTCAATTTTATCGTATTCATTTTGAGTACCTAAGAACCTAACAAAAACAAACTGCTTATCGTATTCAAATTTGGCAATCAGTCGGTATTTATTATGAGTTATATTAAATACTATTCTTCCATCTCCAATTGTATCGGCATTTTTGAAAAACTTAATTACCTCATTAGGACTTTTAAAATTCGTTTTTTCAATAGTATCGTACCAAAATTCCAAAGCAGGCCTTGCATCTGGCGATCTATCCCAAAAATCTCTAAGTGTGCTTCTGGTAAAAATTCTCATTTTGTGTGTGTAAAAGTACTTAAGTATTCCCGAATTGGGAAAAGCTTATTCCCTTATCGCTATTTTAATTCAGGATGTAACAAAAAATACCTCGCATCGGAGTTTAAAAGCTGCCGGGCGAGGTATTTAGAATGATATAATAATCAATAATATGAGTACTGTACTTAGTGTACGAGCATCGCCTCGGCATTTTTCTTTTTGGCACGTTCTTCCCTTCGCAACAAAATACGTTGCTTAATACGCATCCAGCGCTCGTAAAGGCTGGATTCTTTAAGGAAATCCCAGGTGTCTTTTTCTGGCTGAGCCTCGGTTTTTTTATGTTCTTCCGGATTGTACATCATACCAGTACACAAGCAATGCTTACGGTTCGTACGGGTAAGTACATCATAATTTACGCAGCTTGCGCAGCCTTTCCAGAAAGCGTCATCCGCAGGAAGTTCACTGAATGTAACAGGTTCATAACCAAGATCAGAGTTGATCTTCATTACAGGCAAGCTGGTGGTGATACCAATAATTTTGGCATCAGGATATTTTACACGTGAAAGCTCAAAAGCTTTTTGTTTGATCGCTTTTGCCATACCGCTCTGCCGAAAGTCCGGATGTACGATAAGACCGGAATTGGCAACAAATTTGCCATGTTCCCAGGTTTCGATGTAACAAAAACCAACCCACTCTCCAGTATCAGTAGTGGCAATAATCGCTTTTCCTTCTACCATTTTTTCCATGATATAAACAGGAGAGCGTTTTGCTATACCAGTACCACGTTTTTTGGCACTCTCTTCCATTTCCGCACAAATAGTATCTGCGAAATGGAAATGATTTTCATTGGCGGTTTGTATAATGAACTTACTGCCTACTACTTCGGTATTTTTCATTTATGAATGTACTGACGAAAAATTGTTCGAAACAAAAATTAAATTCCCAGAATACTACGATGGGACGTTTCAAAAATTTAAAAAAGATAGGGATAGAAGTTTTACCACGTAGGTAAAAAGAAGTTAGACGGTCCTGGGGGACCTAAACCTGAAAGGCGTAGTATGAAGCACAGTATGTATTCCGTTGCTATTCATTTTGACTTGGTTGGTCCGTCTAAGAGGATGCAAATTTTGTAAAAAAAAATGTTACTTGAAAGAAACAGGGATTATATTTTTATAGTTCGTCTAATGGAAAAAATATTCGGGAGTAACGACAAATTTTTTAGCTTGCATCAGTCTTATGAATTTGAATGAATTTTGGAATGACAACCCTGACAGCTGACGATCTTCTTTACGGATATATCAACGGAATTTTCCCCATGGCCGAGCCGGATGGAACAATTTACTGGTATTCCCCCGATCCCAGGGCAATTATTCCTATAGACTCCTATAAACCGCACAAGTCACTGCGACCAGTCATTAATAAAAGAACTTTTGAAATCAGGGTCGATTTTGACTTTGAAGGTGTCATGCACGGTTGTGCTGCGCCTCGTTCGCAGGAAGACGGAACCTGGATTTCAGACGATATTATTTTCGCTTATACCAATTTACATAAACTCGGTTATGCACACAGTGTTGAGGCTTATCGTGAAAATAAACTGGTCGGAGGATTGTACGGCGTTTCCATTGGTGGTGTATTTTTTGGAGAATCCATGTTTTACAAAGAAGCGAATTCATCCAAAGTAGCCTTTCATTATTTAATAGAAATTCTTCGCGCAAACGGATACCAATTGCTGGATACACAGTTTATCAACGATAACGTTTTACGATATGGAGCAATAGAAATTCCTCGTACGGATTACATGGAAAAGTTGAAAAAGGCGCTTCAATTGAACCGGAAATTCCTTCTAAATCCCCCGCAAACTTCGTCTCCCAAACATTCCGCTTTTTAATAACCGGCTAACTCAGTAATTTTAGCCTGAAAAGTCAGTCTTAGCGTAAGAAGTATTTTAAGTAATTACAAAGTGTCAAAACCAATTCTTGTTATCAAGTTCGGGACGGCGTCCATCACGCTTCCTTCCGGTGAGCCCGATGTTACGATTATTTCAGAAGTTGCCCGTCAGGTTTCGTTGCTTCATCCCAGATACCGCATCATCATCGTTTCATCAGGGGCGGTGGGTGCCGGAAAAGCTTATATCAATGATTATAAAGGAACGATGACGCAGCGAAAAGCGGCTGCTTCTGTCGGAAATCCTTTGTTGGTTGGACTTTATGCCAGTTATTTCGCGCCAAATGGAATTTTTATCGCGCAAAGTCTTTGTGAACGCCAGCATTTTGCAAACCGTAACAAGTTTTTGCAGCTGAAAAATACGTTCGAAGAATTGTGGCAGAATAACATTATTCCTATCGTGAACGAGAATGACGTTGTCAGTGATCGTGAGTTGAAATTTTCGGATAATGATGAACTGGCTACTTTACTTGCCGTCGGTTTTGGAGCGGAAACTTTGATGTTTTGTACATCTGTCGGTGGATTGCTGGACGAAGACGGGAAAATTATCGGGAACGTATCCAATGTTAATGAGGTTTTTAAATTTGTAAGAACTGATAAATCTTTTCTTGGTTTAGGCGGAATGGCTTCCAAATTAACATTCGCCAAACTTGCGACCCGTATGGGCATCAAGGTTTTCATTTTTGGAATGAAACAGGAGGACGAATTATTGAAAGCGCTGGAAGGAAAAGCCGGTACGGAAATGAGTCCTGAAAAAAGTACATTATCCGCGAGAAACCGCTGGTTAGGAAGCGGAGGATTGGTTTCGGGAAGGTTGCAGGTAGATGAAGGTGCATCCAAAGCTTTATTGAAAAGAAAGAGTTTGCTGGCTGTCGGCGTTACAGAAGTAACCGGAGATTTTGAAGCGGGAGAAATTATCGAAATTTATTCTCCGGAGCAGGAAATGATCGCAGTGGCACGTGCAAGAGAAACTTCTTGCGCGATAAAAGTGAATTTGAAAACATTGAATTTTGAAGTGGCACACGCCAACGATATCGTTTTATTATAATGGAATTGGAATCTATAATACCGCTTCTAAAAGCAACGAAAGACGCCTCTGTGGCGGTTCGGAAATTATCTGACAAACAAAGAGCGGATTTGCTTAATGCTTTGGCTGAAAAAGTTTTGGCAAATAAGGCCAACATTATCTCGGAAAACCAAAAAGATCTGGTATTAATGGATGATGCCGACCCCAAAAAAGACCGTCTGCTTTTGAATGAAAAGAGGATTATTGATTTAGCGCAAAGTTTACGTGATGTAGCCGCTTTGCCAGATCCAACGGGAGAAGTTTTGTTGGAAAAAACGATAGAGCAGGGTATGTCTTTACAAAAACTGACCGTCCCGCTTGGCGTGGTCGGTGTGATTTACGAATCCAGACCGAATGTTACGCTTGACGTGGCATCGCTTTGTCTGCGTTCAGGAAATGCCTGTGTTTTGAAAGGTGGAAAAGAAGCGCATTTTTCGAATACTTATCTGGTTGGCTTAATTCATGAAAGTCTGGCTGAAATGGGGATTGATCAGGCTGCGGTAATGCTTTTGCCGACTGACCGGAAATTTGTCAATGAACTTTTGACTGCGACAAAATACGTAGATATTATCATTCCACGTGGTTCAGAAGGGCTTATTCAATTTGTTCGTAAAAACTCACTGGTGCCAACCATTGAAACCGGAGCGGGCGTTTGTCATACGTATGTTGAAAAGACAGCGGATCTTGAAAAGGCGAAAAATATAGTGGTAAATGCAAAAGTTTCCCGTCCTTCTGCTTGCAACGCACTTGATACTATACTTGTAGACAGAGATGTTGCTGCTTCGTTTTTACCAACATTGAAAGACGATTTTATAAAGTGGAATATCGAAGTTTTTGCAGACGAAACTTCGTTCGAAATTCTCCAAAAGGCGGAATACCCATTTTTACAAAAAGCGGAACCGGAAGATTTTGGTAGAGAATTTCTTGACTATAAATGTTCGATCAAAATAGTCGATGGATTGGACGCGGCGATCGATCATATCTATAATTTCTCATCAAGTCACTCCGAAGCGATTATTTCAAAAGATGCTGCCGCGATTGAAAAGTTTTTGAATGAGGTAGATGCAGCTGCGGTTTACGCCAATGCCTCAACACGTTTCACAGATGGTGGCGTATTTGCTTTGGGTGCTGAAATTGGAATTTCAACACAAAAATTACACGCTCGCGGGCCATTTGCTTTGGAAAAGTTGGTGACTGAGAAGTGGGTTGTGAGAGGTGATGGGCAGATTAGAGCATGATAAAATACTAATTGTAATGAATATGGTTTAAGCCAATTCATTTCTTTGCCACGAATGCACGAATTTTCACTAATATCAATCCAAAGGTATTTGTGAAAATTTGTGTACTCGTGGCATTTTTTCTTTTTGAACTTCTACCCGAAACATTTTTACCATCAACCTGAATATTTCTTCCATAACAAATTCTGAAATATAGAACAGCTTATATGAAGTAAATTTTTAGCTTAGAAAACGAATTAAATTACAGTTATTAAATGCAAGCATAAAATATTATTCATTTGCTACGAATGCACGAATTTTTACTAATATTCATTCAAATGTATTTGTGAAAATTTGTGCATTCGTGGCATTTTTTCTTTTTGAACTCTACCCGAAACATTTTTACCATCAACCTGAATATTTCTTCCATAACCAATTCTGAAATATAGAACAGC
>NZ_FNXY01000010.1:276928-381575 GCF_900108855.1 Dyadobacter koreensis
TAGAAAACGAATTAAATCACAGTTATTAAATGCAGGCATAAAATATTATTCATTTGCTACGAATGCACGAATTTTTACTAATATTCATCCAAATGTATTTGTGAAAATTTGTGTATTCGTGGCATTTTTTCTTTTTATACCTTTGCCCAAAATATTGTCGTACCAGAAAGCCCAACTATGTCTTCTTTAATTGATTCTGAAAATATCCAACAACTTACGCAGGAAGTAATTTCTTTACTTAAAAAGCTGATCGAAACACCGTCATTCAGCAAAGAAGAAGACAATACAGCTGCATTGATTCAGGATTTTTTCAGACAAAAAGAGATTCCTTTTCAAACTAAGAAAAACAATATCTGGGCTTACAATAAATATTTTGATGCTGCGAAACCGACCGTCCTGTTAAATTCCCACCACGATACAGTGAAACCAAATAAATCCTGGACACTCGATCCTTTTCAGGCTTTGGTTGAAGATGATAAGCTTTTTGGTTTAGGCAGCAATGATGCCGGTGGTTGTCTTGTTTCGCTGATTGCAACTTTTTGTCATTTCTATAATAGGCAGAATTTAACCTATAATATCGTTATTGCTGCCACGGCAGAGGAGGAAATTTCAGGAAAAGAAGGTTTGGAAATTGTTGTTCCGGAACTTCCGGAAATAGCTTTTGCGATTGTTGGCGAACCAACGGAAATGCATTTGGCAGTAGCGGAAAAAGGTTTGCTGGTACTGGATTGCACTGCCAAAGGAA
Organism: Dyadobacter koreensis; assembly: GCF_900108855.1. Classification (GTDB taxonomy): domain Bacteria; phylum Bacteroidota; class Bacteroidia; order Cytophagales; family Spirosomataceae; genus Dyadobacter; species Dyadobacter koreensis. The sequence goes on from NZ_FNXY01000010.1 coordinate 277,674, forward strand.
AATCAGGACACGCAGCGAGAGAAGAGGGTGATAATGCGATTTATAAAGCGATCCGGGATATAGAGTGGATCCGGAATTATAAATTCCCAAAAGTTTCCCCGACTTTGGGACCAATAAAAATGTCGGTCACAATTATCAATGCCGGGACGCAGCATAATGTTGTTCCGGATACCTGCGTTTTTACAATTGACGTAAGGGCAACGGATCAATATACTCTGGAAGAAATCATTGAAGTAATCCAGGAAAATATTCAGTCGGAAGTTAGTGCGCGTTCCATTCGCCTGCGCCCTTCAAGTATTCGGATGGAGCATCCGATCGTGCAGGCAGGTTTGAAAAGAGGCAGAACAGCCTACGGGTCACCAACAACTTCGGATCAGGCATTACTTGATTGTCCGTCATTGAAAATGGGACCGGGACATTCGGAGCGTTCGCATACCGCCAATGAATTTATTTATCTGCATGAAATTGAGGCAGGTATATTACAATATATCAGTATGCTGGAAGAAGTTGTGACTAAGTAATTTCACATTAATACTTGCCAATTATGCTTTTTTTCAAAGAAGAAGACATTTCAAAATTTGATACAGTTCAATTTCTGTATATCAAAACTTTTTTGAAAGGAAATATTTTTGAAATCACGCTTGACCGACCGGAAAAACGAAATGCCTTCACCCCAACAATGGCGAATGAAATTGCATACGCGCTGGCTTATGCAAAAGGTCAGATTGAAATCCGTTGTGTTATTATGAAAGCAGAAGGTCCTGTTTTCTGTGCCGGCGCTGATTTAAACGCTTTTCATGATCCAATGGCAGATCAAAAAAATCTAACACTTCCCGAATCAATAGAAGAGGTCAGACTGGGTGAGGCTTTTGCCAGTTTACACAAGCCGTGTATTGCTCAGGTTGAAGGTTCAGTCTTTGCAGGAGGGTTTCTGATTATCTGCGGATGTACTTTTGTTGTAAGTGTACCGGAAGCAAATTTCAGTTTACCCGAAGTGAAAAGAGGAATATGGCCCATGCAGGTTATGGCTTCACTGCTTGATATTATTCCCAAAAGAAAAATACTTGAAATGTCTATAACCGGGAAAAGTTATTCAGCAGAAGAGGGGCTTCATTTAGGTATCGTTACCCAAATTTCAGACAAGGAAACAATCGAAAAGGAAGTGCACAAACTTGCCGATGTAATTTGCTCAAATGCTCCATATGCCATCAAATCAGGAATAGAAGCACTTCAAAATATATCAGATATAGCCGAAAACGATCGCCATAATTATCTTAAATCCCAACTGGATAAACTCCTGAAATCCGAAGACGCAAAAGAAGGCACAGCCGCATTCAAAGAAAAACGGAATCCAATCTGGAAAGGAAAGTAGCAGAATTACCAAAAACTTACACCGAGCCAACGCCGAAAGCTGATTGCCGACAGCCGAAAGCCGAAAGCTAATAAATTAACTTCCCGGAACAATCTCAATTTCCTCCCCATACTTATTATGGAATTTGAAATCGATAACGCCTAATGAAGTATCTTTAATTAGTTTCACCCAGGTTTTGTATTGGAAAAGCCATTTTACCTGCTCAGAAATTATTCCTTTCGTGAAATAGGCATGGATAAACGGATGAAGCGCGATGGTGATACCACGTTCATTTTGTTTGGAAAGAATATAATCCAGGTTTGAAAGGATAATATCTGTTACCAGAATACTTGCCTGAATCGTTCCCGTACCGCCGCAAGTTGGGCAGGTTTCGCGGGTAACAATATTCATTTCGGGTCTTACACGCTGACGTGTGATTTGCAGTAACCCGAATTTCGAAAGCGGAAGAACCGTATATTTTGAACGGTCTCCTTTCATTTCGTCGCGCATCATATCAAAAAGAACGCGTTTGTTTTCCGCTTTCTTCATGTCAATGAAATCGACAACGATAATTCCACCCATATCACGCAAGCGCAACTGGCGGGCAATTTCCTTCGCTGCTTCAATGTTTACGCTGAGCGCAGTAGCTTCCTGATCTTCTTCTGAATTGGACTTATTTCCGCTATTGACGTCGATAACGTGCAAAGCCTCTGTATGTTCAATGATCAGATAACCACCGTTTGGTAAACTTACCGAACGGCCAAAAAGAGACTTGATCTGCTTCTCTAAACCGAATTGTTCAAATATCTTGTTCTTGCCGTTATGCAGTTTCAGGATATTTTCTTTGTCCGGTGCTATGTTGTGGATATAGGCTTTAATGTCTTCGTACACCTCTTTCGAATCCACGGTAATGCTGTCGAACGACTCGTTCAGCATATCACGGATTATCGAAGAAGCACGATTCATTTCACCGATCACACGGTCACGGGGCTTGGCATCACGAAGCGTTTTGATACCATTTTCCCATTTTTCAAGACAATCCTGAAGATCTTTGTTCAGTTCATCTACATCTTTTCCAGTAGCAACGGTACGTATAATAACACCGAAATTGGCTGGTTTGATGGAAGACATCAGTCGCTGCAAACGCGTTCTTTCCTGTTTGTCAGTAATCTTTTTAGAAAGGTTTACCGAGTTTGAGAAAGGAACCAGAACGATGTAACGGCCTGCAATGGAAATATCACACGATAGGCGGGGGCCCTTTGTAGAAATAGGTTCTTTGACAATCTGAACCAGAATAGCCTGATTCTTGGAAAGTACTTTATCAATCTTGCCAAGTTTCTCAATTTCGGGCTCCATTTTGAAGTTACTCAACTTCCCGGAATTGACACGCTTGGAGATTACATCTTTGGTTAGTTTATTGAGAGAATTGATGTTAGGTCCTAAATCCAGATAATGCAAAAAAGCATCCTTCTCAAATCCCACGTCTACAAATGCGGCATTAAGCCCAGGCACAAGTTTCCTTACTGTACCAAGGTAGATATCCCCAACGGTAAAGCTCTGATCCGGTGTTTCGACGTGGTATTCTAACAGACGTTTATCCTGCAAAAGGGCTATACGTTCTCCCTTTTGAGTAGAATTTATTAGTAATTCGTTACTCAATGTTCAACCAACCAAATGGCTATATAAAGTTAATACTCAACCTCCTGCTTTACATTTAAAGACAGGCAACATATATATCGTAAGAGATAATATGACCGGATTCATAATCATACAAATCCGGTCACATATCAATTATTTCTTCTTATGTCTATTTTTTCTAAGACGTTTCTTTCTCTTGTGAGTGGAAATCTTATGTCTCTTTCTTTTCTTTCCGCAAGGCATAAATTTATGTCGTTTATATAATAAAAAATAATTGTTTTACTTATTTAATTGTCAAGACGCTCCTGAAGTTCGATAAGAGCCTGTTGGATAACGGGATCTTTCTCTTCTTTTTTAACTTCTGCCAATACTTTACGAGCCTCATCTTTATTCCCTAATTCAACAAGTGTCAATCCTAAATAGAATTTTGCTTTTGTATTAGCAGGGTTGTTAGTCAATATTTGTCTGAACCTGTCTGCTGCTTTCGAGTATTGGTTCGAACGCATAGATAGAATACCAAGATTAAACAAAGCTAGTTCATTTGTCGGGTCTGTATCCAAAACTTCGCGCAACATCATAATGCCCTGCATCGGGTTTTCAGTGTTCACGTAAGTCATGGCCATATTAGCTTTTGCAGCTAGCAAACCCGGATTTTTTTCAATCGCTTTTCCGTAGAATTCACGCGTTTTGCTACCAAGGTTTTTGGCCTTGGCATCATCCACCGCAAAGCCATACGCTTCATAGTAACGGTCACCTGCCTTTGTGATATTCTCAATCGAAGGAGATAACTGTGCTACCAATTCTGCATAGTGCGCAGCGCTGTCAAACTTTTGAAGTTTTGAAAACGTGTCAGACAATTTTAATCCGGCAGCTATTTTTTCTTTTCCACTTGCCTGAGTGAAACCACTTCTCAGCTGGTCAACATTTTTTTGCTGCTCAGGGGATAAAGTGGCTCCATCATGCATGTTTGAGGGAGTTTCGGGCGCCGGAGTAGCTGATGCCGAAGCACCGGGTGCTGCCGTCACCTCACTCTTCTCGGTGTCCACTTCTTTTGCTTTTGTATTCACAACCACCTTCGGAAGACTGTAAAGTGTTCCTACCAGGGCTAGTGCTAATACGCAAGAAAGAATTATAGACTTTTTCATACTGTTTTAATCAAACCTAATTAAGGCAAATTATTTTTCAGCTAGATCTTTCAATTTGTCACTCACTTTAACTTGCTCAACAAATACTTTTGCTGGCTTGAAGCTTGGTACAAAATGCTCGTCAATGATCATTGAAGTACCTTGTGAGATATTACGAGCTACTTTACGGGCACGCTTTTTATTAATAAAGCTACCGAAACCTCTAACATATAGATTTTCACCCTCTGCAAGCGAGTCTTTTACCACGGTGAAAAACGATTCTAGCGTTTGTTGAACATCGCCCTTGTCTACACCTGTTTTCTCGGAAATTTGTGCGATTACGTCTGCCTTAGTCACTTTGATTGTTTACTTTAAGTGGATATTATTTCGTTTATTTATTTCCTCCTCTAATTTTTGGGAACACAAAGGTAGGGTAATTTTACCATAATTTAAAAGGTTAGCATTTTCATTTTTTTTCTAATTGGTTAAAAAACAGTGTATATAAGTCAAAACGTTATGCTACCCGATCATTTACAACTACTTGAATTTAACGCAAAACTAAAATCCTGGTACCTTGAAAACCATCGTCCACTTCTCTGGAGACAAACAACGGACCCATATAAAATTTGGCTTTCAGAGATTATTTTACAACAAACCCGTGTCGCACAAGGAACTCCGTATTATGAAAAATTCCTGAATAACTATCCGACAGTTTTTGATCTGGCTGCTGCGGATGAGCGTGATATACTCAGGCTGTGGCAGGGTTTAGGATATTATTCGCGCGCCAGAAACATGCATTTTACTGCCAGGCATATTGTGGAAGAGTGGGAGGGGAAATTCCCGGAAAGTGCTGTAAAACTTGCCAAGTTAAAAGGTTTAGGGGCTTACACAGCCGCAGCTATCGCTTCGTTTGCATTTGGAGAAGCGGTTCCTGCGATTGATGGAAATGTATATCGGGTTATGTCCCGTCTGTTTGGAATTTTTACCGATATACTGAGTTCAGGTGCAAAAAATGAATTCACAAATCTGGCAAAACAGATCATTCCTCAGGACGATCCTGCCACTTACAATCAAGCAATGATTGAATTCGGTGCGTTGCAATGTGTACCTGTTTCGCCGAATTGTTCCGTTTGTCCTTTTACTTATATGTGTTACGCATACGAGTTTAATATGCAGAACAAGCTGCCGGTGAAGATGAAAAAGAATGCAGTGAAAAACCGCTATTTCAATTATTTCATTTTACAAAAAGGCGATAGCCTTGCCATGCATGAGCGCCTTAAAAAAGATATATGGAAAGGATTGTATGATTTTTATTTAATTGAATCGTCGTCTGATATTAACACGCCGGATGATTTGCCAAAAGACACCATTCTTGAAGACTGGAAAAATAAGGGACAAATTCGCCCCGTTCTGAAAGAGTATACGCATTTGTTGACTCATCAAAGATTGACAGTAAGATTCTGGTGGATTATAGTTCCGGAAGATGAGGTTTTAAAACTGCCGGAGGATATGGCGTATTATTCGAGAAGTGAAGTGGAAGAATTGCCGAAACCCATTTTAATGGATACGGTTTTAAAAGAAGAATTGTACTTATAATCTTTCTTTCATGCCACGAATACACGAATTTTTCACAAATGTTGCTGTATTTTATTCGTGAAGAATTCGTGCATCCGTGGCTACTTTATTTTCAAGACAACATCGTTCCAAATCATCCGGTTTCGGAACGGAATATAACAGCTTTTGAAAACGAAGAATAGGAACAAGAATCAAAACGGAATTGAGAAAATACGAATAAATAGATTATTACGGTGCTCTGCACCTTTGGCCCGTTAATATTATTGGTTGCTACAAATATTTGGGTGCTCTGCACTTAACTTATATCAGGTACAGAGTACCGCATTACTTGTAGGAATAAGCAAAAGAGAAGGTTTCCTAAGGTGCAGAGCACCGAAATATTATTTAATTTCGAAGGTTTGATTACCAGATACCAATTCACCTAACCCAATTAATCCTTATGCAAAAAATTGCCATGCTCGGTTCCGGTTTCATCGGACGTTTTTATGCGGAATCCATTCACGGCCAACGTGGCCGCGACCGGGTTGTCGCGATTTATGCGCGTCGCGAAGAAAGCGCAAAGAAATTTGCGGATGATTACGGTTGCGATTTCTGGTCGATCAGTATGGAAGAGATTATTTCCAGTCCGAGTGTTAATATGGTATGTATTGCCCTTCCAAATAATCTTCATGAAGAGGCCGTAATGCTTTGTGCAAAACATAAAAAAGCCGTTGTTTCCACAAAACCTTTGGGAAGAAATGCGGAGGAAGCACTTCGTATGATGCAGGCCGTGGAAGAAGCCGGGATTTTCGCCGGTTATCTGGAAGATCTTTGTTATAGTCCTAAGTTTTTGAAAGCGCTCGAAAGCGTAAAATCCGGATCATTGGGGCGGATCATCTGGGCAAAATCCAGAGAAGCACATCCGGGCCCGCACAGCGAGTGGTTCTGGGATATCGAACAGGCCGGCGGCGGATGTATTCTGGATCTGGGCTGTCACTGCATCGAAATTTCAAGAAATTTCATTGGGAAAGATATTCGTCCGGTCGAAGTCATGTGCTGGGCAGATACGCAGGTGAAACCGATTGATGCCGAAGATCATGCGATTGCGCTGGTTAAATATGAAAATGGTGCGATCGGACAATTTGAGGTGAGCTGGACGTTCCGAGGCGGTATGGATTTACGCGATGAAGTAATGGGGACGGAAGGGACAATCTGGATTAATAATTTTCTGCGGACAGGATTTGAAATGTATACGTCTGGTAGAGGTGGTGATTATGTTGCGGAAAAAGCAGAAAGTAAAAGTGGTTGGCTTTTTCCGGTCGGCGATGAAGTGAACGATCTGGGTTACAATCATATGTTCACCGATATGTTTAATGCGGCAGAAGAAGGTCGTGATGCAGCTGAAACATTTTACGACGGTTATGTTGTAAATGCAGTTATTGACGCTGCTTATCGTTCTTCCAAAACCAAATTGTGGGAGAAAGTTGAATTGCCGGTTTGGCGTGGACAGGAAGGTGTAACTAAACCTTCCAATTATGTTGAACATGATGAGGAACATTATTTAATCAAACGTGAAGTGACGCATGATGGGCGCAATAAATTGATCCTGAAAAATAAAATTACCGGAAAAATCAGTGAGCAGGATGTGTGAAAAGTTGATCCAGATTATCGGAAATAGCCCTTTATCTCTTTATGCAAAATTTGAATTTGTATATTTGAACTAATATCCGGTATATTGAATTTAATTATCCACAATCATCACAAGCGCACAAAATCATGGCAAGTGTTAACAAAGTAATTCTTATCGGAAATTTAGGCAGCGACCCGGAAGTCAGATATCTGGAGAGCGGATCAGCCGTAGCAAAATTCAGCATTGCTACAACGGAAGCTTATACAAACAAAAGCGGTGAAAGAGTTGAAAACACAGAATGGCACCGCATTGAGTTATGGGAAGGACTTGCAAAAGTCGCTGAGAAATATCTTAAGAAAGGGAATTCTGTATATATAGAAGGAAGACTACGTACAGATAACTGGACGGACAAAGAAGGTGTCCAGAAATCGGGTGTGACGATCCGTGCAAACAGCATGACCTTGTTGGGAGGACCTAATAATGGTGGTGGAGAAAATAATAATCAGGGAAATCAGGGCTATTCCCAACCTGCCGCACCGAGACAAAACCAAGCTCCAAGATCATCGGATCCTATCCCACCGTCTATGGCGGCAGGAAACGATGATGACGATCTGCCGTTCTGATTTCGAAAGTTTTCTACCTGAAAAACATGTTTTTTCTGTCGCAAAGTCCTTTGACAACAAGTTTTTTGGGTAGAATTCTTATCTTGGGTCTATTATGAACTTTTCAAATTTTTTGTGAAAGAAACTGCTGATAGTGACGATCCTTTGTCTCGAAAGCGTACGGGGATAAATTATCCCGCTAAAAGTGCGCTTCCATTACTGGCCGGTATGGTCATACCCATTGACAGCTACGCTGTTTACGAATTAATTCTTGTCTTCATTCTTTTGGCTGTCTCTCTTTTTCTGTCCGGGATCAGAGCTTCTTACGCAACAGCCGGCGCGATGGAAAATCCCTGGGAGCGAAAAAGTATTTCGGAAAACCATCTGCCTACGCGCATTCAGCAATTAGCACTTTCAATTATTCAGCGCGGCGTTACTTTACTTGCACTGTTACTGGCTGCGCGATTTACCTGGTTGCAAGTTCAAAATAACGACGAAACTATTTTTCACTGGATCTCGCTGGGAGCCCTGGCTTCCTGGATATGGCTTGATGTGATGGTGAGGTTTTTTTCTGCTCGAAATGCTTCTGAATTAATTCCGAAAATTGCCGGGACAACACATTTAATCATAAAAGTCTGCGAGCCTTTAACAAAACCGATTACACGATTGGGTTATTTCTTCGGGATTTTAACGCCCGAGGGCTCCGAAATATCTACGGAAAGGCTGGAAGCGAAGGCAGAGAGTGAGGAGGAAACGGATCTTCTGCGCGGATTGGCAAATTTTCGGCAGACGAATGCGCGGAAAGCGATGCAGCCGCGTGTCAATATCACAGCGTTTGATATTGAATTAAACTTCCATGAACTCATGGATAAAATCAATAAGTCGGGTTATTCCCGTGTTCCTGTTTACAGAGATACTTTGGATAGCGTGGAAGGAACTTTAAATGTAAAAGATTTATTGCCTTACCTGCATCACAACGAACATTTTAACTGGCAAAAGCTGCTTCGCGAACCTTACCTGATTCCGGAAAGCAAGCGGCTTGACGACCTGATGAAGGAGTTTCAGAACCGGCGCGTTCATATGGCAATTGTGATTGACGAGTATGGAGGAACAAGTGGCCTTATAACCCTGGAAGATATTATCGAGGAAATTTTCGGAGATATCAACGATGAATATGACGAAGAGGATGAAGTGAATTATACCAAAGTTGATGAAAATACTTATGTCTTCGAAGGTAAAGTTTTGATCAACGACTTGTGTCGTATTCTCGATCTTGAATCTGATTATTTTGATGAAGTTCGTGGAAACAGTGAATCGCTGGCGGGTCTCTTATTGGAACTTTTTTCAAGGTTACCTCGGACAGGAGAAATTGCAACGCACCGGGAAATTACTTTCAAAGTGCAGTCAGCAGACAAGAAGAGGATTAAAAAAGTGAGGGTTTTGGTCAGCTAGTTACTGGTTTACCGGGAAAGCTCTCGTTTTTCCTCGTGAGTCGTAAATATTAATTTTACTTATATTTTCTTTTGAAAGCCTAAATACTTGGGAAGATTGTGATAAATAACCTGAGCCATAATTCCATTCATGAATTCTTTTCTGACCATTTTTTAAAATAATTTCTGCTCTGATTTCATTCGCATGAGGCCGGATTGTAATTTGATCTTTTCGCTTATCCACGGAGCGGAAGGCTTTAAGATTGTCATTATTTTGCGCCGCCAGAATTAACCTGTTTCCATCTGACAATGTCAATTCGGCCAGTCCTTTTCCATCGCCTTCTACCAGAAAACCGCTTGATGCGGATGAGACAGGAGTGAAGCCGCCTTTACCATTTCCTACCAACAGCAAACCGTTAAAAGCATCCAGTCTTCCGCTGATTGATTCCGGCGCATAGGAATTTCCTGTGAGAATCAGGTCCAGATGTCCGTCTGCGTTATAATCATTTGTCGTAATGCCATATACAGGCCCGAGCTGAGCGGCCGTTGGAAGTGGCTTGATTTTAAATTTTCCATTCCCAGAATTTTCCAGTAATACACTTCTCATCTCTTGACATATAAGACGTGTCGCATCTTTCAGCTCCTCCGTTGTAAACACATCCGAGATGCCTGCTTTTGCATAGTCGCTGTAATACACAAAACGTTTCTTAAGAAAGTTCATCTGGCTTGTCATTTCATCCCGTGGGTGGATCGGGTATAGGATATCTCCGAAATATTGTGAGATAACAGGATCCATTGAGCCGCTTTTGTCAAAATCTTTTGCAATCATGGTTAACGGTTTTTTCGCAGAAGGCTTTCCTTCGGTGTTTAACCCAACATTTCCTGCAACATAATCGATATCACCGTCTTCATCAAAATCTCCTGCAACGATACTATTCCACCAGCCTGTCGTGCCGGCAAGGCCGGTGGATGTCGTAACATTAACTAGTTTTCCGTTTTTATTTTTAAGAAAAGTTAGCGGCATCCATTCTCCTGTGAGAATTAAATCAATCCAGCCATCCTGATCAAAATCTGTCCAAAGTGAGGAAGTGACCATTCCGACCGAATTTAAATCTGGACAGATTTGAGAAGTGATATCGGTAAATTTTCCTTTGTCATTTCGTAAGATCGCACTTTTAGGAGCTGCGGGATATTGTCCGGGTGTTAGTCTGCCTGCGACGAACAAATCCAAATCTCCGTCTCTGTCAAAATCTATGGCGCTAACAGAAGATCCGCTCGTCGTGTTGATTGGTAATGCAGAGATATCATGTTTAAAATTACCTTTTCCATCATTAAAATAGAGCCTGTCCTGATAATATTTGGAGTCGGCCGGAAATTCACTGCTGCCACTCACGATGTATAGATCCGGACTTCCATCACCATTGGCATCGAACAACAAGGAGCCCATGTCTTCTTCAAATTTCTTTTCTTTGGTCAATGGTTTTTCAGTAAATTCCCCCCGTGCATTCTGAATAAAAAAGCTTCCGGAATGGCGGAACGCGCCTCCAACATAGAAATCTTCTCGGGTATCTCCATTGATATCACCTACGGAGATGCCCGGGCCGTTTTGGGAAAGAAGATGCGGTAAAAGTGGCTGTACTTTAAAATCGATATAGAGTTCGTCAGTATGTTTATACTTGATTCCCAAACTTTCAGAAAGTTCTGTAAAAAAAATTGGCTGCTCAGCTGCTTTCTGTTTTTGATAAGATTCAGCATTTTTATATTCGATCGCCAATACCTGGTCCGCACCGATATTTTCTAAAAGCTGTGATTTTTGGTTGGGCCAGACAATACGTATTGAATCCACCTTGTTGATTTTTCCCAAACCAAAGTGAAGTGTATTTTCAACTGTTGACTGATAACCTCGGTATGGAGAATGTTCGATAAATTGTTTTTCATTTTTGTAAAACACACTCACTTTCGCTCCATAACCATGTGGGTTTTCTTTTGTTCCTTTCAAGGTTATTCGCAGATAGTGATGATCCGGAAATTTGTCAGAATTATTTTTATATACAAATGTTTCACGGTCAATATTATTGATGATTAAGTCAAGATCGCCATCGTTATCCATATCCGCATAAGCAGCGCCGTTTGAGAATGAAGGCGTATCAAAACCCCAGTATTCGGATTGGTTATTAAAGGTTAAATCGCCGTTATTTTTGAACAGATAATTCGCTATATGAGCACCTTCCACTTCTTTTAAAGCTGCAACGGTAGGGGCGTTATCCAATTTTCCTGATTGCATCTGTTCCTGATGTTGGGCCATCCGATATACGACGAAATCACGGTTCGTTATATCTTTCGGATATCCGTTTGTGATCATAAGGTCCCTTTTTCCGTCATTATCGTAATCTGCAAATAATGCACTCCAGCTCCAGTCCGTAGCTTGTATTCCTGAAAATCTTCCTATTTCGCTAAAAAACGGATGGGTCGTTCCGGGACGGTTACCATTGTTATGCTGTAAAGTGTTACGCATAAACTGGGGTTGATAACCCATTCGCTGTTCGGAAAGATACCGGTCATAATTCATCAGACCGAACATGTTTTTACGACGTACATTTCCTTCGGGTAACATATCCAGCGTAACGAAATCTACCAGACCATCGTTATCAATATCCGCTGCGTCGTTCCCCATGGCAGAGTAACTCTGATGACGGAAATAATCTGTGATCTCATTTTTGAACGTACCGTTTTGCTGGTTTATATACAGAAGATCATTGGAAAGGTAATCATTCGAAACATAAACGTCGGGCCAGCCATCTTCATTGATATCGACAATTGAAACGCCAAGCCCAAACCCTTCTGCAAGAATATTGGCTTCCCGGGAAACATTCGTAAAAACAGGATTTCCATTTTTTACTCCATCATTTCTGAACAATTTATCTGTGCTGAGCGCTGAGCCGTCGGCCCGTTTAGGACGGATAACGTTTGGGCCTTTACGCTCCATCACATTGGTTACCAGAAATACATCGAGGTCGCCATCATGGTCATAGTCGAAAAATGCAGCCTGCGTAGTATTCCCTGCATAATCAAGACCATATTTTTTTGCCTGTTCGGTAAATTTATTATTTCCCTGGTTGATATAAAGCAAATTTGGGCGGGAGTAATTTTCCGGATCAACAGTACCGGCCGGCTGCGGCCCGGCCCTACAGACGTAAATATCAAGAAGCCCATCGGAATTTATGTCAACCATGGAAATTCCTCTTGACCAGCTGTTGGCAAGTGATATTCCGGATGATTCAGTAATGTCCTTAAATTGAAGGTTTCCCTTGTTCAGATATAATCGGCTTTCGGTCATATTTCCACCAAGAAAAATATCCTGAAGTCCGTCGTTATTGATATCTCCAATTCCGACACCACCGCCGTTGTAAAAATACTCGTAAGTAAGAATGTTCAGTTTTTCATCCTCTTTAAGGTCATTGGAAAACTTAATTCCTGTTTTTTCAGAGGACACCAATTCAAATAACGTATCTTGATTTTTCTTTTTGCAGCTGAAAATTATAGTGCCGTATAGTAAAAACAAGATCAGTTTTTTAATCATTTTAGTGCAGAAATAGAGTCAGAGGATATTTTGGAGAAAAAGCGTATCTCGTAAAGTTTTTGATTTTTTCCGGGAAGATAAGGCTTTTGGTCTTTCTTTAAAATAAGGTGACTTTCGTCCAGTTTGAGAATTTTATAACCGTTCAAAAAGTTGCCTGCCGAGTCGAGGTACACCAGCGAATCACCAGATACTATTTTGTAATCATACTTACGAAACTCGGCTTTTCTCCGCTCAAAAACTTCGTTCTTTTCGTTGTATTCAAAGTTTGACCAATGTTCATCCTGAGAATTATTGGTATGGGAAAAACCATTGACAAAGTTTGATATGGAATCGGTCTTCCATGTGCCTTGAATTTGTCTCTCCTTAGTCGCACATTGTGTCAATATTAAAATCAGCAAAAGGAGCACGAATGTCTTTTTCACGTTTTTTGAATGTGTTCAATTTGAAAAAAGAAAGAAGCCAACTTTCGAAAGGACGATATCCCTATGTTGACTTCTTCCAAAATATGCCGGGGACTTTCCGGGTATATTAACTATATTTCTTAATGCTTAATAATTGCTATTTTGAATCAGCACGCCATTACTAAGGTCGACCTCGCGTTGAGGAAGGGGGAAGTAATAGTGTTTAGGTTTGACGAAATTGCGGCTTGGCTTGTAAGGTCCGCGGGCGATTTTATAATGCGCAGTGATGTCAATTAAGCCCGCCTTATCCCAACGCATCAAATCCTGATGACGCTCATTTTCGCCTGCAAGTTCGACACGACGCTCATGCATAATATCCTTCATCGTAGCGCCGGTAATTTCTTTCACGCCTGCACGTTTTCTGACCGCATTAAGTTCTGCATCACCATTTTGTCCCGAGCGGATTTTAGCTTCCGCCGCCAAAAGATAAACATCTGCTGAGCGTAAAAAAGGAGCATTCAGACTTTGATCCATGTCACCTGTTGAAGTAAACTGAGAATATTTTCTAAACGCAAAACCTGTTACACGCGTCATGTCGGCGGTAAATTCAGTTTCACCAAGAGAACCTCTTTCTACCTTATCACCAGGGCTGAAAATAGAATAGGCTTTGCGGGGATCGCCTTCTTCAAATTCATTCACCAAATCCTGAATTGGCTCATGAAATCCCCAGCCTCCAAATGTCTGAGGCGTGTGATAATAAGCAGGCGAATTGTCTGTTGTCCAGCCCGTTTCATATTGCAGCGAAAACAGGGTTTCTGAATTATTTTCTGTCACCAGTTCAAAATTCTGATTGAATTCCGTTGCCAGTTTATAGGCAGCATTCGACGTGACTTTGGTGCTGGCTTCGATCGCCTTTGCCCAGTTTTCCTGGTAGACATACAATTTGGCAAGAAAACCGTAAGCAGCGCCCTGCGTTGCACGACCCGCCTCAGTGGCTTCGTACGCAACAGGCAAAAGTGTTGCAGCTTTCTGGAAATCAGCTTCCGCCTGCGCTCTTACTTGTGCAAGCGTAGATTTTGGTTTATTGTATGTTTGATTCAATGCATCTTCTTCCAAAAGAATTGGTACCTCACCGTAGATGAGCGAAAGTCGCCAGTATACAAAACCACGTAAAAAATAGGCCTCACCCATACTACGGTTTCGCAAAGTTTCGTCCATTGTTACCTTCGGAGCATTGATGAGCACTGCATTGGCCCTTGAAATAACTTCATATTTTGTTGACCACGTCGCCAGTATATGAGAATTGGAAGCATCAAAAGTGAACATTTCCAGAGCAGTTTCATCGGCATGATCACCGGCCCGGTTCATATCATCGGAGCAGTTATCGAAGGTGTATTCGGTGTGTGCGAAGCCGTCTTCATTAAGCAACGGCGCATAGATGGCATTCGTGGCAGCCACTACGTCATCGCCATTCCGCCAGTATTGCTGTGACGTAACCTGGCCATACGGCGTTGTTTCCAGTAAGTTATCCTGGCAACTGAATAACGTTGCAAGAAAAATATATCCGGCAAGTGTAGTTATCTTTCTCATAATAATATAAATTCTGCTGGTATAATCTGAACGGTTAAACTAGAATGACAGAGACGCTCCGATGGTGAAAGTTCTTGCCAGGGGATATTGCGCGTAATCAACATTAAGCTGATTATATTGTCCTGTTCCGCCGCTCACATAGCCAAGTTCTGGGTTCAGTCCGGAATACTTCGTAAATGTGATAATGTTCTGGCCTGTAACATAAATCCGCGCCTGCGACATTTTTAACTTTCCGGTAACAGATTTTGGCAGTGTATAGCCAAGCGTCATATTTTTCAATCGTAAGAAATCTCCTTTTTCAACAAAGAGGTCCGAAGGGCGGAAGTTGCGGTTTGCATTATCTATACTTACCCTAGGAACCGAATTGCTTGTGCCGTCACCGTTCCAGCGGTCCATAGCGTCGGCATACAGGTTGAACGAATAACTGGCGTCAAGTCCCTGCATGCGGTCTGCATTGTAAATGGAAACACCGCCAACGCCGACAAAAAACAAGTTGAAATCAAAACCTTTATAGTTAAGACCCGCAGAAAATCCGTAATTAACTTTCGGCTGAGGACTCCCGATGATCGTTCTGTCCTGATCGTCAATAATACCGTCATTGTTCAAATCCACAAAGCGTACATCGCCTGGTTGAATCTGACCATCTGAGCGGCGCAAATCATTTGCAATGTTCGCATCTGAGTCAATTTGTCCCTGATTTTGATAAAGCCCGTCAGTTTTGTATCCGTAAAAAGTGCCATATGGCTGTCCTTCATAGGTACGAACGATTTCCTGTTGACCGCGTCCGTATAACTGTGTAGCCAAAAAACCACCTGGTGTTGCCAGTTTGGTAATTCTGTTTTTAATAAAAGTCGCGTTCCCACTCAAATTGAAAGTAAAGTCTCCCAATGTGTGACGGTAAGATGCTTCCAGTTCCAAACCCTGATTTCTAAGCTCTCCTATATTCTGGTCAGGAATAGTCGATGTTCCGATCGTACCAATTGATGGAGGCGCGAGAAGCATCTTTTTTGTATCCTTGATAAAATAATTTGCGGATAGATACAGGCTGTTTTTCATCAAACCGGCTTCAAGTCCGAAGTTGCTCATTTCGGCAGTTTCCCAACCGATATTAACATTTGCCAATCTGCTTTGCGCTGAGCCGGCGATCTGGTTTTGTACGCCTCCGTTTCCAAAAGCATAACGGTAAGAAGAATTGATCAATGCGAGATATTGCAGTGAAGCCACATTCTGGTTGCCCAGTTGTCCCCAACCGCCTGTCAACTTGAAGTTGCTGAAAACAGGTAAAGCATTTTTGAAAAACGATTCTTCCGAAATTCTCCATCCGGCAGAAAACGCAGGAAAGTAACCCCACTGATTTCCGGGAGCAAATTTGGAAGAACCATCACTACGAACAGTCGCTGTAAATAAATAACGGTCTTTGAAAGAATAATTGACACGTCCGAAAACAGAAGCAAGGGCATCATAACTTCGGCCGCCGTTTCCGCCATCGCTCAAAGGAATCGATACGATCGTTCCGGCATATTGCATATATCGAAGCGAAGGGTCTTCACTTGCAAAATCACGTCCGCGTTGATTTGCATAAATATCATTGAAAGTCTGGGAGGTGTAGCCACCGACAAGACTCAATGCATGCTGACCAAATTTTTTGTCGTAAGACAGAAAATATTCCTGCAAAAAGGACCAGTTTTTGTCATGACTTAGTCCAAGCTGGTTATAAGCGTTTGTTCTGAACTGGTCATTAATTTTTACGTCGAAAGTATGGCTTTCGCTGAACGTCGCATCCATGGCAACATTTGCGCGCAGTTTTAATCCTTCGATTATTTCAAGCTCTCCTGTTACGCTGCCAAGAAAACGGTTGCGAACATTATCCGTATCCTGGTTGTCGACTGTGAAAACAGGGTTGTTAATATCTCCAAAAGCACCAATTCCCTGTGTAGAGCTGTATGTGCCGTCCGCATTTTTAACAGGTAGTCCGGGATGGAAACGAATAGCGCTCCATAGCAAACCTGTTTGTGAAGATTTTGTATCCGGAGAACTGTTATGCGTATTCGTAAACTGGAAATTCTGGCCGATCTTTATTTTAGAGCCAATTTTATGATCCGAGTTAATACGGAAATTCAACCGTTTGTAGTTTGATTTTTCAATGATACCCTTTTCATTATAATATCCTCCCGAAATTGAGAACGATGAATATTTACCGCCACCGCGAATGGACGCATCATAATTTTGTGTGATTCCCTGTTGTAACAACTCATCCTGCCAGTTTGTAAGCTGAGTCTGGTACCTGGCATCTTGCCAGATCGCCGGAATTGGCAGGCCATCGTTTTGATATGCTTCTCTTTTTAACATAGCCAGAGAAGGTGCGTCCAATACGTCCAACGTTTTGATCCTGTTTGTTACCCCTACATACGCATTCACAGAAAGCGCGATCGGATTATCGAATTTTCCGCGTTTTGTTGTAATGATAATAACGCCGTTCGCCGCCCGCGTTCCATAGATAGCGGAAGCGGAAGCATCTTTCAAAATTTCAATGGATTCAATGTCGTTGGGGTTGACGTCGTTCATACTTCCTGATGGAACACCGTCGATTACGACAAGCGGAGAAGCATTATTTACGGTACCGAAGCCGCGGATCTGAATGGTCCCGGCATCTCCCGGAGCTCCGCCATTACGCACGATATTGACACCGGCAGCTCTTCCCTGAAGTGCCTGCTGGGCTCCGCCGGACGGAAGATTTTGGAAATCAGCTCCCTTTACAGAAGAAACTGCCCCTGTTACATCTTTCTTTTCTTGCGTGCCATATCCGACGACAACCACTTCATTCAACGCGCTCACATCCGGAACAAGCGATATGTTAAGTACATCCGTTTTTTCCAGTTTTACCTCCTGACTGACATATCCGATGAAGGAGAATTTCAAGGCCGTGGCATCATCCGCAACGGATAATTGGTATTCCCCGCTTTCATTGGTAGAAGTTCCGGTCTGGCTGCCGACAACAAGTATGTTTACGCCAGGCAAGCCTTCGCCTTTTTCATCTGTAACCTTACCGGAAATTTTCCGCTCGATGGATTTGCTTGGGAAAATCGATCCTTGAGGCTGAGCGGATAGTCCGGCAACCTTTTTTCGAAGCAGGATACGTGTGGTGCCAACTACCTCATAAGAGACATTCAGCGGAGTTAATATCTGATCTAAAACCTTGTAAAGCGGGCCTTTCAGCTCTTTCAAAGAAGTACTTTGTGAATTTTGGATACTACTTGTGCTGTACACAAATTTTACATCGGCCTGTTTTTCAATCAGGTTCAATACCTTTTTGATTTCCATCGATTCCACTTTCAGTGAAATTTCTTTACTTAACAATTCCTGTCCGCGTAAGGGATGGGCCATGGAGATACCACAGCATAAAATTGCAATAAAAAGTTGCTTGACAGTAGTACTCATGACTTTGTAAACAACCCTTTTGAGGGGTATTTTTTTATTCATAATTTTAAGAGTTTTTGTGGTTAACGAAATGCAAAAACGTGAAAACAACCTGCTGATTTTCAACAGGGAAATTCAGGTGCCGGTAATGTTGGCGCATTCCGGTACCATTTTAAAAAACTATTTGGGACATCCTTCTCCGCGTACAAACAACGTTGTTCCTCGCCGTTCGTACGTCGCATTAACTGATTTACAGATCAGATCAAGCTGTTCAAATAATGTCAGATCTGTTAGGTCACCTGTGAACAGGCATGATTCCACAGCGTCATTTTCGATTACGATATCAATTCCATAGGCTTTTTCGAGCATTAAAAAAGCATCTTTGACAGGCGTTTCGAGAAAGGAAAAACCGCGATCTGCCGGTATGGCTGTTTGATTCAGTATGGGATTTGAAACAATGGCCAGTTCCATTTTCTTGGATTTTTTATCGAAAACAATTTTCTGATTTCGGGTGAGGATTACGCCATTGCTGCTTGTGGAAGCTTTTTCTGCAACTTCATAAACCGAAACACGGCCAGTGGCTACCTGAACTTCAATGGAACGTGCCTCGTCGTATGATTTCACGGTGAAGCTGGTTCCGAGAACTTGCGTGACTAAATTCTCCGTGGAGACGATAAAGGGTTTTGCAGGGTTTTTCTTGATCTGGAAGAATGCTTCGCCATGAAGATAAACCAGGCGTTTTGTCTCGCCAAAATGTTCGGGATAACTTAGACTGCTTTTCTTTTGAAGTATAACGATACTCCCATCTTCCAGCGGAATCCTTTGCGGACTGTTTGATGTGTTTTTAATTTCAATAACGCCCTCGTTTTCGATCGTCTGGATTTCGGATATTTCTTTTTTACTAACGTACTGAAACCCAAACCAGCAACCGGCCACAAGGATAAGAGAAGCGGCCATTCCTTTCAGCCACGAAGAAAAAGGTATCAGAAAGCGCTCATTACCAGTGCTTTTATTTAGCTGTTTCCTGATCCGGTTTCCTATTTTTTCTTTTTCAAACTCGAAAACGGGCGACTCGTCAAAAGGATTATTATCAAGATATTCCTGTACAAATTTTTCCTCTGCCGGAGAATGTTCGCCGGCAAGGTATTTTTTTAACAAAATATCGAATTCAAACTGATTCATTTTTCTTTTTTTGTGTATCAATTAGGTGTGTGATAGATCCAAAGATGATCTTTTAAAATTTTAAGCGATTTGGTGATATGATATTCCACCGCTTTTTCCGATAGATTCATATCCCTGGCAATTTCTCTGACCGACTGATTTTCAAAACGGCTTAACTGAAATATTCTGCTCGTTTTCTCCGGCAGCTTTTTTAAAGCATTATCCAGTGCGGCGGACAAGTCCGTAAATTCAACATCCTGTTCCGTTATCGAAGCTTCCTGCATTTTTTGAAGAAGGATGTATTCCTTATACTTCCGCCACGTTATTTTAGATTTTATAAAATTCGTGATCAGGTGTTTCATCGACAGAACAAGGTAAGAGCTCAGGTGTCTGATATTGCTCTCTGTTCTGCGGTTCCACAAACTTTCAAACAGGTCATGGACAAGTTCCTCTGCTTCCTCGCGGGTGCCGATCTGGTGATAGGCAATGCAGAACAATTTATACCAGTATCGGTCATAGATTTCCCCGAAGGCAGGTTTACTGCTTTCCATCAGTTTAATAACCAGCTGTTCATCGGTTAATAACTTGTTCATCCGGAGCTCAGAAATGAGAGTACAAAGGTATGGTCAAACAAAGGACAAAAATCCCTAATGCGTTTTATCAATATTTTAAATATTTTTTTCTGTCCGATGTTTTCAGTAATTATTTTTAATAACTCATCGACAGATGATAATGTTTAAATTCCTGATTTTAAGAAATTATATCATTGTCTGATACCGGCGATTTTGCTGAATTCCAAATTTCTGACTAGTTTTATCTGGCAAATAAGAAATCTTTATTTGCTATGAACACAAATCCCACCAAAGTCCTCTTTGAGGCTCTCACGTACGACGACGTTCTTCTCTTACCAGCCTACTCAGAGGTACTTCCCAGAGATACAAAAACCAAAACACAGCTTACCAGAAAAATTTCTTTGAATATCCCGTTCATTTCGGCGGCTATGGATACAGTCACAGAATACGAGCTGGCTATTGCGATGGCCCAGGAAGGCGGAATTGGAATTATTCACAAAAATATGAGCCTGGACGCGCAAGCGGAACAGGTTAGGAAAGTGAAACGTTCGGAAAGTGGAATGATCCTGGATCCAATCGTTTTGACAGACACGGCGACGCTCGGGGATGCTTATCAAATCATGAGAGAATTTAAAATCGGCGGGATTCCGGTTGTCGATCAATCAAAAAAACTTATCGGGATTCTCACCAACAGAGATCTTCGTTTTCAACGTGAATTGTCTAAGCCGGTGACGGAAATTATGACAAAGGAACGCTTGATTACTGCTTTGGAGGGCATTAGTTTAGAGGAATCTGAAACAATTCTTGAAGAATACAAAATAGAGAAACTGCCGATCGTCAATAAGGATTATCAGCTGACCGGGTTAATCACTTACAGGGATATACTAAAAAGAAAATCGCATCCGAATGCCTGCAAAGATGAATATGGACGATTGCGCGTAGGTGCAGCTGTGGGCGTGACTGCGGATTTGCATAACCGAGTTCAGGCATTGATAAAAGCGGGAGTCGATGTTGTGAGTCTGGATACTGCTCATGGTCATCATATTAACGTCATTGAATCTGTAAGAAAACTGAAAGTTGATTTTCCTGATTTACAGGTCATCGCAGGAAATGTAGCGACGGGCGCTGCCGCAAAAGCGTTGGCAGATGCAGGAGCTGATGCAATAAAAGTAGGGGTCGGGCCGGGAAGTATTTGTACCACCCGGATCATTGCCGGCATTGGTGTTCCTCAATTAACAGCCGTTATCTCGGCAGCGGAGGCTCTGGCGGGTACTGGTATTCCTGTTATTGCAGATGGAGGAATTCGTTTTTCAGGGGATGTTACAAAAGCAATAGCAGGTGGCGCGAGCACAGTGATGATCGGTTCAATGCTTGCCGGGACAGATGAGGCACCGGGTGAAATCGTTATTTACGAGGGAAGAAAATTTAAAGTATACCGTGGAATGGGATCTGTGGAAGCAATGGAAGACGGTTCAAAAGATCGTTATTTCCAGGATGCAGAAGATGACGTCAAGAAACTTGTTCCGGAAGGAATTGTTGGCAGGGTGCCATTCAAAGGCAGGGTTTCTGAGATTCTATATCAGATGGTGGGAGGTCTGAAAGCCGGAATGGGTTATTGTGGAGCAGCGGACATATCTACACTGAATAAAGCACAGTTTGTGAAAATTACATCTGCCGGGTTCAAAGAAAGTCATCCTCACGATATTATGATTCAGAAAGAAGCGCCGAATTATTCTTCAAAATAGATTTTTCAGTTATCGGAAAACAGAAATGCCCTGTCGACTGACAGGGCATTTCGTTAAAGTTTAAAAACAGATTCGTTATGCTGCAACGTTCTGTTTCGTCATTTTGCTTTTAAGAAATTGATAGATCATTGGCAATATCGAGAATCCAATAATTCCGAAAATAACCAATTCGAAATTCTTTTTCACGATCTCCATATTTCCGAAGAAATAGCCAAGCAGCGTAAGAGATGGTACCCAAAGAACTGCTCCCAGTACACAGTAACCAATATATTTTGAATAATTCATACTTCCTGCGCCTGCAACGAAAGGAGCTACTGTACGAACAATTGGAATAAAACGGGCCATGATCACTGTGCTTCCACCGTGCTTTTCATAAAAAGCCTCCGTTTTTTCGAGATATTCTCTTTTAAGGAACAATATTCTCTCACGTTTTTTAATCTCGCCACCGAATTTTTTACCCATAAAATAATTCACATTATCACCTAATAATGCAGCGATAATCAGAATTACGATAATCAGGAAGACATTCAATCCTGTTCCTTCGTTGGCGGCGATCGCGCCAGCTGCAAAAAGAAGTGAATCGCCGGGAAGCAGCGGCATAATAACCAAACCAGTTTCTGTAAAGACAATCAGAAATAAGATCACATACGTAAGCGTACCGTATTCCTGCACGATATCAAATAAATGCTTATCCAGGTGAAGGAAAAAATCAATAAACTGAGTTAAAAATTCCATTGCTTTTTTAAGTTTAACCGATTAGTTATAAATATGAAAGGTGAGCTTTAAAACAGTTATTTCGAATCAACTTTCCATTCTTTCTTTGTTTTTGCATTCAGGAAATGTGTGAAAGTATCTCCACGTAATCCCAGTCGAATTGTTTCTAATGGAATAAGCTCGCTTGGCGCGATATTTCCAAGATTTACATTCGCCCCTAAAAGTTTAACAAACCAAACTTGCTGGGATTTTTGTGGAGCTTCCCACAACATTTTTTCAAATGGAATTTGCGTTAAAATTTCTTCAACCAAACCCTGGCGCACTTCGCCGCTTGCTCTGAAAAGTCCAACATTACCGGATTCTCTTGCCTCGCCGATTACTTTCCAGGCACCAGCTTCCAATTCAGATTGAATCAATTGGATCCACTTATAAGGAGGAATGATTTTATTTTCATCCTTTGACCCAACTTCTGACAAGACAGTTACTTGCTGTGCAAGTTTGCGAATGTATTCACATTTAACGTCCTGCGCCATTTCTATTGATCCATCCGAAACTTCCGCATATTTCAGATCATATTTATCGAGCAGTTTACGGTAGTCATCAAACTGATTCCTTACAACAAAAGCCTCAAATAATGTTCCGCCAAAATAAACCGGAATCCCGGCATTTTTATATACCGCTAATTTTTCGTCGAGGTTAGATGTTACAAAGGAAGTGGCCCATCCCAGCTTTACGATATCTATAAATGTGGAGGCGCTGGAAAGCATATCTTCGGTTTCCCTGATACTAAGCCCTTTATCCATAACCATCGTAATTCCCATTTCACGAGGCTTTTCAGAACGGGAAGGAACTTGTGATAACGTAAAATTCATATTTGGATACTCTTTTAAGTCTTCGAAAAACTCGGGCAAAGGTAGCAATTACCTTTGATACGTAGCAATAAAATCACTAGTATTGACTTATTGTAATAGTTAAATCTACGATAATTAATATTTTCGGAATATATCCATGTTTATATTTCACTACTTAACCAATGTGTAAAATGACCGATTCCGATAATTCGCCCCAGAAAAAGAACGAAACTCGGCTGGAATATATGCAGACTTTCATAGGCCAATCGATGCAGGATAGCTTGTCTCCGGTCGGCAGATGGCTTAATGGAAAACTGCTGGACATTCAGGACGGAACCATGAAGGTTGAGTATGTGGTTCGTGAAGATATGTCAAATCCTATGGGCGTTTTGCATGGAGGAATTGCAGCTACTATTCTCGATGATGTAGTGGGGACAATGGTTTATGCACTCGGGAGGGATTTTGCTTACACTTCCATTAATTTAAATTGTGATTTCCTTAATGCTGCGAAAACAGATGAAACTATCCTTGCAGACGCGAAAGTCGTTCGTGCGGGGAAAAATATAATTCACGTGGAAGGTGTCATAACAAATACCGCCGGTTTGATTATTGCAAAATGCAGCAGTAATTTAATTCAAACCGGCCTGAAAATTCCTTTTTAACTATAGGTAACCCTGCGCCTGCAGCTGGAAAAGTTCGGCATATTTTCCGTCCAGGTTCAGCAATTCTTCATGTGACCCATATTCGATTAATTTTCCTTTTTCCATAAAAAGAATTCGATCTGCCATCCTTACCGTTGAAAACCGATGTGATATAAGTACGGCCATTTTTCCGTGTATTAATTCGCTGAAACGCTGAAAAACTTTATGTTCAGCTCTGGCGTCAAGCGCTGACGTAGGTTCATCCAGTACGATCAGCTGTGCATCCCGCATGTAAGCACGGGCCAAAGCGATTTTCTGCCATTGACCACCAGACAACTCTGTACCTTCTTTAAATCTTTTGCCTAAAACCTGTTCGAATCCGTTGGGAAGCCGTTCTATCACCTCATTAGCCATGCTCATATCAGAGGCTATTTGAATTGCTTCTTTATCATTTATATTATCGATATCTCCAACTGCAATATTATCAGAAACAGTCATTTCGTAGCGAATATAATCCTGAAAAATAATCCCGATATTGGCTCTTAAATCAGCTAAATTGTAGTCAAGAATATCAATTCCATCGATTAATATTCGTCCTTCGGTTGGTTTGTAAAGACAGGCCAGAAGTTTGACAAGCGTTGTTTTTCCGGCACCGTTTTCTCCCACAAGTGCCAATTTCTCCCCAGGATTCAAGGTGAATGAAAGATTTCTTATCGCCCAGAAATCACTTTCCGGATATTTGAAACTAACATTTTCAAATACAATTCCTTTTTTGATCGGCCGGAGAATAGTATGTCCGTTTTCATTCGCCAGAATTGTTGGTTCAATTTCAAAAAAATCAAATAGGTCTTTAAGATAAAGTGCATTTTCTGCTATACCGGAAAACCGGCTCATAATGGCCTGCAACATACCATGCATTCTCTGAAATGATCCCGAAAGAAATGTCATGGTTCCGATCGTAATCAGTCCTCCAAGGGTTTGTATCAACACAAAAACGTAAGCTGCATAATAAGCGACCGTGCCGATGGCGGATAAGAAATATCCCCAGCCAGCACGGCTGATCGCAATTTTTCGATTCGCCAGATAATATTCTTCGGACAATTCCTTGAAACGTCTTGCGAGATAATTTTCAAGTCCGAAAACCTTGACTTCTTTGGCTGTTTCCGCGCTTGAGCCCAGATAGCGAAGATAATCCAGTTCACGCCGTTCCGGAGTCCAGCTCCGGGTTAATGAATATGTCCTTTCGTTGAAATGCGTTTCTCCCAGAAAAGAAGGGATTACTGCGATAATTAATATTAAAATCAGCCAGGGATTAAATACAACTAATCCGGCTCCAAGTGAAAGCAGGGTTAAAATATCCTGAATCTGAGCCAATGTTTGAGAAAGCAGGACCGTGCGGCCAGCAGTTTGGCGCCGGGCTCTTTCCAGTTTGTCATAAAAAACAGGATTTTCAAATTGATATAGATCCAGTTTCGCAGCGTGATGTACCAGATCAACAGAAGTTTTATTGGCGACCAAATCACCTAAAAGGCTGTCAAACAGATTTATACAACGATTTAAAAGATCTGAAATAATGGTCAGTCCCAATTCCGCGCCGACAAGCATCCACAGATAATCATGAGAATCCGTTCGATGGTTGATTAACCGGACAACTTCATCAATAATTTCTTTACCGATGTAAAGCATTAATAAAGGAAGGCCAGACTTTATCAGACGGAAGATAATATTTCCTGATGTGAGCAGCTTATTGGTTTCCCAAACCAGACGGAAAAAACGAGGGAGATTTTGTAAAGCGGAAAAACGCTTTTTAAAGGATTCTGAGGATTCTTTTTTTGTTTTGAACGACTTGGATGCCGGAATTTTCTTCAATAGTTATAATAAGTATGGTGACTTTCTGTAAATCATTTTGTTACGAAAAAAGTTCTTTAAAAATCAATTGCTTTTCGTGCTGCCCTTAATCAGATACTTTGTTTTGACCGGCAGAGTTTTAGCAGCTTAAATATTACCTTTGTTACATGGAAAAAAACTTCAATGACTTACCAGAAAGTCGCCAGCAGCAGCTCATGGCTTTTGATCGCTTGCTTACAATTATGGACGAACTTCGGGAACAGTGCCCTTGGGACCGAAAACAAACCCTGGAAAGTTTACGGCACCTTACGATTGAAGAAACCTATGAGTTATCTGACGCGATTCTGGAAAATGACTTGCCTGAAATAAAAAAAGAACTGGGGGATGTGCTTTTGCATATTGTTTTTTATGCCAAAATCGCCTCAGAAAATGTAGAAACGGAAAATCATTTTGATATCGCCGATGTCTTGACCGGAATTTGTGAAAAACTGATCTCGCGTCATCCTCATATTTATGGTGATACAAAGGCGGATACCGAGGAGCAGGTGAAGCAAAATTGGGAAAAATTAAAATTGAAAGAAGGCAACAAGTCGGTTTTGTCTGGCGTGCCCGCATCTCTTCCTGCGCTTGTAAAGGCTATGCGCATTCAGGAAAAGGCTCGTGGAGCTGGATTTGACTGGGATGAAAAACAGCAGGTTTGGGCAAAAGTTGAGGAGGAATTGCAGGAATTTAAAGAAAACTTTAACATAGAAACACAAGACGTAATCGACCAGAAGGAAGCCGAAGGAGAGTTTGGAGATTTACTTTTTTCATTGGTTAACTATTCAAGATTTGTCGATATTAACCCTGAAACGGCGTTAGAAAGGACCAATAAAAAGTTTATCCGCCGGTTTCAATATATGGAAGAAGCATCAAAATCGGATGGAAAGTCATTGACCGAAATGACACTTTCGGAAATGGATGAATATTGGAATCGGGCTAAAGCGTTGCAGATTTAAAGGGGTCACTATTTTGTAATTGTCAGCTTCGGTAAAATAATTATTCATAGTTGAAATACGGTTTGCACCGAGAATATTTCTTGTTGATATTGAATAATGTTTCAATTTTCTGAACATTACTTGATAATTAACACACGCTAAAATGTACATCGAAGACCGAATTGCACAGTTAGAAAACATATCCGTGGATCAGGGAAAGCAGATAGAGATGATTGCAGAGGGATTGGCCAAGCTGACAACTGTTGTGCATAAGGGTTTCGCTGAATGGAAAAAGCGAGACGCCTTGATGCAGCAAGATATTTCTTTGTTAAAGAAAGGTTTGTCCGGTGCACAAACGGATATTGAATCTTTGAAGACTGATGTTAATGTCCTGAAGACTGACGTTAATATCCTCAAGACTGATGTTAATATCCTGAAGACTGACGTTAATATCCTAAAGACTGATGTTGATATCCTGAAGACTGATGTTAATATCCTGAAAATAGATGTTAATATCCTCAAGACTGATGTTAATATCCTGAAAATTGATGTTAGTGAATTGAAGGAAGATGTCAGCGTCTTGAAAGATGATGTCAAAACTTTAAAATCCGATGTTGCCATTATTCAACAGGATTTAAAAGATATCCGTCATGAAATGGATGAGCGTTTTAATTTGATAGATAAAAGATTTGATAAGATGGAAAGTAACTTTAATGGAAAATTTGACTTACTTGTCGAACTCATTAAAGCGAAATAAGATTAGTAATGTCTTCACATCATATTATCAGAGAAAAGCAGGAACCTGCACTAATTATTGCCAACGGAGAAGCTTGCAGTGAAGAATTGTTGGGGCAATTGTTAGAATGGAGCCCACTGGTTTTGGTTCTGGATCATGCTATTTACAGAGTTCTCGAATTAGGAATAAAAGTAGACGTTTGGTTAGGAGACTTTGATCAGAATCATGATTTCGACGAGATTAGATCGAGGCAGTATCCTCTCAAAATTGTTCATACACCGGATCAGGAAAAAACAGATCTTGAAAAAGCAATTGACTATTTAGTGGCCGAGGGATTTCCGGCTGCAAATATTGTTTGGGCAACAGGTCGTCGCGCTGATCATTCTATAACAAATATTACCAATCTGGTCCGCTACAAAGAAACTATCCGCCTTGTATTATTTGACGACTATTCGAAAATATTTCCGTTGGCGGGGATTTTTGAAAAGTGGTATGTCGCGGGTACGCCAATTTCGCTTATCCCTATCGGAGTTGTGGAAGGTATTAAAACAGCAGGTTTAAAATATAATCTAAATGATGAAACATTGACATTAGGGCATAGGACCGGAAATAGTAATGAGGCGGAAACTGATGGTATGGTTCGAATTTCCGCCCTTAAAGGTGATTTATTAATTATGGAATGTTGGGACTAAATCTCTAAATATTTTTTGACTCCACATAGAAGTTACGATCTACAAGCAGCGTTTTTTCGCCTTTCGTTTTCAATGTTTTCCAGTTTGTTGTAGGATAAATGAACTGATCATTTCCATCCGCAAGTTTTATTCTAACCGGCATATCGAACCCAGCAACAACATTTGTCCAGCGGTACTGAACGCTGTTCCCTTTAAAAGAATATTCAAGAGTAGGGATGCGGGTATCTCGTAAATACTGGTCAAATATTTTACTGATATCTCGGCCGGCATTTTTACTCACATAATCCTCAATTTGTCTGGATTCAACAGTTTGATGGTAGAAAGTCTTATTGAGGCCACGTAAAATCTGGCGCCACTTATCATCATTATTCACAACCTGACGAATGGTGTGGAGCATATTTCCACCCTTGTAATACATATCCCTTGAACCTTCCTGGTTAACATTATAAGTGCCGATAATTGGTATATCGTTTGCGATCAAGGCCCTCGTACCAATCACATAATCTGCACCAGCCTGTTTTCCAAAATAGAATTCGGTGTATAAGTTTTCCGAATAATTAGTAAAGCTTTCGTGGATCCACATGTCGGCGACATCCTTATAGGTGATATTATTTGCAAACCATTCATGACCACTTTCATGAATAATGATAAAATCCCATTTTAGCCCCCAACCTGTTTTGGACAAATCACGTCCCAGATATCCCATTTTATAGCCGTTTCCATAGGTAACAGAACTTTGGTGTTCCATACCCAGATAAGGCACCTCGACTAACTTATATCCATCTTCGTAGAATGGATATGGTCCAAACCAATGTTCAAAAGCTTTCAGCATTTTGTTGGCCTGATCGAACTGAACTTTTGCTTTTTCAAGATTTTCAGGATATACATAAAAACTCACCGGCAAATCACCTTTTTCACCTTTATACGTCTCGCTCCAATTTACATAAGGAGCAACATTCATATTGACCCCGTAATTATTGATCGGATTAACAACTGCCCAATTGAAAGTATGTGTGCCATTGTTATTATCAATAACACTACGCAGTTTTCCGTTGGAGACATCCGTAACCGCTTTCGGAACTGTAATACTTACCATCATACTATCTGGTTCGTCATACATGTGATCTTTGCATGGCCACCAAACGCTTGACCCAAGGCCCTGGCATGAGGTAGAAATTATCGTGTTTCCTTTTCCGTCCGGAACCCACTGTACGCCGCCATCCCAGGGCGGTCTTTTTGCTAAACGCGGCTTTCCCGAATAAAAAACTTCAATAGATTCAGACTTTCCTTTTTCCTGCTTCTTAGTTAGGGTTATAAAAAAAGCGTTTCCATCTCTCCTGTAAGTCAGCGTTTGGCCATCCTGAATCACTTTTTCAAGTTGAAGCGGTTCCTGCAAATCGACTTGGATTGTTTGCTTCGGCTCTAAAACTTTATAATTAATGACCGTGCTGCCTTTTAGTGTGCTATCCTGCGCATTTGGCGTCACGCTCAAATGATAGTAAGTGAGATCCCACCACGCCCGCTCGGGAGTGATCGCTCCACGCAACGTGTCTGCGTGTGTGAATTTTGTTTGGTTTTGGGCACTCGATAAAAATGGACTTAATATCAGGCAAAAGGAAAGGATTTTTTTTAACATTTAATAGGAGATTATGGTATTGTATCTGTGTATTATTCTTCAAGAACTTCCATTGCATTTAGCTCAGGGCCACCGCCCCGATTGGCAGAACCGGCCGCGATATAAACTTTTTTATGTAAGAAAACTGCCTGGGTTCCATGTCTTCCCTGTTGCATCGAAGGGAATTTTTCCCATTTTTGGGTTTGCGTATTAAATGCTTCGACTTCATTGTGGGCTTCTACATGAGCATCGCTTTCTCCGCCAATGATCAGGATTTTTTTGCCAAAAGCAACAGCCGTATTACCAGCCCGCTTTGTAGGAATATTGTTTGACGCATCAAGGGTTGACCATTTGCCGGTCTTGAAATTGTAAACGTCTACCTCCGCGATTGTAGTATTCAAGACTTGATTGATCCTGGCAGTAGACAATCGACCTCCGGCTAAATAAAGTTTATTGTCAATAACCGCTACCTGCACATGGTCCCGCGGGCGAGGAGCTTCGGCGAGCTGCTTCCAGGTATTTTTTGCCGGATCATACTCATCAAACCAAGTTACCTGACCATCCCAATGACCATCCTGAATTCCGCAGACAAGGTATATTTTGTCATTTAAAGTGAACGCTCCGGCCGCCCCACGTCTCCTGTTTTCCGGGATTTCAGGACCTTTTCGCCATTCATTTTTGACAGGATTGAAAATATAGATATTAGGAATTGGTACTTCATGGGGATAGCTGCCGGTAAAGGCACCTAGTACGTAAATTTCGTTCTTAAAAGAAACGGCTTGAAAGTGGCTCATTTCAAGGGGTGTTTTGCTGAGCGTTACCCAGGTATCCTTTTCAGGATCATATTCATCGACAGATTTTAGCCCTCGGCCTCCAAGCAGATAAAGTTTTCCGTTCGCATGGGACATGGCATTTTCATGTCTCTTATCCGGGAGATTCTCTGGCTCTATCGCTCGCCAGACTTGGCCTTCAGCACGAAAGGTCATCATATGGATGACCAGTAAAAATGCTCCGATTTTGTAGAAGATGCTTTTCATAAATTGTCCCGGTATAAATAATTCCAGGCACCGAAACGGTGCCTGGGAAACTATTAATTACCATCAAGGTACAATTTATTTTATAAATTCGAAATATCACTAGTCCCATGAAATTCTTGCAAATTTCGGGAAACTACTGGTCAATTTTTGCTGATCGCTTTCAATGCCGGACTTTCAAAATTTAACTTTTTTAAACCGTTCTGGACATCCGGGTTGCTCATAAATAATTTCCATAATAACCCAGTCCGGTAATTTTCGATCATCACGATGATTGGGCCCTGATCGATTGCCAAATGTGACTTCGCATACCAGTTCTGTGATTCATTAAAGGCATCGGTAAATCCATATTCGCTCCATATTTTGTCGCCCAGATCATCATAGAAATGGCGAAGCGCCTTCATTGACTTTTCAGGAGCATAGGGGAAAGAGGATAATGCGGCCGTTGGGGTAATCGTGCCAAAATCATTTGTTGGGGAAAAAGCATTATAACCATCGTAGGTATCGCTGGCGGTTAACCCCCAACTATTTTCACCGTAACCTTTAAATTTTCCAGGATTCGCAACGCAATGCTTATAATTTATCAGCGTATGATTAACATTTTGTTCCCAATAATCGGCATATTGATCTTTCAGGTTTCGCGGATCAAGGCCCAGAAACGAATAATGAGCAAAAAACATAGGACCGCCAAAATCAAAGCCAAGCGGGAGTTTTACTCCGTAAA
This sequence comes from Dyadobacter koreensis, assembly GCF_900108855.1. GTDB lineage: Bacteria > Bacteroidota > Bacteroidia > Cytophagales > Spirosomataceae > Dyadobacter > Dyadobacter koreensis. The sequence goes on from NZ_FNXY01000010.1 coordinate 309,301, forward strand.
ATTCTTTTCCGTTTTTGAAGTGGTCACTTTGAGCCCAGCATTTATTGTAAATTTGTGCAGTAATTGGATACCTCGGAGAGGACGCTGCCAAAATATACGTAATCAGGGTTTCATTATAGCCTCTCAACTCAAAATTCATTGCCCAGCCGTTATTTGGGCTCCAATGCCAGAATAACTGATCAGGATTTCCTCTCGTATACCAATCCCATTCTGCTTCATCCCAAATCCAGGTGATCCGGTTCCTCAAATCACGTTCAACATTGTTGTTTCCGTTGAAATACTGTTTTGCACAAAGTAAACCCTGAAAAAGGAATGAAGATTCTACAAGATCTCCTCCATCATCTTTACGCCCGAAAGGAATAATTTTCCCGGTTCCGCCATTTAGCCAATGTGGAAAAATTCCATGATAGTGATCAGCCTTCGATAAAAATTTAACCATTTTTAGCAGACGGTTAGAGACCGAATCTCTCGGAACCCAGCCTCGTTCAGCTGCGACGATCATAGCCATAATTCCAAATCCTGTACCCCCAGTTGTTACAACTTCATCTCCATAATCAAACGCAACATTACTTCGCTCTCTGGACATGCCGCTAACCGGATGGCCAAAATCCCAGAAATAACGAAATGTTTGTTTTTGAACCAATTCGAGTAATGCCGTATCGGATAGATTTTTTGGTCGGTTCGCCGGATTAAAAGTGGCAGCAGCTGTTGAGGTCCTCTTCTTTTGCGCAGTACTATCGGTTGTCGAAAAGAGTATGCATGCCAGAATGCTTAGGTGAAAGAGTATATATTTCATATTATGCTAATTAATTTCTTTGTTGAGGTAGTTGTTGTTACTACTTTAAATTGGGACTCTGAAATTCGAGGTTACTCATTCCGGTCTTTATTTCCGGATTGCTCATGAATAGATTCCAGAGTAACTGGCTTCGGTGATTTTCAATCATAATAATAATTGGCCCCTGATCGATTGCCAGGTACGAAGTTGCAAACCAAGGTTGTTGTAAGGAAAATGCGTCGTAAAATCCATAATCTCCCCAGATCTTATCTCCCAGCTTGTAGTAGAAAAATTTTAAAGCTTTCATAGACTCAAGAGGCGTGTATGGGAAAGAAGATAACGCGGCGGTAGGTGTAATAACTCCTTTATCGCTTGTTGGCGAATTTGCGTTATAACCATCGGGAATATCGCTGGCAGTTAATCCCCAGCAATCCTCACTGTATCCATAATAGTTGAGGGGATTTGTTTTGCAGTAATTGAAATTGATTAGCGTATGCGTCCGGTTTTGGTCAAAATAATTCGTATGCTTATCGGTTAATTCCGTCGGATTTAATCCTAAGAAAGAGTAATGCGCAAAGAACAACGGACCTCCGTATGCACTTCCTAATGGTAACTTCAACCCGTAATAATTATTCCCGTTTACAAAAGAGCCGTTTCCAGTCCAGCCGTTGTCATAAACAATTTTAGAAATAGGGTGGGTTGGAGAGGAGGCCGCAAGCACATATGTTATCAGGCATTCATTCCAGCCCTTAATAGGCAGATTCATATCCCAGCCAAAATTCGGACTCCAATGCCAGTAAAGTACATTTTCATTGTTTTTTCTAAACCAATCCCATTCCACACCATGCCAGATGATATTAATATCATTTCTTAAAGAAACTTCCGATGCGTCATTTCCATTAAAATACTGACGTGCCGTTAATAATCCCTGAATCAGAAATGAAGTTTCAACTAAATCTGCGCCGTCATCTTTGGTACTAAATGGTACAACTGCCCCGGTAGCTCCGTTAAGCCAATGCGGAAAAGCACCATGAAATTTCTGAGCGTTACCTTTTAAAAACGTTACCATTTTCTGTAATCGCTCCAAACCCTGCGCTCGTGTAATAAATCCTCGTTCGATCGCTACCGGAATTGTCATAATGCCAAAGCCGCTTCCGCCTGAGGTCACTACGTCTCCGGAAGTATTTCTTTCTCTTGCCAAGCCGCTTACCGGATGTCCAAAATCCCAGAAATATCTAAAAGTTTGTTTTTGCACGAGCGTTAATAAGGCTTCATCCGATATCCTGGGAAATTTATCGGTTGAGTCAATTTCGAAAGTGGCCGGCCTGATCGTTTCAGGAGCTTCAACTTTTTCATTTTTACAACTGAAAGCTGCGAGAAGAAAAAGAAGAATTACATAACAGTTTTTCACGGCAAGCTAATTGGTTAATTATAAGATAAGCGGAGTTGCATATGTTTCGGCACTATTGAACACAGACAGCCCGCAGAACGATATTCCGGAATATCAGAAGTCTGATTTCTTTCATCGCCCTGCGGGCTGGTATAAATTAAGCCGGCTTTTAGTAGCCGGTATTTTGTGTTAATACGCCACCACTAAGATCAATTTCATTCTGTGGCACTGGCCAAACTTCATTTTTATTCGCCTGCCAACCTTTTGGTCCAAAGACTTCAGTTCCTCTTCCCTGGCGGATAACGTCAAAATAACGGTCGTACTCCAGCGCCAACTCAGATTGACGTTCACGCCAGATTGCTTTTTGTAAAGTTGCTTTGTCTGTCGCAGTAACCTTTGGCAAAATTGTTGTACTTGTCCCTCTTGCTCTTGCACGGACAAGTTCAAGTGATGCCAAAGCTTCGGTTGTTTTGCCAAGTTCATTAGCCGCTTCTGCATTCATTAACAAAACATCGGCGTAGCGGATTACACGAACATTTTGCTGAGCTCCCTCGTTAAATCCCGATACAAAAAGTTTGAATGGTACATACGATTTCTGATTATACATTGGGTTGTCGCCTGTCGCGGGAATAATGTCGCCATCAGGAGTGGTTTCGCCGCGGAAAATAATTGTTGCATCTCTTCTTGGGTCACCCGTTTCATAACTTGCAGCCAGTTCTTTTGTAGGTACATTAAAACCCCATCCGCCTCCAACAACACCTCTTGTTCCCTGCACTTGCGAGTATTGAGAATTCGAAGCGTCCTTGTTTTCTAAAACCAACTCGTTCTGAATTTCAAAAATCGATTCAGGAGCGTTTTCATTTTTGACTCTGAATAGTTGCTCGTAATTGGCAAAAAGAGAATATTGTCCTGATCCAATAACCTGCGTTGTCAGATCGTAAACCTGTTGCCACTTTTGCTGATACATTGAAACTTTTGCATGTAGTGAAAGTGCAGCACCTTTTGTGGCACGGCCAATATCAGTAGCACCATAAGTAGCAGGAAGAACTGCTGCCGCCTCTGTCAAATCTTTTTCAATGGCAGCATAAATCTCAGCTTTGGCAGTACGTGGAATATTGTATTCTGCCGTACCTGCCGGAACCGTTAGTCGTAACGGAACATCGCCGTAAGCACGTACCAATCGGAAGTAGGAATATGCACGTACAAATTTGGCCTCTGCCAGATATCTTTCTTTCAAGGCAGCAGTCATCTCTATTGCCGGAACATTATCCAATACCTGATTGGCATAATTGATATTTTCGTATTGCCCTTTCCAGAAATCCGCCAATTGTCCCTCAGTGGATCCAACTGAAAAATTGTCGTATGTATTGAAAAAAGTCGCATCGGATGCCGAACTACCTTTCTCGGTTTCATCCGATCCAATACTTTCAATAGCAATCGGTGCAAAAGAAATGTTTGTCCAGCTCCGAAGGTTCGCGTACATCGCATTAACAGCCTTTGTTGCATCGCCTTCATTTTGCCAGAAAACATCTCCCGATTGTTTTCCCTGAGGATCAGTATCCAAAAAACTTTCCTGACATGCCAGCGGAAAAAGTGTCAAAGAAGTCAGGCCGGCATACAGCCCGATTCTTCCAAGTCTAGTTTTAAAATTTCTATTTTTCATATTCCTGATCGTCTTAGAAAGTAACATTTATACCAAAGTTGTAGGTTGCTGACAACGGATATACGTTAGCGTCAATACCTGCCTGCGTTGGTTTATTTTCGTTTGCCCTAACTTCCGGAGAAAGTCCTTTGTATTTGAAAAAGTTAAGTGCATTCTGAGCGTTTGCATAAATTCTCAATTTTTTCAATTTTAGACGTTCTGTCACTTTTGCCGGCAAACTGTATCCTAACTGAGCATTTCTAACTCTGAAATAACTTCCGTTTTGAACAAAGAATGAATTCGCGAGATAATTTGATCCACCGCCAATGTTAGCAGAAGGGTAAGTATTTGAAGTTCCTTCTCCATGCCAGCGATTGTCGAAATAATCCTTTGTGAAATTTTCATTTCCATAACGCCATCCAAGGTTTGCATTATAAACATCAACTTTGGCTACACCCTGGAAATCAAGCATCAAATCAAACCATTTATAATTCCAGCTCGTATTGATACCGTAAGTATACTTAGGATTTGGATTTCCTATAACCTGACGGTCCAGTCCGGTAATGTTTCCATCCGGAGTTCCATTGGATCCGCTGATATCACGGTATCTGAAATCACCTGGCTTAGCCGTTTTTTGTGCTGATCCGTCAATTTCTGCTTGATTTTGGAAAATTCCATCAACAACGTATCCGTAAAATGATCCAATCGGATCGCCTACTCGGGTTCTTGTTGCCAGAGCACCACCTGTCAAACCAACACCTCCGTCATAAATCGGGTTAGCTCCGGTAGATACTGACAGAACTTTGTTATTGTTCATACTTCCGTTGATACCAATGCTGTATGTCAGATCTTTGCCAATTTCGTCTCTCCATGTAATCGCTGCTTCAAAACCTTTGTTTTCGAAATCGGCCTGGTTACCAATAATTTTACCAGAGGCAGTTCCGATTGAAGCGAGTACAGGAATGTCAAAAATCGCGCGTTCGGTCTTTTTGGTATAGTAATCCAGTTCAAAAGACAAGCGATTTTTCATCAACGAAGCTTCTAAGCCGATATCAGTTCCTACACCACGTTCCCAAACAGTAACGGGAGGAATAATAGAGTTGATACTCGCACCCGTATTAACCGTCCCGCCATAGATTGCAGCAAGGGTACCACCTGTTGCAACCGTCAAGGTAGACAAGTTAGAAGGAACGGATGCGTTACCGATTTTACCCCAGCTTGCACGTAATTTCAGGTTGTCAAAAACTTTTTGATCACCCATGAACGCTTCGTTACTGATAACCCAGCCAGCACCGACCGATGGGAAATAACCCCAGGCATTTCCACCCTGATAAAATTTAGATGATCCATCCGCTCTTAAAGAAGCATTGATTAAATAACGATCGGAAAAACCGTAATTGACACGCCCGAAATAGGAGGAATACGTTGCCAGATCGCCTTCATCGGTTACGTTACGTCCGTCAACATTTCCTAATGTCAGATATAAATCTCCTTCGCTTGCATAAGGAACGTCACGAGCAGAGGCCGTTAGCTTGTATGATTGATCGCGTTGTGCGGATTGACCAAGAAGGGCAGTAATAGAGTGTTTGCCGATTTCTTTTGTGTAGGTCAAAGTGTTTTCAAAAATCCAGTAGCGCGCCTGTGGGCGGGTAAAGGTCAAGAGGCTGTTTGTGTTACGCTGTGCAACCGTAGCAGCATAAACAGGAACGTAAGCTCTCGTTTCATCCTGCGAATAACGACCGCCCAGACTTGTTTTGAAGGTAAAATCTTTTAGAAAAGACAATTCTGCATAAGCATTTGCAGTCAGAAGTGTCTTCTTTGTATTCTGATTATAATAATCAAGCGTTACCTGAGGATTGAAGTTTGCACCATCTCCAAGGTTTAATTTAGACGGATCACCATAGGTCCCGTCTGCGTTATAAACAGAAAGAACAGGCGCCGCTGAGTATAATTGTCTAAAAATTCCACCGGCTTCATCCTGTGACTTGCTGAATGCACCTGTTGCGGTATATCCCACTTTCAGATTTTTAGCAACCTGGAAATCGTTCTGAAAACGGGCAGTATAACGTTTGAAATTGTTTTTCTCAACTATACCATCCTGTTTCAAATAACCAAGAGAGAAATTGTAGGTTGATTTTTCTCCGCCACCACTCACAGAAATTTGATGATTCGTTATAAAAGCATCGCGGAGAACTTGCTTGTACCAATCTGTTCCTTCTCCGTAGCTGGCCGGATTCAAAATATTCTGGCCGCCATTTATTGCGCTTAGCTCATTAATCATCGTGGCATACTCATTTGCGTTCGCCATTTTGATCTGGTTTGTCACTTTTTGCATTCCGACAAATCCATTATAATCGACCACCGCTTTTCCGGATTTTCCTTTTTTTGTAGTAATTAAAACCACACCGTTTGCAGCACGAACACCATAGATAGACTGGCTTGAAGCATCTTTCAGAATATTCATACTTTCGATGTCCGCCGAATTCAGGAAGCTTATATCGTCAAACCAAACTCCGTCAACAACATAAAGAGGATTTGGACTACCATAAGCAGTACCTACACCACGTATACGAATCTGAGGTGCCTCACCTGGTTTTCCTGAATTGTTCACCTGTACACCGGCAACTTTTCCCTGCAAACCACTGACCGCATTTATAGAGGATTGTTTCGAGATCTCTGCACCTTTAATGGAAACTACCGAACCGGTTACGTCGACTTTTCTTTGCGATCCATATCCTACGACCACAACTTCATTTAGCGCGCGGGCATCCTCCTGAAGTGCGACGTTGATAACGGAGTTAGAGCCAACCGTTATTTCCTGGGAAGTCATCCCGATCATAGAAATGACCAGAACAGAAGTGGAGGATGGGACTTTAATATTAAAACTACCGTCTGTGTCAGTAGGAACCCCTGTGGTTGTTCCTTTAAGTAACACACTGGCCCCTGGAAGTCCGGAGCCGTCTGATGCCGAAGTGACCTTACCTGTTATGTTGATTTCCTGCGCGAATGCTAGTGTGGTTACGCACGCAAAAACAATCAACAAGTACAGTGATCGTACATTTGCTTTCATTGGTTTCTAGTTAGGTATTGAACTTTAAGAAGATTAAATTGTCTTCAAAGCTAAGTACTAATAGCTACCATTGTCAAAATTAGCACTACATCACCACTACATCAATGAGAATAATACAACAAATTATATTATTTAATTGCAAAAATATTGGTTTTGTCTCATCATTTCACACATCCATCATGTATTCGGTTAGGTTGGAATCGTTCTCGAGTTCGAGCTTTTTGCGTAAACGATAGCGTTTAATTTCAATTCCGCGAACAGAAATTCCGAGAACCGGCGCCATTTCCTTACTCGACAAATTCATTCGAAGGCATGCCGCCAGACGAAGTTCAGAAGGTGATATAGACGGACAAATGTTTTTTAACTTTTTGAAAAATTCGTCATGAACTTCATTGAAATTTTCTTCGAACAAAACCCAGTCGTCTTTTCCGGCAACGTTTCTCTCAATACTGTTCAGTAGCTTCTGGTAATGAATATTGGGTAACTGTTGCCCAAGCTCTTGTTTGACCTGCTGCAGCTCATCCCGGATTTCCTGTAATATTTCATTTTTGCGAACTACATTTATCGCGACATTGCTTAGCTGCTGACTTTTGTTTTTGATTTCACTTTGAAGATTTTCATTCCGGATCTCAATGATTCTTCTTTCATTTATCAGTTTTTGCTGACGTAATTTTTCTTCCTGTTCTTCCAGCAATTTCTGTCGGTGTTTTACCAGACGTTTTTCCTGAAAAATGATAATTCCGGTTAAGAAAGCAGCTGCGAGGATCACGAAAAGAAGCCTCGCCCAAACCGTTTCATACCAGTAAGGTGCAACCGAAAATTTGTAAGTTGTAACTTCGTCATTTAAACTGCTCCTAAGTTCGAAGCTATATTGGTCGTGCGATAAATTGGTATATTCAACATAACTCTTATCTGTCCATTCTGACCACTGATCTGAAAGGCCTTTGAGGCGATATTTAAACTGAACATCCTGACCGAAAATCGGGAGGGCATACGCGATTCGGATCGAACGGACATCAACAGGCAATGTAGTTTCAGCTTTGGTTTCAAATACTTCGGTCAGATTTCTTAGGTTATAAACTTTTCTGATGGTCGGAGTCAAAACAGCCGAGGTGTGTGTGTCACTTAATTTTCGATCATACAGTGCGTAACCATTATCCAGACAAAAAAAGTAGTATTGGTTTGAAAGCGGAATTATCGTTTCACTATTTCTGACAAGTGATAATTGCAGCGTTTTGGGTTCAGTATTGCTGTAAAAATTAATCCGGTTCAAATATATTTTAAACCAATCCTGATCTATGCCGGAGCGAATCTTAAATTCGTCATCCTCTTTAACCCCTAGGTTTTTATAGGGCTGCAGGTTGTTTTCGCTGTCAGGTTGAAAGAAGTTATTTCCTGATCTGATCAACACTTTTCCGCGCCAGGGTGTGATCTCAATGGAAAATTCGCTTGGAATATCGATTGGCGCTTTGTACTCTTTCCAGGAAATCGCAGAGTCAAGTTTTGCATTTAATTCGATGTGATATAACCCGCGATAAGCGTGGGCTATCCAAAAAGAACCTTCATTTGTTTGAACAATTTGTTTGGCAGGAATTGGTGGAATTCCTTTGACAGGAAATTGATAAGTCCATTGTCCGGCTTTATCCTTCTTATATATGTGAAGGCCTGTGTAAGATCCCTGTAATAAAACCGTGTCGCTTTTTGTGACGACCGGGAGAAATTGCCAGCCACCATTTACCGGTGATATTCTTTTGATGCCGTTTTTTTCAATGCGGAACGTTGCATCATTGTGGCCGCACAGTAATTGATCGTTTATAACTTTCAAAGTCCAGGTTTGGCCTTCCAGTCCGCGTATAGGGCGAAAGGGTTCGGATGACATCCACTTTTTAACAAAAACACCATTATTGGACCCTACGTATAAGTTTCCTTTCCAAATGGCTGCTGCATAAGTTGATCCGAGAGGGTTGTCGTTCGTCTGATATGAAATGACCGGAGAAGCAAGCTTGATAAGGTCAATTCCCTGATCCAGCCCGAGCCATAAATGGTCGTTACTGTCTTCAAAGAGGGAGAGTATCGTATTATTTTGTAATCCATTTTCTTTCTTGAAATGGAATCTCAAACTCCCGCTGTTATCAACTACGTATAATCCTTTTGATATCGAGCCAAAAGCATAACTGCTGTCGGTGCTGAGCACGACCGCCTTATTGATGATGTTTTGTTTTAATTCCTCAGCGAGAGGTATTTTCCATTCGGTGAATTTCTCATTATCCCAAATGAAAATGCCCTGTTTAGTAGTGGTGACTAAAACCTTGTTTCCCGGAAAAGGCAGGATACTTGAAACCACCGCAGACGCAAGAAAACCGGAACCTTTCAGCATCACAAACTTATTTCCGATCAGCTCGTAGAGTCCTTTGTTTAAAAACTGAACATACAATCTGCCTCTGACATTTCGCATGAACATAAAATTATCCCTTGTTTTAAGCTCGGTGATCTTCTGGCCGTCGTAACGGTATATCCGGGCAAAGGACTGGAAATAAATATCCTTACCATCTTTCAGAATGTGCCATATTTCTTCCGTCTGTAAACTCTTGAAATTAGCAGCTTTGCTAAGAGAATGATAGATTAACTGCCCCTTTGTCGTTTTTTGCCAATATCCAAACTCTGAATAGCCACCAACGTAAATTCTTGAACCTCCGTTTGGCATCGTATCGCACAAAACAGCACGTACGATCTGCCGGTTAGGGAATGGAAATAACTTCCAGACAGCACCGTCATATTCAAGCAAACCATCAGAATTAGCCGTATAAATGATGTGATCTTTACTCTGGCCGATTGCCCAGTTTTGATTATGAGCCTTATAAATCGTGTTCTGGAAATTTACAAGAGGAGGTGTCTCCTGAGCGGACACAGAAGAAAAAAACACAAATAAAAGGAGTAAAACCCCGTTTAATTTGTGCTTATGTTTTTTGGTATTATAGTAAAAAGGAGCGATCGAGCCATCTCCTTTTTCCAAAGGGCAAATCATTTTTAGAGTATTTTTTAGCAACTTTTAACTAATTTAGGTAAGATACGTTATTCGTATCTGAAAAAAATAACGCGTGGAATGAAAAAAGTACTTTGTTTAATTTTATTAGCCACATCAGCTGGATTCGCTCAAGTGAAGTCAACGGATGATAATAACAAAAGTGATATCAGATATAGTCTCAATCCTTCCGGATCGCATTATGTAAAATTCACCTTTACAAATCAGGTTTGGCTTCGACTGAATGAAAATAATCCGGGAACAACAGTTTTAAGTGATCCCGCTTCTCAAACATTTGATATCGGATTGAGAAGGACTCGTATGCAATTGTTTGGCCAGATTACTGACAGGGTCTTTTTTTATACACAGTTTGGTCTTAACAACTTTAACAAAACAAATGGTTTCCCGGGTTATAATACAGCCGGAACGCCAAGTAACAGAAAGGTTGCTGCTTTTTTTCATGATGCGGTAGGGGAATATGAAGTGCTGAGAAAGGGCTCTGATTTCATTCGCGTGGGAGGCGGTCTGACGATCGTAAATGGACTTTCCCGTTTCTCTCAGCCAAGTATCGGAACGATCATGACAATGGATGTGCCGATTTTCGCTCAGGCAACGGTAGATCAGACCGATCAGTTTTCAAGAAAACTTGCCATTTACAGTCGTGGACAGATTGGTAAAATTAATTATCGTTTAAGTATTGCTGACCCGTTTCCAGTCGAAACAAGTGGAGGCGTCCCCGCTGCTTTGGGCGTAAATTCTGTTTTTGCTCAGAAAAAACATAAAAAACAGTTTGACGGATTATTGATCTACAATATTTTTGATACAGAAGACAACACAACTCCAGGGTACATGACGGGTACTTATCTGGGAAAGCGAAAAGTCTGGAATATTGAGGCGGGCTTCATCGGACAAAAAAATGCGACTTGGAGACAAGAAAATGCTGACACGCTGTATAGCAGCATGAATTTATGGTCCGTTGCTTCTTATCTCGACATGCCGGTTAACAAGGATAAAGGGACAGCGGTGTCTGCATATTTAGGATATTTTCATACAGAATATGGGAAAGGATATCTTCGCTATAATGGGAGTATGAATCCTGCAACAGGCACTAATTTACCGATCGCCGGTGTTAGCGGTACACACGGAAATGCTTACCCTATGTTTGGAACAGGGAATGTAACTTATGCACAGGCTGGATTTAAATTCAAAGAGGGGCTGTTGGGAAGCCAGGGGACGCTGATGCCTTTCGCTTCCTGGCAATATTCAGATTATGAACGTTTGAAAGATCCGATGAATCTGTACAATCTGGGCGTCAACTGGGTCATTAAAGGAAATAATTCAAAATTGACATTAAATTACGAGAATAGGCCAGTTTATAAAAACGGAGTGGAATTTAATGAATTAGTTAAAGACGGGAGAAAAGCATCCTGGATATTACAGTATCAGATATCAATCTAGACTGTGAATAAAATGAGTAAAAGAGGAGCCAGTTTTACCAAACTGACTCCTCTTTTGGCTAGAACGTCAAAGCTCCGTTCATCGCACGTACGGCTTCGGCGGATTTTTCGTATGCTGCTTTTTCGGCGTCGCTCAAACGCAGATTGATGATTTTCTCCCAGCCATTACGTCCAAGAACAACTGGGACGCCCATGCAAATATCTTTCTGTCCATACTCTCCATTCAGATAGACACCGCAGGGAACAATCCTTTTTTGGTTACGAACAATGCTTTCCACCATCATCGCTGCTGCAGCTCCGGGTGCATACCATGCTGATGTTCCGATCAATTTTGTAAGCGTTGCACCGCCGATCATCGTATCCGCTGCTATCTGCTCAAGTTTTTCAGCAGAAAGAAAACGGCTTACCGGAATCCCGTTGTAAGTAGCCAGGCGGGTTAACGGTATCATGGTTGTGTCACCATGTCCGCCAATTACCATACCGTGAATGTCACTTGGAGAAACATCCATTGCCATAGCAAGATAAGTTTTGAAACGTGCGCTGTCCAATGCTCCTCCCATACCGATAATCCGTTTTTTAGGAATATCTGCCTCTTTAAATGCAAGGTAAGTCATTGTATCCATCGGATTTGAAACAACAATGATTATGGCCTTTGGAGAATATTTTAAAATATTTTCAGTTACTGATTTTACGATTCCTGCATTGATACCGATAAGTTCTTCGCGGGTCATGCCGGGTTTGCGCGGGATACCTGAAGTGATTACGACTACATCGGATCCCTTTGTTTTTTCATAGTCATTAGTTGAGCCAACCGGTTTGGTATTAAAACCAAGTAACGCAGCGGTCTGGTACATATCCAATGATTTTCCTTCACTTACACCTTCTTTGATATCCAGCAACACTAATTCTTCCGCCAATTCGCGACGAATGATATTGTCGGCTGTGGTTGCACCCACGGCGCCAGCGCCTACGACAGTAATCTTCATAAAAAAATGTATTTAATTGTGTAAAAATTAATGTTTTGAAATATACCCTAAAAATAGGTTACATAATTTGTTAAAACCACTCGGAGATTTAAATTTTGTATGAAATGTAGTATGCTTCGATCCGTAATGCAATTTTTTACGTAATTAGATAGTTATATTGGCATTTCAAACCACTTTTTCTTTATTTAGAAAAATGAATAACGAATCATTGATAGCAAAGACCTTAAAGTCTGTTTTTTTTAGAAAGGCAACAGGTAAAGCAGGCAGGTATGCCAGTAACGCAAGTCGCCTTATGGAGTTGGTTAGTGAGGTAGCGGGTAAATTGAAGCATGTTGGGTTCAAAGGCAATCTGGCCGAGTTTCAGGGCAGCGTAAGACTGCTGATTCGTATGGTGCAAGCATATTCGTCGGGAGCATACAGAACGCTTCCCTGGAAAAGCCTTGTTTCGATAGTCGCTGTTTTAATCTATTTTGTTTCTCCAATTGATCTTATCCCTGATTTTCTGCCGGTTATAGGAATTACAGACGATGTCGCGCTTGTTTTGTGGCTTATTAAGACATTAGGCGACGATATTGCGAAATTCAGCGAATGGGAAAAGAACGAAAAAACAATTAATATCGGATAAAGTGCCTGATTATTTTAGGTCTTTTCCAAAAAATAAGTATTTTTGTAAACATATAATCAAAGAATAGATATGGAATCAGTAACTGTTTTAGGTGGAATTATGGGGTTGGGTGGACAAGAGATATTTCTGGTAGCCTTGTTCGTTTTGCTTTTCTTCGGTGCGAAGAAAATTCCTGAGTTGATGCGTGGTTTGGGCCAGGGTATCAACGAGTTTAAAAATGCTACCAAAGACGTAAAAGAGAATATTGAGAAAAGCATGGAAGATACTACAAAGTAATCTTTCCATTGTATTGAGTACATAACAGAGCCGTTTAGTAAACACTTAAATGGCTCTGATTCTTTATTTATTACCCGCCAAAAATAATTACGTTGAAAGAGTACCCGACGCTGACCGAAATACAAAATGATTTGCGTGGAGGAGGTTTAACCTGCGTGCAGTTGGTGAATCATTATTTGGAAAGGATTGAGTCCAATGCCCATTTAAATGCCTTCGTTGACGTCTATTCAGAGGAAGCACTTCGCTTCGCGGCTGATGTAGACATTAAAATTCAGAATGGAACTGCTGGCAGACTTGCCGGCTTGGTGATCGGCTTAAAGGATGTTTTGGCTCATAAAGGGCACGGCGTTCAGGCTGGAAGTCAGATTTTGAATACTTACCATTCCCCGTATACAGCAACAGCGGTTCAACGTCTTTTGGACGAAGACGCTATTGTAATAGGTCGTCAAAACTGTGACGAGTTTGCCATGGGGTCTTCTAATGAAAATTCATCTTTCGGTCCTGTTCTTAATGCGGCTGATAATACAAAGGTTCCGGGTGGATCTTCCGGTGGCTCGGCGGTTGCGGTTCAGGCTGGATTGTGCCACGCATCTTTGGGAAGTGATACTGGAGGTTCAGTTCGTCAGCCTGCCGCTTTTTGTGGCGTAGTTGGGGTTAAGCCTTCTTATGGTCGTGTTTCCCGCTGGGGACTTCTGGCTTATGCGTCTTCCTTTGACTGTATCGGACCGATTACGAAAAGTATTGAAGATGCTGCTTTGATTTTGGAAATCATGGCAGGTTCCGACGAATTCGATAGTACCGTTTCTGCCAAAGATGTTCCTTCTTACACTGAAAATCTTGGTTGGAATGGAAAGGCAAAGATTGGTTACATTCTTGATACGATTGAAAATGAAGCGATTGCTCCTGAAATCCGTGAGCAGACACTCGAAGTTTTAAATCGTCTCCGTTCGCAGGGACACGAAGTCACGCCGGTTGAAATGCCGCTCCTTGATTATTTATTGCCAACTTATTACATCCTGACCACCGCTGAGGCCAGTTCAAATCTATCAAGATTTGATGGTGTAAGGTATGGTAGCAGAGCGGCAGAAAACGGAGATTTGGAGGCACTTTATAAGAATACCCGGACAGAAGGTTTTGGTGAAGAAGTGAGGAGAAGAATATTATTAGGTACTTTTGTTTTAAGTGCAAATTATTACGACGCATACTATACCAAGGCGCAACGCGTTAGAAGATTGGTGCGGGAAGAAACGGAGCGGTTTTTTGAGAAATTTGATTTTCTTATTTCACCTGTTACGCCTACCACTGCCTTTACGATCGGAGAGAAAACGGAAGATCCTTTACAGATGTATTTAGCTGATATTTTTACGGTACAGGCTAATGTTGTAGGAAATCCTGCCATTTCAATTCCGAATGGTTTAGACAAAAATGGTATGCCGATTGGTATTCAAATTATGGCGCCCTTCTTCAAAGAAGAAAAAATGCTGTCGTTTGCTAACCATCTTTCTTTAACTTTGAAAGAAAATATAGAAGCATAATTTCCAAGCCTGATAAATAATTTTTTATCTGGTTTTTTGTAAGTATTTATTGGACTGTAAGCAGTCCGGTCTTTATTATTACCCAATGTTTCAATAAAAGAATCGTGCCTGTAAGGTGATTTTTCAGAAATTATTTGCACGAAATTATAGATAGTAAGAAAGTTATTTACATAAGGTATTCATCATCAGACGTTGACTATTTGATAACAGGAATCGCTAACCCATCAAAAAGCTTTAATTAATGAGGATTTCAAAAAGAGTATTGTGGCTTGGAGCCGTGTGTGCAGGGTTGTGGAATTCGCCGGTTATGGCGACAATACAAAGAGAGAAATTAGAAATTATTGGGCCGGATACGCTCGGAATCGCAGCGGTAGCTGATGAAAATGCCGAAATTCCAACCATGCCTGACGTTGAAGAAATAGGTTTGACACCTGCTATTCCGGAAGAATTATTAAGAGAGCGTTTTGCGAAACTGGAAAAATCGATTCCTCTGACTTATCATAAGTCGTCTCACGAATTTGTTGAATACTTTATTTATAAAAAGACAAACTTCACAATCAGTATGATGGAAAAGATGCCATTATACTTCCCTTTATTTGAAAAAACACTTCAAAAATACGGTCTGCCTACAGAGCTTAAATATCTGTCAATGATCGAATCGGGATTAAATCCTACAGCACTGTCCCGCGTCAGAGCCGGCGGACTTTGGCAATTTATGCCTGCGACGGGTCGTGAGTTCGGTTTATACCAGGATAGTTACATCGACGAACGTTTCGAACCTGTAAAAGCGACTGAGGCTGCGTGTAAATATCTTAAACAGCTTTATAATATTTTTGGAGACTGGGAGTTGGCTTTGGCTTCTTACAATACAGGGCCGGGAAATGTTAAACGTGCAATGCGTCGTTCACATGGAACAACCTTCTGGGGAATTTATAACGCGCTTCCAAAAGAAACAAGATCTTATGTTCCGCAATATGTGGCGATGAACTATATGATGAATTATGGAAATGATCACGGCGTTTATGCACAAAATCCGGAATATCAGATTCCTAATGATACAATCCATATCAATGGCTATATAAATCTTGCAACATTCTGCCAGCAAAGTGGAATTGATTTTGCGGAACTTAACAAACTGAATCCTCAGTTGACGAAAACAATGCTTCCTGAGCAGACGCGTGATTTTGTTCTTAAAGTACCAAGTGTAAAATATACTTATCTGGTTAGCAACAGAAGCGTGATTATGGATTCCTGCACACGCAGGTATATTCCAGCCGGAGCAGTTTTGGCAGGACTTGACAAATCAAACGGAGCGTTTCCCTATGCTTATGTTAATGGGGACGAGGATAGCGATGAATTTGCAGCTAACACAAAAGTAGTTTCCAAGAAATCTTCTCACACCGTTAAAAGAGGAGAGACGCTGCAATCGATTTCAAGAAAATACCGAGTTCAGGTTGCTGAGTTGAAAAGATGGAATCGTATTCGCAGAAATTCATTGCAGAGGGGCCAGCGCCTGGTGGTTTATAAAGATGTAAAAGTTACCGTCAGGCCGATGCTGATAGCTTCTGGAAAAGTAGAAAAAGAACACGTTAAAACCGATACAACTGCGGAAACAACGCTGGCTGTAAACGAAGAGACTGAGGAGACGGATTCGGATGAACAGGAAGTGGCTGCTGTTGCGAAAATTAAGCAAAAAAAATCTTCTCATACAGTCAGACGCGGCGAAACACTGGAATCTATTTCAAGAAAATATGATGTCGAAATCGCTGAGTTGAGGAAATGGAATAATATTCGTAGAAGCGCTATCCAAAGTGGACAAAAATTAATTGTTTATAAGGAAGTTAAAGAGGTTGTGCCTGTAACCCTGGTTGCTTCTGCAAAAACGCAGCAGGCACAGAAAGAAGAACAAAGAAGATCAAGACATATCAAAATGCGTTACCACACTGTCCAGCAGGGTGATACGCTATGGAACATTTCCCAGCGTTACGGACTGCCGATAGATTACCTGAAAAGAGCTAATAAAATCAGAGGGAACGAGATTAAGCCTGGTATGAAACTGATCGTTTCAAGCTAGAACGAGTTATTTTAACGCACATACTATAAACATATGATTGCCTACGTTGACGGGACTGTAACCTATAAAGATCCTGCATTTGCCGTTATTGATGTCCAGGGTCTGGGTTATGAAGTTCGTATTTCATTGCAGACATACACCGCCATGCCAGACGTTGGTAAGCGGTGCAAATTAGTAACCTATCTAAATATACGTGAAGATGCTCATGTGCTTTTCGGCTTTTTGGAAAGCGATGAAAAGAGCCTCTTTTTAGATTTGATCAGTATCTCGGGAGTAGGGCCATCGACTGCTTTAGTCATGCTTTCCTCCCTTTCGTCTCCGGAAATCCGCCAGGGAATCATCGACGAAGACTTACGTCTGATCCAGTCTATTAAAGGAATTGGATTAAAAACAGCCCAGCGAGTAATTCTTGAATTAAGTGACAAAATGCGGAAAGATGCAATGCTCACTACGGGAGTGAAAACCCCTGCTAGTTCGAATAATGCGTTGAAAAGCGAAGCTTTGGCTGCCCTGGTGACTCTGGGTATCCCGAAAGCGACCGCAGAAAAAAGTTTAGATGTTATCATCAAACGGGAAGGGTACGAGATAACGGTTGAGCAGTTGATTAAATTAGCGCTCCGCTAGTCAGGATTTTTAAATAAGTCGTACGGGAATATGAAAAAGATTTTTACCGTTTCGTTGGATATGTTGACATTGATTATTGCAGAAACCCTCAAAAAATAAAGTATTAAGCTTTGTCATCAACGGTTTACTCATCCCTCTTTAAGGCTATTACGATCTCATCCGGAGCTTTGCTGCTGGCAACGGCTTCTTTTGATAAAACTGAATCAAATTCTGAGGTTCTTGCCGATTGGGCAATTCTCACGGACACGATTCCGGATACGACCCGCAAAAATGTTGATCGCTCAGGCAATCAGCTTATTATGCGTTGGAAAGATTTCTATTCCAACAAATTTGCACAGCCAAGGCCTCGTTCTCCTTTTTACCTGAAAGATCCGGCCAATATTTCCACCAATATTTTATTGGATAGTTCCGGCAAAATTGCTGTAACAGAAAATATTCAGACTCCATCCGGAAGCCTTGATTACCGGGCGCCTGAGAGTATGGATATGGAAACATATGACAAGGCACTGGAAGATCGCGCTTTCAAAAGTTTGCTGCGGGAATATTCGTCCCGGCAGGATGGAAAAAGTGCGATGGGCGCAAGAGGTCTTTTGCCTAAACTTGATGTGCCGCCTGCGCTTTCGAAGATTCTTGGAGATAATTTCCTGGATTTCAAACCGACTGGTTTCGTCGCCCTTGACATTGGCGTAATGAACCAGTTTATTGACAATCCAGCGCTACCGATACGTCAGCGACGTAATACCAATTTTATTTTCAACGAACAGATCGCAATTAATTTCAATGCGAATCTGGGCGACAGGCTGGGTTTTCTTACCAATTTTGATACAAAAGCAAGTTTCAATTTTGAAAATGCTCTTAAACTGAATTATAAGAATCCGGAGGAGAGTTTTCTGCGTAAAGTCGAAGCGGGAAATATCAACTGGGCGATCAATAGTCAGTTGATTCCAGGTGTTCAAAATTTGTTTGGTTTAAAAACAGATTTCCAGTTTGGGCGTTTGAGTGCAACTTTTGTAGCTTCTCAACAGCGTTCAAGCAAAGAACGAATTGTGTTGCGCGGCGGAGCTCAAAGTCGTGAATTTGAAATCCGGGTAGATAACTACGACGAAAACAGAAACTTCTTCCTGTCTCAGTATTTCAGAAATAAGTACGAAAGTGCTTTAAGAAACACACCTCAGATCACTTCTGGCGTGACCGTGACTCGGATGGAGGTTTATGTTACGAACAGAACAACTACAACGGAATCGTTGAGAAATATTGTTGGTTTCACAGATCTTGGTGAACCGGCTCCATATAAAACGGGAAATCCTAACATCCAGCCGATCCGTGCAAATCAGCCTGCTGACAATGCAACAAATGGTTTGTACAAGACATTAACTGACAACCCCGGTTTCCGTCAGGTCGATAATACCAATTCGGCAATTACCAATTTGGGGTTTGAAAAAACAGTTGATTATGAATTATTAAGAGGAGCTAAAAGACTGGTTGCTGAACGGGAATATACATTCAGTCCACAATTGGGTTATATTTCTTTAACAACTCCGTTGAGAAACGATGAAGTTCTTGCCGTTGCTTATGAGTATACTTATAACGGCAGATCATATAAAGTAGGAGAGCTTACCGAAGATTATCAAAATCGCCAGGATGATGAAGTAATTGCGCTAAAATTGATCAAATCATCCACAATTCGTAACAATACGAAATTGCCGATGTGGGATCTGATGATGAAAAACGTTTATACGTT
Organism: Dyadobacter koreensis; assembly: GCF_900108855.1. Lineage (GTDB taxonomy): Bacteria > Bacteroidota > Bacteroidia > Cytophagales > Spirosomataceae > Dyadobacter > Dyadobacter koreensis. Next base: position 328,518 of record NZ_FNXY01000010.1, read on the forward strand.
GGGAACAAGCTCGATTGGTAAAACGGGATTTCAGCTGCGTATTATCTACAAAGATGATTTGACGGGTATTGATAACCCGAATTTACAGGAAAGTAATCTTGCCAACATTCCCTTGATCCGTGTGATGGGCCTGGATCGGTTGAATCCTGTGAACGACTTGCAGCCAGACGGAAATTTTGACTTTGTGGATGGTGTCACGATTGATACCAAAACGGGTCGTGTGTTTTTCCCTGTCCTGGAGCCTTTTGGTTCTAATCTTAATGCGAGATTAAGCGACGACGCATTTCGAAAAAAATATGTGTTTGACGAGCTTTACCGCACGACAATGATCGATGCGCAACAGGTTACCGAGCACAATAAATTTTACATCAAAGGTTCATACCAGTCCAGTGGCGGCGCAGAAGTTTCATTGCCTTACGGCGTTCTCGAGACTTCGGTGACTGTAACTTCCGGCGGCGTTCCCCTGTCAGCCGGTTCTGATTATATTGTTGAAGCGCAGATTGGCAGAGTTCGTATTCTGAACAGCAGCGTTATGAATTCAGGCCGCGAGATCGTCATTGAATATGAACGTCCTGATATGTTCCAGAACCAGATCCGGACACTTTTAGGAACACATCTCGATTATGTTGTAAACCGTGATATCAGTCTGGGATTGACAGCCATTCGCTATAAGGAAAAACCTGCCGGATTCCTTACCCGTGTTGCGATAGGCAACGAACCTGTTAACAATACAATGCTTGGATTCAATGTGAACATCAGAAAAAATGTTCCATTCCTGACACGCTGGCTTGATGCGCTTCCTTTTCTGCAAACGAAAGAAATGTCCAGCATTCAGTTCAAGGCAGAATTCGCTAAATTATTCCCGGGTGTTTCTAAGGAAGTGAACAACCGTTCGCTGATAGATGACTTTGAATCTACAAGGACAATTTATGATCTGGCCCGCCAGCCGCAAAAATGGCGTTTGTCTACTGTTCCGCCGCAATATCGTCAAGGCTTTGATGGAAAAACCCTGGACTACGGATATAAACGTGCAAAGATCTCCGCTTATGTTATTGACAACCTTTTTGGAGGAGCAACCGGTTTGGGTGGTGCTGCGCAATCTCCGGCCAATATTACGGATGACGACCGCAAAAATGTTTATGAAAAGTTGTATCTGCCAAAAGATATTTTCCCGAATCGTTCGGTTGCCGGGTTGATAAATTATCCACAAAATGTCTTGGATATCGCCTATTATCCTAGTGAACGTGGTATGTATAACTATAACACCGACCTGGATGCCAATGGGCGTTTGAAAAACCCAAGACAGAATTTTGGTGGATTAAGCCGTGCGATTACCTCGGATAACGACTTCGATAATGCCAACATTGAAAGTATTGAATTCTGGATGCTGGACCCGTTTGTAACAGGACCAAACGGTGTTGTACGTGATGGTTCAGCTAACCCCCAGAATAACACTACGGGCGGTAAGCTTATATTCAATTTAGGTGATATTTCAGAAGATGTGATTCCTGACGAGCGCTACAATTTTGAGAATGGCCTACCTCTTACTGAAAAAATTGTAGGTGAAAATGTAGAGCAGACGGTTTGGGGGCAGGTAACAAAATCACAGTATCTGATCAATGCATTCAGTAATGAAACGGGAGCACGCCAAAAGCAGGATGTCGGTCTGGACGGTTTGAGTAATGAAGAAGAACGGACATTTTTTAAAGAATATCTCGATCGTCTGCCTGCAAACCTTACCGCTGAAGCGAGAGCGAGAATACTTGCTGACCCTTCCGGTGATGACTTTAAATATTTTCTGGGAGAAGAGCAGGACGCAGAAGATTTAAAAATTCTTGAGCGGTATAAAGATTATATCGGTATGGAAAATAACTCTCCGGAAAGTCTTGGCAATTCTTCTCAGGTGACACCGGCATCAGGAAGTATTCCGGATGGGGAAGATATGAACGTTGATAACACAATCAATGACAACGAAGCGTATTATGAATATTCAATTGACCTGAAACCTAATCAGCTTAGTGTCGGTAACGGTTTCATTGTGGATAAAACGACTACCACTGGTGACGGCGGTACTCAGAACTGGTATTTGTTCCGTGTGCCGATCAAGGAATTTACAGGCCAGGTTGGAACGATAAGCGGCTTCAAATCAATCCGCTTCATGCGTATGTATCTGGCTGATTTCCAGCAGCCGGTTGTGTTACGTTTCGCTCAGCTGCAGATGATCGGACAACAGTACAGAAAATATACTTACAATCTTGATGCGGCTGGTTTACAGGAAGTTCCTGAACCTTATGATGCTAAATTTACAGTTGGAACAGTAAGTATTGAAGAAAATGGTGTGGCGGTAAATCCGGCAAACAGTACAGATAAAAAGTACATTTACCAATTACCTCCGGGTTGGGAGCGTGATCAGGATTTTACGCAAAGACCAAGTTTGCAGTTGAATGAGCAATCGATGAGCCTTTGTGTGACCAATCTTCGTGATGGCGATTCAAGAGCAGTTTACAAAAACGTTAATCTGGACTTGTTGTTCCGTAAGCGTCTGCGTATGTATATCCATATGCAGAATGACGACAACGAAAACGGAATGGTTGGCGCGTTCATGAGACTTGGTACTGACCTTACGCAGAATTATTATGAAATTGATATTTCAGGTTTACAATCAACCCGTGAAAATACTGCGGTACGTGAAGAAATCTGGCCGGAAAACAATGAACTGAACATTGCGCTGGATGATTTGATCCGCGCCAAAGCAGAACGTAATCGCACTATCGACAAAAATCAAAGCATACCTTATACGATCACTACGAGCGATGGCAGATACAAGATCACGGTTGTCGGTAATCCTGATTTAAGTGCGGTACGTGTGATGATGATTGGTATGCGCAATCCGAAATCTGCGGATGAACGCGCCAAAACTTTCTGTATCTGGACCGATGAAATGCACGCAGAAGGTTTCGATGATAAAGGCGGGTGGGCAGCAATTGCGCAGTTAAATGCGAAACTTGCAGATTTTGCAACCGTGACGGCTTCGGGTCGTGTGGAAACTTTCGGGTTCGGAAGTGTTCAGCAGCGCATCGGCGAGCGCTCGCGTAACCTGACCACAGAGTATGGTTTTTCTTCTAATATCGCAGTTGATAAATTGTTACCGCAGCAGTGGGGATTCAGTATTCCATTGTTTGTAAGTTATGACAGGAGAAATGTAAAACCTCATTTTGATCCACTCGACCCGGATACCCCTTTGTCTACTTCGCTGGCTAACTTGCAATCGGACGAAGAACGGGATGGTTACCGGAGACTGGTGGAAGAAAATGCTGTTCGACGAGGAATCAACTTCTCTAACGTCAGAAAAATCAAGACGAGACCTGGTGCAAAAAATCATTTTTATGACTTTGAGAATTTTGCCTTTACCTATGCATTCAGTGATGATACAAGGAGAAATATCCTGACGCAGGAATACTCGCAGCGAATGTACAAGGGAGGGATTGCCTACATATACAGCAGTCAGCCAAAGCCATTCGAACCTTTCAAAAAGATGAAAGCAACCAATCGTTATGCTGAATTTGTAAGGGACTTTAACGTGACGCTGCTTCCGAATATGGTTTCAGTGCGTGCGGATGTTGACCGACGTTTTGCAAGAACCCAGCTTCGCAATGCAGATCTGACAACGGAAGGAATGACGCCGATGTTTGAGAAATATTTCTGGTTTAACCGTTATTATGATTTTGGCTGGAACCTGACGAAAAACATGACGCTGATGTATAATGCCTCTGCCAATGCGATCATCGACGAGCCGCAGGGCGACTTGAACACGTCGCAAAAAAGAGATTCGCTTTGGAGTAATTTCAAAAATCTGGGTCGGATCAAGAATTTTGATCAGAAAATAAAGCTTACTTACCGTCTGCCGTTGGATAAAATTCCACTGCTTGACTGGATGACAGCCGATTATTCTCATTCGGTTGGCTACAATTACCAGGCAAATGCGTTTGGTCTGATGGATGCCGATAGTCTTCCTTTTGGAGATATTATTCGTAACAGCCGTGAAAGAGGAATTACTGGCAAGGTCGATTTCGTAATGCTTTATAATAAATTACGTTACCTGAAATTTGCCAATACGCCATCCGCACAACGTAAGAATTTTGCAAGAAGTCCGGGTGATATTGAAGATATCGATTTGCGTACGACTGATCTTCTGAAAAACATTACCCGTATTTTGATGACTGTCCGTGGTATTAACGTTAGTTATTCGGTGCAGGAAACAACGGCGCTTCCTGGTTATCTGCGTGCTCCAAAATATTTTGGTCTGGATAATGCAAATGCACCAGGACTGGGCTTTGTTATGGGGCAACAGGATCGGAACTTCCAGACAAAAGCTGCCGCCAACGGTTGGATTACAAAGAGTAGAGAGCAAAATCAGCCGTTCCAGCAAACCATTGCCAAAAACTTTGCAGCTAATACTTCACTGGAACCATTCAAGGATTTCCGAATGCAGATTGAAGTCAGATTGACGCGTCAGGATGCCTACCAGGAATTTTACCGGCCAGATTCAACCGGGAATTATGCGCACCAGAACCCTTTGAGAAACGGTCAGTTCAGTATGTCGTTCATGTCGTTCAGAACTGCATTTGCTAAAATCAGAAAGGATAATTCCTCTCCCGTTTTTGATAAGTTCAGATCATACCGTGCGATATTACGTGATCGTCTGAATGCTGAAAATCTTAATGGAGGTGGGGAATATAATGAAAATTCCCAGGACGTTTTGATCTCTTCATTCTTTGCGGCTTATACCGGTAAAGATCCTCAGACGGTGCGTACGAATCCATTCCTTAAATTCCCGATGCCGAACTGGGATATCAATTACGACGGTCTGGCAAGAATTCCGGCATTTAAAAGATTGTTCAGCAGCTTCACCATGAAGCATCGATATTCGTCGACTTACAGCGTAGGGAACTTTACATCTAATCTGGATTATGAAGCATTGTATGTGAACCTTGCTGTGACAGGTTATCCGTTATCTTCCAAGACAAATTATCTAGGTCAGTATGTTCCTGTTTTCTCGATGAGCACGATTACGCTTTCAGAAAAATTTGCTCCATTAGTGGGTGTCACATTCCGCACCCAAAGCAGAATCACGGGAAGTATCGACTATAACCGTGACCGGACCGTAGCACTGAACTTATCGAATTCACAAGTTGCCGAACTCTTTAATCAGGACGTGACAGTTAATATCGGTTTTACAAAAAACAACGTTCCGCTTCCATTCAAGATCAACGGTGTGAAGAAGAAACTGAAAAACGATATGACCATGCAGCTTGGCCTGACGTTCCGGGATACCCGCCATATTCAGCGTAAGTTTGACGGAGAAAATATTCCAATTGCCGGTAACATTAACTTCCAGCTGCATCCGACGATCAATTATGTTGTGAACAACAGGTTAAGCTGCCAGTTCTATTTTGACAGGACATTTAATGACCCGTTAGTATCCAACTCGTTTTATCGTTCGAGTACGTCCGGCGGGGTTCAGTTGAAGTTCAATCTGGCTGAATAAAATTCGATTTGGAAAATACAAACTACATCCTGTAATTTGCGTCTGAAATACGTTTCAAAACTTACTCTAATTATATCATGAATTTCCCTTCAGAACTAAAGTACACAGAAGATCACGAATGGATCCGTATTGAAGGAGATACGGCATTTATCGGAATTACAGATCACGCTCAGAAAGAATTGGGTGATATCGTGTATGTAGACATTAATACAGTTGGGGATTCGCTCGGAAAGGGAGAAGTCTTTGGCTCAGTTGAGGCTGTCAAAACAGTTTCGGACTTGTTTATTCCGGTTGCTGGAACAGTAACCGAAGTGAACGATGAGTTGGATAGTGAACCTGAATTGGTAAACTCTGATCCTTACGGACGTGGCTGGATGGTTAAAATAACTTTGGCAAATCCTGACGATACCGAAGGATTACTTTCTGTTGAAGATTACAAACAATTCATTGGTGCCTGACGAAAGATTTAAAGCTCCGAAGGGAGCTTTTTTTTTGCCTGTTAAAAAAGAAGATGTTTAAATAAAGAATTATTCAGACTAAACGGACGGAGATTCCTTTCGTTTATTTTTTGGAATAGATTCACGTTTTGCGGTTACAATAATTTATGAAAGTATTAATTCGATCGGTTCGAATCATTGATAAAAAATCGCCTTTTAACGGGCAGGTTAAAGATATACTGATCCGGGATGGAAAAATAACTCAGATAGGTGAGGCGCTGCCGGAAGATGGGGCCGATATAAAAGAAAGTGAAGGTTTGTGTGTTTCCTCCGGCTGGGTGGACATGAGAGTCGCTTCCCGGGATCCTGGTTTTGAGCATAAGGAAGACCTGGATTCTGTTCATGAAGCAGCGGTTCATGGCGGTTTTACAGAAATTGTTTTGCTGCCAAATTCTGAGCCTGTTGTCCATAGTAAAGACACTTTAAATTATATAAAGAATTCCGGTCGCGGTGGCTTGGTTAAACTTCATGTAGCTGCTGCGGTAACGCGGAAAGCGCAGGGAGTGGATTTTACAGAAATGATCGATCTGCATACCGCCGGAGCCATAGCTTTTACAGATGGAGATCATCCGGTCCAGAACGCAGATCTTTTTCTAAAAACGATCTTATACTTACAGCCTCTGAATGCGTTGCTGATGAACCGTCCGGAAGACCGTCAGCTTACAGTTTTCGGGCAAATGCACGAGGGCATTACGAGCACGCTGATCGGTATGAAAGGTATGCCGTCGCTTGCTGAGGAAATGATGCTTAACCGTGATTTGAAATTGCTGGAATATGCGCTGGAAAAATCATCTTTCGAATTAACAGGTCAGCCAATCCTGCATATTTCTCTTGTTTCTACGCGGGAAGCCGTTGACTTGATCCGGGAAGCGAAGAAAAAAGGGTTGCCGGTAAGCTGCGACGTGGCTGCGCATCAGCTTGCTTATGAAGACAAAGATCTTCTGGATTTTGATACCAATTTGAAAGTAAATCCTCCATTCCGTTCCGCAACAGATCACGATGCGATTCGCCAGGGATTACTGGATGGGACAATTGACGCGATCGTTTCAGATCATACCCCGCACGATGAGGAAAGTAAAAATCTGGAATTTGATCATGCCGATTTTGGTATCACCGGATTGGAAACGGCGTTCTCACTCGCCACTATGTTTAGCGGATTGAGTACAGAAGATATTGTTGAAAAACTTACTTCACAGCCACGGCACATACTAAGGCTGGAAGAAAGCATGATCGCCGAGGGTTCAGCGGCAAATCTTACCTTCTTTGAACCGGAAACGGAATGGGTTTTTGAAAAAACATATTCGAAATCAAAAAATACGCCATTCTTAGGGCAAAAGTTGAAAGGTACCGTTCGCGGAGTATTCAACAACGGCCGCCTGGACTGGTTTTAAGTTCATTTCTGAATGACAGGTAAACAAATCGGACTTTCGGTTTGTTTACCTGTCATTCTATCATTACTTATCATGAAATCATTATTAGAGTATTTTGACAAACCACTTTTAAAAGTATCGTTGGTTTTTGGCTTGATCACGGGTGTGTTGGCATTCGCATTTTTTCTAGGTCTTTACGCCATTGGAATTGTGCCGCTGGGGAACAACAAAGTGATGGATATTGGTATTCACGTGATCATGATCGCGGGAGGTTGCTGGTATTTTCGTAAAAAAGTTGGAAATGGATTTCTGCATTTGTGGGAAGCCCTGACAATAGGATATGTCATTAACACTGTTGGTGCATTTATAAACGGCTGGCTTATTTATTTGTTTATAACGTATATTGATCCTGCTGTTTTTACAAATTATCTTCAGGAAATGGGCACACTTCTAATGTCCGGGAAAGAAGAATTGGTTAAAAATATAGGCAATTCCGAATTCCTGAAAATGTATGCCAGCATACAAGCTATGGAACCCTCCGAAGTCATCACAGACGAAATCAGTAAGAAAACGGTTATGGCAATTATTCCAATTCTGATTATATCATTGATTTTCAGGAAACAGGATTACGGTGTATTTCACAATAAATCATAAATTTACTGACGATCACATTTCAAAACCTCTTCATGCTCTAAAATTACACACGAATCATTATGGAAGAACAAGCATCCACCGCACGCACAGCTCTGAAATATGGAATTCTGACATCCGTCGCGATTATCATTTACACAACGATAACGAACGTATCCGGGCAGTCGCAGAATAAATGGCTGGCCATGGTGTCGTATCTGATTATGATCATTGGCATCTTTCTGGCGATGAAAGAATTCCGGGAGACGAACAAAGGGTTCATGGGGTATGGAGAGGGATTAGGTTTGGGAAGTCTTGTTTCGGCTATTTTAGGATTCTTTTCATCGATGTTTTCGATGTTTTATATCCGTTTTATTGATACCACGATCAGAACGCAGATACTGGACAAAGCGAGAGCAGATATGGAAGCGCAGGGGCTCGACGATTCACAGATCGACCATTACATGGAGTTGTCGGAGAAATTCAGTTCTCCGGGAATAATGTTTGCGGCCGGTGTTTTCGGGTTTCTTTTTATCGGCTTTATTTTTTCATTAATCATAGCTGCGATCCTTCGCCGTGAAAAACCGGTTTTTGATTAATGCTTTCTGATTATTACGGCAACAAATTTATTTTGAAATATAAACAGTATTGAATCCGTTGTGATTTGTAACAATTCATGATTTTCAGTTCTCCATTTTTTATTAAAAAAAGTGTTTGCAATTTTTCAGAAAGAGATAGGTAGTTTTTTTAATTCGCTCGTTGCCTACATGGTTATGGCAGTCTTTTTGATTGCTGTTGGGTTAATCGTCTGGGTATTTCCTGATTCCAATGTTCTGGATTACGGGTATGCCGATCTGAATGCTTTTTTTAGCCTTGCTCCCTATGTACTTCTCTTTCTGATTCCCGCCATAACGATGCGTTCCCTGGCAGAAGAAAGCCGGACGGGAACTTTGGAACTGTTGTTGACCAAACCAATAAAAAACTGGGAGTTGATCCTGGGCAAGTTTTTCGCAAACTGGATCTTGGTACTGCTTACCATTCTGCCGACAATACTGTATTACATCAGTGTCTATCAACTGGGAAATCCCAGCGGAAATATCGATTCTGCTGCGGTTTTTGGTTCCTATATTGGCCTTTTCCTGTTCAGCGGTGTTTTGGTATCTATGGGAATCTGGTCGTCCTCACTGAATGAAAATCAAATTGTAGCTTTCATTCTCGGAGTTTTTCTTGCATTCATTTGGTATGTTGGGTTTGGATCAATATCGGCCTTGCTTGGGAGCGGATTTGCGGCTGACATTTTTTCATGGACTGCACTCGATGAACAATACCGTGCACTGGGCAAAGGATTGGTAGATTCACGAAATGTAATTTATCTTTTCAGTCTGATGATTTTTTTTCTTTTCCTTACACATTGGCGTGTTGAAGCGCTCCGGAAGTAGCAAGGCCGGAAAACTTGTGGTAAATCCTGTTAATAATAGTTAAAGTTGCCGTTGATTTCTGATCTTGGAAATGCAAAAAAATCATTTGTTTACAACTAATATTAATATTCGTACTTACTCCGGCAAAGTTTTTCATATTCTCTTTGATCTTGCAAATCTGAATTGATCTAAGAATCTGCTTTTCACGTATATAATAAAAAGCACACTACGATGATCAATTCACTAAGTTTGACGATTGGGGCCTCACCGCCCGGATTACTAACGATTTCTGATTATGTTCAAAGGCAGGTAATTATATACTTACCAGTAGACCAGATCTTGGAAAATTTTATTAGCTTGCCAATAAGAAATGTTAAATTAAATGTTAAGCGACTCTTGGCGACTAGCAAAGTAAAATATTCGGAAGAAGAACTTGTGGTTGCTCTCAAACGGAATGAGAGGGCTGCATTTGAATTCCTCTACGATCACTACTCTGGGGCATTATTTAATATAATATGCAAAACATTGCGTGATGAGGAGCGGGCTGCTGATGTTCTTCAGGAATCTTTCTTGAAAATCTGGAAAAACATTGCGTCTTATAATCCGGAAAAGGGAAGACTGTTTACATGGATCTTAAATATTGCCCGTAATGGTGCGATTGATGCCGCTCGTGTTGAGGGCAGAAAACCGGTCATGGACGATATCGACGATCGGGCCGCGTTAAATGAACGTGACACCAGTGAAGAGTTGAGTACCGCAAGTTCCGAGATAAAATCAATCGTTAATATGCTTCGGCCCGAGCGGAAGATTCTTATTGATATGGCTTATTTCCAGGGCTATACTCATGAAGAAATTTCCGAAGAATTAAAGATCCCGCTGGGAACGGTGAAATCGAGAATCCGAACAGCATTACAAGAGTTAAAACAATACTTTTCAGTATGAATATCCAAGCCTACATAGAGTCCGGTATATTAGAGGAATATGTATTGGGCACCGTTTCTTCTCAGGAGAAGCAGGAAGTGGAGTGTATGTCTCATATTTATCCCGAGATAAAAGAGGAGTTGATGCGCACCGAGAGCGCTTTGGAGCAATATGCACTGAAACATCAGACACCACCACCGGCTTCTTTAAAAGAAACGCTTTTTGCTCAGATGAATTTCGATGAGGTCACAGAAGAACCTGAATCTGCTGAATTAACCAGCGCTGAACCAACATTGGTGCAGGCTGATGATAATATAAAAAAATTACCTGTTGAAAATGACTTGATAGCGGAAACACAACCGGTATCGGCGCAGGAAGTTTACGCGGATATGACCACTGCCAACGGTGGTGCGACGGTCATTTATCCTTCCTGGGCTAAGTTTGCTGTGGCAGCGTCCATTTTGTTTGCCATTTTATTCGGCTGGTCTGCACTGCAAATGTCGGGTGTTAAAAAGCAAAATGAACAATACGCTGCTGACATGGATATGTTGAAATCCGATATGGATGCCATGAAAAAAGAGGCGCAGTATAAGGAGGCTTTGGCAAGCCTTTACAGAAATCCAAATCATAAGGTGGTAAGAATGGCAGGCCTGGAAAAATCGCCGGAAAGTGTTGTGGCTGCCATTTGGGATGTGAAGACTAATGACGTATTACTTGACGTTCAGAACTTACCGGCAGCTCCGGCGGGAAAACAGTATCAGCTCTGGACGATTGTTGACGGAAAACCGGTTGACATGGGCGTTCTTGATCAGGAATTTTCTAACAAAGTGTTGAAAATGAAACAAGCTAACCCTGGCGCAGTGGCATTTGCTATTACTTTGGAAAAGACAGGAGGAAGCCCAAGCCCAACCATGGAAGATATGTTTGTGATGGGCAAAGTCTGATAGGCATCGTTTGTTTGAAAAAAAATGCCCGCACAGAATCTCTGACGCGGGCATTTTTTTTAGTATATCCGTTGTATTAGATATCAAAAATTTCTTTGACCAGAACCTTAATACCATTAATAACATCTGATCTTAAAACCTCTGTTTCGGTGAACGGTTTTAATCCGATAATTTTCATTGCCGGCGTAACTGTATGTTCCGTTAAATTCTAACGGATCGATACCGGTAATTTCCATAGATGAATTCATTTTGAATCAAAACGGAGACAGATAGATAAAGCTAATCCATTGAAATTCAGGATTTCTGAGCCTCGTTAAGGAAAAAGCGATACGGAATTGGATTCCGTACCGCTTTCCTCACAAGTTATTAAATTTTATTTACCAGCTTTCGCTTGTTTCAAAGCTTGCGTGGTTGTGTAATATTTTGAGATCATATTAGGGACTTCCCACTCAGGCAACTTTCCTGCTTTCAGATATTCCATATACTTGTTTGCAACCTGTGCGAAGTGCGATTCATGACCTGTATCGTATTTCGCAGGAATGGTGATTTCCCAGCCTTTCGTATTTTTCTTTAACTCGATGCCGGGAAATTTGTCCTGAACAGTTTTAAAGCTTTTCGTAAGGGCTTCTTCATATCCCTTATCTTTCGAAACTTGTTCAATATAAAGTACTGGCTTATATTTTTGATCTTTTCCCTGACGAACGATAAGGTTTGCTTTCGAGCCTTTCATGATCGAATAATGTGTATCACCAGTTCCTTCCGGCGCCTGGAAATTCCATATTACCGAAACTTTGGCATGAACGCCTTTCAATGTGTAATTAATCTCCCCATTTGAATATACATTCAAAATGCTGTCCTTGACATCTTTTTTCAGGAACTCAGGATAGGTGTCGCTTTTTGTGACCAGCTTGAATTGCGAAGGTGTCATCTGAGTTGCAGAACGCTTTGTTGAGAGTAATTTTATATCTTTCTGATAATCGAGCGTCACGTTCGGAAAGCAGCTCCATTGTACCAAATCTACCAAATGTGTAGTTACGTCCACCATTCCTTCACCTTGCTGGTTGACATCGAAAAACCAGGTTGGGCGAACAAGTGCTTCGCCTGAAATATATTTAAAAAAGTGGTGAACACTTTCCTTTGCAACTGCCGGATCTGAGGGGGTTCCTTTTTGCAGGTCTCCAAAAATATCCGGAAGTTCGGCTAATTCCCGCTGCAAAGTATTAGTGATTTCATAACGCTCGGTCATAATATCGTAAAGCAAAACTTTGTTTTTCTCAGCGCTTGTAAATGCTTCTTTTAATAAATCAAACCCTGCAGCATCGATTGCCATTGGTTTGTCTGCCAGAACATTCAGACTCGCGTCAACTGACTTCTTAATGAAATCGGTTTTTTTCTGATTGTTTCCAGCCAGAACAACAACATTTCCTTTCTTCTCGGACAGCATTTTTTCCAGGAAATCCGGACCCGTATATACTTTCTCTTCCCACTTAGTCGGGTCTTCAGCGCGCGTATTGTATTTTTCTACTTTGTCGAGATATGCTTTGACATCCGGGCCTTCGGAAGCGTACACATGCACGAGGGGATTTACATCGGCATACATTGATTTTTGTACCAAAGCCGCATGAAAGTGGCCAGGTTCAACAACGATCAGACTTAACGGTTTTTCCTCTTTTTGATCAGATTTTTCTTCTTTTTTGGTAGTACATCCCTGATTCAATGCAATGATACCGGTTAAAGCGATTGTCAAAAGTTTTCCCTTCATGTAATATTAATTGACAGTGGAAAGTTGAAAATGATTAATCTTATCTGTTCGGGTCAATAAAAAGAAACCCGGCTTTTACTTATAAGACGAAATTTCTGTCAATCTCCCCGCACTATCTTTGTCAATATATAAAATTGCATCGGGATGGTTTCGAAGAATCGTGGATGGATATTCTTCACTGATTTCATCTTCAATAGTATGCTGGACCGCCTCGGCTTTCTTTTGCCCGGGTACAATCGCATAAGCATACTTGGCTTTCAACAAAGCAGGAATCGTGATGGTCAGCGCGTTAGCAGGAACTTCGTTAAAGGAATTAAAACATGCATCGTTAACCTGCTGTTGTCTGCATGCATCATCCAGACTCACCTGTTTCACAATAAGCTCGTCATCAAAAAAAGCCACATGAGGATCGTTAAAAGCGAGATGACAATTTTCGCCGATTCCCAGGCATACAATATCTGTTGGGAAATCAGTCAGTAATTTTGCGTAACGGTCACATTCGGCTTCAATATCAACTGCATTGCCATTCAGATAATGGACAGAATGCAGCGGGATCTTATCAAACAGCCGTGTTTTAAGAAAATAGCCAAAGTTCTGCGGCGCATCACCCGCAAGCCCGACATATTCATCCATGTGAAAAGCGTTAACTCTCTCCCAGGCAATATTTTCTTCTTGCGATAAAACGGCGAGAAACTCGTTTTGTGAAGGTGCTGAAGCAAAAATGATATTGATAAATTCCTTTGTTTTTAACAATTCTCTGATTTTAGCTGCGACAGTTCGGGCCGCAACAGTACCCATTTCCTGTCGGGTCTCGTATATTTTTACTTCTAGATTACCGGCTTTCATTTTATGATATTGGTTAGGTTTTTAAACGCGGAGTCAAAGTAGTTCTGTGCAGAGTTACGCCGTGTTTTTGTTAATAGAGAGCAGCGGAATTCCGTGTTAAAACTCATTTTACTTTACGTTTAATGCGTCGTGAACAACACGACCGCCAATTATTGTTTTTTCAATCTGGATATTTTCATTGAAAATCACGATGTCGGCATCTTTTCCGGCAACAAGCGATCCCTTCTGGTTATGGACATTCATGATTCTGGCAGGCGTCAGCGTAATCATTTTGACGGCGTCCAATAGCGAAACATCGGCCAACTGCATCATATTTCGAACCAGTCGATCGGCGGTAGCAACACTTCCGGCAAATGACGAACGATCTGGCAACTTGGCCACACCGTCTTCCACGATAACTTTTAAGCCTGTTTTTAAAGGCCCGAGAACACTGTCACCCTCAGGCATTCCGGCCGCGCGCATGGCATCAGTTATCAGAGCAATGCGGTCAGGGCCTTTTATTTTCATGATTAATTTCAGTAATGGGGCTGGCAGGTGAATGCCATCTGCAATAATTTCCACATCCATTGCATCAATAATAAAAGCACTTTCAATCACACCAGCATATCTGAACGCGTTCCTGCGCGTGACTCCCGACATCCCGGAATAGAGGTGAGTCGCAAGAGTATAACCATTTTCAAAGCCTTCTAAAACCTCTTCGTAGATTGCGTCAGTATGTGCTAAGGCTGCTAAAACTCCTTTCGATTTTAGATATTTCGCAAATTCGATGGCGCCTTTTAATTCAGGTGCAGCACTCCACCGGGTTATGGATGAGGAATGTGCAAGCACTTCCTGATATTCTTCCGGATCCGGATCGCGGATGTAACGTGGATCCTGAGCGCCGCGCTGGTTCATTGCGAAGTAAGGCCCTTCGAGGTGCATTCCTAAAAACTGAGCTCCCTTTTTATTGCTTTTATTCGCTGTTTCATATAGGTCCAGTGTTTTTAATAAATCTTTTTTTTCACTGGTCAATGTGGTCGGTACCATTGCGGTTGTTCCATATTTCACATGCGTTTCTGCAATCGTGAGAAAGGCTTCTTCGGTACCGTCCATAAAATCAAAGCCTCCGCCACCATGAATATGGAGATCTATAAAGCCTGGTGCTATATATTTTCCCGAAGCATCAATCTCTAAAGCATTTGAAACTTCAATATTTTTTTCACTTACTTCCAGAATTTTACCTTCCTCGAGGATAAGACAACCGCCGCTGATAACACGGTGAGGCGTCAGTATTTTTCCGTTAAATATTTTAGTTAAACTCATTCTGTTTTTATTTAATCAGACAGTATTTTCAGTATGTCGTCATCTGAGTTCTGTCAACCTTTCAAGGTTTTGATCCGTGTAAGACTGCTGTTTCCTGTAATATTGTCGTCTTTTCGGAATCTAAAATCGGAGTTTTGGTCAGCGTTTTTCTGATTTGATAATAGGTTACTTGATTTATACCTATCGCTAAACCATCCATTCCCGGATTTTATGTCCTCTGACAGCATAAAAAACCAGATATAGATAACAAGGGAGAAGTACCCAGTAGGCGGTTCTTACGTCGTACAAGTCTGCGATGTATCCATAAAATAACGGCATGATCGCGTTTCCGCATAAGCCCATGATCATGATAGACGCACCAAGTTTTGTAAATCGTCCAAGGTTATCAAGTGCCAGTGGCCATATACCCGCCCAAACCAATGAATTGGCAAATCCTAAAAGCACTACAAACCAAATCGAAATATCTGTTGAGTGACCAAGGAAATTGATTTGGCCGCGGGTGAAAATAATCAGCAGCGTAAATAATGTCCCTAAAAGTGTACAAATTCTCAAAGCATTAACCTGGCTGATAATTTTAGGAATCAGCGATATCCCAATTAAATAACCACAAATCGTGCAGAATAAGGTATAAGAAGGAAAGACCTTGGCTTCTAACAAATTAATTCCCATCGAATTGGCATAACTGATGATCGTATCAATGGCAATCACCTGCGTTCCCACGTGAAGGAAAATCGCAAGAGCTCCCAAAATCAAGTGAGGAAATTGAAAAATACTTGTTTTACCAGCATTTGCACTTGCTATTTCTTCGCTCTCATGTTCGGTATCGATTTCAGGCAGGGGAGATTTGTAAACGAGAAAACCGAGAACAAAAAGAAAACTTCCCAAGCCGATATAAGGATTAATCACGCGGCGTATTAATTCATCGAGTGCTGCGCTTCTTTGCACATCGGTCATCGATCCCAGTTGCGCGAATAAATCGGTATCCGTCGGTCGGAGTATCACCGCTGCAAAAACAATTGGTGATAAAATTCCGGCAGCTTTGTTACAAATCCCCATAATACTTATGCGTTGCGCCGCTCGTTCTTTGGCGCCGAGAATGGTGATATAGGGATTAGCCGCAGTTTGTAAAATCGCCAAACCAATCCCGATCGTAAACAGTCCGAGCAGGAATATTTCGTAAGTCCGGGACATGGCCGCAGGGACAAAAATAAATGCTCCTGCTGCCATACACCAGAAACCAATCATCATACCTTTTTTAAATCCAACCGCTTTCAGCAGAAAAGAGGAAGGAACAGACATCACGAAGTAGGCAATGTAAAATGCAAACGCAACCAGGTAGGCCTGAAAACTGGTAAGCTCACAGGCTATCTTAAAATAAGGTATAAGAATCGAATTGACCCAGGAAACGAATCCGAAGATAAAAAACATCAAGCCAATGATCAGAATTGAGATCATCGTTTCGCTTTTATTCAACTGGTTAACCTGGATAGCGGTGGATTGAGCACTCATTTATATCAATTTTTAACTAAATCAAACGGTTGGTTCCCATCCTTTGGCATATTCCCGTTTCCACAACTTTTCAGCTTCCTTGTTATTTTTGATATGCCCGTTTTTAGGATCGATTTCCAGTGAACCGCCAGAGCGGACGGCGATATTGCCAAGCTGACAAAGAAGCGTACTTTGATGGCCGCCTACAATTTCGGCGTTGACAGTGACGCCCTTTTTTATTCCGTCGAAAAAATTCTGAATATGGATGGCATCCAGCGCCTGAGATGGGTCCATTTTATTTCTTGCATCAATCTTGTAATCGTTTTTGACATCTTTTACAAGTTTGTTTTCCAGGTCATAAACTTTGTAGGAATTTCCCGGTTCAATCTGAATGGATCCTGTCTCTCCGTAAAAAACAACACCGACACTTGCACCTTCGATGGTTCTTCCATTACAGCTTCGGCCTTCCCATGTCATGCCTTTGTCGTTGCCGAAATCCCAGCTGATAACCTGCGTATCAGGTGTTTGCCAGTCATCCTTGTAACGGTATCTGCCGCCGGATGAAGTGACGTGGGTCGGGTATTCAACACCTAATCCCCAACGCATCAAATCAACCATGTGTGTCCCGTTATTCAATGCCTCGCCCGTTCCCCAGTTCCAAAGCCAGTGCCAGTTATAATGAACAAGATTATCCTTATAAGCGGTTCTCGGCGCAGGGCCCTGCCATAATTCATAATCCAGCCACGACGGAACGGCTACTTCTTTTCCAATTCCTATTGAAGCTCGATTGTTCGTATACCAGCCCTTTGCAAAATAAGGGCGCCCGATTGATCCGTCGATAACTTCCTTCACTCCCGCCGCCACATTCGGCCAAGAGCGGCGCTGATTGCCCATTTGGATCACATTTTTATATTTTTTTGCGGCAGCAACCAAAAGTTCTCCTTCATTAGGATTATGACTGCAGGGCTTCTCCAGATAAACGTGTTTTCCAGCTTTCGAAGCCAAAATTGCAGCTGGTGCATGCCAGTGGTCAGGAGCAGCGACAACAAGTGCATCCACATTTTTATCTTCCAGCGCTTTCCTGAAATCAGGTTGGCTTTTTGGTTTAGAACCGGAAAGTTCCTCGACCTTTGCAATACATTTCGCCGCCGCTCTTGAATCTGTATCAGACACAGAAACTACTTCGCAGTTGGGCTGTAAGGCATAATTACTTGCCAACGCAAATCCGCGGCTGTTTACACCCATCATCGCAACCCGAACTTTCTCATTTGCACCTACGATTTTCGCATAACTTTTCGGACTGAAACCCGGTAATATGCCGCCAAAAGAAAGTAAGGCCGTTCCTGCCAACGTCTTTTTTATAAATTCCCGTCTGGTATCAACTGATCCAGAATTCGATGATGCCGAGAGAGCGCTGCTGTTTATGTCATTTTTATCTTCCATGCGGTCAGGTGTTTAAATTTTCAAATAGGAGCAGAATTATTTAATATCTGCCAGAGATATAGAAAAGTAATGATCGAAGGATACTTACTTATACTTCGATGCCAGGAAATCGGGTCGTAAAGGTTTGTTTTTCTGTTGTTTAAGCCAGATTTTTTGATTAACAAGCCGGTAAGTTTGAAAAAGCAGCTTGTAATTTTCCAACCTTAACTGTTATACGTTTAAGTGAAATTTGAAAAAAACGATAATTAGGCATCGTCAGTCTGTTATGTGTCACACAAATTCTACCTGTTCACTTTTTTTTCGCTTTGGTCATCACACTTTCCAATGTTACACTTTTTCCTCCCTGGCGTTTACTTTCATCAGCAGCCTCCATAAAAGCAAAAATCTCTATTGTTTCGTCTGGTGTCACTGGGACTTCTCCCGTTTTGAAATATTTAATAATATCAATTAAAAGAGGCTCATAGCCAGCATATGGGCCTAAAATCTTGTTTCCATCCTGCGTAAAAACCGTTCCGCCGTAATCGTGTTTTCCTGTTCTGGTCCCCCGGAAAGTTCCGGTTCTTCCATCTGCCCAAACGCCGACAACGATATCTGTATCCGGCGTACTTACACGGCTTACACTTTTGCAACCGGTGCCCATAACGGTGTACAATGTCTCGACGCCATGGATTCCGTACCAGAAAAAATCAGGGTGTGTTTTTTCAAGTGTAGCCGGGCTATACGTATCTGCGCCAAGGACTTTTGCTTTATCAATTCCTTCAATTCCCTTGATATAACGAAGGGAAGACGCCGAGAAAACCGGGATTTTGTATCTTTTGGAAGCCTCGTAAATGGCGATCGTATCCGACAAAGTTCCAGCGACGGGTTTGTCGATAAACATTCTTTTTCCCGCCTTGAAAACTTCCAGCGCTTGTTCCAAGTGGAGCCGGCCGTCATTTGTTTCAAGTAAAACGACGTCGACTTTTGACAACAGGTCTTTAACAGAAGAGGTAATTTCAACGCCAAGTTTTTTTACCTCTTCTGTGTAACCTGCAATTCTTTTTACACTTGACTCAATGTCCTTGCTTCCCTGCGGATAAGCGGCTACAACCTTGTAGCCATCATATAAGGGATCAGGCGAGGAAGCATTCAATGCCTTGGCAAAAGCTACACTGTGCGATGTGTCCAGCCCGATAATCCCGACTCGTTTTCCCTCTGCTGAACTGGCAAAAGCGGAGAGATTATCAACGAGTTGCAGGCCGATACCAGTAAAGACAGCGGTTTTAATGAAAGATCTTCTTTTATAAGAATCCATCAATATAAAGATATAGGTTTAGGAATAGCTCCGAAAAACTAATTTCGGGTACGTACCCGTAAATATACAAACATATTTTTAATACCAGCATTTTTTGAAAAATATATCATAAATTCTGTCAAAATGTATGATAGGCTATCGTTGTAATGCGATAAGACGTAAAACCAACTATTTTATCGGAAATTCAGTTTTGATAAAACTCGTAATTTTCTTTAGTGATAATATCGATAGGCATATACTGGATATTATCAACAGAGCCACCCATCACCAGTGTCTGATACAAAGCCATAACTGCGCGATAGGCCTGTTCTTCCGGCTTGTGGCAAATCAGAAAATCGATAATGCCTTCATTCAAATACTGGATATTTTCTTTGATAAAGTCGTAGCCGATCAGGGATATATTGTTTTTGTTTTTATTTTTTAGAAAGGTCGCAACGGTGAAAACCCTGGAATTGGTCACAAAAATTGCTTCAATATCTGTGTGGTCATGGAGAACAGAAGTCATATGTTTGGCAACAGACAGATAATCAGTTTCCTTAATGTCGATCCTGACAATTTCATTACCCATTTGGTTATCGTTGAAATAAGATCTGAAACCTTCCTCAATTTGCAGATAATTGTAATTTTCGATTTCTTTTGAAATATTAACGACCAGGACCTTTTTGTTACTTTTCATGCGGTAAGTCAGTAATTTTGCACCTACGTACCCGCTTTTTAACAAATGCGGACCGATATAGGAAAGGCTGCGCTGTTCAGGAATATTGGAATCGATAAAAACGTACGGAATTTTAAGCTTTTGACATTCTTCCGTAAAATTCCTGGCTTGCTCGATGAAAGAAGGTGAGAGCATAACGCCGTGTACACCTCTTTCCAGGATCAACCTGGCTTGCGTCACAAACGAGTCTTTATCGCTAAGATCAAAGAAATATGGGATCGTCTGAATTCCATACTGCTTTATTTCGGCATCGGCCCGCTGAATTCCGCGTAAAGGCACCTCCCAAAAATCCGTTTCTTCGGAAACACGCGGAATAAGTACAGCCAGAATAATAATATTTTTTGAAGCCAGGCGACTTGCCAGAATATTCGGCTGATAATCCAGTTCTTTTATGATCTCATTGATCTTCTTTTTCGTTTTTTCCGAAACGCCGGTGCGGTTATGAATCACCCGGTCGACTGTCGCAATTGAAACGTTAGCTCTGCGGGCAATTTCCTTTACACCAAAATACGTCGAATTTTTTTCCATTTAGTTTAAATTAATAGCTGATCTGAATACCTGAATTTTCCAGATCCAGCAAAAGCAATGCATTGGAATAGTAGATAATATCGAATGTAGCCAGGCTTTTGTAAATAACAAAAAAAGATATTGGTCATTGGATCCGGGGAATGATAACAAATGATTTGTCAGAAAGAAATTGAGAACCATTTTTAGATTTTTACATTGGCTACGATTTTACCCACCCTTAGGTTTGACCGCTCCGATGATCACCGCCATGTTAATTAGCCACGGATTATATTGCATACGCAAAATCAGAAGGCGGGGTTTCTCGGAATATATCCTGGTAACATCTATTCTTATCCACATCCAACGCTTGTTGCATCTTTGATTATCTTAATTATTACGTCGCGGGCTTATTTTTCATCTTTGCAAAAACAATATCTGCATCTTTTGTACGGCAGATAAAATTTAACAACGAAAATGTCATTTCCAATTATGTTGAAAAATATTACTAAATCAATATTCATCTGTGTTGTCATTTCATTATTTACCGTAGTTTTCTCTTTCGGGCAATCGGAAAAAAGGAAACTGATTTATTCTGACAACTTTGAAAAAACTTTGACTTCCAAAACCTGGATACCTGAAATTGCACCGCAACCTAATTCTACCGTAACGGTCGATCAGGGAAAACTGATTCTGGATACACAGGGAGGAGTCACGGTATGGCTGAATAGACCTCTAGCTGGAAATGTTGAAATCAATTATGACTGGACGGTTATAGTTGCTGGTGGGAAAAATGACAGACTATCAGATTTGAACCAGTTTTGGATGGCCAATGACCCTGAAAACCGGAATTTGTTTACACGAAACGGCGTCCTGGAAGCATATGATTCGCTGGCTTTGTATTACGTTGGAATGGGTGGAAACGCAAATACAACGACCAGATTTAGAAAATATCCGGGAAATGGCGAGCGCATTTTAATTCAGGAGTATCTTGATAAAGAGCATTTATTAATGCCGAATCATACATACAGGATCAAAATTATAGTCAAAAATGGAGTTTCAGAATTTTGGGTAGATGGGGAGAAATTTTTCTTTTACAAAGATGCGGCTCCATTGACAAAAGGTTATTTCGGATTCCGCTCGACAAAGTCAAGGCATTTTATCGACAATTTCAGGGTGTATCAACTGGAATAAAATTTTATTAATTTATATAACCTATATAATTAATAGATTATTAAATTTGCCACCTAAACAATCTAAATAAGTTGGCAGATACTATTCAACACGAGCAACACTTACTTTACGCTTTGTCTCAAAGTGATGAATGTGCTTTTGCTGAAATTTATAAAACATATTGGAAGTTACTTCATGATACTGCCTATAAGCGTTTGGGTGACGAAGATCAAGCCAAAGATGTTGTCCAGGACATTTTTGTAAAACTTTGGGATCAGCGGGAAACCTTGGCAATTGATAACCTCAAAGCTTATCTGCAAACAGCTGCAAGGTATCAGGTTTATAACCTGATCTCAAAACAGCAGGTGAATGACACATACTTCAAATATTTATCTTCGTTCGAAGCCTCGTTCGCGTCGGCGGATCAAAATGTTATTTATTCAGAATTACAGGAAAAATTCGGGTCTGTATTAAATAAAATGCCTGTTAAAAGAAGAGAGGTTTTTGATCTCCGTTACGAAGAAGGATTAACAACCCAGGCCATCGCAGATAAATTGCAGATCACGCAAAAAACAGTTCAAAACCAGTTAATCAAGGCGGTTGATACGATTAAGGAGGCTTTGTTAACAATTTTTATATTGGTCGGTTTTTTATTTCAATAATCAAGTTCCATAGGTTATTTCCGTGCTCTGCACCTTTTTTGATTTATCGAGATACTTCTGGCTCTACAAATATTTCCAGTGCTACGCACCTTTTCGTTTTTTGCAGAAGGTGCGTAGCACCGAGCTACTTGTAGCAATAACAGAATAAATCATTTTCCCAAAGGTGCAGCGCACCGTAATAATTAATCCTCAAATCTTGCCAACGATCCAGCATTTATAATTTTGCATTTTTAAAACACGCATTTGAAAAAATAAAACTTTTTTCAAAGCCACGTAGGACTTTTCTGTTTTAGCTTGACTAGTTAGTATATAGACTAATAGTTAAGTGGATAAACAGTTACTTACTGACCTGATAAATAAGTTCTTGAATAATCAGACAACGCAAGAGGAAAATGAACTCCTCAAAGCGTACGACGATTCATTTGACAAAGAATCTGCGCCCGAACTTTCTGAAAATAGTAAGGAAAAATTAGAAAGTGAGATTTTTCAAAAAATCACATCCAGAATTCAAAAAGACCGGGAAAAGAAAATCATTCGGCAAGTACAGTTCAGAACTCTGCTTATGGCGGCGTCGATCGTGCTCGCGCTTGGTATTGGCTGGCTTTCGTACACACAATGGGATTCCATCCTCAATTTAGTTTCTCCGGTTGAGTACACGGAATTACAGGTCCCCTCCGGGAAATTATCGAAAATCACTTTGGCGGATGGCACTCAGGTTACGCTTAATGCCGGAAGTAAATTGAGGTACCCGAATAAATTTCGCGGAACACGTCGTGAAGTTCGCTTAGAAGGAGAAGGTTTTTTTGAGGTAACCAAGCGATCTGATCAGCCTTTTGTGGTTCGTACAGACCAACTTCATATACAGGTTTTGGGGACAAGTTTCAATGTCCGGTCATACAGGGAAGACACACGTATGGAAGTTTCCGTCGTCACTGGTAAAGTCTCAGTAGATTCCAATGAAAAAGGACAATCCGTATTATTGACGCCACAGCAAAAAGCCAGCTATACGGTTGCAACAGGCAAACTGGAAAAGGGTGAATGCGATAGCACGGACGAAATTGCCTGGCAAAATGGAATTCTGAATTTTAGAAATAACTCCATGAGAGAAGTTGCGCGTGTACTCGAAAGAAAATTTGCCATTAATATCCAGCTCGATGCCAAGATGGAAAACTGCAACGTTTATGCACAAATTGGTAACGAGCCTGTTGATTTAACACTCAAAGCGTTGACCAGGCTGATGGACGCAAAACTTAAAAAAATTGATGACACATATCATATCACGGGTGCTGGCTGTACTTCAATTTAATCTGCTATGAAAAAACAGAATCCCCCATAACTAAAAAAACTCCCTGCCTAAACAGGGAGCAAAATCAAATGGATAAGGTAACAGTGAAATTGTCAGGCCTCGGAAACCAACACTTTTTCACGCATCATGAACACTTAATTTAATTTTTAAAAGTATGAAATCAATATCGTTTACCAAACGATCTTATCTTTTTGCGATGAGGATATCCGCTGTTTTTATGCTGATAATGACGATTGCAAGCGCAGTTGCTTTTTCGGATGTGGCTCAGGCACAAAAACTTCTCGAACAGAAAACATCCTTTGCTGTTCAGAACAAATCGCTTGCGGAAACGCTCGATCAATTGTCTTCACAGACAAAAGTGAAGTTTATGTATTCCGCCGAAGTCTTGAAGAAGACGAATAAAGTTTCTGTTAATGCCAAAAATCAAACAGTCAAATCGATCCTGACCAGTATTCTGAAGCCAAACCATCTTGACTATGAAGTTGAAGGAAATTACGTACTGATCAAGTCAGAAGTCGTTAAGGCTGTTCCGGCGAAACAGGCTAACGTTGTGAATATTCCGGCAGCTGATGCGAAGGATATTCTGATAAAAGGTAAGGTGACGGATGAAAAAGGAGAAGCTTTGCCAGGCGTTAATGTTCTTGTAAAAAGCAGCAAAGTTGGAACTTCAACCGATATCAACGGCGATTTCCAGCTTAATGCTCCGGAAAATGGAACGCTGGTTTTTTCTTTTGTAGGATATAAAGCGCAGGAAGTTGTGATTGGGAACAGCGATAATATCTCAGTCAAACTGGCTCCGGATCAGAGTGTGCTTGATGAGGTTGTTGTAGTCGGTTACGGAACGCAGAAAAGAAATAGTCTGACCAATGCAGTGTCTACTATTTCAGGCGAAGACGTTGCGCGTCGGCCGGTTTCCAATATTCAGCAGTCGTTTCAGGGACTTATGCCCGGTGTGGCGGTAAATGATCTGGGAGGTTCGCCGGGGAAATCAAATGCAACGATTCGGGTTCGCGGCATAACAACTTTTAATATTAACAGCAATAGTACAAGCGGTTACGATCTTGGAAAAAATGATGCATTAATTATTGTTGATGGTATAGAGCAGCAATTAAGTGATATCAATCCTGACGATATTGAATCGGTCTCAGTTTTAAAAGATGCAGCCTCAACTGCGATTTATGGTTCCCGCGCTACAAACGGTGTTGTTTTGATTACAACAAAAAGAGCAAAAGGAAGCAAAATTCAGGTGGATTATCATGGATATTATGCACTTCAAAAATCAAATAATGTTCCCAAAATGATGGGTTTGGAAGCTTATATGCGTGAACAGGTTGCAGCCTTTACCAACGCCGGAGCCGCGGTTCCGGCGCGCTTTACGGAAGAATCTATTCAGGCCTATGTCAATGCAACGGACCGGGAAAAATATCCTCTGCCGAATACATGGTTTGAAACTTTATTACGCACTGCCCCACAGCAAAATCACAGTTTATCGATCGCTGGGGGGAATGATGTTTTACGTACACGGCTAAGTATACGCTACCAGGATCAGGATGGTGTCATTCAGGGTTTTGGAAATAAAATCGGCGAGTTCAGGCTGAATTCTGATTACGAGGTTTCTAAACGAATCCGTGTTAGCGCAGATATTAATTATCGATATAACGTTACAGAAAATCCAACGACCAATACGGATCCGATTACAGGAACAGTAACCCAGCCGCTAAATAATTTCTTTCACGGATCTTTGTGGGCAGTTCCCAAATACGCTGACGGAACATATGGTTTAAGTACCCAGGGAAATAATCCTCTGATGTTTTTGGAAATTGGCGGACAATCTTTACAGAAAACGGATTATCTGGCAGGTTACGTAAAAGGAGAATTTGAAATTGCGGAAGGGCTGACTTTCTCTACACAAATCGCCGGTCGAGGGCTTTTTACGCAGCAAAAAAACTATACAAATTCGTACGTTAATACGGATAAAAACACCAACATAACTAAAACGGTCGCGATCAATTCCCTGTATGAAAACAGGAATAACCTGCGTGAATACACAATCAATAATTTGCTGACCTATGAGAAAGGTTTTGGTAATCATAATTTGAAAGCATTGGCAGGCTATTCTCAGATTGGAAATACGCAAACATTTCTAATGGCTTATCGTGAGCGTTTTTACAGCAATGATATCGGGTCGATCGGTCAGGGGGCAAATGATGCTACAAAAAACAATTCCGGCAGAGACGCTGAGTATGGTCTTAGATCATTTTTTGGTCGTGTAAATTATGATTACGACGGAAAATACTTACTCGAAGTGAATGGCCGATATGACGGATCTTCGAAATTTACAGGTTCAAAACAATACAGCTTCTTTCCATCATTTTCTGCGGGATGGCGTATTTCAAAAGAGAAATTCTGGCAGGGACTGGAGAGCACGGTCAATGATCTGAAATTCAGAGGATCATGGGGTGTTACCGGAAATCAGTCGGTAGATCTTTATAGTTATTATGCAGCCTTGACAGCTGCCGGATACAGTTTCGGCGGAGTTCCGGTTCAGGGATATCGTCAGAATACTTTGGCTAATACGAATCTTGGATGGGAATCTACAACGCAGCTGGATTTAGGCTTGGACGCATCGTTTCTTCGCAAAAGATTGAATCTTACCATTGATTATTATCGTAAACAAACAGACGACATATTGCTGAATCTGGACATTCCTTCTACGATCGGGTTAACTGCTCCGCCGCAAAATGCAGGTTCTGTGGAGAATAAGGGTTGGGAATTCAGTCTGAATTATAGAGGCACTCCGTCAGCTGGTGGTTTCCGCTACAATTTCGGTGGAAATTTGAGTATCAACCAAAATTTAGTCACGGATCTGAAAGGTACAGGTCCATACATCGCAGGTTCTGATATTGACCCTCGTTATATTATTAAAAAAGGTTTGCCGATTAATACGCTCTGGGGGTATAAAACTGACGGTTTGTTCCAGACACAGCAGGAAATTGTTGATTACAAGGCGACCTATGCGGCGAATACAAAACCGGGTGATGTTAAATATGTCGATTTAAACGGCGATGGAAAAATCGACGCGAATGATATGACGAATATCGGAAACTCATTTCCAAAGTATACTTTCGGAGTGAATGCAGACTTTTCTTACATGAACTTCGACCTGAATATCCTTTTCCAGGGCGCCGCAAAAGTGGATTCACGCCTGGCAGGTGCTTTGGCCGAAATGGGAAATCAGGAAGGTTTTACGCATGAGATTTACACCAATAATTACTGGACTCCGGAAAACCCGAACGCACGTTTCCCACGCCCGGTTAAATATGACCTGCGCAACGTGGCTACTTCCGACAGACTGGTCCTGAATGGCTCTTATTTGCGATTGAAAAATGTGCAGCTGGCTTACAATGTGCCAACACCATTAGCACAGAAAATCCATTTGAACAGAGTTCGTGTTTATGTTTCTGCAACTAATTTATTTACGATTTCAAAGCTGAACGAATGGAATCTGGATCCGGAGGCACCGTCCGGACGTGCGGTTTACTACCCGCAAACAGCGTTATATACGGCTGGTTTAAACCTTCAATTCTGATCGTAAAAAATATTCTAAGTCTGAATAATTATGAAAAAATATAAAATAAAAACCCTGATTCTGTTTGTTCTGGCAATTTCTGCGGGCGCATTGGTTTCGTGCGACAATGATCTTTTAGAAACTGTTCCAAACGATCGTCTTTCTGTCGATGTTTTCTGGAAAACCGAAAATGATGCGAAACTGGCTGTCAACGCATTGTATCTGGATCTGGATAGCACTAACATTGTGACCTGGGATGCACTGACGGAGATCGCCCATACGAACCAGAACTTTGATGTCCAGGCTTATATTGAATTAGGTGCGTATGACGCGACCAGTTCCAAACTTTACAATGAATGGAGAAGAGCTTACCGCGGTATCCGTGCGGCCAGTTATTTTCTTGAAAATGTTGATAAAGTTACATCCACCAATACGGCTCTGATAAACCAGTTGAAAGGAGAAGCGAAAACTTTACGTGCCTATCAGTACATAAAACTAGCAGGATTTTTTGGCGATGTTCCATTAGTCACGACGTCGATAACAATCGAAGAAGGACGAACTTTGACGCGTACCCCGGTTTCTCAGATATGGGATTTTATTGATAAAGAACTTACTGATGCAGCGGCACTTTTACCGACAACTTATCCTGCTTCAGAAAAAGGAAGGGTAACGCAGGGAGCTGCGTTAGGATTGGCAGCCAGAGCAAATTTGTTTGCAGGTCGTTATCAAAAGGCAGCGGACGCAGCGGATAAGGTAATTAAATCGGGCGTTTACGGACTATATGATTCGTATGAAAAATTGTTCAGTTATGCTGCTGAAAACAATAGGGAAGTTTTGCTTGACAGACAATTTATCAAAGACAATTATCGAATCAATGTTTTTTATCTGTTGGGACCGTATAGCCAAAAGAACAGTCAAAGCAGTTATGTGCCGACCAAAGCGTTGGTAGACCTTTACGAAACTTCAGATGGGAAGAAAATTACAGACGCAGGCAGCGGTTATAGTCCCGCAACACCCTATCTGAACAGAGATTCACGTCTGAAATATTCGGTTTTTCTTGATGGCGATATTCTGCCAAGCGGGATCGCTTTTAAACCACAGCCTACGAGCGGAACTGCGGATGCGGTCGGGAGTACTTACATTGCTTCGACGACAGGATTTAATATTAAAAAGTATATCCTTAACGAAGATTTTGCCGATCCGACAAACAGCGGGATTAACTTCATTTTGTTGCGTTACGCGGAAGTGTTGCTCACTTATGCAGAAGCAAAAATTGAATTGGGACAAATAGATGCGTCTGTATTAAGTGCGATTAACATGGTTAGAAATGGTAGAAGTGACGTTAAGCAGCCTTCTGTAACAGCAACTTCACAAACTGATTTACGCGAGATCGTTCGTCGGGAGAGAACTGTTGAGCTCGCTTTCGAAGGCCAGCATTTATTTGACATCCGTCGTTGGAAAACCGCGGAGAAAGTAATGCCAGGGCCTGTTTACGGTATCACATATAAAGATGCTACGGGTGCTTTGGTAACTATTCAGGTTGTTGCCGTCAATAAAGTTTTTGACGCAGCTCGTCATTACCTGTGGCCAATTCCACAAAAAGAAAGAGATTTGAATCCATCGTTAACACAAAATACAGGTTGGTAATATGCTGATAGTTAAAAAAATAAGAGTCGCTCTTTTGTCATGTTTCGTTTTAGGTCTAGCAATTTTTATGGTGGCTATGGCGCCGAAGCCAGCGTCCAAAACACCGAATATTGTCTTGTTTTTTATAGACGATATGGGTTATGGCGATTTGTCAGTTACCGGTGCCTTGGGTTACAAAACCCCGAATATTGATAAACTGGCAGCCGAAGGAACTCGGTTTACAAATTTTATGGCCGCACAGGCCGTATGCAGTGCCTCCCGTGCTGCGCTGTTGACAGGCTGTTATCCAAATCGCGTAGGTGTTTTCGGAGCATTTGGGCCAAAAGAAAGAGTAGGACTTAATCCGAAAGAAGAAACGATTGCAGAAGTTTTGAAAGCAAATGGTTACGCAACCGGTATTTTTGGTAAATGGCATTTGGGAAGTGATTCCATTTTTCTGCCCTTACAGCAGGGTTTTGATGAATATTACGGCGTTCCATATTCTCACGATATGTGGCCGCTGCACCCATGGCAGGAAAAAGCGCAGTATCCGCCGCTTTTCTGGATCGAAGGAAACAAGCAGGTGAAAGAAATTAAAAACCTGGACGATGCAAGTTTCATCACGCCAAGTGTAACGGAACGCGCAGTTTCTTTTATCAAGAAAAATAAGAAAAAACCTTTCTTTCTGTATGTTCCTGAGCCGATGCCGCATGTTCCGTTGGCCGCTTCTGCTAACTTCAAAGGCAAAAGCGAAAGAGGGATTTTTGGCGATGTAATTTCGGAACTGGACTGGTCTGTGGGACAAATCATGAAAGAACTGAAAACGCAGGGGCTGGATGATAATACCATCGTAATCTTTACGAGTGACAATGGACCCTGGTTAAATTACGGCGATCACGCAGGTTCGGCTGGTGGTTTCCGTGAAGGAAAAGGAACGTCCTATGAAGGCGGACAGCGCGTTCCGGCAATTATCCGCTGGCCAGGGGTGGTGCCTGCCGGAAGAGTTTCGAACAAATTATTGTCGAACATCGATATTCTGCCAACGCTTGCAAAACTGACCGGCTCAAAATTGCCAAAAGAGAAAATCGACGGAATTGAATTTGTTGACTTACTGAAAGGTGACGATACGAAAACTCCGCGTGAAAATTTGCTTTATTATTATCGTAAAAACAGTCTGGAAGCTGTACGCAAACATGACTGGAAATTAGTTTTCGCACATCCTGGCCGTACTTATGAAGGCTCATTACCTGGTAAGAACGGTCAGCCGGGACCTGCTCCTGAAAATCATGAAATTCCGCTTGCGCTGTACAACCTTGCACGTGATCCGGGTGAGCGCTATAATGTATATGACCAGAATCCGGAAATTGTAGCTGAGTTGGAAAAAATTGCCGAGGCTGCGCGTGAAGATCTGGGTGATGATATTCAGAAGCGAACTGGGAAAAATAACAGACCATTGGGTTCGGCTGTGAAGAATTGAATTTTGCTTAAAAATAGAGTGAAAAGGAGAGAAGCAGGGTTTTCATAACCTGACTTCTCTTGCTCGTTCATATACCCTGACATTTCCTAAATTCTATCACTTTTTTAGTATGAAAAGTAAAGCGATAATGTTGCTGGTTTTAATTTCCGTTGTTCATCTGCTGCTCGGCGAAAATTTATCCCTTGCCCAAAAAGCATCACGAAAACCTAATATCATTTATATCTACGCCGATGATATGGGTTACGGAGAACTGGGATGTTACGGGCAGAAAAAAATCAAAACGCCCAATCTTGACAAACTGGCCGCAGAGGGAATCCGTTTTACAAAACATTATACAAGCACTCCCGTTTGTGCACCCGCACGCTGCATGTTACTGACGGGTCGCCATGGAGGTCATTCCTTTATTCGTGGAAATTACGAAATGGGCGGTTTTCCTGATGATAAAGAGGGCGGACAAATGCCTTTGCCGGAAGGAACCGTAACCATTGCAAAAGTTTTGAAAAATGCCGGATATGTAACGGGTGCTTTTGGTAAATGGGGTTTGGGTATGTCCAACACAACCGGAGATCCGAACAAACAAGGCTTCGATCATTTCTACGGATATCTGGATCAAAAACAGGCACACAACTATTATCCAACACATTTGTGGGAAAACGGAAAGTGGGATACGCTGAATAATCCTGTCATTGATGTACACAGAAAACTCGCAGCAGATGCGCCTGATAGTGCATTCAATTATTTTAAAGGCAAGGAATACGCCATTGATAAAATTGCCGGTAAAGCCCGGCAATTTATCACAGATCATCAAAAAGAAAGCTTCTTTTTGTATTTACCAATGACGATTCCACATGTCTCGTTGCAAGTTCCGGATGAGGCTGTCAAAGAATATATCGGGAAGTTTGATGAAAAGCCATACCACGGCGAAAAGAATTATGCTTCTACGAAATACCCGCTTTCGACGTACGCGGCTATGATTACTTATCTCGACAAACAGGTTGGGGCAATCATGGCTCAGGTTAGGGAACTGGGCCTGGATGAGAATACGATCATAATGTTTTCCAGTGATAACGGCGCAACCTTTAATGGCGGGACAGATGCTGATTTTTTCAACAGCGTAGCCGGATTGCGTGGTTTGAAAATGGATATTTATGAAGGAGGAATCCGTGAGCCTTTCATTGCCAGATGGCCTGGCAAGATAGCAGCCGGAAAAACATCAGATTTTGTATCTGCCCAGTTTGACATGTTTGCCACTTTCTCGGATATCGCAGAAATCCAGGCGCCTCCGTCCGACGGTATATCTTTATTGCCTGTATTAACAGGCAAAGGCAAACCAAAAGACCGGGAATATTTATATTTTGAATTTAGTGAAAAATCGGGTGAAATAGCCATTCGCTTTGCTGATTTTAAAGCTGTGAAAAGTAATATGCGAAAAAATAAAAATGCTTCTTGGGAATTGTATGATATGCGTTCCGATGAAAAAGAAACGACAGACATTGCCTCAAAGCATCCGGATATTATCGCAAAATTGGAAGCGATTGTAAAAAAAGAACATCTGAGTGCGACTGTTAAGGAATGGGAATTTATTGATCCGAAATTCTAAGAATATTATTGTCCGGCAGCCTTTCTCAATTCTCTCAAAATCAAACCATCGTGCCTGTTGCGGTTAAAACGAGTACTTTTGATTTGAAATAATTCCCCAAAGCCCTTGTGAGTATCAAAACAAAATATTTACTTTGTCTATCAAATAAGTAGAGTATTTAATGCAAATTCATCGTTACAAACTGAGAACAGTGAACGATATTGAGTGCAACGATATATCCACTCCTGATACCCGGGAGACAGCGCAACCCGGACATGCCGGATTTTCGGTGGTTGTCAATTCAAGCTTGCCCGGCTGGGCTGTCGCTGGGTATCAGGAGCGGCGAATTTTTTCAGCAATTGCCCGATAGACCTCAGAAGTTTCTTCCTTTACAATCTAAAACGATTTCTTATGTCAGATCGTTTTAAGAAATCTGAATTTTTCGGGTTCAGGCAGACACAAATATAACATCTACCGGCACATTCTTTTGCAGGAGTGACGAAACACGAAAACCCGGTTTAATATAATTCAGTGATGATAATAAAAAAATTCCTAGTCCTGGCGTCCCTGACAATTTTCATTTCACTTGAAAATTTATACGCTCAAAAAGCCAAAACAAGACGGCCCAACATCGTTTTCATTCTTGCCGATGACCTCGGTTATGGTGACGTTGGTTTCAATGGACAAAAATTGATAAGAACCCCCAACATCGACCGTTTGGCAGCAGAAGGCGTTAAATTTCCTCAGTTTTATGCAGGAACCTCTGTTTGCGCTCCCTCGCGCTCTTCGTTGTTGAGCGGAAAACATACGGGACATACCTACATCCGGGGAAATAAAGGCGTCGATCCGGAAGGGCAGGAGCCTATCGCTGACTCGGTAGTGACCGTTGCAGAAGTTTTGAAGAAGGCTGGATATGTCACGGGTGCTTTCGGGAAGTGGGGGCTCGGACCGGTCGGTTCTTATGGCGATCCGAACAAGCAGGGATTTGATCAGTTTTATGGATATAATTGCCAAAGTCTTGCACATCGGTATTATCCCGACCATTTGTGGGACAACCAGAAAAAGGTTGTTTTGGAAGAAAACCAAAATTTAATTTATAACAAACAATACGCGCCCGATCTTATTCAGAAACAGGCACTGGATTTTGTTGAATCCAGAAACGCAAAAGAACCATTCTTTTTGTTTCTTCCTTATATCTTGCCTCATGCTGAACTGGTCGTTCCTGAGGACAGCATTTTTCAATACTATAAAGGAAAATTTGACGAGGAGCCCTACAAAGGAGCCGATTATGGTGCTGGCGCGAAAGACGGAGGTTATGCGTCACAAAAGTATCCGCATGCAGCATTTGCCGCCATGGTTTCCCGGCTTGACCTTTACGTTGGTCAGATTCTGGATAAGCTGAAAGAAAAAGGGCTCGATAAAAATACGCTGGTAATCTTCACAAGTGACAACGGTCCGCATATCGAAGGTGGAGCTGATCCCGTATTTTTTCATAGCAGTGGAAGTTTTAAAGGCGTTAAACGGGATCTGTACGAAGGCGGAATCCGTGAGCCATTTGCTGCCCGCTGGCCAGGCGTTATCAAACCGGGAACAACAAATAATTTTGTCGGCGCTTTCTGGGATATTCTTCCTACGTTCGCGGAGCTGGCCGGGGCCAGAATACCTGCACACATTGACGGAATTTCTTTCGTGCCGTCAATGACCGGAACTGGAATTCAGAAAAAGCACGACCATTTATATTGGGAATTTCATGAACAGGGCGGACGTCAGGCGGTTCGTCAGGGAAATTGGAAAGCAGTAAAATTGAAAGCAGCGGAAAATCCAAACGCGCCCGTTGAGCTTTATGACCTTTCAAAGGATTCAGCAGAGCGCGTCAATGTGGCAACTGAGTTTCCCGATAAAGCAAAAGAGTTAGGCAGGATTATGAAGCAATCGCATATTCCTTCGGCAATATTCCCGTTTGGGAAGGAAGGAAAATAAATTCGTTTGCTACAATTTTCTGCATTCCTCTTCCATAATTCCCGAAATTATAACTGGCGGTATTCCCCATTTGTGAATTGTGGTATCCAAAAGCAATGGGTGCTGCGAGCTAAACCCGCCATATTCGCCTGTCGTCAATGCAAAGACAATAGTATTGATTTTTGTATGCCTGATCATGTAGGAGCACATAATGCAGGGTTCATGTGTCGTATATAAGATGCAGTCTGATAAAT
This sequence comes from Dyadobacter koreensis, assembly GCF_900108855.1. Taxonomy (GTDB): domain Bacteria; phylum Bacteroidota; class Bacteroidia; order Cytophagales; family Spirosomataceae; genus Dyadobacter; species Dyadobacter koreensis. The sequence goes on from NZ_FNXY01000010.1 coordinate 362,804, forward strand.
CCTGGCTTTTCAAAAACTGCGATGCTTTTCGGATAGCTTCGATTTCGGCATGAAAAGTAATGTCAAGATGCGCCTTTCCGCCTTCGATGCCTTCCCCGATAATTTCTCCATTTTTGACGATAATCGAACCTACCGGACTTTCGCCATTATTTTTTGCAATGTTTGCGAGGTCGATGCAGCGGTGCATAAAATGTTTGTGTTTAAGCAAATCGCCGGACTGGGTCATAAGGTTATAAATCCAAAATAATTGGCTGTCAATTTAAGTTAATTTGAAGGAATTATGGTATTTTGATACTCCTGAATTAATATTCTATTTTGTTATTTTCTACTGATTATGATCGATTTTCGCTATAATTATCCAATTCTTCGATCTCAGCATCAGCTTTTAATGCAGGCATTATCGGAGCTGGAGCAGGATGAAAGTTACATGAAAATGGCGGTACCGGGCGGGCATCCGGAAGACAAAAAAGTAGCGGCAGACTGGCTTTCGAAACCCGGCTTTCCTATTGCTGCAGATGCTGTTGTAATCGGGTGTGGCGGGCATCATGCACTTTCAATGATTATTCTTGCTACCGAATTATCCGGCGGAAAAGTTCTGGTTGACCCTGTTACCTATAACGGTTTCATCGGGTTGTCCTCCATGTTTAATATCACATTAATTCCTTGCCCGGTTGATGAAGATGGGTTGCGGCCGGATGTGATCGCAATGCTATGCAAGGCTGAAAATATAAAGGCTGTTTACCTGATGCCAACCATTCATAATCCGCTTTGTTATATTATGCCTTTGCAACGCAGACAGGAAGTTGTTGAGGTCGCCCGTCAGTTTGATCTGCTGCTGATCGATGATGACGCATACGGATTTCTGGATTCTGGAGCATTGCCAAGTTTCGCTCATTTGGCTCCTGAACGTGGTTTTTATATTTACAGTTTTTCGAAAATATTGGCCCCGGGTATAAAAACTTCTTACATAGTAACACCTGAGAAATGGAAATCGCAGACTGAAAATGCAGCTTGGATGACTTCCAGTGGTTCGGTAACTTTATATAACAGACTTGTAAGCAATTGGGTAAAACAAGGAATTGTTGAAAAAGTTATTGAAGAGAAACGTCAGGCCGCCGCGGAAAAGCAAAGACTGGCTGCCAATGTTTTGAAGAAATATAAATATTTGACGCAGGTGTCAAGTTATCACTTTTGGATTCCGTTACCGCAGTCTGCAAATGCCAGGCAGTTTGGTGAAAGATTATCTGAAAAAGGTGTTGATGTGGTAACAAGTGCAGCGTATAACGTTACCGGCGACACCAGTTATAACGGAATTCGTGTTGCGCTAGGGAACGTTCCCGACGAAAAAGTACTGACAGAAGGACTGATGATCATTGAAGAAAGTTTGGCCGGTCTATTTTAGATCAGACCTAATGTTGCTGAAATTTTGATAAGCGAAGCTGTGTTTCCAACGTCAAATTTCATAAGCAGATTTGCACGGTGACTGTTGACAGTAGTGACACTGATAAATAATTTTTCGGCAATTTGAGGATTTGTAAGCCCTTCTGCGATCAATACGAGTACCTCTTTTTCACGTCTCGTCAAAAAAGGAATTGTTTTGGGCGTAATATCCGCTGTGGGATTTTGGTCAAAATTTACGTTCATAAAATAACCGCCCTGTTGCACCTGCCGGACCGCTTCCAGAATATCTTCCTTGCCCGAACTTTTGATAAGATAACCACAAGCGCCATTTTGAATCATACGGGATATGTAAGATCGTTCGCTAAATGTGCTTAAAGCCAGTGATTTAACATTGGGAAACTGCTCTTTTATTTTTTTGCAAAGGTCAATTCCACTAACATCGGGCAGGTTGATATCAAGAAATGCTATGTCTACTTCGTTATTTTTCAGAAAAGCAATAGCGTCAAATGCATTGGATGCTGTCCCGGCGATTGTGATGCCCTCACTGTCATGAAGTAAAGATTTCAAACCTTCAACAACCAAGGGGTGATCGTCCACAATAAGTATTTTAATAGCCATCTTTCAGTTTTTAAGATTTCATAAATGCCTTAACCGGGAACGTTAAAAGATTTCTATACGACAATTTCTACCAATACAGACGTCCCCTCATTTGGTTTCGACTGAATATCCAGTTTACCGTTCAGATAGTCGACTCTGGCCTTAACATTTTGCAGCCCGGCGCCCTTTTTATTTTTCAGTATTTCCACATCAAAACCCTTACCATTATCCTCAACGGTTAGGCTTACCTGCTGACCGATATGGGTTAGCTGGACCTGCACTTCGGAAGCTTCGGCATATTTGATAACGTTGTTGATCAATTCCTGCACAATCCGGTAAAGTACAATTTCGACAGAAGATTCCAGTCTCTCCGAAAAGCCGAATGTTTGAATATTGATTTTTAGATGGCCGGATTCATTAATCCCATCACAAAAATCACTCAGCGCATCAAGCAAGCCAAAGCGGACCAAAGTTTCAGGCATCATGCTATGTGCGACCCGGCGCATTTCACTGATTGCACCATCAAGTTGTGTGAGTGCCCGGGAAAACGCAAACGCGCTCGATTCGGGTAAAATTACATTTCCTTTCACAGAGTTTAAAGTCAGTTTTATACCTGAAAGCAGACCTCCCAATCCGTCGTGTAAATCACGGGCAACACGGGTACGTTCTTCTTCCTGGCCTTTTAAAATTGAGTTTGTTGCTACTAATTGTTTTTCCTGCTGCAATTGTTTTACTTCATTTTCAGCAATCCTTTTCCCGATCATAATATTTCTGTATACCAATCCTGCAATGATTATGCTGGCTGCAAGTCCGGCGACAAGACTGTAAATCAGTGTATTTCTTGCCTCTTTGTCTTTTTCAAGAGAAATGATCTGTTTCTCTTTCTGCGCTGTCTGGTATTTTGTGTCCAGTTCCTGCAACTGGTTCTGAACCTCTTTTCCCTGTATGGAATCATTCAGGATCACATATTTTTGCAAATATTCGTATGCAGATTTATAATCGTTTGCTCTGGCCATATCTGCCGCATAATCTTCATACAGCTCCACAAGATGGTCTTTCATATCGTTTTTCTCTGCAATTTTTAATGCCTGTGCCGTGTATTTTGCAGATTCTTCCGGCTTTTGCTGATCTTCTGCGATGAACATCAGTGCTCGCAAACACGCCATCTCCATAAATACGTTATTGTTTTTGCGAGCTAAAAACAACCCTTTTTCTCCAAATTCTTTCGCCTTGTCCATCTGATTCAGTTTCCGGTAGGATCCACAAAGCCCGCTGTACGCCTGCGTGATAAAAATATCGGATTGAATCGCTTGGGCTATCTTTAATCCTTCATTAAAATAAGGAATGCTTTCCTGATATTTTTTCAGGTTAAATAAGCATAAACCCAGATTTGTTAGCAGATCAGCAAGCTGCAGGCTGTCGCCCATTGGTCTTGCAAGCGCGAGTGCTTTTTGTTTATACACATAAGACTTACTAAATAAATTGGCCTGTTCAAAAGCGGCACCTATGTTGGAATAAAGCTGCGGGATGTATTCATTTTTCCCTTCTTTTTCGAAAATGGCTGCGGCCTTCTGGTAATACTTTATCGATTCTGTAAAATTGCCCAGATACGTATAGCTGGCTCCGATATTAGCGAAGGCTTTTCCTATATAAATCTGATCATTAATACTTCTTGCAATTGCCAGACTTTCCAAATTCAATTTAAGCGCCTGAACAAATTTTCCTTTTAGATTTAATACATAAGTATAGTTTGTCCTGAACCGGATTCTCCCGGTTGGATAACTGATCTTGTCACTTAGCTCTCCTGCTTTGATATAATATTTCGCGGCACTATCCAAATTTTCGCCTTCAAGCAATTGCCCGTATTCAATATAAGCCAGCACCCGGATTGAATCTTCCTTGCTCTTTTCAATACGCTGCAAAATTGCCTTGCGGTCCGAATTCGGTAACGTCGTTTGTGCAAAGGATATGGTATAAATGAGAATTGAAAAAAGGCTGCTAAAAACTGATTTCATTGATGGAGCCAGAATTTGTTAGGCTGTTAAATTACAAGGGTAAAGGTCTGAAACAAAACCTTTTAATAATATCCTCTAAAAGCATGATTTTTCGAAAATCGTGCTTTTGCATGATTGATTCCGGCGCGTGGGAGAACTTACCTTTGTGATGTCAAAAGGCGAGTTATTTAGCTCATCTTAAATGATTTACATTTATCAAAATAACAATTTTATTAGCTATGAAAAAAATAATTTTATTACTGACGCTTGTTGCTTTCACTTTCTCCTGTAAAGACAAAAATGACCCGGAGCCCGAACTTAGTTCACGTGTTCAGGGAACTTACAAAGCGACTAAATTAAGAATTGATGGCACTAACGTGCCACTTACCGAGGGAAGATCTATAACGCTGGTATTGTCTAAAACGACAGCAAATGAAGTAAACGGAGTTATGAAATATACAACAGCAGATGGTGATAGCGGAGCTGACGATCTTGGAGATGTCACACTGAAAGATAAAGGCGAAAATGGTATCGATCTCTTCGATGGTTCTGAAAAAGTGGGCCATTGGAGTAAAGACAATATCCTGACCGTTACCGTAATCGATGAAGGGTCGGAAATAGAAATTATTGCCAGCAAAAAATAATCAGTTCACATATATTTATCTCAACTACGATGAAAAATCTATTTAACGGCGTCAAAATTGCAGCGCTTTTTGTTGCGATGGGGTTGGCTTTCAGCTGCTCAAAATCAGATCCGGTTGCGGCTACTTCCTGCGAAAAAAATGCTGAAAAGGTGTCGGAAGCTGGCACCGCTTACGCTTCTGATCCGACAAGTACGGCGAAATGTGAAGCATATAAATCTGCGGTCAACAGCTTTTTCAAATCTTGTCCCGCTTATTATTCGGGGGCTGCAAAAGATGCTTTGGACGAATTTTTGAAAACGCCCTGCAATTAAACCAGTTCCTCAAGCTTTCATTTTGAAGATACGATTCCTTTGATGTCATCGTCGTAATACCGCTTCATCAGCAAAAATGACAATTCGTGAACAAATTATGGCATCTCGGTATGTAACAGAAATGAAGCCTCGAAAGCCAGTTCTACTTTTGAGAAATAATAATATCTATTAGTCATGAAAAATGTAATACTTTCTTTATTAATCTATTCTGCCGCACTCCTTTTTCTGAACTTTCGGTTTGCCGATGAGTTTTCAGAATTTCAGACAACTTCCCGTGAAGTAAATGAACGTTTATGGTCCGGTCTGCAGCAAACAGGTTTGCACGTGCCTTATGTAAGTAGTACAGTAAAATCTGCTTGCCGTGCCATTGCCACAGACCAGCAGGCGGCGGCGGTTCAAAAAATTGGAAAACTTTGTAAAGCATACTATGCTTCCGAAGATTTTCAAAAACGGTATCAGGAGTGGTTGACAAGAACCTTTGTACAAAAATCAACTGATCTTCCAGAACGAAGAATTGCGGATATCAAAGCAGATAAGTTGCGTAATGTGGAAATGATGAAGGCGAACGATATTGCTCCGATTCTTGACATACAGATCCAGTCCAACGAAACTTTTGCAGGAATGGGAAGCATGTTAAGTAGTTTGCCCGCCGATCAGCGTGCTGAATTCAAGAAACAGATCGACAATGGAAAGCGTAATGTCGTTATCTATAAAAAGCTGCAACTGCTTTTAAAAACGGATTATACGGAATTTAAAAAGCAGTTTGCCGAACAACAGGCGCAGGAGCAGATAGCGCAGGAACGAAGTCAATTGGTTAATAATAACAGTTCTAACGCAGCAGAATTTGAAAAATGGAAGGATCCGAAAAAGGTACTTTCATCAAAACTGGGAGAGTTTTTGACCAAAACTCAGGGAATAGATTTTGCGGCGCAAACGAAGCTTGTCAATAACCGTAAAAAATTCGTGAACGGCACGTACGAGGGGAAAAATGATTTATGGAAATTCTGCTATCGTATGGGACCAGCACCAACTAATGCTGCCAGAAATTTCGCGCAGCAGTGGCAGTCAGAATTAAAAAATAATATATAGTGGGATTGAAGGTTGGGAAGCCAGGAAGTATGCAGGCCGGGTTTTTAGAAACTGGCCTGTATCCTTATCATCTTATTTTTTCGACAGCTGCTTGTCTGATTCCAGCCCAACGGTTGGAATATAGCCTTTTGTTCCGTCGGCCAGTTCCACGCGGTATCCTTTTGCTAACTCACCGAGGATCCGGATCGTTTCGTTTTTGGGAATTATACGTATCTTTTCGTCATTGGAAAAAACCGGTGAAAGGTAGAGATTTGTTTTTGATTTAATCCTTACTGAATCACCCAGCAGCCATCTTGAAGTTACTGGTAAGCCAGGTAATTTTTCCTTTTTGTCATTTATAAAAGGGAAAGGATCGACAGCGCCGGAACCACGTGCGTATATACCGAAGTGTAAATGCGGTGTAGTGGTGATTGCGTTCCCGGTATTTCCTACCAAGCCTAATGTGTCGCCACGCACTACACGTTGCCCAACAGACACAAGCTGACTATCCAAATGTGCGTAATAAATAGAATAAGGGCTTCCATTCGCCGACAGAAAAACTATTTTCCCTCCCAGGTTATTTGTGCCCGTTTGTGTGATAAAACCATTGTCCGAAGCAACCACCGGCGTTCCCCGAGGTGCTTTAATGTCGACACCTTCGTGAGAACGAACTCCGCCATCACGTTGCGCTCCCCAGAAACTGATCAGATTTTGCATACCGTAACTGGCAATTGGAAAAGTTAGCGTCGGTAATGTTGTTAGAGCCAAAGAAACTTTTAGCGTTTCATTCAAGCCTGTTTGTAGGCGTAACAACAGTGTATCGCCTTCATGATCCGCGATAGTCAATGTATTTTCGTTTGCTTTTAAATATTCAATCCGCTGTGGTTTCCCATTTGATTTGATACGATAGAGTTCCAGAACCAGCTTTGAAAGTGAATCTTCGTCGTTTTTAGATGGTGTTATCACCAATTTTCTTCCTTCGGGAATTTTCAAACGGATGGACTGGGCAGGTGTTGAATCACCAAGAAAAAATCTTTCCTGATAAGGCGCCAGTGAAAAAAGTGTGTCGTTCAAAACCTGTTTACTTACCCGGAACCAGGTTTGTCCCGCTATCGTTTTCTCCTGTTTTGCTTTGTATAATTCCTGCTCGTAATGCTCCTGCGGCGTAACGGGAAACCAGTGAGAGACTGGAACTGGTTTACAAGATGATATATAAATAACGGCGAAAGCAACGGCTAAGCACCTGAATAATAGTTTCATGACCTGAGTTTTAGTTACCATAGTTGCAGGTGGTAATAAATTCATGCCATGACTGGTATTTCGAAGGATGTACTGTTTTTGTTTAAAAACGACAAACACACATGTATGATTTACTGAAAATGAGCAATTTGGAATTCTTGGAAAATACCATTTAGAATACCCGCATCAATCTTCGAAAAAGTATCATTAAAGCGATTAACAGACAGTTGACGATCCGAAACTGGCCGATCGGATTCGATCTAGTTGGCTGTAAAACAGCATGAAGAGGCAAATAATAAATAAAACGTAAATTTTATGAATTGGAATGTATTTAGGGAAACAGGAGTATCAGCGAATTGAGGTGTCAATTGTGAAATCTCAGCTAACCCGTGAATAGACAGTTTCTGTAGCTTTGTCCTCTTGCCCGTCGGGAGAAATATTATATGCCGTAATAATCAGATTGTTTTCATCAGCCAGTTCTACAACTGTTCGCCAGCCCCAGGGCTCGGGGATGTCGGCACCACCATAACTGCCTAAAACCGAAAATCCTTTTTCAGTTATATTACCCTGCGATAGCATCATGCCGGTTCCCATATGAAAACTGTCTATCCATGTGGACTGGACGACGTCATTGGCAAGATCAAAACCATAGGTCGCAATCCCCTCAAAAGGCTTTTCGTTCAGGCTTCCATGATATTCATGGATGACAAACCGGCCACCCAGGATTGTACGAATACTGCCTTTCATAAGCGATTCATCTGCCAAAATACCCGGCTCAAACCATGTTCTGGTTATTCCTTCCCAGTTACCAATAAATGCGTGGAGTTGCTGATGAATACCGGATTCAAGTGAAATTTCAAATTTGCTCTTGCTCATATTTTTTCGTTTTCAGGCTTATCAACTTGCTTCGCCTTTGCTCTGCCTTTTTCTGACAATGCATGTACCGAAGATCTTTTCATGGTTTTAATAAAATCAACTTTTTTGAATCTCAGAGCGCTCCAGTCCTCATCGATAGCGACCATTCTAACCGGTTCGAGCTCGTAAGTTCCCATGATCGACCAGCCGGTATCACGATTAAAATCACACTTATATTTTTTGGAAGTGCCTTTCGGATAACACATCCAAAGCAGAGCATCCCCCTTTAAAAGGTGGGCAACCAATGGAATTAATGCATCAATTTCACTTTGTTTAGTAACAAAAATGAGAATGAATTCAATTTCTTTAAGACCTTCCAACGAAGTGATCACCGAAGCTTCTTCCACAATACTATCCAGGTTAACCTCAAAGGATCCAGGTGCATTTATCGCAACGACCTCCTTTTGGCTTTTTAGGTTTAGCTTTTTAAAAATGGCATCCATGGTGCATATTTGGTTATTCTGTTTTTTTTAAACGTTCATCTTCTTTGAGAATCATTACCACACCGGCTGGATCAGAGATCCAGTCTGCCTTCAGGTCTTCAGGCAGTTTCTCAAGTTCTGGTCTGAAATTTACTCCATTTTCTGATAAATAATTTCTGGCTTGTACGATATTATCTGTGTTTAATTCGAACCAAATATCCGTCTGGCTAAAATAATCAACCCGGTCAAGCCATAACGTAAGAGTCCCAAAACGGCAATAATGACTTTGACCAGTAAATTCATGAAAATACGGAGTCAGTTTGAAACCAAGTATATCGCGATAAAACTGAATCGTTTTATCGTATCGGTCGAGTGGGATTTTAACTGCGACATTTACGCCGCCGTCAAATACAGGTCTGTTTTGTATGTTCGTCATGCAGTTATTTAATGTTTTGAAAAACCTGACAACGTCAAATTTCATAGCATTAATTTATTATAGTACAGGACAAATTTAAGTATATTGGTGATCCGAAATGAAGGGATAAAAAGTCAACTTTACGGGGTATTTGAGACAAAAATTTTTACATTAGTCATGATTTTAAACATAATAACATGGTACAACTAGCTCTTTTAATTACGAACAGGCACCGTTTGTTGAGTGTAGCCGCAATTCTTGATGTTTTTGAATCAGTGAACAGTTTTTACAAATCACATAACGAAGTACCCTTTTTTGACATTAAACTATTTGGACCAGTGACGGAGCCATCCGAAAATCTGGCTTTCGGGCAATATAAACTCAACCCAATCGCGATTGCCGAAAAGCAGGATTTGATCCTGATTCCTGCGTTTGCTTCCGATGAAACACGTGAAGCTGTTGGTGAAAATCTGGAATTAATTCCATGGCTGCAATGGCAATATCAACAAGGAGCCGAAATTGCCAGTTTTTGTACAGGAGCTTTTTTACTGGCAGCCACAGGTCTGTTAAACGGAAAAAGCGCGACTACTCACGTAAATGCGACTACAAATTTTGCCGCAAGTTTTCCGGCAGTCCGTCTATATGGGGACGCAATTGTAACAGCTGAGGAAGGGATTTATACCAGTGGTGGCGCTACGAGCAGTTTTCACTTGATGCTTCATCTGATCAAATTATACTGTGGACGGGAAGTAACGATCCATATCGCCAAATTGTTTGCTATCGACATGGATCGTGAACAACAGGCTTATTTTGGTACTTTTCAGCCCCCTCACAATCATGGGGACGTGATTGTAACGATGGCGCAGAGGCGAATTGAAGATGCATATCAGGATGTCAGTACCATTGAAGAAATGATTCAGGATATCCCTGCAAGTCGCAGAAATGTTGTTCGTAGATTTAAGCTGGCAACAGGAGTGACGCCAATTGAATATCTGCAGAAAACCAGGATCGAAGCGGCTAAAAAGTTATTGGAACAGACAGACCAAAGCATTTTGGAAGTCATGTTAAATTCAGGATATAACGATTTAAAGGCTTTTCGTCAGTTGTTTAAAAAAAGTGCGGGAATGACCCCGAAATCGTATCGCGAGAAGTTTAACGTTGGGAGAATGGAAAGTCTTGGTTTTGCCGGAAAGTAAGATGGTATATCTTCTTTTCCAACGTATTAGTATTAACAGGTGTCAAAGATTTGTTAAGTAGTTACTGTAGTTGCCATTTTACTGGCAGTAAATAAACGAATTCAATTATGATGCCCATAATCAGATCTTTAAGTCTGTTTTTTATTTTTCTGGCTGGCGGAGAAGTTTTTTCCCAGGATACCTGGCCGAAGGAAATTCCTTTTTCAGGAGGAGGAGCAATAACCATATACCAGCCTCAGCCGGAGCGGCTTTACGGCGATGATCTTGATCTTCGTGCAGCTGTTTCGATCCGTAGAAGCAGCGGCGATGAGCCTGTGTTTGGAGCGATGTGGGTGCTGGCCAAACTGGATTCACGGGGAAATAACTCCGTTGTAAGTTCAGTTATGGTGAGGCAGTCTAAATTCGCTGAAGACGAAAATATTTCAGCAAGTGATTTTAAAAAAGCTGTCGAAAAAGGTTTTCCAAGTCTTCGTGTACAATTTTCGAAAGAAAGTTTGCAGGCTGCCATTAAACAAGAGTTAGGTGAAGAAAGCCTGAAAAACGATCCTCCACTGATTATTTATCGTGATAAGCCAACGACACTTATTGTGCTCGATGGTGAACCGATGGAAGAAAAAGACGAATATCTTAAACTAACAAGAGTTGTCAACACGCCTTATCTGATCGTCAAAAATCCGGACGACAATAAATATTATCTCTATGGCGGCAGTTTCTGGTATAGCTCATCGCGTGTGAAAGACGGCTGGACAAATGTTAAAAAATTGCCTTCACGTATTAAGTCTTTAGATACAAAAATGAAGGAAGAGGAAAAGAAAGCGTCAACTGAAAATGATAATGTCAGTAAGTTTTCGACCCCGACAACAATTTTGGTAGTGACAGAACCAGCGGAACTGATCCAGACAGAAGGCAAACCGACCTATCAGTCTGTGCAAGGTTCACCGCTTTTGTATGTCAATAATTCGCTGGATGAGATTTTTAAGGATATCGACACTCAGAAAAATTATATACTTATTGCCGGAAGATGGTATCGCAGTTCATCCTTGAATGGACCTTGGGAATATGTTTCTCAGGAAGCTTTGCCCAGGGCGTTTGCTGATATTCCTGCCGGCTCTGAAAAAGATGGGGTTCTTGCGAGTGTTGGCGGAACGGACGAAGCGAATGATGCCGTTATGGAAGCGCAGATTCCTCAAACCGCAAAAGTCGATCGCGCTACGGCACGGGTTGAAGTAAACTATGACGGAGAGCCCCGTTTTGAGCGAATTGAAAATACAAATTTATCAGTTGCTGAAAACAGTAATATCACTGTTATGCGTGCAGCAAATAATATGTTTTATGCACTCGAAAATGGTATTTGGTTTATCAGCAATAACGCTTTCGGGCCATGGCAGGTAGCCAATGAACGTCCATCGGATGTGGACAGAATTCCTCCGAGTAACAGTGCTTACAATGCCAGATATGTGCATATTTATGAAACCACTCCACAATTTGTATACGTTGGTTATACACAGGGGTATATGGGAAATTATATTTATGGCCCAACGGTGGTTTGGGGGACGGGCTGGCATTATCGCCCATGGCGGGGAAGGTACTATCGGCCGCGACCGGCAACCTGGGGATTTGGAATGCACTACAATCCATGGACAGGCTGGTCTATGAGTTTTGGATTAGGTTTTAATGTCGGATGGTATCATTATGGTTATTCTCGCCCACATTATAGCGGAGGCTGGTTTGGACCTCCTGCTTATCGTCCGCCACATCGTCCATGGGGCTGGAATGGAGGATATTATGGAAACAGACCAGGATATAATGGCCCGGACTATCCGAATCGCCCAAGGCCTAACGTGGTGGTGAACCGTCCCGGACGATCTTACAATCAACCGGGAAGTGGTTATAGCAGACCCATTGCTAATAACAACTTATACCGCGACCGAAAATATGTAGTCGCTACGAGAAATAATGTTTTCAGGCCGGTGACGCGCCCGAATCCAGGCCGTCCTTCGAATGGAAATAATGTGGGAAGACCTGATGTCGGTCGTCCCGGCACAGGGAATAATCCAGGTACTCTTCCGAACGTTGGACGACCGTCGACGGGTTCAGGAAATATTGCATTGCCCGACAGAAGCCGGCCAACGATAGGAAACGGACAAAATGGGCGACCAAACAATGGGCGGCCAGCTACTGGTTCGGGTAATAATACATTACCAGACCGGAACCGGCCGGCAATTGGCAACGGACAAAATGAGCGTCCTGACGTCACGAGACCCGCAATAGGTTCTGGAAACAGCTCACTCCCTGACAGAGCAAGACCTTCGATAGGAAACGGGCAAAATAACCGCCAGCCGGTAACGAGGCCAGTACAAAGGCCTGTTGAATCCGGCAGACAACCCTCTGCTCAGCCCGGTAGAGAACGTCAGCCAGTAAACAGAACATCAGTGAATCCGGGCCAGGCACGCCCCGCACCAACAAGGCAACCGACCACGAATCAACCTAGACAGAGCCAGCCTTCGAGACAGCAGGGAGAACGTGGGAACCCGAGAGGGCAAGAATAGAATTTATCACACCATTTAAACAGTAATTCCCACCAGACAAATTACTTCATCATCGCTTTTATACCATTCAAGACAGTATCCATCCTTATCGATTCTTGGATCTTCAAGAAGTCTCATGAATGTTTCTCCGATAACCTGCGGCCGTTTCATCCAGTCCGCCAGGGTTTCAGATATATAAACTCCTTTTTTTATTGTAAAAGATTCATATCCCAATTTTTCTGCTTCTCCGTCTTCAAGTTCCGTTGCCGCAGCTTTGTATATTATTTCTCCAGTTTCGTTCGGGCGGGAAATACCATACCAATTTCTTTTTTCACAGTTTGGCAATGATCCCTCCAGAGCATCAAATGCTTCTTTGATCTGATTAGGGAAAGTGGTGACTGTCTTGCAAATAATCTCGATATTTTCTTTGAATTCGAACGTTTCCATAAGGATTTATTGGTTTAAGATTTAGATAATTTTATATCCATCAATGGCTCCCATTTTTCATTATTACGTTGTTCCCAGACTCCCGACAGCACCTTTTCGTCGTCGCTGAAACTTCCGGTAAAACGTAAGTCATCCGATAAAAACCGTATTGTTCCCTTGCCAAACTCTGCAATCATTTCTGTTATCTCGCCAGCGTCATCATAGCTGCGCATGAAATATTTATTGGTAGATTTCTCAAAACCGATCACTTCAATGCTTTCTTTTCGTTCCGCTCCCATCCTGACATCCACTGTATGTAAAACAAAAGCTCCTCCTGCAACCCACTCATACGTATCAGTACCTTCGATTTTGACGTCTGGTTCTCCTTTGCCCGCCTTGGCGTTTCCATGCGTATTCCATTTCCCAATAAACGGATAAAGCGGGCGGTATTCTGGTGCTTCGTTTTTTGAAGCTTTGTTATCAGTTTTATCCATAATTTCTGACAATTACAATACGTATATCCAAAACAGTCCTGGAAAATCCGTGCTGATTAATCAATACAAATAACTTTAAATCATACCAGTTTCTGAGAAGGTATTCAGGACAATGAGAGGGGGAAATCAGGACAATCGATAAAATTTGAAATCTGCACTTCTACAACTAACCTCTTTTATAAGATAATTTCTGTACGAATAATCATGACAGAATTTGATAATAAGCTGGATGGTCAAAGGGCACTCGCTATGACACAGGTTGGGAATTTTGATAACAAAAAGTTATAAAAATTAGACATCAAACGAAGCAGGTAAATTTAAATAATCAATATAAAATTTTGATTATTTGCTTATATATAAAATATTAATTGCATATATTTACTATTGAAGTCTTATTGTCTCTATAATATACTGATATTTTTAAACTTTTTCTATCGCATTTATAGAGAAAATTTTAGTATCAGAGACTTCTGGCTTAGTAAATATTAACATATACACACACTTGATAATGAAGATGAATTCACACGACTCCTCGTGATGCAGCTGCATCATTTCTTGCATATTGTCATCTCCGCTTTGGTATCTTCTATAATCGCTTAAAGAATAAGCTGATTAGTTCTGTGTGCAGATATTGGCAGGCTTAATGAATAATATTCATCGTTTTCTCTTGATCCAAGATCGTTTGATTCCGGGAGGAAATTACTATGTCCATACTGCAAGAAATCAGCCTTAAAAAATTCCTGATCTCCGGAAAGCGCGTACACTCGTAAAATTTCGATACACTCAAAAATTAGAAAATTTGAAGCCTTATTCTCCAAAAATTAAAATGTAGTTATGAAATCAAGATCTATTCTCTCACTGTTTCTTATTATTCTTTGTTCAATATCCGAAGCACATGCGCAGGCTGATCCGGGTTCTGCCGGGATGACTTTTAGCAAATCCATTGTACAAGTTGGCGAAGTAGTAACGCTGCAAGTTCAAATAGGTAATTATTCGGGTGGACTGTCTGCCGGAAAGGCGCTTTCACCTTATGACGCAACTTTTACTGTAACCATACCTTCTATTTTGAAAGTAAATGGTCCGCTTGATTTCTCAAATCTTCCATTTGCGGTAAGCGTCGCGAGCCAGTTGCCCAATTCTGTGGGTGCTACGGTGATTGTTCTTATTATCCCAAATGGAATTCCCAGAGGAGCAAACGGTTATGTTTCCATACCGCTGATTGGTATAAAGGATGATGTGAATATTGTATATGCAACGGTTAAGACGGACGCAAATCTAGGTAATCCTTCCTCGGGTAACGTTACACCCACAAACGATCTTCAATCAGCACCCGTAACGATCTGTTTGCCGCTTCCCGTAAAGCTGATTTCCTTTGAGGTACATAAAGAAGGCGGGCTGGTGAATCTTAACTGGTCAACTTCGGAAGAAACAAACAGCGAACGTTTTGATATTGAGCATAGCCTAAACGGAAAACAATGGAAATTGGTAGGAGCTTCGACTTCCAACGGAGATAGCAAAGTAAAAAAGGAGTATGGTTTTACTCACAAAGATCCCTCCGGTGGAGAAAATTATTACCGTTTAAAAATGATAGACAGGGATCTTACCTATGCTTATGGGCCAATTCGCAGTATTCGTTTAGATCATGTAAAACTGGAAATTTACCCGAATCCTGTTGCTGAGTTGCTGACGATCAGTGCAAGCAATTGGGAGAAGGTAACTAACATACAATTGATCAGTAACAGTGGCATTTCTGTTTACGATTCAGGAAGTATGCCGTTGAATAATATTGATGTGAAAAATCTTAAGGTAGGTATTTATCTGGTGAAGATAACAACAATAGACGGGGTTCCATCTTTACGAAAAATTTTGATTTCAAGATGATAGCTTACTAATTTGAATTGGAAACTGAACCGCTTTTCTGCGGTTCAGTTTTATTTAATTAAGCCTGTTTTGCCAGTTGGATGTTTGCTACGAGTTTGATTTTCTCGCCTAATGCAAGTCCGCCAGTTTCAGTTAAAGAATTGAAAGTAACTCCAAATTCTTTTCTGTCGATAGTACCGGTAACTTCAAATCCAACTTTGATATTACCATAGTTGTCTTTTTCTGTTCCGCCGTATTCTGCTTCAAGCTCAACTTCCTTTGTTATTCCTTTTATAGTCAGATTTCCAAGAAGATTATACACATCTCCTTTCGCTTTTTTGAATGATGTGGATGTAAATTTGAATTGTGGATGCTCTTCTGTTTCAAAGAAATCTGCGGCTCTTAAATGTTCATCACGTCCAGGTTGTCCGGTATCCACGCTATTCGCGTCGATTGAAAATTCGATTGCAGCATTTTCAAACTGATCACCTTCTGTTGTTGCGTATCCGCTGAATGATTTAAAGGAACCTGTAACGGTTGAGATAACAAGGTGTTTTACCTTAAAAAGTACTTCTGAATGTAGGTTATCCACATTCCACGTTGTTTTAGACATAGCAGTGAGTTATGATATTTGGATTAGAAATTTACACTAATCTCAAAGTTAGGGGTATAACTCATCGGATATCCGGCACTATCCAAAAGCATAGTGATAAATATAATATCAGTTACAAATTATCTTTATATTGTACAGGTTTTGGGGTTATGTTAGTCCAATCGGAAAAGAAATAACATCTCTCGCTGAGATAATTCACCGCTAGAGTACCAGAGCAAATTATGGGAAAACAGTTTTATTCCGGATAAAGCTAGCGCTTAGATATTTCCTTTTTTCATTTCTTTAATGGCATAATCAACGGCTCTTGCAGTCAGCGCCATATAGGTTAAAGACGGATTTTGTGTGGCACTGGAAACCATCGAAGCGCCATCTGTTACAAACACGTTGGAGCAGTGATGCATCTGGTTCCATTTATTTAAAATGGATGTTTTAGGATCTTTTCCCATTCTTGCACCACCCATTTCATGATTTTCACTTCCTGGATTTCGTTTGGTGTCAGCGGTTTTGATATTCTTAAAACCGGCTTTATCAAACATTTCAGAAAGTTCAACATAGAAATCCTGAACCATTTTCATGTCATTATCATCAAAATCAACGGACATACGCAAGAGTGGAATTCCCCATTTATCTTTTTGATTTTTATCTAATTGTATGAAATTTGTCTCTTTCATCAACGTTTCACCCATCATCTGAGCGCCGGCTGTCCATCCGCCGGATTCTGGTTTCAATAAATTTGCCTTCAACGATTCTCCAATTAATCCATCGGTCGAGTTTCCCATTTTATTAGAGGAAAATGATGCTGCATAACCTCTCAAAAAATCCGTTTCTTGTTTAAAAACATTACGAAAACGCGGAATATAAGCCGCATTCGGTCTTTTTCCGTCTGTGGTTGAGTCCAGAAATCCGTCATATTCGGCGGTCACCCGGCCGCGATAATTGTGAAAACCAATATATTTTCCTAAAACACCACTGTCATTTCCCAAGCCATTTGGAAAGCGGTCGGATGTTGAATTCAATAAGATCAAATTGGAATTAATAGCTGAGGCATTCAGGAAAATGATTTTAGCATAATATTCTGTCATTTCTTTTGTGTTCGTATCAACCACGCGAACACCGGTTGCTTTCTTTTTCTTTTCATCATATATAATGGAATGAACGACAGAATAGGGTTGTAAAGTCAGATTCCCCGTACGTTCCGCCCAGGGAATTGTTGACGAGTTACTGCTGAAATATCCTCCAAACGGACAACCGCGCTGACAAATATTCCTATGCTGACATTTCGCCCTACCTTGTTTCGTATGAATCGGCTGAGGATCGGTGATATGCGCAGCCCTTCCTATTATAACAGGGCGAGTATTTTTATAATTTTTTGTGGATTGTTCGCTGAAATGTTTTTCAACACAGGTCAGTTCGTGTGGTGGCAAAAATTCTCCGTCCGGCAATTGAGGCAATCCGTCTTTATTTCCGGAAATACCCGCAAACTTTTCAACATAGCTATACCATGGTGCAATATCGGCGTAACGAATCGGCCAATCGATAGCAAAACCATCTCGTGCTGGGCCTTCAAAATCAAAATCAGACCAGCGTTGGGTTTGTCTCGCCCATAAAAGTGAACGGCCACCAACCTGATATCCGCGCATCCAGTCGAAAGGTTTGTCTTGTACATAAGGATGCTCTGCGTCTTTCATCACAAAATGCACAGAATCTTCTCTGAATATATAATGCTTGCTTGCAATTGGGTTTTGTTCGCGAAGTGCAAGTGTAGGTTGCCCCAAATGTGGAAATTCCCACGGCTGCATATTGGTTGTGGGATAGTCAACTATATGTTTAACATCTTTTCCCCGCTCCAGAACAAGTGTTTTTAAGCCTTTTTCGGTAAGTTCTTTCGCCGCCCAGCCGCCACTTATTCCAGTGCCAATCACGATAGCGTCAAAAGTCCGCGCCTTAACTGAATCTATATTAAGATTTGACATTTCAGAAATTGTTCATGTGATAAATACCTGAAACTTCATGACATCAGGCAATATATTTTAAAAGTCAAGGAATGGCTGACTTACTGTATGGATGATTAAAATCTGAATTTACCCTGAAACTTTTTTTATACGAGCGTAAAAATCCAATAAGTAAATATCGATTACAACTTGTGGGTATTTCATGAGCCACCTTCAGTTTATCGTTCTTTAAAATATGCTTAAACTTCCCTAGACGAATTTACGCTTCTGTGCTCCTCACAGTATCAATTTTATTTTTATCAATCGTTACAAAAGCTTAGCAATTAACTAATGTTTTTTCCTTCTTATATAATGGTTATAAAAATGGAATTTATCTGGTATTAGAAAAAGGAAAGTGATTGATAGCTTCTCTTTCCTTATAACAGGAATGAAAACTGCGGAAACATCCCTCCCACACGGTAGATTAGTTATGTTTTCATGCTAATGAGCGATTGAACATCTTTTCCAGTATTTATCCAGGTAATCAGTGACTGCTTTTAATCTTCATAATGCCAGTTTCTTTTTCCGCCCTGACCTTTCTAAAAAAACTTCAAAAAAAATCCGGGGCAGATTTTCCTCATTTTGAGTGTTTTACAAATTTTTTCAAAAAAACTTTCAAAATACTTTTGGCTTGTACTTGCGCAGTAAAAAAAAAGGC